>NZ_JAHZSX010000001.1:0-2799419 GCF_020982655.1 Acinetobacter sp. PW68 | reverse complement strand
GTGAAACCCCTATCTAATCCATTTTTAAATTTAAAACGTCTCTCGACCGCCTGAGCGGGTCGCCATTCTAACCAAGTTATCCACATCTGTCATGACAAAATCAGCAAAATCGCTCAAAAAAGGAATCATCAAACCTGAATTTAAATTTAAAACGCGGTGTGGATAAGTTTATCCGCAAGGTGTGGATAAAATATAGCACAAAGTTATCCGCAAAGTATTAAAATCATAGAAACATAGATATCCACAATTCAAAAATTTGTTTTATAAGAGAAAAAGTGAGTTTTCAACAGAAAAATGCGTCTCTAATAGTAATAAATTAAATTTATAAATTTGAATTTATTTATAAGATCCGTTGCAACTGTGGATAATTCAATCTGAGTTTAAATTTAAATTCAAAACAGGATTTTTAAAATTAAACAGAATGAGCTTGTGGATAATTGTGTGAATAATACTGTTAATAACTTATTAGTCAAGCATAAACAATCATTTATCTTGTGTATACTTTAATTTGTATGGTCAACCAGTCAATTGAGCGAAAACTTGTTAAAAAGAAAAATTTAGGCTTATTTTGCAAGAAACCGTGTTTTTCATTGACAGCTCAAGCAATGAGCACTAAAATCGCGGACCTTTATAGAAAGATCATTTTTGGAGTTTCGATATGAAACGTACATTTCAACCATCTGAATTAAAGCGTAAGCGCGTTCATGGTTTCCGTGCTCGTATGGCTACTAAAGCTGGTCGTCAAGTATTGGCTCGCCGTCGTGCAAAAGGTCGTCACAGCTTAACTGTTTAATACAGTCACGCTGAATCGACTCTTGGGTGTTATGACAACACTTTATGGCTTCAGCACAGAGTTGAGATTACGCTGTGCTGCCGATTATAAAGGTGTGTTTGATGGTGCGCTTTTTAAAGTGCATCAACCCCATTTCTTATTTCTTGCAAAACATTCCGAACTGCCGAATAGCCGTTTGGGTCTTGTCGTTGCAAAAAAGAAAGTGCGTCGTGCACACGAACGAAATCGAGTAAAACGACTTGCTCGCGAAAGTTTTCGCTTACACCAACGGCAATTAAATGACTTAGATATTGTGGTAATGCCCAAAGTTGGGGTAGATACGGTATCTAATGCGGAATTGCATCAGCAATTACAATTTGCTTGGCAGAAGTTACAACGTCTAGCCAAAAAGCATTCAAAAATAGCTCCCTCCCCACAAAAGTAGAGATGGCCAATGGTACGTTTACTGCATTGGTTGATACGTTTCTATCAGATCGCGATTAGTCCTTTATTGGGACCGCGCTGTCGCTATATTCCAACATGTTCTCATTATTCTTTGGAAGCAGTGCATACGCATGGTGCTGTTCGTGGTGTGTGGCTGGCTACAAAACGTATTTGTCGTTGTCATCCGTGGGGTGGTTCGGGCTATGATCCAGTCCCGCCAAAAGTCATTCGTTTTATTTCATTTCAGCAAATAGATTCTCAAACGCATCACATTACTGTACCCTTTCGTGATCGTTTATTGAACCAAAATCACTCTAACCACTTGGGGTAATAGATATGCAACAATGGGCCAGGTTTGCAATTCTCGGGGCCATGTTTGTCGTCGCATATTTGCTCATTTTGGCGTGGCAAAAAGATTATGGAAATGCTGAAACAGCACCGCAGCAAAAAACTGCCGTTGTTTCTCATGAAGTATCTGCAGATTTGCCGAATGGCCAAACGGCTACAGCAGCTTCTGATGTACCGCAAGCAAATATTCCTGCACAGCAAACAACCGATGCCACAGCACCTGTAAGTCAGCAGCTTATTTCAGTACAAACTGACCTTTATCATCTTTGGATCAATCCAAAAGGTGGTGATATTGTTCGTGTTGAATTACTCAATCATGACAAAAATAAAGACAGTGACGATCCTTTCGTCATGCTGGAAAGCGATGCTAAGCGCACCTATGTCGCGCAATCTGGGTTAATCGGGCTGAATGGTCCAGACAGTAGCCGTAATGGCCGCCCAAGCTATGAAATTGAAAAATCAACTTATAGCTTAGCCGATGCCAAAGAAAGCAAAAATAAAGCGGGTGAAACAGTTAAAACTTTAACTGTCCCAATGGTATATAAAACTGCCGATGGTGTAGAAATCATCAAAACCTTTAGTTTTACTGAAGGTGAATATCCTGTGGTGGTGAATCACAAAGTGATTAACCGCAGCAGCCAAAACTGGCAAGGTCAGATGTTTGGTCAGCTGAAACGGGATAATTCAGACGATCCTGGCAAGTCAGATCAAGGTATTTTTACCTTGGGTACTTTCCTTGGCGGCGCATGGGGGACACCTGAAGAACACTACAACAAGTTGAAATTTGACAATTTTAATGATGAAAAATTGAATGTTGAAGCAACTGGCGGTTGGGTGGCAATGGTTCAGCATTACTTCGTGAGTGCTTGGGTTCCGGGTCAGTTAAAATTGACCCAGGCCGATGGTCAACCGTATGCAGCGAAGTTGGAATCACGTAAATCTAGCGATGAAATGAACATCATTGGCTTTACCTCACCAACCATTAATGTGCCTGCAGGTACCGTGGCAGAAGTTGATGCGACTTTCTACTCGGGTCCAAAAATTCAGTCTGAATTGAAAGACTTAGCGACAGGTTTGAACCAAACTGTGGATTATGGCTGGTTATGGCCAATTGCAAAATTATTGTTTATTGGTTTGCAATTCTTCCATGGCTTAGTGGGCAACTGGGGTTGGTCAATCATCTTATTAACCGTTCTTGTCAAACTTATTCTTTGGCCGTTATCGTCTAAGAGCTATCGTTCAATGGCGAAAATGCGTGTGATTGCGCCAGAAATGCAGCGCATGAAAGAAGAATTTGGCGAAGACCGTATGCGTTTCTCGCAAGAAATGATGGCACTTTATAAACGTGAACAAGTGAATCCACTGTCAGGTTGTTTGCCATTGTTACTACAAATGCCAATTTTCCTTGCCTTGTACTGGGTATTGATGGAATCGGTAGAGTTACGCCATGCACCGTGGTTAGGTTGGATTCAAGACTTATCGGCAATGGACCCTTGGTTTATCTTGCCATTATTGATGGGTGTGACCATGTATGTTCAACAAATGTTGAACCCACAGCCAACAGATCCAATGCAGGCAAAAATCTTCCGCATTATGCCTGTGGTATTTACCGTATTCTTATTGTTCTTCCCTGCAGGTCTAGTTCTGTACTGGATTGTCAACAACTTGATTACGATTTTGCAGCAAAGCTTGATCAACAAAAGTGTTGAAAAAGACCGCGCTAAACGAGAAGAGGCAACTCCAGTCAATTAAGTATGGCTGAGCTGCTGAATAAATCCGCTTAAGATGGTAATCTTAGGCGGATTTTTCTTTGCATATATTTTGAAAGTTTTAGGTGAATTTTATGTATAACCGCAGCACCATTGCCGCAATCGCGACTCCACCTGGCCGTGGTGGTGTGGGGGTGATTCGCCTGTCGGGACCAAAAGCCTATGCGATTGCCGCAGCATTGACCCAAAAAGACTTACCCAAAGCGCGTTATGCAGGTTTTCGCCAATTTTACGATGCTGCCAATGAAGTCATGGATGAAGGGTTGGTGATTTGTTTCCCAAATCCTAATTCATTTACTGGCGAAGATGTGGTGGAACTACAAGGGCATGGCGGCCCAGTGATTCAAAATGCCTTATTGGCTCGTTTACTGGAACTCGGTGCAACGGCTGCCAAAGCAGGTGAATTTTCGATGCGCGCCTTTGAAAATGGCAAGCTAGATTTGGTACAGGCCGAAGCCATTGCCGATTTAATTGATGCCACCTCACAAGCCGCTGCGCGTTCTGCTGTACGTTCCCTGCAAGGGGCTTTTTCTACTAAAGTGAATACTGTGTTAGAGCAGTTAATTCACTTACGTTTGCATGTTGAAGCTGCCATTGATTTTCCTGAAGAAGAAATTGACTTTTTGGCCGATGGGAAAATCCTCAATTTGCTAGATGAAGTTGCTGCTTCGGTGACTGCTGTGCAACAATCTGCGCGTCAGGGACAATTGTTGCGTGAAGGTTTACAAGTGGTGATTGCAGGCAAACCCAATGCAGGTAAATCTTCCCTACTTAATGCCTTGGCGGGCATTGAACGTGCGATTGTGACCGATATTGCGGGTACTACACGTGACGTATTGCATGAAAAAATTACCCTAAATGGATTACCAATTACCCTGACCGATACCGCAGGTTTACGTGAAACAGGTGATATTGTGGAGCAGGAAGGGATTCGCCGCGCGATCAAAGAAATTGAACAAGCAGATTTATTGTTATTGGTTTATGACTTGAGTCAAAACGAAGATCCATTGCAATTGGCACAGCATTATTTTGCTGAATATATTGAACCGAAGCGCTTAATGTTGATTGGCAACAAATGTGATTTAACGGGTGTAGAAGCTGCAATTTCAGATTTTAATGGTTTTAGACATATTACGGTGTCGGCCAAGCAAGAAACAGGTGTTCAATCGCTCATAGAGGCGATTACAGCGCATGCAGGCTTTCAACCTGAAGAAGATACCTTTATTGCACGTACTCGTCATTTAGACGCAATGAAGCGCACGCAGCAGTATTTAGCTGAGGCACGTGAGCAATTGGTGGTCTATCATGCGGGGGAATTGGTGGCCGAGTCGTTACGTCTTGCGCAGAATGCTTTGGGTGAAATCACTGGCGACTTCTCTGCAGATGATTTGTTGGGAAAAATTTTTGGATCCTTCTGCATAGGAAAGTAATCTAAGATTGAGCCAATATTCCAATAAGTTCTAATAAGTTCCAGTGAGAATTAAATAGCATTAAGTTTTAATAACTTAGTGCTTTTTTATTTTTCTGGTATTTACTATATATTGTTAAAAAACATCACTTTGCATATTGTTTTAGTCTCCTTTTCATCATAAGCGCTTGTTCAAATCACCTAAGTCTTTTTAAACCGCAGCATTTAAAGCTATGATGAGAAAATAATCAAAGATTGGCGCTCAATAAAATCCTAAAAGCATGAGATGAAATCTCTGATGGAGATTTTTGGATGTTTGAACTGGTTTTTTTACGTGAAATACTTATTTCTTCGGTTCATTTTCTGCAATTGTCACTTGAAACCATTTCTGTGATGATTGGTCTACTTAAAACTTTATTGGTGCTGGTTTAGTTAAAATCAGGGCGTACTGCACGTTATTGTTTTGGGGATTGGCTTGCGACGGCGCTTGAATTTCAGTTGGCTGCAGACATTTTAGCCACTAACTTAGATCCAGATTTAGATAGCCTGATTAAATTGGCGATCATTGCTGTCATTCGGACTTTTTTGAATTATTTTTTGATCAAAGAGGTAGAGCATCAAACCATCAACGAAAAATAATGGTTGCTAAGTTTGAGATCAAAACAAAAGAATAGTTCCATTTCTCTACAAGGTTTGAATAAGCTCGGTTGATCCAAACCATATCCTGATTTTAGTTTGTCGTTTAGATGAAACTTGATCCTAAAATAGGTTTGTTCTGCAACTGTCGATACCAAATAATGATGTAGCCACACAATAAGCAGATGGCTGTACAAAAGCTAAGTACAGCAGTGGTTAACCCAAAATGATCAGCCAGATAACCCACTGCAATAATTGGCAGAATTGTGCCTAAATAGCCCACAAATAAATAGGTTGACATCACTGCAGCGCGATTCTGTAGATTGGTCATGCTATGGATTAAGCCAAAAGCGCCAATCAATGCTAACCCGTGTCCTATTCCTAGCAGTAGATCACTGACAAAAAATAGAAAACTCCAGTGTAAATACATACATAAACCGAGTACCAATAAACTGAATAACAGTAAATACAGCCCAAAATTTAGGCATTTTTGTGCAGGAATGGCTTTGGAAAAATACTGTACTAATGCTGAAATTAGCAAAATACAGGTGATAGCCAAACCACTGACCAAAGGCCCGTGCCATGGAATAATCATTTGCACAAAAGATGGAGAGAGTGAAGCAAATAAACTAAATGCAGCAAAAACACAGAATGCGGTTAAACCCGTAATGTAAAATTCTGCATGAAAGCGTGGTTCTGGGCGTTCTAATTTTGGGGCAATCGAGAAGGCTTGTGGCGTAAATTCAGGTGGTGCTAAACCTAACAATCCAATAAAACATAGTACTGCACCCAAAATGACTGGAATATATGGACTAAACAAAGGCGCTGCTGAAAATTGCGCCACACCGCCACCGAGCAAAGGACCTAAGCCAAATCCAATTGCGGTAATGACTGAACTGAGCTGTGGTGCATGCGCTTTATGTGATTTAGGGATACTCCACATTAAGCCAATTAACGCCGATGTGGTCATTAGACCTGAAGCAATCCCAATCACAAAACGCCCCAAAGCAAGCCAAAGCGGATTGGTGGCAAACATCGACAGAATCAGTCCGAGAGTGATGATTATTAAACCCAGTTCTAGGGTTTTTAAAAAGCCGATACTGTTGCTGGTACGCCCTAAAAAGAGCAAGGTGGCCAAACAACCGAGCATATAAGACACAAAAATAAAGGTGATATGGCTTGGTAAAAGCTGCCACACTTCCTGATAAATTGGGTACAGGGGGGCTTGCAAGTGCTGTGCCCATCGTGCCAATAATCAGAGCAAGACCGATCATCACAAAAGGATGCCAAGGATGAGAATGAGTCATAAAAAACTCGATTGATGGCTAAACTGTTGAGCTTAGCTCTCAAAAAGTGAGAAATATCACTCAGTGTAAAGACAAGTCTTGAATGTGGTCAAGCCTATTTGTGGTTAAGCATAGCGTTTCTGTAACTTCATAAACTCTATCTTGGCATTGGAAACTGTATACGATTTAGACGCAGATCAAGTCTGCACCGCCCTCGCCATTCATGAAGAAATCGTCCTTATTTCTTTAGAAATTAATCCACCATCAGGCTTGAATGTTCCACGTGAAACCTAAAGCGATGCGTGACTCAATGAGTTGTAGCAATTGGGTAATTTGGGCTTAGAAATACTGAATTCTGTACAACTATTAGCTTAGAATCAGGCTAAATTTATTTTATTTAGATGAAACATATGATTAGACAATTGAGTTTAGCTGTCTTCATGGGATTGTGCAGTGCGGTGAGCATGGCAGATGTTGCAACGGTTAGTAAAAATGTCAAACAACAGCATCCGCAACTGAAATTAGACAATATTCAAGCCACAGAAATGAAAGGTATTTATAGTGCCTCTATGGATGGTCAAGTGGTGTATTTGAATGAAGATGCGCAACATATTTTGGCGGGTTCAATGATTCGTTTAAAGGATCAGCATAACCTGACCAAAGATTTATTAATCCAACAAAATAGTGTCGATTGGAAAAAGTTACCGTTACAAGATGCAATCAAAAGTGTGCGAGGTACTGGAAAACGTCAGATTGCGATCTTTTCTGACCCAAATTGCCCATATTGTAAACAGCTTGAGGCTGAATTAAAAAAGCTGAATAATATTACTATTTATACCTTTATTTTGCCGTTAAAAGCGCATTCTGTTGCGCCGTCTAAACAGGTATATTGTGAGAAAAACCCTGCTCTTGCTTGGGAAAACCTGATCACAAAAGCGCAATTGCCAACCAGTCAAAGCAGTTGTGCCAACCCTGTGGAACGCAACATGGCTTTAGCGCATCGTTTAGGTGTAAGCGGTACGCCTGCGATTATTTTCTCGAATGGCTTTAAAGTCATGGGCGCATATCCTGCGGCACAAATTGAACAGATTTTTAAAGAATTCGATCTTTAAGAACGGCTATTTTGATCTGATATTGGCAAATACAGTTATAACATGTATCTCAGAGCAAACCTGAAATTCGTGATTGCAAAGTAGATCTAAAAAACCGCCTCAAATTTGGGCGGTTTTTTATTGAGAGAAGATATTTGTCTGAAAAAATTACAGGAGTTAATATAGGATTTAAGCACGAGATTTTTTCGTAAAAATATTATAAATAAACAGAATAATCAGCGCACCAATGATGGAAGCAATAAAACCTGCGGCAGAACCATCACCATATAATCCCATCATACGACCTGCATAGGTTGCTAATAAAGATCCTGCAATCCCAAGTAAGGTGGTGACAATAAACCCTGCTTTATCATCTCCAGGATGAATTGCACGGGCGATTAAACCTGCAATAAAACCCACCACAATTGCGACTATTAATGACCACATGAGCAGCTCCTTGTTATCTTTGTTTATGTTTTACATCATGTTTCAGACTTATCTTTGCCGAAAAATCGCAAGGAAAATAGTCGAATAATGCTACAGCATGTTGTGTTTTTGTCCTGTTAGATAGATGAAGTGCAAATTGTAGCCATAAAAAAAGTGATCTGAAACGATCACTTTTTAAAGCGTGGCGTGTTTGCTTTATAAGCCAATTTCGCCAATAAATGGAATATGACGATATTTTTGGTCATAATCTAAGCCATAACCGACAATGAATCTATCTTCAATTTCAAAGCCCATAAATTTAACTTCAAGCTCAATTTCACGGCGTGATGGCTTGCTAATTAAGGTACATAGCTCAATTGAATTTGGTTCACGGGTTTGCAAAATTTCCATCACTTTATTTAAGGTGTTGCCTGAGTCGATAATATCTTCAACCACTAAGACGTCTTTACCGCGAATTTCGCCATCCAAATCTTTTAAAATTTTCACATCACGTGATGATACAGTGCCTCCGCCATAGCTAGATACAGTCATAAAATCTAGTTCATGCGGCTTGTGAATGGTGCGGCATAAATCTGCCATGAACAACACAGAGCCACGTAATAAGCCAATTAAAACCAACTCTTTGTCGCTATTGGCATAGTGAGCATTAATTTTTTGACCAAGTTCCTGAACTTTTGTTTGGATTTCTTCTGCAGAAATCAAAACCTGCATTTCAACTGTCATGGGTAGATACCTAAAAAGCAAAAATAAAAAAGGTGTTGACCTGCAACACCTCAAAATATGCTTAATTTTAATATATCTTGCGTGATGTTGCACGTGCTTGCATGGTTAAAATAGCATCATTTTTGTGCAGAATGAGAATCTGAGCGTAACAACAAGGCACAACCGATTATCAGCATCGCCCATCCTATAGCTTTCATATACGTGGGTTGTGCAGGTTTAGCCACCTGTTGCTGAGTTTTGATCGGGTTGGTAGTAGGCACGTTGTCCATAAATATAGGTCGCATGAATATTACGGTCATCTGCTAAAGTAATGAGGGCAAATAGTGCATCTTCAAGATGTTTGGCACGTTGTTGTCGTAAGCGTTGTAAAGCTGTGGCATTTAAATCGAGCACTACAAAATCGGCTTCTTTGCCTACTTTAAAATTACCTAGTTTATCGTCTAAGTCCAAAGCTTTGGCAGCACCTAATGTGGCGTGATACAACGCTTCAAAAGCAGAGAGTTTTGCCCCTTGCATTTGTTGTACTTTATAGGCTTCATTGAGGATATGCAGCACATTAAAAGAAGTGCCTGCGCCAATATCTGTACCTAAACCGACCTTCACCTGTCGCTCCCAAGTTTTATGTAATGGGAATAAGCCGCTGCCTAAAAATAAATTGGAGCTTGGGCAAAAGGCAATTGCAGAATCGGTATGATGCAAACATTGCCACTCATGCTCTTCTAAATGCACACAATGCGCAAAAACCGAACGTGAGCCTGTTAAACCATAGTGATGATAAACATCTAAATATCCATTTTGCTTTGGAAATAATTGTTTGACCCATGCAATTTCATTGTGATTTTCACTTAAATGGGTATGCACATAAACATCGGGATATTCGGCTTTAAGTTGCCCCGCCCGTACGAGTTGTTCAGGGCTAGAAGTGGGTGCAAAACGTGGGGTAATCGCGTAGAGGTTACGTCCTTTTCCATGCCATTTTTCAATCAAGGCTTTAGAGTCTTTATAGCCTGTGTCTGCGCTATCACACAATGCTTCGGGCGCATGCCGATCCATCAGCACTTTGCCTGCAATTAAGCGCATTTGATGTTGTGTAGCCGCCTCGAATAACGCATCTACCGATTCAGGATGTACCGTACAAAACACCAAGGCTGTGGTGGTGCCATTTTTAAGTAATTCCTGCACAAAAAATTGTGCAATCTGATCGGCATAGGCTTTATCTGCAAATTGCAGTTCAGTCGGAAAAGTATAAGTATTCAGCCATTCCAGTAATTGTTCACCATACGCGCCAATCATTTCGGTCTGTGGAAAATGAATATGAGTGTCGATGAAGCCAGGCACTATAAGATGGCCAGGATAGTGCTGGAACTCTGTGTTGGCGTTTAGCTGTGCCTGCCCTTCTTGCCATGAACCAAACCACTGAATTTTGCCTTGTTCACAAATTAACAAGCCATCCCCTATATAACGGACTTGTTCTGAAATTTGATCGGCTTGGCTGACGCAGTTTTTGAAATCAAGAAAGCGACCACGAATTGCGGTGCGTTGTACAGGAGATGGCATAAATAACCTACATTTTTCATTTTTTCAAGAGATTGTACCTTAAATGTAGCTTGCAGCAGTACGATAAAATTTATCGTACGGTAAATTAAAACTTAGCGTAATGAATACAAAAAGCCTTCTCGAAAGAAGGCTTGCAACGATGATGAGGAATGTTAAATTTTATAATGTGGTTTCATGGTGTTTACGACTATGTCGAATTGATAACCACGCAGTGATTGTCAGTACAAGTACAATAAAGCCGAGTGAAATCCAGATAGGCATGTGGAACACATCTAACATCAGCATTTTAAAACCAATAAATAGCAGAATTAAACCCAGTCCATACGGCAAATAATGCATTTTAGTCGCTGCTCCTGAGAGCAAGAAAAACATGGCACGTAAGCCCAAAATAGCCATAAGATTTGCGGTGAGTACAATAAACGGATCGGTAGTCACCGCAAAAATTGCAGGGATGGAATCCACGGCAAAAATAACGTCAGATGCTTCGACCAAAATTAAAACTAAAAATAATGGCGTTGCCCAAAGTACACCATTTTGGCGAACAAAGAATTTGTCTTGTTGTAGTGTTGGGGTGATCCGCATGTGTTTGCGTAACCATTTCAATAATGCCATATCTTCAATATTGCTGGCTTCTTGTTCTGGGCCTTTTAAGAATTTAAAGCCTGTATACACCAAAAATGCGCCAAAAATATACAAAATCCAAGAGAATTCTTGTATGAACCAAGCCCCAATAAAAATAAAAATGGTTCTGAGAATAATTGCGCCCAGTACGCCGTAGAGTAAAATTTTACGCTGTAAGCCCGGTGGAATGGCGAATGCGGCGAAGATCATCATCCACACGAATACATTATCTATCGCCAGTGATTTTTCCAGTAAATAACCCGCAAAGTATTCCATGACTTTGGTATTGGCGACTTCTAGCCCAACGCTGTGTTTAAGATAAAGCCATAAACCGCCACCAAATAAAGCTGCCACACTGACCCAGGCGATACTCCAATACGCAGCGGTTTTGACTTTGACCGATTCGCCTGCTTTTTGTTTAAAGCCTAAGAGGTCGATAGCGAGCATGACTGCAACAATTGCAAAAAAGACTAGGTATAGCCATAAATTGCCGATAGATTCCATAAAATCTCCCCCATCAGACAACTGGCCACAAAAAAACCTTGACCTGTTGTCAGATGATTTCAAACATCTGTAACAACATGATCAAGGTCTTGCCTACATAGCGCGCACTTGAATCAACAAGTAGGTCACTATGCTCAGCGTCCGACTTTTTGCAAAGTGTAATGACGAAACGCTGACACGTTAAAATTATATTTTAACGCTTGGAGGAGGCTACTCCCCTTGTTCAACATAATTTGGGATTAGGACGTTGCCTAAATCTGCGTAAAGCATTACATAATTTTAAATGTTGTGCAATTTATTTTGCACGGTAAATCACTTTAATTTGTATTGTACAAATTCAGCACAATACTTCGTCAAGATTGTGGCAAATTGAAAAAAATAGATTTAGTTTGATAGGTGGACTTATGCAAATTCAACATCAACAAACCCAACGTGGTGGCGAGTTTTTTATTGAGCGAGATGGTCGGCATATCGCTGAAATTACTTATCAATATCAAGATGATCACACTATTTTAGCAGATCACACTTGGGTCGATTCGACATTACGTGGTCAAGGGGTTGCCCGTCAACTATTAGATATTTTGGTCGCCTTTGCACGTGAAAAGCAGCTAAAAATTGTGCCTGTTTGCTCTTATGTTGAGACGGCATTTGAAACGGATACACAATATGCCGATGTTGTGGCTTAAAAAATTATTTTTTAATCGCTATGGTTGAGCTGACCTGTTTTTCTACAAACACTTTTTTAAAGTAGATCAACAGGTAAGGTATTGTATACATTCCAATTAGCATGCTGAATAAGAAGAATTTCAGCATCACCGAATCATTCAGTGCAATACATAAACCACTGATAAGCGCAATACAAAACCAGTGGAAAAAAAATGAGCTCACCCACTGCTTTAAACTTAGCCCTAATACAAAAGATGAAATGAGTATATTTGTTTCTTCATTCAGACCTAAACGGTGAAAGCCAATCAGCATGCAAAAATAAACAATTAATAAAAATGATGTGGTAAGCACGTGTTTGAGCATGACTTTCTCCAAACTAAAGCAAAACCGTACTTTCAATGCAATGTATGTTAAAAGATGCTACACATACACCATAGTGGTAAACGTAGGGTTGAATTGTCAGTCATAAATTACAATTGATTAAAAAATAATCAAAACCACAAAATAATGAGTGATTATTTGAGTCTATTATCTTAATTTCATGACTACTTTTACATTAACAAGAGTGTGATATGTTAATCAGGTTGTGTTATGCGAGTACCCGAGCAGAACATCAAAATGATTTACTCCAAGAAATCAGTGATATTTTGGCAACAGCTCGTCAATTTAATGCTGCACAACACATTAATGGGGTACTTTATTATGCTGAGGGTCATTTTTTTCAGTGTTTAGAAGGTGAACAACAGCAGCTCGAGCAATTATTTGAGCGTATTCAACAGGACCCGCGCCACCGTGATGTCTTTCGCTTCCCTGACCAAATACTTGAGCATGTCCATTTTTCAGAATGGTCTATGAAATATGTGCATAGACATAGTCAAATTTCGAGTTTATTTAAAAAGCTGGGCTTTGATGTTTTTCTACCACATCGTTTGGATGAAAAGACGGTACAGCAATTTTTAGCTTTACTTTTGGATTTAGAACAAACCATCTTGCCTGAAAAATCTCAACGGGGTTATAAAAATAGAGGTTATTCAAACTTTTTCTGAATTTAGTTTGTAGGGCATTAGGGTCATTTGCCTCTATCTATTGAAAACGGTTTAAATATTAAAAAGCCAATCTACAGCATGCAGATTGGCTTTTTTATCATGCAATAAAGTCAAGATTATTTGTCATTAATTATCACTTTCAGGGCTTTTTCATCTGAAGTATGTTTAAACATATCATAGGCTTTTTCAAATTCTGAAAATTAAAATGGTGTGTTGCTTATTTTTCTCAAGGCAACTTAGCTGAACAGCAATTTTTTAGCAGCATGACTGTCGTATATTGGCATTCACTGAACCCGTGGTGATGGTCAAGATTTTAATCCAGAGTTTGTTTAACTCAAAATTTACGACTTGCTCTTTGTGCGCCACATTGGCAGTATGTTCGCCTGCTTTGACGACATTTTGTCAAATATTCCAAGTTGCTTCGGCACTGATAGTTCCATGGCGCAGTCTACTCCACGACCACCTGTAATTTCTAAAATACGTTAAACCGCATCTTCTTCTGCCTGGGTATCATCAATCTTATATCCCATGATCTATTCGCCTTCATTTTGGAGTGTGCATAGAGGTGTTTTTGACAGTTTTCACATGTAGTACAACGGCTGACACAAGAAATGATGCTCTATGTCGCCTTTTTTTGAAATTTTTGATTGCTGAACCAACTTCTTCAACCATCCCGATGCCTTCGGGACCTAAAATACGGCCATCAAATTGCCCTCACTTGGTAATTGCAGTGTCTTGAAATTCTATGTTTTTCCCTTGCCAAATGCCTCAGTCAGTACTGCAAATTGTAGTTTTGGTTAGCAATCAAGTCATCTATTGATTGTAAAATTTCTGGGCGTAGGTGTTCTTCAAAATCAATAGGATGGGCGCCGTGATAGACCGTGGCATTCATTGTTTTTGACATTGTGACCATCCTTCTTAGTAATGATGATGAAAGACATCCAGCAGCCAACCTGTAGCAACCGTCATGCTCGCAGGATGTAATCTTTTTAAAGTAACAGGTCAAGATCACAAGTTCATGAGCAGTATTGTTACTTTTAATAATTATAATATATAAATTTATAATTAATATAAAAATCCCCTATTTTTTGCCAAAAACAGGGGTTTTTTTGCAAGAGTTTTAAATCGATTTAAGTGATTTTAAGCCGTGTGTTGCAAAGCCTGAATGAGTTTTTGATGTAAACCACCAAATCCACCATTTGACATAATCACCACTGCATCGCCCTCACCTGCTTGGCTCACGATTTTTTGAATAATTTCATCCAACGTATTGGCCACCACTGCATGATTGCGAGCAGCCGCAACCACAGGCTGTAAATCCCAGTCTAGACCTTCAGGTTGATACCAAATCACAGCATCCGCCAAACGTGCCGAATCCGCCAAGCCTTCTTTATGACTGCCCATGCGCATGGTGTTGGAACGTGGCTCAATAATCGCCCAAAGCTTACGTTCACCCAAACGCTTACGTGCGCCGTCCAGTGTGGTTTCAATTGCGGTTGGATGGTGGGCAAAGTCATCATAGACTTCAATGCCGCGTATGGTGCTTAATAACTCCATACGGCGTTTCACCCCACCAAAATTGGACAGTGCTGTACATGCGGTTTCGATTGCAACCCCAACATGCTCTGCTGCGGCGATGGTTGCTAAGGCATTGGCGACACTGTGCTGTCCGGTCATATTCCAGCGCACTTCACCTTGTAGCACACCATTTTTCAGGACTTTAAAATGTGAACCATCTGCTGCAAGTTGTTCGGCATATAGTTCCGCTTGTGGGTCTGCATTGAGCGAAGTACGTAGCACAGGTGTCCAACAGCCCATTTCTAACACTTCATCAATATGGGTTTCTGTAATTGGGGCAATAATGCGTCCTTCACTTGGCATGGTACGCACCAAATGATGGAATTGTTTTTGAATTGCAGCTAAATCATCAAAAATATCGGCATGGTCAAATTCAAGGTTATTTAAAATGGCGG
Organism: Acinetobacter sp. PW68; assembly: GCF_020982655.1. Taxonomy (NCBI): domain Bacteria; kingdom Pseudomonadati; phylum Pseudomonadota; class Gammaproteobacteria; order Moraxellales; family Moraxellaceae; genus Acinetobacter; species Acinetobacter sp. PW68. Next base: position 2,784,128 of record NZ_JAHZSX010000001.1, on the reverse strand, counting down.
TTTTAGGATGGTAATGCACGAACTTGGAGCGTTTATCAAAAAATGCAGAGTCGTATTCATCGGCTTCGACACAGAAATATTTACCTGCACCCAAACGTGCACTTTCACTAAAGCCTAACGGAACGCCGCCAATTAAAAAGCCCGGTTCCAAGCCTGCCTGATCCAATACCCACGCCAACATGGTGGTGGTGGTGGTTTTGCCGTGCGTGCCTGCAACGCCCAGTACGTGTTTTCCTTGCAAGACATGATCGGCCAAAAATTGCGGGCCAGAAATATACGGCAAACCAGCATTCAGCATATATTCAACCGCATCAATCCCACGTTTCATGGCATTGCCCACAATCACTAAATCAGGATGCGGTTGTAAATGGCTGCGGTCATAACCTTGCATTAAGGTAATGCCTGCATTTTCCAGTTGAGTCGACATCGGTGGATAGACGTTTTGGTCTGAACCTGTGACGATATGTCCTAAATCGCGGGCCAAAAGTGCCAAAGAGCCCATAAATGTGCCACAAATACCCAAAATATGCAGATGCATTCCGCCTTACTCCACTGCTTTTATAGACACATCACGTATTTTTGTGCTGTTGTCGTGATTAATTTGATTTGAAGCAACGATAGCAAGGGTTTTGGCGAAAAGATAGTGATTCTTGTATCTCATTTCAGGGATTTTTCTGAGCTGAATCTGCGCCAAAGGATGTAAAAAATTGCTGCTCTTGCATTTTTTATGGCAAATAGCTCGTAAAATAAAACTGAATTTTTAAGATAGTACGACACAATGTCTTCAGCACTTTTACTTTTGGTGATTGCAAACTGTTTTATGACCTTGGCGTGGTATGGTCATCTCAAGTTTTTACCACATGATGCTCCGCTGTGGCAGGCAATTTTATTCAGTTGGGTGATCGCCCTATTTGAATACAGTTTGATGATTCCTGCTACCCGTTTGCTGGCGCAGCATGGCTGGGCGGTAGGTCAAATGAAAATTACCCAAGAAGTTGTGACTTTATTGGTGTTTGTACCGTTTATGATTTTTCTGTTTAAGCAACCTTTAAAACTGGATTATTTATGGGCAGCCTTATGTTTATGTGGTTGCGTGTATTTTGTATTTCGTGCGCCTTAAAGACGAGTTTTAGCTCGCTTGAATAGCTTTAGGTTCACCTATTTTGTTTAACTGTTTTCAATTCTTTAAAATAACCCGATAAAAATAATCAAAAAAGTCGGTTGAGTCGCCGTGTTCAATTTTAACAAGTCGAAAAATCAGTCTATAATGTGGAGTTCTTATTCAAGCTTGGCTTTCTCGCCTGAATTTCTCTTTCCTTAGTTTCGTTTCTGGAATATTTGTAATGAACGCGGCCGCTGCACAAGACGCTCCTCTCGTTGGAATTATCATGGGTTCTCAATCGGATTGGGCAACTCTCGAACACACTGCCAATATGCTGAAGCAGCTTGGTGTCCCATTTGAAGCGGAAGTCGTTTCTGCACACCGTACCCCAGATCGCTTATTTGAATATGCTGAACAAGCGCGTGATCGTGGCATTCAGGTGATTATTGCAGGCGCTGGTGGTGCCGCACACTTACCAGGTATGTGTGCAGCTAAAACTGATTTACCTGTTTTAGGTGTGCCAGTGAAATCTTCAATTTTAAATGGTGTCGATTCATTACTTTCAATTGTGCAAATGCCTGCGGGTATTGCGGTAGGTACATTGGCGATTGGTCCTGCGGGAGCAACCAATGCGGCAATTATGGCAGCCCAAATTTTAGGTTTAACCCGTCCAGAGATTGCACAAAATGTTGTCAATTTCCGTGCCGCGCAAACTGAGAAAGTTTCAAGCAACAATATTCCAGGTCAGGCTTAAGCGGGACAATTACTATGGATAAGACCATCGGTATTTTTGGTGGCGGTCAATTGGGTCGCATGATGGCACAAGCGGCTTTACCCTTGAATATTCAATGTACCTTTTTTGAAGCCAGTCCAGATTGCCCAGCGGCAACCTTGGGTCAGGTTTTTGCCAGCAAAAGCGAAAATAGCCTACAAGATTTTATACAGAGTGCCGATATATTCAGCCTTGAGTTTGAAAATACTCCGTTGGCTGATGTTGATGTATTGATTAAGCACAAAGACTTGCATCCACCACGTCAGGCTTTGGCAATTGCCCAAAACCGCTTGCTGGAAAAAGGCTTATTTGATGAATTGGCGATTCCTGTTGCGCCGTATCAAGCGGTCAACTCGCTGGAAAGTTTACAGGCTGCTGTAGCTGAACTCGGTCTGCCAATTGTGCTAAAAACCGCAACAGGCGGCTATGATGGCAAAGGTCAGTTTGTACTGCGCAGTGCAGATCAGATTGAACAAGCTTGGGCTGAATTAGGCCCTGCAGGCAGCTTGATTGCAGAAAGTTTTGTAACTTTTTCACGTGAAGTATCTATTATTGCGGTGCGTGGTCAAAATGGTGAAGTTAAAACTTGGCCCTTGGCAGAAAACCATCATCACAACGGTATTTTATCGCACTCGATTGTACCTGCACCAAACAGCGCAGACTTACAGCCTGTGGCGCAAGACTACATCACTCGCCTGCTCAATCACTTAAATTATGTTGGTGTATTAACGCTAGAGCTATTTGTCACTGACAAGGGCTTGTATGCCAACGAGATGGCACCTCGTGTGCATAACTCAGGTCACTGGTCAATTGAAGGCGCGGTGTGTTCGCAGTTTGAGAACCATATTCGTGCTGTAGCAGGTTTACCGTTAGGCTCAACTGAAGTGGTACGTCCAACGGTGATGGTCAATATTATTGGTCAGCATCCCAAAACTGAAGATGTGTTGGCATTGAATGGCGCACATTTGCATTTGTACAATAAAACTGAGCGTGAAGGCCGTAAAATTGGGCATATTACTTTAATGCCGAATGATGCCGCTGAATTGACAGATTTATGCCGCCAATTGGCAAAAATTTTACCAAATCCATTGGCGCTCAGTGCTGATATGAGCTTGTAAATTTAAAAATGACACCAAAGCGCTCATCACGATGAGCGCTTTTTTATACTTTCACGTTTTTATTCTGCCTATTTTTAAGGTGTTCTACCGTTAATCTGTCTAGGATTGACGCTGCACTTTTAGGTTGATTAAGATAGATCAGGTTGAATAAGCGATTATCACCGTAGCAAAGCAATACTTAAAATAAAAATGCGCACAAGTCTGATGGGAAACAGATGATAATTATGAATTCAAAACTTTAAATTCAAATAGCGCGTTTTAAATTTAAAGCGATGCTTCAACTTTGAATTTAAATATCAGAAATGAATTTAAAGATAGATCTGCAGTTTTGAATTTAAATAAAGTAGCGGCTCTTTTGATCTTTAAATTTAAAAAGCTACTTTTAAATTCAAAGTAATACATCATAAATATGCAGTGAATGTCGTGTTTTGTGGATAACTTGGGTTGGTTTAATTTGAATTTAAACTTTTAAATTTAAAAGTCTTATCATGTGTTGTGATTTTGAATTTAAAAATGTGAGATGCCGTACTTGTGGATAAGTGTTTTAAATTTAAAATGAGAAAATGAATTTAAAACTGTGTAAATGAATTTAAAGTTACAGATTTTCATCTGATCTCTGTGGCTGAAGGTGTTATGGTAAAGCCAAGATTTAAATTCAAAACACATCAAAGGGTATTATGCATCGTTTCGCTGTGATTTTTGCGACAGCTGCCATGGCAGCTACTCAGGTTCAGGCAGAACTGATTATCAATGGAAAATCTGTCACCGTAACACCAACGGTCAGTACATCTGCAAATTTTCAACCACAAAACCATTTTCAAAGTTGTTTGGCCAATTTACGCAGCCAAGCCATTGCCAAAGGGGTGAGTGGCAGCAGTTATGATCGCTATACTCAAAATCTCAGCCCAGATTATTCCGTCATTGAGCGTTTAAATTACCAACCTGAATTTTCTACGCCAATCTGGGATTATCTCTCAGGCTTGGTCGATGATGAGCGCGTGCAGGCAGGACAGCAGAAATTGGCACAGCACCGTGATGTGCTCAATCGTGTTGCAGCAGCCTATGGCGTACCTGCAGAAACCGTAGTGGCGGTTTGGGGTGTAGAAAGTAACTTTGGTGCGATTTCAGGATCCTATCCATTATTGCAAGCGCTAGGTACCTTGAGCTGTGAAGGACGCCGTCAAAGCTATTTCCGAGGTGAGTTTTTTACCACCATGCGTTTATTGCAACGTGGTGATGTCACTGAATCACAATTAAAAGGCTCATGGGCAGGGGCGTTTGGGCATACTCAGTTTATGCCATCGACCTATGATGAGTTGGCGGTCGATTTTGATGGTGATGGTCGCCGTGACTTAGTATCTAGTATTCCAGATGCTTTGGCTTCCACTGCTAACTTTTTAAAACGCCGTGGCTGGCAAACAGGGCATCCGTGGGGCTTTGAGGTGAATGTTCCTGCCGGCATGTCGTTAAGTGGAAAAGGGCGACGTAATAAAAAATCCCTCAGTAGTTGGGTCAACCGTGGATTAACTCGTGCAGATGGCTCAGCTTTAATTCAGGGCAATTTGTCGGGCAGTAGTCAGGCTGGTTTAATGGCACCTGCAGGTGCGAATGGCCCTGTATTCTTAGTGTTTAGAAACTTCGATGCCATTTATAGCTATAACGCAGCAGAAAGTTATGCCTTAGCGATTGCGCATTTATCAGATCGTTTAATGGGGCAGTCTGCATTCCGCACCGCTTGGCCAACCGATGATGCAGGTACATCCCGCGCAGAACGCCGTGAAATTCAACGCTTTTTGTTAAGTCGTGGTTATGACATTGGTGAAGTGGATGGTTTAATTGGCGACAAAACCCGTCAAGCGATTCGTCAGGAACAGATTCGACTCGGCTTAGCTGCAACAGGTCGGGCAGGGCAGCAAATTTTAAGAGCGTTTCGTAATGAAGCGGCCAAACAAATGATGCAATAAGTGGTTGCGATTGCATAAAAAAGGTCTGCGAATATGCAGACCTTTTTAATTTCTGTCTTAAAACAGGTGTTTAAGGTTCAATTTTCACCGCTTCAAGTAAATCAAAAATCACAGTTGTGACATCTTGGCTTAATTCTTTGTTATTAAAAATTTCATAAGCTGAAATGGTGATGTCGGTATCACTTGGCAGCAAACGCTGTTCTTCTTCAATCAGGTGTTCAATTGGTAATAAGGTCTGTCTAACCTCAAGATGCAAAATATCTTTATATTCAATATTTTCATCTTCAAGTTCAATCACTTGCTCATTAAAATACGGCAATAAAATCGAGTGGAGACAAGGTTGAAGCTCAACAATATCAAAAATTTCGATATCACGGCTTTGTTCAATCGTGCTGATGTGGTCATTTACTTCAATCAGGATATGGTAGTAACTCACATGAATCTCCACAGATCGTTCGGGGTTATACAGAGCCTTCACAATAACATGAAATGAGTAAATTTGCTGCCTTTGCACGTGTAAGGGATATGCAACTATCGTACAGGGTGAGGGGAGTTTTGTGTTTTAGTCACTTCAGTTTGCCAAATTGCTTAACGCCGTGCATGGAGTAAATCGAGATCCGCAGGACGCAGTTGGAAATTCTGTAACTGCTGATCTTTTAGCATTGGATACATTAAGGCATAAGGGTCGTTATGGTGTGCTAAACCTAAAGCATGGCCGAATTCATGCGCCAAAGTTAAGCGTAAATCATCTTTAGATTGAAACTCATAAATCCGAATGGCTTGACCATCAAAACTGCCTTTATCAAATAAACGTGGCTGAAAGCGTGCATTAAATTGCTGGATGGATACATCAATGTCCTGATTAAGTTGATTGAGGGCATCGACTTGTTGGTTAAGTTGGTTAATTTGTTGATTAAATTGCGCTATTTCGTATTCTAAACTCCACATGCGTTGCTGGATTTCTTGTTTTTTGGCTGCAAAAATTTCCTGCTGTGAGGAATGTAGCCCACCATTTTGGTTAATCTGTTGTACTTGACGATTGTATTGTTCAAGTTGTTGTTCAAATTGCATTTTTTTGGCATCAAGCTGTTGATTTTTAACTTCAATTTCTTGTTTTAGTGCTTGAATATTTTGGTTTTGATTGTTCCAGTATTGTTGGCGTTGTTGAATGACTGTAAGTTGCTGTTGGCGTTGGTTGGATTCATCTTGACGTTGATCATAAATCAAGTGAATGGCGAGCTTGGCATTTGGATCATATACAAAATAATCCTGTCCCGTCCCTTGTGACCAGATCTGGGTGGCTTCCTGACTCAATTGCAGTACATCGGCATGGCTTAAGCCAAAACGCGGGTCGACTTCAGCAATACGATAACGTAAGCGAGTATCTAAAGGGTGTTGTAAACGATCCAGTGCAGTATTGTGCCGTGTATGCGGATGCTGAATATTTTGATAAATCATCAAGATAGAAAATAGTATGATTGCACCAAACAGAAACAAACGCATTGCTAGCGACATCCTCTTTTGCATTAACTGTAGCCGAAAATAGGGCAGTAACTCAATCGATTTGCGGTTGGCGCATCATTTTGTCTGCTGTATTTGGTTGGGTTTGTAGTTGTCTGTTCTCTTTCATTTAAATCTGCGTCTTAAAGTCAGTGTAACGAGCATTGAAAAGAAAAACCGCGCTGCAATTGCTTGCAGCGCGGTTTCTGATGTGCGTTAAAGCGACAAATTATTTTTTGTCATCTTTGACTTCTGTGAATTCAGCATCTACAACGCCATCATCGGCTTTTTGTTGACCTGCGTCACCGCCAAAGGCATTCGGATCAAAACCTTGTGCACCGCCTTGACCTTGTGCAGCTTCATACGCACGTTGCGTAATTGGCATGATGATGTTTTGCAATGCTTCAGTTTTCGCTTTGATTGCATCTACATCATTTTCTTTGGTTGTCGCTTCAAGCTCAGTGACTGCAGTTTCAATCGCAGTTTTCTCATCAGCAGTCACTTGTTCACCAAGATCTTTGACTGCTTTTTGAGCAGAAGAAACTAAAGCATCCGCTTCGTTACGTGCTTTTGCAAGTTCTTCAAACTTACGATCTTCTTCAGCATTCGCTTCAGCATCTTTAATCATCGCTTCAATTTCGGCATCGCTCAAGCCAGAGTTTGCTTTAATTTGAATTGATTGTTCTTTGCCTGTGCTCTTGTCTTTAGCAGACACTTTCAAGATACCGTCAGCGTTAATGTCGAACGAAACTTCAATTTGTGGCACACCGCGTGGCGCAGGTGGAATGTCACCTAATTGGAAGTTACCCAACAATTTGTTTTGTTGAGCCATTTTACGCTCACCTTGGTAAACTGAAATGTCTACCGCAGGCTGGTTGTCTGCCGCTGTTGAGAACACTTGAGATTTCTTCGCAGGAATCGTCGTGTTTTTCTCAATGATTGGCGTCAACACACCGCCCATGGTTTCAATACCAAGCGTTAATGGCGTTACGTCTAAAAGTAATACGTCAGTTTTGTCACCAGACAATACCGCACCCTGAATTGCTGCACCAATCGCAACAGCTTCATCTGGGTTTACGTCTTTACGTGGCTCTTTACCAAAGAATTCTTGTACTTTTTGTTGTACAAGTGGCATACGTGATTGACCACCCACCAAAATGACGTCAGAGATGTCAGAAGTTGAAAGTCCTGCATCTTGTAGCGCAATTTTACATGGCTCAATGGTACGAGCGACTAAATCAGCAACCAAGCCTTCAAGTTTGGCACGAGTCACGTTCATTACCAAGTGCTTCGGACCTGTTGCATCTGCAGTGATGTACGGTAAGTTAATTTCAGTCGCGTTAGAAGAAGAAAGCTCGATTTTTGCTTTCTCAGCTGCTTCTTTTAGACGTTGTAGTGCCAATGGATCTTGTTTTAAGTTGAAGTTTTGCTCTTTTTTGAACTCTTCAACCAAGTATTCGATCAAGGCATTGTCAAAGTCTTCACCACCAAGGAAGGTATCACCGTTGGTGGATAGCACTTCAATTTGTTGGTCGCCATCAAGGTCTGCAATTTCAATGATCGATACGTCAAAAGTACCACCACCCAAGTCATATACAGCAACTTTACGGTCGCCTTCTTTCTTGTCCATACCAAATGCAAGTGCAGCAGCAGTTGGCTCGTTGATGATACGTTTAACTTCTAAGCCTGCAATTTTACCCGCATCTTTGGTTGCTTGACGCTGCGCATCGTTAAAGTACGCAGGTACAGTAATAACAGCTTCAGTAACTGTTTCGCCCAAATAATCTTCGGCAGTCTTTTTCATCTTTTTCAAAATTTCAGCAGAAATTTGCTGTGGCGCAAGTTTCTTGTCATTCACTTCAACCCAAGCATCACCATTGTCTGCTTTGATGATTTTGTAAGGTACAAGACCAATGTCTTTTTGTACCGCTTGGTCTTCATAACGACGACCAATCAAACGCTTAATTGCGAATAATGTGTTTTTCGGGTTAGTTACAGCCTGACGTTTTGCAGATTGACCTACAAGAATTTCGCCATCTTTGTAAGCAATAATAGATGGAGTTGTACGTGCACCTTCTGCGTTTTCAATTACTTTAACTTTGTCGCCTTCAAGTACCGCTACACATGAGTTAGTTGTACCTAAGTCAATTCCAATAATTTTAGCCATTTGGATGTTTCCTCAAAAATTCTTTTTCAATGTTTTCACTTGTTATTCGATATGAGAGCCAATCAAAATTTTTCAAGTTGTTTGGATGAAAATTTTTTATCAACTCTCGATTTTATAAGGCTTAAGCGCCAACCATCACCATTGCAGGGCGGAGTAAGCGACCATGTAAGGTGTAGCCTTTTTGTAATACGTTGCCAATTTCGTTGGCTTTTGCATTTGGATCAATCCCCACAGCTTGATGCAGGTCTGCATTGAAACCATTAGCTGTATCAATCACCACTACACCATACTTTTCTAAAGTGGTCAGTAGGGATTTTAGGGTCAGCTCCACACCTTCAGACAAAGCCGTTTTTTCATCACCATTGGCGGCAATGGCACGTTCAAGGTTGTCTACAGAATCCAACAATTCTTTCGCAAACTTTTCTAAAGCAAACTTTTTAGCGGTATCTGCTTCACGTTCCAAACGCTCTTTGGTTTTTTCTGCTTCGTAAACTGCATTGGCAGTACGTGCTTTTTCCAATTTTAGGTTTTCTTCAAGTTCGCTCAGTTGTTCTTGTAAAGACTCAACGGAAACTTCTGCTTGCTCAGTATCTTGCGCTGTTTGTTGTTCCGTTTGCGCTTGCTCAAGGTCTTGAGTTTGCTCGTTCTGCTCAGTTGCCATTGATTTACTCCGTTTAAATGGGTTTTTAAACATGTACAGTCCTTTGGCGTCAGTGCTAATGCAAACTGCGTTATTGCTGAACTGCCATGGTTTGAGAAGTTCGTAATTAGCTAAGAAATCGGGGCAGGGCAGATAAAATTCAAGCGTCTTTGCAGATTAATTTTAATTTTGCATTGAACTTTAACTAAAAATAACGTCTTTGCTGCACTTTAATATTGCAAGTGAGGGATAGTTTAAAGCAAAAAGATGCAGCATTATGGTGCTAAAAAGAAGATTTAAATCCTAAAAAGTATTTGATTTATATGGAAATTAATCTATAGCCTATGATTTTTATTTTAGCTTTGATCAAATAACCGTGCTATGGACGTGTTATGTAAGAGCTAAACCAATTATTTTAGAGAAATTAATAATTTATACGCTGCTTATTCTTTGTGCATAGATGCTATATCGCTGTAGATTCTAGTTTATTGTTAGAACTTTTTTTCGGGGCTTATCTAACTTCTGGATAAGCCCTTTTTTTCCTCATTTGTTTAGCTTTACTGCAAGACTTAATCACGATCACGTCTTTGTTCACGGTCTTTACGGTTTTCCTGCCAGCGCTTTTGTTGAGCATCGCGTTGTTGTTGCCAGCGTTTACGTGCTTCCTCACGCTTTTTTTGTTCAGCTTCAAGTTGCTGCTTACGCTTTTGCTCTAGTTGTTTGCGCTGCTGTTCCGATAAGCGTTTACGTTGTTCGGCTAAGCGTTTTCGCTCTTGTTCATAGCGTTGTTGCTGTAATTGCTGTTGTCGTTTTTGTTCCCATTCACGACGCTCAATTTCACGCTTACGACGTTCTAATTCTACCCGTTGTTGACGCTGTTGATATTCCCAACGCTGACGATCATAGTCATAACGTCGATCATCATAATCATGGCGACGTTCATAACGAGGATCATAACGGCCATCGTAGTAACCATCTTCAGGAAATGCGACACAACCTACAGCTAAAAAAGCAGTCGCACATGAAAGTAAGATTAATTTTTTAGTCATGCTCTGCCTCCTGAGCTAATTAGGTGAATTTGTCTGAAACATCAAACATAGACAGCAAGAGTGTCAATGACAATGTCATAAAAGCAGGGTAGCGTATAGCTAATGTGTATGTGTATAACGATTGAAGCACTTTTATAACAAAATGGTCACTTTGCTGTTGATCATGAAGAAATTATGAAGCATGAGGTAAATCATGCAGATATATAAAAAGGAATAGGCATGCAAATTTTGAATTCATCTCTCAAAAATAAATTGTACAAAGGACAAGGTGCTGCTGCACGTGCATTAAATAAGTTACCAAGTCGAGTTCATCATACTTTGGCTCAAGCCTTGGGTTATCCGTATCATTACCCAGACCTTGATCCATTTATTAAATGCATGATGGCGGCACAATTAAAACAAGGAAAAATTGGTTTTATTGGTGCTGACCCTGTGCAGTCTAGACAGGCATTTGATCGACAAATGCAATCTATTCTGAGCACTCCAACTGCGGTCAAACGAGTTGAAGAAATTCGTTTAAACTTGGCCAGTGGCAATATCGCAGCGCGTTATTATCATCCTGCACCCCATAAAAAACTGCCCTTAATTGTGTTTTATCATGGTGGTGGGTTTGTAGTGGGTGGTTTAGACAGCCATGACGAATTTTGTCGCTTAATGGCGGTACATGCCCATGCACAAGTGTTGAGTGTGGAATATCCACTCGCGCCTGAAGCCAGCCCACAGCAGATTATTCAAGTCTGTGAAGATGCTTTGGCATGGGCATATCAACATCGTCGAGAAATGAAAATTTTAAAAAATCGCATAGCGGTGGCAGGCGATAGCGCAGGTGGCAATATTGCTGCGGTAGTTGCACAGCGTAGTGCTCAATCAGCTTATGCACCTAACGCCCAATTTTTAATTTATCCCGCCTTAGACTTTAAGAGCCGCCATCCTTCATTCTTTGCTTATAAAGATGGTTTAGTATTGACGGGACAAGATATTGATTTTGTCACCCAGCACTATGCCACACAGCATCAGGTCGCTTTGGATGATCCAATCATTTCGCCAATTTTTGGCAAATTGAAAAAACTGGCACCTGCTTTTGTGGTCACAGCAGGACATGATGTTTTGCATGATGAAGCTGAAATTTATGCGCATAAATTGCGTCAAAATCAGGTGACGGTTAAATATGTAGAATATTTAGATCAAACACATGGTTTTATTAGTATGACCTTTGTGTCGCGTCGTGCCAAAAAAATTAGCATTGAAATGTGCAAAAATTTTAGAAAATTTTGGGATCGACCACGTAGCTAAATCTTGGGATGTCTTTACTAACCTGTTTCACGTGGAATAATTAAACGACAGTAACGATTTTTGCTTTGGGAAAAGTCAGCTCTAACTCGGGCACGTAAAAACCATAAAAGCTTACCAGTTTTTTTAAATGTCCTAAGGCTGTTGTTCTGTTGCACAGAAGACTCGGTTGAAACGAAATTTTACGAATAGTAGATAAACGACGCTGCGTAAATAAAGGATGATTTAAAATCAGCAGCTCACCATAAGCACCAATAGGGTGAGGGCGATAACCTCCCACATGACTTGAACAAAACGTCCTAAAAAAGAAGGTGTCAAGCCAAAAATAGAGTTTATTTTAAAAATTCTGGATTGAGCCAATAATTTTAAAATATAGGCTTCACCTTGAAGTTGCCACGGTGCTGGACACAGTCGGATCTGATCTGAATTATTTTTATACATAAGTTTTCCAGCGCGATAAAAAATAACCACTGATTTATTCGCATAAGCTTATTAATATAGATGCAATGCAAATACAACACAGATGGATTGGTCAGCAAATGTTAAAACAAAGTGTGTTTACCATGGCAGCAATGCTTATCAGCTTCAATACGATGGCAGCCAACACCGTGGTAGAAATGACAACCAGCATGGGCAATATTGAAATCGAACTGTTTAATGATAAAGCCCCAATTTCTGCAAAGAACTTTGAAAATTATGCTAAGTCAAACTTCTATAACGGTACGATCTTCCATCGTGTCATTCCAGGCTTTATGGTGCAAGGCGGTGGTATGGATGCCAATATGCAAGAAAAGCCAACCAAAGCTACCATTCGTAATGAATCAAACAATGGTTTGAAAAATACCCGTGGAACCTTGGCGATGGCACGTATGAATCATCCGGATTCTGCCAGCAGCCAATTCTTTATTAATGTGGTAGATAACGATTTCTTAAATCGAAGTCCACGTAACGCAGGTTATGCGGTATTTGGTCAAGTCACTAAAGGGATGGATGTTGTCGATAAAATTGTGAAAGTACCCACTGGAAACTATGGCATGCACCAGAATGTACCTAAACAAGCGGTAAAAATACTCAGTGTGAAAGTAAAAGAGGCTAGCTCTACAAAATAAGCGGATTTAGATTACAAAAATATGAAAAACATATTTTTAATTTAAAATTATAGGGTTAGTGCGATTTTTGAGTATTTTTGAACCAAAATGGTGCATAAAAATCCAACATTCGTGAAAACAAGCAGTTAAAAGCGCTTGCACGTGTAGGAAATTGCCCTATAATGCACTCATCCCGACGCGAAACAGCCTACGAACTTAGCTTACAGGGTTAAGTTGTTAGAAGTGTTTTGCGTTAAAATTTCTGCTGACGAGGTAGAAATTAAGATCATTAAGAGATTATGAAGAACAACTTGTGTGGATTTTTACTGATTGATTAATCGAAATATTATCATTAATTGATTGGTTTAAATTACTCGAAGTTTATTTGAGCGAAATTTAAGTCAGAAAATTGATGAGCCAAGTTTAAGAGTTTTACTTATAAAACTCGAAATGATTTTAACTGAAGAGTTTGATCATGGCTCAGATTGAACGCTGGCGGCAGGCTTAACACATGCAAGTCGAGCGGGCGAGGTTGCTTCGGTAACTGAGCTAGCGGCGGACGGGTGAGTAAAGCTTAGGAATCTGCCTATTAGTGGGGGACAACATTCCGAAAGGGATGCTAATACCGCATACGTCCTACGGGAGAAAGCAGGGGATCACTTGTGACCTTGCGCTAATAGATGAGCCTAAGTCGGATTAGCTAGTTGGTGGGGTAAAGGCCTACCAAGGCGACGATCTGTAGCGGGTCTGAGAGGATGATCCGCCACACTGGGACTGAGACACGGCCCAGACTCCTACGGGAGGCAGCAGTGGGGAATATTGGACAATGGGGGGAACCCTGATCCAGCCATGCCGCGTGTGTGAAGAAGGCCTTTTGGTTGTAAAGCACTTTAAGCGAGGAGGAGGCTTACCTGGTTAATACCTGGGATAAGTGGACGTTACTCGCAGAATAAGCACCGGCTAACTCTGTGCCAGCAGCCGCGGTAATACAGAGGGTGCGAGCGTTAATCGGATTTACTGGGCGTAAAGCGCGCGTAGGTGGTTAATTAAGTCAAATGTGAAATCCCCGAGCTTAACTTGGGAATTGCATTCGATACTGGTTAGCTAGAGTATGGGAGAGGATGGTAGAATTCCAGGTGTAGCGGTGAAATGCGTAGAGATCTGGAGGAATACCGATGGCGAAGGCAGCCATCTGGCCTAATACTGACACTGAGGTGCGAAAGCATGGGGAGCAAACAGGATTAGATACCCTGGTAGTCCATGCCGTAAACGATGTCTACTAGCCGTTGGGGGATTTGATCCTTTAGTGGCGCAGCTAACGCGATAAGTAGACCGCCTGGGGAGTACGGTCGCAAGACTAAAACTCAAATGAATTGACGGGGGCCCGCACAAGCGGTGGAGCATGTGGTTTAATTCGATGCAACGCGAAGAACCTTACCTGGCCTTGACATAGTAGAGACTTTCCAGAGATGGATTGGTGCCTTCGGGAATCTACATACAGGTGCTGCATGGCTGTCGTCAGCTCGTGTCGTGAGATGTTGGGTTAAGTCCCGCAACGAGCGCAACCCTTTTCCTTACTTGCCAGCATTTCGGATGGGAACTTTAAGGATACTGCCAGTGACAAACTGGAGGAAGGCGGGGACGACGTCAAGTCATCATGGCCCTTACGGCCAGGGCTACACACGTGCTACAATGGTCGGTACAAAGGGTTGCTACACAGCGATGTGATGCTAATCTCAAAAAGCCGATCGTAGTCCGGATCGCAGTCTGCAACTCGACTGCGTGAAGTCGGAATCGCTAGTAATCGCGGATCAGAATGCCGCGGTGAATACGTTCCCGGGCCTTGTACACACCGCCCGTCACACCATGGGAGTTTGTTGCACCAGAAGTAGGTAGTCTAACCGCAAGGAGGACGCTTACCACGGTGTGGCCGATGACTGGGGTGAAGTCGTAACAAGGTAGCCGTAGGGGAACCTGCGGCTGGATCACCTCCTTAACGAAAGATTGACGATTGGTAAGAATCCACAACAAGTTGTTCTTCATGACGATGTGTCTTAAAAGATAATTCGAGGTTTTCGAATTGGATTGAGTAGCAGATACTACGCACTGCGTTTGTCTTGCGAAAAATACAAAGCGATGCTTTGATTTTTCTCAGGGTCTGTAGCTCAGTTGGTTAGAGCACACGCTTGATAAGCGTGGGGTCACAAGTTCAAGTCTTGTCAGACCCACCATGACTTTGACCTAGATTGAATCAATCAAGTTACAGGAATTGAAGATACATCGAATCACAGATGATAAGCTGGGGACTTAGCTTAGTTGGTAGAGCGCCTGCTTTGCACGCAGGAGGTCAGGAGTTCGACTCTCCTAGTCTCCACCAAATTTCAAGATCAGAAAACTTAAAGCACTGCTTTAAGGCTTTTCCTTGAAATTTAAGCAAACAGCTATGCTGTGCGCAGGCACACATATACTGAAGCTTTAAGCTAAAGATTACAGAATTTAGTAAGTATAAGCTTATTAAGTTCTGTGATTTATCACAGTTGACTGCAGTCCGACGAGGATGCAGTGAATCATTAACAGATTGGCAAAAATTGAGTCTGAAATAAATTGTTCAACTCATTTCATATAGGATTGACAGTAATACTTCGGTGTTACGGTTTAATTACGAATTGAAATGAGAACTAGCAAATTAACTGAATCAAGCGTTTTGGTATATGAATTTAGATTGAAGCTGTATGGTGCTTAAGTGCACAGTGCTCTAAACTGAAATGTTGAAGTTACTAACTTGTAGGTAACGTCGACTGTTTGGGGTTGTATAGTCAAGTAATTAAGTGCATGTGGTGGATGCCTTGGCAGTCAGAGGCGAAGAAAGACGTGATAGCCTGCGAAAAGCTCCGGGGAGGCGGCAAATATCCTTTGATCCGGAGATGTCTGAATGGGGGAACCCACCTACCTTAAGGTAGGTATCGTATGATGAATACATAGTCATACGAAGCGAACGCGGGGAAGTGAAACATCTCAGTACCCGTAGGAAAAGAAATCAATTGAGATTCCCTCAGTAGCGGCGAGCGAAAGGGGAAAAGCCCATTAAGTTATGTGTGTTTTAGTGGAATGCTCTGGGAAGTGCAACCATAGTGGGTGATAGTCCTGTACACGAAAGGGCACACATAATGATGACGAGTAGGGCGAGGCACGTGAAACCTTGTCTGAATATGGGGGGACCATCCTCCAAGGCTAAATACTCCTGACTGACCGATAGTGAACCAGTACCGTGAGGGAAAGGCGAAAAGAACCCCTGTGAGGGGAGTGAAATAGATCCTGAAACCGCATGCATACAAGCAGTGGGAGCCGACTTGTTCGGTGACTGCGTACCTTTTGTATAATGGGTCAGCGACTTATATTCAGTAGCGAGGTTAACCGAATAGGGGAGCCGTAGAGAAATCGAGTCTTAATAGGGCGTATAGTTGCTGGGTATAGACCCGAAACCGGGTGATCTATCCATGAGCAGGTTGAAGGTTGGGTAACACTAACTGGAGGACCGAACCCACTGTCGTTGAAAAGCCAGGGGATGACTTGTGGATAGGGGTGAAAGGCTAATCAAACTCGGTGATAGCTGGTTCTCCCCGAAAGCTATTTAGGTAGCGCCTCGGACGAATACCATTGGGGGTAGAGCACTGTTTCGGCTAGGGGGTCATCCCGACTTACCAAACCGATGCAAACTCCGAATACCAATGAGTACTATCCGGGAGACAGACTGCGGGTGCTAACGTCCGTAGTCAAGAGGAAAACAATCCAGACCGCCAGCTAAGGCCCCAAAATCATAGTTAAGTGGGAAACGATGTGGGAAGGCATAGACAGCTAGGAGGTTGGCTTAGAAGCAGCCACCCTTTAAAGAAAGCGTAATAGCTCACTAGTCGAGTCGGCCTGCGCGGAAGATGTAACGGGGCTAAAACTATGTGCCGAAGCTGCGGATGCATAATTTATTATGCGTGGTAGGGGAGCGTTCTGTAAGCCGAAGAAGGTGTATTGAGAAGTATGCTGGAGGTATCAGAAGTGCGAATGCTGACGTGAGTAACGACAAAACGGGTGAAAAACCCGTTCGCTGAAAGACCAAGGGTTCCAGTCCAACGTTAATCGGGGCTGGGTGAGTCGACCCCTAAGGCGAGGCCGAGAGGCGTAGTCGATGGGAAATTGGTTAATATTCCAATACTTCAGTGTAATGCGATGAGAGGACGGAGAAGGTTAAGTCAGCCTGGCGTTGGTAGTCCAGGTGAAAGGAAGTAGGCATGCATCTTAGGCAAATCCGGGGTGCTCTATGCTGAGATCTGATAGCAAGCTGTACTTGTACAGTGAAGTGGCTGATACCCTGCTTCCAGGAAAAGTCTCTAAGCTTCAGTTACACTGGAATCGTACCCGAAACCGACACAGGTGGTCAGGTCGAGTAGACCAAAGCGCTTGAGAGAACTCTGCTGAAGGAACTAGGCAAAATGGTACCGTAACTTCGGGAGAAGGTACGCTGTTGACGGTGATGGGACTTGCTCCCTGAGCGGTTGACAGCCTCAGAAACCAGGCCGCTGCAACTGTTTATTAAAAACATAGCACTCTGCAAACACGAAAGTGGACGTATAGGGTGTGATGCCTGCCCGGTGCTGGAAGGTTAATTGATGGGGTTAGCGTAAGCGAAGCTCTTGATCGAAGCCCCAGTAAACGGCGGCCGTAACTATAACGGTCCTAAGGTAGCGAAATTCCTTGTCGGGTAAGTTCCGACCTGCACGAATGGCATAATGATGGCGGCGCTGTCTCCAGCAGAGGCTCAGTGAAATCGAATTCGCCGTGAAGATGCGGTGTACCCGCGGCTAGACGGAAAGACCCCGTGAACCTTTACTGCAGCTTGACATTGAACTTTGACCTTACTTGTGTAGGATAGGTGGGAGGCTTTGAAACTTGGACGCTAGTCCGAGTGGAGCCGTCCTTGAAATACCACCCTGGTAATGTTGAGGTTCTAACTCTGTCCCGTTATCCGGGACGAGGACCATGTCTGGTGGGTAGTTTGACTGGGGCGGTCTCCTCCTAAAGAGTAACGGAGGAGTACGAAGGTGCGCTCAGCGTGGTCGGAAATCACGCGTAGAGTATAAAGGCAAAAGCGCGCTTAACTGCGAGACCCACAAGTCGAGCAGGTACGAAAGTAGGTCTTAGTGATCCGGTGGTTCTGTATGGAAGGGCCATCGCTCAACGGATAAAAGGTACTCTGGGGATAACAGGCTGATACCGCCCAAGAGTTCATATCGACGGCGGTGTTTGGCACCTCGATGTCGGCTCATCTCATCCTGGGGCTGAAGCAGGTCCCAAGGGTATGGCTGTTCGCCATTTAAAGAGGTACGCGAGCTGGGTTTAGAACGTCGTGAGACAGTTCGGTCCCTATCTACCGTGGGCGCTGGAAATTTGAGAGGATCTGCTCCTAGTACGAGAGGACCAGAGTGGACGAACCTCTGGTGTACCGGTTGTGACGCCAGTCGCATCGCCGGGTAGCTATGTTCGGAAGGGATAACCGCTGAAAGCATCTAAGCGGGAAGCCTACCTCAAGATAAGATTTCCCCGAGGCTTTATGCCTCCTAAAGAGCCGTTGAAGACTACGACGTTGATAGGTTGGATGTGGAAGCATAGCGATATGTGAAGCTGACCAATACTAATTGCTCGTGAGGCTTGACTATACAACACCCAAACAGTTGGGGTTGAATGCTCAATCGATTTCATATTGATCTAACGATCAAACAAAAACTTGATTTAGTTAAGGCTAAACAATAAAATTCAGACCCAATAGCCAACCTGTTAATAACTCATTTGGAACCAAGTAAGGCATTACATGCAAAAGCATCAAGCAAAAGCAATGTAACTAAGACCCGAACAAGTCCATAACAGTTGTGCTGGCGACAATAGCAAGAGTGAACCACCTGATCCCTTCCCGAACTCAGAAGTGAAACCTCTTCGCGCTGATGGTAGTGTGGGGTTACCCATGTGAGAGTAAGTCATCGCCAGCTCATTATTCAAAACACCCTCAACAAACGTTGGGGGTGTTTTTTATTGTTTTAAAATAAGCGCTATAATAATGAGTTCATTAAATGGACTTAATGAATATGGATACTTCTTATTTAGCTGATTTGGACCAACAATTTCAACTTGATGGATTGGTTAAGCTACCTTAATTTATTCCTTAAGGATTAAAAATTATTCAACAAACCTTGTTATCAGATTTAAAACGCTTAAATATTTATTCATCGAACAAGGTTTTGTCTAAGACATTACAAGGTATGAGTCCTTTTCAGCAGATTGTTAAACTCACTCAAATACTAAATAAGCCAAGATCTTTAGATATCCGAAGTCCAGTCCTGTTGTCCGTGCTTGCGTGACCATTCCAGCACAGTTGATCTTCCTTGAATACCATATTTTACCTGAGCTTGTTTATAAGTAATTTGCCCTTTTTCTACTTCATGTAGAACCATCATTTTAAAGGCAAAGCTATAATCACGTTGTGTACGTTTAACTCTTTGTTCTCGTTCATGTTCCATAAAATAAGCCTCTTAAATGTGTAAACTTACTTCAGGTCGGGACAAAAAACAGATAGAAAAAAGCCCCAACATCATGTCAGGGCTTTTTCAGATTTATGTTTAGGTATTACTCCTGTTATACCTTTCAGCGTCCTGCCGTTATTTTATTTATTATTGTTATTCTTGCTTTTAGAAACATCCTGTTTCTGTATGAGTTAAATATAAAAGGAAAGCTTAACTTAGCCTAGCGTCAATTTTCTGCAGTGCATGTAAGCGAAAACGTACAGCGGCATATCCGCAAAATAAAGATCAATAAACTGGATTTATTTAATTTTAAGTGGTTGATTATATTTAATAATTATATTTTTCAATAAAAATCCCCCGAGTTCATTTTCTTGTACTTGGGGGGATTTGGACAGCAGCAAGATACAGCAAGTATGTAAATTGATTACATCAATTTAATGCCTTGTTGTCCTGCAGGGGTGACTCTAAAGATTTCCACTTCAAAGGTAATATTTTTACCCGCTAAAGGGTGGTTAAAGTCTACTTCGGTCACATCATCATTTACAGATTTCACCACGCCATAGAGGCTTTGTTTGGCTTTATCTTCAAACTCAATCATGTGTCCTTCAACTGGACGTTGCTCAAATTTAACCGTATCAAAAGTTTGTACGTTTTCAGGATTCCATGGACCAAATGCATCTTCAGGTTGAAGACTCACGGTGCGGCGGTCACCTGCACGTAAACCAAATAATGACTTTTCAAAACCAGGTAACAAACTACCATCACCCATAACCAAACTTACAGGTTCAGCGCGGCTACGGGTGTTGTCAATTTCTACACCATTTTCAATGGCGACAGAAAAGTGCAACTCGACTTTTGAGCCATCTTCAATACGAGTTTCATCATTTGGATTAATAATTTCAGTCATGTTGCGCCTGCGCTCGTTCAATTCGGTGTTTTTCTAGGAAAAACGTATCAATTAACAGCAGAATTGTGCCAAGCGTGATGGCACTGTCTGCAATATTAAAGGCAGGGAAGTGGCTGTTGTTATAGTACACGTGAATAAAATCGACCACGTAGCCAAGGCTGACCCGATCAATTAAATTCCCAATCGCACCGCCTAAAATTAAGGCAATCGCTAAAGGCAGTACAATTACATTTTTTGGCATACGCATTAGCCAAAATACAAAAATTACAGACACTAAACCTGCTAGTGAGGTAAAGAAATAACGTTGCCATCCACCTGCATCGGACAAGAAACTAAAGGCAGCGCCATAGTTATGCAGTAAAGTCCAATTCAAAAAAGGCAATACAGGCACAGGATCTGCGTAATTCAGATACGATACTGCAATCCATTTGGTCCATTGATCGAGAATAATCGCGACAATGGACAAGCCAATCCACCATAAATTGTGCGGATAAAACTGGAATAAGCCCTTTTTGTGTTGTGGATTAGGCATATTTTCTCTCTTCGCCTTGACCTGTTGGAAGGTTGATAATACAACGTGAGCATAAGCCTGGATGTGCAGAATGTGTATTCACATCTGGTAAAACGTGCCAGCAACGTACACATTTTTCACCATCTGCCGCAGAGACTTTCACATTTAAACCTTCAAGGTCTGAAGCTTCGCCTTGTGCTGTATCAAAGCCATTCACAATCACTTGAGAGGTAATGAGGACAAAACGCAATTCATCGCCCAGTTTATCCATGACTGCTTTCAGCTCATCATTGGCCCAAAGTTCAACTTTTGCAGACAGATTTGAGCCGACTGTTTTAGCCGTACGTGCAGCTTCAATGAATTTGTTCACTGCAGATTTTACGGCAATCAGGGTTTGCCATTCGGCTTCTGCCAGCATGTTTGCTTCAGAAGCTACAGGAATTTCGTACCATTCTGCTGTGAAAACATATTTTTCTGATTGCTCAGGAATTAGCGGCCATGCTTCTTGTGCGGTAAAGCTTAAGATTGGTGCCATCCAACGAACGAAAGCCTGAACCAAGTGATACAAAGCGGTTTGTGCAGAATGACGTGCTTGTGAGTCGGCTTTAGTGGTGTACTGACGGTCTTTAATGATGTCGAGGTAGAAGCCACCCAAATCGTTAATACAGAAGTTGGTCAGCGCACTGGTTACGATATGGAAGTTCATATCTTCATAGGCTTGCTGAATGGTTTTTTGCACTTCTGCGGCACGTTGCAGGATGTATTGATCTAAAGCAATCAATTGATCTACAGGAAGCGCATCTGTCGATGGTTTAAAGCCATTTAAGTTGGCCAACAAGAAACGCAAGGTATTACGGATACGACGATAACCGTCTGATGCGCGGCTAAAGATTTCCTTACCTGCAGTCATTTCATAGCGGTAATCTGCAGATGCGATCCAGAAACGTAAGCCGTCTGCACCCATGTCTTTAATGATGTCTTGTGGGGTGATGATATTGCCCAATGACTTCGACATTTTACGGCCTTTTTCATCGACCACGAAACCGTGCGTTAACAAGCCTTTATATGGTGCACGTTCATTGATGGCAATTGAGGTCAGCAATGAAGACTGGAACCAGCCACGGTGTTGGTCTGAACCTTCAAGGTAAAGATCGGCAGGGTCTTGTAGTTCTTCACGCTCACGTAGTACAGCGTAGTGGGTTGTCCCTGAGTCGAACCATACGTCTAATGTATCGCGTACTGCATTGTAGTGCTCGGCATCATCACCAATGAAGTCTTTGGCTTCACGGTTGTACCAGCCATCAATCCCTTCTTGCTCGATCAGTTTTGCAACGTCTTCGATCAATTCAGGTGTGCGAGGGTGTAATTCGTTGGTGTCTTTGTGAACGAAGAATGGAATTGGCACACCCCAAGTACGCTGACGTGAAATACACCAGTCTGGACGGCCTTCAATCATGGCTTGAATACGGTTTTTACCCCAATCTGGCACGAAGCTGATCTCATTTTCGATCGCATTCAATGCACCTTGACGTAAACCTTGGTTATCCATGCTGATAAACCATTGTGGTGTGGCACGGAAAATAATTGGAGTTTTATGACGCCAGCAGTGTGGGTAGCTGTGCTTGATTGGGTGATGTGCCCAAAGCTTATTGCTTTCTGCCAAAGCAGCAATAATTTGCGGATTGGCTTTGTAAATGTGCTCGCCTGCAAAAATTGGTGCGGTTGGTAAATAAACACCATTGCCACCAACCGGGTTATCGACTTTCAGGTTGTATTGTAAACCGACTTTATAGTCGTCCACACCGTGTCCAGGTGCAGTATGTACAGCACCTGTACCGCTGGCAGCGGTGACGTGTTCACCTAAAATTACCGGTACTTGACGCTCTTGAATTAGTGGGTGTTGCAAGATCAGGTTTTCAAGTTTGTCACCAGTAAAGTCTGCCAACACTTCATAGCTGTTAAAGCCATAGCGTTCAGTTGCAGACTGTACTAATTCTTTGGCTAAAATAAAGTTTTGTGCTGCTTTTTCATCGCTACGTGCTTTTACCAATTGATATTCAATTTCGGCATGCAAGGCAACAGCTTGGTTAGCAGGCAATGTCCACGGTGTTGTGGTCCAAATCACGATATCTGTTGCATCGGTAATTTGAACGCCCAAACGTGCAGATAAATCGGCTAAATCAACAACAGCAAAACCGACGTCAATCGCATCGGATTTTTTATCTTCATATTCAACTTCGGCTTCTGCCAGTGCAGAACCACAATCTAGACACCAATTCACAGGTTTTAGACCAGGTTCAATATGGCCTGCTTTGGCAATTGCACCCAATGAACGTACGATGTCGGCTTCTTGCTTGAAATTCATGGTGAGGTAAGGGTTATCCCAATCACCAAATACACCCATACGCACGAAGTCTTTTTTCTGTAATTCAACTTGGGTGTAAGCATATTCACGGCAGGCTTTACGGAAAGTTGAGGCATCTACTTTAACGCCAACTTTACCGACTTTTTCTTCTACTTTGAGCTCAATTGGTAGACCGTGGCAGTCCCAGCCTGGAACATAAGGTGCGTCATAGCCATCCATGACACGACTTTTAATGATGATGTCTTTTAGGACTTTATTGACCGCATGACCTAAGTGGATTTGACCATTGGCGTATGGAGGGCCATCGTGAAGCACATATTTTTTCTTGCCAATACGCGATGCACGAATCTGCTGATAAATGTTGTCGGCATACCACTCTTCTAACCATTTCGCTTCACGTACTGCCAGATTTGCTTTCATTGCAAATTCAGTACCTGGGAGGTTTAGCGTGGCTTTATAATCCACTGCATTTTCAGGAGTTTGCTTATCGCTCATGCAAGTTGTCTTCCAGTTGAATCAGCCCATGGACTGACGCGTTTTACATTAAATATTCAGGGTAAAATTAAAAAGGGAAATCGGGATGATCTTGTCGAAATTCAAGAAGTTTTTCAACATCATCATCAATTCCCGCTTTGAGTGCTTCAAGCGAAGGGTAATTTTTTTCGCCATGTAAATAGTTTAAAAATGTGACCCGCATTAATAAGCCATACAGATTAGCAGAAACATTGGGGAAATGTACTTCTAATCGCCATTCGGGCTGTACTTGTTGGATGGCTGGGCGCGTACCTACATGCCCTGCACCAAATAAACTGTTTGGACTGTAGCCTGCAACACCTGTTTTGCTAGGATGTGCATTGCTGACTGTGTCGGTTAAGGAGGTGGTTTCGCAGACCACTTCAACGCCATAAATACCGTTTAAACAAGGACGATGACGGTTTAAGCGTACGT
Organism: Acinetobacter sp. PW68; assembly: GCF_020982655.1. Taxonomy (NCBI): domain Bacteria; kingdom Pseudomonadati; phylum Pseudomonadota; class Gammaproteobacteria; order Moraxellales; family Moraxellaceae; genus Acinetobacter; species Acinetobacter sp. PW68. The sequence goes on along the minus strand of NZ_JAHZSX010000001.1, from coordinate 2,760,141 downwards.
TAATGGTGGGGAAATCTAGGGTACGACCAATTTGATCGCCATATTGTACGCGTCCGGTAATACTATAAGGACGTCCGAGCAGTTGTGCAGCGAGAGCCAAGTCACCTGCTTGTAGGGTTTGGCGAATACGTGTGGAGCTGACCCGTTCACCCGATAAATTTACAGTGCTTAAATTGGTAACTTGAAAACCAAAGTTACGTAAAAAGTCACTGTTGCCTTGACGGTTTTTGCCAAAATGAAAATCATCACCCAAAACTAAATGTGTGGCATTTAAACTATTTTTTAAAAGGTGGGCAAAGGCTTCAGCACTTAAACTGCGGAAGTGATTGTCAAACTTGGCCACGGCAATATAGTCGATGCCCAATTCGGTCAGATATTCAACTTTTTCCCGCAAAGAACTGATACGTGGCGGTGCATCATAACCTTTAAAAAATTCCAGTGGTTGTGGTTCAAATAGCATCACCACAGTTTTTAGTTGTTGTGCGGCAGCCACTGCTTTGAGTTGTTGAATCATCGCCTGATGACCGACATGCACGCCATCAAAATTGCCAATGGTCACGGCAGTTTGAGCTAAGTCGGTGGTAGAAGATAAAGCATTCAGGCGGAGCAGCTGCATGGTCGAATGAAAGTTGAAAATTTGTAAGAGCTATATATTGCCATATTCTCGCGCTTTCGTCTTGTTGTTGTGTTTTTAACCTGAAAAATTATCGAAAAATCAGGCAAAATCCGACAATTTAATCTGTAAATTGCAATGGGGTTTGCACCGCGTTCAAATTTCTTTTCTAATGGGGCGGTTTTAATGAACTGCACGAGTAGATGGCTATGAATTCTGATTTTGCTTTAATTATGGCATTGCCCAGTGAGTCTAAAGGCTTGTTTGAGCAAGCAGGGATTCAGGTGCATTACAGCGGCATTGGTAAAGTGAATGCTGCATTTAAAGCCTTTGAAGTGATTCAGAAAACAGGCTGTAAAACCTTGCTCAATTTAGGCACTGCGGGCAGCTCCCATTTTGATGCGCATGCTTTGGTGGAGGTGAGTCAGTTTGTGCAGCGTGATATGGATGTTTCCCCGTTGGGATTTCAGGTGGGGATCACGCCAATGGATCAGGAATATCCTGCAGAAATTCATTTGGAACGCTATTTTGAGCATTTGCCGAGTGGTGTTTGTGGCACGGGAGATAGCTTTGAAACGGGTACACCTAAAGTACCGTGTCAGTTGGTCGATATGGAAGGCTATGCCATCGCCAAAGTCTGTAAAAAACTAGGCGTGCGCATGTTGTCGGTCAAATATATTACCGATGGTGCCAATGATACAGCGCATTTAGATTGGGAAGAAAACTTGTTGTTGGGTGCGCAAAAACTATTGTCTTTGTATCAGGGTCTTAAATAATATCGTTGCCAAAACGCCACGACCCTAGTCATAACTAGGGTCGTGAGTAAAAGTGCGTATCTTAGTTAGTACTGCGCAATTAATCTTCTGATTCTTGTTTAGGTGCGGCAATGTTCACAGCGGCTTGAGGTGCATCCACTTCGTCCTGACGCGGCATAATACCGTAGAGCATCATGTGAACCGTATGTTGCAAGACACGTTGCAACATGCTGCGGTTGCGCAGGGTTTTACCTGTCACCATTTCCATTTGCGTTGCAAAGTCGGCATAGTTTTGAGTAATCGCCCAAATATTCAAAATAAGCAATTCAGGATCAATCTGTTTAGACAGTTTGCCTTGCTCTTGCCACATGATAATGACTTTGGCTTTGCGTTTGACTAGTTTTTTCAGAGGACCTTTTAAAATTTCGTGAATATGTGGTGCACCTTGAATCACTTCTAATGCGAATAGACGTGATGCTTTGGGTTGAGTACGTGAAACCTCAATTTTTTGCAGCAGATAATTGGTGATTGCTTCATCAGGCTCGAGTTCAGCTTCGAGCATTTGCAAAGGTGCTAGCCATTTTTGCAGTACTGTGGTCAGCACTTCAACATATAAGGCTTCTTTGTTTTCATAATAATAGAAAATATTCGACTTATGCATCTCTGCAATTTGTGCGATTTCGTCCAAACTCGCGCCACTAAATCCGTATAAAGAAAATACGTCGAGCGCGGCATTGAGAAGCTGATGGCGTTTTTGTGTACTCTTTTTTTGTTCCATTCGTAATTTTAAAACAATGAAAAAAAGGAATTATTTATTGTACGGCAAATCATCATGCTTGTGCATCTTTTAAAGATGTATTTGTAAAATATTTTTAGTTTATTCTGTAGTTTAGCTCTTCAATTCATGAAAATTGTGAGTAGGATGGCGGAGTTTATTTCTTGATATTTTTTGACTAAATGATGGGTGATTTTTGATTTTATTTATAAATGGTAAAAGTGACGTTTTCTTTTGCCTTGTATCAATTTTATCTAAAAAAACTAAAAAGTGGTGTGAGTGCTGCCAATTTTGATTATCCCTACACTGTCGTGCTGACAGGTATAGGTGTGATGACCTGATTTAATCGGCAGCATGTTCCACGTGAAACATGTTTGGTTTTGGTTGTGCTGTATCATTTAACGTGCAAAAAAATCTCACTTAGAGCCGTTTTTTACAAACAATTGAGTTGCGTTGATAGTTATATAAAGCCTGACGTGCATCGGGTAAATCATCAACACTGGCAGGTGCAAAACCTTGTTCTAAAAACCAGTGTGCGGTGCGGGTGGTTAAAATAAACAACTGCTGAATGCCCATGGTTTTGGCTTTATCTTCTAAATAATCCAGAATTTGGCGACCACGGTTCGATTTACGATAAGCAGGATGCACAGCTACACAGGCAATTTCAGCCGACTTGAGTTCATGACCTGTGGTCGGAATTGGATACAGAGCGGCACAGGCGAGAATCATGCCGTCACGTTCAATCACTGCAAATTGTCCAATTTCATTTTCCAGACGTTCACGTGAGCGATAAACCAACACACCTTCTTCTTCTAAAGGACGTAATAAACGAATCAAACCGCCCACATCTTGAATATTGGCCATGCGGACTTCTTCATAGTGTGCATCACTCACCATTGTCCCTGAACCATCGCGAGTAAACAGTTCTTCGAGTAAAGCCCCATCGTAAGCATAAGAAATCAAATGCACACGATGTACGCCGTTGAGTGAAGCTTCTTGTGCTGCATTTAAATGTAAAGCCAGTTCAGGCTGATGTCGCTGAGCATCTTCAATATAGGGATTTAAATGTTGAGGATGAACTTCACGTTGCAATTGACCTGCGGCATTTTGTAAGCCGTGCTGCGCGCCTAAGAAAATCAGTTTGTCGGCTTTTAATTGAATGGCAGTTTTAGTCGCCACTTCTTCGGCTAACAAGTTAAATACTTCACCTGTGCTGGAATAACCTGTCGGGCCGAGTAACACAATATTATAATTTTCTAAATGGCGTTGAATGGCATCTTCATCTACTGTGCGGACTTCACCTGTGAGTTGATAATCGACCCCATCACGAATGCCATACGGTTTGGCGGTAATAAAATTGCCCGAAACCACATCAATCCGTGCGCCGTACATCGGGGAGTTCGCTAGCCCCATCGACAATAAAGCTTCAATTTGCAGGCGAATTGAACCAACAGCATTCATGACACAAGATAAAGACTCACGCGTGGTGACACGACGTTGCAAATGAAACGGTGTATCAATTTGGCTGGATTCTAAGTTTTGATTAATTTGTGGACGCGCACCATGTACCAAAATTAAACGAATACCAAGCGAGTGCAGCAGGGCAATATCATGAATAATGTGCTGAAAGTTTTCATGCAAAACTGCTTCGCCATCGAACATAATGACAAAGATTTTATTGCGGTGGGCATTGATATAAGGCGCAGAATGTCTAAACCAATGCACATATTGTAAGGTTGTGCTGTGCGGGTTTTCAGTCGGAGTCATTCGTTGGCCTGCTGTAATGGTCGATGGTGCTGTCTTTGATTCTAATCAAAAAATTCTATAGCGGAAGTCTAAATATAAAAAAACACCTGAATGGTGCTTCAGGTGTTGTGGAGAAATGCTATTTTTCAGCTCAGGCTGAACGGTTTTAGCCAATAATACGAATAATACGCTGGGTACGTTCATTAATCAGGACATAGTCACCGTTGACTTTATACCACTGCTGAAAGCGCCCTGTGTTAGGTAAACGACGTGCTTCACGATCACTGACTTTGTAGCGGTTCGCGTCATATCCACGTGGAAGGTTTTGCCCTACACGCCAGTCGCGACTTGGATTTACACGTTTTTGATCATAACGCTTTTGTTCCCACTGTGTAGGATGACGTGGATTGTCCCAATGCTTGTCGTGATGTTTGTAGCCAGCATTTGCTTGATGATGACGATCATCATAACGATGGTCGGGTGCTGCCATAGCCGATGTTGCCATAATTGCGCTTAAAGACAGTGCTAAGGTGCTGAGTAATTTTTTCATGCGACTTACCTTCAGTTTTAAATATGGGGTAGATGTGTCCAAATTAATCAAATACTCAAGATAAACGATGGTGGAAATAGAGGTGAATTGTGAATTTTATGGAGAAAACAAGGAGAGCCTGAGCGGGACATCATCCTATAAAAAAGCCCAAAGTTGACTTTGGGCTATGTATTTAGACATCGAGTACGCACAACAGTAGGTTATAAACCTGCGATACGTAAAATATGGTGATTTTCGACATCGACCAAAATGTAGTCTTGGTTGATTTTATACCATTGTTGTTTGCGTTCAGGGCGGGGCAAGTTATGTTCCTGATAATCGACTTTATAACCATTGCCACGATAATGCTGCGGCATGACATAACCGGTTTGCCATTTATGTTGCTGTAGACGTTTCACACCGCGTTCTTCACGCATGCGACGTTTGTCTTGCATGCGCTCTTCTGCATCGGCACGAAATTCACGTTTATTGTGAGCTTGGTTACGAGGATGGTCAGCAGAGTCTCGATCAAATTGAGGAGCGGCAGTTGCAAAATTGCTGCTTAGTAAAGCACTGAAAGACATTGCCAGAACTGTCAAAATCTTTTTCATGTAAACCCCTCATCTTTTATCTCTATTTCACAGTTCATACTTTAGCCATTAAATGCAGAGAAACTGTGAAGAAAGCACATGAATTTTTTAAATACGCATCTGCAGGATGCAGCGTGGCATTGAATCTATTATGCGACAAAATACGAAATTTGCAGCAAGTATTGCTCAGAAAATAGGGGCTGGATGCTTTTCGTTGTGCTGAGGAAAGGATGAGGCATCACCATAGCAGCGTACTGCTATGGCCTGCTCTAGTTCCAATGTTCAGTTAAGCCTTGTAAGGATTGCACAGCAATGGCAATACTTTCGGCTGTTTCACGATCATCTAAAGCCACAATTAAATGCTGACCTAATTGTAAGTTTTCAATACTTTGAATCACGGCAGTTTTACGTTGAATATCAGTCATCACAATTTACCTAATGCTTGTTGGGGAGATGCATCAAGCATAGGTGATTTATATTGATTTGAAAAACCGTATAATTTTATGAAAACAATCTGATAAAACGATTTGTTCCGCCGTTGCCGTGATTTTTGCTTAATAGGCGTAGTTTAAATCGGTGTAGTCGGTCAGTGATTTTTGAATATGTGCATTGATAAATTCACGCACATCTTCAGTACTCATTGGTGTACCTTGTTTGGTAATCACGTGTTCAATTTCAGGTTGCCCTTCAATTTTAATACGATAAACAAAGTTTTTAACCACTTTGTAGGCATCGTCCAATTTTTCAATGCCTGTGACATAGTGGTAAGCATGTTCAAAATTAAGATCGGTATGTGAAAACACAAACTGATCAAACAGTTTGATTTTCTGACCGTTGTCGAGTGCCTGAATGTCATCTACGATGCTGGCTTCAAACTTCATTCCATATTTTTCAGAAATAGGCTGACCATCAATGAATAAAGACACCATACCATCTTCAAGTGGTGTCACGGTGATGTTGTTTAATTCAGTCATGTTGCTCTCTGCATCGTTGAGGTTGAATGGAAATGTGGAAGCATGGTAATCAGGCTTTGTGCTGTCAAAAATAGGCAGGATAAAAACCTCAAAATGCTTGTGTGATGCCATTTTATCGCAAATCAATGTGCAAAAATTGGCAATATGCTAGGTTAAGTCCATAAAAAAGGAAGCAAGCGCTTCCTTTCTTAGAATCAAATGACAGGACTAATCCTGTGCATCAATACTTTGACCATTCATGTGCAAACTGTCATCGCCCATTAAATATAAATAGGCCGGCATGATGGCATCGGGTGTAGGTAAAGTTTTTGGATCTTCATCAGGATAGGCTTTGGCGCGCATGGCCGTACGGGTCGCACCCGGGTTAATGCAGTTGTAGCGAATATTCGGATGCACGTTTTCTTTGGCAAATAATTGACTCACTGCTTCAATTGCAATTTTAGACACCGAATAAGCACCCCAGCGTTCACGTGATTCACGACCTACACCTGAACTGGCAAACACCACTGAAGCATGTTCCGATTTTGCTAAAAGCGGCAATAATTCCTGAGTAAGTACAAATGGCGCACGTAAATTCACGGCCATGACGTCATCCCAAACATCGGCAGGGTAATTCGCTAACTCAGTCCGTTCACCCAAAATGCCCGCATTATGCAAAATACCATCCAAACGTCCGAATTGTTTGTCTAGGGTATCGACTAGTAATTCATAATCTCGTGGTGAAGCACTCGAAAGCTGCAGCGGCAAAATTGCAGGTTGCGGTGCGCCTAAACTTTCAATTTCGTCATAAATCACTTCAAGTTTATTGAGAGTACGACCATGCAGTACCACGGTTGCTCCGTGTAGTGCATAACTGAGGGCAGCCGCTCGTCCAATACCATCACCCGCACCTGTAATGAGGATAATACGATCTTTGAGAAGATCGGGACGAGGTTGATATTCTGAATATTTCATGGGCTCCCTCCTGTTCATTTCTGATTGCTTATGGGTTGAGTTTCATGTCATCGCTTTGCAGAATAGATTCAAGCATTGGTGCTGCTGTTTTGCGTACTAACCTGTAACACCATTTTGTTTAAAACCGTATGTAATTCAGTCACTGAATCTACTATACAATCTGCTTGCCATGCTGTTAAGTCATCTTTGTGTTGTAACGGTAAATAACCGTAAGCGGCTAAAATCGTATACATATTGGCATTGCGGCCTGCATCTATATCACGTGGATGGTCACCTACATAAATACAATCTTCTGGGGCAACTTCAATCTGTTTGGCCGCCAAATACATAGGTTCTGGGTCTGGTTTGGTACGGCTAACATCTTCAGGGCAGACCAAAACGGCACAGCGTTCAGTTAAATTCAGTGCTTTGAGCAGCGCTTCGCTAAGCCAACGCGGTTTATTGGTCACAATGCCCCACGGAATTTGACGCTGTTCTAACGCTTCAAGCAGGGGATACATGCCTTCAAACAGATCAGTTTCGACTGCAATATCTGCGCCGTACAGGTCTAAAAAACGCTGTCGATGGGCCAGAAATACAGGGTCATCTACATCAAGTTCTGGGTAGACCAGTTTGACCATTGCCCGTGCACCTTCAGATACCTGTGTGCGAATGGCGTCTGCTGCCACAATCTCACAGCCTTTATCGCGGCACATGTCTTGAATGATGCGAATAAAATCTGCAGCGGTATCAATTAAGGTGCCATCGAGGTCAAATAAAACCGCCTTCATTTTGTTGCCTCGTTGACCGTATAGACCATGTAGTTCACATCCACATTTGGTGCTAACCAATAGCGCTTGGTGAGCGGGTTGTAGTGTAAGCCCGTCATATCTTTTAGTTTTAAGCCTGCTTGGCGAATGTCATGTGCCAATTCAGATGGTTTAATAAATTTATGATAATCGTGTGTGCCTTTGGCCAGCATGCGCAGCACGTATTCTGCCCCAATAATGGCAAATAGGTATGATTTAGGGTTGCGGTTAATGGTGGAGAAGAATACATGACCACCTGGCTTGACCAGCTTTTGGCAGGCTTGAATAATTGAGGCTGGGTCGGGTACGTGCTCCAACATTTCCATACAGGTCACCACGTCGTATTGACCAGCTTGCTCATTAGCCAGTTGCTCAACAGGAATTTGGCGATATTCAATATTTTGTACACCTTCTTGTTCTGCATGCAGGCGTGCCACGTTTAAAGGTGCTTCGCCCATATCGATTCCAAGCACATTGGCACCGCGACGGGCCATGCTTTCAGCCAAAATACCGCCACCGCAGCCGACATCTAGCACTTTTTTGCCTGCCAAGCCGCCTGCGTGTTCATCAATCCAGTTTAAACGTAGTGGATTAATCATGTGCAGAGGGCGGAACTCGGAATGCTGATCCCACCATATGGCAGCAAATGCTTCAAATTTGGCAATTTCTTGTGGATCAACATTCAAATGCGACATGGGTGTCACCTCAATTTAATCGTGATGATAGTAAAAATATGTATAAATCCTAGTGTAGCGTTAATTCTAAAAAAAGCGATAAAAGCTGTAAAAAAGTTCACAGAAGGAAAACGAAATCGGCATAATTGATTTATAGTGTTGCCATACACTAAACAGAATGATTTAGAGGATTATAAACGCAATGAAAAAATTCCTTTTAGGTAGTTTGGCAACTGCCATCTTTGCTATTTCTGGTAGCACTATGGCGGCAAATTTTGTAGCAGGTAAAGATTATAGCGTTGTCGCTAACCCAGGTAAGGTCGATGTACCGGGTAAAATTGAAGTGCGTGAGTTCTTTTGGTATGGCTGTGGTCACTGCTTTACTTTAGAACCATATATGCAAACATGGTTACGCCAGTTACCTAAAGATGTGAATTTTGTGCGTACCCCTGCGGCTATGAACCCTGTTTGGGAAATGAATGCGCGTGGTTATTATGTGTCTGAAGCTTTGGGTGTGCGCAAGAAAACTCACTTGCCACTTTTCCATGCCATTCATGACAAAGGCCAGCAAATTTTTGACCAGCAATCACAGGCTAAATTCTTTGTGAAATATGGTGTACCTGAAGCGAAATTTAACAGTATGTTTAACTCGTTTGCGATCACCTCTAAAATTTCACAAGCTAAACAATTGGCGCGTCAGTACCAATTGACGGGTGTGCCTGCGGTAGTGGTAAATGGTAAATACATTGTGCAAGGCGATAACGGCAAAGTGATTCAAGTAGTCAACTACTTGGTTGATCAAGAGCGTAAAGCCAAGAAATAAGCAGCTGCAATAACAAGATGATGTGATGCTGAATCAGCAGCACATCGTTACAAACCGCAATGATTGCAATGTCATTGCGGTTTTTTAATGCAGGTTAAAAGCCTGTTGTATGTTTAATCTGTGACAGGCTGTGGACGTTGCCAGTGGCAAATGCCACGAAATAATAAATGTACTTGGGTAATGGTTTGTTGAATAAAATGCTGCTGTTGTTCTGGTAGTTTTTCGGCTTCAAATTGGCGTGCTAAACCAATCCAGCTCATTGCCCAATTTAACAATAAATTAATTAAAATATTGGCCAGAATGTGAAAGTCTTCAGCATGCTGAAACTGTTGTAAACTTTCGACCCGTTGTAATTCATTGGCTAAATCTTCAATTAAAAAATCAATTTCACGGGCAATGGCTTGGCGTAAAACAGCGGAACCGCCCCAGCGTTCGGAAATTAAAAAAATCCATTGTTGTGGGTGATGATCGACCGATTTAAAAAACAGGGTCAGTGCCGTTTCGGTCTGTGCATTGGGTTGGTACAAATAGTCTTGACCCAATTGATTTAAAATCCCTTTAATGTGCAAGGCAACTTGATCGACCAAATCTAGCCCCAATTCATCCATATCTTGAAAATGCCGATAAAACGCGGTGGGCACGAGTCCAATCTGTCGTGAAATTTCTCGTAAGCTAATGCTACTAAATGAACGCCCTGCGCTGCTGAGGTGTAGCACTGCATCAAAAATTGCCTGACGACTTTGTTGTTTTCGTTCTTCCCGAATCGACATTGTATTTCCTGATTCTGCCAGTGCCACGCAGTCTAACAAAAACCTGTGTTTCAGGATAATACTAAAAGATGAATGAAGCTACCTTATAAATTACAGCTAAAATTTACCGAAACAGAACACGACAAGCTTTGGATCAGCGACCTGCGCGGTGGCATCTGTTATACTTGCGGGCAATTTATTTGAGTCAAAAATAGGACACATTATGCGTATTGACCAACGAGCTTTAGATCAATTACGTGAGGTAAAAATTACCCGTAACTATACTCGCTATGCTGAAGGTTCAGTGTTAGTAGAGTTTGGTCATACCAAAGTTTTGTGTACTGCAAGTATTGATAACTCTGTACCGCGTTTTTTAAAAGGGCAGGGACAAGGTTGGGTAACTGCAGAATATGGCATGTTGCCACGTTCAACGCATACCCGTAGTGACCGTGAAGCGGCACGTGGTAAACAAAGCGGGCGTACACAGGAAATTCAGCGCTTAATTGGTCGTAGCTTACGTGCTATGGTTGATTTGAAAAAACTGGGCGAAAACACCATTACTATTGACTGCGATGTGATTCAGGCCGATGGTGGTACGCGTACGGCAGCCATTACAGGTGCAGCAGTGGCGTTGATTGATGCCATGAATGTGTTGCTAGAAAAGAAAAAAATTAAGCATGATCCATTAAAGGGTTTGGTGGCTGCAATTTCTGTGGGCATGTACCAAGACCAAGTGTTATTGGATTTGTGCTATGAAGAAGATTCAAATTGCCAGACAGATTTAAACGTGGTGATGACCCAAGCAGGTGAATTTATTGAAATTCAGGGTACTGCTGAAGATAAGCCGTTTAATCGTGTGCAATGTAATGCCATGTTGGAAATGGCAGAAAAAGGCATTCAGGAATTGGTGAAAAAACAGCAGCAGGCTTTGGGCTGGTAAGCCAAGTTTTCTAAGATTGCAGCACTGTTCAAAACGCATCTTCGGATGCGTTTTTTTATGGATGACGCGTGGATTGCGATAGGAGGCATGAAGCAAAAAGCTACAATATTGCAGGATGCGTTCTTTTAAGATGGAAAACTGTATGCAAAGAGCTTGAATGAAAAGAGGAGGAAAGCATGAAACTATTGATTATTTTAATGTCTGCCATGATGTTGTTTTTAACTGCATGTGATTCACGTACTGAGCGTGAAAATGAAGACAATCGTAGTGTACTCGGTCAAGCTTCTGACAACGACAACGACAACGACAACGACAACGACAACGACAACGACAACGACAACGACAACGACAACGACAACGACAACGACAACGACAACGACAACGACAACGACAACGACAACAAGGACGATGATTAAATTCAAAATTGAGGCATAAAAAAAGGAGGCTCATTTGCCTCCTTAAAATCAATTTTTGGAAAAAATTAAGGGTGCAGATTGCACCCTTAATTTTAAAAGTAATCGTTTACGCATTAAAACGCATTGATAAATCCACAGCTTTGACATCTTTGGTTAAAACACCCATCGAAATATAATCTACGCCTGTACTAGCCACTTCACGTAAATTTTCAATGGTGATGTTGCCCGACGCTTCAAGTTTGCAGCGACCTGCTACATGCTTGACCGCCTCAATCATTTGTTGCTGGCTAAAGTTATCCAACATTACAATATCAGCATTGGCTTCAAGGGCTTGATTCAGTTCATCCCAAGTTTCCACTTCAACTTCTACAGGTTTGCCCGGGGCAATGGCATGTGCTTTGGCAATCGCCTGAGTAATGCCACCTGCTGCCATAATGTGATTTTCTTTAATCAAAAAGGCATCAAACAAACCTAAACGATGGTTTTGTCCACCACCGACCGAGACAGCATATTTTTGTGCAATGCGTAAACCCGGTAAGGTTTTACGGGTATCTAGCAGTTTGGTGTTTAAGCCTTCGAGTTGTTGTACATAGGCTGCGGTTTTGGTCGCAACAGCAGACAGGGTTTGCACAAAATTCAGCGCAGGGCGTTCTACGGTTAACAGGCTGCGTGCAGAACCTGCCAATTTCAAAAAGGCTTCATTGGCAGCAACATGGTCGCCATCATTTTTTAACCACGTGACTTGCACATTGGCATCGTATGCTTGAATCAGGGCATTTACCCACGGTTGACCTGCCAAAATCATATCTTCACGGCTAATAATCGTAGCAGTGGCCTGCTCATCTTCAGGGGTCAATAATGCGGTAATATCACCATCGCCAATATCTTCTTGCAAGGCTTGCTGAATATTGATTCGGATGGATTGTTCAAGCAAAGCTGGAGAGATGCTCATAAGATTTTCCGTGTCGATCTTGCCCATGAAAATTGCGCGTTATATTAACACTGTTCTGCGTCTGGATGTGTTTTTTAGCCACGTTCGGGTGTAATTTAAGATGTTCATTGTCACGTGTTGGCATTAAACTGAAATTTCTGTTCTAGTTTTCTATTCTAATGGTTTGGGGATTGCCTTATGCAGCATGTGCCGTCGTTTCAGGTGGTTGAGGGTCAATTACAAGGGGCAAGACAAGTCCCATCTCCGAATTTCAACGCCCGTCCGACAGACCAAGAGATTCAATTGCTGGTCATTCACAATATTAGTTTGCCGCCGTCACAATTTGGTGGCGGTTATATTGTGCAATTTTTTCAGAACCAACTGGATTGGTCGCAGCATCCTTATTTTCAGACCATTCAGGGCATGCAGGTTTCGGCACATTTGCTGATTTTAAGAACAGGCGAGGTGCTGCAATTTGTTAATTTTGCAGATCGGGCGTGGCATGCGGGACGTTCTAGTTATTTGGCACAGCCTGAATGTAATGACTATTCAATTGGGATAGAGTTGGAAGGGAGTGATGACTTGCCTTTTGAAACAGCGCAATATCAGAGTTTGGTGCAGGTGGTACACAGTTTGCAGCAGGCCTATCCGAGTATTCAACAGCATATTGCAGGACATTCTGATATTGCACCGGGACGCAAAACTGATCCGGGGCCGTATTTTGACTGGCAGTATTTTCGTGAACAGTTATCTCAACTTAAAGCTTCGACATCACAGGAAAAATTGATCAATCAATAACAAAACTTTGTTGATGCTTTGATTACAATAGCGACTAAATTTTTAATTGGGTGGTAACGATGGCGCTTTGGCGATCGACCTTTATTGTCAGTGCAATGACCATGCTGTCACGGGTGCTAGGATTAGTCCGTGATGTGGTGTTGTTGAATGTGTTTGGTGCAGGTAAAGATTTCGATACCTTTGTGGTGGCGTTTCGCATTCCGAACTTTTTCAGGCGACTATTTGCTGAAGGGGCATTTTCGCAGGCTTTTATTCCTGTATTGACCGAATATAAAACCAGCCGCACTCATGCCGAAGTACAAATTTTAATTAGTCGGGTTTTTGGCTGCTTAATGACGGTAATGACAGGGCTAACCTTTGCCGCCATGGTGGCTGCGCCTGCGGTGATGTATATCTACGCACCGGGTTTCCATAGCGACCCTGAAAAATTTGCGCTAGCCACCGATATGTTCCGCCTGACCATTCCTTATTTGTTGTTTATGTCGCTGACGGCATTTGCCAGCAGTATTTTGAACAGCTATGGCTCATTTACCACGCCTGCCTTTGCACCTGTATTGCTGAATGTGGCGATGATTGCAGGTGCATTATGGCTTACTCCGTACATGGCAGAGCCGATTATGGCACTGGGTTGGGCGGTGATTATTGCGGGGGCTTTACAACTTGCGATTCAAATTCCTGAATTGTGGCGTAAAAAACTGCTGATTCCACCCAAGGTTGATTTTAAACACGAAGGTGTGGATCGGATTATGAAGCTGATGCTGCCTGCCTTGTTTGGGGTGTCGGTCACGCAAATTAACCTGTTACTCAATACCATTTGGGCCTCTTTTATGCAGGATGGTTCGGTATCTTGGTTGTATAGTGCAGAACGTATGACAGAGTTGCCGCTAGGTTTAATTGGTGTCGCGATTGGTACAGTGATTTTACCGTCACTGTCTGCACGTCATGCAGAACAGAATATGGATAAATTCCGTGGCATGATGGACTGGGCGGCACGGGTGATTATTTTGGTGGGTGTACCTGCCAGTATTGCACTGTTTATGTTGTCTACCCCGATTATTCAGGCCTTGTTTGAGCGTGGTCAGTTTACCTTTCAAGACACTCAAATGACGGCTTTGGCCTTGCAATGTATGAGTGCAGGGGTAATTTCATTCATGTTGATTAAAGTTTTTGCACCAGGCTTTTATGCGCAGCAAGACACCAAAACCCCAGTACGTGTTGGTTTAATGGCCGTAGCAGCCAATGCCATTTTAAACGTGGTGTTCATTGGCTTCTTTAAACTGATTGATTGGGAAGCTGAGCACATGGCATTGGCGTTGGCATCTTCAGGTTCGGCTTTGGTCAATGCTGGCATGCTGTATTTTTATTTGCATCAGCGTAAGATTTTCCGTTTTGGTGCACACTGGAAAAAACTTATTCTGCAATTTTCCGTTGCCAATGCGGTGATGATTGCTGCGTTGTGGTACGCCTTAACTTGGTATAACGGTGATGTATCACAGTGGATGCGTGTCGCTGAAGTGACTGCACTATGTGTGGTAGGGGTACTGGCGTATGCGATTGGTTTATTGGCAACAGGTTTTAGACCACGTCATTTAAAACCATAAATACAGAAATCGCTGTTGAATGCATCCCAAACATCAAAGTAAAAAAATACCGCAATTTAAATTGCGGTATTTTTCTCTCAGCGCTTGATCAAAAGTGTGAGCGGTGATTATTTTAAAATCTCTAAGAGTTCCACATCAAAAATAAGTGTACTGTTTGGCTCAATGGCATCACCTGAGCCAATTTGACCGTAGGCCAATGCAGCAGGAATGAAGAAGCGGTATTTGGCACCGACTTTCATTAGTTGTAAACCTTCTGTCCAGCCCTGAATGACTTGACTCACCTGAAATTCAGCAGCCTGATCACGAGCAATGGAGCTGTCAAATACCGTACCATCAATTAAACGACCTTCATAATGCACTTTAACGGTAGAGGTGGCTTTGGGGGATTTGCCCGAACCCGCTTGTAATACTTGATATTGCAGTCCAGATTTGGTGACTTGGACACCTGCTTTTTTGGCATTTGAGTTTAAAAAGGCTTCTCCAATTTTGGCATTGCTATCGGCTACTTTTTTAAGCTCCATCAGTTGTTTGGCTTCGGCCTGCTTTTTGAATTGAGTCAGCACGCGTGCCATTTCTTCATCACTTAAACTAGCAGTTTGGTCTCGAGTTGCCGTTTCTAAGCCAGCAATAAAGGCTTCGATATCAATATCTTTTAAGGTTTCCGCATTACTGCGCCCCATTAAATAACCAAAGCTATAACCGACCTGATCTGCAACAGGACTTTTATTAGTTACGGTTTTGGCAAAACTGCCATTGCTGAGCAGTGCGATACACACAAGGGCAAGGTGTTTTTTCATTCTTTACGTCCTAAGACCATACAGGAGAGCCAAGCTCTCCTGAAAGGGTGATGTTGTTATTTCACTTCAATCAGTTCAACATCAAAAATTAAAGTGCTGTTGGCAGGAATCATGCCGGGTACACCTTGTTCGCCGTAGCCCAGTTTTGATGGAATATACAACGTAGCTTTACCACCTTCTTTCATCAGCTGTAAACCTTCAGTCCAGCCGGTAATGACTTGATTCAGAGGGAATTCAATTGGCTCACCACGTTGCACTGAGCTGTCAAATACTTTGCCATCGACCAGTTTACCCGTGTAGTGCACTTTGACCACAGAGCTTGCCGTAGGTTGTTTACCCGTGCCTTCTTTAATCACTTGATATTGCAAACCTGAAGCTGTGGTTTGTACGCCTGCTTTTTTGCCATTTTCAGTTAAGAATGAATCACTGGCTGTTTGTGCAGCTTGCGCTTGAGTGGCTTGTTTTTGTTGCAACTCTTGCTGAAATTGCTCATAAGCTTTTTGTAATTCTTCTTCGGTGTAGGCAGGTTGTTTACGCGCATGACCTTCACGCACACCTGTTACAAAGCTGTTGATGTCTAGCTCTGGTGGGGTTTGATGTGCCACTTCATAACCCAAAGCGTAGCTGATTTTTTCAACCGCAGAAGCATTTGCCGACGCTTTAGAGGTCGCCACTGCTGGATTTTGAGAGGCATAATAAACAGGAACAAGTGCAGCACCGCCTAAAATTACAGCAACAGCGATGGGTAAGGCTTTACTCATAGGTTTTCTCAAATTCATTTTATAGTTAAAAAAGCAGCATTCATCTTAGCAGACTTTTTCACAGACTTTTCTAGTTTGGCACGTGGCTTTGCAGCCTGTGTCGATTCAACTTTTTAATATATGCTGCTTATCAACTTTTTAATATATGCTGCTTACGCAGTTTATTCTATAACAGACTGAATATCTAAAACATTTTTTATACATAAATCTTGCCCATCTGAGATGAGCAAGACCGTTAAATTGGACATGACTTATCTTAAAAATCAGTCAAAGTCGGCCTTTAACACCACCCGATAGCGTGCCTTGCCCTGATGCAAATGTTCAATTGCCTGATTGATCTGTGACATCGGAAAAACTTCCACCTGTGGGGCAATCTGTTTGCGTGCGGCAAATTGTAGTAATTGACGCAGCGCTGCAGGCGAACCTGTCGATGAACCAGTAACCGATTTTGCACCGCCAATTAAGCTGCCCGCCTTAATTTGCATGGGTTCTAGCGCTACACCTAGCATGTGAATAGTGCCATGTGGTGCAAGCGTACTTAAATAAGCATTCCAGTCCAAGCTTACGTTTACCGTACTTAAAATCAGGTCAAACTTGCCACGCTGGGTTTTAAGGGCAGCAGCATCACGGCTGTTCACTACATGGTATGCACCCATAGCCAGTAATTCTGCGGTTTTGTCTGGATTGGAACTGAACGCCGTAATTTCACAGCCCCATGCTTTTAATAATTTGATGGCGATATGCCCCAAGCCACCAATACCAATCACCGCAACATGATGTACTGCCTGAATTTGATGTTTCAAGATCGGATCAAATACGGTAATTCCACCACAGAGCAAAGGCCCTGCACTGACAGGATCGACCTCATCGGGTAATGGAATGACCCACTGCCAACCTGCACGGACTTTATCGGCAAAACCACCTGCATGTCCCACAATGGTTGCGGTGGTGCCATTGCTGCACAGCACTTGTTCGCCTGCAATACAGGCATCGCAGTGTTGGCAACTGTCTGCAGTCCAGCCAATGCCTACACGTTGCCCCACGGTTAAGCCTTTGGCTTCACTGCCCAATTGAGTAATCGTGCCAATAATTTCATGTCCTGCCACCACAGGATATACTGAGGAATGCCAGTCATTTTGAATGACTGAAAGATCGGAATGGCATAAGCCACAATATTCGACTTTGACTTCTACCTGATGCGCCTGCAGTTCACCCGCATCAAATTGATAGGCTTGCAGGGCTTCACCTGCCTGCATTGCGGCATAGGCTCGAATGGTATTACTCATATTGCACCGTCCTTGTCATAAGGCTGACTGTATTGATTGGTGATCTTGCTATTATGGGTTGAGCAGTTTTGAATACTAAAGCTTGGATGTTGCTTTAAGATGTTGTTTTAAAGTGACAGTGATTTTCATGATCATCGACTATGCCTACAGCTTGCATAAAAGCATAGCAGGTGGTCGGGCCTACAAATTTAAAACCATTTTTCTTTAGGGCTTTCGACATGGCAACACTGGCGTCGGTTTGTGCAGGTGCAAGACGATAGTCAGGCACATCATTCCTAAAAGGTTGTTGAGCGACAAAATCCCAAATCCAAGTCACGACGTTTATATCGGCGTCTTTTAGTTTCTGCCATGCCCGTGCGTTGTCACGAATCGCTTGTAATTTACCTCGATGTCGAATCAATCCAGCATCTTGTAATTTAAGTGCGATATCGTCATCACTGAGGGCTGCAATTTCAGCAATGCTGTATTGGAAAAAATGCTGACGATACGCTTCACGTTTTTTTAATACAGTAATCCAAGACAAGCCCGCTTGCTGTCCTTCTAAACACAGCATTTCAAATAAATGCGCTTCGGTAAATACAGCTCGTCCCCACTCTAAATCATGATAGGCAATATAGAGCGGATCATCGGAACACCAGCCACAGCGCTGTATCGTCATGGGTCATGCTCCTTGTTGAATAGATAGCTGAATATATATAAATGGGAAGGACTTAAAGCTGAAAAGCTGCCCATTGGTTGTTTTGGTTATCCCAGTAATATAGTTCTGCCTGTTGCAGATCGTGAAAGGAAATCCAGTTGTCTTTACCGACTTTATCTGAATAACCTGTGCTGATGAGCAGGGCATCTTCAGTAATTTCCATGACCCAGCCTTGGTGGACTTGTCCTGTCAACACAATTTTTTGTTGATTGCCAGATTCTGCAAATTCCACCAATCGATTTATCAAGGCTTCAGACATGAAATGTTCCTAACAAAATTAACGTAAATAAGGATAAGGGTTGACTGCGCCGCGTCCTTTACCATTTAAATAAAGTCCGTAATGCAAATGTGCGGCAGTGTGTCGGGCGTTGCCTGTATTGCCGACATAGCCAATATGCGTTCCTGCCTTGACATAATCGCCCACGTTTAAACCGCGTTTGTGTCCATCTAAGTGTGCATAATAATGCCAAGTGCCTGCAGGCCCTAATATCCAAATTACTTTACCACCTAAGCGATTATCGCGTAAGTCTGCAATTAAACCTTCTGTGGCGCTATACACTTTGCTGCCTTTCGGAGCAATGATGTCGATGCCTTCATGTAAACGTCCGCGACTACGAGATGCGCCCCAAGTGTCATTCAATTGATTCGCTTTAATGCCCTGTACTGGAATGGGTAAGCGGTTTTTTAAACTCATTTGATTGAGTTTTTGCACCAAGGCAGGCGGGAGTGGGGAGCTGGGACGTTTCGGTGTAGAACTACAGGCCGCAATCAATAAAGTGAAGAGTGATAGGCTTAAAACAGCAATCCATCGAAACATAAGACATCCTTGTAATGGCAGTGAAAAGCAAAAATTTCATTCATCACGATGCTTGACTATGTCACAGATTGATTGCCGAGATCAATTTTTTCATGGCGGTTGGAATGCCTAAATCGCTGGCGTGTTGCGGACTATGCCATTCTCCATTCAGTTCAATTGCCAAGTGTTCTTTTAAATCAGCATCGATCTGAAAACAAAGAGCTTCAAGCTGCCAAGTGAAATGGGTAAAGCTATGCGAAATCTGTGCACGTTGCTTTACGTGTTTAAGGTGCAAGCTTTGACACAGTTGTTCAAAAGCTTTTGCATCTTCAATGACAGGCAAACACCAGAGTCCACCCCAAAGTCCTGTATTGGGACGTTGTTGCCACAACCATTGATCAGCACATTGCAGCACCAAGACGTGTGCAGCTTTAACAGGCACAGCTTTTTTTGGTTTTTTAAAGGGCAATTCCTGTTCTAAACCTTGTTGATGTGCTTTGCAGTGCTGTTGCATCGGGCAATATAAGCACAGTGGTTTTTTGGGGGTACAAATGGTGGCACCCAAATCCATAATAGCTTGTGTATAGTCGTGATTACGCACTTCGGGGCAGAGTTGTTCTGCCAGTTGCCACATGGCACGTTCATGCACAGGTTTAGATAAATCGTCTTCAATAGCAAAAAAACGTGCCAACACCCGTTTGACGTTGCCATCCATAATCACGCCGTATTGGCGTAAACCCAGCGACATCATGGCACCGCCCGTAGAGCGACCAATGCCCGGCAAAGCCATCCACTGCTCCAGTGTGTTTGGAAAATATCCTTGTTGAGCCACAATGGCTGCTGCTTTGTGCAAGTTACGGGCGCGGGCGTAATAGCCTAAACCTGCCCAATATGGTGCAACTTCATCCCAAGTTGCGCGTCCTAAATCTTGCACTGTCGGAAAGCGCTGCAAAAAACGTTCAAAATATTGCAATACGGTTTTGACCTGAGTTTGTTGCAGCATGATTTCAGACACCCACACCGCATAAGGATCATCGGCGACTTGCCACGGCAGGTCATGGCGTCCGTGTTGATCGAACCATGTGAGGAGAGCATCGGAAAATGAAAAAGCAGTCATGCGAACCCAGTTTGTAAAGTAGCGGCTTAGTATAGCCAAACTGGCGTGGGAATTACGTGCATAAAAAAAAGAAGATGAGCTTGCATCTTCTTCTTTAGGTTTTGTTTCACTTAGTTTGGGATAAAACGAGTCGTGGTTTAAATTTGACCGCTCATACCCCAACGGTTATCCAATTTTAAGGTCTGACCTTCGTAGCGTGGAATAATGTGGATGTGTAAATGCTCAGATTTGGCATCAAATACATCGCCATCATTAAAACCCACATGGAAACCTGCAGGTTGATGACGCAATTGCAACTCATTGCGCGCCAATTCTAATAAAGACAATAAACTTTTACGTTCTTTGTCTGTAATGTCAAAAAAAGAGCCGACGTGACGTAGCGGAATGATCACGCAATGTCCTTTAGACAGGGCATTGGGTTCAGGTAAAATTACCCCAAATTCATTTTTTGCCAAAACATCATAATCATCAAAATTGCAATAAGGGCATTGCTCAGTCATTGTTATATCCTCTTCTTTAAAATTTTCTTGGCTTGCGTTGAGTATATGCTGCGAAATTTGAACAGCAGATTAATCTGCTAAACGACGATCCAATACTTCATACATGGCAGCTAAACCTTGTTGCTCTGCCGATGCGTTGTAGCCTAAATCGACCCCATTGGCTTTGGCACGTTCATCGGCTTGAGGGTTACTAAAGCCGTGTTTGGCATCTTCAAAAATAATCACTTCATGCTCTACTTGAGCCGCGTGCATTTCTTCACGGAAACTTGCGACGTCGTCTAAAGTTACCATGCTGTCCAGTTCACCATGCAACACCAAAATCTCAGCTTGAACCTGACCTTGTTGTGCGGGGGCTTTCGGGCTGAGGTTGGCGTGGAAGGTCACCACGGCTTTTAATGCTGCGCCAGAACGAGCCAAATCCAGTACAACTTTGCCGCCATAACAGAAACCAATTGCAGCGAGTTTATCGCGATTTACTTCAGGTTGGGCTGCTAAAGTGTCCAAAGCTGCAGACGCACGAGTCACAATTGTGTCGGCATCTGCAAAAGTTTGCATCATCCATTCATTGGCTTGGGCTGCGGTGGTGGTGACTTTTTTATCGCCATACATATCAATCGCTAAGGCTGCAAAACCATGTTCAGCCAATTCACGCGCGCGTTGTTCGGTATATTCGTTACGTCCCCACCATTCAGGTGCGACAATCACCCCCGCGACAGCTTGAGCTGCTTCTGGTGCAGCAAAATAACCGATCAGTTTGCTGCCATCTGCAGCCGTATATTCAATTTCGCGAGTTTTGATTGCTAAAGCCATGTCTTATCCCTTATCGTTTTCAATGCCATGATTAAAGCATAATAATATGGCACGCATTTTTAAAAACAGGGCAAATACTGCCTATAAATGTGAGAAAATATTTTAAAAACGCCCCAATTGCCATCTGTTGCGTAAAAAGCACATATAAAAAAAGAAGGAATCAATCCTTCTTTTTTTAACAAATTTACAAGTCTATAGACGAGATCACTAGACTTTGCCGCGAGAGAGGAAACCAACAATTGCTAAAATCACAGCAATCACCAATAAAATAATGGCAAAGTCTTTGGATAAACCTGCGACACCACCAAAACCAAGTAAACTCGCGATTAACGCAATCACTGCGAAGATTATAGCCCAACGAAACATAATTGTTCTCCATGTGTTTTTATAGCTTCTGGATTTAGTATAGGGGGCTGAACGCAGCACACTGTTTTGTTTTTGTGTATTAAATGTTCAGTTGTTTGAGTTAAGTGTTTGATTCATTTAAAGACTAAACAAAAGCAACAAGTTGAAACAAGGCTGTTATAATGACGCAGTTTTGTTATTTTCTGTGCGCTATGTCTGATCAATTACGACCTGAATTTTGGAAAAACTATCCGCTGAATGCCTTAAATACTGCGGAATGGGAAGCCTTATGCGATGGTTGCGGTTTATGCTGTTTGGTCAAACTAGAAGATGAAGACACGCAAGAAATGGCCTATACCAAAGTGGCGTGCAAGTTACTGGACTGTAACACAGCACGTTGTTCAGATTATGCCAATCGCTTTGACTTTGTGCCCGATTGCATTCAACTTTCCCCCGAAAAACTAGAAAAAATTCACTGGTTGCCGCCAAGTTGTGCCTATCGTCGTTTAAAACAGGGCAAAAATTTGCCATCTTGGCATTACTTAAATACGGGCTCACGCCAAAGTGTGATTAAAGCCAAAAAATCTGCGGCAGGGCGTTGTATTTCAGAACTGGATGTTGCAGAAGAAGACATAGAAGATTACGTGGTGCGTTGGGTGCGTTAATTCATATTGCAGAATAAACCGTGAGTCGCGTTTTAGAGATAAAACGGCACGATTAGAAATACTCCAAAGCTTGAGATCATAGTAGACTAGGTTGAAGTCAAGTAAAGAAATAACAAGATGTCAGAGAGTCATATTCCACTGCCTGAGCGTTTGCGCCCACGCGATTTAGCGCAAATTATTGGTCAAGATCATCTTTTAGGTGAGCAAGCGCCGTTACGCCAAATGATTGATCAGGGGCATTTGCCGTCGATTATTTTCTGGGGGCCACCCGGGGTGGGGAAAACTACCATTGCTTTGCTGTTGGCGCAGGCGGTAGATCGTCCTTTTATCAGCCTTTCTGCGCTGAATACTGGGGTCAAAGAGCTGCGTGAAATTATTGCCGAAGGCGGTGACTTACTTACACCTGTGGTCTTCATTGATGAAATTCATCGCTTTAATAAGTCACAGCAAGATGCCTTATTGAATGCAGTTGAAAAGGGCAAAATCACCTTAATTGGTGCGACCACTGAAAACCCTTCATTTGAAGTGAACAGTGCTTTGTTATCTCGCTGTCAGGTCTATACCTTAAAAGCGCTAGATGCCGATGCAATTCAGACCTTGCTAACACAAGCCATTCAGCAAGATCAGTTCTTAAAAGACCGTTATATTCAGATTGAAGAATTTGATGCTCTAATTCAGTTTGCCGCAGGCGATGCACGCAAAGCTTTAAACTTACTGGACTTGGTTGCAAGTACCTTTGAACCAGATGTAGAAAACATCATCACCAATGCCATTGTGGTGAAGGTCGCACAACAAAATATTGCTCGTTATGACAAGTCGGGCGAACAGCACTACGACTTGGTGTCGGCCTTTATTAAGTCAATTCGTGGCAGTGACCCCGATGCAGCATTGTATTGGATGGCACGCATGCTTAAAGGCGGTGAAGACCCGACTTTTATTGCACGCCGTATGTTAATTGCAGCTTCAGAAGATATAGGCAATTCCAACCCGAATGCCTTGTTGCTGGCAGGCGAGTGCTTTCGTTCGGTACAAGTCATTGGCATGCCTGAAGCACGGATTATTTTAGGACAATGTGCGGTGTATCTGGCCACCAGTGCCAAAAGTAACAGCACTTATTTGGCAATTAACAAAGCGATGGATCTGGCCGAAAAAACAGCGAACTTGCCTGTGCCACTGCATTTACGCAATGCACCAACCAAGCTGATGAAAGAACAGGGTTACGGGGTAGATTATTTGTATCCACACAATTACCCAGAGCATTTTGTGCTACAGGAATATATGCCACCTGAATTGAAAGGTACTAAACTGTATGAGTCGGCACGCAACAAGCGTGAGGTTGAAGGCGAACGTTTACAGCAACGTCGCTGGCAGCAGACTCAATCCTAAGCAATTTGGTATAGCTGAAAAGATATTTGTAAAAGTATTGGCATAAAAAAAGCTCAAGAATCAACTTGAGCTTTTTTAGATTTGTTTGCAGCCTTGAGTGCTGCATTCAAAGGTTTAAAGCGGTTTGATGTTTACAGCATTCGGGCCTTTTTGACCTTGCGCAATGCTGAATTCAACTTGCTGACCTTCGTGTAAAGTCTTGAAGCCTGAGTGTGCGATTTCGCTGAAATGCGCAAACACATCTGGACCAGATTCTGGTTGAATAAAACCAAAACCTTTAGTTTCGTTAAACCACTTTACCGTGCCTTTCATTGTCGGATTTGACATAGGGAAATATCCTGCTGAATTTTAATATGTTGCAATCTAAAAAAGATTTGGAATAACTGGGAAAAAGATGCGACTTAAAATCTGAACAAACGAAGGATTACAAAATAAAACTACGGACTTAGACGATTAAAACGAACTTCATATTTTTCTAGTATGACAACAAGCATACACGGAATTGCAGAATACACAATTTAAATTCAGATAAATTTAAAAATAGGCAGACAGACTGGGCATTGTGGATGGGGCGATTTTTTCAAAGATTTGGTTTGTAAACCCTGTTTGGTCTACAGCAAAATACAAAAAACCGAGCAATGTTGCTCGGTTTTGGGAATTCAGCTTTTAAAATTGAAAAGCTTGAATTAGATATTGTCTAAGTCGATGCCTAAACGTGCAGCAACTTCTTCATAAGCTTCAACCACACCGCCTAAACCTTGACGGAAACGGTCTTTGTCGAGTTTTTTCTTGGTGTCTTTGTCCCATAAACGGCAACCGTCTGGAGAGAACTCATCACCCAACACAATACGGTCGTGGAATACACCAAACTCAAGTTTGAAGTCGACCAAAATCATGTTACCTGCATCAAACAATGCTTTTAATACATCGTTGACTTGGTAAGTTAATTCTTTCATTTTTGCCAATTGTTCAGCATTGGCCCAACCTAAAGCAATCGCTTGAGATTCGTTTACCATTGGGTCGCCAAGAGCGTCATCTTTAAAGAACAATTCAAATGTAGGTGGGGTCAGTTCTTTACCTTCTTCTACACCTAAACGACGGCAGAGTGAACCTGCAGCGTAGTTACGAATAACGCACTCTACAGGAATCATGTCTAACTTTTTCACCAATACTTCGTTTGGTGTAAGTAGTTTTTCAAAGTGAGTTTCGATACCCGCTTCAGCCAATTTTTCCATGATAAAGGCGTTAAAACGGTTGTTCACCTTACCTTTACGATCTAGTTGTTCGATTTTTTCGCCATTGAACGCAGAGGCATCATCACGAAAGACTAAAATCAGGTGGTCTGCACTGTCTGTGGTATAAACAGATTTTGCTTTACCAGTATAGAGCAAGGTTTGTTTTAACATGAGGGAACCTTTTTCAAAAAAAAATGCCTAGTACGGCTAGGCTGGCCAATTTTGGTAAATCTGGGCCAACAGATCTGCAGCTTTTTCTTGATCTGCAAAGCTGTTATCGGCATTGAATACAGCTAGGTTGTTGCTCGAACCGACAGAGGTCAATCTTAAGACATAAATCTGTTGATCGACCTTAATGGTTGCCTCGTAACGGTTCTTACTTTGACCAACAATGCTGTAATTCAGACTGCTGAGGGTGGCAAGTGTGTATTGCCAAATTGTAGCAGAATTTCCATCAATTTTGAGCAACGGATTTTGGTTTCCGTCAACTACGGGTTGAGGACGTCCAATTTGCGTACTGTCTTGAACTGTGTTGCTGCTGGCTTGCATGGCTTCAGGACGTGGCATCGCAAAACGGTTGCCACGTGCATTTTCAAGCTTAGGTGCATTTGCCGTTGCTAAAGGGTCAACGCTTGGTGCAGGATACAACGGTGTTGCAGGTCGAACCACAGAACCTTCTGGATATTGAAGTGGTGCTAAAGTAGCGGCGTCTTTATAGTCCAAGGAACCATTATTGATGGCAAGAGAACTACAACCAGCCAAACTCAATACTGAAAGTGCGGCGATAAAACCAAAACGTAATTGCATCATACTAAGCTCTTTTATTGAATGACACCCGCAGCCTGAAGGGCTTCGCGTAACGGTGCACGATATTGTTCTGCAAGCGGAGTTAATGGTAGGCGAATTCCTGTACCAATTAATCCCATTTCATGAAGTGCCCATTTCACAGGAATTGGGTTCGATTCACAAAATAGAATATTGTGTAAATTTGCAATCGTACTGTTTTGTTGCTCTGCAGCTACAGCATCACCTGCAATCGCAGCCGCGCAAACTTGGCTCATGGCTTTTGGTGCAACATTGGCAGTTACAGAAATATTGCCTTTCGCACCATGTAGCATCAATTGATATGCCGTAGCGTCATCACCTGAGTACACCACCATGTTTTTGCCTGCCAAGCCAGCCAGTAATTGCTCACCACGTGGCACATCGCCCGTTGCATCTTTTACACCCACAATATTGTGGATGTCAGCGAGACGGATAACCGTTTCATTGGACATATCTACACCAGTACGACCTGGTACATTATATAAAATGATAGGTAAATCAACTGCTTCTGCAATTGCTTTATAGTGCTCGTATAAACCTTGCTGAGTTGGCTTATTATAATAAGGCGTTACCAATAAGGCTGCATCTGCGCCTAGGTGTTGCGCTTCTTTGGTGAGTTCGATGGCTTCATGCGTTGAGTTTGCACCAGTACCAGCAATGACAGGAATACGCTTATTTGCGACGCGAATAATTTCTGCGATTACTTTGGTGTGCTCTTCCATGCTTAAGGTCGATGCTTCACCTGTTGTACCCACAGCAACAATACTGTTGGTTCCTTGTTCTATGTGCCACTCAACCAGCTTCTCGAGACCTTTCCAATCTACGCTGCCATCTTCTAACATTGGGGTGACAATTGCGACAATTGAGCCTTGAATGGTCTGTGCTTGCTGAGTCATTTTTTAAAAAGATCCTATTTTTCCATCCACAGAGGTGTAGAAAAGTAGATGTGGATGGTTGCAGTATTTTGATTTTGGGCATAATTCAATCAAATTGATTAAATAATGCTTAGCCAAATTATGACTGATTCAGTGTGTCAGAACAATATGCTTTCGTCAAAGCAATCATAAACTTTGTTTAATTTAGTATTTTAGGATCAGTTGCTTGTTCTTTAAAATGAAAATAATGATTATCTCTTTAGTGCCCAAATTTTTACCCGTATAGCGCAACGGTCACCAGTGATTTATTAGCCTTAAGTGGGAATACTACGATACTGAACAGCAGATTTTTTATATAACTAAGGCTCAATTCAGACCTTTTAGCGCTTATATCTGAGAATTTTATTGGGAATATTTTGTTTTTTTAAATGATAGAAACGCAGCTGAATGATTGTTTTTGGCTATATTTTGCTACGTCATTTATTTAGATGGTTTATTGTCATTTATTGTGATTCCCTTGATGATGTGGTTATTGCTACGTCGTATTGCAACTGTTTAAAAGAATGAGAACAGTTGAAAGACCAATAGCCTGAATATGCAGGCTATTTTTTTTGTATGTTGATCGCTGATTTTTTTGCAAAAACTATTGAATGAAATGTGACAAGTACTGTCGCACAGCTGGCTATTCTACTGGGTGGCAATAACGCAAGCAGGGTATAATAAGACCTAAAAAACAGTAAAGATAAGAGCGTTATTTGAAGCAGAAAAAATTAATCGCAGAATTTCAGTTGAATCAACAGCAGTTTTCGCTGTATCTGATTGAATATGAATTTATTTTAGAATTGAAACGCTATTTTCGGGTAACACGGATTTCTCCAAAACAAAATGCATGGCTGGCATTTGCCGATCAAGCCACTTATGAAGATGTCAACGCAGGTATTGATGCCTTTCAGGTGATGCGTTTAACTCGACAGCATTTGGTCAATTATTTAACTCGGCATCCACTGCCTTATTTTTATTTTCATGCTGCGACTGCACGCAAAGCCAAAATCTATCCACGTTTTGTAAGGCAATTATTGTTACAGCTACCGAACTATCAACATTGTGCTGAACACAATTCTTTTTATTTTTATCAAAGTGAAACCACTCAGACTTAAATTTCAGCTATGCTGAAGGTCGCATTTAGGATGAGAAAGGAAACAGCATGCAGCAGCTGAATAGCGCCTTGATTGTGGTCGATGTGCAAAATGGTTTTTGTCCAGGAGGTAATTTGGCGGTTGCAGATGCCGATCAAATTATTCCCTGCATTAATGCGCTTGGGCGTGTGTTTCAAAACATTGTGATCACCCAAGACTGGCATCCTGCAACGCATGTGTCCTTTGCTGCTAATCATGCAGGCAAACAGGACTATGAACAGATTCAACTCAGTTATGGCGAGCAAGTGTTGTGGCCTGTGCATTGTGTACAGGGCACACTCGATGCCGAATTACACCCAGACCTAGATTTGCCTACAGCGCAATTGATTATTCGCAAAGGTTTCCACGAGCAAATAGATAGCTATTCTGCCTTTATGGAAGCAGACCGTAAAACCACCACAGGTTTGGCGGCTTATTTAAAAGTCCGTGAAATTGATACGGTTTATATTGTGGGCATAGCTACCGACTTTTGTGTGGCTTGGACAGCGATAGATGCCTGTGAGATGGGTTTTAGCACCTATGTCATTGAAGATGCCACCAAAGCGATTGATTTAAATGGCTCTTTAGAACAAGCATGGCAACAGATGATGGCACATGGGGTACAGCGAGTGCAGAGTCAGCACTTACTTGGCTAAAATTAGATAATAGACTAATTGTGAAAAGGAAGGGTTATACCTTCCTTTTTTGCTATTAAATTAAATTGAATTTAGAATAAAGTAAATAAAAATCATGTTTTTATATTAACCTTATCCTAGCGAAATATTCTGCAATTAAGTGTGGCTGTAACATGATTGTCATAATCTCTACCTACCATGCCTTGCACAGAGGCGAAATAAGCAGACTGTCTTAAAACAGCATAGAGAAGATATGGAACACTTTCAGCATTCATCTGATACTTATTTTAACCGTGAACTCTCTTTAATTGAGTTTAACCGTCGGGTTTTGGCGCAGGCTTTAGACCCGGAGTTACCTATTTTAGAGCGACTCAACTTTCTAATTATTTTTTCACGCAATTTAGATGAGTTTTTTGAAATTCGTGTTGCAGGTTTGATGAAGCAACTTGATTTGAATGCCACTACCCGCACCCCAGATGCCATTCCGACTGAACAGGTCTTGGCAGAACTCTCTGATAAAGTGCATCAGGCGGTGAAGCAGCAATATGACACGTTAAACTATGCCATTTTGCCGCAGTTGCAAAGTTTAGGGATTCACTTTATTCAATATCATGACATTTTGGATAAACATAAAGCGTGGATTGCCGATTATTTTGCGCGTCAGGTACAGCCTGTTTTGACGCCAATCAGCCTTGACCCATCGCATCCATTTCCACGTTTGGTCAATAAAAGTCTGAATTTTATTGTCAGCTTACAAGGCAAAGATGCCTTTGGCCGTGAAATTGAAATGGCGATTGTACCTGCGCCACGCTCCTTGCCACGTTTAATCAATTTGCCAAAAGAAGTGGCAGGCAGTGCAACAGAACACATTTTCCTGACTGCGATTATTCAGCAACATATCAATGATCTGTTCCCAGGCATGAAAGCCACAGGTTGCTATGCGTTTCGGGTGACCCGCAATGCCGACCTGATTTTGGCCGAAGATGTTGATGATTTGGCAGTCGCCTTAAAAGATGAATTATCTTCACGTCGTTTTGGGCGTGCAGTACGTTTAGAAATTGAAGATGATTGCCCGCAAGATATTATTGATTATTTGCTCAGCGAGTTTGATTTAGATGAACAGCAGCTATATCGGATTAGCGGTCCGATTAATCTGTCGCGTCTGACCAGTAGTTTTGACCGACCTGAATTGAAATATCCCCCTTTTGCACCTGTGATTCCTAAAATATTTCGAAAGCAAAAGCCGATGTTTGAGATTTTGAAAAAGCAGGATGTGTTACTGCATCATCCATTTGACTCTTTTCAGCCCGTGATTAATTTACTCAAAGAAGCGGCTAAAGACCCAAATGTGTTGGCGATTAAGCAAACGCTGTATCGCAGTGGCCCAGATTCTGAAATTGTGCAGGTACTTGCAGAGGCCGCGCGTAATGGCAAAGAGGTCACTGCCGTGATTGAGCTACGCGCACGTTTTGATGAAGAATCTAACATTATGGTTGCTAATGTCTTACAAGAGGCAGGTGCTGTGGTGGTGTATGGCATTGTGGGTTATAAAACCCACGCCAAAATGATTTTGATTGTGCGTCGTGAGCAAGAGCAGTTGGTGCGCTATGTGCATTTGGGCACAGGCAACTATCACGCAGGCAATGCGCGGATGTACACTGACTACGGTTTAATGACCACACATCCTGATATTTGTGAAGATGTGCATCGGGTGTTTCAGGAGCTCACAGGTATGGGCAGATCGGCAAAATTAAAAAACTTGCTGCATGCACCATTTACCTTACACAGTGAATTACTCAAACTGATTGAACAAGAAATCGGGTTTGCACAAGCAGGCAAAGCTGCCCGAATTATCATTAAAGTCAATGCATTGACTGAGCCTGAGTTAATTACGGCTTTGTACCGTGCTTCGCAGGCAGGGGTACAGGTCGATTTAATTATCCGCTCGATTTGTTGTTTGATTCCAAAAGTGAAAGCGATGTCTGAGCGTATTCATGTCCGTTCGATTGTGGGACGCTTTTTGGAACATACCCGCGTGTATTATTTTGAGCATGGTGGTGCGAAAAAATTGTATTGTGCCAGCGCAGACTGGATGGGACGCAACTTATTTTCACGTGTGGAAACCTGCTTCCCTATTTTGGATGAGAAAATTAAACAGCGTATTGTGAAAGATGGCTTGCTGAGTTATTTGCATGACAATCAAAATGCGTGGGAGCTACAAGCCAATGGTGAATGGCAGAAAGCTGCTGTGGTGGGGCAGGCTGCCGTACACAATGCGCAAATGTATTTGGTCGAGCAAAAGCAGCTGAATGTGTAAATTTGGCTGTAGTGAATGGATGTGATCTCGCATCTACGAATATGAAAAAAACCTGAGTATGTGCGCATACTCAGGTTTTTATGTTTTTCAAAGCATCTTATGGATTATTTTAAGAGGCTTTTGAATGTTTGCCTTTTAGAATTTCAGTGCGCAGGCTTTGCGCCAACTCAGCCGATTGGCTGTCCATACCATTGACCATAAAGGCGTGGCGCATCAGCACATTGGTCGGATTTGGCATACTCACCAATTCATAATGCGCAGACAGTTCATCTAGCAATTCTTTTGGTAGATGCACTGCATTTTCACGGGCAGATAATTGATGCACCAAACGCTCTGCCGCCTGCACCGCAGATAACTGCATGGCTTCGACGGCGGTAGATAAACCACTGCGAGTTTGCAACACAAAACGTTTTTCTTCGCGGTAACGTTTATACAGCACTTCAGACAATAACTGGAACACCGTGCCAATCATTGCCATACAGGCTGCTGCATTTGGCGTATTGGCTGCAATACTGAGTGTTGCACCATCTTCATTGAATGGCTGTACCGTTTGAATATCGGAGCGGTTTAACTTGTAGTATTGTACGCACAGTTCAATGCTTTTGTTCAGGAAAATCTGACATAAGCTAAAATAAGGCACAGACACACTTTGCGTGACCGTGTCTAATAATTGTTTCGGGTCATAAAACTGAATATTCAGCGCAATGTTGTTCTGATCTTGGCTTTGCTCAATGGCTTTTTTTGCTTTAGGCGAAATCACAGGTTTAGGTTGTTGCTGTGCCTGCGCAAGTGCCAAAGCAGTCTGATGTTTTTCTTGCTCAAGGGCTTGCGTCAATAATTGTAATTCGTGTTTGAGGCGGGATTCATTATTAATGCGTGCCAAATATTCACTACGGCTGGGACGGGCAATCGCGCGATAAGCCAACCATAACAAGGCATGAACCAGTAATGATAAAAGTGTGGCTAGCCATTGGGTACGCAGAATTTCACCAATACTTGGCTGAATTAAGGTAATTTCAATAGTGCCGACTTTCTTTTCATTGATGATGGCGTCGCGGACAAAGACTTCACCTACACGGGTACGTGACTGTCCACCTGTCGCCAAGACCTGATTTTTTGCATCTAAAATACGAATAGAAGCAATGCTTGGATTGGTGGCATAACGATTCACCAATAATGCTAGTGATACTGTATTAGGAGGTTCCAGCTCAGAAAGGCTGTCTGTGACCAGTTGGCTGGTCATTAACTGCCCCTGATTGGCGCGGTTTTCATTTAATTGGTGTGTTGTTGCAAGCACCAATAAAAAGGTGTGAAAAGCAAAACTTACAATCAATAGGCTAGCAAATAGCCCTTGTCTAGGCGCATTCAAGGTAAAACTTCCAAGGCATTTATATTCAATTTAGATTATGATTCTCACAATAGTTGTAGCTCAGACCCGAGTCAATTCATGCGAGAAATCATTCTTATATCATTTTTAGGACCTGACCAACCTAATCAGTTTACTCGATTAATGCAGGTATTGTCCGCTCATTCCTTACAAATCTTAGATGTTGGCCAAGCTGTTATTCATAATCAACTGACTTTAGGTATTGTTGTTGCATCAGAAGACCAGACTGCAACGGCTTTAGCCATGAAGGAGATTCTGATTTTAGCACATGATATTGGCTTAACTGTGCGTTTTAAACCAATCTCTGCAACTGAATATGAGCAATGGGTCAAAGAAGGTGGTCGTACTCGCTATATCGTGACTGCACTGGCGCCAGAGCTGAATGCCTCACATTTACAGGCGGTCACGCATATTGTATCTAGCCAAGGTTTTAACATTGAAACTGTGACCCGTTTGTCGGGTCGTCCGCAGCTTAATGCAGCCGAAGATGAACCTAAACGTGCCTGTATTCAGTTTGGATTAAGTGGGCAAATGCTAGATGCAGTGGCTATGCGTGCTGCGTGTTTAAGCCTCTCGAATGAACTGAGTGTGGATGTCGCGGTACAAGAAGACAATGCCTACCGTCGTAACCGCCGTTTGGTGTGTTTTGACATGGACTCAACGCTCATTGAGCAAGAAGTGATTGATGAGTTGGCGATTGAGGCAGGTGTGGGCGATCAGGTGGCGGAAATTACCGAACGTGCCATGCAGGGTGAACTGGATTTTCAGCAAAGTTTCCGTGCGCGCGTGGCATTGCTCAAAGGTTTAGATGCTGCTGTGTTGCCTAAAATTGCCGAACGTCTGACCGTGACCGAAGGTGCTGAACGCCTGATTTCAACCCTGAAATCTTTGGGTTATCGCACCGCTATTTTGTCGGGCGGTTTCCAATATTTCGCAGAATATCTGCAGGAAAAATTGGGGATTGATGAGGTGCATGCTAACATTCTAGATGTAGAAAATGGCATGGTTACAGGCGAAGTAAAAGGTCACATTGTGGATGGTGCGCGTAAGGCATTATTGCTACGTGAACTGGCAGACAAAATGGGGATTTCTTTGGAACAAGCCATTGCGGTGGGTGATGGTGCGAACGACTTACCAATGCTTTCTATTGCAGGTTTAGGTGTGGCATTCCGTGCTAAACCGTTGGTACGTCAAAACGCCAATCAAGCCATTTCAAGCGTGGGCTTAGATGGTGTGCTGTACTTATTGGGCGTGCATGACAAAGACTTGAACCGTGCCTAATATGACAATTCAATGAAAAAAACGCAGCAGTCATGCTGCGTTTTTTGTTTGTATAATCAGCAGATAACGATGAACGGTAAACAAAAACTGTCGATAAAAACCGCAACAGCATTGAATGAAAAAAATATTTTTTAAGGCAAAAAAATAAGGTGTTTTTTTGTAATGACACGCGAATAAAGAGCTAGCTTAGCTTACCGAAAACTACAAAATTTAAAAAATGTAATGACAATATAATATTGCGACAAGGTGTGTCGCTTTATGAAAATACAAGTCTTTTTTTATCGAAAAAACGCAGCATAATGCATGCATAGAATTTAAATCGACATCCATTATTTATTTAAACGGTATTTGAAGTCGCAGACCAATTTAAAAAATGAGGCTGCATCTTTAGACGGAGGTTTTTATGGTAACAGCGAATTTAGCGACCATTGTTGGCTTAAGCCTCGTCGCAGCTGCGTTGATTGCTGTTTTCTTTTCGCCTTATCGTCGCTGGTTAAACTTTATGTTGGCAGGTATGGTTTTTTGGGGCTTGTTAGAAGTGGTACGCTACAGTGTACAACGTGTGTTTGAGCTGCCAATTACCTATAGTTATCTGTCTGCAATTTGCTTGGCGATGGCATTGGTAACTTTATTATTATTACGAGAAGATCGACGCGCAGAACGTGCTTTGGCAAAACGCCGCTATATTGAACATACCCCAGTGTATGAAGATGATCAGCAGCAATGCTCAAGCCGTTAATTAAAATAGATCCTTGATTTAAAAAAGATGCAACAGGTTTGCATCTTTTTTAGTTTATAAACACGGCTAACTCACCCATAAAGTGTGCGACAAAAGTTTAACATCCAGCTTAAGATTGTTATACAAAGCCTTGCGGTAAAAAGCAGGAGTTGTGATAGGATGATGCGATCAACTCTCCAACAATTACAATAGGCTTCACAGTCATGAAACTTTCTGCAATTCCTGTGGTCAAACTTCCTTTAGTTGATGTCAGTACCGATCCACTTGACCTTTTAGTGGCAGGTTTGGCATTACGCATGAAACAGCTGGCACGTACCAGTCCAAAATTTATTGAGCTAGTGCATGAGCGTCAGTTCCGCATTCAGATTGGCACTGATTTAGGTCTGGCGCGTCAAATTATTGTCAACAATGGACATATTGATACTGTGGCAGGCGATGCAGAAAAAGCTGACTTTATTTTGCAGTTTGCAGACAGCGAGCAAGGCGTAAAAACCTTAATGAAAGGCGATCCAACTGCGTTTATGACCGGCATGCAAAACGGCAGCATTAAAATGGAAGGTGATTTTGGCTTATTGGTGTGGTTTAACCAAGTAGCGAAATTGATTCCACCGAAACTGCCAAAACCTGTAAAAGAAAAAATTAAAATGGCACGCCAGTTTATTCAACAAAAAACGGGCAAATAAGTTATTTAGCCATCAAAAAACCTCTGATCAATTTTTGACAGAGGTTTTTTTTTATGTGATTTACTCGACTTCCAAACAAAAAGTCACAGGCCCATCGTTTACCAGATGCACTTTCATATCGGCAGCGAAAATACCAGTTTCCACCTTGTCAAACTGACTTTTGGCATAGTCTACCAATTGTTCATACAGTGCTTTGGCATCGTTAGGTGGCATCGCAGGGCCAAAATCAGGGCGCAGGCCTTTTTGGGTTTGTGCCATGAGGGTAAATTGTGAAACCAATAGCACACTGCCGTTGGCCTGACTGACATTCCAACCCATTTTGCCTTGTTCATCATCAAAAAAACGATATTTCAAAATTTTATCAATCAGCTTTTTACCTTTCTCAAAATTATCGTCTTTGCCTAAGCCCAAAAACACCAAAATACCCTGTTGAATCTCGCCAGTGATTTCACCATCGACCAAGACTTTGGCTTCAAGAACTCGTTGTAATAATGCACGCATGGGGGACTAACTTTCTCAGTGTGGGGATGGCTGCAGATTGTACCAAACTCAGGCACTTTGGCGTGCATTAACATCAGTCAGGTAAGCTCCAGACGGTCGCTGCTCGTAAAGAGGTAAAACACCACGATATAGCTAAACTTAAGCAAAGCTCTAACAAGATTGTCGATAAAAGCCCTTTTTTGCTGAATAAAGTATGCTTTAATGCAAGAAGTACCGCGAAATGATGATCCCTATGAGCCCCATTATTCAATCTCTGCTCGATACTGATTTATATAAATTCACCATGTTACAGGTGGTGCTGCATAAATTTCCACAAACGCACAGTGTGTATCAATTCCGCTGCCGTAACCTTGAAGATACTGCGTATCCACTGAGCGATATTTTAGCTGAGTTGAACGCACAGCTTGACCATTTGTGTCAGTTGAAATTTAAAGAAGATGAATTGCAGTATTTGCGTAATTTACGCTTTATTAAAAGTGACTTTGTCGATTATTTAGAATTATTTCAGCTCAAGCGTCGTTTTATTCAAGCCAGTATTGATGCGCAAGGTCGTTTGGATATTCGGATAGAAGGTCCGATGGTACAGGCCATGATGTTCGAGATTTTTGTCTTGGCAATTGTCAATGAGCTCTATTTCCAGCGCATTCGCAATGATGAGGTCTGGGCAGAAGGTGAACGTCGTTTACAGCAAAAAATTGCCCTGATTCAAAGTTACCAACAGCAACAACAAGCCGAAGATCCACCATTTTTGGTTTCAGATTTTGGTACACGCCGCCGTTATAGTTTTGCATGGCAAAAACACGTGATTACGGCCCTTCATCAAGCTGTACCTGAGGTGTTCCGTGGTACCAGTAATGTATTTCTGGCTAAAGAATTAGGCATTACCCCAATTGGGACAATGGCACATGAGTTTTTACAGGCTTTTCAGGCGCTAGATGTGCGTTTACGTGACTTCCAAAAAGCCGCACTAGAAACTTGGGTGCAGGAATATCGGGGGGATTTAGGTATTGCCTTGACTGATGTGGTTGGAATGGATGCTTTCCTGCGTGACTTTGATTTATATTTTGCCAAGTTGTTTGATGGCTTACGACATGACAGTGGCGATCCGTATGTATGGGGCGATAAAGCTTATGCCCATTATAAAAAGCTGAAAATTGACAGTAAAACTAAAATGCTGACCTTCAGTGATGGCTTAAATGTCGAAAAAGCGTGGGCTTTACATCAGTATTTTAAAGACCGTTTTCAGGTTAGTTTTGGGATTGGTACCAACTTAACCAATGATATGGGGCAAACTGCGCTGAATATTGTGTTGAAATTGGTGGAATGTAATGGGCAGTCGGTGGCAAAATTGTCTGATAGTCCGGGTAAAACCATGACCGATAATGACACTTTCCTTGCATATTTACGCCAAGTTTTTGAAGTGCAAACACCTGTTTAAAAATTTAGCTCATTCAAGAAACCGAAGAAAATCTTCGGTTTTTTTTCTAGATTAAAGCATGTGATTGTTAAAATTCTGCGAAAGTTATGAAAAAAACAGCATGCCATCAAAAATGACCTATACTAAGTTAAAGTTGATTGCCAAACAGACTGAACCGCATAAAAATGAGCACTTCTCCATTCAATTTTGGACTGCTGATTGAAGCAGAAGATTTAGTTCCCTATTTAGGGCATGAAAAATTGCGCATTGTCGATTTGAGCCGCAATTCGGTGTACGAGCAATTGCATCTTCCGCATGCCTTACAGGTCAAACCGAGCATGTTGCTACGTCAGGATGAAGATACGTCGGGTTTATTGCCTGAACATGAAGCTTTACAAGACTTAATTCAGTATTTGAATATTTCTCCTGAACATCATGTCGTTGCCTATGACGATGAAGGTGGTGCCTGGGCAGGGCGTCTGATCTGGAATTTACACTGCTTGGGTTTTGAGAATACCAGTTTGCTGAATGGTGGGATTCACGCCTGGTTGGCAGCAGGTTTTCCAACCACTTCGGAGGTTGAACCACTGACCTCCGTTAGTACGCTTGTTCCTGTTGTTGAGAAAAATCAGTATCGAATTCAATATGATGAGTTGCTAGAAAAATGCCAAAACCAGTCGGTACAACTTTGGGATTGCCGCACTACTGATGAATATACAGGGCTACGTTTGGCTGCACGACGCGGCGGTCACATTCCTGGAGCACTGCATTTTGAATGGAGTACTGCCCTTAATCGTGAAAATCATTTAAAATTGCATCCCTTAGAACGCACACGACAGCGTCTCGAACTAATCGGATTCAATTTAAACGAACCTGTAGTGGTGTATTGTCAGTCACATCACCGTTCAGGTTTGGCCTACATTTTAGGGCGTTTATTGGGTTGGAAAATTCAGGCCTATGATGGTGCGTGGAGTGAATGGGGCAACCGCCCTGACAGTCCTGTTATTACTGGAGAGTTGCCGTCTTGAGCCTCACATCACGTTTAAAAAAACAAATTTTCATTCAGGCACAACGCGTTGTGCCACAACATCAATTATCACGTGTAGTGGGTAAACTAGCAGCCAGTGAGCATCCTGTGCTCAAAAATGCAGTGATTACTGCATTCAAGGCACAATACGGCATTGATATGTCTTTGGCAGAGCAAAGCAATGCCTTGAAATATAAATCTTTTAATGATTTTTTTACCCGTTCTTTAAAGCAAGGTGTGCGGGAAATTGACAGCAATCCGAACAGCATTGTATCGCCTGCAGATGGGGCGATTTCGCAGCTAGGTAAAATAGAAGATGGGGCAATTTTTCAGGCCAAAGGTCAGCAATTTACTGTTGAAAACTTAATTGCCGACCCGCAATTGGCTGAACCCTTTAAAAATGGTCAGTTTGTAACCGTGTATTTATCTCCACGTGATTATCACCGTGTACACATGCCTTTTGCAGGCACGCTCACTGAAACTTTATATGTGCCAGGCGAGTTGTTTTCTGTCAATCAAACCACAGCCGAAAATATTCCGGGTTTATTTGCCCGCAATGAGCGCATGGTCTGTTTGTTTGATACCGAACTGGGACGTATGGCGGTCGTTTTGGTGGGTGCTATGATTGTGGCGGGTATTGAAACCGTGGCGACAGGTAAAGTAAAACCATCGGGACGTTTGGAGCTGAATCAACACCAATTATTCCTTGAAAAAGGTGCAGAATTAGGACGTTTTTATTTGGGTTCTACCGCGATTGTTTTGTTTGAAGAAAATAAAATGCAGTGGGATGCCGAATTCAAGGCTAATTCTGTGGTGGAAATGGGGAAAGCCTTGGGGCATGTTGTTTCCGCAGAATAAAATCTGATGAATTGAGAAATAAAAAAACGCCAAAATAATTTGGCGTTTTTTATTTTTAACTTTGTAATTTGTTGGGGGTTGTACCAAATCAGCGCTTAACTTTCGTAATACAAACGCTCTTTCGGGAACACAGCTTTGAATATAGAGCCTTGATTTTCTTTAGATTCGACTTCTAAGTGTGCATTATGCTGCATCAAAACGTGCTTCACAATTGCTAAACCTAAACCTGTGCCGCCTGTTTGTCGGCTACGCGCGCTGTCTACACGATAAAAGCGTTCAGTTAAGCGTGGTAAGTGTTTCGGATCAATCCCGATGCCAGTATCTTCTACAGTAAAATAGCCTTGATTGCCATCATCATGCCAGCCAATGGTAATCGTCCCGCCTTTTGGGGTGTATTTAATTGCATTAGTGATTAGGTTGCTAAAGGCACTGGCCAATTCTACATCTGAACCAATCAGATCATAATGACTGTCGATATTTAAGTTGAGCGTGTGTCCATAATCGACGTTATAGGCATGTGCATCGTCAAATAATTGATTCATTAAACTTGGCATTTCAATGATTTGATTTTTGGCGATGGTTTTTTCATTTTCCAGACGTGACAATAGCAGAAGGTCATTCACTAAAGCATTCATACGTCGGGTTTGTGATTGCATTTGCTCAAAAGCACGTTTCCAACGCGGGTTAATATCATCCTGATCGGTAAAGGTTTCGATATAACCACTCAGCACGGTTAGTGGGGTACGTAATTCGTGTGAAATGTTATCGACAAAGTCTTTACGCATTTGTTCTAGGTTATGCATACGCGTCATGTCGTAAGCAAATAACAAACGGCTATTGCCACCAAACTGAGTCATTTTGACGTGCACATATTGCCCTTCATGCACACTCGATTTCATTTTTAAACCGTCGGGTGCTTGGTCAATATGATTAAAATATTCAATAAAACTAGGTTGGCGCAAAATAGTCAGGATGTTGCGTCCACGGTCTAAAGGCTGAATACCTAACAGTTTTTCTGCAGCAGGGTTCCACCATTCAATCTGATGATTTTCATCAATCAGCATCACGGCTTCATCTAGTGCCACCAATGAAGACTGGGCGCGGTCAATCAACCCGACCATTTCAGCCTGAACAATACGTTCCTGACGTTGCGAGCGATAAACATTGAATAGTAATGCACCCCAAATTCCATGCAGATTCGGCGGGACATCATAAGGACGATTGGAAATCCAATCATTGACTAAATAGAGCGAGCGCATTTGCTGAAGAAAAAACAGCAAAAAGGCGAGGCTAATACAAATCCAAAAATACCCAATCCCAAAACCAATCAAGCTTGCAATAATTAGGAAAAAGGCCAATAAACGAAAATCTTGTTTGGCAAAAGTCCATAAACTGCTGTAACGAACTTGTTTGAGGTCACGAGCGAGTTCAGGGACTGGGTAAGGTTCGTACATAAAATAATTTTAGCCTAAAGCAACATCCGCACGTGTCGAGAAGCGATAACCTGTACCACGTACCGTTTGCACAAAACGGTCTACACCATACGGCTCTAAGACTTTACGTAAACGACGAATATGCACATCAATAGTTCGGTCTTCAATATATACATTGCCGCCCCAGACTTGGTCAAGCAATTGCGCACGGGTGTAAGCGCGCTCTGGGTGCGTCATAAAGAATGCCAATAAGCGATATTCGGTTGGGCCCATTTCTAAAATATTGTCGCCAAAACTGACACGCTGGCTAACTGGGTCTAAAATTAAACCGTTGGCATCAATGGTTTTTTCACCGCTTAAGGCATTGGCACGACGCAAGACGGCTTTAATTCGCGACACCAGTTCACGAGTTGAGAATGGCTTGGTCATGTAGTCGTCCGCGCCTGCATCTAAACCTTGAACTTTGTGATCTTCTTCACCACGTGCAGTGAGCATAATCACAGGAATTTCGGCAAGGTTGTCATCGCGTTTTAGGCGACGACACAAGTCTACACCGCTGACACCGCCTGGCATCATCCAATCAAGCAAGATAAGCGCTGGACGTTGATCGACAATCATCTGATGAGCTTGTTTTGCATCTTCTGCTTGTAAGCACTGAAAGCCTGCCATATCTAAAGAGGTATGGATCATCTCCCGAATTGGAAGTTCGTCATCGACGATTAAAATGTAGTCATCTTTCACAACGCAATATCCTATAGATGTTAACGGTGGGCCGTTTTATTTATGACAGGCTTATTACAAAGATTAATTATGACAGTATCATTGCAGAAAGGGTTAAACGGGCTGTTTTTGCAATAATTTGTGACAAACTAATGTCGATTTGATGAAAAAACTGAACAGATTCAGTAAAAGTAAAATAATGATTTGAAAAATATTATGACTGTTTTTTCAATGTGATGACAAGGTCGAAGAATCTTTCATAAAAGTTTGCTCTTTTTCCGAAAAGGTCTGTAATAACGATAAAAATACAATACGGCAAGAAGACAAGACATCTTCCATAGATTGTTTGAAATCGCTTATGACCCAGCGAATCGCAATTTGGGTGACATAACCATTTAAGCCTGTCGCCACCAGTGAAATCTCTCGATTGGGGCGGTCTAAATGCGGCATCATCAGCATGACAAAGGCCTGAATCATGCGGTCAAAACGTGACATGGTTTCGTGAATAGTGGCTTGGTTATGCAGTTCTTGCACCAGCATGGCATCAATATAAATAATACGTGCCATTTGCGGGTTATTTTTTAGCGTAGTCAATAAAGCCGTTAGTCCAGCATCAATCATTTTTTTTGGATCCGCCGAAGCTTGCATAATGGCTTGCATGACATTTTGCTGTAATTCATCAATCAGTTTTAAAAAAATGGTCTGAAACAGTTCTTCACTTTTTTTAAAGGATTCGTAGAAATAGCGTTCGGTCAGTTTAGCTTCGGTACAAATATCTTTTACGGTCACGGCAAAAAAGCCATGCGTCCCATAGGCTTGAATACCTGCCTCAATCAATTTCTCACGACGTACCTGTTTGCGCTCAGTTAAAGATAAGCCTTTAAACTGACGTTCTTTTTGTGGTTTCTGGGTGGTTTTTTCTGTTTGTGCAGTCATGGGCAGTCGTTCTGTCCTGTTCAGTTAAGCCAAATACGAACCGTAAGCAGGCTTTATATTAGCAATAATTATCTGTTAAACCTATGATTTCAGATTCATTTGCGATATTCGTACTGGCCTATATTGACAATACTTATTGTCAAAATTATATTTAAACCACAGCGCATCGCATAGCCCTACAAAACAACAAGCAGGTCTGAACTGTGCACGCCATATACTCAAGGAAATCATATGAAAAATTTTAAAAATAAAGTTGCCGCAATTACAGGCGCAGGCTCGGGTATTGGGCAGCAACTGGCTGTTCTATTGGCGAAGCAAGGCTGTCATTTATCGCTCAGTGATGTGAATGAACAAGGTCTGTCGCAAACAGTAGATTTACTCAAAGACAGTAATGTGCGCGTGACCATTAAAAAAGTGGATGTTTCTCAATTAGAACAAATGCGCGAATGGGCAGCTGAAACTGTGCAAGATCACGGCTCGGTCAATATGATTTTTAATAATGCAGGCGTGGCATTGGGTTCTACCGTAGAAGGTGCAAGTTACAAAGAATTGGAGTGGATTGTTGGTATAAATTTCTGGGGTGTGGTGTACGGCACCAAAGAATTTTTGCCTTTCATCAAACAAACTGGGGATGGTCATATCATTAACATTTCTAGTTTATTTGGTTTAACCGCACAACCCTCGCAGTCGGCTTATAATGCGACCAAGTTTGCGGTGCGCGGTTTTACTGAATCCTTGCGTCAGGAATTAGATTTGGAAAATTGTGGAGTGAGCGCGTTGAGCGTGCATCCAGGTGGGATTCGCACCAATATTGCCAACAACGCCAAAATGAACGACAGCATACGCACTTTGGGCATGAATCCTGAAAAATCGGCACGTGCGTTTAATAAATTATTGCGTTGCCCGCCTGAAGAAGCTGCACGCCAAATTTTAGAGGCAGTACAAAAAGACAAACGCCGCTTATTGATTGGTAATGATGCTAAAACTTTGGATTTAATCCAGCGTATTGTTCCAACGGGTTATCAGAAAGTAACCGCATGGGCGACTAAGTTGGGCAAGAAACGCGGTTAATCTAACTTACAAATATAACAGACCATTCAGACCAAAACCTGAATGGTTTTTTTCTTCCAGACAAATTGATAATACGCACCTTGACCGATGCACAGACTCACAAATGCCAAGGCATAGGCATACCAAATTCCTTGCAAACCCCACCACTGACTGAAGAAATAAGCACACGGTACTTCAATTAAAACAATCGCTAAAATATTGATGATCATTGGAACATTGACCGTGCCACTGGCGCGCATAATGGAGGCAAAAATTGCACTGGCACCAAAAAATAAAATGGCCCATAACACAATAAATAAGAGCTGCTGACCCAGTACCACCACCGCCGGATCGGTAATAAACAACGCCATCAGATATTTAGAAAATAAATAACCCAAGGTGACTAAAATACCTGTAATTAGCAGATTCATGCCCAAGGCAGTACGGGTGACTTTGGCCAGTAATTCGGCTTTGCCTGCACCAATGGCTTGTGCTGCAAAAATTGAAGCAGCTATGGCAATGGATAGAGCAGGAAATTGAATATAGTTCAACACCTGATTAACTGCACCATAGGCGGCAGTGGCCTCAGCACCATGTCGATTAACCAAACCGACAATCACCAAACCCGCCATAGAGGTGGTGACCATTTGTAAGCCTGTAGGAATGCCTAAGCGTAAAATCACCTTGCTTAGATTGGGTTGATGCCGAATTTGACGTAGCAGATGCCTATCCATTTTGAGGGGATGGTTCTTTTTATTCAGGTAAATCACCAAAAAAATTAAAACAGCCAGATAGCCCAGAATGGTGGCAATGGCAGGGGCAATAATGCCCAAGCGAGGAAAGCCAAAATAACCTGCAATCAGGATGGGGGTAATCACTAAGCCCATTAAACTGGTCAGACTTAGGGCAATGAGTGGCGTAAGGCTATCGCCCACTCCACGCAAAATAGAGGTATAAATAATATACACAAACAGCAGTGGGCTGCCTGCTAACATCCATTGCACATACGGCAGGGATAGATGCATCACTTTAGGGTCTGTGCCCAATAAGATTAAAATTTGTTTGGCAAAAATTACCCCTAAACAGGCAATCAAACTGCCGACGATCAGGGTCATAAATAAAGTCGAGCCGACAATACAGCGCACTTTTTCGACATTTTGTGCGCCCCATGCTTGTCCAACCAACACAGTCGAGCCTGCCGAAAGCCCAATCACAAAGGCCATCAGGCAAAAAATAATGGGAAAAAATACCGACACTGCAGCAATAGCTTCCACACCCAGCATTTGCCCGACAAAAATTGTGTTAATGGTGCCCGAAAGATTTTGCAAAATATTGGTGGCAATCAGTGGCAATAGAAATACCAAAAAGGTTTTCCAAAGCTGAGGGTGATCGACCAGTGCCTGAGGTCTTGCCATGCCAAATCCTGCGCTTCAATATGCGGTTGTTTGAAATTTCACCCTAGCATGATTTGGTCATAAAAAGCCTTAGCTTTTCAGTAACTCAGTGACATTTCAGTAGAGCTTCACTACTTAAATTGCCGATAAAATTTCACCTGCACGCAACAGGGTTTCAGTTTTTTTAGCAAAGCAGAAGCGGATTAAACGTAAATCATCGGGTGGGGTTTGATAAAATGCAGACACAGGAATACCGACAATGCCGTACTGCTCGGCTAGAAAATGACACATATCTACGGCATTTAAGTCAGGGCGGATATTGCTGTAATCTAAATTTTGAAAATAAGTGCCTTGAGCAGGGCTGAATTGAAAACGTGAATTGGCAATCCCTTGATTAAACAAATCACGTTTGTCCTGATAAAACTTTGCCAATTCTGCAATATGTTCAGGATGCTGCTGCATATAATTCGCCAGAGCTACTTGCACAGGGCTAACCCCGCAGAAATTAATAAATTGATAGGCTTGGCGAAAGAGCTGCATTAAGGCAGCTGCAGCCGCACAGTAGCCTGTTTTCCAGCCTGTGACATGAAAAGTTTTACCAAACGAGCCCACGACAA
This sequence comes from Acinetobacter sp. PW68, assembly GCF_020982655.1. Lineage (NCBI taxonomy): Bacteria > Pseudomonadati > Pseudomonadota > Gammaproteobacteria > Moraxellales > Moraxellaceae > Acinetobacter > Acinetobacter sp. PW68. The sequence goes on along the minus strand of NZ_JAHZSX010000001.1, from coordinate 2,715,220 downwards.
AACTACGTTCCCTAAGCTCAGGAAAAGACAGCGCAGAGCGATGTTGATGCGTATCAAAGACTAAATGTTCATAGACTTCATCGGACAGCACCACAATATTATGTTCCTGAATGACATCAATTAAATGCTGCCAATCTTGCGCTGACCATACTGTACCTGTGGGATTATGTGGCGTGTTGATGATGATCATGCGGGTTTTTGAATGAATGGCATCTTTGACCCTATTCCAGTCCACCTGAAAATGTGGAGCCTGTAGCGGAATATGAATGGCTTTTGCACCCAATAATTTTACACAGGGCGCATAACTGTCATAACTTGGATCAAAAAGAATGACTTCATCGCCTGCCTGCAGCACGGTTTGCATGATGCTAAAAATAGCCAGTGTTGCCCCAGGTGTGATGGTAATTTCACTGATCGGGTCAAGTGTTAGCTGATCACGCTGTAAAAACTGCTGTGCCAGTTGTTCACGTAACGGCAAGTAACCATCGCCCGAAGGATATTGATTGAAGCCTGCGTGTGTGGCTTGGCTTAAAGCATCTAGTAATGCTGCAGGTGCACGAAAATCAGGAAAACCCTGCGATAAATTTAAGGCATTTAGTTGTTGTGCCAAGTTAGACATGGTACTAAAAATACTCAGACCTTGAGCAGGCAGTTTCGCGTGAATATCGAGCATAGTGAGGTTCTAGTGGTGGCAGCAGCTTATTTTACATCGTAGCTTTTTCAGGCGTGAATGCAAATGGGGGTAAGTTCGGTGATGTAGCTTGAGTAGATCATTCGGGGCATTATTTTTATTTAATACCTCAAGATCGTCTTATCAAAAACTTGCATCTTAAATCCACTCCACCAATGCCCGAATAACCCCCAATCCTAGACCAATAAATGCACCTACGACCACACCATTGACCCGAATCATGTGTAAATCACCACCGACTTCGTTTTCAATTTTACCAATCATTTCGCGCGAGTCCCATTCGTGAATACGCTCACTAATAAAACGAATCACTTTTTCACTATATTGATCAGACAAATTCACCGCAATCGTACTCATTTTTTCATTCAGTAACTGACGTACTGCGGTATTTGCAATAATATTTTCACCGACTTGCTGAAGGGCAACACGCAGATTTTGCGCAATTCCTGAATCAGGTTTTTGTAAATCTTCCTTAATCGCATTACAGAGAATGACCACGGCACCACTGATAAAATTCAAAACTTGTGGACTGTCTAACAGAGCATTTTTAGTATCATTTAGGCGCAGACTGGCACTGCTGTTGTTATCTGCCAGTTGTAACATGAGTTGTTGCCCAGCCTCTTCAATTTTTTGTCGCCAAGGATGTTCAGGGTCTGCCAGCATGGATTCGACCCGTTGCAGTAAAGAATCTATAGTGCGTTGCTGCACATCAATTCCAATCCAGCTCGCACCTTTGGCCAGTTTCCACACGCCAAGTTCTTTAAATAATTGACCGGTCAATTCACGGCTTTTTTCAGGATGTTTCAGCATCCAGTCATGGGCAAGGTCTAAACCGCGTTGCAGCACATCCTGATGGAAGTCATTTTCCAAAACTGCACGCAGCATTTCACTGGCCAAGAGGTTGACCTGCGTGTTGCGAACCCATTGCACACTATTGCTTTGAATAAAGCGGCCAATTTGTTCTTGCCCGACAAATTCAAAAATTTTCGGTACAGTCTGCTGAATGACTTGGGTCACTTGCGCATTATTTTGTGGATTGGCCAGCCATTTGCCCACGGCTAAAGATAAGTCAGTGCTGTGCAGGCTTTTTTGTACAACGTGTGGCGATAAAAAGTTTTCCTGCACAAAACGGCCCATAGACTCGGCAATACGGTCTTTGTTGCGTGGAATAATTTCGGTGTGATCACGTAAGAATTTAGGAATTGGCATTTTGCCAAAAGGATTGCGAAACAGCACCGTAATCGCATACCAGTCTGCTAGACCACCCACCACACCTGCTTCGGCAGACAGCATGAGTATGTGAATTAACCAGGTGTATTCTGGCAGTAATTTTGCAGTCAGCATTAATGCTAGCCATGCCACCACGGCAATCACTAAAGCAATGGTGGCAAAGCGTTTACTGCGTTGCAGACTCGGAGAAGTACGCTGCGAGCTGCTCGCTAAAGTGTGGTCAGACGCTGTATTCATGCAGGCATCCTTATTTCATTAGGGCGCGGCAGGGGCAGAGGTTGGTGGGGGTAATGGTTGTCCTGTTGCACTTAAACCATATTTTGCCCCCAGTGATTGTAAAATCAGGCTCGCATCAAAAGCATCTTCCGGTGCAGATTTTTGATCTTTAAAACACTGAATGGTGTAAGACACTTGAGTCGGATCGAGGGTCACCACTTGCGGCATATCATAGAATGGGTCAGGCCAGAATGGTGCACGACGATGATAATATCCATACGGCGAATAGCTATAAGGATAGTAACTTGGTGCAGGGTAAACCACGGCTTGTCTAGGTGGTTTCTGGCTACGGTTACTCGGATCATCTAAAACTTTAAAAAAGCGAAAACCGTGTTGCAGCGTGGTTTGTGCTGCTTTCACCAAAGTAATTTCTTCTGCAGTGCCAAAACTCATGTTATGACCCGCTAAAAAACTAATCCGATAGGTCTGCACATTTAGTGGTGTGGTGCTGAATTGCCCCAACTGTTCAAAGCTGAGCGGTTTAGAGGGTGTCGTGGCACAGCCTGTAAACAGCAAACTGCTGGCAAGGGCAAGACCGAGTAGGAAATATTTCATGTGAAAGCTCCTGTACACATCAACCAGCCAAGACAAACTTGCCAGTTAAAAACTGCTATTGGGTTGGGTTAAAAACTCAAGTTCTTCTGCGCTAGATGGGCGTCCTAACACCTGATTTCGATGTGGATAACGTCCAAAACGGTCAATAATTACTTTATGTTTCAGTTCATAGTCCAACACGGTAGGGTCATTCAAACTTTCAAACAACGTCAATGCGACTTCGTGAATATGTTTGGATTCACTGTGCATAAACGGCATATATAAAAAACGGCGTTGAGTTAGGTTTAAGTCCTGATCTAATTTTAAGTGAATCATTTCCTGTGCCAATACCAAGGCCATTCCATCTTGGGCAAAAGCACGCGGGTCATTGCGGTATAAATTACGTGACAATTGATCTATAACAATGATTTCAGCCAAACGACCTGCAGGTGTTTCGCGCCATGTCCATAATTCTCCTTGAGCCGCTTGTTGCAATACATCGGTAAATTTTTCTGCGAGCAGGGCATCAAATTCTGCGCTTTTGACAAACCAGTTCGGTTCTGCAACAGGAGAAAACCAAAAATTTAAAAAATCTTGATAATTCATACGCTTTATTATTTACCTCTGTTCTTTTGATTATAAAATCACAAATTGAGCATGTCTTATAGTGCAACTTTGTGATAAAAATTGCCAAATTAAAATTTATTGATGTTGACCACTTTATAAAATGTCAGCATGCCTCAAAATCATCATTTTGTTAGAAAAAAACAGCCCAAGCGCATGTGCTGATGCCAAATCAAGTTATACTTGAACGGTAGCAATTTCATCTCAGATCATGTGTATGATTGAGAAAATTGCCACCGACCCAAAATCAGCCTGTGGTTTGTGTCGTATTTGTAGTGTATTGGATTAAGCGAGAGTGTAATGAGTGAACCCGAACCAAATGCGCAAGATGTTCTACCAACATGGGTAGACGCTGCGTTGCTTCAAGGGATGTTGCGCGGGATTGAACGCGAAAGTCTGCGTATGCAAAGCGATGGCTTCTTGTCGCAGCAAGCACATCCTCAAGCCTTAGGTTCGGCACTCACACATCCACACATTACCACAGACTATTCTGAAGCACTGATGGAGTTCATTACTCCACCGCAAAGCAGCATTCAACACGCGCTGGATTATTTGCGTGATATTCATAGCGTGGTGCATCAACACTTGGGCGAAGGTGAAAAGCTTTGGCCGCTGTCGATGCCGTGTATGCTCGATGAAACCGATGATAATATCCCACTGGCGCAATATGGCAGCTCCAATATCGGGCGTTTTAAAACCTTGTATCGTCGTGGTTTGGGCGTGCGCTATGGTCGCCGTATGCAGACCATTTCAGGGGTGCATTATAATTTATCCTTCCCTGAACATTTATTTGCCGCCTTGCAACAACATGAAAGCGATGAGCAGCTCAAAGCACTGAGTTTGCAAGATTATCGTAGTCATCGTTATTTGGGTTTAATTCGTAATTTTATTCGTTTAACGCCATTGGTAATGTTCCTGCTCGGTGCGAGTCCATCGGTCTGTCAGTGTTTTATGACAGGGCGCGAGCATCATTTATTGCCGTTGTTACGAGGCACTTTGTATTTGCCGTATGCGACTGCGCTGCGTATGGGTAACTTTGGCTATCAAAACTCAGCACAGAAAAAACTTGGTATTCATTACAATGACTTAACAGGTTATTTGGATGGTTTACAAAAAGCTGTAAAAACCCCGTACTTGCCATTTAGCCGCTTAGGTTTAGATGATGCCACGGGTGAACCAATTCAAATTAATGACCATGTGCTGCAAATTGAAAATGAGTACTACAGTTTGGTGCGCCCAAAACAAGTACCACAAGAAGGTGAAACCCCATCTCAAGCACTTGCCAATCGTGGTATTGGTTATGTCGAATTGCGTGCGGTAGATGTCAATCCGTACAGCCCAATTGGGATAGATGAAGATACAGCAGGCTTTTTGGAAGTCTTGGCATTGTATTGTTTATTGCAAGACAGCCCTGCCTTGTTAGATGCAGAACAAAGCATTATCGAAAAAAATCAGGCTGAAGTGGTCAATCGTGGGCGTGCGCCAAATGCGCAAATTCAAGAGGGCGATGTTAAAACCCCAATTGAAGCTTGGGGAAAGCAGTATGTCACCGCGATGCAACCTTTGGCTGCTTTACTTGATCAATGTTATGCGACGCAGCTATATTCTCAAGCTTTAGAGCGCATGATGGCACGTTTGCATGAAGACGATGAAACCCTGTCGGCACACATGATTGCCGATACTATTCAACATGGCGGTACCTGGGGCTTTGGCAGTTATATGGCCCAGCAACATGCACATGCCTATGAGCAACATCTATTGCGTCCTGAAACACAAACATATTTTGATGAAATTGCAGTGCAATCTATTCAGCAACAAAAACAACTTGAACAAGCACAGGGTCTGAGTTTTGCAGACTATGTCGCACAATATAGATAACAGCTCAGAGATTTAAACATGCAATTGAGTTATCGTCTGCTAAGTGGTGTTTTATTTTTAGCCAGTGTCATCGGGATGACATTTGCATTGTATTTAGAGCATGTGCAAGGTTTAGCGCCGTGTCCACTGTGCGTTTTTCAGCGCGTGGGTTTAATTGCATTGGGCTTGGTTTCACTGATTGCTTTTGTGCATAATCCTAAATCTAACGTAGTTAAGCGTATTTATGCGCTGCTTGGCAGTATTGGAATTTTGTGGTCAGTGGGTGTGGCAGCACGACATGTGTGGCTGCAAAATCTTCCGCCCGATCAAGTGCCAAGCTGCGGTCCAGGACTGGATTATTTGGTAGATGCCTTACCCATGAAAGCTGTATTGCAACAAGTACTGTCCGGTTCAGGTGAATGTGCTGTGATTGACTGGACGTTCTTAGGGCAGTCTTTACCTGTGTGGTCATTGCTGTTCTTTAGCGTGTTGGCGATCATCAGTTTATGGCAATTGTTGCGTAACTATCCGTTTGTGGCATCGGCTACATTTGGTAAAGTGAAGAAAAAATAAATTCCGGCAGCCTACCCACTGAATTGATAAAAATGCGTCATCCATAAAATTGCGATGGCGCATTTTTTTTGTGTATCTGTTGAAAATCTATCTACCAATCATCGTGTTGTAGGGTATTTTGAATTGCTTGGACTGTGTTAGGTGAGCGCAATGCCTTCTAAACTTGACCAATCGCCAATAAATTCATGAATTTGCTGCTCTGGTACTTCTTCATGCGCAGGATAAAACCATTTCACCAATTGCTCTGCCACACTCGGATGATATTGCAATTGAAAGTGGTTCAGACCATAGAACACAGCTTTGTGCGATTCAGGCAGTTTTAATTGAAAACGTGGGTTAGGATGTTCCCCCAAAGCACTTTTTATACTGACCAAATAATCGCCAATGACTTTGCGGGTCAGGTTCTGCTTTTTCTCAAACTCAATGCTGCCTGCCACGAAATAAGCATTAATGTGGGTTGGCAAAGGTGCAGGTTTACGGTTGTCATCTATCTGCCCAATTCGTGCCTGATTGTGTTCCCAGTCATCATCTCGCACACTACCATAGCGCAAATCTAAAATACCGTTGCTGCGAATATTGACCAAATGCCCGACAATTTTCACAATGGGGAAGCGACCTAATTTTTCCTGTAAATGGAAACCAAAACGCTCTAAAACTGCCCCATGATGTGGTGAGCCCAAACAAACCAGATTTTCAACCAAGTGAATCCAGTGCTGTAAATTTTGCTTGCCGTAAAATAGCGCACTGCGCGATACCAAACCGCCCATGCTGTGCCCAATTAAATCAATACTGGTAATTTTAGGATGGCGTTGAATTAAATCATCTAAGGTATTGGCAAGGCTGCGACCATTGGCAGAAATGCGACGTCCTGTATTGTAATTCAGATATAGCATGGTGTTATGGTCACGTTGTGCCAGTAATTTTTCACCAAAACCACCAAATTGATGTGTCGTCCAATCGAGGTGATTACGGCATAAACCGTGCACAAAAATTACCACACGCCCAGACAAATCGCCCTGTTGGACTTCGCCATAATGGTCATAGAGCACCATGGGTAAGGCGAGCGGATTTTGCTGTTCGAGTAGATAATCTCCCAGTATGCCATTCAGTACACCCACTAAAAAATGTAGGCTTGGTGTAAGTGCCTTGTCATGTAAGTTGGGAAATTGCGCAATAATTTTACGTAAACCAGGCGCAATAAAGTGATAGCCGTATTGTTGTAAGCTGTGGAATGTAAACTTATACAACTTTTGAAAAGTCGCAGTTTTTTGAAACTTTTGAGAGCGTTGTTCGCTCATGCCAAATACGCTGAGCAAAACTTCACGCTGAATAGTTTGAATCACTTCGCTCATCACGGCATTCAGGCGCGTGCTGACCAACTGCGCCAAGCCTTCTAGTACATCGGCCTGACTTGGAGGTGTACGGTCCCATCTACAATAGGTTTCATGGAGCGGTGTTAAACTTGGCATACTGTGTTGCCCCTTATGTTCCCATATACCGAACGCTTTATTTTTACTTGGGTTCGCGGTATAAACTCAAGGGTCTGCTGGCATTTCATGAATTTACAGGACTGTAAATTTTTAGCTGAATTGTCACCAAACCCGATACTTTTATTTTATCGTGTTCATCTTGAACTACTTGTAAAATACCGATGAATGCCAAGATGTTCGCATCTTTTTGTCTAACAATTGCATTTTTCCATGAAAATTAAATTAAAAACGCAAAATAAGTGCTGTATCAGCCAAAAAATGAATGGTGTTGCTCAGAAATGTCACGCATGAATTTAATTTACTTACATGGTTTTCAAAGTAGTCCCTTGTCCATGAAAGGGCAGTTATTGCATGCTTATGTACAGCAGCATCGCCCTGATATTCAAATGCACTTGCCCGATTTAAATGCCCCACCTTTACAGGTCTTAGCAAACGTTTCGGGATTGATTCAAAGTTTGACCAACGTGGCGTTGGTAGGGAGCAGTCTAGGCGGCTTTTATGCGACACAACTGGTCGCACAGCATCATGTACCTGCTGTTGTGATTAACCCTGCTATGCGACCATGGCAATTGTTTCAGGACTTGTTTGGCGATGTGTTGCCATACGTGGTACATCCGAACTGGAGCTTAACTGCAGCGCAATTGGATGACTTAGCAGACATTGCGTTGCCAGTTGCGCAAGATGCAGACAAAATATTGGTGTTATTGCAACAAGGCGATGAAGTTTTGGATTATCGTGAAGCGCAGCGTTATTATAGTGCTGCCTCGCCTTCGGCCATGATCATGACTGAAGCGCACGGCAATCATGCCATGGATGATTTTGCAGACAAAATTCCGATGTTACTGCAATTTTTATCGGATTCCCTAGCTTAAGGAAACAGTACAACGTGTCTCAATATACCGCTCAATCTCTTGAAGTTTTATCTGGTTTAGATCCAGTACGTCGTCGCCCGGGCATGTATACCGACACCACACGTCCGAACCATTTGGCGCAAGAAGTTATTGATAATTCGGTGGATGAAGCACTTGCAGGGCATGCCAATAAAATTACCGTAAAAGTCTATAAAGATGGCTCTTTGTCGGTAGAAGACAATGGCCGTGGTATGCCTGTCGATATTCACCCAGAATACGGGCAAAGCGGGATTGAAATTATTCTGACCAAGCTGCATGCAGGCGGTAAGTTCAGCACCGACAACTACCAATTTTCGGGTGGTTTGCACGGGGTCGGTATTTCTGTCGTGAATGCCTTATCCAGTCGGGTTGAAGTGACCGTACAGCGTCAAGGCAACCTGTATAAAATGGCTTTTGATCAGGGCGAAGCGGCAGCCCCTTTAGAAGTTTTAGAGGGCAAAGCACCAAAACGTGCTTCGGGTACGTTGGTACATTTCTGGCCTGAAGCTAAATATTTTGATTCGCCTAAATTTGCGCTTAAAGCCTTAAAACACAATTTAAAAGCCAAAGCTGTACTGGCTGCTGGTTTAGAAATTCATTACATTGATGAAATTAACGATGAAAAAATTGTTTGGCAGTTTGAAAATGGTCTAGTCGACTATTTGATGGATGAGCTGGAAGATCGTGAGATTGTACCTGCTCCTGCTTTTGTGGCCACAGGTGAGGCAGAACGTGCCAGTGCCGAATTTGCAATTTGCTGGAATGTAGAAGGCGGCGAGCAAATTCAGGAAAGTTATGTCAACTTGATTCCGACTGCGCAAGGTGGTACGCATGTCAATGGGCTGCGTTCTGGTGTGACCGATGCTTTACGCGAGTTTTGTGAATTACGCAATTTATTGCCGCGCAATTTAAAACTGTCTGCCGAAGATGTCTGGGATGGGGTCAACTATATTTTATCGTTAAAGTTCCAAGAACCGCAGTTTTCAGGGCAAACCAAAGAGCGTTTATCGAGCCGTGAAGCGGCAAGTATTATGCAGAATATCGCCAAAGATGCCTTTGCCTTGTGGTTGAACCAAAACTCTGACATTGCCATGCAATTGGCAGAAATGGCTATTTCCAAAGCAGGTCGTCGTTTAAAAGCGGCGAAAAAAGTAGAACGTAAAAAAATTGTTTCAGGCCCAGCCTTGCCAGGTAAACTGGCCGACTGCGTGGGGCAAACCCGTGAAGAATCGGAACTGTTTATTGTAGAAGGTGATTCTGCAGGGGGGTCTGCCAAACAAGCGCGCGATAAAAACTTTCAGGCGATCATGCCAATTCGCGGAAAAATTTTAAATACGTGGGAAGTATCTTCGGACGAGGTTTTGGCTTCACAGGAAGTACACGATATTGCAATTGCGATTGGGGTTGACCCAGGCAGTGATGACTTGTCTGAATTACGTTACGGCAAGGTTTGTATTTTGGCCGATGCCGACTCAGATGGTTTACACATTGCTACCTTGCTGTGTGCTTTATTCGTGAAACATTTCCCAAGCTTGGTGGAAGATGGGCATTTATACGTTGCCATGCCGCCATTATTCCGTATTGATGACGGTAAAGATGTGCATTATGCGCTAGATGAAGATGAGTTGGAAAATACGCTTAAAAAAGCCAAAACCAAAAATCCGCAAATTACCCGATTTAAAGGTTTGGGTGAAATGAATGCCAGTCAACTACGCGAAACCACGATGGATCCAAATACACGCCGTTTGGTGCAACTCGATTTAGATGACAGTCATTTTACTGCAGGTTTATTAGATAAATTGCTGGCTAAAAAGCGTTCTGCAGACCGTAAAGTATGGTTAGAGCAGAAAGGTAATTTAGCCGATTTAGCGGTTTAACTGATTTAGTTTGGAAAAAGCATCCATTATTTCAAAAAACTAATGGATGCTTTTTAGTGTGATTTTGATTGGTATTTTATAATTCAATATTTTCAGGCCATAAAAAATACCCACCATATTGACTGGTTTTAAATTCTGCACCTACGTCTTTGCCTTGTTGAGTGAGTATGTGTTTTCCAGCATCATTGATATTTAAAAAGCCTTTTTCGGTAAAATGAGCCAATAATTCATTGGTTTTCATTTTATGTTTTGCTGCAAGTTTAGATGATGTTAATTTACCAACATTATTGTCATTGGTTCCTTCAACAGATTCATTGGTTGGTTCGGCTTTCACTTCATCTAAACTAATTCTAACTTCATCACTAATACGGATAATACGCTGAGCTTCTTCATAAGCATCTTTAAAGACATCTTGATCTTCATATTTACGAATCAAAATGCCCATTTCGTTATTATTAATTTGGCTAAATTCATAAAGATTTAGACTGGAAATAATACATTCAGACTCATTGAGATAGCATTTAGCATGTAAGTTTTTACAAAAACTGAGCCGAACAAAATCAAGTTTTTGCATCCATTTTATTTCATCAGGATGTAAATCGCTTTTTCCATAAACGATTCGAATATCAATTTTGAGTCGATCTTTATCTTCAAGTAACTCTTTAATACGGTCATTTAAACGTAAATATGGGCTAATTAAAATTAACCTTTCTTTGGCATTTTTTATAAGTTCTTCTAAGAAAAAATTGGTCGCGCTCGTATTCAAAAACTTAGCCATTTAACCCTCCTCATCGTGTCTAAATTATTAAGTCCTGAGTATAGCGAATTTATTTAGGTAATTATTTGATGATTAAAATATTCTAAAATTAAGGTGAAAAAAATGGAGCATCTTGTGCTCCATTTTTATTGATACTTAACTAAAGAACCAATATACGAATAATGAAATAATAAATACGCACATGACGTTCAAGACCATGCCCACACTCATCATTTCACTTTGTTTAATTTGACCAGTACCAAATACAATCGCATTTGGTGGCGTTGCCACAGGAAGCATAAAGGCACAAGATGCCCCAATACCAATAATCACCACTAAAATTTCTTTTGGAATACCCATTTGGTCTGCAATTGCAGCAAATACAGGAACCAATAACGCAGCAGACGCTGTATTACTGGTAAATTCAGTTAAGAAAATAATGAAGATGGTCACCGCAAAAATCACTACCAATGGCGAAGTATCACCAAAGGTATTGGCAAGGGTTTGACCCAATACCAAAGATGCTCCTGAATCTTTTAAGATTGCACTGAGGGTTAGACCACCACCAAACAGTAATAACACGCCCCAATCGGTATTTTCAGCCACTTGCCGCCATGATGCAGTACCTAGCATGACCACCAAACATGCAGCAGCTAATGCAGTCCATGTATCGGGTTGGCTAATACCAAAGGTTTCGCTAAGTTTTTTACCAAAAATCCATGCCACTGCAGTACATGCGAATAAAATCATCGTTGCAATACGGGTTTTGGTCCAAGGAATGACTTCAGTTTCAAAATGAATTTTCTGGTTTAAATTTGGACGCAATACCAAGTATAAGCTGACCAACATCGCTGGTAGTAAAATCAGCATCATTGGTAAACCAATTTTCATCCAGTCAGCAAAGTCATAGTCTAATGCTTTGGCTGCAATGGCGTTTGGCGGCGAACCGACCAAAGTACCCAAACCACCTAAACTGGCAGAGTAGGCAATCCCCAATAAAATGAAAACGAAGGTTTTACGCTCTTTGGTGGCATCAAGGTGTGACAATAAACCCAGTGCTAACGGTAGCATCATTGCCGCGGTGGCTGTATTGGAAATCCACATTGACAACGCAGCAGTGACCGCAAAAATAGATAAAACCGAAATCCCCAAGTGACCGCCCGACATGGAAATAATCCACATTGCAATTTTACGATCCAGTTTCTGAATGTGCAGTGCAGTCGCTAAAGCAAAACCACCAAAGAACAGGAAAATAACAGGATCGGCAAAAGTTGCCAATGCCTTGCTGGTGCTAATTGGCTCAAGCACTTTGCTGGCATTTTCTACAGGCATGCCCAAAATTACGGCAAGCACTGGCACCAAAAGCGCGGTAATGGTAATATGTACAGCTTCGGTGAGCCATAAAATACCAATAAAAAGCAACAGACTTAGACCCTTATTTGCATTTTCGTCATAAGGCAAGACATTGTATAAACCGAAAGAGAGCAGGGCTGCAATTGCAACAATCACCCAGGTCTTGATCAGTTCTTTTCGCTTAATATTGGCTGGCACTTCTATATGGTTATTTTCCATAGAAGTTCACTCCGTCAAAAAGGAATTAAAAGAAAAGAGGGAAGATTGGTCGATGCAAACGACCGAAGCAGTCTGAATAGACTGTCTTTTAAGCTAGCTTTAATTATAGGTTTAAAAATTTATTTAAGCCAAAAAAATCTAAATAATTTTCCATTTGTTATGTACATTTTAATGATTTATACCATCAATGCAGGCTGTTTTAAAATGATGGATAATCCTTGAGCAATTGCGTAAATAGCCATAAGACCCAGTAAAGTAAATACAATCTGCTTAAATACAGCCTGAGAAATATTTTTACGAATCTGACTGCCCACATAAACCATTGCCACAGAAATTAGGCAAATTAGGGCTAAAACTTGTAATTGTATGTGATTAAATTGTTGAATGACAGGAAATAAAACTGCCAGTTGAATGAGTTTGGAAATAATAAAATTTAAGTTACTAATCACTACAATATCAGTTTTGCTGTGTTGGGTGCTGAGCAAATACATCATCAGAAATGGTGCCATGGCATTCGTTGCACCACCAATCACACCTGCTAGAAAACCAAAAATCAGCATATTTTTCAGTGAGGCAGAAATTTGCAAAGGATGCTGTCGAAATTGATCGGCCACGTAAAGCAGAATTAGTAAACCCATCGCAAATTTTAAATAGCCTTCATTTAGAATCAGCAGCAAACTGACGCCCAAATAGCTGCCAATCAGCGCACTGAGAATTAAGCCCCAATATTTTTTGCAGTAGCCATATAAACTGCTCAATAAAGATTGCTGTGTATCGCCCCGCAGCATGAATAGATTTAACAGTAAACAGGGAATAAGGACTAAGGCAACTGCGGTACTGAGTGGATACAACATCGCCACCGCAGCCGTGCTGAGCATAGGAAAACCAAAACCGCTCATGCCATGCAAAATTGCAGCAATCGCACAAAACATCAGAATAATGAAATCGGTTTTTTGCATGTGGGGGTTCACAGTGCTTTTTATTTGAAATTTAACTCAATGTAGCGGAGTTTTGCACCAAGTACAAATGGCTTGTGTGGTGGTGAGCAATGTATAACGATTGAAAATTATTTTAACGACCAATAAAAAAGCAAGACTGAAGTCTTGCTTTTTTGAATAGCGATGAGGCTGGCTTAGAAGTGGTATTTGACCAATGCGCTGACATCGTTTTGATTGATGCCTGATTTATTACCGTATTTGTTGTTCCAAACAGAGTGTTCGATACCGACATATAAACGTGTATTTGGCGAAATGTGTTTGCCTGCATTCCATTTATATTGTGTAGTCCAGTTGAGTTCGCTAGCGTGGTCATCTTCTGCAGTAGACCAATCAAGGAAACCATCTACTAAAAAGTCTTCAGCACCGACTTTAAATGGAAGACCGTAAGCAAACGTCATTTGATAATCATCTTGAGAGATATCTTTATCATTATCTGCTTTGTAGAAGTTCAATTGCGCATATTTGAAATATGGAAGCTCAAGATCAAAACCAATACCGTATAGGTAATTGTTAAAGCCTTCGCCACCTTCCCAAGTGGTTGCAATTAAAACATCTTTAATTGGACCAAAGGCAAGTTTTTGACCAGAAACAGCGCCTAAGCTTAAGCGTGGTGATACTTCAAAGTAAGTGTCATTGCCATCTACATCATTGTTTGAACGGTCAGCAAAGGCAAAAAAATCACCATATTTAAAACCAGCAGCGTATTCAAAAGTTACAGTGCTTTGTTCAATCTCTTGATCGCCAGTTAAAAAAGGTGATTTGTAATTTTCACCGTATAAACCTGTCACGCTAAAATCTTGCCAAATCGGTGCAGCTTGCGTAAAAGTTGCAGCAGTGGAGATTGCGCACAGCGCAGCAATATGTGTAAGTTTCATAAAAATAGACCCCAATAAAAGCGTTTCAAGGATACAGATCCTTTAGCAAAAATAAAGCAAAATTCGATTATTGACGGGTCATTTTTGGGTGTTTTTTATCAGTTTTTGGGTTGAGTGTTTTTTAAATGATTTAAAACCAATGGTCAAAATGTAAAGGTGAATATTGCAGGTGTGACTAAACCCTTTAAAAGCATCAAGTTTCTCATTGGCAATAGATTGAAAAACGTAGTGCTATCCAAATTGATCGCTTATTGAGCATCTAAGCTGAATTGGTGATAAAAGGGTTATTCTTTTGCTGCTTTTCTATAAATATTGCTTGCATATTTTTCAGATAGGCCCGATATTCAAGGTATAGGGACACGGTTCTGCAGAATTAAAAGTGTTCATCATTCACGTAGGAGGAAGTGATTCCAAACTAAGTTGAAGATGTACTTTATGCTGTAAAAACAGCACATTATAAACACGCCAAAACATATATATAAAATTATGTGTAAGATTTTGGCACAACAAGATTCAGAAATAACGAACGCAAGAGGATGAAATCATGAACATTGAAATCCGTACCGATAAAAACATTCAAAACAGTGATCGATTAATTAGTTACGTTCGTGAAGAACTGAATAATGAATTCCAACGCCACAGTGAGCGTATTACCCATTTTTCAGTGCATTTTAGTGATGAAAATGGTGAAAAAGGCGGTGATGACGACATTCGTTGTATGATTGAAGCACGTCCAGCAGGTTTAAAACCAGTGGTTGTGAATCATCGTGGTCATAATATTGATACAGCCATTCACGGTGCGATTGACCGTTTAAAACGCAGCCTAGAACATGCGTTTGAGAAAAATGAGAATCCTCGTGGTGCTCGCCCAGAATTTGTAGATACAGATGTTGGTGGCGACGACGAATAAGGATCAGACAGATTCCAAGAGCCTCGCAAATTTTGCGGGGCTTTTTTGTGTTTGCATGCAGCCAATGCACTAAATTCACCATTTCCTGACATTTATCTCATACAAATGTCGCTTTATTGGGCATAATAGTTCTAAATTAAACATTGAATAAGAGAGCTCTCTGCATGTTAACTGCGCAACAACAAGTCTTGGTGCAAGCAATAGAAGAATTAGACCTTGCCCAAGTGCAACGCCTATTGGCAGACGGTTTAGACCCTAACTTTATGGATGCCGAAAAAGGCCCTGTGATTTCAGTTTGGTCAGATGGTTTATTTCAATGGTGGGAAAAAGTCTGTGAAGCATACGAAGCGGGTCAACCACTCACAGAGCAGCAAAAACAGCAAGATTTACAAGTGCATCTTGATATCTTAGATGCACTGATTCAAGCTAAAGTGAATTTGCATTTATGGGATGCCGAAGAAATTTATGGCCCGTTATGGGATGCGGCTTCTGCAGCGTGTGTTCCTGCTGTACAGCGTTTATTGGATGAAAAAGTCGATCCGAACAGCAAAGATGAAGATGGTTTAACTATTCTATCTTCAATTAGTGATTTATTGTTTGATTGTGATTTTGACGAAATTCAGTGGTCGGATGCTTTGCCAGAAGAACAACAGACTTTAGAATTGTTGCGTCGTTATGGCGCAAAAATGAGCAAAGAATTGGCCTAAGAGCAGAGATAATAATATGTCAGCATTAAAAACAGTTGGTTTGATCGTGGCGGCAGGCATCAGCATGCAGGTGAGCGCGGCAGATTTTGAATTTGATCGTCCTGGTGCAGGAATCAGTACGGGTATTACACCTGTAGGGAAATTGGCTTGGGAACAGGCTTTGCCAAATGCAAGTTATCAGGAAAGCAACAATGCTTTGGGCGAAAAAGTTAAAACCACTCGCCTCAATGCTGACATGCTGTTACGTACAGGGTTGGCACAAGATTTAGAGTTGCAATTGGGCTGGCAAGGTCCTGCATGGAGCAAAAGCAAAACCGCAGGTCAATCGGTTGAAGAGGATGGTTTAGGTGATGTCAGCATTGGTTTGAAACAAGCCATTGACTTAAATGACGACAAACTTTCTATGGCTGTGTTGCTGCAAGCGTTAATTGCCACAGGCAATGATGGCTTTAGCGAAGAAGATGATATTTATAGCTTGGCTACGGCAGTCAACTATCAATACAGCGAGCTGTTAAAAACAGGCATCAACATGCGTTATGATGTGCAAAATAGCGATTGGGCGATTACAGCGATTCCCAATATTCAATACCGTTTAAACGATCAATGGTCAGGTTTTTCAGAATTGGTCTATCGTAAAGCTGAAAGTCAGGATAATGAATATGGCTTAACTTCAGGTGTAATTTACGCACTGAATGACCGCACTCAACTGGATGCCAGTGTCGGTGTCGATTTAGACGGTGCAGATAAAAGTTACCGTGCAGGTTTAGGTATGGCGTTCCTATTCTAAGCAATCAAAACCATTTAAAGCTTTAAAATACGTAGTATGCTGCAGCAGGCTAAACTCATCAAGCTTGCTGCAGATTCGTTTTCATCCTAATCAAGTTCATGCCGAGGCGAGCAGAACATGAAGCAGTTCTTATTTCAGACTTTTTGGCAAGCTGCTGTTGATCTCATGACTGACATTCTGCGTTATTTGACACAGGGCTTATCTTGTCTGCTCGCAAGTCTATTTTTGCTATGTTCGTTAAGCCTGCACGCAGAAGCGCCTTTACTCCCACCCGAACAAGCCTTTCAGTTTAGTGTTGAATCGCTCAATCCCCAGCAAGCCGAACTGCGCTGGAACATGCCTGAACAGTATTATTTGTATCAGCATCAATTTAAGGTTGAGCATGGACAGCAAATACTGGCTTTAGAGTTGCCTCCCGCAGAAGATATCTATGATGAAAACTATGGGCACACACAGGTTTATTATCGACAAGTCAGTTTTAAAATCCCCACGCAGGCTGCACAGCGCTATCAAGTGAGCTGGCAAGGTTGCGCACAAGATCGACTTTGCTATCCACCACAGCGCATTGAATTTCAGACCGACAGTACGGGTTTGGTGATTTTAGACAATCAAAGTGCAGCACAAAAAAATCTGTGGGGCGGACACAGTAACCCACCCCAGAATGTGTTTTCGACAACTCAGACCAACTCCACGCTAGCATCTTCAACAAGTCCTGCAGCAGCGCAACCCATCACCGCACAAGATCAAATGTGGTCAGAAAAATTGGCTCAGAGTTCGTTTGCTTATGGCTTGCTGCTGTTTTTTGGTTTAGGGGTTTTATTGGCCTTTACCCCATGCTCCTTGCCGATGTTGCCGATTTTGACCTCCTTGTTGGTGCGTGAACATAAAGGTGTCAAAGCGTGGACGATTGCACTGGTCTTTGTCTGTAGCATGGCAATGGTCTATGCCATATTGGGTTTGATTGCGTCATCCGCAGGTTTGAATTTTCAGCGTTGGTTGCAGCAACCTGTGACTTTAATTGCTTTTAGTTTGCTGTTTGTGCTGTTTGCCTTAAATCTGTTTGGACTGTTTGAAATCAAGTTGCCGCGTGCTTGGGTCAATCGACTCGATCAGGCACAATCCATGCAAAAAGGCGGTAATTTGGCAGGTGCTGCACTCATGGGCATGTTGTCGGCACTTTTAGTTGGCCCATGTATGACTGCACCACTGGCAGGGGCGTTATTGTTTATTTCACAAACCCAAAGTCAGATGCAAGGGGCGCTGCTGCTATTTACGCTCGGTTTTGGTATGGGCACGCCGTTATTGTTGGCCAGTGTGCTTGGTGCAAAAGCTTTGCCACGCGCAGGTTTGTGGATGCATCAAGTCAAAGTGCTGTTTGCCTTTATTATGTTGGCATTGGCATTGTATTTTATTCGTCCTTTATTGGGTGAAGCATGGATGCAATGGCTTAGTTTGGCACTTGGACTGGGTTTTGTCGGCTATGTGCTGCATCGTTTGAGTGGCTATTATGGCGTGCTGCGGGCGATTTATCTGAGTGCGTTATTGGTGGTGGTGCCGTATCTGATTTATAACCAATATCAACACAGTCAGCGTTTTTGGCAGCAGGAAAACGATGCCGTCTTAGAATGGCACCGAGCAACGACTGCAACAGAATTAAAACAGTTACTTGCCCAAGCTCCGAAAAATCAGCGCATGATTATAGATGTCTATGCCGATTGGTGTGTGGCGTGCCGTCCGATTGAACAGCAGGTATTGACATCCTCCACCGTAAAACAGGCACTTGCAGAATTTTATTTAATTAAACTCGATTTAAGCCATTACGATGCCAGTCATCAAGCCTTGTTGAATCAATGGGAAATTTTAGGGCCACCTACCTTTTTATTTTTGGATGCACAACAACAAGAAATTCGCAGCCTACGTTTAACGGGTGCATTTAACGAAAGCACTTTGTTAAATCAACTGCAGCAACTTCAAACCACACAGGAATCATCGCCATGATGCAGCTGTACATTGCCAATAAAAATTATTCGAGCTGGTCGATGCGCCCGTGGTTGGTACTAAAGGCATTTGAGTTAGCCTTTGAAGAAATACAACTGAACTTTCCATGTGAACGTGGCGAGGGTGATTTTAAAAAACGTGTCCTAGAAATTAACCCCAATGGTAAAGTGCCTGCCTTATTAGATCGGGGTAGATTGGTTTGGGATTCTCTCGCCATTTGCGAATATCTGGCAGAGCAATATCCTGAACAGGCACTTTGGCCACGTGATGCACAGCAACGAGCTTGGGCGCGTAGCATCAGCGCAGAAATGCACAGCGGTTTTACCGATTTACGCAGTTTATGTGGCATGAATATTCGCGCTAATTTAGCAGAAGTGGGTGCAAAATTATGGCGAGAACATTCGGCTTTAAGACTGGATGTGGCACGCATTGAACACATTTGGTCGGCACGTCCTGCAGCAGATGGTTTCTTGTGTGGTGAATTTAGCATTGCCGATGCGTTTTATGCTCCTGTGGTGATGCGTTTTATGAGCTATGCTTTACCTGTGAGCGCAAAAAGCCAACACTATATGCAGCGGGTCATGCAACATCCAGCCATGCAGGCGTGGGTGCAGGCAGCTTTACAAGAACCGATGTGGGTTAATTATTTAGAGCCTTATCAAAACCAAGCAAAATGAATTGTAAAAAAGTAGGATTAGGAAACATACTGCATAAGTTTTCGTGCGGTAAAAAAGGTCTTTTGTTCCAAAAAATAAAACCGAGTGTCTTATTTTTGCTAATTATTCTATTTTCGCTGCAAGATTAAAATAGCGTTATTAAATGAATACGAGAGTGGAACATCCTCATGAAAATTTTACACATCGACTCAAGTATTTTAGGTGAAAACTCAGTTTCACGTTAGTGAAGCCAAGAGAATGTGCACAATTGACTGCAAAAAATAGCAATGCGCAGATCGGTTATTTAGATTTGGCACAACAGCCAACTCCGCACTTAACTGCCGAAATTTTAATGGGGCAGGATGCAGAACAAGCGGCTTTGGGTGAAAAAATCATCCAGCAATATATTGATGCCGATGTCGTGGTGGTGGGTGCAGCCATGTATAACTTTGGTTTGACTTTAACCTTAAAAGCATGGATTGACCGCATTAGCGTGGCGGTGGGTATGGTGATAACAGCCTTGCCGACCTTGAGGAAGATTTCTTAAAAACCCTCTTCAACTTTACAGGGATGAATGATGTAGAAATTATTCGCGCTGAAGGGGTGAGCATGCCGGAATTTAAAGACCAAGCTGTTGCCAATGCAATGCAAAAAATTCAGGCGATTTAACGTATCATTGCAACAAAAAAGCTCAGTGCTTTAAGGTACTGAGCTTTTTTATAAACATGGATCGACTAAAAGGGTAGGTGAGCAAAGCCTTGTTATGGCTGAACTTAGCTCTGATCTTGCCGATGTGCAAACTCTGCCAAATCTGCCAATGCACGTTGAGCTTCTTCAAACCATGGTGAAAACATTTGAAAATTGTGCCACATACCCGTGTAGAGTTTGTAATGCACTTCTACGCCTGCTTGTTCGGCTTTTTCTTTAAAACGTGTTGCATCGTCTAGCAAAATTTCTTTAGAACCAATTTGTACTAAAACGGGTGGCAATTCATGTAAATCATCAAACAATGGCGAAATTTGCGGGTCTGCCCGATCAAGTTCAGGCGGTACATAGTAATCAATACCTGTTTCCAGCGTTTCAATTGACAGCAGGGCATCATGCTTGCTGTTATAGCGCAACGATTCACTGGTGAGGGTTAAATCTAAAAATGGTGACAGCAGCATTAAACTACTCACTTGCGGCAATTGCTCATCACGTATTTTTAAAGCCAACGCCAATGCTAAATTTGCACCACAAGAATCTCCCGACAAAATAATATCTTTGGCTTGTATACCTTGCGCCAACAGACTTTGATAGACATCAAATACAGCTTCCAAAGCATTTGGAAAGGGATACTCAGGCGCAAGCGGATAATCGACATGAATCACTTGCATTTGGGTACGTGCTGCAACTTGACTCAAAAATGCCCGATGAGTGTTTAAGGAACCCAGAAAAAAAGCCCCGCCATGAATATGAAAAATAAGTTGTGTCGCAGCATTCTGTGGTTTTAATTCTTCGGCATGCAGACCTGCTAAACGTAGTTGGCGTACCTGCACCGACTTTTGCATGGGAAATAAACGGCACATTTGCTCTAGTGCAAAACGTATAGAATTGGGGGGTAAATTAAATTGGCTTGGTTTGCGAATGGTGTTTTTTAAAAACTGCTCTGTAATAATTTGTTTCCACATCGGGTTAATCTTCATGATTTTTCCATCTTGTTATTTATTTGATCGGATATTTGTGTATTTACCAACATAATTTACAAGGGTACACTAAACGGTCACATTCAAAAATTGCAAATTTGTTGTGGATTTTTAATAATAAAGTTGTCTAATAGTAGACCAAGGAAACAAAACAATGAAAAAAATTGCACTTGCATTCGGGCTGTTAGGTTTAAGCGCTTTGGCCAATGCTGCAGATCCGCTTAATGGCACAGTTTGGAAAACAATTGACGACAAAACCAAACAACCCAAAGCCACGGTAAGATTTACTGAGCAAAAAAATGGAACTTTAACCGCCAGCATTCAGTCAATTTTAACGCCTGGTGAAGAAAATGCCTGTACAAAATGTGAAGGTCCGTATCACAACAAATCACTCAAAGGTTTGACCATTGTTCGCGGTCTGAAAAATACAGGTGGCACGAGCTACGATGGTGGTTCAATCCTTGATCCCCAAACAGGTAAAACCTACAAGCTCAAAGGTAAACTTGCCGATGGTGGTAAGAAACTTGAATTGCGTGGTTTCGTTGGTGTAGCGGCATTGGGTCGTAACCAAACATGGGTTCGTGCGAACTAAGTATGTATTCCAACCTCTGCAATTGAAATCATATTGCACTGGATGTAAAAAAACCTGCTCCAGATGAGCAGGTTTTTTATTGGTATTTTTAGAACTTAACCCAAAGCACGATAAGCCACTTCATCAAAACCCGCAATAAAGCCTGATTCGGTTTTTAAGACAGGACGTTTAATTAAACTGGTGTGGGTGCAAAGTGCCTCAATTAAGTTGGCTTCACTGGTCAAAGCGGCTTGCTGTTCTGCTTCGCTAAGTTTGCGCCAAGTAGTACCTTTTTTATTCAGTACCACATCTTGCCCAAGTGCATCTAACCAACTTTTGACAGTGCTGGCATCAATCCCTTGCTTTTTATAATCGTGAAACTCATAACTTAGCCCCAATTCATTGAGTAAATCGAAGGCTTTTTTCATTGAGTTGCAGTTTTTAATACCATAAATTTTTAACATATTTTTTCACGTTAATATCATCAAATTGGCTATAGCCTAGCCCAAAATAGCGTTAAGCGCTAGAAACCTGCAGTGAACAATGATTGGCTGTTTAAATGGTATGTGTCATCAATACGTCATATCGATGTCACCAAATTGACACTTGATCGCTCTAAAATGGGACGTATAAACAGAACAAAATAAAAAACTTGATAAGAACAGACTCAAGTGAAAATAAAAAATACAGTGAAGAACAACAGTAATAGCGCAAAATAGAAAATAAGAGGATAAAAAGAGAAAACCCGCATTTAATCATCCTGATTATGCGGGTCTCATTTTAACGTCCATTGTTACTTCCTTGAAACTAACTAAAACCAGTTAGTTTATTTTCCATCCTTCGGCTTCCAATCCTTTTGTGTCATCCTGACTGTCCCTTTGCCGTGATGCAATAATGCGCTGAATCGACTTGAAGATAAATACACAAAGTCGACAGATTATGTGCGAATTGAACCTCAGTTGAGTGAACAATTGTTCACTCATATAGACCGTGAAATTTGGTTGAATATTAAATCTTATAATCAATAATCACAGGAGCATGGTCACTAAACCATTCGTCTTTATACACCCAAGCATTGACAGTACGTGCTTTCCAGTCGGGTGAACAGGCATGATAATCAATCCGCCAACCAACGTTTTTGGCACGTGCTTGCCCACGATTTGACCACCAAGAATACAGCTCTGCTTCATGGCGTACTTCACGGAAGGTATCGACATAGCCTAAGTCATTATAAATATGATCTAACCATGCACGTTCATGTGGTAAACAGCCTGAAGACTTTTGGTTACCCGACCAGTTTTTAATATCAATACGTTTATGTACGATGTTGTAGTCACCACAGACAATGATCGATTTATTCTCTTCACGCCACTGTTTTAGAATTTTTTGATACTCTTCTAAAAAGTGATCTTTGCGCATTTGCGCTTCTTCACCTGAAGAGCCAGAAGGCAAATACAGTGAACAGATGTAAATTGGGTGATCTAGTCCTACATCAAATTCAGCACTGATAAAACGACCCTGAGAATCGGCCAATTCAAAGCCTAAACCATTTTGCACAGAAACAAAGGGCAAACGGCTATAAATGGCTGTCCCTGCGTAACCTGCGCGTTCTGCAGGGAAAAGATGCGTGTGCCAGCCTTCGGGCTTAAATTTATCGGTCCATTGGGCGTGGGTGATGCGGCTTTCCTGCATGCAAATCACGTCTGCTTCAGACTTTTCTAACCATTCGAGTAAGCCTTTGCTTACCGATGAACGCAACCCATTGACGTTAATTGAAACCACTCGAAGAATTTTTTGATCACTCGGATAGCTACTCTTTGGTATCATGCTCGGGTCTTACCTCAATGTATTAATTTGGAGCACCTCATGACATCGCCAGCTCAATTTAACCCGCAAGCTTTTATCGAACTCGCCTTATCACGTGGTGTGCTTAAATTTGGTGAGTTTACTTTAAAATCGGGTCGTGTGAGTCCTTATTTTTTTAATGCAGGTTTGTTGAATGATGGAGAGGCTTTATCGCTATTGGCTTCGGGCTATGCAGATCAACTCATGCAATGCAAACACGTAGATGTTATTTTTGGGCCTGCTTATAAAGGTATTCCATTTGTAGCAGCTACAGCAGTGGCTTTATCACAAAATCATGGCGTTAGTGTGCCGTGGGGTTTTAACCGTAAAGAAGCCAAAGACCATGGTGAAGGTGGTGTGTTAGTGGGTGCTGCAGTTGAGGGCAAAAAAGTTTGGATTATTGATGATGTGATCACTGCGGGTACCGCTATTCGTGAAGTGGTGACCATTTTGAAAAATGCGGGTGCGCAAATTGCGGGTGTATTGGTCGCTTTAGACCGTCAAGAAAAAGGTCAGGGCGATTTGTCTGCCATTCAGGAAGTACAAAAAGAGTTGGAAATTCCTGTGCATGCTTTAATTACCATGAAAGATTTAATGAATTATTTGGATGCCAAAGGTGAAAAAGAGGCCTTGGCGAAAATGGAAGCGTACCGTGTGAAGTATGGGATTTAAGTCTCATGCGCATTATTTGATGATCGTGTGAAACGTTGATCAATAATTTAGCGTGGAATGTGATAAATCTGTAAAAAACCCAGATCGGTAGGTTTGGGTTTTTGGATAATACATTTACATTGAATTGTAATGAATATTTTTTGTTTGAGAGTTGCGTGTTGTTAAGCTTATAAAATTAAATTTTTGTTTCTTTATCGATCAGCGTATATAAGAAAACAGAAGAAGCTGAACTGCTCATTTTGAAGTTAGTTTGATTAGATAGTCATAGTCAACTGGCAATTTGAACTGTAATATTACCTCCCCCTGAGCTTGATTATTCCTATTGAGGGTTCAATTAGTAGATCTAAGTGTATTCACTCAGTCTCCTCCTCACACTTCTTACACTCGAGCATCACCCCCAACTTTTCCTTGCGCCCTTGCTCTGTGATTACCCACGGGCGGTTTTGCCACGGCGGATTATGCCGCACATGCTGCCCGTGACCGCAGGCCAAATCTGCGACCCAATCATTTTCTTCATCTAAATGAAAACCAATAATTGCTTGTTGCATCGCGTACTCCCAAGTGCATGATGATTGTGGATGAAGCGTTACGAAAATTGCAGCAACACCAAAACCAAACTCAGCTATACTTTTGCTTATTCAATTCTTCAAAAGAGCACCGAAATATGCGCGTACTTGTGGTGATGGACCCTATTGAAACAGTCAATCTCAAAAAAGATTCCACCATGGCAATGCTATGGGCTGCTTCACGTCGTGGGCATACCTTGGGCTATGCATTACAGCAAGACTTATATATTGATCAGGGCAAGGCATTTGGTCTGATTGCTCCGCTTAAAGTCTTTGAAGACTATAACCATTATTACGAATTGGGCGAAAAACACAAAGAATCCTTAGCCGATTATGATGTCATTCTCATGCGTAAAGACCCGCCTTTTGACATGAATTTCGTTTATACCACGTATATTTTAGAGCAAGCTGAACGCGAAGGCGCATGGATCATCAACAAACCGCAAAGCCTGCGTGACTGTAATGAAAAGCTGTTTGCGACCCAATTCCCAGAACTACAAGTTCCGACATTGGTTACTTCACAACAAAGCCTGATTCGTGAATTTATTCAGCAACATGGCGATGTAATTGTTAAACCGCTCGATGGTATGGGTGGCATGGGTATTTTCCGTTTGTACCAAGACGGGGTCAATATAGGCTCAACCCTTGAAATTTTGACCAATAACGGCACTCAGCCCATCATGGCGCAGCGTTATATTCCAGAAATTGTAGAGGGTGATAAACGCATCCTGATGATCAATGGCGAGCCTGTGCCGTATTGTTTGGCCCGTATTCCACAAAATGGCGAAGTGCGTGGCAACTTAGCTGCAGGTGGTTTGGGTGAAGCACGTCCATTGACTGAAAATGATAAAGCCATTGCTGCCAAAGTTGGACCATTTTTACGTGAAAAAGGCTTGATTTTTGTCGGATTGGATGTGATTGGCAACTATGTCACTGAAATTAACGTGACCAGTCCAACGTGTATTCGTGAAATTGACGCACAGTTTGGTACATCTATTGCCGATGATTTATTTAAAGTACTTGAAGCAGGTCGTTTAAACTAAGTTTGGGCTTTAATGTTCACTGTATCAATACAAAAGCCGTTTTCTGTTTGAAAGCGGCTTTATTTTTAGAGACGTGGAGACAAAAAACAATTTAAACACTTTGCAAAAGGGTTCAAGCAAAGCATCTAAAATTGAATAAAACTTAACATTTTCCGTAGATTAATAATAAAACTAGTTTAAACTTGAAAATCTGTAGAAAAAAACAATCAAGCACTTGGTGAAAAAAAGTAAATAACCTTTCAAGCCCATGCGTTTGTGATTACAATTGATAGCTTATACAAGATTTTTATTTGCCTTATTTTAAGTTGAAGAATTAAACCGTGACTGATGCACAGCAACAACAGCCTAAACATGTCATGATGATGGCCGCAGGTACAGGTGGACATGTTTTTCCCGCTTTGGCCGTTGCAAAACAATTACAGCAACAAGGGATTCAAGTATCATGGTTGGCGACCCCAGCGGGCATGGAAAATCGTCTGCTTAAAAATCACAGTATCCCAATTTACCAAATTAATATTCAAGGTGTGCGTGGCAACGGTTTGATCCGTAAACTGGCTGCACCATTTAAAATTTTAGGTGCAACATTAAGCGCCATGCGTTACATGAAGCAATTAAAAGTTGATGCAGTTGCAGGTTTTGGTGGTTATGTAGCAGGACCAGGTGGCTTGGCAGCACGCGCTTTGGGTGTTCCTGTGCTGATTCATGAACAAAATGCAGTCGCGGGTTTTACTAACACTCAATTGTCACGGGTAGCTAAAACTGTGTGTCAGGCTTTCCCAAATACTTTTCCAAACAGTGAAAAAATCGTTACCACAGGCAACCCTGTACGTGAGGAAATCACCGCGACCTTAAGTCCTGCATGGCGCTATCAAGAACGTGAAAAAGCAGGCTTGCCAATCCGCATTTTAATTGTGGGTGGTTCGCTTGGTGCACAAGCCTTAAATGAATGTGTACCTGAAGCATTAAAGCAACTGAATGTTGCTTTAGATGTCTATCATCAATGTGGGCAAAACCAAGCCGAAACGACGCAGGCACGTTATGCACACAGACCTGACCATTTACAGGTTAAGGTACAGCCTTTTATTGAAGATATGGCCAAAGCCTATAGTGATGCCGATTTAATCATTTGTCGTGCGGGCGCGCTCACGGTAACCGAGGTCGCGACTGCAGGTGTTGCAGCAGTATTTGTGCCACTGCCTAGTGCGGTGGATGATCACCAAACTGCCAATGCCAAATTTTTAGCCGATTTGGGTGCAGCAAAAATCTGTCCGCAAGCCAGTATGACCCCCGAAAGTTTAACAACATTATTAACCCCGTTAATGAATCGTCAATTGTTGTCTGAAATGGCGGTCAAAGCCCGTCAGCAGGCACAGCCAGATGCAACTCAGCACGTGGTTCGTCTTATTCAAGCATTGTTCGAGTAAAATATGTCTCCATCTACACCCGCTGATCAAGCGAAAAAATTAATCAAAGTGCCTGAAATGCGCCGTATCAAACACATTCATTTTGTGGGTATTGGTGGCGCGGGGATGTGTGGTATTGCCGAAGTCTTGAAAAACCAGGGTTATAAAGTATCGGGTTCAGACATCAAAGCCTCAAAAACCACAGCGCAATTAGAAGAAAACGGCATCAAGGTTTATATTGGGCATGCGGCAGATCATATTAAAGCCGCAAATGTGTTGGTGGTGTCTACTGCAATTGACCCAGAAAACCCAGAAATTAAAGCAGCAATTGACACCCGTATTCCTGTGGTGCGTCGTGCTGAAATGCTGGGCGAGTTGATGCGTTATCGTCATGGTATTGCAGTGGCGGGTACGCATGGTAAAACCACCACCACCAGTTTAATTACCTGTATGTTGGCCGAAGAAAATATGGATCCAACTTATGTGATTGGTGGCATGCTAAACCGTACTGGTGTCAATGCAGCATTGGGTGCGAGCCGTTATATCGTGGCAGAAGCCGATGAATCTGATGCATCGTTTTTATTCCTAGAGCCCATGGCGGCTGTGGTGACCAATATTGATGCCGACCATATGGACACCTATGGTGGTAGTTTCGATATTTTAAAAGATACCTTCATTCAATTCTTGCACAAACTGCCATTCTATGGCTTAGCTGTCGTGTGTGGTGATGATGCCAATATCCGTGAAATTATGCCACGTATCGGGCGTCCTGTATTGACCTATGGTTTTAACGAAGACAACGATATTCGTGCCATTGATGTCGATCAAGACGGTATGCGCACACACTTTACCGTATTGCGTAAAGACCGCGAACCGTTACGCGTGACGGTGAATCAACCTGGTCTGCACAACGTATTAAATGCTTTGGCTGCAATTGGAATTGCCACCGATGAAGGTGTTTCTGATGGTGCAATTTGCCGTGCTTTAGAAGGCTTTAGCGGTGTTGGTCGTCGTTTCCAAGTACAAGGTGAGTTTGCGGTAGCAGACGGCAATGTGAAATTGGTAGATGACTACGGACATCACCCGAAAGAAGTGGAAGCCACTATTAAAGCTGCGCGTCAAAGTCATCCTGATCGCCGTTTGGTGATGTTGTTCCAACCACACCGTTTTAGTCGTACTCGTGACTGTTTTGATGACTTTGTTGAGGTGTTGTCACAAGTCGATCAATTGCTATTGCTCGATGTTTATCCTGCGGGCGAAAAACCAATTGTTGGTGCAGATAGTCGTACTTTAGCGCGCAGTATTCGTTTGCGTGGTCAGGTTGAGCCAATTTTGGTCGATCCAAACGATGGCAACTTACCGAATATTGTGAAACAAGTGTTACAGGCTAATGACTTGTTATTGACCCAAGGTGCAGGTAATGTGGGGGCGATTTCAATCGAACTTGCACAAAACCATTTGTATTTAAAATAATCACAACCTGTGATGTTTGAATTTGATCGACCAGTTTAAAGTTTAAGGATATAAACGTGTCAAATGCTTCAAAGTTCGGCAAAGTTGCCGTGTTATTGGGTGGAAAATCTGCTGAGCGTGAGGTTTCTCTAGACAGCGGTCAAGCAGTACTCGAAGCACTGCTACGTTCAGGGGTCAATGCAGAAGCATTTGATCCACAAACACGTAGTGTGACCGAATTGGTCAATTATGATCGTGCCTTTATTGTATTACACGGGCGTGGTGGTGAAGATGGTCAAATTCAAGGTGTCTTGGAATGGTTGAATATTCCATACACCGGTACGGGCGTGCAAGGTTCAGCGATTGGCATGGACAAAGTGAAAACTAAGCAAATTTGGCAAGGTTCGGACTTGCCAACTGCGCCATATCGTATTGTCAGCAAAGATTCCAATATTGAAGATGTGGTTGCTGAATTGGGCTTGCCACTCATCATCAAGCCTGTGCATGAGGGTTCAAGTATTGGCATGAGCAAAGTCGAAAAAGTTGAAGACTTTGCTAATGCTGTGGCGAAAGCAACTGCACATGACGCCATTGTTATGGCTGAAAAATGGATTACAGGGCGTGAATTTACCATCGTACTACTCAACGGTCAGGCTTTACCGATTATTCGTTTAGAACCCCCGAAAGATGTAGCGTTCTATGATTATGAAGCCAAATATCAGCGTAACGATGTGCAATACGGTATTCCGTGTGGTTTAAACGCTGCCGAAGAGCAACAGTTACAAGCTTTGGCATTGCGTGCCTTCCAAGCGGTGGGTGCAAGTGGTTGGGGGCGTATTGATGCCATGCAAGATGAAAAGGGTAATTTCTGGTTACTCGAAGTGAATACCGTACCGGGAATGACCAGCCATTCTTTAGTTCCGAAAGCGGCAAATGCAGTCGGCTATAGTTTTGATGAGC
The DNA here is from genome assembly GCF_020982655.1 of Acinetobacter sp. PW68. Lineage (NCBI taxonomy): Bacteria > Pseudomonadati > Pseudomonadota > Gammaproteobacteria > Moraxellales > Moraxellaceae > Acinetobacter > Acinetobacter sp. PW68. The sequence continues at coordinate 2,685,721 of NZ_JAHZSX010000001.1, read as the reverse complement.
TGTGTGTGGCAATTTTGGCACAAACCCTCACAGGTGAAGCACACTAAATATGGCTCAACTTCCTGCATCCTTGCGCCGTAAACGGGCAGCGATTACCTCGATTCATGACAAACCGCCAACAGCCAAAGAAAAGCTGATCCATTTTGGCGGTTGGGTAATGCTTTGCGTTGCAGTGCTCGTGCTGGCAGTGGGTGCGTATGGGCTATATAAAGTCATGACCGACGCACAAATTGCAAAGCTAGATGTAGTGGGTACACGTTCAGATGCGGAACATCGTCAAGTGATGACGCATGTGAACCCTGTGATGACCAAGAACTATTTCACTTCTGATCTAGAGCAAATCCGCGATTCTGCTTTGGAGTTGTCTTGGGTAGATCGAGTGGTGGTTTCACGCGCGTGGCCGAATGCCATTCGTGTGCGGGTCATGCCGCGTCATCCAATTGCCCGTTGGGGTACAGGTCGTTTGCTCAGTGACAGCGGTGAGGTCTTTACCGAAGTCACGCCACAAAATAATCAACATTTACCGTTATTACACGGACCAACGCATCAATCTAAAATGATGATGCGTCGTTATAATGAAATTAACCAATTATTCTTGCCCATCAACGATCGTTTAAAAGAACTATATTTAACAGAACGTATGACGTGGTTTATGCAGTTTGATTCAGGTCTACGTGTTATTGTAGATAAAGATCAAACCATGAGTAAGCTGCAGCGCTTGGGACATCTTGCACAAAGTGATTTGAAACCTGTATGGTCTAAAATCTCCGCCATCGATTTGCGTTATCGCAATGGTTTGGCCATTCAATGGAAAAACTCAATTCCGCCAAAAATTGCAAATGGTCACTTTGTTGTAACGATTGATGACACAAGCATTGCAGAGGGAATAAGAGCAAAGCCATAATATCGGGCTTTAAAAAAATAGAGGCATTAAGCCATAAATTAAACATACTGGTAATGGTAGTGAATAAATGAGTGAAGCTGTTCCCTCGGTTGTTGCGATTGACATCGGGACGCACAAAGTTTCAGTTTTGATTGCTAAGGTCCATGCGCCAGACAATATCCAAGTCATTGGTATGGCCACCGCACGTAATCGAGGCATGAGTAAAGGAAAAATTGTCAGTCTCGATAAAGTGATTACTGCAATTAAAAATGCCGTACAAGAAGCGGAAGATATGGCGGAATGCCGTGTGCATTCGGCATGGATTTCTATTCCTAGTGCAGAGCTCAAAAGCTTTTATGCTTCAGGTCGAACACCTATTGAAAGCAGTGATCACACCATTACCACCAGTGAAGTGGTGCGCGCACTGGACTTGGCTAAAGCCAGTCATCTCACTTCAGACCATTATTTGGTGAGCGCAGTGCCACTCGGTTTCGATTTAGATGATTCGGGTGAGTGGGTACAAAACCCAATTCGGATGTCGGCACATAGCATGACAGGGCATTATCAATTGATGATGTTACCTATTAGCACCATGCAGAATTTAGACCGCGCTTTAAAAGGTGCCAATATTGGTGTCGAAAAAATGGTGGTGTCAAATTTAGCCACTGCAGAAGCCAGTCTGCTTAAAGATGAAAAAGAATACGGTGTGTGTCTGGTAGATATTGGCGCAGGCACGACCAGTATTGCGGTTTATTTAGATGGGCGTTTGGCCTTGGCGCACACTTTGCAGCGTGGTGGTGAGCATGTCACCCGCGATATTGCAGCAGTGTTACAAACCACAACTGAAGAAGCTGAACGGATTAAGCTATTGTATGGCTGTGTAGATATGAAGGTGGTCAAACCTGATCACATGATTCAAATTCAAGGCATTGATGGGCCACAAACCATTAGCCGTATTGAACTGGCGGAAATTATTATTGCGCGTTATGAAGAAATTTTCGCACAAATTCGTCAGGAACTTGAAAAAAGCGGCGCCATTCATGGTCTGTATCATGGTGTGGTTTTGGCGGGCGATGCCTCACAAATTGAAGGTATGATCAGCTTGGTACGTCGTATGTTAGGTGTTTCGGCGCACTTGGGGAATCATCCTTCACAAGTTTATGCTGATGAACCGCATCAGGCTGCTTTACGCCGTTCACAATATGCAACGGCCTCAGGCCTATTGCTTTATAGTCAAAACTATACTCAAGACACAATTGTAGAACATGAAGACCCTGAAACCTTATCGGTTTGGGGGCGTGTCGGACGGGCATGGTCAGGCTTGAACGAAAAGCTAAAATCTATTTTTTAGTTGAGTTTTTTGGGGAATATTGTTAGGAAGTTGTAAGGATCATCGCTGGTACTTGACAAGCCAGAAGTTGAACAGCATTCTTAAAAATAATTTTTATGAAGATCAAGGCAGTATACGGGCTTAAGTGACTGCCAATAACGTATTAGGAAATCTAAAGGTCATGGCCTCATTTGAATTTATAGATGATCAAACCGATAGCAACGGTCAAGCCCGTTTCACTGTGTTTGGTGTGGGTGGTGCAGGCGGTAACGCTGTGCAGCACATGCTTGAGTCAGATATTCAGGGTGTAAAATTTGTTTGTGCCAATACGGACAAACAAGCACTCGATCGCATGAATTCGCAATTCAAAATCCAGCTAGGTGAGCAAAGCACCCGTGGTTTAGGCGCGGGCGGCGATCCTCAAGTGGGTCAAACTGCAGCAGAAGAAAGCCGCGAGCTAATTTGTCAGCAACTTGAAGGTACAGACATGGTGTTTGTGACTGCAGGGATGGGTGGTGGCACAGGTACAGGTGCTGCGCCAGTAGTTGCTGAAATTGCCAAAGAAATGGGTATTTTGACCGTTGGTGTGGTGACTACGCCATTTAACTTTGAGGGTAAGCGTCGCTTACTTTCTGCGGAAAAAGGAATTGCGGCATTAGAGCAGCATGTAGACTCTTTAATCATTATTCCAAACCAGCGTTTAATGAAAGTTTACCGCGATATTTCAATGAAAGATGCGTATAAAAAAGCAGATGACGTTTTGTTGAACGGTGTACGTAGTATTTTTGATTTGGTGGTGCGTCCGGGTCACATCAACCTTGACTTTGCTGACTTGAAAACGGCAATGAGCACGCGTGGTTATGCGATGATGGGTGTTGGTTCAGGGCGTGGTGAAAACCGTGCGCGTCAAGCGGCTGAACAAGCCATTCGCAGCCCATTGCTCGATAGCGTGACTATTGCAAATGCCAAAGGCTTGTTGATTAACGTCACGGGTGGAGATGATGTGACCTTCGGTGAAATTGATGAGATTATGGAGGTAATTCATCAACTTTCAGATACTGAACAAACCCAAGTATTCTATGGTACGGTATTTGACCCTGAAGCGCGTGACGAAATCAGTGTAACCGTTATTGCTACAGGTTTGGCGCGTAACACAGGCGACACACCAGAGCCTGCGAAACGCACTGTGACACAAACCGCTTCTGCAGCACCAACAGCGGCAGTGGAAGAAGACGATGTTCCTGCAATTCAGCGTCAACAAGCAGAAACTGCACCTGCAATTAGTGCGACAACCACATCAGGCTCTGCGCGCCCAACGCCGATGAGTATTCAAGACTATTTGAAAAATCAGCAGCGTAAATAAGCCAAGAGGCTCAATTTCATCGTGTGATCGGGAAAAGGCAGTTTTAAACTGCCTTTTTTGTTTTTTATCAATGGCTAAATATGCTAACGTATAACGGTTTTAAAATTTAGATGAATTGAGAACATGCTGAAACAACGTACCCTACAACGTGTCGTCAAGGCGAGCGGTATTGGTCTGCACAGTGGTCAAAAAGTATTGATCAACTTTGTGCCGCATCATGCTGATGGGGGAATTGTGTTTCGTCGTATCGATTTAAATCCACCTGTTGATATTCCAGCCGATGCCATGCTGATTCAAGAAGCATTTATGTGCTCGAATTTGGTTCAGGATGATGCCAAAGTTGGCACCATCGAGCATATCATGAGTGCCATAGCAGGTTTGGGAATTGATAACTTGATTATTGAGGTGTCTGCTTCTGAAGTGCCTATTATGGACGGCAGTGCAGGGCCTTTTATTTATTTGTTGATGCAGGGCGGTTTAAAAGAACAGGAGGCTCCTAAAAAGTTCATCAAAATTTTAAAACCTGTAGCAGCATTAATTGATGATAAGCGCGCGGTATTCAGTCCGCATGAAGGTTTTCAGCTCAATTTTACTATCGACTTTGATCATCCTGCCTTTAACAAAGAATTTCAGTCTGCCACTATCGACTTTTCTACAGAAACCTTTGTCTATGAAGTTAGTGGCGCACGTACTTTTGGCTTTATGAAAGATTTGGACTATTTAAAAGCCAATAATTTGGCTTTGGGTGCGAGTTTAGAGAATGCGATTGGGGTAGATGATACAGGCGTGGTCAATGAAGAAGGTTTGCGCTTCTCGGACGAGTTTGTACGGCATAAAATTTTAGATGCTGTGGGGGATTTGTTCTTACTTGGACATCAAATTATTGCCAAGTTTGATGGTTACAAGTCAGGACATGCCTTAAATAATCAATTACTACGCAATGTTCAGAGCGATCCAAGCAGTTATGAAATTGTAACATTTGATGACATAAATTCTTGCCCGATCACTTATGTGCATGTGACATAAGTCATTGTCTTTTATTAATACGTTATAATGTAACAATACTAAAGTGTGCATTTCATCACATATTTAAGTACGAGTATTTGGAGTTTTCTGCAAACAATTATTTTTTATTGCTTGCCAAACGTAACAAAGCTTGGCTAAGCTTAGGGTCGCTCACAAAGTCAGCAGCACCTCGTAACATATCTTGAGTTTCTGGACTAAGTGTTTTTAAAGGCTTTTCGCTTTTTGGGGGCGTTTGAGATTCAACTCTTAATCGTACCTGAATTTTTTGTAAGTCTTTCAGTTCATGCAGTTGTGACAGTTGAGTAATGTATTGCTTTTGCAAATAGCCAAGTTGGCTCACCATCGCTTGATTGGTTCCGGTAATGGTTAAGACACCTTGTTGATAACAAACCACCTGCCATTGCTCTGGTTGCGGCAGTAAAGGTTGAATAAGTTTGCCAAGTTTCTGCCATGCAGCAACTTGGGTTGAGAGAAACGTTAGGTTTCCTGTTTTTATGTGTTTTCTTGTTTGTTGAAAGAGATTCACAGGTTCGGACATACATCATTCCTTCATGTTTATGCCCTAATCTTATGCGCTCCTTTCAGTAGATATCAAGGAAGAGATCACAAGGAACTTCAAGTAAGAACAGTTAAGAGGTTTTTTTATGCATTCGCGCCGTATTTTATTAGCGTTTTCACTGGCAGCTTCAGCAGCATCTGTCGCATTTGCTGATTTAGTTGAGTTAGATTCTCATAATTCATCGACTGATCGTATTGAGCAATTAACCCGTACCTTGTCACAAGGTTCTTATACAGAAACACAAGACATTGACATTCCTGCACAAACGCAGATGACCGTTAAGCTTCGTGAAAAGACCACAGAATTAAATAACGCCTCTTTAGCCAAAAAATACGGTACCAATACCAGCACTCGTTTTGCTTCTTCAAATCCTTATGCGTGGTTAGTGTCACATCCTTTACCGAATGCACGTATTAGCTCGAACTATGGCGGTCGTGTGATGAGTGGTCGCGCTGAAAACCATTCAGGCTTAGACCTTGCTGCACCAAGCGGTACACCAATTTATGCGACTGGCCCAGGTATTGTGACCAAGTCAGGCTGGGGCACAGGTTATGGTCAATATGTAGAAATTAACCACGGTAATGGTTATATCACGCGCTACGCACATGCTTCACGTTTAATTGCACGTGTGGGTGACCGCGTTGAAGCAGGCGAACATATTGCTAACGTGGGTTGTACAGGTCGTTGTACAGGTCCACACTTACATTATGAAGTAGTGAAAGATGGTCAACGTAAGAACCCTTCAACCTATTTAGCAATGTTGCCGTAATGCTTTGGCTAGAAAATCATGCTCTAGCCACATTCACTGTAAACGACGCACTACAAATTAATACATGAAATTAAAGCGGCAAAGGTCGCTTTTCTTTATACTCAAGTTTGCACTTTTTATAGTAAAACTAGTACAACCAGCAAAATCCAGTCAAGCTTTTCAGACTTCAACTTATTCACATAAAAAATAATAACACGCAGTATCTGCTTGATTGTATAAAAAACCGCCTAAATTGGCGGTTTTTTGTTATTTGATGTAAGAAAGTGTCAATCACTATTTATTTTCTAAATAGTATAAAGGGTACGCATTTAAGATTAGCCATATCTACTAAAGTTTAAATTATGATACATATAAAGCATATGATTAGGCTTAGGAATAGTGAATTATGGCGTTTTACGGTGATACGGACTCACAAGAAACCCAAGAATGGCAAGATGCCTTTGATGCTGTGTTACAACATATGGGTACTGAACGGGCAGCATTTTTACTCGAAAAATTGTACCAACGTGCAATCGCAAAGCATGTACCCATTCAGCGATTAAATACTCCCTACCTCAATACTATTTCAGTGGAAGAACAACCTGCTATGCCTGGCGATCCAGATATCGAGCGCCGTATTCGGGCCTTGATTCGCTGGAATGCGTTGGCAATGGTGTTACGTGCGAATAAAACAGGTGATGATTTAGGTGGTCACCTTGCAAGTTTTGCATCTTCAGCAACATTGTATGATGTTGGTTTTAACCATTTCTTCCGTGCCAATAGCGATCACTTTGGTGGTGACATGATCTACTATCAGGGTCATTGTGCACCAGGTATTTATGCTCGTTCATTTTTAGAAGGGCGTTTAACCGAAGATCAATTGAATAATTTCCGCCGCGAAGTGGGCGGTAACGGTTTACCTAGCTATCCACATCCTTATTTAATGCCTGACTATTGGCAGTTCCCAACAGTATCGATGGGTCTAGGTCCAATCATGTCCATTTATCAGGCGCATATTCAAAAATATTTAATGAACCGCGGTTTGATTAAAGAAGAAGACCGTAAAGTCTGGGCATTTCTGGGCGATGGTGAAATGGATGAGCCAGAAAGTCTGGGGGCGATTTCACTGGCAGGTCGTGAAAAGCTAGATAACCTGATTTGGGTGGTCAACTGTAACTTACAGCGTTTAGATGGGCCTGTACGTGGTAACGGTAAAATCATTCAAGAACTTGAGTCGTTATTCCGTGGCGCAGGTTGGCGCGTGATTAAAGTGGTTTGGGGGCGTCATTGGGATGCTTTATTGGACAAAGACGATACAGGTGCATTAAGAGCCATCATGGAAGAAGCGGTGGATGGTGATTATCAGCGTTTACAAGTGAAAGGCGGTGCATACGCCCGTGAGAAATTCTTTGGTAAATATCCTGAAGCCAAAGAATTGATCAAAGATTTAAGCGATGAAGATATTGATAACCTGAACCGTGGTGGTCACGATCCGTATAAAGTGTTTGCGGCGTATGCTGAAGCATGTAAGGCCAAAGGTCAGCCAACGGTGATTTTAGCTAAAACTGTCAAAGGCTATGGTTTGTCGGATGAAATTGAAGCGGTGAACAAAACCCACCAAATCAAAAAAATGCAGTTGGATTCTTTAAAATATGTGCGTGACCGCTTTAATTTGCCATTCAGCGATGAGCAACTTGAAGAAGTGCCGTTCTATCGTCCAAGTGAAAACTCGCCTGAATTAAAATATATGAAAGCGCGTCGTGAAGCGTTGGGTGGTTATTTGCCTGCGCGCCGTAAAGACAGCGAAGCTTTACAAATTCCTGAATTATCAGTTTTTGATTCAGTGTTGGCGGGTTCAGGTGGAAAAGAGCAATCGACCACTATGGTGATGGTGCGTTTGATTTCAGCCTTGCTCAAAGAAAAAGCCATTAAAGACCGCGTGGTACCTATTGTACCTGATGAAGCACGTACTTTTGGTTTAGAAGGCATGTTCCGTCAATTGGGTATTTATGCCGCACATGGGCAAAAATACACCCCTGAAGACCAAGAGCAGTTGATGCATTATCGTGAAGCCAAAGACGGTCACATGCTGCAAGAAGGCATTAATGAAGCTGGTGCAATGAGTGCTTGGGCAGCTTTAGGTACCAGTTATTCAACCAATAACTTGCCTATGATCCCAATGTATATGTATTACTCCATGTTTGGTTTTCAGCGTATTGGCGATATCGCATGGGCGGCAGGTGATGCGCAGGCGCAAGGTTTCTTGTTGGGGGCCACTGCAGGACGTACCACACTCAATGGTGAAGGCTTGCAACACCAAGATGGTCACTCGCATATTTTAGCCAATACCATTCCAAACTGTGTGTCCTATGACCCATGTTTTGGTTATGAGCTTGCCGTGATTGTACATGATGGTTTACAGCGCATGTATGTCAATCAGGAGCGCGTATTCTATTACCTCACTCTCATGAATGAAAACTATGAGCATCCTGAAATGCCCCAAGGTGTGGAAGAAGGCATTAAGCGCGGTATGTATTTACTGCAGGAAGATGAAAAAGCCACGGTTCAATTGTTGGGTTCAGGTGTAATTCTGCGTGAAGTCATTAAAGCGTCAAAAATCTTGCGTGAAGAGTACCAAATTCACTCGAATGTCTACAGTGTGACCAGTTTTAACGAATTGGCGCGTGATGGTATGGCGTGTGAAGAGTACAACCGTTTGCATCCTTTGGCTCAAGAAAGCAAAGAGCCTTGGATTTCACAACAGTTACGTGGCAAAGATGGCATTGTAGTGTCTGCAACCGATCACATGCGCGTCTATAGCGAGCAAATTCGAGCATACTTGCCAGACAATCGACCATTTGTTGCCTTAGGTACAGATGGTTATGGTCGTTCCGATACCCGTGCTAACTTGCGTAGCTACTTTGGGGTCGATGCTGCACACATTGTGGTAGCAACCTTGAAAAAACTGGCTGATGAAGGTGAAGTCGATGCACGCTTAGTCAAAGATGCAATTTCGACATTTGAGTTAGATACCGATCGTCCTGTTGCGTGGGCACCGCAAGCGGTTCCTGAAGTACAAGCGGTTGCTGACTACAAAGAGGAGCACTGATCATGCAAATTCAAACGCCTGATATTGGTGTCGATAAAGCCACTGTTGCAGATATTCTTGTTAAAGTTGGCGACACGATTGCAGTTGATGACAGCATTGTCCTGTTGGAATCAGACAAAGCTTCTGTTGAAGTACCCAGCACCGCTGCAGGGGTAGTGAAAAGTATTTTGGTACAACAAGGCGATGAAGTGACTGAAGGTGCGGTGCTGATTGAGCTAGAAACAGAAGCTCAAACCGCAGTTGCTACAGAAGGTGCTGCACCGCAAGCCGAAGTGGACGCGGCACCGAAGCAAGATGCTGAACCAGTGGTCGCTGCAGCACCAAGCTCAGCGACATCAAACACTGCGCAAGAAGTAGATGTACAAGTACCTGACATTGGCGTGGAAAAAGCCGTTGTTGGGGAAATTTTAGTACAAGTGGGCGATGCGATTGATGTGGATCAAAGCATTATTGTAGTAGAGTCGGACAAAGCCACAGTAGAAGTGCCGAGTACGGTGTCGGGTACAGTCACTGCCATCCAAATCAAAACGGGTGATACCGTAAAAGAAGGTGTGGTGATTCTGAAAGTGAAAACTGCCGCTGCTGCCGCAGTCACACAGGTGGAAATACCTCAATCAGCACCAGTAGAAGCGGCTGCTGCAAAAGTGAGCGCAGCAACTGCATCGGCACCACAAACCGCAGCATCAGCTCAGGTTGAAGTGGCTGTACCTGATTTAGGGGTCGATAAAGCCACAGTGGCAGAAATTTTGGTACACGTGGGCGATACAGTTGTAGCGGACCAAAGTTTGATTGTGGTGGAGTCAGACAAAGCCACGGTTGAAGTGCCAAGTACTACCGCAGGTGTGATTCAAGCGATTCATGTGAAATTAGGACAAAGTGTTGCTCAGGGCAATGCCTTAGTGACGATAGTGACCGCAGGTGCAGCTAGACCAACAGCAGTTGCAGCAGATCAAGTAGTTTCTACACCAAGCACATCGCCAGCAGTCAGTGCTGAATCTACATCACAAACCACGACGGTTGCAACAAGTGCGCATACGAATGTAGACAAACTGAGCAAGGCACAACATGAAGCCAATGCAAAAGTCTATGCAGGTCCTGCTGTGCGTAAACTTGCGCGTGAATTAGGTGTTGTTTTAGCCGAGGTAAAGCCTACTGGCCCACATGCACGTGTACTCAAAGAAGACTTGAAGGCGTATGTCAAAGCACGTCTTACTGCGCCGCAGACTGCTTCTGTCGCTGCCGCCACGCAGCAAGTTACAGGTTTGCCAAAGCTGCCTGACTTTAGTGCATTTGGTGGTGTGGAAGAAAAAAGTTTGACCCGTTTACAGCAAGTGTCAATTCCGCAATTGTCCCTGAACAATTACATTCCGCAAGTTACGCAATTTGATTTGGCCGATATTACCGAATTAGAAGCGTGGCGCGGTGAATTGAAAGCCAACTTCAAAAAAGAAGGCGTCAGCCTGACAATTTTGGCATTCATTGCCAAAGCTGTAGCACATTTGCTGAAAGATGAGCCTTATTTTGCTGCACATTTGGCAGACGATCAAAAGTCTGTGCTGCTGCGTAAAGAAATCCACATGGGCATTGCGGTGGCAACCCCTGATGGTTTAACCGTGCCTGTGCTACGCAATCCAGATCAGAAATCGATTAAACAAATTGCGATTGAACTGGGCGAGCTCGGCCAAAAAGCACGTGATAAAAAGTTGTCTCCTAAAGATTTACAAGGTGCAAACTTTACTATCACCAGTTTAGGTTCGATTGGTGGTACGGCATTTACGCCGTTGGTGAACTGGCCACAGGTTGCGATTTTGGGTATTTCACCAGCGACCATGCAGCCTGTCTGGAATGGTGAAGGTTTTGATCCGCGCTTGATGTTGCCGTTGTCATTGTCGTATGACCATCGGGTGATTAATGGCGCAGATGCAGCACGTTTTACCCATAAACTGACGCAATTGTTGGCAGATATTCGTAGCTTGCTGCTCTAAACTCAGAAAAGCTTTATAAAACCCTGCTGCGGCAGGGTTTTTTTGTCAGTGCCGTTATTCGGCTAAATTTGCTTAACTGCAGTATTCTGTTTAGAATAGCTTTACTTCATTGGGGAGTAGCCGCTTTTTACCCATTTCTGTTTCAACTGAATGTAGTAAAAAGGTGATGGTCAACATATTTGTTCCACAGAACATGGTCATCATAGCAAAGAACCAAATCAGCTTTATCAAGCTTTCTTTTGTTGGCAAGACCTTTGATTTATCACTCTGCAGATTTTGGCTAGCAGGAGGGATAGGTCATTGGTATGTGTGCTAGCCAGAGAAAAACATCATGTATGAATTCCTCATCTCGACTGCCATTGTCGCTTTAGCCGAAATGGGTGATAAAACCCAACTACTGGCTTTATTACTCGCGGCACGTTTTCGTAAACCTGCTCCAATCTTGGTTGCTATTTTACTGGCAACACTCATTAATCACGGACTTTCTGCAGTTTTGGGGCAATGGATTACTACGGTACTTAGCCCAGAAATTTTATTGTGGATTTTATCTTTAGGTTTTATTGGCATGGCAATTTGGATGCTTATTCCAGACCAATTGGATGATGAAACTGAAAGTATCAACAAATGGCAAAAATACGGCGTATTTGGCGCGACATTTGTGTTGTTCTTTTTGGCAGAAATTGGCGATAAAACTCAAATTGCCACAGTGGCTTTAGCAGCACGTTATGACAGCGTGTTTTGGGTCATGCTTGGAACTACTTTGGGGATGATGCTGGCCAATGCACCTGCGGTGTTTATTGGCAATAAATTAGCGACCCGATTGCCAATTGCTTTAATTCATAAAATTGGTGCACTGATTTTCTTGATTATTGGTTTGTCGACTTTGGCGCAACATTATTTATTCTAAATTATTTATTAAAATGCATAAATCCTGAGCAAACTGCTCGGGATTTATTTATGTGAATGGTACTGCAATTCACTGATATTTCAGATAATCTGAGCCATTTTATTTATTGTAACTTTCCATAAATAGCTATATGTTAATCAGTGATAGAAAATCTATTTTTAAAATGAAAAAATTGGGGATTGGTTATGGCATTTGACCGTACAACATCGCAGGTCTTATTTGATAATGGGACACATAAATGTATTAGTTTTACCAGTTTGGTCAAAGGTGAAGGTGTTCAGGCCAACCAATTTTTGATTATTGATAATAACCGTGCCGCAGTGCTAGACCCAGGTGGCGACCTGACCTATGTACCACTGACCATGGAATTAAACAAATATACCCGTTTGACCAATCTTGACTATGTCATGGCATCGCACCAAGACCCAGACATCATCACTTCAATGCCGCGTTGGTTGGTCTATACCGAAGCAAAAATTGTAGCATCAAAATTGTGGGCGCGTTTCTTGCCGCACCTAAGCTCATCTTTTATGAGTGATCGTATGAAAGGTGACTGGCTAGATCGTTTGGTGGAGCTGCCAGATGAAGGACAGGCGATTCATTTGGGTGAGTCTAAAATTATTGCTGTGCCTGCGCACTTCTTGCACTCTGTCGGTAATTTCCAGTTTTATGATCCTATTGCCAAAATTTTATTTTCTGGCGATATGGGTGCGTCAATGGTGCAAGATGCTTCAATTCCATTGACTGATTTTGCTGCGCATATTCCTGCTATGAAAGGCTTCCATCAGCGCTATATGTGTTCCAATAAAGTGATTCGCCTCTGGGTGAATATGGTACGCACTATGGACGTTGAAATGATTGTGCCACAACACGGTACTCCATTTGTGGGCAAAGAACAGGTGAATCAATTCCTAGACTGGATTGAAACATTGGAATGTGGCGTCGATTTGATGGATGAGCACGTGTTTAGCTACCCCGAATAAGCAACAAAAAAAGCTGAAAAAACTGTAAAAAAAACTTGAGTGCAAAAACAACTTTTTTTAAGATTTTCGCCCAAAAACGATTTTTTTGATGACGAGAACTTAACGAATGTTGTCTCAAGTACCTACAGCAGATGCCTGCTTAAGCTGCGGCGCGTGTTGCGCTTATTTTCGTGTTTCATTCTATTGGGCTGAAGGCATAAATATGCCTGAGCACTACACGGAACCAGTTACAGCAGTCTATTCATGCATGTGTGGTACCAATCAGAGTCAGCCGCGTTGTGTTGCTTTAGAAGGTGAAGTTGGACAGAAAGTGAGCTGCGGGATTTATGAATTACGCAGCAGCTCTTGTAAAGAAGTACAAATTGCCGATGATCAATGCAATAAAGCACGTCGTGCGCATAACATGATTCCATTTGTGCAGGTTGATCCAGCCATATCTGTGAATGATGATGACTTCGATCAAGTCGTTTAATTGTGAAGTCAGTTGTTGATGGCAATCTAGATTGAAGCAAGGCTGTGGCTTTGCTTTTTTTGTGACTAATTGGGGATAGATAGCCAAATCATGCTTCAGATTGGAGCGGTTTGTCTGGCTGAAAAACGAAACATCAAAATTTTTAAATCTGCGCGGCTAAAAAGTAAATTAGGCGTGAAAACCTCATTGTTTAGATAGATGAAAATTGCCTTGTTTTCGTGCAGCATCCCCAAAAAGGTAGAATAAAAAATATTTCTTAGAGAATAAATGAAATTTGTGCCTAGATTTGTTTATAATGGCTCACGGAAATTACCAGTGAGACTGTTATGCTGACCATCGTTCAAGAAGCGTTAACCTTCGATGATGTCTTATTACTCCCTGCCTATTCTACTGTTCTCCCAAAAGATGTCTCCTTAAAGACACGTTTTACCCGCGGCATTGACCTGAATATTCCGCTTGTCTCAGCAGCAATGGATACGGTGACTGAATCTCGTATGGCAATTGCGATGGCGCAAAACGGTGGTATTGGTATTTTGCATAAAAACATGGACATCGTTGCACAAGCAGCCGAAGTGCGTCGTGTGAAAAAATTTGAAGCGGGTATGGTGAAAGACCCGATTACCGTAACGCCTGAAACGACAGTACGTGAATTGATTGCGCTGACCCAAGCCAACAATATTAGCGGTGTACCTGTAGTAAAAGATGGCAAAGTTGTGGGTATTGTGACAGGGCGTGATACACGTTTTGAAACCAACCTTGAACAACCTGTTAGCAACATCATGACAGGTCAAGATCGTTTAGTGACAGTACGCGAAGACGAATCTAAAGAAAATATTCAAGCTTTATTGCAACAGCATCGTATTGAAAAAGTCTTGGTGGTGAATGATCAGCAAGAATTAAAAGGCTTAATTACGGTCACTGATTTCCGCAAAGCAGAATTGTACCCAAATAGCTGTAAAGATGACTTAGGTCGTTTACGTGTGGGTGCTGCAGTGGGTACAGGCGCAGAAACACCAAGCCGTGTAGAAGCATTGGTTGAAGCAGGTGTCGATGCGATTGTAGTCGATACTGCACACGGTCACTCTGCAGGCGTAATTGAGCGTGTACGTTGGGTAAAAGCCAACTATCCGCAAGTTCAAGTAATTGGCGGTAACATTGCAACTGGCGATGCTGCTTTGGCATTGTTAGATGCAGGTGCAGACGCAGTGAAAGTGGGGATTGGCCCAGGTTCAATTTGTACCACACGTATTGTGGCAGGTATTGGTATGCCACAAATCTCTGCCATTGACGTTGTTGCTAATGCATTGAAAGAACAGATTCCATTAATTGCCGATGGTGGTATTCGCTTCTCTGGCGATATGGCCAAAGCAATTGGTGCAGGTGCAAGTACCATTATGGTTGGTTCATTGCTTGCAGGTACTGAAGAAGCACCGGGCGAAGTTGAATTTTTCCAAGGTCGTTACTACAAAGCATACCGTGGTATGGGTTCATTGGGTGCAATGGCGGGTGCAACGGGTTCTGCAGATCGTTATTTCCAAGACTCGAAAGCTGGTGCAGAAAAACTGGTACCTGAAGGCATTGAAGGTCGCGTACCATACAAAGGCCCAATGGGCAACATCGTGCATCAGATGATGGGTGGTTTACGTTCATCTATGGGTTATACAGGTTCTTCAACCATTGAAGACCTACGCCAAAATGCTAAATTCGTGAAAATTACTGCAGCAGGTATGCAGGAATCTCACGTGCATGATGTGACGATTACCAAAGAAGCGCCAAACTATCGCGTTGGTTAATATTTAGTAGAGTTTTCAAATAAAAGCCGTCATCAATGTGACGGCTTTTTCATTTATGGTGTAAAGTAACTCGCAGTAAAAAAGTGATGATAAAGATCACCCCTAAGAAGTGAGAACAATATGAGTTATTTTGGTACAGACGGCATTCGAGGGAAGTTTGGAGAGTTACCAATTACACCTGAATTTGCATTAAAACTCGGTTTTGCAGCAGGTAAAGTTTTAAAAAAGCACACCAAAAAAAATAAACCGATTGTAGTATTGGGTAAAGATACACGTCTTTCAGGCTATATTTTAGAAGCAGCACTACAGGCAGGTTTAAATGCCGCAGGTGTCTATGTGCATTTGCTTGGTCCATTGCCGACGCCCGCCATTGCGCATTTAACCCGTGCCTTGCATGCCAGTTTAGGTATTGTGATTTCAGCATCGCATAATCCATATTTTGATAACGGGATTAAATTCTTCTCGGGCGAAGGGAAAAAGCTGCCAGATGCCTTGCAAGAAGAAATTAACCAAGAATTGCAGCAAGAATTAAAAATTGAAGATACGGCCAACTTGGGTAAAAGTGTGCGTGTCAAAGATGCCAATGGGCGTTATATCGAGTTTTGTAAATCTACCTTTCCATATCATTTAGATTTAAATGATCTCACCATGGTGGTCGATTGCGCCAATGGTGCTGCCTACAATGTGGGCCCTGCAGTATTTCGTGAATTAGGCGCGAAAGTGATTGCTATTCATAATGAGCCGAATGGTTTAAACATCAACGAAAATTGTGGCTCTACTCATCCTGAAAGTTTACAAAAAGCAGTGCTTGAGCATCAGGCGGATTTGGGTGTTGCATTTGATGGTGATGCAGACCGTGTGATTTTGGTGGACAGTCAAGGCAAGCAAATTGATGGCGACCATATTTTATATATTCTTGCCACACAAGGCTCCAAAAAACCTGCAGGTATTGTCGGGACGTTAATGAGCAATATGGCCCTGGAATTGGCGTTGGAAAAAGCCCAAGTACCGTTACTGCGTGCCAATGTTGGTGACCGATACGTGCTACAAGGTCTGGAAGAAAATGGCTGGGTGATTGGTGGTGAACCATCGGGGCATATTTTGACTTTGGATAAGAGCACTACAGGGGATGCAATTATTGCTGCCTTACAAGTGTTAACGGTGATGGTCGAACAAAACAAAGCTCTGCATGAATTGGTGGCAGATTTTAAACTGTTGCCAAACGTGCTAGAAAATGTAC
The DNA here is from genome assembly GCF_020982655.1 of Acinetobacter sp. PW68. Taxonomy (NCBI): domain Bacteria; kingdom Pseudomonadati; phylum Pseudomonadota; class Gammaproteobacteria; order Moraxellales; family Moraxellaceae; genus Acinetobacter; species Acinetobacter sp. PW68. Next base: position 2,669,323 of record NZ_JAHZSX010000001.1, on the reverse strand, counting down.
GCTTAGAGAATATGTTTGACCCTTATACTGTCCCTGCTTTGGTTGCAGAATTTGATCGTGCCACGGAGCAGCTTAAAGGTCGTGGACGCTTATTAATTCGTAAATCGGGCACTGAACCTGTGATTCGTGTCATGGTGGAAGGGGATGATTTGGCTGAAGTGCACGCATTGGCGAAAAATTTAGCAGCTGCTGTACGTCGTCATGCCGTCTAAAGGGGGGTAAATCATGAGTGATTTAGTTAAAGATTTAAGTGAGCTGCGTTTAAGTTACCAAAAAGGTGAATTGCTAGAAGCACAGGTCAGTGCCAATCCGCATATTCAGTTTTTGAATTGGTTTAACCAAGCCTTAGAAGCCAAGCTACATGAACCCTATGCGATGTCATTGGCAACTGCCAATGCGCAAGGTCGTCCGCATGTGCGTACCGTGTTGCTGCGTGGAGCCACCGAAGGAGGCTATGACTTTTATACCAATTATGACAGTCAAAAAGGTTTGGATTTAGCTGCCAATCCTTATGCTGAATTGTTGTTTTATTGGCCTGAACTAGAACGTCAGATTCGTGTCAGCGGCCATGTCGAAAAAATTGATGAGCAAGAATCGACTGCGTATTATCACAAACGTCCGCGTGACAATCAGATTGCTGCGCATATCAGTACCCCACAAAGTGGTGTGATTGCCAACCGTGAAGAACTACAGGCGCGTTTCCAAGACTTACACGCCCAAGTGGGGGATCAATCTGAATTGCAAAAACCTGTATTTTGGGGCGGTTACCGCTTGCAGCCTGATTATTACGAATTTTGGCAAGGCCGTCCGAACCGTTTGCATGACCGCTTAGCTTATGAAAAAATTGAAGGTGAGTGGAAACTGAAACGTTTGATGCCTTAAATAACTGGAAAATATGTCAAAAATTCTAATAAAACAAAGACCTTTACTTACACGCCCTGAAAACTTTCAGGGCGTGTCTACATTTGTTGCCCAAATTTTAGCGCGCCGTGGCGTTACATCGGAGCAGGAGCTAGAACTTAAACTGAAGCATTTGCTTGCCCCAAACATGAAAGGTCTGCCTGAAGCAATTCAGCTAATGGATCAGGCGATTGATCAGCAGAAAAAAATTGTAATTGTAGGCGATTACGATGCCGATGGCGCGACCAGCACCACACTTATGATTTTGGCACTGCGCGAAATGGGCGCACACGTGCAGTATTTAGTACCTGACCGTTTTAAATATGGTTATGGCTTAACCCCCGCCATTGCCGATTTGGCTTTTGAGCGTTATACGCCTGATTTATTGATTACGGTAGATAACGGGATTTCCAGTCATGCAGGGGTGGAACGTGCGCAAGCTTTGGGGATGCAGGTCATTATCACCGATCACCACCTTACCACGAAAGCTACTCCAAATGCAGAGGCGGTGGTCAATCCAAACCAATTGGGATGTGATTTCCCATGTAAAGCTTTGGCGGGAGTGGGCGTGGCATTTTACGTTTTGGCGAACTTATCTAGTCAGCGTAAAAAACAAGGCAAATCTGCTGCAAATTTGACTCAATATTTAGATTTGGTGGCTTTGGGGACCTATGCCGATGTCGCTAGTCTGGATTATAACAACCGTATTTTGGTCGATGCAGGCTTAAAACGGATACAGCAGAATTTATGTCGTCCTGGGATTAGTGCATTGCTGGACTTGGCAGGACGAGAACCCGCACAGCTCAAAGCGCAGGATTTGGGTTTTGTCTTGGGGCCACGTATTAATGCCGCAGGGCGCATGGAAACCATGGATATTGGAATCGAGTGTTTACTGGCAACGGATATGCAAAGTGCCTATGCTTTAGCACGTCAGTTAAATGCTTTGAATCAGGAACGTCGTCAGGTTGAAGCACAAATTAAACAAGATGCGCTGGCAGAATTGGAAAAGTTGCAGTTAGATCAAAGCGATTTACCGCACGCTTTGATTATGTTTGAAGAACATTGGCATCAAGGCGTGATTGGAATTGTCGCAGGACGTTTAAAAGAGCAGTTCCATCGTCCTGCGATTGTATTTGCTGCCGATGAAGATGGTGAGCATATTAAAGGTTCGGCCCGTTCAATAGAAGGGATTCACATACGTGACACCATTGAATTGGTCGCAGAGCAATATCCACATTTGGTTAGTCATTTTGGTGGGCATGCAGCTGCGGCAGGTTTGACCATTAAAAAGGCGCACTTTGCAGAATTTAAACAGGTCTTTGAACAGATCATTGCGCAAATGGATGCAGATTTATTTCATGCTGTGCTGTGGACAGATGGTGAATTGCCGCAAGAGGATTTTCATTTACACACGGTGGATTTATTGCAGCAGTTGGCACCGTGGGGACAGAAATTTCCGCAGCCTGTGTTTGAAGGGCGGTTTAGAGTGGTCGATTTTAGATGGTTGAAGGACAGTCATTTAAAATTGCGTTTAGCATTGGACAATGGACAAGTGGTTGATGCGATTGCGTTTGGCGCCAAAGATAAATTTGAATTTAACCCGATGTTGGATGATGTGCGTTTGGTTTATGAATTAGAGCGCAATGTGTTTAATGGCAATGTGAGTTTACAGTTGCAGATTGTGCATTTGGAGCAATCTAAATAACAAAATCCGCTCAAATTTGAGCGGATTTTTTGCTTTTAATTTATGGAATTAGAAGCGATAAGCAGCACGAAGACCGAAGACATTTGCATTTTCTTCAAAGTTAATAGAGCCTTCTAGGCTGACTTGTTGATTGAAGAATTTTTTAGCACGAATTTGGAAGGTATCATCTTCACCGTCATCGGTATAACCGAGGCCAATGCTAAATGTTTTGTCGAGATATAGATCAGTACCTAGGGTGAAAATTTCATCATCAGCAAAAACAACACCACCCTCAAAGTTCATGTCATATGCACCGACTTGAGTAACATATTTAGCGCGTAATGTTGCATCAGAATCATCAGTATCATCGTTATCATAACCAGCAATACCCGCTGTAATGAGTAAACCTGAAACTGGAAGGTAACCTACCTCAGCTGTATAAGTTGTTGTGTCAAAATCCTCAAAACCATCTTCTTTAATTGTTGATTGACCAATGCTAGCACTTACATAGAAGTCTGTATTTGGAACAAAATATTCAACACCGATACCAAAAGTTGTGCTTTCAGCTACATCAAAATCAATATAACTAATCTCAGCATTAACGTTGCTCGCACGATTTAAAAAGGCAGCTTCATTTAATGGTGAGTTCTTCACTTGAACTGGATTAAAGTAAAAAGTCCCATCAAGTGCAAAACCTGTAGAAGTATCTGCATTTTCATAATCAGGATCAATGACGAAAAGTGATCCACCAATTTCAGCTTGATACGCATGAGCAGTACTTAAACCAGCTAGAAGAGCAGTTGCAAGCGCAAGTTTTTTTAAAAATTATTGAGATTCCCTCTGTTATAGAAATATGACTGTTTTGTTACAGTTGTTGCTGATTGTACGGAAAATACTCAGCACGTCAATGCACTATTTCTACCTAACTGCTTTATTTTAGGGCATAAAAAAGCACCCTTCCGAAGAAGGGTGCTATTTGAGTAAGGAATTAGACTTAAGCTTAGAAGCGATATTTCGCAGCGACACCAAAGCGGTTGTAGTCAGCATTACCAACTTCACCAAAGCCTACACGACCTTCCAAACTGACTTGTGGTGTAAAGAATTTACGTGCACTCACACCAAACTCATCATTATCGTTGATATCGTTGCTGTAATAATCGACACCTACACTTAGCGTTTTATCAATGAAGTAATCCGCAGCAAGATTGTATTCATCGAGATCACCAAAAGCAGCACCTGCTTCAAGGTTGATGTCTTTACCATTCGAAAGTGTAGTTACGTATTTAGCACGTAAAGTCGGGTCTACACCATCATCACGGTCATTATCCCAACCTTTAAGACCTGCTGCGATTAACAAGCCTGGTGCTGGTAAATAACCAACTTCTGCACCATAGGTGGTTAAATCATTGTTTAGGTCATCATTGTCTTTCAAGTCATGACCGCTCACATTACCACTTAAGTAAAAGTCTGAATTCGGTACAAAGTACTCTGCACCTACGCCGTAAGTATGCGCTTCATTGTCGCCAACTTCGTCATATTGGTATTTGGCATTTACGTTGCTAGCACGATCAAGGAACGCTGCTTCTGCCAAAGGTGCATTACGGGTTTGTACAGGGTTAAAGTAATAAGTACCATCTACACCGAATGAACCGCTTGAACTGCCGTTGTCTGGATCAATCAGTCCTGCTGATGCACCAATTTCAGCTTGGTATGCGTTCGCAGTACCAGTGATAGCCAAAGCTGAAAGTAGGGCTGATGCGATTGCTAATTTTTTCATGGAAAGTACCCCTCTGAAATCTGGTTAACAGTTAAACTTTTTGTTACAACTTTCAGTCTAGGCGAAAAAAAATCAGCGTCAATCACAGGAAAGTTGCCGCTTTGTTACAAGCGTAAATTTGTGTAATATTTTGAGTTTAAGTGATTGAAATAAAAATGAAATAATTAAATGTTTTGTTTTATTAAAACTATGTGTATTTTGTGAATTTTACTAAAGTTGATCATTAAATCATCAAATTTGTTTCATCTTTGTTTTATTTTAGCGGGTTGAAGCAATTACCATACACCACTTTTTAAGCATTTTTTCAGCTGAATGTGTCAGGCAAAAAATCAGGGCGATAGATCGGCCATTAAGATAAATATCCGTGTTAATCGTGCATGCTATTTTAGGTTGGATATCATCAGGCTTTCACTTTAAAAGTTGAGAGCGATCTTTTTTTTAACCACATTTAGCATTCAACTTATAAAAGCTGAAAAGTTATGCTGGAATTTACAGCAGGATAGAAATGCCAGAACATGTCTGTGCTACAATTATCAGTTAATAAGCTTCATTGTTAATTGAGAGAATTTACGTGGAAATTAATCCTTATCTAAACCAATTAAAAGACTTGAACGAACGTAGTCAAACACTACGGGGGTATCTTTGACTACGATCTGAAAAAAGAGCGTTTAGAAGAGGTTCTCCGCGAGTTAGAAGATCCGGCCATCTGGAATGATCAAAGTCGTGCGCAAGCTATGGCCAAAGAAAAGGGCGAGCTTGAAAACGTGATTCATGTCCTAGAAGGTTTGGCGACCCAGTTAGAAGATGCCCAAGCCATGCTAGACTTAGCCGTTGAAGCCGATGATGAAGATTTATTGGTTGATGTGCAGTCTGAATTGACTTCTGCAGAAGAAGAACTGGCGAAGCTTGAATTCCGCCGTATGTTCAGTAATCCAATGGATCCAAACCCATGCTATGTCGAAATTCAGGCGGGTTCGGGTGGTACAGAAGCGCAAGACTGGGCATCGATGCTGTTGCGTATGTATATGCGCTGGATTGAACGTCACGGCTTTAAAGCAGAATTGATGGAAGAATCGGATGGTGATGTGGCAGGGATTAAATCTGCGACCATTCGCGTTGAAGGCGAATATGCCTATGGTTGGTTGCGCACTGAATCGGGTGTGCATCGTTTAGTGCGTAAATCGCCATTTGACTCAGGTAACCGTCGTCATACGTCATTTTCTGCAGTGTTTGTTTCACCAGAAGTGGATGACAACATTGAAATTGATATTAACCCTGCCGATGTCCGTACCGATACTTACCGTGCTTCAGGTGCGGGTGGTCAGCACATTAACAAAACAGACTCTGCGGTACGTTTAACCCACGCACCTACAGGTATTGTGGTTGCTTGTCAGAACCAGCGTTCACAACACGCCAACCGTGACCATGCGTGGAAACAGTTACGTGCTAAGTTGTATGAACTGGAAATGAGTAAACGTAATGAGGCGGCTCAAGCACTTGAAGACTCGAAGTCTGATATTGGTTGGGGCAGCCAAATTCGTTCTTATGTATTGGATGATTCACGTATTAAAGACTTACGTACAGGCGTGGAAACTTCAAATACAGGTGCAGTTTTAGATGGTGATTTAGATAAGTTTATTGAAGCCAGTTTAAAGCAGGGTCTATAACTTACGGTCTGTAAGATCCTAATGAGCCTGCCTAATTCAGTTGAGTTGCTTAAAAAATTTATATAAATCGTAAAAAAACGATATTAATATCGAAAAAATACGATATATTAAGGGCAGCTGCTGAATTGGGCTTATATTTACGAATATGTGTCTGAATGATGGATGTCGATTTAATTTTTAAAGCCTTAGCCAATCCTACCCGTCGGCAAATTTTAGAATGGTTAAAAGCACCAGAACAATTTTTGTCGATCGATGAGTGTGGCGACTTTAAGCGTGGTGTATGTGCAGGACATATTGAGCGTTTGGGCAACGTGTCGCAATCGACCATGTCAAATCATTTATCGGTACTGCAACAGGCAGGTCTTATTCGTGCAGAAAAATACGGACAATGGTCGTATTTTTCTCGTAATGAAGCACTCATTCAGCAATACGTCGAATATTTGAAACACTCACTTTAACTGTGAGATTAGAGGCAAAAATGGCTGAATTAGACTCTCCTTTGGTTTTGGGTGATCTGCATCTTAAAAACCGTGTCATCATGGCGCCGCTGACCCGTAACCGCGCAACTGCTGATCGCGTTCCAACCCCAATGATGGTTGAGTACTATGCGCAACGTGCAAGTGCTGGCCTGATAATTTCTGAAGCTACAGTGATTTCTGAAGAAGCCAATGGCTATTTAAATACTCCAGGATTGTTCACCGATGCTCAGGTCGATGGCTGGAAAAAGGTCACTCAAGCGGTTCATGAGAAGGGCGGTCTGATTGTTGCCCAGCTTTGGCATGTTGGTCGTGTATCGCATCCGGATCTGTTAAATGGTGAAACACCAGTCTCTGCAAGTGCAGTACAACAAGCGGGTCATGTCAGCTTGTTACGTCCAAAACGTCCATACGTTACGCCACGTCCTTTGGAAGTTTCTGAAATTCACGCGATTACCAAGCAATATAAGCAAGCCGCGATTCGTGCTAAAGAAGCCGGTTTTGATGGTGTTGAATTACATGCTGCCAATGGTTATCTGATTGACCAGTTCTTGCAAAGCAAAACCAATCAGCGTGAAGATGAATACGGCGGTTCAGTGGAAAATCGTACACGTTTCCTGCTAGAAGCAACTGATGCACTGATTGAAGTATGGGGCGCAGATCGTGTAGGTGTGCATTTAGCGCCGCGTTGTGATGACCATGACATGGGCGACAATGATCCACGTGAAACATTTGGCTATGCCATGGAGCAGCTGGGTAAGCGCAAGATTGCCTTCTTCTTTACCCGTGAATATCTTGCTGAAGACAGTATTTCTGAATATATGAAAGAGCGTTCAGGTGGAGTGCCTTATATTGCCAATATGCAACTAAGTCGTGAAGATGCGATTGAGCTGTTGGCATCAGGCAAGGCTGATGCGGTGGCTTTTGGTAGGGCGTATATTGCCAATCCAGACTTGTATGAGCGTTTATTGGTAGATGCACCTTTAAATGAACTCAAACTAGAAAACATGATTGGCACTGCTGTTGCAGAAGGCTATATCGATTATCCAACTATGGCTGAAACACAACACGCTGTAGAATAAAAGCCCGTATAGCGCCACACATGCAATTAACATGCGCGTGTGGCTCTGTTATATTTTGCCGATAATCTTTCTTTGGGGCGCATCTTTTGGCTACTCCATTTTGGTATAACGCAGCCTTGGCGCTGTTAAAACCGATTTATCAGTCACGTATTCGTAAACGTGCCGAACATCCTGAGCAATTACAACAAGAACTGCTTGAGCGTTTTGGCCCATTTCAGCCCGCTAAAAATTTACATGCCATTTGGTTTCATGTGGTGTCGGTGGGAGAAACCAATGCCGTGCAACCTCTAATTGAACATTATTTAAAAGCGGGGCATCCTGTTTTAGTCACCAATACCACCAAAACAGGGCAGGCACGCGCCAAATCATTATTTTTAAAAGCACCGTATTTAGATTTATTTCAAGCTGTGTATTTACCTGCCGATCAGGTACATTTAATTCGTGAGTTTTATCAGAAATATCAGCCTAAATTATTGGCACTGGTCGAAACAGAATTGTGGCCTAATTTGATTGATCAGGCGCAGCATTTTCAAGTCCCGTGTTTGTTGATTAATGCGCGGCTTTCGGAAAAATCGGCCAAAGGCTATGCCAAAGTTAAAGGATTGACTCGTGGCATGTTGCAAAAATTGCAGCAACTTTTGGCGCAAGACTCTGCCACACAGCAGCGTTTTATCGCATTGGGGATGCCTGCCGAGCGTACAAACGTGGTGGGTAATATTAAATTTGATATTACTGCGCCAGAAGATTTTGTAGAGCAAGCCGCGCAGTTGCAACAGACATGGCAATTGGCACATCGCAAAATTATTACCCTTGCCAGTACCCATGCGCCTGAAGAACAGCAATTATTGACTGCACTGAAACCTTATTTCGCACAGCATCCTGAACTGTTATGTATTGTTGTGCCGCGCCATCCAGAGCGTTTTGATGAAGTGGCTATGCAGGTACAAAAACTGCAACTTAATATGCAGCGCCGTAGCTTGGCCGAAGTGATTCAACCCGACACACAGGTGTATTTAGCCGATAGTATGGGAGAGATGTGGTTATGGTACGCCTTGAGTCAGGCGTGTTATGTCGGCGGCTCGCTGAATGAACCTGGTGGCGGTCATAATATTTTAGAGCCTTTGGCCTTAAGTGTCGCCACGGTATTGGGTAAAAATTATTTTAATTTCCAAAGTATTGTGGATGAGTTTGTTGCAGCAGAAGCTGTGTACGTGGTCGAAGAGGCTGAACAAGCTGTAGAGACGTTAATGCAATTGTTGCTTGAACCCGCTTTGCGTGCACAGCTGAACCAGAACGCCCAAGTGATTATGTATAAAAATCGTGGCTCTTTATCGGAGCATATACACGTGATTAATCAATATCTTTAAAAAATGAATATCGTTTTACTTGACCCGCGACAGGGTCCAAATGAAGTGTGGTCTATTAGCGCCCAGCGCCAAGTACAGCATTTGCATACGCATGTCGGTATACAAGTGGGTGATACCTTGAAAGTCGGGATTCGCGGTGGCAAGCGTTATTTGACCGAAGTGGTAGAAGTTCGTGAGCAGTGGATTCAAGTCAAAGCCCTACATGAAGAAGCAGTCCCGAAAAAACTGCCAGTGACCCTGATTGTGGCGTTACCTCGCCCCAAGGTATTGCGTCGTTTAATTATGGATAGCGTGACACTAGGTGTGGAAAAAATTATTTTACTGCACAGCTATCGGGTCGATAAAAGCTATTGGCAAACACCATTTTTGCAACAACTCGATCAATATGTAAACTTGGGTTTGGAACAAGCAGGCGATACCATTGCACCTGAGATTCAGCTTTATAAACGCTTTAAACCTTTTGTGGAAGATGTCTTACCCAGTTTGATTTATGCCGATTGTCCTGCTTATGTGGCGCATCCTTATACTGATCAAGCTATGCCACATGCCATTCAACATCCATGCAGTATTGTGATTGGTCCAGAAGGTGGATTTATTCCCTACGAAATTGATTTGCTCGAAAAAAACGGCTGCCAAGCGCGGCACTTGGGCAACCGTATTATTCGTACTGAAACTGTGATTGCTTATGTTTTAGGGCGTTTGTTTAGTGCGGGCTGAATCATCTTCATTGACTGCTGCATCACCACGATAAACTTTCACTTCCTGCACAGGATAAGGAATCGAAATGTGATGTTCGGCAAACGCGGCAATCACCCGTTCCTGCACTTCACTGATGGATGCTGAGGTGGTGGTTTCGGTGGTATTTACCCACCAACGCACATTTAAATTAATCGAAAAATCGGCCAAGGCAGTGACATTGACGCTAAATGCAGGCTGGCTCAAGATTTTGATGTCACGGTCTAAAATGGCCAAAATAATATCTTTGGCTTTTTGTACGTCATCTTCATAACCAATACCGACCACAAACTCGCAACGACGACGGGTATAAGCCGTATTGACCGTCACGGCACTGGTATACACCGTAGCATTTGGAATCACGATGCGACGTCCATCGGGAGAGCGCAGGAAGGTGGCACGAATCTGAATATCTTCTACCGTACCTTCCATATTATTTACGATAATGTCATCACCAATTTTAAATGGCTCACCAATCAAAATCAGCACGCCCGATAATAAATTCTGGAAAATATCTTTAAAAGCAAAACCAATTGCAACAGAGCCTAGACCCAAAGCACTCATCAGTTGGCTTGGGGTAAAACCTGGAATTGCAATCACCATCGCAATTAGAAAACCAAAGAAAATAATTGCAGAGCTACCGACCCGATTCAGCACCAAAACCAAATTTTGTCGGGTATAGGAACGATTGTTCAGGGTCTTGCGAATAAACCATTTAAACAGTCGAGCAAGCAGCCAAAATACAATCAGCACTACGGCTGCAATTATCAAATACGGCACACGCTCCCAAAATCCTTCCATAATTTTATCGATGGTTGAATAGGCGTCATTGTACTTGGCTGTATGATTGATCACGGTCTGCGTAGTTTTTTCAGTGGCCTCATGCAACAGTTGACTGGTATTTTCAGACACTTCACTGAGTGAGGGTTTGGATTCTGCCACGATAATTCCGAATTCAAAATGAAGCGACTATTTTGCCTGAAAAACTCAATTTGGTTAATGCTGCAACGCTTGCTTGTGAGTATTTTAGACAACTTGGAAAGATGTCATGAGCGTACTATTTTGTAGCACTTAGGCTGCTAGTTATATGTTGTTTTTACTATAAGACAGGGTCGCAGGTATGAATGATGGGCTGCGTAAAAAATTGTTAATACTCACGGTTATTAGACGATATTTTCTTTAAAAATAATGCAATGCGCAGTACAGTGGCATGTAAAACCTGAAAAGTATGAATGCAAGAACATGGCATTTGATCAACGCTTTGGCATGCTATTGTTTGTATAAAGTTTATGCGACTAAAGCCGAATGGTGAGCCATAAAAAAGAAAGTTCATACTGTGAATATGCAGAAATAATAATCAATAACGTGGCATACATCTCGTGATGAGATGCGAGAATATCAAGGAAGTAGCAGATGAAAGACGTATATCCTGTTCCAGATGAATTTAAAAAGACTGCCCGCACCACTGAGGCAGAATATTTTCAACGCTATCAACAATCTATAGATGACCCTGAAACTTATTGGGCAGAGCAGGCCCAACGCTTAGATTGGATTAAACCTTTTACCCAAGTCAAAAATACTAGCTTTGACCCTGAGAATTTTAAAATTGAATGGTTTGTGGATGGGCAACTGAATGTCAGTGCCAATTGCTTAGACCGCCATTTAAAAGAACATCCGCATAAACCTGCAATCATTTGGGAAGGAGATCATCCTTCGCGGCATAAAGTGGTTTCTTTTGCTTCTTTGCATGATGAAACCTGTCGTTTTGCCAACGTACTGAAAAAGAAAGGGGTGCAAAAAGGAGATCGGGTGGTGCTGTACATGCCGATGATTTCCGAAGCTGCGATTGCCATGCTGGCCTGCGCGCGGATTGGTGCAGTGCATTGTGTGGTTTTTGGTGGTTTTTCTCCCGATGCTTTGGCTAGCCGAATTGAAGATTGTCAGGCCAAGTTAATTGTCACTGCAGACTCGACCATGCGTGGTGGTAAGCCAATTTATTTAAAAGCTAATGTCGATGCTGCCCTAAAAGTAGCAGGTACTGACTGTGTGCAAAATGTGATTGTGGTGCATCGTACAGGGAATCCGATTGAGATGCTGCCCGAACGCGACTTGTGGTATCACATGGAAATTATGTCGGTGAATGATATCTGCCCACCTGAGCCAATGAATGCAGAAGATCCACTATTTATTTTATATACCTCAGGTTCTACTGGAAAACCCAAAGGCGTTTTGCATACCACAGGCGGTTATTTGACCTATGTGAACAGCACGTTTCGAGAAGTCTTTGACCTGAAACAAGATGATGTATTTTGGTGTACCGCAGATGTAGGCTGGATTACAGGGCATTCCTATGTCTTATACGGGCCATTGTCGAATGGTACATCAACCGTGATGTTTGAAGGTGTACCGAACTATCCAAGTTGGGCGCGCACAGGGCATATTGTCGATAAACACAACATCACCATTCTATATACCGCGCCGACTGCCATTCGCGCCATGATGCGAGAGGGAGATCGTTTTGTACGTGAGAGTGACCGCAGCAGCTTGCGTTTACTCGGTTCAGTCGGTGAGCCGATTAATCCCGAAGCGTGGAACTGGTATTACAACGTGGTAGGCGAAGGACGTTGCCCAATTGTAGATACATGGTGGCAAACCGAAACAGGGGGCATATTAATTTCAGCATTGCCAGGTGCAACGCCACTGAAACCCGGTTCGGCGACGCGCCCTTTATTTGGGGTACAACTCGCAATTGTCGATGCCGAAGGTAATGAACTGGAAGGCGCGACCGAAGGCAATTTAATTATGAAAGATTCATGGCCAGGGCAAATGTGCGGTATTTGGGGCGACCCTGCACGTTTTATTGAAGCGTATTTTTCGACCTATCCTGGGGCATATTTTACAGGAGATGGTGCACGCCGTGATGAAGATGGCTATTACTGGATTACAGGGCGTGTGGATGATGTCTTGAATATTTCGGGGCACCGTTTAGGTACTGCGGAAATTGAAAGTGCCCTAGTAGCGCATGAAGCTGTGGCTGAAGCGGCAGTGGTGGGTATGCCCCATGAGATTAAAGGGCAGGGGATTTGCACCTTTGTAACCTTGCAAGTTGGTACACCTGAGTCAGAGGAGTTGCGTGAAGAATTAGTCAATTGGGTTCGCAAAATTTTGGGACCTGTGGCAACGCCTGATGCGCTGCATTGGGCACCTGCTTTACCTAAAACCCGTTCAGGTAAAATTATGCGCCGTATTTTGCGGAAAATTGCAGCGAATGAATTGGATAGTTTAGGAGATACATCTACTTTGGCTGAGCCGCAAGTGGTGGAGCATTTGATTGCAACGGTGTATGGGGAGAGATAGGTTAAGGTTGCTGTCACTGTACACAAAGAAGTTAGATAAGGTTTGTTTTTTATTTTTTTCGATGAAGTAAGGTGATTGTTTATATCATCTTACTTTATGCGACAACTCGTGTCGTCTTGCTTGGTAATTTGCTTGGGTGATTAAAGAATAACTGTAGAATAAATAACCATCATACAGATGATGTGGAATGGCATGAATATTCTAGGGTTACAGGCCAAGTATCGGCGTTTATATCATGAAAACTCAATTTGGAAATTTTTAAGAGCAGATAACGCACCACATATTTTAGCGTTCATTGTTGACTTATTTGCAGAACAAAATGAAGTCCCTTATGGCCGTGCAAGAAATGTCTTGGATGAGTTGATTAAATCTAGTCGTGAGCAGGGTATTTGGCAGACAGAAAATAATGCAGCGCATTATTTAAATCATTGGATTCATTCAGGCTGGCTCAGAGAAATAGATGGCAAGCTGAGTAAAACGGATATTAGCGAAACCGTATTACGTTTTTGTCAGGGCTTGGATGAGCGAGCTACCCATACCACAGCATCACATTTAAGAATTGTGCAGGATGCGGTTCGTGATTTTGTGGTCGCATTGAGTGAAAATATTGAAGAACGAGTGGAGTTGCTCGAACAAAAAAAATTAGTGATTCAAAATGAAATAGATGCTTTGTTGGCGGGTGTTGTTACACAATTAGAAGAATCAGAACAAAAAGAAAGAATACGAGAAATTTATCAACTTGCTTCCATTCTTACAGGCGATTTTAGACGGGTCGAAGATGAGATTCGTCTACGAGATAAAGAGTTGCGTCTAGATATGATTAGTGGTGCTTATTCACGTGGAGAAGTATTGCTGAGCTTAATGGAAAAAGAGCAGTTGCTTGCCCAAAGTGATGCAGGCAGTGCTTTTGATGGGTTTTGTCAATTACTTCAGGATCAAGATCGTTCTACTGAGTTTAGAGAGCAGTTACGCAGTATTTTGAATCATCCTATTGCACAACAATTAAGCGAATCTCAACGTAAATATTTAGGTCAGTTAATGCGTGAGTTAGGACGCGAAAGTAGCCGAGTTTTCCAAGTCCGACGTCGTACAGAAGAAGGTTTGAGAGCTTATATTGAAAGTGGTGCAGCATTGGAAAACCGTTTGATTGATCAGTTGTTGTCGGAATTAGAAAAAAATGCAGTGGCATTGTTGGAATCGGAGTGTGATTTAAAAACAGAAGTACAAGTGGATTTAGCCGTGGGTTCCATCCAGCTGAATTCGCCTGAAAGTCTTGCTTTAAAAAGTCCCACAGAACATATGGATACACGTGAGGTCGAAGAGCAACAAAACAAGACTGAACCTAGTGATCAGATGCTGAAGTACTTAGACAATGTACGGGTTCGTGCTGTTGCTGAAAAAGTATATCAAACGCTCGCACAGAAAGGGGTGATGAGTATTGCCCACTTAACACATGAACATCCTTTACAAGCGGGGCTTGAAGAACTTGTTGCTTATTTGCGTATAGCAAAAGCCATTAAAGCACCACAAATGCAGCATACCGAGCAAGTTGAACTTAAGGATCGTTCAGGTGTGCATTTGCAGGCCAGTATTCCAGTGTATTACTTGAGTGCAGATTTATTTCCCAAAAATATAGATGAGCTGGCACTTTAAGGAGATCGAGATGCAATCAGAAAATAAGATACAACAGCATGACAACTTCTTTGAAATGGTACGCAGACCATCTTCAAATTCAGAGAAAAATATAGAAATCCAAGCTAATCAGCCTGTAGAAGATTCGTTTCCTACAACTGGGGCAGAGGAACAACATGCAGATAATCAAACAGAGATGGAGCATGCTCAGGATCGTGATACAGATGCGCTTATGCCACATGCAGCCCGACGCGTATTGGTCTATCTCATGCGTCAAGGGGTTATTCTTGCAGCAGAAAACTTAAAACTTTTTGATTTATTGTGCCGATATGAAGCGGAAATTCGTAGACATTTGGCAGAGGTTTATATCCAGTTGGTTTTGGATGCCAAGCAAGGGGTGGCTTATATCATCAATCTCGAAAGTATTGAGGATGAACAGGAAGATGAGAACCAGCCTTTAGATGATTTTCCTGTACTGATACGAAAACGAACTTTGACTGTATATGACACCTTAATTTTACTTATTTTGCGGAAGTATTATCAGGAGCGGGAAACTGCGGGTGAGCAAAAAATTATTATTGATGTTGAGCGAATCCAGAGCAGTTTAATTCCATTTATTCCTTTAACGAATCATGACAGCAAAGATCGTAAAAAGCTAAATGCAGCATTAGAAAAATTTATTGAGAAAAAAGTATTAACGGGACTGCGTGGTGAAGAAGGGCGTTATGAAATTACGCCAATTATCCGCTATGTCGTGAATGCCGAGTTTTTACAAAGTTTATTATCTGAATATCAACAATTAGCAGCAAAGGCCAAGTTGCAGCAATCCGAACAAGAATATGGAGAATCATCATGCAAGAAATGACCCTCTCAACTTTATTTGCACAAGGCCAAATTCGCTTGTCAGAAATTTCAGTATTTAACTGGGGCTCCTTCCATAACTTGCATACCGCACGTATTGATCCTGAAGGGACACTTATTACGGGAGATAATGGTGCAGGTAAATCTACCTTTATTGATGGTTTAATGGCATTGTTACAACCTGCAAGTAAAGCTAGTTTTAACGTAGCAGCTGCGCAGGGCGATCGCTCAGACCGTACATTACTCTCTTATATGCGTGGTAGTTTTGGTTCAGAACATGATGGTGCTGGAACGCGAGTAAAAAATAAGCGTGAAAAAGCAGTGACAACAGCATTAAGAGCGCTATATACCGCTGATGACGGTTCGATGATTACTTTAATTGGATTGTTTTGGGTTGGACAAGGTCAACATTCGCTGAGTGAAGTGAATCGTTTATATATGATTGCAAGTCGTAATGTGCAACTGACTGAAGTGTTAGAAAAATTTGCAGACGGTAATACTCGCCAGCTAAAACAACATTTTAATCCTAAAACAGATGCACGCGTGCATTATTTTGATAGCAAATTTGAAGACTATCAGGAGATGTATCGTAAATATTTATTTATGGATAATAAAAATGCACCTGCGTTGTTATCACGTGCTTTAGGCTTAAAGAAAATTGATGATTTGACTAAATTAATTCGCGAGTTGGTTTTAGAACCAAGCCAGGTTCGTGCTTTGGCACAGACTGCAGTAAATGAGTTTGCTGACTTAGAGGCAAACTATAAGCATTTGGTAGATGCGCGTGAACAAGTCCTACATTTAAAGAAATTACCTGAGTTAGCTGTTCAAATAACAGCGTTAACTCTGCAACTGAATAATCTACAGCTCGAAAAACAAGCTTTTCCTGCATATTTAGGTGAATTGTATGTTCAGTTTTGGACTGAAAAAATACATCAGCTGGAGCAAGAGATACAGCGATTACATACGCAGTTTAAGCAATTAGAACAACAAGAACATGATGCGGAAAAACGACAAGAGCGCTGCCATGAAGACTATTTACAAGTAGGCGGTAATCGGATTGAAAACTTACAAAAAGAGCTAGAACTGATACAGCGTCAGTTAAATCAATTAACCATAGAGGCATCGCGCTATCAGGAAGATGCTCAGCAATTACAATTGCAAGATGATTTAACCGAGCAAAATTTAATTGATAACCAAAAAATAGCCCATGAGCAGCTTCTAAATATTGGGCAAGAGAAAACCCAACGACAAGATGAGTTTGCTCAAGTCAGTAGCAAATACGCACAAACGCAACAGCAACTGAAAGAAACTCAAAGCGATATTCAGGAAATAGAAACCTGACCTAATAGTAATATTCATGATGTACATTTATTGCGTTTAAGAGATGAGCTTAGACAGCACTTAGATTTTGATGAACATGAATTAATGTTTATTGGTGAGCTCATTGATGTAAAAGAGGCTGAAAAAAGCTGGCAAGGCGCAATTGAACGAGCATTAGGTGGTTTAAAAACAACGTTATTGGTGCCGAAAGATCGTTATTCGATGGTCACTCAATGGGTGAATGCGCGTCATAATAAAACCCATGTGCGTTTACAGGTGATCCATCTTGATGCTACAGAAAGTGTGTATTTTAAAGAAAATGGTTTTCTGCGGAAATTGGTTTGGCGAGAGCATCCATATCGTGATTGGTTAAAACAACATCTGCTTCGCTTTGATCTGCAATGTGTGGCAGATACAACAATCATGAATACAACGCCTTTTTCTATGACACAACAGGGCTTAATTCATCGTGAGCAAGGTCGTTTTGAGAAAAAAGATCAACAGCGGATTGATGATCGAAAAATTTGGTGTTTGGGATTTTCCAATACTTCACGTTTAAATTTATTAAAGCATGAAGCGAAACAACTTGAGGTACAGTTGGAACAGTATGCCTTGAGTGTTGCACAATCGCGTAAGGTGTTAGATCAGGTAACACAGCATAAGAGTTTGTGGGAGCGAATGTTACGTTACCAATGGGATATGATAAATATTCCTTATTGGACAGAGCGCCAGCAACAGACCAGCAATGACTTGCAACATTTACAGCGGGCAGATACCAATATTGAACAAGCTCGACAACGTTGGGAGCTTGCAAAAGAGGAATTAAAACAACTACAGGAACAGAAAGGACAGTTACAACACACTTGGGGGAAACTCAAACAGAAACTCAGTGATGCAGAAAAACAACAACAACAAGCGCAAAAGGCAGCAAACCAAGGTGTCCCAGAACAAGCCAGAGAACTGTTGCTACAGCGTATAGGAGAAACACCTCGGTTGGAGGATGCTTATCTTACTGCTGTGGAAAAAGAGCTAGAGCGTTTAATTGAACATACCAGCAACCAAAATACCTCAGCAAAAAATAGCGCAACGTACATTATTGGTCAGTTTCGTGGCAAGGATAAATGGTCACATATTGCATTACAACGTGAATGGGCAGTTGGTTTGGCCGCATTGGATGATTGCGTTGCCTATTTTCATGAACTAGAAAAGGAAGGTTTGCCTGCCTTAGTTGAACAGTTTGAACAGCGTCTGCAAAAACATACCATGCAGTCTTTAAGTGTGATTCAGAATCGCCTTGAGGCAGATAGAGAAGAAATTACTGACCGTATTGCCATAATTAATCAGGTTTTACGGCGTACAGAATTTAAGTCTGGCAGCTATCTAAGACTAGGATACAAAAAGGAAAAGTATCCACACGTCATAGATTTTGAGCAAAAACTAAAATGGGTCGTATCTAGTATTAATAGTATTGAATATGAACAACGTTTTAAAAAGTTAGCTGAATTAATTTCTATTTTAGAAAAAGCGAGTAACTCGGTTACAGCGCATACTTTTGAAAGCCAGCGTTTACTTGATCCTCGTCATCAAATGTCTTTCTATGCAGAAGAAGTCGATTTGGCTACAGAAGAAATACGAGATGTTTTGGAGTCATCGAGTGGTAAATCTGGCGGAGAAAAAGAATCATTTGCTGGAACCATTGTGGCAGCGAGTTTGGCTTATGTATTAACACCAGACGGCTATGATTATCCAATCTACAGTACAGTGTTTTTAGATGAAGTTTTTTCAAACACAGCTGAAGCGGTTAGTCGTCGAGTACTCAAAGTATTTAAGGCGTTGAAAATTCATGTCAATTTAATCACACCTTATAAAAACTTGAATTTAGCGCGTGAGTCAGCACGTTCTTTATTAATTGCCGAGCGTGATATTGAGAAACATGAAAGTCATTTATGTGAAATTACTTGGCAGGAAATTGATGAAAAAATGGCGCAAAAACAACAGCAACTGCATAGAGAGGCACAACAGTTTGGGGTGCAGTTAGATGCCTAAAATTGAGAAGTGGGGATTACTTCCAAATACCGTTTTGGGTATTTTGCATAAAAAAGAATGGGAAAATCGTCGAAATTTAAAGCAGCGGTTGTTAAATCAACGTCCTTTTCCAATCGAAATTTCACTGAAAGTGCCCACAGACCAACAAGCTAGAGATAATTTGGGTCATTTTCATGCTTTTTTTAAAGCGTGGACAGATTTTGCTTATCCTGAACTGGTTGAATGGCAAGAACGGCAGTATCGACAACTTTCAGAACAACGTGTTCCAGTAAAGTTACGAATTTTTTCTTTACAGCAGCTTACTGAGCTTTTAGGAACAGAGCAACAACTTGAAAACTGGTTGGATAAAATATCCAGCTTTTTGAAGCAGTCTTTTGTGCATGATCGTCATCAGCACCGTTTATTTCAAACTTTAATTCATCATTTAGAGCAGATAGAACGCTATAGCCAACAAGAATGGCAATGGTTGATTCAGCTGATTGAACAGCTGAAACCGAATATGGGGGCAGGGCTTTATTTAAGGGCCTTGCCATTAAGCGCTGTAAACACGAAGTTTCTTGAGCAGAACTTATTGCTGACGGAGGCAATTTGCAATGTACTTTATGATGATGAGATCGTACTGGCTGGAGGGTTGTTGGCATGGCTAGATTGCTTAGATAGCCCCAAAGGTTGGTTGACGATCAAACCCGTCTGCCCAAATGTGCAGGAAAAATTGGGAGGACTCCCCGTTTTTCAATTGTCCACAGAGGTGCTAGATCAATTTGAGTTACCTGCGGAACGAATAATTGTAGTTGAAAATATTCAGTCAGGTTTAGCGTGCCCTTACTTGGAAAATAGTATTGTGGTTTGTGGTGGGGGTAAAAATATTACATGGATGAAGGCCAAGTGGTTACAGTATAAACAGGTTTTTTATTGGGGAGATATCGACTCTGAAGGTTTAAATATTTTAAGTATGGTTCGGCAAAAAATTCCACACGTGATTGCTTTAATGATGGATGAAGCCACAGTGTTACAGTTCCAAAATCATATGGTGGATGAACCAGACTCTATTTTTAGTGAGCCACAATATCTCACTGCTGACGAGTTAAAATTATTTCATGATTTGCGTGCACAGACATTTAAAAATAGGCGTTTAGAGCAAGAGCGCATTTCGGTTGATTGGGTGCATCGTTATTTAGAGTTACTTTGAAAATTAATTTGATTGATAATAAGGGGTGTAATGTTTAAACCATGTAGGCGATGGCAAACAAATTAGATTTGCAGCTGGAAAGCCACCAAAACTTCTAAACCATCTAGGCGATGGCAAACTATATTGAGCGCTTTAGAAACTGCATGAAAATCTTCTAAACCATCTAGGCGATGGCAAACTCAAAAATTACCAAATGGTCTGATTCTTCAATCTTCTAAACCATCTGGGCGATGGCAAACAACTTGCATCCTCTAATTGATTCCAATATATACTTCTAAACCATCTGGGCGATGGCAAACAAACTATAAAGTTAAGAAAAAAAAGGGATTGACTTCTAAACCATCTGGGCGATGGCAAACGATGCGGAAAATTGTGGATGGCGCACCTGATTCTTCTAAACCATCTGGGCGATGGCAAACTAAATCTATCGTGGATCAAGGCCAGTCAATCTCTTCTAAACCATCTGGGCGATGGCAAACGACACAGGCAACTGAAATCAAACGCCCTGAACCGTACCGGGTTTATCGGAGACTTTTTTATTTAAGTTAGGCCACCTGACCTAACGGGTTAATCTTATCATAGTACATTGCTTCAAACTCAAAAGGGGATACATAACCCAGTACACTGTGTACACGCTTTTTATTGAACCAATCTACCCAGTTTAGTGTCGCAAGTTGTACATCTGCTAAACCTTGCCAATCTGCTTTTAAATATTCAATCACCTCTGTTTTGTATAAGCCATTCACCGTTTCAGCCAGTGCATTATCGTATGAATCACCAGTCGTACCGACTGATGCTCGTAAATTTGCAGCTTCTAAACGATTGGTATAGCGAATAGAAAGATATTGAACACCTCTATCGGAATGATGAATCACATTCTTTGGCATGCCTCGATCGTGCAATGCTTGCTCCAATGCATCGAGCACCATATCTGTATTCATCCGTGTAGATACTTTCCATCCAACAATTGCTCGTGAGAACACATCAATAATAAAGGCGGTATAGACCCAGCCTGAATTTGTTTGAATATAGGTAAAGTCAGCAACCCACAAGTGATTAGGCTGATCAGCTCTAAAATTCCGTTTCACCAAGTCAGGTGCTCGTTTTTGGTCATCTCGGCTACGGGTGGTTTGTTTATTCTTACCACGCCAAACACCTTGTATACCTAGCTTTTTCATTAATCGAGCAACAGTACAGCGTGCAATAATATAGCCTTCACGTTTCAGTTTTTGCCAGACTTTACGTACACCATACCGACCTGAACTTTCCTTCCAAATTCGTTTAATCTCCTCAGCATGATGCAAGTCATGTAAATCTCGCTTTGCTCGATGTTCTGGATTTTCGCAGAGATCTAGAGTCCGGTAATAGGTTGAGGGTGCGATCGGTAAAATTCTACAAATCGCCTCGACTCCGTACAGCTCTTTATTATTATGGATAAAATCCACCATTATTTGTGTGGGCGGTCGAGCTCCGCCTGGGCGAAAAAAGCGGCTGCTTTACGTAGAATCTCATTGGCGCGTTGCAGTTCTTTATTTTCACGTTCGAGTTGTTTAATACGTTCTTGATCTGAAAGCTGCTGTACTTTAACTGGATTTAGTTTATCTAAATATTTTTGATACCAAACACGTAGTGTTTCAGGAGTACAACCTATCTTGGGAGCAATAGCGGTGATCGCAGCCCAATTCGATGGATAATCTTTTTCAGATTCAATCAATAATTGAACCGCTCTTTCTCTGATTTCAGGGGTATATTTTAATTTTGTCATCGGGATAGTCTCTCAGAATATTGACTCTCCGACAAACCCGGTACGGTTCAGATGGCAAACCAGTATTATTGCTTCAATATCCAATCGGGCAACTTCTAAACCATCTGGGCGATGGCAAACTCTTGGAAGTAGTGTAGGGGTGACTTGTCGTACTTCTAAACCATCTGGGCGATGGCAAACATTTTCGGCAGCATGAATCAAAATGCCCTGCTCTTCTAAACCATCTGGGCGATGGCAAACCACTATCAGCAGCAATGGATTTGGTTTTATCTCTTCTAAACCATCTGGGCGATGGCAAACACCATGGCTATTTTGCAAGCTATAAAATATAACTTCTAAACCATCTGGGCGATGGCAAACAAGGGTGACCTCACCAAAGCTATTGGGAAATTCTTCTAAACCATCTGGGCGATGGCAAACGCAATGGCTGCCTTGCTTCAGGTTACTGAGCACTTCTAAACCATCTGGGCGATGGCAAACTCTCGACAGGCTTTATACAACCGCCGAGTGAACTTCTAAACCATCTGGGCGATGGCAAACAATCGGTGTTAGATCATGCCGAATTACTTTGGCTTCTAAACCATCTGGGCGATGGCAAACCATACCCGCCTGCCAATGTAGAACTGAATGGTCTTCTAAACCATCTGGGCGATGGCAAACGGAAGCGTCTGTCTTTTTCTTCAATAGGCAATCTTCTAAACCATCTGGGCGATGGCAAACGTACCCATTTTAGAAATAGGAGTTTAGGCAATCTTCTAAACCATCTGGGCGATGGCAAACCATAAATATTATGCCCTAACAATAATTTTGCACTTCTAAACCATCTGGGCGATGGCAAACTTGTTTATAGTCTGGCATAGGTGCAGGGGATTCTTCTAAACCATCTGGGCGATGGCAAACATCAATACGCTTGTTTACATCCTCACGCAAACCTTCTAAACCATCTGGGCGATGGCAAACGATAGCGGAAACGCCAGTATTTACCGCCAGATCTTCTAAACCATCTGGGCGATGGCAAACGATAGCGGAAACGCCAGTATTTACCGCCAGATCTTCTAAACCATCTGGGCGATGGCAAACGATGCGTACTTGTCTGTCTACTATTCGCACAGCTTCTAAACCATCTGGGCGATGGCAAACTTCGTCCTCCTTCGCCGTAATCTTCTGCTTCTCTTCTAAACCATCTGGGCGATGGCAAACTTATCGCGCCTTCTGGTGCGGTTCTGGGTTCTCTTCTAAACCATCTGGGCGATGGCAAACGCTCAGATTGATCGTAACCGTTCAAAGATTGACTTCTAAACCATCTGGGCGATGGCAAACATTACAATGGAGTAATCT
This sequence comes from Acinetobacter sp. PW68, assembly GCF_020982655.1. Taxonomy (NCBI): domain Bacteria; kingdom Pseudomonadati; phylum Pseudomonadota; class Gammaproteobacteria; order Moraxellales; family Moraxellaceae; genus Acinetobacter; species Acinetobacter sp. PW68. The sequence continues at coordinate 2,646,124 of NZ_JAHZSX010000001.1, read as the reverse complement.
TCCACTTAAACTCTCTTCTAAACCATCTGGGCGATGGCAAACGTTCAACCATCGCAGGTCGTTCAAACACTAAACTTCTAAACCATCTGGGCGATGGCAAACAAACGCCGCGCATTTATTGATTCGGGCGGTTTCTTCTAAACCATCTGGGCGATGGCAAACACGCACTGCGCGCCGTGGTCAAAGAAAACGAACTTCTAAACCATCTGGGCGATGGCAAACGCATATTTTGAAGTTTGGATCTTTGTGCGGATCTTCTAAACCATCTGGGCGATGGCAAACCTGGTGTCACGCCATACCACAAAATCGTCAGTCTTCTAAACCATCTGGGCGATGGCAAACGCATACCCCTAGAAAGAATAAAGGTCAGCATACTTCTAAACCATCTGGGCGATGGCAAACAATGTGTTTCATTTCATGCCCTTTCCCACATACTTCTAAACCATCTGGGCGATGGCAAACCTTTGGTTAAGCCACCCAACAACCCGCCTTTACTTCTAAACCATCTGGGCGATGGCAAACACGGTGTCGGATGAATTTAGAAAACTGGTTGACTTCTAAACCATCTGGGCGATGGCAAACTGCAAGATTTTTTTGTTGGCGCTTTCGAGAATCTTCTAAACCATCTGGGCGATGGCAAACACCTTGCGCCGAAAAATACATATTCACGGCTTCTTCTAAACCATCTGGGCGATGGCAAACTCTGTGAAGCCATCATTCCTTCTGCTGTTGGTCTTCTAAACCATCTGGGCGATGGCAAACGTGTTGCACGTATTGCACAAGTACACCAGGAACTTCTAAACCATCTGGGCGATGGCAAACAAGTCGGTTTAGATGGCTTCATTCCGATGCCTCTTCTAAACCATCTGGGCGATGGCAAACGTCAAGGCGGATCGATATACAACTTTGTGAGACTTCTAAACCATCTGGGCGATGGCAAACCGAGAGCGTCCTGATCTGTGCAACAAAACTATCTTCTAAACCATCTGGGCGATGGCAAACCTTAGGAATGAAGTTGAGCCAAAATTTAAGGACTTCTAAACCATCTGGGCGATGGCAAACTTGGCGATCAATACACCCGATCTTGGGTTTCTCTTCTAAACCATCTGGGCGATGGCAAACAGATGCGGTCAAAGTCCTTATTAATTGCAGGTCTTCTAAACCATCTGGGCGATGGCAAACTTCCAAAAGATGGCTGTTGGTGCTGAGACTATCTTCTAAACCATCTGGGCGATGGCAAACGGTCGGTGTATGGCGTGCTTCGGAAAATGAATCTTCTAAACCATCTGGGCGATGGCAAACTAGCACCCTACACAGCTATTGCTGATATTGATCTTCTAAACCATCTGGGCGATGGCAAACTAGGTTGGCTAAAATCTATAGCCTGTTCTTCTCTTCTAAACCATCTGGGCGATGGCAAACAATCATTACAATCTCAAGATGATTTATTCAGTCTTCTAAACCATCTGGGCGATGGCAAACCTGCATAATTTCAGGGTCAATTCCTGAGTTTACTTCTAAACCATCTGGGCGATGGCAAACTAGAACTTTTATCATAAAAAGCTCTAGATAATAATGATATAGGTTTTTAAAGAGTGAAAATAGATCAAAAAAACAAAAATCAATAAACTTTTGAAATCATTTGATTTTATTGCATAGCTCAGAAATGAAGTTAAACATATAGTCTAAGACATCCTGATCTTGGCAGGATTCAATCAGTTGCATTCTAAACTCTTTTTGATTATGTCCATTTTTGGCAGAAATAAACGCTTGTGGCATAACAAAAGCATCTTTTACTAAATCTGCAATATCGAAAACTAAACCACCACGACGTGTCTTACCGTGCAAAATAGGTAAGGCAAAACTTATTCCCATACCATTTAGTGTGACAGAAGCATAACCATAAGCAATGTAATTACCATGATCTAGATAACTATTGGCAATATCACGTAAGGACTCATGCGACCCTTTTCCTTCCTCACGGCTAAATTCAAAATTTAAACCCGATGCAAGTTGTTTATAGAGACTTTTTGCCCAACGGCCTTCGGCTGCTAATAATTCTGTTTGATTATTTGCCAAATCAATATCTTGTAGAAAACGTGTCATAGCAATGGGGTCAAGCGATATACCGTGTTGTATTAAGTTGATATTCTTTTTCCATGCTTTTTCAGTAATAGACACACGTTCGCTTAGTAAAACTTTAGCCATCAGTAAGCGAGCATCATCTTCAAGCCAAGCTCTCATCCACGTTTGCATATATTCGGTTGGGCGATATTCACTTTGTGGTGCGAGGAAAGTGAGATCAAGTGATGAAAAGAGAGGAGAACCGCCTGAACCACAAAATCCAACCATAACATTAGATTCTGCCAAACGACGGGCGGCAGCATCGGTTAAGGAGCTGCCTTTACCGAGCAATAAGAACGCCGTATTTTTTTCAGGAATATTATAAAAATGTTCCATCGGTTGAAGGTTATCCGTCAGATACACAATCCGATCATCTTTGAGCATGACACGTACCCGCTCAAGGTAAAATACACAGGCTCGTTTAGATAACATCAGAGCACGACTGCGTTGCTGACGGAAATCACTCATTTTTATACCTCAAACACAGGTAATGCGAAAGCGTGTTGTTTTCGTGCTAGGCCATACCCATCAGGCAAACCACTTTTTAACACGTTAACATCCTTGTAATTTTCAGGAAGTCCAAAATTTTCTTCCTCAAAATTAATATCAAAAATCTCAATAGGAACCGTAAAACTTTGCCCAGTACTTTGACTAATGACCTTAAAGTAAGGAAGTTTCTTGGCTTTATTAAGGCGTTTGGTGTGTAAACTTTCTCGTTCAGGATAATTCTTTAAAAAATTGGGTTCAGCTTTTAAGGTTGGTAATCGAAAACGAAAATAACAGCGCCAACCCGTCACCTTTGCTATAGGTACAGCAACAGGATGATTGAGTACAGCATAGTCCCTGATTTTCCAATGACCTTTAATGCGCTCAACCAATTGATCTAAATCATCTTGTTCCGATGCAAAAATACGTAAAACATCATAATTTGGTGTTATGGGATAATTATATTTTGCTTCTTTGGTCAGCATTTTTCGTTGCTGGCGTGGTGAAATTTCTAAAGCTAAGGCAAATTTTTCTGGCATTTTTCGAAAAGCACCATGCACAATACTGTAAATTTGATTGCGCAGATGGGTGAGGGTAAGCTCACCATCATCCGCACTGTCTAAAATACGAATATCAAGATAATAGTTGGGTTGCATATTACTCTCCCTCAGAGTAAACGCCGCCACGAACTAAGCAGGCTATTAAGAACATACCTTTATCGCTATTTGGGTCTAAACTGCGAATTTCTTTTAAAATATCAAAAGCAGAATCTTTTTTCTTTTTGTCTACACGGAAAAAGTCCTGTGCGTCTAGGCTTGCGCCATTTGGCTCTACAGGAATTGGTTTACTATCATTTTCTAAAAATTTGTCATACCAAGTATCAATGGTGCGTAAGGCATTACCAATTTTTTGGTCACGAATCGCTGCTTGTCCCAAAAACTGATTATCATTTGCTTCCTTTAGAGGGAACTTGGGATTTAATTGGTAAAGAGAACGTGAAAAACCATCTTGTTTCTTTTCTAAATAGTTTTGAGATGGAAAGACTTCAATACCGCCCATGCCAAAATCTACAATCGCTTCAATATGTAATCCTGAATTGACATCTCCTTGCATGCCTTTAACTAAGATATTGGCAATTTTATTTTCACTTTCAGAAACATCATCAAATGATTTTAGGCTGTAATCCAAAGCATTAAATTCAGCAATTAATTTATAGCTTTTAGTCGTCTGACTTTGATCATGTTCAATAATTTCGCTGACTTTAATCGAAATATGTTCTGCAACGCTGCGATTACGCCATAACCAACGTCCATTGACAATATTACGCACGTAGCGACAAGCAACTTCTTGTAGGCCTTTGCTTTCTTTCGCCTTTATTACGAAATCTGCAAATGCTTTTCTAAATTCTTTTTCTTGTGCTTTTTCTTCGGGTTTTCCTTTACCTGTCGAACTAGCAAAAAATATATGTTTTAAATCAATAAAACGTAAATCCCATTTGACTAGAAGCTTAGCATCGGGCAAAAGTTTCGCCGATTCTGTCATTTGAATATTGGAAACTTCACGGGCGATAGAGTTACCCGAAGCAGCACCTTTATCTTTATTGCCTGCCACGTTTTGAGTACCACGAATACCATGATACATCACATGTAGCGCTTCTTCTTTGCCATCAGCATGCAAATGATAGAAGGCAGCATCACTGATTAATGTTCCGCGTTGTAAAGAAAGGCTACCCGGTAATTTTTTGAAATTTTCAAATGTAGACATGATGTTTATTCCTTATAAATGTCAATTAGTTGTTGAACTGTTGATTTTTGTTGCAATAAAAAAACGTCATCTTGAATCCAGTGATACGACCATTGGATTTGTTCTAAATAGTCATCGGGATAAATTGATGTTTCAAGGCGGATTTCATTCAAGATTGAATTAAGTGAGTGATATTGAATCAAGCCTGTTAAAGGCTCTGCATAGGCATGCTGGGTTTCATCCTGATCATCGGCATGGCGAATCCCAGTACGATCAGCAGTTGGTTGTTCAAGTAAGGCATAACCTAAAGTTGTTGCAGAAAGCCATGCTAAGTTTTCATTCGGTAAATGTTCTAAAATAGGTGTATCACTATTTTTAGCTTGCGGACGATGCGCTAAAAGTTGGCTAAAGGCTTGTAAGCGATTTACTTGATATGCTTTTTGATAGGCGGTTAATAAATCATTCCTGTCATGAATTAAAAAGCCAGAGCTGATCTGAGCCAAGGCATCTTCAGCATCATTAAAATCTTGAATTTTCCCAAACTCGAGAATATGACCGCCTGCAAATTTACTTCTTTTGATAGTTTGAACTAATGTGTCTAGATCTGGACGTCTAGCGTCAAATTCAATCACTAAACTGAACAGCAAATGACAGCTTGCAGTAGGCTGTAGTGAAAGCGCATATTTATTTTTTGATGAGTAATCTGTTTTACCAATGAATGTCGCGCCGCGTCGTTGTGCTGGAGTGAAGCGACCATAAGCTTCTCCACCAAGTGGTTGTATATCATGGTGCACATAATAAAAACCAAGATCTTCAGCTTCAATTTGACGAGCAAGATGATGGCTAAACATGGCAGCAGCCATCAGTGGAGCACCACCCATAATTAAGCCAGTGCTCTGAAAATTTGCTGCTTGCACTTTAATGTATGGAATAACGACGAAGCAACTCATTTTAAAAGCTCCTGAATACGACGTGAGAGGAAGCTTTTGGCATCAGCTTCCGATAGGCTAATGTCAACCGTATTTTTAATCTCTTTTTTCCAATAACTGTGTTTCGTGATTCGTCTTGCTAAATCATCTGCAAAAAGCTGTTGCCAATCTTCAAATTGTTGTAGTTCAGGATTAATTAAGCCTTGAGCGATCAGAGATACACGCGGATGGCTCCACCTCGATTTTCTCTCCAACACTTTTAAACTAGGCAAATCATTTGCAACAGCCTTTAAAATTTGGAGGATGTCTTGCCCTTGTTGCAGAACATCATCGATAACTTTCTGAATAGTGGTTAATTCTGCTGCACGTGTTTGCATATTTGAAAAAGGGGCGTGTATACCATGTTCATGGAAGCCTACCTTCAAACTTAGTTTTTGTTGTTCAATCAAAGATTTTGCATATGTAGTCAATTCCTGATACATCGCTCGATTGATATAGGCATTTGAAATTTGGTAATCAAAGCCTTTATAAAAATACTGAAAAGCTAAACGAGTTTTTGGATCTAGGGTGGGTGAGCCAAGAACAATAGGGCGTTGTATTGCACGCATTAAAGGTGGAGTGCCACAATTTTGAACGTTGCTTCCACCTATGCCAAATACTGCTGACTTAATATTTTTGAGCTTTGAGTCTTTTCCCTCTACTTTACGTAGTTCTTTAATTGCTTCAAGTTTTTCATTAAGTACCAAATTCAAACCTGGTGCTGCAAGAGGGCTAATAGAAAGATATTCATCACTATTATACGGAATCAATAATTGACGCATACGAATATCGATTGTGTTTAGCCCACAAGAAAAGCCTTTTGATAATACTTTTTTAAAATGAGGTCGTAGAGTGAATACATTCTGTTGAAACTCTTCATCTAGTGTGGACGTATCTTCATTCAGTTGTACTGCATTTATCACTTTAAATAATGTGGCTGTGTTACCTGAGTTAGTATGGTAAGTAACAGGAATTAAAATATTTTCATTTAATAAAGTTCGAACAGAGATATAGGGTAGATCTAAATGTGCGGAATTAGAGACTCTTATACCTCCTCCTTTAATATTGGAATTAGTGATCTTTAGACTATGGTGAACAGATTCAGCCAAGGCTTGTTGATAGATATCTTCATCGAGATGTTTTGAAGTCATTATTAGATACTCTGTAATCTTTGGAAAACGTATGACTATTTTTAAAAATTCTATTCAGGTTATTTTTCTTCTTAAAAGAAGTCTTAACACTGATGATTGGTTGTTAAGAGTGATTAAGCTTTGATCAAATATAATCTTAAAAAAACCTTTAAGCAAGCAAGAAAAGTAAAACAAAAGAAAATAATACGCTATTGGGTAATATTATTTATATTTTTAGAAGTTATTAGTTGATTGTTTGAAAAATATTCACTATATTTTGGCTGTGTGCCAATAGGTTGTATGATTTTTTCCATTTTTAATGGTTTAGAAAAATAGGGTATTCCTTTTTTTTGTTGTTAATCATGGTCTTCCATCGCTAAGATGGTTAAATACCCTATTGGTTTTCTTTTGGAGGTCACGCTAGTCTGTCCGTCAAAAACTAGGCTAGCGTGATTGAATAATATCTGGAGATACTGTCCTAGATTTAAGCGTTCCAAATTATGGCTTGGCTATGCAAGATCTGAAAGTAGTGGTTTTATGGTTCACCGTAAAATAATTGTTCAACATAAATCAGGTGAAATGGAATACATCCATCAGATAAGAATTACAAATAAGAGACTTGTGTGGTTGGACAAAACTTTAAGTAGAGTTTTTGACACTTGTATATAAGTAAGAGCAAGTTAGTAGAATTCAATAGCCAAATTAAATCTACTACTTGTTATTCTTAAAATTTAAGAGAATGGGAGAAATTAAAAAAGCCAAAGTAAATATATGAATACAGTTTTAAAATTTTTTAAAATCAAATACTTGTGTTTTGTATTTCAGTATTCTTGGTGGTTTTTAATACAGCATTGTCCAACGACTTTCAATTTTTAATATGGTTTAGATTATGCACTGCATTCTAATATCCGCTTGTGAAAAACGCGCTTTAAAAAAGACCAGAGCTGTTTTAGATAGCTATGCAATTCGCACTGGGCAAAGTTCATGGCAGGCACCTATGACCATGGAAGGACTTAAAGAAATTCGTAGCGCACTGAAAAAAACGGCAACACGTCAAACTGCCGTAGCAGCTTATGTGAATTATGGTATGCGCAGAATGAAATTGGTTTGGGTCGTAGGCTCTAAGCATCGTTTTACTTTAGAGGGCGCTTATCCAGTTGCTTCGACATCTAAACAACAAAAGCAGCTGCAAGTGCCTGATTGGGTTCGAGCAGCAAGTTTACTTGCAGGTGCTGCAGGTGATGTACATGACATTGGTAAGGCTTCTGAGCATTTTCAAAGCAAATTAATTCCTGCGATGGCGGGACAGATGCTCAAAGATGATGTACGACATGAATGGTTGTCGATGAAACTATTGCAGCAAATGCGTAAAAATAACTGGAATTGGCCAGAAGCATGGAAAAATATTGATCGTAACTTAACAGATTTAACCCTAGGCGAACGCACTAAGATAAGAAAACAATTTTTGCTGAATGAATTAGAAGCTGTGGATTATTTGGTGGTCACACATCATGGTTTATTGGGAGATAACAACTGGTATCCAAATGCGGATTTGCATGTCAGGGAAAAACATCCTCGTGTAGAACAATTCACCTGTGCGGGTGATTTAAATGACAGCATATTTAAAAGTCACCAAAACCGTATGGCCCGCTTAGCGAAAATGACCCAAGCAACGGAAGATCAACAGTTATATTGGAAAGCTTTAGCACTACATAGCCGCGCAGCACTCATTCATGCAGACCATACCGTTTCTGCGGAACAGTTTTCTGAAACAAAACCTGAAAATGTCAGCCTATTTGCCAATACAAAGATAAAAAATAGTCCACAAGGCAAAAAGGAGCGAATGCAAGATCAACCTCTGGATTGGCATTTGCAGCAGGTTGGAGATCGTGCTGCGTATATCGCCACAAAAATGATGACAGATTTGAATCTTGCTGGTTTAAGTGAACAAACGGTTGAGTTTATCTGTCAGCCTTCTACTTTACCCAGATTTCAGTGGCAAAATTTGGTTGCTCATGCCTTACAAAAGCAAATCAATAAAATGCCAGATACCCCTTGCTTATTGCTGAATATTGCAGGAACGGGGAGTGGTAAAACCAGAATGAACCTGCGTGCAGCATGTATATTAAGACCGAATGATCCACGCCTTGCCATTGCACTGAATCTTCGCTCATTAACGTTACAGACTGGTGATGCACTTAAAAGCTCCATGAATCTGTCGGATGATGAAATTGCCGTGATTATTGGTGATCATGTCAGCCAAAAGTTATTTAATGAAAGTCGTGCAAATGCGTCTGTGGCTGATGAAGATGAAAATTTACCAGAACCTGTATTTGATGCTTATGCACAGGATCAAGACTTACCACAGTGGTTGCATCCTCTATTTACTAAAATAGTCAAAGGAAAAAGGGGAGTAGATAAAGTTGCTCAAAATGTTTTAGCCTCGCCTTTATTGGTATCCACGATTGATTATTTAATCGCGGCAGGCGAACCACACCGACAAGGGCATCATGTTAAAGCATTGCTCAGAATTATGAGCAGTGACCTGATTTTAGATGAAATTGATGGTTATGAACCTAAATCATTAATCGCTGTATTGCGTTTAGTCCAATTGGCTGCAATGTATGGTCGTCATGTCATTTGTTCATCTGCAACGCTTTCAGCAACAGTCGCAGATAGCATTTACCGCGCTTTTGAATCAGGAGTCGAGCTTCGCGCAGCCTTATATAAGGAACCACAAAAATTTATTGCAGCGATTGCAGACAATGAATTGAAGCCTAAAATACTGGTACAAAAAAGCCATGAACCATCAGTATTTAATCAGGTTTATCAACAGCATTTAGATGAGTTGCAGCACGTTCTTACGGTTAAAGCAGAACAGCCATATCGTTTGGCACGTTTAGCCAGTATTGAAAATCCTTCTGTTGATCAATGGAAAAGGACGATTTTGGAGCAGACAGAAGCTCTACATCAACAACATCGATGGTCACTTAAAAAACAGGACAAAAAACTTTCATTTGGTTTAATCCGTGTGGCAAATATCAAACATGCTATTGATTTAGCAAAGCATTTATCAGGCCGACTACCACATGCACAGATTGCTTGTTACCATGCTCATGATTGGCTAATTTCACGATTCCACAAAGAAAAACGACTCGACTTTTTGCTCACGCGGCATAAAAATGGCACAAAACGCCCAACGGGAAATGAACATATTTATACGGATGAAGAGATATTAAATATCGTTCAGACCTCTAACGCTATAGATATTCCATTGATTGTGATTGCGACGCCTGTAGAAGAAGTTGGGCGCGATCATGATTTTGACTGGGCGATTATTGATGCTTCAAGTGTGCAGTCGATAGTTCAGACAGCAGGGCGTGTTAATCGACATCGCTTAAATATTGTGCAACATCCCAACATTGTAATTCCACAATTTAACTATAAATACTGTGCAAATAAAGATAGAACTCAGCCAAAAAAGCAGGCGGTATTTAATCGGCCTGGTTATGAAGGTTATGTGGACACCAAAAAACAATATAAATCGCAAGATTTATCGCAACTTTTGCCTTGGTCTAATAATGAACTGGTGGTTGATGCCAGACTTAGATTCAATGCCAATACCTGCGACTTTACAAAATATGATGATGAACAAATTCAAAAGTTTAATCAGGACTTTTTTGCTTCAGAAGGTGAACAACTCTTTTCTAATATTCAGGTGAATGCAGCTTTGCTAACGGAACAGTTATATAAAGATACATGTCTAAGAGATATGCAAAATCAGGAAGTATATAGCTTTGATGTTGAGGATGATGAATTATCTATTTATCAGCATTTTCCAGATTCCGTAGAACTGAATATTCAGACTGGAAAATATGAGCAAGCTGTTAAAAGTGTCACCTTTAATATTGAACCAGCTCCTGATAATGCTTGGTTGAGTTTATCACCTGCGCAACTCAAGGAGCTAACATTAGAGTATGGGCTTGCAGTGCAAGAGGGATGTAAGTTGTCTTTGTCTGTTTATAATGACCAAAGCCCGCAGTGGATATACCATCTTGGGTTCGGGGTTTATCACTGATCTGTTATTGATTAAATTTTATATGTATTTCCAGATTGCTTTTGATTAAATCGGATGGTTTATATTCAATTCAATAAATGAATATTATGCTCAATCCTATTTTGGATCATTTGGAGAGTTTCAGATCTAATTTGTTCAGGTAATAGATCATGAGCAATCTTCGTAAATCGGCTGGCAACTTCGCAAATTGAGTTAATCATTTCATCAACCTCTTGAATAGAAAGCTCTGCTTCCTGAATGCCCAGTTTGACAATGGCAGACCGAGTAATATCCAGTGCTTCACCCATAATATCCATTTGATGATATCCACCTGGGCCTTCACAGAAAGTAACGTCGTAGGCTGGGGCGAGTTTCCATTGTCCATTTTGAGACATTAAAAACGAAAAGTTTTTGCAATGATCATCTCGATTATTGAACACCACATTGAAAACAGCGCGCTTGAATGCAATCGCTTTTTCGCGAATATCATTGGTACAAAAGTGTGTAGCACGAAGAAAGTTGCTGTAGTCTAAACTCCCAGGTGATTTAAAATCAGCCCCTGTAAAGGCAGCTAAACTTTGCATAGGGATGCGCATGCCATCGCAGCGGTCAAATCTTTTTGAGGCAAATGCAGTTAGGCCATTCGGAAGAGTGAAGTATTGGGTGTCTGGGGTGTCAATATGACAATGACGCAAACATTCTGCATAAACAGTTTCAATTGCACAAACTTCAGGATGCTCTTGCTGAGCGGGAAATTTGATCAGCCAAGCTTCATGTTGATGTGAGTGAACTGTTGAGAATTCATTAGTGACAGGATCACGATAAACAAGTGCTTTTGGCCTTGCACCTTGTGGAGACCCGCCCATAATTAATAAATGCTGTAAAAATTCGGCACCTTCTCCTTTGAGAACTTCCTGAACTTCTTGAGCGAGTCTTAGCAATGGAATATTTTCAGCTAATGTTAACTCGGATGCTGAAGGTTCAAAGGATAATGCCCCCATTGTATGTGTACTAATATACGTGAGGCGTTCTAAAGGCCCAACTCGTGCTGGATTAAGTCCATTTTTTTTAAATAAGCGATCCATCAGGAGCATGCCCCAGCCATCGGGTAAGGCATCGTATATAGGGCCTGGTAATCCCATTTGATGTGCAGGAAAGTTCTTTCTTAATGGGTCACCTTTTAGCGGAAGTAGGTAAGATGAAAGCTCTAAACCTTTACTAATTGCTTCTGCGCTGTATTCAAAAGCAATCAATGGTCGACCTGTGATTGCAGTTGAGGAAACTAGTGTGCCCCAAAGCCAATATTCGCCCCATCCATTGTAGTAAACATCAAGTTTTTTGAGCATGGATTCATTTCCTTTTGATACGTTGGCGAGCCGTATTACTCTCATAGCGGAGCATGTCATCTACACTATTTAAATGTGGTTTGAAAAGTTCCTCTAATTCTTTTAATCGGCCGAGCACCATGGCAACACGTACTAAATTTTCAAATGAAACATTTCGACCAGCTTCTAGATTAGATACAGTATTCACACCAATACCCGCACGCGCAGCAACATCTGCCTGAGTCATTTCCAGATAAAGACGTTCTTTACGAAGCCTCTCACATAATAAAGCAACAACTTCTTCAGGTTTTTTGAATATTAAATCCATAATATTGTGTTTTACATTGTGATATCACCATTAAAACACAAAAAAATGGATTTATGAAATTATGCCAGTTGGTCGATAATGAGATGCTTGATTGGCTGATGAGATTCTATTGGATTAAAGAAATCTAATGATTTTAATGCATTTATTTTTTGCAACTACCTACGAATATGTCGTATTTGGGGCCCGAAACTGTGAAATAAAAGATAATAAAGAAAGTATGATTGGGGATAACATAATATAAAATCAATAAAAAAGCCCCCATCTTTCGATGAGGGTTTTTTGAATTTGGAGCGGGAAACGAGACTCGAACTCGCGACCCCAACCTTGGCAAGAGTCACCGACATAAAATACACTAAATAACATAATTAGTATTTTAATAAACTCTATATATAACAGTTATATAGAGTTTTTATTTTGTGTGGTGTAATTTAAGGTAGGGTGGGGTACTTTGATTTTTGGTCACTAATTTATTGTGATAATCAACAATAATAACCAACATACACATGCTTAATCTAAAGGTGTTTTACTGACTGGTATAATTTTATAATGAGAGGGGTGTTGCCTGGGGCTACGGTTTCTGTTTTGCCTTTTGGCGTAAGACGTACAAATATAAGCTTTCTACTTTTTCACGTGCCCATGGTGTGGTACGCAAGAATCGCAATGATGATTTAACACTTGGGTCTATGCAAAAACATCTAATTTCAATTTTACGACTTAAGCCTTCAAAGCCACCGTAGTAATCCAATAATTCATCCAAAATGTCAGCAAGTTTTTTGCCGTGGAGTGGCTCATTGGATCAATCGTATTTGGCAAAGGAAGCAATTATGACCTAGGTCAGGTAGGAAAAACTAGCTTTGAGTATTTGTGATAATCATAAAGGGAAAGCCTGAATGATTGGTTGCTTACCCTGTACATTACTTTGAGAGAATTGAAAATTCGTTAGATTATTTCACGAAAAGTCATATTTAATCTTCCATGTTTAATTTTTGTCTGCTTAGGTACGCTATGTTGCCAAAAATGTTGTATTTCACCCTGCATAATTAAAAGGTCACCATGACCTAAATTAATTTCAATTTTATCAGCATGGTCATCATTACGTCTGAGTAAAAAGCGACGAGCTTCTCCGAAGTTTAATGAGGCGATAGTGGGGTTTTTACCTAACTCAGGTTCAGCATCTGTATGCCATGAAATATGATCTTGTCCACTTCGATACCAATTCAGTAAAACACTATTAAAAGGAGTATCGTTGATTGTAGAAAGTTGCTCTCTCATCCAAAGCAATGCCGGATTCCAAGGATGAGGGTGAAGTAAGATCCCTGAATATTTATAGCTCTTCCCTGTATCACCATACCAAGCTGATACACGTGGTAATTCATGTTTTTTACCGTAGAGTTTTACAGTATCTTGTTGCCAAGCAATATTTGTCCATTTAAGTTCATTAATATTATCAACATCATGCCAATTCGTATTTTCCCAATCGTAATGATCATTTTCAAAGAATACAGCCAAAGTGCGATCAGCTATTTTTTTCTCAATGAATTTGGGTATATAAATTAAGCTACCATAAGGGATTTTAATTTCAAAACCCCTACCACAAGCTGTAGGTTGACTTGCATATTGTTTGGTGCCAAAACAAGTTGTCTCTGATGCGAAAAGATCTTCTATCATGATTAGATTCCTATTTTATAGTTTCGCAGCATAGACACGAACAGGCGCTTTACGCATGGAAGTCTTTTGTGATGTATAGCGATATTCTTCAACTTCAATTGTGCCAGTTGTATTTAAATAAATCGTATTCGGGCGGGTCAATTCATGTAAAGCATCAAAGCCACGGTTGCCTGAAGAAAAATCAGGGCTGACGGCAAATATAAAATTTTCATTGGGCTGCATTTTAATGAGTTGTGTGAGCTTTGATAAGCTAAATATGCCAGCGCTATACATATCTAGAATGTTATTAAACAAATGAAAGCATGGATATTGTTTGATATTTGATGCTAGGTAGTCAGGCTCTAATTCATCAAATGTACAGGCTAAAGCGATCACTTCTATATTTATTTCTGCTGCTTTAGCTTTTTTTTCAATCCAATAAACAGCACGTTTTAAAGCACGAGCAGAGGGTTCAATCAGGACCAATTTCAAACATTTAATTTGAAGTTTTGACTCAATTAGATGATCTATAAAAGCTAGAGAGGCAATGCCTTGTCCACAGCCATAGTCAACTACACAGGCTTCAATTGGCTGTGTAATTTTAAAATGTGGCATCACTTGGACATAGTCAATAATCGTTCGCATTCGTTGATAATGGGCTAAGCCATACAGTGTCATATATGAAGTGAGATCATCAAATTGCTGAAGTGGATTTTTAGCACGAGCAGTACGATTGCAAAAAGCTGAATAGTTAAAATTTGCTTGTAAATAATGTTTGAAAAACTCAATATTACCTTGGCAAATGTCTTTAAAGTCGGTTGAGTCAATAGAGCTTAAAAACTGCTCTTCTAGTTTATCTTTGTATTGTAATAATGCGTTCATGAATCATCCAAATATATAAAACTTGGATGTACTTTATGATGGAATATTCTTTTATATATTTTTCATAAGCTTACGATAATTTTTGATATAAGTGCTTTATTCAAGCCTAAAATTTTGATTTGTATGTAAAAAAATTGCCATTATAAGCAGGAAAATCCTATCAGATATATGAGAAAGTAGAAATTCTACTTTTTCAAAACCTCTTAATCCCTTATTTTACGCCTTCTTCGAAACAGTGTTTCTCAGAGAGGCTCAGGAAGTCTGTTCAGACTGTGGGAGCAGGCTAAACTAGGCATGACGCCTTTGTCTTAATCCCTTATCAGCAGGGAAGTCCAAAAATACGACCTAGAATCAAATAGTCTTGCGCTTGGATTGAGCGTTGCTCAATTTGTTCCAAGCTCACCCATTATCAGCAGGGAAGTCTGTTCAGACTTGCGTACATTTATGGCTTGATCGCCATTGTAAAGTCTTAATCCCTTATCAGCAGGGAAGTCCAAAAATACGACCTAGAATCAAATAGTCTTGCGCTTGGATTGAGCGTTGCTCAATTTGTTCCAAGCTCACCCATTATCAGCAGGGAAGTCTTTTCAGACTGGCTGTTTTGCTCGTGCTATGGTTAAATCAGCGTCTTAATCCCTTATCAGCAGGGAAGTCCAAAAATACGACCTAGAATCAAATAGTCTTGCGCTTGGATTGAGCGTTGCTCAATTTGTTCCAAGCTCACCCATTATCAGCAGGGAAGTCTTTTCAGACTGACTGTTTTGCTCGTGCTATGGTTAAATCAGCGTCTTAATCCCTTATCAGCAGGGAAGTCCAAAAATACGACCTAGATTCAAATAGTCTTGCGCTTGGATTGAGCGTTGCTCAATTTATTCCAAGCTCACCCATTATCAGCAGGTAAGTCTTTTCAGACGATAAGGCTGAAAGATACCGTAAGCAAATAACGTCTTAATCCCTTATCAGCAGGGAAGTCTGTTCAGACTGGTTCCGTTATATTCTTAAAGGGTTTTAAATTGTCTTAATCCCTTATCAGCAGGGAAGTCTGTTCAGACAAAGCAGTCTTCTTTATCTGTTGAAAAAAGAGGGTCTTAATCCCTTATCAGCAGGGAAGTCTGTTCAGACAAATCTGATATTTTCACTATTGCAAATTCAGTTGTCTTAATCCCTTATCAGCAGGGAAGTCTGTTCAGACTAAATAATGTCGAAACATACCTCTTAATTGAGGTGTCTTAATCCCTTATCAGCAGGGAAGTCTGTTCAGACATTTGCGTGAACTAAAACACATGATAGAAAACGGGTCTTAATCCCTTATCAGCAGGGAAGTCTGTTCAGACGCTATCCTTAACATCAATCATTTTGATTTCTCTGTCTTAATCCCTTATCAGCAGGGAAGTCTGTTCAGACGTTTGAAAGAGAGCTTTTAGAAGAAGCTCAAGAGTCTTAATCCCTTATCAGCAGGGAAGTCTGTTCAGACAACCCTTCTGTTCTTGTTATATCTTTCTCAATGTCTTAATCCCTTATCAGCAGGGAAGTCTGTTCAGACTTCTAGGAACAATTGGTTCTGGTGTGGATTTTGGTCTTAATCCCTTATCAGCAGGGAAGTCTGTTCAGACTGTGGAAGTAAAAGAGGATGGTGAAGATCTTATCGTCTTAATCCCTTATCAGCAGGGAAGTCTGTTCAGACTTGATCGGACTGAGACCAAGACGACCGAGTGAGTCTTAATCCCTTATCAGCAGGGAAGTCTGTTCAGACTTTGGATTCCAACCAGAGCAGGAAGATGAACGCTGTCTTAATCCCTTATCAGCAGGGAAGTCTGTTCAGACCTGTAATTCATCATATTGCTAAGAGCGCGTCTGTCTTAATCCCTTATCAGCAGGGAAGTCTGTTCAGACTCTAACCTCATTTTTTCTTGTTGTAAAGCAGACACTTATAAAGCTCAAATATGACAAAGTATGTATCACTAAAGTTGCTGTATGACAAAATGTTTCACATTTTTTCTTATAAATATAAAAATCAATTACTTGAGTGAGTAAAGTGCATTTTTCTAAGTCAATCGGATTTTTGTAAGCTTGCATTTTGAACATCCAAAGATTTTTCAGGCTAGCGTAAAAATTATATCAGTAGCAGAGAGATCATTAAATGCGTAATTACTTAGGGATGTATGACGTAAGTTGTCCACGACATCGAAGTACATTGTTTAGACTTTTGAGTGCATATGGGATTCATCAACAGAAATCCGTATTTGAATGCGTGTTAAATACAGACTTTAGAAAACAAATGATCATCCAAATGCAATCACTGCCAAATGATCAGCCTCAAAGAATTATTCTTATTCAAATCTATCCAAATCATCAGGATACGGTTTATTTGGGCGCTGCTAAACGTTTGCCAGCAAGTAACTGTTTATATATAGCTTAAAACATAATTGTAGCCTGCTTAGAGGTAATTGCACATGCAAACTTTGTATATAGATCGAAGAGATACTCGACTTGATGTGGATCGTGAGCGCATCTTGGTACATAGTCCTTCACTTCCTAGGCCACTTTCCATTGCATTTACATATTTATCATCTATTGTCATCAGTGCCAAAACACAATTACACAGTCATGTGTTACTAGCATGTGCTAGCCGCGGAATTCCTGTCATTATTCTGGATCCACGTTCTTGTGAGTCTCATGCGCAATATATTCCGCCATCAAGTAAAGTTGTTCATAGAAAAATTAAACAATTTGAAGTGTTAGACCAAGATGGCAGGCGATTAGGATATGCCAAACAGCTAGTATATTCGCAAGCTTTACAGCAATATAAATTACTCCGATATTGGTTTAAAAATAGGGAAATTGAGCAGACGAACCAGGATCAATTGATTGAACGGCTCAAAACAATAATAAAAATGATAAGTACATGCCAGAGTCTTGAGCAGTTACGGGGCTTGGAAGGAGCAAGTGCAAAAATTATCTTTTATACGATGTCGTTACTTGTACCTGCGTGGTGTAAGTTCAAAGGCCGCAATCGCCGGCCACCAAGAGATCCCATCAATGTTTTATTATCTTTGTCATATAGTCTCATTTATGCTGAATGTACGCGTGCTTTAACAGCGCATGCCATTGACCCAATGTTAGGCTTCTATCATGAGCCTGTGCATGGTCGTTATTCACTAGCCTGTGATTTAACAGAACGTATTCGTACTGATATTGAAAAATGGGTCATCCAGCTGATATTGGAAGAGCATTTAAGACCTCCGCATTTTACATCTTCTGAACAATATCCTTGTGTATTAAATAAAGACGGACGCGCAATTTTTTATCCGCTATGGGAAAGGCGCTTTAAAGTATGGAAAAAGTACATCAGGATGAATGCACAGCAATGGGCAAGAACTATTGATCAGAGCTAAGGCTAAGAGGAAATACCATGTCAGCAAACGAATCACATTGGATTTGCAGTTATGATATTTGTCATCCAAAACGCTTGAATAAAGTGCATCGTGTTTTATGCGCGTTAGGAATTGCTATAAATTACTCAGTATTCTATTTAGCGTTGAGAGCTGAACAATTTAAAAAATTAGTCAAACAAATTGAAAAGCTGATTCACCCTGAAGATGATGTCAGATTCTATCGTACCGTTGCTTTGCATCGTGCCGTTGTGATAGGTACGCTCAGTCCCTTCGGTATTCAGCTGCTGAATGCTCAAGGACAACTGCTTTAATCATAAAAACTGGATAAAAACATAAGCTTGTAAAATCTGAGTAAAATTAAAATTCATCATTAAATAGCTTCACCAACGATAAGAACAGGGTGAAGCACATGATGAATACTAAAGCTCAAAACTTATTACAACACTACGCATCTCAGCTCGATCAATTTTTTGCTGTTCATCAAGACGCCAATGCGACTTTGTCAGATTGGTTAGCTTCAAATTTTTCAACCCATCAAATGATCGAATTGTTGCAATGCATTTTGGCAGATCAACACAGCCTCGCGCAAATTTCGGCACGCTCTTATCAACACGGTAACGGCTTTTTAAAAGTTGTGTTGTTGGACCATGGTTATAAGTTGCGTCTGCATATTTGGTTTGCAGGTCAAACGTGTGAAGAAAATATTCATGACCATCGTTGGAGTTTTTCTTCACTTATCTTAGCTGGAGCATTGACAAGTGAGATGTGGAAAGACGATCAGTCTGGCCAACAGTTTCAAGAATATGAATACCATGCCGCTACACCACAGCGGGCACCTTACAAGCTTGATCTGGGTTTAAAACATCTGAGCTTAGACAACGTGCAGATAAATACCGTGGGTGATCATTACGTGATGCCTAAAGGCAAACTGCATCGCATCATGAATCCAGGACATCAGTTGGTTGCGACCATGATGTGCAGTGCGCCAACCGAACAGGGCACGACGCGTCTTATTCCCATGCACGCTGGCATTGATCCAAATATTCAACCACCCAAAACAACTGCTGCGTATTTGGCATCAGCCCTAAGCGCATTTTTACAACATTTGCAATTACAGGATGCTCAATATGCTGCCTAAAACAGACCTTATTCATCAAATGCTTGAAAAAAATCGTATTCAATCGCTTGACACTCAACATTTGCAGCGACGTCAACAGCAGGAACTGATGAGTTTAAAGCAGTTGCAACAACGCCAGCCAAATTATCTGAATGATTATGATCAGCTGTTTCGTTATGTGACTTTGTGGTTATTACAACAGGGCTATGACCTTACCCCTCATGAACCACATCAGGTCTTAAAAAACGTCTGCTTATTTCACCTTCCTGATGTGGATATACAGGGCTTAATCAAACATCGCCATCAATTAAAGAAGGGCATGATTCAAAAATCAGATGCCAAACTTTGGGAAGAGCTGGTGTTTTGTCTAGATGATTTAAAAGCACTTTTACAAGCTTACGATTTATAAATTTCGATACGCTTTTCAATACACTAAAACCAAAATGATAGAGGCAAATATGCAGACTGATATGGAACACAATATTTTAATGACCCAAATTGGCTATGAAAATTTGCTTTGCAAAATAGCTGAAAAAGAAAAGGAATATGATCAGGTACGTGATCATCGTCAGGTCGCTTTTGAGCTGTCAGGCGATGGCTGGCATGACAACCCAGAATTCAATCGTATGCAGCAGCTTGAAGCCAATTTAAACCATACACTAAAAACACTGAACGACCGCTTAGATGTCATGAAATTCATTGATATTCATGATGATATGCGTAATGTGCAGCAAGTTGAAGTCGGTAGTATTGTGCAATTACGTCGTTACGATTTAGCCGATGATTCAGAACAAGAAGAAATCTGGGAAATCCGTGGTTTTGATGAAACAAATATAAAGCTGAAGCATTTGGCATATAACGCACCATTAGCGGAAAAAATCATGCATTTACATGTTGGTGATGTCGCAGAAGAAGTACAGATTGGCTCGCGTCACTTTGATATTGAAGTGTTGGCATTGTTTAAAACCCGTGAAAACGCCGGAATTTAATACAAGAGTTGTATAGAAATGTATATTGCAATTGAAGGCACCAAAGGCACAGGCAAATCGACTTTGCTTGAGAACTTGGAACATAAACTGCAACAAGAAGGAATTGATTTCCAAATGTTTGCACCGACCAAGGCTATGCCAAAAGATACGTGGTGGGAAAAAGCTTATGCTGACCATTGTCAGGATGATGTATATCTCGATTCTTTATATACGGCTCGGGCAAACTATCATGCATCAAAAATTGACTTTAATGCTTCGCTGGTCTTGGGTGACCGCAGCATGCTGACAAGCTTTGTGACCCGATGGCCTCATGATGATCTGAATCGTTTGGTACCCTATTTAAATCAAATTCGTCAAAAAGAATTTTTGGTGCCCTTACCTGATTTGGTATTTTATCTTGACTTGCCTTTAGAGGTGACTTTGGCTCGACTGGCGCAACGTGAACGTCATTATGGTTTATTGGATGAAAAAGTGGAGCGTTTGCAGCAAGCACAGCAGGCATATAACACTTTGTTGCAGTACAAAGATCAATTAGGTTTTGCCAATATGCAGTATCAATTAATTGATGCCAACCAACATCCTGAAGATGTACTGGAAAATGTATATGCTTTAGTTTTAAAACATCTAGAAAAATGTGAATGATTTCAATAGAATTGAAAAAATTGGGGTTTTGTTATTATGAAAAAAAATATTTTATTACTTGTAACGGGCGGAACACCCCAAATCATTACAGAAACGATTTGGGCGTTAGCATGCGATCCACAGCATAATGAACAATGGGTTCCAGATGAAGTTCATATCATCAGTACACGTTATGGTTTAAATGAAGTAAAAAATAAACTTTTGGGCAAGGATAAGATTCTTACTCGAATGAAAAACGAATATGCTCAAATTGCTAATCTGAGATTAGAGGAGAATTTTCTGCACTGTTTTACCGATCAAGAAGGTAATGAGCTTGAAGACTTAAGAACGCCTGAGGAAAATGAATTTGCAGCAAATTTAATTTGTGAAAAAATTCGCTATTTTAGTTCTGATGAAAAAGTGAGTTTGCATGTTTCAATTGCAGGTGGTCGTAAAACTATGGGGTTTTATGCAGGTTATGCGTTGTCCCTATATGGACGTGCGCAAGACCGTATGTCACATGTGTTGGTTGATGAAAAATTTGAAAAAGGAATTAATTTCTACTATCCATCAAAAAATGAAAACGATTTCATTATTGATCGAGAAAATAAAACCATTGGTCTTTCTAAAGATGCTCAAGTGTGGTTGGCGCAGATTCCTTTTGTACGTTTACGTACCTCATTACCTGAAGAAAGTCTGATCAAAAAAGCTAACTTCAGTGATGTGGTGAATGCAATCAACATGGCATCACAACCAATTAAACTCATTTTAGATGTAAAGCAGCAAAAAGTAATTATTGGTCAAAAAGAGTGTGAATTGTCATCTCGCGAATTTGCTTTCTATTATTGGTTTGTAAAAAATAAATTAAATAGAGCAGATGATATTGTTGCACCTGAAAAAGGAATTGTTGCATCTTCTGCAAATAAAGTTATTTATCCACAAATGATTAAATTGGCAGCAGATTATCTCAGTTTTTATAAGCCATTAAAAGGCTTTATGGGAAATGATAAAGTGGAAGAAACTTTGCAGTTTGGAATGGAACGTACATTCTTTGATGAGCGAAAAACTTCAGTTTTAAAAGCATTTAAGAAAACGTTTGGTTTAGACTTAGCTAATAAAATCGAGATTAAAAATATTGCACGATTACGTGGCACAAAAGGATTAAGTAAAGAACAAAAGCTAGCCTTACAAGGTAAATATGCACTTGAGCTGCATGATTCAAACATCGAAATTATTGGTAATTTTTAAAAAATAGTTATTAAGAAGGGGAATTATAATGTCGGTTGCTGAACAGCAAATCGAGCAAGCTCTGGCAACGTGGAGCAGTTATTTTTTACAAGTTGTCAGTTTTGCCCAAAGAGCTGAAATTATTGCATTTCAGGAAAATTTATCAACGTGTGAAGAACTCAATCAGCTTTACAGCAAACTTGAGGTTTTTTTACCTAATACATTTAAGAAATATAAAGATTCTATTATTCAGGAATTGTCGTCTCTTTCTGAACAGAACATGCTGGCACAGAGTGTTGCTATAGCTTTGGGTCTAAATGATCAATCAAAAAAACAGTTTTTTGATAACCATCAGAAAGGGGTTTCTTTAAAGGACGCTCAGAATAGACGTTTATTTAGTTTGTTGGAACAGATTCAGCAAGATAAACAAACAAGTGAATTGCAATATAAACAGCCTTTAAATACTTTAAGCCCAATATCATTATTTCCATCTGAAAACTCACTTGGTCAGACTTATACGGTGCTGTGGGATAAATTTATCCATGATTTGAAAAAAATCCCAATAAGCCATCAAAAGAATCTAAATATGTGGTTGGATCATTTTGATAGCTTATGGCAAATTTATGCACAAGCAATGCCTGCAGTGGTTTCGAACGACTTTATTTCTGAGTCATCGGCGTATGATCTAGCAAAAGTAAGCTCAGCACTTTTGATGGCGAAGAAACAAGCACCAGATATAGATACACCTTATTTATTGATACAAGGTGATTTCTTCGGTATTCAAAACTTTATTTTTGCTAGCGGTGGAGACACGGCTAAGCATGCAGCTAAGCTTTTGCGTGGACGTTCATTTTACGTATCTTTAATGGTTGAATGTGCCGCGTTAAAGATTGTCGAAAATCTTGGATTAAACAGTTCAAGTATTGTTCAGAATGCGGCTGGGAAATTTCTGATTGTCGCTGGAAATACAGCGCAAAATATTTTGGCCCTAGAAAAAATTCAGACTGAATTGAATGAATGGTTCTTAAAATATACCTATGGTTTATCTTCGCTAGGATTAGCTTGGACAGCTGTAGATGAAGAACAGTTTAAGCTTCAGGATACTGATAATAACTTCCAACAGGTGATGAAAAAACTGTTCGCTGTGCTTGAACGCAAAAAACTTTCCAATTTCGATCTATGTGGATCTGATTTACGTCCAACTGTGTTCGAAGGCTATCTTGATTCTTTTGACAATCGTTTAGGTGTTTGTGAGCTCAGCGGTTTTGCTCCTGCTACAATGCAATTTAGAAATTCGGTGGCAGTAAGTGATCTATCTCGTGATCATGTCATTGTGGGAGAAGCTTTAGCAAAACCTGCACTTCAACGTTTGATTATTTCAAAAGAGTCCATTGATCAAAGTGATAAATCATTAAAAGTCAGTTTATTTGGATACAGCATCCGATTTACTGAAGATGAAGAGATTTCAGGTAAATTTGGACCAAGTATTCAAGAGCATAAGATTCAACGTTTTTATGATTTCAGCTTAGCTCAAAATATGGAGGATCACGCTTGGCATGGTTATGCAAAGCGTCATATTAATAGCTACGTGCCTGTATTTAATAGCATTCCAGATGCTTTGGATTTGAGCCGTTATCCTGAATCAGAAAGGAATATCGAAACTGGTGTTTTAAAGAACTTCAATCACTTAGCCTATGATAATAAACAGCTGAATGAAAATTCTAAATGGCAGGGCATTGCTGCTTTAGCAGTGCTGAAAGGAGATATTGATAATTTAGGTACCATATTTCAGCAAGGTCAAAAACGTCCTAGTTTTACCAAAAGTGCCTTGCTTTCACGTCAGGTGAATGCGTTTTTTGCAGTGTATTTGCCAGCTCTATGCAAGGAGAAATACCGTAATAGCTATACGGTATTTGCAGGTGGTGATGACTTTTTTCTGATTGGTCCTTGGTATGAAATTATTTGTTTGGCTGCAGAAATGCGAAATAAATTTCATGAATATTGTGCCAACAATGAAAAATTACATTTTTCTGCAGGAGTGTTGCTGACTAAGCCTGGTGCACCTGTGAATCAGTTAGCCGAGCGTACTGAATCAGCATTAGAACTTGCAAAAAATGCGCTAGATCCGCAAGGCGAAGCATCTAAGAACAATGTGTATTGCCTAGAGCAAGTCATGAAGTGGAGTGATTTTGAACAAGTCGTTCAAGCATGTCACGATCTTAAAGACATACAGACACAATATGGGTTAAGTACAGCCTTTTTATATGCTTTACTGACATGGTGTGATATGGCTGAGCAAGAACATTTGCAGCCAGAGATGACACTTTGGCGTTCACAGCTATATTACAAGATTTACCGGCACTTAGAATCACTGCCTGCTTATAAGGGCAATAAAGATGCATTAAGAAAAAGTAGTTCTGATCTGGCAGTGATATTTGCCAAAAACTTAGAAAAATTTAAAGGCCGTTACCGTGTAGCCGTCACAACACATCTTTACCGTTATCGAAAATCAGCATAAATAAGGGGAATTAGAAAATGGCAATTAATTTAAAAGAGCCGAGTGATACATTATTTTCTGATGTTGCTGAGCACTATGCTCAGCGTATTGCAGATGCTGGGCAGCAGAGAAAAAACCGTAGTACTCAGCTTCGCGGTTTTTATGATGAAATTTTAAATTGGGAATCTCGTTCACGCCAAATGAATGATCAGCAGTTTAAAGAAAGTATTCCTTTGATCAAAATGCTGATTGCCAAAGTGACTTATGCTAAAGGCCGTGACCATGTCACTCAGGAATATGTAGATTTAATGCGTGAGTGTATTGCCCAAGTCAGTGATCGATCTACCTTGAGAAACTGCAAGCTGTTTTTTGAAGCATTTATGGGCTTTTATAAAGTTTATGGACCAAAATAATTTAATTTTTAGAGATTTATCATGCAATTAAATAACATTATTACTTTAGAAGCGACTTTAGAATTAGTAACTGGTTTACATATTGGTGCAGGTTCAGAAGAACTGCATATTGGTGGTATTGATAACCCAGTATTGAAACATCCATTTAATAATCAACCTTATATTCCCGGTTCGAGTTTAAAAGGCAAAATGCGTGCAATGCTTGAATGGAAAGCTGGAACCGTGAGTGTATCAAATGGCAAACCAGTAGATAAAAACACCTTGGCTAAGCTGAAAAACCAAGAAGAAAAATATGCACAAGCAAAATTAATCGCACAAGTTTTTGGTATCTCAGGTGATGCGAATGCTGCCGATTTAGCCGAAGAACTTGGACCTACGCGTATCAGTGTATGGGATGCACATTTGACGGAAAACTGGATTAATGAGCGTTTGATAAATGCCCAAAGCTTCACCGAGGCGAAGAGTGAAAACGTGATTGACCGTATTAAAGGTGTTGCAGAGCATCCACGTCAAAGTGAGCGGGTACCATCTGGTGCACAATTTAACTTTAAAGTCACTATTCGTCAGCTTGAAAATGATGATACAGAACAGCTGTTGAAGACTGTCTTATCAGGGCTAAAACTGTTAGAACTTGATGGTATTGGTGGCAGTGGTTCCCGTGGTTACGGCAAAATTAAATTTATAGGATTAAAACAGAATAATCAGGATATTCAGCAGACTTTTGATCAGTTAAATGCATTTGCATAAGTTGGGGCTATCCATGAGTTATCAGCTTTATAGGGTAAAGATACGCCCTGATAGTGCATTTGTGACAGCATTGGCTGCAGATACGCTGTTCGGTCATGTGTGCTGGGCAATTCGTCATCAGTTTGGTGAAACTAAGTTGAACGAATTACTGACAGGCTACACTGAAGATCAGCCATTTTTAGTCGTTGGTCAGCCGATTCCAGAAAATAAATTGCCTCGTCCGCATTTGCCTTTGGAAATTTTAGGTTTTGATTTAAGTGATGCTTCAAAACGTAAGCAGATTAAGAAACGCAAGTGGATAAAATTTGAAGAGGAATTGCTTAAAGCATCCTGTCAAACATGGGGGCAATATGCGACTTCAGACTTTGATCTAACAGATGAAAATCACCATTCACAATATGAATGGCAGGTTGAAAATACGCGTACGCATAATAGCCTTAGTCGAATCACAGGTTCAACGGGTGATGCTGAAGAAGGATTCTCACCTTACCAGAGAAAGCAGATATGGTTTCATCCAAAGGCTGTTTTTGATTGCTACATCGTTTTGGATGAGTCACGTTTTTCAATTCAGGAATTCACCGCTGTTTTTGAACAGATAGGTGCCTTCGGTTATGGTAAAGAAGCTTCTTCAGGCTTAGGTAAATTCACGCTGCTTTCAATAGATGCATGTGATTTTACAACTAAGTCGGAACATAATGCTTATTTGACTTTAGGACCGTGTTTACCGCAAGGCGGGCAATGGAAGCCTAGAGACTGCTATTATACTACTACAGTGAAATTTGGACGGCATGGTGCAGAAGCAGTCTATATGGGAAGTCCTTTTAAAAATCCCGTATTGATGGCTGAAACGGGCAGTGTATTCACACCACAGTCGATGAGCTCAAAGCTGTTTATTGGACGAGGTGTGACAGGTATTTCAAAAACGATTCAGCAAACTGTACATCAAGGTTATGCCCCAGTCCTAAGTGTTCAAATCGAGCAAGGAGCTGACAGATGAATTTTATCGAATCTAAAGCTGTTCAAATCACAACCTTAAGCCCTGTGCAATTAGGCAGCGGGGATGATTTTTATCCAACAAATTATGTGATTACAGATGACGGTTGGCTGCATCATTTTGATGAGTTAGCATTATCTTATGCCTTAAAAGGCAATTTGAGTAAGTTAAGCAATGCTTTGGAAAGTCAGCGTGGCGATGACATGATTCTGTCAATCCAAAGACTGATTCGAGAATATTCTAAGGATTTATCCAAACTAGCATTTTACAGTTTGCCGGTTTCACAAGGTTTTTTAACTTTCTATAAAAGCCGTATTGGACAGATTGCACAACGTGAAACTGGCAATAAACGGGTTGTTAATCGTTTGCAAATTTCACGGACCTTTATTCATCCTCATAAGCATGTACCTGTGATTCCAGGAAGTGCATTAAAAGGGGCAATACGCACGGCGATCGTGAATGATCTTGCTCAGCATGATATTGCTGAATTAAAACGTTTAGCGAGTGATCGTCAAGGCAGTAAAAAAGTTCAGGAAAAGGTTTTAAGTTACAGCCGTGTCAATGAAGACCCGATGAAGTTTTTTAAAGTCAGTGATGCTGAATATCAGCATAGCTACTTGCCGACAGAAATTATGTTTTCCGTGAGTCGTAAACGTAAACCTAAAGCAAATTATGAACCGGCTGAAGGCGTTTCAACCTATATGGAAGTTATTTCTCCATATCGTTTTCAGGCGTTCACTTCGGATCTGCGGTTTGTTGAAGCATTTGACCACAAGCAAAATACAGCTATTCCAACTTCTTTTGCTGAAGTGGCAAAAGTTTGTAATGCATATTATTTACCTAAACTGAAACTTGAGTTAGAACAGTTAAGTCAGCAGGCTGATTATTTGGATTCGAACTATGTAGCAGCAATTAATCATCTGATTGAATCTGAATGGGAAACGATGCTGAAAGCAAACAAAATTTTTGTTTTGCGTTTAGGTAAATTTAGTGGTGCACAAGATAAAACGCTGGATGGTTTGAAGCGTATCAAAATTCTTACACCCAAAGATCAGCCCAATGAGGAGCGTTCTGAAACCACGGAAGTCCGTTTAGCAGCTGAAATTGATGTTAAACAAAAGCATGGCTTACTGCCATTCGGTTGGGTGCTTGTGCAGCAGCAAGGTGTTCATTTGCCTAAAACCGCAGAGCTTTTAGATCAACTTGCTGTCAAACGCAGTTCTAAAGTTTTTCAGGAACAAGCAGTGCAGCTGAAGCAAGAAAAACATGACGCCCAGCAGCAGCTAGAGGAGCAGCGAGCACAGCAAGCACAAGCAGAGCAAGCCAAGCTCGAAAAGCAGCAGCAGGAGCAATCTGCGAAAGAAGCTATAGAAGCCAAAAAAGCTCAAATGACGGAAGAACAACAGTTGATTTTTGAACTGAAGTTAAAAACCGAGCAGGATAAAACTTCAAAAGGTGCTGGCAGTGCTTTATATAATGAATTGCGTGAGTTAATTATTGTAGCACAAGCATGGTCAGCTGAAGATAAAGCCGCACTGCGTGAAGAGGCAAAAGCTATTTTTAAACAATTGGGGGTTGATCCAAAAGCCAACAAACCGAAAGAGCTTCTAAAAATGGTGCCTGCATTGTGAGTTTAAAAGCACTTCAATTTCAAATACATGTTAAGCAGGAAGAGGATATTCTTCTTCCTGCTTTTTCTGGTTCAATGCTTAGAGGTGCATTTGGGCATTCTTTAAGGAAGATCGCCTGTATTACACGTATGCCTGACTGTAATCTATGTCCGCTAAAACATAATTGTAGTTACATTCGTATTTTTGAAACTGAGAAACTGTTTGATGACATTTCTCAATACGGTCAAGCTCAAAATCCGTATGCATTGCAGGTTGCACATTTAAGTAATCAAAAAATTGAAAAAGGACAGCACTGGTCTTTTTCGATGACATTGGTAGGAAAGGCAATTGATGATTTACCCATCGTGATGTTTGCTTGGCAAAAAGCTTTAGAGCGAGGACTAACTCATCAACGGATTATGTGTACATTGGTCAAGATTAGCCAAGGCGATGCGACCTTATATGATCCTTTAATCAATAAGTTTTTCCCTGCTCATATTTCAGAATTTAATCCTGTTCAGTCAATACCAGCCAAAAGGCTGCGTTTGACTTTTGAAAGTCCGGTCAGGCTCAAGCACAACGGTGAGTATATTTTAGAGGCATCTAAGCTGCATCCACAGCAAGTTTTATTGCGCCTGTATCAGCGTATCCAAAATTACTGCAGACAGCATGGGGAAGTGATGCCGATTGAGTTTGAACAGTTGAAGCCTGCATTGGATCAAATGCAAGGTCAAGCGATTGAACTGAATAAGAATCAAATCATCAGATTTTCGAACAGACAAAAGCAGCAGATTCAGCTGCAAGGGCTTGTTGGAACTTATGAATTATCTGGTTATCTCGACCCATGGCTACCTTTGTTGGAGTTTGGTCAAACGATTCATTTAGGCAAAAATGCCACACATGGCTTGGGGCAGTATAAAATAGAGCAGGTTTGCTAATGGTTACATTGGTGAGTTTTTTAGGAAAAGGTCAACATAATAGCGGCTATCGGGATACCGATTATATTTTTGATGATGGTGACGTCTATGCCCATCAGAAATATATTGGTCTAGCACTGCAGAAAAAACTTGAAGCAGACAAAGTCATTCTGCTTGGAACGTCAAGCAGCATGTGGGATGTATTCTTAGAGGCAGGCAGTGACGCACTTGAAGAACAATGGTTTTCTTTAAGTGATGCCGTAAAAACATCGTCAGTGACTGAAGAATTGCTGCAGCCTTTCGAACAGTATTTACAGCAGCAGTTAAATGTACAAGTAAGATGTATCTTAATTCCTTTTGCAAGAACTACGCAGGAGCAGATTGAGATTTTATCTGTTTTAGCGAATGCGCTGTCCGAACATGAAGACATTATACTGGACGTTACTCACGGCTTCCGGCATCTTCCAATGCTGTCTTTGGTTGCAGCTCGGTTTTTAAAAGTCCTTAAGTTTGTTCATGTACAGCATATTTACTATGGCGCTCTGGATATGACATCAGCAGAAGGCACACCTGTACTCAAGCTAGATGGATTGTTGAACTTATTAGATTGGATTGATGCTTTAGGTAAATTTGACAAAGATGGCGATTATGGTGAATTTTCTGAACTATTAATCAAAGAGGGGCTAACTCTTTCGGATGTCGAGCAGCTTAAGCAAGCTGCTTTCTACGAAAGAACTTCCAATAGCAGTAAAGCAAAAGAAAAGTTATCTACTCTATTTGCCAAACTTGAACAGATCAATACCCCTATATTTAATTTATTCAAGACGCAATTAATGAAGCGTTTAACTTGGTTTAAAGCCGCTAACCGTGGTTTACGTGAACAGCAGTTGGCACAAGAGTATTTTTCACGTCGTGATTATTTGCGAGCAGTAATTTACGCTATGGAAGGGATGATTTCTCAATATCTTTACGAACAAAAACAAGATGAAAACGATTTTTCTATTCGTAAAGATGCCCAAAATAAACTAAAAAACAAAGATTCTTTTAGAAAACTTACTTATCTTCGTAATGCCTTGGCTCATGGTGTGAAACCAGAAGATCGACAAAATGATATTCTTGCATCACTTGGTGATGAGCAAAAAATGCAACAGAGTCTAAGAGACCGATTCAAACATTTGCTTAAGTAAATGACAGCAAACTTTACAGTAAAAGAACTAAGCGCCTAAACGGCGCTGTTCAAGTCGAGCATACCATTCACGTCCAGGTTTTCCAGTATGTAAACGTATATGCTGTTTAAGTTGAGCAGTAGCTTCATTTAAGCTACGTAGATCTTTTAAAAAGCTCTCACTCTCAGCTTTATATGCGTCGATTGCTGTTTTTATTTGGGCATGGATGTCACGTTGCTGCCTAAGCATCTGTTGAATTTGCTTTTTTTCAGCCCCCGAAGCTTCTTCACGCTGTTGTTTGAGTTGGCCAATGGTCTCTCCTGAGCATTTTAGTTGAGTATATAAACCATTCAGCACTTTTTTTGTACTTGCATATAATTCAAATGCTTGATCTGCAGTTTGTTTAGACGCATGGTGCATTTCAATATATTTTTTATATTCCTGATATTCTGCTGTACTTTTTAACGCGGCTTGAATTTTTTCACGTTGTTGTGCAGTTTCACGACGTACTTGGCTACGTTTACGTTCCCAGCGATCATGCTGTGATTTGGTTTCGGCATCAAGTAAATAAAGAACGGCCGCTCCGATAGCAACACCTGCGAGTATGGGTAGCATTTCATTTCCCCTTTGTTCAACGAACATCTTTTAGATCTAATTGTGGACTAGATAGATCAATACCAAATTGATGATAGGCATCCATGAGTGTTTGATTTAAACGTGAGGTTTCTTCACGGTTTAACTCAATTTGTTTAAGTATCTGTTGCCACAGTGACATCAATGTCGTTTTGTTCGTTGGATCTTGTTCCTGTGCAATCAAATTTAAGATCATTATGCATTGCTCTTGGGCATGATCTTGCTGTTGTTTTTGCAAGGCAATCAATTGCTTATTGTGTTTTAAGCAAGTTTTGAATGCGCTAGATAATGCATCAATACGTTTGATTTCTGTCTTATGATTGAGCTCAATCTCTGCACGTATGATCTTTGACTGCTCATGCATTTGTTTGCGTTGAAATTCTAATTCAGCAACAGCACGTTTATAGTGCGCAATTTCACTCACCATATTACTAACGGCTTTAATGCCTTCTTGTACTGCCATTAAGCCCGCAGTTTGTGGAACTAAAGGATTCATTAATATTTCTCCATACGCTTTTAAACGTCAAATGAATGGTGCGATTTAGCAACTGAAAAGGATGTAAATAATCAATGGATACAATACAAAATCCATGGTTTTCCTGTTTTTATTTTTTGAGCAGGCTGAAGTCCCGGTTGCGGAACATGGTCAGGACTTTGCCATTGGTGGCTGTGACCAAATGCATGCCATTCATATTTTTAAGCATCGGGCAAATATCGGCATACTTATTTATTTCTTTATGACCAATGCTGTAGTAAATCGCATGGCGGTGAAATTGTTTACGGCCAAAACGTAATAAATGTGCAATATGTTGTTGCTGTATACCGCGTTGTGTACGTCGTTTATAGGCATGTACGCTTAAGCCTAATGCAATATCTTCGAAATTTAAATAACACGTCATTTTCTTACCCTCTAGTTCGCTTGGTGTATAGAGAATAAGAGATATTTTTGATTTATTTTTTAAACGTAAGCTTATAAAAAGCCATCAAGATGGTGTCTTGATGGCTTTTAAAATTGCTTATTTAGGGAAGAATCTAAAAGATACTATCGAGGGTGCACGTCTAACTCAAGCAAAGCTTTCGTCTTGCACTCGGGCAAAGCAGTGCTTTGCTGTTCCTCGTTCATCCCTTATCTACAGGGAAGTCTGTTCAGACCGACGAAACCGACGAAAAGCTTCAGGGTTTAAAGTCTTAATCCCTTATCTACAGGGAAGTCTGTTCAGACTATCCAACAATATCAAATCGACTCTGAACTGTTGTCTTAATCCCTTATCTACAGGGAAGTCTGTTCAGACTATGGCAATCCGATTCAGTGAGAAGACTAGCATGTCTTAATCCCTTATTTTACGCCTTCTTCGAAACAGTGTTTCTCAGAAAGGCTCAGGAAGTCTGTTCAGACTTATTGAGATTGAGCATCGTATTCTGAGCCTATAGTCTTAATCCCTTATCTACAGGGAAGTCTGTTTAGACGTTTCCGAACTCTTTGGACTCACCGTTGACCAAGTCTTAATCCCTTATCTACAGGGAAGTCTGTTTAGACACTGACGTGGATTTTGCCATGAACTTTGACTTCGTCTTAATCCCTTATCTACAGGGAAGTCTGTTCAGACAATTAACATGAAAGCAATTATCGTAGCAGCTGTAGTCTTAATCCCTTATCTACAGGGAAGTCTGTTCAGACCTAAGGTTAATGAGTTACTGAACAGTATCTCAGAGTCTTAATCCCTTATCTACAGGGAAGTCTGTTCAGACTATCCAACAATATCAAATCGACTCTGAACTGTTGTCTTAATCCCTTATCTACAGGGAAGTCTGTTCAGACTTTAAAAAAGGATATATTCCATGAAACATTTAAGTCTTAATCCCTTATCTACAGGGAAGTCTGTTCAGACGTTGGCGCCGCGCAATTTCACGTAGAGCCTGTGTCTTAATCCCTTATCTACAGGGAAGTCTGTTCAGACTTTGACATGTTAGATAAACGTTATCGTGTAGCAGTCTTAATCCCTTATCTACAGGGAAGTCTGTTCAGACGTGACCGCGCTCGTGAATTACTGATCGTCCCACCGTCTTAATCCCTTATCTACAGGGAAGTCTGTTCAGACCCCTGACACTCCATTAGAATTTCATCACCTATCTGTCTTAATCCCTTATCTACAGGGAAGTCTGTTCAGACTATATAATAAAATATCTTGAAGCACTTCAAAGGTCTTAATCCCTTATCTACAGGGAAGTCTGTTCAGACTATAAAAGTAGTTTGGATGTTTAGCCACATCTAGTCTTAATCCCTTATCTACAGGGAAGTCTGTTCAGACGAAAGCAGCTATACAAATAGGCTTAATCTGATGTCTTAATCCCTTATCTACAGGGAAGTCTGTTCAGACACAACAGGGTTCTTGTATACGTCACGATACAAGTGTCTTAATCCCTTATCTACAGGGAAGTCTGTTCAGACCTTGAGGAGATGGTAAATAATCTGCCATCAATGTCTTAATCCCTTATCTACAGGGAAGTCTGTTCAGACTATATTGCGCTTGGTTACAAGGGCAAGCAAGTGTCTTAATCCCTTATCTACAGGGAAGTCTGTTCAGACATTTAACAATCCGCTTATACGCGGAAAACCCAGGGTCTTAATCCCTTATCTACAGGGAAGTCTGTTTAGACACTGACGTGGATTTTGCCATGAACTTTGACTTCGTCTTAATCCCTTATCTACAGGGAAGTCTGTTCAGACTTATAAGAACGCTAAAGCTAAGCTGGATATGAGTCTTAATCCCTTATCTACAGGGAAGTCTGTTCAGACTGATGCAAAAGGTTCATACTCGTGCCAAGTATTCGTCTTAATCCCTTATCTACAGGGAAGTCTGTTCAGACAGAGGTATATCTCAGAAGAAGTAGCCGTTAATCCGTCTTAATCCCTTATCTACAGGGAAGTCTGTTCAGACCCAAAATCCAATGTCTGATTGCCCATGGGGTGATGTCTTAATCCCTTATCTACAGGGAAGTCTGTTCAGACGAGGGTACATATCCTATTCCGCAAGATTGTCTCGTCTTAATCCCTTATCTACAGGGAAGTCTGTTCAGACTTTGACATGTTAGATAAACGTTATCGTGTAGCAGTCTTAATCCCTTATCTACAGGGAAGTCTGTTCAGACGTGACCGCGCTCGTGAATTACTGATCGTCCCACCGTCTTAATCCCTTATCTACAGGGAAGTCTGTTCAGACCCCTGACACTCCATTAGAATTTCATCACCTATCTGTCTTAATCCCTTATCTACAGGGAAGTCTGTTCAGACTGTGGCAAACTCTGTAGTACTTGAATTACAGAAGTCTTAATCCCTTATCTACAGGGAAGTCTGTTCAGACGATGGATCTTGGCTCTTGGCTCCGATTCATCCGTCTTAATCCCTTATCTACAGGGAAGTCTGTTCAGACGTAAGCGTCCGCTGAACACACCTTCTGAATTCATCCTATAAGCCTTAATTTAGTCCCCACTTAGAAACAAGTGGGGACTTAATCCATGAACATGGATATATATTCAGCAACACCTCCTGTTGCTAAAAAACGCCGAAAATACAGCAAAGAATTCAAACTCAGTATTGTCAATGCCTGCAAAAATCCTAATACCTCGATCGCTTCGGTCGCACTGCAACATAGTATTAATGCCAACCTTGTCAGTCGTTGGATCAGGATCTTCAGCCATCATGATGGTGCCGTGCAGGATCCTACTCATGTGAATCCAGCATTTATTGCTTTGCCTTACACTGCTGCAATCAGCCAACCTATTGATGAGAGGATCACGTTGTGTATCACCGTGCCTCATACGAATAATGATATTCAGCTAAAATGGCAGACATCAGAAATACCTGTCTTGGCAGAATTACTCAAGGCACTTGCAACATGATCCGCATTGATGAAATCTGGTTGTCTACTCAGCCCATGGACATGCGTGCAGGTATGGATACGACCATGGCTCAGGTGGTGAGAGCCTTTGGCTACATCAAACCGCATTGCGCCTACCTGTTCTGTAATAAACGTGGCCATCGTATGAAAGTGCTGGTACATGATGGACTGGGCATCTGGCTGTGTGCCAGGCGGCTGGAACAGGGAAAATTCCACTGGGCTCAAGTTCACCAAGGTGAAACCGTGGTCCTCAACCCGGAACAGTTACAGGCATTAATCCAGGGTTTGCCCTGGCAGCGCATTGGACGACAGCAAGTGGTAACAATGCTCTAAACCAAGCTCGGCTATTCTGCTATTCTCCAAACGTTCTATTTCATTCTCTTCATGACCTCAGGCATACTGCGGTCATGAATACGCTGCCTGACTTAAGCCAACTGACCCATGAACAACTGCTGGAATTTACCCGGCAGTTGGCGATGCAGCATCAGTCTCTAGCACAATCAAACCAGCAATTAGATGCCAGAGTTCAACATCTTGAAGTCACCAATCAGCAATTAGATTCTAAAGTTCAACATCTTTCTATTCTCAATCAAAAATACGAGCATGAACTGGCGCTGTTTAAAAAGCACAAATTCGCCCAAAAGAATGAACACTTAACGGCAAAACAAATCCATCTGTGGGATGAAGCGGTTGAAGAAGATATTGCCGCGGTTGATCTAGAACTGGAACGGCTAAATGCAGATAAAACCAATGCAGCGACACACAAAGCCAAAACCAATAAACCTAAACGTCGACCACTGCCAGATCATCTACACACCATCCGTATTGAGCATGAACCTGCATCAACCCAATGTGCTTGTGGATGCCAACTCCGGCGTATCGGCGAAGATGTCAGTGAAAAACTGCATTTCAGACCGGCACAGTTCTATAAGGAACAGCATGTGCGTGGTAAATGGGTCTGTGATCAGTGTGACACCCTGACTCAGCAAGCGATGCCCGCCTATGTGATTGATAAAGGCATTGCTTCACCTGAACTGCTCAGCCATGTTTTGGTATCGAAATATGCCGATCATTTGCCGCTGTACCGTCAACGTCTGATCTATCAGCGGGCGGGAATCGAACTTTCTAGATCAACTTTATCTGACTGGATAGGTCGCTGCGGTGTAGAACTGGAACCTCTGGCCAATGCCTTAAAAGAGGTGGTACTACAACAGCAGGTGCTGCATGCAGATGAAACACCGGTCACCATCATGCGGATGGGTGAGAATGATAAAAAACCGAAGAAAGGTTATGTCTGGGCCTATGCCACTACACAGTACAATCCAGTTCAGGCGGTGATCTATGACTTTCAGGATAGTCGTTCAGGCCAGCATGCTGCAGAGTTCTTGAAAGGCTGGCAGGGTTATCTAGTCTGTGATGATTACAGTGGTTATAAAGCACGCTTCAAATCAGGTCAGGTCATTGAGGTGGGCTGCATGGCCCATGCACGTCGTAAATTCCATGAACTGCATGTAACTGGGAAAAGTCAGGTCGCTGAACAGGCATTGGTGCTGATTCAGAAACTGTATGCGATAGAAGCAGAACTGTAAGCATCCGGCTAACACAGCCTTACCAAGCGATCCTATAAGCCTTAATTTAGTTCCCACCTAAAAACAAGTGGGGACTTAATCCATGAACATGGATATATATTCAGCAACACCTCCTGTTGCTAAAAAACGCAGAACATACAGCAAAGAATTCAAACTCAGTATTGTCAATGCCTGTAAAAATCCTAATACCTCGATCGCTTCGGTCGCACTGCAACATAGTATTAATGCCAACCTTGTCAGTCGTTGGATCAGGATCTTCAGGCATCATGAGGGTGCCGTGCAGGATCCTACTCATGTGAATCCAGCATTTATTGCTTTGCCTTACACTGCTGCAATCAGCCAACCTATTGATGAGAGGATCACGTTGTGTATCACCGTGCCTCATACGAATAATGATATTCAGCTAAAATGGCAGACATCAGAAATACCTGCCTTGGCAGAATTACTCAAGGCACTTGCAACATGATCCGCATTGATGAAATCTGGTTGTCTACTCAGCCCATGGACATGCGTGCAGGTATGGATACGACCATGGCCCAGGTGGTGAGAGCCTTTGGCTACATCAAACCGCATTGTGCTTACCTGTTCTGTAATAAACGTGGCCATCGTATGAAAGTGTTGGTACATGATGGACTGGGCATCTGGCTGTGTGCCCGGCGTTTGGAACAGGGTAAATTTCACTGGGCTCAAGTTCACCAAGGTGAAACCGTGGCCCTCAGCCCGGAACAGTTACAGGCACTGATCCAGGGTTTGCCCTGGCAGCGCATTGGACGACAGCAGGTAGTGACGATGCTCTAAACCAGGTTGGTGCATTCTGCTATTCTCCAAACGTTCTATTTCATTCTCTTCATGACCTCAGGCATACTGCGGTCATGAATACACTGCCTGACTTAAACCAACTGACCCATGAACAACTGCTGGAATTTACCAGACAGTTGGCAATGCAGCATCAGTCTCTGGCACAATCAAATCAAGAATTAGAAAAATCAAACCAGCAATTGGATGCCAAAGTTCAGCATCTTTCTATTCTCAATCAAAAATACGAGCATGAACTGGCGCTGTTTAAAAAGCACGAATTCGCCCAAAAGAATGAACACTTAACGGCAAAACAAATCCATCTGTGGGATGAAGCGGTTGAAGAAGATATTGCCGCGGTTGATCTAGAACTGGAACGGCTAAATGCAGATAAAACCAATGCAGCGACACACAAAGCAACAGTCAACAAACCTAAACGTCGACCACTGCCAGATCATCTACACACCATCCGTATTGAGCATGAACCTGCATCAACCCAATGTGCTTGTGGCTGCCAACTCCGTCGTATCGGCGAAGATGTCAGTGAAAAACTGCATTTCAGACCGGCACAGTTCTATAAGGAACAGCATGTGCGTGGTAAATGGGTCTGTGATCAGTGTGACACTCTGACTCAGCAAGCGATGCCCGCCTATGTGATTGATAAAGGCATTGCTTCACCTGAATTGCTCAGCCATGTGCTGGTATCGAAGTATGCCGATCATTTGCCGCTGTACCGTCAACGTCTGATCTATCAGCGGGCGGGAATCGAACTTTCTAGATCAACTTTATCTGACTGGATAGGTCGCTGCGGTGTAGAACTGGAACCTCTGGCCAATGCCTTAAAAGAGGTGGTACTACAACAGCAGGTGCTGCATGCAGATGAAACACCGGTCACCATCATGCGGATGGGTGAGAATGATAAAAAACCGAAGAAAGGTTATGTCTGGGCCTATGCCACTACACAGTACAATCCAGTTCAGGCGGTGATCTATGACTTTCAGGATAGTCGTTCAGGCCAGCATGCTGAAGAGTTCTTGAAAGGCTGGCAGGGCTATCTAGTCTGTGATGATTACAGTGGTTATAAAGCACGCTTTAAATCAGGCGATGTCATTGAGGTGGGCTGCATGGCGCATGCACGTCGTAAATTCCATGAACTGCATGTAACTGGGAAAAGTCAGGTCGCTGAACAGGCATTAGTGCTGATTCAGAAACTGTATGCGATAGAAGCAGAGCTCAGGAAAAAGACCGATGGTACAGCGGAAGACCGCCGCGAATACCGACAACAGCATAGTCAACCAGTGATGCAACAACTATATGAATGGCTCAACCAACATCATCTGACAGTGCCATCGAGTTCTCCCACCGCCAAGGCCATCAATTACACTCTGAAGCGTTGGCCAGCTTTAAGCCGCTATCTGGATGATGGCAATCTACCGATTTGCAATAATTGGGTCGAGAATCAGATGCGTCCCTGGGCGTTGGGGCGCAAGAACTGGCTGTTTGCAGGTTCGCTGCGCAGTGGTCAGCGAGCGGCAAACATCATGACGTTAATCCAGTCAGCAAAGCTGAATGGCTTGGATCCGTATGCCTATTTAAGTGATGTGCTGAAAAGGCTGCCGACACATAAAGTGACCCAGATTGAAGAATTGCTGCCGCACTGCTGGAAACCTAAATCGAATTAAAAAATAGGTATGGGATTCAGCGGACGCTTACGCAGAACTCAGGAAAAAGACCGATAGTACAGCGGAAGACCGCTGCGAATACCGACAACAGCATAGTCAACCAGTGATGCAACAACTATATGAATGGCTCAACCAACATCATCTGACGGTGCCATCGAGTTCTCCCACCGCCAAGGCCATCAATTACACTCTGAAGCGTTGGCCAGCTTTAAGCCGCTATTTGGATGATGGCAATCTACCGATTTGCAATAATTGGGTAGAGAATCAAATGCGACCTTGGGCCTTAGGGCGCAAGAACTGGCTGTTTGCTGGCTCGCTGCGCAGCGGCCAGCGAGCGGCGAATATCATGACTTTAATCCAGTCAGCAAAGCTGAATGGCTTGGATCCGTATGCCTATTTAAGTGATGTGCTGAAAAGGTTACCGACACACAAAGTGACCCAAATTGAAGAATTGCTACCACACCGCTGGAAACCTAAATCGAATTAAAAAATAGGTATGGGATTCAGCGGACGCTTACGTTCAGACTATATAATAAAATATCTTGAAGCACTTCAAAGGTCTTAATCCCTTATCTACAGGGAAGTCTGTTCAGACTATAAAAGTAGTTTGGATGTTTAGCCACATCTAGTCTTAATCCCTTATCTACAGGGAAGTCTGTTCAGACGAAAGCAGCTATACAAATAGGCTTAATCTGATGTCTTAATCCCTTATCTACAGGGAAGTCTGTTCAGACACAACAGGGTTCTTGTATACGTCACGATACAAGTGTCTTAATCCCTTATCTACAGGGAAGTCTGTTCAGACCTTGAGGAGATGGTAAATAATCTGCCATCAATGTCTTAATCCCTTATCTACAGGGAAGTCTGTTCAGACTATATTGCGCTTGGTTACAAGGGCAAGCAAGTGTCTTAATCCCTTATCTACAGGGAAGTCTGTTCAGACATTTAACAATCCGCTTATACGCGGAAAACCCAGGGTCTTAATCCCTTATCTACAGGGAAGTCTGTTCAGACGTCATACAATCGTCGTGAAGTAAACGCATTCATTGTCTTAATCCCTTATTTTACGCCTTCTTCGAAACAGTGTTTCTCAGAAAGGCTCAGGAAGTCTGTTCAGACCTATTAGTAATAATACGGACTATATCTACTGGTCGTCTTAATCCCTTATCTACAGGGAAGTCTGTTCAGACTTATAAGAACGCTAAAGCTAAGCTGGATATGAGTCTTAATCCCTTATCTACAGGGAAGTCTGTTCAGACAGAGGTATATCTCAGAAGAAGTAGCCGTTAATCCGTCTTAATCCCTTATCTACAGGGAAGTCTGTTCAGACCCAAAATCCAATGTCTGATTGCCCATGGGGTGATGTCTTAATCCCTTATCTACAGGGAAGTCTGTTCAGACGAGGGTACATATCCTATTCCGCAAGATTGTCTCGTCTTAATCCCTTATCTACAGGGAAGTCTGTTCAGACGTTTCAGTGCAGTAACAAGTCAATCTGTAATGTGTCTTAATCCCTTATCTACAGGGAAGTCTGTTCAGACTATACCGCTTACAATGATGGACATGGGTTGGAGTCTTAATCCCTTATCTACAGGGAAGTCTGTTCAGACTATAGAGGGATTCAAAATGAAATTCTTAAAAGGTCTTAATCCCTTATCTACAGGGAAGTCTGTTCAGACTGTAAATCAAGCTCTAACTCCAGATATCCGTCAGCGTCTTAATCCCTTATCTACAGGGAAGTCTGTTCAGACCTTATCGTACTTGCTGTTATTGCTGCTGGTGAGTCTTAATCCCTTATCTACAGGGAAGTCTGTTCAGACAGACCGTTCTGTTGGTATTACCTCAGCGGATGGTCTTAATCCCTTATCTACAGGGAAGTCTGTTCAGACATACAGCTGAACTTAATCGTTGGATTGCTTTTGTCTTAATCCCTTATCTACAGGGAAGTCTGTTCAGACATTAACAGCACTAGCACTCATTCTATCTAAATAGGTCTTAATCCCTTATCTACAGGGAAGTCTGTTCAGACTGCTGAGCATGAAGAGTTGTTACGTACTCTATTCGTCTTAATCCCTTATCTACAGGGAAGTCTGTTCAGACTCTACCTCTATTTTTTTCTTTTGTAAAGCAAAGGCTTATAGAGGCTAAATATTTCAAAGTATGTATCAGTAAAGTTGCTGTATGACAAAATATTTCACAGTTTTTCTTATAAATATAAAAAACAATATGTTGTGATAATTTTTGTGCGAATATCATGTCAATACATGAATTGTAATCCCATACACGGGCGTGCTGATCAAATTGGGTTAGGGCGTACAACATAAAATTCCTCCAATCGGATATGACAATCGCGTAATTGTTGTGCGCTTAATTCTAAACCTCTGAAATGTGCAGGCACATGCATGGATAAATGAACATACCGAATACCTCGCACATGCAAGTCTGCAACCAAATGAATAGGTAAAGTCCCGATTACCGTATCTTCAGCACGCAGTTCATTAAAATTTGCTAAATGGGTAACATGCACATCGTAATGTACATGCTCCTCTTTAGCCCATTCTAATGCACCTTTATGGCGAGTAATAAAGTAAACGGTCATCTTATTTTCCACATCATTCAATATGTAAAAGCATGCCATAGATCAACTACAAACGTATGATCTATAAGCTTATACCTTGACTGATACTTGCCGATTCGGGCTGTAGCCATTCTGAAATAAGCTGACTTAAATTGAGTAAATCACGTTCTTGGAATATCCGAATTTCAGAATTATTGGCACGAGTTAAGTTGTAATCTTTTAAACTATACAGCGAAATAACCGCTTGTTTTTGATTGATTCCACCAAAATCTTGCAAAGAAGATAATTTATACAAAACATCTTTAGCTTGTTCATGTGCCATCGTTTTAGCTGTTTTACATTCTATACAATATAAATGAGCATGATGAATAAACATGACATCCATTTCATTTGGAGTATCTTTCTTTTTTAATTCAACATTAATAGCAAGTTCTGCCTGTGGGTTTAAACCAATAAGTGCTTTATAGCATTCATAGCCACTGTAGACTTCCAACCAGCCACCTTTCATATAATCTCGTGTTTCTTCAGATTTAAATTGAATTACACTTGAGGTGCTGTCAAATGAAAAGAAAGCTTCTTGACTAATTTGTGCTAGGACCTCTAAACCTTCGGCTTGTTCCGCTTGAATATTGTCAAAATGAACATTCAAACTGTTTTCATCATCCGACATAGAAGCCAATTTATTAATAAATGAGCAAAAGCGTCGTCCTTTTTGGAAATCATTTTTCATTACATCAATTAAGATTTGTGCATAGCGCAATTGTTCAAGTGAAATATCGGTGATTGGCTGTTGCTTTGTAATCTGGTAGCCGCGTGACAGCACACGTTGCTGCATATTTAGATTGCTGTTGATTGGGTAGACAATTTGGTTGGTCTGCCGTTGATACCAAACAACGTGCTGACCACGACTTTGGTAAAAACTTTCCGCACGTGCTGAACCCAAAAGCATAGATGCACGATCCATTGCAATACTCATCAGTTTTGTGCCACCTGTAGTATTAAAGATAAAACGATCTTTAGCTGGATGTTGGTTTGCCCAATTCAAAATCATTTCTTGGATGGCAAACATATTGGATTCTTCATAGCCGTTTGGAATATTTAATATCTCAATAGTTGCTTGGCTAATAAGTTTTAAACTTTGCACTAAAAGATCAGTCTTACCTTGTTGATCCATATACGTGGTGCTGAGTACTGTAATTTTATCAATAATGCTCTTATTTTCGATGAAATAACGGGCAGATTCTAAATTTGCTTCAGGATGGCCAGTAGTACTAAGAACTAAGATTCGCATATATTTTATCTGGTTATCAGGGGCTTATGAATAATTATATCTGATAACTTATTTGAGTACTAAATCAAAAAAAGACCACCAACTTGAGGTGAACCGTACCGAGTTTGTTGGAGCCCCATTTTCTTGAGATAAGAAGGATTGCTTCGCAAGACGTAGCAAAGCGTAGTGTCCCGATGAAAAAAGTAAAATATACCCCCGAAATCAGAGAAATAGCAGTTCAATAATTAATAGAATACGAAAAAGATTATCCATCGAATTGGGCCGCAATTACAGCTAAGATTGGCTGTACGCCTGAAACACTTTGTATTCTTGTTAAAGTACAATAGATAATAGTCTGACCATTGAAAATAAGAGGTATTTTACTATTTTAATAGTTATATAATAGCGAAAACTGACTATATTTTACTATTAAAATAGAATTATAGAGGGGTATACAACACACCATGGAAATCATAAATTAATCAGTTTTAAAAAGTTCCTCTTGGTGTAATGCAGCGATAGGTCTATGCAGGGTAACAGGCGCTATGTCATCTAACTCATTAAGCTGAACAGATCGTGGGCGACCAATACATGCTAGATGTAAGCAAAATTTAAATGCAGCAAGAGCATGACCATCTTTTACTGAGTAGAGTTGTAGACGAGGAAATTCCTCTTGAGTTGATGGATGTTTATCTGTTGATGCTTTTGCTAATTTGAAAAGTTGAGGCTGTTGTTTAGCATCTAACTTTGTTTGCAAATCTTGTCCAAGTAAGTGCCAAAATTTGGCAGGAAATAAAGCCTTAACTTGGGAGTAAAAATGTTCGAGTTGATCGATATCCTTCCAGCGATAATGGATACCTGTGTGTGATGCGGTCACTCGATTCAAAAAAATATTCAGGACGCTTGCAATTTGTATTGGATTTTTACGAGCTATTTTCTGTAGATGTTCAAAAAAATAAGTCACCGCATGAAGCTCTTCAGCGCTATCAAGCATTGCTGGTTTTAAGTGGGTTGAGCTATCAATACTAAATAAACGTGGATTCCCTTTTTTTGATTTAATGTTTGCTAAATTTAGAGCATTTTCATACCAATAATTGACGAGTTCTTCTGGCAAGCACATACGTTGAGCTGTACTTTTTGGATCGTTAGTAGTCTCCAATATATTGAGCGTTTCATAGAAGCGTTGAAGTGAAATTTTAGAATCTTCTGTTCCAACAAAGAAAGCAAAAAAATCATGGGATTGATCTATTTCTAACGACAGTTCATCTAAAATGTCAGTAGCATTACTTTGAAGCCATTTTGTTCGATCGTTCAATAATATAGTTGCTAGAGCGGCCTGGTTT
This sequence comes from Acinetobacter sp. PW68, assembly GCF_020982655.1. Taxonomy (NCBI): domain Bacteria; kingdom Pseudomonadati; phylum Pseudomonadota; class Gammaproteobacteria; order Moraxellales; family Moraxellaceae; genus Acinetobacter; species Acinetobacter sp. PW68. The sequence goes on along the minus strand of NZ_JAHZSX010000001.1, from coordinate 2,601,952 downwards.
TTTTCAAAATTAAAGTCTTTTTCATCATTTGTTATTTGCAAATTTTTAAACGTTGCATTGTGGCCCATAATTTTTTTAGCCAATTCATTAGGCATATCTGGATGATGTTTTAGTAGTTTTTGACCAGCGATCAGATAACTTAAATGAATATAGCTTTTGAATGTTTCAACTGGCTCTATATGTCCTAAGAGATGTGCAATAACAAACCAATGGTTTTGTCCATGTTGATTTTGAAGTAGCTCAGCTCGAATTTTTTGATATTCGTTTTCGCTATAGTCGGTTAGCTTTTGCACAAGTGGTGCATATTCACAGTTCAGTAAAAGCGATAAATGATTCGCTGCAGTGTGACGAAAAGAGTGAAAGGAGTAATGATGCCCTTTAAAGATCTGATTTAATATCAGTTTTAGGGGTACGGTGACAGTGTGTTTATTCAGTTTTTTATTTTCATTCAAGTTGCTGAATAAATATAAACTTTTCTTATTCTCTAAACGTTTTTCAACAACAAAATCGCTAAAGAATTGGTACTCATCATCTTTTAGCAAAGCGTATGCAGGCACAATCCGTTCCGCACTATCCGTTTTGAGCAGATGTTGATTCCCTTGTTTTTTTGAACCATAAGGTTGAACCCAGATAGAAAATTGATTTAAACCCTCGATATCTTTTACACGTAACCCGAGTATTTCGTTAATACGCATACCAGTACGGTAAGCCAAAATATAAATAATTTTTAATAATTTATAGTGATGGTCTGAGATGGATTGGTCATGTAAGAGCTGATTTAACTTCTTTAATATGACCTGGAAGGCTGTATGACCAATGATGCGTGCACGAGGTCTACTTTGCGATGCAATAAATTCAAGTTCGAAATCTTCCGCTTGAAAAACAATTTGTTGAAAGGTGTGAAAGCGTTTCAACATGCGGATTGTTTGGTCTTTAGATTTTTTAAACTCAGGTCGATCTGCTTCATCAGCAAGTCGTGTATTGCTAATGATTTGTTGATAGATTTTGTTCAGCAGATCATTAATGTCATCGTCGGCATCGAAGTATTGTAAGGCATGAGTTAAAAACGGTTCCGCGATCCGGGTGTAATATGTATAGATTGAACTATCTGCGAGTTTTTGATTATCTTGAAATACCTTCGTGTACTGAGTTGTATCAAAATCAAAGGTGGCTGATAATTTTTTTATTTGCTCTGAACTTGGTAGATAGAGACTGATGAGCCACAAAATAATACGTTTAGAAAACTCATTAAACTGCTCTTGGTGACGCAGGCAAAAATCAATAATGAGTTCAGCAATAGGTTGGTCCGTTGATGATGTGCGAATTATTTTCAGCAAGTTTTTATGAATAAATATCACATTCTCTACTGCTTCAGACGTATTGAGATCTGGTAGGACTTTGGCTGTAGAAGAGACATTTCGTTCGATTTCATCACTTAATTGAGTTTTAAATTTTGGGAATGCAAAGTTTTCAAACTCATGTTCTGATAAACCACACGTGAGTGTGTTTTCTAACAAACATTGTGAAAGGGCAGGATCAACATCTGCATTCTGCAGTTGTAGCCAATTAAAATTGGCGTAGTCACGTAAAAACTTAAAAGTCTTTTTGGTGTATGGATGTTTTATTTTTTGAAAAATGAGGTGCAGATACGCATTCACGTCTAGACTGATGTCACGAATTTGTCTTGTATTGAAGTGAATGAGCCAGAGTCGTGTGAGTTGATCTGGAACAAAATTACGTGATTTTCGAATAGTTTTTTCATCAACAAATAGATCGCCATAGCTTGGAGAAAGTGGCTCTAAAAAGATGATATTAAAATCGCAAATTTTTTGGATTTTTTCAGGGTTTTTTAAATGTTCGAGCAAAGCATTTAATGAAGCTGTTTGATTTAATCCACCGTATAACATTGAGCAAAGCAGAATATTCCCAATAATTTCATCATCAGAAAAAGCGGAACTATCTTGAGCAAGAATCCAGTAATCCCACAGTTTTTCGAGGATGATGTCAATTTCATGACCGGCTTGGATCCAATCTAAGGTGAAAATTGGTTCATCGCGTTTCATCTCAAAGGTGAGATAAGGTAGTGGGAGGTCTAGGTTATTACTTTTATTGAGGTCTTTGATATATGTTCGGAAGAATTCATGAGCATATTTTTTCCAGGCAAGATTCGGTGCTTTACGTTTAATAAACTCATAAATTGCAGGATAAGCTTGAATTAAGTCTTCATTTGAGAATTTTTGTTCATCAAAGTATTGTCGGAGCTCTTGTTCTGCACCAGCTCGTATGTCGTTTTTAGACTTATCTCGTTTGAATTGACGTCTGTCTTCAGCATAGCGTTTTTCTGAGATTTTTTTATTGCGTGATGACATGAGCTTCAACACCTGTAATTTTAAAATATGTTTTCATTTGCTCTAAAACATCTGCAATTTTAGAAAATTGAGAGAGCGATAAACTGGAAAATGGATGTGCTGCTTCTTGTTGCATTAGTTCATGCCCAAATAGAGCTAAAATTTCAGGTTCAGAAAATTTATGAGTCAAAAATGCACGAGCTGTGTGGCGATGCCAATTTTCATGAGCAAGTCCTAATTCAGGATGGAAATTTTTGACTGTATAAGGTCTTAGTGGTGTCCACTTGTTATTTTGAATGATTCCAAGCAAGGGTAACTTACTTGTTTCTATTTGTTGTATAGCATCACTTAAAGCAGGATGACTCATCATGATTTGAGTCGAAAAATATTCTAAAAATTTAAGGAATTTTTTTATCTCTTCAACTAAAAATGAACAAAGCGGAATGAGGCGTCCGAATCCATTACGGCCGCCTACTTCTTTGTCAGAAACCATCAAAATTTGGCGTTTTAAATTAAAGTTTTTAAGAAATCCAGGGAATTCAGCAACGGGGCGTGCTGCTGTAAAAAGAAGGAGGATATGCCATAGCCAGATATTATAATGATTAAAGATTGAAATTAGATCATCTTCGGCTTGTGAAAAAATATTAAATTTCAATACAGCAAAAATCTCTGTAATGACCTGTGGTTTTGGAGCTTTACGACTACCAAAATGAGTTATTGAATCAGGGAGCGAACGTACACAGCTTTCATATGTGCTTGCTACATCTGCACAAAGTGATTTTAGAATATCAATATATTGTGCATGTAATCGTGGAATATTCTGATGACAATAAGAAATAGATGATGACTGATTGGCATCAATCCCTGTGATTAAATCTGCGAGTTGTTTATTCCCTGTTTTTGCAAGAACCGTATGATGCAGTAGAGAACTCACCTTTACGACAGACAGTTTTGGAATCAATAATTCTTGTCTTAATTTGCGTAAATATTGCTGTATATCATCGAAACTAACCGAATCCATTTTGCGGAGATCCTCAATGAATAGATTCGGGATTGGAATGTCTAAATAGATCGTCTGATTAAGTAAGCTTGTTGAATACTCAAAATCACGGTTCTCAAATACATTAAATTTACTGTTTAAGAAGAATTGATCATTTTTATGGATCAATTTTTGGCGGTTATTTAAGTTTTTAGCTCGCTTGCTTTGTATATATAGCCACTCATTCACACTGTTGCCTGTCAAAAATGCGAGCATCAGGATTAAAGCACTTTTATTTTGATGTTCAGAGTAGTCCACATGAAGTCTTTTCAGTAGATGGTTCACGCTAGATGGATTCGGAAAAAAACTACTCGACGTGAGTAAATGTTCTTTGCGTTGAATATGTTTTGCAACAAGCGGTAGAACATAGCTTTGACTCGTTTCTGAATGTGCTGCGAGTGGTGTGACGTCAGTTGGATTGACAACAATTTGCCGATTAATCGGCTCATCGATTAAGGTTTCTATACTTAGTGCTTTAGGCGAGGCCCCTTTTTTTATTTCGATACTTTCTTCAATGAATTGTTCTTCATCAAGAAACTGATGTTGAAGCTGCGTATCGATACTTGCACGTGCAATCTTCGCTTTGTTTTTTAAAATGTAGTTAAAAGTAATGCGAATATCATTGAGTAGATTGCGATCAAACTCAGGCAATTCATCCGTATCTAATGTGATCAGATGTTGAATAAATTGTTCTAAGCTCTGTGTTGGATCTTGAAGATAGGTACTCCAGAGACGTTGATACTCTTTTGTATTTTGATATTTTTTTTCAGTATCTAAATTTTTATTTGCAGTCCTAAAGCGCTGGAATAAGCGCTTTACGGTATTGAAGTGTTCTGTGTGTGCTTGTTTAAAAAGCTCTGGTTTAAGCTCAGGAAGAGCAATTAAATAAATTGCCGCTTTTAAAACTAGAATATTCCAATTTTTTGCATGCGTCTGCGATTCAGGTAATTGCGCAATTGAATTGATGTATGACGTAATGGGTAAATCACTAATCTTAACTTTTTTCGTGAACGCGATTACCGGAGGTGTCGGCAGTTGCGAATCAAAGTCTACATCGATATCAAAGTAATCAAGATTGAGACCAACCAGAAAATTGTCAGTCTGTTGAGAAGACAATAGTTTAACCACAAAGTTGATATGTTGCGTACGTTCATATTGCTCATCACCAAACAGTTTTTCTAGTGTTTTTCGCAGTGAAATAGCTGGCAAATCAATATGCTCGTTTAGATTGTTCGACACTATGATCTCCAAATTTTTTCTGCACTCAGATCGCTATTTGAGTGATCTAAGAGATCTTTTACACATCTGCTGTGTAATGATAATTCATTAAAAATCTGTGTACGTTCTTGCTTGATCTTTTTCATCCGCTGATTGAGTTGGTTTCGAGAGCATGAAAGCAAGTGTGCAAGTAACTCTAGGCTCATTTGATGGTGTGGCTTCAAAGATGATTTTTTGTTAAGAGTTAATAGTGTTTGACGTGAAAGATGTGTGTTAATTAAATGCAATGTTTTTCGTGGATTTAACGACCGAATATCAAATTTTGAAGTTCTAATGAATTGAATAAATTCACGACTGCATAATTCCATCAGAAATGCTAACTCATCATCTGAAAAAGATTGTTGATGGTGAATAATTAAAGTGACTTCATTAATATCTTGCTTTAAATAGCTAAGATATAAGTGAATATTATTGAAAATGGAGTAGCCATCAAATTCTGAAGTTTTCCACACATGGAGTTCTTTTATGCGATTAGAAATATCTAAATCTGCAGTGAGATTTTTAAACATATTTAAGTAGCATAAGTTGAAACCATACGCTTGTGGATGAATGGTGATTCTGCTTTTTTTGAAATTTTTTAGAGTACTTATCTGTGTTGCTGGAAACTTCAAAAGTAGTTCAGATGTCAGATCCATGTGTGCTATTGAATAAAAATAATACAGCAATATTCACGTATATTTAGAGTTTTTGAATATGGCAGGAGGTATCATTTTTTCCTTGTTTTTAAAGTTTATTTATTATTGAAAGTTTCAAATTTTCCTCCTCGATTAGATACTCACTATTAGTTAGCTATATTTGTGAGTTGGCAAAAAATATCATGTTTCTATTATGATGTTCACATAGCAGATTACAATGAATACAGTAGGGATGAGTATAGTTGATTATTACAATAACAATGCTCAAATTTGATCTTTTTTAATGGTAATTAAAACCAAACAGGAATCAATTTTTGATAAGTATATAGATAAATTTAACTTGATTGATGGAGAGAACCAAGTATGGAAATTAAACAACTGAAACAGGTAGAAGTCGTTACAGATGATGTATGTGATGTACAACCAATCAACGAAACTGGAGTTTGGAACTTTATCGGTGCATTGGGGTTATGGCTCCAAGCATGATGGTGAAAAATGTTTCATTTATGCCCTGGCGACATTGAAAAAAGAGAGAGTCGATGAGTTTATGTTTGATGAAAATTTTGACCCTTCGACCCTAGAGGGGTTAGGCTTGAAGTGAACCTATCATCACGATAGGTTCTAAGAATCCAGAAAATACTGATTCATATCCACGCTAGCAGCTTCATTTTTAATGGCGAGTAAGGGATTCAGGAAAAATATTTTTCTTTGCTTCGAGGTCACTGAGTTCGGAAAATGCTTGAATACCGCCTGCGGCTTTAATTCCATCTAAAGCAACGGATAGAGCTTCCTGATCTGACGGGAATGTTTCATCCCATACCGTAGAAGTACCATTTTGGTTTACCACTTCCAGTGTCCAGTCACTATCAGGCAGTCGATAAATGAGAATTTCGACCTGCTGATTATGTTCCTGTAAAACTTGAGATAAGGGAGAGTCGATTAAATCATTTTCATCATAATCGTGAGTATGGTGATTGTCTGACATCAGAGGCAACCTTTATTGTACTTAACATCCGTCCATAGTAATGAATGAATCAGATTTTGCCTAGCAGGAGGAATATTATCGGTAAAAAGAGCGGTAAATTCTAAAAAAGAATTGCCCCGACAATAAAACAAAATAATCCAAAAATCACCCAAATCCAGACATTCGACCTAGGTTGCTCGGTATCTGATGTATAGAGCGGTTGTTGTTCCTGAGCAGGATTTTCTTGGTTGCCAACTCTGTTCTTATAGGGCTGGTGTTTTGAATAGGATAGGCCTGTGCCAGGAATACCAACGCTGGTTCGCGTACCTTTTTTGCCAATATTTAAAGAAGCACCAGGTTTACCAATGCTTGCACTGCTGATGCCTTTATGCGTCAGATTGATTTTTAATCCAGGTAATATTTTAATACTCTTGCGAAATCTGAAGCCCATATTTTTTCCATTTACAAGAACCAGTTTGGTTTCTATCTCAGTTGTCCAGATACAGTGAAATAAGAGTTTGATTCATTCATAGGACTGATCATTTGACTTATCTAGTGAAATATCAGTATGTTCTTTAACATAAGATATTGGCTTTTAGACAATGAATCAAACATCAAATTATTACAATCAACATGCTCAAGCATTTTTTGAAAATACCTATCAGGTTGAGATGGAAAGTCTTTACGCACCATTTCTAAGATATATGCCGGAACAGGCATTGATCCTGGATTTGGGCTGTGGTTCGGGTCGGGACACTTTGGCATTTAAGAAAAAAGGCTATCAAGTTGAGGCAATTGATTATTCTACCGAGCTGGTTGAAAAGGCGAGAAAGCTGACAGGCATCGAGGTACGTCAGCAAAGTTTTTATGAGCTGAATGAAGTAGCTAAGTATGATGGGATTTGGGCCTGTGCTTCTCTTTTACACTGTGAAAGAGATCGCCTGACTGAAGTGCTGGCGCGCATATTTAAAGCATTAAAGCCAAATGGTGTGTGTTATATGTCTTTTAAATATGGAAATACAGATCGTGAGAAAGAGGGGCGTAGCTTTACTGATCTAAATGAGCAGCAAGCTCATGACTTACTCAAACAAATCGACCAGGCTTTACTTTTACAGCAATGGATTACAGTAGATAAACGTCCAGACCGTACAGAAGAGTGGTTAAATATCCTGATTAGAAAAATGCAGGCTTAGCCATGTTATTTAGTACAGCTGAAATACCAAAACCTCAAGAACAGCTGAAATTCTTGAAGCATATTCAGCAGATATTGCAGTCAGGGACTTTTACTTCGACATATAAGTTTGCTTTGCTGATAAGTATCACGCGTCTGGCGATTGAACAGGGTCAAGATACCGGTGCTGCCTTGCATTTGGACTATCAGGATATTGCGGAAAAGTTTATTGACCTGTACTGGAAACAGTCTCTGCCGTTTCAGTTTAACCAGTATGAGCCTTTTACTATTCATCAAAGCACTGGTAAGCAGGCAAAGATCATCAGTGAAATTCAGAATGCACAGCAACAATTCAAGACCTTGGCCGCGTTGAGAAAGAATGTACTTTACTGGAATAGGCTGAAGCGAACAGTTGCGACAACGGTTAAGCAAATGCCGGTAGTATATTTGCAGAATTTGAATGGTCAAACCATAGAGTTTCTCTATAGTCTTGAAGATTCCAAGCAGTCCCTCAAGCTGTTGCCCAAGGTGATGTATTGCTTAAGACAATTTAGTGAAATCATTGAAGAGTTGTGCCAGAAGCGCTGGATTGATTTTGTTCGGCTAAACAAGCAGAACCTAGTGGTACTGGATGGTTTGCCTGATCTAGATGAATTCATGTTTGCCCCAAGTCGCAATCAACTGGGGAAGGTCGCGGACTTCTTAATTGACGTACAGCAATGCCAGTGTTTTTACTGTGGCAAAAGCCTAAAAAATTCAAAATATGCCGTGGATCATTTTATTCCATGGTCATTATATCCTGCCGATACCGGACATAATTTTGTCCTGGCGGATGAAAAGTGCAACTCACAAAAAAGTAATTATTTGGCGTCAGAACAATTTCTGCAACAGTGGCAGGAGCGGAACTATCTACATGATCAATCTATTGTTCGGGAAATTTCTCAATTAGGTTTTTTAACCGATCTGCAACGTTCGCATCGGGTTGCCGACTGGGCGTATAAGCAGGCAATAGAGAATGAATATTTAGTCTGGCTAGGTGGAAAAGATAAACATATATTAGGTGTTTAGTCCCATATCTGGAGTACTTTAATGTCTTTATTTTTCTGTAGTGAAGATTACTGGAGTAGGCTGCTATATAGTTTAGATTATGTCTCTATCTAGCGCCTGAATTGACAGATTACATCGCTTGACCACGACAATTCATGTCCTTGTCCACCTTTTTACTGCTGCATAATTTAGAATTTTAGGTAAAATCATTTTATTAATGATTTACTTATTTGGACTTCTATAACAATGACCCAAGTACAACTGCAACAATTACAAAAACAACTTTGGAATATTGCCAATACTTTGCGTGGCACCATGGGCGCTGATGAATTCCGTGATTACATTCTGGGTTTTATTTTCTTTAAATATTTATCGGAAAAGTCGGTGAACTTTGCCAATGAATTGCTCGATGGCGAAGACCTCAGCTTTTTAGAGTTAGATGAAAATAATCCTGAGCATGTGCCATACATCGAAGAAATTAAAAAGAATGCCATTGCCGAAGTCGGTTATGCGCTCACACCAAAACAGCTATTCCACACTCTCGCCGAGCGTAGTCGTCAGGGCGAATTCATTCTGGATGATTTAACTGCGACCTTAAAATCGATTGAACAAAGCACGTTAGGCACCGACTCTGCCGATGACTTTGCCAACCTGTTTGAAGATTTGGATCTAAACTCGACCAAGCTCGGCAATAATGCCAGTGACCGTAATGCACTGGTGGCGAAAGTCCTCAGTCATTTAGATGATATTGATTTTGATATTAGTAATACCGAAGCCGATGTACTGGGGGATGCTTACGAATACCTGATTGGTGAATTTGCCTCAGGCGCGGGCAAAAAAGCGGGGGAATTTTACACCCCGCAAACGGTATCGACTTTATTGGCAAAGATTGTCACCCAAGGCAAAGACCGTTTACGTTCAGTCTATGACCCGACTTGTGGTTCAGGTTCGTTGTTGCTTCGGGTAAAACGTGAAGTGAAAGATGTCGATATGATTTACGGTCAGGAGATGAACCGTACCACCTACAACTTGGCACGCATGAACATGATTCTACATGATGTGCATTTTGCCAAGTTCGACATCAAGCAGGAAAATACTTTAACCCGTCCGCAGCATTTAGATAAAAAGTTTGATGCTGTGGTGGCCAATCCGCCATTTTCTGCAAAATGGTCTGCCGATCCGTTATTTTTACAAGATGAACGCTTTGCCGCGTATGGCAAACTGGCGCCAAGTTCTAAAGCCGATATGGCTTTTGTACAGCACATGCTGTATCAACTGGATGACAATGGCACCATGGCGGTGGTGTTACCGCATGGCGTATTGTTCCGTGGTTCGAGTGAGGGCGTGATTCGTCAGTATTTGATTGAACAGTTGAATGTGGTGGATGCCATTATTGGTTTACCCGCCAATATTTTCTATGGCACTTCAATTCCGACCTGTATTTTGGTGTTGAAGAAAAACCGTGAGCAGAGCGGTAATATTCTATTTATTGATGCCAGCAATGATTTTGAAAAGCAGAAGAACCAAAACAAGTTATTGCCTGAGCATTTGGATAAGATTGTTGCGGCATTTGAAAAGCGTGAAAATATTGAAAAGTATGCGCATGTCGCGACTTTACAGGAAGTGAAAGACAACGATTACAATCTGAATATTCCGCGTTATGTAGATACCTTTGAAGCGGAAACCGAGATTGATTTAGATGCGATTGCAAAACAGCTTCAAGCTTTGGAACAAGACAGCCAAAAAACCGATGCGGTGATTGCAGATTTTTGCAAAGAGCTAGGCATTGCTTCGCCTTTTGCGGAGGTGAAGTAATGGCTTCGCCTAAGTTACGTTTTAAAGAGTTTGATGGGGATTGGTGTATATCACCTTTAAAAAATCTTTGTAAAATTAATCAAGGATTGCAAATTGCAATTGAGGAGCGTTTTCTAGAAGATGCTGAAAATAGGTTTTTTTACATTACAAATGAATTTCTCAGAGATGGTGCTAAAAAAAGCTATTTTATCGAGAATCCTCCTATCTCAGTAAGATGTAAATCAGAAGATATTTTGATGACTAGAACAGGAAATACTGGTCAGGTAGTTACTAATGTTGAAGGTGCATTTCACAATAACTTTTTTAAAATTGATTTTGATAGAAAGCAGATTGATAAAAACTTTTTTGTTGAGTTTTTAAGAAAAAATACAACTCAGCATTTGATTCTGAAATATGCAGGTGCATCTACGATCCCCGATCTTAATCACTCGGATTTTTATCGTATTCAGATGCCTATAACCTCAATAGATGAACAAACCAAAATCGCTTCTTTTCTTTCCGCAGTGGATGAAAAGATTAGCCAACTCACGCAAAAACATGAGCTGCTCAGCCAATACAAACAAGGCATGATGCAAAAGCTATTTAGCCAGCAGATTCGTTTTAAGGCGGATGATGGCAGTGAGTTTGGGGAGTGGGAGGAAATAGTACTTAGTGATGTTGCTACACGAATCAAGCGGAAGAATAAAGAAGATAATCAGAATGCACTAACTATCTCTGCTCAAATGGGACTAGTAAATCAACAAGAATACTTCAGCAAACAGATTGCATCTCGTGATTTGACTAAGTACTACTTATTGCATAAGGGAGAATTTGCTTATAACAAGAGCTATTCTGCGGGTTATCCAATGGGAGCAATTAAACGTCTAAAGCTATATGAAAAAGGCGTTGTTTCTACACTTTATATTTGTTTCTCACTAAATACAGAAATCAATTCTGATTTTTTTGAACATTATGTAGAAAGCGGTGCTTTGGTTCCTGAGTTGGAAAAAATTGCACAAGAAGGTGCTAGAAATCATGGTTTATTAAATATTAGCCTTCAAGAGTTTTTTGAGGTTGCTCTTTTTAAACCTTGCCTAGAAGAACAAACCAAAATAGCAAACTTCTTGTCCTCTATCGACCAAAAAATTGAAGTGGTGGCAGAGCAAATTGAACAGGCGAAAACGTGGAAAAAAGGCTTGTTGCAGCAGATGTTTGTTTAATTTTTTAAAGCCAAATCTTATAGGGAGGTTTGGCTTTTTAGATTAGAAAGGAGGAAATATGGCGGAATTAGACGATAAAGAATTACAAAGATATGAAAATTTATTGCTTAAAGCACAGCAGCATAAAACCCCTGAGCGGGAACTAACGATCTTTGATACTGCTGTGAATAGTCACTATGAAAATCCTACAACTGAATTATTAGCATTCTTTTTAGATCCTGAGCAAAAACATGGATTAGGTTCTAGTTTTTATAATGGATTTATAGAAGTAATTCGGGATTTATCTGGATATCAAGATATTGAATTGGGTCAATTTGTTCAGTTACAGACCCAACAATCAACTCAAGGAAATAAATTCATTGATTTGTGGTTGGAAACTGATAGTGCTTTGATCATCGTAGAAATTAAAGTTCATCATATACAAAATAATCCATTTGATGATTATGTTGTATGGGGCAAAGAAAAATTAGCAGAGATTAATAAAGATTTATCTGAATCAGCAACAGAAAAACAGCTCGTTCTTTTGATTTTAAGCCCAAATGGTGTGAGCCGAATTAAGCAGTGGTCTGGTCTGTCATTTACAGATTTATCTGAAAATGTTCAAAGAGCGTTAGGTTCACAGTTAATCGCTAATCCACTTAGTAAATGGCTCATATTCGCGCGAGATTTCTTATTACATTTAAATAGTTTTCATGAGCTACTGGATCTAAATATGGAAAAGGTTAATTTTGTTGTTGAAAATATGAAAAGCATTCAAGAATTAGTAAATCTACGTGAAGAGTGCTATCAAGAGATCATTGATCATATTAATAATAAGATTCAAGAAAAAATAGAGGATTATAAAGTCGGTATGCGAAGACACAATTGGGATGGTACCCCTGCATTGCGTTTTATTGGTAATCATTGGAAAGATTGGTCTGATACAGTATTAAATTTACATGTTAATGAATCCCCAATGAGTTGTAGCGTAAATATGTATATTCAGCATCCGACGGATGAAATTGTTAAAAAAGCTAAAGTGCTACTCAAAAAGAGTCCCTTTCCAATATCTGAACAAAGATATGAACAGAACAATAAATTTTGGGGAGCACACTTTAAATTTAATGCATTTAATTTAGAGGAAGTTACCCAGCTTATTATCTTTACCCAGCAGATTCTGAATAAAGTTGAAACTGAGTGGAAATAAGAATTTAGGTTGTGGCTCAGCAAATTGAACAAGCCAAAACTTGGAAAAAAGGCTTGATTGAAGGTCGAAAGCCCAACTACTGCATTTCAGCCGATGTTGCTGAGCATACAGATCAAAAAACTGAATATCTAGAGATGCGTGGTTTGGATGATCAGCATTATCAGGGACTGATTTTGGAATATTTAAAAAAGTTTGGTCAAGCCAAGCGTTCTGAGTTAGAAAAACTATTACTTGATAAGCTACCTCAAGTTTTAGATGAATCAAAAAAAATTAATAGAATTAGGAATCTAATGCAGAAAATGCGCTTAAATGGCTTAATTAAAACAGAAGGTAAAACTTGGAAAATAGCTAAGAAATAGCTAAAAATAACTAAGCTTAGTTATTTTTAGCTAAATTTAGTTATTTTGTTGCATAAATAATTGTTAAACATGGTTTTAATTAAGAGAAAATAATGACAGTACAGAGCGAATACCAACTTGAAAATGAACTGATGGGCCAGCTGCAACAATTGGGTTATGCCTCAGTGACGCTCAAGGACGAACGCCAGCTGCTGTCAAACCTGAAAACTCAAATTGAACGAGCTAATGGCCTGGCACCTTTGTCTGAAACCGAGTGGAAACAGGTCATCAGTTTTTTGAACACGGGCACAGTGTTTGAACGCGCCAAGAATCTGCGTGATCTGTTCCCAGTCAAATTTGATGATGGAACCAGTAAACACCTTTTTTTCCTGTCTGATGATCCTAGCAAAAATATTTATCAAGTCACCAATCAAATCAACATCGATCACCGCGACTATAATGGCAGAACCAGCCGTTTTGATGTGACCTTACTGGTCAATGGTTTGCCTTTGGTACAGATTGAGCTAAAAAAGCGCGGTATGGAAATTGCCGAAGCCTTTAATCAAACCCAACGCTATATTCGTGAAGCCTATTGGGCTGGGCAAGGGCTATTTGGCTTTATCCAGTTGTTTGTGATTAGTAATGGTGCCAATTCCCGTTATTACTCCAACGGCACCACAGGCATCGAGTTTGCCTTTCCATGGGCCGATGTCAGCAACAAACACATCAATGAAATTGTCGACTTTGCCGAAGCTTTTTTCAATCAGCAGCATCTGACCCAAATGCTGACTCAGTACATGGTGCTGCTAGAAACCACCAAAAGCCTGATGGTGCTGCGTCCCTATCAGATTTATGCGGTGCAGAAAATTGTGGAGCATGTGCAAAACTCCGATCAGAACGGCTATATCTGGCACACTACAGGTTCAGGCAAAACCCTGACTTCATTTAAAGCCAGTCAGATCATCATGCAAATGCCCGATGTTGAAAAGGTCTTGTTTGTGGTCGATCGTAACGACCTCGATACGCAAACCTCACGCGAATTTAATGCTTTTAAAGCCGACAGCGTCGACAGCACCGATAACACATCGACCTTGGTAAAACAGCTCGATCAACGACATGACAAACTGATTGTGACCACCATCCAAAAGCTCAATCGGGCCATCAGCACTGAACGTTATTTAGAATCGATTGATTATCTTAAAAATAAAAAAGTGGTCTTTATTTTTGATGAATGTCATCGCAGTCAATTTGGTGAGACCCATCAGAACATCAAAAAATTCTTCAGCAATGCACAAATGTTTGGTTTTACCGGTACGCCTATTTTTGAAAAGAACAGCCAAAGCAAAGCAGGTTTAAAACTCACCACAGATTACCTGTTTAATGAGTGTTTGCATAAATACGTGATTGTCGATGCCATCCGTGATCGTAACGTCTTGCAGTTCCAAATTGATTATCGGGGCAAATACACCGCCAAAGGCATGGCGACGAATGAAAGTTATGAGGAAGATGTAGAAGGCATCGATACCAAAGAACTGTATGATAATCCGCAACGCCTTGAAATGATTACCCGCTACATTGTCAATATTCACGATACCAAAACCCGTAATCGTGAGTTCACCGCGATGTTCTGTGTCAGTTCGGTCGAAACACTGACCCAATATTACGACCTCTTTGAAAAGGTGCAGGCTGAAAAACAAATTGAAGATGAAGCACAAGGTCGGATATTTAAACCGTTGACCATTGCCACCATCTTTTCCTATGCGGCAAATGAGGCTGTACCGACTGATGACTTAACTGGCTTGATTCACGAAGAAGCCGCAGATATTCCAACTCAGGTCAACTCATCCAGTCGGGATAAGCTAGATCGATACATTGCCAATTACAACCGACAGTTTAAAACCAACTACAATTCTGGTGATCAATTTTATGCGTACTACCGCGACATTGCACAGCGCGTAAAAAACAGACAGATTGATATTCTAATCGTGGTCAATATGTTCCTCACGGGATTTGACTCTAAGCCGTTAAATACCTTGTATGTCGATAAAAACCTAAAATATCATGGCTTGATTCAAGCATTCTCACGCACCAACCGTGTCTATAACGATAAAAAACCATTTGGCAATATCATCTGTTTCCGCAACCTAAAACGTGCAACAGATGAAGCACTGGCACTATTTTCCAATAAAGAAACGACCAAGATTGTACTTGTTCCCAGCTATGCGGAAATCGAACAGGATTATCAAGCTGCGGTGAGCAAATTGTTTGCCTTAACGCCCAATTACCAATCAGTCGATGATCTTGTTACTGAAGAACAGCAACTCGAATTTATTAAAGCTTTCCGTGAAGTGATGCGCTACAACGCCCAGCTACAAACTTTCATTGAATATGATCAAGACCAAACACAACTCGATAAACAGCACTTTGCGAATTTTGCCTCTAAGTATGCTGACCTATGTCGTGCCGTTAGAAAGACCACCAAGAAAGAAAAAGTATCGGTATTGGATGATGTCGATTTTCAACTGGATTTACTGCACAGTGATCGCATTAATGTGGGTTATATCATCAACCTCCTACAGCTTGTTGTTGATACGGACTCAGAGGACAAACGTCAGAAGTACCAAGCGCAAATTTACGATTTAATCAGTAGCGATATTAGCTTGCACGATAAGCAAGACCTGATTCAAAAATTCATTGAAGAAAACATACCTAAGATGATCAATGGTCAAAGCGTCCAAACGGCTTTTGCTGCATTCTGGGATGCTGAAAAAGAACAGGCCTATCAGCATCTTTGTAAAGAAGAAAACCTGAAACCAGAAGCCATGAAGCAGGTTCTGGAGCATTATGAGTTCACCAAACGCCTACCACGTAAAGAAGAGTTGAAGGACTTACCAAACTATAAGGTTAAGCTGTTTGAGCGGGAGAACGTGTTTAGCAATTTGCTGGTCAAGACACGCCAGTTGATTGAAAAGTTTTATGTGGGGTTTTAAATTGTCAAAGAAGTAAAGCACCTTAGTGGTGCTTTACTTCTTTAGGTGTATGCATTTGTTCCACCCTTTCTAAGACAGTGGCAGAGAACGGTGTCAACGGCATTCTAAAATTGACCCCTTTGACCTCGTATTAAGTTTCAACCTGTGGCTGAATCCCTATTCTTTTTTTATCCTTCAAACGATAACTCTCAACCGATATTTGTACCACATGACAGTGATGCAATAACGATCTAACATCGCAGCGGTCAACGTGACATCATCCTCAAACGACTTAGACCATTGGCTAAATGGTAAGTTACTCGTCAATATCGTACTGCCTTTTTCATAACGCTTGGCAATCACGTTAAAGAACAGATTCGCTTCTTCACGTCCAAAGGGCAAATAACCAATTTCATCGATAATCAATAATTTCGGGGCGAGTATCACGCGTTGCATATAGGTTTTCAATTTACCTTGCTGATAGGCTGTACTGAGTTACAGCATGAAATCGGCGGCGGTAATAAACTTGGTTTTGACATTGCTCATGATGGCCTTATAGGGAATCTTTAGAAAGAAAGCCAATCATCTCAGCAAGATAATTGGCTTAAGTGAGAGTCACGATTATCCGCTTATTCGTCGGTCATCCCAATAACACGGCACTACAATCAAATGGTTCTCATGTAACCGAGACCATAATCTTACACCTAAATCCCGCTGCATATTTTGGACTGTGAAATTGGAAATCAGCAGGGTAGATTTCATATTGTCATAACGACTATACAAAACCTTATGCACCATCTCCAGGCGTTTTTCATGCCGGTCATGCAGGCCATATTCATCAATCACCAATAAATCAAAACTGGAGAAATGGTCGATGACTTCTTTCTCAGAGCTCGAAGCATCTGACCAGGTATCCATCATTTTTTGAGCAATTTCTGCACTGGTATAGTAGCGTGCAGATTTTGTACTGTTATGCAGAATGTTGCGAATAATTGATGCACTCAGATGGGTTTTACCTGTACCCGGTGTACCAATCATCAACATGTTCGGGTTGTGGTCAGAAATAATTTGCTGTGCAAAGGCCTGACATAGTTTGATGGCATTGTCTTGTGCAGGGCATGCAACTACATAATTCTTGAAGCCACGATCCAGGTAGCGTTTATTGAGCCCTGAATTTTTAATTTTCTGTTGTAGCAATCGCTGTTGCAGTTCATTCTCATAGGCTGCATGTGAGTGATGGACGGTTTCTTTGGCACACAATTTACAGAGCCTGTGACCAGCAATTTCCATCAGGGGTATATGGTGGGTAGCGCAAAGTGTTTCCGTTGTTTCTGCGCGAAACTGGAGTGTTTTAAGCATGGTATTCATGACTGATCTCCTAAATCCACTTTGAATTTTCTAAAAAACTCTCATTTTTTTCTTCAAAATTTGAAGATGAAGATGAAGATGAAGATGAAGATGAAGATGAAGATGAAGATGAAGGGCATGGTTCAAGCATGACTTGAGTAATACTCGGGCTCTTCTCAGGAGCTGCTTGAGTATTTACTTTTCGTTGCTTGGTTGATGCTTGAGCATTACTAGCGGATTTCCCCCAACGTGCCTGAGCTGCATTTTTAGCTTTATCAGATTTCATTTGCTGATTTTGCAATGCCTGGCTTTTTAAACTGGTTAAAAAATTTGAATGAATCTGCTCAGATTCGATTTCAAACAATTCCAGGGCCATTAGCGTATTCAACAAAGTTTTAGCCTTGGTATGTTGCGATAATTTTGTGATGCTACATACAGTAGCTAGGTCATGAGGAATGGCACCATTTTTCCAGAAATCCATCATTAACAGTAGGGTTGCACCAATTTGTTCTGCCGTCATTCGTGCAAATTTTGCCTGTAGGTCGCCAATATAGAGTGGCATCCAAATTGAAATATCTTTATGCATGTGTTCACCTTTTTATAGGTATAAAGGGGCTGAGGTCATCAATTAGATGACCTTATATGTTTGTTTTATGAGTGAGCGAGACTCATTAAGCGGAGACGGGCCTGTTGAGCCAAGTCATCGTAATGAGCTTGCCCTTCATCCAGCATTCGCTGTAGCCAAAGTCTTAATGCTTGGTGATCATCGAAGCATTTATTGATTTCCAGCAAAAAGGCCAGATTATGTAGTTTGGGAATGTGTAGCTCATGGATTAATTCACGAGCGACCATATCTGCTTCAGGACTGACGACTACACCGCCAAAGAAAGCTTTACTGTTCATGTGTAAGCTCCTCTGTAGTGAGTCTCTCCAGCATGGCTTCAAAAGCACTGCCATCGCGACGGGTAACATTCGGAATGTAGCGGCTATAGACTCGGAACAACATTTCAGTGGTTGAATGCCCCAATTGGCGTGCGACCCATTCTGGATTTTCACCTGCCGCCAGCCAGAGCGTTGCTGCTGTATGGCGTGTCTGATAAGCACGACGAGGCGTTAATCCTAAAAAGCACAGGATAGGGTGCCATACACGCTTATTAACTAAACGGTAGTCTAGAGGACCGCCATCACGGTTACAGAAGACGAAGTCCGATTTTCCGTTGTTGAGGCTTTTCTGTTGCAGAAAGGCTTGGTATACCCGGTCATTCATCTGGATCGTGCGGTCAGAACCATACGTTTTGGTTCCACCAAGAACACCATTCACTAACGCTTCACGGATATGGATCTCACGACGTTGCAAGTCGATATTTTTCCATTGAAGGCCATCGATTTCACTGGTACGCATACCTGTGAAAAAGCGAATGGTGTAATAAGGCCTAAAGTCCTCACGCACCGCAGTGAGAATTTTATGCACCTCTTCCAGAGAAAAAGGTGTGACTTCGATCTTACTTTCCTTCAGATTGTTTATATTTTTATACGGCGACTCAAAATCGTATCGTTCTGCCGCATCATTCAGTATCATACGTAAAGGCGTCATGATTTGATTGATCCTCGATGCTTTCAGACTTGTTTGATCTTTTCCGTGTGTCACTTTGGCGAGGGAAGCACGGAAGTTCAGCAAGTCTGACTTCTTAATTTTTGAGAGAACCTGATTACCAAAAGCGGGGATCAAATAGTTTTTGATTACAATTGAAACCTTTTGTTGATATGAATCTCTCCATTCAATTTGTTTCTGTTTAAACCACAATTCAGCAAACTCTTTAAAAAGAGGAACCTTGGTTTGTACAGCGATTTGCTGACTTCTTTTTTCCTTAAACTCCTCAACACGTTTACTTTTTGGAAAATACTTTTCGTATTCAAAAGTTCCCAAAGTAATTTCAGCTTGAAGCTGCTCGAGACGTTTTTTTAAAATTCGGCGATTATAGGCATTGTCTTCAAGATTGGTTGTCTCTCTGCAACGGATGCCCATGTAGCGAAAATCGGCAATGAGTTTGCCACTTCTTTCCCGGATGGTAGCCATCGGTTAAACCTCCTGAACCTTATTGAAGAGCATCCATACTTAAACCAGTGAATTTAAGCATTTCAGTTTCAATACGTTCCCAAACAAAAAGAATTTTGCGACCACCAAAAGGACGGATGTAATGAACACCTTCAATAAAGACACTGTCCTTCAGTTGGTTGCGAATAGTACGAGCGTCGTACTGGATTTTTTCAGCCAGTTGCTGGGCTGTGAGATAGGTATATGACATAATAGAGCCTCATATTTTTTACTAGGTAACTAGGAAAAATTATTCCTAAGACATAAATTATCATATTTTTATGTTGTTGCAAGTACTTTTTATGATTTAAATAGGAAATTATATGATTATTTCAAACTTGGCAGTTTTATTAGCAGAAAGGAAACTTAAGGTTGCTGATTTGGTGAGAAGTACTGGAATTAATAAATCTACTTTACATAAACTTTATAATGATGAATCTGTACGGATTGATTTTGAAACCATTGATAAAATTTGTATTGCATTAGATGTGGAAGTGGGTGATTTATTGGTTTTTAAGAAAATTGATAATAATCAAAATGATAATAGCTAGTTTGGTCACAATTGGTCACATCAAAAAGTGAAATGGTTACAAATCCTTGATCGTTTGGTAAAAAACATCTTGTTTTGAAGAGAATAGGGTGATTTTTTACCTTCAAAAAAAGCTCTGAAAGTGGTGATCGATTGAAGACATTTAAGGTTAATTGAGACCATTTTTATTGTTGTGGGCACGCCATGGTCACATCTTGGTCACAAAATACAAATTACATTAAAAATATTTTTTATTGAATCGAATAACACAGGAAGAAGATTTTTTAAAAAATATAATAAAATCAACAAGAAAAAAGCCCTAATCTTTCGACTAGGGCTTTTTTGAATCTGGAGCGGGAAACGAGACTCGAACTCGCGACCCCAACCTTGGCAAGGTTGTGCTCTACCAACTGAGCTATTCCCGCATGCGGTGTATAATACATGATGCAAAAATAGGGTCAATCATTTTTTGCATGTCATTGTACTGACTGAATAAATAAACAACATTTTTAGAAAATAGTGTGGTTAAATGACTTAGGTTATTTGTTTTTATAAAAGTTTTCATTGTCTGCAAAAGTTTCAATATCGCTTGCTATGCACTGTAGTCATGCGAAAAATAAAAAGTATAAGACATAAAAAATCCGCAGCACTAAATTTCTAAGAAAGAAGCCGACTGCGGATTTTTTAGGTGATTCAAAATAATTTTATTAAATTTAAATCATTGAATTTAATCAATATTATTCCACTGTTACGCTTTTTGCCAAGTTTCTAGGCTGGTCGACATCTGTACCACGTAAAACCGCCACATGGTAAGACAACAACTGCACAGGAATACTATACACAATTGGCGCAAGCAACGCGCTGACCTGTGGTACATAAACCACATGCTGGCGTTCTTTATCTGCAGGAATGCCGCTGTGTTCATCTGCAAATACAAACAGCTCACCACCACGTGCCTGTACTTCTTCCATATTGGATTTCAGTTTATCCAGCATGTCATCTTGCGGTGCTAAAATCACCACAGGCATGTCATTATCGACCAATGCCAATGGGCCGTGCTTTAATTCACCCGCAGCATAACCTTCTGCGTGAATATATGAAATTTCTTTCAGTTTTAACGCACCTTCCAAGGCAATTGGGAATTGTGTGCCACGACCCAAGAACAAGCAGTGATTTTTCTCTACAAACAATTCAGACAAACGTAAAATTGCCGTATCATTTTGCAAAGTATCTAAAATCACTTTTGGTGTGTGCCACAAGCCTGCAATAATTTCAGCTGTATCTGTCGCTGCTATTGCATTTTTCACCTGACCAATTTTGAGCACCAACAGCATTAATGCTGCCAACTGTGTGGTAAAGGCTTTGGTCGATGCCACACCAATTTCAGGACCTGCAAGCGTCAACAAACTATGATGGGTTTCACGCACCATAGATGAAGTCGCTACGTTACAAATGGTCATGGTGCTAATATTTAAGCCTTTTGCAGCAGCACGTTTTTGCGTGTCGCGTAAAGCAGCTAAAGTATCTGCAGTTTCACCCGATTGTGAAATGCACACATACAACGTATTATTCACAATCACTGGCGTGCGATAACGGTATTCGCTGGCAATTTCCACATGACATGGCAAGTTAATCAGCTGTTCAAACCAATATTTTGCAATCATCCCCGCATGGTAGCTGGTACCACAGGCAATAATCTGTACCTGTTGAATCTTGGCAAAATCAAGCTCGGCATCTTTCAGGAAATCTTCACGTAAAGCGTTGCCATTCAATGCTTGTGAAATGGTTTGTTGAATTGCTTCAGGCTGCTCATAAATTTCTTTGAGCATGTAGTGTTTATATTCACCCTTCGATGCATTGCTTACAGTTGCATCCAGCTCTTTTACAGGGCGTTGAACCGTTTGACCATTTACAAAAACTTCAATGCTGTGGCGGGTTAAGCGGGCAATATCACCTTCTTCCAAATACATGAAACGGTTGGTAATTGGCAATAACGCCAATTGGTCTGAACTGATAAAGTTTTCGCCAATACCGACACCAATCACCAAAGGCGAACCTTCACGTACCGTGATCAACTCATCTGGATAATCGGTATGGATAATACCTAATGCATAGGCACCCTTAAGTTGTGGTACCACTTGTTGAACCGCAGTCAGTAAACCTGCTGCAGTTTTTAAGGCATGATTGACCAAATGTGCAACCACTTCGGTATCGGTTTGAGAGTTGAAAACGTAGCCTAAAGTTTCCAGCTCGTCTTTCAGTTCTTGATAATTTTCGATAATACCGTTGTGTACGACAGCAACATTGCCAGAAATATGCGGATGTGCATTGTTTTCAGTCGGTTTACCATGTGTTGCCCAACGCGTGTGCGCAATACCGAGTGAACCTGTTATTTGAGAATCGAGTACTGCTTGCTCAAGATTTGCGACTTTACCGACACGGCGCTCACGCAAGACCTGACCTTGACTAATCAGTGCCAAACCTGCGGAATCGTAACCGCGATATTCTAAACGCTTTAAACCTTCAATGAGGATATTGGTAATACTACGTTCTGCAACGCCACCGACAATACCGCACATAGGAACTTCCTCTTATTTTTTCAATTTTTGTGGACGTTGATAATTTTCTTTAGTGAACTGTTTAGAACGTTCCACAGCTAAACACTGTTCTGCAACATCACGGGTAATAGTCGAGCCTGCGCCTACCGTTGCACCATTGGCAATGGTGACAGGTGCAACCAATGAACTATTTGAGCCAATAAAGACGTGGTCACCAATAATGGTTTTAAACTTATTGGCACCATCATAATTGCAAGTAATTGTACCTGCACCAATATTGCTGCCTGCACCCACTTCGGCATCCCCTAAGTAGGTAAAGTGGTTGGCTTTGGAGCCTAAACCAATTTGACTGTTTTTCACTTCAACAAAGTTGCCAATATGTACTTCATTGGCCAATATCGCACCCGGACGTAAACGAGAAAATGGACCAATTTGTGCATCTTCGCCCACAACCGCTTGGTCAAATACGCTATACGGCTGAACTTTAGTGCCCGCAGCAATTTTAGTGTTTTTAAGAATACAACCTGCACCAATTTCTACGCCATCACCCAGTTCGCAATCGCCTTCGATAATCACGTTAATGTCAATGCGAACGTCTTTACCTGCAGTGAGATTACCACGTAAATCAAAACGGGTTGGGTCAATTAAATGCACACCTTGTTGCATGAGTTGCTTGGCTTGGAAGTTCTGGAATTCACGTTCTAAAGCAGCCAATTGCACACGGTCATTCACGCCTTCTACTTCAAAAGCCAGTTGAGGTTCTACCGATGCAACTACTAAACCATCGGCAATTGCCATCGCCACAATATCGGTCAGGTAATATTCACCCTGCGCATTGTTATTGCTCAGTTTTGGCAGCCATTCATGTAATTTGGCATTGCTGACGCAGTAAATACCCGTGTTGATTTCTTGAATTTGACGCTGTGCTTCAGATGCATCTTTATGTTCAACAATCGCTTGAATTTTACCGTTTTCACGCACAATACGACCATAACCCGTAGCATCGGCAAGGGTGAGTGTCACCAATCCAATTTGGGTTTCACGTGAAACATCGAGCAGCTTTTGTAAAGTTTGCTCTGTAATACAAGGCACATCACCCGATAAAATCAGAGATACGCCATCTTGTGGTAAAACAGGCAAGGTGACTTTCACTGCATGGCCTGTGCCGAGCTGTTCCGCTTGTTCGACCCACTGCACCTGTTCATGTGCAAACGCATTTTGAACCAAAGTACCGCCGTGACCGTAAATGGTAATAATATGATCGGCTTGTAATTTTTTTGCGGTATCGATCACGTGACCCAAGAGTGGGCGTCCTGCAAGAGGTTGTAATACTTTTGGTAAATTTGAACGCATGCGCGTGCCTTTACCTGCTGCAAGAATAATCACGGTGGTAGACATGTTGAATCCTAGTGATGGCTAAACCAAAGTAAAAGATAAATAAATATAAATACATAATGCGGCCCAAAGACCCGCAATAATATCGTCCAGCATGATGCCAAAACCACCCTCGACCCGACGGTCAATCACACGTATTGGCCAAGGTTTCCACACATCAAATAGTCGGAATAGGGCAAAACCCACAATTACCCAGACCCAGCTGATTTGATTGATAAAAATCAGGGGTAAAAAGGTAATCGATTGTCCTGCAAATTCATCCCAAACAATACGACCATCATCATGTACGCCCATAACCTGTGCAGTACGTCCACAGATATATATGCCAACGAGGGACATGATGGCAATGGCAAAAAGGCTTGGAATGAAACCAAGCGCGAACCAAATGGGAATGAACAGTAGGGCAAAGGCCGAACCAAAGGTACCAGGAGCTTTGGGTAGTAGACCTGAACCGAAGCCAACACCACAGCATACAATCAGTCGGTCAGTCCAAGACATGGCTTTGAAATTAATCGCGGGTTTTTGCAAAGTGTTGGTATCCATGAAAATGAAGTGAACGATCTACGCCATTCTGTTCAAAGCTTAAGCGGTTTTGATTGTTAATTTTGCCAATAATATGAATAGGGGTATTCAGCGGTTTTTGCAAAAGCTGCTGATAATTTTGTGGGCTTATTGTAAAGCATAACTCATAGTCATCGCCACCTGCCAAGGCATATTGCCACTGCTTTTGTTGTGGTAATTCGGTTAATGCAGCATCTATAGGCAGTTGGCTGAGTTCAATACAAGCACCGACCTGAGAGGCTTTGAGAATATGCCCTAAATCTTGTGCCAAGCCATCTGAAACATCAATCATGCTTGAAGCCAGACCTTTGAGTTGTTGCCCGAGTTGGCAGCGAGGTGTCGGGTAGTCTAAGCGTTGTTTTAAGGGGTGATCGAGATGATCTAAACCAAAAGCGGCATCGCCGACTTGTCCGCTGACACAAATATAATCGCCGACTTGTGCGCCTGAACGTGGAATTGCTTGCCCTTGTTCAATCCAGCCTAAGGCGGTAACGGAAATGGTGAGATGCGGGCTTTGTGTGGTATCTCCACCTATTAAACTTACCCCGAATTGATCGCAACAATCATGTAAACCCTGACTAAACCCTTTGAGCCAGTCATGATCAATTTGGGGTAGGCTCAATGCCAGTAAAATACTGTGTGGGGTGGCACCCATGGCGGCAATGTCAGATAAATTGACCGCAACCGATTTCCAACCAATCGCATGTGGGTTGGTATCGAGGGGGAAATGTCGTCCAGCGACTAAAGTGTCGGCACAAATGACCAATTGTTGTTGCGGCGGAGGGGTGAGCAGAGCTGAGTCATCACCGACACCTAAATCGACTGCATCGGGACGCGGTCTGTTGAAATAGGTCTCAATAATGGAAAACTCAGCCATACAACAATCGACTCAATACTTTGAATTAGTTGCTTTGTTGCTTTTCTGCTGCACGTAAGCTGTTGGCAAGACGGTCTAATACACCATTGATGTATTTGTGGCTGTCTGCACCACCAAAGTGTTTTGCCAATTCAATCGCTTCATCCAATACCACACGGTATGGAATTTCCAGATGTTGTTCTAACTCATAAGCACCTAAACGTAAGGTGGCGAGTTCAACACCATCGAGTGCTTGAATGTCACGATCAAGAACAGGCACCAGTAATGCATCCAATGCTTCATGATTGGCAACCACTTGAGTCAACAATTCATGATAATAGCCGAGATCCACTTTGTGCATGGCATTTTCCACACGGGTACGTGCTTCAATTTCATGTACTGGATTGTGGCTCATCTGCCATTCATAAATACCTTGCACAGCAAAACGACGTGCTTTACGTTTTGCTGCATAAGTTGCTTGAAGTGTTTGCGACATAGCGTTAAATAGCCTTTAACAAGTTAACCATTTCAATTGCAGTTAAGGCAGCTTCACTTCCTTTATTACCTGCTTTTGTTCCAGAGCGTTCAATCGCTTGTTCAATACTATCCGTAGTCAATACACCGTTAATCACAGGTAAGCCTGTATCTAAACCCACCACGCCTAAACCTTTGGCACATTCGCCTGCAACAAAGTCAAAATGTGGTGTGCTACCGCGTATTACTGCGCCGAGTGCAATAATCGCGTCATAACCATTCGTTGCAGCTAATTTTTTAGCTACAACAGGAAGTTCCCAAGCGCCTGGTGCATGAACAACGGTGATATTATCCTCTGATACGCCATGACGTTTCAATGTGTCAATTGCGCCATCAAGCAAATGCTCAACCACAAAACTATTAAAACGACCGACTAAAATCGCATAACGGCCTTCGCTAGCGAGATGTAATAAACCTTCAATACGGCGAATTGCCATAGCAACCTCGATTATTTCTCTGATGTTGGATCTGCGGTGACGTATTCCACCACTTCTAAGTTAAAGCCTGATAAAGCATTGAAACGTAATGGTGAGCTGAGCAGCTTCATTTTTTCAACACCTAAATCACGTAAAATTTGTGCACCGACGCCAATGGTTTGATACTGCTGTGATAATGCAGCATTGGCTTTGCCCTGTTTCGGGGTTTTAAGGCTGTCTAGGGCAGGGCCCAAGTCTTGCAATTGAGCTTGACCAATCCAGACCAAAACACCACGTTCACTGTTGGCAATTTCTTTTAAAGCACGGTCTAAATTCCACGTTGCCGAAGCATCTTCTTTTTTAAGCTTGAGTAAATCACGGGTTGGATTAAAACCATGCACACGTACTGTAGTAACGCCTTCTTTTGGTTCGCCCTTGACCAATGCTAAGTGAATGTCTGGGTTGCCCAGTTCACGGTAGCGATATAAGTCAAAAGTACCATATTCAGTGTCGATGCTTTGCTGATCCAAACGTTCTACGGTTTGCTCATTGGTCATGCGATAGTGGATTAAATCGGCAATGGTGCCAATTTTTAATCCGTGCTTTTCAGCAAAAATTTCTAAATCTGGACGACGTGCCATGGTGCCGTCTTCATTGATGATTTCACAAATTACCGATGCAGGCTCTAAACCTGCCAAACGGGCAAGATCACAACCTGCTTCGGTATGTCCTGCACGGTGCAATACACCACCTGGCTGTGCCATGAGTGGGAAAATATGCCCAGGCTGAACAATATCGGCAGGCTTGGCATGTGCAGCGACAGCGGTTTGAATGGTATGCGCACGTTCTGCGGCAGAAATACCCGTGGTAATGCCTTCAGCAGCTTCAATCGACAAAGTAAAGTTCGTACCGTGTTGTGCACCATTGGCATCAACCATTAACGGTAGGTTTAATTGCTGGCAACGGTCACGACTTAAGGTTAAGCAAACAAGACCACGCGCGTGTGTGATCATGAAGTTGATATCTTCAGGGCGAACGTGGGTTGCGGCAATGACTAAATCACCTTCATTTTCACGATCTTCATCATCCATGAGGATGACCATTTTTCCTGCACGGATATCTGCTACAAGCTCTTCGACAGTATTGAGCGGCATCAATCTTCACCTTCTTATTTGTCTGAAACGACATTGAATGAAAGAGATGCATAGTCTAACGTTTTTTTACCTGTTTTGCCTATGCTTATCATTTTCATTGCGTGATTTATGGTTATACACAGTGTCATCAGGCTTGGAAAGAGGCGAAAATGAGGATTTGCTGCGTTGCTGTAGATTGTTTAAGCAATTGAGATGAAATGCAAAATCTGTGAAAAATAAAATTGTATTAGTTATTAGGAATCATCGTCCTTATCGTTGCCTTCACGTGAACCCACTTAGGTTTTGGGAAAGGCAAGAATTGGGAAGACTTTGAACAGAAATATTTTAAAAGTTTAGAGGGGCTGGTTGTCAACGATACTGTCTAGGATCAGATGCATGCACGTGTAGCAGTCCTCAACAGATGTACGCAATTAGGTCGAGCACTTACCTAAGTTACGCCTTAAATTTGGTTCATTTCGGGGGCTTTGTCTTTCAAATCTTTGTGCAATAAACCCGTCGATTTAAATAGAAGTGACAGATGCAATGGTCTGTGAAAGCGGTTTTTTAATGCGAAATGGTATAACTGATAAGTTTATGAAAAATGAAAGGAGGGAATGAGCAAGCATCTTAAAAACAGAGTAATTTTTAAAGCAATTTTAATCTTATTCGCTTCATTCTCAGCTCAGTATTTTAAGTGGGCAGGTTAATCTGACCTGAATTATTCCAGTTAAAGCCCTAACCACTAATTGCTTGAAATATCAACTATATGTTTAAGAGTAGATGCGATTGAGGGACTGCAACAAAACGATGAGATGAAATACAGAATAAATAGCAGTTTTTATTTGAAATTTAAAAATAAACACTTTTCTGTGATTAATTGCACAATAAATGCAAAAAAGTCATGTCTTGCATATCCTTAATTGTCTTTGTGTGGTTAGAATATAACAACTGTGCCCAAGATCTCTCACGTCTGTTATGAATATATTAATCGTTGATGATCATCCGCTGTTTCGCCACGCCTTAATTCAGGCGGTTCGTTATAGCTTACCGCAAGCTCAAATTCATGAAACTGCTGCAGTCAATGAATTGTACGAGCGTTTGGAAAATGGACCTGAGCCTGATCTTGTTTTATTGGACTTGAATTTACCAGGGGCATCGGGCTTTTCTGCATTGGTGCATGTGCGTGCGCAATATCCATCTATCCCAATTATTGTGGTGTCCGCTCACGAAGAAGCATCGATTATTCAACGTTCAATTGCGCATGGGGCGATGGGTTATATCCCAAAATCGGCACATCCGAGCCATATTGGTGAAGCGATTCGTCAAGTTTTAGAAGGTGAGATTTGGTTGCCACCTAACCTGGCTGCGAATGTTAATTTTGACCCACGTGCTGCAGATGAAACGGCTTTGGCTGAACGTATTCAATCATTAACACCTCAGCAATTTCGTGTATTGATGATGGTGGCAGAAGGTTTGTTGAATAAACAAATTGCCTATGAATTGGATGTTTCTGAAGCAACGATTAAAGCGCACGTAACCGCAATTTTCCGTAAATTAGGTGTGCAAAATCGTACTCAGGCGGTATTGGCAATCAATGCATTAAATATTGAAGAAAAGAAAATGTAATATGTGACTGATCTGTAAAAGATGAGTTTAAAGCCGCTGTGTTGATCTTGAAGATTGAGCAGCGGTTTTTTTAGGTGTGTGGTTGATAAGAGGGTGATGCCAACAAAGTTGTTGATATGCCACCGTTTTAAGCTGTAGTGAGCTTTGTTGCTTAAATATTTTGCAAGATACTAATTTTTAAAGGTTTGTTGAGATTTAAAAATAAATATAATAAAATCATGTTTTTAGATATTTGTACAACAAAGCCCCACCGTCGTCAGGATGTCTTTGCTTCTTTGTACCATTTATATCGAAACGGAAGTATTTAACTTTAATTGCATCGAGCTTGTTGGATTCTTTAGCCATGAAGCAATCCTCACTTGTTGGTACTTTTTCTGAAAAAATAAAAAAACTCGATAGAGTGTTCGTTTTTCTCTCTGTACACGACAAATTTCACAGAACCCTTATCCTATCAGGATTCTGCTTTCTTAAAATTGCCAAAATTTCCTTAAACTCTTCTTTTTTCCCAAAACCAATTAAACGCTGAATCGCCATTTGAACATAGTCTAAACCATAGCGAAATAAACTCATTGAGAGTCGTCCATGCTTCTTTATTTTTATCGCTTTTTTTTGATCATGTTGCCATTCACCCGTTAAGTAACACCAACAGAAGCTTATAGCTAACACCGCAATCAATTTTTTCACTCGTCTAGGGTCTGTCAAGCGCGTATTTTCAAGATTAAACCCGCGTCCTTTGAGACAACTGAATAAGGTTTCAATTTCCCAGCGTAATGCATAATCCTGAATAGCATTGGCATTAAACTGAGGAGAAACGACGAGTAAAAGCTCTCCATTTTCTAACTGTAGTGCACTTATATATAGTTTCACCCGACCAACCAAAATCCGTCGTTTACGACATTCAATTTGACCAACTTTAAGATGGCGAAATAAATCACTAATTTTATGATTCTTTCCTAAATGATTGGTGACAATGAAGTTTTTTTAACACGAATGCAGAAGTTGATGTCTTGTTCAATTAACCATGTAAACCACTGCTCACCGATAAACTCTCTGTCTGCGAACACATTCACAATACGGTCTTTACCAAAAATGGCTATAAAGCGTTGAATCAAAGCAATACGCTCTTTCGTATCTGAATTTCCACGTTTATTAAGCAATGTCCAAAGGATAGGTATCGCTATTCCACGATAAACGATTGCGAGCATCAGGATATTAATATTTCGTTTTCCCCATTTCCAATTGGTTCTATCTAAAGTCAGTTGCACTTGGTCGAATGAAAACATATTGAAAATCAACTGAGAAATTTGACGATAATCAAAATACTGACCTGCAAAGAAGCGCTGCATACGTCGATAAAATGATTGTGGTAAGCACTTGATGGGCAAGGCTTTAGATGCAGAAGAAAGATTACATGTTTGCTTTAAAATAATCACAAGCATGATGAGCGCAAAGCACTTTAAATGTGACTTGTTCCATTTTAGAGATTTGTTTAAGATAAGATATAACTCATTGAGATGTGTCATAGTATTCGTCGTTAGAAAACAATTATTGTGACATTATTTCAATGAGTTATCTATTTTTGTCGTGTACAGAGCGTTTTTCTATAGATACCAACAAATATACCGACAAAGATGTCGGGATACTACTGGACTGCGCCGTAGTGTACAGGCGTAAAAAAAGGCTTAAACCCTTTAGATTTAAGCCTTTTGCACTACGGTTCAGTCCAGTAGAAATCAAATTTGGCGGTGAAAGAGGGATTCGAACCCTCGATACGCTATTAACGTATACACACTTTCCAGGCGTGCTCCTTCAGCCACTCGGACACTTCACCATAGGCGGTGGATAATAACCAAAAAATAGCACAAAGCCAAGTTGAAACATTTGATTTAGAGAAAAACTTTCAGCGTAGTGCTATGATTCTCAAAAATACCGTCTAAATCGAAGACACCTATGCAAAGTACTGCAAAAAAAGCAGCCTTACCCGTCATTACCTTGGCTGCGCTTGGCGTCGTATTTGGGGATATCGGAACCAGCCCCCTGTACGCCTTCCGACAAACTTTTTTAACGGCCCATCTTGCAATTACTCAAGCCAGTGTATTGGGAATTTTATCCCTGATTTTCTGGTGCATGATGCTCACCATCAGCTTCAAATACGTCACCATCATTATGCGTGCCGATAACAATGGCGAAGGCGGGATCATGTCATTATTGGCATTGAACCTGCGTACCACTCGCATTGCCGAAGACAAAAAAATCTTTCTGATCGCACTTGGCTTTATTGGCGCATCACTTTTCTTTGGCGATGGCATTATTACCCCCGCCATTTCAGTATTGTCAGCCATTGAAGGGCTAAGTATTGCCACACCTATATTTAATCAATGGCTCGTACCGCTCTCAATTGGTATTTTGGCGGGACTGTTCATTGTGCAGCGTCATGGTACCGGCACGATGGGCAAATTTTTTGGACCACTGACTTTGCTGTGGTTTTTAGCGATTGGCGGTGCGGGGCTGCTCAGTATCATCCAAACTCCGTTTGTATTGGCCATGGTCAGTCCACATTGGGCGTTTAACTTTGTAGTAGACCAACCCTTTGTTGCATTTCTCACTATGGGCGCCGTAATTTTGACCATGACAGGTGGCGAAGCACTCTATGCCGATATGGGACATTTTGGGCGGATGCCCATTCGCCTTGCGTGGTTTTTAATTGTCTTACCTTGTTTGTTATTGAATTACGCGGGACAAGGCGCATTACTGCTACGCAACCCTGCAGCAATTGAAAATCCGTTCTATATGTTGGTGCCTGAATGGGGCTTATATCCGATGATTGGTCTAGCCACAGCTGCAGCAGTGATCGCTTCTCAAGCGGTGATTACAGGGGTATTTTCAATGGTCAATCAGGCCATTCAATTGCGTTATTTGCCACGCCTGACCGTACGTCACACGTCCGATGTCGAACGTGGTCAAATCTATTTGCCATTCATTAACTGGGCCTTATTTATTTCGGTGCTCATCTTAATTTTACTGTTTGAAAATAGTGCCAATCTTGCCAGTGCCTATGGTGTGGCAGTGACCATGACCATGCTGTGTGGCACTATTTTAATTTCAGTGTTGGCCTATGGTTTTTGGCGTTGGCCGATGTGGAAGGTTGCCCTTTTTGCTGTGCCATTTTTAACACTAGATTTAATTTTTGTGGCTTCGACCTCGCTCAAAATTGTAGCGGGTGGCTGGGTACCAATTTTAATTGGCGCCATCATGTATACCATTTTAATGACGTGGAAAGATGGTCGTGCATTGGTTTTCAATCGTTTGGAAAAAGATGCTTTGCCGATAGACCTGTTCATTCACAGTATTAGTCTGGGCAACGAAACCATGTTCGTCCCTGGTGATGCGATTTTCCTGACAGGTACGCCTAACATCGTGCCGCATGCCATGCTGCATAATATTAAGCACAACAAGGTGTTACATGAACGTAATATCATGGTAACAGTTATCACGCGTGATATTCCATTTGTGCCGCAAGAAGATCGGATTCAAGTCGAAAAACTGGATGATCGTTTTTATCGAATTACCATGTACTACGGTTTTAAAGATCAACCGAATATTCCGAATGCCTTGAAACAAGCTTATGAACAGCTTGAGTTTGAATTCGATATGATGCAAATGAGTTTCTTTATTTCGCGTGATCGGATTGTGCATACGGTGGGCGATGGTATGTCACCGTGGCGTGAAAAACTGTTTATTTCAATGCAGCGCAATACCAGTCCAGTGAGTGATTTCTATCAAATTCCAACCAACCGTGTGGTGGAGTTGGGTAGTCAAATCGAAATTTAAAAATCACTCAACAGCTTGAAAAAACCAGCATTGCATCGTGCTGGTTTTTTATTTTTAACTCAAGCTTAGTCTTAAATTGATCCTATTGTTCAGTATCATTTGGCTGCAGATGATTTATTTCATTGTCATTTAAATCTGCGTCCTGTGCGGCAGGTGCTGTGGTTTCAAGCCGCTTAGTCATGGGCAGATTGACTGTTGACTCTTCAGGTGCAGCAGGGCTTGCTGGTGCAGCATTGAACGCTTCTGCGGTGACATCTACATCATTGCCAGCATTCACAGGTAAATCGGCTGAAGATGACAATAAGGGAGCAGAAGGGGCTGGTATGTGTTGTTCGTTCATCTGCTCAGCCTGCGCTGCGTGTTGAAGTTCAGATTCAGTTCTAGCAGGCATGGTCACTGGTACATGGTTTTGAGCCCGATTAGCTTGTTCAGCAGAAATTTGGTTTGCAGGTTGTTGCGCCATATTTTCTATTGGACTTGGTAAGTTTGCATCTGCACTCGATACAATCCGTATTTGACCATTGGCAATTAATTCTTGTAGTGACCCTGTTTGTCCATTAATCGTGGTGCTTATTTTTACCTTAGATAAGCTTTCCAAAGTATCACCTGCCTGAATGGGTGGTTCGGCAAAGGCAGAAATGCTGATGCTGCTGACCAAAGCACAAGCACAAAGATGAAAACGCATGTATTTCTCCATCAAAACTCGCAAGAAAAAGTTAAAACCAATTTAAATCGTCAATCACACCTAGCTTGAGCATCGTAATATGCTTAGGTGTCTTTGGACGATGTTTTAAGGTGTATTTAGCTTGGCAGATTCGCTGAAAGGGATGCAATCAAACCTACTAAACCTAATCTAGAGTGATGTCAAAAGTGCTTAAAACTCAGGTTGTGTGTGGCTTTTGTGGTGTTATAGCGCAGGTTTTGTATAATTGTTAGGCGAACAAGAGGTGCTTCATATACAAGCTGTGAGTGGATTGTTAAGCTCGGGCAAACTCTGCGGATATAGAGCGAAGTCACAGTAACGGTTATGGCAAGAAAACGGCGCAATTCCACCAATATTTGGACTCAAATTTTCAATCAAAACAGTTTGAAGGTGCTGCTTGGTGTAGTAGCAACTGGCAGTTTTGTGATTGCTTTTGGTCAAGAAAAAATTAGCCAGTGGACTTCACTGGTCCCGAGCACAGGTAATAGTGCTTGCTTAACTCAGTTTTATCGGGAAACGCCGCCCTATTTGCTGAAAAATAGCCTGCAAAAAAACAGCTATCCGCTTTGTTTTAATGACTTTAATGTGATGTATTCAGGGGTATCCAAAACTCCCTTATGGGTGGCAGAAGCTTTAACACCTGCGCGATTGAGCCAACGGATTCCGCGTGAAGATAACTTTCATGAAGAACCGCGCGTCAAAGCCGAGCATCGTGCAACTTTGCAGGATTATCGTGGTTCGGGTTATGACCGTGGACACATGGCTCCGAATGCTGACATGACCAACTTGGCAGCCCAGTTTGACAGTTTTTCTTTGGCAAATATGGTTCCGCAATCCCCTAAAAATAATCAGCAGGTTTGGCGTGAACTTGAAGAAGCTACGCGTGCGGTGGTGACCAAACAAAAGCAAGATGTGTACGTGATTACGGGGCCAAGTTTTAATGCCAAACGTCTAAAAACCATTGGCCAAGGGGTTATTGTGCCGACTGCGGTGTATAAAGCCGTGTATATGCCTAAAACAGGCGCGATAGGCGCTTATTACGCGCCCAATAATGATTCGCTACAGGTGCAAGTGGTGAGTGTCTGCTATTTAGAAGAACAGTTAGGCATCAATTTATTCCCACAATTAACTGAAGAAGAAAAGCGTAATACCTATAAATTGCCGTTGACTGCAAATGCTGTAAAAGCCAATATACCTATTGCTTATTCGCATTGGGATGCAGAAAGTCAGTGTGCGGAAGATGTATCTGCCGAGCAATTACAAGCTTTACAAAACGAATTTAAACGCTCGGGTAGTAGTCCAGCATCGGGCGCTAGCATTGATGCAGATACCCAAGATGCAATTGTGAAGCAATTGATTGAAGCTTTATTGCAATATATTTTACAGTTGTTGAAATCTTAAACTGGGTTAAGATGATGGATATTGCATCCTTCATGCTAAGGTGAATTCAATGTTTAAACCGTTTCAAAATGGGACTGAATCACATGCGATTCATGACTTAACCTTAGAAAATGATTTAGATTGCATCAATGTGTATGGCAATTTGCAAATCAGCAAAGATCAGGCGGGTTTACAGGCAGCCAAAGCACTACAGGCTTTTTTGAATGAAGTTGTTGCAACTTTGGAGCAGACTCCGAATCTGCCTGAAAAGTTAGATCGTCCTGAAGCGGGTGAAATTGAAAACCCATTTTTATAATGGATAAAATTGAAACGGATTGAACTGCCAAGCAACAAGAGATGAAAAAAGCCCGCTATTTTTAAGAGTGGGCTTTTTATTTAGAATCATTCAAATGCAAAGTTTTGAATTAGTCTTCAGCTTTTGCCAAAGCACGATATATTACCGCACCAATCACTGCAACCCAGAAAGCCCCTTAGCTGTCTGAGCACTGCAGTGTCTACAAAGAAGGCTCGCCCGTACTACGTGCATGGATCACCGAAGTATTGCTCACAGAAATGCTGATCAGGTGGATTAAGGTCAGTGCCAAACCAATTGCAATTGGAGCAAAACCTGCAGGCGCACGTTTGTCAGTTGCACCCATAATAATCATCAAGAAACCTGCAGTGAGTACAACTTCAATCATTAAAACTGAGCTAAGTGCGTATTTACCAGGAGATAAATCTCCATAGCCGTTGGTTGCGAAACCACCTGTACCTGCAAAGCCTGCTTGACCTTGAACAATCAGATACAGCACCAATGCCGCTAGCGTTGCACCAATAATTTGTGAAATAATATAAGGCGCCAGTTCTTTGGCTTCAAAACGACCGCCTGCCCATAAACCAATACTGACCGCAGGGTTAAAGTGTCCACCGGAAATGTGCCCAAGTGCATAGGCTGCAGTTAATACGGTCAGACCGAACGCAAGGCATACACCCACAAAACCAATACCTAATTCAGGAAAAGTTGTAGCCAATACCGCACTACCCACAACGATCAAAGGAACACAAGGGGTTCTTAAAGCGAAATATGGGACAGTAGAGGTATTCGGACTCTTTTTTTTGCCTGTTTTGCGCCTAAATAAAAAAAGTGTAATCCGAGGATTACACTTTTGAAACTTAAAATTAAAGTCAAAAACAGTTTTGTTTTTTAAAAATTACAAACGCATTTCAATACCTTGCGCTGCCAAATATTGTTTGGCTTCTGGAATAGTGTGCTGACCAAAGTGGAAAATTGAGGCAGCCAGTACCGCATCGGCGCCGCCTTTTAAAATACCATCTGCCAAGTGCTGTAAATTACCCACACCGCCAGATGCAATCGTCGGTACGGTGACACGGTCATTGATGGCACGCATGAGCGCCAAGTCATAGCCTGCTTGGGTACCATCGGCATCCATTGAAGTGATCAAGAGCTCACCTGCGCCATAGTCAGCCATTTTCACTGCCCATTCAAGCGCATCAATACCCGTTGGTTTACGGCCACCGTGAGTGAAAATTTCCCATTTGTTATCGCCCGTTTTTTTTGCATCAATAGCAACCACAATACATTGCGCGCCAAAACGCTGTGAGGCTTCTTGTACAAATTCAGGGTTAAAGACTGCTGCCGAGTTAATACTGACCTTGTCTGCACCTGCGTTCAGCAATAAGCGGATGTCTTCAACCTTACGCACACCACCCCCCACGGTGAGCGGCACGAACACAGTTTCTGCCATACGCTCTACGGTACGATAGGTCGTATCACGGCCATGATGGGTAGCGGTAATGTCTAAAAAGGTGATTTCATCGGCACCTTGTTCATTATAACGACGCGCCACTTCGACAGGGTCACCTGCATCACGAATATCAAGGAATTGCACGCCCTTGACCACGCGACCATTATCTACGTCTAGGCAAGGAATAATACGTTTCGCTAGCATAAATTTTTCCAATTATTACAGCCGATTATGAAACTCACCCACACAAGCGCTACACCTTGGCAGATGGAGCGGGTATTCTATCAAACTTAGCTCAGGTTTTTCGCAGGTTTTCTATGTCGGTTTATACTCCTTTGACTTTAAAGGAAGTTCAGGTTTTTGCAGCACCATATGGATTGGAGGTGGTCGAGCTGCTTCCCATTCAAGGCGGGATTCAAAACACCAATTATTTTTTGCGTTGCGACAATCAAAACCAGTATGTGCTGACCATTTTTGAAGAATTAGATCAGCAAGCGGCAGGCGAACTCATTCCTGTATTACAGCATTTAGGGCAAGCGGGTTTGCCTGTGGCAGTGCCTTTGTCACACTCAGGACAAGCCATTCATCGTTTAAAAGATAAACCTGCACAAATTGCACCACGTTTAATTGGGCAGCATCCGACACTGACAACAGTGGCACAAGTGGAAGCGATTGCGATTGCACAAGCCAAAATGCATGTGGCGTTACAAAATTTCCCTTTGCAGCGCGATCATGTACGTGATCATGCTTATTGGGCAGGAGTTGCCCGCCAATTAAAACCAAGCATGCAAGTGGCAGATCAAGCCTTATTATCCAAACTTTTGGGCTTGTATGAGGCTTTAACCGCAGTCTATCCGCAGCGTCCTAAAGGTTTTATTCATTCAGATTTATTTCGTGACAATAGCTTGTTCGTAGAGGAGCAGTTGCAGGGCATTTTAGATTTTTATGAATTAAATCAAGATGAATTGCTGTTTGATATTGCAATCACCCTGAATGATTTTTGTACCGATTTTCCAGAGCTCAGCTTAAATGAAAGCAAGGCGATTGCATTTTTAAATGCCTACGAAACGGTGCGTCCTTTAACCGAAGATGAAAAAGCCTGTCTGGAGCTGTATCTGGCAATGGCGGCAGGACGTTTTTGGTTAATGCGTTTGCAGGTGGCTTCTAAAAATGCGGCAGAAGGGCGGACAGGGGCAGATATTTTGCAGAAAAATCCAGATGAAATGCGGAATATGCTTATTGAACGCTTAAAGTTTGTGACGGCTTGAGGGATATAGTACATGCGTGATCAAGGACGTTTAGTCGAATGGTTTGATGAGCAGGGTTATGGGTTTATTCAGCCGAATGACCGTCAAAAAGATCGCGTGTTTTTACACATTAAGGACTTTGCTCGACAAGGGCCACGTCCCATTGTGGGCTGTGCGTTGGAATACACCGTAACTGTGGATGAGCGTGGACGTTACCGAGCGCAGCAAGTGGTGTATTTAAAAGCTTCACAGACCAAAGCAGCCAAGGCAGCTGCTGTGAGTGCAAAAACATCCAACAGCACGCAAAAAATGCAGCCAATGCAAATAGTGTGTGTGGCTTATATTGTTGCTTTGGCTTTGCTGACGCTGTTGGGATTGCTCAGCGGTATGTTGTTATTATTCATCAGTTTGATGAATGCGCTGAGTTATTGGCTGTATGCACAAGATAAAGAAGCTGCACAGCAGGGCGGGCGTCGTATTCCGGAAAATAACTTGCATATTGTGGCTTTTTTAGGGGGATGGCCTGCAGCATGGTTAGCACAACAAAAATTACGCCATAAAACACAAAAACAACCCTTTCGTAAGATTTATTTTTGTACGATAGGCTTAAATATCTTGCTGATTTTATGGTTAATTTCTCCGCTGAATCAGCTTAATACCTAATTGGGAATATTATTCCAGTAACAGGCTTGCCAGGTGCATTATGTCAGACGCAGAACATTCATATTCAGTGGACCAAGACCCACATCGTTTATTGACCATGATTTTATATGTGCTGTATATCGTAGCGATTTTTTCTGCGGGGATATTGGCTGTGATTGCCTTGATCATCAACTATTTAAAACGTAGTGATGTACAAGGTTCAATTTTTGCCAGTCATTTTACTTGGCAAATTCGCAGCTTCTGGTGGTATCTGTTTTGGAATATTGTGGCATTTGTGCCTTTCTTTTTGCTGTTCTTTAGTCCAGATGCGCAAAGCTTTGCCAGTATGACTTTGGCTGCGACACTTTTTTGTTTCGCAGTAGTTGCTATTTCATGGTTATGGATGGTTTACCGTGCTATACGCGGTTTAATTCGTGTGAATGACAATTTACCGATGTATCATTAAATCCACGTTCGTTGGTCTTTTAAGATGTTTTGAGCATCTCACCGAAATGCTGTTTATTCAGCTTTTTGGGATGATGTGTTTCGTTTTAAAAATTTTGGTCGCCATTCGCTGACCAGCACCCCTAAAACCACCAGTAGTCCCCCGAACAACGCCAAAACGGCTAAGCGCTCGCCTGCCAAACGTCCAATCAATGCGGCCCAAACAGGTTCACCTGCATAAATAATAGCCGCTTGCGCAGGGTCGACTTGTCGTTGTGCCCAGTTCATTACCAATTGAATCACGGCACTGGCAATGCCTAAGCCAAGCAAAACAGCAAGGAGTGACCACTGAAATTCGGGCAATTGAGTTTCTCCAACCAATGGCGCAATCGCAAAACACAATAACGATGCACATCCCAGTTGAATGAGAGTCACGCGCTTTAAATTGACCCGATTAGCAAAATAGCCAATTAAAATAATTTCAAAGGCAATCGCAATTGAACCGATTAAAGTAATGGCTTGTCCAAAATTTAACTGAATTGCGCCTAAGCCATTGCCTGTTAAAAAGACCAAGCCTACAAATGCCAAAATAGCACCCAACCATGTCATGATATGCGGACGTTGACCAAAGCATAACCACAGCAACAGCGGTACAAGCGGAACATACAGTGCGGTTAAAAAAGCCGATTCGCTACTGCTGATACTTTGTAGCCCAATGGTTTGAGTGGCATAACCTAGCGCAATGACTGCGCCTATAGCAAAACCTGCATAAAGTTCAACGAGGCTAAAACCACGTAGGCTTCGCCATGAAATTAATCCCACAGCCAAAGTGGCTGCGGCAAAACGTAAGCCTACAAACAGTACGGGACTGCTGAAATTCAAACCGTATTGCACGGTAATGAAGGTTGCACCCCAAATTAAAGTAATCAAAATGAGCGCCAGTTGCGGGGCTTTGCTGCGAAGCATTGGTGAAAGCTGAGACATATAATTTGTAGGAGATGAAAAAACTTAAGATGAGTAAAATAAAAAAGAGGTCCGCAGACCTCTTTAAAATACGCGGCAGAATTACAAAGATTGCTCATCTAAAAGCAACTGTGCTTCACGTAGGCTTAAGGTGCCTTCGTAAATTGCACGACCTGTAATCGCACCTAAAATGCCAGGCTGACCTTTTAGATTGCGTACGTCATCTAAATTGGTTACACCGCCAGAAGCAATCACAGGTAAGCCTGAATATTGTGCCAAGTTCACGGTTTGTTCTACGTTCACACCTTGCATCATGCCATCACGGGCAATATCGGTATAAACAATGCTAGATACACCTGCATCGGCAAAACGCTTGGCTAAATCTGTCGCTTTCACGTCTGTAACGTTGGCCCAGCCATCGGTAGCCACCATGCCATTCATGGCGTCAATGCCGACAATGATGTGTCCTGCGAATTTCTTGCAGGCTTCTTCTACAAAAGTAGGATCTTGTACGGCTTTGGTGCCAATAATCACGAACGATACGCCTGCATCTAAATAGTGTTCAATGGTTTCGAGTGAACGAATACCGCCACCAATTTGAATAGGGAGATCGGGTTGTGATTTTGCAATCGCTTCAACCACAGGTTTATGAATTGGCGTACCTGCGAAAGCGCCGTTTAAATCGACTAAATGCAAGCGACGCGCGCCTTCATTTACCCAGTGTTGTGCTGTTGCCACTGGATCGTCAGAAAATACAGTATCATCTTCCATACGACCTTGTTTTAAACGAACACATTTGCCATCTTTCAGGTCAATTGCAGGGATGATCAGCATGCTTTCGCTCCTTGCCAAAAACTTATTGAATTCAATTTATGCATCTTAACAAAGTATTGTTAAATCTCTAAGCATCTGTTGTAGGTTTTGTTTTAGAGGGACGAATTCGCAATTTGAGTGAACTGTTGGGGATATGCTCGGGCAATAGGCCTAAACGTCCCAATTCTTCAAATATCAATACAGGCGCGTAGGCATCGGCGGCGGCATAGGCAATTTGTGCTTCACTGAGCTGTTTGCGTGCCCAGTTTGATGTACTGATTCTTCGGCTTTTAGGGAAATGAACGTTAAATAATAAGGCCATGGCATTTTTAAGCCCAAGCGGACTTTTAAAACCAAAACTGCCAAAACACTTAGATAATTCAATCACGCTATTCAGTTGTATGCCTTTTTTACGAAATAAATGGGCATCATTTTTCAATCCAAACCCCACTTTAATTTGATCCCGATTGGCAAAAATTGGCTGCAAAAATTGCCAAATGTCATCATTGAGCTGAAATAAATAGGCTTTTTCTAAGGTTGCAAGCTGAATTAAATGCGGGCCTGTAGAAACTTCACCTACATTAAATGTCGGTTTGGATTCAGAATCGAAACCCAAGACAGCTGCAGTTTTCAGTTCAGCTTCAATCGCTCGACATTGTTCTAGATTTTGAATCAGAACAATATTTTGACGGGCAATATTTTCAAACAGTGGCAATTGCCGAATTTCATCAGGGCTAGGCAGGGTACGCAGACGAGTTTGATCCATAACATCCAAAGCGGTAAAGAGGTGGTTTTAGCCTAAAGGGTTTTGCAAAATTTGGCAAAATCTAAAAGATTGAAAATACTGTGTAAGACAAAGATTGAGGTGAATATCCTGAAAAAATAGCCCAACAGATGGGCTATTTTGAAAGATCAATCAAGCGGAATATTTTTGCTTAGAGATTGCTGAATATGCCTGCCGAGAAGCTGCCTATAATTGCCAAAATCATCAGCACAATAAAAATCCAAGCCAGTACTTTTTCCCAACCTGCGGTTTCACGTACCGCACCATAGCTATTTTGACGATCATCGCCAGGTGCAAATACCAAATATAAACCCAAAATAATATTCACCAAAGGCACCAAAATCAG
Organism: Acinetobacter sp. PW68; assembly: GCF_020982655.1. NCBI lineage: Bacteria > Pseudomonadati > Pseudomonadota > Gammaproteobacteria > Moraxellales > Moraxellaceae > Acinetobacter > Acinetobacter sp. PW68. The sequence continues at coordinate 2,559,994 of NZ_JAHZSX010000001.1, read as the reverse complement.
CAAAGACAACCAGCCAGTATGATTACGGTCATGCAAGCGGCGGATGGTGAAAATAAAGCTAAAATAGAACGCCACGATATAAATGACCACGAGCAAGATCATGCCGATGCCCATAGAGCCAGAGCTGAGCTCTAGCAATAAATTAGGTGCAACAACGGCAATAATTGCAATCAGTACTGCAAGCCCCAAGCTGAGCAAACAGTTCCACGCTAAAAATGATAATCGACCAAAACGCCCCGCTGCACTGAGTGCAGAATCTTGTACATATTGACTCATTGTTGTAATTCCTAGATTTTTTGAATTTTCTGTCGCACAGCATATATTTGCGAAAAATCTTGTGAGATATTTCTCTCACATCGCAAACATAGACCAATTATCGACAGCCCCTCAGTTTATTTTGAATAAAAAGGTATAAAACGCTTTAATTTTAAACACAAATCAGTGTGCAATAACAGTGAAAAACATTCACGCATAAATAAAGCCGAGATTAACTCGGCTTTAAAGGGAGGATCATCTTGAAGATCAGATGTTCCATTCCACGAAGTTTTTTAGTAACTGTAAACCCACAGTGTGACTTTTTTCTGGATGGAACTGTGTCGCAAATAAGTTGTCTTGATGCAGAGCCGTACAGAACGTTAAACCGTAATCACAGGTCGCAGCCACGATTTTTTCATCTTGTGGTTCGACATAAAAACTATGCACGAAGTAAAAACGTGCATCTTGTTCAATGTTGTTCCACATAGGGTGGTTCGGGTCACGTTGGTGTACCTGATTCCAGCCCATGTGTGGCACTTTCAAACCTGCTACTTCAGGAAAGCGTTTGACTGTGCCTGCAAAAATACCCAGTGCATCGGCACCGCCATTTTCTTCTGAATGTTGCATCAGCGCCTGCATGCCTACGCAAATTGCCAGTACAGGTTTATTAAAGACCGCGTTGCGTACCACGTCATCAATGCCAGCTTCATGCATGCCTTGCATACAATCACGCATAGCACCCACACCTGGAAACACAATTTTATCGGCTTGTGCAATCAGTTTTGGGTCATTGGTCACATCTACCGTTGCACCCACATGCTCTAAAGCTTTCGCTGCAGAGTGTAAATTTCCCATGCCATAGTCAAGAAGGGCAATTCGGGTCATTAGAGTGTTCCTTTGGTTGATGCCACTGTATTTTCAGCACGTGGATCGACTTCACATGCCATGCGTAAAGCACGTGCAAATGCTTTAAATACGCTCTCAATTTGGTGGTGGCTGTTTTTACCTTTGAGGTTGTCGATGTGCAGCGTCATTAATGCATGGTTGACAAAGCCTTGGAAGAATTCTGAGAATAAATCCACATCAAAAGTACCAATACGCGCGCGGGTAAATGGAATATCCATAAATAAACCCGGACGGCCCGATAAATCCACAATGACACGGCTTAAAGATTCATCAAGCGGTGCATAAAAGTGACCGTAGCGTCGTAAACCTTTTTTATCGCCCAAAGCTTGCGCAAAAGCTTGTCCAAGCGTGATACCACAGTCTTCCACAGTGTGGTGATCATCAATTTCCAAGTCGCCATCACAATGAATATCAATATCAAACAAACCGTGTCGCTTGATTTGATCAATCATATGGTCTAAAAATGGAACTCCAGTGTTGAGTGTGCCTTGACCCGTACCGTCCAGATTCACACGAACTCGAATTTTAGTTTCGTTGGTATTCCTCACCACTTCACTGATACGTTGGGTCATAGACACGTTCCTCAAAAAAACGTCAAAAATGATTGATGTAAAATGTTTTCGCTGTGACGAAGTCTCAGCATATTAGATTGCTCAGGAGGGTTAATCAATGCCTATTACCGTACATGCCTATACTTCACTGGAAAATACCGAAGTGCGCAGCCAGCTTGAGCGACTGTATGATACCAGCCCTGAATTTGGTGATGGGCAAGATGCGGTAAGCCAACTTGAGCAGAACTTGGCTCAGTATACCCTACTTTACACGGCAGAATTTAATACTAAAGTGATTGGTGCGATTTGGTGCACAGGGCAAGATGAGCATCGTACGCTTGAATATATTGTGGTGCATCCTGCAAACCGAGGTCGAGGCGTGGCGGATCGCTTGGTAAGCGAAGTGTGCCGTATGGAAGAAGCCAAAGGTGTGCAGCATTTTCAGCCAGGCTGTGGCGCAATTCATCGTTGTTTAGCACATTTGGGTAAATTGTGAGTCGTCATAGGCACTAAGCCTATAATATCAGGTGATTTTTTATCCAATTTATGCGGGTTTTGCTGTAAAAGTAAACATTTACACTGAAAAGCGAAAAAGACTATTGACGACTTACAGCTGAAACTGTTTAATACGCGTCATTGGCGTGATAGCTCAGTCGGTAGAGCAACGGATTGAAAATCCGTGTGTCCCCAGTTCGATCCTGGGTCTCGCCACCATATTCTAAACGGTTAAACGTTTTCAATCCCTGATCCCATCAGGGATTTTTTTGCCTAAAGTTTATGCGATCAAATAAAAAAGTGATGATTTTTATTGACTATTCAGCCGAGATACGGCTTAATACAGGGCATTGGCGTGATAGCTCAGTCGGTAGAGCAACGGATTGAAAATCCGTGTGTCCCCAGTTCGATCCTGGGTCTCGCCACCATATTCAAAAGCCTCAAACACTGTTTGAGGCTTTTTTTATGCTCCAAATTTTTTCATGTCTAAAACCAAGCCTTGTACTCAAAGCCGCTTGGTATCTTCATCTAAAGTCCACGATCCCTGTAAAAAAAGTGGATTAGAATAAAGGACTCTTGGTCAGGGAATGCAGCATGAAAGATTTGTTTTCGCGGGGTAGCGATTTATATCGTCAGGCACGTCCGCAATATTCCACTGCAATTGTCGATACGATTTTACAGCACGTACCCGAGCGCGGTTTGGCATGGGACTGCGGTGCAGGTTCAGGGCAGTTTACCCAGTTATTAGCACCACATTTTCAACAGATTTTAGCCACAGATTTAAGTCGGGCACAGTTGGATCAAGCCCCACACTGGGCGAATGTGCGTTATCGCGCTTGTTTGGCGCAAGACAGTGGATTGGCAGATGCAAGTGTGGATTTGATTACCGTTGCGCAAGCGATTCACTGGTTTGATTTTGAAGCCTTTTACGCCGAAGTGCATCGGGTGTTAAAACCGCGTGGAGTATTCGCTGCGGTGGGCTATGGGCTGATTCAAGTTGTAGACCCTGGGGTGAATGCAGCAATTCAACGCTTGTATTTTCAGACCTTAAAAGGTTATTGGGATGCTGAGCGCCGTTATATTGATGATTTATATCGCACGATTCCTTTCCCATTTAAAGAAATCGTGACACCTGAACTTTCCCTAAAATATCGCTGGCCGGCAACACAATTGCTGAATTATTTAAACACCTGGTCGGGACTGCAGCATTATTTAAAGCAGCATACAGAGACGCCTTTGCTTGAATTACAACAATTGTTGCAGCAGCAATCTGTTCAAGATTTGGAAATTCGGTTTCCCATTTTGCTGCGTTTAGGTTGTTTGGTATAAAAAATCACTGTTTCGAAATTGCTTTGAGATTAAAATAAGGTTTGGGTGAAAAAGGATATTTCTCCACACGTGTAATGACTGATGTGTGAGGTGTTCTATGTTTAAATTTTTTCCTGCTGTTTTATTCAGCCTTGTGCTGTGCCTTCCTGTGACTGCTTTTGCCAATCTTGATCAGCCTTTACAGGCCTTAGATGACCGTGCATTAAGTGCTGAATATGGGCAATCCAACACCCTGAATTTGGTGCAAGATCAATACCGTTTTACTGCACAAGACCTCGTGAATCAGGTTCGAGCTGAACAAACCGCAGATTTGGCAAATAACTTTGCAGCTTTAAGCTCTCGTTTTTATATTAATCCGCAAGGTCAAACCGTGCTGCAAATTCAACGTGATGTGGTGTCTTTAGGTGTGATTGAAACCACACTCAGTGTGGATGGTTTACGCCAGTTAGGACAGCATTTTATAGATGAATTTAAAGCTTTGGCATTTGAGTAAAATGGAGTGCGTTGTCGCAAATGACCTTGTGACAATCTAAGACATAAAAACTTAAGACATAAAAAAACGCCCTGAAAAATCAGGGCGTTTTTTTATTGCACGCGAATTATGCTGGTTGCGCAGATTCTTGTTGTGCAGGAGTCAACATGTGACCGTGTTCTTCGAAGTTTGCATGCCAAGATAATGCTTCACGAAGTAGGTGAGGAGTGTGACCACCTTTTGCACATGCACGCTCAAAGTAATCATTCAATGCATTGCGGTACATTGGGTGTACACAGTTGTCGATAATCGCACGAGCGCGTTCACGTGGTGCAAGACCGCGTAAATCTGCTAAACCTTGCTCAGTGACTAAGATGTCAACGTCGTGTTCGTTGTGGTCTACATGCGCAGCCATTGGAACGATAGATGAAATGTCACCGCCTTTCGCAATCGATTTAGTCACGAAAATCGCCAAGTGTGCGTTACGCGCGAAGTCACCTGAACCACCAATACCGTTCATCATTTTGGTACCGCATACGTGGGTTGAGTTCACGTTACCGTAAATATCAAACTCAAGTGCAGTGTTAATGCCAATGATGCCTAAACGACGTACTAACTCAGGGAAGTTAGAGATTTCTTGTGGACGTAAAATGAATTTGTCTTTGTAGTGTGCAAGATTACCAAATACGCGATCGCCACATTTTTCAGACAAAGTCATTGAACAGCCAGAAGCGAACTTCATTTTGCCTGCATCAATCAATTCAAACGTACAGTCTTGGAGTACTTCTGAGTACATCACCAAGTCTTCAAAGTTAGAGTGTTTGAAGCCTGTTAATACTGCATTTGCAATTGAACCGATACCTGCTTGTAAAGGTGCCAAGTTTTTCGGTAAACGACCTTGAGCTACTTCGTTTTCAAAGAATGCGATCAAGTGATCTGCAATTGCTTGAGTTTCGTCATCTGGATCGGTCACGTTAGATGGAGAGTCAAGCAAGGTATCGTTAAATACAATACCCACAACTTTTGCAGGGTCTAACTGAATACCTTTGGTTCCAATACGTTGTTCAACGTGAGTTAATGGCACTGGACCACGTGTTGGACGTGCTTCAGGAATATAAATGTCGTGTAGGCCTTCAAATTCTGTACTTACAGTGGTGTTGATTTCGATAATGACTTTATCTGCATATTCAACAAAGCTTGCAGAGTTACCTACAGAAGTTGTTGGAATAATTAGGCTGTCTTCAGTAATTGCAACTGCTTCAACAATCGCGATGTCTGGGCGTTTTAGCGTGTTGTTACGCATTTGCTCAACAGTTTCAGACAAGTGTTGGTCAATGAACATAACTTGACCTTGGTTAATTGCTTTACGCAAGGTGTTGTCTACTTGGAACGGCATACGACGAGCCAAAACACCTGCTTCAGTCAATTGCTTGTCTAAATCATTACCAAGACTTGCGCCAGTAATTAAGTCAATTTTTAAAGGGTTGGTTTTAGCGCGTGCCACCAATGCAAGTGGAACAGCTTTTGCTTCACCCGCACGAGTAAAGCCACTCATACCTACGGTCATACCATCTTGAACGAATTCAGCAGCTTGTTCTGCGCTGATTACTTTGTCGTGGAGGGAGGCTAAACGGATGCGATCTAAAGACATGGCGAACTCTCATAAAATACTTGACTGATACCGATTGTACCGATCAAAAAAAGTATTTTGCATAGGTATTAGGCTAAGGTCTAATTTTCTGCCTAAATGCGCATATAAAAATACTAAATGATACATAATTTATTGAATTTAATATTTTATTTTTATACTAATCGGTAAATGAAAAAATATATTTGATATATTTTTATACAATTTTGATATGCACCATCTGAAATTTTTGCTTTGGTCATCCATCTGATTTGCTGTTGGCCTGAAATTGGTGTAAAGCAAGCCAGATGGAGATCAAATGAATCAGCCGTTTAGAAATGTTCACTCAAACTTTGTTTGATTTTTTCTAGCGTGCCAATATTACTTTTTTCTTCCACAATTTCAGCTTGTAGTGGCAGGGTTATAATGGCCTCTAGACCCCCGTGTTCACGATTTTGAATGGTCAACTCGCCTTGATGAATATCGACAATACGTTTCACAATTGCCAAGCCTAAGCCACTGCCTTGTACGGTGCGGGCTTCATTGCCACGTACAAACGGCTGCATTAAATCGGCAATCTGGTCTTCAGGAATTCCTGTACCATTGTCAGCAACACAAATCCGAATCTGATCCTCTAGCACTTCTGCTGAAAGTTCAATTGGTTCTGCCCCATAGCGTTTGGAGTTGTTAATTAAGTTACCAATCAGACGTTTTAGTGACAAACTACGTGCCTGAATTAGAGGTAATTCCTGTGCAGTATAGCGTATATCCAAAGGTTTAAACTGAATAATCAGTTCCTGCAACAACACATTTAAATCAGTTTCTTGTAATTCTTCATCGGAACCATCACGCATATAAGAAATGAATTGATTCAAAATCGCATCCATATCTTCTACATCGTAAATTAAGCCCTCTTTTAAAAAGTCTTCATCGGGCATCATTTCGGCACTTAAACGAATCCGTGTCAGTGGCGTGCGCAGGTCATGAGAAATACCCGCCAGCATGATCCGACGGTCACGTTCAGTCTGTTCCAAGGTATAAATCATGTGATTAAAGGCTTGGTTGACCTCGCGAATTTCCTGCGGGCCGTGATTGGTTTCCAAATAGGGTGCTTTGCCTGTTTTACTGTAGCTATTGGCGGCATTTTGCAGACGACGCAAAGGACGATTCAGCTGACGTACTAGAGTTAAAATAATCGCTGCAGCAAAAAGCGGAATACCCAAAAGCCAGCCAAAGACCAGTTCAGGGCTGTAGTTGGCATAGGTTTTAAGGGGTTCACGTACCCAGTTGCCATTCATTTCTGGGGTTTGAATCCAAATACGCGGGCTTGGTTTGAACTGGAAATAGACCGTGACATCCTGCATTTTTAATTCAGTTGCCAGTTTCTTTTCTATTTGTTGGGTAAAAAACTCTGCAATGACTTTTTCCCGTACATTGGGAAACTCACGTGGATCGGTTACATATTCAATGCCGACCCGATTTTTAAGCCACGCATCGACATCGACTTCGGCTTCATTGTGAAAAATGCGCAAATCTGGATTGTTTAAAATTTCCAGTTCAACCGCTAAATAGCGGGCGTGTTGTTGAATTTCAGGTAAATACAAGGTGCGCCAAAAGAACCACAACGACATAAACAGGCTAAACAACACCACAAAAACCACCAGTACCGTGGTGCGCATGGCTGCAGAGCGTGGTTTGATTTTGTCCAGAAAACGCTCCCAGCGGGTACGTTTCTTTTCAGAATACGCCACATAGTCGGTAAATTCTTGTGGGTCGATGGGTTCGAGTTTCACATCTTGTCCTGTGGCAGAGGTTGTAAAGCGAATTTAGTAAGTGAAATTTTATGATGAATATACTTGTTATTGGAATGTCTGTTCTTTAAATCTAGCACAATGATCGGTGTGCATAAATGTTGATCATTGCATGAAGATGTGAGGCTGAAGCCTCACATCATTTTCAACTTATTCCGCACCATCTGGAACAAATACATAACCGACACCCCAAACCGTTTGAATATAACGTGCACGGGCAGGGTTTTCTTCAATTAAACGACGTAAACGTGAAACCTGAACATCAATCGAACGCTCCATCGCACCCCATTCACGACCACGCGCCAAATTCATTAACTTGTCACGGGTTAAAGGCTCACGAGGATGTTGTACCAACGCTTTGAGTACTGCAAATTCACCTGTAGTTAGGGTCACGACCTGACCTTCACGTGTCAAAGTACGGGTCGATAAATCGAGTGACCATGGGCCAAAACCAACCACTTCCATTTGCTGACTTGGTGCACCTGGTACCTCGCGCACTTGACGACGCAATACAGCACGAATACGCGCTAACAGCTCATTTGGATTAAACGGTTTTGGTAAATAATCATCTGCACCTGCTTCAAGTCCTGCAATACGGTCAGAGTCACTGCCGCGAGCCGTCAGCATAATAATTGGCGTGTCGATGTTAGATTGACGTAAACGACGGCAAATACTTAAACCATCTTCAACAGGCAGCATAAAATCAAGCACGATTAAAGAGAACAGTTCACGCTGTAACAAACGATCCATTTGTGTCGCATCGTGGGCAGTTTTGACCACAAAGCCCTTATCTTCCAAGAAACGCTGTAACAGGGTACGTAAACGCACATCATCATCCACAACGAGAATGCGTTCAACGCGGTCAGTTTCGCTGTGTACGGTATCTGTTTTTTCAGCAGGTACAACTAAACTCATGATGTGCTCCTTTATTCTTTATTGTCATCGTAAACAAAAAGTTGAGTTGGCTTTGAGTATACGATTCATTGGTATCTATTGCCTATGCTCTAAAGCAACAAATATTGCAGATAAAATCAAGACATAGATACCAAATATATACAGCATTCCCATGCGAAAAACTGACATATTTGTCCGTTTGAGTCTAACATAAGCCTGAATTTTATTTAGATTTATAAAATTTAGCCGAATTGGCAAAAATCGCCAAAAAACCACCATTTATAAAATTCATAAAACAATTGTGGATTTTATAGTCTTGGTCTTTATAATCATGGCTTTTAGTATTTATCCTTGTAGGATCACACACGATGACTGACTTAGTTCAGCAGTTAGCAAAAGAACTTGCCGTACGACCAAATCAAGTAGAATCTGCCATCAAACTGATTGATGAAGGTGCTAGCGTTCCATTTATTGCACGTTACCGTAAAGAAGTGACGCAAGGTTTAGATGACACGCAGCTACGTCAGCTCGATACACGTTTATCGTATTTACGTGATTTATATGAGCGTCGCGAAAAAGTAATAGAATCACTCAAAGAACAAGATAAATTATCTGATGATTTATTGGCACGGGTTAACGCTGCTGAAACCAAAAATGCTTTAGAAGAAATTTACGCGCCTTACCGTCCAAAACGCACCAGTAAATCGTTTAAAGCTAAAGAAGCAGGTTTAGGCCCAATTGCAGCGCAAATTTTTGCAGAACAGGTTGAGCCAAGCGAAGCTTTAGCAGGCTTTAGTCATGCAGACTATCCTGATGCAGACAGTCATCTAGATGCGGTACAACACATTCTGATTGATGAATGGGCACAAAATATTGCCTTAACCACAGAATTAAAAGAAATTTTTGCCAAAACAGCGGTATTAAAAAGCTTGGTTGCTTCTGAAGAGAAAAAAGAAGTGGGCAAAAAATTCCGTGATTACTTCGATTTTTCAGAAAACCTCAACAAAGTGCCTTCACATCGCCTATTGGCGATGTTGCGTGGTCGCCAAGAAAACGTCTTGGGTTTAAAAGTTGATGGTGAAGACAGTGCACCTTTGGCACGTATTGAAACTGAATACAATTTAGATCAAATTCAGCCGCAAGCACGTCAGGACTTTTTAAAGCAAACGGCAAAATTGTTCTGGTTGGGCAAAGTGCGTCCACAAATCGAACATTCATTATTGACTGAAAAGCGTTTGGCTGCCGAAGCTGAAGCGATGGATGTCTTTGCAGAAAACTTGCGTCATTTATTGCTCTCTGCACCTGCAGGTGCGCGTTGTACGCTGGGCGTAGACCCTGGCATCCGTACAGGTGTCAAACTGGCTGTGGTGAACCAATCTGGCGATGTGGTTGCACATAGCACGGTTTATCCATTTGCACCTAAAGAAGACAAAGCAGGCGCGATTGAAGAACTTGCACGTTTATGCCGTGAGCACAATGTTGATTTAATCGCGATTGGTAACGGGACTGCAAGCCGTGAAACTGAAGCGGTTGTGGCAGAAATGATGGCGGCGCACAGTGACTTGAAATTAACACGTGTGTCTGTATCTGAAGCGGGTGCATCTGTGTATTCAGCTTCTGAATTGGCATCGCAAGAGTTGCCAGAACTAGATGTGTCGATTCGTGGTGCAGTGTCGATTGCACGTCGTTTGCAAGACCCATTGGCAGAGTTGGTAAAAATTGATCCAAAATCAATCGGTGTGGGTCAGTATCAACATGACGTGAATCAGGCAGGTTTAGCAAAAACCTTAGAAGCTGTGGTAGAAGACTGTGTGAACTCGGTCGGTGTCGATGTCAACACGGCATCTTCAGCAATTTTGGGTTATATCGCAGGTTTGAATAAAGCCATTGCACAGCAAATTGTTGAATACCGTAAAGAACATGGCCGTTTTGACAATCGGCAAGCTTTGAAAAACGTACCGCGTTTAGGCGAACGTACTTTTGAACAAGCAGCAGGTTTCTTGCGTATTCAGGCAGGTTCTGAGCCTTTGGATGCTTCTGCAGTGCACCCTGAATCTTATGGTTTAGTAGAAAAAATTGTGGCTGCCAAAGCGACCACGGTTAAAGATATTATTGGTAATACTGAAATTATCCGTTCGGTGAATGCTGAAGAATTTGTGGATGAGCAAGTCGGCTTACCAACTATTCAGGATGTTTTGTCTGAATTGGAAAAACCAGGTCGTGACCCACGTCCTGAATTCCGTACGGCTAAATTCCGTGAAGATATTACTGAAGTGGCGCAGTTGACTGAAGGCATGCAGCTTGAAGGTGTTGTAACCAACGTGACCAACTTTGGTGCTTTCGTGGATGTGGGCGTACATCAGGATGGTTTGGTGCATATTTCTGAGTTGGCCAATGAATTTGTGGCTGATCCGCATAAAGTGGTGAAACCAGGTCAAATTGTTCAAGTGCGTGTGTTGCAGGTTGATGTAGAGCGTAACCGTGTGAATTTATCGATGCGTCCTGAAGGTTCGGCTTCACCTGCAAAAGCGGCGCGTGCGCCACGTCGTGATCAAGAGCAACGTACAGAGCGTAAGCCACAGGCGAAACGTCCACAGCAGTCACATCCTCAGTCAGACCGTTCACCAGTGAAAAAACCACAAGCTGCTAAACCGCAAGAAAATAAAATTGGTGGTTTAGGCGCATTGTTGTTACAAGCAGGGATTAAAGGTTCGAAGTAAGCTTTAATTACGCAAACAAAAAGCTCCCGAAATTCGGGAGCTTTTTGTTTTGTGGGTATATTTTTAATCTACAGTTTGATTAATCATTTTTAAATCAACGGCACAATCCAGCTCACTAAAATCAGCATGATTCCCAAATGTCCAAGTTTACGCGTCACTGCCACTAGTTTTGACGGTGGTGCTTCAAGTTGACGAGCATATTCCTGAAGATTTAAACCTTGAGAGGCTTTGCTGCTAAATAAAAATACGCCTAAATCAATACAAATTAAAATCGTGCCTACATCGGCAACAACCTCTAAGAGTTCATATTCTTGCTGATAAAGCGCCGTTGCAACCTGATAACTTAAAAATAAGGCAAAGGCAAAACAGCCATACTGTAAAATGAGGGCTAGTGCTCGCATAATCCATTCAAAATACTTAAAACAGCTGTGTTATAGCATATAAATAAGGTGCAATTGAATGTTTTGTTCAAGCTGCATGGACATAAGATTAGGCTTGTTAACGTTATCTCTTGCAGTAGATGTTGCAAGATTGAAATAACGTAATATGAAATGATCGGAAATAAAATAGGCGATCCGTAGATCGCCTAAAGAAAACTTGAATGTGTATAAATTACCAGTGTTCACCTGGGAACAAGCGTGCATATGCCTTTTGTACCCAGTTCAGTTTTTGCTGCTCGCCTACAGAAGCGGAAGAGCTTGGGAATAGGTTATAACCAATCGACATAAGTTTGTTGTTGATGTCTGGTGCAATCGCATATGTGATTGAAGCCAAACGACCCAAGTGTGTCGCAATTTTCTTCGGACGTTTCACAATCGCATAGGCAATTAAATCTGCTGCTTGCTCAGGTGAAAGGGTGGGTACGTACTTGTAAATTTTGGTTGGTGCGATCATTGGGGTACGAACTAGTGGCATATACACTGATGTAATCGCAATTTTGTGTGTATGCGCTTCTGCAGATAGACAGCGACTAAACGCATCTAGTGCGGCTTTAGATGCCACATAAGCCGAGAAGCGCGTTGCGTTGGCTAATACACCAATCGAGCTGATATTGATGATGTGACCATCTTTGCGGTGCATCATCTGCGGCAAAATATTGAGTACTAAACGTACAGCACCAAAATAGTTGAGCTGCATAGTACGTTCAAAGTCGTGGAAACGATCAACCGACTCATGTACTGCACGACGGATTGAGCGGCCTGCGTTGTTAATTAAAATATCAATATGATCGACAGAGGCGAGAATTTGTTGTGATACAGCATCAATAGAGTCCATATCGTTTAAATCACAAGGGAAAACTGAAGCTTTACCACCACGTGCTTCAATTTCAGCTTTGACTTGTTCAAGCGTTTCCTGAGTACGTGCCACCAAAAGCACATGCGCACCTGCGTCGGCTAGTTTATGTGCTACGGTTAAACCAATACCACTCGATGCACCTGTAATAAGGGCAACTTTACCATTTACACGCTTTTGAAAAAGTTTCTCTAATTTTGGCTTCACGCTAATATTCCTGATTTTGATTCCTGAGTTGTCATTTTTATTGAAAGTGCCGATTCAAATTTCAGATTGAATTTGAACTGTTTTCCTTGGCTTTATGATAGCCGATTTCACAAAAAAAGCTATGCAATAAGTGGTTGAATTTAAAAATGAATTTAGAGTAATTGCTCTATTTTTGTGATTTGTATATCTTTATTTTTACCATAAACTAAAGCTAATGCAAAGACATACAAAGAAAAATTAAAATAAAAAAGCATCCTGTTGAAATTAATCAGCAGGATGTCAGTACAAAGCTTGAACTGATGAGTTTTTATACGGCTGCTAAAGCTTGCTCTAAATCAGCAATTAAGTCATCGGCATGTTCAATCCCGATGGACAAGCGCACCATATCTTCACTCACACCTGCAGCCTTGAGTTCATCTGCACTCAACTGACGGTGAGTGGTGGTCGCAGGGTGGCAAGCTAGACTCTTGGCATCGCCAATATTGACCAAGCGGGTGAATAATTGCAGCGCGTCAATAAAGCGAGTTCCGCCTTCACGACCATCTTGCACACCAAAGGACAGAATTGCAGAAGGTTTGCCTTTTACATATTTTTGCGCCAACGCATGTTGTGGGTGATCTTTTAAACCTGCGTAATTAACCCATTTCACTTTTGGATGTGACTGTAAATATTCCGCGACTTTTTGCGCATTTTCAGTATGGCGTTCCATACGCAGACTTAAGGTTTCTAAACCTTGTAAAATCAGGAATACGTTATGCGGGCTAATCGCTGCACCTGTGTTGCGCAGAGGTACTACACGTGCACGTGCAATAAATGCCGCAGCACCTAAAGCTTCTACATAATTAACCCCGTGATAGCTTGGATCAGGTGTATTTAGCGCTTTAAAACGCTCAGGATATTTGCCCCAAGGGAATTTGCCGCTATCGACAATAATGCCGCCAATAGACGTACCATGACCGCCTATATATTTGGTCAGTGAGTGAATAATAATGTCTGCGCCAAAATCAAATGATTTTTGCAAGACAGGTGTGGCTACGGTGTTATCCACCACCACAGGAATGCCGTATTCATGTGCAATTTTTGCAATCGCTTCAAGGTCAATAATATTGCCCAATGGGTTGCCAATTGACTCTACAAAGACCAGTTTGGTTTTGTCATCAATCAGGTCGCGCAAGCTTTCAGGCTGTTGATAATCGAAGAAACGCACCTCAATGCCTTGTTTAGGCAAGGTGTGGGCAAATAGGTTGTACGTACCGCCATATAAAGTTGATACTGAAGCAATGTTGTCGCCTGCTTCAGTAATGGTTTGAATGGCGTAGGTGATTGCAGCCATACCCGATGCTAAGGCCAAAGCTCCAATCCCGCCTTCAAGCGCTGCAACACGTTGCTCCAATACTGCAGTGGTTGGGTTCATAATACGGGTGTAAATATTGCCTTGTACTTTTAAATCAAATAAATCGGCACCATGTTGCGTATTATCAAAGGCATAAGAAGTGGTTTGGTAAATCGGCACTGCCACGGCTTTGGTGGTTGGTTCTGGGCTATAGCCTGCATGAATCGCCAAGGTTTCGTCTTTATAGGTCATGTTTACTTCATCTTCGTGAGTTAAATTGGCTTGAGTCTAGCACTTTTAAATATGAAAGAAAGTGTAAAAATGCTGCAATATTTAGCTGTAAATTTGATATAGCAGGCAAAAAGTCCTGTGCTTATCCGCTGATCGCTAGACTTGTAACAAAGCATGCAAGATGTTTGTGGTGTCTTATTTTTTCTGCGTATTCAGGTATAATACCCGATTATTTTTTCGCTCATTAGAGCAGGGGCTGCTCATCTGAGCCCCAGATTTGGTTTTCTATTGAGGAGTCCTACGTGGCCCAATATATTTATACGATGAACCGAGTGTCGAAAATGGTTCCGCCTAAGCGCGAAATCTTGAAAGACATCTCCTTATCATTTTTCCCAGGTGCGAAAATTGGTGTGCTTGGTTTAAACGGTGCAGGTAAATCGACTTTGCTCCGTATTATGGCGGGCGTAGATAAAGATTTCTCTGGTGAAGCTCGTGCGCAGCCAGGCATCAAAATTGGTTATCTTGAGCAAGAACCACCACTAGACCCGAGCAAAGATGTACGCGGCAACGTGGAAGATGGTGTGCGTGAAGCTTTAGATGCTTTAGAGCGTTTAGACCAAGTTTTTGCCGAATATGCAGACCCAGATGCAGACTTCGATAAACTTGCAAAAGAGCAAGAGAAGTTAGAAGCGATTATCCAAACTTGGGATGCACACAACCTGAACAATCAGCTTGAACAAGCAGCGGCAGCATTGAATTTGCCAGCTTGGGATGCTGATGTAAATAAATTGTCGGGTGGTGAGCGTCGTCGTGTGGCTTTATGCCGTTTGTTATTGTCTAAACCAGACATGTTACTTCTAGACGAACCGACGAACCACTTGGATGCAGAATCTGTATCTTGGTTAGAGCGTTTCTTAAAAGACTTCCCGGGTACGATTGTGGCAATTACCCACGACCGTTACTTCTTGGATAACGTCGCAGAATGGATTTTAGAACTTGACCGTGGACATGGTATTCCATATCAAGGGAACTACTCTTCATGGTTAGAGCAGAAAAATAACCGTTTAGAGCAAGAGCAGAAGCAAGAAGAGTCTTTTGCGAAAGCCTTGAAAAAAGAATTGGAATGGGTACGTTCTAATGCGAAAGGCCAGCAAAAGAAAAACAAAGCGCGTATGGAGCGTTTTGAAGAGCTTAACTCGCGTGAATTCCAACAGCGTAACGAAACTTCTGAAATTTATATTCCACCTGGCCCACGTTTAGGGAACAAAGTGGTGGAAGTGGAAAACATCAGCAAGTCATTTGGTGATCGCTTACTTTACGAAAACCTTTCCTTTACTGTGCCGCCTGCAGCGATTGTGGGGATTGTCGGTCCAAACGGTGCGGGTAAAACGACTTTATTCCGTATGATGACTGGCGAGCAGCAACCTGATACGGGCAGCGTGACTTTAGGTGACTCGGTAAAAGTGGCTTATGTCGGTCAGATTCGTGACACTCTAGATGATGACAAAACTGTTTGGGAAGAAGTTTCTGGCGGTTTAGACATTTTGAAAGTGGGCGATTATGAAATTGCATCGCGTGCTTATATTGGTCGCTTTAACTTTAAAGGTCAGGATCAGCAAAAACGCGTTGGTGAATTGTCGGGTGGTGAGCGTAACCGTTTACAATTGGCAAAAATTCTACAGCAGGGCGCAAACGTGATCTTGCTGGATGAGCCATCAAACGACTTGGATATTGAAACTTTACGTGCACTGGAAGATGCAATTTTAGTCTTCCCAGGTACAGTGATGGTGGTATCGCACGACCGTTGGTTCCTAGACCGTATTGCAACGCACATCTTGTCATTCGAAGATGAGCAACCAGAATTCTTTACAGGTAACTATACCGAGTTTGAAGAATATCGCCGCAAGAAATATGGTGATGATCTAGCAACTAAGCGTAGCAAATACCGTAAAATTGGCGCTTAAGTCTTAAAACTTGAATTCCCATAAAAAAAACCAGCCGTGAAGGCTGGTTTTTTTTATCTTGCTCGATAATGTGGGCTGGTGATCAACGTAGCAATATTCTGCGTAATTTGCTTGTAGATCAGTGAGGTTTAAACTTCCCACTCATGTGAGCATTCACGGCACTTCCATTGTTTTTGCGACTGCATAAAAGCTTGCATAGAAATTTTGAAATCAGGCAAATCACGATAAAACAAGAAACCTGCAATCACACACAGTACAAATACCGCCACAGTAATGCTTTGTAAGGTTGTACCTGCACCATCACCAAAAATCCACATGGCAATACTGATCAAAACAAGAAGTAATAAGACAAATACCGCTGGAATAAGCATCACCAAGCTTTTTGGCACGACAGGACGCGGTGTTGCTTGACCTGACTGTGCAACAGGCATGATTTTTGGGCTTTGACATTTAGGGCATCGGTATTGCATTACAACTCCAAAATTCTAATCTGATCGTTATTCTAACCAAATGTACGGCAAATCAAAAACAGTCTGTCAGAAAACAGGGCAATAAAAAAGCCCAAGTCATTGCTTGAGCTTTATTATAAGATGAATATAATCGATTTATATTCATCTTGAATATGGCGTCCCTACGGGGATTCGAACCCCGGTTACCGCCGTGAAAGGGCGATGTCCTAGGCCTCTAGACGATAGGGACTTGATGAGGCAACACAGGTAAAGCCTTATTTAAACTTGGTGGAGTCAAGCGGGATCGAACCGCTGACCTCTACAATGCCATTGTAGCGCTCTACCAACTGAGCTATGACCCCAGTCTGTGTGAGCGCAATATTAGGGCTATTGCGCTCACACGTCAACAAAAAAATGAATTAAGCTGGATCAATTGCATCATTTTTCGGCAATTTGATGCTTTCATTCAGTTTTTCCCAGACTTTCACTTCTTTTTTGCTTGGTCCACCAACCACTTCTAAGGCATGACGCAAACGTGCAAAAGTCAGATCAGGGCCAATGGTGACCATGGTTTGCATCACAGGGGTAGATGCAGTTGAACCTGCAATTGCAATAAAGAACGCAGGCATGAAATCACGCAATTTGACTTCCATTTGGTTCGCTAAATCCATCAGGGTTTGGCTCACCGTGTCGTTGTTCCAAGTAAATAGACTTTCTAAACGCCAAATTGCAAATTGCAAGCTTTGACGCACTTGTTCTTCAGACAGTTTTTTACTTTCAAACTGTTCCTTGCTTAAGCTTGGGAAATGGTTGAAGTAATGTGCAGACCAATTGACCGCTTCTGAGAGTAAATGAATACGCGGTTGAATCGCGGCAGCAATCTCTTCCAATTTGGCTCGATCTGCTTTCCAAGCCAATAAGGTATCTAAGAGCTCAGCAGGTGAAAGTGCTTTAATCCATTGACCATTCAGCCAATTGAGTTTTTCTACATCAAAGATAGGGCCGCCCAGTGAGACACGTTGAATATCAAAGTGTTTAATCATTTCGGCTAAAGTGAATTTTTCACTTTCATCTGGCATTGACCAACCCATGCGACCTAAATAGTTCAGCAACGCTTCGGGTAATACACCAATGTCTTTGTAATAGTTAATTGAAGTCGGGTTTTTACGTTTAGATAATTTTGATTTGTCTGGGTTACGCAACAGTGGCATGTGGCACAACACAGGCATATCCCAACCAAAATATTGATAAAGCAATTGGTGTTTCGGTGCCGATGGAATCCATTCTTCACCACGAATCACGTGGGTAATTTGCATCAAATGGTCATCGACCACATTCGCCAAATGGTAAGTTGGTAAGCCATCTGTTTTCAGCAGAATTTGCATATCGACTTGCGCCCATGGAATTTCCACTTCACCGCGCAGCATATCGTTAAATTTACATACGCCTTCGGTTGGCACTTTCATACGAATCACATGCGCTTCGCCTGCCGCTAAACGACGCTGCACTTCATCTGCTGACAAGTTTAAACCACGACCATCGTAGCGTGGGCTTTCACCACGTGCTTGCTGTTCTGCACGCATTTGATCGAGTTCTTCGCTAGTGGCGAAGCAATAGAAAGCATGTCCTTGTTCGACCAATTGCAAGGCATATTGCTTATAAATATCCATACGTTCAGATTGGCGATACGGTGCGTGCGGGCCGCCTACATCCGGACCTTCTGCCCAATTTAAGCCTAACCAACGCAATGAATCCAAAATCATTTTTTCAGATTCAGGGGTTGAACGCAGTTGGTCAGTATCTTCAATACGAAGAATAAACTCACCACCGTGTTGTTTGGCAAAACATAAGTTAAACAAGGCGATATACGCTGTTCCCACGTGCGGGAAACCAGTAGGAGAAGGCGCGATACGAGTACGAACAGTCATAAGCAAAAATTAATTCAAAATGTAAATTGCAACCATTATAACGAAAAAGCCCAAGTACTTAATGTTAAATTCAACATTCTGTACTTGGGCGTTTCAACTGCATTTGAAAAGGGGATCAAAGGCAGTAAGTTTGATGCGGAGTTATGAGTTATCTTGCGGGAATAAGGCTTGTACGAAACGGCTAAAACGCTGATTTTGCAAGGCAAAGAAGTTTTGTGTTGGAGCGACGTGAATAGAAGTCAGTACCTTTAAATCATTATTTGATTCAAATTTTTGCTTATCTGCCTGTTTTTGTTGGGTAAGGGCTTTTTCAATTAAAGAGCCTTTTTCCGCAGTTAAATGGGTCTTACTTTCAGTAGACTTGATCACAGCACTGTGACTGACTGTACTTAAAGTGAGTAATGCTGCGCATATGAGTTTAGATTTCATCTTGATTCCCCCCCTTTCCTTTATGAATGAACTCACAATTTATAAATTGTTTTAATCACTTAAATATTTAATCATAAAAACCTTAACAAAAGCAGACTTTCGTCACACTTTCAATAAGATCTTTATCATTATTTCTCTGTACACGACAAAAATAGATAACTCATTGAAATAATGTCACAATAATTGTTTTCTAACGACGAATACTATGACACATCTCAATGAGTTATATCTTATCTTAAACAAATCTCTAAAATGGAACAAGTCACATTTAAAGTGCTTTGCGCTCATCATGCTTGTGATTATTTTAAAGCAAACATGTAATCTTTCTTCTGCATCTAAAGCCTTGCCCATCAAGTGCTTACCACAATCATTTTATCGACGTATGCAGCGCTTCTTTGCAGGTCAGTATTTTGATTATCGTCAAATTTCTCAGTTGATTTTCAATATGTTTTCATTCGACCAAGTGCAACTGACTTTAGATAGAACCAATTGGAAATGGGGAAAACGAAATATTAATATCCTGATGCTCGCAATCGTTTATCGTGGAATAGCGATACCTATCCTTTGGACATTGCTTAATAAACGTGGAAATTCAGATACGAAAGAGCGTATTGCTTTGATTCAACGCTTTATAGCCATTTTTGGTAAAGACCGTATTGTGAATGTGTTCGCAGACAGAGAGTTTATCGGTGAGCAGTGGTTTACATGGTTAATTGAACAAGACATCAACTTCTGCATTCGTGTTAAAAAAACTTCATTGTCACCAATCATTTAGGAAAGAATCATAAAATTAGTGATTTATTTCGCCATCTTAAAGTTGGTCAAATTGAATGTCGTAAACGACGGATTTTGGTTGGTCGGGTGAAACTATATATAAGTGCACTACAGTTAGAAAATGGAGAGCTTTTACTCGTCGTTTCTCCTCAGTTTAATGCCAATGCTATTCAGGATTATGCATTACGCTGGGAAATTGAAACCTTATTCAGTTGTCTCAAAGGACGCGGGTTTAATCTTGAAAATACGCGCTTGACAGACCCTAGACGAGTGAAAAAATTGATTGCGGTGTTAGCTATAAGCTTCTGTTGGTGTTACTTAACGGGTGAATGGCAACATGATCAAAAAAAAGCGATAAAAATAAAGAAGCATGGACGACTCTCAATGAGTTTATTTCGCTATGGTTTAGACTATGTTCAAATGGCGATTCAGCGTTTAATTGGTTTTGGGAAAAAAGAAGAGTTTAAGGAAATTTTGGCAATTTTAAGAAAGCAGAATCCTGATAGGATAAGGGTTCTGTGAAATTTGTCGTGTACAGAGTCATTATTTACTCACTATATACCGATTTGTCCATTGAGCTTTGGATTAGAACATGTTGTAACAAACAACTGTGGAGATATCGTGAAGATTTTTACAAAAGTCACAATAAAATTAATTTGAGAAGGTTGGTTTGATGTTGTTTATCCACTGGAGCGTAAAACCTCGTGGTTCAGCATGAGGATATAAGCGACTAGGGTAAACCATATGAACGACACGAAATGTCGTTTTAAATACTTGTACTATAGTCATTATTAAGAAAAATATTGTTAAAATAATTGGATGAAGACACTCAAATTACGCATAAAAGACAAACATTGTAAGGTGCTAAATCAGTTAGCATCCGAAGTAAATTTTGTCTGGAATTATGTCAATGATTTGTGTTTTAAACATCTTCAAAGAAAACAACAATTCTTTTCAGCATACGATATTGCAAAATACACGAAAGGCACATCGAAAGAATGCAACTTGCACAGTCAAACTATTCAGGCAGTGACAGAAGAATTGGTCACAAGACGCAAGCAGTTCAAAAAAGCAAAACTAAAATGGCGTGTCAGTAATAAAAAATCAGCTAGACGTTCATTGGGTTGGATACCGTTTAAAAAGGTTGCAATCAAATATGCTGATGGCTATGTTCAATATGGCAAGCATCAATTTAAACTATGGGATAGTTACGGATTAAGTAAATACAATATCAAAACAGGCACATTCGTAGAAGATAGTCGTGGACGTTGGTATGTTTGTCTTGTAGTTGATGCAGTCAAAATAGAAAAAAACAACGCTAAAACCTCAATTGGCATAGATTTAGGTTTAAAAGATTTAGCGACTTGTTCAGATGGCGTAAAACTTAAAGCACCTCAAATCTATCGGCAATATGAACAAAAACTTGGTATTGCTCAACGTGCAAAAAATAAGAAACGTGTCAAAGCCATCCATGCTAAGATTAAAAATGTAAGACAAAACATGCTGCATCAATTCAGCCGAAAATTGGTTAATGAACATGCAGCCATCTTCGTTGGCAATGTGAATGCCAAAGCATTAGCACAAACCAGATTGGCTAAATCAGTGCTAGATGCCAGTTGGACAACACTAAGAACCATGCTCAAGTATAAATGCGAGAACGCAGGGGTATGTTATGAAGAAGTCAATGAAGCCTATACCACCCAAATCTGTTCGTGCTGTGGCTCACGCTCCAGTAGTCCGAAAGGTAGAGCAGGACTTGGAATAAGAGAGTGGCAGTGTGTGGAGTGCGGTACGCTCCATGATCGGGATGTAAATTCCGCACTGAATATTCTTGCGCTCGGACATGAGCGTCTAGCAGTAGGAATCTCCGTCCTTTAGGTCGGGGAGGATGTCAATCACTTTTCATATATCTAATTCATAAAAAGGTATAAACTTTGAATAACGCTGCATCTTAAATTAAATCTAATAAAAACAAATAAATAAAGCTGAATTCATTGAGTTTAAAGATTTTTTTGTGTTTTTACAAATTGCGCAGCGCCTAAGCATTGCATATATTGAGTGATAGATTAAAAGTGATGTGTGTTGTAATGAAAACTCAATTGAAAGCTTTATTGGCTGCTGCTCTATTGGCAACAGGTTTTGCTGCAACGACTGCTCAGGCTGCAGATCGTCAGTTTTTAAATGTATCGTATGATGCAACCCGCGAATTTTATGATGAATTTAACAAGTCGTTTGGTCAGTACTGGAAAAAACGTACAGGTTTAGACGTCAACTTTAAACAATCGCATGGTGGTTCGGGTAAGCAAGCGCGTTCCGTGGTCGATGGTTTAAAGGGCGATGTTGTAACTTTGGCATTAGCGAATGATATTGAAGAAATTGTAAAGTCAGGTCAGATTCAAGCGGGTTGGCAAAAAGAATTTCCTCATAACTCTGCGCCTTATACCTCGACCATCGTCTTTATGGTGCGTAAAGGCAATCCGAAAAAGATTAAAGATTGGAATGATCTAACCAAACCGGGCTTACAAATTATTACCCCAAACCCGAAAACAGGTGGTTTGCCGCGTTGGGTGTATTTGTCGGCTTGGGGTTATGCAGAAAAGCAACCGGGCGGTTCTAAAGCCAAAGCGCAAGAATTTGTAGGTAAGATGTACCACAACGTAAAAGTGATGGATTCGGCAGCACGTGCATCGATGACCACATTCGCTGAACGTGGCATTGGTGATGTGTTGTTGACTTGGGAAAATGAAGCCCTTGTGACTTTAAAAACCTTAGGCAAAGACAAGTTTGATATTGTTTATCCATCTATTTCTATTTTGACTGAACCTTCGGTGGCAATTGTAGATCGTACAGTAGAAAAAAATGGCAATAAATGGTTGGCGAAAGGTTATATCAACTATTTGTATTCGCCTTTAGGTCAGGAAATGGCGGCTAAACATTTCTACCGTCCACGTAATGAAAAAGTCCTTGCAAAATATGCTGCACAATTCCCGAAATTAAAAACTTTCACCATTGATGAAGTGTTCGGTGGTTGGGAAAATGCACAAAAAACCCATTTTGTGAATGGTGCAATTTTCGACCAAATTTATAATGCTAAGCGTTAAGCACATATTCATTGCTGTCTAATCTTTGATTGGATTGGCGCACAAAAAAATCTCTACGGAGATTTTTTTGTGCTTTAAAAGCTCAAAAACGGTTTTCCCTATGAAAAGTAATATTTATCTACAAAAAGACGTTTGGAGCTTTGCCAAAACAAGGTAATAATGTGCAGTTAAATTTTAGCTGTATTGATTGAACCTTATGTCGCATATTTCTGTATTACTTCATGAAACTGTTGATGCCGTGTTGGCAGATCGCAATACAGGAATTTATGTCGATGCTACCTTTGGACGCGGTGGACACACGCGTTTGTTATTATCCAAATTGGATGCGCAGGCGCGAGTCTATGCCTTTGATAAAGATCCACAAGCTTTGGCTGTGGCAGCAGAATTGGCGCAGCAAGATTCTCGCTTTCAAATTATTCATGCCAGTTTTGCCGATATGCAGCAAGCGTTAA
The DNA here is from genome assembly GCF_020982655.1 of Acinetobacter sp. PW68. Taxonomy (NCBI): domain Bacteria; kingdom Pseudomonadati; phylum Pseudomonadota; class Gammaproteobacteria; order Moraxellales; family Moraxellaceae; genus Acinetobacter; species Acinetobacter sp. PW68. The sequence goes on along the minus strand of NZ_JAHZSX010000001.1, from coordinate 2,536,773 downwards.
ATGATTTGGGTGTAATGCAGGTCGATGGTGTGATGGCTGATTTAGGCGTGTCGTCACCACAGCTCGATCAGGCAGAACGCGGTTTTAGCTTTATGAAAGATGGCCCGCTTGATATGCGTATGGACAATTCGCAAGGCCCGACTGCTGCAGAGTGGTTGGTGGATATTGAAGAAGAAGCCTTAGCCAATGTGATTTTTCAATATGGTGAAGAGCGCTATAGCCGCCGTATTGCCAAAGCCATTAAACAGGCGGGTTATATTGAAACCACTGCACAATTGGCTGAAATTGTAAAAGTTGCCCATCCGAAGTGGGAAAAAAACAAACATGCTGCAACGCGTACTTTTCAGGCAATTCGTATTGCGATTAATAAAGAATTAGAAGATATTGAAAACTTCTTGCCACAGGCGGTTGAGGTGTTGAAACCCGAAGGTCGTTTGGCTGTAATTAGTTTCCATTCTTTGGAAGATCGTTTAATTAAACAGTTTATTCAAAAAGAATCGAGCTTGCCTGAAGATTCAGGTTGGGGCTTGCCACAACAGCAACAAGATACACGTCGATTGAAAAAAATCTTACGTGTACGTGCTAGTGATGAAGAAGTCAAAGCCAATCCACGCTCACGCAGCGCATGGCTACGTGTTGCAGAACGATTAGCTTGAAAAGGCCAATAATGAAAACTGAAAGCGTTGAAAAAAATCAATCTCAAGTGCGACTGAAAAAAATGGTCGCCTATTTTATTTTATTGGCGCTGGTGTTTATCAGCGCGATTATGGTGGTGTTTCAGGTGTTTGAATATCGCCATGATTATCGTGAGCTGAGTTCTTATATGCGCGAGCGAGATGACTTAAATGCCGAGTGGGGGCGTTTGTTAATTGAACAGCAGACCTTTGGTGCAACTGCCCAAATTGGCACCCGTGCGGTGACGCAATTGCGCATGTATTCACCGCCTGCACAGCAAACGGTGGTGATTTCTTTGCCTACAACTTCAGCACAACAATAAGGCGAGTCGCACATGGTCGATACGCGCAAAAAGCAAACCCGAAAGAAACAGCAATCGGTAACTGGAAAAAATGCCATTCATGTAGAAATGTGGCGTTTTTACTTAATGTGGGCTGTGGTACTGCTAGTGTTCGTGGCACTGGTGGGACGGGCATTCTATGTGCAAATTATCAATCATGATTTTTTACAAAACAAAGCCAATGCCAATATTTTAAGAACTGAAAAACTAAAAGCCATGCGTGGGGTGATTTATGACCGCAATGGCGTGCCTTTGGCAATTAGTACCCCAATTATGAAAGTGGTGATTGATCCACGTGATTATTTTGACAATAAAAAGCTGTTTGATGAAATTACCGCAGAGCTGGAAAAAAATCCGACTAGCCGTAAATTGCGTCGTCAGTTACCAGATAAAAACTTAAATTTAGATGAACTGGCCGATGCGGTTGGCATGGATCGTCAGGAACTCAAACAAAAAATGAATGAGCGTCCACGCTCACGTTATTTGGTGCTGCAAAAAGAAGTGCCACCGCAACAGGCAGAACTGATTTTAAAACGCAATTTCCAAGGGGTATATACCGAAAAAAACTATAAGCGTTATTACCCACAGCCGCAGCCGAATGCACAAATTATTGGTTTGACCAACAGTGAGGGCACAGGTATTGAAGGCTTGGAAATGCAGCTGAATACCCGTTTGGCTGGTGTAGATGGCGAACAGCAAATCATCCGTGACAAAAAAGGTAACCGAGTTAAAGACCCTGAAGTCATTAAAGAAGTAGAACCGGGTGAAAATATCACCTTAAGTATTGATTCACGTTTGCAGTACATTATGTACCGTGAATTAACCGCAGCAGGTGTCGCCAATAATGCACGTTCGGCAACTGCTATTGCGGTAGATGTCAAAACAGGTGAAATTCTGGCAATGACCAGTTGGCCATCGTATAACCCGAATGACAAAAAAAGCTTATCGAACAAAGATGCGATGCGTAACCGTGGTGCGGTCGATTCTTTTGAGCCGGGTTCGACCATGAAGCCTATGACTGTGGCAATGGCACTGGAAAGCGGTAAATATTCACCGAATACCGTGGTTAATTTAAGTGGTGGCTCAATGCGGGTGGGTAATCACACCATCCGTGATACTCACAACTATGGCTCACTGACTTTGGCGGGGATTATCCAAAAATCGTCAAACGTGGGGGTGGCGAAAATAGCTTTATCTTTACCGTATGCTACCTTACCGACTTTTTATAAGCGTTTAGGATTTGGTGCGCGTTCGGCGGTGAAATTTCCGGGTGAAAGCGCAGGTTTAATCTTGCCGCCAAGCAAATGGAATGTGTCCGAAGTGGCGACCATGTCTTATGGTTATGGTTTGAATGCCACTGTGCTGCAATTGGCAGATGCTTATGCCATGCTTGCCAATAAAGGCGTAAAAATGCCGCTGAGTTTATATAAATTAGAAGAACAGCCCAAAGGTGAACAAATTGTCGATGCTAAAATTGCTGACCAAGTTCTACTGATGATGGAAGCGGTAACTTTGCCAGGTGGTACAGCACGTCAAGCCAATATTCCAGGCTATCGAGTTGCAGGTAAAACGGGTACAGCACATAAACTTCGTGCAGACCGCAAAGGCTATTCACAGACTGAATATCGTGCCTTGTTTGCTGGGGTTGCGCCAGTCAGTGATCCGCGTTTAGCCATGGTGGTCGTGGTGGAAAATCCAAAAGGACAGTATTATGGTGGTTTGGTGGCAGCGCCAGTATTTGCTCGTGTGATGCAAGAATCTTTACGTTTAATGAATGTACCTTTAGATAAACCTTTAGAAACTCCCAACATCCAATAACAGGTGACGCATGTCTATCAGCTTTCAACATATTTACCGCAGTTCTCGCGTTGCAGATTGGATGACACAAGACTTTCAGGGCTTTCAGCTCGACAGCCGCCATGTTACACCAGGGCAAATTTTTATTGCTCTGACCAGTTTGTCGCAGCCTGAAAAAACCGCTCAATTTGCACAAGCCGCTTTAGATCAAGGGGCTTTGGCGGTGATTTCGGAAACTGAACTGGCAGTTGCCAATAATTTGGTAGTGCCTGATGTGCGTCAGCGCATGGGACACTGGCAAAAACAATATTTACAAGCGCGACAGCCCATACCTTTGGCACGTATGCTTGCTGTTACGGGGACCAATGGTAAAACCACCATTTCACGTTTAATTGCCGAATTGTTGATGTTGCAAGCTCAACGCTGTGCGGTAATGGGTACCACGGGCAATGGAATTTTGCCTAATTTGGAAGCTTCAACGCATACCACTTTAGATGCCTTGCAACTGCAAAATGCTTTATACAGCTATGCACAACAAGGCGCAAAATTTGCCGCAATTGAAGCCAGTTCACACGGTTTAGAGCAAGGGCGCTTAAATGGTTGCGATATTGAAATTGCGGTATATAGCAACCTGAGCCGTGACCATTTGGATTATCACGGGACTTTAGAGGCGTATGCTGCAGCCAAAGCGATGCTGTTTCAGTTTTCCAGTTTAAAAGTTGCCATTATCAATTTAGATGATCAATATGCAGGCATCATGTTGCAAGCGGCTCAACAGAATCCTGCTCAACCAAAAATTTTGACCTATTCCACGCAGCAGGCGGCAGATTATCAAGCACAGCAGATTGAATACAGTCTGAATGGCGTACGTTTCCAGCTAAAAACTGCTACGGCAGAATATGTGGTGCAAAGTCCGTTGCTTGGACATTTTAATGTTGAAAATTTGCTGGCGAGTTTAATTGCCGCAGAGCAAGCAGGTTTTGCATTGCCAGATTTAATCCAAACGACTGCACAACTTCAAGGCGCACCGGGGCGTATGCAAGTGTTGCGTGATGCAGAGCGTTTATTTGTAGTGGATTATGCGCATACGCCAGATGCCCTTATTCAGGTGCTGCAAACTCTAAAACGTCATGTCAGCGCACAGCTTTGGGCGGTATTTGGCTGTGGTGGAGATCGGGATCGTGGCAAGCGTCCCCTGATGACTCAAGCGGCATTAGATTATGCCAATGTTGTGCTTTTGACCTCAGATAACCCGCGTACAGAAGATCCTTTGCAAATTTTTGCCGATATGCAAACTGGTGTAGATTTGTCGGTAGCACAGAGCCATGAAATTCATGATCGTCGTGAAGCGATTAAATATGCCGTCAAACATGCGCAATCGGGTGATATTGTCTTGATAGCAGGCAAAGGCCATGAAAATTATCAAGAAATAGATGGGGTAAGACACTGGTTTGACGATGTGGTTGAAGTGCAATCTGCGATTGATGCACAACATTGTTCAGCTACTGCTTATCCTGCCCAATAAGGAATTTGTATGCACACTTCCACCACCAGTACCGCAATTTTAGAACCTTGGACTGCCGAACAACTCAAACAAGCAACACAGGGTTATTGGTTTAATGGGCAAACACCGCAATGCGACATTCAACGTATTTTGACCGATTCACGTCATGCCAAAGCAGGCGATGCCTTTTTGGCTTTAAAAGGTGAGCGTTTTGATGCACATGACTTTGTGGCACAAGTGGCGGCACAGGGTTGTTCTATGGCAATTGTCAGCCAGCCTGTAGACGCAGATATTTGCCAATTGGTCGTGCCTGATACTCGTTTGGCCTTAGGGTACTTGGGCGCATTTCGTCGTCAGCAACATCCACAATTAAAAGTGATTGCGTTAACAGGCAGTAGTGGCAAAACCACCACCAAAGAAATGCTGGGTAGTATTTTGTCGCGTTTGGCACCGACTTTAATTACTCGTGGCAACCTGAATAATGACTTGGGTGTGCCGATGATGTTGTTGGAGTTGAATGCAAGCCATCAATATGCAGTGATGGAATTAGGCGCCAGTCATCAAGGTGAAATCGATTACACATCAAACTTGGTGCAGCCGCAGGTGGCAGGCATTATCAATATTGGTACTGCGCATTTGGGTGAGTTTGGTGGACGTGAGGGCATTTGTCGGGCTAAGTCTGAAATTTATGCACATATTGCCCCACAAGGCACGGCCATTGTCCCTGCTGCCGATGATTTTGCCGAACAGATTCGGCAAGCGGTTCAGTCGGAACAGCGTCTAAGTTTTGGGGAAGGCGGTGATGTATTTGCGACAGACATTCAGTTGCAGCCACAATCGGCAAGTTTTTGTTTAAATACTGCCCAAGGTGTGCGTCAGGTTCATTTACCCTTTGCAGGTGAACACAATGTACAAAATGCCACGGCAGCTGCTGCTTTTGCACTGGCAATTGGCGTAAGTTTAGATGATATTGTCGCAGGCTTAGAGCAGGCACAAGGCGCAAAAGGACGCTTGAACTTTATTCAGCAAGGCACACATTTGTTCATTGACGACACCTATAATGCCAATCCAACCTCTATGCGTGCTGCAGGCGAAGTCCTTGCACAGCAAACAGGGGTGCGAGTTATGGTCATTGGTGATATTGGTGAGTTGGGCAATAGTGCAGCACAACAGCACTATATGTTGGGGCGTGACTTGGTGTCTATTCGTGGCATCAACTTTGTGGTGGCTGTCGGTGAATTTGCACCCGCGACCCAAGAAGGTGCACGTAGTACCCAATATGGAAAAAAATTACAGGCTTTTGTCACTCAAGAACAAGCCTTACCGTTTTTAATTGATCTGGTAAAAACACATCAACCTCAGTCCATGAGTTTCCTATTTAAAGGTTCTCGTTATACCCATATGGAAACGTTGATGGCTGCATTGATGGAGAAAATTTAAATGCTGTTATGGTTATTTGAACAGCTGGCGGGCTATAACAGCTCCTTTCAGGTGGTTCGTTATTTAACATTACGTTCATTACTGAGTGTATTGACTGCGCTTGGCATCGGTTTGGTGCTAGGTCCTGTGATGATTCGTAAACTGCAAGCATTGAAATACGGTCAAGCAGTCAGCTCTTATGCACCTGAAGGACATGCCAAAAAAATGGGTACGCCAACCATGGGCGGGGTATTAATCCTACTTTCCATTGGTATTTCGACCCTATTATGGGCAGATTTATCTAACCCTTATGTCTGGATTGTACTGGCGGTCATGGTGATTTTTGGCGCCGTAGGCTGGGCAGATGACTGGATTAAAATTCGCTACAAAGACAATGCGGGTTTGCCTGCGCGTAAAAAGTTCTTTTGGACTTCGGTCGCATCATTGGGTGCGGGTATTGCATTGTATGTGATTGCAAGCCAACAACCAAATCCTACACAAACCGCAGATATGTTGGATGTGTTGATTCCATTCTTTAAAGATTTCAGCATTCCTTTATCTTTGATTCCACTCGGTGTTGGCTTCATTATCTTTACTTATTTGGTGATTAACGGTGCCTCAAATGCGGTAAACCTGACCGATGGTTTAGATGGCTTGGCGATTATGCCAATCGTGCTGGTTGCGGCCGGTTTGGGTGTATTTGCCTACTTGGCGGGGGATGTTCGTTTTGCTGATTATCTGCACATTCCTTATGTGAAATATGCGTCTGAGTTGGTGGTGATTTGTGCCGCGATGATTGGTGCGGGCTTAGCCTTCCTGTGGTATAACGCGCATCCTGCACAAGTCTTTATGGGCGATGTCGGTGCACTGTCTTTGGGGGCAATGCTGGGTACGATTGCCGTCATGGTACGTCAGGAAATCGTGTTTGCGATTATGGGTGGGGTGTTTGTGGTGGAAGCCATTTCGGTATTCTTGCAAATTGGTTCACTACGTATGCGCAATAAACGGGTATTCTTAATGGCGCCGTTGCATCACCACTATGAAAAGAAAGGCTGGCGTGAAACTCAAGTGGTGATTCGTTTCTGGATTATCACAATTATGCTGGTGGTTTTAGGTTTAATGACTTTAAAATTACGTTAAGCCTATCCAACCGAAAATTTTAAAAGTCGGCACTCGCCGACTTTTTTATGTGGTTCACTCTGGAGAAAATGATGAATTTGCTGATGTGTCCTGTGTGTCGTCAGGTCTTACAACTGCATGACAGAACGTGGCGCTGTGCCAGCAACCACAGTTATGATGTTGCGAAACAAGGCTATGTCAACTTGCATGTCGTGCAGCATAAGCACAGTAAAAATCCGGGGGATACACCTGCTTCGGTGCAGGCACGTCGTGCATTTTTAAGTGCAGGGCATTATGCGCCCTTGCAACAGGCAGTGGTGCAAAAAATTCGCACCTTACGCATCGAAAATTTGTTGGATATTGGCTGTGGTGAAGGCTATTACACCGCTGCCATGCAAGGCGAAGTGTTGCAGTGTGTTGGGGTGGATATTGCCAAGAATGCCGTACAAGTGGCGGCGAAACTGAATCCCGCAGTGACTTGGGTGGTGGGGACAGGGGCAACTTTGCCTGTTTTAGAACATTGTATTGATTTATGTGCCAGCTTGTTTAGCCCAATTCCACAACAGGAAATTTTGCGGGTTTTAAAACCACAAGGCTATTTGTTGGTAGTAACGCCTGCGTCTGAGCATTTATTGGCGATGCGTCAAGCTTTGTTTGAAGAAGTGAAGCCGCATGAACCTGAAAAATTTATCGCTCAATTGCAAGATGACTTTGATTTAGTCGATGCTAGCGTGGTGGAAACGCCGTTACAGCTCAATCAAAACGATTTAAATCATTTAATTGCTATGACACCTTATGCTTACAAAGCCAAAGCAGAGCGTCGTCAGACCTTGGAACAACAAACCCAATTTGATGTGACAGCACAGCATCAAATTTATCTGTTTCAGAAAAAGTAAGCTTGAATAGCCCATAAAAAAAGCCCTCATCTTTACGTAAGAGGGCTTTTTTCTGACTGCATGTCTGTGGTTATAAGACTTCATCAATTAAGTTTTCTAACGCATCGGGAGCAGGTTTAGGTGCTGCATTTGGTTTGGCAGGGCTGTTGTTTGGCGCTTGCATGGCAGGCGGTGCAGTGTTTTCAGGAATTAATACCTCATCGCCTGGTAAATCGTCAAAATCACGCTCAGGCGCACGTGCTGGCGCAACAGGTACAGGTCGATATAGTGGACGTGCCAAAGGCGGTGAAGCACGATAATCCTGCTTCTGTTCTGCATTCATTTGATTGAGTTCACGTTGTGGCGCTTTGGCTTTGCTGTCTAAACTGACCCATGCTTCAGGTGTGCCTTTAAGTGCATTGCCCATAAAATCTGTCCAAATTGGCAGCGCTGCGACACCCCCATATTCACGACGTCCTAAAGTGGTAGGTTGGTCAAAGCCGACCCAAGCTACAGTCACTAGTTTGCCGTTAAAACCTGCAAACCAAGCATCTTTGGCGTCGTTGGTGGTTCCTGTTTTACCGCCAATATCGCCACGACCAATTCTCAGCGCAGCACGTCCAGTACCATGTTGAATTACGTCACGTAAAATATTGGACATATCATACGCCGAGCTAGATTTTAAAATACGTTGTGCCTGTTTGTACTGACTACGCTCTGCCAATAATTGTGGATCCTGTTCAGCTTGTGCCAGTTTTTTATTGGTCACTTCAATCACTTCATCATCGGGCGTGGTGGCTTCGGCACTTTCAGTTGTTTGTTCTTTGGAATTAATACAAGCAATACACGCATATTCAGGATTGGCTTGATAAATCACCTTGCCATAAGCATCTTCAATACGGTTAATGAAGTGCGGTTGAATACGGTAACCACCGTTGGCAAAAGTGGCATAGCCCGTTGCCATTTGAATAGGCAAAACTTGTGGTGTACCTAATGCAATCGTGTAGTTACGCGGAATCTGATCTTCCTGTAAACCAAAATCCATGAATAGTTGGCGGGTACGCTCAATACCGACTTCTTGTAATAAGCGTACCGAAACCGTGTTACGAGATAAATAGAGTGCACGACGTAACGGAATCATGCCTAAATGACGACCATCGGAGTTACGTGGTGACCATTTACCAATGGTGATTGGACTGTCATTGACCATGGTGTGTGGTGTCATACCACGCTCTAAAGCCAGTGCATAGACAAAAGGTTTAATGGTAGAACCTGGTTGGCGCCAACCTTGTAAAGTACGGTTGAATTTGGATTGATAGAAATTATATCCACCCACCAATGCTTCAATGGCGCCGTTATTCGGGTTAATTGCCACCAATTGACCTTGCACTTTAGGTACTTGTACTAATGACCAAGCGGTTTTATTATCATTTGGGCGTAAACGGACAATATCTTTGACTTTTACAATCTGTGCCGCGCGACTTGGCGCATTGCCTATACTATTGGCGTTGCGATAGGGGCGCGCCCAAGACATACCTGACCACGGTACAGTAACCGTTGTGCCATCTTGCATTAACGCTTCAAAAGAATTATTGAGCACTTTGCTAACTTGCGCAGGGTAGGTATTGGCATAAGCACGAAACTCATGCAGAGGCTTGTCATGTGCCTCTGCACCACGCCATCCATGACGACGATCATAGGCTTCTAAACCTTCTTGCACCGCCTGTTCAGCATACATCTGACGTTTGCTGTCTACCGTCGTGTAAACTTTATAGCCCGAATCAACCGCTTGTTCGCCAAATTTACTGACCAGTTCAGCACGTACCATTTCTCCAATATAGGGATGTTTATTGCTAATGCTACGGTCTGGCATATCTAAATTAATGGGTTCAGCAATCGCTTTTTGGTACTCATTTTGGTTGATATACCCTAATTGCAACATGCGTCCTAAAATCCAGTTGCGACGCTCCAAAGCACGCTCAGGATTCACTACAGGATTGTAGCGTGAAGGTGCTTTAGGTAAGCCTGCAATCATAGCCATTTGTGCAATCGACAGTTCTTCTAGGCTTTTGTTGTAATAAATTTTGGCAGCTGCCGCGATACCATAAGCATTTTTACCCAAAAAGATTTTATTGACGTACAAGGTCAAAATTTCTTCTTTGCTCAGATTTTGTTCAATTTTACGTGCTAAAAAGATTTCGGTAAGTTTGCGCTTTAAGGTGCGTTCAGGGCTTAAATAATAATTTTTCGCAACTTGCATGGTAATGGTCGAACCGCCCGTTTGCACATTGGAGCCTGTTACGGCCTCGCTCACCGCGCGCCCCAAACCTTTGAAGCTGATTCCACTGTGTTCAAAAAAAGCAGAATCTTCAGCTGCCAAGAACGCAAAAATGAATTTTTCAGGAATATGTTCGTAGTCGACAGGTACAGAAAGTTTGCCGCCATACTCGGCAATCAGCTCATTATCGGCACTGTACACCTGCAATGGCTTTAGTAATGGTGCTTTTTTTAAGGTGGTCATTTCTGGCAAAGATGGGGCAATATAGAGATACATGCCATAGAAACCCATCGGTATTGCGACCAAAATTATAATTATGATCAAAAAAAATGGATGAACACGACCCGAACAAGATAGCTTTTTCATAACAAGTGCGTTTTAATAAGCGCTAATAGCAAACTAATTGCTGGTCAGTATAGCGAGTAGATTTACGGATTGTTAGATGAATTATTGTATCCGTAAAAAATTATAGACCAGCGCGGATTAGTAGGTTAAATTTTTTTGGGGATAAAAAAATAATAGGAATGGTATTATCGTGCGTAGGTTATATCGTAAGCCAAGTAAGGGGTTAATAGGTGTAGATATTAGTTCTACTTCTGTTAAATTATTAGAACTCTCTGTTAAGAATGGGAGATATTGGGTCGAAAGCTATGCGCTGGTCCCTCTTCCAGAAGGCAGTGTGGTCGAAAAAAACATTCTCAATCCAGAAGCAGTCGGGGATGCGCTTGAACGTGCATTGAACTTAGCAAACACGCAATCTACATCTGCAGCCTTAGCAATTCCAACATCAATGGTAATTACCAAAATCATCGAAATGGATGCAGATATGACCAGCGATGAGCGTGAAGTTCAAATTCGTATGGACGCCGAGCAATATATTCCATTCCCATTAGACGAAGTTAGTCTGGACTTTGAAGTTTTACCAGATCGCTTAGCCAATCCAAACCGAGTCAATGTGTTACTGGTTGCGACACGTTTAGAAAACGTCGAAGCACGAGTAGAAGCATTAGAGTTGGGTGGTTTGAAAGCCAAAATTGCCGATGTCGAAAGTTTTACCATCGAAAATGCCTTTAAAGTGTTCTCCGATACCCTGCCAATGGGTGTGAACACTATTGGTATTTTGGACATTGGTCATAGCATGACTACCTTGTCGGTGCTGCAAAATAACAAAATTATTTATACCCGCGAACAAACCTTTGGTGGTAAGCAGCTGACACAAGAAATTCAAAACCGTTATGGTTTGTCTTATGAAGAAGCAGGTCGCGCGAAAAAAAGCCGTACTTTGCCAGATGACTACGATGTAGAAGTGCTCGAACCGTTCTTAGAGGCGGTGGTGCAACAAGCTGCACGCTCACTGCAGTTTTTCTTTTCATCTTCACAATTTAACGAAATTGATCACATTTTATTGGCAGGGGGGAATGCCAATATTCCAGGTCTTGCGAAGTTGTTGCAGCAAAAACTGGGCTACCGTGTGACCATTGCCAATCCATTCTTGCAAATGGGCTTCTCTCCACAAATCGACATTAAAAAAATTGAAAGTGATGCACCGTCATTGATGGTGGCATGTGGTTTAGCAATGAGGAGTTTTGATTAATGGCAAAGATTAACTTACTCCCTTGGCGCGATGAGCTAAGAGAAAAACGAAAAAAAGAATTTATTGTATTTTGTATTGCAGCGGCTGCTGTTGGGGTGTTATTGGTGACTTTAGCGTGGTTCTTCTATAACGCGAAGTTAGAAGATCAAGAACAAGCCAATCAATTGGTGATCAGCACCAACCAAAACCTAGATGTACAATTAAAATCTTTAGAAGGCTTGCAAGAACAGCGGAATGCTATTGTTGAGCGCATGAAGTTAATTCAGGGCTTGCAAAGTCAGCGTCCAATTGCTGTGCGTTTAGTGGATGAATTGGTGCGTGTGACACCAAGCAATATGTACTTAACCAAAGTGAGTCGGACAGGCAATAAATTTACTTTTGAAGGCAAGGCTGAAAGTCCAAATACAGTGGCTGAATTCTTGCGTAATTTGGAAGCATCGCCTTGGTATCGCAATGCATTTATGAATTCATTCTTAGCCAAAGAAGAAAATAAAGATAAAGCACCAAGCTCTGTGGTTCCTCGTCTAGAGGAAAGTTACGGTACTTTCGTAGTGACTTCAGATTTAGAAGATATTGCGATTCCTGTAACACCAACAGAACCTAATCCAACATCAGCAGCGGGGGCAGCACAATGAGTCTCGATGAATATGATGAAGTAAATCAGGATGCTGCTGTTGCTCCGAAAAAGAAAATGACCGTTGAAAAGTTTTTTCAACAGTTCAATACTCTAGATCCAAACAATTATGGTGCTTGGCCGCTTTCGGTCAAAATTACCTGCTGGATTTTTATTATTTTCTTGATTTTGGCTTTAGGTTATTTTGTCGTGATCAAGCCAAAGTTAGATGCCATTGCAGCAGCACAAGCACAAGAACAAAACTTGTTAAATGAGTTCCGTGAAAAAGATTCTAAATTGCGTAATTTGCAGCAATATCAAGCACAATTACAAGAAATGGAAGCGAACTTTAATCAACAACTTGAACAATTGCCAAAAGAAACTGAAATTCCAGGATTGGTTGAAGATATTAACGTCACTGGCGTGAATTCAGGTTTAAAGTTTAAAAACATTCGTTTAGAGAATGAGATTAGGCAAGAGTTCTTTATTGAACAGCCAATTTCAATTGAAGCAACAGGTGATTACCATGCCTTTGGTTCATTCGTGAGCGGTACAGCAGCATTGCCACGTATTGTGACCATGCACGACTTTGAAATTGTAGCGACTGAAAATACAGACAAGAAAACTGATATTCCGCAAGTAACCTATAAAGCGCAAGCAAAAACTTATCGTTATGTAGGCAGTGCAGATACACAAACTGCGGGTAATGTTGGAGGGGCTGAATAATGAAAATTAAAAAGCTTTCGTTGGCTCTGATGGCGACTTTGTTGATGGTAGGTTGTGATTCACGGATTGATGCTGTGAATACACAAATGGCTGAAATTCGTAATCAGCCGCCACTGCCAATTGAACCCGCACCTGTGTTTGAACCTGCACCAACTTTTAACTATGCAGCACACCAGCTCAAAAGCCCATTTATGCCTAGTTCATTGGCGGCAGAGCTTAAAATAATGGCAGGGAAACGCGTTTATCCGAACCTTGCTCGCCAGTTACAACCCTTGGAAAATTACGCGCTTGAATCACTGACCATGAAAGGCAGTATGCGTCAAAATGGTCAAATTTTGGCATTGATTCAAACACCAGACGGTGAAATTGAGCGTATCCAACGTGGTAGCTATATGGGGGTAAATCATGGTCGTGTAGTAAATATTACACCTACACAAATTGATTTAATCGAAATTATTCCAGATGGTCGTGAAGGTTATGTAGAACGTCCAAGAAGTTTAGTTTTAATTGGGCCTGCGCCATAAATTAAAGGAATAAAAATGAATAACAGTGTGAAAGATTTTATTTTTGGGGATGGTAATACAATGAACAATTTGTTCCGTCAGTTTTCAATGGGTGCAGTCGCAATGGCCGTGATGCAAGTTGCCAATGCCCAAGTCAGCATTACCAACATCGTACCCATGCAAATTCCGGGGCAGGGCACCGAAATTCGTGTGATATTTAATGGTTTGCCACCACAACCTGCTGCATATCAGCTCGAACAACCTTCCCGCTTGATTCTAGATTTTGATAAAGCACAACAAACCCTGAAACAAAACAGTGTTGCTGTTGCGACAAAAGAAGCCAGTTCTGTAGAGGTCAGTTCAGATGCACAGCGTTCACGTTTAACTGTGAACTTAGCAGATGCGGGGGCATTCACCACGCGGGTTGAAGGCAACACCTTTATTTTAAAAATCAACTCAAAAACGGCAACCCCTGCGGCTGCCGTGACTGCTCAACGTAGCGCACAAGGCGTTTCCAATATTGGTTTCCAGCGCGGCGGTGAAGGTGAAGGTCAGGTGGTGATTGATCTACTCGGTAGCAATACGCCTGTAGATGTGCAGCAGCAAGGTAGCAAAATTGTGGTACGTACTTTAGGTAATAAAATACCTGCACATTTGGCGCGTCGTTTAAATGTCAATGATTTTGCAACACCTGTTTCGACCATTGATGCACACAATGATGGCAGCAATGGCGTGATTACTATTCAGGCTGCAGGCAGCTATGAATATATGGCATATCAAGCAGAAGACAAACTAACGATCAGCCTCAAACGCCCGGTTGATAAAAACCCGTTAAAACTTCGTGCAGCGCAAAGCTATACAGGCAAAAAGATTTCATTGGATTTCCAAGACATCGAAGTGCGTCGTGTATTGCAGTTACTGGCTGATTTCACAGGCGTAAACATGGTGGCAGCAGACACCGTGCAAGGTAACATTACCTTACGTTTAAAAGATGTACCTTGGGATCAGGCCTTAGATATTATCTTGAAAAGCAAAAACTTGGATAAGCGTCGTAATGGTAACGTCATCTGGATTGCGCCTGTTTCTGAATTGATTAAAGCCGAAGAAGAGGAAGCTAAGGCGATTGCGCAAAGTGTCAAGTTGGCGCCATTACAAACTGAATATATTCAATTGAACTATGCCAAAGCGGCAGATATTGAGAAGCTGATTACTGATGGTAAAAATGCCTCTAACTCACGTAGTGGTTCCAACACAAGTTCAAGTACTGACCCATTAGGTGATAGTGTGGGCAGCTTGCTCAGCCCTCGCGGTACAGTGTCGGTAGATCCACGTACCAATACCTTAATCATTAATGATACATCGGCAAAAATTGATCAGATTCGTCAAATGATTGATTTGCTTGATGTGTCTGTGAAGCAGGTGATGATTGAAGCACGTATTGTCCGTGCAACCACAGATTTCACCAAAGAAATGGGGGTGAAGTGGGGCATCTTGTCACAAGGGATTACCAACAATAATCACTTGTTAGTCGGTGGTAGTGATACGACCTTGTGGAACTTACGTGAACCAGAAAAAGATGATGATACGGGTGGTTGGAAGTATGAAATTGAACGTCCGCAAAACCTGAATGTCGATTTAGGAGTGACCAGTGCAGGTGCTAGCCGGATTGCCTTTGGTTTAATCAGTTTGTCTGACTTTATGCTAGATTTGGAATTGTCTGCATTACAAGCCGATGGTTACGGTGAAGTGATTTCTACACCAAAAATCCTGACTGCAGATAAGCAAAATGCCAAAGTCGCATCGGGTACTCAAATTCCGTATCAATCTTCTGAGGGTGGAGGTGTCAATGCGGTATCGACCACTGAATTTATTGATGCGACTTTAAGTCTGGATGTGACTCCAAGTATCACACCTGATGGTAAAGTTCAAATGCGATTAAATATTACCAGTGACTCACCAGGTGCAGCAACACCTACAGGTCAGCTCACCATTAACAAAAACGCCGTAAATACCAACGTTTTAGTGGACAATGGTGAAACTGTAGTCTTGGGCGGTATTTTTGAGCAACAAACGGCTAACTCTCAAACCAAGGTTCCATTCTTGGGCGATATTCCTTATATCGGACGTTTATTCCGTAAAGATGTTAAGTCGGAAAACAAACGTGAGTTACTGATTTTTGTTACACCACGAATTGTTAATGACAGTGTTTCAAGAAATCATTAATATATTTTCAATTTAAACAAAATTTATAGGTGACTCCTTGCTAAGCAAAGAGTTTGATACCCTACCAAATATCTATTTGGTAGGGCCGATGGGGGCAGGTAAGACTACTGTAGGACGCCATTTGGCGGAATTGTTAGGGCGTCAATTTCTAGACAGTGATCATGAAATTGAGCGTAAAACAGGCGCTACGATTCCTTGGATCTTTGAAAAAGAAGGCGAACAAGGGTTTCGTGGTCGTGAAACAGCAGTCATTGATGAGTTAACCACACGGCATAAACTTGTACTCGCTACAGGTGGTGGTGCGGTAACTCAAGCCTCGAATCGTGAATTTTTAAAACAACGCGGTATTGTTGTTTATCTATATACTCCTGTTGAAATTCAACTTCAGCGAACCTATCGCGACAAAAATCGTCCTTTACTTCAAGTCGAAAACCCCGAACAAAAATTACGCGATTTGCTTGCAGTGCGTGATCCGTTGTATCGTGAGGTGGCACATTATATTATTGAAACCAATCAGGGTGCTGCACGTGATTTGGCACAAAAAATATTAAATACGATTGTTTCAGAGCAAATATCTTAGGAAGAAAGCGACTCTTTTCATGCAGACTTTACATGTTGAACTCGGCGATCGCCGTTACCCTATTTTTATTGGTAGTGATCTTCAACCCCAAGAACTACTTGCACCTTATATTCAAGGGCGGCAAGTAATGATTGTAACCAATACCACGGTTGCAGCTTTGTATTTAAGTCACTATGTGACCGCTGTTGAAGCACTGGGCAAAAAAGTGGCAACCTGTATTTTGCCTGATGGAGAACAATACAAAGATATTCAGCATCTGACTCTTATTTTCGATGCTTTACTTGAAGCGGGTTTTAACCGCGACTGTACAGTGCTGGCTTTGGGTGGTGGCGTGATTGGCGATATGGCAGGCTTTGCTTCGGCAAGCTTCCAACGTGGGGTGTACTTCATTCAAGTACCGACCACTTTATTGTCACAAGTCGATTCAAGTGTGGGTGGCAAAACCGGGATTAATCATCCACTGGGTAAAAACATGATTGGCGCGTTTCAGCAACCACAAGTGGTGCTGGCCGATATGTCTCAACTAAATACTTTACCTGAGCGCGAGTTGTCTGCAGGCTTAGCCGAAGTCATTAAATATGCTCTTTTGGGAGATGTTGAGTTTCTAGAATGGCTTGAAACGCATATGGAAGCATTAGTGGCGCGTGATCCTGCTGTATTGGCAGAAGCGGTATATCGTTCATGTGCACACAAAGCACGTATTGTTGCCAATGATGAAAAAGAGCAAGGTGAGCGCGCTTTATTGAATCTTGGGCACACCTTTGGGCATGCAATTGAATCTTATTTGGGTTATGGTGAATGGTTACATGGTGAAGCTGTCGGGACAGGAATGGTGATGGCCGCTGATTTATCGCAGCGCATGGGCTGGATTTCTGCCGAAGATCTAGAGCGTACAAAAAAAATCATTTCTCGTGCTAATTTACCGATAGTATGTCCGAAAATTCCACTGGACAAGTTTTTGGCTTATATGGCACATGATAAAAAAGTGTTGAATGGTCAATTGCGTTTGGTGCTCATGAAGCAACTGGGTCAAGCCATCATCACCAAAGAGTTTGACTTAGAATTGATGAAACAGGCGATTATAGCCAATCAAGCATAAAGGCAGCATATGACAGCACTGCGTACACACTGGCAAAAAATTCAACAGTCGATTTGGTTGCTGGGCGCAATGCTGTGTTTATTGGCGGCACTGATTTTTTGGGCGGTGACTGACCGTGACGAACTGGTTGAAATTGAAAAACAACCTGAGTCTGAAATTGATCTGCAAATTCAACCTGAAAAGGTTGCTGCAACCACTTATTTAGGTGGTTTACAAGAAGAAGTTCGACCTTTGGAGCTCACCACGCGATTAACGGCTTCAGGCTTGCATGAGGCTGAATTTCGGGGTACTAAATTTATTCAGGAACAAAAAAATAACAGCACAATTGAATTGTTTCGGGTCAGTGATGAAAACATCATTAAAAGTTTTATTAAAAAGCAAACAGATCGGAGCAAACTGTTTTATATTCGTTTAAGTGGTGAGGGGCAGTCTGAACAATATGTGATGCTATATGGTAGTTTTGGCAATAAACGCGAAGCTGCACATGCATTGACAGCACTGCCATTCAAATTTCCTGAAACCATTCAGCCTGTAGTGGTGCAATTTGCAGATTATCGTCCTTATGTCAATGATTTAGGCGCAGATGAAATTCGATTGAGCACCAAATTATATGCAGTAAATTTACGTCCTGCAGCTGTGCCTGTAATCGATGAAAGTGTTTTAGCGCGTCCACCTGCAACCACAACGACTGCGCCGACTACGCAGGCTGTTGCCCCACAAAATAGTACCACCAGTACTACGATTACCCGCCGTGATCAGGAGGGTAATGTCGTGGATGTACAAAAATCACAAAGTGGTACTGCACCTGTTCAGCCCGATGCAACTGAACCTGAAGTGCGCGATCCTTTTAACTAATCACAAATATTTCCAATATTCTTTTAGCTTCATTTTAGTCATTCAAACCATCGCTTGCCTTTATTTGTTCTATTCTTTTTGTCTATGATTCGCATTGAGCTATTCTGGCTCAGTTGCACCAATTTGATCTAAAAATACTATTCTTCTCATGCATAATTGCGTTCTAAAATGGCGCAGCATGGTGTATAAAAATAATGAAGTGCACAAAAACAGTGCGAATTTGACTTAAAAATGCGATTTTATTTTACATTTATGCGGTGAATGCTGAAATTTGGTTATGGTTGAATAAAAAAATAAAGTTGGCATTATTTTTGCTTTTATTGGTGCGTGAATTGAGTTGTTGTCCCTATTTTGGCGCAAAAAAGATTCAATGATTGTGCGAAACTGTCAAATTTACCTGCTACATTCAAGTGTAAAAGTTGCGTAAATGAGAGATAGGTCATTTACTCTAAGTTGATGTTTAGAGTTGTAAATTGAGTTAAATCGCAAAAACAGATTGTTTAATTGGCCCAATTGGGCAAGTAAAAGAAGGGTACGCTATGCACATGCCATCGCCTAATACTGTAGCTCCCGCTCAAGGTTTATACCAACCGGATGAGTTTAAAGATAACTGTGGTTTCGGTTTAATTGCCCATATGCAGGGTGATGCAAGCCATGATCTCGTCAAGACTGCCATTCATAGCTTAAGTTGCATGACCCACCGTGGTGGTATTGCCGCAGACGGTAAAACGGGCGATGGATGTGGTTTGCTGTTGGCGATGCCAAAGCAATTTTTCCGTGAAGAAGCAAAACGCTTAAGTGACATTACTCTGAGCGAAATTTTTGCAGTGGGTACGGTATTTCTGAACCTTGACCCTGCTTTGGCGACACATGCTAAAAATATCCTGACCAAAGAAATTGAAGCAGAAGGCTGTAAAGTTTTGGCTTGGCGTGTGGTGCCAACCAATAATGACGCATTGGGCGAAATCGCCATGCAGTCTTTGCCTGCTTTTGAGCAAATTATTGTCAATTGCCCATTGGGTGTGACTGAAGTTGAATTTAACCGCAAATTATTCTTGGCGCGTCGTCGTGCCGAGCAGCAATTGACTGCCGATCCATATTTTTATGTGACCACGCTATGCTCAACCGTGATCAGCTATAAAGGTTTGATGATGCCTGCAGCGATTGCAGACTTTTATACCGACCTTGCCGATGAACGTCTGGCATCACATATTGTGGTGTTCCACCAGCGTTTCTCGACCAACACTTTGCCACGTTGGCCGTTGGCGCAGCCTTTCCGTTACTTGGCACACAATGGTGAAATCAACACCATTACCGCCAACCGGAACTGGGCGATGGCACGTACCCCTAAATTTGAAAATCCATTATTGCCAGGTTTGACAGAGCTAAACCCAATTGTAAACCGTACAGGTTCAGACTCCTCTAGCTTGGACAACATGCTGGAAATTCTGGTGGGTGGGGGAATGGATTTATTCCGTGCCTTGCGTATGCTGGTTCCGCCTGCATGGCAGAACGTAGAAACCATTGATGCCGATTTACGTGCTTTCTATGAGTTCAACTCTAAGCACATGGAAGCGTGGGATGGCCCAGCAGGTTTAGTAATTCAGGATGGCCGTCATGCCATCTGTATGCTGGACCGTAATGGCTTACGTCCTGCACGTTGGGTGATTACCAAAAACGGCTACATCACCTTGGCCTCTGAAATTGGGGTGTGGGGTTATGAGCCTGAAGATGTGATTTCTAAAGGACGTGTTGGTCCAGGTCAAATTTTGGTAGTCGATACCTTTACTGGCAAAGTGCTAGATACGCAGGATGTGAATAACCATCTGAAAAGAATGCGTCCTTATCGTGAATGGTTACGTGAAAATTCAATCCGTTTACAAGGTAGCCCAGAGCTTGAAGAATATTTATGTGATCACGGTTTAAAAGGCGATGCCTTAAAAGCTGCACAAAAAATGTTTATGGTGACCTTTGAAGAACGTGACCAGTTATTGCGTCCAATTGCAGAAAGTGGTCAGGAAGCTGTGGGTTCCATGGGTGATGATACGCCAATGGCAGTATTATCACGTCAGGTACGCCATGTGTCGGATTATTTCCGTCAGCAGTTCGCACAGGTAACCAATCCACCGATTGACCCATTGCGTGAATCGATCGTGATGTCTTTGGAAACCTGTTTAGGCCGTGAACAAAACGTATTTGAGCAAGGCCCAGAACATGCAGACCGCTTGATTATTTCAAGCCCTGTACTGACCAATTCCAAAATGCATCAGATTCGTACTTTAGGGCGTAAAGGCTATGAAATTGCCGACATCGATCTGAACTATGCAGAAAGTGAAGGTCTGCAAGCTGCTATTCAGCGTATTTGTGAAGCAGCTGCGCAAGCGGTGCGTGATGGAAAAACTTTATTGGTGCTTACTGATAAAAAAATCCGTGAAGGCTATTTGCCTGCCAATGCCGTCATGGCCACAGGTGCAGTACATCACTACTTAATTCAAGTCGGTTTACGTACCGATGCCAACATTATTGTCGAAACAGGTTTTGCTCGTGACCCACATCAATTTGCAGTATTGCTCGGTTTTGGTGCAACAGCGGTATATCCATATTTGGCTTATGATGTGATCAATGACTTGATTGCCAAAGGTGAATTATTGGGCGATCCAGTCTTTGCGCAAAGCAATTTCCGCAAAGGCATTGAAAAAGGCTTGCTCAAAGTTCTGTCTAAAATGGGTATTTCAACTGTAGCCTCTTACCGTGGTGGACAATTATTTGAAGCGGTTGGTTTGTCTGCTGAAGTGGTGAATACCTGCTTTAGCGGTGTGCCAAGCCGTATTCAGGGGGCAACCTTTGCCGACCTTGAAAATGATCAGAAAAAACTGGCAGACACTGCATGGAAATCACGTAAGCCGATTGATCAGGGTGGTTTGCTGAAATTTGTATTTGGCAAGGAATACCATGCCTTTAACCCAGATGTGATCAATGCCTTACACAAAGCGGTGCGTTCAGGCAATTATGCAGATTTTAAAGAATATGCAGAAATTGTAAATAATCGTCCAATTGCAACCATTCGTGATTTATTCAAGTTAAAAACAGACCATTCCATTGCCTTAGATCAAGTGGAGTCGGTTGAGCAAATCCTGCCACGTTTTGACTCTGCGGGGATGTCTTTGGGTGCGTTATCGCCAGAAGCACATGAAGCGATTGCCATTGCTATGAACACCATTGGTGGGCGTTCAAACTCAGGTGAGGGCGGTGAAGACCCTGCGCGTTATGGCACGATTCGTAACTCAAAAATCAAACAGATTGCTTCAGGGCGTTTCGGGGTAACCCCTGCTTACTTAACCTCTGCAGAAGTGTTGCAGATTAAAGTGGCACAGGGTGCAAAACCGGGTGAAGGTGGTCAGTTACCTGGCGGTAAAGTGAATGGCTTGATTGCACGTTTGCGTTACTCTGTGCCGGGTGTAACTTTGATTTCACCACCACCACACCACGATATTTATTCGATTGAAGACTTGTCACAATTGATTTTTGATTTAAAACAAGTCAATCCACAAGCCATGGTATCGGTCAAGTTGGTATCTGAACCAGGCGTGGGGACCATTGCAGCAGGTGTAGCCAAAGCCTATGCCGACTTCATTACCATCTCGGGCTATGATGGCGGTACAGCAGCATCGCCACTGTCATCTATTCACCATGCAGGTTCGCCGTGGGAATTGGGTTTAAGTGAGGCGCATCAGGCATTACGTGTGAATGACTTGCGTGGCAAAGTTCGTGTGCAAACCGATGGTGGCTTAAAAACTGGCCTAGATGTGGTGAAAGCGGCAATTTTAGGTGCGGAAAGCTTCGGTTTTGGTTCAACCCCAATGATTGCCTTGGGTTGTAAATACTTACGTATTTGCCACTTAAATAACTGCGCAACAGGGGTAGCGACTCAACAAGATCATTTGCGTCAGGAACACTATATTGGTGAACCACAAATGCTGATCAACTTCTTCACTTTCATTGCGGAAGAAACCCGTGAATGGTTAGCCGCATTGGGTGTGGCGAGCTTAAAAGACTTGATTGGCCGTACCGACTTGCTAGAAATTTTACCAGGTGAAACCGAAAAACATGCGCACTTAGATTTAAGTGCCTTGTTGGAATCGCACCCTGCGGCAGAAGGCAAAGCGCAATACTGTCAGGTTGAAGGCAATGCACCGTTTGATAAAGGTATCTTGGCTGAAAAAATGATTGCAGAAATGTTGCCTGCAATTGAAGCAGGTACAGGGGGCGAGTATTACTTTAATGTGAGCAACTGTGACCGTTCAATTGGTGCCCGTATTTCAGGTGAAATTGCGCGTCGTTATGGTAACTTGAGCATGGAACATCATCCTGTCAAATTGAACCTTACGGGTACAGCGGGACAATCTTTAGGTGTTTGGAATGCAGGAGGTTTGCATATCAAACTTGAAGGTGATGCCAATGACTATGTGGGTAAAGGCATGGCGGGTGGACGTATTTCCATCTTCCCACCAAAAGGTTCGCCGTTCCAAACGCAGAATACGGCCATTATTGGTAATACCTGTCTCTATGGTGCAACCGGTGGTAAATTATTTGCTGCAGGTACGGCAGGTGAGCGTTTCGCTGTTCGTAACTCAGGTGCTTTTGCAGTCATTGAAGGTGCTGGCGACCATTGCTGTGAATATATGACAGGCGGGATTGTAACGGTATTGGGCAAAGTGGGACATAACTTCGGTGCAGGTATGACAGGTGGTTTTGCCTATGTACTGGACTTAGATAATGACTTTGTAGACCGTTACAACCATGAACTGATTGAGCTGAATCGTATTTCAACGGAAGCGATGGAAGAACATAAAGCATTCTTAGGACGTATTTTAGATGAACACATTGCCGAAACAGGCAGTGCATGGGCTTATAAAATCCGCCATGAGTTTGATTTCTATAGCCGTAAATTCTGGCTGGTAAAACCAAAAGCTGCCAACTTGCAGACTTTGTTGAAAACCACCCAAGCAGATCCACAATAATCCACGACTCAGCATTCGGCAGATGTGGATAACTTTAGACTTATACCCAGTGTAAATGTCGCGTTATCCACATCCACCTACGGAGAAAGACATGGCAGAACGCCTACATAATGACTTTCAATTTCTGGATGTAGCACGCCAAGATCCAGAGAAAAAAGATCTCGATGTCCGCAAAAATGAGTTTGTGGAAATTTATAAACCGTTTACTGCAGAAGTGGCGGCCAATCAGACCCATCGTTGTTTGGGCTGTGGTAACCCGTACTGTGAATGGAAATGCCCTGTGCATAACTACATTCCGAACTGGCTTAAACTAATTTCGGAAGGTCGTGTTTTTCAGGCGGCAGAATTGTGTCATCAAACCAATACTTTGCCTGAAGTTTGTGGACGGGTTTGTCCACAAGACCGTTTGTGTGAAGGCGCATGTACCTTAAATGATGGTTTTGGTGCAGTGACCATTGGCAATGCCGAAAAGTACATTAACGATACTGCTTTTGCCTTGGGTTGGCGTCCAGATATGTCGCATGTGAAATGGACCGATAAAAAAGTTGCGATTATTGGTGCAGGCCCTGCAGGTTTGGGCTGTGCCGATATCTTGGTGCGTAATGGCGTCAAACCAGTGGTCTTTGACAAACGCCCTGAAATTGGTGGCTTACTGACCTTTGGTATTCCAGAATTTAAAATGGAAAAAGACGTGATGAAACGCCGCCGAGAAATTTTTTCTGGCATGGGGGTTGAATTCCGTTTAAATACCGAAATTGGTACAGATATCACGATTGAACAATTGCTTGCAGATTACGATGCCGTGTTTATGGGCATGGGCACTTATACCTATATGAAAGGTGGATTTGCCGGTGAAGATTTAGATGGTGTTTATGATGCGCTGGATTTCTTGATTGCCAATGTCAACCGTTGCCAAGGCTGGGAAAAAGACCCTGCAGAATACATTAGTGTTGAAGGCAAAAAAGTGATTGTACTGGGTGGTGGGGATACTGC
This sequence comes from Acinetobacter sp. PW68, assembly GCF_020982655.1. Lineage (NCBI taxonomy): Bacteria > Pseudomonadati > Pseudomonadota > Gammaproteobacteria > Moraxellales > Moraxellaceae > Acinetobacter > Acinetobacter sp. PW68. The sequence continues at coordinate 2,512,559 of NZ_JAHZSX010000001.1, read as the reverse complement.
CATGGACTGTAACCGTACATCTATTCGTCAAGGTGCGCAGCAAGTCACTTGTGCCTATCGTCGTGATGAAGCCAATATGCCAGGTTCACGCCGTGAAGTGACCAACGCCCGCGAAGAAGGGGTGAACTTCTTATTTAATCGCCAACCCATTGAAATTGTCGGTGAAAATGGCAAAGTCACAGGTGTTAAAGTGGTCACTACACAATTGGGTGAGCCTGACAGTCGTGGTCGTCGCAGCCCAGAGCCTGTGCCAGGTTCAGAAGAGGTTTTAGCTGCAGATGCGGTATTGCTTGCTTTTGGTTTCCGTGCCAGCCCTGCAGATTGGTTTGCCTCTGCCAATATTGGGGTAGATGGTTCAGGTCGTGTAGTTGCAGCAGAACAGCAAACATTTAAGTTCCAAACGTCTAACCCTAAAATTTTTGCAGGGGGCGATATGGTGCGTGGTTCTGATTTGGTCGTGACTGCAATTTGGGAAGGTCGTCAGGCGGCAGAAGGTATTTTAGATTATTTAGAGATCTAAACGAATTTGTTTTGCTTAGATCTTGAAAGGGCTGAGTTTTAAGGAATTCAGTCCTTTTTTATTGGATATTTTATCCCGCTCATCTTCTTGCGGAATATATTGCCATCCCTGAGCCATATATAGCCTAAGAGCAGAAATCTTAATATCAATTCAATCTGCTGTACAAGGTTATTGTTGGATGTAAACAGTTTGGTGATTCGCTCGATTAAACAAAATACACAAACAGGTCAGAATTTCACGTTAGAATGGAATCATTTCAAACAAATACAAAGAAAATTTAGAGGTTAATTTATGAATTTCACAAAAAAAACCATGCTCGCAGTGGCTTTAACCAGTACTTTGACATTAAGCGGATGTGGCTATAACACCTTACAAGTGAAAGATGAAGCCGTGACAGCATCTTGGTCAGAAGTCCAAAACCAATATCAACGCCGTGCTGATTTAGTGCCAAACTTGGTGAATGTGGTCAAAGGCTATGCCAAGCATGAAGAACAAGTCTTGACTGAAGTCACTCAGGCACGTGCCAATGTCGCAGGCTTAAAAGTGGATAAGTCGGTATTAGAAGACCCTGCGTTATTCCAGAAATATCAGGAAGCACAGGCGCAAATGACCAGTGCCTTATCACGTTTAATTGCGGTGTCTGAAAATTATCCAGACTTAAAAGCCAATGAGCAATTCCGTGATTTACAAGTACAACTAGAAGGCACAGAAAACCGTATTGCCGTGGCGCGTAACCGTTACATCAGCACAGTGCAAGACTTTAACAGCTATGCACGCCAGTTCCCGCAAGTAATGACCGCCAAAGTGATTGGCATGGACACCAAACCAAACTTCAGTGCCGAGCAAAGCGCACAAACTGCACCGAAAGTTTCGTTTGAATAACGCCTAGGAGGATGTCTGGATGCTGCAATCGCACAGCAAGATCTGTATAAATCTAGCGCAGATGCTGCTGCTCATGGCAGTTATGTGTTTCAGCTGCTTGGTATATAGTGAAGTTGCCACTGCAACCGATGAAACTGCCGAAGCTGTGGTGCTAGGTAAAATTGTGCAGCAACAGCATCCTCAAAATGCCAACCCTATCTCTGGTCTTGCAAACTCAGGTCAGCCTACATCGAGCACTCAGCAAGCACCTATAGAAACACCCGTTCAGCAACCGCAAATTGCCAATGATATGGCAGAGGGTAAATCTATCCGTGCTTTGCCGACCTTGAATCAGCCCGTAGTAGATCAAGCCAATTTGCTCACTGCTGCAGAAAAACAGCAAATCAGCCAGCGGATTTTAAATTTACATCAACAAGCCAAAGCACAAATTGGGGTGGTGATTGTACCGACCACAGGGCAGGAGGATATTTTTGATTTTGCCATGCGGGTCGCAGAACAATGGCAGCTCGGTTCTGCCAAGCAAGATAATGGTGTGTTGATGGCAATTGCAGTCAATGACCGTCGGATTCAAATTTTAACAGGTTATGGTTTAGAGGGCGTGCTACCCGATATTGTGGTCAGTCGGATTATTAACCAACGCATTACGCCATATTTTAAGCAAGCGCAATATGCACAAGGCATTGACGCAGGCTTGGCAGAAATTGAACGGATTTTAAACTTAGACCCTGAAGTTGCTGCACAGGCTGCGCAAGAACTGAAGCAACGTCAGGAACAAGCGCTGCAAGAACAACAGGCGCGTGAAAAAACCTTGGGCACTGCTTTATTTATTTTAATTGCAGGGGTAATTGGCTCACTGATTGTTGGAAAACGCTTAAGTGCTTCAACCGCTGCCGTGGCAGGTACAGTGGCAGGTTTGGTCAATGGTGCAGGCTTCATCACTAGTTTAATGATTGGCGCAGGAATTTTCTTTTTACTCATCACTGCCATTGCACAGACCATTTTCCAAATTTTCTTGTCCTCTGCGGGGCGTGGTGGCGGACGTGGCGGTGGCGGTTTTGGTGGTGGGGGCGGTTATAGCGGCGGCGGTGGTGGCTTTGGTGGGGGAGGAGCATCAGGATCATGGTAACTACAACAGATACAACAGAAATTATTACTCAACCGAAAATGGACATTGCAGCCCGTCCGAGTGTAAAGCGTTGGCTGAAGCACTTCTTTTATTTGCCTGCTACTAAGCGTTTCTTTAATGCGCAGGATCAACATGCGATTGCAGAAGCAGTGAGTGCTGCTGAACATGGGCATGTGGGTGAAATTCAGGTGGTGATAGAAGGCTGTTTACCCTCGCGTTTGGCGTATGCGGTAGATACACATACCCGCGCACGCCAGTTGTTTGCAGAGCTAGGTGTTTGGGATACTGAACTAAACAGCGGCGTTTTGCTGTACCTGAATTTGTGTGAACGCAAGGTGGAAATTGTGATTGACCGTGGCATTAAAACAGCGACCACGCAACAGGTGTGGGATGAAGTCTGTGCGCATATTGTGCAGGGTTTGGCACAGCAGCAGTATCGGCAAGCGGTAATCACAGGTGTGCAAGAAATTGGTGAAATTTTGGATGCGTTTTATGACCGTCAGTTGCTAGATCAGCAAAATGAATTGGGCAATGCGCCGATTATTTTGGGATAGATTTTTATCAACCAATCCCTTTCCTTCTTTTAAAGGGGGGGAGGGTTTAGGAGTAATTTTTTAAAAAAACCTTTCCATTTGCAATTCTAGAATTCTACTTTTTTGTGCCATAGATGGTTTCCCATGTTTAAAGTAGAGAAGTACAAAAGTACAAAGACATCCATCGCACAGAACTTAAATTTGCTAAAATATAAATCAAATAACTAAAAAATAGATGATGTAATAATTTAAAAATGTGATCTATTTCTCTAAAAATGACAAAATTTGTTAAGCTGAAATTTTTTAATCTGACAATTATTGTCACTTTTTAACATAAATAAACAGTTAGTTTGAATGTGAAAAAAAAATTATGTGTAAGATGCTGTTTTTTTGCGAGAATTGTCTATAATAAAAGTTGGCACGTTTAGTGCTAAGTATAAAATAGCTTACAAAGCTTATAATTAAATTACCAAACATTTGTGGAGAATGTTTATGAATACGATGCAAAAAGGTTTTACCCTTATCGATACTCCATAAGTGTCCATATAAAATGAACAATCCATAAGTAAGTCAATATGGACATAAAAATAATAAATTTGATATGAAAAATCACTATTATCTTTTTCTACTTTTTTCAATCTCCGTTTTTACTCATGCTCAAGAACTAGACTTCATTCAATATTCAGATATTTCATCAATTCCTCAAATTGTTTTGAATCCAAAAATACAAACAGAACTTCAAACATTGTTAAAGCATGATTATCTAAAATTTCAATCTAATTTTGACAATTACTCAGCGCCATATTTACTGAAAACAGATGAGGCGCTGTATTATGAAGGTCGGTCTGGAAGCACTTTAGATGCTTCATCCGCGATTGTGTTTAAAGATGGGCGATTGTTTGCTGCAATATATTTTTCCAATACCAAGACTTTAAAATACTTTAGCAACGATGCCAGTTGCTCAGAACAGTTACATCCTGCGATTCAAGTTTTTGCTCAGCAGCGTGAAATTCAAGGTATTGAATATGCAACAGCTAGAGCCAATACCGCTTTAAAATATAATTTTGGCCCCGCTTCAAAATGTGAAACCTATTTTAAAAAAATAGGAAGATAGCTGTGTTAGCGGCAGTGTAAAAATGCCCCCCCTAACGGCATTTAAAAACTGCCCCCTTGGTTAATATAGTGGTCGATTTATTGTTCTTGTTCCATCATTGTTCATCAAAAACTTACCTTGGAAGCAGCAGGGCGTGGTGTAAGTATGAATCATCAGGTGTCGGCAAAATTAGCTTATGTGACTATTTCTTGTCGTCTAACAAGTAAGAATAACTGGTATGCTACGAACAGGAATAGGTGATCGTTTTATCTAGTAATTTGTGTGATATTGTTAGATTTAAGGCTTGATCAGTAAAATTAGAGCTTGAGGTGATGCTATGACGTTATTGGAACAGCAGGTAGTACCAGCAGCTGTATTGGGAAAGTCAGTACTTAGGGCTGCCAAACTGCTTTCCCTTAGTCAGTCTCAGCTCGCAATAGTGCTAGATATGGATGTTGAGGCAATCACTCAATTGCAAAACCAACCTGAATTAGATCCAAATTCTAAACAGGGGAAATTAGCACTGTTGCTGATTCGTCTATACCAGGCTTTACATGCTTTGACAGGTGGTGATCAGGCTGCGATGAAGATTTTTTTAACGTCCGAAAATAGAGTCACTAGCGGTATCCCAATTCATCAAATAGAAACGATGAGTGGCTTGATTTCTGTTCTTAATTTTGTTGAAGCCCTTGAGTGACAATATACTCCTATGGACTAACTTACAATCAACTTTCACAAATTATGTTGTGTAACGCATGTAACAAGTTAGAATTATTTAAAAAAGGATAACTAAAAATGCAACCGACTGAATTAAAACAATTACCAGACTGGTTGTTAGAACAGTTACCCCAAATAACTGAACCAGCAATTTTATCACTGCGAGATACGAAACTTGTCGTCACTTACCCTGATCGTATGGAAGCAATTCATGAAAGCTTAAAAGACGTACAACACCAGATCCATCATGTCAAACCTACAGATTTACAGATTTTACCAGAGGTTTATCAATATTTTGGCAAGGATAAAGAGAGTGGAGGCTTATTTTTTAAAACCTCTGAGCATCTTTCTAGTAGTTTGTTTTCCTACACCGATAAAAATAAATTTGAGCATTTACAATCTGCTTTACAGACTGCCTTTGAAAATGAGCAAGCATATCTCGCAAATCCAACAGACTTTTTAACTGCCTATCATTTTATTGATACACACCCAGCTTTCTGGACGGTTATTGGTGATGTACCATCATGGCACTGGAATACATGGGGGCACTGCCAAAATGTTTATCACGGTGCATATAATGATGAAGATAATGGGCAATTAGTGATTTATTTAGAAACTGGCTCACATCTCAATAAAGTAGAAGATGGTGGTAAATTATACCAAGAGCATTATCATGATTATCGTTTAGATGTTTGGGCAAATACGTTTGAACAGGCGTTTATCAAGTTGGCGGCAAAGGTGTATAAGTTTTTTGACCATCAAGGTGTTGAGCGCCTAAATGTGCCACATATAAAACCAGCATGGGTTCTGGAGCTTGAAGAACGAATTGCAGAATTTAAAAAATGGAAAGATGAGGAGCTGTGAGTATTCACTATTAGGTGGCGTCCACGAGTTGTTAAAGTATGTCGCTTAAAACATCTGCCAGCTTTTGCCCACTCTTACGATCAATTAAAGGTGCTGACATACCAAATTCAGTTGGACCACTGTAATCAGCTAAAAGAGTATCTCCAATAAACAAAATGTCTTTGGCATGACATTGTAATTTATCAATTAAATATTGATAAATTTGTGACTCTGGTTTAATTGCTCCAACCTCATAATGAACCGTACCAGGTTTGTCGGAGACTTTTTTATTTAAGTTAGGCCACCTGACCTAACGGATTAATCTTATCATAGTACATTGCTTCAAACTCAAAAGGCGATACATAACCCAGTGCACTGTGTACACGCTTTTTGTTGAACCAATCTACCCAATTTAATGTCGCAAGTTGTACATCCGCTAAACCTTGCCAATCTGCTTTTAAATATTCAATCACCTCTGTTTTGTATAAGCCATTCACCGTTTCAGCCAGAGCATTATCGTATGAATCACCCGTTGTACCGACTGATGCTCGTAAATTTGCTGCTTCTAAACGATTGGTATAGCGAATGGAAAGATATTGCACACCTCTGTCGGAATGATGAATCACATTCTTTGGCATGCCTCGATCATGCAATGCTTGCTCCAGTGCATCAAGTACCATATCTGTATTCATCCGTGTTGATACTTTCCATCCAACAATTGCTCGCGAGAACACATCAATAATAAATGCGGTATATACCCAGCCAGAATTGGTTTGAATATACGTAAAGTCACTGACCCATAATTGGTCAGGTCGATCAGCACTAAAATTCCGTTTCACTAAATCATCTGCTCGTTTTTGATCATCTCGGCTGCGGGTAGTTTGTTTGTTCTTACCACGCCAAACACCTTGTATATCTAGCTTTTTCATCAATCGAGCAACTGTACAACGTGCAATAACATAGCCTTCACGTTTCAATTTTTGCCAAACTTTACGTACACCATATCGACCTAAACTTTCTTTCCAAATACGTTTGATTTGCTCGATGTTCTGGGTTATCAACGAGATCTAAAGCCCGATAATAGGTCGAAGCTGCAATCGGTAAAATTCTACAAATCGCTTCAACGCCATATCGATCTTTATTGTGATGGATAAAATCCACCATTATTTGTGTGGGCGGTCGAGCTCCGCCTGGGCGAAAAAAGCGGCTGCTTTACGTAGAATTTCATTGGCGCGTTGCAGTTCTTTATTTTCGCGTTCCATTTGCTTCATTTTTTCTTGGTCAGATATCTGTTGTACTTTGGCAGGATTTAGTTGATCCATATGCTTTAAATACCAAACACGCAATGTTTCAGGAGTACAACCGATTTTAGGAGCAATAGCTGTGATTGCTGCCCAAGTAGAAGGATAATCTTTTTCAGATTCAATTAGTAATTGAACCGCTCTTTCTCTAATTTCGGGGGTATAGTTTGGTTTTTTCATCGGAATAGTCTCTCAGAATATTGAGTCTCCGACAAACCTGGTACGGTTCATAACTCCAAGCATAAGCATCAAGAGAAGGTAAAAATGAAGAAACAACTTTTCCATATGGCATCGCTAAATTTGAGCATAATGCCAATCTGAATCCCAATTTTTTTAATTCTTCCAAAGTTGATAAGGTATCTTCATACAGTCTAATAGAGCGTAACTCTTTATCTAAATCATGCTCAAGTTCTTGCAGAAATTGGTCTGGAATATTTACTGCTAATCGCTTTGTAAGCTCTGCCAAATTTAAATTATGGGACATAATAAATTTGGCATCATCAGGTTGTGGTTGTCGTCCATTGTCTTTTAGCCATTTCATTAATTTTCTATATGGGGAACGTCTTTTCTCTATTTTTACAAGTGTACCAAACACGTCAAAAATAATGACTGAAGGCTCAATATGGCCTGCTTTTATAAATGATTCCATATTTTTACAACCAATTAAATTGAATTTCACTTTTTATTGAGATTACCATAAGAGCATTGCTATAAAAATTAAGGGAGATATTTGATATCTCCCTTTGATTATTTTATTCACTGAAATTTGCAAACATAATTTTAGGAAAATTTTTCATAAAGTGGCGTCTAACATGATTGAAGTCACTGAGATCATGTTGATTTTTTTCAAAATAATTCACCCAGGCTAAAGTCGCATCTTGGTCATTTAAGTTGGGGTTAACATTCAGAAACAAAGCTAAATCAAATGTACGGTCAATATTAAACTCTTTGATTAGTGCAACAGCAGTTGAACGAACTTCCTCTGAAACAGAGAATTTTGGAGAAAAATAGTTATTCATAGCTGAACTTCCTTAAAAAACTATATAATGAAATTTAGAACGGCTAATTTGTTTTTTAATAAAACAATATAACCTGCTGTAGGTTAAATTATCACGGTAAAAGTTATTTATCAAGTTTAATTAACCTGCTGTAGGTTAATTTTTTAATTTAAAGGTTGTTATGATTAGATGTAGGTTGTCAAATTTGATGGGTGAGCGAAAAATTTTAAAGTTAAGTGAGGTAGCTCAAGCGACTGGTATTAATCGTAATACGCTAACAAGTCTTTACTATGATCGTGCAGTACGAATTGAACTTTCAGTCGCTGATACCTTATGTAAATATTTTAATTGTAATATGCAAGATTTATTTGAATACAGTGAAGAATCGTAAAGCAGGGAGCTAAGTGGTTCATAATCTATTGATAAATTTAAAAATAATATAGAGTCAGCAAAGTTTTATGTTAGTGATAGCTTAAATTTTGATTGATATATTTTTTTGCTAAAAATCTAGCATAAACTCTACCTAGACAAAAAATTACAAGGCATAAAATTAATGTTGACATTAATGGGATCAAAGGCTCCATTAAATTATGTTTCTGAAATATAATACCCGCAAAATTTGGTAAACGTCCCATAATGAAATAGAATCCACCGATTACTAAGGTAAAGATTACCCAACAAATTGCGATAGCATGTTTTTGATAGCGAAAAAATGTCTGATTACGGAATGATGAGATACATTGATTACAATAAGGAAATCTCTGATAGTCTTCATAAGAAAGCATCCCATCACCATTTTTACATGGTAATGAGTGATTAATTGTTAAATTGCCGCCACATACATTGCCTGTATTTGAATGACCGACAGAAACAGAATTATTTGTCATAAGAATCCTAGCTATTTATTTAAGAGTTATATCTCTTCCTGCAACATTCCCAGTATTTGAGTCACCGACCGTAACAATATTACCCTTAGGTGGTTCTGGAGTATTTTGAGTTAATAACCCAGCCAAGATATGTCTTTGTACAGTTTCTGGTGCTTGCCGAAATAATTCAATCAGCATTTTTTCTTGTGTTGCCAGACTTAAAGACTCTCTTTTTCCTGTTAAAACGTAATTAATATCAAAGCCTAATTCCGTAAGTTTAGCAAGATACTCTGCATCTGGAGAGCGTTTGCCATTTTCATAATTAGACTGTGTAGGAATTGCTACACCAACAAATTCAGCTACATCTTTTGCTTTTAAATTCAACCTATTACGTTCTTCTGTTAAAAAAATCTTATTCATTTGAATAAATCCTATTGATTTTAGTTAATCAAACGATTAATATTAATTTGTTAGCGATACTAACATAGTGTAACACGCTCGAGAAAATCATGAACTAACACGCAAGGGTAAACGATATGAAAGGAAAGCCATTCTTGGTTCGGCTACCGAATCCTGAAATTCGTGAGGCTTATCAACGATATTGTTCAGATCATTTAAGAAGTCTTGATGCACAGTCTTCAGTACTGATTATGAGAGAACTTAAAATCCAAGGCTATTTGAATGATTTGTCAAGTATAAATCAAAAAACGCTACAAAAGAGATAGATGCTGTGGGCTAAATTTTAAAAGTAATTATTTTCATTCGGCAAAAAGTATAAAAGCCCATGCGGGAACATGAGCTCTTATGAATGTCTTCATTGCTGATCAGACATTTGTATTTTGATGAATAGGGGCATTTTTGTCAATCCTATATCAAGGTCACTTTTTGCCTGTTTTTTAATAAACAGGAGGCTCAAAATGAGCACAAAACTTAAAAATGGTCAGTCACGCTACCAATCAAAAGCCAAAGTCGTGACCATTAAAAAATTTCAGTTATTGACGTTGGTTAATGCAACCCGTTGTTTAAATGGTGCAGCGTTTGAAAAACATGGTGATGCTTACCTTGAATTCCCTGTAATTGTTCAGGGAGATGGAAGTCCATCAGAAGTTTTTAATCTGTATTTGCTGAAAAAACTTGAGCAAACAATACAGTACGATTTTAAAACTTTTGCATCTATTGCGAATCAGCTTGTTGATTTTCATCGCTTTTTGGAAGATGAACAGCTAGATTGTTTGAAATTCCATAAACTGAAACAGTTGAATGCGATTTTTAAATATCGTACTCGTCTGATTGAGCAAGCGAATGCAGGTCTAATTTCCGCTAGCTCAGCACGTAATCGAATTAATGCCGTTGTGAATTTTTATCGATTTCTTGTTACAGAAGATTTGATCGATCACCAACGTTACGGGCTTCCTTTCCAAGATGTTTACAAATATATTGCCGTCGATAATGAATTTGGTGCACGTAGAAAAATGGCAATCAAGTCGCATGATCTTGCGATTCATGTGCCTGCTAAAGCTCATAATTCTGAAGTGATTGTAGATGGTGGAGAGTTAAGTCCACTGACCGTTGAAGAACAAATAATCATATTAAAAGCATTGCTGAAGTCATCACGTGAATATCAGTTGATGTTCTATCTTGCATTATTCACTGGCGCACGTTTGCAAACTATTTGTACTTTAAGAATCTGTCATTTGCCGGATAAGAAAGTTGATAGTCATAGCTTTATCCATCTGTCAGTTGGATCGGGTACAGGTATTGATACTAAATTTCAAAAGCCGATGACTTTATTAATTCCAGGTTGGTTAGTACAAGATCTTAAAATCTATATTAATAGTGAGCAAGCACGTCAGCGTAGACAGAAGTCCAATTATGGGGATTCAGATAAAAATTATGTATTTCTCACCAAGCTTGGTACGCCTTTCTACACAAGCAAAGCAGAACAGCAAGAACTAACAGAGAAGATTAAAGCCTCTGACTCATTTGGAACTAAACTTAAACTCTATGAAGGCGAAGCGGTGCGCAGTTACTTAAAAGTCGTGCTATTACCAGAAATCCGCTTGATTGATCCACAATTTCAAAGCTTTAAATTTCATGATTTACGTGCCAGCTTTGGTATGAATTTACTGGAAAGCAAGTTACAGCATCTGCCCGAAGGACATTCGGCTATGATAGCTGTCGAATATGTGCAAGCACGCATGGGCCATTGCAACATCAGAACCACTTTACAGTACTTGAACTATAAATCACGATTGCAATGGCGTAGTAAAATTCAGCATGAGTATGAGTCAAACTTGATGCAGTATGTGATGTCTTCTGTCAATTCAGCAGGAGAATTGTCATGAATTTTAGACGCTCTCAGCTTTTTTTGCATATTGCAGATAGCAATAGACAGATTATAGAACATGAACGACTTGTTCTTGCTTGTAAAGATAAAACCGCTGCATTTAGTTTTAAAACTTTAGATATCGGAACTCTCTTTTTTCGTAAAAGAGAATTGTATGAAACTGTATCTGAAAATGAAATTTCTGCATCGTTTGATGAAAAAAGACGTTATTTTTTGCAGTGTTTAACTGACTATTTACTGCAAATGAGCGGATCCGATCTATCAAAAGGATTGTTTTATTATACAAGCAAAACTTTTTTAGACTGGATTGATAGTCAAAACAAAAATTTTGACTTATCGAATAAAGACAGTGTGATCGATGCGTATCGTCGTTATAGCAAATATTTAGTTGATCGCACTTTGCTTACGGATACAGAAGAGGAAAGTTTGGCTGCACATACAGCAAAGCAGTATCAGCGTAATGTAGCCAAATTAATAGCATATGTATTTGACTGTCACGAAATTGATATTGTTAGTCAAGCGATGCAAGTACAGTCTCAGCGTTATGATGTTCCTATATTACCGATTGCGGAGGAAGATCATCAGAAGACTTATGCTACTTTGCTTAATGTATTTCTTGAAATCCACCGTATCGTTGTTCAAGAAGGAAACTTTCCCGCACATTTTCAATCTGTGAATGAAGAAGACTTCTATTTTTACTCGGGCTTTCATCATCAAACTGAAAAACAGCATATCCAGTTTGATATACAGAGTTATTTAGCCAAATATAGCTCGATTCCGACATTGTCAAAGATGTTGGCTGATTTTGAATTAGAAGAAGATAGTGAATATCGAAAGCGTTTACGTGAGAATCGCAATCAAGCCATTCGTAACCTTGAGGAACGTAATAAAGACAAACGACACATGGAGCGAGAGCGACTTGCTTCCTATGGTCTTTGCATCGGCATGCTGTTATTTATCGCAAAAACTGGAGCCAATCTAGATACAGCACAGCAGTTGCAATTCGATACAATGGAAATCTTGCCATCAACACAAGGACGTCGTTTTTCAGGTACAAAAAGCCGCGCAGGTGGAAAGACGGTACACCCTGAATTTGGGGTGAAATTTGAGCCAATTTTTAGAAAAATTTTAGAACTTCGGGCTTGGTATATCCAAGATGAACCATGTGATTTCATCTTTCCGTTACGTAACGAAATTCAACAGTTGGGACCTGTTAGCTACGGCAGATTACAATTAATAAAAAAGTTTTTTCAGCGCATTTTCCCCAAAATGGTTTGGATTACACCGCAACAGTGGCGTAAGCATGTCAGTAGTCAATATGTACAGCTCAGCGATGGAGATTTATTGCTCGAAGCTGAAAAAATGGGACACTCACTCGATACTGCGAAGAAAAACTACAGTCGAACTTCATTTAAAGATGCGAGTCAGCAAATTTCGCAATTCTTTCATGAGTTGCGGGACGTTGCCGTAGAAAAAACTCGAACTGTTGAACGTATTGCTGTGCGAACTTTAGATGAAACTGTTGATGCTCAGATCTTACCTGTAGGTGCATGTATTACAGCAGCTCCACAGCCTGAAAAAGCTATTGGTTTTACCGCACAAGCTCCAACCCCAAACTGCCAACAATTTGAGAATTGCCTGTTCTGTCAACACTATGCAGTCCACGCTGATGAAGAAGATATACGTAAGCTTTTGTCACTAAAAAGTTTACTCGGCTATGTCAAACAAAAAGCTACGGATTTGATTAAATGGGAGTCACAATTCGGTGTGGTTTTACATCGAATTGACGAAGTACTCAACGAATTATCAGATACTTATGAAAATTTACGTGATCGTATTTTTTCAATTCAAGAAGAAGTAGAAAGTGGTGATATGGATGCTTACTGGCTGAATCATTTTGAGCTTTTAATAGATTTGGGGTGGGTGTCATGAGTTCATTTAATTCGTATTTGTATGCCAGTGGCGTTGCTGAGCCGTTTTTACCAGATGAATATCGTTTGGAGAATAATCAGCTGACTGTTCCCACAAGCTTTATTTTATCCCGTATGTCAAATGGCGCAACATTATCTCAATTTGGCGATGATGTTTGGGACTTTTCACCCTATCTGCCGAAGTGTCACTGTAAATTAAATTTTAAGAGCTGGTTGAAACATGCTCGTGAGAATGATTTTCTCTTCTGTCAAATACGTGATGAAATGAAAAAAATCATTTTTGCGTTGCTCTACATCAAAACAGGTAAGTCGATTATTAAAAGTGTTGAGCAACGCCATCTTGTCTTGCGACAGTTTGCTGCAATTGCTTACCGCAATGGTTGCACCTTGACACAATTATTTAGTGATGCAGCCTATATTGCGAAAGTACAAGATGCTTATGCTGGCATCAGTTACCAAAGAGCTAATCATATTAAAGCATTGTTAACAGATTGTTTTGCCTTACAGCAACAGTATCCGTTATTAATTCCAGCTTTTAATACATATCAACCGATTGAGCATTTAGCAAGGCTCGCTGCACAAATACGCTTGCAGTCGGGCAAAGTAGGTCCGCAAACTAAGTTGATTCCATCTCGTATTTATATAAGTTTAATTAATGGGTTAGCAGAGAAATTGAATGAGTTTAATCATTATGTACCTGCTTTACATCAGTGGTTTCAGCGCATTCAACAAGAGCCATCTTTTGCGCGTATGCCACGTGAGTTTAAAGATTATAAAAAAGCCGTGAGTTTTGTGGATGCTCGAGATTTGCTGGGGTTAACTCAGCTTTTTGAGAATCATCAGATTCAAAAACATGCCAACCTCACCCGTTATATGACGCTGATTCAAGGTATGGCCAAGTTGTGGATTCATCTGTTTACAGGGATGCGGGACAATGAAGTAAATCAGCTGTCTTCTGATTGCTATCAAACTATTCAAAGTAACGAGCATCTTGTGCATGTCATTATGGGCTATACATCAAAATTACATGGGGGTGGCAACAAGTCTACCTATTGGATCACGTTTGAAGATATTCAAGTAGGCGTAAATGCAGCACAAAGTATTGGTGAAATATACGCCCTGCTCAACCCACATTATGATATGTCTAATCCTGCTGAATACCCATTATTCCCAACACGATATTCACAAAAACATCGGCATAAAAATAATCGAAATATCATAAATGAAACGGATTTTATCTCTAATTTTGAGGGTGCTCCGACTCGAACACAGTCTAATTTTAATCAGTATTTAAGCCGTATTTCTGTATTGCTTGGAGAGGGGTTGAAAATCACAGAAAGTGATATCGCCGAGCTTGAAGCTTTTGATGGTTTTCGCAACTGGCGTGAAGAAAAGGACTGTCAAATTGGTCAATATTGGAATATCTGTACCCATCAATTTAGACGTTCGCTTGCAGTTTATGGCGCTCGTTCAGGCATGATCGGACTTGGCGCTTTGTCAGTCCAATTTAAGCATCTAACAGAGTCTATGACGTTGTATTACCGTAATAATGCGGTATTTGCACCAAATATTTTAGTGAATGACAGTCAAAAAGAGTTTATTCAAGAACTGGAATATCAGCGATTGGTGCATTCTTATGCTCAGTTTGAAGATGGTGTAATTAATAGTGCTAGCCGTTTACTTGGTGGGGCAGGAACCTATTTGCAGCTACAAAAAGACCGCGAGCAATTACTCACAGTATTTCCAAACCGTGATGAAGCGATTAAGCGTATGAAAAAAGGGGAAATAGCTTACAAGGCTAGCCTGTTTGGTACTTGTACTAATCCTGATTCTTGCGAAAAAATTTCATTTACTGCTATTACGAGCTGTCTGAGCTGTGCATATGCAATTTTCGATATTGCGAGTGCAGAGAAGATGGATAAAGCGGTTCAGAGGCTACAACGAGTACGAGATATGCAACAAAAGGATAGTTTGCTATACGGACAAATGGATAGTGAGATTATGGCATTGAATAAGACCATTCGAAAAATTAAAACTGTGAATATTGAGGGTTAAAACATGAGTGCACTCAATGAATATTATGCTGCTTTAGAGCGTTTAAAAGCGAATAAGCCGACCAAACTGCCTAAAGGTTCTGCCATCAATAACGACACAGTGGCACTAGAAGCTGGACGAAAGCGGGGTTCAATTAAGAAAAGCCGTTATGCTGTATTGGTGGAAGCAATTGGACAGGCTGCAAATGAAGCTGGACAAAATGTTCCATCTACTGCTCAGCAGATAGAGCAAGCAAGGAATAAGACCAAAGCAGTTAAAAGTGATTATGAGCAATTAAAGGAGGACTATGAAAAGCTCCTTGAAAAATGCAATTCACTGCTGTTAGAAAACTTTGAGTTGAAACAAAAACACACCTGAATTAGGTGTGTTTTTAATGACTAAATATTAAACGCCTGTGTTCGCTTTAGTACAACTACCACCAGATGCCGATGGTGTTGTTGCACCAGCCCATTTTAAGGTATTGCCATTGGTATCCAAAGTTGGAGTCCAAGTTACAGTACATCCCACTAGATCAGTTGAACCTGTCACAATAATAGCACCGTCAGTAGTAGTACTCATAGTTACAGTGCCATTAGTTGGAGCTGGAAGACCTGCATATCCTGTTTCAGTGCCAAGTTTTGCCGCGGTATTACAGCTACTTAAACTACCTGCCGTTTGCACACATTCCGCAATCGCAAGTTTTAATGAAGCAATTGATGCATTATTATCAGACCATTTTGCACGTGTCACATAGTCTTTATATTGAGGGATAGCAATCGCAGCCAAAATACCGATAATAGCGACCACAATCATCAGCTCGATCAATGTAAAGCCTTTTTGAGCGTTCATAAACATTCTCCACAAATGTTGTTAATTTAATTATAAGCTTTGTAAGCTATTTTAATATTAGCACTTAACGTGCCAACTTTTATTATAGACAATTTACACAGAAAAACAGCACCTTACACATAAAAAATTTAAGTCTTTTTATTCGATTGTATATTTTTGTTAAAAAGTGACAAATTTTGTCAGGTTGAATTTTATACTTTGGACAAATATTGTCATTGTGTGATGCATATCACATATATTCGATTGTTCTTTTTTAGGTGTTGTGATGTTGTTCTTTATGTTGAAGTCTATCGCTTGAAATTTTCTGGGTATAGTCGGGCGCTATTTCTACCATCGTTAGTGCATCTCAATCTCACTCTTTACTGAGTTTATGACACGTTGTTTCAGATGCTTCAATTTGCGCGATTGAGTCGCGTAACCGTTTTGCATTGGCAGGACTTTTGAGTAGGTACGCTGTTTCTTTAAAGGCATTACAATCATCTAGACTTATTATCAACACGGCTTGTTTATCTTCTCTATTAATAAGTACAGGTGCATGATCGTCTATAACGTAATCGAGTATATCCGCTAAGTTTTCTTGTAGCTCAGCACATGTAATGATTTTCATTTCTGCTCCTTAAAAATTTTTTTATCTAAAAGCTGGGCAGCCTGTTTTAATCGGGTAGGGACCTTATTTTGAGTTTTATATACCTAAACAAATTGTTCAAACTGAGCATGACTTAACTGAATATGAGAGTGTTCTTGTAAAACTTGTGGTGCGTGATTTTGAATTAAATAAATAAAAAACTCGGTGAGTGTAGCGTAACCTAGAGTAGTGGCAGTTCGTTATGCCAATTGCTTTGTTTAAGCATCTAGATGTATTTGTATACATTCATTGTTGGTCATCATTCATCTCCTTTGAGCATAAAATTTTTTATATTTCGCATGACGCATAACAAACATAAAATTTTAAGGTCGGTATGAATACAAAAATATATTTTGGAGATTGCTCATTTTTAATTAGGCGGACTAAAACACGTTTTTAACACCTTATGCATTTTTGAGGATATGGACAAACGTGAAAAATTTGTCGTTATAAAAGCATGTCCATATGGACAAAATATAAAATTGAGTAAATGAATAGAATTCAATAGTTTGGAGCGTGTCTATATAAAGTGACTTATGGAATGTAAACGATTAATGATCGTTGTTGCGATCATTGGTATTTTGGCTGCGATCGCGATTCCAGCTTATACAGACTATACAGTACGTGCTCGTGTAGCAGAAGGTTTGAGTACAGCAGCTGCTATGAAAGCAACAATTTCAGAAAATATTTCTAATGCTGGTGGTGTTGTTAATTCAAATAGTTGTGATGGCGTGCAGACAGTGGGTACATCTAATAAGACGGATAATGTATTATCTGCGACTTGTTCGTCTGGTGTAATTGAAGTAACAATGACGCCTGCTGCAAAAGATGCTGTATTAGTTATGACGCCAACTGCGAATGATGGGGGTGTCAAGTGGGCGTGTTCTGCAAAATCTGGTACGCCAACTAAATATTTGCCAGCAGAATGCCGTTAATCCTACTTAACATTTGATTTTGTCGTTATTAGTATATTTTCTATTAGGGCTAAGTTATCTTAGCCCTAATGCATTTATGCCGTGGCCAAATGCTAGTCAAGATTTTTTTGCTTTTTTATCTATAATTCTATTAACTTTTAATATCATAATATCAAGAAAAACATATACCGATAAAAGTATAATTTATATATATTTTTTTATTATAATTCAAATTTCTTTTCAATTTTTTCTTGATCTTTATATTTTAAAACAAGATTTATTTTTATCATTTCTTTATATTAATGTGTTTTTTTTAAGTGTAATTAATGGAATACATTTGCAAAAAAATAAAGATGAAATTATTAAATTAACTATTTTTTTTACGATAATAGGTTTTATTAGTGTTTTAATTCAACTTTTACAGTGGTTTAGTTTTGATGGTTTTTCATTTATTCTAAAGAGTAGTTTTCTTCGTCCATCTGCCAATATAGGGCAGCCCAATAATTTAGCAACATTATTGTTTATAAGTTTTTTTTCTTTGCTTTATTTATATTACAATAAGATTATAAATATTAATTTTTTTTTAATACTAGATATTTTTTTTGTTTTAGGTATAGCGTTAACTCAATCACGAACTAGTTGGGTTGTTTTTTTTGTATTGTTGGTGCTCTCTTTCACAAGAAGGGATCTTAAATTACTTAAGGTAATATATATTAATGCTATCATATTTTTATTTTTTTTGTTAGTTTTGCCATATAAAAATATTTTATTTAAAGGTGCAGGGTTAACATTATTTGAGCGAGCAGGTTCAGATTATTCAAGACTAGATATTTGGAAGCAGATTTATCTAGCTATAATAGATAAGCCAACTTTAGGGTATGGGTGGAATCAAACATCTATAGCACAGACAAAAACCTCATTAAAGTATCCCTTAAATCTATGGCTAGAATATTCTCATAATTTTTTCTTAGATTTATTTGTTTGGGTTGGAATACCTTTCGGCCTAATAATAATTTTTTTAATTGTTCGATGGTTTTTTTCTGCTTTTAATAAAATAAAGCATACAAATGACTTGATAATATTTTTTGCTATTATTTCTTTTTTTGTGCATTGCATGTTTGAGTTTCCATTTGCATATGCTTATTTTTTAGTGCCAATTGGTTTGTTTATTGGGATAGTTCATAAATTCGATAATAGCAATATTTATTTTAATAGATGGTTTTATTTGGTTATTCTAAGTTGGGTTGTATTTATTTTTATTATAATAATAAAGGATTATATTTTAATAAAGGATAAAATTGAAAAATATTCAAGTGAATATCTGTTTTATAGTAAAGTTACCCCTGTGGAGTATAATGTTAGAGTGTTAGATGGTTTGGATATTGGTGTTGATATTTTGTATTTAAATGATTGTTATGTTGTAAGTAAGTATGATTTTGAAAATGTAAAGGTTGTTTTTTATAGATATCCTACAAATAAAAACTTGGTATCTTATTATAATTATTCAATTTATGAAAATGAGAAAAATAGTAAATCTCTTGATTACATGAAATTGAGATATCCTAACTTTACTGGAAAACTGAGTGATATGAAGTGCAATTAGTAAATTATGCTATTAAAAATACTCGGCAGAGTAAAACTTGAAGTGCTACACAAAGCACTATCATCTTGCTTAAAAAAATATAAGATAGAGCCAGTTTTTTGGTCTATTTTTCCTATGAAATCTGCATTGCTATTTGTGGCTGCCATCCTCATCTCCCTTGCATGGCTATTGCCCATTCACTACCGGCCGTGGGTTACCTATACAGGCGAACTTTACGCATTTTTTGCCCTGTTTGCGCTTGCCGCTTGCCTATTCAAAGAAAAATTACAGATACCAAAAATCAGTCTGCCATTACTGGCACTGTGCTGTGTTCCGCTCATTCAGTGGGGTTTTGGTTTAGTCTACTTCTTTGACAAAGCCTTGCTCAGCAGTGTCTATATCTTCAGTTTTTGGTTAGCGATCATTTTTGGCTATAACCTCACGCAAATCAACAGCGAACGTGAACGCATCTTTACAGGCTTTAGTTATGTGCTACTCGGCGTGGGAAGTATTACCGCATTCATGGCAATTTGCCAGTGGCTCACACTCGATCAATACCTGCCAATGATGGTGGATATAAAAATTGGACAACGCCCTTATGCCAACTTCGCCCAACCGAATAATATGGCGACCTTTTTAGTCATGTCGCTTATGGCATGCCTATATTTATACGAAAAACAAAAACTTAAAACCGTATGGATTGTGATCGCAGCTGCCATGATTTTGGTCGGTGTGGTACTGAGTCAATCGCGGACTTCATGGTTGGCGTCACTGTGTCTCTTGACCTATTTGAGCTATCAACAATACCGTGGCGTGATGCGGATTAAATGGCGCTATAGCTTGCTGTGGTTTGCCGCATTTATCGGGCTGGTTTTTATCGCACCTACTTTTAGTCAATTACTCTCACAAAGTGCAGACCTTTCGGTGCAATCTCGTGATGTAGTACAACGCGCTACAGGTGATATGTCACGCTTGGCAATTTGGCAGCAAATGCTCGCTGCGATTGAACATCAACCGTGGTGGGGCTATGGTTGGCATCAAACCAGCGTGGCGTATGTCACGATTAGTGAATTTGTGCAAGGCCCTGTGTGGATTCGTAGCGCACACAATTTTATTTTAGATTTTTTACTTTGGAATGGTGTGTTGCTCGGTGTGCCATTTTTAGCATATTTGGGCTATTGGGGCTACCAATTGCATAAATATACCCAGTCGGTGGAATCGGTTGTGGGGATTTTAATGGTCGGTGCATTTAGCGTACATGCCATGCTGGAGTTTCCGCAAAATTATGCCTACTTCCTGCTGCCTGCAGGTTTTATCATCGGTATGATTCAGTCACAGCGCGTTGTGAAAGGTCTTACTTTATCTCCACTATATTTGCGCAGCACTTTTGTGGTGGGTGCATTGTTACTAGTGCTGATTTATCGTGATTATGAAGTGATGGTGCCAAAACTAAATCAGTCGGTGCGCTATGAACACACACCTGAAAAAATCACCCATCAAGATCGTATTTTGGTACTCGAAGAATTTAACCGCCGCATTGCGTGGATTCGATTAAATCCGTATAGCCTACAAACGCCTGAACAATTGCAGGATATCCATGAAATTGTGTTGAATTATCCAACCCGCTACGATTTATTGAAATATGCACGCGTATTAGCATTTAACGGTTATGAAGCAGAAGCCAAAAAGCAATTATGGTTGTTAAGCACTTTGTGGCAGGTCAATGTGGATTATGCGACTTTATTGGATGAGGCAAAGCCGCGCTGATTTGTGTAGCGCAAGGAGGGGGATTTGAAAATAGTGAGCCAAATATGGTGAAAATTTTCAATGTTGAAAATCTCTCCCAACTTCTCTTTAAAAAGAGAGGGGGTATTCATTATAAAATTGATTTCATGTGCGAAAATTTAAAGAGATGCTGAAATTTTGTTCAGATAAAGGGAGTTGTGTTAGAATTGTATGATCTATTCACACAATAAGGCATGCTGATGGCGAGAACTACAAGTGTAACAATTGGCCCACAACTCGATGACTTTGTGAGCAAACTGATTGAATCTGGACGTTATGGTTCAACCAGTGAAGTGATGCGATCTGCATTAAGATTATTGGAACAGCAAGAAAATCAAACTGCAGCTTTAAAGCAAGCGATTGAAGCAGGTGAGAACAGTGGAGAAAGTACACTTAGCCTAAAAGATATTGCGGCTCAAGTGAAGCAGAAGCATCGTGTATAAACTATCTAATTTAGCTGTCGATGACTTCACTGCTATTTATGAATACACCTTACTTAATTTTGGTGTAGCTCAGGCTGACCAATACACACAACATTTGGAAAATACCTTTCATTTGTTAGTGAGTTCACCATTGATTGGTTATGTATGTGTAGATATTGGCGAGGGAATACGCCGTCATGATCATCATCAACATGCTATTTTTTATAAAAAACAGGATTATGGCATTTTTATTATTCGGATATTGCATCAACAGATGCATCCCATGAAACATTTTTTTGCGTTATAAATACTTTTTTATAAATCCAAGAATTAAAAATGTGTATCAGCAAAAATATAAATTGATATTGAAAACATCTTCATGAGAGATAGGCAAGATACTGAATTTTAGGTAAAGTGCCCCAAAAAACAAAAGACTGGAAAAACCAGTCTTTTGTGCGATTGAAACGAGATGAATTTTAGAGTTGACTTTGAATATAGTTTTCAATGCCTACCGTTTCAACCAAATCAAGCTGTGTAGTTGCCCAGTCTAGGTACTCTTCTTCTTTCTCTAAAATTTCCTGAACCAAATCACGGGTTACATAGTCCAGTTGTTGCTCTGCCAAAACCACCGCTTTTTGGATTGCTTCAATATTTTCTTGGACTTTACGCACATCGCAGTTCAAAACTTCAACTGTATGCTGACCGATATACAATTTGCCCAAGTGTTGTAAGTTTGGCAGCCCTTCTAAAAATAAAATACGTTCAATAATTTTGTCAGCATGTTTCATTTGACGAATCGACTCTTTATATTCAGCCGAGCCGAGTTGTTCAATGCCCCAATCATTAAACATACGTGAATGTAAAAAATATTGGTTAATCGCAGTCAGGTGATGATACAAAACTTGGTTGAGTTGATTAATCACATCACGATTGCCTTTCATTGCAGCACTCCATCAACAATTTCTGCCTTAAACCGCTTAAGGCAATCTATATTTCTATCTTAAACAAGACTGGGCAAAATGGCGAGTGATTTAGGGAACCGCAAATGAAAATCGCAATCAAAAACAATTAGCTAGGCGGTGTGAAGAAATGTAAGCCAAGAAAAACCCGCTGTAGTCGGAAGCGGGGGAGGAAAAACACGGTAAAAAATTAAAATAACTAAATGTGGGGAATGTATTGGAAAATACGAGCTTTATGCAGCAATAGCAAGACGAGAAGCAATTTGAGCAATTTCATCACTGATGATGGCACGAGTTTCAGGTGCACAGCGACCACAGCACGTACCTAAGTCAAACATATCGCGAATTTCACGATAGCTCTCTGCACCATTCGCAACGGCTTCTTTGATGTCTTGATCTGTAATACCACGGCATAAGCAAACGTACATGAATGCAACCACAATAATTGAAATAAGATAAGTGTTATTATTGATAATTATTATCGTTTGTCAATAAAAATCATTTGAAAAGTCATTTATCATGATTGGGTTTTTGAATAAAAAAATGCCACCTGATAGGTGGCATCACTTAGTGATTTTTAACCAATTGAATAAGTGGAATTTATGAGTTGATGATAACCACACCATCCATTTCAACCAATGCACCTTTAGGTAAGCTGGCTACACCCAGCGCTGCGCGTGCAGGGTAAGGTTGCGCAAAATATTCCCCCATAATTTGATTGACCAATTGGAAGTGAGATAAATCGGTCAGGAAAATATTGAGCTTGGCAATATCGGTCAAAGAGCCACCCGCCGCTTCGCAAACGGCTTTTAAGTTATCAAATACGCGGCGAATTTGCGCTTCAATGCCTTCTACCAATTCCATGCTGTATGGGTCTAAACCAATTTGACCTGATAAATAAACAGTATTGCCCACTAAAATGGCTTGAGAGTAAGTACCAATTGCTGCAGGTGCATTTTCAGTATGGATGACTTGGCGAGACATTGATTTCTCCTAAAATAATGTACGAACATCATAGACCATCCGACTGCATTTCAATAGCCTGATGAGTCTATAATGCAAAATCGGTGAATGTGCGGCACAGTCAAACTATGCAGCCACATTAAATTAACAAGCTTTGGCTTCTTCTGCTATGCTGATGGGGCTCGCTAAACGGCTAATTCGTGGGAAACCGAAGCGCATACGTAAATCACGAATAATTTTGGCAATTTGCTTACGGTTATTCACCACAATATTCACATAGGTTTTGCCATCGTGGCTACGTACCATTTCTACTCCGGTTTTGGCCTTACGACATTGATAGATCAAATCGGAAATTTGTTCGTCATTCATATCCATATCAATGCTGAGATAAGCTGTAAAACTCACGTCATCTACATCTTCTGAAGTCCATTGTAGCGGCATGATATTTTCAGGATGCTGATGTTGCTCATGCAGTAAGTTGTTGCAACGCGCACGATGCACAATCAAGCCACGGCGTGACAAGTTACCCTGAATCGGATCGCCCAGTACAGGGTTGCAACAGTGCGCATATTTCACGTCAATGCCTTCTGTGCCCTGAATCAGACGGTCAGAATGTTCGCTGCTGTCGTGATCGAGTGCGTAAATGTGATTTGCCACCAACTGTGGCAATAAATCACCGACTGCAATTTGCTCAAATAAACGGTCTTTAGAGTCAATATGACGCCATTGCAACACATTTAACCAATCGGCTTCAGTTAAGTCTTGAATCGAGTGATTAAATAATTTCAGCGCACGGTTAAGCGCTTGCTGACCCACCAAACGCTGTTCTTCAATATCCTGATCACGCAGAATATTTTGTAAGGCACGACGGGCTTTTTGGGTATTAATGAAGCTCAGCCAATCTGGGTTGGGTGTAGCTAAAACATCGGTAATGATTTCGACCACTTGCCCGCTGGTGAGTGGTGTGGAAAGTGGTTTGCTTTCGCCATTAATTTTTGTACCGACGGCATGGTTACCTAAGAACAAACTGGCTGCATAGGCAAAATCAACTGCGGTGGCGCCTTGCGGCAATTCATGTAAATGTCCGTGCGGGGTATACACATGAATTTTCTCTTGGTGTAGATAATCCAGTAAATCGCTAAATGTGGTTTTAGCGCATTCACCATCAATCAACACGTTTAAACTTTTCATAGAGGCTTGAATGGCAGAACGGCAGGCTTGCGGTGCGTTTTCACCCAAGACTACGCCAAAACGTGCGGCTTTACGCATCAATTCAGTTTGAATGGTGAGTGATAAGGTGGTTTGTTCACCTTTAAGACGCATCATGAGTGATTGGTTACCGCCTGGCAAAGGGCGACGGATATGATCTTCATAATGCAAGACCTGAAAGTTGTCACGTAAAATATCGGCCAAACGGTCACAGTCAGCAATGCTTTGTAAAATAATTTCAAACGCATGGCTGTGGGTCAGTTCTTGTAGATCAATATCGTTTTTAACAAAGTGGCGCAGTAATTCAATATTATTATTTTTCTTTTTAATACGGCCTGTAATTTGATTGTCTTGCAGCAGGTCGGCAAGATTTTGTTCCCATTTAGACTGGTATTCGCAGCGTTTTGGCTTGGTTTGCAAAAGGGCGGCTTGCACATCGTTATACATATCTAAATCTAGGTTTTGATAACACAAATGTTCAAGGTTATCTGCCATTTCATTCATACCCACGATACGTGCCATAGGTACAAACACATCAAAAGTTTCTTGGGCAATGCGTGCGCGTTTGTCTGGTCGCAGCGCATCTAATGTGGTCATGTTGTGATAACGGTCTGCTAGTTTCACAATAATGACACGTGGATCCTGTAAGGTGGCTTGCAGAATTTTACGGAACGAAGCAGCTTTGTTGTATTCTTTGTCGCTGGAATGGCTCAGCTTGGTTACACCATCGACCAGTTCAGCAACGGTACGTCCGAATTTTTCTGTAATGTCATCTTTGCTGTAGTCAGTATCTTCAATGACATCGTGTAATAGCGCAGCAATGAGCGTGTCGGCATCCAAACGCATGTGTGCCAAAATGCAACTCACCGCAATCGGGTGTAGCACATAAGGTTCACCACTTTTACGGGTAACGCCATCATGCGCATGCTCAGCATAATCACAAGCCGTAAGCACCTGTTCGACTTCACTTACGCTAAGGTAAGGTTCGATCATGGTTTGAAGCTGTTGTTTGGCTTGGCTGACCATCGTGCCTGGCATATAACACCCTTTAAAATACAAGTGATAACGAATTTACAGTTAGACCTTATAATGAAAAGCATATTGCATGACTTGTCAATTTTTTTCATGCCAAAATAGTGATAAATTTGGCATTAATAAATAGGGTCTTAATCCTTATGTTATAACGGTTTTTAGCGCAAGATTAAAGTTCAGACAACAAAAAAGCCTAGTAAAAAACTAGGCTTTTTTAGAAAGTTGTTCTTATTGGAAAGAAAAACCATCTAAATTCAAATTATTTGCAGAAAGTGCAAGGTCAAGACTCGAAGTTTGATAGTCTTGATCACGTTGTTTCAAAATGTCTTTAGAAACGTGACCTTCTGCAATTTCACGTAAAGCAACAACGGTAGGTTTGTCGTTGTCCCACTCAACGGTAGGTTCTATGCCTTGACGTGCCAATTGACGCGCGCGCTTGCTTGCCACTAGTACAAGCTCAAAGCGGTTGTCTACATGGTCTAAACAATCTTCAACGGTAACGCGTGCCATAAGAATTCTCGTTCGAATAATAAATTTAAACAGACTGTGCAGTATAAGGTGCTTTGCTTATAGACTCAAGTTTTAATCACGCGCTTGGCGGGCTAATTAACTTTTCAATCAAGGCTTGATGACGATGTGCCTGCTGCGCCGTCACCAAACGGTTGGCAATAATCACTGCTTCTAAATCGTGCAGGGCTTTATTAAAGTCATCATTAATAATCACATAGTCAAAATTGACATATTGCTGCATGTCTTCAACTGCGCAGCCCAAACGATGCTCAATCACATCGACTGTATCGGTGCCACGGTTAGACAAGCGCTCACGTAAATCAAACTGGCTTGGTGGAAGAATAAAAATTTGCTTCGATTCAGGAAAAAGATTGCGTACTTGCTGAGCACCTTGCCAGTCAATTTCAAGTAACACATCGTGACCTTTGGCTAACTGCTCTTTAACGGTTGCTTGCGCAGTGCCGTAATAATTGCCAAATACTTCTGCATATTCAATAAAACCGCCCTGTTCTATCAAGTCGATAAAATCTTGTTTTTGCGTGAAGTGATAATGCACACCATCGAGTTCGCCGGGACGTTGACCGCGTGTTGTGTGAGAAACTGAAACGTGTAAATTATTCACACGCTCAAGCAGGGCTTTAACGAGGGATGTTTTGCCTGTTCCTGAAGCGGCAGAAACGACAAACAATAGACCCGACATGATATTTTTCCTGATATGATAAAATATCTTCTCTATTTTAGAGTAGACGCCCCTTAAACAAAATAGCCAAGTTGGCTTTTGTTGGCATAAATTTTTAAACATCCCACCTATTTAACTTCAACATAGAGGGTTCTATGGAAATTGTATTGGCGAATCCACGTGGTTTTTGTGCAGGTGTAGACCGAGCAATTGCGATTGTAAATCGTGCCCTTGAGTGTTTTAATCCCCCTATATATGTACGTCACGAAGTGGTACACAATAAATTTGTGGTAGATGACTTACGCCAACGCGGTGCAATTTTTGTTGATGAGCTAGATGAAGTGCCCGATAACAATATCGTGATTTTTAGTGCACATGGCGTATCTAAAGCGGTGCAGCAAGAAGCGGAGCGTCGCGGCTTAAAAGTATTTGATGCGACTTGTCCGTTGGTCACCAAAGTACATATTGAAGTCACCAAATATGCGCGTGAAGGCACAGAGGCGATTTTAATTGGTCACGAAGGACACCCCGAAGTTGAAGGGACGATGGGTCAGTACGACAAGAAAAATGGCGGCGAAATTTATTTGGTAGAAGATGAAGATGATGTTGCGGCTTTAAGCGTGCGTCATCCTGAAAAAGTCGCATTTGTCACCCAGACCACGCTGTCGATTGATGATACTGCCAAAGTAATTGATGCCTTGCGCCAAAAATATCCGAATATTCAGGGACCACGCAAAGACGATATTTGTTATGCCACTCAAAACCGTCAGGACGCAGTGCGTGACTTAGCCAATCAATGTGATGTGGTGTTGGTGGTGGGTTCGCCAAATTCATCTAACTCTAACCGTTTACGTGAGTTGGCTGAACGTATGGGTAAATCAGCTTATTTGGTCGATAATGCAGATGAACTTGAAAAAGATTGGTTTAAGCCAGACAGTAAAATTGGTGTGACAGCTGGCGCATCTGCACCTGAGATTCTCATCAAGCAGGTCATTCAGCGGTTACAGGATTGGGGTGCGACCCCTCCGCAAGAGCTTCAAGGGCGAGAGGAAAATATTACGTTTAGTCTACCTAAAGAGTTACGGATACAAGTGATTCAGGCATAACTGTTAAAGAGGTAACATTCTCTTTAAATTCTTAATTTGACAGATAATTGTATTTTGACAATTATCTGTTTTTTTATGCCTTTTATCCTTTATGTGTTTAGTTTGTAATTAAGTTAGGTATTATTTTTAATAGGGTAAAGTTTTATTACTTGTTTGAGGGGAAATATGCAGCAAATAGAAAGAAGTCAAGGTTTTACCTTAATTGAGCTCATGGTTGTGGTTGCAATTGTGGCGATTTTAGCTGCAATTGCATTGCCTGCTTATGGACAATATATCAAAAAAGCAAGAGCGAACAGTGCAAGTTCCGATTTAGCGACGTTAAGTTTGATGATGGGGCATATCTACCAAAAATCATTAACTTATCCAGCGGCTTCAACAACTACTACAACTGCAACACAAACTTATATTTCGACGAATACAGGTATTAGTTGGACACCTGCAGAAGATGCTAATTTTGTGTATAAAATTTCTTCTCCAGCCGCTACTGGAGATACTGCAGGGACAACCTATAAACTGACCGCAACAGGTCGAAATCAGAATAATGGTTGTGAGTTAACACTGACCGACAAGAATGTGAGAACAATTTCAGGTGGTGCTGCCTGTGGTGGATTAACGTCATGGTAGCGGCATCTAAAGGGGTAACCCTCATTGAATTAATGATTGTGATTGCCATTATTGGGATTTCAGCTGTTGCGCTGATTCCGCTTGGTGCCTCATGGGTTGCTAAAACCCAGGTTGAGAAAACCCAAAAATTGCTGGTTGAGGCTTATAACAAAGCTGTTACGGAAGCAATAAAAAACCCTAATGGCATACGACAAACCGATACTCCCCCAATGGTTGCAAAACTTACGGTAACGAATGGTAGCAGTGGTGCAGAAGGTGTCATTAATGTTAAAGCATCCGATGACAGCACTGTTTTATGGAGTGCAAAATTTCCTGCTACTGTCTCGATTGCGTTAGAGGCACCTAGTGGTTCTACCTGTGCGGCACTTGAATTAAATAACAATGCTGCACGCATAGGTACAACTTGTACTGGTGGCTATATAATATCTCGCTCAGGAGTTTCTAATGTTACAGTTACAGCACAGTTCTAAATATCAGCATCAGGCCGGTATTACACTGATCGAAGTGCTGATTTCTTTACTATTAATGGCGATTATTGGTTTAGGTGGTGCTTACATTGCTGCACGTACGGCTGTGGTACAGAGAGATGGTAACATTCAGCTGCAAACCATCAACAAGATGCGTCAAGTGGCGGTAAAAGCAGATACAATTTGTAGTAATACAAGTAGCATTACAATTAATGGCACAAGTGTTACTACACCATGTACCTTGACTCCAACCACCTATACGGTCAATGCATCAATTAATAGTAATCCACCGCCCACATCTCCGCCTTATTCGGCAAGCGTTACTGTTCAATCACCTTCCATACAGGTAAGTGATTCGGATCAGTTTGTTCCTGTTAAATCAATCATTTCTCCCTGAAGGTGCTTAAAATGAACAGTACAATAAAAAAGCAGCAGGGTATGTCACTGATTGAGATTATGATTGCGCTAACCATCTCTTTGGTTATTATTTTAGCGATATTAAGAGCTTATGTTTCTTTGGGGTATGTCTCTGCTGAAACGACACGCGGTGCCAGCATTGATGCCAATATTATGAAAGGCTTGATTGTTGCTGACCGTATTTTGCAGGGAGTAGGTTATAACATGACTGTACCTACAGATTCTTACGGAAGTTCCAGTGATAAGTTAATTCAAGCCTATGCAGGTACTACGGCAATAACGGCTTCTAATATTGAAACTACAGAAGCTGATGCACTTGTATGGAAATTATCAAGTGGCAATTGCCAAGCATTAAAATCTGAAGGTAAGAGTTTAATTTATTATCTTGGTACAGGTGGTGCAGGATATAGCTGTACGACGTTAGCACTTCCTTCAACAACCACGCCTCCACCTTCACAAACGTTGATTTCCACTGCGGCTACCATGCCGAGTACTGTGCATTCAGATGTAGGAAAAATATCGCTGAAGGTGACTAAATTAACAGGTTCTCATATTTGTACGCCTTTTGGTGTGAGGAATACGACGGCAACGGCAACTGGCGGTAAGTATTATGTAGAAATAAAAGCCAATATTTATGCTACCAGTACCAGTTCTACAGTATCTGCTCTAAGCAATTCAACCTGTTTATTTAATGTGACTACCTAAGGGAGCATTTAATATGTGTAATCATCAAGTTTTTCGAACTATGCGTTTTCCTGTGGGTAGTAGACAAATGCAAAAACAGACTGGCTTTGCTTCTATTTTGCTTATTCTATTGATTGGTCTTGCCTTAACCACTTTGGTTATCGGTATGGTCACGTCTGTACGGAGTTTACAAGATAGTTCATTGACAACTCATGCACAAACGCAGGCGCAGATTAAGTCGGCGATTGGCTATCAAGCTTTAACCGGTTTGTTAAAACCGTTGACCGCTACACAGATTGCTCAAATTAATAATGGCGTGATCAAGGATAATGGCTCCCCAGCAGCGACGATCGCAACATATAAAGTAGTGACTACAACAGAGGGTTGCCCTGCTAGTACAGGCGGTAAGAATTATTTTTGTTATGACATAACCGCAAAAAGCGGCGGCGCTTCTTCCGTAGTTCGGGCAATTTATACAGATATAACAACAGGAGGAGGAAGTTTTAATGGTTCAATATTTGCAGGGGGGCTGCAAATAGGTCATACGAGAAATCTACAAGGTGACCAAACGATACAGGTCGGTGCAGCGCCTGGGGGGGAGAATGGTGTAGTTAAGGGTAATGGTAGTAGCACTTTTTATGATGATCAGGCGCAGTTTACGCTAGCCACAGGTATTACAGTACAGGAATATACGCCAACAAAGTTTATGACTGCTGAAGAATTACGCGCTTCTGCAAATTATATTTTTTATGCAAATGGCAAGTGCGCTAAAAATAATTTGTATGGCGCTAGTATTTATAATACTGAAACAGAACCAGTAACTTGCAGTAGTATTTCTGGTATTACGGTTAGCGGTAGTGGGGCTAGTAAAAAATGGACAATTGATGCTGCCAGTTCAGCAATTCCAGTAGGCGTACTGTGGTTTGAGGGAGAGGTTGATATTAATCTAAATTCCTCTCGTGATTTAGTGAACACAATCATTGCAACTGGAGATATGAAAGTTATTACTACTAACCAAAGCGGGGCTGGTAAGGCTTATGCGCCTTATCATTACTATTTAGAAGCAAGTACAAATGCTGCTACAAAAAAAACTAGAATATGTGGCTCAAGCTCCACTGGTATACCAACACAATATTGCGATACGGCGGGTACACTTAAGGCACTTGATACAGAACTGGCTAAAATTGCAAATATTTTATTCTTAAGTAATAAAAATATAACTTTTGATGTTAAAAGTAATAGCCCTATGAGTCTTTATGGAAATATTATAGGTTCAGGTGGTGCGGGTGGTACTGGGGCTTCTTCAGGTAAATTTACTGGTAACGGAACAATCGATATTAAGGGCAATTTATCCTTTACAGGGGAAGGTCTAACCGTAACAAATGGTACCGTTAATGTAAAATTAAATAGGGGTGACAGCAGTGGAAATGTTACACCGAGTAAAAAAGTCATGACATTATCGGGTTTGCGTTATATGTGAGGCTTTGTTTAAAGGCAGAGCCAAAAAAAAGACTTGAAGATGGGTTTGCTGAATAGGCAAGCCCATTTTTTATGGGTACTCAACCCTGAGTAATGGCATGTTAAACGTAAGCGTCCGCTGAATCCCATACCTATTTTTTAATTCGATTTAGGTTTCCAGCAGTGCGGCAGCAATTCTTCAATCTGGGTCACTTTATGTGTCGGCAGCCTTTTCAGCACATCACTTAAATAGGCATACGGATCCAAGCCATTCAGCTTTGCTGACTGGATTAACGTCATGATGTTTGCCGCTCGCTGACCACTGCGCAGCGAACCTGCAAACAGCCAGTTCTTGCGCCCCAACGCCCAGGGACGCATCTGATTCTCGACCCAATTATTGCAAATCGGTAGATTGCCATCATCCAGATAGCGGCTTAAAGCTGGCCAACGCTTCAGAGTGTAATTGATGGCCTTGGCGGTGGGAGAACTCGATGGCACTGTCAGATGATGTTGGTTGAGCCATTCATATAGTTGTTGCATCACTGGTTGACTATGCTGTTGTCGGTATTCGCGGCGGTCTTCCGCTGTACCATCGGTCTTTTTCCTGAGCTCTGCTTCTATCGCATACAGTTTCTGAATCAGCACTAATGCCTGTTCAGCGACCTGACTTTTCCCAGTTACATGCAGTTCATGGAATTTACGACGTGCATGCGCCATGCAGCCCACCTCAATGACATCGCCTGATTTAAAGCGTGCTTTATAACCACTGTAATCATCACAGACTAGATAGCCCTGCCAGCCTTTCAAGAACTCTTCAGCATGCTGGCCTGAACGACTATCCTGAAAGTCATAGATCACCGCCTGAACTGGATTGTACTGTGTAGTGGCATAGGCCCAGACATAACCTTTCTTCGGTTTTTTATCATTCTCACCCATCCGCATGATGGTGACCGGTGTTTCATCTGCATGCAGCACCTGCTGTTGTAGTACCACCTCTTTTAAGGCATTGGCCAGAGGTTCCAGTTCTACACCGCAGCGACCTATCCAGTCAGATAAAGTTGATCTAGAAAGTTCGATTCCCGCCCGCTGATAGATCAGACGTTGACGGTACAGCGGCAAATGATCGGCATACTTCGATACCAGCACATGGCTGAGCAATTCAGGTGAAGCAATGCCTTTATCAATCACATAGGCGGGCATCGCTTGCTGAGTCAGAGTGTCACACTGATCACAGACCCATTTACCACGCACATGCTGTTCCTTATAGAACTGTGCCGGTCTGAAATGCAGTTTTTCACTGACATCTTCGCCGATACGACGGAGTTGGCAGCCACAAGCACATTGGGTTGATGCAGGTTCATGCTCAATACGGATGGTGTGTAGATGATCTGGCAGTGGTCGACGTTTAGGTTTGTTGACTGTTGCTTTGTGTGTCGCTGCATTGGTTTTATCTGCATTTAGCCGTTCCAGTTCTAGATCAACCGCGGCAATATCTTCTTCAACCGCTTCATCCCACAGATGGATTTGTTTTGCCGTTAAGTGTTCATTCTTTTGGGCGAATTCGTGCTTTTTAAACAGCGCCAGTTCATGCTCGTATTTTTGATTGAGAATAGAAAGATGCTGAACTTTGGCATCCAATTGCTGGTTTGATTTTTCTAATTCTTGATTTGATTGTGCCAGAGACTGATGCTGCATTGCCAACTGTCTGGTAAATTCCAGCAGTTGTTCATGGGTCAGTTGGTTTAAGTCAGGCAGTGTATTCATGACCGCAGTATGCCTGAGGTCATGAAGAGAATGAAATAGAACGTTTGGAGAATAGCAGAATGCACCAACCTGGTTTAGAGCATCGTCACTACCTGCTGTCGTCCAATGCGCTGCCAGGGCAAACCCTGGATCAGTGCCTGTAACTGTTCCGGGCTGAGGGCCACGGTTTCACCTTGGTGAACTTGAGCCCAGTGAAATTTACCCTGTTCCAAACGCCGGGCACACAGCCAGATGCCCAGTCCATCATGTACCAACACTTTCATACGATGGCCACGTTTATTACAGAACAGGTAAGCACAATGCGGTTTGATGTAGCCAAAGGCTCTCACCACCTGGGCCATGGTCGTATCCATACCTGCACGCATGTCCATGGGCTGAGTAGACAACCAGATTTCATCAATGCGGATCATGTTGCAAGTGCCTTGAGTAATTCTGCCAAGGCAGGTATTTCTGATGTCTGCCATTTTAGCTGAATATCATTATTCGTATGAGGCACGGTGATACACAACGTGATCCTCTCATCAATAGGTTGGCTGATTGCAGCAGTGTAAGGCAAAGCAATAAATGCTGGATTCACATGAGTAGGATCCTGCACGGCACCCTCATGATGCCTGAAGATCCTGATCCAACGACTGACAAGGTTGGCATTAATACTATGTTGCAGTGCGACCGAAGCGATCGAGGTATTAGGATTTTTACAGGCATTGACAATACTGAGTTTGAATTCTTTGCTGTATGTTCTGCGTTTTTTAGCAACAGGAGGTGTTGCTGAATATATATCCATGTTCATGGATTAAGTCCCCACTTGTTTTTAGGTGGGAACTAAATTAAGGCTTATAGGATCGCTTGGTAAGGCTGTGTTAGCCGGATGCTTACTGTTAAACTGTAAGCATCCGGCAAAGCACCTCTTTACCAATCTCTCTAATTAGCCTTATGTTAGTCTCCCACTTATTTTTAAGTGGGGACTTAATTTATGACTACAAATATCTATACAGCAACCGTTGGACAAAAGGGACGGATATTAATAGCTGCACAGCTTGTGAACTTTCCGCAACCTCCAACTGCGACGGGCGTTAAAATATAAATTCAAACTGTGGATAAATAAATTTTGATCTTCCTTTCATGGAAAATATAACGTAGAATATCGCCCTCTATGAAAGGGGTTTGAAATGCTGTCGGTGGTCGGCGCAGGGATAATCCGTAAAAATTATAAGGTTGTATCATGGTAGTTATTCGTCTTACTCGTGGTGGTGCTAAAAAGCGTCCATTCTATCAAATCGTTGTAACTGACAGCCGCAATGCGCGTGACGGTCGTTTCATCGAACGTATCGGTTTCTTTAACCCAACAGCGCAAGGTAAAGCAGAAAAACTTCGTTTAGATGCTGACCGTTTTGCACACTGGGTTGCTCAAGGTGCTCAACCGTCTGAACGTGTTGCTTCTTTAGCTGCTCAAGCAAAGAAAGCTGCAGCTGCTGCATAATTTAATTAATTAAGTAGTAGGTAGCCCATGACACCAACACAGAATGTGCCCGAAGATCGTATTCAGATTGGACAGCTACGTTCAGCTTATGGATTAAATGGGTGGCTCTGGGTCTATTCAAATACAGAACCTATGAGCAACATATTTGACTACCTGCCTTGGTACATTGAAACCAAAGCAGGTTGGCAAACTGTCGATGTAAAACGTTGGAAACCACATGGCAAAGGCTTGGTGGTCAGCTTAAAAGGTGTGATTGATCGTACCGCAGCAGACAACTTGGTTGGCGCAAATATCTGGATTTCAAAAGCGCAACTGCCTCAACCAGGCGTGGACGAGTATTATTGGTCTGATTTAAAAGGTCTAACAGTGTTAGGTCTGGACGATGACGAACAAGAAGTGAACCTCGGTCAAATCCATGAACTGTTTGAAACAGGTGCCAATGACGTGATGGTGGTTCGCGCAACTGCCGATAGCGTCGATGGCGAAGAGCGTATGATTCCATGGCATAAAGATGTGGTACAACGCGTTGATCTCGAAGCGGGTCGTATCTACGTGAATTGGGGCGTAGATTATTAATCCTTTCAGGATTCACATAGCAGGAAAATAGAGGAGTCTGCGGTGTTTTTTGCAGTCATTACGCTTTTTCCTGAAATGTTTGAAGCGATTACAGCTTACGGTATTAGCGGACGCGCAGCAAAACGCGATTTAATGCAAATAACTTGTATTAATCCACGCGATTTTGCACAGGGCAACTACAAAAGGGTGGATGAACGTCCATTTGGTGGTGGTCCAGGTATGGTGATGATGGCGGAGCCGTTGGCACAAGCAATCCAACATGCCAAAAACCTTGCACAGCAAGCGGGTGCAGTTCATGTGCCAGTGGTGTATATGTCACCACAAGGCAAAACCCTAAATGAAACTGCAGTACAACAATTCATTGAATATGATGGATTAATTGTATTGTGTGGCCGTTATGAGGGTGTCGATGAGCGTTTAATCCAAAACTATGTTGATCAGGAATGGTCGATTGGAGATTACGTTTTATCGGGTGGCGAGCTACCTGCGATGGTGTTGTTGGACAGTATTATTCGGAGACTTCCGGGTGCTATGTCTGATGAGCAATCTCATGTGCAAGACTCATTTGTGGATGGTCTTTTAGATTGCCCACAATATACCAAGCCAGACCATTTTGAAGGTTTGGATGTCCCTGAAGTATTAAAGTCGGGACATCATGCCAATATTGAAAAATGGCGGTTTTTGCAGCGTTATCAACGGACTTTAGAGCGTCGACCTGAGTTGATTGAAAAAGCTGAGTTGAGCAAGCAGCAAAAAAAATGGCTAAAAGATGAGCGAGGGTGAGTAAAGCATTGCTTTACCCGAGCGCAAGGCGAGAAGCTATGCTTCGAGCAAACTAAACTGCTTAATGTAAATTAAGTACTTAAATAGGCTCTTTATGCATTGAAGCGGTCAGGCATAAAGGGAAAGTCAATCGGGCCTATGCGCTTTAGCCTCTAGACCCAGTGGAAATCAGACCTCTTCTGACCCACACATATTGGAGATACCCCATGAGTGGTAAGCATCCTTTAGTACAAGCTGTTGAGAATGCACAGCTTAAGCAAGACATCCCAGCTTTTGCACCAGGCGATACAGTTATCGTTCAAGTAAAAGTAAAAGAAGGTGATCGTGAGCGTCTTCAAGCATTTGAAGGTGTTGTAATTGCGAAGAAAAACCGTGGTTTGAACTCTGCGTTCACAGTACGTAAAATTTCTAGCGGTGTTGGTGTTGAGCGTGTTTTCCAAACTCACTCTCCAATCGTTGCTAAAATTGAAGTGAAACGTCGCGGTGACGTTCGTCGTGCTAAACTTTATTACCTACGCGAATTGTCTGGTAAAGCTGCACGTATTCGTGAGAAATTACCAGCACGTAAACAAGGTTAATTTTAACTTTGCGTTACTGCTAAAAAATGCGCCGCTTAGGCGCATTTTTTTATGTTTGCTATTGGAATTTATAAGCCTTGTAGTTTTAGGCGGTTAGCATGTTGACGGTAGACATCGACAGGATCTGGGGCAAAGATATCTTTCATGCCCAAGACTTGATTGACTTCATCCAAGTGGTTCCAATAGTAGTTATCACGAATGGTTTTACCAAATTTGGCGCTGCAGCGTGATACCAAACCATCATTATCACGGCCATTATCAATCAATAAACTGGTCGCCAGCATGGCTGAGTCTGGATCAAGTATATTGGTAACAGCCGTATTACCCGTAAATGAATAGAACTGGATGCCTTTTTCTTGATAAGCGCCCTCACCACAACTCGTCGATGGCATACCCATTGGGAATTTGCTGTTAAATTGTGCTGAGCCAGCCAAAGTTAAGCTTTTTGCACTAGCCAACGAATCATGTGGATAGCTGTTTGGGTCTAAACCTTGTGCCCAAGTAATGGTTTTAGAAACTAAATTGACCATATCCATTAATGGTTTTTCGAGTGGTGTGCCTTGTACTTTTAAAATAAAATCAGCCACAGGCGAGCCTTTATTTGGTGAACCGACAGCAGTCAACGATGCGACTTTAGACGGCATCACGCCTGCAACATAACGAATGGTTGGCCCACCATGTGAGTGACCAATTAAGTTGACTTTGCTTGCACCTGTAATTGCAAGAATTTCATCGACTTGTTGTGCCAGTTGTTCACCACGAACTTCCGATGAGTTAAAAGGAGATACACGGGTAGCCCAAGCGTTGGCACCGTTACGTGCTAAATTGGGTAAAATTTGGTACCAATAGTCGACACCTAACTGATCTCCGCCAATATTGATAAAGCCTGCCATACCGTGAGTAAACACAATAGGGTATTTGGTTTTGGCATAACTGGAAATCACGAAGTTAGATTTGACCTGTTCTGCATTGGATGCGTGCACTGTACTGATGGTACTGGCCGCAATTAAGCCCGCAAGGAATAATCCATATTTCATATTATAATATCCTCTATTTTATTGTGCTTTCCTAGCATGACAATTTTTATTGTCAATTGTTATTATTCAGGAGATTTGCATTATTGCAAGTTCCGAATGATGAATGGTTATTGAACTTCTTGCACTTGAGTTTCAAGCACAGGAAGATGGTTTTGCCAAGATTGAAATGAGCTTTACTATTACAAACCTTGTAATTTCAATCGGTTGGCATGTTGTCGATACAGTGCAACTGGGTCAGGTGCAAACAAGCCCGTTAAGCCAAACATCATGTTGGCAAGGTCGGTATGATTTAGTCGGTAGTTGTCACGAATGACGTGTCCAATGTGGGTACTACAACGTGCGACCATGCCATCGTTGTCTAAATTGCCATAAGACAGTGGGCCGAGTTGCATTAAAACAGTGTCAATATCCAGTAAATTGGTGGCTTGTGCTACACCTGTCCATGAATAGTAATGAATCCCGCGATCTACTTTGGCACCGCTGCTGCTGCAATTTGCGGCCAAGGCTGTGGTTGGAAAACGACGGTTAAAATCTGCAGACACTGTTTCGGTTAAAGAAGCCATCGATGCATCAAAATCGACAGGCATGTCTGGCTGTTGCTGCGCCCAAGTAATGAGAGGCGCCACCATATAGTCGCCTAAAATATTAAACGCGGTGCGTGATAAACGATTATTTTGAATATCATCAGCAACTTTGGAGCCACGGAATGTACCTGCAACGCCCGTAATTGATGCCACATATTCAGGTTTGGTGGCAGCTACATAACGTACTGTTGGGCCACCATGTGAGTGACCAATTAAATTGACTTTGGATTTGCCAGTGATTGCCATGACTTCTTCGACTTGGGCAATCAGTTGCTCACCTCGAAATTCAGTACGGTGTGCAGGGGAGAGTTGTGCGGCAAATACGGTTGCGCCATTACGTGCCATATCTGGCAAAATTTGATACCAATAATCCATATTAAAGGTTTCATTGCCAATGCGTGACCATCCGAGCCAGCCGTGTACCATGAGCAATGGATATTTGGTTTTGGCATAGTCAGATTTGGCCTGTTCCTGAATAGGCAACACGCTTGGAGCAGCTTGAGCGACACCCATTGAACCGAGCAAGCAGCCAGTGACAGCCAATGTAATTGCCCGTATGTTAGAGATGATGGTCATAAAACAATCCTGTGTTCTTTATTTTTATTACAAGTGAAGTGGTGGCTTCGCTTCCCTCCTGAAAGCTCAGATATGCAAATTGCCGTTGGTTACGGCACATTATTGTGAGTCATCCTCGACTATTTTTTGTACGCTCAGGTATTTTTTCATGCGTAATTTAGAAAAAACATATCATTTGGGGACAGTTATTGCACATTCCCCCAGAGATTTGTAAATCCACATGCATCTTGATATCTATTTAATATTTATAGACATTTGTATATTAAATCGTTGTGGTGAGTTTGTACTAAAACAGCTTTTCAGGCATAAAAATGGGGCATGTTGAATGCCCCAGTTTCCTATGTAGATATGTTAGTCAGCAAAAGGTAATTTTCCACCTTGATCATGTACCTGTTCAAAGGTTTCTAAACGCAATTGCTCTTGTGGATTTTGAAAATGCTGTCCGCGTAATTGTTTCACGGCTTGTTGCTTG
This sequence comes from Acinetobacter sp. PW68, assembly GCF_020982655.1. NCBI lineage: Bacteria > Pseudomonadati > Pseudomonadota > Gammaproteobacteria > Moraxellales > Moraxellaceae > Acinetobacter > Acinetobacter sp. PW68. Next base: position 2,473,233 of record NZ_JAHZSX010000001.1, on the reverse strand, counting down.
GCTTGATCATTCATTCCACTTTGCATGATTTGATCACGCGTACTTAAATAATCCTCTACTCGTGATTTCCACTGACTGCGTTGCCCATCTAATTGTTCTAAACGCTGAGTTGCTTCAGGACCAACCAGATTTAAACGCATTTGGCGGATTTCAGCAGCAGAACCACCACGTGCTTTAATTGCCGCAGTCAAGCTGCGTAAATCTTGCAAGGTGTTCAGCTGTTCTAAATTTTCTTGCCAATCTTGAGGTAATTGTTTAAATAATTCCTGCAATTGTCGTGCTTTTTCAGCTTCAGATAATTTTTTATCATCCATGACTGCCATGCGCTTTAGGGTATATTCGTGATAGGCATCTTCCGTACCAAATAAACCTTCAATTTCATAATCAGAAAAATATTGTTTACGCAGATTTTGCATGCTGCTAAAAATGCTGCGGTAATATTGCGGATCTTCCTGATTTAAATTCGGTGCTTGCAGTTGTCCAAGCGCATTGCGATAGTCCAAATAACGCTGCCATAAATCTAAAATTTGCGATAAGGCAGGCTCTTTATGTCCTTGTTGAATATACCTTTTAAAATCACCACGAATTTGTTTAATGCTTTTTTCGCCATATTGGGTAATAAAATATTCAAAACAGTTACGGGTTTGCTCATTCACAATCAGACGATGACTTGCATCCAGTTTAAGCTGACAATTGACTTCGGTGTCCTGCTGACTTGGGCTTAAAAAATTTGCAGCAGGGTTATTTTGCATGGCTTGCTGCATGCTCAAAGCTTGAGATGTTTCATCATTTGAGCTTTGCTGGGGTGATGTATGGGCAGAGGTTGATGGTGGCATTAGCCAATACACCAAAGCCGCAATCAGCAGTATCACTACGCCTAAAACAATCCATATTTTATGTTTCTGCATTCCAATGCACCTGTTTATCCATTTTATTTTTTTAATCTTAAGCGCCCAAATATGCCATAAAAGTAAGTCGCTGTTCTAGAAATGTTGTCATTTATCGCGGCAGATTGTTACCATGACGCAGTTTTGCTTTGACCTATGTGTGCTATGAAATCATCTGCTTCAAAAATCCAGCGCCGTGCCGTGAATGGTGTATTTTTATTGAATAAACCTTTGGGCATCAGTTCCAATGCAGCATTGCAAAAAGTGCGTTGGTTATATCGGGCGCAAAAAGCAGGGCATACAGGCGCATTAGATCCATTGGCTTCGGGTTTACTGCCGATTTGTTTGGGTGAAGCGACCAAATTTTCGCACTATTTACTCGATTCGGTGAAACGCTATCAAACCACCATTCAATTGGGACACAGCACCACCACGGGAGATGTCGAGGGTGAAGTGCTGTTGCAGCAGGCTGTACCTGCATTGAGCCAAAAGAGCATTGAACAGGTATTGGCACAATTTCAGGGCGATATTATGCAAGTTCCGCCCATGTATTCTGCCTTAAAAAAAGAAGGGCGTCCGTTGTATGAATTGGCACGACAAGGCATTGAAATTGAACGTGAAGCGCGTCCAGTCACAATTTATGCCATTGAGTTACTGTCTTTTACTGAACAGAGCATCACTTTGGATGTGACTTGTTCTAAAGGCACGTATATTCGTGTTTTAGGTGAAGACATTGCCAAAGCCTTGGGTACTTATGGACATTTGACTTATTTACATCGGATTAAAACAGGACATTTTGACCTGATTCCGAGTTATAGCATTGAATATTTGGAAAGTTTAAGTGAAGCAGAACGTGAGGCTTTATTGCTGCCTGCGTATGCACCTGTGCAGCATTTTCTACACATTCAAGTCCCTGAAGGACGCGCTGAATATTTTAGTCGTGGCATGGAAAGTAATATTGACCATCCTGCAGCAGCGCAAGTGTTGGTCTTTGATGGTGAAAAGTGTTTAGGTTTGGCTGAAATTACAGATAAAAAGCGCTTGGTACCGAAAAGGGTATTAAATCTCTAAATCTTGTTCAGATACATAACTTGAATAAAGTGGGTAAGTGAATTAAAGCTTTCTATACAAATAGTTGCAGGATTTTTGATTGATCTTCTATATAGTAGCTAGAAGATTAAAAAAAACGAAATCAAAAACTGACTCCAAAGCCGATGTGGATGTGCGAGTAGATTCTTATCAATCTGTTCGCCGCGCATGGTTAAACAAAAGAGGTCTGCATATGAATATTTTTGAAGCTTTACGCCAAAGTCACGAGATTCAACGAGATTTAGCCCGCCAACTGACGCAAACTTCAGGTGATAGCCCTGAACGTAGAGCGGTATTTGAACAACTTAAAAATGAATTATTTGCGCATGCAGTGGCAGAAGATCGCTATTTTTATATTCCCTTAATGATGACTGATGCGGGTTTAAATATCACTCGCCATGCTTTGGCAGAGCATCATCAAATGGATGAATTACTCGAACAATTAACCGAAACTGAAATGAGCAACACAGGTTGGTTGGCCATTGCAAAGCAACTGTCAGATAAAGTGCATCATCATTTAAAAGAAGAAGAACATGGCTTTTTTCAGCAGGCAGGCAAAATTTTGTCTGAACAGCAAAAACAAAGTCTAGCCAAGCAATATTTGGCAGAGTATGAAAAATACCAACAGATGTCTAAAGACAGTTTGGTTTAAGCATTATTCTGATTTAAACATTCTGCGGCTGTTTAGATTTTTTTACTGCTCTAAAAGTAACACCGACCGAAGCTAACATAATGCAGCATAAGGCGAGCCATTGCAGTGAAGTAATTTTCTCACCCAACAATACCAAGCCTGTCAGTGCGGCTAAAGCAGGCGACAAACTGGAAAGTGTGCCATAACTCATTTTGCTGAGTTGTTTCAGCGCTTGTAAATCTAAAGCATAAGGAATGGCGGTGGCGAGTACAGCAATGGCAAGTGCTTTGCCCCAATATTGAGTCTCAAACAACGCAGGTGCATTGTTATACAATCCAAATGGGATCAGTGCCAAAGCCGAAATACTGATGGCGATGGTCAGCGCGTGCATGCCAATATTTTGTTGCACCACTTTTTGCCCATAATAAATATAAAAAGCCCAGCACAATCCTGCACCTAAGGCACATGCTGCACCAAACAGACTAAAATGATCACCCTGCGCTTGTCCCCAAGGCACCATAAGAATAATGCCTAAAATCGCCAGCAATACCCAAACATAATCTTTACGGTTTTGAATGGACAATAAAGCCAAACCCAAAGGTCCGACAAACTCTAAACCTACCGCAATACCTTGCGGTAATTTGCCCAAAGACAGATAAAACAGAATATTCATTAAGCCCAAGGCTGCGCTATAGCACAATAAATCACGCCATTTTAACTGTGCGAGCCGCGACAGAATTTGCCATGAGCGAAACATGATTGCCACTATGACACTGGCAAAGCACAGTCGCAAAATCGTCACAGTAAGCGGGTCAAGCACCTGAAACAATTGTTTGGCAAAAGATGCACTAATTTGATAGGAGATCATGGATAAAACCATGAACAACACTGCAGTGAGTTGGGCGTTTGGCATGAGGACAGAAAAATACTCAACAGTGTGAAAATGAGAAAGTCAGGCAGATTATAGCAAGTTTAAAAATACAGAGCTGTGGCAACTCAAGGTCATGCCCATAGATCAGGCATAAAAAACCACAGTACTCAGACTGTGGTTTTTTGTAGCATCAGCGTGTGGTCTTAGAACAAGACACGTACGCGAATTGTGCCTTCAACTTCGTGTAAAGTATCAAGTGCTTCTTTCGATGCAGTTGCATCAACATCCATCACTAAATAACCAACATCACCTTTGGTCATAAGTGATTGACCAGAGATGTTGATGCCATGTTCAGCAAACAGGTTGTTAATTTTAGACAATACACCTGGAATATTTTGGTGAATATGCAATAAACGGTGCTTGCCTTCAGTTAATGGCAATGCAATTTCTGGGAAGTTCACTGCAGACAAAGTCATCCCTTTATCTGAATATGCTACAAACTTCTCTGCCACCTCTAAACCAATATTCGCTTGTGCTTCCATGGTAGAACCACCCACGTGCGGTGTTAAAATCACGTTTGGTAGGTTGCGTAGTGGAGAAACAAATTCTTCACCATTGGCTTTTGGTTCTTTCGGGAATACATCAACTGCAGCACCAGCAATATGACCAGACTTGATGGCGTCTGCCAAATCTTCAATTACCACACAAGTACCACGTGCCGCGTTAATGAAAATTGCGCCTTCTTTCATTTGTGCAAATTGTTCTTTTGCCATGAAATTGCGGGTAGATGGCACATCTGGAACGTGTAAAGAAACCACGTCAGCATTTGCCAATAATTCGCCCATTGAGCCCACTTGACGTGCATTACCTAAAGGTAATTTGGTCACTGCATCATAATAAATGACGTGCATACCCAAGCTTTCAGCCAATACTGAAAGTTGAGAACCAATTGAACCGTAACCCACGATACCTAAAGTTTTACCACGTGTTTCAAATGAACCAACTGCAGACTTGTTCCAGCCACCTGCATGTGTATCGGTTGATTTTTCAGGTACGCGACGTAGCAATAAAATTGCTTCAGCCAATACCAATTCTGCAACCGAACGGGTGTTTGAATAAGGGGCATTGAAAACTGGAATACCACGTTCCATTGCTGCAGTTAAGTTCACTTGGTTTGTACCAATACAGAAACAACCTACCGCAATTAGTTTGTTCGCAGCTTCAAAAACTTCTTCAGTTAGCTGTGTACGTGAACGAATTCCGATGAAATGCGCATCTTTAATCGCTTCTTTTAACGCATCGCCCTCAAGCGCTGTTTTACGATAATCGATGTTGGTATAACCCGCTGCATTTAACACGTCGATTGCGTTTTGGTGTACGCCTTCTAACAACAAGAAACGAATTTTATCTTTAGGTAGTGAAAGATGTTGGCTCATTACGGCTCCGCTACAAAGGCCAAATTTAGTGGCGGTATGATAACATAGGAGACGGGTCGATATACATTTCCTTTATGACCAAGAGTGCAGGTATTTTTTGTCAGATATAATCTCATTCAGAAATATTGGCTTCAATCTCCCTGTAATTTGCGGGTTATATTATCGGAATTGCCAATATTGACGGGTTTTTCAGAAAAATCGCTTATAATAAGCGGCATTCATGAAAGCCAACCCATGCTGTTGCTTTGATGCACAAAATTTTGTCTTAAGCATCTTCATCTAAAATCTTCAGAAGATGTTCAGACAGTCGCTTTTCTTCCTGTTTAATTCTTGCTAGGTCTGCAAACGATGAATGCTCCAGTCGCTTTAACACCTGAGTTATTGACCCAATTAACGGCAATAGTCGGTGAAAACCGTATTAAAACTGATGCTGATAGTCTCCAAAACTGGGGTCGTGACCATACAAAGCATTTTGATCCGAATCCATCGGTCATCGTTTTTCCATCCAGCACGGAACAAGTACAAGCCATTGTGAAACTGGCCAATCAGTTTAAGGTTGCAATTACGCCATCGGGCGGGCGTACTGGTTTATCTGCGGGTGCGGTAGCAGCCAATGGTGAAATTGTCGTTAGCATGGACAAGATGAACCAAATCTTGGAGTTTTTCCCTGCAGACCGTATGGTGCGTGTGCAAGCGGGTGTGGTGACTGAGCAACTACAAAACTATGCCGAAGAACAAGGCATGTATTATCCAGTCGATTTTGCATCTTCAGGTTCTTCACAAATTGGCGGTAATATCGGCACCAATGCGGGCGGTATTAAAGTTATTAAATACGGCATGACTCGTAACTGGGTGCTAGGTTTGACTGTGGTCACTGGCAAAGGAGATATCCTGCGTCTTAATAAAGGCATGATCAAAAATGCAACGGGTTATGCACTGCAACATTTATTTATTGGTGGTGAAGGTACACTCGGTTTAGTGACCGAAGCTGAAATTAAGTTAGAACGCCAACCCCAAGAATTACAAGTAATGGTGTTGGGCGTGCCTGATTTTAATTCGGTGATGCCTGTATTACACGCCTTCCAAGCCAAAATTGATCTGACTGCATTTGAATTCTTTGGTGAATTGGCGATGCAAAAAGTTTTAGATCATGGTCATGTGCAACGTCCATTTGAAACTCAATGTCCATTTTACGTGTTGCTTGAATTTGAAGCGCCATTTGAGCCAATTATGGACAAGGCGATGGAAATTTTCGAACACTGTATGGAACAAGGCTGGGTAATGGATGGCGTATTGAGCCAAAGCCTAGACCAAGTTGAAAGCTTATGGCGTTTGCGTGAAGACATTTCTGAGTCGATTGCACCGTTTATTCCATACAAAAACGATATTTCAGTATTGATTACTCATGTTCCTGCATTTATTCAGGAAATTGATGCAATTGTTGCAGAAAACTATCCTGATTTTGAAATTTGCTGGTTCGGTCATATTGGTGATGGTAACTTGCACCTGAATATTCTAAAACCTGCCGATTTAAGCAAAGACGAATTCTTTGCAAAATGTCAGGTAGTGAATAAGTATGTATTTGATACTGTAAAGAAATATGATGGTTCAATTTCTGCAGAACACGGTGTGGGCATGACCAAAAAACCATATTTGGAATATTCACGTTCGGCTGAAGAAATTGAATATATGAAAGCCTTGAAGCAAGTATTCGACCCTCAGGGCATTATGAATCCAGGCAAATTATTTGATCTGTAATTCATTTGAGTTAATAAAAAACGCATCCTAGAGATGCGTTTTTTATGCTTTTGTTTTAATTTTACATTTCTATGCTAGCGTTTTTGCGCTAACAGGGCATCATGGAAGCATAATTAATAATCAATATTTTGGAGGGGTTATGTTGCGTTTAATCACGGTTTCGGCATTGGGGGTTGCGTTGTTGTCAGGTTGTGCGACCACGCAAAACATTATTTCACAAGTAACGCCTGCAGAAACACCTTTGGCGCAGGTACTCAAACAACGTCCAGATTTGCGTAAAGAACTGGCTACCGTAGAGATTCGTCAATACTTTAACCGTGTCGAAGCACCAACTGCGGCTGAAGTGAAAATTACCGAAACAGGCTTAATGGATGATTCGGTGCGCTCAATTCGTAGCATTTATCACTTTAAAAATATAAATGGACAATGGCAGCAGGGCGATGTGCAAACCGATTACTTATGTGTACGTGGTAAAAATACCAAGACTTTCCAAAGTAAAAAATGTCCTTAAATTGCTGTAGGGCTTAGATAAACCTTGTATCTAAACCCAGATGTTTGAACTGTAAAATGAATTTGAACGCTGGTCTAAAAATGTAACACAGCGCCTGTGGATAATACTCTTCTTATCCACAGCTTTTATTTAGGATGACTTCATTCTAGTCAAAAATGTGTGAGCCTAGCATATCCATCAAAACGCTAGCATTTCTACACTGTAATGATCGCCTCATTGCCGTGGGTAGTTTTATCCTGTACTTTCGGTATTTTCATATTATCAATTGGGTAATACGGTATCGCCTTAACCCGCTGAAGGAGGTGATGCCTAACTTGGTCTGATGTCACATCAAGTACCGCAATTTATTTAACGGACTTAAAAAATGCGCCATAAATTTGCCATTCAACTCTGTTAAACTGCAGCTCAATTTTCTATTTTTATGGGCTAAACGCGGCTGAGTTGCATCGTTTTGTCCTTTATAACTCATGCCACAGCAGCAAAAAAATACCATTCAACGTGCCACACTCATGTTTCCCTTGGCTTTGGTCTTGTTTGAGTTCGCGGTTTATATTGGCAATGACTTGGTTCAACCCGCAATGTTGGCCATCACACAAGATTTTGGTGTCAGTAGTGCATGGGCTGCTTCGTCTATGTCATTTTATTTGCTTGGCGGTGCTTGTGTGGCGTGGTTATTGGGGCCACTCTCTGACCGTTTGGGACGCAAAAAAGTATTATTGGGCGGCGTGGCATTTTTTACCCTAACCTGTTTATTGATCTTATTGACTCAGAATATTGAAAGCTTCCTTGTTCTTCGTTTTTTTCAAGGTTTTGGTTTGTCAGTCATTAGTGCAGTGGGTTATGCGGCTATTCAGGAAAACTTTGCAGAACGTGATGCAATTAAAGTCATGGCGCTCATGGCGAACGTCTCTTTACTTGCTCCCTTGCTCGGCCCAGTCTTAGGTGCATTTATGATTGAGCATGTTTCTTGGCATTGGGGTTTTATCGGCATAGCACTTTTGGCATTTTTGAGTTGGTTTGGTTTGAAAGCCAAAATGCCTGAAACTCAGCAAAGTATTCCTAAACGTCCGTTTCGAGATGTGTGGGATGATTTTAAGCATGTCTTTCAAAATACTAGATTCTTAGGTCTGACATTGGCGCTGCCTTTATTGAGCATGCCTTTAATGTTGTGGATTGCATTATCTCCCGTGATGTTGGTTGAAGATTTAGGCTTTAGCAGTCTGCAATACGGTTTAGCACAGTTTCCTGTTTTGGGTGGTTTGATTTTAGGCAATCTGGTACTGATGAAAGTCATTGACCGTTTACCTTTAGGAAAAACAGTCTTGATTGGTTTACCTTTAATGTTGTTAGGTAGTGTGCTGATCGTATTGGGAGCAATTTGGCAAAGCTATTTTGTTTGGTGTTTGGTGATTGGTATGAGCTTGATTAGTTTCGGTGAGGGAATGAGCTTCTCAGTCTTATATCGTTTCGCCTTAATGTCATCGGAAGTGTCTAAAGGTACTGTTGCTGCTAGTGTTTCAATGCTATTGATGCTGTGCTTTTTTATTGTGATTGAACTGGTACGTGTTTTATATATGCGGTTTGATATTTGGGCGTATAGTTTGGCTTGTTTGGTGCTGATAACGCTCTGGTTTAGTTTGCCACGCATGATGCTTAAACAGGTGATGCAGGAGCGAGTTGCTGCAGGGCAGTTTTAAGGGTTTGAATTTTTTTAGCTGCATCATAAAAAAAGGCGATGTTGTATCGCCTTGCAATATTTGATTTAGAAATCAAATATCAAATAATGTGTAATGTGATAAACGCTAAAAAGGACTTGTAGATTAAGCTTGTACTGGTTGTTCCATCTTTTTCAATTTAGCATCAAAAACAAATGGGCCAAAAGGTAAAATTGATGCAATTAAGCCCAAAATAAACATTTTAAGAGACCATTTTTGTTTTTCACAAACCACAAAAAGCACCACTAAAAATGCGATAAACAATACGCCGTGACCCATACCTACATATTTCACTAAAATTGGGTTATCGAACATATATTTCATTGGCATGGCAATAAATAACAATAATAAGAATGAAATACCTTCTAGGAACCCAACCCAACGTAATGTTTTAATATTCATGCCCAAATCTTTTTCATGTCGATAAAACAGCAGTGTAGCGCAAATAGTGACAATCTCAAAGACGAGCTGTTGCGAGCTCTGCACATTGATGAACTAGATACGATGGCTGCAAAATTGAGCTAATTTTGTGCAAGTTAGTAGCAAGTTATTAAAAAACGAGTAAGTATGGTTATGAAAGACGAACGATATAAAGCAAGAAGAGCTGCATTGAGCGTCGTTTGAGAATAAGCCATAATAAGATAAATTCTACTTTTTGCGGATAAGTCGAAAGGCATGTGTATAACCCTTAACTTATCCACAATTGGTAATAAATGTTTTATTGAAAATGCATCATGCTCGCTTAAATAATCCCACAGGCAATTCGCTCACCGCCGCCGCCCAATGGTTTTGGATGGTCGGCATAGTTATCACCGCCTGCATGAATCATCAAGGCCAATCCTTCAACTTGTGCCAATGTTAAACGGGGTGCAATCACGGTCACTTTGGCTGTTCCGTCGTTTGCAATACTTAAAGCCGGTAAGTCCCCTAAATGTCCTGTCAGCGGCGTACCATGATGCGTGACATTTTTGGGATTATAATGTCCGCCCGCTGCCAAAGCAGCAACCATTTTTCCATCTTTTTCTGCTGCTGCACATGAACCTTTTTCATGGATATGAAAACCTCGTTCGCCTGCAGGGAGTTGTTGGAGTTGGGTGTGAATGACTAAGCCTGCTGCACTGTCACGCAGTTCAACCGTACCTAATTCCTTGCCAATCCCTTGTGCTGAAACAGCATGCATTTTTACAATTTTTGATTTTTGTTGTGTGGTCGCGGTGGTGCTGCAACCCATGAGTACTAGGCCACTAAAAGCAGCAAGACTGGCAAATTTGAGTATTGAGCGCATAAAAGACATCCTGTTTGTTGTGCATAATATTTAGGGATGTCTTGATTGAAGCAAAGTTAGCTCCGTTACAATACAACGTTTGCGTAGTAGTATGTATGTACTGTGTTGAGCTGATTTATTCAGATCAACACAGCCATGTGAGCAATATGATCAGTAAAACAGCTTAATCAAGCTTTGAATTGGATGATGAATCATCTTCAGGGAGATCATGCGCAAGGGTGGCTTTGGGCAACATTAAAGCTTCCGGCTGGTTATTTTCATGCAACCATTCACGCCAAATGGCCAGTAACACGGCCAAAATAACAGGGCCAATAAACAGGCCAATTAGGCCAAAGCTAGCAATGCCACCCAGTACACCAAACATAATCAATAAGAATGGAATTTGGGTTGCACCTGAAATCACCAAGGGGCGAATCACGTTATCGGCAGTGCTGACCACACATACACCCCATGCCATGACTCCAATAGCTTCCATGGTATGCCCTTGGCTAAATAACCAGAGCGACACCGAACCATAAGCTAAAGGTGGGCCAAACGGAATTAAGGCAAATAAGAAAGTCACAATGGTTAGCACCATCGGATTAGGTACCCCAGCGACAAAATAACTTAGGCCTGCGAGTAAAGCCTGCGCAATTGCTGTGAGTCCAACGCCATACACCACAGCACGTGTGGTTTCAGAAATAGTATCTAAATAGTGATGAATACGTGGCCCAATCACCATTTCTAGCGCTTTGCTGACTTGATGCAAAATGGTGTGACCATCGCGGTAGAAAAAGAATAATGACAGCAGGGCAAAACCCAGTTTGATCAGGTTTTTGCTAACTTCATTAATCACCACTTTGCCGTAATTTAAATGCCCTTGAATCCATAAGGAAATGGATTGCACAATGCTATTCGGGTCGTGATTAATTTCTTTAAGGGTACGCGTTACTTCTTTACCAATAATGGGTAAATTGCGAATGAAATCAGGGACATTTAAGTGCCCAGAAAAGACCTGTTTTTGTAATTCGTAATATAAATTACGACCTTCATGTTGCAGAATAAAAATGGCAAAGGTGAGTGGAATTCCCACCACCAAAGTAATCAATAGCATCATTAGGGCTGCACTGAGCGTAGGTCGCTGACCACATAGACGCAGCACAGATTGATACAGTGGCCAACTCATGTAGGCAATAATCGCTGCCCAAACAACAGGAACAATGAAGTATTTGAGGATGTGAAAACTCAAAAAAATCAGGACAAAAAACAGTCCAAACAATAAAATTTTTTGTAATGTTGGCGCGTATTGTTGCACTGAATTCACTGAAACATTCCTAAGGTCATCTGCCATATTAACTGAAAAAAAAGCTCCCGAAAACGAGAGCTTGGTAAGTTCTGGTGAATAAATTCTAAATGGTGGTGACTGTATGCATTAAAACCATTGGCTAGGGTCATCTACAATGGTGTTTAATACAGGTTGCCATTGGTTTTGCATCTGTAAATAAGTTTTTTGGGTTTTATCAAAAATACTGAGACCCTGCATGGCCAATTGTCCGTAAGCGGCACGTTCTGAAATCCAAGCCACAGGTTGTTGTTCAATTTTCTGGAAAAAGTCCTGAATATCTTTAGAGCTGGCAGAGTTGGGTTTAACACGGTTGGCCAGCAATAAAATTTGTACCTTGCCTTTGCGAATGCGCTTAATATCTTGTAAATGCTTTAAAAAGCGACGGGTGGAGTCAATGTCAAAAAATGAAGGTTGTAGTGGCGTGATAATGGCATGTGCTTCACTGATCAATTGCTCGGCATGCTCACCCGATAACGCACCAGGTGCATCAATAATTAAATATTCAATGTTTTTGGGTGCATCGCCAATCGACTTTTCATGACGCCAATCTAAACTTTGAATTGGAGCGGCTGTTTCTGGTCGTTGTTTTAACCATTGCAGCGCAGATTTTTGATTGTCGGCATCCGCCAAAGCAACTTTATAGCCTTTTTGTGCAAGCGCAGATGCTAAACTAATAGCCGTAATGGTTTTTCCACAGCCACCTTTTTGGTTGGCAATTAATATAGTTTTCATGACCCTCGAATCGATTTTAATCTGCTCATCCCTAGCATATCATTGTTTTGTGCTCGGAATATGACAGTTGACAAAAGTCGTATCGAGTTCTGCAAAAAAAGGTTTAGGAAGGTTTTTATGTCAATCTGGATGGCAATGCTGATAGGTGCCTGTATCGGCGTGGTGCTGACCACCTTAATATTAAGTAATAGCCGCAATGGACGGATTAAAGCCGAGTATGAACAATATATTGCAGAAATTGAACTGGCGCATCAGCAGGCGTTATTGCAGGCACAAAAGCGCAGTGTGAATACCAGTCGTGCGGTGCTGAAAGGCAAAATGGCAGAGCAATTGGCACCGATTATGCCCGAATTTCAATATTTACCGAGTGATGCTAAATTTTTAGGTGATCCTGTTGATTATATCGTGTTCGATGGCTATACCAATTATCGGGATGGCGATGGGCGTGCCGAAGATATTGCCATTGTTTTGATTGATATTAAAAGTGGTGGCGCACGTTTGACCAAAGGTCAGCAAGCAATTGCGCAGGCCATTCAACAGGGTAGACTGCGTTTTGAAACCATTCGGATTGATTTTGAAGATTGCGATTAAAATTGCTGCGTACAGCAACGTATCATCATCTTTATTTTTGTGGTGAGATTACACGTAATACTTTATTCCATAGTTGTACGAGGTTTATGTACTCGCGCCAATAACATGCGCTGTGCAAGACTGGGGATATCTGCAGCATCAACATATTGGATTTCACCCAACTCAAAACCAGTTTCCAGTAGGGCAATTTCAATGTCACGGTTTAAGTGACAGCCATCTGCAACTTTCTTTTGAATTGGTGTTAGCAGATGTTGTAAACGCTGAACATTCAAATTTTGTCGATTTAAAACGTGTTCTACGAGGTGCAAAGTACCGCCTGGTTGCAAGACGCGATAAATCTCTCGTAGGCTTTGTTCTAGGTCTGGAATACTGCACAAGGTCCACGTGGACACCACATGCTGCAATTGATCATTTACAAAAGGCAGTTGTTCTGCACTTGCGGTAATCTGCTCAACCACGAACGGTGCTGCATCAATTCGTTGCTGCGCCAATTTGAAAACTGCTGCATTGGGTTCTAAGGCATACACGGTATCTACACCCTGATAAAAAGGTAAATTTAAACCTGTGCCAAAGCCAATTTCCAAAACTTCTCCCGATACGCCCAATAAAAGCTCTCGTCGCAAATCCATTAAGGATGGGGTTTGCATGACTTGATTCAGCAAGTGCGGAAAAATATGTTTTTGAGAAAATTTATCCACTGGAGCGTAAAACCTCGTGGTTCAGCACGAGGATATAAGCGACTAGGGTAAACCATATTAACGACACGAAATGTCTTTTTAAATACTTGTACTATAATCATTATTAAGAAAAATATTGTTAAAATAATTGGATGAAGACACTCAAATTACGCATAAAAGACAAACATTGTAAGGTGCTAAATCAGTTAGCATCCGAAGTAAATTTTGTCTGGAATTATGTCAATGATTTGTGTTTTAAACATCTTCAAAGAAAACAACAATTCTTTTCAGCATACGACATTGCAAAATACACGAAAGGCACATCGAAAGAATGCAACTTGCACAGTCAAACTATTCAGGCAGTGACAGAAGAATTGGTCACAAGACGCAAGCAGTTCAAAAAAGCAAAACTAAAATGGCGTGTCAGTAATAAAAAATCAGCTAGACGTTCATTGGGTTGGATACCGTTTAAAAAGGTTGCAATCAAATATGCTGATGGCTATGTTCAATATGGCAAGCATCAATTTAAACTATGGGATAGTTACGGATTAAGTAAATACAATATCAAAACAGGCACATTCGTAGAAGATAGTCGTGGACGTTGGTATGTTTGTCTTGTAGTTGATGCAGTCAAAATAGAAAAAAACAACGCTAAAACCTCAATTGGCATAGATTTAGGTTTAAAAGATTTAGCGACTTGTTCAGATGGCGTAAAACTTAAAGCACCTCAAATCTATCGGCAATATGAACAAAAACTTGGTATTGCTCAACGTGCAAAAAATAAGAAACGTGTCAAAGCCATCCATGCTAAGATTAAAAATGTAAGACAAAACATGCTGCATCAATTCAGCCGAAAATTGGTTAATGAACATGCAGCCATCTTCGTTGGCAATGTGAATGCCAAAGCATTAGCACAAACCAGATTGGCTAAATCAGTGCTAGATGCCAGTTGGACAACACTAAGAACCATGCTCAAGTATAAATGCGAGAACGCAGGGGTATGTTATGAAGAAGTCAATGAAGCCTATACCACCCAAATCTGTTCGTGCTGTGGCTCACGCTCCAGTAGTCCGAAAGGTAGAGCAGGACTTGGAATAAGAGAATGGCAGTGTGTGGAGTGCGGTACGCTCCATGATCGGGATGTAAATTCCGCACTGAATATTCTTGCGCTCGGACATGAGCGTCTAGCAGTAGGAATCTCCGTCCTTTAGGTCGAGGAGGATGTCAAAGAGCATGTGCAGATCTGATTATGGATTTTATGACCCTAAGCTTAGCTGAAATTACAGGTTTTTGGTCATGCCAGAATAAGCGAATGAATGCATTTTGTTACCAATTTCAACTATTGTATTCATAATCTGTGATTAAGATAAATATAGATAGATGAATTTGTTAGGTAGATTTTAAGATGAACACACATATTTCGCTAAAACTCACGGCATTGTTACTGACTCTGGCTTTGCCATTTTCTGTCTATGCCTCAGTCGAGCGTAATATTGCCAAAGGTCTGCCTCCTGTATTGAAAAGTCAGTCGATTGAAGTGTTGCAACCCTTTAAAGGTGATTTTCGGATTTTGGGTTCAAAAATCTATCAAGATGATGCCCAAGCCAAATTTTCTCCGATTGATTATGCGGTGAGTTGGGGCTTGTTTGCTGAGCCTGAAATTGCCCGTCATATCACAGTCAATCAATATGACCGCTATTTAAACTGGAAAATAGACCGTTTACCTGTGCCTGCTGAACAAGCCATGCAAATGGTATCTAATATGCACATCATTCCTGCTAACCCAAAAATTGCCAAAGACATTCAAAAAGTAAAACGTGGTGATTTGGTGCGTTTAAAAGGTGAGTTGGTCGAAGTGAAAGATCACGACTTGGTTTGGACGTCCTCTCTTACACCAATCGATACGGGGGATGGTGCTTGTGAAGTATTTCGCGTTAGTTCAATTCAGTGGATTGAAAAAGCAAAAAGCTGAGTGTGATGTTTAGTTTAGAGTTTGAATTGTAGATACATGCCGAAACCGCATCTTAAACACGGTAAATAGCTTCAGTATTGCTCCTCGTGAAACGTACACATCCCTAATAAAAAACCGCATGATTAGGTTTAACTTTCATGCGGTTTTTGCTTGGTTAAAATTGTTTTTATTTGGCGCTAAGGGCTAGCGTTTCAAACTGAATACCATCCCAACCGTGCTGCATAAACTGGCGGATATTTTGATGATCAGTCCCTTCAGGTGTTGCAAGTACCGAAGCATAATGTTCTGCAAATAGGCTGAGGGTCTGCGCCTGATTTAAGCCATTGAGTTTCGCAAATGAAAAGATTTTGGCACTGCCTTGATTTTCATTGGCAGCGTTGAGCTGTTGCCCATTTTTAAAAGCAGTTGGCGTGTGGTTGTAACGTGCTTCAATAAATGTAAGCACATCGGTAAAGTTTGCAGTGCCTGCTTCAAGTTGCGCCAATAATTCCTGAGCCATCCTGTTCTCCATTGTGCCTAAAAATATTATGCAGACTAGCGCAATTTTTATAGCAAAGTCTATGTGTTTTTTGAGTGTAAAATGGCATTTAAAATCATGATTCTTGTATAGTGTGACTAAACTTTAATTGTGCGGTGATGGTTCATTCATCCCACTTTTTTTCATTAGGATTCAAAACACAATGAATTGGCTTTTGGTGGCAATGGGCGGTGCAATTGGCGCAAGTTTACGCTATTCTGCCAGCCTGTATTTATTTAAATCTACCCAGCATTTTCCGTGGGCCACGTGGACAGTGAATTTACTCGGTTGTTTTTTAGCGGGTGTATTTTTTGCATATAGTCAAAAATATCCCGCTTTACAGCAGGAAGCGCGTTTATTACTGATGGTGGGTGTTTTAGGTGGCTTTACTACTTTTTCTAGTTTTGGTTTGGAAACTTGGCAACTATTCAGACATGGACAGCAGGGGATGGCGTTTAGTTATGCGCTTTCTAGTGTGGTTTTAGGCGTGATGTTTCTAGGGTTGGGTTTTTATGTAATTCAACAGTTTTTAAAACATTAAATTAGGGTCTGTACCCGATTAATCGTTATGTAGAAGAAAATTACAAATAAAAAAGAAGCCCAAGCTGGAGGAGAGTGCTTGGGCTTTGAAGATAGAGGATATCGCATCGTTTCGATGAGCAATCTTGCTATTTTTAAAATATAAAACAAAAAGCTTAACTGAATATGAAGTGTTTGTGAGATTTTGCAATAAAACTCAAGCTTTGCGTTTGAAACGTGCAAAGCGTTTGTTGAAGCTCGCAACACGTCCTTCATTGCTGGTTTGACGTTGCTCGCCTGTGTAGAACGGATGCGATGCGCTTGAAATATCCAAAGTCACATAAGGATATACCTTGCCTTCATATTCTTTAGTTTGGCTGCTTTGTAAGGTGCTGCCAATCACAAAATAGGCATTGGCGTTGGTGTCGTGGAATAAAACTTCACGATATTCAGGGTGGATATTCGGACGCATGAGATTTCTCCAAACTAAGTGTGCAATTTGAGAAATGTTATAACATAACAATTGATTTAGCAAATAAAACCCAAACAGATTGAGTTTTATTTTCAGCATCCTTTGCTTCGTCCAAAGCTGAGTCTAAGCTCGTGGTGGAACCAGTTCTTCAAAAATATCATTTAAATTATCATGTACTTTTAAATGAATTAAATTCCAATAATGTCCTGAAACGGTACGATTCACCATTAATGTATCGGGAGAAGGCTTAAACACATCCCAATATTTCAGTGAACTTTTGACCAACTCAACACCATCATGATGCGCAGAATTTTCAGCAAAATCATAATGTGTGGTGAGTGGACGCATCAGCACTTCTAACCATTGCAAATATAAATCTTCAGGGAATTTGCCCAATGCAGAAATGGCCTGTAGTGCGTCTAAATGCTGTTCAATTTCGGCAATATCTTGCGCACGTGCAGCATGAATCAGTTGTCTAAAATGATGCACGACATCATTCGACAAAGTTTTGACGCCGCCGTAATCATAAATCACCACAGAACCATCTTGGCGGAACGCAAAGTTGCCCGGATGCGGGTCGCAATGAAAGCGTTTTAAATAAAAGATTTCTTGACCCATGGCACGCAATAAACGTCGTCCCAAAGTGTTGCGGGTACGCTGTGGCCATGTGCTTGCCGTTTCAATACTTTCACCTTGCTCTAGGCTCAATGTGAGGATATGCCGTGATGAATAGTCTTTAAACACTTGCGGGATAATAATTTTATCATCCAAAGCCGCATGAAACGTACGCGCTACTTCTAGGTTTTGTGCCTCAATCTGGTAATTCAGCTCATTGTCTAAACTTTCCTGAATTTCCTGAAATAGACGGTCTTGTAATTTACGGTCTATTTTAAGTACACCCATTAAACGCAGTGCCAAACGGACTTGTTTCAGGTCACTTTCGCAGGCTTCATCGACCCCAGGATATTGCACTTTGACCACCACTTGCTCGCCATTGGGTAAAATGGCTTTATGCACTTGCCCAATAGATGCGGCTGCAAACGGAGTTTCATCAAAGTGTTTAAAAATTTTGTCGAGCGGTTTACCGAGTTCTTTTTCAACTTGTGCCTTAATTTCAGCAAAAGGCATGGCAGGTGCTTGGCGCTGTAATTTACTGATGGCTTTGGCAACTTCAGGCGGAAAAATATCTTTATATTGCGAGGCAATTTGCCCGACTTTCATCACCGCACCTTTCATTTCGCCTAAGGTATCAGCGATTTGGATACCAATATCCTGAAACAATTGGCTGCGTGCCGCATTTTTTTGTTCTTCGTCTGCGGTGATGTTTTTTAACGAGTTCGTTACCGTTTTGGTTGCAATACTTGCTGTCATGCTCGCAAGTTTCATAAAGCGACGACCGGGTGTGCGCGCCGTTTTTGCCATGCGATGTTCCTCAAGATCATCTTTACTATCTTTTGATCATAAGTGTTCGTGAGCAAAATGCCTACTTTTAATTGTTAAAGCATTTATTTTCATCACACGACCCACATGCCAAAACGTATTTCAGCATGCGGGTAAGTAGGCTGAGGTTTATGCTGAAAACTGGCGTTCAAGTCGTCGATTATTGAAATATAAGCGGGTCAGAAGTAACACGCAGGCAATGCTTAAACCGACAATCAGTCCGACCCAAACCCCTGCAGCGCCCATACTGCTATAACGGGTTAAATACACGCCAATGGGGAAGGCCACAACCCAATAAGCGAGCATGGTAATCCACATTGGGCCTTGCGTGTCTTGCATGCCACGCAAACAACCTGCCGCGCTGATTTGCCACGCATCCATGAGTTGATAGGCAATCGCAAATATTAATAAAGACATCGTCACTTGCGCCACTTGCGGGTCACGGGTATAGATTGAAATGATTTCAGGACGGAAAAACCACATCAGTGCCATGGTGGAAAAGGCAAATACAGTTGCAGTTGCAAAGCCCAAGCCTTGTACTTTACGCATGGCGTGTATATTTTGTTCGCCATAATAGGTGCCAATACGAATGGTCAGGGCAATTGCTAAAGACATGGGAATCATAAATAACTGAGATGTGACCGACATGGCAATTTGATGGGCTGCCAGTTTGGTTTCTCCCAAAGGGCTAATCACAATAGCGGCAGTACTAAAAATACTCACTTCAAAGAAAATAGCTAAACCAATGGGCAGTCCTAACAGCAAAATACGTTTAATCCAGACCGCATCAATCGCTTCCCATTGGCTAAATACCTGTGTGCTTTGATAGGCGGGACTTTTAAAAATATAAAATGCCAAAGTTATAAACATTAACCATTGCAAAATGGCAGTGGCAAAACCACAACCCGCACTGCCCAGTTCAGGCATAGGCCCCCAACCATACATAAACATAAAGTTCAGTGGAACCAATAAAGCCAATGCCAACAGACTAATTACGGTCACAGGGCGTGGATAGCCCAATGCTTCTGAATAACCGCGCAAAGCGGCATACATGGTCACGGCAGGCATCCCAAAACCGATGGCATGTAAAAATAAGCCTGCTTTGGGCTGTAAATTTTCAGGCACACCAAATAACGGCAATAGTGCCGGCATGAGCTGTAAAATCAGTCCGGCAATCACGCCTAAAATAAATGCAATCCATAAAGATTGACGGGCGATGGTGGTAATTTTTTCTGGGGTACGTGCGCCTTTGGCTTCGGCGACTAAGGGTGTGGTGGCAATCATAATGCCACTGAACAGCAGCATAATGGGCATCCATAAACCAACCCCAACAGCAATGGCCGCTAAGTCGGTGGCAGACATGTGACCTGCCATAATGGTATCAATTAGACCTAAACCAGCTTGCGCAAATTGTGTGACCAAAATTGGAATCATCAGTTTAAAAAGCTGTTTTAATTCAAAACGGGTCGTGGTCACAGAATGTATATTTGACACAAAAAATCTCAATGGCTGAGGTGCTTAGCGTTTGGGTATTAGCGTTGTAAAGTGAGAAGCACACCAATAAAAATCACTACGCTACCTAGAAGACGTTGCCAGTTGATAGCAACTTTTTCAGTGCCCAGGAACCCAAAATGATCAATCAGCATTGAGGTGACCATTTGTCCAAAAATAATCACCCCAGACAAAGTAAGCAAACTTAGTTTGGGAGCACTATAAATACTCATGCTGATGGCATAAACCCCTAAACATCCGCCAATCCATAAATACCAAGGAATGTTGAGCAAGGTGCTGAGGTTGGGTTTTTCGACTTGCTGAAAAAATACCAGTACGGCTAAAACTATTGTACCAACCAAAAAAGAGAAAAGGGCAGCTTGTAGCGGAGAATATAAATATTCACGCAATTGGCTGTTGATTGCAGTTTGAAATGCCATTGCAATCCCGATGCCCATCGCCAGTGGCAAAATTAAGAGTAATTGGCTGGATATCTTCATCATTTGCACATTTTTTCTTATTTCATATACTCTAGTCTAAAGCAAATTCTAGGCAATACATCGGTGTCTTGCTGTAGTCATGTTAAAATCTGTATCACTGTTTTGATTTTGCATTGAGCCTGTCTTTGAACCCACTTCATCCCATTGATATTCCTTTATCTTTATATATTCACATGCCGTGGTGCGTGCGTAAGTGTCCGTATTGTGATTTTAATTCTCATGCTGTGCCTGACGGTAAATTGAGTTTAGATTTAGAGCAAGAATATCTACAGGCTTTGCTGGAAGATTTTAAAACTCAGACTCAGTTTGCGCAGGGACGAAAAATCCACAGCGTCTTTATTGGCGGTGGTACGCCTTCGCTGATTTCAGCACAGGGTTACCAATGGTTATTTACACAGCTTAAAGCCGTGCTTGCTTTTGAGGATGACTGCGAAATTACGCTGGAAGCCAATCCAGGTACAGTGGAGCATGATCCCTTTGCAGATTATTTGGCTGCAGGCATTAACCGTTTGTCGATTGGCGTGCAGAGTTTTAATACTGAGCATTTAAAAAAATTAGGGCGTATTCATTCTAATGATGATGCGATTGCCGCAATTGGCTTGGTGCGTGAAGCGGGCTTTCAGCGAATTAATGTCGATTTAATGCATGGCTTGCCTGAACAGACTTTGCAGCAGGCACTGCAGGATTTAAAACTGGCAGTGGAACATGGTGCAACGCATATTTCATGGTATCAATTGACCATCGAGCCTAATACTGTATTTTTCCGCACTCAGCCGATTTTACCTGTAGATGATGTCTTGGAAGAAATTCAGGCGCAAGGTGAAGCTTATTTAACTGCGCAAGGTTTTGTGAATTATGAAGTGTCTGCATGGCGTAAAGAGTTGCCGTCTGCGCATAATTTAAATTATTGGCAGTTTGGCGATTATTTGGCGATAGGTGCGGGGGCACATGGTAAAGTGACTATGCCTGATGGTGTGTATCGCTTCCAAAAAACCCGTTTGCCGAAAGATTACTTAGCCAAAGTACCTGCGGAAAACTTGCAGTTTAAAGCAATTGCAGCCGATGAGTTACCGTTTGAATTTATGATGAATGCACTGCGCCTGAATGATGGGGTTGAGGCAAACTTGTATGCTGCCCGTACAGGTTTAAATTTGGAAGATTTGCAGGATATTTTAAATACATTGCGTCAGCGGCAATTGTTGCAGGATGATCCGAAGCGATTGGCATGTACCGCGCAAGGGCATGTGTTTTTAAATTCGGTGTTGGAAGCATTTTTGTGATGCTTTGGGATTAGTCAAAATGGCAGCTGTGAATGATGATTCCAAAAAGATTTTGTAGATGGAAGTTTACAATTCAAAACCAAAAGAGCGCATTACGCGCTCTTTTGGTTTACATTTGCTTAGAATATTTTAGTAATCAAAACTAAAATGTTCTGGTGCTAATGCAGTCATGGTTTTAGATGGGTTGATCATGGCTTCTGCATGACCTTGGGTACGTGGCAATAAACGCTCAAAGTAGAAATCTGCAACTTTGATTTTGGCTTTATAGAACTCAGGTGTTTCCTGACCATTGCCTTCTGCCAATTTGGTCGAAGCCACAGCCGCTTGTTGCGCCCAGAAATAAGCCATCATGACATAACCAGAGAACATCAAGAAATCTACAGAAGCACTGGATACGATGTCACGGTCTTTACGAGCTGCCAACATAATGCGCACGGTTAATGCGTTCCATTGAGCACATAGCTTGGTTAAGTCCCATGCAAAACGACGCATGTATTTGTTACGTGCGTGTTGACCACAGAATTTCAAAATTTCAGCGGTGTAGTCACGAATCACTTTACCCTTAGAGCTTAACAACACTTTACGACCAATCAAGTCGAGTGCCTGAACGCCAGTTGTACCTTCATATAGTGTAGAAATACGTGAATCACGTACAATTTGCTCCATGCCCCATTCTTTAATATAGCCATGACCGCCGTACACTTGCATACCGTGGTTGGCAGCTTCATAACCCAACTCAGTCAAGAAGCCTTTTAAGATTGGGGTATAGAAACCTAAATGGTCATCATGTGCTTCAAAAGCAGCAGTATCACCACGCATTAAAGCGTCGTTCATTTTGTCTGCCAGTTGTGCAGCATGATAAATCATGGCACGACCACCTTCTGCTACGGCTTTTTGTGTTAATAGCATACGACGCACATCGGCATGGTGAATAATGGCATCGGCTACTTTTTCAGGGTCTTTTTTACCTGAAAGGGCACGCATCGACATACGTTCTTTGGCATACGGCAATGCACCTTGGAACGCCAATTCTGCATGGCAAATCCCCTGAATTGCCGTACCAATACGTGCAGTATTCATAAAGGTAAACATGGCATGTAAGCCTTTGTTTGGTTCACCAATCAAATAACCCACGGCATTGTCAAAGTTTAACACCGCAGTTGCTGAGGCTCGGATCCCCATTTTGTGTTCAATAGAACCACAGGTTACAGGATTGCGTTCACCCACCGTACCTTCTGCGGTTGGCAGGAATTTCGGTACGATAAATAATGAAATACCTTTCGTACCTTCCGGTGCTTCTGGGAGGCGTGCTAACACAATATGAATGATGTTTTCAGTCAGGTCATGCTCGCCTGCAGAAATAAAGATTTTGGTGCCTGAAATCGCATAGGTGCCATCGGCTTGCGGTTCTGCTTTGGTTTTTACCTGACCTAAGTCTGTGCCGCACTGTGGTTCAGTCAAACACATGGTGCCTGACCAAGTACCTGCAACCAAGTGTGGTAAATAGGTATCTTTTTGCGCGTCTGTACCAAATTGCATAATGGTATTGATACAACCTATGCTTAAACCCGGATACATTTGGAATGACCAGTTTGCAGTACCCATCATTTCAGATTTAATAAGGTTCAGCGACATTGGCAAGTTTTGACCGCCATATTGCTCAGGATAAGACAGACCTTGCCAACCACCTTGCACAAATTGATCATAAGCTTCTTTAAAGCCTTTAGGTGTGGTCACATTGCCATTTTCAAAATGACAGCCTTCTTCATCGCCTGATTGATTAAGAGGAGAAAGTACATTTTCACAGAAATCTGCTGCACCTTCCAAAATCATATCGACTGTATCTGCGTCCGCAAGTTCACCGTTAGAAAGATTTTTGTAGTGGGTTGGGTAATCAAGCACTTCGTTCATTAAGAAACGAATATCGTGTAATGGGGCTTTATACGCTGGCATAGTCTTAATCCTAATTTAGAAATAGTTTTGGATTATCTGTATCGATATGTTGATTATTCACACTCATGCTTAAAAAACATTGATAAGAATAGCGAATAAAAATGTCAGAAATGCGAATAAATTTTTTAGACAAGGATTAGTTTAGTTTTATCGTGAATCGTGAAGAATAACAAGGTGTAAATCTTTGATTTATTTGTATCATGTTGATTAATAATGCAAATATCAATATTAATACTTTGGTATATTGTGTTTCATAAGCTGCAATTTATATGGTTTTAAGGCGATATACGGTTGTCAATTAACCCAATTTTATGCGAAAAGATCATTTAATTTGCACAGGAAGTTTCAAATACTTTGAGCTAAGGAGCAGAAATCATGCCCCTTTGTGCCGAAAGTCATGGAGGTAGCATAAAACTTTAGAGGAAATCTTTCAGGTCAGGTTTTACGCCATTCCAGATATAAAAAGACTCAATTGCCTGTCCAACCAGCATGCCAAAACCTTCTGAGGTCGGTACGCCACGCGCTTTGGCTTGCTGTAAAAAGCTTGAAGGTTTGCCATAAGCCATTTCATAAGCAAAATTAAATTGCAAACATTCAGGCAAGGTAAGTGCATCTCCCGATAAACTAGCAGACGTCGCATTAATGGCTAAATCAAAATGACCTGTTAAATCGGTGAGCGCCATGGCTCGTAATTCTGCTTGCGGTACAGCGGCTTGCAAGTCGGCAACTAGTTGTTCAGCACGGGCAAGGGTGCGGTTGGCAATCACAATTTTTTTTGCACCTGCTTGTACCAACGGGTAAATTACGCCACGGGTTGCACCGCCAGCGCCAATAATCAAAATATCGCTATGATCTAAATTCCAGCCCAAAGTACGAATCGCATCAACCAAACCCTGACCATCGGTATTGTCGCCATGCAAAACACCATCTTGCATCCACAAGGTATTGACTGCCTTGGCAATTTGGGCTCGTTCGGTCAAGACGCCACATTCAGCAAATGCTTGTTCTTTAAAAGGTACGGTCACATTCATGCCTACGCCGCCATGGCTAAAAAAGTCTGCAACGCTGTCGCTGAAGCCATCAAGCGGCGCAAGGCGTTTGCTGTATTGCAGGTCTATGCCTGTTTTTTTTGCAAAGGCATGATGTAGTTCAGGAGAACGTGATTGTTCAATTGGGTTACCAATCACAGCAAATTGTTTGCGCATTTGCCTAAATCCATGTGCTGAAATGTGCATCAATATACGTCAAATTCAGCGCGGACTAAAGCCTATGAAGGTATAAAAGGGTGGGAGTCTTTGGACTTAAGGATTACAAATTTCTAAAACAGTTTCTAAAACCAAAATAGTGGCAATTACGAACATGGCAATGCCCGCTAAAATGCTGCTGCTAATCGCTAAACCATCTGAAAGATGACTTTCAAAAATAAAGGTCATGCAGATTGAGCCAAGTAACATGGCAAAGGTTGCCCAAAATAGAAAGATTTTGTGTTTGAACAGCGGGCTAAACATGCGGATCTCCTGACATATGTGGCGCAGTGTGATATAAGGCTTTGACAGTTTGATGAATTTGCCTTTGACTCATGATTTGATGATGAATGGTTAAATCCTGTTTGTGCATGGTCAAATAGGGTGCGCGATCACATCATTTATTAAAATCCATCCACACTATCATGACAGTTAATTCATGCTGTGCATATTTATTGATTTGAAAAGAAGCGATAAAGTTTGTAAGTAAAAAAGCGATTCGTGCAAGAATCGCTTTTTTTGAACATTGACTGTGATCTTATTTACACGGCACTGTATGCAGGGTTTGAACCAGTCGCGAGCTTTAACTCGTCTTGAGATTTAACCAATCGCGTGGTTTTAAGTAATAGTCAGTGAGTTTTTTTTCTGCAGAATCTTCTGCCCATTCAGGACGATACGACCATCCCGCCAAGTTCGGTAAGCTGACTAAAATGGATTCAATCCGTCCGCCTGTCTGCAAACCAAATAAAGTACCACGGTCATAGACCAGATTGTATTCCACATAACGTCCACGACGGTAAAGTTGGAATTGGCGTTGTGCTTCAGTATAGGCTTTGTCGCGATTACGCTCAAAAATAGGCAGAATTGCAGTCAAATAACCATTCCCAACCGCCTGAATATAGCTGAAACAGGTATCAAAGTCCCATTGATTCAGGTCATCAAAAAATAAACCACCCACGCCACGCTGTTCATCGCGGTGCTTCAAATAAAAATAGTCATCACACCATTGTTTATGTTCTGCATAGACTTGATTGCCAAAAGGGGCACATAAGTCATGTGCTGTTTGGTGCCATGCCACTACATCTTCATCATTTGGATAAAATGGTGTCAGGTCAAAACCACCACCAAACCACCAAATAGGCGGCTGTCCTTCAGGTTCTGCGACAAATAAACGCACATTGGCATGTGAAGTGGGTACATTTGGGTTTTTCGGATGAATCACCAATGACACGCCCATCGCCTGTGCAGGTGCGCCTGCAATATTCGGATGACGCTCGGTTGCAGATGCAGGCAGTTTGGAAATATTGATATGCGAGAACATCACCCCGCCTTTTTCAACCACCGTACCATTTTGTAAAACGCGGGAACGACCACCGCCACCTTCAGGGCGTTGCCAGTCATCAATTTCAAACTGTGCGCTTCCGCCACCTGCTTGTTCTTGTTGTTCTAAAGCCGCACAAATTCGCGCCTGCAAATCGAGAAGAAATTCCCGTACACGTTGAATATCCGCGTGAGTAGGATGCGACATGGCCACCTCAGCATAAAAATAAAATGGCTTACATCAAAACATAAAACTGTCTAAAAATTAAGGGGTTTATCCAGTTTGCTGCAAATCCATCCGGCAATTGCGTAAGGGGCTTTGTATTTCAGCGTGTATTCCGAGCAAAACACTTGGTTGATTTCCCTGCACAAGCTCAGCACAATAGTTTTTACAATCTAAATTTTATTCAGCAACAATTAACTGAATGGGGCAGAGTGGATGACACAGCAGGCAAATTCTTTAATTCAAAAATACAATGTGCCTGGACCACGTTATACCAGTTATCCAACCGTACCTTATTGGGATGAGGCCACCTTTTCAGCCAAGGCCTGGCAGCAGACGCTGAAGCGTTCGTTTGATGAATCCAATGCCAGCGAAGGCATCAGTCTGTATATTCATTTGCCATTTTGCGAAAGTTTATGCACTTTTTGTGGTTGTCATAAACGCGTCACTAAACGCCATGAAGTCGAGCAGCCATATATTCAGGCCTTATTAAAAGAGTGGGATTTATATTGCCAGTTGCTCGAAAGCACTCCCATCATTAAAGAAATTCATTTGGGCGGTGGCACACCAACTTTCTTTTCTGTTGAGCATTTGACGCAGCTCATTCAAGGCATTTTGGTAAAAGCCAAGGTGGCAGAACAGCACGAATTTAGTTTTGAAGGTCATCCCAATAACACCACCCGCGCACATTTACAGACTTTATATGACTTGGGTTTTCGTCGGGTTAGTTATGGCGTGCAGGATTATAATGAAAAAGTGCAGCGCGCCATTCATCGGATTCAGCCTTTTGAACATGTGCAACGTGTGACCGAGTGGGCGCGTGAAATTGGCTATGATTCTATTTCACATGATCTGGTTTTTGGTTTGCCCTTTCAAAATCTGGAAGATGTATTAAATACCATTGAGCAGACCCAACGTTTAATGCCAGACCGTTTAGCGTTTTACAGTTATGCACATGTGCCATGGATTAAAGGCAATGGGCAGCGTGGTTTTAAAGATGAAGATGTACCTAAAGATGAATTAAAACGTCAGTGCTATGAAGAGGGTAAAAATAGGCTCTTGGCACATGGTTATCATGAAATTGGAATGGATCACTTTGCCTTAGAAAGTGATGGTATGTATCAGTCGTTTAAAAATGGTACCTTGCATCGTAATTTTATGGGCTATACCGCATCTAAAACGCAGCTAATGATTGGCTTGGGTGTTTCATCTATTAGCGACAGTTGGTATAGCTTTGCGCAAAATGAAAAAAGCATTGAAGATTATTATGCACGTTTAGCCTGCAATGAAATTCCTGTGTTTAAAGGGCATGTGCTGGATCGGGAAGATTTGGTGATTCGTCAGCATATTTTGAATTTAATGTGCAGCTTTGAAACCTCTTGGGCTAATCCCGAACTGAACTTTGCAGAAATTGAGCAGGTATTACAGCAATTGCAAGAAATGCAAGAAGATGAATTGCTGTCGATTCAAGATCAGCGCATTCAAATTCTGGAAAAAGGCAAACCCTTTGTGCGCAATATTTGTATGGCCTTTGATTTGCGCTTAAAACGCCGTATGCCAAATAACCGTATTTTTTCGATGACGATTTAAGTAAATCAGGTCTAAATTGCGGCATCCCTAATTAAAAAAGGTGACTTAGAAGTCACCTTTATCATACATGTGCGCCATACGCTCATGCTTGGTTTGCAAATACTCCTCATTGAATGGATTCAAACCCACAGTGAGTGGTACGCGGTCTACCACCGTAATCCCTTGTTCTTGCAATGCTTGAATTTTCAACGGGTTATTGGTAATTAGGCGTACAGCCTTGACCTGCAAATGATCTAGCATAATGCTGCACATGTCATAGCGACGTGCATCGGCAGGTAAATTCAGCATCAAATTGGCATCGACGGTGTCATGTCCTTGATCTTGCAGGGCATAAGCACGAATTTTATTGGTCAAGCCAATGCCGCGGCCTTCTTGGCGTAAATATAAAATCACCCCTTGTCCTGCATCATTAATCAGGCGCTGAGTAGCTTGTAACTGCGGGCCACAATCGCACTTCAAAGACGCGAAAGCATCGCCAGTTAAACATTCTGAGTGGATGCGTACTAAAACAGGTTCGCTAGGTGCGGAGTCTAAACCTTTGGATAATGCCACATGTTCTTCGCCAGTTTCAGGATCTTGAAATACCGTAATCTTGAACTCACCAAATGCGGTCGGTAATCGTGAGGTTGCGACAAACTTAATCGGCACTGTTTAACTCGTGAAATAGTCGATAAATTGTTTAAAGTATAGCGTAATGCCCAGACATTAGTAGAATAGCGAACACGAATTTATACAGAAGATTTTCTTTTTTGTATAAAGCGCACGATAATGGTTGATAAATAGTGAGATTATTCAGGATAATCTACCCACCCAACGTGTGCCCAACTGAAATCACTGCTCAAAACTACATCGCTAGAAATGTGGCTGATTGAAGGTAATACCATTCGGTTATATGATCGAGTAATTCCCATTGACCTCGCTTAGGATTTGCCAGGCTTTAGAAGGCTTTGCCACATATGCTGTATACAGAAATTCCAACTCAACGCCCTGTAACACCATTGCTCGATACGATTGACCATCCGCAGCAATTACGTTTACTCGCGCAAAGCCAGCTTCCACAGGTGGCAGATGAGTTACGTCAATTCATTTTGTATGCCGCAGGTCAAAGTGGAGGACACTTTGGCGCAAACTTAGGCGTGATCGAACTGACTGTTGCGCTGCATTATTGCTTTAATACTCCACAAGACCGCTTAATTTGGGATGTCGGTCATCAGGCTTATCCGCATAAAGCCCTGACAGGACGCCGCGAGCAACTCACCACCATTCGTGCCAAAGATGGCTTGGCTGCATTTCCTGCGCGTGAAGAATCTATTTTTGATACCTTTGGTGTTGGTCACTCCTCAACAGCTATTTCTGCAGGTTTGGGGATGGCATTGGCACGTCGTTATCAGCAAAACCCATGTGAAGTGGTAGCAATTATTGGTGATGGCGCTATGACGGCAGGGATGGCCTTTGAAGCCATGAATGATGCAGTTGCGCATCAGGCCGATATGATGGTGGTGCTGAATGACAACGATATGTCAATTTCATGCAGCACAGGCGGCTTTGCCAAACATCTTGCAGCGATTTGGGAGCGTGGTGAGTCGGTTCATGTCAGTGAAACTGGCGAGGCTTACGTGCAGCCACATCCGAAGTGGACGTATAACTCGCGTTTGCACTGTGCCGCCACTGAAGCTGCAGACAATTTATTTAAAGCCATCGGGTTTGATTATTTCGGCCCTTTCGATGGGCATGATGTTGAACAACTCACACATGTGTTTAATGCGCTGAAAAAACGTAAAGGTCCACGTTTAATTCACGTTTACACCAAAAAAGGCAAAGGTTTTGCGCCTGCAGAAGCCGATCAAATAAAATATCACGCCATTGGTAAAATTCATGCCAAAGCTGGGCCCGTTAGCGCGCCTAAATATTCTGATGTATTTGGGCAGTGGTTATGTGATCAGGCAGAACAAGATTCACGTTTATTGGCCATAACGCCAGCCATGTGCGAAGGTTCAGGCATGGTGCAATTTGCCAAAAAATTTCCAGAACGCTATTTTGATGTCGCGATTGCCGAACAGCATGCCGTGACTTTGGCTGCGGGTATGGCCTGCGAAGGTTTAAAGCCTGTGGTGGCGATTTATTCTACCTTCTTGCAGCGCGGTTATGATCAACTGATTCATGATGTCGCTTTGCAAAATCTGGATGTCACTTTTGGTATCGACCGTGCAGGTTTGGTGGGTGAAGACGGCCCAACCCATGCAGGTGCTTACGACTACGCCTATATGCGTACCGTACCGAATATCGTGATTATGGCGCCAAAAGACGAAAATGAATGTCGTCAAATGCTGCATACGGCTTATTTATATAATGGCCCTGCAGCAGTGCGTTATCCACGCGGGCATGGTTTAGGGGTCGAAATTCAGCAGCAGATGACTGCAATTCCATTGGGACAAGCTGAAATTGTAGCGCTGTTCAATCTACAATATGATGACTACATTTCAGTGCTGGCTTTTGGTAGCCGTGTGCAAGCGGCAGTTGAAGCGGCTGAAGCATTTGCTCAGCAGCACGATGTCGCAGTACGTGTGGTGAATATGCGTTTTGTGAAACCACTGGATGAAAAACTGTTAGCTGAGATTTCAGACAGCACTGCATTATTCGTTACTGTTGAAGAACATGCGATTATGGGTGGTGCGGGCAGTGCCGTGAGTGAATACTTGGCGAAGGCACAGATTGTCAAACCCATCATTCATTTAGGTTTAGAAGACAGTTTTATGCATCAGGCAACACATGCTCAAATGCTGCAACAGGCTGGTTTAGACGCACAAGGCATTGAAAAATCGATGCAAAATACTTGGCAAAAACTGCATCAATCTATACTGAGTTAATTTTTAGCAACACTTCTTCCCCAAAAGCCTCAATATTTGCTAAAATATTGGGGCTTTCATGCATTATTCTTTATCAATCTCTTCAAATTTGTAGTGGGTGTTCAATGGAACCTATGGTGGTGATGGCTGCGCGTGCGGCTCAAACAGTTGGTCAAGAGCTTTTAAAAGCGCATCAGAATCGTCATAAACTCGATCTACAAGTCGAAGAAAAAGGCATTGATGGTCCTGTAACGCGCGTAGATCGTTACCTCGAGCAATTGACCATTGATACTTTACGCAAAAGTTATAAAAATCACAGCTTCCTCGGTGAAGAATTTGGCATGCAGGAAGGTAAAGGTCACGATGCCGACTGGTGCTGGGTAATTGATCCTCTAGACGGCACTTTAAACTTTGTTCACGGTTTCCCTCATTTTTGTATTTCCATTGCAGTGCAACACAAAGGTGTGACACAGCACGGTGTTATTTACGATCCTGTAAAAGATGAATTGTTCTCTGCGAGCCGTGGCCGTGGTGCGATGATGAATCAACGTCGTATTCGTGTAAATGTAAAAGACAGTTTAGATAACACTTTCTTGGCAGTGGGTCATGCTTATCGTGCCAAGCGTGATGGCGAAATTGTTTCTTATGCCAAAAACCATTTTGAAAGTTTATTGAATGTGACAGAAGCAGGCGCTCAATACCGCCGTGCAGGTTCTGCTGCATTGGACTTGGCTTATGTGGCTGCAGGTCGTTTAGATGGCTATTTTGAACTTGGCTTAAAACCGTGGGATATTGCTGCGGGTGAGTTAATTGTGAAAGAAGCGGGCGGTACTGTGGTCGATGCACGTGGTGGCAGCGACTCTATGGAAAATGGTCAAGTTTTAGCATGTTCAATGAAAATGTTAAAACCACTCATGCAAGCGGTTGTTCCAGCTTGGGGCGAAGCAGCGAAATAATCAGCTGATCGTATTTATAGTACCTAAATAGGACATTTAGCAAAGCTCTCATCCTGAGGGCTTTTCTTTTAGCTAATGGTCTAAAACTGCCGGTTTTAAATCTGTTGTTGTCGTCTGCATACTGGTCATAAAAGCACAATCTAACACTGTTTACACAAAAAACAGCCAAAGTCGATTAAATGAGGTGACTTTTAAAATAATCCTGCTATAATTCGCGCACGCACTTAATTTCTGTTCATTACCTGAACATTTCTCTTCTAATCATTGTGTATGCGCGTGCGGTCCAAAGAGAGGACGATATCTCGCGCCCCAATCGCTAAAGCGATTCCTTCAGGTTAAGCCGTAATCATGCGTGCGTTATATCACATCGTCGTTACTCGGATCGCCGCTGAATCTTAAATTGTCAGCGATAATTGCTGTACCGCTTTTTGCCGATGTCCATCTGACTTTATTTAATGGAGCACCCATTTTCAGGGTGAAAATCTCTATGAGCAAAACTTTTGCTGATTTTTCTTTACATGAATCTTTACAACAAGCTTTAGAAGGCTTGAACTTTACTACGCCGACTCCTGTTCAAGAACAATCGATCCCAGCGGCACTTGAAGGTAAAGACTTATTGGTATCTAGCCAAACAGGTTCTGGTAAAACTGCTGCATTTTTACTCCCAACTTTAAACGTATTGGCGAGCCAAGACACTTTCGTACCATTTAAAGAGCGTATGAAAGCTATTACTCAGCCTTCAATTTTAGTGCTTTGCCCAACACGTGAATTGGCTCAACAAGTTAGCCAAGATGCGATTGCATTTGTACGTCACATGAAAGGTGTACGTATTGCAGCAATTATGGGTGGTATGCCTTTTGGTAAGCAAATCCAACAATTAAAAGGTGCGCAAGTGGTTGTAGCGACTCCAGGTCGTTTACTTGACTTGGTGAACCGTCGTCAAATCAAACTTGATAAAGTTGATGCCTTAATTGTAGACGAAGCTGACCGTATGCTCGATTTAGGCTTCTCTGAAGACCTAGAAGCGATTAGCGATTTAGCTGCTAACCGTAAGCAAACCTTAATGTTCTCTGCAACTTTTGCAAGCCGTATTATCACACTTGCAGAACGCATGATGAATGAGCCTGTACGTATTGCGATTGAAACAGGTCACTCAACCAACATGGACATCACCCAGACTTTACACTGGACTGATGGTTTCGAGCACAAGAAAAAATTATTGTCACATTGGTTATCTGATGAAGGTGTAGATCAAGCGGTTGTATTTGCATCTACTCAAGAAGATACCGATATGTTGGCTGAAGAATTGGCTGAAGCGGGTCACTCGGTTGTTGCACTACACGGTGCAATGCCACAAACCGTTCGCAACCGTCGTTTACGCAGCATTCGTGAAGGTCGTGCAAAAATCTTGGTTGCAACAGACGTTGCAGCACGTGGT
Organism: Acinetobacter sp. PW68; assembly: GCF_020982655.1. Lineage (NCBI taxonomy): Bacteria > Pseudomonadati > Pseudomonadota > Gammaproteobacteria > Moraxellales > Moraxellaceae > Acinetobacter > Acinetobacter sp. PW68. Next base: position 2,439,965 of record NZ_JAHZSX010000001.1, on the reverse strand, counting down.
TTAGACGTACCAACTATTTCTCACGTGATTAACTTCGGTTTACCAATGAAGAATGAAGACTATGTACACCGTATTGGTCGTACAGGTCGTGCGGGTCGTACTGGTAACGCGATTACTTTGGCAACTTACCGTGAGCGCGGCAAAATCCGTGCGTTAGAAGATTTCTTAGATGCACGTTTAAGCGTTTCAGAAATTGAAGGTTTAGAGCCATCTCCACCTCCAGCACGTTCTGGTCGTGACGGTGGTCGTGGTCGTCGTGATGGCGGTCGCGGTGGTCGTGGCGGTTTTGGTGGCGGTCGTCGTTTTGAAGGCGAAAGCAACTTTAAACGTCGTGAAGGCGGTGAAGATCGTCCACGTCGCAGCTTTGATGACAAACCACGTGGCGAACGTCCTGCATTTGGTGAGGATCGTCCGCGTCGCGAGTTCAACTCAGATCGTCCACGCCGTGAAGGTGGTTTCGGTGATCGCCCACAACGTTCATTTGAAGATCGTCCGCGTCGTGAGTTCAATTCAGATCGTCCACGCCGTGAAGGTGGTTTCGGTGATCGTCCACAGCGTTCATTTGAAGATCGTCCACGTCGTGAATTTAATTCAGACCGTCCGCGTCGCGAAGGTGGCTTCAACGATAAGCCGCGTTTTGATGCGAATGATGACAACCGCGGCAACCGCGTAGACTACAAACCACGTCGTGAAGGTAGCTTCGGTGATCGTCCAAAACGTGATTTTGGTGATCGTCCTGCACGTCGTGAAGGTGGTTTTGGTGACCGTCAACCACGTTCGTTTGATGATCGTCCTAAGCGTTCTTTTGGTGGCGAAGATCGTCCACGTCGCGAGTTCAATTCAGATCGTCCACGCCGTGAAGGTGGTTTTGATCGTCCACGTCGTAAATTTAACGACTAAGACCGCGATAGCAATTTGTATAAAGAAAAACCAGTGCTCAGCGCTGGTTTTTTATGATAAAAATTTTTGCTTTAGATAAATAAAATGTATAATAGGTCACGTTTTTAACTCTATTTGCTAATTATGAACATCAGTAGCTTACGATTGCTTATGCAGACGAGAGAGGGAATGATGCCGTTTATTGGTTTAGCACTCATTTTATGCAATTTAGTGTATTATATTATTTCTTCTTACTTTTAAGTTGTTGCTGTCCTAAAAGTGATTTAAATAACAATAATAAGACTGCTTGAACAATATGCGCACATTTTTTAAAAATTTGCTAGATAACATTTTGCGCTTCAATCCTTTATAGTATGCGTGCTGAAAAAATGCAGGAAAACCCTCAGCTATGAATAATCCAATGCCTCAACATGAGCCGTCATTGATTGAAGTCAATGAACTGAGCTTTAAACGAGGAAAACGTGTCATTTATGAAAATGTCAGTTTAAAGATTCGCCGTGGTCAAATTACTGCCATTATGGGACCTTCAGGTACAGGTAAGACTACATTATTACGGTTGATTGGCGGTCAGTTGACTCCCGATCATGGTGATATTCTTCTAGATGGAAAAAATCTTGCGCAAATGTCGCGCCAGGAGTTGTTTGCTGCGCGCGCACGTATGGGCATGTTATTCCAAAGTGGTGCGCTATTTACTGATATGAGCGTATATGAAAACGTTGCATTTCCATTGCGTGCACATACCCAGTTACCTGAACATTTAATTGCGGAGCTGGTGGCTTTAAAACTCGAAGCAGTCGGTTTGCGTGGTACAGAACAACTCCTGCCTGCAGAACTCTCAGGCGGGATGAACCGTCGTGTGGCACTGGCACGTGCAATTGCGTTAGACCCTGAATTGATCATGTACGATGAACCGTTCGCCGGGCAAGACCCGATTGTAAAAGGCGTGTTGACCCGATTAATCCGTTCGTTGCGTGAAGCGTTAGATTTAACCACCATCATTGTCTCGCATGATGTTGCTGAAACTTTATCCATTGCTGATTATATTTATATTGTTGCGGAAGGCGTGATTCAGGGTGAAGGTACACCTGCAGAATTAAAACAGCATGAATCAGCATTTGTGCGTCAGTTCTTAACAGGCGCTGCCGAAGGGCCAGTCGATTATCAATTTAGCCATCGGGCTTATTTAAGTGATGAGGTGCGTTCATGAATGCTATTGCCGCACTAGGTCAACGCGTCATTGAGCGTGTTCGTGGCATTGGTGTCGCCACCCAAATGTTGTTGCAAATTCTGTTTTCAATGCCAACCCTGCTTGGGGTGAAGTTATTCCTGTACCAAATGTACCGTGTTGGCGTGATGTCATTATTGATTATTGCGGTTTCAGGATTATTTATTGGTCTGGTATTGGGCTTACAAGGCTACTCTATTTTGGTCAATATCGGTTCAGAAGCCATGTTAGGCACCATGGTGTCTTTGACTTTGTTACGTGAGCTTGCGCCTGTAGTGGCTGCACTTCTATTTGCAGGACGTGCAGGTTCTGCATTAACTGCAGAAATTGGTCTGATGAAAGCTACAGAGCAATTGGACAGTATGGAAATGATTGGGGTAGACCCACTCAAACGTATCGTGTCACCACGTTTATGGGCGGGAATTATCAGCCTGCCGATGCTGTCCATTATTTTTGCTGCGGTTGGCATTATGGGCGGTAAAATGGTTGGGGTCGATTTTCTAGGTGTCGATGAAGGTTCTTTCTGGAGTGGTATGCAAAGCAACGTCCAGTTTTATAAAGATATTTTCAACGGTACCATTATTAAAAGTTTTGTTTTTGCATTTATTTGTACTTGGATTGCAGTATATCAAGGATATGCCTGTGTCCCTACATCGGAAGGCATTGCGACATCGACCACACGAACCGTGGTGTATTCTTCATTATGTGTTTTAGGTTTTGATTTTGTGTTGACTGCGGTCATGTTCGGAGGTGTTTAATGAAATCACGTACAAGTGAGCTGGCCGTAGGTGTATTTGTCATTTTGACAGGCATTGCATTATTTTTCTTGGCCATGAAAGTCAGTGGATTGGTGGGTACCAATTTGCGCGACAGTTATAATATGACTGCAACATTCGACAACGTGAATGGTTTAAAACCACGCGCTAAAGTCACCATGAGCGGTGTCACGATTGGGCGTGTTCATGATATTAGCTTAGATCCTGTATCACGTTTGGCGACAGTTGAATTTGAACTCGATGGCAAGTTGACCAGTTTTAATCCTGAACAACTGAAAACAGTGCAAAATTATGCACTTGAAGAGTTGCGCTACAGTGCAGAATACCAAGACGCAAGTCCTCAGCAACAAAAAGAAATGGAACAACAACTGTTAGGCAACATGAAATCCATCACCAGTATTGATGAAGATGCTTATATAATGGTAGCAACAAATGGTCTATTGGGTGAGAAATATCTCAAAGTGGTTCCAGGTGGTGGTTTGAACTTTGTGAAGCGTGGTGAAAGAATTGCCAACACGCAAGGCACCATGGATCTAGAAGATTTAATCAGTAAGTTTATTACTGGCGGTGCAGCGAAAACATCCGGCGCAGCGTCAGACGCAGATAAAGATATAGCGACAGCTGAAACAACAGATGCGGAAGTGTCATTTGTTGAGTAATGAAGGAGATTGTCCGTGAAAACACTTTTAAAGCAAACTCTGGCGGTAAGTGTACTTTCGACCATGTTGGCAGGAACTGCATTTGCTGCACCTGCAGAGGCGCCACCAGCTTTTGTGAAAAAAGTTGCCGATAGCTTGATTGCACGTTTAAAAGCAGATCATGCTAAATTGCAGAACAATCCAGCATTGGTCAAAACGATTGTGCGTCAAAACCTTGATCCGTATGTAGATGCGCAAGCATTTACCCGTATTGTGATGGGTACTTATGCAACCAACCAATACAGTTCAGCAGCACAGCGCGCGCAGTTTGAGAAAAACTTCCGTGAAACTTTAATTGAGAATTATGGCACAGCGTTTGCGAAATTTAGCAACCAAAGCTACACCATGCGTCCTTATAAGGCGACCAACAGTAAGAACCCAGTGGTGACTATTGATTTCTTGCATAATGGTGAAAAAATTCCTGTGTCATTCCAGTTAGCAGACAAAGGCAGCCAATGGAAAATCCGAAACATTAACGTTTCGGGTATTGATTTAGGTTTGCAATTCCGTAACCAGTTCGCGGCAAACGTGAAGCGTAATGGTGGCAATATTGATAAAGCCATTGCAACCTTTAAACCAGATGCAGAAGCTGCGGTTGAAAAGAAAAAATAGGTTAGGTGTGGCGTGATTGAATTATCAAATCAGGAATTATGCGTTTCTGGAAAAATAAATTTCAGTAATGCAGAGCAATATTACCAAAAAGGTCTGCAGTTGATTCGTCAGCAGCAGTTACCTTTAGTGGTCAATTTGGCGCAGCTGCAACAGGGGAGCACTTTAGCTTTGGCTGTTTTGGTACAATGGTTGCGTCAGACACCTGAAGCCAAAGGCTTACAGTTTAAAGCGGTTCCTGAAAAAATGATGAAGATCATTCAAGCCTGTCATTTGCAAGATGATTTACAACTGCTCGCCTAAACTGAAAAACCACAAAAAAGCACCTTCTTGTAAGGTGCTTTTTTATTGGTTTAAGTGTCCCGTCCTGAAATAAGTTTACACCTTAAGAGACTTATTTTATGGAACATAAACGAGAACAACGAGTTAAACGTACACAACGTGACTATAGCTTTGCCTTTAAAATGATGGTGGTACATGAAGTAGAAAAAGGGCAAATTACTTATAAGCAAGCTCAGGCAAAATATGGTATTCAAGGAAGATCAACTGTGCTGGTATGGTTACGCAAGCACGGACAACAGGACTGGACTTCGAATATGCCGACTTCTTCTAAACGCCAATTGACACCCCAACAACGAATCCGCCAATTAGAAAAGCAGTTAGCCGCAGAAAAGCTTAAAACTGAATTTATTCAGGATGTGATTTATCACATTGATAAAGAATGTGGGACTGATCTTGGAAAAAAGTATACCGAGCACGTTTCAAAGATTGGCAAAGCCAAAGAAGACTAAGCGTTTCACGTTATTGTCAGTGGTTGGGAATCACCCGACAAGCTTATTATCAAGCAGAAAAACGTGCTCAAATGACTGCACAAGCAACTGAACAAATACTTGAGTTGGTTATGGAATATCGCTGTCTCATGCCAAGTATCGGAACACGTAAGCTGTATTGGCTTATTAAAGGCAAATTGTTGCAACGTGGTTTAAAGTGTGGACGGGATCAGTTATTTAAAATATTGAAAGAAAATAACTTATTGATTCGCCCTAAGCGTCGCTATACAAAAACTACGGATAGCAAGCATTGGATGAAGAAGCATCCAAATTTATTAAAGGATTATTCAGCAGTGCAAGCCAATGAAGTCTTTGTTAGTGATATTACCTATGTTGAGAGTGCTGAAGGTGTGCATTATTTATCCTTGGTGACAGATGCTTATACCCGACAGATTAAAGGTTATAAGTTATCGAATGATATGCGTGCGGAGAATGTTGTGCAGGCTCTACATATGGCGATGCAGCAAGCGACAGATCGAGCGACTAGGATGATTCATCATTCAGATAGAGGTGCTCAATATTGCTCTGAGCTATATCAATCGGCATTGCGCCATTATGGGATATGTCCTTCCATGACAGATGGCAAGGACTGTTATCAGAATGCATTAGCAGAGCGAATTAATGGAATATTAAAGCAGGAGTTTTTAACCACGCGATGTCAAACCATGAAGGAGTTAGATCACTTAATTGCGGAATCTATCATGATTTACAATTGTTATAGACCGCATTTAAGTTTAAATATGAACACCCCGAATCAGATGTATGAGCAAACAAAAACCGAGCTAATTGCTTAACTCGGTTTGAAGTGGAATACTGTCAATCTATTTCAGGACAAGACAAAGTTTCTTGCTGTATTCAACAAGTAAGTGAGATTGCAAATCTCTTTTAAAGGAGCGAGCAAGTCATCAAATCCATTTTTTCCATCTAAAATAAATTAATGGGCCAATAAAGAAGCCTAATAAAATAATACTGACTACAATAAAACTGGTGGCCCCTTTGGCAAAAGGCAACACGTCGGTGTTCATGCCATAAACACTAGCAACCAGCATCGGTGGCGCTAACATACTGGGTAAAATCGAGAATCGACGAATGGTGTCGTTTTGTTCGGTGTTAATGAAGCCCGAAGTTGTGTCGAGTAAGAAACGTACTTTCTGGAATAAGAAGGCATCGTGTTCGACCAGTGAGCGTACATCTTCACTGAGTTCTCGAATGTCGGCATCATAAATATGACTGCCCAACGCGCGCGGACGTGCCAAAAAGGTCAGGACGCGACGTAAATCAATCAAACACAGTTGAGCTTTTCCAAGCATGTCTTCTAATTGTGCCAGTCGGGTAATCATGTCATCGAGGTCTAAAATTTGCTCACGATGACGGTTATTCAGAACTTCTGTGGAATACTTTTCTAAGTCCTTGTGGATATCTTCTAAGATATCCGCAAGTTCGTCTAGTTTAGCTTCAAGCAAGCCTAAAAGTACCCAAGTCGGGTCTTTATAATCAATTTCGTAGTCGTTACGTCGTGCACGCGCTCGAAATGCCCGAAATGCCACTAATTTTTCACCACGTAGGGTAAATAGGCGTTCTTTATGTAAAATAAAGGCAACGGTTTGTACGGTAGCTAAAATACTGGAATGATCTTCAGTTTCGCCATCGACTTGATAGTTTTTATTTTTCGTTAAAAAATAGGTGCTTATGTGTAAAATACCGTCATCATCACGGTAGAATCGCGCCGAAGATGAAATGTCTTCTAAAGACTTTAAAGTGGGTAAATTTTGTGAGTATGCGTCTAGTACCCATTGCTGTTCTTCTTGTGAAGGGGCAATGAGGTCAATCCAGACCAGATCTGGATGCAAATCAAAACCACCGTTAATGGTGGCATCTTCCAGACTACCGCGCTCTGTGGCATAAAAGGCTTCAAGCATTCGTCTTTTCTCCTTGCGCAGTATGGGTTGTGTGGATGGGTGTATTTTAGACAAGGATCTTACTAAATACACTGCTCAGAATGCTATTTTATTTAAAAATCTCCCTGAAGTTTATTTTATGGCATGACAGCCAGATAACATGGTGAAAAAATGATGTCGTCAATTGCTATTTTCTGTGGTTCTGCCTCAGGAAAAGATACTGTTTTTGTTGAAAATGCACGAAAAGTGGGGGAAACCCTGGCTGCACAAGATAAAACTTTAATTTATGGCGGTGGGCGCTCAGGCTTAATGGGGGTGGTGGCAGATAGTACTTTGGCAGCAGGCGGCCGTGCAATTGGCGTTATGCCTGAAAGTTTGGCAGAGTATGAATTGGCGCATCCGCATTTGACTGAATTATATATTGTTGAAAACATGCACGCCCGTAAAATAAAAATGTCAGAATTGGCCGAGGGCTTTATTGCTTTGCCAGGTGGTTCGGGAACGTTAGAAGAAATTTTTGAGCAATGGACGTGGGCACAATTAGGCATTCACTCGAAACCCTGTGCTTTTTTAAATGTTGATGGCTTTTATGATGATTTGCTGAAGTTTTTAAGACAGACCTCTGAAAAAGGATTTACTCAGCCACGTTTTTGTGAGGCATTGATTGTATCGAACTGTATTGACAATATTTTACAGCGATTTGAACAATATAGTGCCCCTGAAATGAAATGGGGAGTGCCTGAGCTAGAGTGGGTGCAGCAGGAATTGGTGAAATAAAATGGCTAAGATCAACAGCAACATTATTACCGTTGCCGCCGCAATAATTTTGAATGCAAAACAGCAGTTATTGGTGGTACGTAAACAGCACACCGCGTGTTTTATGCAAGTCGGTGGCAAGTTAGAACGTAATGAAGCACCTGAAATGACCATGTTGCGAGAAATTGCAGAAGAAATTGGCTGTCAGGCGAAAATTCAACAATTTATTGGTCGCTATGAAACGGCAACGGCCAATGAACCGGATTGCCGATTAGTGAGTTATGTGTATTGGGTGCAGCTTGATCAGACCCCAAAAATTGCTGCTGAAATTGCTGAAATGAAGTGGGTGGATTTGGATGATCGAGATACTTTGTTGGCACCACTGACCCGTGAAGTGGTGATGCCGTGGTTAAGACAATATTTACAACTTGATTAGGCGTTATTGACCATTCGCATATATTTTAAGTGCAACTTTCTCATAAATTGAGCATGCCTAACCGAATAGTTTTATATTTTATTCGGCACTGGCGAGACAAACCGCCTCGACTTTTTGACAGCCAAGCTTGAGTAATTGTTGTTTGAGTGCATGAATTGAACTGCCCGTTGTGACCACATCATCCACAATTAAAACACGACGATAACGGATTTTAGGTGCAGTCTGAATTTGAAATTGCTGTTGGATGTCTTCTAATCGTTCTAAGCGACTTAAGCCTTTTTGCGCGTGCTGTTGCAAGCGGGTCACAGGCTGCCAAATCGGAACCTTTAAATGCCGCGCCAGTCCTTTTGCCAAAAATAAAGATTGATTGTAACCGCGTTCAGTCAGGCGGGTAGAGGAAATTGGCATCGGTACAATGGCTTGAATTTTAGGATAAGACAATTGTTTTAGCGCACCTACCAAAAGCAGTTGGTATTGTAACTGCTGTTCATATTTAAATTGTTGAATGATGCGATTAATTGGATAGTGATAATCAAAGGCGACTTGAATCTGCATTTCTTGACGTTGTACTGCTTGGCTACGCCACGGTAATTCTTGCCAACAGGTTTGACAGACCGAATGTTGCCATTGCGTGTCGCTATGACAGAGCTGACACGGTTGCAGTTGGCGCAGCCATTCTATGCCGCGTTGTACTAGGTTGATTGGCTGAGTCATCTTACGACTGCAATCCTTTTAAACATAGGCATAACGTGGTGCCTCAGGCAGCCAGCGTTTTAGCAAAGCTTCGGCATGTGCAGGATAATCTTTTAAAATTTGCTGTGCTACATGGTGTGCCTGTGCCAGTAAATGATCATCCCGTTCCAGTTTGGCCAGTCGAAAGCCCATATCTCCTGTTTGTTTGGTTCCCAAAAGTTCCCCAGGGCCACGCAGTTCTAAATCTTTTTCTGCAATCACAAAACCATCGTTGGTTTCGCGCATAATCCGCAAGCGTTCTTGTCCATTTTGCGAAAGTGGATTTTTATACAATAAGGCACAAAAACTGGCTTTGGCACCACGTCCAACCCGTCCACGTAACTGATGTAGCTGTGAAAGCCCTAAACGCTCGGCATTTTCGATCACCATAATTGAAGCATTGGGTACATCGACCCCAACCTCAATGACTGTGGTGGCAATCAGTAACTGAAGTTGATTGTCTTTAAATTGCTGCATGACAGCTTGTTTTTCATCTGCTTTCATTTTGCCGTGTACCAGCCCAATATTCAGTTCAGGAAAGCGTTCTTTAATTTCAGCAAAAGTCGCTTCGGCAGCTTGTGCATCTAAGGTTTCCGATTGTTCCACCAAGGTACAAACCCAATAGGCTTGTTTGCCTTCGGCACAATTGCTAGCAATCCGTTGCAGGACTTCTTCACGCCGATCTAGCGGAATGGTCACCGTTTGAATAGGCGTACGTCCTGGTGGTAGCTCATCAATCACTGAAGTATCTAAATCGCCATAGGCGGACATGGCTAAGGTTCGTGGAATAGGGGTTGCAGTCATCACCAATTGATGCGGTGTGGTGTGATTGGTGCCTTTATTGCGCAATGCCAGACGTTGATCGACCCCAAAACGGTGTTGTTCATCAATAATCACCAAACCTAATTTGGCAAATTGTACATTGTCTTGAAACAGCGCATGTGTACCAACCACCAAATTGGCACTGCCATCCTGAATGCTGAGTTCAGCCGCTGCGCGTGCCTTGCCTTTTTGTTTACCAGATAACCACGCCACAGTTAAGCCAAGTGGCTCAAACCATTTTTGAAAGTTCAGATAATGTTGTTCTGCCAAAATTTCAGTCGGTGCCATCAGCGCAACTTGCCAACCTTCTTCTAGGGCATGGCACGCCGCGACTGCAGCAACTAGCGTTTTACCTGCACCTACATCACCTTGTACCAAGCGCAGCATGGGTTTATTACGCTGCAAATCCTGCATGATTTCTTGCGAAACGCGTTGTTGTGCGCCTGTCATTTGAAATGGCATGTTACCGAGTAATGTAGGTGCTAGTTTTTGACTAGGGGCAAATGCAGGTGAGGCAATTTGCTGAATATAAGCCCGTCGGGTCAGTAAACTGACTTGATGCGCCACTAATTCTTCAAAAATCAGGCGTTGCTGCGCAGGGTGAGAACCTTGTGCCAATTGCAGCATATTGGCATTCAAAGGTGGGTGATGAATATACTCCAGCGCCTGTTTGAGTGCATAACCATTGGTCATTTTTTTAGGCAAGAGTTCAGGCAAATCATCACTATGCTGTGCCAAGGCTTGTTTGACGTATTCGCGCAATTTGGCTTGGGTCAACCCATCGGTGCTTGGGTAAATGGCAGTCAGTTGGGTTTTAGGTAGTGGGGTATGTTCAGTGATCAGTTCTAATTCGGGGTGATACATTTCCAGACCACGCGCTCCAACCCGTACTTCGCCAAATACTCTTAAACGATTGCCGAGTTTGGCACGATCTGTAATGCCTTTATAAATATGATAAAAACGTAAGGTGATTTTGCCAAATTCATCTTCTAAATTGATTGCCATTGACTTGCGTTTACCGGGTGGAAAATCCACCCCTTTGACCACGCCTTCGAGTAAATAGCTGCGCCCCACATTTAATTGGTTCATGGGGATGATCGTGCTACGATCTTCATAGTCACGCGGTAGATGAAACAACAAATCATCTGTAGTGAAAATATTTAATTTTTCGAGTAATGCAGCAGAGGCAGAGCCTACCCCTTGCAACTGATGGACTGCAGCCATGTCCCCTCAACTTTAAATGCTATGATTAGGTGCTGAATGCATATTCTATTTATTGGTTATGGTAAAACATCGCAGCGTGTTGCAAAACAACTATTTACGCTCGGTCATCAAATTACCACAATTAGCCGCAGTCCGAAAACAGATCATGATATGACGCATCTGCTTCAGGATATTCAACAGCTCGATTTATCACAGATTCAACCTGTAGATGCCGTTTATGTATTGCTTGCACCGTCTCGGAATACTGCTTTAAGTTCTATAGAAACGTATCAACAGACTTATGTAAATTCTGTGCCGTCGATCGTCGCTGCATTAAAAGATCATCCTGTAAAACGAATTATTGTGGTGTCATCTACACGGGTGTATGGTGAAAACGCAGGTGAACGTATTGATGATGAGACTGTGCCTAAGCCCAAGGATGTGCAAGGGCAGTTGTTGTTGCAGATGGAACATTTGTGGCAACAGGCTTATCCTGAACAATGTGTGATTGTGCGTCCTTCGGGTATTTATGGCGCATCGGTTGCACGCATGCTCAAACTTGCAGAAAGCACGATAAGTTACCCAAATATACATTGGTCAAATCGAATTCATATTGATGATTTGGCAAGTTTTTTGGCATATTTGCTTCACGTGGAACATCCTGAACCAGTTTATATTTGCAGCAACAACCAAGCTCAGTCTTTGCACGAAATGATTTTAAAGATTCAGCGTGAATTCAATTTACCTGAGTTGGTGTTGGAAAGTATGCGTGAAACAGGGAAGCGGATTTTTGCTACTCGCATGGAGAAAATAGGATTTCAGCGCAAACATGAGGATTATTGTGATCATCTAAGAATTACTCAAAGTGATTCACCTGAAATCAAAGAATAAAAATTCTCTTGCTAGGAAAGGGCTAGCGAGAGGTGATTTTTAAAATCTCAAATATTGAGCTTTAATTCAGCCTCATCCCCAACTGTCTGCCTGAGCCATTTATGGCGTAAGAGAAGAACCTTAAAATTACTTCTTCTTACGTTTCAAACGTTTCTTCGCCTGTTGTGCAGCAAGTGCTTCTAACGCCTCACGCAATTCTTCATCGCTAAAGGTGGTGATGTGTTGTAGCATCTGCAAAGTCACATCGTCCAACACTAAATTGGCATATTGTGCGACGTTTTTAAAGTTGTCATCAAACACGATCGCATTGTCACTGTTGGTGCTGATATAACCTTGCTGGGTCAAGACTTTAATAAAGCTCTGGAACAAGGCTTTGTCAAAGAATTCAGGTGAGTTGAATTCATACAGCACTGATAAACGCTGACCGACCAAATGGCTCAATTCTTCGACCTGACGTGCCGAAATATTGCCTGAGCCGCGTTGTGTAATCAGCGCCAGCGTCATGTAATATCGCTCTAAACTTTGCATTACAGGTGCAGCCAAGACCACCAGTTGGTTGTGATCTTCACTGTTTGGTGCAGGAGAAATCAAATTGCCTTCTGTATCTTCAGAAATCAATTTGGCCTGAATTAAAGCTTCTACATAAGCACAAATTTGTTCTTTGAGTTCCTGATCTTGCCATTTTAAGAATAGCTCAGCTTTCAGGAACGGATATAAGGTTCGAATGACATTGATGAGATCGCCACGACGAATAGAACCATTGTGTTTCACTAACGCAGCAATTAATGATGGCAAGACAAAGGCATGCAAAATATTGTTGCGGAAGTAGGTGAGTAACACCGCCTGATTGTCTTCAATCGCGATAATATCGCCCAGAACGTGTTGCACGCGTTTGATCAGTTTGAGTTTTAAGCCGTAGGCAATAATTTCTTTGCCTGACAATGGCGTGACTTGAGTGCGCTCATCGTAAGGCAGGGCAGTGAGCAGATTACGGTAAGTGTCTAGCTGCTTCACACAAATTTCTTCATCCAAGGTATGTTTTGGTGTTGCCAGTAAAATCAGCGATAACAAAGATACTGGGTTAATCACAGCAGCACGGTTAATGTTTTCCAAAATCGCATGTGCGGATGTGTTTACTGCATCTGACACTTGTGGCGGAATTGGATCATCATTTTTTTCAATGCTGATATGTTCTGCATCGTGTTGTTTCAGTACTTCATCTAAAAATACAGGTTCGCCAAAGTTGACATGCACCTTGCCAAAAATCCGTTCAATCTTGCGCATGGTTTTTAAAATGCCGATGAGCGATTCAGATTCTTTTGGCTTGCCTTGCATTTCGCCGACATAGGTTGAGCCTTCCATCAGGCGCTCATAGCCAATATATGTTGGTACAAAAGCAATCGGTTTAGCACGACCACGTAAGTGACTGTGAATGGTCATGGCCAACATGCCCGTTTTAGGGGGTAACAAACGGCCTGTACGTGAACGTCCACCTTCAATAAAGTATTCAAGCGGTGTGTTACGCGACAAAATACTGAATAAATACTCTTTAAAGACGGTGGTATATAAGCCATTGCCACGGAAAGTACGACGGATAAAAAACGCACCACCACCACGGAGCAATTGACCTACAAATGGCATGTTGAGGTTATCGCCCGCAGCAATGTACGGCACCATCATGCCGCGTTTGTAAATTACATAAGACAGCAATAAATAGTCGATATGACTGCGGTGACATGGGGTGTAGATAATTTCATAGTCTTTGGCCAGTTCGCGCACGGTACTGAAATTATGTACTTCCACGCCATCGTATAATTGTGTCCATAAGCGGGTCAGTGCCATATCGGCAAAGCGTACCGCTGCATGAGAATAGTCCGACACAATTTCATTTAAATAGCCGATCGCGCGACGCTCGGCTTCAATCACGCTAATTTTACTGCGCAAACTTTCACGACGAATGGCATCTTGCACATCGGGAGATTTGATTAGACTGAGCATGACATTGCGGCGGTCAGACAAGTCAGGGCCAAGTACGACTTCACGCTGTCCATCTAAGTAATTATTTAGCGTGTTGACAATAAAGGTCGCAGGCGACAGGTTTGGATGCTCAGTTTTGGCATGTTCAATTAAAGCACGTAATGATTGCGGTTCGTGAAATTCCAAATAAGACTGCCGACCATGCACCCCAATATTCATTAACTGCTTGACTGTACCAGGCGTTGCCCAAGTATCGGTAAACAGCAGTTTAAACCACGAATCTTCTTTGTCTGGAGAACGTCCCCACAATACGGTCACAGGGATCAGTTCAATATCAATTTCTGGGTGTTGTTCTAATTGTTCAATTAAACGTAACAAGCGTGGCGGAAAAGCATAAGGTGGTGGATTGAGTAGGTTGTTCTCATCGTGATGCTGTAAAAACAAAATCGAGGCTTTTTCCTTATGTGAGCCGATCACTAAAGGGTCAAGCGCAGGCGTGAGTTTTAAGCGACGTGTTTCGCCATCGACCACCAAAGCATTGCTACGTGAGTGATTTTGCAAGACATAGCAGGTTATCTTGGTGCGAGTAGCGTCTGAGTCTGCATTTTGTGCATCCTTGACAGGGACTTCACCCAAAACATGCGGTGTCACCACAAGGTCAAGCAGCTTACTAGAAAGCTGACGATACATTTGACCAAAACCACGCTTGGACATACTCACTCCTATTTCATCACCTAAGTCCCTAGCCAGTAGGGAATTTATTTTGCGTCATTGTATCTAATAATGGCGCTGCATTTTTAGATAATTTGCATAAATATTGTTAGATTTTATCGTTAAAAATCGTATTTTTAGCAAAATTAATCGGCTAAGTTGTGACACAGTGGTCAGTCTTGGATGGATAAAAGACGCAGAATGTATGGCAAAATAGTAGGCTTGAAAGCGTCATCTTATTTTGACGATTTATTTTTTCATTGACGTCGATTTTGCATCCCAAATTTCCGCCATACATAGGTTAGTTATGAACGCACTCACACAAGAGCTGGTTGAACTTCTTTGTTTAGAAAAGTTAGAAGAAAATATCTACCGAGGTATCAGTCGTAACTTGGTGGGTAAACGTGTTTTTGGTGGACAGGTTTTGGGACAGGCTTTACGTGCTGCATCCTATACCACTGATCGTCCTGCGCACTCATTGCATGCCTATTTCTTGTTTGGTGGCGATGTCAACGCACCTATTATTTATGAAGTTGACCGTTTGCGTGATGGTAAAAGTTTTTCTAGCCGTCAAGTGCGTGCGATTCAGCATGGACGTACCATTTTTACAGCAATGGTGTCCTTTGCACCGCTAGAAGAAGGTTTGAATTATCAAATTTCAGAACCTAACTATCCTGCGGCAGAATCCTTAAAAAACGAAGCGGAACTCAAACAGCATATTGTCGAGTTTGTGCCTGAAAACGTGCGTGCCAGTTTTATGCGTGATCGCTTGGTGGAGATTCGTCCGATTAATCCGAGCAATCCGTTTTTGCCACAGCCTGAAGCCCCTGCTTATGCACATTACATCCGCACTCATGACAGCATTTCGCCAGAGGTGGATGAAGTATCTTTGCATCAGGCGATTGCTGCATTCTATTCAGACTTCACGTTAATGACGACAGCGCTGCGCCCGCATGGTTTGAGCTATTTATCGCCAAGTTTACAATGTGCCAGTATTGACCATAGCATGTATTTCCATAAACCGTTCCGTGTGGATGACTGGATGCTGTACGACATGGAAGCCACCATTAGCTCTAGTTCGCGTGGTTTGAACTTTGGACGTATGTGGCAAAATGGTGAATTGGTGTGTAGCACCAGTCAGGAAGGACTGATTCGTTTACGTGAAATCGAAACGCAATAAATATAGCCTTTTAAAATTCAGATTCATCTGCCGACATCCATGTCGGCTTTTTTATTCTTGAGGCGTGATCTGAATCTTGTCAAAGTAGAAAAAAATACTCGATTCAATTTCGGCCACATGGCATAGTCCAAACATCACATTAAAAAACTCAATTGCGTATGAGCCTCAATACACAAATTCTAATTGCCGCAATTTTGGGCGTGGTGTTTGGTTTTGTTTTGAATCTATTTCCAGACAGCACTTTTTTTAGCGCCAGTTTGTATGGCGTTGGTTTGATGAGCAGTATTTTTATTGGTTTATTAAAAATGTTACTCATACCGCTGATTTTCAGCTCAATTGTGGTCGGCGTGTCGAACTTACAGGCTGTGGGACAATTGAGTCGGGTTTGGAAAATTACGTTGGCATGCTGTGTCACCACCACGACGTTGGCTTTAATTTTAGGTTTGGCATGTGCTCATTTATTTGCAGTTGGTAAAGGCGTAGATATTTTGATGTTTCAAGATGCTATGGCACAACATCAAACCCCAGACACCCTAACGCCATCATCGTTTTTTACCAATTTTATTCAAAACACCTTAATTAATCCGTTTAAAGCTTTTGCCGAGGGTAATGTTTTGGCGGTGGTGATTTTTGCTTTATTGGTGGGTGTGGCATTGGTCAAAGGCGGGGAGCACTTTAAAACGGTGCGTAAACTCAGTCAGCAATTTTTTGAAATCATGATGTTGATGATTGGCTGGGTAATGAAATTAGCACCTTTTGGGATTTTTGCCTTATTGGCGAAATTAGTCGCAACCGAAGATATTTCAGTTCTGAGTCGTTTGGCAGAATTTGCTGCGGTGGTCACAGGCACCACAATTTTTCATGGCGCGGTAGTCTTACCTTTGCTGCTGTGGATATTTGGCAAAATGAACCCGATCACCTTTTTTAAGGGTACACGTGCTGCCTTAATTACGGCTTTTGCCACCAGTTCTAGTTCTGCGACTATGCCACTTTCGATGAAATGTGCGCAGGAAAATTTAGGTGTGCGTCCGCAAACCGCAGGCTTTGTGATTCCGCTCGGTACGCAACTGAATATGGATGGTACGGCACTGTATGAAGCCGCAGCGGCGTTGTTTGTTGCCAATTTAATGGGGCTGGATTTAAGTTTAGGGCAGCAGTTAATTGTCTGTGCCACAGCCATGATCGCGTCTTTGGGCGCACCTGGTATTCCAAGTGCGGGTATGGTGACGATGATTATGGTATTGCAATCTGTGGGCTTGCCTGCAGAAGCGATTGCGATTTTATTGCCAATCGACCGTTTGTTGGATACCGTGCGTACGGTGGTCAATGTACAGGGCGATATGATGATTAGTGTGGTGGTCGATCGGCATACTCGTGATGACCCTGCGCTTCATTCCTGATATTGGGTTTAAAATCGAGTCAAATTTTTGGCATCATCCTATTTTATTGCAGTGGATAAAAGTATGATCCAAAGCAGATTAATCCCAACAAGGGTTGTAGACCACTTCCCAAACATGACCATCTAAGTCCTGAAAATAGCCTGCATAACCACCATAAAAGGTGCTCTGTGCAGGTTTTAAAATTTTTGCACCTGCATTTTGTGCTTGTTTCAATACCTGATCGACCTCAAGAGGACTATGCACATTATGTCCTAATGTGATTTGTGTGGCATTGCTGGCTGTACCTGTCAAGCCTGTATCTTGTTGCAGACTCTGTTTAGACCATAAAGCCAGTTTTAAGCCGGCTTGCAGTTCAAAAAAGACCACCGCACCTTGTTCAAATTCTTGCCCAATAATGCCTTCAGTCGCAAGTCCTAAGCCGTCGCGGTAAAAATCGAGTGCACGTTGTAAATCTTCTACCGCTAAGGTAATCACTGAAATGTGTGCCTGCATGTTTGATCTCCTTATCTCATGTCATTATTGAAGTGGCTAATTGTTATGATCTTGACAGTAGGGCATTTCTGTCTGCGTTGTAAAGTGCAACTTTGGTGGTGAGAAAAATTGTGATTACGCTGTAAAATGTAGGTGGAAATGTAAATAAAAAGTCCTATTCGATATTGAGCGAATAGGACTTTATTTGATAGACCAATAGTCAGTAATTTAATGGATTATTTGGTTTTAGTATCAGATGTGGTTGGATCATCAGTTTCTAAAAATTCAGGCTGATCAACATCAACATCAACATCATCGCCTGTTGCTTCTGGAATGCTGTCTAAATCAAATTGATGCGCTTGTTCTAAGGTGAAGTTCAAACGTCCGCCCATCACACTTGCCAGCTCTTCCAAGCCTTGTTTGTTGAGTGATGAAAATAATTGAATCGAGAAATCCAGTTTCATCTTTTTCAACTGCTGTTTGACTTCAAGCAATACTTTATTGGCTGGGCCACGGTTGAGTTTATCCGATTTGGTGAGCAATACATGCACGAATAATTTACGCGAATACGCCCATTCCAACATCATCACATCAAAGTGTTGTAAGGGATGGCGAATATCCATCAGTAACACCAAACCTTGTAAGCTTTTACGATGAATCAAGTAATTTTCGAGTTCTTTTTGCCACACAATTTTCATGGCTTCAGGTACAGCTGCATAACCATAACCAGGTAAATCGACCAAACGCTGTTCAGGGTTGCCCAAACTAAAGAAGTTGATCATTTGGGTGCGACCTGGTTTTTTAGAAGCACGCGCCAATTGTTTTTGATTGGTTAGCGCATTAATTGCACTGGACTTTCCTGCATTAGAACGTCCTGCAAAAGCCACTTCGTAGCCAGTATCTTCTACACATAAATTCAGTTTAGGCGCACTCATTAAAAACTCGGCTTTACGCAGCCAGTTTAAGGCGCGAACAGAGTATTCAGTAATGGCAGGGTCTACTTTTTTCTCGTAGCTAATTTTCTGCCGTGGCTGTGCTGCCGTCTTACTGTTTTTCGATTTTCCTCTGCTGTGATGCATAACTTAACTTCAATTCATGGTCTACAAACAGCCATTATAAAGCAAGTCATACAGGCAAGCGACCTTTGCGCCCTGCAAGCCCGAAAAAAGCAACATCTAGGATGATATTGCTTTAGCGGTTTAAACTGCTTTTAAAGATGGATCAGCGGAATTGGAGATTGTGAGCTGAACTGTAAATTGGGGACAGGCTGTAATACTTCACTTAAACTGTATTGATCTAAGCTTTGATAAAACTGTTCCATTGCCTGATTAAGAATGCCTTTTAGTCCACATTGCGCACGTAGCACGCAGGGCGGGGAATTACATTCTACAATTTGATTTTCACCTTGCAGGATTCTCACTACTTGACCTAAACGTAAAGGCAGTGTTTCAGGATGCAAACGAATCCCGCCACCTTTGCCACGTGTGGTAATGAGCCATCCTTGCTTACCCATAAAGTGCACAATTTTAACCAGATGGTTCTGGGAAACATGCAAATCCTGTGCAATTTCCGCAATGGTATAGGGTACATCTCGTGGACGCGAGATATACATTAAAATACGCAGCGCATAGTCGGTGAATTTATTTAATTGCATGATCGCACAGATATTTTTTTAAAATACAAATAAATTAAGGCTAGTCTAGCATAACTAGATTAGCCTTACCTATTGGCTTTTAACGCTTTGGATTAGTGGCGAACACCACCTGTACCAAACGCTTCGCTATGGATTTGTTCATCTTTGATGCCACGCGCAAGTAAAGCTTTGCGCTGTTCTGCCATGAATGGCATAGGACCACATAAGTAGTAATCTGCATCGGCTGGTAATAATGCTGCATCTACAGTGCTGAGGTCTAAACGGCCTGCAACATCGTAATCTTGACCCAGTACATCGCCTTCGTTCGGGAACTCATACGCAGTCAACGTATGAATACGTGGACATTTCGCAGTTAAGTCTTGTAGATGCTGTTTCATGGCATGTACTTGTTTGCTACGACATGCGTGAATGAACGTCACAGGTTGTGGTACATCTAAAGTCACCAATTGGTTCAACATCGCAATCATTGGGGTTAAGCCAACGCCGCCACTAATGAAGACATTACGTTTGTTGCTGTCGATGAGGAAGAAGTTACCTGTTGGTGCAGACACTTCAACTTCAGAACCTTCTGGTAATTGGTGCAATACGTTTGATACCCAACCTGCCACTTTATCTGCACCATTGCCTGGCTCACGTTTTACAGAAATACGTAAGTAATCTTGTTGTGGGCTAGTCGATAGCGTGTATTGACGTGGTTGCTTCAAGCCAAGTTCAGGAACAAATACGCGTACTGAAATATATTGACCTGCTTCGTAATTTGGTAAATCGCCACCATCTACTGGCTCGAAGTAAATAGAGGTGATTTCGTCACTTTCTACCACTTTCTTGGCAATTTTAAAGTTGCGCCAGCCTAACCAGCTACCTTTAGTTTGTTGATGCTGTTCGTAGATGGCACGTTCCGCATTAATAAATACCTCAGCCAATTGACCGTAGGCTGCTGCCCAAGCATCAATCAGTGGATCTTCCATCGAAATATTCAACACTTCACTAATAGAATGCAGCAGGTTTTCGCCCACAATATTATAGTCAGGTGCTTGAATGTTTAAGCTCACGTGTTTGTGGGCAATCAGCTCAATGACAGGAGCAAGTACAGATGGATCTTCAATATTTTCAGCATAAGCCAATACAGCACCTGCAAGCGCTTGAGCCTGCGCACCACTACGTTGGTGACCCATGTTAAAGGTTTCTTTTAGATCAGGATTATTTCCCAACATGCGATTATAGAAATAACCTGTGAGTGCGACACCATTTTCACGCAGTACAGGAACAGTTGCTTTTACAAGGTCAATTTGCTGTGGAGTCATGTTCGATCTCTCATGGCTGTTATTTATAAGATGTATTCAAAATACATCTTATAAATAAGGATTGCAACCAATTTTTGGAAAAACCTTAAAAAAATTATGTATTATAAAAATATCCCATAATTTTTAAAGTTTTTATGGAGTTTGTAGATGTGACAGCGAGAGGTTTTTAAGTGTTCATTCAGGTTTTGGGTGGTGCATCCATGAATGAAATTTATACAAACCTCATCGTTTATAACATGCTATTTCTTACCAAATAATGACCCTAACAAACCTCGTACAATTTTCTGTCCTGTAGACCCCCCTAAGCTGCGTGCTGCGCTTTTGGCAAAGGTACCCACAATATCCTGAGTCAGTTTTTCACGCTGTTTGGCAGCGCGCTCTGCTTCTTTTTGCTGTTCGCGGGCTAGACGCTCTTGCTCGCGCGCTTGTTGTTTGGCGAGTGCTTCGGCTTCTTTAGTCTCTTGCTTGGCGCGAGCTTCAGCTTCCTTGGCTTCAATTTTTGCTTGTTCTGCTGCTGCCGCTTGTTGCTGACGTTGCTCAACTTTTTGTTGCAGCATTTCATAAGCACTTTCACGATCTAGCTGCTGCTCATACACGCCTGCAATGACACTTTGGCTGATACAGGCTTGTCGTTCTTCTGTGCTGATTGGGCTAAACGATGAGTAGGGCGGCATTACCCAAGCACGTTCTACAATTTGCGGTGTGCCTTGTTCATCTAAGCAACTAATTAAGGCTTCACCTACCGCAAGTTCGGTAATGGCTTGTTCAACTTTAAAGTCTGGGTTGGCACGGAATGTATCTGCGGCAGTTTTTACTGCTTTTTGGTCTTTGGGTGTAAAAGCACGTAAGGCATGTTGTACGCGGTTTCCCAATTGTCCCAATACGCTTTCAGGTAAGTCCAGCGGGTTTTGGGTCACAAAATAAATCCCCACACCTTTTGAGCGAATCAGACGTACCACTTGTTCAATTTTTTCTTGTAGCGCGCTGCTGGCATTGTCAAATAACAAGTGTGCTTCATCAAAAAAGAATACCAGCTTTGGCTTGTCCATATCGCCCACTTCAGGCAATTGTTCAAACAGTTCCGATAACATCCATAGTAAAAAGGTGGCGTACAGTTTTGGTGTGTTCATGAGTTTGTCTGCAGCCAAGACATTAATATTGCCGCGTCCCTGACTATCGGTCTGAATAAAATCCAAAATATCCAAACTCGGCTCACCAAAGAATTTGTCACCGCCCTGATCGGCTAAAGCCAGTAAATTACGCTGAATTGCACCTAAACTGGCTGGTGAAAGATTGCCATACTCGGCTTTAAATTCACTGGCATGTTCGCTGACATAGGTCAGCATGGCTTTTAAATCTTTAAAATCAATCAGCAATAAACCTTGATCATCGGCAATACGGAATACAGCAGACAACACGCCTTCTTGGGTATCATTCAAATTCAGCATTTGCGCCAATAATAACGGGCCAATTTCAGAAATGGTGGTACGAATTGGATGACCCTGTTCGGCAAATAAATCCCAAAACACCACAGGAGATGCTGCAAACGGAATGCTTTCGATACCTAAGCTCTGAATACGTGCATCGAACTTTGGACTGCTGCTACCTGCTTTGGCTAGACTGGAAACATCGCCTTTGGCATCGGCTAAAAACACGGGTACACCAATTCGTGAAAAGCTTTCTGCCAAGACTTTTAAAGTGACGGTTTTACCTGTACCTGTTGCACCTGCAATTAAACCGTGGCGGTTGGCAAACTGTGAGTGTAAAACCACCTCTTGCTGAACGTCGGCAGTTTTTTTTCCAATAACGATTGCTGTACTCATATTTTTATCCTGATTTATATAGCTATTGTTAAAATGATGATCTGTGCTGCATTAGTCGGTGAAGCGTTGTAAGGCATTTTGAATATCTTGAATTAAATCTGCAGGATGTTCTAGCCCAATACAAAAACGCACCAATAATCCCTCAGCCAAGTGAGAGTGCGCTAGGGTACGCATGGACTTGAGATCGTAAAGCATTACCAAACTTACGGGGCCGCCCCAGCTAAAGCCGAGCTTAAATAAAGATAAAGCATCGCAGAATTGACGTACAGCGGCTAAATCATATTCAGGTTTAAAAATTACGCTGACCAAACCTGCACTGTGCCCATCGCGACAAATTTCTTTCCAATACACATGCCCTGCAGATGTAGCATCGGCAGGATGCAACACCTGAGCAAATTGCGGTTGTAGTTTTAGCCAGTTGAGTAAATCAATCGTACTTTTTGCTTGGTGCTCATAACGTAGTTGCATCGAAGCCAAACTGCGTTGTACTTGCGCGACATCATCACCCGATACACAAATACCTTGAATTGCATGCATACGAAACAGTTGGTGATGTAAATGTTGATCACGGGTCACCACAGAACCCATTAAAATATCACCACCGCCACTTGGGTACTTGGTCAGGGCATGGATGCTTATATCGACACTTAAATGTTCGTCCCCAAAATTGAAAGCATTAAACGCAAGCCCTGCACCCCAAGTGTTATCTAATGCTGTGAGCATGTGATGTGCTTTAGCTTTTTTAACCAATGCTGTTAGGTTTGGAAATTCCAGTGTGACCGATCCTGCCGCTTCTAACCAAATCAGTTTGGCTTGTGCAGAAGGTTGAAAGCTATCAACGTCAATTGGGTTATACACCTGAACTGTAATGCCGTAACGCTGCTCTAAATTACGCAAATGCTCCATGTTAGGGCCGTAAATATTGTCGGCCACCCAAACTTCATCGCCATAACTTAAAAAACAGGAATTAACTAAGTTGATTGCAGACAGGCCGCTAGGCGCCAGTAAGCAATATTGCCCGCCTTCTATTTGTGCAATCTGATCACCAAGTGTAAAGGTGGTGGGTGTGCCATGTGTACCATAACTATAGTCATAAGCATCGGTCCAATGGCGGTTGAATAAGGCATTGGTATTTTCAAAAATAATGGTCGATGCACGAAATAGGGGAGGTTGTACACTTGAAATATATTGTGGGGCACGTCTTGGTGCATGAATTAAAGCAGTTTGAGCATTTTTTTTCACAGGTTCACTCAGGTAAATCAATCTGTATTGGCTTTAGCTTAAGAGAAACACAGACTTTAGGCTATAAAAAATCGGAACTGTTTAAAAATACAACATGACTGTTGAAGTTGGCGCTATTTTTGCAGAAGCTCAGGGGTAGACATGAGAAAGGATGAGTAAAATGCAAGCGCCATTAAGAGTGCATTATTTTCAGCACATTGCTGGAGAAGGGTTCGGAAGTTGCTATTCCTATTTAAAGCAGATGCAGGCACAAATCAGTGCAACAGAATTTTTTGCCTTGCCGCCTGAACAAAATATCGAAATTGAAGCCCTGCCACGGGTAGAAGATGTTGATTTGTTGATTGTGATGGGCGGCGCCATGAGTGTAAACGATGAGGCAAATTTCCCATGGTTGAAAATAGAAAAACGCTGGATTCGTCGCTATTTGTCTCTGGGTAAGCCTGCAATTGGTTTGTGTCTGGGTGGGCAATTAATTGCTAATGCACTTGGCGCAGCAGTCAGTCGTAATCCTGAACAAGAACGTGGTTGGCATGATGTGTATAAGGTCAGTGATGTACCTGCTTCCTGTTTTGAGCTGCCTGATCAAATTAAGGTGATGCAATGGCATGGTGAAACCTTTGAATTACCAAAAGGTGCTATACGCTTAGCTACCAACCCCGTTTGTACCAATCAGCTTTATCAAATAGGCAACCATGTCCTCGGTTTCCAGTTCCATCCTGAAATCACCCCACAGGTACTACAATTGTTTTTAGATAATGATGCCGAGAAAAATATCTTTTCTGGCGCGTATGTGCAAGCGGCTGATGAATTGAAACGCAGCACAAGTCGTCAATTTCAGCCAGGTAATCAATTGCTAAATCGAGCAATTGATTATTTACTCGCACAAACAAGCACTTGAGAGCTAATGGCTGGAATTGATCTATCATTAAATTGGTAGAACATGAAAAATAAAGCAATAAAGGCTAAAAGGGATTTGCTTATGCATTAAACAATCGTTATAATGGGCGACCCTTTATGCAAGGGGGTTAACTGCGAAGAAAGTAGTTAACATCGTGACAGTCGTGGCATCGATCATGACCTTAGTGATAATTCACTGCCTTTGACACTTGCCTTAAATTAGTGGGGTGAGATGCGTCAAGGGTGATTCTTTATATATTTGGCTTGGAGTTAACTGGTATGTCTAACCAGAGAATTCGTATCCGTTTGAAGTCTTTTGATCACCGTCTGATTGATCAATCTGCTCAAGAAATCGTAGAAACCGCTAAGCGTACTGGCGCACAAGTGTGTGGTCCAATCCCGATGCCAACTCGCATCGAACGCTTCAACGTTTTAACATCACCACACGTAAACAAAGATGCGCGTGACCAGTACGAAATTCGTACTTATAAGCGTTTGATCGACATCGTTCAACCTACAGATAAAACTGTTGATGCGTTGATGAAATTAGATCTAGCAGCTGGTGTTGATGTTCAGATTGCATTGGGTTAAGGCTTTCGGTTAATTAACACTCTAAGTTAATTAGGCCGCTTTTTTAGAGGTTTATGCACATGGCTATTGGTTTAGTCGGTCGCAAGTGCGGTATGACCCGTATCTTTACAGATGCTGGTGTTTCTGTACCTGTTACAGTGATTGAGGTTGATCCTAACCGCATCACTCAAATCAAAACGCTTGAAACAGATGGTTATCAAGCAATTCAGGTTACTACTGGTGAACGTCGCGAATCTCGCGTAACTAACGCTCAGAAAGGTCACTTCGCTAAAGCGGGTGTTGCTGCTGGTCGTTTAGTTCAAGAATTTCGTGCTACAGAAGCTGAGCTTGAAGGTCGTGAAGTTGGCGGAACTATCGGTGTAGATTTGTTCACAGTAGGTCAGATCGTTGACGTTACTGGTCAGTCTAAAGGTAAGGGTTTCCAAGGTGGTGTTAAGCGTTGGAACTTCCGTACTCAAGACGCTACTCACGGTAACTCTGTTTCTCACCGTGTTCTAGGTTCTACAGGTCAAAACCAGACACCTGGTCGCGTATTCAAAGGCAAAAAAATGGCTGGCCATTTAGGTGCTGAACGCGTAACTGTACAGGGTCTTGAAATTGTATCTATCGACACAGAGCGTTCAGTTCTTGTTGTTAAAGGTGCGATTCCTGGTGCGACTGGTGGTGACGTAACTGTACGTCCTACGATCAAGGCTTGAGGGGAAATAACGTGAATTTAAATACTGTTTCCGGCTCTGCTGTTGAGTTATCTGAAGTTGCGTTCGGTCGTGAATTCAATGAAGCACTTGTACACCAAGTTGTTACAGCTTACTTAGCTGGTGGTCGTCAAGGCTCTAAAGCTCAGAAATCACGTGCAGACGTTTCTGGCGGTGGTAAAAAACCATTCCGTCAAAAAGGTACTGGCCGCGCTCGTGCTGGTTCTATTCGTAGCCCAATCTGGGTTGGTGGTGGTAAAACTTTTGCTGCTCGTCCACAAGATTGGTCTCAAAAAGTTAACCGCAAAATGTACCGCGGTGCAATGCAATGTATCTTAGCTGAACTTGTTCGCCAAGATCGTCTTGTATTGGTTGAAGAGTTTGTTGTTGAAGCTCCTAAAACTAAAGCATTGCTTGCAAAACTTAACGACTTGAATGCAACTCGCGCATTGATCGTAACTGAAGCTGTAGATGAGAATCTATATCTTGCAGCGCGTAACCTTCCACACGTTGATGTGGTTGATGCTACTGCAATCGATCCTGTTAGCTTGATCGCGTTCGACAAAGTTGTAATGTCTGTTGCTGCTGCTAAGAAAATTGAGGTAGAACTCGGATGAACAACGAACGTTTATATCAAGTCCTACAAGGACCTGTATTTTCAGAAAAAGCACAAGTTTTAGGCGAAACTGCTGGTGTTCAAGTATTCAAAGTTGCATTAAATGCAAACAAACTTGAAATCAAAAAAGCAGTTGAGCAATTATTTGGTGTGGAAGTTGTTAAAGTTAACACGACTATCACTAAAGGTAAGACTAAGCGCTTTGGTCGTACATTGGGGCGCCGTTCTGATGTTAAAAAAGCATACGTCACCCTGAAAGCTGGCCAAGATGTTGAAATGGCTGACTTGGGCGATACCGCTGAAAGCGCAGCGGAATAAGGACGAAATTTATGCCGATTCAAAAATGTAAGCCAACGTCTCCAGGACGTCGCTTTGTAGAGAAAGTCGTTCACGACCATCTTCACAAAGGTGCGCCTTATGCGCCGTTGGTAGAAGCTAAAAAACGTACTGGTGGTCGTAACAACAACGGTCACATTACTACACGTCACGTTGGTGGTGGTCATAAGCAACACTACCGTATCGTAGACTTCAAACGTAATAAAGATGGCATTCCTGCTGTAGTTGAGCGTATTGAATACGATCCAAACCGTACTGCACACATCGCATTGTTGAAGTATGCTGACGGTGAACGTCGTTATATTATTGCGCCTAAAGGTTTACGTGCTGGTGATCAAGTTCAATCTGGTAACGATGCTCCAATTCGTCCAGGTAACTGCTTACCACTTCGTAATATGCCAATCGGTGCTACTCTTCACAACATCGAACTTAAAATCGGTAAAGGTGCTCAATTAGCGCGTTCTGCTGGTACTTCGGTTCAATTGTTGGGTCGTGACGGTTCATACGCTATCGTTCGTCTACGTTCAGGCGAAATGCGTAAAGTGCACGTTGAGTGTCGCGCTGTGTTAGGTGAAGTATCTAACTCAGAAAGCAACCTTCGTTCACTTGGTAAAGCAGGTGCTTCGCGCTGGCGTGGTGTTCGTCCTACCGTTCGTGGTATGGCAATGAACCCGGTTGATCACCCGCACGGTGGTGGTGAAGGGCGTACTAAAGGTATCCAACCTGTAAGCCCATGGGGTCAAAAAGCTAAAGGGTACAAGACACGTACCAACAAGCGTACGACTAAGATGATTATTCGCGACCGTCGCGTTAAGTAACAAGTAAAGGAATCTGACAATGCCTCGTTCTCTGAAAAAAGGCCCATTCGTCGATGCGCACTTGTTCGCTAAGGTTGAAGCGGCAATCGCGGCTAATAACCGTAAGCCGATCAAAACTTGGTCGCGTCGTTCGATGATCCTCCCAGATTTTGTTGGTTTAACAATTTCTGTTCACAATGGTCGTAACCATGTTCCAGTGATTATCTCTGAACATATGGTTGGTCATAAACTCGGTGAATTCGCGCCAACTCGTACCTATCGTGGTCACGGTGTTGACAAGAAGTCTAAACGTTAATAGGTGCTATGATGGAAGTAACTGCTAAATTACGCGGTGCCGCTATCTCGGCACAAAAAGCACGTTTGGTTGCAGATCTTATCCGCGGCAAATCTGTTGCGCATGCACTTAACATTTTAAACTTCAGCAACAAAAAAGCTGCTGTTTTAGTTAAGAAAGCATTGGAATCTGCAATTGCAAATGCTGAACACAATAACAGTTTAGATGTAGACGACCTTAAAGTATCTACGATTTACGTTGATGAAGGCATGAGCCTTAAACGTATTATGCCACGTGCGAAAGGCCGTGCAGATCGTATTACTAAGCGTACTTGTCACATCACCGTTAAGGTAGGGGTTTGATATGGGTCAGAAGGTTCATCCAATCGGTATCCGCCTAGGTGTTGTGAAACGTCATAACGCTAACTGGTATGCGAATCCGAAACAATACGCTGAATACTTGCTTAAAGATCTTCAAGTTCGTGAGTTTTTAACTAAAAAACTTAAGAACGCAATGGTAAGCAATATTCTTATCGAACGTCCAACGGGTGCTGCTAAAGTAACAATTAGCACTGCGCGTCCTGGTATCGTAATCGGTAAAAAAGGCGAAGACATTGAGAAATTACAACGCGAATTAACATCTATTATGGGTGTTCCTGCGCAAGTAAGCATCAACGAAATTGACCGTCCAGACTTAGATGCTCGTTTAGTTGCTGAAGCAATCGCTTCTCAATTAGAAAAGCGTGTAATGTTCCGTCGTGCTATGAAGCGTGCGGTACAGAACTCTATGCGTGCTGGTGCTAAAGGTATCAAAGTTGAAGTTTCTGGTCGTTTAGGTGGTGCAGAGATTGCACGTACTGAATGGTATCGTGAAGGTCGTGTACCTTTGCATACACTTCGTGCGGACATTGACTATGCAACTATGCGTGCTGAAACAACTTACGGTACGATTGGTGTTAAAGTTTGGGTATTCCGTGGTGAAATCTTGGGTGGTATGAAGCAAGTCATGAACCCAGCACCTGCTGAAGAACGTCCAGCTAAACGCGGTCGCGGTCGTGGTGAAGGTCAAGAGCGTCGTGGTCGTCGCAATGATCGTTCTGCTGAAAAAGGAGAATAATCCATGTTGCAACCTAAACGTACTAAATTCCGTAAGGTGCAAAAAGGCCGTAACACTGGCTTAGCGCACCGTGGTAGCTCAGTATCTTTCGGTACTATCGCTCTTAAATCAGTTGAACGTGGTCAAATGACTGCGCGTCAAATTGAAGCGGCACGTCGTACAATCAGCCGTCGTATTAAGCGTGGTGGTAAGATCTTTATCCGTGTATTCCCAGACAAACCAATTACTTCTAAGCCTCTTGAAGTGCGTATGGGTAAAGGTAAAGGTTCTGTGGAATATTGGGTTTGTCAAATCAAACCAGGTAAAGTCTTGTACGAAATTGATGGTGTGAACGAAGAATTGGCGCGTGAAGCATTTACGCTTGCTGCTGCTAAACTTCCGTTTAAAACCACTATCGTGACTCGGACGGTAATGTAATGAAAACTAAAGATCTACGTGAAAAGTCGGTAGAAGAGTTGACAGCTTTGCTTGATGAGCAACAGCTTAACCAATTCCGTCTTCGTATGGCGAAAGCAACTGGTCAATTGGGTAAATCGCATGAAGTTGCGCTTACTCGTAAAACTATTGCACGCATCAAGACCCTCCTTACCGAAAAACAGGGGAACGGGCAATGAGTCAAAATACAGTCCGCACGTTAACTGGCAAAGTTGTAAGCGACAAAATGGAAAAATCTATTGTTGTCCTTATTGAACGCCAAGTTCAACACCCGTTGTATGGCAAATTGATTCGCCGTTCAACTAAATTACACGCTCATGATGAGAACAATACTGCCAAGATTGGTGATGTTGTAACCATCAAAGAAAGCCGCCCAATTTCTAAAACTAAGTCATGGACTTTAGTTGAAGTTGTTGAAGCTGCTGCTGAGTAATTAACGTTCTTGTTGCATCATCGGTCAATTTCGAGTACTCTTTGAGCCTTTCGAAATTGTGACCGGTGATGCTCGGTTTTGGAGTAGGGCAATGATTCAAACCGAAACGATGCTTGACGTAGCTGACAACAGTGGTGCTCGCCGCGTACAATGTATTAAAGTACTAGGTGGCTCACATCGTCGTTATGCTTCTGTTGGCGACATTATTAAAGTTACTGTAAAAGAAGCTATTCCACGCGCACGTGTTAAAAAAGGTGACGTGATGAATGCTGTTGTTGTACGTACAAAGTTCGGTATTCGTCGTCCAGACGGTTCTGTGATCCGTTTTGATGATAACGCTGCTGTTATTTTGAATAACAACAAAGCACCGATTGCAACTCGTATTTTCGGACCAGTGACTCGTGAACTTCGTACTGAACAGTTCATGAAAATCATTTCATTGGCTCCTGAAGTTCTATAAGAGGCAATCATGGCTAAGATTAAAAAAGGCGATCAAGTAATTGTGATCGCAGGTAAAGAAAAAGGCAAACAGGGTACTGTTCTGTCAGTTTCTAATGACCGTGTTAAGGTCGAAGGTCTTAACTTGGTTAAGAAGCACCAGAAGCCAAACCGTGCTACGGGCGCTGAAGGCGGTATCGTAACGCAGGAAGCTTCGCTTCATATCTCAAACGTGGCAATTTTTAATGCTACAACCCAAAAGGCTGACCGTGTTGGTTACCAAACGATTGATGGCGTGAAAACTCGCGTTTATAAATCGAATGGTGAATCAGTGGCGGTGGCGAAGTAATAGGTTGAAATAGGCAATGGCCAGACTTAAAACACGTTACAACGACGAACTTAAGGCTCAATTACAAGAACAATTGGGCGTTAAGAATGTGATGGAGATCCCTCGCATCACTAAAATTACCATCAACATGGGTGTTGGTGCTGCAGCTGCTGACAAGAAATTGTTAGATGGCGCTCTTTCTGATATGCAAGCTATTGCTGGTCAAAAACCAGTTTTAACATTAGCTCGTAAATCAATCGCTGGTTTTAAAATCCGTGATGGTTGGCCGATTGGTTGTAAAGTTACTTTACGCGGCGAACGTATGTACGAATTCTTAGACCGTTTGATCTCTATCGCGATCCCTCGTATCCGTGACTTCCGTGGTTTCTCTTCAAAATCATTCGATGGTCGTGGTAACTATTCTATGGGTCTCAAGGAACAAATCATGTTCCCTGAAATCGATTTCGATAAGATTGATCAAATTCGTGGTATGGACATCACCATTACTACGACTGCTCGCACCGATGACGAAGGCCGTGCGCTTATGCGTGCATTCGGCTTCCCGTTCAAATAAGAGGTCGATATGGCTAAGAAAGGTATGATTAATCGCGAATTGAAACGCGAAGCTACTGTTGCGAAATACGCTGCAAAACGTGCTGAATTAAAAGCTACGATTGCAAACGTAAATGCAAGCGACGAAGAGCGTTTTGAAGCGATGATGAAGTTACAAGCATTACCACGTAATGCGTCTCCAGTACGTCTTCGTAACCGTTGTGGTTTAACTGGTCGTCCTCATGGTTACTTCCGTAAGTTCGGTTTAAGCCGTAACAAATTACGTGACACAGTAATGCAAGGTGATGTACCGGGCGTTGTTAAGGCAAGCTGGTAAGGAGCACTATAAATGAGTATGCAAGATACCGTTGCCGACATGCTAACGCGTGTTCGTAACGCTCAAATGGCAAAGAAACAAACTGTTTCTATGCCTAATTCTAAGTTGAAGGTTGCTATTGCAAACGTACTTCAACAAGAAGGTTATATCGCAAATGTAGAAGTGGCTGACAACGAAGGCAAACCTACATTAACGATTACTTTAAAATACTATGAAGGCAAACCAGTGATTGAAACTGTGAAACGCGTAAGCCGTCCAGGTCTACGTCAGTATCGCGGTAAAGATGCACTTCCAAGCGTTAAGCAAGGTTTAGGTATTGCAATCGTTTCTACAAGCAAAGGCATCATGACTGATCGCGCTGCACGTGCTGCAGGTATCGGTGGTGAAGTTATTGCTTTTGTTTCTTAATAATAGGTGATTCCTCATGTCTCGTGTGGCTAAAGCCCCAGTAACTGTACCTAACGGTGTTACAGTTACTCAGAACGGCCGGCAGGTCGAAGTGAAAGGCAGCAAAGGTACATTGTCTTTCAACCTGCATGCGCTGGTCGAGCTAAAACAGGAAGACGGTATTTTAGCTATTGCTCCTAAAGCTGAGTCGAAAGATGCTTGGATGCAAGCTGGTACTGCTCGCGCTGTGCTTAACAACCTTGTAAAAGGTGTGAGCGAAGGCTTCGAACGTAAGTTGCAATTGATTGGTGTAGGTTATAAAGCTGCGGTAAAAGGTAATGTTGTTAACCTTAACCTTGGTTTTTCACACCCAATCGATTACACCCTTCCTGAAGGTGTAACTGCAGAAACTCCAACTGCAACTGAAATTATCCTTAAATCTGCTGATAAAGCAGCTTTAGGTCAAGTTGCTGCGGATATCCGTGGATACCGTCCACCAGAGCCATATAAAGGTAAAGGTGTTCGTTATTCGGATGAAGTTGTTCTTCGTAAAGAAGCTAAGAAGAAATAAGGCGCGAGGTTCTTATGAACGAAAAGAAACAATCCCGTTTGCGTCGTGCGAAAAGCACACGCTTGCACATCCGTGCATTGGGTGCGACTCGTTTGTG
Source organism: Acinetobacter sp. PW68 (assembly GCF_020982655.1). Lineage (NCBI taxonomy): Bacteria > Pseudomonadati > Pseudomonadota > Gammaproteobacteria > Moraxellales > Moraxellaceae > Acinetobacter > Acinetobacter sp. PW68. The sequence continues at coordinate 2,407,506 of NZ_JAHZSX010000001.1, read as the reverse complement.
TGTAAACCGCACGCCGCGTCACATCTATGCTCAAGTTATTTCAGCAGATGGTGGTAAAGTTTTAGCGCAAGCTTCAACTTTAGATGCTACTTTACGTGCTGGTACAACTGGTAACGTTGAAGCAGCTCAAAAAGTAGGTGCTTTAATCGCAGAACGCGCGAAAGCAGCTGGCGTAACTAAAGTTGCGTTTGACCGTTCTGGTTTTAAATATCATGGTCGTATCAAAGCCTTGGCTGATGCTGCTCGTGAAAACGGCTTGGAGTTCTAATCATGGCTAAAGTTGAACAAAACGAAGGTCTTGTTGAAAAGCTGGTTGCCGTTGATCGCGTAGCCAAAGTTGTTAAAGGTGGTCGTATCTTCTCTTTCACAGCATTAACTGTTGTGGGTGATGGTAATGGTCGCGTAGGTTTTGGTCGTGGTAAAGCACGTGAAGTTCCAGCTGCTATTTCTAAAGCACTTGAAGCTGCACGTCGTAACATGATCACTATCGAATTGGCAGATGGTACTTTACAACACCCGATTCATGCACGTCATGGCGCAAGCCGTGTTTACATGCAACCAGCATCTGAAGGTACTGGTGTAATTGCGGGTGGTTCTATGCGTGCAGTTTTAGAAGCTGCAGGTGTACGTAACGTATTGACTAAATGCCGTGGTTCTACTAACGCTGCAAACGTAGTCAACGCAACTTTCAATGGTTTGCGTGACATGACAACTCCTGAAAAGGTTGCTGCGAAACGTGGTCTTTCAGTAGAACAAATTCAAGGGTAATCAATCATGAAAACGATTAAAGTTACCCAGACTAAATCTGCATCGCACCGCTTGAAAAATCACAAGCTTAGCCTTAAAGGTTTAGGTCTGCGTCGTATTGGTCATACTGTAGAAGTGCAAGATACGCCTTCTAACCGTGGTATGATCAACCAAGTCTACTATATGGTTAGTGTAGAGGAATAAGCCATGACTCTGCGTTTAAATGAACTTGCACCTGCAGAAGGTGCTAAGCGTGAAGCCCGTCGTCTAGGCCGTGGTATCGGTTCTGGCGTTGGTAAGACTGGTGGTCGTGGTATCAAAGGTCAAAACTCACGTAAGAGCGGTGGTACACGTCCAGGATTCGAAGGTGGTCAAACTGCGTTATATCGTCGTTTACCTAAATTCGGTTTCACTAGCCAAATCGCTTTGAAAACTGCTGAAGTACGTTTATCTGAGCTTGCTAAAGTGGAAGGCGACATTGTTAGCCTTGAAACTTTAAAAGCAGCGAACGTTGTACGTAAAGATATGGCTCGTGCTCGTATCGTACTTTCTGGTGAAATTACTCGCGCATTCACTATTCAAGGTGTTGCTGTGACTAAAGGCGCTAAAGCTGCTGTTGAAGCGGCTGGCGGTAAAGTCGAGGAGTAATCCCCAGTGTCTATGTCTCCTAGTTCTTCAGGTCATGTTCACATGATGAAAGGCCAACCATTTCACGTGAAATACCGTGAAATTATACGCCGAATGATGTTTCTCATTGGTGCGTTGTTGGTATTTCGACTAGGAGCGCATATTCCAGTACCAGGCATTAATAATGCTGCACTTGAACAATTGTTTAATGCAAACCAAGGTACAATCCTTGGTTTGTTTAACATGTTTTCGGGTGGTGCATTAGAGCGGATGTCGATTCTTGCTTTAGGGATCATGCCATACATTTCTGCTTCGATTATCGTACAGTTGATGTCTACCGTGGTTCCTTCGCTTGAAGCCTTGAAAAAAGAAGGCGAGCAAGGCAAACGCAAAATTAATCAATATACGCGCCAAGGTACGTTGTTCCTTGCACTTGTGCAAGCGATCGGGATGTGTGCAGGTTTGATTGGTCAAGGTATTACCTTAACTTCAGGCCTAGCTTTTTACGTTCCAGCTGTGACCTCTTTGGTTGCAGGCACAATGTTCCTAATGTGGTTGGGTGAACAAATTACCGAACGCGGAGTGGGTAATGGTATTTCCATGATCATTTTCGCAGGTATTGTTGCGGGCTTGCCTAATTTAATTATGCAATCCTTCACATCTATTGACAGTGGTCAGTCAAGCCTGATTGGTTTGGTAATTTTTGGTTTATTGTCTTTAGGTGTACTTGCAGCAATTGTGTTTATTGAGAAGGCGCAGCGTCGTATTCCAGTAAACTATGCACAAAAACAACAAGGTCGTCGTGTATTTACTGCTCAGCAAACGCATTTGCCATTAAAAATTAATATGGCAGGTGTGATCCCAGCAATTTTTGCCAGTTCATTGCTTCTGTTCCCAGCGAGCTTAGGTCAATGGGTCGGCAGTGCTGATCCAAATGCTGGGTTAATCAAGCGTAGTCTACAAGACTTGGCATTGGTATTGTCGCCTGGACAACCGTTGTATTTGGTGCTCTTTGGTGCGTTAATTATCTTTTTCTGTTACTTCTACACTGCGCTAGTTTTTAGCCCCAAAGAAGTTTCGGAAAACTTGAAACGCAGCGGAGCTTATGTGCCTGGTATTCGCCCAGGTGAGCAAACTGCTCGTTACTTAGATCATATTCTCAGTCGTTTGACCTTTATTGGCGCGATTTACATCACTGTAGTCTGCTTAATGCCGATGATTCTACAAAGCTCATTTGGAATTCCATTTAGCTTAGGTGGTACATCATTATTAATCGTTGTAGTGGTTGTGATGGACTTTATGGCTCAGCTTCAAGCACATCTCACCTCGCACCAGTACGATAATCAAACGTTAATGAGAAAAACGACTGCTCATCCTAAGGGATAAGCGCACTTAGAGGTTTCATCATGAAAGTACAAGCTTCTGTAAAGAAAATTTGTGGTAGCTGCAAAGTTATCCGTCGTAATGGGGTTATTCGCGTAATTTGCAGCGCAGAACCTCGTCATAAGCAGCGTCAAGGTTAATTTGATTAAGACCTGTTGATTTCAGTAGGCTAATTAGGTTATTATCCGCCCCTCAAGATTTTTGTGGGGCGGTTGATTATCTTAACTGCCTTTTTGGAGAAAATTGAATGGCTCGTATTGCCGGTGTAAACATTCCGGATAACAAGCACGCTGTTATCTCTCTCACTTATATCTTTGGTATTGGTCGTCACACTGCTAAGACTATCTTAGCTGCTGCTGGTATCGCGCCAACAACAAAGATCCGTGAATTAGATGACGCTCAGCTTGATGCGATTCGTGCAGAAGTTGCTAAGGTTCCGACCGAAGGTGACTTACGTCGCGAAATTTCCATGAACATTAAACGTTTAATGGATTTAGGCTGCTACCGCGGTCTTCGTCATCGTCGCAGCTTGCCTGTCCGTGGTCAACGCACCAAAACTAACGCACGTACCCGTAAAGGTCCGCGCAAACCGATTAAGAAATAAGATTTCTGGAAGCTAAAAGATGGCTAAAGATACTCGCACACGCAAGAAGGTCACTCGTACCGTCTCTGAAGGTGTTGCACACATTCACGCTTCTTTTAATAACACCATTGTGACCATTACCGATCGTCAAGGTAATGCACTGGCTTGGGCTACCTCAGGTGGACAAGGCTTCCGTGGATCACGTAAATCAACTCCGTTCGCTGCTCAGGTAGCTGCTGAAGTTGCTGGTAAAGCTGCTTTAGATTACGGTTTGAAAAACTTGGACGTCCTTGTGAAAGGTCCTGGTCCAGGTCGTGAGTCTGCGGTTCGTGCATTAGGTGCAGTGGGTTATAAAATTAACAGCATTACCGATGTGACTCCAATCCCTCACAACGGTTGCCGTCCACCTAAAAAACGTCGCGTGTAAGGAGAAACATTCATGGCTCGTTATATTGGTCCAAAATGCAAACTCTCTCGCCGCGAAGGGACAGACCTGCAACTAAAATCTGGCGTTAAACCATTTGACGTCAAAACTAAAAAACACGCTAAAGCTCCTGGCCAACATGGCGGGGCTCGTGGTGGTAAGCAATCTGAGTACTCACTACAATTACGTGAAAAACAAAAAGTACGTCGTATGTACGGTGTTTTAGAGCGTCAATTTAGTAACTACTATAAAGAAGCTGCTCGTGTGAAAGGTGCAACAGGTGAAAACTTGTTGAAATTGCTCGAAAGCCGTCTTGATAACGTTGTTTATCGCATGGGTTTTGGTTCTACACGTGCAGAAGCTCGTCAGCTTGTATCTCACCGTAGCATTACTTTAAATGGTCGTCGTGTTAACATTGCGTCTATTCAAGTTAAAGCTGGTGATGTAATTGCAGTTCACGAAGGTGCAAAACAACAATTACGTATTAAAAACGCAATTGAATTGGCTGCTCAACGTGGTATCCCTTCATGGATGGAAGTTGACCATTCTAAGCTTGAAGGTACGTTCAAAGCTGCACCAGATCGTTCTGATTTACCTGCTGAAATCAACGAAAGCTTGATTGTAGAATTGTATTCTAAATAATCCTTGAGGTAGCAATAATGACGCGTACTGCAAATGAGTTTCTAACTCCGCAAGCGATCAAGGTCGAAGCGGCAAGCGGGACCTCGGCAAAAGTTATTCTAGAACCATTAGAGCGTGGCTTTGGTCATACTCTTGGTAATGCTTTACGTCGCATCCTTCTTTCTTCTTTACCTGGCGCAGCTGTGGTAGAAGTTGAAATTGAAGGTGTCGAGCACGAGTACAGTACTTTGGAAGGCTTGCAGCAGGACATCGTCGAGCTCTTGCTGAACCTGAAAGGATTGTCTATTAAGCTGTTCGATCAAAATGAAGCTTATTTGACATTGGAAAAACAAGGTCCAGGCGATGTTACTGCTGCAGACCTTCGTTTACCTCATAATGTTGAAGTGGTTAACCCTGAACACTTGATCGGCACTTTAAGTGCTACAGGCAATTTAAAAATGCGCCTGAAAGTTGCTCAAGGTCGTGGTTATGAAACATCTGACTCACGTTTCCCAGAAGGCGAAACTCGCCCTGTAGGTCGTTTGCAGTTAGATGCTTCTTATAGCCCAATCAAACGTGTGTCTTACATCGTAGAAAATGCGCGTGTAGAACAACGTACTGACCTTGACAAGTTGATCATTGATCTTGAAACCAATGGTACAGTTGATCCAGAAGAAGCGATCCGCAAAGCGGCAACAATCTTGCAACAACAAATTGCAATTTTTGTTGATCTTCAGAAAGATCAAACTCCTGTTGCTCAAGAGCCTCGTGAAGAAGTTGACCCTATCTTGCTTCGTCCAGTAGATGATCTAGAGCTTACTGTTCGTTCTGCTAACTGTTTGAAAGCAGAAAATATTTACTACATTGGTGATCTTGTACAGCGTACTGAAGTTGAGCTACTTAAAACGCCTAACTTGGGTAAAAAATCGCTTACAGAGATCAAAGATGTTCTGGCTTCTAAAGGCTTACAGCTCGGCATGCGTTTAGAGAACTGGCCACCGGCTAGTCTCCGTATGGACGATCGTTTCGCCTATCGTAGCCGTTAATTAAGTAGGACTATCACCATGCGTCATCGTAATAGTGGTGTGAAATTAGGCCGTACAAGCAGCCATCGCAAAGCGATGTTCCAAAACTTGGCTAATTCTTTGTTCGAACACGAGTTAATCAAAACAACTGTTCCTAAAGCAAAAGAATTACGTCGTGTTGCTGAGCCTTTAATCACTTTAGCTAAAAACGATACAGTAGCAAACCGTCGTTTAGCGTTTGCTCGTACTCGTTCAGCAGCAACTGTTGGTAAATTATTTACCGTTCTTGGCCCTCGTTACAAAGAGCGTAACGGCGGTTATCTACGTGTTCTTAAAGCGGGCTTCCGTGCGGGTGATGCTGCACCGATGGCTTACGTTGAGCTTGTAGATCGCGAAGTTAAATAATTTCGCCAAGAATAACGCACGTTGTTCAGAAAAAGGCCGGTTTTACCGGTCTTTTTTTATGAAAAAAATAAGTTCAATATCAAAAATATTAAATTGTCCCGAATTGATATAAATTTAAGTGACTTTTGCTTAACTTGACATTGTGTATTGTCAAATATGTGCTTTAATAAAAAACATGATTCAAACTGGATAATAAACATGGATAAGCAGGTTGATATATTAATTATTGGGGCAGGGATTTCTGGCATTGGTTTAGCTGCACATTTGATTCAGAAGTGCCCACAGCGTTCTTTTGAAATTATTGAGCGTCGTCAAAATATTGGTGGCACTTGGGATTTATTTCAATATCCTGGTATTCGTTCTGATTCGGATATGTCGACCTTTGGTTATAATTTTAAACCTTGGAAAAAAACCAATGTACTTGCCGATGGTGCATCTATTAAAGGCTATTTAGCGGAAGTCATTCAAGAAAAAGCCTTGCATTCAAAAATTCATTTTCAGCATCGTGTGCTATCTGCCAATTATAATTCTCAAACACGAAATTGGACACTACGTATTGAAAATGCAGCACAGCAGATTGAAAATTGGGTGGCTAATTTTGTTATAGGCTGTACAGGATATTACAATTACGATCATGGTTTTCAGCCAGATTTCCCGAATCAGCAGGCATTTAAAGGCACATTTATCCACCCACAGCACTGGCCTGAGAATTTAGACTATCGTGGTAAAAAGGTGTTAATTATAGGCAGTGGTGCAACAGCCATTACCTTGGTACCTGCTATGTCGAAAGGTGGTGCAGCGCATGTCACTATGCTACAACGCTCACCGACTTATATAGCTTCTGTGCCTGCAATGGACTTCGTTTATCAGCAAATGCGTAAAGTTTTGCCTGAAGATATTGCATATAAAATCACCCGTGCACGTAACATTGGCATGCAACGCGCCATTTATGTTTTAGCGCAAAAGCAGCCGAAATTACTGCGTACTTTGTTATTGAAATCCATCCAAATCCAGCTCAAGGGCAAGGTAGATATGAAGCATTTCACGCCACATTATAATCCGTGGGATCAACGTTTATGTGTCGTGCCCGATGGTGATTTATTTAAGATTTTGCGCGAAGGTCATGCCTCGATTGAAACGGATCTAATAAATAGATTTACCGAAACTGGTGTGCAATTAAAATCAGGTAAGCATTTGGATGCTGATATTATTGTGTCTGCTACTGGTTTGAATATTCAAATTCTAGGCGGTATTCAAGCCACGATTGATGGTGAACCTTTGGACACATCGAAGCACATGCTATATCAAGGTGTGATGCTGAGTGATGTACCGAATATTGCAATGATTATTGGCTATATTAATGCGTCTTGGACACTGAAAGTGGATGTGGCTGCTGATTATATTTGTCGTTTGCTCAATTATATGGATCGACAAGGTTATGACGAGGTAATTCCTCAAGGTGACCAAACAGAGTTATTGGAAGATACGGTAATGGGCAGTTTGAGTTCGGGCTATATCGCACGTGCTGCTGATGTGATGCCGAAGCAAGGCAAACATGCACCATGGCGAGTGACAAATAACTACTTAGAAGATCGCAAAACCTTAAAACAGGCAAGTTTTGAAGATGGTATTTTAAAGTTCAAACAGACTGTGCCTGTACAGCTGCGTAAACCTAAATTAGTATCTTAAATTGTCGGGTGCGAAAGTTGTATGATTATGATGCAAGGGATTTAAAATCTCTTGCGCCATTTTCATGTTGTGGTAGATATTTTATAAAGAACGTGAAATCAGCTCTTTCATAATTTCATTGGTACCTGCATAAATACGATTGGCCCGATTGTCTAAGTAAGCACGTGCAATTGGATACTCAAGCATATAACCATAGCCACCATGCAGTTGTAGACATTCATCTACCACTTTGGAATACATCTCTGAAATTTTATATTTGGCAGCTGCAGCAGCTTCGACACTGAGTTGTTCTTGAAGTTGTGACAGCATACATTGATCTAAAAAAGCACGACAAAAATCAATTTCGGTGCGTAATTCTGCCAGTTTAAAGCGTGTATTTTGAAAGCTTTGGATGCTTTTGCCAAAGGCTTGTCGTTGCTGAGTATATTGCAGTGTATGCGCAAAAGCAGCTTCCGCACCTGCTTGACAAATTATCGCGACAATCAAGCGCTCCCAAGCCAGTTCTTTCATCAACATGATAAAGCCCATGCCTTCTGTGCCTAATAAATTGCTGCGAGGCACGCGGACATTATCAAAAAATAATTCGCAAGTGTCCTGACCTTTCATGCCAATTTTATTCAGTGGTTTGCCTTTGCTAAATCCAGCTCGATCCGCTTCTACCAGTATTAAAGACAGATTGGCTGAACCTTTGTCTGTGTTCGCTGTTTTACACACCACAATCGCCATGTCGCATAAATAGCCGTTGGTAATAAAAATTTTAGAACCATTAATCAAGTATTCATCGCCATCCAATACCGCAGAGGTGCGTACAGCTTGTAAGTCTGAACCTGTACCGGGTTCAGTCATGGCAATCGCGGTGATCACTTCGCCAGTTGCCATACGAGGTAACCAGTGTTGTTTTTGTTCAGTCGTGCCAAAGTTATGAATGTAATTGGCAACAATATCTGAATGCAGTGAAAAACCTGTGGCACTGTCGCCTGCATAAGCTTGTTCTTCAATCAAAATCATGCTGTATAAGCGGTCTACCCCTGAACCTGCATATTCTTCAGGCATGGTGCTACACAGCAAACCCAAAGCACCTGCTTTACGCCAAAGCTCACGATCTACATGCTGCTGTGCTTCAAATTTTTCAGTATGGGGGATGACTTCTTGTAAATAGAATTTTCGTACCAAATCACGAAAACTGTCGTGTTCAGTATTGAATAAGGTGCGCGGCAACATATTAGCAATGGGGCGAATAGCGGCAGATTGCATTGTTTCATCTTCCTGATGTTGTTATTTTGAATTCACCTTAGAAGAATTCATAGGGGTGAACAAGGTGCAAAAGTTTCAATTGCAGATGCAATATGATGCTTTTGGTCAATGCTGCATAAAAGTCATCGAAACTTTAAAAGGGGTCGGTTAAACTAGCCTGAGTTTATTTTGAATGGGGAATCCGCATGAGTGATGACATCAGCTTAGAAGAACGCAAAGTGATTTACCGTGCCCGTCGTGGTTTAAAGGAAATTGATGTCTATTTTGACCCGTATGTGAAAAATCATTATCTGACTGCCAGTGCGGAAGAAAAACAAATGTTTGCCGATTTGGTTGAGCAGGAAGACCCAGATTTATTGGATTGGTTTATGGAAGTGTCTGAGCCACCACGTCCTGAGTTGAAAGATTTTATTCGTAAACTGAAACATTATGTGCATGGCTAAACAGCAGTTTCAGCTGAAACCTAGTCTCATCGCAATAGTGTTTCAGCTGATGATCGCTCTACTCATCGTTTGGCTTTTGCTGCAAATGTTAACGCCATGGCTAAGCGTTATATGTATTGTCATTATAGGTTGGACATATTTTAAGTTTGTTCGTGCAAACCGAATTCTTGGCTTAGATCAATTAGATGACCGTGAATGGTCAATTTCCTATCTCGTGCCTCGTGTAGTATCACAACAGATTAAAAGTACAGCTCGTCAAACAGAAATTCAGCGTGTGGAATTGCATCAGGTGATAGATCATCAAATTTATATCGTCTTGGAATTTCAGCAAGCTGTTAAACCTGTGGTGATTTGGTGTGATCAGGTTTCTAAGACGCAGTGGAAAGCGCTAAAAGTATTGGCGAAAATGTTCTAATTTGCAGACAGTTGTATATTTTTATTAATTAAAAAAACAATAATTATCATAATGATAAAATTATCATCTATTTTTCATGCCCTGACCAGTCATTTTATATTGGCATATAAGATTACACCAATCGCTATTTTCAGTTATATTAACTCTAGACAATTGTAGATCAATAGCAATCACATTGCTGAAATGCACAGATTTAAATTTGACTAAAAGATTTTTTAAGATAAGCCCGAATTGGGCACCAGTTAATAAGTAGCATGTGCTGAACCGTCGCAATGCTACTTTTTTTTGCCTAAATTTTGTCGGATGACAGATTTTGGTCAATTTTAGTCACTTTAAAACATGGCACAGTTATCCATCTGAAGCAGCAAGTAGTCGCTTTTATTCAGATATTGCTTCTGCTATGTTTGTTGCAATGGACATAAACACAATTATAGAGGACAGGAAAATGTCGCAAGTCCAAAAAATAGGCCAGGGTGTGGCCGTATTTGCAATCACAAGTTTATTATTATCAGGTTGTTCACAAGTGATCAAAACAGGAGCCAATGTCGCTCTTGGATTTACTGAAAAACATATCGTGCCGCCTATTTTAGCAATGGAAGATGCTGAAATGGTGTGTAATTCTGGTAATTCTTTAACCCCCGCCATTATGGCCACCAAAGATATGGGCGCAGACCCAACCCGTGTTGCGGTACTGATGTACTCGGCGGCAGGCATTTGTGCCGAAGAAAAAGCTTTAGATGCTGAATTGCGTTATTTACGTGCAGCAAAAGCAGGGCAAGTGGGCGAAGCGCAAGATGCGCGGATTCAGCAAAAGCGTTGGGCAGCTTTGGCTGCACAGCGTCAATACACAGGCTATCAATTATTTCAGCATCGTTGGGAAAAGAAATACCGGAAACCTTTGGGCGAAGGTTGTCCAAAAATGAACAGTGATATTGATCAAACCGTGTATATGTTGGGGATGTTGAGTGGCTTGCAAGCCATGACCAATGATATTAATTCAGGCGGGGCAGTGCATGTGCCTAAAGACATTGCCGCGATTGTTGAACGTGGCATGACCTGTTTAAATAATGAAAAATTCTGGGGTGCACCAGAGGCCACACGTGCAGTAATATGGACTTTGCTTCCTGGTGCGGGAGATGGTAAACCTGATCCTTATCAAACCTTAAAGCAGTCGATGCAAATTGGTGAAAATAAAGGCGTGCGTTTATCACACGCTTTATATGCGGTTGCTGCCCAAGCCAGTGGTGAAGATGCCAAAATCCGCGATGCACTCAAAGCCTTTTCTAATGCACGCAGTGACGAAAAACCTGTAAATCCACAATTTAAATTGATTGATGCCATGGCGGGAAGCATGGTACAAGGAATTTCAGACCGTTACTGGACTGAACATACAGGTGTGCGTACGGGTGATCAGCAACGTTTCTGGGATGAGCAAGATGATTCATCTGAATTAGATGATTTATTTAATGAGGATACGGCAGCTCAATTGTAAAAATATCAAGATTGCCCAATTCAATATAGACAAGAAGTTTTAGGATTGGGCAATCCGTTTGCCGAAGCACATAACAAGAATAATTTGGAGGATGCAAGCGCCTATGCAATATTCATCTCAATTTCTCAGTCGAAAAATTGTGTTTATTGCGGCATGTATGTCGGTTTCGGCATGTTTGCAGATTTTTGCAGAGCATTTTATTTATTGGTCTACACATTTATTGGATGAATTCTGGCGTTTATGGACAGGGCATTGGGTGCATGTGGGTTGGATTCATTATTTACTCAATATGATCGCCTTTGCCTGTTTACCTTTTATTTTCCCGCATGCCAAAATAGGGCATTTTGTGGCGCTTTTGCTGCTACTACCGCCAGCGATTAGTCTGAGTTTCTTTTACTTGCTTACCGATGTTGATGCCTATGCAGGGCTTTCTGGGGTATTGCATGGTGCTTATGTGGCGGTGGCGTGTGTGCATTTGCTCTATAAAAAAGAACGTGGTTTTGCCGCATTGGTCTTGCTGCTTATTTTATCTAAATTGATTTGGGAAAATACTTTGGGCAGTTTGGGTACAGCAGAATTAATCGGAAGTCCTGTATTAGTTGAGGCACATTTATTGGGAGTGATTTGGGGAGTAATTTTTGCACTCGCTTATATTGGTTGGGTCTATTGCATTGATTCGCATTAAATTTACATCGGAAAGGACTCACAAAAAATCTCACAATTGACCATTTTTACTTAAAAGAAAATCTATATTGTCATTTTAAAAATAACGACGTTCATTCACATTTAAACTGAATGCAAAAATGCTCGATGGAAGATGGATATTCCGTTGAATAAGGACAGACAGAAATTCGAGTGTCTCGGTTTCTGCATAGAATAAAAACAGGAAAATATATGCACAATAACGGACAACGCAGGTCTGGCTTGGCTTTGCTCAGACATATATGGACAGAATGGATTTCTACATTCGTTATTTTGATCTTGTTGCTACTGACCCTCGTTATTGGTACAGGTGAAATGGTACATGGTCAGTTGTTGCGTATGGGTGAACGACTATATGGTGATCCTGCAACGGGTATGCAGTATTCGTTTTTGCGTGCCGAACCCACTACACCTGACTGCGAACGCAACCCCAATATCGATGCGCAGGTACATGCCCAAATGCAAGCCAATGCTGCTGATGAGTTTGCCGATATTTTTGGCACTGCCTCTGAATCCGATGTCCGCGCTTCCATTTTGGCAGCCAAACAAATTTGTGAAGAAAAATTTCAATTTCATGATCAGGCGATTCAGCATATTCAAGCCCATCCAAGCTTGAAAATGTATCGAAACATTGAAACCTCTTTTTTTGGTATTTTTAAATTTGGTACTGAAAACCGTGCCATTTTATTGGTGTTGATGGTGGTCTTTGCCGCGATCAGTGCCACTTTAAAAACCCATCACATTGGTTTACGTGGCCCTGCGACCAAAATTGATTTTATGGTGTATTCGACTTTAATGGTGGTGGCGAATGGTTTCTTAACCTCGTCAAGTATCAGTCAATATCGTTCAGTACTCGATTCAGGCGTGCCAATGAGTGGTGAAACGCAAATCATTTACTGGATGTGGATGATTCTGTTTGCAACTCTGACTTTAATTAGTTTATTCCAGCTTATTAAGCCACCTGCACCGACCCGTGAAGGCGGTAGTTTAGGTCTTGCTTTCCTGAGTGTACCTTTGTATGCCTATATGGCAATTAGTACAGGTTTCTCCTTTACCTTCCTGATGGACTATCCAATGGGGCAAGGGATATACCTGGGCCAGTTGGTCGAATTCTCTAGTATTTTCTTGAACTTGGCTTTGTTTATTTGGGCGGGGATGTTGCTCAAACAAACCCGAATTGTGGATTTGTTCCTGAATATTCTTCGACCGTGGAATTTGGCACCTGAAACCTTGACTTGGCTGATTTTGATTGCCGCAGCATTGCCGACGGCTTATACCGGTGCATCGGGGATTTTTGTCATTGCCGCAGGTGCGATCATTTATAAAGAGGTTTGGAATGCGGGTGGACGACGTCAGTTTGCATTAGCGGCAACTGCCATGTCGGGTTCAATGGGGGTGGTGCTTCGCCCTTGCCTATTAATTGTTGTGGTGGCATCGCTGAACAAAGAAGTCACAACGGACATGCTATATCACTATGGTTTGTATGTGTTTCTCTTGACTTCAACCCTGTTTTTAGTGATTTCGTTGTTCTTTGCTGAAAATAAATTCCGCATTGCTGCACCAAGAATAGCTGCGCCATTGTCCCTACGTGCTATTGGCCCTGTAATGCCCTATATCCTTATTTTTGTGTTGATTTGGCTGTTCTATAAATATGCTTTAGACACCAATATGAATGAATTTACTGCTCCTGTCATGATGCCGGTTATTTTATTGATGATGGTGCTATTTGATAAATTGCGCCATGAACCTGCACCTATTCCAGCCATGGGGCAGTGGGATCAGAGTTTTGATTATAAGCCTACAGCACAACAGACAACAGCTTCATCTGAGCGTTCATTATTGACCGCACCTGATTCACCATTGCGTCAATATGGTTTTTTCAAAGCACTGCATTTATCGACCAGTGAAACGGTGGGTCATATTGGGGCATTGGTGATTTTGATGGCGCTTTCAGTCAGTGTGGGCGGCTATTTAGAACGCATTGAAATTATGGAAGCGTTTCCAACAGACATTAGCAGCATCTTTATTGTGATTAGCCTGATTGTTGCCCTCATGATTTTTGTGGGCATGATTATGGATCCATTCGGTGCGGTGATTCTAATTTCTGCAACGGTTGCGCCTGTAGCTTATCAATATGGGATTCATCCTGCGCATTTCTGGATGATTACCCTAATTGGTTTTGAATTAGGCTATGTGACGCCACCTGTAGCGCTGAATCACTTATTGGCAAGGCAGTCGATTGGAGATGAAGAAGTCGCTGCAGCCGATGCAGAAGTTCGTCATAAATCGTTCTATTATCGTTATGAGCGTTGGATTTTGCCTATGATTGTGATGCTTCCTGCGATGTTGATTATTGCCTATGCACCGTATGCATTTAAGCTATTCGGCTGGTATGAATAAGCACATGGATACTTAATCACTGTCATCTTATTATTTAACAGCACCCTGTAGTTCGCTATGGGGTGTTTTTTTAATAGGTTGATATGCAGGGAATACAAAGCAGCATTATGAATGCGGGGAGTGATGATTCAGGTGTTTTTGTAACAGTGGACTGCACAAAATAATGGCAAGCAAAATCAGGGCAAAGCCAATTAAACTAAATAAGTCTGGCGTTTCATGCCAAAAGCTAAAGCCCCAAATCCCTGCAAAAATAATCGCAATGTAATTTACAGGACCAATTTGCCCTGCAGGGGCAAGACGGTAGGCATTGGACATAAAGATCTGACTGATATTGGCCAGTAATCCTGCACCAATTAAAAAACTCAATTCTTTTAAGTTGTAGGGGCGCCATGACCAAAACATAGGTACAACAGAAATGAGTGTCCCAATCATGCAAAAATAAAACACAATGCGTTCAGGAGGTTCTGTTTGAGTCAGGGCGCGTACTGTGACAAAAGCCATCGCTGCTAAAAAACTGGCACTGAGTCCAACAGCGGACATACTATTAAACATACCTGCATCGGGTTTGGAGACAAATAACACGCCAAATAAACCAATAAATGCAGCCCATAACATTGGTTTGGTGATTTTTTCTTTAAGGAATAGCCATGCAATTAGGGGAATAAAAATAGGCGATGAATAGGTAAAGACCATCGCATTGGACAGTTTTAGATTGGCAATTGCGTAGAAAAAACCATACATGGCGGTTAATCCGACCACTGAACGCCAAGTGTGCATCCATAACTTTTCAGTTTTAAAAAAGCCCAAGCCTTTATTGAAAATGAACGGGATAAAAATAAACAAACCAATAAAGTTACGGAAAAATACCACCGTGGCATTATCAACCGTTTCTGAGGCGTAACGAACGCAGACCCCCATGAGCGAAAACAGAAAGGCAGAGCAGGTTAACAGCATAATTGCTTTGAGCAAATTTTGTTGGGCAGAACCAGAAGATGTCATACAAATAAAGCCAGAATAACCTCAGGCTATTCTAGCTTAAATTGGCTACAACACTGACCATTTATCGTATTTTAAAATGACTGATGTGAAGCAGAGGAGGCTTACTGTGCCAGTTGGGCTTCCAGTATTTTGATTTGCTCTTCTTTCAGTTTAATCAACTCATCGGCATCACTATGTTGCTGTTTTAATAAGGCACGTTGATCATTCAGCTGATTTTGAATGTCATCTAATTTAGCCACTTCTTCTTTGACAAGGGCTGCATTTTCAGATACAGGCGCTTTGAGTAAATCTTCTGTGACCAACTGTTTTGGTGCTGCTTCATCTTCTTGCAATGGCGTTGCTTCAGCAGGTACAGCTTTCGCTACAGGCGCCGTAGTTGGGGCAGTTTCTATAGGCGCAGTATTGTCGCTCTCACCCATCCATTGAAAGATAAATACGGCAATAATGACAATAATTAACCCGCCCGTAATCGCCCATAAAAGCTTAGGGTTATGTCGTTGATCTTCAGTCATGCGTTGTTGAACCTTATTGTTTTACTTTGACTGACGCGGCTTAAACTGGATCACCCCAATTTCATCTGAAACCTCTGGGATTTCAGGTTCATCAATATGTGTTGGACGGTTTTCCGTATAATCACACTCGATGCATTCGATCCATTCAGCTTCGCCAGCGGTGAGCATGACAACCCGATCCATCGCCTGACATTTTGGACATTTTGCGCCTGCAATGAAACGACGTTTAATGGTCATCACGACTCCCCTAACTTCATCTAAAGTTCATAGTTTAAGCGGTTTTAACTGTGTTCGTCCAACCTTGATGACGTAATAGTGCGTCTATTTTTGGCTCGCGTCCGCGGAAATTGATAAATGCGTCAAGGGCTGAATCTTTTCCGCCAACTGCTAGAATAAACTGTCTAAACTGCTTACCCGTTTCGGTATTAAATAGCCCTTCATTTTCAAAGCGATCAAAGGCATCGCTGGCTAAAACCTCTGCCCATTTGTATGAATAATATCCTGCAGCATAACCGCCTGCGAAAATATGGCTGAAGCTGTGCTGGAAGCGGTTGTAGGCTGTAGTTGGCGCAACGGCATAGTTTTGGCGGATATCATTCAGCATAGCTTGAATCTGTTCTGCATTTAAAGCAGGGTTGCTGCGGTGAATACTTAAATCGAACAGGGCAAATTCAATTTGGCGCAGGCTTTGCATTCCCGACTGGAAGAAACGTGCATCTAACAGCGCTTTAAGCAGATGTTCAGGCAGGGTGTCTTGGGTTTCAATATGCGCACTCAGCATATCTAAACTGTCTTGATCCCAAGTCCAGAATTCCATGAATTGGCTTGGTAATTCCACCGCATCCCAAGCGACACCGTGTGTACCTGCCACAGCAATATTATCTACTTCAGTCAGCATGTGATGTAAGCCATGTCCAAATTCATGGAATAGGGTGATGACTTCATCATGCGTTAAAAGCGCGGGTTGATCTGCCACAGGCGGGGTAAAGTTACACACCATATAGCAAATTGGTTTTTGTAAACCCTGTGCCAATTGCATGCGGGAGCGGAAACCACTCATCCATGCGCCGCCGCGTTTGCCGGTACGGGCATATAGATCAAAGTAAAAACCACCAATCACTTGACCTTGCTCTTCAAGTTCAAAATAACGTGCATCAGGGTGCCAAACAGGGGCAGCGCGTTCAATAATATCGACATTGTATAAACGCTTAACGATGCTAAACAGACCTTCAACTACTTTTGGTGCAGGGAAATATGGCTTTAACATTTCTTGTGAAAGGTTAAATCTCTGTAATTTTAATTTTTCAGAATAGTAGCCTGTATCCCATGGTTGCAAGGTATCAATCCCATCTTGAGCTGCAATGGCTTTGAGTTCGGCAATTTCTTGTTCAGCGGGTGCTCGCGCATGTTCTGCCAGTTCACGCAAGAATTGATCGACTGCTTCGACACTTGGTGCCATTTTGCTGGCAAGGGATAATTCTGCATAGTTGTTAAAACCGAGCAATTGCGCCATTTCTTGACGTAAACGCAAGATTTCTTCCATGATCGGGGTGTTGTCAAATTCAGACTGGGCTGATTGATCGGACGCGCGAGTAGTGTATGCCTGATACAAGGTTTCGCGCAAAGCACGATCATCGGCATAGGTCATAATGGCTAAATAGGCAGGAATATCCAGTGTTGCCACAGGTTGTTCTAGCTCGCGTTGCTGACCATATTGTTTCAGCAATTCAACGCTGCTTGGCGGTAAACCTTTGAGCTGATCTTCTGACAATACTTTGTAATAGGC
Source organism: Acinetobacter sp. PW68 (assembly GCF_020982655.1). Lineage (NCBI taxonomy): Bacteria > Pseudomonadati > Pseudomonadota > Gammaproteobacteria > Moraxellales > Moraxellaceae > Acinetobacter > Acinetobacter sp. PW68. The sequence goes on along the minus strand of NZ_JAHZSX010000001.1, from coordinate 2,389,999 downwards.
TTGAGTAGCATCCAAGACATGATTGGAAAAGTCCGATGACAGTTGCGATAAACGTGCTGAAATTTCAGCATAGCGTTTTTTGGCTTCGCCTTCTAAGGCCACGCCTGATAGTTTAAAGTCTCGCAAGGCCAGTTGAATTGCGCTTTGTTGTGCAGCAGGCAAATCTTTAAAGGTGTTGGCATCGTGAATATGTTGATAAGTTTGATATAACACCGTGTGCTGACCAAGCCGAGTATAGTAGTCACTTAAATTGGGTAATAACGCCTGATACACTTCACGCGTTTCAGTATTATTCATGACCGCATTTAAATGTGACAGCACGCCCCATGCTTCGCTCATATTATTTTCGAGCTGATCAATCTGTTCTAAAACACTTAATTGCGCCGTAATACTTTCAGGTACTGCAGTCAGCTTATTTAAAAAGCTTTGTCCCTGCTGAATAGCATGCTCAATTTTTTGTTTTAAATCTGCCAGTGTAATTTGATCAAACTGTGGAACAGGTAAAGTTGCTTGCTGTAATTTCATTTTTTGAATGCCATCTAAATTTCTTTCATGATTAATAGATGTAGGGCTTTTGAGGGCTGAAATCAAGGCAAAAGGGCAGATTTAGCTAATCAAGGTGATAACTTTGTCAGAATATGGCTGTTTGAGGCGATCCCAAAAAACAAAAAGAGCCGTAGCTCTTTTTGAAGTGGTTGGAAAAAAGCCGATGCTAGTCAAATTTAGACTTGGCATTGGCTTTTTTCTTTTTCTCTTTAGTCTTTTTCTTGGTTTTTTCTTTCGGTTTTATTTCCGACTTCGCTGAGGTTTTTTTACCATAAGAACTCGGTTTGTTTTTTTGCTTTTTCTTTGTCACAGGTTGCTCACCGTTTTCACTTAAAGTCGCCTTGCTTGGACGCTCAGAAAAAACTTCTTCGGTGGCTTCACGGCTGAATGGTTTTGCCACGCGAGGTGCGCGCATACGAATAGCACGACCTGCATGGGTGAGTTGTTGCATAAGTTCAAAATCAATTTTGCGGTCTTCTAAATTCACAGCCGCCACTTTAATTTTGACTTCATCGCCTAAGCTAAAGCTTTGACCACGTGCTTGTCCAATTAGACTTTGACTTGCTTGATCAAATACAAAGAAGTCATCGCCTAACTGGCTGACATGAATCATACCATCGACATAAAGGTCTTTGAGCGTAACAAATAGACCGAATTCTGCCACTGCAGAAATTATGCCCACAAATTCTTCACCTAAATGCTGCTGCATATAGTGGCATTTTAGCCATGTCGTGACAGAGCGCGAGGCTTCATCGGCACGACGTTCAGTTGCAGAATAATGTTCTCCTGCATCATCTAAAGCTGCGCCCGAAAGTGGGGATGGCTTGTGTCGTAAATGTGCTTTAATGGCACGGTGTAATAACAGGTCAGGGTAGCGGCGAATTGGTGAAGTGAAATGCGTGTAGGCATCATAAGCTAAACCAAAGTGTCCTGCATTGTTGGCACCATAATAGGCCTGCATCATGGAGCGTAATAACACCGCGTGAATACTTGGCGCATCAATACGATCTTTAGTGGCTTCAATCACCGCTTGATAGTCGGCCTGAGTTGGTTGTTCTGGGAAATGTAGCCCAAGTAATTTGACAAAATCACGGACTTTTTGAATACGTGAAAACTCTGGCGGTTCATGCACACGGTACAGCATCGGCACATCATGTTTGAGTGCATATTCTGCTGCTGCGACGTTGGCGAGTAACATACATTCTTCAATCAGTTTATGTGCATCGTTACGGGTGCGGGGCAAAATTTCTTTAATTCCACCTAACTCATCAAAGGTCATGTAGGTTTCAACGGTCTCAAACTCCATGGCATGACGTTCGGCACGTAAGCCTTTCAGCACTTGATACAGTTGGAACAGAGTGTTTAATGATTTGCGCACCTCCCGATCTTCTGGAATTGCCGCACTATCACCCTCAAAATATTGTGCCACTTGGGTATAGGTTAGACGTGCTTTAGAATGCATGACCGATGGATAGAATTCAAAACCTGTGACTCGACCTGCGCGTGACAGTTTTAAATCACAGACCATACATAAACGGTCAACCTGCGGATTGAGTGAACATAAGCCATTCGATAAAGCTTCAGGCAACATTGGCAATACAAAATGTGGGAAATACACCGAAGTCCCACGTTCCTGAGCTTCATTATCTAATGGTTTGCCTGAGCGGACATAATGGCTGACATCGGCAATGGCGACAACGACTCGGTAGCCACCGCCTGGACGTTTTTCGGCGTACACCGCATCGTCAAAGTCGCGGGCATCTTCACCATCAATGGTGACTAAGGGTAAATCGCGTAAATCAATACGTCCTTCACGATCTTGGGCAGTCGGTTCCTGAAAGCTTTCGGCTTCCTGAATGACATCTTCAGGAAATTCATAGGGCAGACCAAATTCTAAAATGGTTTGCGGGATAATAATTTCAGTATCAGCTTTGTCTGCCATCGACTGAATAATATGTCCTGTGGCGAATTCTTCACGGGTTGGATAGTCGTCAATGGCAATGCGAACAGAATCGCCCAGTTTAACTTGGGCATGTTCAATTAGTTCTTTTTCAAGGGTAATGGGTTGATGGCTATTTGGTTGGGCGGGCTGAATAAAATATTCACCATCGTATTCTGACAATTTACCAATGATTTGTTTGACACGACGCTGAGTGACTTCTGTAATAAAGCCCCATGCCTTGCCTTTACGATCTACCGAAGTCTGGCGGACTTTGACTTGATCGCCATTAAACACCAAACGTAGTTCACGTTCAGGCAATAAAATATCTTCATGACCTGCAATATTGGCTGTGCCTAAACCTTTACTGTTGATGTACACCGTGGCGTCATGAGTCGGTTGTTCTGCAGCAAGCTGGAACTTGAATCCATCTTTCATGAGCTGACCATCACGCACCATGGCAATTAAACGATGGCTTAACGCATCAATACTTTTTTGATCGGCAATGGCGAAATGCTCAACCAAGTCTGCATGTGACTGTGCCGCTTGCAGTGTTTCAATAGTTTCTAATATTAAGGTACGGCTTGGAATAGGATTTTCGTAACGTTCGGCTTCAGCTTTCGCTTCAGGATCGACCCAATTTTTCATCATGGAATAAGCTTCATGTCAGAAGGTAGGTTTAGCATAAGTCATGTACGTGAAGACTGCACGTAAATGATTGCAATAATGTGTTTTCTGTCGTTATTTTACGATGTTTCTGGTTTTTGTGTAGTGATTGCCAAAAGTTCAGGCGCAATTGTGGTGATGAATCCTGAAAATTGTTTAAAAAATATTTAATTGAGCAAAAATATGCAAAAATTGTGGTGTCTAAGCTTGCAGTGCTAGCACTTAATTTGTATTATGGCGGCACGTTACGGTGAGATGGGTGAGTGGCTGAAACCACGTCCCTGCTAAGGACGCATACGGGTAACTGTATCGAGGGTTCGAATCCCTCTCTCACCGCCACGCTTTACTTATGTCGCGCTCATAGCTCAGCTGGATAGAGCACTTGGCTACGAACTAAGGGGTCGGGAGTTCGAATCTCTCTGAGCGCACCAATAAGTAAACTGAACAGTAACGTATCGCCTAAATTGGCAAACAAGTAATGCGCTCATAGCTCAGCTGGATAGAGCACTTGGCTACGAACTAAGGGGTCGGGAGTTCGAATCTCTCTGAGCGCACCAACTTGAACAATCAACCGCTTAAATGCGGTTTTTTTGTGCCTGAAATTTGCTGATATAGTGTGTATCTGCATTTACCCGAAGCTAAGCCAATGCAATAATTGTATTTCGGTAAAATTTTTTGAATCGTCGAATATCTGTGCATTTGATTGCAAAATGATGAATTAATACTTAACAGCCAGACAAAAACACGTATAATGCACCCCATCAAGTCGTCGCGCTCATAGCTCAGCTGGATAGAGCACTTGGCTACGAACTAAGGGGTCGGGAGTTCGAATCTCTCTGAGCGCACCAACTTGAAATAAAAAACCGCACTTTTGATGCGGTTTTTTTGCATCTACACTATCTAAAAATGATGAAATTTCTGTGTCAAAAGTATGACTATTGTTTTACATCTGGCTTTGAGCGAATAAACACTAAAAAAATAAGGAATGTGCTCAATCTAGTGTAAGATTTAGCTCAATTTGAATGACTTGATGATGAGCTTATGTCTGACACGCAGCCAGCATTGTCTTTGCGCTATATTTTAAATTTAGAAGAATCTCAAGACGGCTTTGCCCTTGCGACTTTTGGTAAAAAACAATTCACCCGTTTTATTACACCACTGATGAGTGTGGCGATTATCGCTTGGGGCTTTTATTTGGGCTTCGATGGGGTAGGTCGCTATTATGTTGCACTCGGTGCGTTCTTTTTAATCTTGCAAACCTTAATGCGTTATTGGTTTTTGCCAATGATGTTTAAGCGCCAGTTTGTCAAATACCAATTTGGAAAAAGCGAGCAAGGTATTGATTTATTTCAAGACTATGCAGAATTGTATGCCAATGGTCGTAAACAGGTATTTCATTATAACGAGGTGCAAAATTTCGCTGTGGGTAAACTCACCTATATGCTGGAATTGAAAAACCGTACAGTGGTGATTGTGCCGAAACGTGCATTTAATCTGCCTGCAGAACAAACGGTTTTTGAAAATACCTTTAAAAAGTAAGTTCTAATTTTCCCAATTTACGAATTATTTGAGGATGATGATGAGTACACGTCCATCTAAAATTGTCTGTGTCGGTCGCAGTTATGCAGACCATGCCAAAGAATTAGGTAATGCTGTACCTGATCGTCCTGTGTTATTTATTAAACCGCCAAGCAGTTTACGCAGTTTAAGTGATGGGATTACGTGGAATAAGGTCTGGGGCAATTGTCACTATGAATGTGAATTGAGTTTACGCATTGACCATCCTTTAAATGCAGACACAGATCCTGCCAAAGTATTGGATGCTGTAGGTGCAGTGACTTTGGGTCTAGATTTAACTTTGCGTGAGTTGCAGGACGAACTCAAGAAAAAAGGACAGCCGTGGGAACGAGCCAAAGCGTTTGATGGTTCTTGTGTGTTGGCAGACTGGGTGGATGTATCGGAAATTCAGGACTGGAAAAACGTGCACTATCGTTTGGACATTAATGACGAATTACGTCAGCAAGGCGATACCAGTTTATTGATTTTTGATATTGCGGCATTATTGGCAGATATTAGCCAAGTGTTTAGTTTAGAACCTGGTGATGTGGTCATGACTGGTACGCCTGCAGGAGTGGCAGCATTACAGTCGGGCGATCAGTTGAAGATGACCTTACAAGGACGCACTCAGGCATTTGTCTGGACGACATTTGTGAAATAAATAGCGTTGTAAATGGTGAGACTCTAAAAGATGAGTATCACCGTTATTTAATTGCTTTTAAATGAGAAGGTTATACTTTCAGTAAATGCTGAAATTTACTGCGTAATTTATTCAGTTTCGGTGGAATAGAAAAATTGCAGTAGCCCTGATTTGGATTTTTGGCAAAAAAATTCTGATGATAGTCTTCTGCAGGGTAAAATTTAGGCGCTGCACTGAGTTCTGTCACCACATTCACACCTTCGGCTTGTAATGCTGCAATCATCTCGGCTGCAGTTTGTTGCTGTGTAGCATCTAAATAATAAATCACAGAGCGGTATTGTGTGCCGACATCATTGCCCTGACGGTTTAATGTGGTTGGGTCGTGTGTGGCAAAAAATACCTCAAGTAATTGTGTATAGCTGATCTGCTGCTCATCAAAATCAATCAAAATGACTTCTGCATGTCCGCTGTCGCCACGGCAAATATCTTCATAGCTTGGGTTTAAGGTGTGTCCACCTGCATAACCGCTGGTGACTTTTTCTACGCCCTGCAGTTGTAAAAATACAGCTTCGACACACCAGAAACATCCGCCACCAAACAATGCTTGTTGCATGATTTTGTCCTTATATTTTATCAATCAACCATTTTAAGCCTATTTATGGTTAGACTTAGCCATTAACGTACAGCCGTTGGTGTTTCAAATTGAATGAGTAAATTTCCATGACGATCTAGCAATTTCAGGGTTTTACCATAGACCTGATAATGTGTGACTTTATTCAGGGCTTCATGAAATTTCTGATCTAAGTTATTGTTATTTAAGCAAGCCATTCGCGTGGTCGCCAATTGACCCAATTGTAGGGTGTCACGTCCTGCGGTATAGCTAGCGTTGATTCGGTTACAACTATCTGAACCTGAGACTGTTTGTGTGGTGGCATCAAAGTTTAAATATGGCAAGTTTTGGCGGTTTGCTGCAGTATTTAACATACTGTTGCCCAATTGAGTAGCCGTCCATGTACGTTGTACCAAGTTAGCTTGATTGATTGCGGTAATTTGGCTGGTGCTCGTTTGAGTTGGCATATTTTCACATCCAGAGAAAAGCATGACTGAAGCAAATATTGCGAAACCAAAAGATTTTTTAAACATGAGATGATCTCTAATTTTTGAAATTGTTGCTATCTAAACAAATTATGCGCCGTGGCTCTAGTTGAATTTGTATGTTTGCTGCAACTTTTTCAAGAATGGGTGTAGTTTGCTATTTGAATGAATTGTATCTGGACAAAATGACCAAAATAGGTCAAGGCAGCACTTTGTTTTGGTAGGTTGGGTGCGAGTAAGGCGTGCTGATTTTTGCTGAGGAATCGAGCTGTACCCCTTGTCGAATAAGTCTGGAAAAGTCCTGACTGTGGATATTTTTTAAGTTTTCCACACGTGGGTTAATGTGGGCGCGTTGATACCAAGTTTGCATATCCCAACGATGATCCAGCGCATGCAAATCATATAAATAATTGGGTAAATAACCCGAAGCCAACAGGCGATAGTCTGCAGGGAAGCGTTTTTGTGATACTGACTGAATCATATCAAACAACAATGTGGTGCAATTACTGGTCAACGTATTATACCAACGCGCTTTGGCGGCTAAAGCATCGGCTTTATGCAGATATTCCTGAAACAGTGCTTGTGCTTCTTGTGGATTGAGCTGGATCGGGAAAAAATAAACTTGCTCACCCCGAATATTGCTGCGGGTGTAGATGATATCTTTTTCATCGGCAGCGACAAGGCTGAGTTCATATTGCCGAAAGAAGCCACCAATCGCAGAAAACTCTTCGTGTTTTTCTTTGCGAATTTCAATGGAAAAGGTGAGTGGCGCTTGATCGGCAAAGTCAAAACTGACTAAGGTATGCGCAATTTTAGGCCCCATCCAGTAAGAGGTGATGATATTCACCCCCGTAATCTGTTTCAGGTTAAATTGGCGGGTTTCCCAACGTTCGGTATAGCGACCATCGGCATGCCAGTCAAAATTGCGGACATTGTGCAGCGTGACCTGATCTTGTACTTGTTCATAATGCAGCATACGGGCTACTTCAGGGTTCCAGTCACGGTCTTGCTTGGCATCCATCCCAAAATACCAAAACAGCCCCAAGGTAAAACCCAAAAGATAAACCAAAATATCCTGATTGCGACTGAGCAAATGCTGAGTGATATAAATGCCCAAAATGCTGAGGGTGAAGGCTAGCCAAGTCCCAATCAGCACACGGCTCATTAACCAACCCAAAGGCTGATGAATCCACAAGGCCATACTGAGCCAAATAGAAGAAAGAACGACACCTAAACTGAATATGAAATGCAGCATCCGCCATTCCTGAGGCAAAGTTAAATTCCGTTTAAGTCATCATAATCAAATATTGCCAAGGCTGTCAGCATTATTTTTGATAGCGGGCAAACTCAAAGGCAATCCCTGATTTTTCATCGACATGCTGTTCTGAGGCCACTTTTTTAAACTCGGCAGGAATGGCAGGATAATGCGCATCTCCCTGAACATCTAGTTCAATATGTGTCAGTTCCAAACGGTCAGCAATCGGCATAGTTTGGCTAAAAATTTCACCACCACCAATAATAAATAAAGTGTTTGGTTTTTCTGAGGCTTGAACATCGGCAACGGCTTGTTGCAAGGCATCTTCAATGCTATGCGCCACTTTTGTGCCTTCAAATGCCCAGTTTGGGTCGCGGGTAATCACCCAATTGACACGTTTAGGCAGGGTGCGTCCCATCGACTCCAAGGTTTTGCGTCCCATAATCACCACGCCACCTTGGGTGATTTCTTTGAAGTGTTTTAAGTCTGTCGAAATATGCCACGGCAATTGGTTACCCTGACCAATGCAGCGTTGTTGATCCATAGCGACTACGTGTACAACTTCTAAATTTTGAAATGACATAATTAGGCTCGTATTTTCTTAGTCTGCCAAGCATGTTTTGGGGACGTTGGGGCAATTTAAATGTTGAGATGATAAATCTAGCAACAGGCAATTAAACAGCGACAGGTGCTTTAATTGCAGGATGTGACTCATAGCCTACAATTTCAATATCTTCAAATTTAAAATCGAAAATATCTTTGATTTCAGGATTGAGTTTTAACTGACATAACGCCAGTGGTTCACGGCTTAGCTGTAACTGTGCCTGTTCAAAGTGGTTGGCATATAAATGCGTATCGCCACCTGTCCAGACAAAATCTCCGACTTCTAAATCACAGACTTGCGCGATCATGTGGGTTAGTAAAGCATAGCTGGCAATATTAAAAGGCACGCCTAAAAACACATCGGCACTGCGTTGATATAGCTGGCATGAGAGTTTGCCGTTGTGCACAAAAAACTGGAATAAAGTATGGCAAGGCGGTAAAGCAACTTGACCTGCTTCTTTCGGGTTCCAGCCTGACACGATTAAACGACGTGAATTTGGATTGGTTTTAATTTCATTGATTAACCATGCAATTTGATCAAAACCATCTTGCTCATACAGACCATCGGCTTTTTGTGTTGCACCAAAATTACGCCATTGATGTCCGTACACTGGGCCAAGTTCACCTTCAGGACGACCAAAGCGCGCGGTTTGTTCTGCGGTAGACCATTCATCCCAAATACTGACTTTATGTTCTTGTAGATATTTGACGTTAGTATCGCCTTTTAAAAACCATAACAGCTCAATTACGATAGAACGGAAATGTACTTTTTTGGTAGTCAGCAGTGGAAAACCTTGTGCAAGGTTAAAACGCATTTGGTGCCCAAACACTGAACGTGTGCCTGTTCCGGTACGGTCACCTTTGTCGCCACCATGGTCAAGAATATGTTGGAGTAGGTCTAAATACTGGCGCATAGCGTTCTCTGGTCAAGCAAAAGTGAATATTTTTGGTTGGGCGATTCGATGCCCAGTAAATCACAAAGAATAATAGCAGAGTTTTTAAAGTTGTGACTTTATTGTGTGTCGGAAGTGTGATGTTGATGCAGCAATGACAGTGGTGAAAACAGGCAAATAGCCAAAGCGGTAAAGCCAATGCCTTGAGCGCCCGACAGTAAAATTTCACCGTGTTGAATCTGCATGAAAATTATTGCGAGTAACAACGCCAGTGGAATCCAAGTCAATAGTCGTGCCAACCAACCTGTGGGATGTTGTGCAGTAAAATGAATTTTGCAGTAACGACAAATTAAAAAAACAATACCTGTGGCCAGAAACATTAAAATCGCATCGAGCTTTAAGGGTTCTAAGAAGTATACCGCTGCAGTGACCAGCATGATCACCAGCAGCAGGGCAATTTTCTTTGTGATGGTAATCTGTGGGTTAAACCAAAATTCAAGCATGTGAGAGATTGATGTCTGAAAAGTGTAAGTAATAGATAGCACTGTAGCATAAAAAAGGCGAAGATTGACTTCGCCTGAATGGATGAAACCTGCATTTAAATGGGTAGTAGCTTAGCTGTTTTTCTGCGGACCCCAATCATAAATTTTCTTTTGATAGGCATGCCACATCATCCAGATACCGACCAAAATCATTGGCAAGCTCAGGAATTGCCCCTTACTCATCCATGCAATAAAGAGCTGACCATGATCGGGTTCGCGGAAAAATTCGACAACAAAGCGTGCCAAACCATAACCAATCAGGAACAGGGCAGACACTGCCATGCGTGGACGTGGCTTGGAGCTAAACCACCACAGTACAATAAATAGAATTAAACCTTCGCATAAGGCTTGATACAACTGAGATGGATGCCGTACCAATTGCAAAGGATCGGTCGGGAAAATCATCCCCAAGGCAAAGTCAGGATCGGTCACAGGGCGACCATATAACTCACCACCAATAAAATTACCAATACGACCAAACATCAGACCTGTAGGTACACATGGGGCAATAAAATCCAAAGTTTGAAACCACGTCATTTTGTATTTTTTACACCAGAACAGCATGGCTAAAATCACGCCCAGAAAGCCGCCATGGAAACTCATGCCGCCTGTCCAGACTTGGAATAACCACAGTGGATTTTCCAAAAATTGTTCAAAGCCGTAGAAAAACACATAACCGACACGTCCACCAATCACCACGCCCAAAGCGCCGTAAAAGATCAGGTCGGAAACCATGTCTGGTGTCCAGCCACGTTGTTTGGCACGGTAAGTTGCCAAACCCCATGCAAATAAAAATGCCAGTAAATACATCAAGCCATACCAATGGACTTGTAAAGGCCCGAGCGAAATAGCAACGGGGTCAATATTTGGATAGGTGAGCATTCCTGTTCCTTGTGATTCTGTTTTGCACAGATTTTAGCTGAATGTGATGAAAAATGTTGTACATTCAATGTGTAAAGATCAAGAGTTTAAATTATGTGTATTGTGGCATTGGCTTGGCAGGTCTTGACAGACACACCACTGTGTTTGATTTCAAATCGAGATGAGTTCTATCGGCGTCCGACAGCAGCACTGGCAGCATGGTCTGATAGTCCAATTGTTGCAGGGCAAGATTTAGAATCGGGCGGTACGTGGATGGGCATTACCCCATCGGGACGCTGGGCTGTGATTACCAATTATCGTGATGCGAATGATGTTCGTGAATATCCAACTTCACGTGGGCATATTATTCAGGCTTTTTTAGAATCTGAGCAAACGCCTATCCGTTTTGCGCAAGCCTTAGAAAAACAGCAATGTGAATATGCAGGTTTTAATTTATTTGTGGGTGACACCACTCAAGCGGTGTACATGAGTAACCGTGGAGAAGCGCCGCAGGTTTTAGCTAAAGGCGTTTATGTGGTGTCGAATGGATTGATGAGTGACCCTTGGGAGAAAACTGCACGCTTACGCAAACGCTTTACGCAGGAGTTTTTACCGATGCTGCAATTGCCTGATCTTGCAACGGCAGAGCTAAATGCTGCGGCGTGGGATATTTTGCAAGATGAACGCAAAGTTGCATCTGAATTGTTACCTCAAACAGGGATTTCATTGGAGATGGAAGCGTTGTTGTCATCGACTTTTATTCAAAGTCCACTTTACGGTACACGTTGTTCCAATTTTTTACGTATGCAGGCGCAGCAATTTACATGGCTGGAAAAAACACAATATGGTGAGCAAAAGGGAGATATTGTGCAGCAACAGTTGAAGATTGAGGCATAAAAAATGCCGACGTGATGTCGGCATTTTTAATTTATGGATGTTATCCAGCAATTGCTTTGCCGTCTTTACGGGTGATGACAACCGTTGCTGAACGAGGACGTGCAGTTTTATTGTTCATGTCAGTTTGTGTTGCAGGCCAATGGCTGCTTGGCGCATCAAAACTCTTTGAATCTTCACCTGGGTGCTGAACGTTAATAAAGATTGCTTTGTAGTCAGGTGTCATGGTTACACCTGTAATTTCACATTCTTTTGGCCCAACAAGGAAGCGACGTAAGTTTTTATCGGTGACTTGAGCACCAGCAATTGTACTTTGATCACCAACAGTTTTTACAACACCGCCATCACCAACTTGACCAGGTAGTGCTGCTAACATCATACAGTTTGTAACATCTGTATATGCGCCATCATCTGTTTGAATCCAAAGAACACCACGTGGGTCAAACCACATACCATCTGGACTTGAGAAGTCGTTTGCATCGCTTAAATTAGAAAGGTTAATTGTCGGATCCATACTTGCTTCAGCACCAAATAGATAGATATCCCATTCAAATGATGTTGCTGCAGTATTCTCTTCTTTAAAGCGGATAATATGACCATTGACGTTACCTTTACCACCTTCAGGATCGGTGTAGTTACGTGGGTTTGCAGGATCTGTTGCATAGCTTGAACCACGGTTCGAGTTATTGGTTAAAGTCACGTACACTTCACCATTTTCAGGGTTTACAGCAACCCATTCTGGACGATCCATTTTTGTAGCTCCTACAGCATCTGCTGCAAGACGAGCAAAAGTAAGGACATCCGCTTGTGAGCTAAATGGGTAAATAGCGTTTGTTTCGGTTAAGCCATTTTTACCATAAGCCAGTTCAATCCACTCTCCTGTGCCTGATGCATTAAATTTAGCGACATAGAATTTCCCTGAATTCATATATTTGTCGCCAGCTCGATAACCACCATTCACATCTTTAGGATCCCATGTTGCATCTGATACAAATTTGTAGATGTACTCACCGCGCGAGTCATCGCCCATATAGAATGCAAATTTTTGCCCTTCAATTGCGCGGCTGGCGCGACAGTCTTCGTGAGCAAAACGACCTAATGCAGTACGTTTTACTGGGTTTGAGCGGCTATCGAATGGATCAATTTCTACAATCCAGCCAAATGTATTTGGCGCATTACGATAGTCTTGAGTTGCAGACTCTTTGGTTACGTTAGCAGCCCAACGATCATACATGTCTTGAGATTCAAAACCAGCTTCTGCTGTTTCCCAACCATAGCGTGAAGATTTATTCAAATACACGATGCGATCTTGCTCATCGCGTTCTGGAATTTTTTTACCATCAGCATCTAAAATATAAATGATGTTGTTTTTCGCATCACGTTTAACACTACCGTCTGCATTTTTTTCAGTTTGATAAGAGATCTCTAAGCCTAAGCCATAGCGTTTAAGTGCTATTTTTTCAGCTTCACTACGGGCTGAGTATTGGTCTGTACCTGAGCGTTGGAAATAACCAATAAAATTTTCTTCAGCAGTTAAATAAGTGCCCCATGGTGTATAACCATTACCACAGTTATTTTGTGTGCCTCGAGTTTGACGACCAGCGGGAGAGAATGCTGTGTGCAGTAATGGAGAACCAGCTACAGGCCCTGCAAAATCCATGACAGTCGAAGCTGTAATACGACGGTTAAATGGTGATGACTTCACAATCTCTACAGCTTGAGTTTCAGCATTTTTCTTAATATGAACGACTGAAACACCGTGTGCATTTACTTCACGAATCACTTCATCTTCTGGGCGACGTCCATCCTTTTTAGTTGCGCCTTTTGGATGTAAGAAGGTTTGGTTGATATATTCGTGGTTCAAAACCAATAAGCCATGATCTGATGCATTTTCATCATAACGACCAGTTTTAGTACTTAAGCCAAAATAGCTCATGCCATCGTGACAGTCACCAGAGCGGAATTGGAAACTTGGGCCAGATGGAACATCTGCATCTGCATTCCAATTGCTATAAGAAGGATTGATCGAGTCACCTAAAGCATATAATACAGTTGCTTGGTAACCTTCAGGAACAGTAACAATATCATTTAAATTTTTATCTACAGCTTTAAATGTTAATGTTTCAGGCTTGGTATTGGGTTCTTCTTTACTTGTTGGTGGTGTTACATTTGTATCTTCATCATCATCACTACATGCAGATAAAGAAGAAGCTAAAGCTAAAGCTGCTGCACCGCTTGCAGTTTTTTTAATTAAACTGCGACGGCTCATGCGTTGTTCTAGAATGTCACGAAAGTGCGTATTGTCTGAAGTGTTATTATCTAACTCTTGATCTTCATTGTAAGGCATAAAATCAGTCATTTTTTTTCCTAGCAAATTGCTTAGTCGTTTGAAAGTTATATGTAAATTAGTGGCTAAACATGACATGCGGGTTAAGCTTATGTGTCAAACTGATTAAATCCGTTCAGTTGTGATCTACACGCACAAAAAAAGAAGCAACCATGTGCTTCTTTTTAAAATTCAATATTTTAGATTAGCTGTGACTGACTCGGCGCTTCTCAATTAATTTGCCAAAAAACAAACCAATTTCAAACAGCATCCACATCGGAATGGCAAGCATGATCATCGATAAAGCGTCTGGCGGTGTGACAAACATGGCCACAAAAAAACAGCCAACAATAATAAAGCGACGTTTTTCAACCAAAGTTTGCGTAGACACGACACCAATCATAATTAGCAAAAGTGTGACAATTGGAATCTCAAAGGTAAAACCAAAAACCAAAAACAGCTTCAAACAAAACGTAAGATAGCTATTAATGTCGGTCATCGGGGCGACTGTTTCAGGGGAAACGCTAATGAAAAAGTGCAGAATGGATGGCAAGGCGACAAAGTAAGCAAAGCTAATTCCGATATAGAACAAGCAAATACTGCCGATCAGCAAAGGCAGCGCCAAACTTTTTTCTTTTTCATATAACGCTGGTTTTACGAATGCCCAAATCTGATACAAAATAAATGGCATCGCAATGAACAGCGCGACAAAAAAGTTTAGTTTAAACGGCGCCATAAAGGTTGCGGTAACATCAGTCGCAATCATGGTTGATGTATGTGGCAACTGTGCACGTAATGGTTCCGACAATACTTGATAAGTTTTATTGGCAAAGGGCAATAAACAGAAGAATAAGGCAAGAATAAGCCCTACAATTTTAAAAAGATGATTACGCAGCACCATCAAGTGCTTGGTAATTGGCATTTCTTCTAATGCGGCTTGCTCTGCCTTCAAAGGCAAGTGTGAAAGCTCAGAAGCGTTTGATTGACTCATACTGCAACCTTCATTTCAGTATAGGGCGCTGTAGTATGTTGTAGCGCAGATAAATTTGAATGTGATGTCATTTTAGTTTTAGGGAGTAACACCGCAGAGGTTTTTTCAGTATTTAAAACCAAGGTGTAATGATGCTGTTGTAAGGTATTTTTTGATACGGCATGCGGGGAATGTGTGCTTTTTGCAGTTATATCTTCAAATATTTTTTCTTGCTGCATTTCATGCATTTGTGCTTGCATCTTTGCTTCAAGTTCCTGAATACGCGCCATTTCTTGCTGCATTTGCTCGCGTAATTCAGATAAACGCAATTCGCGGTCAATGTCATTTTGAACATTACTGACCATACGTTTAATTTTAGCGTACCACTTGCCGACAAAACGCGCTGCTTCAGGGAGTTTTTCAGGACCCAGCACCAATAATGCAATGATGCCGAAAATCAGCAGTTCCGTCATTCCAATATTGAGCATAATCTCAAACCCTCAGCCTTAATGCTTTACAGTCGAATTTACATCACTGCTATTGGCTTGATGTTCAATCGTACGAGGTTCTTTCAGTTGCGCCGCTTCTGCCTCATCATCTTTTATTGATTTTTTAAAATCTTTGACCGCGCCACCTACATCTTTACCTAAGTTTTTAAGCTTAGATGTACCAAATAATAAAATGACCACAATTGCAAAAATCAGCACGTGCCAAATAGATAATCCTGCCATGATTTAGACCTCTCAATAGTTGAGCCTATCTCAACAGGTCTGTATGACAATGCGGTGACGAATGTGTTGCGATTTGACGACAAGGGATGTTTGACCTGATTTGTAAAGCTTGAAAATAAAACAGCCCGTGTTTGAAAACGGGCTGTAAGATCAATCACATCTGTTAAATCTAAGCTTGTAAACTTGCTTTAAACAGTTGCATCGCCTGACCACGGTGACTGATTTTATTCTTTTCTGCTTTCGACATTTCTGCGCTCGACACTCCCAATTCAGGCAACCAAAAGAGCGGGTCATAGCCAAAACCATTTTCACCACGAGCTTCTGCTAAAATCTCGCCTTTCCAAATACCTTGGAAAATTTGTGGTAATGGATCATCGGCATGTTCAACCAAAGCCAAAACACAAACAAACATACCTTCAATTGCTGCGCCGTCTTGACGTAGTGGTTTGAGTTTATTCAGAAGTTTTTCATTATTAGCTGCATCATTGCCATGTTCACCTGCAAAACGTGCAGAGTAAATTCCTGGTGCGCCGCCTAAAATAGGCACACACAAACCAGAATCATCGGCAATCGCGGGCTTTCCTGAAATTTTCGCGGCATGGCGCGCTTTTAAAATGGCATTTTCAACAAAACTCAAACCATCTTCAACCGCATCTTCAATATTCAATTGACCTTGCGGAATCACTTGCACAGGCAAGTCTAATTGCGCAAACAGGGTTTCAAATTCTGCAATTTTTCCCTTGTTATTGCTTGCTAAAACCAAAGTACCTTGAGCGCGCCAATCAGTTGCAGCCATAATTCAGATCTTAATTCAAAATAATATTGGATATTTTAACGGATTTTTCAGACTTAAAAGTTTAATCTCGCATAGATTTGTTTTTATACATGCTAATAATATTTAGGTTTCAAAAAGTAGGGGAATCATGATGAGCAAAATTTCAGAGATCTACCGTTATACGAGTCAGCACCGTGCATTACTGCAGCAAAGTAAGCGTTGTGGCTGTTTTTACTGTCTGCAAATTTTTACTTATAGCGAAATTGAAGATTGGTGTGATGATGAGCAAACCGCAATGTGTCCGCATTGTGGTATAGATGCGGTATTGGGTTCTGCTGCAGTAGAAGAATTCAGCCCTGAATTGCTACAGGCCATGCAAGCGGTTTATTTCGGATAAGACAAAAAGCACCCGAAGGTGCATGAAGTTAATTTAAGCGCGATTAAATTTATTGTGCTTGAATCCATTTGTCAGCGCGGTCACGTGCTTGACGAATTTGTTCTTGAGTTAAGTTGGCTGCCAAAGCTGTTTTCTTGCCTTCAGACAAAGAAATCACTTTATTGTCGAGCATGCCATCACGGGTAGATAACTCATACCACTGATACGCGCCCATATAGTTTTTCTTTTGTTCTTCCATCATGGCAAGGTTAAAGCTGGCACGGTTATCACCACGGCTAGCCGCCTTTTCAAAATATTGACGTGCCAAGACTTCGTCTTTTTTCGTGCCAATACCATCCGCCAACATACGACCTACATTAAGTTGCGCAGCAGATAAACCTTGATCTGCAGCCGCTTTGTACCAAGCAAACGCTTGACGGCTGTCTTGTTGAACGTCTTTACCTTGTTGATATTTTGTCGCTAAGTAAAATTGTGCCCCTGCTTGACCTGCTTTGGCTGCTTTAATCAAGCCATTAATATCCATAGTTGAATATTGAGCTGCTTGGCTTGCTACAGAAGATGACGGTGAAACATAATCTGCATGGGCTTGAATGTTCAACAGTCCAACCAATAGCGTGGTGCTTAATAATAGTTTTTTCATAGAGCGCTCACTCGATAAATTGCGACTTCACCAAACAAATTAGGCAGATGCTTACTGAGTAAACTATCTTGTTGATTCCCATTCACGGCAAGTCGGTTAATGATGCGAATATTATTTTCGGCACAAAGTGCCTCAAAATCACGAAACGTACATAAATGAATATTTGGGGTGTTGTACCACATATAAGGTAATGCATCTGAAACAGGCATTTTTCCTTTTAAGGCAAGAAAAGAGCGAGTCTTCCAATGCGCAAAGTTTGGAAAGGTAATAATTGCCTGTTTAGCCACACGTACCATATCTCTTAATAATACGTCAGGTGCATCTACTGCTTGCAAGGCTTGTGCCATGACCACATAGTCGAAAGACTGATCGGCAAAGCGGCCAAGCCCCAAATTCAAGTCTTGTTGGATGATATTTAACCCGCGACTGATCGCAATTGCAATCTTTTCTTGATCAATTTCTAATCCGTATGCACGAATATTATGCTGTTTGCTCATGTGTGCCAACAGTTCACCATCGCCACAACCCAAATCGAGTACTTTAGAATTGGGTTTAATCCACTTTTCGGCAAGTTGCTGATCAAGACGCATTACACGGCCTCCTGTGGGGTTGCTTGAAGATGTTCTGTTCCACCCAAGAATGCACGCATGGCTTTCACGTACAGTGGAATTGGGAACAAAAACGAGTCGTGTCCTTGTTCGGCATCAATATCTAAATAGCTCACCGGCTTATGATTGCTAATTAACGCATCCACAATTTCCTGCGAACGCTCAGGGCTAAAACGCCAGTCGGTGGTAAAAGACACCACTAAAAACTTGCATTTTGTATTCGCCATGGCTTTTTGTAAGGATTGTTCGTATTCACGTGCAGGATCAAAATAATCCAGTGCCTTGGTCATAATTAAATAGGTATTGGCATCAAAATTACGGCTAAATTGTTCGCCCTGATAGCGTAAATAGCTTTCGACCTGAAACTCGACATCAAAGCCATACATAAACTTGCCAGATTTTAAGTCACGACCAAATTTCTGTTTCATGGCTTCTTCAGACAAATAAGTGATGTGTCCAACCATGCGCGCCAAAATCAATCCACGTTTTGGATAGCTGTCATGTTCCAAATAACGCCCATGATGAAAATCTGGGTCAGATAAAATCGACTGACGCGCGACTTCGTTAAAAGCAATATTTTGTGCGGAGAGTTTTGGTGCACTGGCAATAATGACGCATTTTTTCAGACGATCAGGATAATCAACCGACCATTGCAAAGCCTGCATGCCACCTAAAGAGCCGCCAATAATTGAATACCAAACCTCAATGCCTAAACGGTCAGACAGCATGGCTTGGGTTTTGACCCAATCTCGCACCGTCACTAAAGGGAAGTCAGGGCCATAGGGACGGTTGTCATTTTCAGGGTTGGGTGATGTGGGCCCCGTAGAGCCGTTGCAGCCACCAATATTGTTTAAGGCCACCACAAAAAAGTGGTTGGTATCAATGGCTTTTCCTGGGCCAATACAGGCATCCCACCAGCCTGCTTTTTTATCGTCGGCATGATGATAACCTGCAGCGTGATGATGCCCTGATAGTGCGTGACAGATTAGAATCGCATTGGATTTATCGGCATTGAGTGTGCCATAAGTTTCGACCATGAGTTCAAAGCGGGGCAGAACACGACCACATTCGAGTTCTAAAGGTTCTTCAAATTGGAATTTTTTTGGAACAACAATGCCTACTGAGTCAGCTGGAAAAGACACGGGAATAATTCGCCTTAAATCCTGAGGATGAATAAATAAAAGGATACCACTTGGGGTATCCTTTTCAAAATGCTTTTACATGTTAGCGCAAGATTATACTGCTGCTGCAACCACTTGATCTGTGCTTAACACACCTTGTTCAATCAAGCGGTTGGTGCAGGCAATAATTGCATCAATAGATGAGGTCACGATGTTGTCATGTACCCCTGCGCCAAAGGCAGATTTACCTGTACCTTTGACTTGCAACTCAATCAATGCCAACGCTTTTGCATGTGCGCCAGAGCTAATGCTGCGTTCTTCATAATTCAAAACATCAATTGGTAATTGAAGTGCATTCAAAATTGCTGAAATTGGGCCATTGCCTTCACCGCGTAAGCGTTGCGTTTCACCGTTCACGACCACATCTAACTCAATGACCTGATTGCCATTTTCATCAGACAACTTGTAGTTTTTCGTCGCATAGTGCGCATCTTTTACTGCAACGTAAGTGTCTTTAAACAAGTTCCAGATTTCGCTTGCGCTAATTTCAGTGCCTTGCTCATCGGTACGTTGTTGCACAATTTGTGAGAATTCGATTTGTAAACGACGTGGTAAAGTCACGTTGTAGTTCGATTCTAACAAGTAAGCAATCCCGCCTTTACCCGATTGTGAGTTGACACGAATCACCGCATCATAGTCACGACCTAAGTCTTTCGGGTCGATTGGCAAGTAAGGCATATCCCAAATTTCTTCGTTTTTCTGGAATTCAAAACCTTTCTTAATCGCGTCTTGGTGTGAACCAGAGAATGCTGTAAACACCAAATCACCTGCATACGGATGACGTGGATGCACTGGCAATCCTGTACATTCTTCAACTGTAGCAATAATTTCGTTGATGTTGGAGAAATCCAACTCTGGTGCAACACCTTGGGTGTACATGTTCAAGGCAATTGCAGCAACGTCTACGTTACCCGTACGTTCACCATTACCAAATACACAACCTTCAACACGGTCTGCACCTGCCATAATTGCCAATTCTGATGCGGCAATACCACAACCACGGTCATTGTGACAGTGTACTGAAATGATCACGCCATCACGACGCGCAATGTTGCGGTGCATCCATTCCACTTGGTCGGCATACACGTTTGGTGTAGACACTTCTACCGTTGCAGGCAAGTTTAAAATGACTTTATTGGTTGGCGATGCTTCCCAAATTTCAGTCACGGCATCACAAACGTCTTTAGCCACTTCCAATTCAGTTGCAGTAAAACATTCTGGGCTGTACTGGAATACCCATTCTGTTTCAGGTTGCTTCGCTGCGTATTCTTTGACTTTGCTAGCTGCATTGATCGCCAATTGTTTGGCACCCGCAACATCAACATTCAAGACTTTGTTGCGGAAGGTTGGCGAGTTGGCATTATAAATATGCACAATCGCACGTTTAGCACCTTGTAAAGATTCAAAAGTACGTGCGATTAAATGGTCACGCGCTTGTACCAAGACTTCAATATACACGTCATCTGGAATATGACCTTCTTCAATCAATTTACGCGTGAAATCGAAGTCAACTTGAGATGCCGATGGGAAACCAATTTCGATGTGTTTAAAACCAATTTTCACAAGCATTTGGAACATTTTGAATTTTTGTTCGATGTTCATTGGCTCAAAGATCGCTTGGTTACCGTCACGTAGGTCGGTACTCATCCAAATTGGCGCTTTGGTAATTTCGTTATTTGGCCATTGGCGGTCTGGTAAGTCGACACGTTGGTACATACGACGGTATTTTTTGCTTGGATCTGCCAACATCATGTGAAAACTCCTTGAATAGTAGCGGTTGCTTCGCGTGGATAACGGCAACTTACTATAAATATAGATTGTGTCTATTCTATCAATTTACAAGCTGTTTTCAGGAGGCTATCGCTAAAAGTAGAATCATGGCACTTGTAAACCAATATCTGTATGTTATTCGATCGGCAAGGGTAATAATTCCCTGTTTTTTACATATACGGCATGTGTTGTGAAATATTTTTCTGCTATTGGCTGTTTTGGTGATAAATATAACTGCTGTTGATTTGTTGGATGCAGTTTGTTCCCATAAGTGCCATTGTGACTTCAAATTCTTCTTTTAACAACTTGATAGTATGCGCTGCCCCTAGCGCGCCTGCAACTGCCAAGCCATAAATATACGGACGACCGACCAAAACTGCATTTGCTCCCAAGGCCAGTGCTTTAAAAATATCTGTGCCACGACGAATACCACTGTCCAATAAAATGGGGAAATCTTGCGGTAAAATTTTTCGCATCGTGCCTAAAATTTGAATTGGGCTGACTGCGGTATCTAAGATTCGACCACCATGATTAGACACAATAATACCGTGTACGCCGTACTGATACGCCTGCTGCGCATCGGCAGGATGTTGAATACCTTTGAGCAAAATAGGCAGTGGGCTGTGTTGTAACAACCACACAATATCTTCCCATATAGCAGCCTGCTGCATCAATCCATCAAAAAGAGGATGCTGATTTTCCTTGAGATGAGAGGTGTTTACAGGTGTTTGATATACTGCCCGAATATGTGCAGGTAATTGAAAATAAGCGCGACGTTCACGATCCCGAATGCCCATGTGTGGTGCATCAACCGTGAGTACAATCGCTTGAAAAGCATGATATTGAGCTTGAAAAATCAAATCCAAAGCGGCTTTACGACTGCCTTGCCAATACAGTTGAAACCATTTTGCTGCGGCTGAAACCTGATTCAGTGCGCTCATTGAGGTGGTGCTTAAATGGCTGAGAATCATGGGCGCTTGCATAGCGGAAGCTGCTTGTGCTGTGGCAATTTCCCCCTGCGGATGAAATAGCTGTTGATAAGCCACGGGAGCTAAAAAAATTGGGTGGGGATAGTGTTCACCAAAGAGCTGAATTTGCGTATTTGCCCCTGAAAAAGAATTTAAATGGCGGGGCAGTAATTGAATATCGGCAAACGCACGTAGATTGTTTTTTAGACTATACTCATCACCCGCAGCGCCTTCTAAATTGGCCCAAGTGGCTGCATCTAAGTGTAATTGTGCCTGTTTTTGATAGTCGGCAATGGTGTGTAAGTGTGGCGGAATGTGATTCAAAGCTGCCAAGGGGAGGCTATTCATAACTGACTCCATTGACGAATCAGATTGTGATAATGTGCAGTCAGTGCCAATACTTCTGCTGTATCTCCAAGTTGTTGACGCAATTGCAAAATAGTCATATCTAAATTGAACAGCATACTGCGTTGCCAGTCATCTTTTACCATACTTTGACACCATGTAAACGCTGCAATTCTTTGACCTGCTGTAACAGGTTCGACCCGATGTAAACTAGTAGCAGGGTACACGATGACATCACCTGCACTGAGTTTGACTTCATGACTACCGTAATTGTCTTCAATAATCAGTACACCGCCCTGATATTCTTCAGGCTCACTTAAAAAAAGGGTCATGGACACATCCGTGCGAATCGGACGTTGTACCTGTGCGCAATATTGCACGGCATTATCAACATGATTGCCATAGGTTGCTGTGTTTTGATAACAATTGAACATCGGCTGGAGGATATGCAAAGGGAGCGCGAACGACTGTAATAAAGTCTGCTGTTTCAGTGCGCTGAGGATGTCTTGTGACAGTGTTGCATAGCTCGGATGTTGCAGGTCAAACTGCAAATTCTGTTTAATTTTCTGTGCTTGAGCCCCTGCACTGAGTTGACCATTTTGCCATGCATCTGCGGTGTCCAATTCAGCACGAATTTGTTGGACTTGCACTTTGCTGAGCACTTTTGGAATGTGAAGCATCATACCGATTCTTCCTGAAAAAGTTTGAATTCAAACAGCCGAACATTCTACAGCGTTGTTCGGCATGCAAAGTACGAGCAATAGATGGTATGAAAAATAATCTATCGCTCGAATCTAAATCCGTAGCCTGTTTTAAGCGGGTTACTACAGATTTGCTATAACTTAGAACTTGTAGTTTAAGCTGATTGCTGCCGAGCGTGGCTGCCCAAGCACGACGCGACCACCACCATTGTTTAGCGTGCTGATGTATTCTTTATCGGCAAGGTTATAAAGGTTTAAATTTAACGAGGCATTATTGTTGAAGTTGTAGCCTGCCAATGCATCAAACACGACATAGCCTGGAATATTTGGCATGTTGGCTGGTGCATTGCTATCAGTCACAACACGTTTTTGTTCATCGACATAACGCGCGCCCAAACCTAATTTAAAGCCCGCCAAGTCATAGGTCGACCATAAACTTGCAGTCCACTCTGGCGACCAACGTTCCGATAAGGTTGTGGCACTCGATGAACGTTGATTCAGTTGTTTCACTTTCATGTGCGCAACGCCTGCAGACAAATTCCAGTTTTCGGTCATTTGACCGACGGCACTCAACTCAATGCCATCGACCCGTTTTTTACCCTCTTGTACAGCAAGCTGAGAAATTGGATCTATAGTCGATTGATTTTCATTTTCTGTACGATATGCTGCAGCAGCTAAAGCCAGTTTCCCTTGGAGTAACTCCCATTTACTGCCTAATTCATAGTGATGGGTTTCTTGAGGCTTGGCATTGATTGCGTCATTGCCCGATTCAGACAGGCTAAAGTTGGCGCTGCCGGGCGGAGTCAGCGATTTTGCATACGCAGCGTAAATGCTGCTATTTAATGTAGGCTTATACACAGCGCCAAGTTTCCAGCTAAACAGCGTATCGTGGGTGCTCAGATCTGTGGCCACCAAAGCATTTCCCCCACGTGGCAGAGTAAGCCCTTGATAATCTGTTTCATAATAATCGACCCGTACGCCACCATTCAGTTGAAAACGCTCCCCAAATTTTAGAGTATCAAATAAATATGCGGCTGCCGTTTGCGTTTCACCATCGGTATAACCACCATTGTAAATTAGTGGCGGCATGGCTTGATTTCGGTCTGGACGATAAAGATTGGCCCACGGTGTATTGGCAGTGGCTTCGCCAGGCATCTGGGTTGCCATGAGTTTGCTAGATTGCTGTTCTTTTAAAAACTCCATGCCTGCAACAACATCATGCTGTACTGCGCCCGTTTTGACACTCCAGTTTAAAGTGCTTTGATTGGCCAGAATTTTATTTTCTTGATCGACGCCTTGGCGGGAGCGGTTCACT
Organism: Acinetobacter sp. PW68; assembly: GCF_020982655.1. Lineage (NCBI taxonomy): Bacteria > Pseudomonadati > Pseudomonadota > Gammaproteobacteria > Moraxellales > Moraxellaceae > Acinetobacter > Acinetobacter sp. PW68. Next base: position 2,365,781 of record NZ_JAHZSX010000001.1, on the reverse strand, counting down.
TCCCATTCGGCAGGGTTTGATGAACCATTGGTTCGAAGACCATTTGCACCTGTATTGATGCCTGTTAAAACCCGATTCATGTGGGTTTTCGCTACACGGGTGATATTGGTCAGTTGGAGTTGATCGGTTAAATCACTTTCAATTTTCGCGGTGAACATATCAGCATTAACATCTTCATAGTCATTGACATGACCATAAAAATTTTCCCGATTGACCTTAGGCGCAGTGGCTAACAGTGAATCGGTATTGTAAAAGCCTTGCATGCCCACAGTTGGAATGCCACCATCTGGAATATTGCGTTGTCTGATGTGTTGAGAATATAAATAAAGGCGTGTGGCAGTGTTTAATCCAAAGGCAATAGAAGGGGCGATGGCATAACTATTGTTTTCAATATAGTCGCGTCCTTCTATGCCGCCTTCTTGCCCCATCACATTCAGGCGAAAGGCGGTATTTGGATTGATGGCCTGGTTAATATCTGCAGAAAGTCTTGTATGTTGTGCTGTGTTGTAAGTTGCAGAAATTTCCTGACTGCTTTCACTTTGCGGTAATTTGCTGACCAAATTGATATAACCCGATGCTGCACCACGACCCGCTTCTGAACCCGATGGGCCTTTGACAACTTCAATTTGATCAATGTTAAATACATCACGGCTGATTGCGCCTAAATCTCGGACACCATCAACATAGGTCGAGGTTTGGGTGGAAAAACCACGCATTTGAAAGGCATCGCCAGCACTAGTATTGCCATTTTCTCCCAATTGTAGAGTAATGCCTGGTGTATTGCGTAAGGCTTCAACTAAGGACGTTGCGCCTTGTTCTTGTAGCATTTCTTTTTTAATCACAGAAATTGTTTGTGGGGTATCTAACAACGGCTGAGTGTATTTTGCGGAACTTAAGTTATCAGCCTTGTATTTGCTTTCAGCTTCAGATTTAACCGTAATAGTGGGAAGCTGGGTGACGTCATCTTCAGGGTTTGCTGCATGAGCAAGTAGTGGAAGAGAGGCGGCTAAAGCCATCAGTTGCGCAGAGCGGTTGTGTTTGCGACTTTTGATCTGTGCCATTTATGCGATTTCCCTAAGTATGAACCAACACGAGGGCATGCTTTATTCGTTGGTTCAAGCTCAAAATGTGAATAAAGTGTGAAGTTATTGTTATGACGTCTATAACAAGTGTTGCTAATTGTATTGAGAATCATTATCAATCTCAATGTGTGAGCAGTAGGTTTGTGTGGTTTTTATTTGAAAATAATAATCATTATCAATATTTTTATTTAAAAAAACGATACAACAGTAAAAAAGAAGAGAGAAAAGGTAGAAAACCCTGCCGAAGCAGGGTTTAAAAAGAAATTTAAGGCTTAGAAGTCATAAGAAACAGAGAGCCAGTAGTTGCGACCTGCTAAATATGTGCCTTCAGAACTGCGTCCAATAGATAAATATTTATAAGCTTGTTGAGTATCACCATTGATATCAATGTAGTCCATATTTTCAGTAAAATCTTTATCAAGTAAGTTATTTACAGCCGCATTAATACGAATGCGATCATTTAATTGATAACTTGTACCCAAGTTAAAGAGATTATAACCAGAGAACTCATTATTTGTTTGTGTTTCAATGCTTTGCGATCCTGCATCTGTAGGTTTAACGGTATAGCGAGGACGACCAGATTGATATTCATGCTGTAGCCAAATATCGAATGCATCATTTACATGCCAAGTTGAAGTTAAGTTAAGTAAATGTTTTGCAGTTGATTCTAAAGCATAACCTTTATCTTCTCCTTTGGTAATTTCCGATTCGGTAAAGGTATAGGATGCTTTGATATCCCATTCTGGAATAATTTGATACTGTAAAGATGTTTCTAAACCATAAACCTCTGCTTCATCAGCATTAAAGCTCTTACTAAAAGAAGTAACTTTGTTGCTGAAATTAGAACAATCATTGGTTTGACAGCTAAAATTTTTAGAAATAATTTTATCTTTAATTTGGTTAAAGAATGCTGTTGTAGTTAGATTTAAAGTGTCTGTTGGTTGGTAATTAAAACCAATTTCGTAGTTAACTGAGGTTTCAGGCTCTAAGTCTGGGTTTCCTAAACTTGGTGTTGCCCCCTGCCCACTGTAACCATTGATTCCATTATATAAATCTTTAGCTGATGGAGTTTTATAGCCTGTGCTGATACCACCTTTAATTGTTAAGTCAGGAGTCGTATTCCAGACTAGATATGCGCGTGGGCTGAACTGTCCGCCGAAACCGCTGTGATCCTCAAAGCGTCCACCAAAGGTGAAATAAAGATTATTTCTTAATTGCCATTCATTTTCAGCATAGAGTGACCACGTATCTTGAGTAAATTCTTTTCCAATACCTGCGATATCATCGGCAATAGTCGTGTCTTTATACTCGGTACCAATAGTCAGTTTGTGATTTGCAATTGGTGCGACTAAGTGTGAATCTATAACTAAATCAGTATTTTCTAATTTACGCGGTTGTCCTGCCAATGCGGGAAATGCATCTGTTGGAATGGTGCGTCCTTTGGTTTCAGTCGTATTGTGGCTGATATAAGTTTTCCATAAACCGAAGTCATATTGTCCATCGTGACCTGCAGCAATTTGAACTCTATTAAATTCAAGCTCATCTTTATATCCAGCAATGCCACCACGTGAAATAAAGTTACCTAAACGTTGATCAGAGTTATCATATTTTTGTGTTGATGAAAAACCATCTACCCAAAAAGAGTTTTGATCATCCAGTTTAAAGTCTAATTTCGCACCAACATCATAGTTATCTGCTTTGTTTGGACGAGGATCACGACCAGTAGATCCATCAACAATACGCTCTGAACGTTGACGGTCTAAATAGCTACCACGTAGTTGTAAGCCTAAACGGTCATTGATCAGTGGGCCATTGACGATAAAACTGGTTTTCCATGAATCGGCTTCGGCATTGTTTTCCATCACATTACCGCTGATAGTAACATTACCATTCCATTCATCTGACACTTTTTTGGTAATGATATTAATCACACCGCCCATTGCCTCTGAGCCGTAGCGCGTCGCCATAGGGCCACGAATTACTTCAATGCGTTCAATTGCGGCAAGTGGTGGCAAAAATCCATTTGATGTTTCACCAAAACCATTCGGGGTGACATCTGAAGATGTACTTTGACGACGTCCATCAATTAGAATCAGGCTGTAATCATTTCCAAGCCCACGCATTTTCACATTTAGCCCCGACGTTTTACCTACGCCTGAGCGAATATCAATTCCAGGTACATCGGCCAATAAGTCAGCAATGCTGGTGGCATTTTTCTTTTCAATATCTTCTTTTGTTACCACACTAATAGAAGCGGGGGCATTTTTTAGTTCTTGTTCAAAACCTGCCGCTGAAACCACAATTGTGGAAAGTTGGTGGGTTGAAGTCGCATCGGTAGAGGTATTTGCGAAAACAGCAGTAGAGGTTGCCCCAAGTAATGCAAGACACAGCGGGTGTAGGTTGAACTTAGCCATAAAATTATATCTCTAATATGAATCAATGATCCTAATTCAGACCTATATGGTAATTAGAATCATTCATGAAGGAGTTGGTTAATAATAATGATAAGGATTCTTATTTACAACAAGAAATATACACAAAGTTGAAAATTTATAGAAAATAGCACCCTGATTAAAAAAATTCAGTCGAGATCAGAACGTATTTTGTATATCCTTTAATGTTGTCATATAATGTGGCACTTTTTTATAAACTGTTATTACTAACTATATCGAGGAAGCCATGCAAGTAACTTCTGAAGCGGTTTCGGGCGTTGCCCGTCGTTTAAATGTATCTGTACCGACGAGCCGTATTAACGAGCAGTTTGAAGCTCGCTTGAAACGCACTGCCAAAACTGTGAAGATCAACGGCTTCCGTCCAGGTAAAGTGCCTCTAAACGTTGTTCGTCGTGAATACGGTGCGGGTATTTATCAAGAAGTGGTCAACGACATTATTCGTGACACCGTGTTTGAAGCAATCCAACAAGAAAAAATCAATGCTGTGGGTATGCCAAACATCGAAAAAACTGAAATGAAAGACGACGCTTTAGTATATGAAGCGACTGTTGAAGTTTATCCAGAAGTTGAAGTGAAATTTGACGGTTTGGAAGTTGAACGCAAGTCTTCTGAAGTAAATGATAGCGATGTTGAACAAATGCTTGAAAACCTTCAAAAGCAACGTGCTTCTTGGGTTGAAACCAAAGGCATGGCGAAAAAAGACATGCAAGTGACTTTTGACTTTGAAGGCACTGTAGATGGCGAGAAGTTTGAAGGCGGTGAAGCTGAAGACTTTAAACTGGTACTTGGTTCTGGTCGCATGATTCCTGGTTTTGAAGATGGTATCGTGGGCATGAAAAAAGGCGAAGAGAAAGTGATTGATGTAACTTTCCCTGAAGACTACCAAGCAGCAAACCTTGCAGGTAAAGCAGCTCAATTCAAAATCACTGTGAAACTTGTTGAAAAGCAAAAACTTCCAGAAATTGATGCTGAATTCCTACAAATCTTCGGTATTTCTGAAGAAGATGGCGTAGACAAATTAAAAGCTGACGTTCGTAAAAACATGGAACGTGAAGTGAAAAATGGTTTACGTAACCAAGTGAAAGGCGCAACTTTTGATGCACTCGTTGCGGCAAACGAAGTTGAACTTCCAGCAGCGATGGTTGCTCAAGAAGTTGACCGTCAACGTCAGCAAATGATTCAGCAATTCACTCAGCAGTTTGGTGCGCAAGGTGCGAAAGCATTTGACTCAAGCATGCTTCCAGATGAATTGTTCAAAGAACAAGCTGAAAAATCTGTAAAACTAGGCGTATTGGTTAGCAAAGTATTGGCAGATGCTAAACTTGAAGTTGACCAAGCACGTGTAGATGCTTACATCGAAGATATGGCTTCTTCTTATGAAGATCCAAACGAAGTGATTGAATACTTCAAAAATGACAAACAACAGCGTTCACAAATTGAAGCAGTTGTTTTAGAAGATCAGGTTGTAGATCACATCTTGGCTTCTGCAAAAGTGACTGATACATCTGTAAGCTATGAAGACTTATTGAAAGAGCAACAAGCTCGTCAACAAGGCTAATAGGCTTTAGGTAAAAAAGGCGCTTTGTGCGCCTTTTTTATTGCATCGCAGTTTTTGGATTTTTCACAGATCAACAACATTTAACTCAAAATATCTACGATTTAAGCCGTGAATATTTTGCAATTTAGACAATTATCCCTCATATTGTGAACATGAGTCGTGTCACACAAATTTAGGAATAAATAACCATTATGTATGTTCCAACAATTGAAAATGCTTTAATTCCCATGGTGGTCGAACAATCCTCTCGTGGTGAGCGTTCTTTTGATATTTATTCACGTCTTTTACGTGAACGTGTCATTTTCTTAACGGGTGAAGTCGAAGATAATATGGCCAACTTAATTGTGGCGCAGATGTTGTTTTTAGAAGCTGAGAACCCAGATAAAGATATTCACCTTTACATTAACTCACCAGGCGGTTCAGTCACTGCAGGTATGGCAATTTACGATACCATGCAATTTATTAAACCAGATGTCGTGACTTACTGTATGGGACAAGCAGCATCTATGGGCGCCTTCCTGCTCAATGCAGGTGCAAAAGGTAAGCGGTACTGTCTTGAAAATGCCCGTGTCATGATTCATCAGCCGCTGGGTGGTTTCCGTGGTCAGGCATCAGATATTGAAATTCATGCGCGAGAAATTTTATTCATTAAAGAGCGTTTGAATCGTTTAATGGCAGAACATAGTGGTCAGGACTATGAAACTGTCGCAAGAGACACCGACCGTGACAATTTCATGACTGCACAGGCAGCAAAAGAATACGGTCTTGTGGATGAAGTTTTAACAAAACGTCCATAAGTTTTAAAGATTGAAATATTGGAGTGACTATGTCCGAACATCCTCAGGGACAAAAACATTGTTCATTTTGCGGTAAAACGCAGTCTGAAGTCGGGAAGCTGATTGCAGGCGAGGACGCATACATCTGTAATGAATGTGTGGACGTATGCTTAGACTTGGTTCAGACCAGTCAACAAGTTGAGTCGGGTGATTGGGCAACACGTCCATTGCCAAAACCACATGAAATTCGTGCTGCGCTAGACCAGTATGTGATTGGTCAAGATACTGCGAAAAAAACCTTATCGGTTGCAGTGTATAACCATTACAAACGTCTGAAAGTGACCCAGCAAGGGCATAAGTCAGACGATACTGTCGAAATTTCAAAAAGTAACATCATGCTGGTTGGGCCAACAGGTTCGGGTAAAACCTTACTTGCACAGACTTTGGCGCGCCTATTGGATGTTCCTTTTGCAATGGCAGACGCGACCACATTAACCGAAGCGGGTTATGTGGGGGAAGATGTCGAAAACATTGTGCAAAAGCTGTTGCAAAAAGCTGATTACGATGTAGAAAAAGCACAAAAAGGCATTATCTATATCGATGAGATCGACAAAATCACGCGTAAGTCTGAAAATCCATCTATCACCCGTGATGTATCAGGCGAGGGTGTTCAGCAAGCCTTGCTTAAAATGATTGAAGGCACGGTCGCATCTATTCCACCTCAAGGTGGTCGTAAGCATCCGCAGCAAGAATTCATTCAAATTGATACCTCAAATATCTTGTTTATTTGTGGTGGTGCATTCTCTGGTTTAGAGAAAATTGTACAGCAACGTCAGGAAAAAGGTGGGATTGGTTTTACTGCAGACGTGAAGAAAAAAGATGAAGGCAAGAAATTGTCGGATTTATTCCGTCAGGTAGAAGCAACTGACTTGGTGAAGTTTGGTTTAATTCCAGAGTTTATTGGTCGTTTGCCAGTGATTGCAACACTAGATGAACTGGATGAAGATGCATTATTACAAATTCTGACTGAACCCAAAAATGCTTTAACCCGTCAGTATCAATACTTATTCGAGATGGAAAATGTCGATTTAGTCTTTGAAGAGGCGGCTTTACGTGCAGTGGCGAAAAAAGCCCTTGAACGTAATACAGGTGCACGTGGTTTGCGTTCTATTTTAGAAAATGCTTTGCTTGAAACCATGTATGACCTGCCAAGCCGTACCGATGTAGGTACAGTGGTGGTGACTGAGGCTGTGATTGATGAAGGTGCGAAGCCTGAATTTCAGGTCGAGCGTCAAGCCAAAGCTGAAGAGCCAGTTGAAGAAAAAGTCGACTTAAAAGTATTAGACAGCAAAACAGCTTAATTCGCTGTTCGTCTGAAACGTGCCGAAACGCTAGGTTTCGGCACGTTTTTTATTGTCAAAAAAAACAAGGCGGTGTTAATCTTAGTTCAAGGCGAGGACGCCTATTATTCAAAACAACAATTGCAAAATGAATTTGCAGCTTGATTTGCAAAAAACTTAATTTACAAAAATAAGAAACGCAGTGAGGGATAGACATGCGTGGTGTCGCAATCTTGGTCGTGACCAGTTTAATGTTGCTGGGATGTCATGGCAAAAAAACGTGGTGCAACAAACGCAACCACCCAGTACCTTAAAAGTTTTAGATTTAGAACAAAAACCGGGTTTTGTAGAACAGCACCGTTTGGGCATGATGACGATTGGTGGTTGGGTCAATCAAAAACTAGGACAAAATTTTAAACCTGTTCAGGCACAACATGCTGATGCTGCCATCGTGTATTTATATCGGCCAGATTCCAAATGGAACAGACAGGAAATTGTCGCGACCAGTATGTTTATCAACAAACATAGGATTCCAAGTTTATTACACAATCATTATTACTGGGTTGAACTGGCACCGGGCGCGTATCGTCTGAGTGTGAGCCGTCCTTTAGGGGCATTACATTTCCAAAAACCGAAGTATTTGGATTTTCAGGTGCAGGCAGGGCAGTCGTATTTTATTAAATATGATGAAGAAAACTTGAGTACCCGCAAAGAAGTTTCTGGGCCTTTAATGCTCATGCCTGCAAGTACGGCACAACAGGAAATAGCGTTTACTCAATTGAAAACCGAAAGCTATAACTTCGTCGCGGAAGATCAAACCACAGGCAAGTTGCGTAAAAAGCCACAAAAAATCAAGCATGAGAAATATGACCCTGCGGAAGATGTGCACTTAACTCAACCCTTTAAATTGTGGGATCCGAGAACGTGGTAAGGGCTTGTATCTTTATCTCGCGCATCGCTTTCATTCATTTCTAGCAAGCATAAAAAAGCACCCAATTTTGGGTGCTTTTTCGCTTATTACTAAATTGGAATATTATTCTGCTGCTGCATCTACAACAGGAATTTTGCCAATTTTAGCTTGCCAGATTTTTGGTGCAATCGCGTGGATCGATGTACCGTTGACATCAACTGCAACAGACACAGGCATATCTTCTACTTTGAATTTGTAGATTGCTTCCATACCTAAGTCTTCAAAAGCAACCACTTCTGCTTCACGTACTGCTTTAGATACGAGGTAAGCTGCACCACCTACAGCCATGAGGTAAGTCGCTTTGTGATCTTTGATCGCTTCAATTGCTGCAGGACCACGATCTGCCTTACCAATCATACCGAACAAACCAGTGTGTTCTAAGACTTGGCGAGTAAATTTGTCCATACGGGTTGCCGTTGTTGGACCTGCAGGGCCAACGACCTCATCACCAACAGGATCGACAGGGCCAACGTAGTAAATGAATTTGCCTTTTAAGTCGACTGGTAATTCCTCACCATTGTTAATCATGTCGACCATGCGTTTATGTGCAGCATCACGACCTGTGTAAATCGTACCGTTTAATAACAACGTATCGCCCGGCTGCCAAGAGTTCATTTCTTCTTGAGTAATGTTGTCTAAATCTACACGTTTAGATTTAGAAGAATCCCAAGTCACTTCTGGGTAGTCTTCAAGTTTAGGCGCTTGAATATGAGCTACACCTGAACCATCTAACTGGAAGTGTGCGTGACGAGTTGCAGCACAGTTTGGAATCATACCCACAGGTTTTCCTGCAGCGTGGCAAGGGTAGTCTTTAATTTTAATATCAAGAACCGTCGTTAAGCCGCCCAAACCTTGTGCGCCAATACCAAGAGCATTCACTTTCTCGAAGATCTCGATACGGAGCTCTTCCATTTTGTTTTGTGGACCGCGACGTAATAATTCGTCCATGTTGATTTCTTCCATGAGTGCTTCTTTTGCAAGCATCATGGCTTTTTCAGCAGTACCACCAATACCAATACCAAGCATACCCGGTGGACACCAGCCTGCACCCATAGTCGGAACAGTTTTAAGTACCCAATCTACAATTGAGTCAGATGGGTTCAACATTGCCAATTTAGATTTGTTTTCTGAACCACCACCTTTGGCAGCAACTGTGATGTCTACTTTGTTACCCGGAACAAGTTTGTAGTGAATCACTGCAGGGGTGTTGTCTTTGGTATTTTTACGACCAAATGCAGGATCAGCCAATACCGATGCACGAAGTACGTTTGAGTTTTCTAGATAACCTTGACGCACACCTTCGTTAATCGCATCATCCAAGCTCATCGTTAAATCAAATTTAACATCTAAACCCACTTCAAGGAATACGTTTACGATACCAGTATCTTGACAGATTGGACGATGACCTTCTGCACACATACGTGAGTTAATTAAGATTTGTGCAATCGCATCTTTCGCAGCTTTGTTTTCTTCACGATCATAAGCACGGCTCATCGCTTGGATGAAGTCTTGTGGATGATAGTAGGAAATGAACTGAAGCGCGTCTTTGATCGAAGTGATCAAGTCATCTTGCTTGATAATAGTTGTCATATCAAAAATCTCTTGAGCGGGCGGATAGCTAGCGGGCTAAATTATAAGACAAAATGCAGCAATTGTGGGCACTTTGATCAAGCTTTGGGCGAAAGTTTAATAACACTGATCAGCTTTAAAGAATTTGTGAAATATCCATAAAATTATGTCGCCAAAACACAGCATGATTTTGTTGTTTTGTCTGTGTAAATTCAGCTATTTAAAGAACTTTTTTGCAATAGTGATTGAGGTTAATATGAATGATTCCTCGTATTTAGCTGCTCAGATTATCTCTATTTATCGACGGCATGCAAAAGCTTGGACGGACTTGCGTGGTCAGTTGTTATATGAAAAAACTTGGCTGGATCGTTTTCTTGGCCTTTTGCCTGCGCAGGCCAAAATTTTAGATTTAGGCTGTGGTTCGGGGCGTCCAATTGCTGCGTATCTATTGCAACATGGGCATCAACTTACAGGGGTAGATAGCGCGGACAGTATGCTGGAGATGGCGCGTGAACATTTTCCTACACAGTGCTGGATTGAAGCGGATATGCGTACGGTGGACTTGAATCAGTGCTTTGATGGTATTTTGGCGTGGGATAGCTTTTTTCATTTAACGCCAAACGATCAGCGCTGCATGTTCGAGAAATTTGCGCAATGGTCTACCACCAATACGGTTTTAATGTTTAGTAGTGGGCCTGCTGCGGGCGAGGCGATTGGGGAAATGTTTGGTGAGGCACTTTATCATGCCAGTTTGTCGCCAGAAGAATACCGTCAATTGTTAGCACAACATGGTTTTAAGGTATTAGGCATGCAAGCTGAAGATCAGGACTGTGCAGGGCATACGGTGTGGTTGGCGCAGAGGTTTTGAAAAATTCATTGGATGGCGTTAATCAATTTTTGTAGCAGTTTATTTTGTAGTGATCTATGAATCTACAGAGTGGGATAAAAAACCACCCAATTTTTCAATCAGGTGGTTTGTAAAACTTAACTTTACGAATTATTGAGCTGCTTGTTGCTCTGCCTGAATCGCAGTCAATGCAATGGTAAACACAATGTCATCTACCAATGCACCGCGGGATAAGTCATTCACTGGCTTATTCAAGCCTTGTAGCATTGGGCCAACACTCACCACATTGGCAGAACGCTGTACTGCTTTATATGTCGTGTTACCTGTGTTCAAGTCAGGGAAAATGAACACATTGGCGCGACCTGCAACTTGAGAGTTCGGTGCTTTAGAGCGACCAACACTTTCAACCGATGCCGCATCGTACTGTAATGGACCATCAATCAGTAAGTCAGGACGACGCTGTTTTGCAATTTCAGTCGCTTTCGCTACTTTTTCGACGTCAGCACCTGCACCTGAAGTACCCGTTGAGTAAGAAATCATGGCAATACGTGGGTCAATACCAAACGCTTTTGCAGAGTCTGCAGATTGTATCGCAATTTCAGCCAATTGTTCTGCATCTGGGTCTGGGTTAATCGCACAGTCACCGTACACATAGACTTCATCAGGTAACAGCATAAAGAATACTGAAGATACCAATGAATAATCAGGTGCAGTTTTAATGAGCTGGAACGCAGGGCGAACTGTATTGGCTGTAGTATGTACAGCGCCAGACACCAAGCCATCAACCTGATCAAGTGCTAACATCATCGTACCTAATACGACGGTGTCTTGCAGTTGTTCACGTGCTTGAACGTCAGTCAGTTTACCTTTACGCATTGCAACCATTTTTTCGACATAATTTTCACGAATCAAGTCAGGATCGATGATTTCTAAGTCGTGTGGCAGCTCTATACCACGTGCTTTGGCAACATCAACCACCGCTTCTGGTTTTGCCAATAATACGCAGTGGGCAATACCACGTGATTGACAAATCGCTGCGGCTTGAACGGTACGTGGCTCATCACCCTCTGGAAGCACGATACGTTTTTTAGCTGCGATTGATTTTTGCACTAATTCATGACGGAATGCAGAAGGTGATAAACGTGGTTTGTACGAATCGCTAATTAAATGAGACAACCACTCTTGATTGATGTGGCTAGCTACAAAACGGGTAACTTGTTCTGCTCGTTCAGTATCATCTACAGGAATTTCGTTGCTAAGATTTAACAACTGTTGCGCTGTTTCAAATGTGCTTAATTTAGTATGTAAAATTGGCAAGCCATTTTTCACAGCTGCTTGGCAGAATTCTAATGCTGCTGCGCTTGGTGCTTTTTGTTCAGTTAACACCAAACCAGCAAGTGGAATACCATTACTGCTGGCTAAGCTACTGGCAAGCAATACATCGACACGATCAGCACCACTAATAATGAGTTCACCTGCCACAAATTTATGCATTTCGTGTTCAATATTTGATGCAATCAAGCTGCTGTGTAATACACGACGCTGTGCTGCTTCACCTTGGTTAATCCATTCTGCTGAAATGTGCGCAGCCAAATCAGACATGCGTGGTACACTTAAAGTGTTGCTAAAAGGCACTAAGCCAATCACTGGCATGCAGTCTTTACCAATCATTGGATGTGTGGTTTGAATTTTGCTGACAAACTGGTTGGTGTCGCTAATTAAACGTAAATTTGGATCTAGCGTAACAGGAATTTGTGCAGAACCGTCAGGCAAACCTTTGGTGCGCATGAACAATACGCCCGCAGTACGTTCACCAGACGCACCACCAAAGAAACGGAATTGATTGTCTACTTTTGACGCTGTTTTAACCGGATTGTTGATGTCAGCATTGCTCACAATAATGACTTTTGCATCCAGTGCTTTGGCCAAATTTGCATTCAATTCAGTTGCAAATGGATCACGTCCGTTTGGCAATACGCCTTCGACAATAATAATATCGTGATTTTTAGAAATTTCACGATGTAAACGAACTGCATCTTCAAGCAATTCGTCATTTTCATCATTTTTTAAACGCTCAGTCAGTGCAGCATAAGAAATCGGTTCAACTGTTTCATGCTTGAACAGGTGACGATACAATGCAGTCGTACGGTCTGCTTCAGGTTGTAATTCTTGTGAAAAAGGTTTTAAGAAACCTGCTTTTACGCCTTGGCATTCCAAAGCGTAAATTAAACCTAAACATGCTGATGTTAAACCAACACCAATTTCTGTAGGAACCAAAAGTATTGTTTTCATAATTTTTTCTAAATCGTAAAGGGACTGATTGAAAGTGGCTGAGCACTACGATTGCTTAAGCAATCGCAGCGTCACATTCAGACTTTTTTGCAGCTAACTTTAGCTCCTCTGCAACTTGGGCAGTTTCTTGCGCAATACGGCCTTCTTCGTCAGTTGGTACAACCCAAATTTGTGGGCCGCCCGTACCTGCATCAATACGACCTTCAGTACCACGTTTTAAGCTGTCATTGCGTTCTTTACTGAAGTTAAAGCCGAAGTGTGGCAAGTAAGATACCGTTTTTTCACGGATGTAAGCAGAGTTTTCGCCAATACCGCCTGTGAAGAACAAGCCATCTAAGCGTGGTAAACCACAGCTAAGTGCAGCTAAAGATTTAGCTAAACGGTAGCAGAATACTTCAATGGCAAGCGTTGCATCTTCATTACCTTGTTCAGATGCTTCAATGAGGGTGCGCATGTCATTCGATAAGCCTGACAAACCAAGTAAACCACTTTGGCTGTTCAGCATTTTGTCAATTTTGTAAATATCCCAACCTAAGTTGCTTGCAAGGAAGCTGTGTAAGCTTGGGTCTACATCGCCACTACGCGTACCCATCACCAAGCCTTCAAGTGGGGTTAAGCCCATAGACGTATCTACACTTTGACCATTCCAAATTGCACAAGTCGAGCTACCGTTACCTAAGTGAGCAGTTAACCAACCACCTTGTTTAAAGCTGCCAGCCAACTCTGAACCACGCTCTGAAACGTATGCATGGCTTGTACCGTGGAAGCCATAACGACGTACGTTGTGGTCGGTATATAAGAATTTAGGTACTGCATAACGGTATGCACGTGCAGGCATGGTTTGGTGGAATGCAGTATCAAATACAGCCACTTGCGGAAGTTCAGGGAACAAACGCATTGTTGCTTCAATACCTACCAAGTGTGCAGGGTTGTGTAAAGGTGCAAGCGGAGTTGCTTCACGAATACGTTGCACGATTTCTTCGGTTAATAATTCTGCTTTGGTTAAAGTACCGCCGTGTACAACGCGGTGACCAATAGCTTGAGGCTTATATTGAGATAAGCGACCAAGAATAGTTTCCAGTGCTTTTTCATGGTCAGCATGGGGAATAGAAAGTTCGAGCGGCTCACCACCTGCGGTAATACCTTTAATGCGTGCATCAGCAGAACCTAGATTTTCTGCCAAACCAAAGATACGATCTCCAACGCTTTCAGACACGAGTGCATATTTAATAGAAGAAGATCCGCAGTTAATCACTAATACTGATGTAGTCACGTTTATGTACCCGAATTCTAATTGAAGTTATCCCTAGAGAATCAAGCTGCGCGGCAAGGATGGCAAATGGCAATGTGTTGCGCTGCAATCTTGATCAGTATGTATGTTTTATCATGGGTTTTTTGTTGCTCCTAGATAGACTTTAGGAGATTAGACTTAAGCATTATCGACCATGAAATCATAAATAATTAAAATTTATCAGTCCGAAACTTTCATTTATTTATGAAATAACGGTCAATTTTTCTGCTTAATTCCTGTTGTATTCTCTTAACATAGCACACTTCATTGCCTAGACGAGTGGCAAACTGTTTTAAATTATTTCTTAATTTGAATTTGGTTTATTTGGATTTAGCTGCGTACTTAATTTCCGACCAGCGGACAATCACATAAGCAATTAATGCCACCATAAAAAATACCAGCATCATCCAAGCCAAACCTTGCAATGTTTCAATAATGGTGCGGTAAATTTCTAGTACCCAGCGCTCCTGAGTCAGTTCTATTACAATTTTTTTATCATTTTCGGCATAGGTCAGCGGCGTGATGTATTTTTCCATATCGTAAATACGAATGCCTGATGATGTGCCCACCACCATGCCTGCAAACTTGGTGTATTTTGCCCATGCTTCATGGATAGGGTCGTGAATGATACGTGCCAAAATATCATTAATGGAGCCAGAGAATAGACGCATCACCACAAATGACACTAAAAGTGCCAAGGCAAAAGTACTAATAATTAAGTAATAAAACATAAGCAAGGTCACTCTTTTTACTGATTTTTTCTAATCATCAATTTTTAAATTTTAGGCGAGTGTAATTTGAAAGTGTGTAGTGGAACTGTGTCTAAAGCGAGTCGTCGGGTAATGTTCAGCTTCATGTGAAACTGAACATTACATTTAGATGTTGCAAAATTACAAATGGATTTTATTGGCGAATTTGACCATCACCAAAGACCACCCATTTTTGTGAGGTTAGGCCTTCTAAGCCTACAGGGCCACGGGTATGGATTTTGTCGGTTGAAATACCAATTTCAGCACCAAGGCCATATTCAAAACCATCGGCAAAGCGAGTAGATGCATTGATCATGACTGAGCTTGAATCGACCGCAGCAAGGAACTGGCGCGCCAAGCTAAAGTTTTCAGTAATAATCGCATCGGTATGATGTGAACCATATTTATTAATATGTTCAATCGCTTCATCTATGCCTGAAACCACTTTAATCGCCAAAATCGGACCTAGATATTCGGTGTACCAGTCTTCTTCTGTGGCAGTTTTGACGGTCGTGCCTAAAATCTTTTGGGTTGCTGGGCAACCGCGTAATTCGACCTGTTTCTCTGCATACAGTTCTGCAATGCGAGGTAGAAATTGTTCTGCAACTCGCTCATCGACCAACAAGGTTTCCATAGCATTACACACGCCATAACGGTGCGTTTTGGCATTCAGTGCAATTGGTAGCGCTTTTTGCAAGTCAGCCTGTGCTTCTACAAATACGTGACAGTTACCATCTAAATGTTTAATCACTGGTATACGTGCTTCATTGCTGATGCGTTCAATCAGACTTTTACCGCCACGTGGCACAATTACATCCACATATTCAGACATGGTAATCAGTTGCCCGACTGCAGCACGGTCTGAAGTGTTAATCACTTGCACCGAAGTTTCTGGCAAACCTGAAGCTTTTAAACCGTGTTGAATCGCAGTTGCAATGGCTTGATTGGATTCCAATGCTTCAGAACCACCACGTAAAATAATGGCATTGCCTGATTTTAAAGCCAAAGATGCAGCTTCAAGGGTCACGTTCGGACGTGATTCGTAAATCATGCCTACCACACCCAGTGGCACACGCATTTTGCCCAATTGAATACCAGATGGACGGTAAGCCATATCAGTAATTTCACCAATTGGATCCATGAGACCAATCACATCTTTTAGACCTTGTAACATGCCTTTAAAGCGTGCGGGGTTAAGTTCTAAGCGATCAAGCAGTGCGCTATCCAAGTTGTTGTTACGACCTTTGGTCATATCAATTTGGTTGGCAGCTAAAATAGCGGACTCGCTATTTTCCAATGCCGTATAAATAGCCGATAACGCATTGTTTTTAGATTGGGTAGAAGCGCTTGCTAAGACACGAGAGGCTTGGCGTGCTTGTTGTCCTACCGTTTGCATATATTGTTCAATAGACTCTTGCATAGCGGTTTGATCACTTAGAAATTTCAACTCGATATTAGCAGTCTGTGCCTGCACAATGAAGCATCTCGGCAGAAAATTGACTAAATTGTTCAATCTTTACATATTTTTCAATGCTTTCATCTTTAAAATAAATATTTTGAAATGCTTCATGATTTAAAAGTAGATGAGCGGTCATAGAAAATCTTGCGTATAAAATCAGCACCTGTATAGAATGATGCGATAACGACATTGATGTCATTCACAACAATAAGCAGGATGCCACTTTAATTCAGATAAGTGGGTAATCGTTCAATTACGAACACTTGCACAATAAAAATAAAATACGCATGGAGGTAAGGAATATGAATTCCATGATCCAGATGGACACGGATGTACAGGACGCAAGTTCGCATGTCTGTTTTTTTGATATTTACGATAAGCACAGCTTTAAACAACCCGCTCGTACTACTTGGATTAGTGGTTGGAAAGTGGAATACATGGCAATTGCTCAGCCAGAAACCGCTCATT
The DNA here is from genome assembly GCF_020982655.1 of Acinetobacter sp. PW68. Lineage (NCBI taxonomy): Bacteria > Pseudomonadati > Pseudomonadota > Gammaproteobacteria > Moraxellales > Moraxellaceae > Acinetobacter > Acinetobacter sp. PW68. The sequence goes on along the minus strand of NZ_JAHZSX010000001.1, from coordinate 2,348,927 downwards.
TAACCCCAATTGTGATTATTGGCGGTGCATTCCAAAACTTTAATTCATATAAATATTGTGTGGAACAGCTCTTTCGTGCTGGGCCAATTATTTTAATTGATATGCCATCTATGGGCGCCAATCAGCAAATGACCAACGTCGAAACAGGTGAGTCGGCAGGAAAGTTGGAACTGCACGACTTAGGTCAGATGTTGGGTGACTGGCTAGATATTGTCGGCTTAGATAAAGTGTCCGTCATGGGCATGTCATTGGGTTCGGTGGTGGCATCGTGTCTGGCAGATCAGCGTCCTGAATTGATTGATCGCATGATTTTAATGGGGGTTATGCAAAAGACCCGTAAAAGTTGGCGCATGTTGCTTGAAGAATCGCTGCATTTAATGAAAGAGCAGCGCATGGATGAGTTTGGTCAGGCGGTGATTTTGTACTTGGTCAATCATGCCAAAATGGAACAAACTCGCATGTCTCCGACTGCAAAGCGTTTGTTTTACCGACAAATGGCCGACTTTACCGCCACAGAGCAAGATCGCTACGATGTGAACTGCAACCGTTTATTGCGTTTAACTAATGTGCCTATTCCACAATGTAAGGTTTTGGTGGCGTGTGGGCAATATGATAGTTTTACCTTACCGCATGAAAATGCCAATTTCGCTTTACAGTGCCCGAATATGGAGTTTGCCATGATTGCCAATGCAGATCATGTGCCGCAACTACAGCGCCGTAAAGAAACCATGAATTTGTTTGCGACTTTTTTAAGCGATGAATCTATTCAGGACTTAGATGGCATCATTCCTCTGACACGTGCGCAGTTGTTGACGATGGAACGTCGTGTGAAGCGCGTATTCGGGTGCAAAATCCGCAATGCCATTTACAATATCGTCATTCTGATTTGAACATTGCTACAAACATTATTGAGTTAAACTTCTTTGGTGTATTGCTTAATTTTGAAAATCTAGCGTTGGCGGCACAAGCAGCACAGTATGAACGAGATCTGGCCATAGAGTTACAGGATGAAGAAGGTAGTTTTAGCATTGAATGCTTAATTTTTGAAAGCGATGGGCAACAACTACGTGCATTATTTAAGCATGGTAGTTTTGAGGTGGCAGAGCGTTTGTTGCGTTATGTGGAACGTCAAAAAGTGGCTGCACAAAATTTGGAATCTGTCTGTTAGTCGGTGCAATCAGTTTGCTTAGTTTAAAATTATCCAAAGAAAATAGAAGCAAAATAGCGTGTTAAACCACGCTATTTTTTTTGTAGGCATGAATCATCCAGACTAAATCGCCTAAATGTTCTGTCGTTGTTTTTTCTAAAGAGGTATTTGAAAAATACAGTTGTGGTTGTTGTAGCTGCACTTGCTCAAAACCTGCGCTTTGAAAAAATTGAGTTAATTCCTGCGGAGTTTGAAAGTGGAAAGTGAAAGCACTGCGTGACATCAATTTCAATAAACGGCTGCAGTTCCAAATAAAGCTGGCGAGCTTGTTCTTGACGGGTTCAGGGTAAATATCGGTTAAATAATGTAGTTCTGGAAAGTCTTGGGTGTAGTTACACATGCCATTTAACAGCTGTTGCAGCATGTCTTTGGTGAAGTAGTTAATTAGACCTTCACTAATAATCACCAAGGGCTGCGAGTGGTCAAAATATTCAAAGACTTGTTGAAAGGAGTCACTAAAAATATCGGCGGTGAGCACTGCGGGTGCATCGTTGTCAATTTCTCGTAACGCTTGGGTTTTAATTTGCGCCATATCGGGCAAATCCAATTCACGGTAATTCAGTTCAGGATATTTTTGTCGAAAATTCCAGCTACGTGGTGACAGTCCTGAAGCAATTTCGAGCACTTGTAATTGCGGATGTTGTTGAATTAGTGCGGTTAAGTGAGCATCAATCATTTGATGACGTTGTTTGAGAGTGCTGCGCATACTGCCGCCCACATGACGTTCTGCCCAGTTTTCTAAAGGATGTACCAATTTGGCTAAAAACTTGCCTTTACGGGTGGCAAATACAGGATGTGAAATCCCCATTTGATACCAGATATATCCCGTGTAGTGTGCGGTAAAAGAAATATGTCGATGCGTGGACAATGCAGTCGTGTCTGCTTGAGTGGGTTTGACATCCGAATTGTACATTTCAGTCCTTTTTCCTGTCGTAATTTTGCTGTTCAGGAGTGTTTTTGTCATTTTGGTATAGACCTTAATTGTTTGTATGGTGGTCGTTGTCTTTTTAGGTATGCTTTGACACTCAAGCTGCGTTGTCAGGCATATATTCAAAATACAATAAGTTCATCATAATCAAAAAGGAACACGCTGTCGTGTTCCTTTGTCGTATAAATGCTGTTGAAAAAGTGAAGGCGTGTGGTTAGTTTGTGGTGATCTCAAGTTGCAGCGTTTTTAGTGGCACTTGAATAATTGGTCGGGTCGTGACTGGTTTGCGCTGCGAGTAGCGCGGCACTTTGTTCTTTAAATGCCAAGATACGATCACGGACGCTTCGCCATTCATCGCCTAAATCCAAAACTTCAGTAATCTTAAACTCCGCATTAAGTTTAGGGATTTTACCGCGCATGCGTTCTAAACGTGCCTGATCCGGCAAGGGTAAATCGGCAATCGCACTTAAAGCCAATCGTTGTGCTGCACGGTTGTTGCAGACCAGTCCCATGTCACAACCTGCGACTAAAGCGGCATGAATACGCGCATCGGCATCACCTGCCACACAAGCGGCCTGCATACTTAAATCATCTGAAAAAAGTACACCATCATAGCCCAAGTCTTTGCGAAGCACTTGCTGTAACCAAAATTCAGAAAAACCTGCAGGGTTCAGATCGACCTGATCATAAATGACATGCGCAGGCATGAGCGCATCTAGTTGATTTTGCAGTTGGATAAAGGTTTGCATATCCTGTTGCTGAATTTCGGTAAAAGAACGTGAATCTATCGCAGCAGCAACATGAGAGTCTGCTTTAACCGATCCATGCCCAGGAAAATGTTTGCCTGTGGTTGCCATTCCTGCACGATGCATTCCACGTAAAAAAGCATCTGCCAAAGCAATAATATCGGCAGGACGCGCAGCAAAAGCACGATCTCCAATGACATCACTGATGTCATTTAAATCTAAAACAGGCGCAAAACTAAAATCAATGCCTACCGCTAATACTTCGGTGGCCATCAACCAGCCACATTCTTCGGCTAAATCTAAGGCACGTTCAGGTTCGTTTTGGTATAACTCGCCAAATCTACCCATGGCAGGTAATAGGGTAAAACCTTGTTTTAAGCGTTGTACGCGTCCGCCTTCTTGATCGACTGCAATTAAAATATCAGGGCGCACCTGACGCATGTGGTCGGTCAAGGCGCGTACTTGCGCAGGAGATTGGATATTTCGGGCAAATAAAATGACTCCACCGACTTGCGGAGCGCTTAATAGTTCAATATCTTCTTGAGTAAGTTCTGTGCCAGCGATGTCGAGCATCAATGCGCCAATCATATTGGGTGTCCGTATTCGATTTTTATCAATTAAAAAAACAATACCTGAATTCTGCAATGATTTGCTACATTTTGACAGCACAGATTATGATAAAACTACACGACAGACCCCAATCGAGTTGTATAAGATTTTGAATCTGCTCAATTCATTGTGAAAAGCAGAGATTGGTCAAAAACCAAGGACGTAAATATTTTTATGAAACTTCAAACCATCGCTTGTGCGGTTGCTATTGCAACTGGCGGTTTTTTCTTTTCTCACGCCATTAATGAAGCGATTGCAGCCAATAACACCGCTGCAGTGGCCAACAGTATTGTGCCGACGCAGGAACAAGCTTTGGTTTCGCGTCAATTGGCGACCTTGGTCGATCGTCAGCATTATTTAAATCAGCGTTTGGATGCGTCTACATCTCAGCGTATTTTTGATTTTTATATCGACAGTTTAGACCCTGACCATACTTTGTTTTTGGCAAAGGAAGTTGAACAGTACCGTAAACAGTATGCGGCAACTTTTGGTGCATCCTTAAAAGCGGGTAATTTGGCTGGGCCGTATCAAATTCATACGCAGTACCGTGAGCGTTTAAAACAGTTTTATAATTTCATGTTGGCAGAGCTGAAAAAACCACAAAATTTAAAACAGCCAAATGTCAGTATTGAAACAGATAGAGAAAAAGCACCGTTCTTTAAAACAGAAGCAGAAATGCGTACACATTGGCAAAAAATGCTGGTGTCGCAGCTCATTAACCTGACCATTAGCAAAGAAGAAGAATTGGCAAAACAAAAAGCCATTAAAGAGAACCCTGAATTGACCAATGGTCAGGATTTGGCAAGTCCAGAAGATTTGACTCCAGTTCAGACTCTAACTAAGCGTTATACCCGCCAGTTAGAGCGTATGGATCGTTTAAAGAGCGATGATGTGCTGGATAAAACTTTAAATGCGATGATGCTGACTTATGATCCGCATAGCAATTATTTCCCACCTGTCGATGCGATGGAACTGAATCGTCAAACGACTTTGCAGCTTGAGGGGATTGGGGTGTCGATTCGTCCTGAACGAGGCAATGAAGACTACACCAAAATTGAAACCATTGTTGAAGGTGGCCCTGCCAGTAAAACAGGGCAGGTGAAATCAGGTGACCGCATTATTGGTGTGGCGCAAGATGGCGAAAAAATGGTGGATGTGGTCGGTTGGCCAAGTAATGAAATTGTCGGTTTGATTCGTGGTAAACGTGGCACTAAAGTGACCGTGCGTTTACTTGGGGCTGGTGCTGCCATGAATCAGGCACGTAATGTGACCATTGTGCGTGATGTGATTCAGGAAGAAGATGCGGGAGTTCGTTCACGGACGATTGACATCAAACGTGATGGTCAAACTTATACCTATGGTGTGATTGAAATTCCATCGTTTTATTTGAATTATCGTGCACGTCGTGCAGGCAATGAATATCGCTCGGTGTCGGAAGATACCAACAATGCCCTGAAAAGTTTGGCGGCCAAAAATGTCGCAGGGATTATTATCGATTTACGTAACAACCCTGGCGGTTCACTTGAAGAAGTGGCACGTATGCTCGGGCAAGTAATTAAATCAGGCCCTGTAGTGCAAATTCGTGATGGTAATGGCAACGTGAGCGTATTTGAAGATGACGATGGAGGTGCACAGACTTATGCAGGTCCATTGGCAGTGATGATTAACCTCGCTTCTGCTTCGGCCAGTGAAATTTACTCTGCTGCAATTCAGGACTATCAGCGCGGGATTGTGATTGGTAGCACCACCACAGGTAAAGGTACAGCGCAGGTACAACTCGACACCTTGGCCTATGGTCAGGCGACCTTAACTCAACGTAAGTTCTACCGTATCACAGGCGGAAGTACCCAAAACAAGGGTGTGATTCCAGACATTAAACTGGTGGATATTTACAATGAGGAGTTTGGTGAACGCAAAGCGAAAAATGCCTTGAAGTGGGATACCATTCCAACTGCGCCATTTAAGCGTGAAGGTTCAGTGCAGCCGTATATCACCAAGTTGAGTCAATTGTCACAGCAACGTGTAAAGCTTGATCCGCAATTTCAATATTTAGAACAACGTAAGCAAATTGCCAAACAAACTGAAGATCGCAAAAGTATTGTGTTAGATATTGAACAACGCAGAGCAGAGTTGCTGGCTTTGGAACAACAAACACTGACTGCGGAAAACAAACGCCGTCAGGAAACAGGTTTGAAACCATTTGCCAATTGGGAGAGCTATCAGGCATCCATTGATGCTTTGGCAGAAGCGCGTGCCAAAATGAAGGCGGCACAACGTCCTGCCTTGCCTGAGGAAGAAGCTTTTGTGATTGAAGCAGCGCAGGTGTTGCAAGATTATGCCATGTTACAAAAAGGTGTATCTGAGCCGAATTAACCATAAAACAATGTTAGAGCCTTCATCAAATAGAACCAGCAGCGAAAAGTTGCTGGTTTTTTTTCATCCTCAAGCTAAAAGTAAAATAGCAAACTGCGTATAGTTTTGAGTTAGACAGCTATACGCAGTTTTAAATTGCCATTATTTCATGACGATATATTATTTATTTGACTATTGACCAAAGCAGAATAGTATTAGATTCTAAAATCAATGCGGTCTTTGCTAGATCAATCCGCCGTTCAGGTTGCTTTTTAGTTATTATTTATAAGAGAGTGTGAGATTGAGTAACCAAAAAACAATAAAATATGACAGAGATGGACACATCTAATAATGCATGTACATTATGATCTGAGCTTGGTAATTGGCTCGGTAGCAATCTCAGTATTGGCCTGCTATTTTGCAGTGTCTGTTGAGCAAATGCTCTTTCAAAATGTACAACAACAACTAAAAAAAATTGCATTAATCATGAGTGGTTTGCTGCTAAGTGCGGCAGTGTGGATTATGCACTTTGTGGGCATGTTGGCCTGCCAATTCCCTGCGCCGTATCAGTTTGATCTTAGCTTTACGACCCTGTCTTTTGTTATTGCATTTATCGCCTCTACGTGTGCGGTTTGGCTGACCACACAATCGACCTTGCCTGTGGCGCGTTTGATCCTGAGCGGCATTTTGATGGGGTTGGGCATCTCAGGCATGCACTATACGGGCATGATGGGAATTCAGGTAGAAGGTTACCGTAGTTATTATGATCCCACGATTGTTTTGCTATCTGTATTAGTAGCGATTGGTGGAGCAATACTTACCTTTTGGTTTATGTTTCGCTCCAAGTGCAGAATGGAGCGTCAGGCACAATATAAAATTTTCATCGCGGTGCTCATGAGTCTGAGCATTGTTGCCATGCACTATATAGGCATGGAAGCACTGCATTTTTACTCTACAGCCGATTTGCCTCAATCAGGTCATTTCCAGATCGGGCAAGGACCAGCCCTGTTGGTGGTTATTTTAGTGACCAGTCTGATTTCTGCTGCTGCGGTGGGCGTATCTCTGCTGGAGCTGCGCTTAGAAGAAAAAAGCAGACAATTGTCTTTGGCTAATCGAGAATTAGCCGATCAGGCACTCAAAGATAATCTGACCAAATTGCCCAACCGTTTATATTTAGCTGAATATGCACAATTGCTTTTTTCTGAGCATCGGAAAAAAAATACTAAAATTGCGTTTTTATATATCGACTTAGACCGCTTTAAAGCGGTGAATGATGTATTTGGGCACCATGTTGGCGATCAATTGCTGATTCAGTTGTCTAAACGAGTGCAATCCCACTTAGGTGAAAATACCCAGTTAATAAGAATTGGTGACGATGAATTTCTTTTGGTGATAGAACATACCGATATTGCCGAAGCCACCGTGATTTCTGAAAAAATATTGGAGTTGATTCAGCAAAGTTTCTTAATTGCAGGCAAGGTGATTAATATTTCAGGCAGTATTGGCATTGCGATGTATCCAGAGCATGGCACCAATTTGCAAGATATTTTAATGAATGCCGATGCGGCGATGCTGACCTCTAAATATCAGGGGCGTAACACCAGTTCAGTCTTTAATTATGATCTAGAGTTACTTGAGGCCAAAAGCCAAAGTAAGTTGATTAATGATTTATATAAAGCAGCTGAACAACAACAATTGAAGCTGTTCTATCAGCCAAAGTTTAAAGCCACTGACCATAAAGTTTGTGGCGTAGAAGCTTTAATTCGTTGGTATCATCCCGTGCATGGTTTACTTACCCCAAATATGTTTATTAAAGGGGCTGAAAAGACGGGGTTGATTATTCAAATTGGCTATTGGACGCTAGAAGAAGCCTTTAAACAAATTCAAATTTGGGAAAGATCGGGCGCACCGTTATTCCCTGTGGCTGTGAATTTATCGGCAGTGCAGTTTGAACATAAGCATTTATTTTCGACTTTAGAAAACTTGTTTAAACGCTATGAGATTCAACCCCAACACCTGATGATTGAAGTGACTGAAAGCACGGCAATGCATCATATTGAATCGAGTATTCGTAGTTTTGAGCGTTTGCGTCAAATGGGGATTCAATTGGCGATTGATGATTTTGGTACAGGACATTCGAGCTTTTTATATTTGAAAAAATTGCCAGTCGATGAGTTGAAAATTGACCGTGCTTTTATTTTAGATTTGTGTTCGGGCAGTAAAGAAGAATTAATTTTAGAAAGTATTATTCAATTGGCGATTAAACTAGGTTTAACTGTGACTGCTGAAGGGGTGGAAACGCCATTGCAAGCAGAAATTTTAACCCGTTTGGGCTGTCAACAATTGCAGGGTTATTTATTAGGCTTGCCTATGGATGTTGAGCGTTTAGAAGAGTTGTTTAAACATTCGGCTTAAGTTAGCGATCATGCTACCGCTCCAGCTAGCGGCCAAGTCCAGCGCTTAATTTCAGCAATGAAGCAAGGAGACAGTACTTTCGCTGAGTTGATGCAATTGGTCGGATAAACTCATCGAGCAACGCTCCAAAAGAATTACTTGAATCCTGCTTTAGAAGCCGGCTTGATAGAGCGTACTATTCCAGATAAACCGAAAAGTCCGAAACAAAAGTATCGTCTTAAACCATGATTTAGCTTGAAAAATATTTTATTACATCTTTGCTTAAGTAGTTAGACATGAATGATAATCAAAAAGCGTAAAGTAAGTTTTTAATGAATAATTTATTACTAATCAATAATTTATTTAATATTTTTCTTGATTGTGCTATTGGGGTTTGGTAAAAATAAAACCATTACCAAGTGTGAGATCGGTGTGATGAGTACTTTTGAAATGCAAGGTCTGACATGGAAGGCAAGATCGAAGTATCAACAAGATGCCATATTGATTGAAAATAAGGTTATTCAACATGATGGGCTGATCAGTAAACTTTACAGCCATTCTGAAACAGAATTATGGTGTGTTGCTGTGGCGGATGGGATTAGTAATAGTCCAGTAGCTGAGCAAGCATCCTATACGGTCTTAAAAGCTTTAATGCAAAATAAAAAGATAGAACCTTGTCAAGCATTTACCATTCAGCAGTATCTTGTTGATCAATTAGCACATCAAAAAAATAGTTTTGGAGCCAGTTCAACACTTGCACTCATTCAAAATAATGGCGAACAAGGTTTTGTGACAATTCAACATATTGGGGATAGTCGAGTATATTTGTTTAGCCAGCATGATCAAAAGTGGCACTGCCTGACGAGAGATCACAATTATCTTGAGCAGTTAAGAGAAAGTGGCGAAGTAAAAGCTGGAGAAAACTATGCCAGTATTTATGATGCATTATTACAATACTTTTGTGCTGATCCTTTGCATGAAGTGATGGATTTTACAACAACAGAAGAATATTTGACTGAGAATGATGCCTTATTGGTTTGTACAGATGGTGTGCATGATGTGATGGAGTGTGGGGAATGGCTTCCTTTAAAAGCAGATATGGAGCTTCGAACATGGTTACTCAATATAAAAGCGTCATTAGATTCAAAACAGGCGTATGACAATGTCAGCATGGTCTTAGTACGAGCAAAAATTTAATTCATTGAGAATGGGGAAATTATGCAATCAGACGATCTTTTTGAACGTGCCAAATTATTCATAGAGGAAGTAGGTGTCGTTTCGGTATCGAGTTTACAACGTAAGTTTTTAATTGGATATACTCAAGCAGAACAAGTGCTAAATCAGTTAATTGAAGCAAGTATTTGTGAATCTACAAAAACTTTTGTTCTAGATTATGGGTATGGCTATAAATTGCATCAAGGTATGAAATAACAACTTTAACAATTAAAAAATTTTATTTTTAGGATAATTTTTTATGGCTCAGCATCAAGTTGATCAATTTAAGACAGGGATTTGGACAGTAAAAAATTTGCTATTAAGTTTAGATCAACTGAGTATTCCTGATTATCAGCGTCCATACAAGTGGACTGAAAAAAATTTAAATGCTCTCGTCAATGATATACAAGAACATAAAGATAAATCTGCATATCGATTGGGTACTATCGTATTACACCACGATAAAAATAATACGAGCCTTAAAAATATAAATATTGTGGATGGACAACAACGAACTTTAACTTTAATGCTGCTTGTTTGGGCGGTTATTCAGAAGCAAGAATTAGATTTAGAACGAGAGGATCTGAAAACAGCTTTGAATGAAATATCGAATCAAATTAATGTCTTTATGGATGGGCAAAAATTTAATAGTGATATTAGCCATTACAATATTTATCAGAATTTTAATGTCGCTAAACGGATCATTTCAGTAAACTTTTCGGAACAAGATATTGATTTTTTACTCAATAATTGTCAGGTTGCGGTTTTTATTTTAGATGATGTTTCAGAGGCATTTCAGTTTTTTGATTCACAAAATGCACGTGGTCGTGATTTAGAACCGCATGATCTTTTAAAAGCTTATCATCTACGAGAATTTTCTGCACACGAGCAACATTTAAAAGCCCAAACTGTTGCTCATTGGGAAAGTTTAGACTCGGCTCATTTGGCAAAGTTATTTTCGAACTATCTATTCCGTATTCGTCTTTGGTCAAGAGGAAAGTCCGCAAGATTTTTCAATAAAGATCATGTGCATCTTTTTAAAGGTATTCATCTTGGGCAATCAGAACATCATCCATATTTAGAAGCATTACGCATAGCGCATTATTTTATTGATGATTATAACGCACAATATCAACGGCAAATAGATCGACAAGAAATGAGTTTCCCATTTCAGCTTGATCAAATGATCATTAATGGTCGTCGATTTTTTGAAATGGTTGAGCACTATGAAAAACAGATCAGTAAAGTGGTGGATCATCAAGATCAGTCTGAGAAGATTTCTATATTTGGTGCGACACTACAGGATCGAGCGAATAGAATTATCAAAATATTGAATTCATATGATGCAAGAAATAGGGATGGGGATCGTTATGTGCGAACCTTGTTTGATTCTGCATTGATTTTTTATATCGATAAATTTGCTACAGATCGGTTATCAGAAGCGATTGAAAAGATTTTTATTTGGGCATATCGCTGTCGTATTAGTCAATATTCGGTGCAATTGGCAACGATAGATAATTATGTCCTAGAAAAGAACATATTCAGTTTACTGAAATATGCTCAATCACCCAGTGAGTTAATGGGATGGTCGCTTCCGATAGTCGATAAACAGGAAGGCACTAAAGTTGAGCCTTTGATCACTTTATTTAAAGAACTAAATTATCTCTAACAGGAACATCAGAATGAAAGCAGAGTCAATCCAAGCGCTTAAGGTTCAAGCCCTGTTCGAGAATAAACAGACTTATATTATCCCGATGTATCAGCGTAATTATGCTTGGGGTGAGAAAGAAATTGATCAGTTAATTTTGGATATTCAAGATTATCAAAAGCAATCTGATCAGTTAAATCAAGGGCAGACTCAAGGAAGTAAAAAATATTATATTGGAACGTTGGTTGTTTTTGAGCGTATTGATGGCACTTATGAAATTATCGATGGTCAGCAACGATTTACCACTTTAACCTTGTTAGCGATTTGCCTGAAACGATTATCCAAAGAAGAAAAAATTGTTCTTGATATGTCTTGGTTTAATCAATTCAATCTTGATTTTGAAAGTCGTCCAAAGTCTTCTTTAACGTTTCAGGCTTTACTTAGAGGCGATCATCTACAACATTTAAAATCATCCGAATATAACGCCGATTTAGTTCAGGGGTTTGAGTTGCTACAACGAGCAATCGAAAAAATCATCAATCAAGGCGGTTTGAGTGTTTTTTGCAAATATTTATTTGAAAATGTAGTCATCACACAAGTTTTAGTTCCGAAAGATACTGATCTCAATCATTATTTTGAGGTTATGAATAACCGTGGTGAACAATTAGAAAAGCATGAAATTTTAAAAGCGCAATTGATGAGCGTATTGAATCAAATCAAAGATGAAGCAGATAAAACATCAAGCATGACACTATTTACGAGTATTTGGAACGCGACTGCCAATATGGAGCGTTACGTTCAATATGGTTTTTCCACAACACAGCGTGATGTGATTTTTGGAAAGGATTGGGGTGATTTTGTTCCTGAAAATGCTTCTAGCTTGCTCGAAATTTTTAGCAAAAATGTAGAATCACAAGAACAAACAAATTCGGAAAGCAATTTTCAATCTATTTCTGAAATGTTAAAAAAAGTGCCTGAGCGTATTAGAAATAAAGATACAAAAGAAGAAAAGCCTGAACGATTCAACAGTATTATCAATTTTCCGAATTTCTTGTTACAGGTTTTACAAATTTGGCTAAGTCAAACGAACCGTAATGAAAAAGTGGCATTGGATGATAAGCAACTGATTGATCAATTTGAAAAATATATTCTGTTAAAAGGACAGGGAAACCAAGAGCATGAAAGGGTTATTAAGAATGTAAAAGGTTTTATGTTTACCCTGCTGAAGTGCAAATTTATATTTGATCAATACATAGTTAAGCGGGATTATTCTACGGATCATGATGATTGGAGTATAAAGCGGCTTAAACGATATAAAGATAGTAGTTCGTATGTGAATACATTGGATGGAGATAGTTCTGAAATTACCCAAAAAATTCTATTATTGATGACAGCATTTCATGTTTCCACGCCTACCTTGTCTTATAAGTATTGGTTAAATGGTGTGCTGTATTGGCTTTATCAAAATACAGATAAATCTGAGTCTGACTATTTTAATGCATTACAACATTTAGCGAGAAAGTTTATTTTTCAGCGGTATCTAAATGAAAAACAGATTGATTATTTTGATTTGATTTATGGCAATCAGACATTTGATGATTTTAAAATTGATCAATCCAAACTAAGCTTTGGCAATATTGAAAATAATTTTGTCTTTAACTATTTGGATTTCTTGATTTATTGTGATGCAGAAAATAGCAATGATAAGGTAATCAAAAACTTTAAATTTACGCAACGGAGTTCGGTTGAGCATTTTTATGCACAACAGATAGAGGGAGAGCGTGATAAATTAGATCATGAAAATTTACATCGCTTTGGGAACTTGTGTCTCATTAGTTCAAGTAAAAATTCAAGCATAGGGAATCGCTTGCCAAGTGCTAAACGTGATTATTTTATGCCTGAGATAAGGAAGGGTAAAATTGATACCCTTAAATTGTATTTGATGATTCAAACGCTTGAAGAAGAAAAAGTTTGGAAAAAAGAACAAATCCTAGATCACGAGAAAAAGATGCTTGATTTGTTTGAGTCAGATTACAAAGACTTTTGTGAAATGTGTGTTGGTGAATCTATTCAATAATTTGAATTGTGGATAAATTAGAACATATCAACAATCAATAAAATTTTATTCAAATCTGCTACAATTACGCCAATTTTTCATATTGATTATTTTGATCTTATACACTGCGGTTCTGCAGTAGGTGTCTTGCATGAGTTTTAAAGATGAGTTAGCGGCGCAGGTCGCACAGCGACGTACTTTCGCGATTATTTCCCACCCTGATGCTGGTAAAACCACTATGACAGAAAAACTGCTGTTATGGGGACAGGCTATTCAGGTTGCAGGGATGGTGAAAAGCCGTAAGTCTGATCGTGGTGCTACATCTGACTGGATGGAAATGGAAAAAGAACGTGGCATTTCCATTACGACTTCGGTGATGCAATTCCCATATAAAGACAAAATGATTAACCTACTCGACACCCCGGGGCATGAAGACTTCTCTGAAGATACTTACCGTACTTTAACGGCGGTAGATTCCGCACTGATGGTGATTGATGGTGCGAAAGGTGTCGAAGACCGTACCATTAAATTAATGGACGTATGTCGTATGCGTGACACACCTATCATTTCATTTGTTAACAAAATGGACCGGGAAATTCGTGAGCCACTAGAGTTGTTGGATGAAATTGAAAATGTCCTCAAAATTAAGTGCGTGCCAATTACTTGGCCAATGGGTACAGGTCGTGATTTCGCAGGGGTGTTTAACCTCATCGAAGAAAAATTTTATGTGTATAAATCAGGCTTCGGTTCAATCATTCCCGAGATAGAAGTACGTGATGGCTATAACCATGCAGACTTACGTGAAAAAGTCGGTGAATTGGCATGGGCAGCATTTGAAGAGTCACTTGAATTGGTACAAATGGCGAATGAGCCATTAGACCGTGAAGAATTCTTGGCAGGTCGTCAAACCCCTGTATTATTTGGTACTGCTTTGGGTAACTTCGGTGTAGATCATGTACTGAATGCTTTTAGTGAATATGCGCCACCACCAAAAGCACATCCAACTCAAGAGCGTGTTGTAGAAGCCGATGAAGAAGGCTTTAGTGGTTTTGTATTTAAGATTCAGGCCAATATGGATCCGAAACACCGTGACCGTATTGCATTCATGCGAATTTGTTCAGGGAAGTATGAAAAAGGCATGAAAATGAAACATGTACGCATTGATAAAGATGTGCGTATTAGTGATGCTTTAACCTTTTTAGCAGGTGACCGCCAGCATTTAGAAGAAGCTTGGCCAGGCGATATAATTGGTTTGCATAACCACGGCACTATTCAAATTGGCGATACATTCACTTCAGGTGAGAAGCTACAATTTACAGGTATTCCTCACTTTGCACCTGAAATGTTCCGTCGTGTGCGTTTGAAAGACCCATTGAAGTCCAAACAGCTGCAAAAAGGTCTTAAGGAGCTTTCAGAAGAAGGTGCAACGCAAGTCTTTATGCCACAAAACAGCAATGATTTAATCGTAGGTGCTGTGGGTGTGCTGCAGTTTGAAGTAGTCGCCTATCGCCTGAAAGAAGAATATAAGGTTGATTGTATGTATGAGCCAGTCAGCATCAATACTGTGCGTTGGGTGTCTTGTGCTGATGAGAAAAAATTTAACGAGTTTAAGAAAAAAGCCCACGACCAATTGTCTGTCGATGGGGGTGGCCACTTAACTTATCTCGCACCAAGCCGCGTGAATTTACAGTTAATGCAAGAGCGTTATCCTGATATTGAGTTTAGAAATACGCGTGAGCACTAAGTTCAAGCTTTCAAAAATAAAACAGCTTCATCACGAAGCTGTTTTATTATGGGTGATAAAAGTTAAAATTCATTTAGATAAATGAATTGAGGAAATCATGCAGCTAAAAATGGTTTATCTGGGTGCAATTTTGAGCGGGATGTTTTTGCTTAGCGCCTGTGACTCATCTAAACAAAATAAAAATGCAGATGAGCAAACCTCTATTTTTCAGAAAGATCAGGCAGAAGTTTTACCTTATTTAAATATCAAACAACAGGCGGCAGATATTGCCTTGCCTTTTTGTGAAAATAAAAACTGTATTGAATTAGAGGTGCAAACTTTAAATACCCAAGACGCATGGCTCAACAGTTGGATTGCTAAAAATCAGGCTATGGTGATTCAAGACCAAATCGGCCTAAAACAAAACATGAGTTTGCAGCAAGCCGTAGATGCCTATGTGAAAAAATCCGATGCTTGGCAGGCGCAATTAGATCAAAATAAAGCTTATGAACTAGCGATATATACCCGTATAGCATATCAACGCAATCAATATGTCTTGTTGCAAGTCGGGGTAGATAGCAAACAGGAAGGCACCCAAGTCAAAGAACGCTATTATTTCTTTGTCGCAGATCGGAAGCAGCAAAAAGCCTTGTCT
The DNA here is from genome assembly GCF_020982655.1 of Acinetobacter sp. PW68. Taxonomy (NCBI): domain Bacteria; kingdom Pseudomonadati; phylum Pseudomonadota; class Gammaproteobacteria; order Moraxellales; family Moraxellaceae; genus Acinetobacter; species Acinetobacter sp. PW68. The sequence continues at coordinate 2,333,394 of NZ_JAHZSX010000001.1, read as the reverse complement.
GTTTTAGATGTGATTGATGCCAAACAACAAACCCGTATGAATACTTTTGTACAGCAGGCCTATCAGGATTGGCTCAAAACACAAAGCAGTGACGTGAAAAAAGTAGCACCCGCCAAATTATACTGGGGGCAGGCAGATTGGTTTTTTGATGATCAGGGTTTAGGATTGCATTACCGCACCCATGAAATTGTCAAAAATGGCACGCAGTTAGACATTTACCTAAGCAAAGCACAAACACAACAAGTTTTAAAAGCAGAGATCTATCTATCTATGTTTTAGTAGATGAGTACGATGGTAAGCAAAAATTGATGAAATCAAGGTTGGATCCATGTTGAAAAATAAAAGTATTTTGGCGATTAGTATTTTAATTACAATTTTAGGGATCACTGCATGTCAGCCAAAGAAAACAGAACCTGAAGCGGTCGAGGCGAAGCAAACGCAGACAGAACAGCAAAGCATAAAACTGGTCGGCGATATTGAAAAACTGAATTTATCGTTGCCTAAATGTGATGGAAAAAACTGCCCTGAAATCTCAATTGAACGTTTGAATAGCAATCAGGCCTTTATCGACCATTTTATTGATCAGAAAATTATTCAAGAATTGGCACAAATTTTAGAAATTGCACCACAGCAGGCGGCTTCTGAAGTTGCTGCAATTGACCATGCAGCTTCTGCAGCCAGTGCTACAGATGCACCGGCCAGCAACCCCACTGAAGCAGTCATTGCACAAGTTGAAACTTTGGCACAAAAATTAGAAAAACAAACCTTGCCTTATGTGCAAAGCTTTTTGGCGCTTGATCAGGAACTGAAAGCTTTAAGTTCAAATCATAAAATAAGTTTGATGATTAAGCCTAAAATTTTAAATGCAAATCAGCCTTTGGCAACAGTAGTACTAAATAGCAGTAGTTATTTGGGCGGAGCACATGGTGCATCGGCACAGCAATACTATAATTTTGATTTAGAGAAGAAAAAATTAGTATTGTTAAATGACATTTTGTTAGAGAAGCAGCGTCCACAATTGGAGCGTAAAGCTTATGAAGCGTTTAAACAATGGGTCATTGCATCTGAACTTTCCACCAATGTGGAAGAATATGAGCAAGCGTGGAAATTTAAGCTATCGGAAAATTACTATTTGGGTCAACAAGGTTTAATTTTGCAATATGCGGAATATGAAATCGGTCCTTATGTTGTTGGTTTGCCACGCTTAACCATTCCGTATGCAGAACTACAGGGAATTTTAAAAGCTGCATATTTGCCTGAAACAGAAGCAGCCTCTGAAGCATCAGCACAACCTGCTGAAGCCAGTGCAGCAAACACAACATCAACTAAAGCGAAATCTTAATATGAGCATTGCGCTGTTTGATACGCATACCCATTTTGATGTACCTGATTTTGACTCAGATCGGGATCAATTGGCGTATGCGGCAAAGGCGGCGGGCGTAGAACATTTGGTGTTGATTGGCTTTGTACAATCACGTTTTCAAGATTTAATCGCCACACAACAGTTTTTAAATCAACTTGAGCAGGTGCCACAAAGTCATCTTGCACCAGGCTTGCATCCTTTTTATATTGAACAGCATCAAAGCCAACATCTACAAGATTTAGAGCAGTTTTTGCAACAACAGCATTGTGTCGCTGTGGGCGAAATTGGCTTAGATACTTTTTTAGCTGAACATAAACAGCCCGAAGCGTTTCAAAAGCAGCAAGATTTTTTTGCCGCGCAATTGGAAATCGCTCGTCAGCAACATAAACCTGTACTGCTACATATTCGTAAGGCTCATGCCGAAACCTTAAAAATACTCAAACAGCAACAATTTCAGTTTGGTGGCATCGCACATGCTTTTAGTGGTGGGGTGCAAGAAGCCAAAACACTGATCAAATTGGGTTTTAAAATTGGTGTGACAGGTCAGATTACCAATCCGAATGCAAAAAAACTGCGCCGTGTTGTGCAGGAAATTGGTGCTAAACATTTGGTTTTGGAAACCGACTGCCCCGATATGACGCCTTTATGTTGTCAGACGGATGCCCAATCACGCACCCGTAATACCCCTGCGAATCTAATTTATGTGCTTGAAGGTTTAGCGGATTGTTTAGAAATTGCACCGCAGACTTTAGCCGCACAGCTTTGGCAGAATAGTGTTCAAGTATTAGACTTGCCGAAACTCTAGATGAAACAACACGAAGTCTGCGAAACGCAGTAAAATGCCCACAATTTGAAATTAGATTTGATTGCAGCATGACAGACCTTCTTCAAGATGATGAATATGAACGCCGTTTTGCAGGTGTGGCCAAAATTTATGGCGACAGTGCTTTTCAGCATTATGCCCAAAGTCATGTCATGGTGATTGGAATTGGCGGTGTCGGCTCTTGGGCTGTTGAGGCATTGGCACGTACAGGTATAGGCGAGCTGACACTGGTGGATATGGATGTGGTCGCTGCATCTAATATTAACCGTCAATTACCTGCCATGAGTTCAACTTTGGGATGTGAAAAAATTGATGTCATGGCAGAACGTTGTCGTTCTATTAATCCACGTATCAAAATTAATTTGGTCGATGATTACCTCAGTCCAGACAATGTCAAAGTCTTATTGGCGACGGCACCAGATTTGATTTTAGATTGCATTGATGATGTAAAAGCCAAACTGGCTTTAATGCTGCATTGCCGTTTTAACAAGATTCCTTTGATTGTGTCGGGTGGTGCAGGTGGCAAGCTAGATCCGCTGAAAATTCGAGTGGCAGATTTATCTAAAACTGAACAAGACCCGATGTTGGCAAAATTACGTGCTCAATTACGCAGCAAAGGTATTTGTAAAAAACCAAAAGAAAAGTTTGGGATTACTTGTGTGTACTCTATCGACAATCCATTTTCCAGTGCAAATGTTTGCCCTAGTGCAGGCTTGCGCTGTGGCGGTTATGGTTCGTCAGTCGTGGTTACCTCCAGTTTTGCGATGGTGGCGGTGGCAGAAGTGCTAAAAAAGTTAGATGCTTTACAAGCTAAAAATTCATAAATCAAAGCCATGCAAGGCATGGCTTAGAAAAATTCTCTTTGATTTTTCTTATCTCCAATGAGTTTACTCATTAGGTCGTTGTAGCTGCTGCTCTTTTAAATAGTCTTCTGTACGTTGCATTGCTGCTTGAATATTCACCAGTGCTTGCTCTACATCGGCAAATGTTTTGGCATTGCCGCCACTTAGTGCTTGACGCCATTTACGTGCCCCAGGCAGGTTTTGGAATAAACCTAAAATATGGCGGGTGATGACAGAAAGTGGTGCACCTTGTTGTAGACGTTGTTCAATATACGGCAACATGCGCTGCATAATTTCAAAACGATCAGGCAATTCTAATCCCCATAATTGTCCAAGCTCTGCCAGTAAATAAGGGTTGTGATAGGCTTCGCGACCAATCATTACCCCATCGACATGCTTGAGGTGTTGTTGGGTTTCGGCAAACGTTTTAATTCCACCATTAATTTCAATTAACAATTCAGGGCGGTCTTGTTTTAGACGATACACATCTTCATAACGCAGCGGTGGTACTTCACGGTTTTCTTTAGGTGATAAACCTTGTAATAAGGCAATTCGGGCATGCACGATAAAGTTGTTGCAACCTGTTTGAGCCACGGTATCCACAAAATGGAGCATCTCTGCATAAGAGTGCATGTCGTCAATCCCGATTCGATGTTTTACGGTTACAGGAATATCAACAGCTTGACGCATGGCGGCAATACATTCTGCCACCAAGTCTGGCTCTGCCATTAAACACGCGCCAATTTTATTGTTTTGTACTCGATCACTTGGGCAGCCAACGTTCAAGTTGATTTCATCATAACCCCAGTCTTGTGCCATTTTGCTGCAGGTCGCAAGGTCTTTTGGATTTGAACCACCAAGCTGCAAGACAATAGGATGTTCTTCCTTACTGTAATCTAAATGACGCTTAGCATCACCAAATAAAATCGCGCCTGTGGTCACCATTTCGGTATACAGAATGATATTGGGGTTAAATAAACGTGCAAAAAAACGGTAATCACGGGTAGTCCAATCCATCATCGGGGCAACCGAAATGCGAGGTTGTAAAGTTTGGATGGCACGTGTCATAACCCACCTGAATTGAAAAATAAAAGCACAAGACCGCGCATTATACGGGGTTTAAGTGAAAATCGACAGTGTCCACAACCCACATCCATTGGCATCAACTTTGCTTTGTTCGCTATGAAACACAGCAGCGCAACCGTAGATGCTAAAGCGGAACTGCTCAGTATTTGTATGCGTAGCCGTTTTTTAGTATGTTGAAAAGATAACGATAACGCAGCATAAGAGAGAGAATAAAATGTTGGTGTTAGAAGAAATTTATCGAACTAAGAAAAATGAATTTTCAACGGCATTTAATTTACGCATGCAGCGCAGTTTAAGTTGGTGGAAAAAAGCCATTGATTTTCATGATGATATTGATATGCAATTTATGACAGCATGGGTAGCCTTGAGTGCCTTGTATGCGCAAAGTCAGACAGCAGAGCATACACAACAACAGACCTTGCAGCAATTTGTGCAGCGCATGTATCAAAAAGATGTCGATCAGCGCATGGCGAAAATCATTTGGGACAAATATCCACAAAGTTTAGAGGTGTTGCTGACCAATCCTTATTTGTATCAAAGTTTTTGGGATTGGCGTAATCAAAAAATGACTGAAGCCGAATGGCGTGCAGATTATGAAGTAGAAAAACAGCAGATTATGCAGGCATTGCACATCCATGATTCAGCCACAATTTTGGCGTGTTTATTTAATCGCTTACTGACTTTACAGCAGCAACTTTTACAAGGTGGTACAACCTATAACAGCGCAATCAACCGCAAACAACTCAGCCATGCCAATACTTTATTGTGTGCGTTGATGCCGTGTTTTATCCAAATTTTATTGGAAAATTTAGAAAATGTGGAGTGGAGTCAGCCATTTTATCCTGTGATGCAAATGTCTTAAGCGACTTGCTTGATTGTAATCGCAGCGTTTAAGACATGGCGTGTTGACGTTGATGTTGCCAGTCGAGCAGGGCAAAGCTCATTGCGGCTGCAACAAAACATAAACCAACTAGGCAACTCCACAACCATCCACCGTGTTGCCACGCATAGATTCCCAAGGCAGAACCACAAGCACCGCCAGTAAAATAACTGGTCATATAAATTGAGTTAATCCGCGATTTGGCATCGGGGCGTAAGTGAAAAATTACGTTTTGGTTGCTGCTGTGTACGGTGGCAAGCCCAAGATTAATTAAGCCAAAACCAAGAATATAACTCCATAAGCTAAATTGTCCGTTGTATAGAAAGACCCAACTGATTGCCAATAACGCCAACCCCCCCCACGTCAGCGCTATAACATAGCCACGATCTGCAATTTTTCCTACGTGTTTGGTCGAAAGCGCACCGAATACTCCCACCATTGCCACAATGCCCACCATAAAGTCGGCTAAGCCAAAACTGGATTTGAGTAATACTGCGATGGTAGAAAACAATACGCTCATTGCAGCAAAAACAAACGCACCGATGAAGGCGCGATAGACCAAACGACGTTCTTCTAAAATGAGTTTGCCCATAGACTGAAACACGGCCAAATAGCTGAGTTTGCTTGTTGAGATAAAGGGTAAGCGCGCTTTAAGGACTGCGGCAATGCACAGCATCAGTATTCCACTAATTAGATAAATCACTTTCCAATGGAATAAATTGGACAGTAAACCTGCCAAACTGGTCGAAAGTAAAATACCGACCAGTAAGCCACTCATCAATAAACCAACCACTTCACCCATTTTTTCAGGTTTTACGGTCATGGTGGCAAAGGGAATTAAGACTTGTGCCGCCACAGAAAACAGCCCTGTGATAATCGTGCCAATCCATAGCATGCTTAAATTGCTGGAAAAGGCACATAAAAATAAGCCAATCGAGGCCAAAAACATCAATAGGGGAATGAATTTGGTTTTATTGACAATATCGCCCATAGGCACAATAAACAATAAACCCAGTGCATAAGATACTTGTGCAAAAGTCACCGTCAATGCCACTTGGGATTGCGGAATCTGGAAAGATTGATGAATCGAGTAAATCAGCGGTTGGCAATAATAATTGGCCCCCGCGCATAGGCCACAGGCAATCGCCATCAACCAGAGCAGGGTTTTATCTTGGCTGATGTCGGGTGCAGTGTTCATAGTTATCCTGAGATTTATGGTAAAACGGGGTTGCAGTAGCTCAAAGATTGAATCCAATATTCAACTTCATTAGTGGCAGGATGTCGCCTTTAACTTAATGAGAGAACTTGTTTTTGGACAAGGTGATCATCATCACGCCTACAATATTGAGCATGCAGCCGAACCATTGTATGCCATTTAGATGTTCACCTAAAAATGCTGTCGAGCAAGGCGGATGTAAGAAAAGTGACACTTGCTGCGCACAAAAATGCAAGTTGCATGATAGATAAACACAGATGCGACTGCATGGATAAAGCTGTGTGCTGTATTTGAGCAAGCATAGCCGATCTTATGCAGATGGTCTGATTGAGATGGCATAAATTTTGTAAAAGTAGAGCAAATGGGCTTTGCACGATAATGGTGCAAATTAGCTGAAAATATTACAAAACAGAGAAAATCCATCATCAGACTAAATGACGCACAAAAAAAATGAAAAAAATAGCAACGCTAACTTAGACCTGAGTTGAATAAATTTAAACTTCTTTTAAAAGTTTTACTGTTTGAAATATTCGGTTTTACTCATAAGGCAAAGGTAGGTTTTTCTAAGGTTTTCAGTTGCGCAAAACACTTCTAAATTGAACCTTGTTGTGCAGTGTAAAAATTGTCAAAAAAGTCAATTTGGTGTTTAAGTTTTGCTTTTAGCGCTTAAATGTATAGATATGCAATCTTTTAGCGCTAAGTCGGATTTTCCGAATTAAGTGAAATGCGTGTCAGAATGATCAATGCTTAATTCATTTAAATGTGGTCAACTGCAAGCTCAAAGCATCGCTTTTTTTCTTTTAGACACGCCAAATCGAAGTTTCGCTGAATAATTAGACTTATATTCAAGAAGCAAAACTTATCAATTATATCTCGCAACAATATTTTCATGAATCATCAGTTCAAAATATAGGTATTTATTAAATAAATATTGGGTGGTAATTTAAAAATGTTGCATTAGAATCCAAAAATTCAACAAAACTTATCCTGAGGGGAAAGCATCGTTATCGACGATGTTGACTTAAGAAAAACCAGCTTGAGGAACGCTCATGCAGATCGGAATTCCAACCGAAACTGTTGTCGGTGAAAATCGTGTCGCTGCGACGCCAGAAACAGTAAAGAAGTTGATTAGCGCGGGTCATAGCGTAGTCATTGAACGTGGTGCAGGCATCAAAGCCGCTTATATCGACAGCGCTTATGAACAAGTAGGCGCGACCATGACAGATGATGCTTATCGCGGTAGCCAAATGATTTTGAAAGTTCGTGCCCCAAAGGGTGAGGAAATTCAAAAACTTGCACCGAACAGCACTGTGGTGGCGATGTTTGATCCTTACCGTAATACTGAATTAGACCAATTTGCTGCGGCTCAGGTGTCTGCATTTGCTTTAGAGCTTTTGCCACGTACCTTGTCGCGTGCGCAAAATATGGACGTGTTGTCATCACAAGCCAACTTGGCAGGTTATAAATCTGTATTGTTGGCTGCCGCAGAATATCAACGTATGTTCCCAATGTTAATGACGGCAGCGGGTACTGTAAAACCTGCGCGTGTTGTGATCATGGGTGTAGGTGTTGCGGGCTTGCAAGCGATTGCAACGGCGAAGCGTTTAGGTGCTGTAGTAGAAGCAACTGACTTGCGTCCAACGGCAAAAGATCAGGTGGAATCTTTGGGTGGTAAGTGGTTAGACGTACCAATGTCTGAGGAAGAACAACAAAAAGCTGCCGATGCTGCCAAAAATGGTTACGGCTGGATGCCTGGTGAACAATACATTAAAGACCAAGCGGTGATTGTCGATAAAGCGGTTTCTAATGCGGATATCGTGATCACCACTGCGTTATTGCCAGGTCGTGATGCACCGCGCTTAATCAAAGCGGAAACTGTGGCAAAAATGAAGCCAGGTTCTGTGATTTTAGATATGGCGGTTGAAACGGGTGGTAACGTCGAAGGTTCACAATGCGGTGAAACTGTAGTGACTGCTAATGGTGTAAAAATTTTGGGTATTCCAAATATTCCATCGACTGTATCGACAGAGGCATCTGCACTATACGCGCGTAATGTGTTCAATTTTGTTGAAACATTATTTGATAACGACAAGAACTTCGCATTGAATCCAGAAGAAGAAATTCAGAAAGCATTGCTGGTCACTCATAACGGTCAAGTGCTGTTAAAGCGTGGTTAAGGAGAACTCTCATGGTTGAAACAATTACGATTTTTGTCCTTGCCATCTTCGTAGGTTACTACGTGGTGTGGGGGGTAACACCTGCGTTACATACGCCATTAATGGCAGTAACCAATGCACTTTCTTCAATTATTATTGTAGGTGCGATGATTCAAACTGTCGGTCTACCAATTATGGGTGTAGAAGGCAGTGTCGACTTCCAAACCATTAATGTGGTGAGTGTACTTGGTGCGATTGCTGTGTTCTTGGCAAGCATCAATATTTTCGGTGGTTTTGCAGTGACTGCGCGTATGCTGGAAATGTTCAAACCAAAAGCAAAGAAAAAAGAGGGCTAATGCATGGAATTTATTCGTGAATATGCAGACTGGTTCTATTTAATCGGGGCTGTGCTCTTTATCTTAACTTTACGTGGTTTGTCTGGCCCTAAAACTGCGATTGCGGGCAACCGTTATGGCATGATCGCAATGGCGATTGCAGTCTTGACCACATTCTTCGTGGCAGACAATCCTGTTGTGTGGATGATCCTGGCAGCCATGGCAGCAGGTGCAGTGGTGGGTATTGCCCGCGCACGTACGGTGCCAATGACTCAAATGCCTGAAACTGTAGCCTTAATGCACTCTTTAGTTGGTTTGGCTGCGGTTTTAATTGCGATTGCTGCGATTATTCATAACAACAAGTTGATCGAACTGGGTCCAGACTTGTTGACTGCAAATGGCATTACTTTCCATGAAATGAGCAAGGTTCATTTATTTGAACTGTTTGTAGGCTGTTTCGTGGGTGCGATTACCTTTACCGCATCTGTTTTTGCATACGGTAAATTGGCGGCAAAGAAATGGGCAAAAACCATTTCGGGTGCATGGGTAAAACCTGTTCAAGCGTTAATTTTCCTTGCTATGTTAGGTTTCGGGATTCACTTCTTCCTGAGCGGTAACATGACTTCATTCTGGGCAATGACAGGTCTGGCATTGGCATTCGGTTGGGTATGGATTGCACCAGTGGGTGGCGGTGACATGCCAGTTGTGGTGTCATTGTTGAACTCATTCTCAGGTTGGGCAGCAGCAGGTATTGGTTTCACGCTTGAAAATAACATGCTGATTGTTGCAGGCTCATTGGTCGGTTCTTCAGGTGCGATTCTGTCTTACATTATGTGTAAAGCCATGAACCGTTCAATCATCAACGTATTGTTTGGTGGTGCGATGGGCGGTGCAGCTGCACCAACAGCGGCAGCGGGTGCGCAAGTGCAACGTAACTACCGTTCTGGTTCTGCTGATGATGCTGGCTTCTTGATGTCAAATGCAGACAGCGTGGTGATTGTACCTGGTTATGGTATGGCACAAGGTCGTGCCCAGAATGCGGTAAAAGAATTGGCAAACTTGTTGAAAGAGCAAGGTGTAACAGTTCGCTTTGCGATTCACCCAGTGGCAGGTCGTATGCCAGGTCACATGAACGTATTGCTTGCAGAAGCTGATGTACCGTATGAAGATATCTTGGAAATGGACGAAATCAACTCAGATTTCCCTGCTACAGATGTGGTGTTGGTCATTGGTGCGAATGACGTAGTTAACCCTGCGGCAAAAGATGATCCAAACTCGCCAATTTACGGTATGCCAATTCTTGAAGCGCATAAAGCACGTACCATTATGGTCATCAAGCGCTCTATGGCAACAGGTTATGCTGGTCTAGACAACGACTTGTTCTATAACGACAAGACCATGATGATCTTTGGTGATGCCAAGAAAGTGGTGGAAGATATGACTAAAGCGATTAATGGTACAGGTCACTAATTCTCTCAATCATTCGATTCTAAAAAAATCCCTCTTTATTCAAAGGGGGATTTTTTTATGCCTGAAATATTTTCACTTATGTAGCTCATCTTTTGGGTATGTTTGATGAGAGCCGGAATTCGTGCAAATAAATAACTATTAAACAGGTTCGGATTTTATTTTTGTGATTTAAATTTTTGAAAAATAATAAAAATATATTTTTTAAATGCTCAGAAGAATCCGTAATAAATGGCACTGTTCTTGCATTTCTCTGTTTAAAAGGTAGGGGTGTTGCATGAAAATAAATCATTATATTGCGTTGTTCATTGGGGTATTGGCTCTACCTGCTTATGCAGCAGAGCAAGTTGAAATGATTCAAAATATTCAAGAGATTCGTATTTCACTCGATAGTGTGTGGGTGATTATGGGCGGAATTTTGGTGTTCTTTATGCAAGCCGGATTTGCCATGATTGAAAGTGGTTCGGTACGTAGTAAAAACACCGTCAATGTATTAATGAAAAATTATATGGACGCCTGCTTGGGTGGGCTGGTCTTTTGGATTGTGGGTTTTGGTTTGATGTTTGGGGTCAACCAAAGTGGTTGGTTAGGGACATCGCATTTTTTACCGAATCAGCTTGATGATTGGCATTGGAATCTTTTGTTCTTTCAAATGATGTTCGCTGCTACTGCGACCACCATTGCCAGTGGGGCAATGGCTGAACGGATTCGCTTTGTTGCCTATGTGGTGAGTGCGGCGGTGGTCAATGGTTTGATCTATCCGGTCTTTGGCAGTTGGGCGTGGGGGAGCTTATTTGCAGGAGAGGGTTGGCTCAAAGCCATGGGCTTTATTGATTTTGCCGGCTCTACGGTGGTGCATTCGATTGGAGGATGGGTCGCGCTTGCAGGCATTATCGTGCTCGGCCCACGAATTGGACGTTTTGGGCGTCATGGTCAAGTGCATCATTTGCCTGGGCATAACTTGCCCTTAATTGCCTTGGGTGGTTTTATCTTATGGCTTGCGTGGTTTGGCTTTAATGCTGCCTCCACGGTCAATGCCAATGTCAGCATCGGGCGTATTGCCTTAAATACTCACTTAGCAGCATGTTCCGCTGCAGTGGCTTATATGTTATTTGCACTCCTGATGCGTAAAGCGATTCTCATCAAAACCACGATTAATGCATCGCTTGGGGGCTTAGTCGGCATTACTGCGGGTTGTGCGACTATGAGTCCGATGTTCGCTGTACTGACCGGTTTGGTCGCAGGGTTAATGGTCAGCATTTTGCCTGCACTGCTTGAAAAACTCCGAGTGGATGATGTAGTCGATGCAGTCACCGTGCATGGCTTTTGCGGGGCATGGGGCACACTCGCTGCAGGGCTCTTCTTTGAAAGCAATATGTTTAATACCGAGATTATTCTTGTACAAGCCATGGGGGTGTTTGCGGCCTTTGCATGGGGGTTTGGAGTGGCATTTATTGTATTTAAAACCTTGCATGTCGTCTTGGGCGGCTTACGTGTCAGTGCGCAGCATGAGCAGCGTGGTTTAGATTATACCGAGCATGCGGAACTGTCTTATCCAGAATTTCAGCGTGATATTACCTGTGAAACTGATGACATCACCAAACGCCATTAAATGAGGAGGGAATTCAAGATGAATGCAGAAGTCCTGAATGTTGGACAACGTCGTTTAGCCATTCAACGTGCACTCCAACACTATTTTCATGGGGCACGTTTAGATCAGGTGGTAGGCTATTGGGAGCAGGAATACAGTGCAAAACCAGCCTTTGTGCTCAATCGATTTTTAAGTGAAATTTGCACCACAGAAGAGCTTAAGCAAAACCGTAAAGAAATGCTCAAGCAAGTATTATATGAGCTGACCATCATTGAAAAAGATGAGTTATTGCAGACCAATACGAAGGCACAAACCGTCAACGTTTCAGCGCAATATCATGCCTATATCGATTTTGTTGCTGAGGTGCTGCATGCTGTGCTTGAGCAAGATACAGATGACTTTTTTGATACGTTGAAAATGCAATTATTGAGAGATCGTATTTTGCTGAATGACTCCAGTGCGATGTACAACACGACACTTGCGATGATGGATCGTGCACAAGCCAAAGATCATGCCAAGGCCATTACCAGTTTATATCAGGTGCTGTGTGAGTTTTATGGACCACAACGTTCAGATCAAGTATTTGCGCAAGCTCGGCTAATGATTAAAGCGAAATATCCGGAGGCCGATTTGCATCAATTGCTCTAGTCGTATGCAGGCAATAAAAAAGCGACCGTGAGGGTCGCTTTTTTGAATCTTGGGTTTTACGCTACAGAGTCAGTATCTGTAGGATTGCGCCATAAGCTTTCTAGGTCGTAAAATTTACGTGCTGTTGGGAGCATGATGTGAACAACTACCATACCAAGATCGACCAAAATCCATTCTGCATCACGTTCACCTTCAATACCGATTGGGCGAAAGCCTGCTTTGCGCGCTTCTTCAGCAACATTATCGGCAATAGATTTTACGTGGCGAGTTGAAGTGCCGCTAGCAATTACAATGGCATCTGAAACATTACTAATGCTGCTGACATCAAGTTCAACAATTTCTTTGGCTTTTACATCAAGGAGAGCTTCATGTACAACTTTAAGACAGGTTTGTACGTCATGCTTTTGGGTATTCATTGCAAGATCGTGAGAATTAGAAGCGCCGGGCGATGGTTCTAAATTCATGGAGTGTATAATTTCCTAAAATTATTCATCATCTAATATAGCTGTTTTAGCCTGAAATTTCAAATTGGTTTAATTTCAAGCATTTTAAGGCGAGGCAAAATATTTGTCTTTCCATGCAAATGATTGATTTGACGTAAGACTTGGGCGGTATTCTGCAGCGACATAACCTGAATAAGCACTGAGCTGTAACCATTCAAAAATAGCAGCATAGTCTATCTCGCCCGAGCCAGGTTCATGGCGTCCTGGATTGTCAGCAAACTGGATATGACCAATATCCTGTATGTTTTCTTGCAATGCGCTCAGCACATCTTCGCCCATCATCGCCATATGATAACAGTCGTATTGCATTTTAAGAGCAGGATGTTTGACCGCTTCTAGTATCTCTTGAGCTTGCGCAATATTTTGTACTAAAAAACGAGGCATGTCGGTGCCATTAATCATTTCAAATACAGGCTGAATATGATGTTGAGTGAGCATCGAGCAGGCCAGTTTTAGATTTTCAGCCAGTGTGTTTAAGCACGGTAGTAAATCGGCATCGACAGGTTGTTTGCCTGCCAAAATATTAACGCGGGGGACATTTAACGCTGTGGCATAGCGGATAGCCAACTCTAGGGCATGATGAAATTCAATCTCTTGTCCAGGTACGCCCGCCAAACCATTGCCACCTTGCATGAGGTCACCTGCAGGGACATTAATTAAGCACAGGTTAAGCTGGTGGAGTGTGAGTTGGGTTTGAATTTGCTCAATACTTAGCTCATAGGGAAATTGAATTTCAACATGCTGAAAATCATGTTCCCGTGCAAGGGCAAAGCGTTCAATTAACGGCACTTCGGTAAAAATCATCGACAGATTAACCGCCAGTTTAGACATGCAGATGCTCCTTGCAGGCAAAGATTGGATCAGGAATCAAGCCGATTAAGCTTCGACCTGATGGATAATGGTGGCTAAATCTGCTTCTGCAAAACCCTTGGCTTGATGAGCTTGCAGTTGCGAAAGGGCTTTTTCTGCCACAGGAATCTGTAGCTGAAATTGCGCTGCCAGTTGTAAGGCATTGTTTAAATCTTTAGATAGGGTTTGGACTTTCCATTGCACAGGCTCAAAACTGTGGGTTGCCATGCGTGGCGTTAAAATCTGAAATGGTTTCGAGTCGGCAAAACCACCTGCCAAAGCAGGTGCAAGTAAACGGGTGTCTACGCCTGCCTGTCCAGCTAAAGCAACGGCTTCGGCAATTAGGGTACTGTTGGCAGCAACAATCAGTTGGTTACAGATTTTAGTAGCTTGACCTGTGCCTGTTTCGCCCATACGAGTCACACGTTGTGACAGCACATGATAAATCGGGCTTAATTTTTCGATGGTGTTTGCATCCCCCCCTGCAAAAATCACCAAACTGCCTTGTTCGGCTCCCGCAGTGCCTCCCGAAACAGGTGAGTCAATCCATGTGACCTGTTTGAGGCTGGCTTGCTGCGCTAGCTTTTGGGTTTGATCTACAGACAAACTGGAAAAATCGACTATGACTTGTTGAGCAGTCAAAAATGGCTCAATCTGATCAAAAACGGCTTGGACAGCATGATCATCGGCAAGGCAACTCAAGATCACTGGATATTGTCCAATCTCGCTCAATTGTAGTGATTTCGCCCCTAAGCTGAGCACGGGTTCGCAAGCCGCAGGGCTACGATTCCAAACTGCGACCTCAAAACCTGCCTGAACTAAGCGGGTTGCCATGCGTGTCCCCATAAGTCCCATACCTAAAAAAGCGATTTTTGTGTCACGATCAAAATGCATAGCGCTGATTCTCCATTTTTGCCTACAGTACAAGTCTGGCTTGAAATGTCAATTTAGCCTTTGGTCAAAGTCTGTTGTGTCTGAACTGCATTAAAACTGACGCGGTGCAAAGGTCACTTCAGGATTCTTGTCCTTTTTACGTGCCAGTTGGCTATTTTTACCTAGCAATAATTTTAATTGCCAAATTTTTTCTAAACGTAAAGATTTATTGGGAGAATGTTCCATGGCATCCAGCACTTGTTTGGCTGCAGCCAGTGCATCTGGGGAGCGCTGTGCAATTTCTTCGGCAAGAGTTTGTGCCTTTTGCAAAGGTGTTGCATTTAAATGCGTGACCAAGCCAATTTCTTTGGCATAGTTGGCATCAAAAATACGTGCAGTTAAGGTCAGCTCTTTGGCAAGATCTAGGCCAATTAAACCTTTTAAAGAGCGGCTCAGCCCCATATCAGGCACTAAGCCCCAGCGGCTTTCCATAATCGA
The DNA here is from genome assembly GCF_020982655.1 of Acinetobacter sp. PW68. Classification (NCBI taxonomy): domain Bacteria; kingdom Pseudomonadati; phylum Pseudomonadota; class Gammaproteobacteria; order Moraxellales; family Moraxellaceae; genus Acinetobacter; species Acinetobacter sp. PW68. The sequence goes on along the minus strand of NZ_JAHZSX010000001.1, from coordinate 2,318,264 downwards.
CATTTGCGTGTCAGGATGAGCGATACGAATATCTGCAGCTAAAGCCAATTGCATTCCTGCGCCAAAACAATAACCTTCAATTGCAGCAATTACAGGTACAGGCAATTGTTGCCAAACGAGAAATGCTTTTTGAAACAGGCTTTGCCCAGGCTTAATTAACTCCCAAGCTGCAAATGCACGGTTTTGTGGGTTATTGAGGTCGGCCAAATCAATGCCTGCACTAAATACGTTTGCTTCCCCTGTTAAAATCACACAACGTAAGCTGCGGTCTTTTTTAAGCTTTTCTGCAGTGCGCACCAATTCTTTGAGTAGGGCAAAACTCATGGCATTGCGTTTGTCTGGGCGGTTCAGGGAAACTGTGGCGATGCCATTATTTTTTTCGATTCGAAGTAAAGTCATGATGTGAGCTCTTATTTTTACTGAGCAAAGCATAGCATGCACAGACCCAAGATAAATGACAGCAGAGTCACGGCCAAAACCGTGGGCTCAGCCTGAAAGAATTGATAAAATTATGTGATGTGCTTCGTGAAACTTATATTTTAAAATACCATTTTTATTTGGACGAAATGACATTCATCCTACTTTATCCACTGGAGCGTAAAACCTCGTGGTTCAGCACGAGAATATAAGCGACTAGAGTAAATCATATGAACGACACGAAATGTCGTTTTAAATACTTGTACTATAGTCACTATTAAGAAAAATACTGTTAAAATAATTAGATGAAGACACTCAAATTACGCATAAAAGACAAACATTGCAAGGTGCTAAATCAGTTAGCATCCGAAGTAAATTTTGTCTGGAATTATGTCAATGATTTGTGTTTTAAACATCTTCAAAGAAAACAACAATTCTTTTCAGCATACGACATTGCAAAATACACGAAAGGCACATCGAAAGAATGCAACTTGCACAGTCAAACTATTCAGGCAGTGACAGAAGAATTGGTCACAAGACGCAAGCAGTTCAAAAAAGCAAAACTAAAATGGCGTGTCAGTAATAAAAAATCAGCTAGACGTTCATTGGGTTGGATACCGTTTAAAAAGATTGCAATCAAATATGCTGATGGCTATGTTCAATATGGCAAGCATCAATTTAAACTATGGGATAGTTACAGATTAAGTAAATACAATATCAAAACAGGCTCATTCGTAGAAGATAGTCGTGGACGTTGGTATGTATGTCTTGTAGTTGATGCAGTCAAAATAGAAAAAAACAACGCTAAAACTTCAATCGGCATAGATTTAGGTTTAAAAGATTTAGCGACTTGTTCAGATGGCGTAAAACTTAAAGCCCCTCAAATCTATCGGCAATATGAACAAAAACTTGGTATTGCTCAACGTGCAAAAAATAAGAAACGTGTCAAAGCCATCCATGCCAAGATTAAAAATGTACGACAAAACATGCTGCATCAATTCAGCCGAAAACTGGTGAATGAACATGCAGCCATCTTCGTTGGCAATGTGAATGCCAAAGCATTAGCGCAGACCAAACTAGCCAAGTCTGTGTTAGATGCCAGTTGGACAACACTAAGAACCATGCTCAAGTATAAATGCGAGAACGCAGGGGTATGTTATGAAGAAGTCAATGAAGCCTATACCACCCAAATTTGTTCGTGCTGTGGCTCACGCTCCAGTAGTCCGAAAGGTAGAGCAGGACTTGGAATAAGAGAATGGCAGTGTGTGGAGTGCGGTACGCTCCATGATCGGGATGTAAATTCCGCACTGAATATTCTTGCGCTCGGACATGAGCGTCTAGCAGTAGGAATCTCCGTCCTTTAGGTCGAGGAGGATGTCAACCACTATGAACTCGTTGCTGTATGTTGAGCAAAAATATGTTCTGCTGCATGTTCCACCTGTTGGATACATGCTTTTAACTCCTGATAACGATTGAGTACTTCCTGCACAAACAGATCATCGGCTTTACGGCGTTCTTTACGCAATGTCGAAACAAACTGTTCAAATGAACCTGTTACTTCTTGCAGGTTTGGCGTGCCAACATAACGGGTTGCACCATACAGACGATGCAACACATGCTCGAGTTGCGGGAAATCTTCGAGTTCAATCAGCTGTTCAATTTCATGCAATTCTGTGGCAAAGCTATCTACCAACATTTTCAGCAAATCCACTGCAAGGTCTTCTTTGTTGGCTGCCAACATTAGGCTTTGTTGCCAATTCAACACCTGTGGGTCTAGCGCTTCAATCACAATGGCTTTATCGATTGCAGGTGGTTTATTAAAACTTTGCGTCGTCCAATGGGTTAAAATCTGGATGATTTGTTCAATCTGAATCGGTTTGGTGACATAGTCATCCATACCAACTTTGAGTAATTTTTGCTTTTCATCGGCAAGTGCATGTGCGGTGAGGGCAATAATAGGCAAGCGTTTGTGGTTTTCTAAAGTCGACTCTAATGAACGAATTGCGCGAGTGGTATCTATCCCTGACATCACAGGCATTTGAATATCCATAAAGATCAGGTCAAAGGGTTGCTGCTCCTGTTCAATACGCTGCTGCAAAATCCCCAACGCTTCCTGACCACTTTGCGCTTTGGTAGTGGTCACATTCAGTTCGCCCAACAAGGCTTCAAGTACAATCAGGTTGGGTAGATGGTCATCCACCGCTAAAACGTGCAGGCCTTTACCATCAAATGATGCAGAATCTTGTTCATCAAAACTGTTTTCATTGTTAAGTAAGTCAATTAATGCTGAACGACTGAGCGGTTGATACAAAGCCCGTGCACGATATTCATTTAATAGGCTTGGGTCTAGCGCCATTTGATAGCCATATACCGCCAAGTTGCCTTGATAACGGGTACGAATTTCTTTTAACAAGGCTTCGGTGTCGCCGCTATGGTCAACAATCAACCAAGTGTTGTCTTGCAGGTCGGATACATCTTTTAAGCGGCTAAATAAATCTAGAATTGAAGCGGCTTCAATATGTCGCACCGCATAATTTTCAAGATAATGACGCAAGATATTGGCTGTGGCAGGGTGCGCCAAATAGGACACTACCTGAATTTCTTTAAAAGTTGGATGCTGCTGAGCATGCGCTTCATCTACCGTAAACAAGGCAGTAAACCAGAAGGTCGAGCCTTTTTCGGTTGGGGCACGTTCCTGATTGTCTTCAAAGCCAATTTGACCTTGCATTAAATGAACCAATTGTTTGGAAATGGCCAAACCTAACCCTGTACCACCAAATTGACGCGTAACCGAAGTATCACCCTGAGAGAACGACTCAAACAGTTTTTTACGGTCTGTGCCGCTTAAACCAATGCCGCTATCCTGTACGCTAAAGTGAATCAGGCATTGTCCAATATCGTCATGTTCCACGCGCGCACGTACAATAATTTCACCATCGGGTGTGAATTTAATCGCATTGGAAATCAGGTTGGTTAAAATTTGTTTAAAGCGTAAAGCATCACCCAACACATGCTGTGGTACGTTGTCGGCAAAGTAAAAAGCCATGTTGATGTGCTTTTGCGCGGCCAACGGCGAGAGCATATCCATCACATCAAAAATGGCTTCTTCTAAATCAAAAGGCGCAGTATCCAGTTCCAGTTTACCGGCATCAATTTTGGAAAAATCCAAGACATCATTAATTAAAGCCAAAAGGTGTGCAGACGACTTACGAATGGTTTGTAAATACAAATTTTGCTCATTACTCAGGTTTTCCTGACGCAATAACAGGTGAATAAAACCATCTATACTGTTCAGCGGGGTTCTGAGTTCGTGACTGATATTGGCCAAAAATACCGATTTGGATTGGTTGGCAGAAATCGCTTGGTCACGTGCCTGACGATAAGTGATGTTCTGTACTTCCAAAGTATCGAGGGTGCGACGCAAGTCATCTTCGGTTTGTTCGGTATGTTCTTTGAGTTCTAAAAAGCTGAAATGCAGGCGTTTTACCACATTGACAATATCCCGCTGCAATAAGCGTAATTCGCCAGTGCTGTTAATGACCATGTGTTGATCGAGTGTATCGGCATTTAGTCGTTGTAGTTGCATGCGAATTTCATACATGGGTGCAATCCAGCGACGTGAATAGAAGTTCAGACACAGCAATAACAGCAATAAAGTCAGTAAGCCTGTGGCAATTAATACAATCATGACCCGATAACGGGCTATTTGTAGCGGTTGATTGTCTAGTTCAATCAGCAACCATGCAGGTCGGTTGATGTCTTGCTGAATTTGCATGCCATACACATGATTGTTTTTATATTGAATTGGGCCAAAAAAATCGGCATTTTTAGGAAATTTGGGCCATTCGTCTTGATCTTGAAAGCCCATGCTTAAACGCCGTGTACCCGAAGCATCAATCAGTGCAGTACGAACCAAATGCTTTTCGTTCATCATATTTTGCATATAAGAACGAGCTTCTTCGTACTTCCACGGAAAGCTAGCCAGTTGATGCAAAGCTGCTTCAGATGGCAACTCAAAACGGGTCAAAATCGCAATTGCCATTTGTCGCTGCTGTGCTTTTGCGGCATTCGAGGTTTCGGATAAAACCAGCATTGTACCGACGCATGCCAAAATCATAATTGGCACAAAAATAAGTGCAATCAGCTGTCCATAAGCATGATTTAAATGTAAGCGCTTAAATAACTTTTTATTGATATTTGCCATGGTTGACGCAGTTCAATCCCTATGTTTGGCAGTTTAGCATGCTTTATTTCTGCTGACTGTGTTTTCATCTGCTTCTGTGCTAGTGATGCCAATTTTCATGGATGCGTAGGCCAATTATAGAAGTTAAGTCGTGTGGATTTAAACGCTATTTGATGTGGATGAAGCAATAAAAAATAAGTCAAAGCAATGAGGGGCCGCAACGATGTAAAGGAATGCATAAATTCTCGGCAGACTCTTGTCGATTTGAGAAAAAGCCAGTGAAAAACGTGCAGGAAGGTGCATTATTTCATACAATAAGCCCACCTTAATATTGGTACAGAGCATGCGTGATACCCAACCAGATTTCCAAAGTGATGAGTTTTTATTAGACCATTATGTGGGCAAAACCCCATTGGTGCGTTTGCAGCGTTTGGCTCAGCATACGCAGGCAACGGTTTTGGCAAAACTGGAAGGAAATAACCCTGCGGGTTCGGTCAAAGACCGTCCTGCCTATAACATGATTATGCAGGCAGAAAAACGCGGTGAAATTCGACCTGGCGATACTTTAATTGAAGCAACCAGTGGTAACACAGGCATTGCTTTGGCAATGGTAGCAGCCATGCGTGGTTATAAAATGCAGCTGATCATGCCTGATAATATGAGTCAGGAGCGTAAAGATGCTATGCGGGCTTATGGGGCAGAACTGATTGAAGTGACCAAAGCCCAAGGCATGGAAGGTGCACGTGATTTGGCTTTGCAAATGCAACGTGAAGGCAAAGGCTTGGTGCTGAATCAATTTGGTAATCCTGACAATGTGCAGGCACACTATCTGACTACAGGCCCTGAAATTTGGCAGCAAACGGGTGGAAAAATCACTCACTTTGTCAGCTCTATGGGTACCACAGGCACTATTATGGGCGTGTCTAAATATTTAAAAGAACAAAATCCAGATATTCAAATTATTGGTTTACAGCCTTCTGACGGTTCAAGCATTGCAGGTATCCGTCGCTGGCCTGAAGCCTATTTACCGACTATTTTTGACCGTAGCCGTGTTGATCGTATTATTGATATTCCGCAAATTGAAGCTGAAAAAACCATGCGCAGACTGGCACAAAAAGAAGGCATCAGTGCGGGAACATCTTCAGGTGGTGCGGTTTGGGCGGCATTAAAAATTGCTGAAGAAAATCCAGATGCAGTCATCGTGTGCATTATTTGTGACCGTGGTGACCGTTATTTATCGACAGGGTTATTCTCTGTTCAAGACCCTGAATAGCCGAAAAGCATTCATTTCTTTGTAGCTGACTGAGTGAAATCGTATGCGTTTACCTGTGCTGATTTTCGATATTGAAACCGTTACCGATTTGAAGTCAGGCGCGCATTTATATCAGCTGAATTTACCTGAGGCTGAGCTTGAACAGGCGTTGATGAAACTGCGTCGGCAAGAAGCGGGCACCGATTTTCAGCGTCTGCCTTTGCATGAAATAGTCTGCATTTCAGGCTTGTGGATTGATGAACACGGCATGAAACTGTTTTCATTTAGCCGAGAACAAGACAGTGAAGCAGCAATGCTGAAAAAGTTTTTGTCTATTTTTGATAAGCGTCATCCAACTTTGGTCAGTTGGAACGGTTCGCAGTTTGATTTGCCAGTGATTTTATTCCGTGCCATGTATCATGGGCTGTCTGCACCAAGTTTATTTGATCAGGGTGAGATTGATCAGCAAAAGCGCTATAACAATTATCAAAACCGTTACCATCAGCGTCATGTCGATTTAATGGATGTGATGGCCATGTTTAATGGTCGTCATTTTCAAAAGTTGGATGACATTGCCTATTTGTTAGGTTTTCCAGGTAAACGCGTAGATGCGGGCTATCATGTTCCTGCATTTATGCAAAGCGGTGAATGGTCGAGGCTGACGCGTTATTGTGAAGGCGATGTCTTAAATACTTGGCTCATTTACCTGCGTTGGCTGCTGCTCAAAGGGCAATTACTGCTTGAAGAGCATACTCAATGGGTACAGCACACCATTCATTATTTGCATACCCAGCCGCAGCATGCAGACTTTTTAAGCGTGTGGCAGCACAGTTCGCAGCAAACTGAATTTACCCGTACAGATTTTCCTGAAAAAAGTGTCAGCACGTCTTCAAATGAACCCGTGATGCCTTTTCAATCTTCCCCATCTTCCGATATTTAGACTGATATGAAGCATCGCAGTAAAAACCGTACCACGCAGCAGGCTGAGTATTGCTTTGATGTGGAATCGTTGTCACATGAAGGGCGAGGGATTGCACACTATACAGCTCAGTCGGGTCATCCTGCTGAAAAGCACGGTAAAACGGTGTTTATTGAAGGAGCTTTGCCCGGTGAAACTGTACGCGCCAAAATTACTCAAAGTAACAAGCGTTTAGAACAAGCCGAATGTTTAGAAGTACTAGGTGAGCCGTCAGCTTTGCGGGTAGCTCCGCCATGTCCGCATTATCAACAATGTGGTGGTTGCAGCATGCAGCATATTCAGGTGGATGAGCAGATTCGATTAAAGCAACAAGTGTTGCAGTCACACTTGCAGCACTTTGCGCAGGTGCAGCCTGAAGAGTGGCTTGCGCCATTACGTTCAAAACGTGAAGATTATCGTCGTAAAGCACGTGTTGGTGTGCGTTATTTGCCCAATCAAGATAAATTGGTGGTCGGTTTTCGTGAGCGCAACAGCAACAAACTGACCAGCATTGATCGTTGCTTGGTGCTTGATCAGGCTTTTGGTTCTTTGACTTGTCTTAAGCAGCTACTCCAAAGTCTAACAGGCAAAGCCCATATTGGTCATATAGAATTGGCCATGGGAGATCAAGAGATTGCTTTGGTGGTACGGCATACAGAAAAATTATCTGCAGCCGATGTCAACCAATTACAACAATTTGCGTTACAGAAACATTGGCAATTGTATTTGCAACCTGAAGGCCCAGACAGTTTACATCGGGTTGATGATCCATACGCGCCTATGCGTTTGCATTATCGTTTAGATGATTTTGATGTAGATTTTGGCTTTCATCCGCAAGACTTTACTCAGGTTAATTCAACCATTAACCCACAGATGGTGAAGCTGGCATGCGATTTGCTTGAGTTAAAATCAGGTGATCGGGTGCTTGATCTGTTTTGTGGATTGGGCAACTTTTCTTTACCACTGGCGCGCTGCGTTGGTGCGACAGGATCAGTGGTTGCAGTTGAAGGTTCTGAGCAGATGGTGCAGCGTGGTGCAGAAAATGCACAGCGCAATGATTTAGATCATGTTAGGTTTTATTCACAAGATTTAACAAAAGATTTTTCGCATCATTCTTGGGCAAATCAAGGATTTGAGGCATTATTAATTGACCCTCCGCGCTCAGGTGCAGAGGAGGTGATGCATTATGTGCCCAAATTTGGTGCAGATAGAATCGTTTATGTGTCGTGTAATCCAGCCACACTCGCAAGGGATGCAGGTGTATTGGTCAAGCAGGGCTATCAATTGAAAAAAGCAGGTGTGATGGACATGTTTACCCATACGGGTCACGTTGAATCCATTGCCTTGTTTCAGAAAGAAAAGCAAATAAACGATTTATAATATGAAGTACATAGAGGTAGGAGAAGGGTATGGTCACAGTACGTGAACAACTTCCTGGGCGTTTAAATGAACTGTCTGAGGAAACGACTGTAGAACATGCCGAGCAAGCCCGACAGGATTTAGCAGAATGGCTAGACCGAGTACGCGGGATTTACGATGGGGCGGCACTTGAACAATTAGAACGCGTTGCCCATTACAACCTAAAAAAAGAGTTAGAAACAGACGTTAGTCATCCATCGCATACCTTGTATACAGGTATTGAGATGGCGAATATTTTGGCGCACTTACATGTCGATGAAGATACTTTGTCTGCAGCGGTGCTCTATCGTAGTGTGCGTGAAAATGTCCTACAGTTAGATGATGTGCGTGAAAAATTTGGTGAAGCAGTGTACGGCTTGATCAAAGGCACCTTGTCGATGGGTAAGTTGTCTGAACTGATTGAGAAAAATAAGCGTTTAGAAGACCACTTTAATAATAACCAGCGTGAACATTTAACAGGCATTTATAAAATGCTGATTTCCATGACAGAAGATGTGCGCGTGGTGTTAATTAAACTGGCAGAACGTACTTATTCATTACGTGAGTTGGCAACTGCTTCCAAAGAACGTCAGGAGCGTGTGGCGCGGGAAATTTTAACCATTTACTCGCCATTGGCACACCGTTTAGGGATTGCCCAACTGAAATGGGAACTCGAAGATTTAGCATTCCGTTATTTGGCACCAGACCGTTATAAAGAAATTGCAACATTGCTGAATGAAAAGCGTTTAGAACGTGAAAATTACATTCAAAGCGTAATTGAGCAATTGCGTACAGAGCTAGGCAATAACGGGATTCATGCCGAAATTAGTGGACGGGTGAAACATATTTATTCGATTTATCGAAAAATGAAGAGTAAAAGCCTCAGCTTTGACCAGCTCTATGACATTCGTGCTGTACGTGTTTTGGTGAAAACCATTCCAGAGTGCTATCACTCGTTGGGTATCGTACATCAATTGTGGCGGCATATTCCGCACCAGTTTGATGATTACATTACCAATCCAAAAGCCAATGGTTATCGCTCATTGCATACTGCAGTGATTGCAGAAAACAAGTCGCTTGAAGTGCAAATTCGTACTTTGGATATGCACGAAGAAGCCGAGCTGGGGGTATGTTCGCACTTCAATTATAAAGAAGGTTCTAAAACCACAGACCACTCGTTCAATCATCGTTTACATTCTTTGCGTTCTGTTTTAGAGCACTATCAGGAACGTAACGATGCCAGTGCACATAAAGAAGATGATGATTCTGAAAACTTTGAACAAATCCAAGAGTTTGAAGATTTTGAAAAAATTTATGTATTCAGCCGTGATGGTGATATTAAAGAATTACCTCGTGGCTCAACAGTGCTGGACTTTGCCTATCATGTGCATACCGAAGTGGGTAACAAATGTTATGCTGCGCGGGTCAATCAGCGCTATGTACCGCTCACCTATAGCTTAAAAACAGGGGAGCAGGTCGAGATTTTGACCAAAAAAGACCGTGAACCGAACCGTGATTGGTTGGTAAACTCTTTAGGATATATTAAAACGGCACGTGCGCGCGATAAACTGCGTCATTGGTTTAGACAGCAGGACCGCAGTAAAAATCTAGAAGTAGGGCGTGAAGTACTCAACAAAGAGCTTTCTCGTTTGGCGATTCATCCAAAAAGTATTGATCTAAATGATTATTGCAATCACTTTAATGTCAAAACTGGTGAAGATATTCTGATTGGTTTGGTTAATGGTGATATTAGCCTGCATGCTTTAATTAATCAGGTCAATCGTCACATGCACTTAGATCAGGATGAACCTGAACTGGTGTTGAAGCCGACTTTGAATCCACGAGCCAGCCATACCTTATCGGCACATGGTATTTTGATTGATGGTTTGGATAACGTTGAACTGCATATCGCACAATGCTGTCAGCCCGTGCATGGTGAGGCGATTGCGGGGTATATCACTCTCAATCGTGGCGTGAGTATTCATAAAGTAGCGTGTTCAGACTATGTGCGCATGATTGGCAATGGACCTGAACGTGCAGTCGAAGCTGACTGGGAAATGCAGCCAACCCGTGGTCAAAGCGTGCAGATTGTGGTGGAAGCCTACGACCGCCGTGGTTTGCTCAAAGACTTAACTCAAGTGATTTTTGCCGATCAAATTAACATTCGTCAGGTGAATACTATTTCTGAAAATGATGGAATTGCCAATATGAAATTGTTGATTGAGGTCAAAGGCTTGGCGCAACTTTCTCGTCTGTTGGCACGTTTGGAGCAGCAACCTGGTATTATCAGTGCACGCCGTTTGGTGCAGGGGAGTTAATCAAAATCGCTTCTAAAAAAACCAGCATTGAGCTGGTTTTTTTCTATATGGCTTGGGGTGTAAATTTCAATTTGCTGTGGGTTAAAGCGAAAGGATTAGGTATATTCAGGATGGGTAAAACAGCTAAAAAAATTCATATAGATGTGTGCCGTATTCATAAAATTTTTGTTCCTGCTGCAACAGATTCACGAACAGAACAAATTCAGCAGCTAAAGCAGGCGATTTACCGTTATCGGAATCAATTGCTCTCAAAATATTTAGCACAGAATATTCAAAATAGTGATATTCAGCGCAATGTGCATGGCAAACCATTTTTGATGACATTCCCTCAATTGCAATTTAACCATAGTCATAGCCGCCAACATTATGCATTGGCAAGCAGTTTTGAGTTGTCAGATGTTGGGATAGACATTGAAGATTTAGACCGTAAGGTGCGTTTTGATGCCTTGGCGCAACATGCGTTTCATCCCAACGAACTCAAATACTGGCAAGATTTGGAACATGACGCCGATTATTGGTTTCGTGTCTGGACAACCAAAGAGGCGGTGCTGAAAGCATCGGGGTTGGGGATTCGTTTAAGCCTAAATGAGTTAGATACCCGGATGCATCCCAGTGCACAGGGCGGTCTTTGTCATCATCCACAGATTGGACATTTTGCTTATCAAAACTTTCGTTTACCAGATTGTATGCTGACTGTAGCATGGCGAGCTGCACCCTCCTGCGCAGGCTTTCAGTTTCCACAGATTGATATTATTCGGCATTAGCATCGCAATATCAGAGCAAATGTCGCAACGTCTAGCCACAAAAAAGCCTATCCAAAGATAGGCTTTTTTTTTGTTGGTGTCAGTAGAAATATATTAAGGAATTTCTTGCTCTTCACCCTCAAATTCTGGTTTAACTTGAACAATGAAGTCCTGACGGTTCAAACCGCGCCATAAGGCAAAGGCTGTACCAATGTAAATAGATGAATATGTTCCGACAAATACACCGACAAACATGGCAATCGAGAACCATTTCAGACCATCACCGCCCATGATCATCATTGCGACTACAACCAATAATAGGGTCATAGAGGTGTGAATGGTACGACGTAAAGTTTCTGTCAGTGCAATGTTCACCACTTCAAGCGGTGTTGCACCACGGATTTTACGGAAGTTTTCACGAATACGGTCAGATACAACAATGTTATCGTTAAGTGAGAAGCCAATAATTGCCAATAACGCTGCCAATACAGTCAGGTCAAATGGCCATTGCATCATGGCAAAAATACCCAGTGTTACAATAATATCGTGGAACAATGACAGTACCGCACCCATTGCCAATTTGAATTCAAAGCGAATGGTGACGTAAACCAGCATCAATAATAGCGCTAAAGCGACAGCGCCCGCAGAACGCACATATAGCTCATTACCGACTTGACCACCCACCACATCAACTTTAGGAACGGTTGCTGCATTATTTGGCAACTGTACCGCAGCGGTAATCGCTTTGGTTAGGTCTTCGGCTTCTACATCGTCTTGTACAGGCATACGTACCATGAGGTCGCGGTCAGAGCCCAGTGTTTGTACCACAGGGTCATTGAAGCCTGCTTTGATTAAAGCATTAGATACATCAGTCGCTTTGACAGGGTTGCTATAGTTAAGTTCTGCCGCAATACCGCCAGTAAAGTCCAAACCTAAATTTAAACCTTTAGTGGCAATAAAGAAGATGCTAGCAACCGTAAGTAGAATAGAAAGCAATGCCGCTGGCAAAGCAATCTTCATAAACGGAATCACGCGCTCATCATCAGGGCGACCGTATTTTTTTGAAGGCAGTTGAGTATTCTCAGTCATCAGTGATCTCCTTAAATGCTCAACTTTTTCAAGTTACGTTTTTTGCCATAAATGATTTGTACAATTGCACGGGTGACTGTAATTGCAGTAAACATCGAGCAGACAATACCAATCATGAGGGTCACCGCAAAGCCTTTGATTGGGCCTGTACCAATCGCAAACAGAATGAATGCCACCAAGAATGTGGTTAAGTTCGAATCGAAAATAGTGTTATACGCTCGGTCATAACCTGCCACAATCGCTTGTTTTGGCGAGGCGCCCCACTTAATTTCTTCTCGTATTCGCTCACAAATCAAGACGTTGGCATCCACCGCCATACCAATAGTGATCACGATACCCGCAATACCTGGTAAGGTGAGTGAAGCACCAATCCAAGACATGACGGTTAAAATCATGGCTAAGTTAAACACTAAAGCGAAGTTGGCAATCAAACCAAACAGGCGGAAGAACACCACCATCCAGATTGCCACCAAAATGAAGCCAATCTGAGTCGACAATACACCTTTATCAATGTTTTCTTGACCCAAGCTTGGACCAATCACACGTTCTTCGACAAAGTACATTGGCGCTGCTAAGGCACCTGCACGAAGCATTAATGCCAATTCAGAGGCTTCTTGTGGAGAATCTAGGCCTGTAATACGGAACTGTGAACCCAATACCGCCTGAATGGTTGCAGCATTAATGACGACAGATTCGGTGTACGGGGTACGTACTTCAGTTTGTGTACCATTTTCATCGGTCACATAGCTAATGCGTTGTTTATTTTCAATAAACAATACCGCCATACGTTTACCCACAGCGTTGCGCGTCGCATCTGCCATGAGCTTGCCGCCCGCAGCATCTAGGGTAATGTTAACTTCAGCACCGCCTGTATCTTGGCTAAAGCCACTTGACGCATTTTGAACACGCTCACCCGTTAAAATACGACTACGGTTCAATAATATTTGGCGGCCACTGTCCAAAGATTCAAAGGCAAAAGCTTCTGTGCCAGGTGGTACAGGACCTGTAAGCTGACCTGTGTATGGATCAATATATTGATCATTTAAGTCAGACACCAAGCGGAATTCGAGGTTCGCAGTACGACCCAAAACACGCTTCGCTTCAGCCGTATCTTGTACGCCTGGCAATTCCACCACAATACGGTTGCTACCTTGGGTTTGCACCAAAGCCTCAGCCACACCTAACTCGTTAATACGGTTACGTAAAGTGGTTAAGTTCTGATTGACCGCATACGACTGAATTTCCTGTTTACGAACATCTGTATAGTTCAGACGTAAGCTAGAACCTTCTGAGGTGGCTACGGCTTGCTGCGTGTACTCATTGCCGTTACGACGCAAGAAATCCATCACCGCATCACGGTCTGCATTATTGGCAAACTGTAGGGTGATGGTGTTGTTGTTCAGCGAAAGGCTATTAAATTTCAGCTTGTTGTCACGCAATTGACGGCGTAAATCGGCGGCTGAAGTTTCCATACGTTGGCTGATGGCCTTGTCCATATCCACTTCTAATAAGAAGTGCACACCACCACGTAAGTCCAGACCTAGCTTCATTGGTTTTGCACCAATTTTTTGTAGCCATTCTGGTGTGGTTGGCGCAAGGTTCAGCGCCACGACATAGTCATCCCCCAAACCGCGACGTAAAGCTTCTTTGGCTTTGAGTTGGGCTTCTGAGGTGTCTAAACGCAACAATGCGGCATTGTTGGTAAAGCTGTTGTCATGACTGGCAATATTTTCTGATTGTAAAATTTGCTCTGCTTTTTGTATGATGCTTTGATCAATTTGGGTACCAGCTTTGGCACCTGAAATTTGAACAGCAGGTTCATCTGGATACAAGCTAGGCAGGGCATATAATGTACTCACCACAAGAACAACAAGGATGAGCAGATATTTCCATGCTGGGTAACGCATTTATTTTCTTCTTAAAATGAAAAAGTCGTGCGTGAGCACGACTCTTTTTGATTAAAGGTTGTTTAATGTGCCTTCAGGAAGAACTGAAATGACACTCGCGCGTTGTACTTTTACTTCTACACCACGGTTCAGCTCTACCACTGCAAAATCACCTTCAATTTTAGTGATTTTACCCATAAGACCACCTGCGAATACCACTTCACTGCCTACGCCCAAGCTTTCAATCAGTGTGCGATGCTCTTTGGCACGCTTTGATTGTGGACGCCAAATCAGGAAGTAGAAAATTGCAATGAAGACTGCAATCATTAAAAGGTTAGCCACAAGGCTTGGTTGTTGTGCAGCTTCACCTGCTGCGTGAGCGGTCGAAATAAAAAGGCTCATTTCATTTTCCTAAACTAAAAACTGGCGATCAGTGATCTGATAATAAATGGGTTTGTTCTGCAATTTACCTTGTCTTTTTACTCAGCGCAAATACTGAAAAGACTAATCTTCAGGACAAGGCGGTACTTCTAGACCACGGCGAGCATAAAAGTCCTGTACAAAGTCATCGAAAGTGCCGTTATCTAAGGCATTGCGAATATCTTGGGTAAAGCGTTGGTAATAACGTAAGTTGTGAATCGTGCCCAACATTGACCCCAACATTTCGCCACATTTTTCTAAATGGAACAAATAGGCGCGGGTAAAATTCTGGCAAGTATAGCAATCACAATGCGGATCGAGCGGGCTTTGGTCATGACGATACTTACTGTTACGAATACGCACTAAGCCATCGGTGACAAAGTAATGACCATTACGCGCATTGCGGGTTGGCATTACGCAATCGAACATATCCACACCACGACGAATTGCTTCAACAATGTCTTCTGGCTTGCCCACGCCCATCAAATAACGTGGTTTATCTTCTGGCATTTTAGCAGGTAAATAATCCAGGACTTTGATCATTTCTTCTTTCGGTTCACCCACCGAAAGACCACCAATGGCATAACCATCAAAACCTATTTCAAGTAAGCCATTTAAAGATTCATCACGTAAATCTTCATACATGCCGCCTTGAATAATCCCGAACAGTGCGTTGCTGTTTTGTAGTTCATCATGGTGATGGGTTTTACAGCGTTTTGCCCAGCGTAAAGACAATTGCAAAGATTTTTGTGCTTCTTCATGCGTTGCAGGATAAGGCGTACATTCGTCAAAAATCATCACGATGTCAGAGTTCAAGGTTTTTTGAATTTCCATCGAGATTTCAGGCGAAAGAAAAACCTTTGACCCATCAATAGGCGAACGGAAGGTCACACCTTCTTCTTTAATTTTACGCATTGCGCCTAAGCTAAACACCTGAAAGCCACCAGAGTCAGTCAAAATAGGCTTATCCCATTTGATGAATTCGTGTAGACCGCCGTGTTGCTGAATCACTTCTAGCCCTGGACGCAAATATAAATGGAAGGTATTGCCTAAAATAATTTGTGCCTGAATTTCTTCGATATCACGTGGCAGCATGCCTTTGACTGTGCCATACGTTCCGACAGGCATAAACACAGGAGTTTCTACCACACCATGAGCAAGCGTTAAACGACCACGACGGGCACGCCCCGACTGACCTAATTTCTCAAACTTCATATATGTTCCAAATCAAGGCGAAAAAACAGTTCGCTGATTGTTCATGCTAAAAGTGCACTATTTTCCTAGATTCTGCACGGAATTGCCAGTTGAGATACGTTTTCCTTGGTAAAAATTACGAGTAAATATTTTGCTCAAATCCATTGCGTTTACATGGGTTAAATTGCTGAATATGTGGGTAATTTCTTCTTTATAGGCTTACTCTTTATTTTGGATTTTATATTTTGAGTAAGTTTCTTTATTTTTGCTCAACTACATGGTTGTTTCAAAGCTGAAGAAGAAAATGTCAATAAGACAGAACAAATTGTAGTCAAAGCTCACTTAAGTTGTTACATTGTAATTAAAATAAATTCATAGGGTGGGCTATGAGTGAAATAAACAGTGCATTAAAGAGTGAAATAAACAGTGCATTAAAAGAAGACCAATTCTATAAAACGCTTTTGGAAACCACGAATGCAATTCCGTGGCAGATTAACTGGAAAACCAAAGCTTTTAGCTACATCGGTCCTCAAATTGAGTCTTTACTGGGTTGGACGCAAGACAGTTGGAAAACTGCACAAGATTGGATTGATCGGATGCATTCTGAAGATCGAGACAAGACCGTAAATATGTGTGTGAGTTTGTCTGATCAAGGTACAGACCACGAAGCTGATTATCGTGCCTTAACCGCTACAGGAGATTATGTCTGGATTCGTGATGTGGTGCATGTGATTCGTGAAAATGACGAAACTGTAGCGATTATTGGGTTTATGTTTGATATTTCTGCACGTAAACAGATGGAGTTGGAACTTGAAGCGCTGAGTCGTAAAAATCTGGCTTTGAGTTTACAAGACCCGCTGACCTTGGTTGCTAATCGAAAGGCGCTCAGCGAGTGTATAGAGAATGAATTTAAACGTGCTTCACGTCATCAACACGCCTTGTCTATCCTGTTTATCGACATCGACCATTTTAAGCCTTATAACGACAATTATGGGCATTTACAAGGTGATCACTGTTTGATTAGCGTGGCGCAGTTGCTTAAACAACACTTTGCACGTGCATCTGACTTTGTGGCTCGCTTTGGTGGTGAAGAATTTGTGGTGCTATTGCCTGAAACGCCGCTGGAAGATGCCGTACAACTTGCTGAAAACTTTAGGCAGGCGGTATATTCACTGGAAATTCCACATACCAAGACTGGGGAAATCACCCAAGTCACTGTGAGTATTGGCGCAAATAGCCATCATCAAAATCAGCAGTATCACAATGTGGTCGATTTTCTGCACTCAGCCGATGAATTATTGTATTTGGCAAAAAATAAGGGGTGTAATCAGGTGCAGTATCTGACACAGTCAAGTGTTTAGTTGAAATCTGAAAAAACAGCAAGCTTCGTGCTTGCTGTTTTATTGACCTATCAAAAATAACTTAAAAGTTTGGACGATAATCAAAACTTTGCGCTGCACTGTTATCACGAAAAGCGCGCACTGGTTTTTTGGCTATGGTTGCAGTATTGATCATGTTGTTAGGAAAAACCTGTATATAATTATTAAATAGTTCAACATTGCGGTTATAAATTGTAATTGCAGCACCGACATTTTCATTCTGCTCATCAATTTCATGCATCATTTTTAAGTACAGTTGATCGGCTTTTAACTCAGGATAATTTTCGACCACCACATTCAAGCTGCGCATCAATTCTTTGCTTAAGGCTTCAACACGTTGTAATTGATGAACATCGGCATTGTTGATGTTTAGGTTCATAATATTTTGACGCAGTTCAGTCACTTTTTCTAAAGTGCCTTTTTCCATTCCTGCATATTGTTCGACCACTGGCGCAAGTTCTTCGAGTGTTTTTAATTTCTGTCGCTCAAAACTGGTCACATCTGCCCATGCACGAATGGTGGCATTGAAATGACGCACGATATTGTTGCGAATTGTTATAACAATCAAGATGATAGCAATAACGACCAAAAGAAAAATTGCGATGCCCATAGTGTTGCCCCAAGACCATTTTCTTATTCAAGAAAATCAACTAAATCGGTTTGTAATTGTTCCAAATAAGGTAATTTAAAAGTGCGTAAGTGTCCACGCAATGCGGAAATATCTTGAATATTTTTTGCTTTACTGGAAATTTCAAACAGGTTGCGATTGCCTAAAAAACACAGCGTGTTCCGCTCAGGGTGAAATAACAAATCACCTTGCTGATGCTGGAAAAAATCATCCAGTTTTAACACCAGAGCGGGGCTGAGTGTGCGCGCCATTTGAATCGCATCACTACCAAAGAAATTGAGTTTTTGATTCAGTCGGATGTCACTGGTATGCCATGGTACATGGTAGGGCGCACCAAAAGTTTTTTTATTGGTGCTAATGGCTAAACCTTGAATTTTCACATCAAAGACAAAGACACCCGATAAATAGCGCACCACTTCTTTGACTTTATAATCATTGCCATTTTTGTCTTTAATGCGGGTTTCACTGACATAACGATATTCAAACACCAAAACCTGATGCTGCTTGCCTTGTTGATCTTGCCAAACGGTACTGGCGTAACGGCGAATTTCATTGGACAGATTCCCTAAATTAAACAAGGGAAATAGACTTTTTAAATGGGCAATCAAATAAACGGGTTGTAAGGTGCGGGCAAGATGTTGCGGTGGTTGCTGCCATGCCAGTTGATAGCGCTGTGCAATGCTTTCTTGTTCTAAAAAGGTGATGACTTCTTCAATCGGGTCGTCTTGCTCATAGGTAATAAATGCCCAAAAAATACAGACTACACCAATCAGTAAACAAAATTGCAGCCAAATATTGCTCGGTTGAATCAAGAGCAATAAGCAGAACAACACCCCCATAATACCAAGCAAAATAGGCAAAACATTTTCAAACTTGAGGGTAATGTCATCTTGCCAAGGGTGCAAACCATCCAAAATTTCTTGATGGCTTTGCGCTTTTTTTCCTATATCCCATAACCGAGCGATATTGCGAAATACCCGCTGATTCTTCTTACGTCGAATATGAATGGAGTGTTTCACGGTATCGAGCGGCATGGCGATATCTTTTACAGTTTGAAAATTAAGACTGAGCTTGATCAATCAGCATGGCATCGCCATAACTAAAGAAACGATAGCGTTCAGCCACAGCATGTTGATACGCCCGCATGACATTTTCACGGCTCGAAAGCGCAGACACCAACATTAATAAGGTTGATTCAGGCAAGTGGAAATTGGTGATCAAACGATCCACCACTTTAAATTGATAACCTGGGTAGATAAAAATTTGCGTATCACCCGACCACGCCGCAAGTTCGCCTGCATGGGCTTGTGCCGCACTTTCCACAGCACGGGTGGCAGTTGTACCCACTGAAATAACTTTGTTGCCTCGTGCTTTGGTTTCACGAATCAGCGCTACGGCAGCCTCAGAAACCTCACACCATTCACTATGCATGATGTGATTGGCAATATCTTCAGTACGTACGGGCAGAAATGTGCCTGCGCCCACATGCAACGTCACAAAGGTTTTTTGAATGCCCTTAGCTTCTAACTGTTGAAGTAGAGCCTCATCAAAGTGCAAGCTAGCAGTGGGGGCGGCAACACTGGCGAGTTTTGTTGGGTCGTTAAATACGGTTTGATAACGTTCGGTATCAATCGCTTCGGCTTCGCGGTTAAAGTAGGGTGGAATTGGCAGCTGACCATAGGCATCTAACACGTCTAAAATAGGCTGTGAAAATTCGACAATAAATAAATTTTCATGACGTCCTTGAATAGTCACTTTTACAGCATCAGGCCCAATAAACAGTTCTGCACCTGCTTTTGGTGAGTTGCTGGCTTTAATATGACAATGGGCAATAAATTGATCTTGCAGACGTTCAACCAAGACCTCAACCGCACCGCCTGTGGCACGTTTACCTTTAAGACGTGCTTTCATGACTTTGGTGTCGTTAAGTATCAGTAAATCGCCTGCTTCGAGTAAATTCAGCAAGTCAGTAAATTGGTGGTCATGATATTGACCTTGAGCATCAAGATGCAGCAGGCGAGAGGCACTACGACTGGCTAGCGGGTAACGAGCAATGAGTTCATCGGGGAGATTAAAATTAAAGTCAGAAAGTTGCATGATAAAAAAAGTTAGATCACTGGAATAACTGCGCCTAGTATATGCTTTTTTAGGTTTTATAGATGAAATTGGTCGATTATAAATCAAAAAAATGACAGCTGATTTAATTTTAAGCAATTGCAAAAGAACTTACGTTGACAAGCTGTCAAAAAAGTTTATGATACCCATCAACACCTACCCGAGGTGGTGAAATTGGTAGACGCGGCGGACTCAAAATCCGCTGTCAGAGATGACGTGTCGGTTCGAGTCCGACCCTCGGGACCATATAAAGGAAAAGCCCTCAAGCATATTAAGACTTGGGGGCTTTTTTATTGTCTGTATATTAATGGGTTGTGCCATTTTTTAGCTCCAGTCTTGATGATTCCATTAGCCACTATTCAGGTGGTCACTTTGGAAAATGAGTACCCAAATGAGTACCTGATTTTTCATTGGTACTCATGGTGGAATCAGATGCTAAGCTTAAATTATTAGATCAATACAATAATCAAATGTGATTGATCGGGTGTCTTATAGGGCTTGTAGTACTTAAAAGCTTTATTAACTATCTAAAGCTACTTTGATGACATCTGCAATTGTCTCAGTGGTGACGCCTCTTTTTCGAGCATTCTCAGAATGGAGCCAAGTTGCTAAGTCTTTATTGCCTTTAGATGCATTACAGCCCACACAACAAATTGCAATATTGGTTAAGGTTGTAATTCTTATATCGTTGATAATGTGTTCCCAAGACTTCTTATTGGCTCTTTCAGTGCCAAACTTTTTGCCGCAATATACACAGCACAGGTCTCGCTCCAAGACCGCATCTTCTATGTGCTTTGGTATTCCCCACGAATTTGCCATTTTAGGTTGTCCTTATTTTATGGCTATAGTCGAATGAAAAATCCTAACCTTTGATAACTCACATTCATAAAATTTAGATCTAAGCATTAAATGAAATAGTTGTCATAACACTATATAAATGAGGGTGTAAAAAAACCAGCACCGAAGCGCTGGTTTTTTACATCACTAACTTAGGTTAGTTTTGCATCAACTTATTGAGCTGCATCAAGAGCAGCATTGAATGTTGGGCTTGGACGCATTACGGCATTCACTTTGGCTTGATCTACTGCGTAGTAACCACCGATATCAACCGATTTACCTTGTACTTCAGCAAGTTCAGCAACAATTTTGTCTTCATTTGCAGCTAAAGTTTGTGCAAGCGGTGCAAACTTCGCTTTTAACTCAGCATCTTGGTTTTGCGCAGCAAGTTCTTCAGCCCAGAATTTTGCCAAGTAGAAGTGGCTGCCACGGTTATCCAATTCGCCAGTACGACGTGATGGAGACTTATCTTTGTCCAGTAATTTGCTGGTCGCTTGATCAAGGGTAGATGCAAGTAATTTCGCACGCGTATTGTTTTCTTTAATGCCCATTTCTTCTAAAGAAGCAGCAAGTGCAAGGAACTCACCTAAAGAATCCCAACGTAAATGGTTTTCTTCAACAAGTTGTTGTACGTGTTTAGGCGCAGAACCACCCGCACCAGTTTCGTACATACCGCCACCCGCCATTAACGGAACGATGGACAGCATTTTCGCAGAAGTACCAAGTTCCATAATTGGGAACAAGTCAGTGAGGTAGTCACGTAAAATGTTACCTGTTACAGAAATGGTATCTAAACCACGCACAACGCGCTCAAGCGTATAGCGCATCGCACGTACTTGAGACATGATTTGAATGTCTAAACCAGTCGTGTCGTGATCTTTTAAGTATTTTTGCACTTTTTTGATCACTTCGTTTTCGTGTGGACGGTACGGGTCTAACCAGAAGATTGCTGGCATACCAGAGTTACGTGCACGAGTTACTGCAAGTTTAACCCAGTCGCGAATAGGTGCGTCTTTCACCTGACACATACGCCAGATATCGCCTTCTTCCACGTTTTGAGACATCAACACTTCACCTGTGTCAATGTCAGTGATGTTTGCAACACCCGCAGCAGGAACTTCAAAAGTCTTGTCGTGTGAACCGTATTCTTCAGCTTTTTGCGCCATCAAACCTACGTTTGGCACAGTGCCCATCGTACGTGGGTCGAAGTTACCATTCCACTTACAGAAATTGATCATTTCTTGGTAAATACGCGCGAAAGTAGACTCAGGCATTACAGCTTTACAGTCGTAAGGCTTGCCGTCAGCACCCCACATTTTACCGCCACCACGAATCATTGCAGGCATAGAAGCATCTACAATTACATCGTTTGGAGAGTGGAAGTTGGTGATGCCTTTTGCAGAATCCACCATTGCAAGTGCAGGGCGGTGTTCTTGGCATGCGTGTAAATCTTCGATGATTTCTTCACGTAAAGAAGTTGGTAAGGTTTCGATCTTTTCATAAAGACCTGCCATACCGTTGTTGACGTTAATGCCAAGTTCTTCAAACAATTTACCGTGTTTTTCAAACGCTTCTTTATAGTAAATTTTCACACAGTGACCAAATACAATTGGGTGTGAAACTTTCATCATGGTCGCTTTTACGTGTAAAGAGAACAAAATGCCTGCTTCTTTACAATCATCCAATTCTTTTTCATAGAAGTCGCAAAGCGCTTTCTTGCTCATGAACATAGAATCGATGATTTCGCCGTCAAGTAACTCTACTTTTTCTTTCAGTACAATGGTTTCACCAGAATGAGTGATGAGTTCCATTTTTACATTACGTGCGCGGTCAAGCGTCATTGATTTTTCGCCATGGTAGAAGTCGCCTTCATCCATGTGTGAAACGTGAGTTTGTGACCATTGCTTCCATTCACCCATAGAGTGAGGGTGTTTTTTTGCATAGTTTTTCACTGCAGCAGGTGCACGACGGTCAGAGTTACCTTCACGTAATACAGGGTTTACTGCTGAGCCTAAGCATTTACCAAAACGAGCGAGTAAAGCTTTCTCTTCTTCAGTATCCGCATTTTCAGGATAGTCAGGAATTGCATAGCCTTTTGCTTGTAATTCCTTGATACATGCAACTAACTGAGCAACTGAAGCACTGATGTTTGGAAGTTTGATGATATTGGTATCTGGATCTTGCGTGAGACGTCCAAGCTCTGCGAGGTTGTCGGCTACCTTCTGTTCTTCGCTTAGGTATTCCGAGAATTCAGAGAGTACGCGTGCTGCGACAGAGATATCACTCTTGACAATCTCGATGCCAGCAGGCTTAGTAAAGGTCTCAATGATCGGCAGTAGAGAGTAGGTCGCCAACAATGGCGCCTCATCGGTCAGTGTATAAATGATTTTTGACTTTCCACCAGCCATATATAGCCCCTTGCTTTGATTGAGTTTTTTAGGAGCGAGATCATGACTCAGCCCCTGCGAACCGATTTGCCTAATTTAACCTTGAGAGTATCGACTCTCTATGCATTTCAGTCAACGTAATTACAGTGATGACGCCATTTCGCTACGAAATGATGTGTCGCATTTGTGCGAATCAAGACACGGCTTAATGTAAAAACGAGCCTGTTTAAACCTAAAAATCGCCTTGAGTATTTAGTGTTGAAATACTAATCAAATCGTTTGATGAACATATGACATCAAAAATATATGTATATTTTATTATAAATTAACCAGTTGAGGGCTCGACTTAAGTCGTATGTTTGATAAATAATCGATGAAAATGATAGGTAGATATATTTATTCTATTTATTTTGTAAATTTATCAATATTTTACATTATTTTTTTACAGTATGATGTAATGTAAATTCTTGTATAGAAGTTGAGATTTTCTTTAAAAACGGCTGTAAATCTACAGATAAAAAGCCTGATTGAGATTCTAAAAGTTAAGATCTATTTTTATGGTCTAAATTTTACAAAAATCGGCGTATTTTTTTGCTGCTTTGAAGCAGTTCGATTCCTCCTCTGAAAGCGTGGTTCATCATGATCTCAACTCTTATTCATGCATAGATGAAAAAACAAGCTCGAAAGAAGAGGTGCCGATTTGTGGCACAGTTTTTTAATGTGTTTGAAAGCTTGTATTTTGTGTTAAAATTTGTAGGTTAACTCTGAATTCAATGGACGAGTTTTGCAGAAAAAATAATTCATAAGGCGGCACACTTTAAAATAACGAGGAAAAAATGAAAATACAGTTGCTGGAAATTGGTCCTGAGACGGAGCAACTCAATGCTTGCAAACTCTCGTTATTATTGGGCGTACATACGCCAAGTAACCAAATTGATGGTTTTTTGAAGTTTGCTCGTCAAATGCTGCAAGTCGATCATGCCATTTTAACTTTTAAAAATGAGCCCTATTTCTGGTATTCCACCACTCAAGTTTTTAAAGCTTTTCGTGCCAATCCAAATGCACAGCTAGGTGCATTCTTTCAGGGTCAGCAACTGATTGAACCCAAGCATCCGCAATATGCGAAGTTTGTGCAGCACATCGCAAGTTTGGGGATAGAAGCTGCGCGCTTAATTGCACTGGATTTACTCAAGACTGATGGAGAGTCAATTGGACAGTTGTTGTTATTTGATCATCGTGAAGAAGCGTTTAGTTTAGGTGCTGTGCCGACAGTGGCAGAGTTTGCTGCAGGTTTGGTGCGTTATATTGAATTAAAAGTTGATTATACTGACTTAAAAGAACTGTATGAACAGCAGTCTGCATTGAATTTTAGTAAAACCAAGTTTTTCCAGATTATTGCGCATGATTTGCGTGCGCCATTTCATGGATTATTGGGTTTTTCCGAGGTTTTGGCGCAAGAGCGCGAAACTTTGGATGATTCTAGTATTCAAAATATAGCTGATTATTTATTCGATACAGCACAATCGACTTATAACTTGTTAGAAAGTTTATTGAATTGGGCAATGGCAGAGGGTGGACGGTTTGTCTACCATCCAATCAATTTTGAGTTGAAACAATCGACCAAAATTGTTTGTAATGTTTTGAAAAGTTTAGCAATTAAGAAAAATATTGAACTCATTGATCAAGTTGAAGAAGGCATTAAAGTCTATGCTGACATCAATATGATTACCTCGGTGATTCAAAACTTGGTCTCGAATGCGCTGAAATTTACCTGTACCGATGGTACAGGCAAAGTCATTTTACGTGCAGAACAAACAGAAACTAGTGTGGATATTTATATCCAAGACACAGGTTTAGGCATGACTGCACAACAACTTGAAACGTTGTTCGAGCCTAAACTGACTGTTAGTTTTAAAGGCACTGCAGGTGAAAAGGGCACCGGTTTAGGTTTGGTCTTGTGTAAGCGTTTTGTCGATTTGAACCACGGGCAAATTGTGGTGGAATCGAAAGAAGGTGTGGGAACGACTTTTAAAGTCAGTTTGCCAATTGCGACCAGTAGCCATCAAGTATTAAGTAAAGAAGCGTTATTATCTGAGAAAACTTAATTTCAAAGTTTATATACAAAGCAAGCAAAAGCCCGTGGATGTTTAAAATCATCCACAGGCTTTTTTTATCGTGATCAATTTAGATCAACTCTTGCATTATTGAATGTTTTGAATCGGACTACCACCCAACGCTTGCAATAAAGTCACATAGGCGTTGTATTGGTTTTGCTTGGTCTGCAATAAACTTAAACGTGCATTGCGGGTGGTTTCTTGTGCATCTAGCAGGTTTTTTAAGGCAATCGCACCATGCCGATAACGCACCTCAGTTAAGCGTTCAGTTTTCTCTGCCAGTGCTAAATTGCGGCTTTGCAGCGCGACTTGTTGATTCAGCGCGGTTCGTGCTGACAGTGCATTTTCGACATCGGCAAAGGCTTTATATAAAGTTTGTCGATATTGCACAATGGCTTTTTCATATTCCAAAGCATTCACTTTTAAATCACGCTGCATATCATTCCATTGCAAAAATGGCAGGGTTAAACCTGCACCTAAAGTGGCAATTGGGTTTTTTAGGGCATCGCTTAAAGAGGTATGCGCGCCTGTACCGACACCTGTACTGAGTGTGCCTGTAAGACTGATGGATGGGTAATAACTGGCTCGATTGGCATCTTTATTGGCCAAAGCTTTACGTAAACGTAATTCGGCTGCACGTAAGTCGGGACGACGTGATAGTAATTCTGCAGGTAAGCCTGCAGTAATGTTGGGTAGACGAACAGCGGCTAAACTTTGTGGTTCATTGATATTCAGCATTTGCACAGGTTGATGCAGTAAAACTGCCAAGGCGGTACGCGTTTCAACTTTTTGCTGTGCAATTTGGCTTAAAGTCGATTTTTGACTTTGTAGGGCTTGCTCGGCTTGGTTTAAATCCAGCCCTGAAACTGCACCCGCACGATATTGTGCATTGACCAATTGATACGTTTTTTGCGTACTGGCAAGGTTTTGTTGTGCGACAACATAGCGTTCATTTAAATAACCCAATTGCCAATATAAATTGGCAGTGGTCGCAATCAGGCTTTGTGCAGTGGCTTGTAAGTCTTGTTCGGTGGCTAAGGCTTCCCAACGTGCAGCTTCAGTCTGATTGACAAGTTTACCGAATAAGTCCAATTCGTAGCTCAGTCTGGGATAATTCAGCGAAATCCCGCGTGCTGCGTCACCATTGCCCTCTAAACTAAATTGATGTTCTGTAGAAATACCTGCATTGCCAATTCGAATGCCTTGCTGACTTTGGCTTTGTTTGGCTTGTAATCTGGCTTGTTGCAAATTCAACCCTGCTACTGCAAGGTCACTGTTACGCGCCAAGACTTGTTCAATCAGTTGATTTAAAGCAGCATCGTGAAAGAGTGTCCACCAACGGTCTGTATTCAGTTGTGCAAGCACTTGCTGGCTTTTTTGCTGATGGTCAAACTGTTGTGGAATATCTACAGCAGGTGCCTGATAAGGTGTTTTGACTACGGCTGCACAACCCACCAAGCTGCTGCCAAGAAAAAGCGCAGTGACGAGTTGGCTGAATTGTCGTGACTTCTGGTTAAATCGCATCATCATTCCTTACTCTAATTCCTTATTCTCTAGATAGCGCATCGACAGGGTTCAGTTGGGCAGCATTACGTGCAGGAATAAAACCGAACACAATTCCAATCAGGCTTGAACAGACAAAAGCGGCTACAATCGAGGTGGTGGAGTACGCCATTTGAAAGGTTCCACCTGCCACATGATTAATCAATTGCCCAATTCCGAGTGCGAGCAAGACGCCAAGTACACCGCCTAAAATACACACTAAAATGGCTTCAATTAAAAATTGCTGCAAAATATCGCTTTGTCGTGCGCCGACTGCCATGCGTACCCCAATTTCTTGGGTGCGTTCTGTGACAGAGACCAACATGATGTTCATTACGCCAATTCCACCCACCACCAGTGAAATCACTGCAATAGCAGAAACCAGTAAGGTCATGGTGGCGGTAGTTTGTTGGATGGTTTCGCGAATACTGTCGGCATTTTGAGTAAATACATCCTGCGCACCATGACGCTGTACCAGCAGACTCAGAATGGCATTTTCTGCTGCAGCACTTGGATATTCATCTTTGACTCGTACAATAATGCTGCGCACATGGCTTTGACCGAGCATGCGACTCATTACCGTAGAGTAAGGCAAATACACATTTAAGCTGTCGGCATTGCCCATCATGCTTTTTTGTTCTTCGACCACGCCAATAATACGGCTGGGTACACTGCCCAATAAAATTACTTGCCCAACTGGGTTGCTGCCATCACTAAAGAAAGTATTTTTGGTATTGTGATCAATCACCACATCTTGCGCTTGTTCCAGTACGCTGTGTTTGTCAAAAGGCTGACCGGACTGGAAATTCATGCCGCGTACATAGAAAAAGTCTTCACTCACACCATTGACTGTGGCGGACGCTTCTGTGTCTTTAAAGCGTACTGTGACGTTGCTATTGACCGATGGGCTGACCCCATCCACATAAGGTTGTTCTGCCAAAGCATCGGCATCTGCAGGAATTAGGGTTTGGAGCTGAGATGAGCGTGAGGTATCGCCAAAACCACGCCCCTGAAACACTGTGATGGTATTGGTGCCTAAACTGCTGATATTCTCTAGAATTTGTTTCTGTGAACCATTGCCGAGTGCCACAACAGATACAACTGAAGCAATCCCGATAATAATCCCGAGCATGGTTAAAAAGGTGCGCATGCGATGTGCATTCATCGCCAGTAGCGCCATGCGGAAGGCTTCACCTAAACGATCAAATACAGAGCGCCAAGCTGAAGTTCTTTTTTGTGGTGGATGTTGCAAGGTTTGTTGGGCAATATCATCCTGGTTGGCAGGTGTGTTGGGCTGATCAGAAATAATAAGCCCATCACTGATTTCAATAATCCGTGTGGCATTTTTAGCGACATTATGGTCATGTGTGACCAAGATGATAGTGTGACCTTTGGCATTCAGCTCACGCAAAATCCGCATCACTTCAATACCGCTATTCTTGTCGAGTGCACCTGTGGGTTCATCGGCAAGAATCACATCACCACCATTCATCAAGGCACGTGCAATCGATACACGTTGTTGTTGTCCACCTGAAAGCTGACTTGGGCGGTTTTGAGTTTTATCGGCTAGACCTAAGTCACTGAGCAACGCAGTCGCGCGTGCTTGTCGTTCTTCAACATCGGCACCTGCATAAATTGCAGGCACTTCGACGTTGCCCGCAGCGCTTAAATCGCCCAATAAGTGATAGCGCTGGAAAATAAAACCAAAATATTCACGACGGAGCTGTGCCAGTTCATCGGCTTCAAGTTGTCGGGTTTCACGTCCTTTGACTTTATAGCTGCCAGTGGTGGGTTGATCAAGACAGCCCAAAATATTCATGAGGGTGGATTTTCCCGAACCCGACTGACCTACAATGGCAACCAATTCACCTGGGTAAATTTTCAGATCAATGCCTTTGAGAATCTGCACTGTAGATTCACCCGCAGGGAATTCACGGGTCAGATTGGTGACCTCTAACAGAGGTTGTGACTGACTCATCTTACATTCTCACTGATGGGCCAACACGACCACCACGCTTCGCCGCATCGTTTGAGGTATCAGAACCATCGGCAATAATGACTTGATCGCCCAGTTTTAGGCCGCGAATGACTTGTACCGTTGCACGGTTGTTTAAGCCAAGCAATACCGATTGTGGTCGAGCTGAACCATCGGCTTGTAGCACGCGTACCATGCCTAAAGAGGCTTTACCTTGATCAACCAAGGCTTTTTCATTGGCTGTCAATTCCAAACGGGCAGGGCGTTTGGCAGAGCTGGCATCGGTATTGTTGCGTTCAGTACGTGCGTTGCTGTCTGAGTTATTGCTGTTGCTACGACTGCGTGAACGGTTTGCACCTTGAACTGCAGCAGCAGGAATGGTCAGTACATTGCGTGCCTCTGCCAAAACAATGGACACTTGTGCGGTCATATTGATGCGTAGCTTGCCGTCTTCATTTGGTACGTCAAATAAAGCGTTGTAGTACACGGCAGAACTTGAAGATGATGAGGTGTTGTTATTGCTTTCGGTATTGATGGATTTGGGTGCAGGTTCTACCTGACGTAAAGTAGCGTAATGTTTTTTCTCGCTGTTGCCCAAGGTAGTGAAATAAACTGTTTGACCTTCTTCGACCTTCATCACATCTGCTTCAGAAATTTCTGCTTTCACGGTCATGGTGTCAAGTTTAGCTAATTTAACAATCGTGGGTGCGCTTTGATTAGCGTTCACGGTTTGACCTTCTTCGGTCACAATTGCGACGACAGTGCCATCCATCGGGGCAAGAATACGGGTGTAACCTAAATTTTCTTTAGACGTGTCTAAAGTTAGGCGTGATTGTTCAATTTGAGCGTTAATGGCAGCAATTTCTGCTTGCGAGGTTTTATAGTTAGCTAAGGCCGTTTCAAGTTCGGCGCGTGATGTCGCATCTTGCGCATACATGGCTTGTTGACGTTGATACTCTGCTGCGACTTTAGCGAGATTGGCTTGTCGAACCGCCAATTGTGCCTGTTGGTTTTTAATATTGGCTTGAGCTGTTTTAAACTCATTTTCCTGTCGTACGGAGTCAATTTGGGCAATCAACTGTCCTTGTTTGACCTGATCGCCTAACCGAACATACATTTTTTTGACTTGACCCGAAACTTGCGCACCAACACTGACCATTTTGGTGGCTTCAAGCACGCCTGTTGCTAAAACCGCACTTTCAATATCACCACGACTCACTTCGGCAGTAATGTATTGTGGTTGTTCTTGTTTTGGTTTTAAAAAATACCAAGCGGCAAATGCCAGCATCAGCGCAATGAGAATTCCCACAATAAGTTTGGTCGATTTTATTTTTGGCATGAGTCAAAAAACAGAAAAAAGAAATTAAAAAGAATTATAGAAGTGAAATAAGGATAAATCGTGAATTTTTTGAAGAAACTGCAAATGAGAATTATTTATTGGTGGTTTGAGCTAGATTTAACACAATCTGAATACTGTATTACATCCATAAAAAAAGGAAAATAGCATCTGCGAATGGGGTGGGGTATTTTGTTTCATCTCTATGATAATTTTATGAAATTTTACGATAAATGCTGAAAAATACAACTATGGTCTAAGTTGATTAAAAACCTTATTTTTTATATGGATTTAAGAATTAAAAGCAGATAGTATTAAATTCCATAAAATAATTATGGATTTAATCATTAGGATAATACGGCATCGGGATGATGCAATAAGACACGATTTTAAGCAAAAAATCTGAGGGGTAAATCATGGAGTAGAGTGAGAAATTTAATATCGGAATTGATGTGATTGACAATCAACATCGACAAATTCTGGACTATATTAATGCGCTAGAAAAAATTCGGGCGACAGGTGCGCGGGAGCAAATCAAGGAAGTTTTGGATGACTTGATTGACTATACGCAATCGCATTTTAGCTTTGAAGAAAACTTGTTGTCACAGGTCAATTATCAATACTTACCATCGCATCGCGGTATTCATGAACTCTTTGTGAAGCGTTTGAATGATTGCCGTCAGCGTTTTGCCAATGGCGAATCGGTAGAACATGACTTGTATCGTTTGTTGTCTAAATGGTTGATTAACCATATTCAGCATGATGATCAGGATTATGTCGATGCAGTACGCGACAATATGCTGCATTATTTGCGTTCGCAGGAACACAAAAAAGGCAAAAGTTGGTTTGCACGTTTCTTTAGCTAATCCGCTGAAAAGCAGACAATTTTAAAAATTATTTTGATGAAGAAGTCTGCTTAATTAAGCTGAGTGAGAAGCAAACAGCGTTTTACCACAGAGTTCTGTAATGGCTTGTAGCACTAAGTGTTCGGGGTTTTCCTTAGACATCCCTTTAATGGCGGCATCAATACGCAATAATAGGGCGGGCCACTGTAAGAAGCTATTTGGATTTAAACGTCGCAAAGCTTGCTGATAAACACTGACTTTGTTTTTCCAAATACCCAGTTGCAAAGCATTTTGTGGTTGTTCAAATAATTGCATCAGCAGGCGCATTTCTTTGCTGATGCTCCACAAAATTAAACTCATGGCTTCACCCGAAGCCATGAGGTATTGAAAGATTTTCATGGCTTGCGCCAGATTTCCTGCCAGTAAAGCATCATTTAAATCGTAAGTGCTATAACGCGATTGATCTTGTAAGCAGGCATGTAGATGTTCAATCTGAATCTGCTGAATTTCAGGAAAGGTGTCACTGACTCGCATCAAACTATTTTTGGCAGCCAAAAGGTTGTGCTCATGATGTTGTTCCAGCCATTGCCACGCATCATGGCCCAATTGAATACCCAGCTTTTCTGCTTCTAAAGCTAAAATCTGTTGCCGATCTTTAGGGTAGTTTGCCGTGAGTGCAACATTGACCCCATTGGCATCAATCAACTGAAAAAAACTAGATTTCAGGCTATTACTATCTTGTTTTGGCATCACCACCAATAGCAAGTTTTGTTCATTGTGCTGAATATAACTTTTCAGTTGTTTGAGTGTGCTGGCATCGGGTTTGATATTGCCGTGTACTTCAACTGCCAATTGACTCGAAAACAGTGACAAACTGTTCAAAGCATTGAATACATTTTTCCAGTCGCTCACGCTATTTAAGTCATAACGCTGGCGTTCAATCTCTTGTTTTTGCCAACTGGCACGAAAAGCATCCAGCAGGTTCTGTTCGAGCAGAGGTTCTTGACCATGCAAAATCCATGCGCCCCGTGCTTCATCGACACGTTTGAGAGCTTGTAGATAGTCAAGTTTCATAAAAAAGCACTCAGAAGCTTATTTCGGGTTTGAATACACAGGTGGATTGACCAGAGGTAAACGGTTCGAAGAAATTTGACGCACAATTTGTTGTGCCACATCATCAATAATCACTTCGTTTAAGAATTTTTGTTCCTGATCATCGGTATTCACCGTTGCGACATCGTATTGATAGCTGCGCGATGCCATGACGGTACGAGGTTCGGTAATCGGGTTGCCTTGCGCATCTTCAATACGGAATGTCACACTCAAACGTAATAAGGTTTCTACCAGTTTGCCATTCAATTCCAAGCGACGTGGCGTAAAGTCAAGTACACGCAGTACATAGGCATTCGGGGCATTACTGAGTTGTACGCCTGCCGTACCCAGATGAATAGAAAGTTTTTCTTCTAATTCTTCAGCATTGCTCGGTAAAGCTAGGCTCATTTTTGAATAAGCCACAGGTGCAATACTTGGGTTGCTGCCTTTAAGATGAAAACCACAGCCGACTGAGCCAGCACTGAGTCCACAAGTTAAAACAATGACTGCTAGACGTTGGCTAAAGTGCATGTGCTGTCCTCTGTAATATTTTCGAAAATTCTAAAGTGGAAGTTGAGAATATCTTGATTGTAGGTGCAAAGCCCGTTGACTGACAACGGGCTTTGTTTGGAAATTGTGAAATCCTTCAGAAAGTTTCTTCTCCCTCTAGGATGAGGGGGTATATATTTGCCTCTCCCTAGCCCTCTCCTAAAAGGATAGGGAAATTAAGGATTTAAACCACCAAATTCACTAACTTATTCGGTACCACAATTTCTTTCTTGGTTGGGCCAGTCAAGAATGGTTGTACTTCTGGTAAGGCTTTGGCAAGTGCAAGAATATCTTCTTTAGAAGCATCTATCGCGACATCGAGCTTGCCACGTAATTTACCATTTACTTGTACCACAATCGTTTGAGTATTGCGGGTTAATGCAGACTCATCGACCACGGGAAATAGAGTAGCGGTTAATTCAATTCCGAACTCTGCCAATAAGGTCTGGCTTAAGTGAGGTGCAAATGGTGCAAGCAAGGTTAATAAAGTCACAATCGCTTCGCGTTCAACTGCAAGGTCTTGTTCGCTCTGTGCTTCAAACTTGTTGCAAGCATTCAAGAGCTCCATCAATGCGGCAATCGCAGTGTTGAACGCATGACGACGCTCAATATCATCCTCTACTTTTTGAATGGTTTCATGGGTTTTGCGGCGTAAGTCTTGTGCTGCTGTAGCAAGTTTGCTGCTGTCAATTGCAGTTACATTACTGCCTTTTTCAAGGAATCCTGCCGCTAAACGCCAAACACGTTTTAAGAAGCGGTTAGCACCTTCAACGCCTGCATCTGACCATTCTAAAGACTGATCGGGTGGTGCAGCGAACATCATAAACACACGTGCAGTATCTGCGCCGTATTGATCAATAATGGCTTGCGGGTCGATACCATTATTTTTCGATTTCGACATTTTTTCCTGACCGCCAACAATCACAGCTTGACCATCGCCCGTATATTTGGCAGAAAGAACACGACCTTTTTCGTCTTTTTCAAGTTCAATATCGGCAGGGTTAAACCAAGTTTTTTTACCGTTTTCTGCTTCACGATAGAAAGTATCTGCCAAGACCATGCCTTGAGTCAGTAAGTTGGCAAATGGTTCATTGCCTTGTACCACGCCTTCATCACGCATGAGTTTGTGGAAGAAACGCGCGTACAATAAGTGCAAGATGGCGTGTTCTACACCACCAATATATTGATTGACTGGCAACCAAGTTTGTGCAGCTTCTTGCTTGACCATACCGCCCGTAAAATCTGGAGATGCATAGCGTGCGTAGTACCAAGATGATTCTACAAAAGTATCCAAAGTGTCGGTTTCACGACGTGCTTCGCCACCACAGCAAGGGCAGGTGGTTTGGTAGAATTCAGGCATTTTATTGAGTGGGTTGCCTGAACCATCTGGCACAACATCGGTAGGTAAAATCACAGGCAGTTGATCTTCTGGAACAGGGACTTGGCCACACTTTTCACAGTTGATCATTGGAATTGGGCAACCCCAATAACGTTGGCGTGAAACACCCCAGTCACGTAAGC
Organism: Acinetobacter sp. PW68; assembly: GCF_020982655.1. NCBI lineage: Bacteria > Pseudomonadati > Pseudomonadota > Gammaproteobacteria > Moraxellales > Moraxellaceae > Acinetobacter > Acinetobacter sp. PW68. The sequence continues at coordinate 2,284,086 of NZ_JAHZSX010000001.1, read as the reverse complement.
GGAATTGTACTTTTACATTGGCTAAACCTTGTGGTTCTAATTTTGCCAATAGTGCATCAAATGCTGCTTGGAAATCTAAACCATCAAATTCGCCTGAATTGACCAATTTACCTTCTTTAGAGCCGTACCATTCTTGCCACTGAGTTGCGTTAAAGCCCGTATCTTCAGCACCTTTGGCATCAATCACTTGAATAATTGGCAATTGGAATTTATTGGCAAATTCAAAATCGCGCTCATCATGAGAAGGTACAGCCATCACTGCGCCAGAACCGTAAGACATCAACACGTAGTTGGCAATCCATACAGGTAGTTCTTTACCTGTTATAGGATGCTTCACAAATAAGCCAGTCGCCATCCCTTTTTTTTCGGCAGTGGCAAGATCAGCTTCCGCCACAGAACCCATACGGCATTCTTCAATAAAGGCTTTTAATTGTGCATTGTTTTCTGCTGCTTTTAACGCCATTGGATGTTCTGCTGCCACAGCCACATAAGTTGCGCCCATTAAGGTGTCGGCACGCGTGGTAAAAACAGTCAGACCCTCTGCATAAACTTCTGGATTTGCCGATGGGAATGTGATTTCCATCCCTTGCGAACGACCAATCCAGTTGCGTTGCATGGTTAAAACTTGCTGTGGCCAACCATTTTTTAAGGTTTCTAAATCATCTAATAGTTCTTGGGCATAATCGGTAATGCGGAAGTAGTACATTGGAATATCACGTTTTTCTACCAATGCACCTGAACGCCAACCACGACCATTTTCGACCTGTTCATTGGCCAACACTGTTTGATCGACAGGATCCCAGTTGACTGTCGAGAGTTTGCGATAAATTAAACCCTTTTTATACAGTTGCACGAATAACCATTGTTCCCAGTGATAATACTCTGGGGTGCAGGTGGCAAATTCACGATCCCAATCTACCGCCAAACCCAATTTTTTCAATTGGTCACGCATGTAAGCGATATTTTCAAAAGTCCATTTAGCAGGGGCAACCTGATGCGCAATCGCTGCATTTTCTGCAGGTAAACCAAAAGCATCCCAACCCATTGGTTGTAAAACGGTTTCACCCTTCAAACGGTGAAAACGACTAATTACATCCCCGATGGTATAGTTACGCACGTGACCCATGTGTAGTTTGCCGCTTGGGTAAGGGAACATCGAGAGGATATAACGACGTGGACCTTCGACAGTGTCGGCAACTTTAAAGGCTTTGCGAGATTCCCAGTCGCTTTGGACTTGAGGTTCAATCGCACTGGCTTGATATTCAGGGTCAATGTGAGTAGTCATAAGGTTAAATCAGGAATAAACGGTTAAAAAAGTGTGTCACACAGCATAGCGCAAAATGCAGATAAATTGAATTTTGCGCGTGGGATTGTGCAGTAAAATTTAAGCGAGTCGAATTTTATGGATTAAAATATCAAACTTGTGGACTGGCACGTTCTTATTGTGCTTGATTTAAAGCAGCATTGGCTTCACGTTGTTGCTGATCCATGAGTGAATTTCCTACAGGATGATTTGTAGTTGGTGTCGTTTGTTGGTTTGTTGCAGTAGGTGCTGGGTTCACAGCAGGATTTGCAGGAGTGGCAACGGTTGGTGCTGAATTTCTCCAGCCATAGGTATCGACTTTACCTTTTTTCTTGGCAGTTTTTGGTGGCGGTGTTGTGGTGTAATGGGTTGAACCATTTGCATCGACCCACTTGTAATATTGTTTTGCAGAAACGGCACTGGTGGCAAAAATTAAAATCAAGCTTGCAGAAAGACAACTCAAGCGGATCATTGGTGTTTTCATGTTTGGACGTCCTGAGCAAAAAGGTAAATGGCAGAAAACCAATTACAAAAAAATTATGTTGGCTAAATTTTAGCAATAATTACCCATGAAGCTAGGATTTATTGACAATTTTTTGATGATTTTTATCTGCAATAGTGCTTGTTTAAAATTGGGGCATGGGCTTGCCTATTTGCGAGTTAAAATAAGCTGAATTACGTTGGTGAATCATAACCAAGCGCTTTATATATTTTTTTAACTCATTCTTTATTTTTATGAATGTAATATGAAAAAATTATAAAAAATTCATCAAATATCTGAAGTTATTTGTTTTATATGGAAATATTAGACTTTGGATTAAATTGTGATGGATGACACAAAGCTTAAAAAATACCCAGTTTATCAATAAAGCAGAAAAAGCCGATTTTTAAACTTGACTTTAGTCAGGTAAACTACAAAAATGCACACTTTAGTTTTATGTGCCTTAGATCGATCACCCTTCGAATAAGTGTCATGTCATGCAATGGGCAACTTCTCTAGCCGAGAAGCTGAACAAAGCTTATAAAATGTGTTTACCCCAACACGTTTTAGATCTCATATTGCTTATACGGTAATCAGATCAGAAATTTTTCCTATTGCCATGAAAACTATGAAATATGTGTGCTATAACAGTGCAGGAATTAATGAACAAAACACTGCAGGTGTCTCCCATTTTGCAGTGACAAGACTAGGGTGAATCACGTTGGAACTTTTATCTGGTGGTGAAATGCTCGTTCGCGCATTGGCGGACGAAGGCGTTGAACATGTTTTTGGATACCCAGGCGGCGCAGTACTTCATATTTACGATGCGTTCTTTCAACAAGACAAAATTAATCATTACCTTGTGCGTCATGAGCAAGCTGCTGGTCATATGGCAGATGCCTACTCGCGTGTAACAGGTAAAACCGGTGTGGTACTGGTGACTTCAGGTCCAGGTGCAACCAACACGGTAACTCCAATTGCAACGGCTTATATGGACTCAATCCCAATGGTGATTTTGTCTGGTCAGGTTGCGAGTCACTTGATTGGTGAAGATGCCTTCCAAGAAACCGATATGGTGGGTATTTCACGTCCAATCGTAAAACATAGTTTCCAAGTGCGCCATGCCAGCGAAATTCCTTCGATTATTAAGAAGGCATTCTATATTGCATCTTCAGGCCGTCCAGGTCCTGTGGTGGTTGATATTCCTAAGGATGCAACCAATCCAACGGAAAAATTTGCGTACGAATATCCAGAAAAAGTGAAGATGCGTTCGTATCAACCGCCGCATCGTGGTCACTCAGGTCAAATTCGTAAAGCGATTGATGAATTATTAAATGCCAAACGTCCTGTGATTTATTCAGGCGGTGGCGTGGTTCAAGGCAATGCATCTGAGCAATTGACTGAACTTGCGCACATTTTGGGCTTTCCTGTAACCAATACATTGATGGGCTTGGGTGCGTTCCCGGGTAATGATCCACAATTTATTGGTATGTTGGGGATGCATGGCACGTATGAAGCTAACATGACCATGCACAACGCTGATGTGATTTTGTGTATTGGTGCGCGTTTTGATGACCGTGTAACCAATAATCCAGCAAAATTCTGTCCAAATGCCAAAGTCATTCATATTGACATTGACCCAGCGACCATTTCAAAAACCATCATGGCACACATTCCAATTGTAGGTGCAGTTGAACCTGTACTTCAGGAAATGTTGGTTCAATTGAAGCAATTAAATGTGTCTAAGCCAAACCCTGAAGCGATTGCTGCATGGTGGAATCAGATTAATGAATGGCGTAAGGTTCATGGTTTGAAATACGACAAACCAACCGATGGCACGATGAAGCCGCAACAAGTGGTTGAAGCTTTAGATAAAGTGACCAATGGTGATGCAATTATTACATCTGACGTTGGTCAGCACCAAATGTTTGGCGCGAACTACTATAAGTACAAGCGTCCACGCCAATGGTTGAACTCTGGCGGTTTAGGAACGATGGGTGTAGGTTTACCGTATGCAATGGCGGCTAAACTGGCATATCCAGATCAACAGGTTGTATGTATTACAGGTGAAGCATCGATTCAGATGTGTATCCAAGAGCTTTCTACCTGTAAGCAATATGGTTTAAACGTTAAGATCTTATGCTTGAATAACCAAGCTTTAGGTATGGTTAAACAATGGCAAGATATGAACTATGAAGGTCGTCACTCAAGTTCTTATGTTGACTCATTGCCTGACTTCCCTAAATTGATGGAAGCTTATGGTCACGTTGGTATTCAAATTAACCATGCCGATGAGCTTGAGTCTAAGCTTGCAGAAGCGATGGCGATTAATGACAAATGCGTATTCATTAATGTCATGGTTGACCGTACAGAGCACGTTTATCCGATGCAAATTGCGGGTCAATCCATGAAAGATATGTGGTTAGGTAAAGGGGAGCGCACAGAATGAGACACATTATTTCCGTTCTCGTTGAAAACGAATCAGGTGCGCTTTCTCGTTTAGTGGGTTTATTCTCTCAACGTGGTTATAACATTGAGACTTTAAATGTTGCACCAACTGAAGACCCAACACTTTCACGCTTAACGCTTACGACTTATGGTGATGATCATAAAATTGAGCAAATCACCAAACAACTGAATAAATTGGTTGAAGTGGTTAAAGTCGTCGACTTGTCAGAAGGTCCACATATTGAACGCGAATTGATGCTAATTAAAGTCAAAGCATCGGGTGCTGCACGTGCTGAAATTAAACGCACTGCTGACATCTTCCGTGGACAAATTGTTGATGTCACACCTACGACTTATACCGTGCAGCTTGCGGGTACAACTGAAAAATTAGATGGTTTTATTGATGCGATTGCAGAAAACACTATTTTAGAAGTTGTGCGTTCAGGTGTGTCGGGAATCGCACGTGGCGAAAAAGTTTTAACCATTTAACTAATTTTATAGTTAATTTTATTCATCGAATTCATTCCATCCCTAAGGATGGAACGCTTACTTTAGTACTGAATAGACAAGTACTTGAGTAAGATAGGAATCCAAAGCATTTTAGCGGAGACAGCAATGCAAATTTTTTACGATAAAGACTGCGACTTATCTATCATTCAATCTAAGAAAGTAGCGATCATTGGTTACGGTTCACAAGGTCACGCGCACGCGCTTAACCTGAAAGATTCTGGTGTAGACGTCACTGTAGGTTTACGTGCTGGTTCTGCTTCATGGAAAAAAGCTGAAAATTCGGGTCTTAAAGTTTCTGAAGTTCCTGCTGCTGTTGCTCAAGCTGACTTAGTTATGATTTTGACTCCAGATGAGTTCCAATCACAACTTTATCGTGACGTGATTGAGCCAAACATCAAGCAAGGCGCAACTTTAGCATTTGCTCACGGTTTCTCTGTACTTTATAACCAAGTTGTCCCACGTGCGGACTTAGACGTCATCATGGTTGCACCTAAAGCACCTGGTCACACTGTACGTTCTGAATTCCAACGTGGTTCAGGTGTTCCTGATCTTATCGCGATTCATCAAGATGCTTCTGGTAATGCACGTAACGTTGCGCTTTCTTACGCTTCAGGTGTGGGTGGTGGTCGTACAGGTATCATCGAAACTTCTTTCCGTGAAGAAACAGAAACAGACCTTTTTGGTGAGCAAGCAGTTCTGTGTGGCGGTGCTGTTGAATTGGTTAAAATGGGCTTCGAAACTCTTGTTGAAGCGGGTTATGCACCAGAAATGGCTTACTTCGAATGCTTACACGAGCTTAAATTGATCGTTGATTTGATGTTCGAAGGCGGTATCGCTGACATGAACTATTCAGTATCTAACAATGCTGAATATGGCGAGTATGTAACAGGTACTGAAGTAATTAATGAACAATCACGTGAAGCAATGCGTAATGCACTTAAACGTATTCAATCTGGTGAATATGCGAAGATGTTCATCCAAGAAGGTGCGTTGAACTACCCATCAATGACAGCTCGTCGTCGTCAAAATGCGGCGCATGGTATCGAAGTTACGGGTAACAAATTACGTGCAATGATGCCTTGGATTCAAGCGAACAAGATCGTAGACAAAGAAAAGAACTAAGGTTGCGTTACGTGCCTTAAAAAATGGGAAAGCAGTGCTTTCCCATTTTTTCGTACTTTGGATTCAAGCGAACAAGATTGTAGACAAAGATAAAAACTAAGTTTTAGTTTAATCTTTAAAAAAACCTTATTTGATATAAGGTTTTTTGCGTATGAAGTAAATATTGCTACGTGCCTTGCGCTTCATTTAAAGCAGTGTTTTGAATTCCTTGCGCTTCGCTCAGAACAATGTTTTCGCTCCTTGTGCTTCATTCACAGTAGGGTTTTGGGTCCTTATGCATTATTCTAATCATCCATCCCAAATACGTCGCGCGTATAGACCTTGTTATGCACATCATGAAGCAGTGAACATTTACGGTTACAGACAATTAAATCAGCACGTTGTTTAAACTCGGCTAAATCGTGAATCACTTTGGAATTTAAAAACTTTTTCTGATCTAATTCGGGTTCATAAATAATCACTTTTATGCCATAGGCTTTCAGATATTGCATCACGCCTTGTATAGCAGAGGCACGAAAATTATCTGAACCACTTTTCATGGTCAGGCGATAAATCCCAACCACTTTGGGTTGCTGTTTGCGAATGGATTCTGCAATAAATTCTTGACGGGTTTGATTGGCATCTACCACGGCTTTAATCAAGTTGCTTGGAACTTGAGCATAGTTTGCCAGTAATTGTTTGGTGTCTTTGGGTAAGCAATATCCGCCATAACCGAAGGATGGGTTATTGTAAAACTGACCAATACGTGAGTCTAAACAGACACCATCAATAATTTGACGTGTGTCTAGGTTGTAGATTTGAGCATAGGTATCTAACTCATTGAAATAAGCGACACGCATCGCCAGAAAAGTATTGGCGAATAGCTTAATCGCTTCGGCTTCGGTAGCTTCGGTAAACAGCACTGGACAGTCTTTTATGATTGAGCCTTCTAACAGCATATTCGCAAAAAGTTTGGCACGTTCTGATTTTTCACCCACAATAATCCGCGAAGGATAAAGGTTGTCATGTAGCGCTTTACCTTCGCGCAAAAATTCAGGTGAAAAAATAATATTTTCGGTGTGATATTTTTGTTTGATGTGTTGGGTAAAACCTACAGGTACAGTGGATTTAATCACCATGGTTGCCAAAGGATTAATCGCCAATACATCTTGAATGACCGCTTCAACACTTTGTGTATTGAAGTAATTGGTCTCTGGGTCATAATCGGTAGGGGTGGCAATAATCACAAAATCGGCATGTTGATAGGCATCGATTTTGCAATGAGTGGCTTGAAAATTTAATTCTGATTTTGTTAAAAATTCAGAAATTTCTTGGTCGCGAATGGGTGAGATGCGTTGATTGAGTAATTTAATTTTTTCTGCTTGAAGATCATAAGCCATGACCTGATGATGTTGAGCAAAAATCATGGCATTAGATAAACCGACGTAACCTGTACCTGCGATTGCGATTTTCATATTCAATCAAATTTCTTATTATTTATATGTTTTTAATGTGGTGAAAATATATTCAAGCTCGATGACGGTTTGGTGAAGGTTATATGTCGAGTCATTGGGGATAGATCGCTTTGCTTACTTTAACTGCTTTGATCGAGTAAAATAATATGATTCGTGCTTTAGATCTGGTGGGTGAATATGCATATTGTATATGTAAGTGATGGCAAGGCTGGTCATCGCTCTCAGGCATTAGGTCTTTTTAAGGCAATGCAAAAGCAAACAGATATTGAGCTCACTTTTGAAGAAATTTCGATTGATCATTTACCATTGTTGAGTTTGTTGGCCGCATATAAGAAACAAAAACTTGCAGCAGTATCGCAGCCACCAGATTATATTGTTGGGGTAGGCAGTCATACACAATTACGTGTTTTTTTGATGGGCAAGGTTTTTCCGCAAGCGAAAACTGTCATTTTAATGAAGCCAAATTTTCCATTGTCTTGGTTTGATTATGTGGCTATTCCTGAACATGATGGTGTACCAGAGCAGGCAAATGTGATTGTTACACAAGGTGCGCTGAATCCAATTGAAAATGAGCAGCGACACATAGCAAACCGTATTTTGATTGCATTAGGTGGTTCATCTAAACGGCATGTTTGGAATGCAGATAAGGTGTTGTCTGCGATTGGGCAGATCGTGCAGCAGAATATGCAGTGTGAGATTATTTTGACGAGTTCTAGGCGTACACCTGCTGATTTTTTAGCGACATTGGCTCAGCAAAGTTTTGCTTCACAATTGCAAATTTTCCCAGTTGAAGAAACGCCGCAGGGTTGGATTTTTGAAGAGATGCAAAAAGCGGAAGCAGTATGGGTGACTGAAGATAGTGTGTCTATGATATACGAGGCACTCACCGCAGGTTGTAAAGTAGGGCTTATTCAGATAGATCGAGTGAAAGAGGATCGGATTACGCGTTCGGTACAGCATTTAGTTGATCAAAAAATTGTATCGAATGCCAGACAAATTGCTCAATTATATTCTACGACTGCTTTTAAAGAAGCAGAGCGTGTGGCAACATATCTTTTAATCAAGTAGCTGTGATTGAATCGTGATTTATATTCTGATTGTTTTATTTATATTGTTGTTCGCATTCAGTTATAAGTACGCATGGTGGAAGCCAGCAGTAGATTGGAATAGACCACGTATATTAATGTATCACATGGTTCGTGAGCATATTCATGGTGCCAAGTTTAATAAATTACGGGTTAAGCCTATTGAGTTTGAAAAGCAAATAGCATGGCTTAAAGCAGAGGGTTTTAACTTTGTAACTATGCAGGAACTGCAGGATAATTGGGGGAATCACCCAGAAAAAACAGTTGCGATTACCTTTGATGATGGCTATTTAGATAACTTGGAAAATGCTTTTCCCATTTTAGAAAAATATCAAAGTAAAGCGACGATTTATGTAGTGGTAGACCGACATGATCGAGATTGGTCAACCTATAAAAAAGCGCACCATAACAGTGGTGAGTTGGCGCGTGAACCAAAGCTGAATGATGAGCAAGTCTGGTTTTTAGCAAATTCTGGTTTGGTGGAAATAGGTTCTCATACGCTAACACATGCCAATTTGGATAAGCTGAATGATGAAGAATGTTTACATGAGTTGGTTGATTCGAAAATTCAGCTAGGGCATTTAACACAACAATCTGTAAATAGTTTTGCCTATCCTTTCGGCATTTATTCTGAGCGCGATGTGCGTTTAGCAGAGCAGGCAGGATATAGTAATGCAGTAACAACACAAGAAGGTATAGATGGAAAAATGCCTGATTTTATGCAGTTACAGAGGATTAAAGTCAGCGGAAAAGATTCATTATTTGCTTTTAAATTACGAATGAAATTGGGGAAGCGGGCTTAATAGCTTTCTCTGCTATTAATTTTCCTTACATGATCTAATTGATTGAAGTAAGTTGTAAGCTTCATCCGATGTTTGTTCCATGTTTGAATTGGATGAAGATGACTTGTTAAGTAAATGACGAAGTCTGAAAATTTTCGCTGGGGTGTGTGGCGTATACTTTTCCAATAGGTTGAAATTGCTTTTTTGATCAGTAGTTTTTTATTTTGTTCAGCAATATCTGGATAGTCTCGGATAAAATCATCAATTGTGAAGAACATATCATGGTGTTGTTGTTCTAGATGGCGGGATAGGCGGTTTTCCCCACGAATAGATTTTGTTTCAGTCTCATCTAAAATAACAAAAACACTATGTAAGTCACTAGAGATTATTTTTTTTGAATATTTGGATAAGTTCAAAGCTAATGATTCATCTTGAATAAATATATTTTCATTGCAACCTTTAGACTTTTGAAATAATTCACGTGTACACATAACGCACATCTGCATAATATTATTTTCAAGTACATAATTTAAAGGTGTTGTGCTAGATTGCCATGTTGCAAGAGTATGCCTCTGAATTTCATTTAGATCGTGAATTTTCACCTTTTCTGCATAACATAAATCGGCATTTTGCTTTTGCATTTCTGCTAAAAACATATTGAGACGATTAGGTGCTAAAATATCATCAGCATCCATGAAAAATAGATAATCGCCAGTTGCAGAAAATGCACCTTGATTTAAGCGAACAGCTGGACCTTTATTATCTGTATTTTGAATGATTTTGATTTTTGGATAAGTCTCTATTAGATATTTACTGTTTTTGCTCCATTGTGGGTCTGTAGAGCAGTCATCTACCACAATAATTTCATGTAAATTTTTATCTTGCGGTTGTAGTGATTCAATGGTTCTATTGAGTAATAAACCTTTATTATAATGAGTGAGGATGACTGAAATCATTTTAATATCCTAAATTACGTTTAAATGCTTGAACAATCGGTCTAATTAAATCTAAGTCTTGGGTGTTTTTTAAATCAGGACGCTTAAAATTCTCTGCCAAATTTTGTCTCTGCATTAGATTGTATTGTAGATATTTACAATTCAAAGGCTCCAAAACAGATTTGGAACTATAAATTGAGCTAACTAAACGGCCACTTTGAATTGTTTCTGCCAGCATGGAGGTACTGTCTTCAGTAACAAAAATATAGCTGGACTGTTGAATAAGCTGCACCAAAGATAAAGCATTTTCAGTTTGAACTAAATGTAATTGAATATTTGAGGGAATAGAGGTCTTTTGAAAATAGCCTTCTAAATTAGGTGTGCGGCGAGAATTGGTAATTAATCCTTTCAACTGATTTTGAGCACAAAAAGCAATAAATTTTTTAATCATTTTTTCAAAATCTTCAGTTGAAAAAGGATGCTCATCTGTCGGACCACCTAAAACTAATAAAGCCGTAGTTTGATCAAGCTGATCATACTGTAAGGTAAAAAAGTCTTTTTTTACTGGAGGGGTAGTTAGCACTACTTGGTCAGAGTCCGTTTTTTGTTCTAGTGCTGTAATGGTACAGTTGACCAACTGTCCATTTACCTTGCGCAAATCGCCCGCATAAAATATTGGAACTTTTAATTTCCGGCTTATCGCAAGGCCATAGAGCAAATTTGGCATGCCTGAACAAATAATACAGTCAATATTTTGCTTGTGTGGCAAATCATTAAAAAGAATATGTGAGCAAAGATCGAATAAATAAGGATACCAAGTCAGTTTTTTTAACAGGCTGATCTGCCATTTTTTTATATCAGGAGTTTCTGCATTTTTTAAAGTTGTTGCATAAGCTGTTTCTAGGCAGTCATATACGCCAAGGCTGGGATTTAAATGTCCAGCACGTTGGTCATGAATGAGGAGAACTGCAAGACTAGGTTTGCTTTTCATAATATTTGAAAGTTTGATCTATCTATTTGGTATGGTAGCAAAATTCATTAAATTTGTCAGAACTGCTAGTTATGAGCTAAGTGTGTAATTTAAGAAAGGGGAATAGATTAAATAAGTTTAAAATATTAGAATATTGAGATAAAGGGTCACTGCTTAAATTGTTTTAAGGTTATATTTTGAAAAAATTGAAGATTATTAATACTGTATATGGTGATGCAACTGGCGGTAGATGGCAAGCTATGTTGAATATTGCCGATACCTTAGAGCAGATAGGAGGACATGAAGTTGTTCTATTGCGTGGTGAGGAAAATAAACATTTAAGCAGTGGTCAACGTCCTATTCATGTAATTCCAAATACTGGATTCTATAGCATTATTGCTGCCATGAAGGTTCGAAATTTTATCCAACAGCAACAACCGGATGCTGTAATCGCTCATAGTGGAAAAGCGGTATGGCTTTTCAAGAATGCTATGATTGGTATGGAAAAGAAAATTCCTGTTATTGCAGTTAATCATAGTCATAATGTGAAACGGACAGTGCGTGCAGATGCATTTATTCATATTACTCCTTATATTCAGGATTTAGTTAAATCAAGGCTCACTAAGGAGCAAGATGAACATAAAATGCATCGTGTCATTTCAAATCTTATGCATTTACCTGATGAGCCAGCACTTCCATCTCCTTTGAAATCTCCACCAACTATTGGCATGCTGACACGAATGATTCCAAATAAGGGAGTTCATGTTGTAATTGAAGCTATACATATACTTAATAAAAGAGGAATATCTATAAATGCTATTCTTGCTGGTGATGGCGAGAATAAACAAGAATATCAAGAAATGGTAAAGAGCTTCGGAATTGAACATCTAGTAAAATTTCCTGGCTGGGTAGATGCTCAACAAAAAGTCGAGATTTATCATCAAGCAGATATGATGGCGATTACCTCATTAACTGATATTCAACCACTCGGTATTTTAGATGCATTTGGCTGGGGAAAGATCGTATTGAGTAGTGATCATATTGGACCTATGCAAGTATGTAAGCATCGTGAAAATGCTTGGGTTAGTAAAGTTGGAGATCCTGAAGACTTGGCTAATGGTATTGAATATCTGATAAATCATCCAGATGAAGCATTAGAAATTGCACAAAATGCAAAACAAGAAGCATTAAATATTTATAGCTTTGAACAAATTGCGAAAGAGCATAATAAGTTTATTTCAGAAGTGGTTGAGTATTTTAATAGTTTAAGAGCAAAGTCTTAAATTTCAACTGTTTTTTAAATATAGAGTTGCGTAAACCTTTAGATTGATAGAGTAAATAATGAATTTTCTTATAGTTGGAGCTGGTTTTACAGGTGCTGTTATTGCCAGAGAGTTGGCCCAACAGGGACATCAAATCACGGTGATTGATCAGCGTTCTCATATTGCTGGAAATTGTCATACTTTACGAGACGAGAATACAGGGATCATGGAGCATGTCTATGGACCACATATTTTTCATACAAGTGATGAATTAGTATGGAAATATATTAATAAGTTTGGTGAGTTTGTTCCTTACATTAATCGTGTGAAAACAACATATAATAATGAAGTATATTCGTTACCAATTAATTTACATACGATTAATCAATTTTATAAAAAAAGTATGAACCCTCAAGAGGCAAAGGATTGGATTAAATCAATTGCATCAGATGATATTCAAGAACCAAAAAACTTTGAGGAGCAAGCTTTAAAGTTTATTGGTAAAGATTTATATGAGTCTTTTTTTAAAGGTTATACTAAAAAACAATGGGGATGTGAACCGAGTAGTTTGCCTGCCAGTATTCTAAAGCGTTTGCCTGTTCGTTTTAATTATGATGATAATTACTTTTCACATAAATATCAGGGTATGCCTCGAGATGGTTATACTTATTTAGTGCAAAATATTTTATCACATGAAAATATTGCTATTAAACTTACTACAAAATTCGATGCTGTATTAAAAAATGAATTTGATCATATCATTTGGACGGGCAAGCTTGATGAGTGGTTTGATTACAAAAAAGGTCATTTAGGTTATAGAACTCTAGATTTTATTAAGTTTGAGGCGGAAGGAGATTTTCAAGGTACTGCAGTAATGAATTATGGAAATGAAGAGGTTCCATTTACACGTATTTCAGAGCACAAGCACTTTACACCTTGGGAAGAACATCATCGAACTATTTATTTTAAAGAATATAGTCGAGCATGCACAGAAAAAGATATTCCTTATTATCCTATTAGATTGGTTGATGACAAAAAAATCTTAGATGAATATATAAAGCTTGCTCGGGATGAGCGAGGAGTAACATTTGCAGGACGATTAGCAACTTATCGTTATATGGATATGGATGTAACAATAAGAGAGGCTTTAGATTTGTCAGAAAAAATGCTTAAAGATATCGTACAAGGAAAACTGATTGAAAGTTTTTACCATCAGGAGGGTATTTCCTGATGAAACATGAGGTCTACATCGCAACGCACAAAGCATATGATTTTCCATATATAGAGCCTTATATTCCGATTCATGTTGGAAAGGAAAACTCATTATTAGATCTAGGTATTATCGGTGATAATACTGGAGATCATATATCTCACCTTAACTCTTCATTTTGTGAATTAACAGCTTTGTATTGGATGTGGAAAAATTCTGAGGCAAAAATATTAGGATTAGTACACTATCGACGTTATTTTGTGAATCAACAAGGTGAGCTACTAACAACAAATGATATTAGCCAATTAGCTGAAAATCATATTTGGGTCGCAAAGAGAAATCAGTTCTTTAAAGTTAAAAAAGTTTTTGGATTAAGATTTTCAAAAAAAGCTATTAGCGTTAAAGAACATTATGAAAAAGATCACTATCTGGCTGACTTTATTTTATTACGTCAAATAATTGAGAAGAATAGTCCTGAATATATTAAGGCATTTGATTGTTTGAGTAATTCGATTAAAGGAATATCTTTATTCAATATGTTTGTCATGCATAAAATTTGGTTAGACAAATACTGTAATTGGATGTTTAAAATTTTATTTGAGCTTGAAAAAGAATTAGATATTTCTTCTTATAATTCATATCAAAAAAGAATATTTGGTTTTTTGTCTGAGCGATTATTTAATGTGTTTTTATTGCATCATAATAATGAAATAAAAGTAAGTGAAATTGATGTCGTAATGAAATAATATTAGACTTCTTGCGTTAGTCACATTTTAAGTAGCCAAAAGCTATATTTTATGAGGCTTTAGCCAATTCAAAAATTAGATAAAACTATACTTTCGCAAGAGGTCTATTATTTGTTTAATATATATTTCTCGTAATATGTGCTGTTGATACTCTGTGATAGGGTATCAACTCTATGAGAAAGCTTATAAATTTTTATACTGTCTTGTTCTAATCGATAATTATTTGTAGGCGTGATAGGTTCGAAAAGTATTTCTGCAAGTAAGAAGATGTTATCCGCTAGATTTTCATTTTGTTCAAGTTGTAATTTAAATGAAGGTATATATTGATATGCTAGTTTAATAATATAATCTAATAAAAAGTAATCAATTACTTTGTTGTTTTTTGACCAATAATTTATTAATGCATCATATATAAATTTAGGGGTTGAGTCATTGGTACCAAATTTTATAAAGTTGCATGACCATTTCCCCTCAGGAAGCCATTTTTTAAAAAAATTTTCTGTACTAGAAAGCGTGAAAAAATTTTTTTTCAAAATTTTTGATGGTATTCCATTTATGCATAAATATGTTGCATCAATCCACATACCTCCATATTGAGATAACAATGCAAATCGAAGTACATCTGAAAAGTGAGCGGGTTGAATAATCTTTTTTTCAAATTTTTGTACTAGAAAATCTGGCATATCAATGAACTTATCATAATTTTTAAGATCTATAATAATTACATTACTATGATTTTTCTGTAGAGATGTGATGCATGTTTTGACAAGTGGAGGGGCATTCTCTATACCTTGTAGCCAACATACCCAGATTATATCGGAAGATGAGTTTGTAGACTGATTTATAGCGTCTACAAATAGGTATCCATTCTGTTCATATAAATATTGAAGTAACGACTTTTGATAGTATTTTTGAGCTGATTTTTCTAAAGAATTTAACCCAAGTTTCTTAAATAATTTGGGGGCTTTTTTAATTAGTCTTAAATAAGTCAAGTTCAAGGGGAACACCAATATTTTGAATGAGTAGGCTAATTTAAATTATTGTTTATCCGCATTCCCCGCCAACACCATATAAATTAGTCCCACAAAAATCACAAATGCACCGCCAATAGAACTTAAGCTAAAGTACAAAATACGGTCATTGGTGTCTAAGGCAAACAGGTTATTGGCCAGAATATAACGCATGAATAACCATTGAGCGACAGCAAATACAATTAGCATAATGCCACGATTACGAACTGCAGGACGCATAGCCATAGTAACGCTCAACTCAAAATTCAAAACGAAGCGCTATTATGCCACTAGCTTAGCTTTATCTCAATTCATAAAAAACCCTGCAAATTTGCAGGGTTCTTCTCACATTCTCAAAACTTATTCTTGAGATTCTGCTTTTGGTTTTTCACGTAAACGAATACCCAAATCACGCAATTGAGTCGCTTCAACTGGTGCTGGTGCTTGAGTCAATGGACATTCAGCTGTCTTAGTTTTCGGGAAGGCAATTACATCACGAATAGACGATGCGCCTGTCATCAACATCACCAAACGGTCTAAACCAAATGCCAAACCACCGTGCGGAGGCGCACCATATTTCAACGCATTCAGTAAGAAGCTGAATTTCTCTTCGGCTTCTTCTTCTTCAATACCTAAAGCTTCAAAAATCGCTTTTTGCATTTCTAAAGTATAAATACGTAGTGAACCACCACCAATTTCAGTACCGTTCAACACCATGTCGTACGCGACAGATAAAGCTTCACCTGGGTTGCTCTTTACATCTTCAACGCTTGATTTTGGCAAAGTGAATGGGTGATGCACAGAGGTCCATTTACCATCATCAGTTTCTTCAAACATTGGGAAATCAACCACCCAAAGCGGTGCCCATTCGCAAGTTGCAAGGTTCAAATCGTGACCAATTTTCACACGAAGTGCACCCATCGCATCGTTTACCACTTTGGCTTTATCTGCACCAAAGAATACGATGTCACCATTTTCAGCGCCTACACGTTTTAATAGATCAAGCACGATTGGCTCAATAAATTTCACGATTGGAGATTGTAAGCCTTCAATACCTTTTTCAAGTTCATTGACTTTGATGTAAGCCAAACCTTTTGCACCGTAGATGCCAACATATTTGGTGTACTCATCAATCGCGCTACGTGGTAATGAACCCGCGCCAGGTACGCGAAGCGCAACAATACGACCTTTAGGGTCTTTCGCAGGGCCTGCAAATACTTTGAACTCAACGTCTTGCATTAAGTCTGCAACATCTACCAATTTCAGTGGAATACGCAAGTCTGGCTTATCAGACGCATAATCTCGCATTGCTTCCGAATATGGCATACGTTGGAATTTTTCGAATTTCACGCCTAGAAGCTCATCGAACATCTTCACGGTCATGCCTTCCATCAAATCCATAATGTCATCGTCACTCATGAACGATGTTTCAATGTCGATTTGAGTAAACTCTGGCTGACGGTCTGCACGTAAATCTTCGTCACGGAAACATTTAGCGATTTGGTAATAACGGTCAATACCGCCCACCATCAACAATTGTTTAAATAATTGTGGAGATTGTGGTAGAGCGTAGAAGCTACCGTTAGATACACGGCTCGGCACTAAATAGTCACGTGCACCTTCAGGCGTTGCACGTGTCAAAATTGGGGTTTCAACATCCAAGAAACCATGATCGTCTAAATAGTTACGAATCAGGTTGGTGACTTTAGAACGGAAACGTAAGCGATCTAACATTTCTGGACGACGGATGTCCAAGAAACGGTATTTCAAACGAATTTCTTCTGAAATGTTGGTATTTTCGTCGTTTAATGGGAACGGAGGCGTTTCAGATGCTGCAAGAACTTCAATTTCCTTGCCTAAAACTTCAATTTGTCCACTGACCATATTGGCATTTTCTGTGCCTGCATAGCGACGACGTACACGACCTGTAATTTTTAATACAAATTCTGAACGTGCTTTGTCTGCAGTTGCAAATGCTTCTGGAGTGTCTGGGTCAATCACGACTTGCACAAGACCATCACGGTCACGCATGTCTAGGAAAATTACGCCACCGTGGTCACGACGACGGTGTACCCAGCCACACAGGGTCACGGTTTGATCAATTTGAGCTTCGGTTAAAGAACCGCAATAATGAGTTCGCATCATAGCGTTAAAAATCCAACTATATGGGTTAAGGAAGCGAATACGTAAACAGCGCACCGCCTTTAGCAAAGGTAGGATTATGCCTCTTTGGGCATGTGGCGACAAGAACTTGCCGCAAAAACAGCGGGTTTTTAGCCGGAATTTGATTGAAACTGAAGAATGTAGGCAGGTGAAAGAGAAAGTAGAGCGATAGAGCTTTTATTCCATCCGCCTTTGAAAATCTAAAATCAGAAATAGCATGCAGCCCAAACTCAACATGAGTAACGCGCCTTGACTAAATTCATTGATGGCGCGTCCCGTAAAATAATATAGTTCGGCTTGCCAAGTCGCATCGGGGATATGCCGTGCATAATCCCAAAGTGAAAAACCACCAAATACAATCGACAAGATAATTAGACCAATGGCATAAACGTGAATTTTAGTGCTTACAGAGCTGAGCTGCCGATGCTTGCGATAATAATCCAGGCTCATCCATAACAAAAAAGGCAGCACCAAAATAGAACTGCCAATTTGCAGTACGCGATGCATTGGATAAATACCTGTTCCTAATTGTACCGATTGTGCTAAAAAATCTTGAAAGGCAAAACTACGAAAGTCGTGATGGGTTAAACCATCCCAAATTAAATGGGTAGCATTGCCAATCAATAAGGCGAGAATCAAGCCACCTACAAACCCAAGTGCAGATTTTATTGTGTTTAGATTTAAAGGGTGATGGATTCCCACAAAGCGATACAATGCAGGGCGATAGAGCAAATACCACAGCGCACAAAAGACAAGCCCCAATAATAAATTTGGATACAGCAATGCTGACCATAAATGAGGAGTGGGATCATGACGCAAAGTAAACAGGCGGTGTAAATCTGGCAACATCGTACCTATTGCGAGAGCAGCGATGGGCAGACGTTGTCCTGAAAGCTTGGCGAGTGGTGGGGCAAGTACCGCATGTGAGAGCGTAAAGGGCATACCAATTCAAAGTAAAGAATATAAAAAATCAAAATAAATTGTGCTGAATAGCTTAATTGAGAATACAGAATAACAATGTTTTTTATTGCAATGTTAATGAAATGTTATATTATAACATTAATTATTTTTACTAATTTGAGCATGGGTCATGTCGTTCCATAAAAATTTAATAACACTTTCCATTTTTTCAGTGCTGACACCTGCAGCATTCGCCAATACTGAAAGCAGTAGCACACAACTGGCAACCATTCAGTTACAAGCACATCCTTTGGTGCAAACTGCTGCAGACTTTGCAGTGGCAGATCATGTGATTGATCAAAAAACGTTGGCAGAGCGCAGTACCACCATTGGTGATGCGATGGCAGATGAGCTAGGTGTATATTCCAATCAATATGGCTCAGGTTCTAGCCGCCCTGTCATTCGTGGACAAGATGGCCCACGGGTTAAAGTGCTGCAACATGCTTCAGAAACTGCCGATGTGTCTATGCTTTCACCAGACCATGCTATCACTGTAGATCCGATTTTAGCCAAACAAGTTGAAATTATTCGTGGCCCATCAACATTACTTTATGGTGCAGGAACGGTTGGTGGCTTAGTTAATGTGACTGATCAAAAGATTCCAACTCAAATGCCAAATAATGGTTTAGAAGGACAGGTAGGTTTACGTTACAACACGGGTAGCGATGAAAAGTTGGCGAGTGCGGGGGTAACTGCAGCACTCAGTGATCAATTTGCGCTGCGTATTGAAGGTTCAAAACGTAAAGCCAATGATTACATCACGCCAAATTATTGGGTAGAACACCATGATGATGAAGCAGGGCATGAAGATCATGATCATGATGATGAAGGCACACATTTAGATAAAGCACGCCGTGTAGACAATACCTTTGCTGAAGGGCAAACCGTGAATATTGGTGGATCATGGATTCATGATCGTGGTTTTGTAGGTGTGTCTTACAGTAACCGTCAAGACAAATATGGATTGCCAGGGCATAGCCATGAATATCATGATTGCCATCCCCATGGAAATAAATTGCATTGCGGAAGTCATGACCCTGCACCACAACCAGATCCACATGACGAACACGAACATGCACATGGTGGCCCGTGGATTGATTTGGAATCACACCGTTATGATTTACGTACTGAGTTTGATCAACCCTTTGCAGGTTTTGATAAACTTCGTGCGCACGCCAGCTTTACCGATTATGAACATGATGAATTAGAAGAAAATAAAGTTATCAGTAACTTTAGAAGTAAAGGCTACGATGCTCGATTAGAGTTGGTTCATCAACCTATTGCGGGTTGGGAAGGGGTGTTTGGTACACAGTATAGTCAGCAAAAAATTGATTTAACTGGACAAGTAGAACAACACGGCGATCATTCTCACGAAACCGTACCTATGCCTGATACCAAAACTCAAAAATATAGTTTATTCGGTTTAGAGCATAAACAATTTGGCGATGTGCATGTTGAACTCGGTGCACGGGTTGAACATCAAAAAATTGATGTCGATGCTCAGAAAAAAGATTATTCAGATACAGGTGTATCTGCTTCTGCCGCAGCCAACTGGCAGTTTGCACCGAACTATAAACTATCCCTTACAGGTTCACATCAGCAGCGTTTACCGTTGGCACAAGAGCTTTATGCAAATGGCATCCACTTTGCAACAAACACTTATGAGCGTGGCAATGCAAATTTAGATGTGGAAAAGTCGAATAATTTAGAACTTGGTTTGCACTATGAAGCTGACAAACTGGATTATTCGTTGCATGTCTATCATAACTGGTTTGATAACTATATTTATGGTGCAACTACTGACCATAAGGAAACTTTCCGTTTAATTGATTATCAACAAGACAAAGCCAAATTCTACGGTACAGAAGCTAAGTTAGGGTATCAGATTAGCCCTGATTATAAACTCAGTGTGTTTGGTGATTATGTGCGTGGTGAAATTGACAATCAAAATGCACCACGTGTACCTGCAGGGCGTTTGGGGACTAAAGTGGATGCCAATTTTGCCGATGGTTGGTCGGGTATGGCGGAATATTATCGTGTCTTTAAACAAGACAAGGTTGCTTATTTAGAGCAAGAAACAGCAGGCTATAATATGGTCAATGTTGGTGTGGCTTATGCAGGCAATTCTGCCAACAAACAAGATTATCGTGTGTATTTTAAAGCCAACAACTTGCTCGATGATGAAGTGTATTCACATGCCTCATTCTTGTCGAATATTCCACAAGTGGGTCGTAACTTTACAGTTGGTGTGGAATTTGGCTTCTAAAATTCAATTTGCTTTGAGCAGGATGTCTGCGTGAAAACACAGAAATCCTCTTGAAAATCCAAACAATTAAACCTAGTCTGAGCGCATCGGACTAGGTTTTTTGTTATGCGTATCTTTCAGCGAATTCATCAAAAATTGAATTGGTCGCCTCGGGCGTATGTGGGACTTATTATAAGTTTTCTGGCTTTAGGTTATTTGTCCTCGGCTATTTACCACAGTCTTAAACCGTTACCAGATGGTCTGAATTACACCGGAAAATTACGCCATGCACCTGTCAAATTTATTGCCGATCAGACCTATATTGATGCGCAAGGTGTTCAGCAACAACAGCATCAAATTTTTAATGAAATTTTAGGGCTGATTGATGCAGCACAAAGCACGATTGTATTGGATATGTTCTTATTTAACTCTGAAGTGGGAACGTCTAAACAGCAGCATCAACCGCTAACGCAGCAACTCACCGATGCTTTAATTCATAAACGTCGGATGCAGCCGAATATTGAAATCAAAGTCATTACTGATCCCATTAATTCGGTATATGGTGGCATCGCACCTGAGCATTATCGTCAATTGCGTCAGGCGGGTATTGACGTGATTGAAACAGATTTGACCCCGCTGCGCGCATCGAATCCGCTGTGGTCGGGGTTTTGGTATCTCTGCTGTCAGGGCATTCCAAATAATGCCGAAAAGGGTTGGCTACCCAGTCCGTTCGGCAAAGATAAAATTACCTTACGTAGTTATTTTAGCTTGCTTAATTTTAAAGCCAACCATCGTAAAACCATGGTGGTCGATACCGCCGAAGGTTGGAAAGCATTGGTCACGTCGTTTAATCCACATGATGGCAGTTCACGTCATTCCAACAGCGCGTTATTGGTGACGGGCAATACTGCAGTAGATGTATTGAAAACAGAACAAGCCGTCGCGCGGATGTCGCAGGGCAATCTGTCTGGGGTGATTGTGGGGGAGTTTGAGGCAGATTCGTCTTATCCTCAAGTGCAAGTCCTCACTGAACAAGCCATTTTAGAGGGCAGTTTGACACTGATTCGCCAGACCAAAGCGCAAGAGCATCTGGATTTGGCGATGTTCTATTTATCGGAGCGACAAATCATCAAGGCACTGATTGCTGCACAACAACGTGGCGTACAAGTGCGAGTATTACTGGACCCGAATAAAGATGCTTTTGGACGTGAAAAAAATGGCATTCCAAATCGACAGGTGGCGGCAGAATTACATGCTGCAGGGGTGAAGGTACGCTGGTGTAATACTCAAGGCGAGCAATGCCACAATAAAATGCTGATGAGATCGAATACCACACAGGCCGAATTGATTTTAGGTTCTGCCAATTTCACCGCACGTAATTTAAAAAACTATAATTTAGAAAGCAACTTGCGTGTGGTCGGACAGGTGCAAGACCCTGTATTTCAGGATGCTCAGCATTATTTTAATACCGCATGGTCAAACCTTGAAGGTAAAAATATGAGTGTGGATTATGCGGTGTATGCCGATGAGTCGAAGTGGAAATATGCGCTGTATCGCTTTATGGAATGGAGTGGTTTATCGACCTTTTGATTTTTAAATTCTATGCCTTGAACTCAAAAATCCCTCTTGTTGTAAGAGGGATTTTTTTGAGCCGAATATTACTTTACAGGATTTGGCGGCACCATTTCATCCAAATCTTTATCACTCATTTGATCTAACTCGGCAATATCGGTTTTGATTTTCCATTGTGCTTCATCATCCACAGGATTGGGTAAACGCGCTTCTAACCAATCACAAACCACATCTGGGCTAAATTCTGGATGGTTACATTGAATTACCCACGATAAAAAATCTTTGGCTTCACCATTCATATACGGTGGCGGTGAAACAGGTAAGAATTGAGTCGGCAAGCGTTCATCTCTGGAAATATAATTCAGCACATGCCCCAACTCCTGCACAGTTTGCCATGCTAACGGATGTTCTACATCAATTTGAAATTTGAACCACCATGCATGCTGACCGTCTGAACCATAAGCGTCTACACGGGCTTGCTGTACACTTGGAACTTTGCAGAAAAACTGATGAAGGCGGTCAAAATTTAATTCAGGCACGAGGTTTCATCCAATTTCAAAAAAAATGTATCTTAGCATAGGGGCTGGAGATATTTCATAAATGGCGAGCCGTGTCGGTGAAATCTGCGGAGATGAAAGTTTAAAATTGCTGATTTTTTATTCATTGTTTATCCTTAATTGGAGCTTAGAATAAAAATATGAAAATAGGAGTGCTAGATATAAAAGTCGCGATTTTAACTGCATTGAGTGGCATGCTATTTTTAGGTGTGTCGATGCAGAGCTTGGCCGAAACCAATCGTTGGGCAGGATATACAGGCGTCAATACACAGCGTGATCAGCATCGTCCTTATTCGCCACAACATCGTCCTGCTTATCCGCAGCATCGACCTTATCATTCACAGCAACCCTATTCCTATCCACCACATTATCCATACCATCAACGACCTGTGCCGCAGTGGGGGCAGCCCACGATTCGTAGTGGCATCAATATTCAATACAATGCGCCAAGTACTGTGCAATATAACCACCAAAGTTACAGTTGGGTAAATGGTGAGCCAAGTAGCGCACATATAGAAAGTTCGACCTATCGTGTGGTGACCGACTGGCAGCACTTGGGTTTACCCGCTCCGCCACGAGGTATGTACTGGATTTTTGAACATGGGCGTTATGTGTTGGTGGCAAATCGTTGAGAAAAAAGTGAAATCATAGACATCAATGCTTCTAGATATTGAGTATCTAGAAGCATTTTTTTGACCTATTTTAGATTTTTACGCCAATTCATCATCTTCTGGGCGAGGGGTTTTGCCTTGTGCTAAAGGCTTTTCACTGTGCTTGTCTCGAATAACGGAAGGGTAATGCCAAGATGCAAAACGCACCACTAAAATTGCAGCGGCTAAAATTAAAATTGAACCAGTAATAATCACTAAATCGAGATCAGCTTTATGGTCGTGTTGAATATCTGAAATTAACAAACGGGTTAGTGCGGTAATGGCAATATAAATTAAAAAACGTACAGGCATGTGATTGGTTTTAAAATAAATACCCACCATTGCCCCCAGTTCTAAATAGATAAAAAGCAATAAGATGTCATCAATAGTGGCATATTGTTTGATGGTGAAAATATCAATTACCGTATGTCCAGCAGACCAAATGACCATACAGCCAATGATAAAGAGCGCAAGATAATGAAAACTTTCTACTGCCCAATTGCCATATTTGTCTAATAGGCTTTCAACTGCTTGAATATTTTTATCTATTTTTGAACGACGTACTGCCATTTTCACCTTCTGTTTAAGTATGGATATTCAGACTTCACCAAAGGTGATGCAAATTTCATGCACAATTTAGAATAGGGATATAAAATTTAGTATAAAAAAACGCCTGATGATTCAGGCGTTTTTGCAGATACTGTATGAATTAAGACTGGTTGGTGAAGTAATCTTCACTGAAGTTCATTACCACTTCTGCACCCGCTTTCACTTTGGTAATGCGTAAAGCTAGTTCTGGCAAAATACGTTGTACAAAGTACAGTGCTAATGACAATTTGTTTTGATAGAACTCACCCTCTTTTTGTTTAGCTGCATTGGCAATGCGCGCAAACATATATGAGAAGCTGAGCAAACCTACCGCATGTAAATAATCAACCGCTGCTGCGTTCGGGAAATCTACATTTTCTTTAGCTGCATTTAAAATGTATTGGGTCACAGATTCAACTTCAGTCGCTGCATCTAAAGTTGCATCTTTAATGAAGTTGAGGTCTGCATCTAAACCATTGGCGAAATCACGGATTTCTGCAATGTATTCTGCAATAAATTCGCCATTACATTTAATAGTTTTACGACCAATTAAGTCTTGCGATTGTACGCCGTTGGTGCCTTCATAAATTTGGGCGATACGTAAATCACGAACACATTGCTCCATACCCCATTCACGGATATAACCATGACCACCGAAGACCATTTGTGAATCAATTACAGCGTTAAATGCAGTATCGGTTAAGTAGGCTTTGGCAATTGGAGTTAACAATGCAACACGCTCATTGGCTTTTTTCACAGCTTCTGCATCGGTAGAGAATTTAGTGATATCCAATTGTTGACCCACATATACCGCAAATGCACGCGAAGCTTCATTATTGGCACGCGCATTAAGTAACATACGACGTACATCGCCATGTACCAAAATGCTGTCTGCAGCTTTGTTTGGTGATTTTACACCCGATGCACTACGACCTTGGATACGGTCAGTCGCATATTGTGCAGCATTTTGATAGGCAAATTCTGATGCGCCTAAACCTTGAATCCCCATTGATAAACGTTCATAGTTCATCATTACGAACATTGCTGCAAGACCTTCGTTTTCTTTACCAACGAGATAACCTTTCGCACCGTCAAAGTTCATCACACAAGTCGCAGAGGCTTTAATGCCCATTTTGTGTTCGATTGAGCCTGGGGCTACAGGGTTGCGTTCACCCAATGAACCATCTTCATTCACCAAGAATTTTGGCACGATGAATAAAGAAATACCGCGTGAACCTGCAGGAGCATCCGGTGTTTTCGCTAAAACTAAGTGAATGATATTTTCTGCAAGGTCGTGATCACCACCTGTAATGAAGATCTTAGTACCTGTAATGTTATAAGTACCATCTTCGTTGCGTTCAGCTTTAGTTTTAATAATCCCTAAATCTGTACCTGCATGCGGTTCAGTTAAGCACATGGTACCTGACCATTCGCCAGAGTAGATTTTAGGTAAATACGTTTCTTTCTGTTCTTGTGATGCATAACTGCTTAACGCCATACCTGCACCGACAGACAGTAGTGGATACAATAAGAATGATGGGTTGGTGGCAAAGAGCATTTCATCTGACAATACTGTCAGCATTTTTGGCATGCCTTGACCGCCCCATTCTTCATCTGCGCCTAAACCAATCCAGCCGCCTTCGGCATATTGTTTAAATGCTTCTTTAAAACCAGCAGGGGTAGTGACTTCGCCATTGTTATAGATCGCGCCTTCTTCATCACCGCTACGGTTAATCGGCAGCGTCACGTTTTGGGCAAATTTTGCCATTTCTTCCAAAATTGCTTCAGCCGTTGCAGCATCAAGATGAGCGAGGTTTTCGTTGTTTTGCCAGAATTGTTCTGCATTGAATACATCATTTAAGATGAATTTCATATCGGCAAGTGGGGCATTATAAATTGGCATGTGAGTTCACCTGTTTATTGTTTGAATCTTGATTCGTTTAGTTCAGTGTAATCTACAATTGTGAATGTTGTAGGCGACTAAAGCGAAAGAATGCTTTATTTATAAAGAAAAAGGACTGCCAATGCTATGACCGTCCTTTCTCAATTTCTGTACTCAAGAGTACAACATTTTGAATATCTAGTTAAATATTCTCAATATTTAGCTTAGAAAGCAAAGTGTTCAGCATCTAATGCAAATAGTGGCTCTACACCTGTTGCAATCACGTCTACGTGTGAGCGAACACGTGGCAAGATTTTCTTGAAGTAGAAACGTGCAGTCGTCACTTTAGCATTGTAGAAGTCTACATCGGTTGTGCCTGCTGCAAGTGCTTCTTGAGCGACCAATGCCATACGTGCCCATAGGTAAGCTAGTGTTACATAACCAGAGAAGTACATGTAGTCTACTGCTGCAGCACCTACTTCCTCAGGGTTTTGCATTGCACGCATACCAATTTGCATGGTCAAATCGCCCCATTCTTTATTGAGCGCTGCGAGCGGTTCAACAAATTCTTGCATTGCTGCGTTGTCTTTGTTGGCTTCTGCAAATTTATGGATGATTTTGGTGAAGTCTTTCAACATTGCACCTTGTGTACCCAAAACTTTACGACCTAACAAATCGATTGCTTGAATTTCAGTTGTACCTTCGTACAAGCATGAAATACGTGTATCACGCACAATTTGTTCCATGCCATGCTCAGAAATGAAGCCATGACCGCCGAAGACTTGCACACCATGTTTTGCAGATTCAGAACCTGTTTCAGTTAAGAATGCTTTTGCAATAGGCGTCAATAAAGACAAGATGTTGTCAGAGAACTTACGTTCTTCTTCAGTTGCACCTTGTTCAACGATATCTGCGTGTAGAGACAACAGATACACTAGTGCGCGACCACCTTCAGCAAACGCTTTTTGAGTCAATAGCATATTGCGTACAGCAGGATGCACAATAATTGGATCTGCTTCTTTTTCAGGAGCTTTCGGACCAGAAAGTGAGCGCATTGCTAAACGGTCTTTGGCATAAGTCAACGCACCTTGGAAAGAACCTTCAGATGCTGCAAGACCTTGTACCGCTGTACCGATACGTGCAGTGTTCATGAACGTGAACATGCAGTTTAGACCACGGTTTTCAGGGCCAATCAAGAAACCTTTCGCATTATCAAAGTTGATGACGCAAGTTGCATTGCCATGAATACCCATTTTGTGTTCGATTGAACCACAACGTACACCATTACGCTCGCCTAAAGAGCCATCTGCATTTACATTGAACTTTGGTACGATAAATAAAGAAATACCCTTAGTACCTTTAGGTGCGCCAGGTAAACGTGCCAATACGATGTGCACGATATTCTCTGCCATGTCATGTTCACCAGCAGAGATA
This sequence comes from Acinetobacter sp. PW68, assembly GCF_020982655.1. NCBI lineage: Bacteria > Pseudomonadati > Pseudomonadota > Gammaproteobacteria > Moraxellales > Moraxellaceae > Acinetobacter > Acinetobacter sp. PW68. Next base: position 2,256,717 of record NZ_JAHZSX010000001.1, on the reverse strand, counting down.
AAGATTTTCTCGCCAGAGATTGCATAGCTGCCGTCTGCTTGTGGTTCAGCTTTGGTACGGATAATACCCAAGTCAGAACCTGCATGAGATTCGGTTAAACACATGGTACCCGTCCACTCACCTGAAACAAGCTTTGGCAGATAGGTTGCTTTTTGTTCATCTGAACCGTGGTGTTCTAAAGTACGTACAGCACCATGAGAAAGACCTGGGTACATGCCCCATGCCCAGTTTGCTGTACCTACCATTTCTGAAATCACGTTACCTAGAGAAACAGGCAGACCTTGACCGCCATATTGCTCTTCAGCAGACAGCGATGGGAAACCGAGTTCGATATATTTTTGATACGCTTCTTTAAAGCCCGTTGGTGTTGTCACCACACCATCATTCCAAGTACATCCTTCACGGTCACCCACTTGGTTTAACGGAGATAATTCGTTTTCACAGAAATCTGCTGCAGCTTCCAAATATTGGTCAACCAATTCACGGCTTACGTTTTCTTGGAATGCAGGTAATTTTGAATAGTGATCTTCGGCATTTAATAATTCATGCAAAACAAATTGCATATCACGTAAAGGCGCTTTGTATTGTGGCATATCGGTTTCCTCAATACTGGTTTGACCAGCGTTATATTTTAAATGGATTTCAGCGCATGCCTTATTAGACATGCCGTGTTGCAATGGTTGTAATCGTGCAACATCTTCTAATTCGGTACAAGCATCTGCATAGCATTTCTTGGTGACTGTAAAGTCAAAGATTTTTACCTTGAAATGGCTAAGTTGTTTGAGTGTAAATAGTTTTGCTGAATTTGAAATGATACAAATAGTCAAAACCGTAAAGAGATATGTCCAATAAAAAAGGCGCAATTTGCGCCTTTTTTATCTATTTATGCTTTTTAGAGTGGTTTAAGCAGCCTTATCCGGTGCTGAAACAGGTGCATTAGGTTGGAAGTGAACGATACATTTGCCATCTATTGTTTGTATGCCGACTTTTAGCTGCACGGCTTTACCATCGGTTTGACCTTGGCAGGCTTTGGTCGCAGCTTGTTGACGCGCTTGACGTTCAGCTAAACGTTGATCGTATTGCTGGGTTAACTCAGCACGTTTGGCATCGGTTAGTGGTTCGCCACGATGCATATGCATGCCACGGAATTCACCACGATCGGCCTGATCGCCACGCATTGGGTGATGTTCACCTCGTTTCATTTTATCGCGGTTCGGTTTAAATGAAATCGCACATGTGCCTTCTAGTGTTTGTTCACCTGCTTTAATTTGAACTGCTGAACCCACCGCTTTGCCATCGCAGGCTTTTTTAATGTCTTGCATGACTTGTTTACGTTCAGTACGCATTTTTTCAAATTGTTTGCGTTGTTCAGGCGTCATGTGACGGTCTTTTTGATAATGACCATGCAAATATTGCGACTGCTTCATATCTTTTGGTGCTTGGGTGGATTGACAGGCAGTCAACGCACCTGCAGATAAAATGCTGGCAGTGGCTAAAGCAATTTTTGTCATCTTATTCATTCTAAATTCCCCCATACAAGAGCATGTGATTTTGGATGATTAAAGATTAAATAATAAAGATGTAGAAACAATGGAGAGTTTTTTCTAGCACTGTTGGTTACAATGCTCAAAATCGACAAAAAAAGCTGAGATTGCGCTTTTGAAAATTCGCCGTATACCCATCGCATTACGCCTGTTCTTAACAGTGCTGCTGACGACCTTGCTGATTACCACGGTCAGCTTGGGGGTATTGCATGTCAATATGCAGCGAAACTTCAGCAAATATGTGGCCGATGTCGAAATGCAAAAGCTGGACTTGCTCACTCAAAACTTGGCAGAAGTCTATGCGGTAATTCACGATTGGGGCAATGCCATTCAGGCGCAAATTCTCCAAATTGAAGGTGAAGCTGCGCCCGATGATTATGACCGTTTATCGCGGTGGTGGTTACGTCGTCAGTATGACATTGCTTTGCAGCAGCGTTATTTTCAGGAACACACCCTCGCCAATGTAAACTCAAGTGTAGTCGAGCCTGAGCCAGGCAAACGACAAGCCAATGCGGAAGAACTTCGCTGGTTAGAGCTGAATTTACCTTCACAATTTCAGCCATTTGAAGGTTTAGTATTTCCTTTGAGTGCCAATCAGAATGCTTTCCGTCCTGATCGTAAAAATGAAGGACACCAAAACACGACAGAATCATCTGGAAAAAAACAATTTATTTCGATGCCTGACCGTTTAGGCTTGAGTTCACGCTTATCTTTATATGATGCCCAGCGGCAATTTGTAGTGGGAGAGCCTGCTGAAACTCAAATTTCCTTTCGTCCAATTATGGTCGGTGAAAAAATCGTGGGTTATCTGGGCTTAAAACCTGTGTTAGATCAGGAAGATGCTTTAAGTATTAATTTTTTTAGTAAACAAACTCGTTATTTATTATTGGCTTATGCTTTAAGTATTTTGGCGAGCTTGATTGCTGCCTTATTGTTGGCGACCTATTTTAAAAAGCCAATTCAGCGCTTATTAAATGGCACACGTGAATTAACCAAAGGCCATTATCAGCATCAGGTCAAGGTCAATCGTAATGATGAGTTGGGTGATTTATCTACCGAATTGAATCATTTGGCGGTGATTTTAGATCAACATGAAACTTCACGTCGTCAGTGGGTGGCTGATACTTCGCATGAATTAAAAACGCCATTGGCGGTGTTGCAGGCGCAAATTGAAGCCATGCAAGATGGTATCCGCAAAGCCACACCAGAGCATTTGGCTGCGATGATGCATCAGGTCAATAGTCTAAAAAAACTCACACAGGATTTATCGGACTTGGCGCAAGCGGAAGCCATGCAGCTGAAATGTTATTTCTCGAGCATTGATCCATGGCAAGTGATTGAGCAGGAAATCGAAAGCTTTAAGCCGAAATTTGAGCAGGCTCAGTTGGACTTGATCGTGTCGGGTGAAGGCACGCAATTACAATTGGATATAGACCGCTTTAAACAAATTATGCTCAACTTGCTCAGTAATAGTATTCGCTATACCGAAGCAGGTGGGCAGGTGCATATTCACACCAGTCAAAGCGCAACCGAGTGGACGGTGTATGTAGATGATAGCCCGTTTGGTTTAAGTGATGAACAATTGGCACGTTTGGGTGAGCGTTTTTATCGTGCCGATGATTCACGCACTCGGGCGACAGGTGGTACAGGTTTAGGTTTGGCCTTATCGGTCAAAATTGCCAAAGCATTAGGCGGAGAGTTAAGTTTTGCTCATTCACCGTTGGGTGGTTTACGCTGCAAATTAAGTTTTCCAAAAATCAAATCTTAATGGACTTTAAGGAATCGTGCATGAAACATATCTTGCTGGTTGAAGATGAAATTGAACTGGCCCAATTGGTACGAGATTATTTAGAAGCTGCTGGATTTGAAGTCAGTATGTTTCATGATGGACAAGAGGCCTATGACAGCTTTTTGCAGCGTAAACCAAGCCTGATGATTTTGGATTTGATGGTACCACGCATGGACGGCCTGACCATTTGCCGCAAAGTACGTGAACAGTCCGATGTGCCAATTATTATGGTCACCGCCCGAACAGAAGAAATTGATCGGGTGCTGGGTTTAAACATGGGGGCAGACGATTATGTTTGTAAGCCTTTTAGTCCAAAAGAATTGGTCGCGCGCGTGCAAGCGGTTTTGCGTCGCTTAGAACGCAAAGTTGAGCCTGAAAGCAATGATTTATTCCGCATGGATAAAGCGCAGCAGCGTATTTGGTATCAGCAAAAAACCTTGAATTTGACCCCGACCGAATTTCGTTTATTGGAATTGTTTTTAGAGCATGTGGGGCAGGTGTATTCAAGAGCGCAATTGCTAGATCATATTAACCCTGACAGTTTTGAAGTAGCTGACCGTGTGATTGATAGCCACATTAAAAACTTACGCCGTAAAATTTCTGACGCTGCCGAAACAGGTAATCGGCATGAATGGATTCAAGCAGTGTATGGTGTAGGCTATCGCTTTGAGTATCCAGAAGAGTAAGTCTCAGGTATAGAAAAAGCGAATCTTGGAAGATTCGCTTTTGTTTTCTTAGTTAGATATTATGTTGAAAAAGTGCAGAGCAAATAGCTTTAAAAAATTTTTATTGACTCAAGTTGCGCTACGCAAAAGCTCAATCCGTTGTCTTTCTACTTTCTTTAATTTTGCGACCACCAGTTCATAAGAATTTAATACCAAATCTTGCACCAGTTGTGCATCTAAGTCCTCATCTGCAAAAATTGAAATCCAGTGCTGTTTGTTCATGTGCCAACCTGCATGGATATACGGATAAAAATCGCGTAGCATGGCGCCATGTTCAGGCTGAACTTTTAGATTGATGATGGCATGACCATTTAAATACAGACTCAGCATAAACACTTTATCAAATACCTTATGCACCAAACAGCCATCGCCAAAAGGTTCGCTTAAGCTCACTTCAGGTAATTTTTCTGCGGTATTGGCAGCAAGTTGATGCAGTGATTTCTGTGTTTGTGCCATTCATCTTCACCTTAAATGTTTATCCTGTGGATAACCACATCTTTATCCACAGAAAATGTGTATAACTTTGCTGGAGTTTTAAACGTCCTATTGCTTAAAAATAGCACTAAGATGAGCAGCTCACCATCACTTCGGGTACATCACTTGGCAAGGGTGCTAAATCTTCAGGCTGTTCTAACTCAGGCTGTTTGCTATACGGTTGGCTGAGTAGGGTAAATAAACGTTCAACTTCTGAAAAATCATCGCGTTCTGCTTGCTCAATTGCCTTTTGCGCCATGTGATTGCGTAAAATATAGTGCGGGTTGGCCTGTTGCATTGCGTCATCTAAAGCTTTTGTATCTTGATGTTCACGAATTTGTAGATACTGTGCCAAGAAGCTTTCCCACTGACGACGATCTAAACAATCATCCAATATTTCTGTGTATTGTTTATTTTGTAGGCGGATAAAACTTTGGGTGTAATCCAGTTGCTCACTTTGCAAAATACGTAAAAAGTTGGTTGCGCAATCAAAACTGTCTTTGTGGAAACTTGGCAGTCCCATTTTTTCACATAAACCGAGTTTATAATGCTCCAAAAAAGTGGGTTCAAAATGTTCTAAACATGCTGCCAGTGCTTGTTTCCAGTGTTCTTTTTGATCTTGGTTTTGCTCAAGCGGAATTAAATTATTCAGCCAAACCCATAAGTTCCAGTGCGCTACACTCGGTTGTTGTTGGTAGGTATAGCGCCCTTGGTAGTCCGAATGGTTGTTGATCCAGTTCGGGCGAAAACGCTCCATAAAACCATAAGGGCCAAAATCTAAAGTAGAGCCAGTGATATTTAAATTATCGGTATTCATCACACCATGCGCAAAACCGACCAATTGCCATTTCGCAATCATCACTGCTGTGCGCTGAATGACTTGGGTGGCAAAGGCGAGTATAGGCTGTTCGGCAGTCAAGCATTCAGGGTAATGCCATTCAATACATTTTTGCACAAATTCAGGTAGTAGTTCGGGTTGATACTGATTGATCCATTCAAAATGACCTAAACGAATATGACAGTCAGAGGTGCGTAATAACATGGCGCCCAGTTCTAGTTTTTCGCGTTGTACGCCTTGTGTAGATGAAGTGAATCCCACCGCATTGCTTGAAGGGACACCAAGTGCATTTAAAGCATGGCCTGCTAAATATTCACGAATTACAGAACGCAAAACCGCACGGCCATCGCCCATACGTGAATAAGGCGTTGAGCCAGCACCTTTTAAATGTAGGTCGATGGTACGTTGTTGAGTGTCCAGCACTTGTGCAATCAGTAAGCCTCGTCCATCTCCCAGTTGACCAGCCCATTGTCCAAATTGATGCCCTGCATACACCATCGCCAAAGCAGGAAATTCTGGAAATGTGGTTTGGCCACTGCAAATTTCTACCCAGTGCTGCTGTTCCTCAGCACTCCATTGCAGCTCTTTTGCCAATGCTGCATTAAAGTGTCCTGCTTTAGCACCTTTTAAGGGTAGGGGCTGCTGTTGATGATAAAGGCGAGCGGACAGTGTGGGATAACGTGGATTAAATTGCATAGTGGGGGAGTGTTTGGCACAAAGTGAGGTTCACTATAGCAAACTTGGACTTTAAAAACTGTAGTCTAAAAATGCATAAAGCCCTGAACAGGTCAGGGCTTTAGCGGAGTATCACAGCACAGTTCTTATTGTGATACTGGATTCTTTTTCAAGTTACGCATTAGCAAATTCAATGTTTCACGATGGTGTGAAAGACGCTGCTCAACCAACTGGAATTCAACTTTGAGTTTGTCATCCATTTGGTGGATTTTTTCAGCCATTGACGCTTTTTTCGCTTGAATTTCTTGCTCTTTTAATTTTGCCCAATCATTTAAAGTTTGGGTAAATGCATCATATTCTTGCGCAATACGGCTTTTCACTTGCACAATGTCATCATTCACATTGTGGCCATAAACTGCCAAGTCTTGCTCGGCGTATTTAAAGCGCATTGCTAACTCTGCTTTTTTAATGTTAAAGCTTGGAATACGACGTAAATTTTTAGCCAAACCTAATTTAGAGCATGTCCAAATTAACCATTTAGTTGGGTCATATTGCCACCATTTTACGCCATTACGATAATCGTATTGGAAAATATGGTGATAGTTATGATAACCCTCGCCCCAAGTGGCAATGGCTAACCAGAAGTTATCACGCGCGGTGTTTTCGTCAGTATAAGGACGTGAACCCCACATGTGGCACAGCGAGTTAATAAAGAAGGTAACATGGTGGCTTAAAATCAGACGCATTAAACCGCCCAATAGCAACACACCCCAAATATCGCCTACAGCCCAGCCAATTGGCACTAAAATGCCAACATGAACTGCAATTACCATTGGCACATAATATTTGTGCTGGAACATCACCAATTTGTCATTTAACAAATCTGGCGCATTTTTAAAGTTTGGCTCTGCGGCAGGGTAGTCACGTAACATCCAGCCCATGTGCGCAAACCAAAAACCATTGTTGATTGAATATGGGTCTTTTTCGACATCATCAACATGGCGGTGATGGGTACGGTGACCTGAACCCCAGAACAAAATACTGTTCTGAACGGCAAAAGTCCCCATAATCATCAAAAGAATTTTTAAAGGAAGCGTAGCTTCGTAGGCACGGTGTGCCCATAAACGGTGATAACCTGCTGTAATACCCAAGCTACTTACGCCAAGTAATACAAACATACTGATCCAAGCGGCTAAGCTAAAATCATGGTGATAGGCATACCAAGGAATTGCAATCACGGCAACAATAGGTAAGAAAACCAGTGCAAAGATGGCAATCCAGTTGATTGGGGCTTTGGGTAAGGGAGCATTCATCTCCAACAGCACTCCTAGAACCTTTGGGAGGTATAAGTAGACGCTTAATCCGTTATAAAATCATGATCTGCCCGAAGGAAATGATCATAGTATTAAAGTTTATAGGGATTAATTTTTTCGCATATTAGCATGAGCGTATTCACGATCACAGCATTATTGTACAGTTGTATTGTACTGGGTGGTAACAGAATATAATGGTATTTGTAGGTTTTTACGAAAATGTGCGGTATGACAGCCAAACCAGCACAGAAAATCTGTTATTTAAACATATATATGCGCTTAGCCTGCACTTTACAAGTGTTGCATCATTAGTTTTGGATAATCGGTAATTAGACCCTGAACACCCAAATCTTTAAGTTGTTTGGCGCGTTCAATTTGATTGACTGTCCAAACACTAATATTCAGTTTGGCCTGTTGTGTGGCCTGAATGAGTGCATTGGTTGCGAGTTCGTTCATCCAGCCAATTTGGCAACACCCTAATGCTAAAGCTTGATCAATGGCTTGGTATTGCAAATCATCTTCTACCAACAAACCACGTTTAAAGCGTGATTCTTGTTGTTGTAATGCCCAATGAATTTTAGGATCAAAACTGGTGATGATGGCGTTGTGCTCAAAACCTTGTAAATGTTGCTCTAGGCTTTGAGTGATTTTTTCGGCATCGGCATGTGAGTTGACTGCTTTAACCTCAACCTCAATATGATCAAAATTTTGAATAATAGTCATGGTCTGATTGAGTAGGGGCGTGGTTTCAACTTTATTCCAGTCTGACCACATCACTGCGTGGTTATAATGGTTTAAATCTTCCAGGCTACATTCGTACAGCGCTTTGTCTTGTCCTGTTGTACGGATGAATTGATCATCGTGCATGACCACTAATGCGTTGTCTTTGAGTTGACGCACATCAAATTCGACGGCACGAATACCAATATTTTGAATATATTCAAAACCACCAAGCGTGTTTTCAGGTGCTTCGCCACGCGCACCGCGATGACCAATTATGCGCATAATGTGCCCATGAATTGAAGGTTTGCTTTCATTTTGCAAGTACGACGTGACAGAGGGATGACAACTCTTATTTTGGTCAGATGGTGTGAAAATTCAAGCACCATCTGCTGTGATTTTTTAGATGTAAAATCAGGACTTTATTTTAGTTTCCGATGTCAGTTACTAATGCTGTCATTGATATTTTTTTGCCAAAGTACTTCGCTGCCACCTTCGGCGCGTTGCAAGCTGCGCGATGCGACAAATAGCCAGTCAGACAGTCGATTTAGTAATTGCAAAGACGGTGCTTGAATATTTTGATCACGGTTGTGTACGGTCATTAAACTGCGCTCTGAACGACGACATACGGCACGGGCTTGATGTGCATAACTGCATGCCAATGTACCTGCAGGCAGAATAAATTCTTTGAGCATTGGCAGGCTTTCATTCATGCGGTCAATGTCTTGTTCTAAGTATTCGATCGCAAGCGGTTGTACGAGGTGGTAATTGGGGATACAGACTTCACCGCCTAAATCGAATAGCCAGTGCTGAATCAGGCTAAGCGATTTGTCCCAAGTGTTTTTGTCTTGAATGTTGCTATGTGTAATTTGTGAGCGCAATACGCCTATGCAGGCATTGAGTTCATCGACATCGCCCAGTGCATGAATGCGTAAGTCGTCTTTGGCGACACGTGAGCCATCACCCAGTCCTGTTGTGCCTGAATCGCCTGTGCGGGTGTAGATTTTGCTTAAACGGTGGCCCATGATCGTTCCTTGTTTGAAAGTGAAAGTTGCGTTTACTTGGTTGTAAGAAATAAAAGCTGGCGCAATAAAAAAGGATAATGTCGGTCATTACATTATCCATAAACTGCGCTGTTTTAAAGTCTTTGTTGTTATGCGGGTTTTAGTAGCGGAAAGTTACACCTGCTGAAGCGAGGCGACCGCCGTTGATGTACCAACCATCACTAAAGTTATCTGCAATTTTGTATTCAACATCTCCGATATTTTGAATATTGCTAAAAACCTTAATATTCGGGTTAATATTCCAGTACATATTTAAATCAACTGTAGCATAACCAGGTACTTTAACTTTGTTTGCATGATCGGCATAAATGTCTGAACGTGCAATTACAGAAGCACTCACTCCATAAGAGGCATTTTCTAGACCGGTGGATAGAGTAAAGGTCTGTTTTGGTCGGTATGCAATATTATTGTTGGTTTTCTTATTTTTTGAATCTGCATAGGCATATTCAGTGGTTAAGAAGATATCTTGCTCTTTCCATTTAAAGCCAATTTCACCACCATTGACTTCAGATTTTTCTATATTGGCAAAGCTTGATTTGTTTTGCCCAAGATAGTTGGTAACAATAAGATTTTTAATGCGAGTGTGATAGGTAGAAAAATATGCTGTTAATTGGTTATTTATTTTTTGATCTACACCAATTTCATAGGCCATACTTTTTTCTGGTTTTAAATTGGGATTACCATAAGTTGGATAAGAACCCTCTACAAAATAATATAACTCTGTCAAAGATGGCGTTTTAAATGCAGAGCCAATATTTGCATAAATGCTTGTGGTTGGTAAAATTTGATAGCGAATAGCGCCTTGTCCAACAGTATGTGTTCCAAACAATTCATTATCTTCGGTGCGAATGCCTACTTGTGTATTTAATTTTTCAGATTTATGTTGATGTTGTAAATAATAACCAACTGAATCTATATCCTGTTTTTCATTTTTTATAGATTTGCTTTCAAAGTTGGACTTTAGATAAGTGCTACCTAATAAAATACTTTGCTGCGGTGTTAATGACCATCGAAGATTTAAATCCCCTTCTTTGTTTTCTGTGTCAAAATGACCAGGTTCGCTGTCTAAGACATATTGATTATCTATAAAGTTAGAAAGTCTTGCAGAAAGTGTTAGGTTATCTTGAAGATCAAATTCAGTATTTACGTTGATTAAACGATTTTCAAAAAAACGTTTAGCTTTATTTTGACTAGTTGCCCAATCATAGAACTGGTTCGTTCCTTCATTTTGGCTAATAGCAATATTCGCTTTTATATTATCTTTATTATCGTATCCGACCTTTGCACTGTATCCTTTTTGATCATAACTCGCTTTTTGGCTTTTATTTTGATAGTCGAGAATTTTGGTTCCATCCGTTTCTAGACGTTGGCCTCTAATCTGTGCATAAAAATTATCCTGTACAAGATCACTACCAATAATAGTTTTATATGTTTTATTTTCTGCATAAATACCAGTAATAAATCCAGAATTTTGGGTTGGAGTTGTTGTTATCATTTGTACAACACCACCAATGGCATCAGTACCATATTGTACTGATGCTGGACCCTTTAGAATTTCAATTTGTTTTAGGTCAGAGGTATCGATAAATGTCGGGAAAAGAGCACTAAAGTGGTTTTGGCTATTTAAACGGGCACCATCTTTAAGAACAAGGGTATGGTTGGATTTTGTACCACGAATTGAAATTTCTGTAGTTTGTCCCATGCCACCATATTGTTTCATAAAAACACTAGGGTCTTTTTGTACTTCATCTGACAAATTTAGAATAGGATTACGCTCAATACTATTTTGATCAATTACATTAATCCGTGCAGGCACATCTTTAATATTTTGTTCACTACGTGAAGCAGTAACAACAAGCGTATCTAAAGCAGCATTCACCACACGCTGATCTTGCGATTCTGCAGCAAAAACTGAAGTTGAAAAACCCATTGCAAGCGCAATTGCGCCCACTAAAGCAGTAGGCTGAAAAAGAGTAGACATGACTTTGCTCCATACATTCACCCCACGTGAATGATTGAGTTAAGGGCACAACAAGCAGGTCTCCGGACTACAATGTGCCAAGCATCTTCTAATTTATGATTGCTTCGCTGTATATCCACCTTCCCATATTGTTCATACAGTGGTGTAAATCATAAGATTTAAATCGATATACGTTTCATGGTTACCGTTGCGGGGGCAGTGTTGGACTTTCACCAACTTCCCTAAAGCTTAAAGCTAGAACTCGTTGCATTTGCGCGAAGTATAAAGTCTGTTCAGCATTTAAACAACGGAAATGTAGAATAATCCGCCTGAACTTCACTCAACCTCTGAAAATTGCATTACAATGATTCGCCCTAATATATGATTTTGTTTGTAAGAACAGACAATTTAAAAGTCACATACAGCAAGATCAGCAAAATGAAGATTGAAAATCAGGATTAGAGTGCAAAACGATGCGTACCCGTACCAAAATTTGCGGAATCACGCGAATTCAAGATATAAACAGTGTGGTACATGCGGGTGCAGATGCAATAGGCTTGGTGTTTTATCCTCCAAGTCCGCGCCATGTGAACATTGAACAAGCACAATGCTTGCTGCAAAACATTCCCGCTTATGTGCAAGTGGTCGGTTTATTTGTCAATGCAACGGCAGAAGAAATTGCCGCTGTACTCAAACAAGTACCTTTAGATATTCTGCAGTTTCATGGCGATGAAACACCGTTGCAATGTCTGCAAATAGCAGAGCAAGTTGGACGTCGATGGTACAAAGCCATTCAGGTCAAACCCGATTTAAATGTGTTGGATGCAATAAAAAGCTATCAACAAGCAGGTGCAAGCGCAGTATTATTAGACGCGTGGCATCCTGAGTTGAAAGGTGGTACAGGACACAGTTTTGACTGGTCAAAATTCCCCAAACTCGATATTCCTTTAATTTTGGCGGGTGGTTTAAACCCTGAAAATATTGAAGATGCAATTCAGACGACTCAAGCCTATGCTGTTGATGTCAGTGGCGGAGTTGAGTCTGCAAAAGGTATTAAAGACCAACAACTCATAGAAAACTTCATGCAAGGAGTCCAACGTGGATCAGCAAAGTACAAATCACAATAACTCAGTGATTGACTATACCCAATTCCCAGATGCAAAAGGGCATTTTGGGATCCATGGCGGACGTTTTGTGTCAGAAACGCTGATGGCGGCTTTACAAGATTTAGAAAAATTGTATTTCCGCATGAAAGATGATCCGCAGTTTTTGGCAGAATTCGACCGCGATCTCGCCTACTATGTAGGTCGTCCTAGTCCTTTGTATTATGCTGAGCGATGGTCAAAAGAGTTGGGTGGTGCGCAAATTTACTTAAAACGTGAAGATTTGAACCATACTGGCTCACATAAAGTGAATAACACCATTGGTCAGGCATTATTGGCAAAACTGTCTGGTAAAAAACGCATTATTGCCGAAACAGGTGCAGGTCAGCACGGTGTAGCAACCGCGACCATTGCCGCTCGTTTAGGCTTAGAATGTGTGGTGTTCATGGGTGCAGAAGACGTCAAACGTCAGGCCATGAACGTGTACCGCATGCGCTTACTCGGGGCAACGGTTGTGCCTGTAGAAAGTGGCTCTAAAACCTTAAAAGATGCCATGAACGAAGCTATGCGTGACTGGGTGACCAATGTCGATTCAACGTATTATGTGATTGGTACTGTGGCAGGCCCACATCCGTATCCGCAATTGGTACGTGATTTCCAATCTATTATTGGTCGTGAAGCACGTCGTCAAATTCAGGAGCAGGCAGGTCGTTTACCTGACGCACTTGTGGCGTGTGTTGGTGGTGGTTCCAATGCGATGGGCTTGTTCTATCCATTCTTGAATGATGCCGAAGTAAAAATGTACGGTGTTGAAGCTGCGGGCTTGGGCATTGAAACAGGCAAGCACTCTGCGCCATTGAATGCAGGACACGTGGGCGTATTACACGGCAACCGTACTTATTTAATGTCTGATGCACAAGGTCAGATCATCGAAACTCACTCTATTTCTGCAGGTCTGGATTATCCGGGTGTAGGGCCAGAACATAGCTTCCTGAAAGATATGCACCGTGTCGATTACGTGCCAATCAATGACCAAGAAGCATTGCAAGGTTTCCGTGATTTAACCCGTATTGAAGGGATTATTCCTGCTTTAGAAAGCTCACATGCTATGGCTTATGTGAGTAAGCTTGCGCCAACGATGGATAAAGATCAAATCATTATTGCGACTGTTTCAGGTCGTGGTGATAAGGATCTAATGACTGTTGCCCGCATTGATGGTGTGGAAATGGTGGATATGTAAATTTCAAGCTCCTTGAAATAAAGCATGCTGTATTTCAATTCAATCGTGCTGAAGCAATTCGGCACGATTTTTTATTTGGAGAATTAAAAAATTCTCGCTACTTTAAATGATCAAGCTTAAAAATCATCAACCCTTAAAGCGATCAAGCTTAGGATATTTGCGTAGGAGTTGGATATGCCCAGTTTATTTATCGTCATGTTAGGTGGGCGTCATGCGCGAGCCAATACTGAAGTGCATGATGTGGTACTCGCGGTAGGAGACTCTTTAGAAGAGACCTATCCTCAACTCAAGCAGGCTTGGTTTGCAGAACTGAAAGGTTTGCATATTGATGCATGGGCGCAAATTAACGGTGTTGAGTTTGAAGGCAAATCCTACTATTTGAAATTTACCGATGCGCAGCCGAATCAGGCAGAAAACCGACTGTATTTGATTAATTTAGGTGGATATGACCCACGTGAATTTGGTGAGTTGCATCGTTATGTGTTGGTGGTAGCACAAAATCCAATGGTGGCAAAACAGCGTGGTAAAGCCTATTTTGCTCAGCACTGGCAAAAACAACATACCGACCGGGTATTAGAAGTGGATGATTATATTGCGATAGATCAGGTGCATGGTCGCTATGTGCAATTGGTTGAAGGGTCATTTTCAGGCAATCGTTGGGAAAATACCTATCTGACTTTGAATGCTGATGCTTAAAAGCATTTAGAATATTGAGGCAGGAATAGATAAAATTATATTTTGTGTATTTAGTGAACGCTCAAACCTTAAAATAGTAAAACAATCTATGTTTTTATAGTTTTTGAACAAAATCATAAGTTGCGGGTTTTTTGTACATGCATTTGTAGGCATAATACGACCAAAGATGAATTGTTTTTAGACAATAGGGAATGTCTTCAATGGATTTAATTCAGGCGAATGGACAACCGCATTATGGACGTTTTAGTGAACTTCCCAAAAAAATTGATTATCAGGCTTACCAATATAAATCACCGTATGGTGAGGTACTATCAGGTTGGCGTAAACGCTTAAAATATAAAAAGTTTAAATTTTGTAGTATTCAACACGAACACTATACCATTGGGCTTGCGATTGCCGATATTGCTTGGGCAGGGCACGGTTTTGTCTATATTTATAATCACATGACGGGCGAAGTGCAGGAATGGAATGCGATTAATTTTTTATCGCGTAATACGGTTTTAGATGAGCAACCGTTATTTAATCAAAGTTTTTTTGAAAAATCGCCATTTCAAATTGAAATTCAACATGCCAATGGTGTGCGTTATATCCGCGTGACCAAATACGGTGAAATTAAACTCAGTGCGCGGATATTTTGTGCAGGTACAGACCCGCTAAGTATGTGTAGCCCAACAGGTATTAATGGCTGGACTTACACTCAAAAACTGACCACGCTCGGCTGTGAAGGCTATTTTATCAATAAAACTGGACAAACCATTCAATTCCATGAGCGTACCTTTGCCTCTTTAGATGACACCTGCGGTTTTTTACGTCCTGAAACAGCATGGTTTTGGTTGTCGTGTAACTTCTGGGATACCGAAAACCGACGTGTAGGCTTGAATTTGGCTTCTGGTGTGAATGAAAGTTTTGGCAACGAAAACTGTTTGTGGATTAATGGCGTGCTGTATCCATTAACAGATGTGTTGTTCCAACCTGAAGATGACTGTTCGTGGAGTATTCGTTCACTGGATCATCGTTTGAATTTAACTGTCAGCACAGGTTGGCGCCGTTATGAAAATCTGAATTTACGTCTGGTCGGCAGTCAATTTAGTCAATGGCAAGCCAAAATAGCGGTACTATTCAACAAGACGATACCGAAATTATTTTGTTAAACGAATACGGCTTGCTTGAACAGCATTATGCCAAGTGGTAGGGCAGATTTTTAATCACGATTGTAGTCACCGCTTGCAGATCAATCCTATAATTTTATCTATCACTCGCTTGAATCGCCATTGAGTTTTTACATAAACGGCAAAAAAAGGTGCATTATGCAATTTCACTATGCGTTCAGAATTGGCATGATATTGCGAAATATATCAAGGTGAGTTTCACATGGCACAAGGTCTTTTGGCGGGTAAGCGTTTTTTAATTGCTGGTATTGCAAGTAAATTATCTATGGCATTTGGTATTGCAGAAGCATTGCATCGTGAAGGTGCAGAATTAGCATTTACTTATCCGAATGAAAAACTCAAAAAACGTGTTGATGACTTCGCTGCACAATTTGGCTCAAGCATTGTACTGCCTTGCGATGTAGGCGTAGATGCAGAAATTGAGCAAGCTTTTGCTGATTTGGCAAAGCATTGGGATGGTTTGGATGGTTTAATTCACTCGATTGGTTTTGCGCCTGCGCATACTTTAGACGGTGACTTTACCGATGTAACAGACCGTGATGGTTTCAAAGTTGCGCATGATATTAGTGCTTATAGCTTTATTGCGATGGCACGTGCTGCAAAACCATTGTTACAAGCGCGCCAAGGTTGTTTATTGACTTTGACGTATCAAGGCTCTGAGCGCGTGATGCCAAACTACAATGTCATGGGTATGGCAAAAGCATCTTTAGAAGCAGGGGTACGTTACTTGGCTTCAAGTTTGGGTGCTGACGGTATTCGTGTAAATGCCATTTCTGCAGGCCCAATTCGTACGCTGGCAGCTTCAGGTATTAAATCGTTCCGTAAAATGTTAGACCTGAATGAAAAAGTTGCACCTTTAAAACGCAACGTGACAATTGAAGATGTCGGTAATGCTGCACTATTCCTCTGCTCACCATGGGCGAATGGTATTACCGGTGAAATTCTGTATGTCGATGCAGGTTTTAACACGGTTGGTATGAGCGCAGAATTAATGCTAGATGCTGAATAAATATTGCATGAAGCAGATAAAACCGAAGTTTAGGCTTCGGTTTTTTTTCGGTGTATTTGAGCAAGAGCTATTTTGCAGATTGCTGTAATTTTATTTTCTTCTTTGGCGCATCTGCTGCTATAAATAGGTTTATTGACAATATTTCAAAATAAAACTGGGTTTTAGGTCTTAAAATGAATGCGGAACAATTGCAAAAAACGTTACATGCCAGTCAATATGCAGAACAAGTCTTGGCAAATCACGAAAGCCTGTTACAGCAGGATTATGCAATTGACCAATTTCTAAAACCGCTGAGTGCAGACTATATTCATCAACTGGTGATTTCCACTTTACAAGACATTCAAGATGAAACCTTGTGGATGAAAACTCTGCGGATTTTACGCGCCCGTTTAATGTTTCGCTGGATTTGGCAAGATGCCAACCAGCTCACCGATGTGGTGACGTTGACGCAGGAACTTTCAGATTTTGCTGATATTTGCGTGCAAGTTGCCAAAGATTTCGCACGGATTCCATTGGTTGCCAAACATGGCGAACCGATAGGATATAACGGAAAAGTCCAAGACTTAATTGTGGTCGCCATGGGCAAGCATGGTGCGCAGGAATTGAATTTATCCAGTGATATCGACTTGATTTTTGCCTTTGATGAACAAGGTGAAACCAATGGACGCAAGTGCATTGAAGTGCAGCAATTCTGCATCTTATGGGGACAAAAACTGATCTATCTATTAGATCATATCACCGCCGATGGTTTTGTTTTCCGTGTCGATATGCGATTACGTCCGTGGGGCGATGGTTCGGCATTGGCAATTAGCCACGTGGCATTGGAAAAATATTTAAGTCAGCATGGACGTGAATGGGAACGCTATGCTTGGATTAAGGCACGTATTATCACAGGCGGGCAAGAAGGTCATGAATTGCTGCAAATGACCCGACCTTTCGTATTCCGCAAGTATGTCGATTACACCGCTTTCGAAGCTATGCGCGAAATGAAAGCTATGATTGAGCGCGAAGTACAGCGCCGTAATATCGAAGACAATATTAAATTAGGTGCAGGTGGTATTCGTGAAGTTGAATTTATTGTGCAGGTTTTTCAGCTCATTTACGGTGGTTCAAAACTAGAATTACAAGACCGCCAATGTTTGGTCAGTTTGCGTCATTTGGGCGAAGCTGAATTGCTAGAACCGCAAGCCGTACTTGATTTAGAAGATGCTTATTTATTTCTGCGTCGAGTAGAACATGCCATTCAAGCCTTGAATGATCAGCAAAGCCAAGCTTTACCAACCGAACCTGAGTTACGTGCACGCATTAGCGATACTTTGGGCTTTGCCGATTGGGATAGCTTTATGCAGACCCTCAATGAAAAGCGTGTCAAAGTCATTTATCAGTTTGAACATTTAATTAAAGAGAATGAACCCGATTCTTTGTTGGAAAATTATAGTCAGCTAGAAAAACAGCTCGATGCTGTACTAGACGACCAAGCGAAAAATTTAGTGCATGAGTTCTGGTATGGGCATGGCATTAAAAAACTTACCGCCAAAGCTTTACAGCGTTTAAAAACTTTTTGGCCACACTTGATTGAAGCGGTGTTGCAGTCGGAAAACCCACAGATGGCGCTTATGCGTTTAATGCCATTGGTCGAATCTGTACTACGTCGTACCGTGTATTTGGTCATGCTGATTGAAAGCAAAGGGGCGTTACAACGCTTGGTGAAAATGGCCACAGTCAGCCCGTGGATTTGTGAAGAATTGACGCAATATCCTGTGTTGCTAGATGAATTTTTATCTATGGATTTTGAATTGCCAAAACGCAGCGATTTGGAAGATTCTTTGCGCCAACAATTGCTGCGCATTGAACTCGATGAAGTTGAAGACCTCATGCGGGTGCTACGTTTATTCAAAAAGTCCAACGTATTGACAGTTGCAGCCAGCGATGTGCTGGCAGAAAGCCACTTGATGAAAGTGTCAGATGCTTTAACCGATATTGCTGAAGTGACCGTAAATGCAGCCCTGCAATTGGCCTATCAAATGATTGTCAAAAAACATGGTTATCCGCTAGATAGTGAAGGGCAGCGTTGTGGTTTGGAGCACAACGCTTTTGCCATTATTGGTTATGGCAAAGTGGGTGGCATTGAAATGGGTTATGGCTCCGATTTGGACGTGGTTTTTATTCACAACATGGATGAACAGGCCGATACCGATGGGATCAAACCGATTAGTGGCTTTGAATTCGCCATGCGGGTGGCACGTAAATTTGTATCTTTAATGACCACACAAACTTTAGATGGTCGTGTTTATGATGTCGATACCCGTTTACGTCCTTCGGGAGATGCGGGTTTATTGGTGACCAGTTTACGGGCCTTTGAGCAATATCAACTCAAAAGCGCGTGGTTATGGGAGCATCAGGCTTTGGTACGTGCGCGCAGTATTGCAGGAGAGCAACAGTTACGTGACAAGTTTGAAGTGTTGCGTTGTAAGATTTTAACCCAGCCGCGTGACGAAGCATATGTCCGCAGCGAAGTGCTGAAAATGCGTCAAAAAATGAAAGATCATTTGGGTTCATCTAAAGAGCAAAAAAAAGATGGAATTTTTCATTTAAAACAGGATGCAGGTGGTATCGTTGATATCGAATTTATGGCACAGTATGCGGTATTAGCCTGGAGTGGGTCGAATCCTGATCTCGCCCATTATTCCGACAACGTAAGAATCCTTGAAGATGCCGCAAAAACAGGTTGCTTATCCAGCGACGATGCGACAGCATTGATTCAAGCTTATCTCCGTGAACGAGCCGAAAGCCACCGCTTAGCTCTTGCAAATCAATCCATGCAAGTCAATGCTGCGGACTGGTACGATACCCGTGAGGTCGTTTGCAAGTTATGGCAAAGATTAATTGATCCGACTGCAACGTCTGCATTGGATTAAAGTGACTATTGTATAAACATTTGGAGTGTGTGCCATGAATTTGGCTGATCGTGATGGTTTTATTTGGCAAGATGGACAATTGGTTGACTGGCGTGATGCAAAAATTCACGTCTTAACGCATACCTTACACTACAGTATGGGTGTGTTTGAGGGTGTCCGCGCTTATGAAACGCCAAACGGAACTGCGATTTTCCGTCTTCAGGACCATACTAAGCGTTTGTTAAACTCTGCAAAAATCTATCAAATGAAAGTCCCATTCGATCAAGCAGCTCTAGAACAGGCGCAAATTGATGTGGTACGTGAAAACAAACTTTCATCGTGCTATTTACGCCCGTTAATCTGGATTGGTTCTGAAAAACTGGGTATTGCTGCAACCAATAACACCATTCATGCTGCGGTTGCGGCTTGGGGTTGGGGTGCATACTTGGGTGAAGAAGCGATGGCTAAAGGTATTCGCGTTAAAACTTCATCTTTTACGCACCATCATCCAAACGTGACTATGTGTAAAGCTAAAGCTTCTGGTAACTACACCTTGTCTATTCTTGCACACCAAGAAGTCGCGCAAGCAGGCTATGATGAAGCGATGTTGATGGACCCACAAGGTTATGTATGCCAAGGTTCTGGCGAAAATGTATTCTTAATTAAAGATGGCGTTTTACATACACCAGACATCGCAGGCGGTGCTTTAGATGGTATTACTCGTCAAACAGTGATCACTATTGCTAAAGACTTAGGTTATGATGTAGTTGAACGCCGTATTACGCGTGATGAATTCTATATTGCTGACGAAGCCTTCTTTACAGGTACAGCGGCAGAAGTTACCCCAATTCGTGAATACGATGACCGTGTGATTGGCTGTGGTTCACGTGGCCCAATTACCACTGAAATTCAAAAAACTTTCTTTGACGCAGTTCAAGGCAAGAATGACAAATATGCACATTGGTTGACTTACGTTAAATAAGTCACGCGTGTGTACCTGAGTCTATATTACTGACTCAGGTGTGATGACCCCATTCAGGCAGTGGCTTGAATGGGGTTTTATTTTGTCTGCTATTGCGTTATTGAACGGCTAAACTTCTTGCGAGGTTTATTTCTCACGTTACAGACATAGATGAATGATTAACTGTTTCTTCGTTGAGTTGGTGATGTAAAAATTTGATCTTTTGAATGAATTCAGCCGTTTAAAGCATGGGTTTTTATAGCGAAGTGCAATCCCTGTAATTGGTGAGATTTGATGTTAAAAATCGTTTAATCTGTCAAATGTGATAGGAGATAGTGAACTCAATACGTGAAAAGTGGATTAAAAAATGAGCTAAAATTTTATTTTTGACCATTCTTTTAAAAATAAACCGACTTAAAATGTAACAAAAGTTAAAATAAAAATGTTGTTAAAGTTAAATAAAAACAATGTGTTGTTTTAAATGTAAATAAATATATTTTTTTTAGTATCCCTAAAATTTGGATCACAAATTTTGGGGAGTGAACTGCTCCCTAGTTTTTTGTGATGTCATTTAAAACAATACTTTAATCTCCTAATTTGCTGAAATTCAAAGTTTATTCAATATTGCGTGAAATAGCGCGTATAGATGGATTTTTGTGAGAAATACCTAAAATGAAGAAACTTGCTAAGGATTGAGTTTCAATAATTCTAACGATATCTCAAGCGAGTGAATGATTAAAAAATGGTTTTTTATAAGAGTTATGGAGAAGTGACATGTCTAAATTTATTAAAACTGCTGCTGCTTTGATGGTTTTCGGAGCTTTTTCAACGGTAACAATGGCGGGTGGTGGTAATAATCCCCCTAAAGACCCTAACCCAACCCCAGTATGTAACGAAGGGCCATGTACAGGAAGTATTCCAATTCAAGTGATTGTGCCTAAGCGCTGTGAACTGAAGGTGAAAACACCAAGTATCTCATTAAAAGATGGTGCAGAAGCTTCAGGTCAATTTATGGTTGGGGCGAATGCAAACTACAACTTATTGGTCGATACCGACAACCGTGTTGGTGGGGGCAAAACAACCAAATCTGCAGCCAAATCAGGTAGCCATGCAGTGGGTTTAACCGTTGAAACCAAGCTTGCAGGTTCATCGTCTGTGATTCAGCTAAATGATCAGCAAACCAACATTGCGCCAGGTAGCAATGGCTGGAATTCTTACAATGTCTTGGTTAAAAGTGATGGCGTAGGTATTTCTAAACCAGCGGGTACTTACACAGATAAATACAACATTCGAGTGTCTTTCTAATTCGCTTGAACTCAATCTGAATCAGTTGGCTTTACCGACAGGGTGGAGTCAACTTTTTAGTCTAAATAAATACAAAATAAGACATTGCTGGGGGAAGCATGAAACGATTATTGAAATATATGCTGATTGCAAGTTGCTTATGTGTAGATGCAGTTTATGCAAATTTGGTGATTTCACCTACACAAATGTATTTGGGCGATAAAGCACGACAACGCAGTGCAACGGTTGTGATGGAAGCCACTGATCTTACCGAACCGAAAAGCTTTGAAATGTTTGCCTATAAATGGTCGCAAAATGCTCAGGGTGAAGATGTACTAGAGCCAGATCAAGACCTTTTAATTAATCCAAAAAACTTTGTTTTACAACCTAATACACAACAAATTATTCGTGTAGGTTTTAGCCGACCACTTTTGAAGGAAGAAATGGCGCAAGAAAAAACTTGGCGCATTGTTTTTAAAGAAATTGCTCCTGTAGTGGACGAAGACGCCTTACAATTTTTATTCACAATTTCTGTTCCTTTATTTGTGGGTAAGCAAGAAGCCATTCAGGTAACAGCAACTCCGCGTTATCAAAATGATCATTTATTTTTAGAGATAGAAAATCATGCTGCATCGCATGTGCAAATTTCTTCAATCAGTATTTTAAATCAACAAAAACAACCTGTCGCAACCACACGTGAAATGAAATATTTGTTGAATCAACAAAAGCACAGCTTTGATATGGGGCAAATCAAACTCAGTGATTTGAAAAATTACATACTCAAACTTGAAACAGATAAAAGTGAGCAAGCCATTGAGTTGAAAATGAAGGGCTAAATCATGCACAGAACTCGACTGTTTTTTGCGCTGCAATGTGTCCTGTGGGGGATACCATTACCTGCCAATGCTGCCAATACTGAAATGGCATTGAATAGTGTTTGGCTGAATGGCGTAGATCGTGTCATTGAAAGTCTGGTGTTGCAGCAGGATGGGCAACGCTATATGGAATGTGAGGTCTTGCAACAACTCGGTTTACAGCAAGACCGTTTGCAAAAACACAGCGCACAAACTCAGTTTTGTTCTGTAACCACCAATGAAATTCAGTCTGAGCAAGACTTTGCGTTGCAAGCGATTAAATTGACCGTACCTGCCAGCTATTTTATTGATACACAATTTACCCAAACGCATGCGATTCCCTCAAAAGCGGACTTGGGTGGCTTTTTAAATTATGATGTGCTGTATGCACGTTATGATAATTACAATGAAATAAATGGCTTGGCGGAGCTTGGTGTTTTTAAAGATTACTGGATTTTTAAAAATGCCATGATGTATCGCAAAGAGGTAGAACAAGATCAAGATAAGCTACTGCGTTTGAATACCAGTTTTGAAATAGAGTTTCCATCACGTTATCAGCGTTTAACCTTGGGTGATAACACCAGCATTTATAATCCATTACTAGATACATTTAGATTTGGCGGTGTATCTTTTGGTTCGAATTTTAGTAGTTATCCAGATTTTATTTATTGGAATGTACCCACCTTAAGAGGCAGTGCTGTACTGCCATCCACAGTCGATTTATACATTAATGGCATCAATTTATATCAACAACAGGTTACGCCTGGACACTATAGCTTAAATACAGGTGCCAATATTCAGCAGTCGGGTGAGGCACAGGTCGTGGTGGAAGATGTATTGGGTAACCGTACCGTACAATCCTTTCCTGTCTATGTCACCACGCAATTACTCAAACCTGGGTTAAATGAATATAACTTTTCTGCAGGCAAGCTGCGTTATGACTATGACTACGTATCGGATGATTATCGTGAGTTTTTTGGCAACTTATATTTCAGACGCGGGATTACCGACAGCACGACCTTAGGCACTAATTTAAATTATAGCAAGGATGTGCAAAATGTTGGTTTGTTATGGACACAAGCTATCAACAAATATGCCTTGTTAGATACGCATGCAGCTTCTAGTCACAGTGATTGGGGCGATGGCTATACCTTTGGCGCTTCGCTAAGCCGAAGTGGAAGTAGGATTGCGCTTGGTGCAAGTCATAAATACTACAGTCCTGAATACCGCGGTTTGGGATATAGCAATACGACGCAAACAGTGGAATACGACAATTTAGCTTATGTCAGTATTTTCAATATTCCTTTAATCAATACCTTAAATGTGAACTATCTAGAGCGCCGTTATCATCCCAATGCAAATAATAGTTTTACAGATAGCCAAATGCTTACAGTCGGTTTTTCTCGTATGTTGGGACGTCAAACCTCAATGTCGTTTTCTTATTATAAAGACTTGAAAATGCAGGATAGCGACGGAGCCTATTTAACCCTGAACTATCAATTTGACCAACGCCGCAGTGCGCAGCTTTCACATAATTTTGCAGAACAAACCCAGTTACGTTATGCGCAAAGCAGCCTAACTCAAAATGGTGTGGATTACACGCTTGCTGTGCGCCATCAGCAAGCTGAAGGAGATATTGGTGTAAATGCTTATACCGCCCTGAAAATGCCGATGGGCAATTTATATTTAAGCCACGATGAAAGTGAGAGCTTTAGCTACAGTCAAGCCAATTATCAGGGTGCATTAGTGTGGTTAGACCGTAAATGGGCCATGACCAAATATGTAGACAATGCTTTTGCTTTGGTGAATGTTGGTGATATTCCAAATGTGGAAGTACTGCGTGCGTTAAGGCCTGTTGGTAAAACCAATCAACACGGCTATGCGTTTGTGCATGACATTGTCCCTTACGTCAATTACGACGTGTCTTTTGATCAAGACCAGTTAGATATGTATGACAGCTTTGAATATTCAAGCCAAAAAGTGATTGGCATGAATCAACGTGGCTATAAAGTGAATTTCCCTGTTCAGCGTACAGGTTTGATTATATTGCGTTTACTTACGCCCGATCAGCAGACCTTTGTGCAGGGCAGTGAAGTGTATTTAAGTGATGATGCAACTGAGTTTGTACCTGTTGGCAGCGATGGAAAAGTACATTTATATGGTGTGAAAGCAGGCAGTTATATGCTTAAGGTTAAAACCAAAGGTGGAAAAGTTTGCCATAGCCAGCTTGAATTACCTCAAGTTAAAGCTGGCACTGTTCCACAAACCAGACAATTAGATTTGATTTGTCAGTAATTATATCAGCAGCATGATTGAGGATGAGAACATGAAAAGATTAGGGATCTTAAAAAAAATAAGTTTGTTGTTGTGTGGTTGTTGGGTCTGTGTTCCTACACAGGCCTGCACTATTGGTTCGGTGAGTGAGTCTTTATTGCAAATGAGCTCACAATACCGTAGTCAGACGGCAACCAGTTTTAATGTGCACTGTGATCGGGGTTATAGCATTCAGTTTAGTAGTCGTAATTTACGGGACAAGCACGGCAGCAGTTTTGTAAGCAATGGTACACACCGTTTACGTACCAGTATGAGCATTATGGGTGCAAAAAATAATCTGTGGAACACACCAATTGAAGGGCAGACTTCTGCATCAGGGCATAAATACAGTGTAGCGGTACAGTTAGATGAACAGCCGAGTTTGACAACGCCAGCAGGACGCTATACCGATGAGTTATATGTTAACTTACTGTTTTAGATGTTTTGATTTATAACAGACTCAAGATGATGTATTGAGCAGGTTGGTATTGAATATCTGCTTTTTTCATCTGTTATTAGGCTAAATGACAGCAAATTATGGGGGTTGCTAGCTTTTTAAAATTGAAAAAAATGACAAACGTGTCACCAAAGCATCATATTACTGCAATGCAGCTGCTCTATGCTAGCAAGTATAAAATAAGAATTGAGCAGAAAGGCGATGAGCAATGTATTGGCAAAGCAGAGCAGTAAATTAGAGCGTTACAGCGATGCATTTAAATTTCATTTCAAACAAGATCAAAAACAAAAAAGCAGCCAGCCTACCTCTGAACTCTCAGACCTTGTCCGCCCACGTTTAAAAATTGCCCTTGTAACAGAAACTTGGCCACCTGAAATTAATGGTGTGGCACGTTCACTGTTGCAGCTTTGCAAAGGATTGCAGGAACTTGGACACAAAATTTTATTGATTCGCCCTGAACAAAAACAAGCCTGCACTCAATTCCAACCGTATCAAGAATGTCTGGTAAAAGCACAAGCCATTCCTAAATATCATAATTTACAATTTGGCTGGCCGCAGTGGTCTAAACTTTCGCAGGCTTTAGATGAGTTTCAACCTGATGTGGTGCATATCGTCACTGAAGGCCCTTTAGGGCTTGCCAGTTTACATATTGCAAAATCAAAAAATATTCCAGTATCAAGTGGTTTTCACTCCGCATTTCAAGATTTTAGCCGTTTTTTCGATTTGGCATTTTTACTCAAGCCAATTCAGCACTATCTAAAATGGTTTCATAACAATACCTCGCTGACGTGTGTGCCAAGTAGCCATACTGAAAAATCATTGCGTCAGTTTGGTGTGCAAGGGCCTTTGGTGGTGGTTGGGCGTGGTGTCGATGTCGAGCACTTCTCTCCTGAGTTTCGTTCAACAGCGCTCAGAGCACGCTGGGGTGCGAGTGAAAATACGCGGGTGATGTTGTATGTCGGGCGTTTATCACCTGAAAA
Organism: Acinetobacter sp. PW68; assembly: GCF_020982655.1. Classification (NCBI taxonomy): domain Bacteria; kingdom Pseudomonadati; phylum Pseudomonadota; class Gammaproteobacteria; order Moraxellales; family Moraxellaceae; genus Acinetobacter; species Acinetobacter sp. PW68. The sequence continues at coordinate 2,230,652 of NZ_JAHZSX010000001.1, read as the reverse complement.
AGAAGTCAATCTTATTATTAATGCCTATCAGCGTATGCCAAAAAATACCGAACAGCCTGTGAAATTGGTGATTGTTGGAGATGGGCCAGACCGTGAGCGTTTAGAAGCCCTGAACACTCAGGGAGATATCATTTTTACAGGTAGTTTAAGTGGCACAGCACTTGCACAAGCCTATGCCAGTGCCGATGTGTTTGCTTTTGCCAGTCAGGTTGAAACCTTTGGCAATGTCGTGTTAGAAGCTATGGCCAGTGGCTTGCCTGTCATTGCTTATGACTATGCTTGCGCACGTTTAAACCTAAAACCGAATGAAACAGGTTGGTTGAGTCCACTCGGTCAGCCAGAAGATTTGGTCGGTCATATCCACCGACTTCCCGATCTTACAACCCTTAGACACATGGGCGAACATGCCCGCAAAGCGACTTTAAATATTGGCTGGCAGTATCCAGTCCAACAATTTGAGCAGGCGTTATATCAGGTGGCGAAGGAGCTACACATGCCATCTTAGCTATACGCCAAAGAGGAGAGAACTGATGAAGTTTAAAAATGCAAAAATAAGAATGCTGGATCTCGACTTAAAAGGCTGTTTGTATCTTAACCATTTTTCCCACTCTCAGCGGGTGGCACAATTTTTTAAAGTCATTAGCCGTTTGGGCGACGGTATTTTCTGGTATGTCATGCTCGCAAGTGCTTGGGTGATGCAGGGCATTGGCTATAGTTTACAAATTATTTATCTGTTGTTAGGCGGTTCTGTCGGTACAGGTATTTATAAATATTTAAAACAAAAAACAGTTCGTCCACGTCCCTATCAGGTACACCAAGTGATCCGTTTAGGTGAGCGTCCGCTAGATCATTTTAGCTTTCCATCGGGTCACACATTACATGCAGTAATGACCACCACAGTGTTGGGTTATATTCAGCCAGTATTGTTGATGTTGATGTTGCCCTTTACGATTTTGGTGGCTATTTCCCGTATGATTTTAGGCTTGCACTATCCGAGTGATGTGGCAGTCGGGGCGATGATTGGCGGTTCAGTGGCGAGTGCGATTATTTTGGCTGCACCTTATGTAAATATTGTTTTATAAGTCTGGATAAAACCAAATCGAAAATTCAGTGCAGAATGGCAGGCAGCCCATGCGAAATTTGTTAAAGTAATCGCTGTCTTGACTAGAATAGGAAGTACACATGGGTTTACGTTGGACAGACAGCATCGACATTGCCATTGAGTTGTATGAGGCGCATCCCGATGTCGATCCGCAATGGATCCGTTTTACCGATTTACACGCTTGGGTTTGTGCTTTGCCTGAGTTTGAAGATAACCCAGAAAAATCGACAGAAGGTTTGTTAGAAGCCATTCAAATGGCGTGGATTGACGAAGCACGTTAAAAATAGTGCTGTGAAGCCAGACGGATTTATCCGATGTCGATCTGCATAATTTGCTTCATATCGAAAAAAGCAATTTTTTTACACATCAAAAGCAGAAAACAGCCCATTATTCGGTATAATGCGGCAAAATTTTCGCGTCAACATTGACTTAAGGAGCCAATCATGGCTATTGAACGTACTTTATCTATCGTAAAACCAGATGCAGTTGCTAAAAACCACATCGGTGACATCTTTGCTCGTTTCGAAAAAGCTGGTCTTAAAATCGTTGCGACTAAAATGAAACACCTTTCTCAAGCTGAAGCTGAAGGCTTCTACGCTGAGCACAAAGAACGTGGTTTCTTTGGTGACCTAGTTGCGTTCATGACTTCTGGTCCAGTTGTTGTTTCAGTTCTTGAAGGTGAAAACGCAGTTCTTGCTCACCGTGAAATTTTAGGTGCGACAAACCCTAAAGAAGCTGCTCCTGGTACAATCCGTGCAGATTTCGCTGTAAGCATCGACGAAAACGCTGCTCACGGTTCAGACTCAGTTGCATCTGCAGAGCGTGAAGTAAACTACTTCTTTGCTCAAACTGAAGTTTGCCCACGTACTCGTTAATACGCAGTATTCAAACCAGATAAGTGTTATTATGCTTATCTGGTTTTTTATTCTCCGAATTTTTATTTTCTGAATAAACCCTTGCTCACCTCTTGAGCATCTCCTTTCATCTTTAGACATGGTTTAGGTAATACACACATGAGTACAGAAGTCCTCGCTGCATCTGCGACAGATGTTCAGCAAGCATCTGCATCCGCTCCTGCACAGTCCAATACTGCAGAGAAAGTGAATCTCCTTGGCATGTCACGTCCACAAATGGAAAAATTCTTTGAAGACTTAGGCGAAAAGAAATTCCGTGCAGGGCAGGTGATGAAATGGATTCACCAGTTTTTTGTCACAGATTTTGCCGAAATGACCAATATTTCTGGCAAGTTACGTGAAAAACTGGAAAAGATTTGTGAAATTAAAGCGCCTGAAGTGGTGCATAAAAACTATTCTAAAGACGGTACGCGTAAGTGGGTGTTCCGTGTGGGCGAAGGTGAAGGCTCACTCGTCGAAACTGTTCTGATTCCTGCAGAAGACAAAACTGGCTCACGCAAAACATTGTGTATATCATCGCAAGTGGGTTGTGCGCTGGACTGTTCATTTTGCTCTACAGGTAAACAAGGCTTCCAGCGTGACTTGACTCAAGCCGAAATTATTGGTCAGTTGTGGATGGCAAACTATTCCTACATGGAAGATGTGCCAGTGGTAGAGCGTGAGCGTTCTGTGACCAACGTGGTGATGATGGGCATGGGTGAACCATTGCTGAATTACGATGCTGTTTTGAATTCTATGCGAATCATGTTAGATGACTTTGCCTATGGTATGTCTAAGCGCCGTGTGACCTTATCTACCTCGGGCGTAGTGCCTAAAATTGATCAATTGGCACAAGACATTGATGTTGCCCTAGCAATTTCTTTACATGCCACCAATAACCAATTACGTGATGAGCTGGTTCCAATCAACAAAAAATATCCGTTGGAACAATTGATTGCGGCTTGTCAGCGTTATATTGGCAAAGATGGCAATGAAAGTGCCCGTAAACACGTGACCATTGAATATGTCATGTTAGATGGTGTGAATGACCATCCTGAACATGCACAGCAAATGATTCAGTTACTCAAGAACCTGCCAAGCAAAATTAATTTGATCCCATTTAATCCATTTCCGCACGCACCGTATGGGCGTTCTAGCCGAAATCGAATTATTTCTTTCCAAAAAACTTTGTCTGATGCAGGTTTTGTGTGTACGATTCGTCAGACACGTGGTGATGATATTGATGCTGCCTGTGGGCAATTGGTCGGACAAGTCGCCGATCGTACCCGTCGTGCAGAGCAGTGGAAAAAGAAAGTTGCAGCGCAAAATGAAATTATACGCTCGCAAGGATAATGACTTGTATAGATAAGCGACTTGCATCGAATTAAGACGCAAAGGGGATGTCCATTGAATAAGCCTGTATTTAAATTCGCACAAATTACAACCGTTTGTATTTCGGCAATTTTTGCTGCAGCTTGTCAAACCACAGCGCCAACGCTCGGACAAAAAGACCCAGAAAAAGCAGTACAAGTACGCACTCAACTTGCCGCAGAATATTTAAAAAATGGCGACTTAGATTCTGCTAAGCGTGCGTTGGATCAAGCTTTGGAAAGCGATTCACGCGATTCATCTGCCAATATGATGATGGGAGTGTTGTTGCAGCAAGAAGGTAGCAAGCTGAATCTAGAAAAAGCCGATGCCTATTTCAAGCGTGCCATTGCTGCTGACCCTCAAAATGCACAAGCGCGTAACAACTATGGTACGTATTTATATCAAGTAGAACGTTATAATGAGGCGATTGAACAGCTCAGTATTGCTGGTGCAACACTGGGTTATGATCAGCGTTTTAGAGCATTAGAAAACGTAGGGCGTATTTATTTAAAGTTGGGTGATGTCGCGAATGCCGAAAAATCATTCAAACAAGCCTTGCAAGCCAACCGCGATTCTTATGTTTCAATGTTAGAGTTGTCTGAAATTTTATATTTAAGACAACAATTTGCACCCGCTCGACAATTGTATGAACAGTTTGTACGTGCGGTCGGGCAAAAAAATCAGGGTGCGCGTGCCTTATGGATTGGGATTCGTTTAGCACGTGCCAATGGCGATCAATTGGGAACTCAGGTTTTAGTGAACCAGCTGCGTGCATTATTTCCCAATAGCCAAGAATACCAACGTTATTTGCAATTACAGTACAGTACTGAGGCCGTATGGAAGTAAATCCTAATTCACCGCAACCATCACAGGGGAGCAATCAGGTACCCCATGCATTAGGAAATGTTCAACGTCCAGGTGAGTACCTTCGTCAAATTCGTGTGAATCAAAAATGCGATCTGGCTGATGTTTCAAAAGATTTGAAAATTCCATTGAAAACACTGACTGCACTTGAGCAGGATGAATATACCGCCTTGCCAGAAGCGACCTTTATTAAAGGTTATTATCGTACCTATGCCAAATATTTGCAGGTCGATGCTTCTGCGATTATTCAGCGTTTTGATGAAATTTATGCCAACGATACAGGGTTGTTGCCAAATCACGCCTTGAACAATTCGCCCATTAAAATTATGGGAAAACTGCCTGGCTCTAACCGTGAACGGAATAAAAAGTGGCTTACTCGTATCGCCATAATTGTGGCGGTATTGCTGTTGTTGTGGGCATTGGTCTCGCTAATTCAAAACTGGATGTCATCTGGTCAAGAGGGGGCAGAACCTGAAATCGCAGTACTGCAATCCGATGTGCAAGTTATTTCAGACAATGCAACAGGCAGCACGCCTGTACTTGCTTCAGGCGATCAGCTGAATTTGCAATTTGCTCGTCCAACTTCAGTGCATATTGTTGACGCTACTGGCAAGGTTTTGGCAACAGGACGTCAAGCTTCTACTTTAAATTTACAAGGCGAAGCCCCGTTTCAAATTCGCTTAGATGATGCGACTGCTGTGTCATTAAGTTTGAACAATGAGTCGATTTCATTATCGCCATACACGGTGAACGGAAAAGCAGAATTCCGTTTATCTCGATAATACAGTAAGGTAAAGCGATATCATGATTGTAAATCCAATTCAACGCCGACCGACCCGTAAAATTCGTGTGGGTTCTGTTTATGTGGGTGGTGATGCGCCCATCAGCATCCAAAGTATGACCAATACAGAAACCTGCGATGTTGCTGCAACTGTGGCACAAATTCAGCGTTGTGTAGATGCGGGGGTAGACATCATGCGTGTTTCTGTACCCACAATGGAATCTGCCGCTGCATTTGGTGAAATTCGTAAGCAAGTCTCTGTGCCGTTGGTGGCAGACATTCACTTTGACTATAAAATTGCGTTGGCGGTTGCCGATGCGGGTGCGGACTGTTTACGGATTAACCCAGGCAATATTGGGTCGGAAGCCAAGATTCGTGAAGTGGTGGCTGCTGCCAAGCATCATGACATTTCTATGCGAATTGGTGTGAATGCGGGATCGTTAGAAAAAGATATTCAGAAAAAATATGGTGAGCCAACAGGCGCAGCATTGCTAGAATCTGCCATGCGTCATATTGATATTTTAGATCGCTTAGATTTTCAGGAATTTAAAATTTCAGTTAAAGCATCGAATGTGTTTTTAACCATGGATGCTTACCGCCTGTTGTCACAACAAATTGATAATCCATTACATTTGGGTGTAACCGAAGCAGGGATTTACCGTACAGGTACGGTTAAGTCAGCAATTGCTTTGGGTGGTCTGCTCATGGAAGGCATTGGTGATACCATGCGTATTTCATTGGCGGCAGAACCTGAAGATGAAGTAAAAATTGGTTTTGATATTCTTAAATCTTTAAGCTTACGTTCAAACGGCATTAACTTCATTGCTTGCCCAAGCTGTTCACGTCAGGAATTTAACGTAATTTCTGTCATGCAGGCCTTGGAAGAGCGTTTGGAAGATATCCGCACGCCTATGGATGTATCGGTTATTGGATGTAAAGTGAATGGCCCAGGCGAAGCCAAAGAGGCGGACATTGGTGTCGTGGGGGCAAGTCCACGTTCGTTGGTATATCGAAATGGTGAAAAAAGCCATTTAATTGATACCAACCAACTTGTTGATGAAATCGAAAGCATGGTTCGTCAACGTGTGACAGAGCTTGAAGAAGCTAAATCTAAAGAGATTATTCGTACAAATTTTTCTGAGTAAGACATGAGTTCAATTGTTGCAATCAAAGGTTTTAATGACATTCTACCTACGCAAACTCCTGCGTGGAGACGTCTAGAGCAACATTTAGCATCACTAATGGATGCTTATGGTTATCAACAAATTCGTTTGCCAATGGTCGAGCAAACCAATTTGTTTAAGCGTTCAATTGGTGATGCGACCGATATTGTTGAAAAAGAAATGTACACCTTTTTGGACAAAGGCAATCCGCCAGAGTCTTTGACTTTGCGTCCTGAAGGTACTGCGGGCTGTGTACGTGCCATGTTAGAGCACAATTTACTACGTGGCGCGACCCCGCGTGTGTGGTATATCGGCCCGATGTTCCGCTATGAAAAGCCGCAAAAAGGCCGTTACCGCCAATTTCATCAGTTTGGTGTAGAAACCTTTGGGGTTGCAACGCCAGACATGGATGCCGAACTGATTTTAATGACCGCACGGTTATGGAAGCGCATGGGCGTTGCCGATAAAGTTCGCTTAGAGTTGAATACTTTGGGTGAGTCGGATGAGCGTGCTGCGTATCGTGCTGCTTTGGTTGAGTTTTTAGAAGCTCACAAGGCCGATTTAGATGAAGATTCTCAGCGTCGTTTAAGTACTAATCCACTGCGTATTTTGGACTCTAAAGATGCTAAAACACAAAGCATCTTAGAAAATGCACCGAAATTACATGATTTTATGGGTGAAGATACCCTAAATCACTTTGCCCAGTTACAGCAATATTTAACAGATGCAGGCATTGATTTTGTAATTAATCAAAAATTGGTACGTGGTCTAGATTATTACAACAAAACAGTATTTGAATGGACAACCACGCATTTAGGTTCGCAAGGCACAGTTTGTGCAGGTGGACGCTACGATGGTTTGGTTGGGCAATTGAAAGGTAAGGCAGATCAGTCAGTACCTGCCGTGGGCTTCGCCATGGGCATTGAGCGTTTATTGTTGTTGCTTGAACAAGTTGAAGATAATACGCCTGTACGTGATTGTGAAGTGTTCTTGTTGGCAGACCCAACAACTCAAGGCAAAGCGTTGGTTTTAGCTGAGCAAATTCGTGACCAATTGGAGCAAGCAGACAGTCCGATTCGCTTAAAAGTTGGTTCACAAGGCTCAATGAAAAGCCAAATGAAAAAAGCCGATCAATCAGGTGCAATCTATGCCTTGATTTTTGGTGAGCGCGAAGCAGAAGCACAGCAATTGGCAGTCAAAACTTTGGCAACTGCTGAGCAAACGACTGTTGCAGTGACCGAAATTGTGCCTTTCATCATTGAAAAATTTTCTTCACAATAAGCCAAATAACATAAGGAAAAGGGTAATCCAATGAGCGCATTGAGTGATGACGAACAACTTGATAGTTTAAAATCGTTTGCGAAAAAATATGGTTCAGCCATGATTAGCGGGATTTTAATTGCGTTGATTGCCTTTTTCGGATGGCAATATTGGCAGAAAAAAACCTTGGCAGAGCAGCAAATGAATACTGCGAAAGTGCAACAATTGATGGATGATGCACGTACAGCAGAAGGCAATCCAGATGCCTTTAGTCAATTGTCTGCAACTGCCGATAAAATTGTGAAAGAAGCCCCGGATTCTGCGCAAGCCATTCAAACCCAATTCTTAATGGCTAAACTCGCTTACGATCAGCAAGATTTTGCTGCCGCAGAAAAAGCCTTAAAGAAAGTTGAAAACTCTAAAGTAAAAGACCAAGGCTTAGTGCAATTGGTTAAGTTGCGTTTGGCTTATGCACAGTTGGCGCAAAAGAAATACGATGAAGCTATTCAAACTTTGGCCGCGGTGACTGATCCTGCATTTAAAGCGACTGCAGATGAAGCGCGTGGCGATGTTTATGTCGCGAAAAATGACCGTGAAAATGCCAAAAAAGCCTATCAAAGTGCATGGGATACTTTGGTGGAACGTAAACAAGAACGTCAAATTTTACAAATAAAACTCGAAAGTGTTGGTGTTTTGGTGGATGATCCTGAAATTGAACGCCCAGTATTAGAAACACAAGTGGATGAGAGCTAATGAATAGAAAGTATAAAATACCGTTTGCACTGACCGTTTTAACCCTCGCTTTAGTGGGGTGTTCTACCAATAAAATTAAAGTTGCAGAAGTTAAGCCAAATCCACTGCCAAAACTTGAGCAAGCACAAAGTCTAGTTCCTGTATTTTCACAAAGCGTTGCATCGACTACATCAGCCGATCCACTACGCCTGCAATTAGATGCCGAAAACGGGGTAATTTATACTGTTGATCCTAAAGGTGAGATGGCAGCCTATCAAGGCAAGCAACGTCTTTGGCAAAAACAAGTGTCTAAGCAAGGCTTAACTGCAGGTGTCAATGCTGCTGATGGCATTGTGGTTGCAGGAAACAGTAAAGGACAATTGTTTGCTTTAGATCAGCAAACAGGTGAGCAAAAGTGGGTTGCACAGTTAACAGGTGCAATTCTTGCGCCATCGTTAATTCAGGCGGGTCGTGTGGTGACTGTAAGTAATGACGGCACGGTATATGCACACAATGCCGAAACAGGTCAGTTGGTGTGGACTTACAACTTGCCAAACGTGCAATTTAGTTTGCGTGGTATGGCTGCACCTGTGGCGCTCGATTCACGTACTGTACTGATTGCTTCTGCAAATGCCTATGTCTATGCACTGGATATTGTGACAGGTGTACCACGTATGCAGCGCCGTGTTGCTATAAGTGAAGGACGTTCAGACATTCAACGCTTAAATGACATTGATGGTGACCCTGTGGTTGCAGGTCAATTCTTGGTGACGACAAGCTACCAAGGTCAGGTCACTGTATTGGATTTGGCTTCACAACAAGTGATTTGGAGTGAAGATGCAAGTAGTACCAAACGCCCAGAAGTCGCGGGGAATGGTGTATTTGTCAGCACTGCAGATGGCAAAATTGCAGCTTATGAAATCACATCTGGGCAAGCACTTTGGGAAAATGACATTTTACTGAACCGTCGTTTATCTAATCCTGTATTGTTTGGAAAATATTTGGTGGTCGGTGATTTAGATGGTGTCTTACATCTCATTGATCCAAGCTCAGGGCAACTGGTTGGACGTTCAAAAACCAATGGCGAAGTCCGTTCTTTGCGTGTAATAGACAATCAACTCTATGTCGCAACGCAAAAGGGCGCATTAAGCGTTTGGCAGAACCGCTAATTTTGTTCTGACTTTTATGCTAAAATAGTTGTCCGTATTTTTACGCGGGGTAATTGAATCATCAATGCCCCGTGTTTTTATTTAATAGGGTGGTCGATGTTCTCTTTGTCGTTTGCGTGGTCGCAACGCTGAATCCAACATCCATACTCTGTTCTTTCTTCCACAGTTTCGGATGTACAGACCATTGAAACTGACTGATCTTGAATAAAGGTTAATCTATGAAACCCGTAATTGCGCTCATTGGTCGTCCGAACGTCGGAAAATCAACGCTGTTTAACCAGATTACCAAGAGCCGTGATGCACTTGTTGCCGACTTTGCGGGTCTGACACGTGACCGCAAATATGGTGATGCAAGCTATCAAAATAAATCTTTCATTGTGGTCGATACCGGCGGTATTGGCGAAAGTGAAGGTGGCATCGACTCATATATGGCTGAACAATCTAAAACAGCCATCCACGAAGCCGATATCATCATTTTTGTAGTCGATGCACGTGCAGGCTTGTTAGCATCGGATGAGCAAATTGCCCGTGAATTGCGTACTTTGGGCAAAAAAGTTTTCTTGGTGGCGAACAAAGTAGATGGCGTACATGCCGAAGCCGCTTTGGTTGAATTCTTTAAATTGGGAATGGGGGAGCCATTGCAAGTGGCTGCTAGTCATGGTCGAGGCGTTCAGCAAATGCTGGAAGACGTTTTGGCAGATGTTCCTGAAGATGAAAATCCAGATGCACATGATCAAGATACAGGTTTGCGTTTAGCCATTATTGGACGTCCAAACGTGGGTAAATCGACACTAGTTAACCGTTTATTGGGCGAAGAACGTGTGGTGGCATACGATCAGCCAGGAACGACCCGTGACTCTGTCTATATTCCGTTTGAGCGCAATGAACGTAAATACACCTTGATTGATACTGCAGGTGTGCGTCGTAAAGGTAAGGTCGATGAAATGATCGAGAAGTTCTCGATTGTGAAAACCTTGCAAGCCATGAAAGATGCACACGTGGTGGTGATTGTGGTGGATGCACGTGATGGCATTGTCGAGCAAGATTTGCACTTAATTGGTTACGCGCTTGAAGCAGGGCGTGCCATGGTGATTGCGATTAACAAATGGGACAATATGTCCGAATATGATCGCAAACAATGTAAATTAGATGTTGAGCGTCGTTTTGACTTTATTCCATGGGCAAAAATTCACCTAATTTCTGCCTTGCATGGTACAGGTGTGGGCGATTTATATCCTTCTATTCACCGTGCCTATGAATCATCGCACTTAAAAGTGTCACCTGCGAAACTGACCCAGATTTTGAATGATGCAACAGATGCACACCATCCGCCTAAGGTTCAAGGTCGTGCCATCAAAATGCGTTATGCACACATGGGTGGACAGAACCCGCCAACCATCGTGATTCATGGGAATAAGGTCGATAAAACCCCTGCAGATTACCGCCGCTATTTAGAAAATGTGTTCCGTAAAGTCTATAAGCTAGAAGGCACACCTGTAAAAATTGAATTTAAAACCTCTGAAAACCCATTTGAAGGACGTAAGTCACAAGTAGATGAGCGCACAGCGGCACGTCGTCGTCGTTATGTGCAGAAGTTTAAGAAAGCCGAGAAGAAGTTTAAGCGAGGCTAAGGCTTAAACTTTGACGAGTTTGATAAAAAAATCCCGAATGTGAATTCGGGATTTTTTTGAGTCACTTAATTTAAATATGATGGGTATCGGACTAATGACGCTTCGCCAATAAGCTATTGGATAGACGATTTAACCATTGCGGACTAATACTCGAAAGTTGCATCAGGGTTTTGGCTTTTAAACCAACTGCACGATGCGTATTGGTAAGAATTGAATCTTTAACCGTCGCTTGCTGATATACCACCTGAGCAACATCTTCTGTTGATAAATGCACACCCATGTTTTGAATGGTGGCTGCATCCATATCTTTAACCATTGCAGTATGTACAAATAGCGGCATGACATCTAAGACCCTAATACCGTATTTTTGCCACTCTATATCTAAACCTTCCGTAATGCCACGCACTGCAAATTTTGAAGCAGAATAAGAAATTAAATCGGCTTGTCCATAAATCGCAGATGCTGAAGATAAGTTAATTACCCGTGCAAAACTTGCTTGTTTTAAATAAGGCAAAGCTGAATGACAGCCGTTCAACACACCATTTACATTCACCGCCATAGTTCGATGATGCGCTTCAATAGGGGTGTTCTCAAATGCACCTGAGTAGAGAATTCCTGCATTATTCACCAAAATATTCAGCTCACCTGCCCATTGGCAAAAATCAGATAATGCAGCTTGCCAACTCGCATAGTCCGCCACATCAAGTAAACCTGCATGTGCACGCTCACCCAATTGGTCTGCCAATTGCCGCGCTTGTGCGAGATGAATATCATAAATACCGACACGGTAACCTTGCTGATAAAACAATTGTGCGATCGCCGCACCAATGCCTTGTGCAGCGCCACTAATCAAGATACTGTGCATTTGAACTTCCTCCCTGATGTTATTTTTGTTGTGCATATCGTCTTTGCTGTCTGAGCATAACAAAAAATAGCTACATTCGTTCAATAAATTGAAATAAGGAACAACCCATGCAGCAATTGCTTTCAATCATGCAACAGTTACGTCAACAATGCCCGTGGGATCAAAAACAAACCCCAGAAAGTTTGACTCAATATGCGATTGAAGAAGCGTATGAAGTTGAAGCGGCGGTACGCTCAGGCAAGGTGGATGATGTACGTGATGAGCTAGGTGATTTGTTGTTGCAAGTGGTGTTTCAGGCACAAATGTATAGCGAGCAAGGTGCATTTAATTTTCAGGATGTGGTGCAAGCCATTTGCGATAAATTGATCCGTCGGCATCCGCATGTGTTTCAGGCTGAGCAGTTTGCGAAGCTCAGCGCAGAAGATGTGGCTGCCTTATGGAAAACCATCAAACAACAAGAAAAACAGGGTAAAGCAAAGTCCCGTTTAGATGAAGTGAAACACGCACCCGCCTTGGTGCAAGCACAGCAAATTCAACAGCATGCGGCACAATTGGCCTTTGATTTTCATACTGTGCAAGATGCTTTTGGTAAGTTAGAAGAAGAATTGCAAGAATTACAACAGGCGATTCAGCAGCAACAATCCGACGAAATACGGGATGAATTTGGTGATTGTTTGTTTTCTTTAATCAATGTTGGGCGTAAACTTGGCGTGTCCAGTGAGATGGCATTATTGGGTACGATTCATAAATTTAGAACACGCTTTGCTTTCATTGAAGATCAGGCCAAATTACAACAAAAAACAATAGAAGATATGACTTTAGAAGAAATGGATCAACTTTGGGAGCAGGCAAAACAACAATTAAAATGACAGGTTTTGCGGCAACATGAATATATCGCAGCAGTTAAAAGCATCTTTTCGCTTTTTTTCTTTCGGATGGCAGTGCTGGCTTGCATTGCTGTTATGCATTATCAGCGCATGGAGTGCAGCACAAAATGTGCAGTCCAGGCCTGCTCAGGTGAATGGTCACAGCTATGATCAAAATTATTTAAAATGGAAAGCGCAGCAAACCGCGCAAGATCAGCGTTTAAGCGCGACTCAAGCCACATCATCAACCACCGAACATTATTTAGCGCGTCCTACTCAGCAAAGTGCGCATTCAAATCAGGTGCGTTTAAATAGTGCTTCACTAGAACAATTGCAGCAATTGTCTGGGGTGGGTATGAAAAAAGCACAAGCGATTGTGGAATACCGAAAACAAAATGGAAAATTTCAAAGTATTGAAGAACTTCAGCAAGTCAAAGGGATTGGACCTGCCTTATTTGCCAAGAATAAGCATAAGTTGGCATTGTAGCTGCAAGCAGAATTTTAGCACTGCACATTGCAAAATTAGCGTGTGAATCAAATTGCCCTTTGATTGTGTTAGGGATATGATTAGCAACATCTTATCTGTTTTACGTTCAGACGTAGGAGACAGCGTCTTTTGCAAACTTTGCGCGCGTCAAAATGTGGTTTATCTACCGCTCAATTACCTTCTTCCATTTTAGATGTTCTAGATGCTTTAACCAAAGCAGGCTATGAAGCCTATATCGTCGGTGGTGGAGTTCGTGACTTAATGTTAGGGCTAAATCCGAAGGATTTTGATGCCGTAACGAATGCTACACCCTCACAAGTGAAAGAAGTTTTCGGACGACGTTGCCGAATTATAGGACGACGTTTTGAGCTGGCGCATGTCTATGCAGGGCGTGAACTAATTGAAGTGGCCACTTTCCGTGCGCCACCGAAAAAAGCTGTGACGTCTGCGGCGGGGATGATTCTGCGCGATAATAACTGGGGCACAATCGAGCAAGATTCTGCCCGTCGTGACTTTTCAATCAATGCGTTGTATTACCAGCCACGTAAAGGCATCGTGCTCGATTTTTGCAATGCGGTAGATGATATTAAGCACAGAAACTTGCGCTTATTGGGCGATCCAACCATACGTTTTGAAGAAGACCCAGTGCGTATGCTGCGTACTTTGCGTTTTGCTGCTAAATTAAATTTCAATATTGATCCAAAAATTCTTAAAATTTTTACGCCTGAAATGACGCAGTTATTGCGTGATGTTTCGCCACACCGTTTATATGATGAGTCGCAAAAACTCTTTACGATGGGACATCTAAACAAAGTCCTGCCGATGTTGATTGAGTTTGGTATTTGGCGTCAGTTATTTGCTGATATCAAACCAGACATCAACTCATTTATTGAACGTGCAGCAAAAAATACCGATCAACGGATTGCGATAGGTAAAACCATCAACCCTGCATTTTTCTATGCGGTGCTGTTGTGGCAACCATTTTTAGAGCGTTGTGACTTTTATCTGTCTAAAGGTGTGGTGGCCTCCGAAGCGCGAGCACAAGCTGGTTTAGATGTACTAAAACGTCAGGCGACACGTACCATTATTCCGCGCTTTGCTGAAACTTTTATTCGTGAAGTCTGGGAAATGCAAACCCGTTTATTGCAGCCGAAACCCCAGCAAATTGAAGCATTGTCTGGGCATGCACGTTTCCGTGCAGGATTTGACTTTTTATTACTGCGTGAAAAATCAGGTGATAGCTCGACTTTAGGGATGGGACAGTGGTGGGATGCCTACCAACTCATGAGCACCGATGAAAAAGAACGTGCGATTGCTCAATACAATCGACTACGAGCCAAAAGCCGCCGTAAAACAGCGCAAGAGCCTGTTGATGTGACACCAGCAACACATGCTCGTGATATGCAGATTGAACCCTTGGTGAATGAGCCTGAGCCTCGTAGTCGTCGGGCCCGTAAAGCCAAACAGTATGAAGAAAATCGAGCACAATTGACTGCGACAGCAAGCAGTTCAGGTATTGGTGCAGATCATCCAATTTTAAAACGTAAACGTGTGCAACGTGATTTAAGCCAAGTGATTTTTGGACCAATACAATGAGCAACATCACCTATATTGGTTTAGGCAGTAATTTGGGCGATTCGCGTCAAATTTTGACTGAAGCGGTGCAAAAACTGGCAACATTGGGGCAAGTGCAGACATCTAAACTGTATCAAAGCCCACCCATGGGACCACAAGATCAGCCGAATTATTTGAATGCTGTGGTACGTTTAGATACCGAACTTGAAGTGTTGGCATTGTTAGATGAATTACAGCGTTTTGAACAAGAGTCAGGTCGGGTACGTTTACGTCATTGGGGTGAGCGTACGCTAGATTTAGACTTGTTAATTTATGCTGATGCCAATATTCAAAATGAACGTCTGACTGTACCGCATGTAGGGGTATTAGAACGTGATTTTGTCGTCATCCCGCTGTTAGATTTAGATGCTAACTTAAGCGTCAAAGGACAATTATTAAAACACTCGCCATTGCTTGAACATCCGAGCTTAACTGTTGTGGATGCAGGCAATTGGGCAGGGCTATAAAGTTTTAAATTAAGCATGCGTGATGCTTTTTCCATAGAGGAATATTTTCATGATTAGTTTAAGTGACCTCAGAAAATTTAAAGCGGAAGGTCGAAAATTCTCCTGCTTAACTTGCTATGATGCAAGCATGGCGAAAGCAATGGAAATTGCTGAAATTGATACGATTTTAATTGGTGATTCTTTGGGTATGTCTATTCAGGGACGTGACTCAACCTTGCCTGTCAGCGTGGCGGATATGGCTTATCACACTGCGGCGGTGCGTCGTGGTAATCAACACGCTTTTATTTTGACTGACTTACCATTTATGAGTTATGCCACCTTAAATGATGCATTGCAAAGCTCCAAAGAAGTGATGCAGGCGGGTGCGCAAATGGTCAAAATGGAAGGTGGTGCATGGCTCAGTGAAACCGTTGCAACACTGACTCGTAATGGTATTCCTGTCTGTGTGCACTTAGGTTTAACGCCACAATCGGTGCATGTATTTGGGGGTTATAAATTACAGGCACGTACCCGGGAAGCTGCAGACAAACTAATTGCTGACTGTAAAGCTGTTGTAGAAGCTGGTGCGGCGATTCTATTATTAGAATGTGTGCCAGCTCAGCTAGGTCAAGAAATTTCTGCCTTGTTCCCTGAAATTCCAGTAATTGGAATTGGCGCGGGCGCAGACACTGATGGTCAGGTATTGGTGGTGCAAGACATGCTGGGGCTGACTTTTGGTCGTGTCGCAAAATTCGTGCGTAACTTCATGAAAGAACAAGCGGGTGAAAATGCGATTTTAGATGCGTTTAAAGCCTATCATGCTGCAGTTCAAGATGGTTCTTTCCCAGCACGTGAACAAACTTTCCAAGTCGAGTTGTAATATGAAAACTGAAACCACAATTCAAGGCTTAGCGGCTTCATTACAGCCTGCACGCGCTGCACGAAAAACCATTGGTTTTGTTCCGACCATGGGCAATTTGCACGAAGGGCATTTAACCTTAGTGCGCGAAGCGAAAAAAATATGTGATGTGGTGGTGGTCAGTATTTTTGTCAATCCAATTCAATTTGGGCCTAATGAAGATTTTGATAGTTATCCACGAACTTTAGACCAAGACAGTCAATTGTTGGCAGAGGTTGGTTGCGACATTATTTTTGCACCTTCAGTTGAGCAAATGTATGGCAACAAACCACGTTTGACCAATATTTCAGTGAGCGAGATTACGGCAGACTTATGTGGTTTGCAGCGTCCTGGACACTTTGATGGTGTTGCGGTGGTCGTGACCAAATTATTCAATATGGTACAGCCAAACTATGCTTTCTTTGGTGAAAAAGACTATCAACAATTGGCAGTCATTCGCCAGTTTGTACGCGACTTGAATATTCCGCTAGAGGTGATTGGTGTGCCAATTGTACGTGCGGCAGATGGTTTGGCACTTAGTTCACGCAATGGTTATTTGAGTGCAGAACAGCGTCAAATTGCACCGACAATCTATCAAAGTTTAAAAGCTGCTGCACAAGCATTACAACAAGGTGAAACTTTGTCGCAAGTGTTAGCGAATATTAAAGCAACATTGACAGCGGCAGGCTTTGTTGTGGACTATGTAGAGGCACGTACAACAGAACTGCAGAAAATTGAAGCATTTAGTGAAGATCTAGTGTTGTTCGTTGCGGCAAAATTGGGCAATACACGTTTAATTGATAATTTGCAGGTCAAACATTCTGCATAGCTGGCAATAGAAGGGTTGCATGCCATGAAACGTATTTTGATCGTAACAGGTCAATCGGGTTCAGGAAAATCTTCGGCATTACAAGTGTTGGAAGATTTGGGTTATTACTGTATTGACAATTTACCTTTGGCATTGCTTCCTGAAATTGTGGATAAACTGGATCAGGAAAATAACTTAGAACAGTTGGCATTGGGGGTAGATGTACGCAGTACCCGTGCCGACTTGCAAGAGTTTGATTTGGTATTTGAACAACTGCAAAAGCATGGTTCAGTCGATATTATTTTTCTGACCACGCAAGATCAGGAATTGATTGCACGTTTTAGCGCATCACGCCGTCCGCATCCACTCTCTAATCGTTTTAAAAGCTTAAATGAATGTATTCAAGAAGAAAAAAACTTGTTGATGCCCATTCAGTTTCGCTCTACGGTACATATTGATACCACTGACAAAAGTGTGCATGATCTAAAACACGTATTATTGTCTAAGCTTGGACAAACCGACAATCTTATTGTAATTTTACAATCCTTTGGCTATAAGCACGGAATTCCCTTAGATGCCGATTATGTGTTTGATGTGCGCCATTTGCCCAATCCACATTGGGATCTGGAGCTTAGGCAATATTCAGGCTTAGATGCCCCTGTGCAGGAATTTTTGCAACAAAGTTCACAAACGCATGAAATGTTTCACGACATTCAGCAGTTTTTAGAAAAATGGTTGCCAGCCTTTGCCGAAGGGCATCGACACTACATTACCATTTCAATTGGCTGTACGGGTGGGCAACACCGTTCAGTTTATATCGTTGATAGACTAAAAAAAGCACTTGAGGCAAAATGGTCTATTCAAGTCTTACACCGAGAAATGAAGCACTGGTCATGATTGACACAACTGTTGACGTAATTAATAAACTAGGTTTACATGCACGGGCATCTGGGAAACTGATTGAAGTGACCACTAAATTCCGTTCGTCAATCCAAATTGGTAAAGGCGACAAATTGGTTGATGCCAAAAATATTATGTCCTTGCTCATGTTAGGTGCAGGCAAGGGAACTACTTTACGCTTGGTGATTGATGGTACAGATGAAGAAAAAGCTTTATCTGATATTCAAGCACTGTTTGCAGCAAAATTTTACGAGGCAGATTAATCGTGGCACGTCGACCGCAACGTTTTACCGAAGATGACTTTGAATCTTTAGAAGGGCGTGCAAGTAAAACCGAACAGAAAAAAGCCGTACAACGTATGGCCGCGCTGGGCGAACAATTGGCGCAGTTAAGTACCAAACAAATTCAAAAACTTCCAGTAGAAGAGCGTTTAATTGATGCTTTACTGGAATTGCAAAGTATTACTTCACATGAAGCACGTCGTCGTCAGTGTCAGCGTATTGGTAAATTGTTGCGTAATGAAGATGAAAGCGTAATTTTGTCTTATTTGACGCCGCAGCAAGGTGCGAAAAAAACCGCACAGTTACAGCGTTGGGTAGAGCGAATTATTAAAGACGGCGACCCTGTGATTAATGATTTTAGTAAAACCTATAAAGCAGCTGAGCGTCATACGCTGCGTCAGCATGTATTGCGTATCCATCGTGATATGAAGCAGGAAATTTCTGCAGAAGAACTTGAAGCATCTAAACTTAAGTTGTTTAACTATGTGCAGCAAGTTGCTTTATTGTCAGAAAGCTAGATTAGCATTACTTATCTAAGAAGATAGATAGTGTGAGCTGATGATTGCACAAAAAACGACTCATGACGAGTCGTTTTTCATTAGGTCTTTTATGTGTATGGATTTTTCAAACTTTAGCTAAACTCACCAACTGAACGCTCTTTGGCCCATTCGCGGAGTACAAATTTTTGTAGTTTACCTGTCGACGTTTTGGGAATTTCAGTAATCACCACCTCCTTTGGCACTTTAAAACGCGCCAAATGTTGACTGCAATAAGCAATAATTTCTTCAGGGCTGACCTGTTTACCTTCTTTTAGTTCAATAAAGGCACACGGGACTTCTTGCCAACGTGGATCTGGTTTTGCCACCACTGCGGCGGTCAAAACTGCAGGATGTTGATACAACACTTCTTCGACTTCGAGTGAAGAAATATTTTCACCACCTGAAATAATTACATCTTTAGAACGGTCAGTAATTTTGGCGTAGCCATCAGGTTGGCAGACAGCTAAATCGCCCGTATGGAACCAGCCACCTGCAAAAGCTTCTGCGGTAGCTTCTGGGTTTTTCAAATAGCCTTTCATCACGATATTACCACGGAACATAATTTCGCCCATGGTTTTGCCATCTTTCGGCACAGGTTGCATGGTTTCAGGGTCTAAAACTTTCATGCCATCTTGCAGCGGATAAGGCACGCCTTGTCGCGAATGTAACTGTGCCTGTTCCTGAATGGATAGGTCGCTCCATCCTGCTTGAGAAGCACACAAAGCAGATGGGCCATAGGTTTCAGTTAAGCCATAAACGTGAGTCACATTAATGCCAATATTGCGCATGCCCTCAATAATTGCTGCTGGCGGCGCAGCACCCGCAACCATCACTTCGACACGGTGATCAAACTGGGTCTTTTTCTGTTCTGGGGTGTTAATAAGCATCGACAAAACAATTGGCGCACCGCAGAAATAATCGACTTTGTGCTCTGCGATTAATTTAAAAATCAGTTCAGGGTCGACTTTACGTAAGCAGATATTGGTGCCACCGTTGGCTGCCATCGTCCATGCAAAACACCAGCCATTACAGTGGAATAGGGGCAGTGTCCATAAGTAGGTCGCACGGGGTGTCATCCCGCAGGCAATAATATTGCTGGCTGCATTAATGTAAGCACCACGATGATGATAGACCACGCCCTTCGGGTTGCCTGTCGTGCCAGACGTATAGTTCAGGCTAATTGCATCCCATTCATCTTGAGGTAAATGCCATTCAAAATTCGGGTCACCAGCAGCCAGCCAAGTTTCATATTCAATCTGTCCGATGCTAAGGGCGTTGGCGGCATGTTCATATTCTGTATCGCTGACATCAATCACATAAACTTCATGATTAACCATCTCTAACGCTTCTTGTGCTAAAGCTGCAAATTCAGGGTCCACCAAAAGCACTTTGGATTCTGCGTGATTAAGCATAAATGCCAGTGTTTTAGCATCCAGACGAGTATTTAAGGTATTCAGCACTGCACCTGCCATTGGTACGGCAAAGTGTGCTTCTAGCATGGCGGGAACATTAGGGAGCAGCACTGAAACAGTATCATTTTTGCTGATGCCTAAATTTTGAAGTTGATGCGCAAATTGGCAGCAGCGCAAATAAGTTTCGCGCCAGGTAATTTGACGGGAACCGTGAATAATTGCGTTTTGGTGAGGGTAAATATAAGCTGCCCGTTCTAAGTAACGTAACGGGGACAAGGCGACAAAGTTCGCAGGGGTACGCGGTAGTTCATCGTATGCGCTGACCATTGTTTTCTCCATATGTGTCGTTATTTTATCCTGCCTAAAACGATAGGGACTTTATGGCCGTTATGCAGTTATGCTTTAGTCGAAAATCTGTTGTTTTTATTTTGAATCACTTGTAAGTACGTTTAAAAATTAGTTTAGGTATAACTAGCAGTTTTTTATCTAATAAAAATAATCACTTATTCTATTATTTGTCTTTTATAGCGTAATAGGCGAAGTTCGTCCAATACTAAAATACATGGCTAAATTCACGTAATTCTCTAAAGTCAAGTTGTTGGCTAATTTTAGTCATGTTCAAAGACGAGATATTATGTTTGTTGGTTATTTATAGTCATAAATTTAAGTCCCTGCTTGTTTTAAGTAGGGACTAAATTAAGGCTTATAGAATGAATTCATAAGGTCTATTCAATGGACGCTTACTTTTATTCAACTCCTTGAACAGCTTAATCTACAGCAAAAATGGGTTAATCCATTTTCATTCAGATTTCAACGACTCCAAGTTTGCGTGCAGCGCGATATTCAATAAACAACTCAAGCAATCGCCAAAGTAAGCGCATGGAATAGGGGAGCGTGACATGCACAGAGATTATTTTTAGAAACTACTCAAAGTTTGCAGCATCAGGATACAGGAACACCACAACTGATTGTGGATATAGCACGTTTTCAGCATAACTTGGATTATGTTGCAGCGCATTTGCCTGCGCGGGTGTAGCTACGACTGGTGATGAAATCGCTAGCGTGTTGGGAAATATTGCAAAATGCAAGCCAAAATCTGAATACGCAACGTTTTATGGTGGCTATTAGATGGGGAGATTATTTTATTTTGAGGATAGTCATCCACACGCCTTATATGGACGCAGCAGCAATCAAGAGTTGGTTCAAGTACCCAAACAGTATCGCATTCAAATAGAGGATTAGGTGTTTTTACGCCAACAGTAGAGTGAGACGGTGTTACCACACTTTGCCGAGGTGTATACCTATCTGCATCAACAATACACGCCTTGGGCAACACTTAGGGAATAAAAACAGCTGAAATACCGATTCTTTGGCTTTTTTAGGACACAATGGTTTAAACCTGTACGCAAGCCGTGTAAAATTTAAGGCGCTTTTTTATTTATACACCGTTTTTATCTTTTGAGGGTCTCCCTTAATCATAATCTCGCGGTGATATGCTCCATGGTACGGGGCATCACTCCTTAAGGATTTTTATCTATGCCTATTATCACTTTGCCAAATGGCGATCAAAAACAGTTTGATCAAGCCGTATCTGTGATGGAAGTTGCTCAAAGCATCGGTCCAGGTCTTGCCAAAAATACAGTTGCTGGACGCGTCAATGACCGTTTGGTAGATGCTTGTGATTTAATCACCGAAGATGCAACCTTACAAATTATCACGCCAAAAGATGAAGAAGGCGTAGAAATTATCCGTCACTCATGTGCGCACTTGGTAGGGCATGCTGTAAAGCAGCTTTTCCCAGAAGCAAAAATGGTGATTGGTCCTGTTATTGAAGAAGGTTTCTACTACGACATCTGGATGCCACGTCCATTTACCTTAGATGACTTGGCTGCTATCGAAGAGCGCATGAAAAAGCTCATCGACCAAGACTATGATGTCGTGAAAAAAATGACCCCGCGTGATGAAGTGATTGCAGAATTTACCGCACGTGGCGAAGAATATAAATTACGTTTGATTGCAGATATGCCAAACGAAACCCAAATGGGCTTGTACTATCACCAAGACTATTTGGATATGTGTCGTGGTCCACACGTACCGAACACTAAATTCTTAAAATCATTTAAATTGACCAAAATCTCGGGTGCTTACTGGCGCGGAGATGCGAAAAACGAACAGTTACAACGTATTTATGGTACGGCTTGGGCAGACAAAAAGCAGCTTGCAGCCTACATCAAACGTATTGAAGAAGCTGAAAAGCGCGACCACCGTAAAATTGGTAAAGCATTAGACTTGTTCCACATGCAGGAAGAAGCACCAGGTATGGTGTTCTGGCATCCAAATGGCTGGACGATTTATCAAGTACTTGAGCAATACATGCGTAAAGTACAACAAGACAACGGTTACCTAGAAATTCGTACCCCGCAAGTGGTCGATTTCACGCTATGGGAAAAATCAGGACATGCTGCCAACTACGCAGACAATATGTTCACGACCCATTCTGAAAACCGTAACTATGCAGTAAAACCAATGAACTGCCCATGTCACGTACAAGTCTTTAACCAAGGGCTAAAGTCGTATCGTGATTTGCCAATTCGTCTGGCAGAATTTGGTTCATGTCACCGTAACGAGCCATCGGGTTCACTGCACGGCATTATGCGCGTACGTGGCTTTACCCAAGATGACGCCCATATTTTCTGTACCAAAGAACAAATTGGGCCAGAAGTTGCAGACTTCATCAGACTGACTTTAGATGTGTATAAAGATTTCGGTTTTGAAGAGGTGCAAATGAAGCTGTCTACACGTCCTGAAAAACGTGTGGGAGATGATGCACTTTGGGATATGGCAGAAAAATCTTTGGCAGATGCTTTGGATGCTGCAGGTCTGGAATGGGAGTTGCAACCAGGCGAAGGCGCGTTCTACGGTCCGAAAATTGAATTCTCACTGAAAGACTGCTTAGGTCGTGTGTGGCAATGTGGTACAATCCAGTGTGACTTTAACTTGCCTGAGCGTTTAGAGGCATCTTATGTCACTGAAGACAATGATCGTGATCAGCCTGTAATGTTGCACCGTGCAATTCTTGGCAGCTTTGAACGATTTATTGGTATACTTATTGAGCACTATGCAGGCTTTATGCCACCATGGTTAGCGCCAGTGCAAGCTTGTGTGATGAATATTACTGACTCACAAGCAGCTGCAAGTGAACAGGTCGTCGCAAAACTTAAAGAAAACGGTATTCGTGCTATTTCTGACTTGAGAAATGAGAAAATCGGCTTTAAGATTCGTGAGCGTACATTAGAGCGTATTCCATACTTATTGGTACTTGGGGACCGTGAAGTGGAAGAGGGAACGGTAAACGTTCGTACTCGCTCAGGAACAAATTTGGGTACTATGTCAATTGATGCTTTCATTGACCTAGTGAAAACAGCCGTCGCAGAACGCGGCCGGTATATTGTGGAGTAACAGCGATTAAACAGCCTGACCGTAATCAACAGGGCGGAAAATCTAACCGTCCTGCTTTGAATGATGAAATTCGTGCAAAAGAAGTCCGTCTTGTAGACGAAAATGGTGAGCAAAAAGGTATTGTAAGCTTGGCTGATGCATTGCGCGCAGCAGAAAGCGTCGACCTTGATTTGGTGGAAATTGTGGCAAATGCCGAACCACCAGTATGTAAAATCATGGACTTTAACAAGCATTTGTTTGATCTAAAGCAAAAGCAGAAAGAAGCGAAGAAAAAACAGCATCAAGTACAGGTGAAAGAAATCAAGCTGCGCCCTGCGACTGATGTTGGCGATTACAACGTAAAATTACGTGCAATTATCAAATTCCTTGAAGAAGGAAACAAGGTAAAAATCACTTTACGCTTCCGTGGTCGTGAAATGGCTCACCAACAGTTAGGTTTGGCTCAATTGCAAAAAGTTGAAGCTGACGTAGTTGAATATGGTGTAGTTGAACAAGCACCAAAAATGGAAGGTCGTCAAATGGGTATGTTGCTTGGTCCTAAAAAGAAAAAGTAAGCACTCATTGAGTCTAAAAAGCCCTGCAATCGCAGGGCTTTTTGATGCTGGTTTTATGAGTCTCGATGGAATTTTAACTTCCAGTGGTCTTGAAGCATTTGAACAATGGCATGACGATGCTGTTTGGAAAAACTGAGTAAATATATCAGGCTGAATTTATGTCTCAGCCAATTGATGAGTTGTTGATGAATAAAAACAAACTCTATGGTTCCCATTTTTCTGTCAAATGCATCCAGATCACTCGTTGAATCGAAAGTTTTTACTTGCCTTTACATCCAAGTAAGTGGTGCATCAAACTGATGATTAATCCGGCAATCATAAATTTCATGTTTTTGAATGCTGAAAGTAATAGGAATGTTCCAAACACTATAATAAATTTTCTGTGGTGTAATGATTAAACGTAAATTCCATAAGACCACTGCGATAGCAATACAGCCTAGATTGTATAAGTGCATGGTCAGTTCCAGCTCAATGAATAGCGTCCAGATTTCTACATAAGTCCTATTATTGCTCCGCCCGATATAGAAAATAACTGAAGTTACCAAGAGCGGTAAGAGAACAAAAAATACGGCTGCAAGTTTAAAGATAGCAACCGGATACTGTTTTATTGAAGGTTGTGCTTTCATCTATGTTTTTATTATGCATTTTTTGAATCTACTATACTGTTATGTATAAAAAAGAAAGACTCCAGTTGGAGTCTTTCTTTGAATAAGCACATTATTCCGTATTCACGGTTTTTTCGGTCACCTTTTCCGGATTTTCTAGCAGTAACTTTTTGCCGATCGGGATTTGTCGCGGCAACTTCTCTTCTGGAATGATACGTTGCAGATCAATCACCAACAGACCATTTTCATAATCGGCTTGTTGTACTTCAATGTGCTCGTCTAAACGCAATGACAGTTTAAAGGAGCGACGGGCAATACCTTTATGCAGATATTCAGTACCTTCGGTTTGCACAACCTCAGGCTTGCCGGAAATGGTCAGTAAACGGTTTTCAAGTGAAATATCCAGCTCGTTTTGGTCGAAACCAGCAGTTGCCACTACAATGCGGTAATGGTTTTCGCCATGTTTTTCAATATTGTAGGGCGGATAGTTGGGTGCATCGCTTTGCATGGCATAATCAATGAAATCATTCAATCGATCAAAACCAATACTGCGACGGAAAAGTGGATGAAGATTGATGTTACTCATTATTAGAACCTCCTGAGGTCAGCAAAGTCTTAAAACAAGAATTTATCTGTCATGATCATCATCGACAGGGCAAAAGATGAAATATCATCCTGATGCAAAAATAAATATGTGTTTGAGTGAAAAAAATTCAAGGAAGAGCGCGAAAATTTTTTATTTTAAGTTTCAAGTAATTGAATAGATAATAAAAATTTATTTTTCGGTGCAATACTTGTTGTTTTTGGTCAGATCTATTATGTTGTTGAAACACCAAAATAAAGGTGCACGGAGCATAGGCACAAATGATTGATTTATATTATTGGGGTACGCCCAACGGTCATAAAATTACAATTGCATTAGAAGAAATGGGCTTGGAATATCAAATTTTCCCCATCAATATTTCAGAAGATGATCAATTTCAGCCAGATTTTTTAAAAATTTCGCCCAATAATAAAATTCCTGCAATTGTCGATCAGAACGGTCCACGTGGTGAGCCAATCTCTGTGTTTGAGTCGGGTGCAATTTTGCAATATCTTGGGCGAAAATCAGGCATGTTCTACCCTAACGATGAGCAAGAACGTGTGGAAGTAGAGCAGTGGCTCATGTGGCAAATGGGTGGTTTTGGTCCAATGTTAGGACAGAATCATCATTTTAGCCGTTATGCACCAGAGAAAATTCCTTATGCGATTGAACGCTATATCAATGAATCCAAGCGTTTGTATGGTGTGTTAAATAAGCAGTTGATGGGGCAAAAATACGTGGCAGGTGAGTATTCAATTGCTGATATGGCTATTTTGCCGTGGGCGTTACGTCATGACTGGCAAAATATTTCGTTGGAAGATTATCCTTATGTACAAGACTATATTACACGTCTGACTGCGCGCCCTGCGGTGCAGAAAGCACTCGCGATTCAAGTTTAAATCTACTTTTATGCTAAGATGCCAGCCACCTGATACCTCACTTTTTCAGGTGGTTTTTTTATTGGATGGGTTATGCAAGAATTTTTTTTAAACTTTACCAAGATTGTTGAAAAAAATGCCAAAGTGTATTGGAGCATTATTTTAGGCATTGTGTCTTGCTTGATCTTATTTGTGGTTGAAGCATTTCATGTGCAGAATATGATTGCGGCTTTAAATAGCACAGATCAGCAGGTTTTACGTGCTGCGATTGAGCCTATTACCCAGCGTTATACATGGGCACGTGCGGCACTTATTTTACTCAGTATTGTTTGGGCGAACTGGGAATATCGTAAAACTAAACGGGCTTTAGGGCTTTAAAATAGTCTATGCTTTGGACGCTATTTGGTTTATTTTTATCTGCATTTGGTGCGGCCACTTTATTGCCTTTGCAGTCCGAAGCCGTGTTGTTGGGGTTGTTATATGAAGGCAGTTATGCACCCATTTGGCTGATTAGCATTGCCAGTCTAGGCAATATTTTAGGTTCTTGTGTGAACTGGTATTTGGGACTCAAGATCGAACATTATAAAGATAAGAAGTGGTTTCCTGTTTCGGCTACACAATTAGAAAAAGCGCAGCACACCTACGCCAAATATGGGTTTTGGTCTTTATTACTCAGTTGGGTGCCGATTATTGGTGATCCAATTGCGTTGATTGCAGGTTTAATGAAAGAACATTTTGCCCGTTTTGTGTTGATGGTGAGTCTTGCCAAAATCGGGCGTTATCTGTTTATTTATTTTGTTTATACGTGGGTTTAAGCAAACAACCCCCTATATCTATCTACACTTATGACTGTTCTTGAACATCACACGTGTCTAAATCAAAATAAATTTCATCTTTTAATTTAGACTTTTTATACAGCCAAAATTGACGCGGTACATCTACTTGGGCAGTTTTCACTGCAGCTAAAACTTGTTGATCAAGCGGATATTGTCCCGAACCTTGTGTCAATTTCACACGTTTCACTTCGCCATGCTTATTCACTTTGAATTGAAACTTTAACTTGCGTGAGTGGTTTTTTAAATCTTCGGCACTTAAGTTTAATTGTGGTTGACTACGATACTTAAATTGAACTTTTTGCTGTTGTTGCTGTGCTAACCATTGTTTAGATTGAAAATCAAACTGGCAATTTTCGTGTTGGTTATCCTGAAATCTTAAATTAAAGCTTTGAAAACCGATGGTCGGAACGGCAGTATCGTCGACATAGGTCGGTTGAATTTCAGCAGTGCGAACCGCTTGTAATAAGGCATCATCTAATTTTTTCAGCCCTGTACTTTCTTGAATAGTGGCTTGACTAATTTTGCCCGTTTCATCTGCATAAATGCGCACAATTGCAGCACGGTTTTGTTGATTTAAATCTTCATTTTTATATTTGGGCTGTGGAAACTTGCGCCATGCTAAGCGTGTGGTGAGATGAGCAGGCAAGGCAGCACTTTTTTGTACTTCGAGTGTGGTTTTTGGTGTTGGTTTCTGCTGCGGTGGTTTTGCATAAAGATGCGACGCACTGAGTCCAAGCAATAGAGTTATATATAAAGATGTTTTCATCATGTTACGGTCTTTTTATCTCACATAGGCCGAGGCGAAGTATTGATTGAATTGAGGATAATCGCAAGGGTAATCCGTAACTTATTGCAAGTTTCTAGGATGTTGATCTGCACAATTTTTGACAGAGCTTTAGCTTTGTTTTGAATTGATGTGGGTGTTCGCAATTCCAGTATTTTTCCTGAGTTTAATTACGGCAAACGAGTGAGGTGATGATCATTTTTTATTTAGCCAATATGCTTTTGTTTTAAGCAAAGATGCTTTAGAATACTCGCTCCCTTACCTGCAGGTCGTTTTTGCAATGGTGCAGACGTGCCGAACAGGTGTTTAAAGAGGTTGTTATGGCTAAGTTAAAAACTCGCCGTGGTGCAGCTAAACGTTTCAAAGCGACTGCTAACGGTTTCAAGCGTAAACAAGCGTTCAAACGCCACATTTTGACCAAAAAATCTGCTAAACGTATCCGTCAATTGCGCGGCTGTGTAATGGTTCACGTGAGTGACGTTGCTGCTGTTCGTGCTATGTGCCCATACATCTAAGGAGATTATAAATGGCTCGTGTAAAACGTGGTGTACAGGCTCATCGCCGTCATAAAAAAATTCTTGCTCGTGCTAAAGGTTACTATGGCGCTCGTTCACGCGTATATCGCGTAGCGTTCCAAGCGGTAATCAAAGCAGGTCAATACGCTTACCGTGACCGTCGTCAAAAGAAACGTCAATTCCGTGCTTTATGGATTGCGCGTATCAATGCGGGCGCTCGTCAAAATGGTTTGTCGTACAGCCGTATGATCGCTGGCTTGAAAAAAGCTCAAGTGATTATCGACCGTCGCGTACTTGCTGACATCGCTATGCAAGACGCAGTTGCATTTGCTGCTTTAGCTACAAAAGCTAAAGATGCATTAGCTGCATAAGTCTTTTATGACTTAAAAAAAAGACCGCATTTGCGGTCTTTTTTTATGCCTGAAATTTGGGGGCTGTTGCCATTTCATAAATGGCTTGCGCTGTAGGCTAAAACTGAGCAGATCAGGCACCAAACGCAGGGAATAGTGGGTCTATTGCCAAGTTTCATAACGCAATCTTAGAAAGTTTTAGCCACAGCCTTTCAGGGCGAGCATATTTTTTGCTGCTATTGCGTTATGTGCCAGTCATTTAGAATGACTAAATTTCCCGTCCCATGCCTTATATCAGCTAAAAAATATGCATCGCCGCAAACATAGACGAATTGTCAACAGACCCTAAGCTTATAAACCAAAATAATAAGCAGCTGCACAAATAACCACAGTCATTAAAATCAGTTTAATCACGGCAGATGTGCCTACTTTATGCGTAGCTGCAGGTGTTGGTATTTGTGGTGAAGCGATGTTTTGTACTTGACTAGGCGTTGATTCAAAAGGATTAGGCGTTTGTACTGGAATGAGCTGCGCGGTCTGATAATGGTTTGCCACCTTAGTGATAAATTTGGCGTGTAAATCCTCAAGTTTCTGAGAAAAATGACGTAAATTGAGTTGCTCACTCGGTTCGAGTTCTGTGCCATCGGCATGATAAGGATGCTGGATTTTACTCTGGATGAATTGATCCAGTGCATCTAATTGATACAGCATTTGATGTGCATACGTAGCAGGGTAGTCTGCGGGAATTAACGCTAAAGTTGGGTGCATGCTTTCAGTTGAGTTTTGAGTCAGATCTGAGCCAAAATAAGGTCTAGTGCTTTGCTCTGGTTCAATAAATTCGGCAGCACAAGGATTTAAAAATAATTCAGAGCGAATAAAGCGATCAATCTCATCCCAGTTGGGGGCTACAAAATCTACATCGAGCTGTTTGGCGAGTTTGTGGCTTAGTTGATAACGCCACATCACTTCCTGACGTAGCTCGCTCTGTTGCGAAACGGGCGCTATAAAATCTTGTTCTGCAGTATACCATTCTGCAAGTTCTTTTCCGAAAATCCAGGCAGATTTGTGCTGTGGCTCGTGGCTTACAATAAAGTGTGCAAAAGGTAATAACTCTACATTGGGATTGGGGTTTTTCTCATCATTTAAAATACTTGCCTGATGTAGGCTTAAACGTCGCACACCTTGTTGTTTAAGATGCTCTAACCAAATTTGAAAGTGTTGTGCCAATAAATGTTGTGACAATAAATCACGAAATTGAATTTGATGCTGGTTAAATACTTGATGCTTGAGCCAATGATTTAAACTTAAATCTTGAGCCAAATATTCATTGCCATAAGTCACAAGGGCAAGTTGCTGTTTCCAAATCTGATCGAGCGCCATAATATCGAGATCTCGTGATGATTGGCTTTATCTTATACTTTTTGTATTTCAAGATGCTAATCTAATTTTCATTACATCGAAGCTTCATCATGGCGACTAAAAACTGTTAGAATACGGGGTTTTTTAATTATTTCTAAATTGTTGCTTTTGAGAGTTACTATGTCACTGGAAGCCCTGACCAATGAAGCGCTCGCTGCAATTGCAGCAGCAGAGGACCTTGCTACACTCGACCAGGTGCGAGTGCAATTTACGGGGAAAAAAAGCCAGCTTGCGGAACAATCCAAAGCACTGGGTAAAATGGACCCTGAACAGCGTAAAGAGTTTGGTGCACAAATTCACACTGTGCGTGAAGTAATCAATGCGGCATTAACTGCGCGTCAATCTGAATTACAACAAGCGGCTTTGGCGCAAAAACTGGCCAATGAAACCGTTGATATTACTTTGCCAGGTCGTGGTCAAAGCATTGGCAGTATTCACCCAGTTACGCAGGTACAGGAACGTATTTGCCAATTCTTTACCAAAACAGGTTTTACCGTGGCTACGGGGCCAGAAGTTGAAGATGACTATCACAACTTTGAAGCGTTGAATATTCCAGGACATCACCCTGCGCGTGCCATGCACGATACTTTCTATTTTGATGTGAATCATTTATTGCGTACACATACGTCTGGCGTACAGATTCGCACCATGGAAAATCAGCAGCCGCCTATTCGTATTGTTTGTCCAGGTCGTGTGTATCGCTGCGACTCAGACCAAACACACTCACCAATGTTCCATCAAATTGAAGGCTTATACGTCGCAGAAAATACCAGTTTTGCAGAACTCAAAGGTTTGTTGATTAACCTATTGAATGAATTCTTTGAAAAAGACTTAAAAGTACGTTTCCGCCCATCTTATTTCCCATTCACAGAGCCAAGTGCTGAAGTGGATATTATGGATGAACGTGGTCGCTGGCTGGAAGTTTTGGGCTGCGGCATGGTGCATCCAAACGTGTTACGCGCTTCAGGCATCGACCCAGAAAAATATAAAGGTTTTGCCTTCGGTTTAGGGGTAGAGCGTTTTGCGATGTTGCGTTATGGCATCAATGACTTGCGTATGTTCTACCAAAATGATGTGCGTTTCTTGCGCCAGTTTGCTTAAAACTTTTTTAAACAACCTTTCCTACAATTAGGAGAGGAGAAAAGAGATTATTATTAGATTTTAAAATCCCTCTAAATCCCTCTTGTAAAGGGGGCTTACGCGAAATAAATAGAAGTGTGGGAATTCCCCTTTTTGTTAAAGAGGGGTTAGGGGAGATTCAGGAAATGAATGTATGAAAATTAGCGAAAATTGGTTACGCACTTGGGTCAACCCAGCTATTGATAGTGAAACCTTATCGAATCAACTCACGATGCTGGGGCTAGAAGTCGATGATATGTCACCAGCAGCAAAGCCATTTACAGGCGTTGTGGTAGGTGAAGTCTTAACGGTTGAACAGCATCCAGATGCTGATCGTTTACGTGTCACTACGGTAAACATTGGTTCAGGTGAGCCATTGCAGATTGTGTGCGGTGCGCCAAACGTACGTGCAGGTATGAAAGCACCTGTGGCAACCATTGGTGCGGTATTGCCAGGCGACTTTAAAATCAAAAAAGGTAAATTGCGTGGTGTGGAATCGCAAGGGATGTTGTGCGGTGCGTCAGAAATTGATCTTGAGGATAAACTTGATGGTTTATTAGAACTGCCTGCAGATGCACCTGTAGGCGTGAATGTACGTGAATACCTTGATCTAGATGACCATGTCATTGATATCAGCATTACGCCTAACCGTGGTGACTGCTTCAGTATTCGTGGTGTGGCTCGTGAAATTGGGGTGATTAACCAATTGTCCGTTAATTCACCTGATATTCAGCCAGTAGCATCAACCATTCACGATGAAAAAACCGTACAAAGTTTGACTGAAGGCTGCCCACGTTATTTAGGTCGTGTGATTAAAAATGTCAATACCAAAGCAGCTACACCTGAGTGGATGGAGCGCGCGTTGGCACGTTCAGGGATCCGTCAACATAGTATTTTGGTAGATATTACTAACTATGTCTTGATTGAATTGGGTCAGCCAATGCACGCTTTTGATGGTGCGAAAATTCAAGGTGGTATCCAAGTTCGACAAGCGACTGCAGCAGAGAAAATGGTGCTGTTAAACGAGCAAGAAGTTGAGTTGCAAGAAGATGTGATGGTGATTGCTGATGATGCAAAAGTATTGGCGATGGCGGGCATCATGGGTGGCTTATCTTCTGCGGTAAGTGATGAAACCACAGAAATTTTCCTTGAATCCGCTTTCTTTGCACCATTGCATATTGCAGGTCGTGCACGTCGTTATGGCCTACATACCGATGCCTCACAGCGTTATGAACGTGGTGTCGATTTTGAATTGCCATTATTGGCCATGAACCGTGCATCCCAACTGATTGCAGAATTAGCGGGTGGCGAATTTGGTCCAATTACAGTGGCAGAACAAGCAGCACACTTACCAACACGTGCAGCAATTCTGTTAAATCAGTCGCAAGTCGATCAGCTCTTGGGCTATCACGTCGATGCGGAATTTATCGCCGATGCTTTAACCCGTTTAGGTTGTCAAGTGACTGTTCAAGCTGAAGGTCAGTGGAGCGTTGTGCCCCCATCGCATCGTTTTGATATGGCAATTTACCAAGACTTAATTGAAGAAATTGCCCGTATTCATGGTTATGACAACATTCAAATCAGTTTGCCTGTGATTGATGTGCAATTGGCAAAATACCAAGATCAGTTTGAAGTTGCTCAATTACGTCAAACTGCAGTGACTTTGGGCTATCAAGAAGCAATTAGCTTTAGTTTTGCCGATGCAAAATTGGAAAAACAATTAAATCCTGCGGTGAACCCGTTGGCATTAGCAAATCCCATTTCGAGCGATTTAGCAGTGATGCGCTCAACACTGTTATCAAGCTTGATTCCATGTGTGCAGTACAACGTGAATCGTCAACAAAATCGTGTGCGTTTCTTTGAGTTGGGATTGCGTTTTGATTATCAACATGCAGTAAGCATTCATGATTTAAAACAAATTCCAACTTTGGCATTGATTGCCGTGGGTGCTAAATACCCAGAATCATGGCATGTCAAGCCACAGCCTATGGACTTCTTTGATTTTAAAGGTGATATTGAAGAAGTTTTAGCTGCAGGTCGTGTACAGGTTGAGTATGTTCGTTCAGAGCGCACTTGGTTGCATCCTGGGCAATCTGCTGAAATTTTAGTAGATGGTCAGTCTATTGGTTACTTGGGTCGTTTGCATCCATCTTTAGAAAATGAGCTAGATCTAGGCACGACATGGGTGGCAGAACTCGATCAAACAGCAGTTTTGCAAACTTATGTATCTAATTTTACAGAATTATCACGTTTTCCATCGGTTAGACGTGATATTGCGCTTTTAATTAGTGATAAGATAAATGTAAGTGAAATTCAGCAACTTATTGAAAAAACGGGTGGAGCACTGTTAGACTCGACTTGGTTATTCGATGTGTATACCGGTAAAGGGGTTGAACAAGGCAAACGTTCTTTGGCTTTTGCCTTGTTATGGCAACACCCAACACGTACACTTGAAGATGCTGAAATTAAATCTGGTATGGATAACATTCTGCAAGTGTTGGAAAACACTTACCAAGCGACATTGAGGGCTTCATGACAGCATTAACAAAAGCAGAAATGGCTGATCATTTAAGTGAGCTCACGAGTTTAAACCGCCGTGAAGCGAAACAAATGGTTGAGTTATTTTTTGATGAGATCAGCCAAGCACTGATCTCTGGCGAACAAGTTAAACTTTCAGGGTTTGGGAACTTCGAGTTACGTGATAAACGTCAACGACCTGGTCGCAACCCAAAAACGGGCGAAGAAATTCCAATTTCAGCACGCCGTGTCGTCACATTCCGCGCAGGGCAGAAATTCCGCCAGCGTGTAGGAAATGAGCAGAT
Source organism: Acinetobacter sp. PW68 (assembly GCF_020982655.1). NCBI lineage: Bacteria > Pseudomonadati > Pseudomonadota > Gammaproteobacteria > Moraxellales > Moraxellaceae > Acinetobacter > Acinetobacter sp. PW68. Next base: position 2,196,646 of record NZ_JAHZSX010000001.1, on the reverse strand, counting down.
CGATTGATCTGCTTTTTTTATGCCTTTCTTATGGTCTTCGCTAGTCAAAGTTGGGTAAACATCATAAATAAAACGGGTATACGGTGTTGTCTGGTTCTTGCACGATATGTGGTTTAGCAAATGTCGAAGATGGAGGTCTAAATCATGTGCTTCGCAGCTGAATAAAAAGTAAGCGTCCGCTGAATCCCATACCTATTTTTTAATTTTGGTCGGATTTCCAGCGGTGTGGCAGTAATTCTTCTATTTGGGTCACTTTATGTGTCGGCAACCTTTTCAGAACATCACTTAAATAGGCATACGGATCCAGCCCATTCAGCTTTGCTGACTGGATTAATGTCATGATATTGGCTGCTCGCTGACCGCTGCGCAGCGAACCTGCAAATAGCCAATTCTTACGTCCCAACGCCCAAGGTCGCATCTGGTTTTCCACCCAATTATTATCTATAGGTAGATTGCCATCATCCAGATAGCGGCTTAAAGCTGGCCAACGCTTCAGAGTGTAATTGATGGCCTTGGCGGTTGGAGAACTCGATGGCACAGTCAGTTGATGTTGGTTAAGCCATTCATACAGTTGTTGCATCACCGGTTGACTATGCTGTTGTCGGTATTCGCGGCGGTCTTCCGCTGTACCATCGGTCTTTTTCCTGAGTTCTGCTTCTATCGCATACAGTTTCTGAATCAGCACTAAGGCCTGTTCAGCGACCTGACTTTTCCCGGTCACATGCAGTTCATGGAATTTACGACGTGCATGGGCCATGCAGCCCACCTCTATGACCTGGCCTGATTTAAAGCGTGCTTTATAACCACTGTAATCATCACAGACCAGATGGCCCTGCCAGCCTTTCAAGAACTCTGCAGCATGCTGGCCTGAACGACTATCCTGAAAGTCATAGATCACCGCCTGAACTGGATTGTACTGTGTAGTGGCATAGGCCCAGACATAACCTTTCTTCGGTTTTTTATCATTCTCACCCATCCGCATGATGGTGACCGGTGTTTCATCTGCATGCAGCACCTGCTGTTGTAGTACCACCTCTTTTAAGGCATTGGCCAGAGGTTCCAGTTCTACACCGCAGCGACCTATCCAGTCAGATAAAGTTGATCTAGAAAGTTCGATTCCCGCCCGCTGATAGATCAGACGTTGACGGTACAGCGGCAAATGATCGGCATATTTCGATACCAAAACATGGCTGAGCAGTTCAGGTGAAGCAATGCCTTTATCAATCACATAGGCGGGCATCGCTTGCTGAGTCAGGGTGTCACACTGATCACAGACCCATTTACCACGCACATGCTGTTCCTTATAGAACTGTGCCGGTCTGAAATGCAGTTTTTCACTGACATCTTCGCCGATACGACGAAGTTGGCAGCCACAAGCACATTGGGTTGATGCAGGTTCATGCTCAATACGGATGGTGTGTAGATGATCTGGCAGTGGTCGACGTTTAGGTTTATTGGTTTTGGCTTTGTGTGTCACTGCATCGGTTTTATCTGCATTCAGCCGTTCCAGTTCTAGATCAACCGCGGCAATATCTTCTTCAACCGCTTCATCCCACAGGTGGATTTGTTTTGCAGTGAGATGTTCGTTTTTACTGCCGAATTTGTGCTTTTTAAACAGCGCAAGTTCATGCTCGTATTTTTGATTGAGAATGGAAAGATGTTGAACTTGAGCATCTAATTGCTGATTGGATACTTCAAGATGCTGAACTTTGGTATCTAATTGTTGGTTTGATTTTTCTAATTCTTGATTTGATTGTGCCAGAGACTGATGCTGCATTGCCAACTGTCTGGTAAATTCCAGCAGTTGTTCATGGGTCAGTTGGCTTAAATCAGGCAGCGTATTCATGACCGCAGTATGCCTGAGGTCATGAGAAGAATGAAATACAACATTTGGAGAATAGCAGAATGGACCAAGCTAGTTTAGAGCATTGTGACCACTTGCTGTCGTCCAATGCGCTGCCAAGGCAAACCCTGGATCAGTGCCTGTAACTGTTCCGGGCTGAGGGCTACGCTTTCACCCTGGTGAACTTTAGCCCAGTGAAATTTGCCCTGTTCCAACCGCCGGGCACACAGCCAGATGCCCAGTCCATCATGTACCAGCACTTTCATGCGATGGCCACGTTTATTACAGAACAGGTAGGCGCAATGCGGTTTAATGTAGCCAAAGGCTTTCATAATCTGCGCCATGACCGTATCCATCCCTGCTCGCATATCCAGAGGTTGGGTAGAAAGCCAGATTTCATCAATGCGGATCATGTTGCAAGTGCCTTGAGTAATTCTGCTAAAGCAGATATTTCTGATACTTGCCATTTCAAGCCAATTTCTGCTTTTGAGTGGGGTAAAGTAATTTGAACCGTTAACATGTCAGTAGGAGTAGGATCTAATGGTGCAGAGCAAGATAAGGCAATAAATGCAGGTTTATTCGGTAGTGGTGAGCGATCATTCCCTGGCTTAGCATCAATTAAGCGAATCCATTTGGATACAAGATTTGTATTCAATCCATGTTGCAAAGCGACTGAAGCAATTGAAACGTCCGGTGCTTTACAAGCCTGAACGATCTGCTGTTTAAATTCAGCACTGTATGTTCTTCGTTTTTTCGCAAGAGATGCGATGGATGTCTGGTGATTTGTAGTCATAAATTTTAGTCCCCACTTGTTTTTAAGTGGGGACTAAATTAAGGCTTATAGGATGAATTCATAAGGTGTGTTCAGCGGACGCTTACAATAAAAAGGCGAGTTGCTTAGATTGTTTGCGAGGCTAAATAACGGCTAGGTCTAAATAAATAGAAATTAACTGCCTTATTTGGGGTAAATAGGGGTATTAGATGAGCCTACTTGTATGGTTATACGTATTAGAGTGGCACGCTAAAGATGAAGAAAATAAAGTGCGAAAAGTGGTACTTAGACGGTTTGATTAATAAACAAATATTTTAAATAAGTTCAAATGTAAATAAAAAAGAGAGCCAAAGGCTCTCTTTTGTACTGCATAATCGTATCGATTATTGAGCAGCAGCTTCAGAAGCAGCAGCAGCAGCGTCTACAGCAGCGTCAGCAGCATCAGTTGCAGCAGCAGCAGCAGTGTCAGCAGCATCAGCAGCAGCGTCTACAGCAACTTCAGCGTCAGAAGCAACTTCAACAGCAGCAGCGTCAGCAGCAGCTTCAGCTTCAGATGCAGCTACAACAGCTTCAGATGCAGCAGCGTTAGCGTCAGCAGCAGCTTCTTCAGTTTTTTTAGCACAACCAACGAAAGCTAAAGTAGTAGCAACTGCAGCAGCAATAGCGATTTTTTTGAATAACATGGCATCACTCTCTAAAATATGAGATTAAAAAAAACCGAAGTTAGTCTGTTGTATGCTTTTATTATTCCTAAATTTTGTTAGGCACTAACAACGCAGGCGCAGTCTAACTGGTCTGCGAATATGCTATCACTGCGCTTTTTGAATTGCTACTAGGTTGATTGAAAAAAAGGCAAAAAAACGCGAAAAATACGTGCTTTTTTAACAGAAAATAACAATTAATTTGGCATTTTAGATTGGAGACTCGCGCGTTAACTGGCTAAAAACTAAAAGATTTTTACTAAATATTTTTTAATAATCATTTACTTAAAAATAAGTTTACATATATCACGTGCAATTGTGTCTTTATGTAAAATTTGTCAACCAAATAAAAAAGCCATCGTTATAAGATGACTTTTTTAGGTGTTCTAATATTTATAGCAGTTTAATTGGCAGCTTTACGTTTCATTTGATCAAAGAAATCGTCATTGGTTTTTGTTTCTTTCATGCGATCAAGCAAGAATTCCATTGCTGCCAATTCATCTTGAGTGTGTAACAATTTACGTAAAATCCAAACCTTACGTAGATTATCTTCACTCATTAAACGCTCTTCACGACGCGTGCCTGATTTCTTGATGTTCATGGCAGGGAAAACACGTTTTTCTGCAATACGGCGGTCTAAGGTGATCTCTTGGTTGCCTGTACCTTTAAACTCTTCGTAAATCACTTCATCCATTTTACTGCCTGTTTCAATCAGTGCTGTTGAAATAATGGTTAGAGAACCACCTTCTTCAATATTACGTGCAGCACCAAAGAAACGTTTTGGACGTTCTAGAGCATGTGCATCCACACCACCCGTTAAAACTTTACCTGAAGATGGTACAACGGTGTTATAGGCACGAGCCAAACGGGTAATCGAATCCAGTAAAATCACGACATCTTTTTTGTGTTCAACCAAACGTTTGGCTTTTTCAATAACCATTTCAGCCACTTGAACGTGACGTGCAGGTGATTCATCAAAGGTTGATGCAATCACTTCACCGCGCACGGTGCGTTCCATTTCCGTCACTTCTTCAGGGCGTTCGTCAATCAGAAGGACGATTAAGAAAACCTCAGGATTGTTGCGCACAATCGACTGGGCGATGTTTTGAAGCAACATGGTTTTACCCGCTTTAGGCGGAGCGACAATAATTGAACGCTGACCTTTACCAATTGGGGCAACCAAATCTACTACACGAGCAGTTAAGTCTTCAGTTGTTCCATTACCCAACTCCATTACCAATTGTTCTGTTGGGAAAAGTGGAGTCAAGTTTTCAAATAAAATTTTATTACGTGAATTTTCAGGGGTGTCGTAGTTAATTTGGTTTACTTTAAGTAAAGCAAAATAACGTTCACCTTCTTTAGGTGGGCGAATGGTCCCTGTAATTGTGTCACCTGTTCGTAGGTTAAAGCGACGAATTTGTGAAGGGCTGACATAAATGTCATCTGGGCCAGCTAGGTATGAACCAGCAGCAGAGCGTAGGAAACCAAAACCATCAGAGAGAATTTCTAGAACGCCATCACCAAAAATCTCTTCACCATTCATGGCATGGCGCTTTAAGATGGCAAAAATAATGTCTTGCTTGCGGTTACGCGCCATTCCTTCAAGGCCCATAAACTCGGCAATCTTGATGAGTTCGCCAATCGGTTTTTTCTTGAGTTCGGTTAAATTCATAGAGATTCTGATAGAATTAAAATTCTGGGGTACAGGTTAGAGAGGGAGCAACATTTAGCCGCATTCATACAATAAAATGAAAGCAATTGTATTTGCACAATAACGATTCAGAGCACTGATTCATTGTTTGATTGAAAAATGTGAAAAACAATTTCTGTTGCCGAGCGGCATTTTTGTGTTGTGTCTTTTCAGAAAGAGGATGAAAGATCCTGCGTTTCCTGAGCATGCAATATAAGAGAGAAACGTCTACTTGTCAATTTGTAGGCAAAAAAAATACGCCAATGCGTGGCGTATTTTTTTCATCATCTCTATAAATAGACGATGGATCCATCGACTTAGATATTTTCGTCAATAAATGCAGTCAATTTAGATTTAGGTGCTGCACCGACTTGCTGTGCAACCACTTCACCATTTTTGAACATAAGTAATGCTGGAATATTGCGGATGTTGTAGTTCACAGCAGTTTGTTCGCAAGAAGTCACATCCACTTTCACAATTTTCACTTTGCCTTGATATTCGTCTGCAAGTACTTCAAGTACTGGTGCAATTGCTTTACATGGCGCACACCAGCCAGCCCAGAAGTCAACCAATACAGGAGTATCTGATTGAAGAACATCTGCTTCGAAGTTTGCATCAGTGGTGTTTACGATGTTGCCAGACATGGATTACGCTCCAAATAATTTTTAAAAATAGCTATACCAATTAGTATTACATAGCCATCTTGAACAAAGTAGGGGGAATCTTTGGATTTTCCATCCAAAATACAAATTTGTCTAATTGATCCTCACGATCACGACAATTCTGTAACACAATTGTCATATATGCAGAATTTTTAAATAGTCGTCAAATTGTGCTGATAAATGGCTTTTAAATTAGGTGTATGTGAATTACTCTAGGCACAATTCTGTCTAGGTTTGTTTGAAGAATGTCTGATTTTTTAATTGATGAAGAGTTACTCGCAGCCATCGATATGGGGTCGAATAGTTTCCACTTAGCCATTGCGCGGGTGGATCATGGTGAAGTAAAAAAAGTGGCATCAATGTCAGAAAAAGTGCAGTTGGCCGCTGGTTTAGATGAAAACAAGAATTTAACCGAAGCAGCACAACAACGTGGTTTGGCATGTTTAGCACGTTTTGTTGGGCGTTTAACTGCGGTACAGTCAAACCGTTTGCGTATTGTTGCCACCAATGCTTTGCGTCAGGCCAAAAACGGACATGAGTTTATTCAAAAAGCTGCAGAAATTTTGCCTAAGCCAATTGAGATTATTGCAGGGCGTGAAGAAGCGCGCTTAATTTATTTGGGTGTATCACACACCATGGCCAATAGTGGTCGTCGTTTAGTGATTGATATTGGTGGTGGTTCGACAGAATTAATTATTGGCGAAGAATTTGAGCCAATTCACACCGAATCTTTACAAATGGGCTGTGTGGCCTATACCAAAGCCTATTTTGCCGATGGTGAAATTAGCAAAAGCAGTTTTGAAAAAGCAGTGGTAGCGGCACGTAAAGAGCTGTATTCAATTGCCAATACCTATAAAGAAGCAGGTTGGGATACCGTTGCAGGCTCGAGCGGCACCATTAAGGCATGTCGCCAAATTACGGTAAATATGGGCTGGAGCAATGAGCAGGAAAATCTGACTCGTGAAGGTTTAGAAAAACTCAAAGACCGTTTGCTCAAGTTTAAACACGTATCAGAAATGGAATTTGATGGTCTAAAAGAAGACCGTCGAGCAGTTTTGCCAGCAGGTTTGGCAATTTTATATGCGGTATTTGATGTATTAGATATCGATAAATTGGTGTATTCCGATGGGGCTTTGCGTGAAGGCGTAATGTATGACTTGTTGGGACGTTTCCAGCATGAAGACATTCGTGATCGCAGTGTACAGGCCTTGATGGGGCGTTATAACTCAGACCCGAAACAGGCTGGACGTGTGGTGAAAACTGCGCAACATTTATTTGACAGCGTGGCAGAATCATTAAAATTAAATAACGAAGATAGTGACTTATTGCGTCGTGCTGCGTACTTACATGAAATTGGTTTAGCCATCAGTCACAGCAGTTATCATCGTCACGGTGCATATTTATTGCAACATTCGGACATTCCCGGTTTCTCACAAATTGACCAAAACTATCTCTCGCATTTGGTCGGCAACCATCGTCGAAAGTTGCGCCAAGACGCGAAAACAGAAGCACTGAAAGCGGGTGGCAATAAAATTGTTTACTTAAGTTTGTTGCTTCGCCTTGCAGTTTTGGTCAACGCAAGTCGTAGCGATGCGATGCTTCCTGCCATTGAATTAAGCATCCGCAATGCGCAACAATGGCAGCTCAGCGTGTCGGGTGATGCCAAACAATGGCCATTGCTTGTCGCTGAATTGCACGATGAACAAGTGCAATTCAAGAATTGGGACATTGAATTGAATATTCAGTCGGAACAATTTGTCGATTAAGATTTGGTTAATTTAGGGATAACAGTCGACTTATGAAAAAAGCTGCTCAATCTAAAGCATGGAAAACCGTGCAAATTGCACGTCATCCTGAACGTCCGCAATTTCTAGACTATGTGGGTGAAATTTTCACTGAATTTGATGCCTTACATGGTGATCGCTTATTTGGTGATGATGGTGCAATGATCGGTGGATTGGCACGCTTTGATGGTCAGCCTGTTATGGTGATAGGTCAACATCGTGGTCGCAGTACCCGCGAAAAATTACAACACAACTTCGGGATGTGTAATCCAGAAGGCTATCGTAAGGCACAGCGTCTTATGGATATGGCAGAGCGTTTTAATCTGCCAGTTTTCACTTTTGTTGATACGATGGGCGCATACCCAGGTGTAGGTGCAGAAGAGCGTGGTCAGGCAGAAGCGATTGCGACCAGCTTGGCACAACTGTCGAACTTAAAAGTACCTGTAATTGCTACAGTATTGGGCGAAGGTGGTTCAGGCGGTGCGTTGGGTATTGGTGTGGCAGACCGTGTGGTGATGTTGTCACACAGTATTTATTCTGTTATTTCACCAGAAGGTTGTGCGTCTATTCTCTGGAAAACTGCAGAAAAAGCCGAACAAGCCAGTGAAGCATTAGCATTGACCGCAGAAAAACTGCAAAAGATTGGTATTGTAGAATACGTGGTTGATGAAGGTGAGGGTGCACATTTAAACCCTGAACACGTCATGCACAGTCTGAAAAATGTGTTAAAAGAAGCTTTGAATGAATTGCAAGCGATGGATGCAACACAACGATGCGAAGAACGTTACCAACGTTTAATGAAGTTTGGCAGCGACAATTTAGGTCTAGCGTCTTAAGTCAACTACAGGCTTTTCCTGCACAGACAAAATTTTTAATCGGATGTAGTGGCGGCATGGATTCCGTGTTGCTACTGCATCTTTTGTCATTTTTGTGTCCTGAAAAAGTACGTGCGATTTACATTGATCACCAATTGCAAAGTCCAAGCGCAGCGTGGGGCGAGTTGGTGCAAGCCACCTGTCAGAATTTAAATGTACCGTGTGTACTGCAAAAAGTCAGTGTGTGTGAGGGCAATCTAGAAAATCAGGCACGTCAGGCGCGTTATCAGGCCTATATGCAGCACTTGGATAGCGACGAAGTTTTAGTGTTGGCGCACCATCAGCAAGATCAGGCGGAAACCGTATTGCTGCGTTTGTTTTCAGGCGCAGGTGTGCAAGGACTTGCTGCCATGAAGGTTGTCGATGTACGGGATGATTTCAGTATTTGGCGTCCGTTATTGGAGGTCTCGCGTGAGCAGATTTGCCAATGGAGTGCTGAATTAAAGCTGGATTATGTGCAAGACCCAAGCAATCAGGATGTGCATTATGACCGAGCATGGGCGAGAGAAATGTTGTGGCCAGTGTTGCAACAACGTTTTCCTAAAATGCAGCAAGCTGTGGCACGTACTGCAAACTTGATGCAAGATACCGAACATATTTTGGCCGAAGTTTTAGCGCAGGATTTAGCGGCTTGCGGTTCAGCTTCGCAGTTGAATTTAATTCAGTTACAACAATTATCTTTGCCACGGCAACGTCAGCTTTTATCGACGTGGATGAAAGGGCAAGCACAATATCGCCCAAGTTATGATATGGTCGATCGTTTGCAGCGAGAAGTGATTCAGGCCAAAGTCGATGCACAAGCGGCGTTACATTGTCAGGATTATTATTATTTGCGTTATCAGCAACAATTATTTCGTTTGCCAAAAGCAGAGTATTTAGCTGCAGAACAGTTTGAGGCAGAAGAACAAGCGTTATGTTTACAGGAAAATCAGACTTTTCAAGTGTGGTCTGGCAGTTATCAACTGCAACAAGCCAAAGTTGGTTTATCTGCAACTTTGCTGAATCGTCGATTAACTTTACGGCCACGTTTAGGTGGTGAAAAAATTCATTTGTATGGTCGGGTGGGTACATGGCCACTGAAAAAAGCTATTCAGGAAGCACAAATTTTTCCGTGGACACGTCATACAATTCAAATATTAAGCCTAGATAATGTTATGCTAGGCGTTTTTAGCCCTAAAGGCTTTTGGCTTGCACAATCGGACTATTGTGTCGCAGATGGATGGCAACCGATTTTAGTCTCTTAACGACAAACAACTCAACGAAGAGCGTGGATCATGAGTGCAGTATTGAATTGTAATATTAGTTTCATTGGCGGTGGCAACATGGCGCAAGCCTTGATTGGTGGTTTGATTGCCAGAGGTTTGCCGCCTACCCGTATTACAGTTTCAGATCCTGTAGAACAAGTACGTGATTTATTGAAAGAAAAAGATGTGCATGTCACTGAGGATAATTTGGCTGCAATCGCACAGGCAGATATTGTCGTATTTGCAGTCAAGCCTCAGGTTTTGGCACAAGTGTTGCGTCCATTGTACGGTCAGTTTGATGATAAACTGGTGATTTCGATTGTTGCAGGCGCAGAAATTGCCACGATTTCTGAGTTATTGGGTACAGAACGTGTGGTGCGTGTAATGCCAAATACACCTGCTTTGGTGCAAACAGGTGCGCATGGTTTGTATGCAACCGAACAGGTCAATAGCACAGACCGTGAATTAGCAAGTCAGGTTTTGGCGGCAACAGGTTTAACCATTTGGGTAAACTCTGAAGCACAAATTGATGCCGTAACTGCTGTATCGGGTTCAGGGCCAGCATATTTTTTCTATTTGATGGAAAGCATGATTCGTGCAGGCAAGAACTTAGGTTTAGATGAAAAAGTTGCGACAGCATTGACCTTGCAAACTGCTTTGGGTGCTGCGCAAATGGCAATTACTAGCTCGAATACACCTGCAGAATTACGCAAAAATGTGACTTCACCAAATGGCACGACCCAAGCTGCGATTGAAGTGTTTGATCATGCACAAATTTCACAAAATATTCAGGCGGCGTTGGCTGCTGCTAAAACGCGTAGTCAAGAATTAGCGCAAGAGTTGAGTGATAGTATTTAATTATTGAAAAACAACGAATTTAAATTTTAGGAAAGTTTAAGTATGGGTGCAAATTCTGCGCTAATTTTTGGCATTATCATTAACGTAGCGATTTTGCTCGTATTCTTCCGTTTCCTAATGCAATTGGCAGCGGTGAGTCCTTATAACCCTGTGGTGCTTTCAACCATTAAAGCCACCAAAATTGTAGATGTATTTGGACGTATCTTTCCAACAGTTGGCAAAGGTCGGGTCAATTCTGCTGCCTTAGCTTTGTTGGTGGTGCTGTATTTACTCAAAATATTTGGTGTCATGTACTTAAATGGTGCGATGCCAAATAGTCCAATTCACTTAGTGATTCTGACTTTTGTGACTATGATTCAGGATTTAATCCGTTTCTGTCGTTATTTGATTTTTGCCACCATTATTTTAAGTTGGGTGGTGATGTTTACTCAATCTCGAGGCCCGTATATTGAAGTGATTCAAGAGTTGGCAGAGCCGTTGTTGGCACCATTTCGTCGTTTATTGCCAAACATGGGGATGATTGATTTGTCGCCTATTATTGCATTTTTGGCTTTATATATCGCTGAAATCATTATGAATCAGGTGGCGATTGTTTTGCTGACAGGCTTATAAGTCGCAATATTCCAGAACCATTAAAAAGGACTCTTGGAGTCCTTTTTAATGCTTGAAGTTTGGACTGACGACCTTAATATGTCTTTGGGAATACAAATAACCTTCACCCTGACCTTCCTTCTCGAAGAAGGAAGGTGCGGAAAAAGAGAGTGCAACGATTTTAGTGTGCTTCATCCCAGTTATTGCCTTGACCGACTTCCACTACCAATGGTACTGAAATTTCTACTACAGATTGCATGACTTCTGCCAACTTTGGTGCGAGTTCATCTGCCGCATCGGCATCCACTTCAAATACCAATTCATCGTGTACTTGCAGCAACATTTTGGCTTGCGCTTGTGGTAACATTTTGTCGACTTCAATCATCGCCATTTTAATAATATCAGCAGCAGAGCCTTGTAATGGTGCGTTAATTGCCGCACGTTCTGCCGCTTTACGTACCATCATATTACGTGCAGCAATATCTGGTGTATAGAGGCGACGACCTAAAATAGTTTCTACAAAACCTTGTTCTAGCGCGACTTGGCGAGTGCGCTGCATATATTCATAAATGCCTGGATAACGCTGAAAGTATTGCTTGATGTAGTTTTGTGATTCTTCACGGGTAAACCCAAGCTGACGGATCAAGCCAAATTCAGACATACCGTAGAGCAGACCGAAGTTTACGGCTTTGGCCTGACGACGCTGATCTGAGGTCACATCTTCTAAAGCAATACCCAAGACTTCTGCTGCAGTACGGCGGTGTACGTCTTGTCCGTGGTTAAAGGCATCGAGCAGGGCATCATCTTGTGAAAAATGCGCCATTAAACGCAATTCAATTTGCGAGTAGTCGGCTGCCAACAACACACGACCTTCAGGGGCGACAAAGGCTTTACGAATTTGACGACCAATTTCGGTACGAATTGGAATGTTTTGTAAGTTTGGATCAGTAGAAGATAAACGTCCTGTCGCAGTCAAAGCTTGGTGATAACTGGTATGCACTCGATGCGTATTGTCGTTGGCTTGTTTCAGCAAACCATCGGTATAGGTGCTTTTTAGTTTAGATAAACCGCGATAGTCTAAAATTAAGCTACTAATCGGATGCTCAATTTTTTCCAAGACACTTTCGCTGGTACTGTATTGACCTGTTGCAGTTTTCTTGCCGCCTTTGAGTCCGAGTTTATCAAATAGGATTTCACCCACTTGTTTTGGTGAGCTGACATTAAAGTTTTCACCTGCCAATTCTACAATTTGGTTTTCTAAATCTTGCATGGTTCGGGCAAAATCGACACCTAATTGATCTAAAAAGTTCAGATCAAGCTGAATGCCGTTTTCTTCCATACTGGTTAGCACACGTGCTACAGGCATTTCAATATTGTGCAAAATATTGACCAATTCAGGATATTTTTGTAGCTTCTCAGACAGCACTTTATATAAACGATAAGTGACATGTGCATCTTCTGCAGCGTAGTGTGCAGCCGTTTCAATTTCAATTTGATTGAATGTTTTTTGCTTGACGCCTTTGCCTGCAATTTGCTCATACGATGTGGTCAGGTGGCTTAAATATAAACGTGCCACATCATCCATGCCGTGACGAGTTGCGACCGAATTGAGTACATAAGAGGCCAACATGGTATCGAAATACCAACCTTGTAAATGAATACCGTGATTTTCAAGCACGTGCGCATCATATTTTAAATGATGACCAATTTTCTCCACCGCATTATTTTCTAAAATAGGTTTGATTTGTGCCAAAACCTGATCACGGTTGAGCTGCTGTGGCGCGCCCGCATAATCATGCGCCAAAGGTACGTAATAGGCATCTTTGGCATCAAATGCGACAGAGAAACCAACAATTTCTGCCACGCGATAATCTAGACTGGTGGTTTCGGTATCAAAGGCGAAGCGTTGTGCAGTTTGCAAGCGTTGCAGCAAAGCATCCCAATGTGCCTGATCTAAAATGGTGTGGTATGTTGCAGCACCAAGTTGATCATCGACACTGCTTTGCGTGGCTTGATCTTCAGTTTCAATTTCATTGGCTGTCGGTGCGGCGACTGTTTTTGCAGCTTGTTTATAATTGCTGTTATTTGGATTATTTGGATGATCGAGCGATTGTAATTGATTACGGAATTCTAGCTCGGTATATAAATTGCGTAAGGCTTCAACATTAGGGTCTTGTAGTTTTAGATCGGCATAACCAAAGTTCAGATCAAGGTCACAAACAATGCTGGCGAGTTGATGATCTAGCGCGATGCCATCGGCATTGTCTTTAATATTTTGTCCGACTTTGCCTTTAATATGATCGACATTTTCTAAAATCGCACCAATCGAGCCATATTCGGTCAGTAGTTTTGCAGCAGTTTTGGCGCCAATGCCGGGCACGCCCATAATACCATCGGAAGCATCACCCATGAGGGTCAGATAATCAATAATTTGATGCGGCCATACGCCAAACTTGTCAAATACAGCCTGAATATCCATTGGCTTTTCTTTGAAGCTGTCTTCAAGGGTAACTTTTTCAGTCACCAACTGCGCCATGTCTTTATCGCCCGTAGAAATCAGTACTTGCTGTCCTTCGGCTTCGGCACGTTTGGCTAAAGTTCCAATAATATCATCGGCTTCTGCGCCTGGTAGCATGTAAAGTGGAATACCCAAAGCACGAATTAAAGCATGTAAGTATGGAATTTGCTGAGAAAGTTCCTCAGGCATACTTGGGCGGTCACCTTTATAAATTGGCGATAGTTCGTGACGGAAAGTCGGCTCAGGCGTATCAAAAATTACCGCCATGTGAGTAGGCTGAGTACGACGCATCAACTTTTGAATCGCAGAGATCGCGCCACGAATAGCATTGGTATGTAAACCAGTTGACGTGGTTAATGGTGGTAGTGCGTGAAAGGCACGAAATAGAAAATATGAGCCATCGACCAAGACAAATGGTGGCATGGATTGATTCCTTCTGCAAATAAGCAGTTTATTGTACGTGATTTTTGCAGTTGTCGCAGAAACTGATTTTTAAGGCAAGTGCTGCCCACGAGCAGTTACCGAATTGCTGATGAATACTGATTCAGATTCGTGCTGGCTGTTGTATGATCGGAGCCATGACAATATCAATAAAATGAAGAGCAATGCAGACAGGGCAGAATGAAATTCGAATCATTTGGTTCATGCTATTAATCATAATTGCAATTGGCGCATGGTGGCTCGATGTGCCGATGCTGAGTTATATCTGTGCAGTTGCTGCGGTGATCAGCGTGATGTTTTTTGTGGGACGAGTGCAGAACTCACTGGAACAGGTTGCAGGGGCACAGTCACAAGTACAACGCCAAAGCTCTAGAACTCCTTTATATATTGCGGCTTTAATTGCTTTTTTAGCGATATTGGTGGATTGGTATTTATTGGCAGCTGTTGCTTTAAGTGTGTGGGTTTTTATGTTACTGCGATGGTTGCATCGTTTGGAACAAGGCCTCTATCAATTACAGCAATTACAAAGTGCTGCTGCCCATACGCATGTCCAAAAGACGAAGACTCAAACACACTTAGTAGAGCATGTTTTAGCTAATACATCTGAGCTTGATGCAGATCTTTCATCGGTTAAGGCAAAGGTGGATGAGACTGTTATATCAACCACTTCTCAACCTGAAATCATCGCTATTCAATCTGATTCCACATTGTCGAGTGCGCCAAACTCGGTTCAGGAACAACCAGCTCATGTTTCTTATCCATCTCAAGATCAAGAATATCCACATCAAGAACATCTTCATCAAGAATATTCCGCTTCCGATTTAGCCAATTCCTCAAGGTCTGCCACACCTTTTGCAACACAGGCACGTGCATCAACTAATAGCTTATTGCAACAAGTTCAATCCTGGCTGTTACATGGCAATCCTGTGTTAAAAGCGGCAATTTCAGTCTTACTCATTGGCGTGGTGTTGCTGTTACGTTTTGCTACTGAGCATTGGCAATTTAGTTTGGCAGTGAAACTTTTGTTCGTTGCTGGTGTGAGTGCTGCAGTGACAGTTTTCGGTTATTTGTTACGCAACAAAAATCGCAGCTTTGCTTTGGGTGTGCAAGGTTTGGGGTTGGCAGGGCTGTGCCTGACTTTATTTTTTGCTTATTACAATTTGGTCATTCCAAATTTAGCTATTGCCAGTCTATGTTTTATTGTGGTGATGTTGCTCACGCTCTGGCTGAGTTTGAAACAACAATCAGTCGAACTTGCCCTCATGGCGATGCTAATTGCTTATTTTGCACCGTTTACTTTACCTGTACGTAATGCCACAGCCATTGAATTTATTGCTTATTATCTGCTGATTAATATTTCGGTTGCCATTTTAAGTAGTTTACGTCCGTGGAAATATTTAAATCAAATCGCATTTTTAATGACGGTTGTGGTGGGTGGCGGTTATGCCTTTTATCATGGTTATATCTTTGAACGGCAGGTGTTAACACTTTTAGTTTTGGCGCATGCGGCTATTTTTATTTGGTTGGGTTTTCGTTTTAGTCAGCTTTTGGCAAAGGATGATGTTGTCACGTTTCAGCTGAAACCTATTTTAGACCTTGCCTTGATTTTTGGTGCACCCATTGTCGGTTATGCTTGTTTATATCTAATGTATTTTGAAGAAACAGCAGAGCAGGCAGCCTTTAGTTTGTTGTTTGCTATGGTTTTTGCAGGTTTGTATTGGCTAACCAAACAGCATCGGCAGACAAAATTTATTGCACAAAGTTATTTCAGTTTGATGCTGATTTTTAGTGTGTTGATTCCACCTATTTTACTGCCTGAACAATGGAGTGTCATTGGTTGGGCATTACAAGGCGTGGCTGTGTTTATTTTTGCCTTTATTCAATATTCTAAAATTAGCCGTTATTTGGCACTAGGTTTGTTTGCCGTAGCGGGCTTATCTGGGCTGTATTATTTAGTAGAGTTGCCTTATTTCGAGCGCAGTATTTATTGGGTACTGAGCCTAAGTTATGCCACGGTTGTGGTGTTTTCCAACAGCCGTGCAGCTTTCAGACAACAACTGAGCACAGCAACCACGAGCGTACTGTGTTTAATGATGTTGTCTGCAACCAGTTTATGGCTATGGTTAGGTTTAGATTACTTTGATGGAGAACTTGCAACCGTACAGACGCTTTTGGCGGTGGTGGTCATTTATTTACTTATCAACGAAGTACTACTTTCTCGTCAAGCGACATGGTCATGGCTATTGCCCAAATGGTTAGGTCTAACGCCAGTTTCGCTCACTGCAGCAGGTTTATTATTCAGCCGTAGCTATGATGGGGCGGTACATTGGATTTCGGACACTGAACGTCTGTTATTTGCCTTGTTTGCAGGCGTGCTCAGTGTGTTGTGGTTGCGTCCTTTATGGACTGTCCTTAGCGACAAAGAATGGGTGAGTTTAGGACTGTTACCCATTTTGGCGATGGCGAGTTTAACGCTGTTACCACAGCATCCGTATAGCAGCGTGGTGATTTTACCATTGCTCTTTGCGGCGTGGTGTTGGTGGCAACAACCGGATTCAGATTGGCGCAAATTTTGGTATGCGCGTAGCAATTTAATCTTTATGTTGATGTGGATGCTATGTTCACAACTTTTGACTGAACACGCATTTTACGGCTATGTACTGCCTATTTTGAATCCATTTGATTTGGTCAGTATCGCCATGTTGGTGGCTATTTTGTGGATGCTGAATCTGCAACGCAAAACCCATTTAGATCAAGGCTTGGCTGCGGTAATTATGATCTTGAGTTTACTGTGGCTAAGTAGTTATGTGCTATTACGTGCCTTACATCTGTATTTGGGAACGCCAATCAACCAGATTGCTGTTTGGCAAGATGCCACTGTGCAGCTCAGTTTGACCTTGCTTTGGGTGGGTTTGGCTTGTATCGCCATGTGGATTGCCAGTCTGAAACAATTACGTGCCTTATGGATTTTAGGCAGCAGTATTTTGGTGATTGTGACCTTAAAATTGGTGCTTTTAGATTTATCTAATATTGGAACTTTAATGCGCGTGCTGTCATTCTTTGCTGCAGGTTTAGGTATGCTACTGATTGCATATATTGCCCCAATTCCTGAGCCAGATCTCGTAAAAAACAACACTTCGCCGTCTTCCAAAGCTTGAGCAGATCCTCAAGTTTAGTTGGAGGCAAAGTGTCGAAGACTGAAACGATTACTTTAAGTCAGGTTCTCGTTTCAGTGCTTGGGCATTGGCATATTGATCAAGTTCTTCATTATTTAAAGGGCGCGATAAAGGATGATCAACAAAACCCATTTTGGGTACAGGAATTTCGATTTGGTTGTCTAGGAAACCATTACGGATACGTTCCTGCATTTCATCACGTACCTTTAAAAAGTTTTCTTGCTGACACCACACCGCAAACAACAATTCAATTGAAGATTCACGGAAAGCTGTAACTGTCACCGCGGGTTTAGGGTCAGACAGCACGAGCGGATATTGATTGGCGACACTGAGCAACACTTCACGCACTTTAATAATATCTTCGTGAAAATTAATCGCGAGGGTAATGGGCACACGTCGGATTGGAAACTTAGACAAGTTGTGTACGGGTGCACGAATCAATTGTTCATTGGGTAAACGCACATAAATATTGTCTTGGGTCAGCAATTTAACTGAAAGTAAGTCAATTGAGATCACTTCACCTTCAATGGTGTGTCCGCGAATCAGGGTGATTTGAATGGTATCGCCCACTTCAAAAGAACCTTCGCCAATCAGGAACATACCACTAATTAAATTGGATGCCGAGGTTTGTGAGGCAAAACCCAAAGCCACGGTTAAAATACCCGCTGCACCTAAAAACACGCTGAGTTTAAAGCCTGCTTCTTTCAGGCTCGCCATCACAAACAGCAGGAAAATAAAGTAAAAAATCCCGCGTCGCCAAACTAAGCGTTGATGCGCATTAAAACGTGCGCCAATAGTGCGTACAAAAGTATTGGAAACAAAACGTGCAATTAAGAAACCAATCAAAGACAATACAATTGCGACCAAAATTTCGGTCAGACGATCTGTATTGATACTGGTAAAAATTCCTTTGAGGCTGTTGGTGATTTCTTTGGAAATATTGGAATCTGCCATAATATCCTCTTAGAAAAATGAATCAAACATATTAAATAAAGCACCTGCCGTTTCACGCGGTGGTTGCAAATAGGTCACTTCACCTGCATGTGGCGGGGTGCGATTTTCAATCCGAATTCGTGGCGGGCGGTCTAAACCTTCATGCATCACTTTAATTTGTGAAGTCCATAAACGACCTGTACTTTCGCTGAAAAATAAAGGCAGCGCAGGCACAGGCACATTCATTCGGTCAAAACGCAATTGTTGATTGCTGGTGTTGTGAAATTCAATAGGCGTGACGGCACGAAATGCACGTGGTTTTAATTGATGTAATTCGGTACGGCCATCGACTGCTGTGGCATAGCAAATTTCACCTGTACGATGATTGGGGCCAAACCAAGTATCTTTCGGGCGAATAATCGGCAAATCAAAAATGGGTTCACGTTGACCATCGACAAAGGCAGACATCCACAACGGTGTGCTGATATACAAGGTGCCGCGTTGCCCCGCAGGAATATAAATTGGATCGACAGGTTTAATCACCACTGAACGGTCTGCCAAACGAGGCATGAGCTGTAATTTACTTTGTGTAGATTTGAACATATAGCGTTCAATTTTCACAGGTTGTGGAAAGGCAAATTCAGGATCATCAATGTTATGCCATTGCTGTTCATAATCGTATTGAACCTGCGGACGATAGTATTCCAAACGCCATTCTTGCATGCCACGTGTCAAACGTACTAAGAGTGAGCCAAATTGCCATGCTTTAGGATGATTGAGCTCAAACTCATAGTCACCCCACCATTTTAATTTAGCTGAATCAGTTTCTGAAATCTCATGATTTTGTGACAATGGCCTATCCCTTTCTTGATAAATCAGCGAAAACAGACTTCACGCTGTCATACGCTTAGAGTACACTCAAATTAAATTTTTTCATCATTATTATAATCGCTGATGCAAGTACTGAAACAATTACAAATACCGTATAGCTTTGCCAAACGCCATGGGGTGTTAATTCGTTATGAGGGCGATCATGCCTTTATTGTACGTCGTGAAAACACGCCGATGCTTGCTATTCAGGAAGCACGTCGTTTTTTGGGGCATCCTGCAAAGCATCAACTTTGTACTGATCAGGAGTTTCACCAATTATTAAGCAGCAGTTTTGCTGGTGATACGGGTGAGTCGCAGCAAGTCGCTGCAGGACTGGAAGATCATCCTGACTTGCTCAGTTTAGCAGATTCTGTTCCAGAAGCAGAAGATCTGATGGATCAGGAAGATGATGCACCGATTGTGCGCTTAATCAATGCCTTACTATCTGAAGCGATTCGGGTCGGTGCATCCGATATTCATATCGAATCTTTTGAGAAAAAATTGTCAGTCCGTTTACGGGTCGATGGTCAGCTACGTGAAATTGTACAACCTCGTCGTGAATTGGCGCCATTGTTGGTGTCACGTATTAAAGTCATGGCTAAGCTTGATATTGCAGAAAAACGTATTCCTCAAGATGGTCGCATTTCGCTCAGACTGGCGGGTCGTGAGGTTGATGTGCGTGTTTCAACGCTACCATCTTCACATGGTGAGCGTGTGGTGATGCGTTTGCTAGACAAGCAAGCAGGTCGTTTAAACATGACGCATTTGGGGTTGATGCAAAATGATTATGATCGCTTAAAGCAACTGGTACATCGACCACACGGGATTATTTTGGTTACAGGGCCGACAGGTTCCGGTAAAACCACGACCTTATATGCTGCCTTATCCGACCTAAATGACGGTTCTAAAAATATTTTGACTGCAGAAGACCCAATTGAATATCAACTAGAAGGGATTGGGCAAACACAGGTCAACACCAAAGTGGATATGACCTTTGCACGTGCTTTAAAAGCAATGCTGCGCCAAGACCCCGATGTGGTGATGGTCGGGGAAATTCGTGACTTGGAAACTGCCGAAATTGCGGTGCAGGCTTCTTTAACTGGTCACTTGGTGTTGTCTACACTACATACCAATACGGCCATTGGTGCAGTCACCCGTTTAAAAGATATGGGCATCGAGCCTTTTTTGCTGTCAAGTTCTTTAATTGGGGTGATCGCACAGCGTTTGGTACGTACCTTATGTTCACAATGTGCCACATGGCATGCTGCAGATGACTTTGAACAAGAACTGTTTAAAAGTGTGACCGATGCAACCGATTTAAAACTTCCGCAACCCAAAGGCTGTGAACATTGCTCACATACAGGTTTTACGGGGCGTACTGCAATTTATGAAATTGTCCCTGTAGATGAAGCGATGCGCCGTTTGATTCATGGTAATGCTGCAGAATATGAACTAGAAGATTATGCACGACAGCAATCGGGTTCTATTCGTGAAGATGGATTGCGTAAGGTATTGGCAGGTAAAACGACCTTGGAAGAAGTGCTACGCGTGACCAATGAAGTGGCTGAATAGCAAAAAAGTAAGATTAGAAATAAAAAAGGGTTGATCACTATATTGCAGATCAACCCTTTTTTATTGAAATTCGATTTTAAAATTGCAATAAACGACGATGCTGCATTAACGGCATCGACTCTCGAATTTTGCTTTGTTCGTCTAAATCAAAAGGCACTGTAATCAGTTGCATACCTTCGTCTTGCACCATTGACAATAGCTGCCCGCGTGAATTGGTAGCGCCTGAATGTCCCCAAGTCTGACGCTTTTCACCATGCCAGCCTTGTTGGGCTGCACCTAAAACCTGACATTGACTGTCCATGCCACGTGCCTGCAAGAGCAATTGCCAGTGCATTTGACCTGTGGTGTAAGTAAAAGCCGATGGCGCGGTTAAAATATTTGCGCCTTGCGCACGTAAAGTTAAGGCTAATTCAGGAAAGCGCAAGTCATAACACACCATTAAGCCAATATTGCCAAATGGTGTTTTCGCAACAACGACTTCAGAACCAGGTTCAAAAAACTTAGATTCCTGATAACCGCCAACAGAGTCACCAACTTGCACATCAAACAAATGAATTTTGTCATATCGTGCTTCAGTTTTTTCTGGGCTAATACATAAACTGACCGTACGCACACGACCATCTGCAATTGTTGAGCCATCAGGGCGATACGGGCAGGGCAATGTACCCGCCACAATCCAGATTTGATATTGATGCGCAAGCTGTTCCAAACGCTGTTGAATACTTTCAAACTGTGCCGCGGTTTCACGTTGTTTACCTGCGGCAAAACATACAAAGTTTTCTGGAAAAACGATCAGTTCAGCGCCATCAGCTTTACTCTGTTGAATCAATGTTTCAATGATTTTGAAGTTTTCTTCAATATCATTTTGCGAGTTCATTTGAGCAACAGAAAGTAAAGTCATCAAAGCATTCCTGAGTGAAGATCAAGCGTTCTGCTGATTTTGCTCAGCACATTGATCGAGATTATCTTGTTCTTTTTGTAGCTGTTTCACCAAAGGTTCGAACATATTTTGGTTGTTTTCATTCAGCTTCATGAGGGTTTTATGGGCATCTAATACTGTGGTGAGCATATTGCTATGTGTGACGTGTTCTTCTACCAGCTCACGCGTGCAGAATGTTGGATCGCCACAGTAATTTAAAATCACAAACACCTGTCCTAAGCCCATGCTATTTGCGAGCGTAGTAATGTCTGGATTGGTAGATAACATAACTGCCTGAATATGATGGATTTGTTTTAGTTTTAAGCCTAGCTTAGCCAATATACCTAAAACTGTACTGTCAATAAATGTAGTTTGGGTTAAATCTACAATTGCACCCACCACATTGGATTGCTGTTCAATTTTACTGAGTAGTTTGTCTAGACTAATACAAGATTGGGCACGCACTTCGCCAAAAAGCTTAAAGATATGCGTTCCATTCAAACTTGCATATTCAACATGACCTGTTGACATATAAATGCCATTTGCAGAGAAGGATTGGATAATTATCCCATAGCGACTATATAGACTCAAGTAGCTTACAGTCGTATATCTAAGGTTAAGAAGTTAACTGGCTGATTTGTTGGTTATTTTGTTCGACACAAACTCAAGATTGCAATGTCATCGGCTACATGATCGGGTGCTTGGAATGATTGATTTTGCAAGTGAAAGACCAATTGTTCAAACTGTTCATTCAAACCACCGCTATAAGGTTCTAACGCACCATCAGAGCAGATAATAAACCGTGCCTGTTTATTTAATACGCACTCAAATTCCTCAACTTCTAAATCTTCAGTCAGTCCTAAAGGAAAACTACTGGTATTTAAAATCCTAGGTGCTTGATTGGGTTCAATAATAATGGCAGGTGGATAATGCCCCGCACTCGACCAGCGCAGCTCATGAGTTTCAATATTTAAAATCCCACTAATCATGGTGATATGCTTTTCAATATTTTCTTGAACCAGCATACCGTTCAGCTTTTTAATCAGTTCGCGCGGTGTTTTGGAGCGACCATGAAATGCAGCCATCCAAGACGTCAGCAAACTACTGGTTACGCCATGCCCAGACACATCGGCCAAATAGAACATGATTTCTTTGTCACTGATTTTCCAGTAATCAAACCAATCGCCCGATAAATAAGCCGAAGGTTTAAATAACGTATCTACACGGTAATTACACAGTTCGATAGGATTCGGTAGTAATTTTTTTTGTAGTTCCGCCGCAGAAGGTAAGTCACGGCTGTCTTGATTGCGTTTATATTGTGCGTCAATTTTGCGTAAGGCTTGCGGTGGATTTTCTGGTAAACGACTCCACAACCAACCTGCTAAAGCGCCTTGTTCCCATGCTTGAACCAATGCCGTCCCTTCATCTTCAAAGGCCAATACAATCGTGGGTAAATTCCATTGATAAGTTAAATAATCTTGCACATCAGCAATTGCAATAATGGTTGGGTCATACAAGCTGATGTCATCTATGTGAATCATTTGCACACTAGGCAGTGTGTCGAGCACCTGTTCTAGATATGGAATATCACGTGTGGGTTGAATGAAATACATAGAGTTTTGTGTTGACCCTGAACCTAAACAAAGCGTTACTATAACAATGCCTGAATACTCAAGGAAAGTAAAAACTCACCTTGAGTAAAATGTTTTACAAATTATTCTGTGCTTTCTTCAGGCAGGTTTATTTCTTCTTGATCATCAAAAAGTTCTTCGGTTTCATCATCTACAAACGAAATATTGTCGGCATCAAGTCCTTTCTTTTCCGCAATTTCAAAGTTTTTACGTTGCAAGTAAATATCCCGAATCGCGGCATATTTGTCACCCTGTAACACTTGCTCTACTTCTAAGAGTTGCGAGCGAGTATCTACGCCGCGCATAACTTGCTCCGACCAATATAAACGGTCATCGTCATCTAAAATGTATTTTTGCGGACGCGCCTGACCATCTACAAGTGTGCCAAAACCATCACGGAAAGTACTTGGACCGTAAATTGGTAACATAACATAAGGCCCTGAAGGGACACCGAAGTAGCCCAAGGTTGTACCAAAATTTTCTTCTTCTGTGTCTAAACCTAAACGACGTGCAGGATCAGCCATTCCTAAAGTTGTAATGGTATTTAAGCTAAAACGACCTAAAGTTTTTGCGGCACGTAAAGGGCGACCTTGAATCAATTGGTTAACCGCATTCCAAGGTTCACCCAAGTTTTTTCGGAACTGACGATATGAGCCGCGCACTTCACCAGGAACTTTCTTTGTATATTGCAATGCAAGTGGACGGGCGACATTACGATCTAGCATGTCGTTGAATGCATAAATTTGACGGTTCAAAGGTTGTAGTGGATCTTTGACTTCATCGGGTTGTGCAGCATTTGCATTCACTTTTAAATCTTTGGCTTTGACACTTTTTAATTCTTTAAGCGCATCCAAACGACTACTTTTAGTTTTAGAAGATGAATCTGCCACAATAACTTCAGCGGTTTCTTCTTGAGCAGCTTCTTTAGTAGAAGGTGTTGCTGCATGTGTTGAGGTGATGAATCCTAAAGAAACAAGGCACACCCAAAGATATTTTTGTTGATACATAAAGAATCCTAGCGCTTAAATCTGAGTAAGCAAAAGCTGTTATATCGCCGATGGGTATATATTAACAGTTAATTGAAACAATGTATTAAAGCAAATTTGCTCAAAATGTGTGTAAAAAAAGCAAAAATGAATAAAAAATAAACACCCGATATATTTCTTTTAAAAAAGGGGTTGCGTGTTAAAATAATTGTCCTATAATGCACATCCATCGGCGGTGATGTAGATTAAAACTTCTGATAAAACAATGACTTGATTGAAATTGATTGGGTTGGGTTTTAGAAAGTAAGTTTAAAATAATTTAAATTACCAGTTGACACTTTAGAAATAAAGCGTAATATAGCCGACCTAGCTTGATGCTGACGAAGCGTTGAGAAGATCATTAAGAGATTATGAAGAACAACTTGTGTGGATTTTTACTGATTGATTGATCGAAATTATTTCATTGATTGATTGGTTTAAATTACTCGAAGTTTATTTGAGCGAAATTTAAGTCAGAAAATTGATGAGCCAGATTTGGAAGTTTAGATTAAAACTTCAAAATGATTTTAACTGAAGAGTTTGATCATGGCTCAGATTGAACGCTGGCGGCAGGCTTAACACATGCAAGTCGAGCGGGCGAGGTTGCTTCGGTAACTGAGCTAGCGGCGGACGGGTGAGTAAAGCTTAGGAATCTGCCTATTAGTGGGGGACAACATTCCGAAAGGGATGCTAATACCGCATACGTCCTACGGGAGAAAGCAGGGGATCACTTGTGACCTTGCGCTAATAGATGAGCCTAAGTCGGATTAGCTAGTTGGTGGGGTAAAGGCCTACCAAGGCGACGATCTGTAGCGGGTCTGAGAGGATGATCCGCCACACTGGGACTGAGACACGGCCCAGACTCCTACGGGAGGCAGCAGTGGGGAATATTGGACAATGGGGGGAACCCTGATCCAGCCATGCCGCGTGTGTGAAGAAGGCCTTTTGGTTGTAAAGCACTTTAAGCGAGGAGGAGGCTTACCTGGTTAATACCTGGGATAAGTGGACGTTACTCGCAGAATAAGCACCGGCTAACTCTGTGCCAGCAGCCGCGGTAATACAGAGGGTGCGAGCGTTAATCGGATTTACTGGGCGTAAAGCGCGCGTAGGTGGTTAATTAAGTCAAATGTGAAATCCCCGAGCTTAACTTGGGAATTGCATTCGATACTGGTTAGCTAGAGTATGGGAGAGGATGGTAGAATTCCAGGTGTAGCGGTGAAATGCGTAGAGATCTGGAGGAATACCGATGGCGAAGGCAGCCATCTGGCCTAATACTGACACTGAGGTGCGAAAGCATGGGGAGCAAACAGGATTAGATACCCTGGTAGTCCATGCCGTAAACGATGTCTACTAGCCGTTGGGGGATTTGATCCTTTAGTGGCGCAGCTAACGCGATAAGTAGACCGCCTGGGGAGTACGGTCGCAAGACTAAAACTCAAATGAATTGACGGGGGCCCGCACAAGCGGTGGAGCATGTGGTTTAATTCGATGCAACGCGAAGAACCTTACCTGGCCTTGACATAGTAGAGACTTTCCAGAGATGGATTGGTGCCTTCGGGAATCTACATACAGGTGCTGCATGGCTGTCGTCAGCTCGTGTCGTGAGATGTTGGGTTAAGTCCCGCAACGAGCGCAACCCTTTTCCTTACTTGCCAGCATTTCGGATGGGAACTTTAAGGATACTGCCAGTGACAAACTGGAGGAAGGCGGGGACGACGTCAAGTCATCATGGCCCTTACGGCCAGGGCTACACACGTGCTACAATGGTCGGTACAAAGGGTTGCTACACAGCGATGTGATGCTAATCTCAAAAAGCCGATCGTAGTCCGGATCGCAGTCTGCAACTCGACTGCGTGAAGTCGGAATCGCTAGTAATCGCGGATCAGAATGCCGCGGTGAATACGTTCCCGGGCCTTGTACACACCGCCCGTCACACCATGGGAGTTTGTTGCACCAGAAGTAGGTAGTCTAACCGCAAGGAGGACGCTTACCACGGTGTGGCCGATGACTGGGGTGAAGTCGTAACAAGGTAGCCGTAGGGGAACCTGCGGCTGGATCACCTCCTTAACGAAAGATTGACGATTGGTAAGAATCCACAACAAGTTGTTCTTCATTGATGTATCTGAGGGTCTGTAGCTCAGTTGGTTAGAGCACACGCTTGATAAGCGTGGGGTCACAAGTTCAAGTCTTGTCAGACCCACCATGACTTTGACCTAGATTGAATCAATCAAGTTACAGGAATTGAAGATACATCGAATCACAGATGATAAGCTGGGGACTTAGCTTAGTTGGTAGAGCGCCTGCTTTGCACGCAGGAGGTCAGGAGTTCGACTCTCCTAGTCTCCACCACGTACTTATTAAGTGCGGGAATAAGCTAAAGATTGCAGAACTTAATAAAAGATCGAAAGAATCGAGAGATTAGATTTGATGGTTTATTAAGTTCTGTGATTTATCACAGTTGACTGCAGTCCGACGAGGATGCAGTGAATCATTAACAGATTGGCAAAAATTGAGTCTGAAATAAATTGTTCAACTCATTTCATTTAAGATTGACAGTAATGCTTCGGTGTTACGGTTTAATTACGAATTGAAATGAGCACTAGCAAATTAACTGAATCAAGCGTTTTGGTATATGAATTTAGATTGAAGCTGTACGGTGCTTAAGTGCACGAGACTTTGAACTGTAGATTAAATAGATCATTGATTTATTTAATTGTCTTAATCCTACTTGTAGGGATTAACGACTGTTTGGGGTTGTATAGTCAAGTAATTAAGTGCATGTGGTGGATGCCTTGGCAGTCAGAGGCGAAGAAAGACGTGATAGCCTGCGAAAAGCTCCGGGGAGGCGGCAAATATCCTTTGATCCGGAGATGTCTGAATGGGGGAACCCACCTACCTTAAGGTAGGTATTGCAACATGAATACATAGTGTTGCAAGGCGAACGAGGGGAAGTGAAACATCTCAGTACCCTTAGGAAAAGAAATCAATTGAGATTCCCTCAGTAGCGGCGAGCGAAAGGGGAAAAGCCCATTAAGTTATGTGTGTTTTAGTGGAATGCTCTGGGAAGTGCAACCATAGTGGGTGATAGTCCTGTACACGAAAGGGCACACATAATGATGACGAGTAGGGCGAGGCACGTGAAACCTTGTCTGAATATGGGGGGACCATCCTCCAAGGCTAAATACTCCTGACTGACCGATAGTGAACCAGTACCGTGAGGGAAAGGCGAAAAGAACCCCTGTGAGGGGAGTGAAATAGATCCTGAAACCGCATGCATACAAGCAGTGGGAGCCGACTTGTTCGGTGACTGCGTACCTTTTGTATAATGGGTCAGCGACTTATATTCAGTAGCGAGGTTAACCGAATAGGGGAGCCGTAGAGAAATCGAGTCTTAATAGGGCGTATAGTTGCTGGGTATAGACCCGAAACCGGGTGATCTATCCATGAGCAGGTTGAAGGTTGGGTAACACTAACTGGAGGACCGAACCCACTGTCGTTGAAAAGCCAGGGGATGACTTGTGGATAGGGGTGAAAGGCTAATCAAACTCGGTGATAGCTGGTTCTCCCCGAAAGCTATTTAGGTAGCGCCTCGGACGAATACCATTGGGGGTAGAGCACTGTTTCGGCTAGGGGGTCATCCCGACTTACCAAACCGATGCAAACTCCGAATACCAATGAGTACTATCCGGGAGACAGACTGCGGGTGCTAACGTCCGTAGTCAAGAGGAAAACAATCCAGACCGCCAGCTAAGGCCCCAAAATCATAGTTAAGTGGGAAACGATGTGGGAAGGCATAGACAGCTAGGAGGTTGGCTTAGAAGCAGCCACCCTTTAAAGAAAGCGTAATAGCTCACTAGTCGAGTCGGCCTGCGCGGAAGATGTAACGGGGCTAAAACTATGTGCCGAAGCTGCGGATGCATAATTTATTATGCGTGGTAGGGGAGCGTTCTGTAAGCCGAAGAAGGTGTATTGAGAAGTATGCTGGAGGTATCAGAAGTGCGAATGCTGACGTGAGTAACGACAAAACGGGTGAAAAACCCGTTCGCTGAAAGACCAAGGGTTCCAGTCCAACGTTAATCGGGGCTGGGTGAGTCGACCCCTAAGGCGAGGCCGAGAGGCGTAGTCGATGGGAAATTGGTTAATATTCCAATACTTCAGTGTAATGCGATGAGAGGACGGAGAAGGTTAAGTCAGCCTGGCGTTGGTAGTCCAGGTGAAAGGAAGTAGGCATGCATCTTAGGCAAATCCGGGGTGCTCTATGCTGAGATCTGATAGCAAGCTGTACTTGTACAGTGAAGTGGCTGATACCCTGCTTCCAGGAAAAGTCTCTAAGCTTCAGTTACACTGGAATCGTACCCGAAACCGACACAGGTGGTCAGGTCGAGTAGACCAAAGCGCTTGAGAGAACTCTGCTGAAGGAACTAGGCAAAATGGTACCGTAACTTCGGGAGAAGGTACGCTGTTGACGGTGATGGGACTTGCTCCCTGAGCGGTTGACAGCCTCAGAAACCAGGCCGCTGCAACTGTTTATTAAAAACATAGCACTCTGCAAACACGAAAGTGGACGTATAGGGTGTGATGCCTGCCCGGTGCTGGAAGGTTAATTGATGGGGTTAGCGTAAGCGAAGCTCTTGATCGAAGCCCCAGTAAACGGCGGCCGTAACTATAACGGTCCTAAGGTAGCGAAATTCCTTGTCGGGTAAGTTCCGACCTGCACGAATGGCATAATGATGGCGGCGCTGTCTCCAGCAGAGGCTCAGTGAAATCGAATTCGCCGTGAAGATGCGGTGTACCCGCGGCTAGACGGAAAGACCCCGTGAACCTTTACTGCAGCTTGACATTGAACTTTGACCTTACTTGTGTAGGATAGGTGGGAGGCTTTGAAACTTGGACGCTAGTCCGAGTGGAGCCGTCCTTGAAATACCACCCTGGTAATGTTGAGGTTCTAACTCTGTCCCGTTATCCGGGACGAGGACCATGTCTGGTGGGTAGTTTGACTGGGGCGGTCTCCTCCTAAAGAGTAACGGAGGAGTACGAAGGTGCGCTCAGCGTGGTCGGAAATCACGCGTAGAGTATAAAGGCAAAAGCGCGCTTAACTGCGAGACCCACAAGTCGAGCAGGTACGAAAGTAGGTCTTAGTGATCCGGTGGTTCTGTATGGAAGGGCCATCGCTCAACGGATAAAAGGTACTCTGGGGATAACAGGCTGATACCGCCCAAGAGTTCATATCGACGGCGGTGTTTGGCACCTCGATGTCGGCTCATCTCATCCTGGGGCTGAAGCAGGTCCCAAGGGTATGGCTGTTCGCCATTTAAAGAGGTACGCGAGCTGGGTTTAGAACGTCGTGAGACAGTTCGGTCCCTATCTACCGTGGGCGCTGGAAATTTGAGAGGATCTGCTCCTAGTACGAGAGGACCAGAGTGGACGAACCTCTGGTGTACCGGTTGTGACGCCAGTCGCATCGCCGGGTAGCTATGTTCGGAAGGGATAACCGCTGAAAGCATCTAAGCGGGAAGCCTACCTCAAGATAAGATTTCCCCGAGGCTTTATGCCTCCTAAAGAGCCGTTGAAGACTACGACGTTGATAGGTTGGATGTGGAAGCATAGCGATATGTGAAGCTGACCAATACTAATTGCTCGTGAGGCTTGACTATACAACACCCAAACAGTTGGGGTTGAATGTTCAATCGATTCAAATCCAATCAGTCAATACAGACTGACCTTGATTTAGTTAAGGCTAAACAATAAAATTCAGACCCAATAGCCAACCTGTTAATAACTCATTTGGAACAAAGTAAGGCATTACATGCAAAAGCATCAAGCAAAAGCAATGTAACTAAGACCCGAACAAGTCCATAACAGTTGTGCTGGCGACAATAGCAAGAGTGAACCACCTGATCCCTTCCCGAACTCAGAAGTGAAACCTCTTCGCGCTGATGGTAGTGTGGGGTTACCCATGTGAGAGTAAGTCATCGCCAGCTCATTATTCAAACACCCTCAACAAACGTTGGGGGTGTTTTTTTATGTCTGTATTAAATTAAAAATTATATAAATAGAAGGCAAAATAAAACCCTCAGGGGGATTTAGTCACAGGTTGAAACTTAATACAAAAGGTCAAAGGGGTCAATTTTAGAATGCCTTTGACAACTTCAATTTTTCTTAGTACCAAAGCTCGACCTCGCTTATCATAAGAAACAAAGCCTGTCGTAAATGCAATATTTTGCTCTTTCAGTTGTTTATAGTTTTGTCCTACAGATGCCATTTCAGGTGAGCTAAACACAATGCCCATGGGTGTTAATGTTTTTATATTTTCAATGTTTGGAAAGCTTAAACAATTATGCACGGCTGCACGCCCTTCATGTGCTGCTTCATGTTGAATGGGAGTATTCGTGTGTGCATCACCCACAATAAAAATAGCATGCTGTCCGAGTTGTTTGGTATGAGGATCAATTGGGAGTTGTTTGATGTTGTTGAAACTTGTATCAATATTTTCAAGTTGAAGCTGATCTAAATAGCTGCGTCTACCCGTGGCAACCAATACATAATCGGCAGTTAAGCTCTGTGTTTGTCCATCTTCTTGATATTCAATTTGCACGCCTTGTTCTGTTCTTTGTAGTTGTGTTGGCAAGGTTTCAAATTTGATATTAAATGCTTCACTGTGTGTATCTTGTGCAAAGATTTGCAGTTCTAGGCTGCTGAGTAAGCTAACTCGATTGCAATGATCCAATGCCTATGACGGTCTAAGATTGCGGTAGACTTTCTAATTCAAAGATTTGATCTGATGTAATTAAGCGTTTGTCAAAATTTTCTTTCCATGCTTGGTCATAATCAGGGTTAGACCCGGCTACAATAATAAAAGCTTTTGTCTGATATAGTTGTTCATTCACTTGAATTGTATAAGCAACTATAGCTAAATTTTAAAAACACTAGCACATGGAAACATCTGTAAAACTTCATTTCCTGTGGTTTTAGGTGTGATGATAAATTAAGTATTCAGCCATATAAAAGTCGCAAAGCCTGAAACTTCGTGATATGCATCCCAACGATCTACCGGCAAGGGCAAAACAATCACGTCATTGGCGTACGTTTGTCATGATTTGGGGTGTATCAATTTTTGCATCTACTGTTAATGTACCTTCTTATGCGTGCTGAATGTGGTTCATGTGATTGGCACAGGAGATGAAGACTTTGCTAGGCATACAGCCAACACGGGCACAGGTGGTGTTCCATGGGCTGTGATTGATGATGAGTAGGTTCTGGGTGTGTTGAATTGCTTCTTTATAGGCGCTGATAACTGCGTGCCTGCAGCAATGTTAGTGAGGTCGTACATGTTGGGTACACTTTTTTATTTTAATAGTTAATAAATATTAATGTCTAACCTTTGCATTGAAATAACTATAATTAATAGGTGATATGATGATTTAATTTGTAGTTTGGAAAATTTACGTTGAATATTTTTGTAATTTTGAGTAAATTCCGTTAAAAGCCGTAAACTATCTTGCGGATCTGTGACATTTATAAAAATGATGGGTACAAACATGACATATTTTATTAATTTAAAAAAATTAGGGGTAAAGTCTACAGTATTGGCTTCTTCTATCGCATTGGTTGCATGTGGCGGTGGAGGAAGTGATGGTTATTACAATACGGATAATAGTAGTACAACTAATCCTCCAAATAGTGGTGGAGACAATACATCAACAACAGACACGTCACAGGTAGCAACACATTTAACAAGAGATTTACAGAGTGCAAGTAGTCAGGAAATTCAATTTGCACCAGATAAGTCAAAAGTTTACTTGGCGGTTAAAGCTTTAAATGCTGACAATGGTGGTATTGCCAACAAAAATATTCGCTTATCAATTGCGACAAATGAGTTTGGTGTAAGCAGCACTAACTCTGTAGTTGCGACTGATGAAAATGGTGTAGCTAAATTTGAAATTAATGTTCCTGCGTTAGCACAAGCTGAAGGTTCAGTACAATTAACTGCTACTGTTGATGGGACTTCAGTTAGTATCCCTTACACTTTAAATATCAAGAAAAGTAGTACGATTGTCAGTGACTATAAAATCAATGTGACCCAGGGCACAGTATTAAATCTACCAAATGGCAGTGTGGATGTTATTGCGACTGTAACAGATGCTAAGGGTGGTATTAAAGCGAATCAGTCTGTTACTTTAAATATGCCTGAAGCGATGCGCGGTAAATTTATTATCACTAATGGCGCAGCAACTCAACAAACAAATGCTCAGGGTGAGGTGAAATATACACTTAAAGCGAGTAGTAATTTTTCATCAGCTGATCTTGCTACTTTTGCGGGTAAGTCTGAAACATTAAGTTTTTTGCTAGTTGATGAACATAAAGCGGAAAAAACTGCAACAGCAGATTTAACATTTAAAGACACGGTGGTGTTTCAAAAAGTATGCTGAAAAAAACAATATGGCTTTTGATAAAATAGAGTTATGAAAATAACGCTACAAATCAAATGTCCTACCTGTCTAAGTAACAATATAAAGAGAAATGGCATCAAAGTAGATGGAAAACAAAACCATCAGTGCAAAGATTGCAAACGTCAATTTATTGGTGATCATGCATTAAGCTATCAAGGGTGTAACTCAGGTATTACCGGCAAGATACTACATTTAATGGTCAGAGGAAGCGGTGTAAGAGATATTGCTGAAGTCGAGCGTATCAGCATTGGCAAGGTATTACGAACCTTAAGTGAATCGATCTATCAGATTCAGCCTAAACAAAGCCACTACGAATGTCTTGAAGTCGATGAACTTTGGACTTTTGTAGGGAATAAGCAAAATAAACAATGGCTTATTTATGCCTACCATCGAGAATCTGGAGAAATTGTTGCTTATGTTTGGGGTAAGCGGGATTTAGCAACGGTTCAACGTCTTAAAGCTAGACTTAAAAAGCTTGGGGTTCAATATGCTCGAATTGCGAGTGATCATTGGGATAGTTTTATCACAGCATTTCAATGTTGCAAGCAAGTGATCGGTAAGTTTTTTACCGTCGGTATTGAAGGTAACAATTGTAGAATTCGTCATCGAATCAGGCGTGGATTTAGGAGAAGTTGCAACTTTTCTAAAAAGCTCGAAAATCATTTTAAAGCCTTTGATTTGACTTTCTTTTACCTTAATAACGGATTTGTTTAACGCCAGCATACTTTTTGAAACACCACCAAAGACACATCTCAGATTGTCTCAACTCTTTCAGTAATTAAGCCAGATCAGGCTGTTGCTGCGAAAAGTACAACACCCGTAAAAATTCAAGTATTAGCAAAGAATGATCAACATGAGCCATTAAGTGGAAAAGAGATTCGTTTGAGCTTTACAAAGGCTGAGCTCGCGTATGGCGTTAAACTCAATAATGCGACTGCTAAAACGAATGCACAAGGTATTGCAGAATTTACGATTAGCACGGCCGATGTTACACATCCACTTGCTTTATCCGACACAGGTATTTCGTTAAGCGCAACCTATACAGATGGTATTAACCTTGCTTCTGGTAGTGTTATCGTTGATGTGGTAACAGAAAATGTAAATGCTTCGGATGCCGAAGCTATTCAGCGTTTAGAAATTGCATCCTCATATAAAGTGAATGCAAAAAATGATTCAGTTGCTGTAACTGTTAAGGCAATTAATAATAAAGGCTTAGCAGCAACTAAAGGTAAGGTTAAACTTGACTTAAATGCTGAGGCAACATCAAATGGTGTAACATTCGATGGGGCTGCGGAAAAAGATTTTGTTGATGGGTTTGCCACTTTTAATATTAAAACAAATGCCCAAACACCTGCTGCAGTAGAAGCATTGGTAAAAGCAGGAATTAAAGCTAATTTTACGACTGATAATGGTGTAAGCAATTCTATTGCTATTACAGTTGCTAATGAAGAAGTTTCTGAAGAAGCGACGCGCTATTTAGCTATAGATCCAATCACTTCTTCGACAGATCCAAAACTAGCGGTATTTGATTATACAAAAACTCAAACTTTCACAGTTAAAGTGAAGGCAGTCGGTGTTAACGGTAGTGCACTAATTGGCGAAACTGTGTCTTTGAATATTGCAGGGTCTTTAAGTGATAAACAGTTGCAAGATTTAGGCTTGAATCATACAGGTCAGTCTTCTAAACAGACAGATGCGGATGGATATGCAACTTTTATTCTTGACTACAAGGCGAATTTATCGCCTGAGCAAGCTGCTTTAGCGATTAAAGGTGTACCGTTAGTTGCGACTTCAGCAAATGGTAAGACACAAACATTGCGTTTGAACTTTAAAGCACCGACAGAGCAAGGTGTGATTGATCTTGATCACTTTACAGTTGATATGTTGGGAGATTTGACTCTAGCAGTTGGCCAAGAGCAAACATTAACTGTTGATGTCACTGCAAAAGGTACAGATGGCGAATTACTTAAAAATCAGCTGATCAGTATTGGTTTAAATGATGCAGCATTAAATAATGGTGTGAGTTACGTTTCTACACAAGCTATTCGCACAGATGTAAATGGTCATGCAAAATTTACAATTAAAGTAAAAGCGGGCAATGTAACTGAACTCACGAATCTAATTGCGAATGGTTTAACGGTAGTCGTGAAATCAACTCGTACAGATGGTTCCGCATTTACTGTTACAAAGAAAGTTGATGTTGCACAACCACCAGTCGTTTTACCAGAGCTTGCAGGTCTTGATATTGCATATGTAGGTAATATTCAAACTGTGTCAGTGCTGGGTGGTGAAGTTCGTGTTAAAATTGTTGCGAAAGATAAAGACAATGCCATTATTCCAAATACGCCAATTCAAATTGCTTTGTCTTCGTTAACTAGCTCACGTGTGTCTTTATCTTCTAACTCGGCTGTAACCAATAGCAAGGGTGAAGCAGAATTTACTGTTCGTGTGGCTGAAGGTGCGTACGATGCAAACTTGATTAAAAATGGTATCGTTTTTGCTGTAGTCGGCACAAGTTTAAATAACCCGAATGACCGTTTACAGCAAACAGGTTCAATTCAAGTTGAGATTCCAAAGGATTCTGTAAACTTACGTTTAACAGCAGATCAATCTAATTTGGAATTAGGTAAGAATTATACAGTGCAAGTAGCCGTTAAGGACGAGCTTGGAGCAAATTCAGCTTATCCTGTGAATTTGGCATTGAATACTGAAGCAATTACAGCTGGTGTGAAACTGAGTGCAGATTTAGTTTCTACGTCAGCTAATGGACAATTACCAGTAACTCTTACATTACCTAAAGATATTCCAGCTGTTGCAAAACAAGCTTTATTAGACAAGGGTATTCAGGTTAAAGGTATTATCACTAACCCTAAAGGCGAAAAGCTTGAAACTACGCTTAGCTTTACGGTAACTGAAGCGATTAACACGAATCACTTAACAATACAGAGTTCTAAAGCGAATTTAAGCACTGCGGGTGACCGTTCAATTATAACTGTTGCATTATTAGATCAAAATAACCAGCCAGTTCGTAATCAACCAGTAAGGCTGTCTGCTAATAACGCAGCTACATTAATTATTGGTACACCAGGAAGTGGGCATCAAACCAATACCAGTGAACCTCAAACAGTGATTACGGATTCAAAAGGTAATGCGTTCTTCTCGGTTGAGATTGATGGAAGTACAGTTGATGCTGATTTATTGATTGCAAGTGGAATCGAGCTAACTGCAAGTCATACTAATGAAGCAGGTACAGTATCTCAAATACACCGTTTAACAGCATTTACACCTGCACCTATTGTGACTCCAACACCTCAACCACAGCCTGCACGTTATAGTCTACGTGTTGCAGCTGCTAAACCAATCATGAATGTACGTAATGATATGACGGATGTTACCGTGACTTTGGTTGATGCTAATGGTGGTGGCATAGCTGATAAGTACGTTGAATTGGCTATTGATAATTTTGCACGTAACGGGGCAATAATTGTAGGAGCATCAGGTTTAACCACGGATGCCAACGGACAAGCCGTATTTAAAGTACAAGTGGATGAGCGTGAACGAGATGGAAATTATGATGCCGCAACATTTGCAAATGAAGATTTACGTTTAACAGCGAAATTTAAAGAAGATGGCTTTATTGATGCGACTCAAGTAACCCAAGTTGATATTGTTCAGGCGGCAGTACAAAATCCAATTGCATCAATTGTAATAGGAGTAAACCCATCGGAAGTTGGTTCATCGGATGATGGAGTTTATTACACACGTAACCTTTCTGTGAGTGTGGTAGATTTTGATGGTAAACCGCTAGCTAATCAAGAAGTTGTGATGGATATTACACCTATTACTTATCGTAAAGGTCAGTACATCTGGAGAAACTCAGTTAAACTAGGTGAAAAAACAGCTAGTGAACAATGGATTGCCGCAGGCGAACGTTATTATGATCTGACGAATCCAAATCATTATGTGCGAAATGGTTTAGTCATGCATAATAGAGGTACGCCAGCTGATGATACAGATGATGTACCTGCAAACCTAAGCACTCAGCCAATCAGTGTTTGTCCGGCAAATGCTTCAGGTGTAGCTATTACTAATCCTGAAGTTATGAATGTACCTGTAAAAGTTCCAACATTCCTAGGGCAAGGAGAAACCGCTAAATATACAACGGATAAAGATGGTAAATTCGATTTTATAATTCGTTATCCAAAAATTTATGCGAATTGGTTAAATGTTCAAATTGGTGCAGCATCTACTATCACTTCATTGCCACAAAGAACAACTTATAATTTAACTTTACCTGCTTTAACTAGCGATTATAGTTCGAATGGTACATTTGGACCTAACCTGGAAAGTCCGTATGGTGTAAATACAACAACATGCCCATAATTAAAAACTAAAAAACAGCGCTTCAGCGCTGTTTTTTTTATGGTGATTTTAATTTAAAAATTAAAGCGAAGTCCCCACACTCACACCCACAGTCGGGCGCACTTGCATCGAATTACATGCACTGAGAACCAAGACACACATCACCACCAATAAAACTTTATTCATGCAACAAACCTTGAGATTTTGCCTGATGAAATAACGCACTAGAACGAGCGCCACTACGACAAATCATCAGAATGGGTTTTGGAAGCTCATTATAATATTTAGCGAATTCAAGAATGTCTGTTTGAGAAATTTTACCGCTGTTGACAGGTTGATAAATCATACTGATCTGGGATTTTTCCGCGATATTGCGTAATTCGCTGACCTTGACCACATTGCCCATTTCTTGATCAGGGCGGTTCACAATCACAGATTTAAAACCTTGCCGCATCAACTGTGAAAATTTGGCAGCATTCATCTGACCTGCAACACTGACTTTGGTATTTAAAGTCTGAACATCGTTTTGAGCGTGACTCAGCGAGATACTGCTGCAGATCAGAATACCGCAAAACACATGTTTGAGGATGTGTTTAGTCATCCAACAAATCCATTTGTTTAGCTAACTGAAATAAGTTGTTTGAGCGGTTACCTGTACGGCAGAACATCAACACAGGTTTTGGCAATTCATTATAGTGATTGGCAAATGCACGAACATCTAACTCGGTAATTTGACCAGACACTACAGGCTGATAAACATAATCCAAACCTGCAGCACGTGCTGCTTCTTCAATTTGTGCACTAGTGGGCTGTTCAGGACCACCTTCCATATCTGGGCGGTTATTAATAATTGACTTAAAACCTTTCTCAAGAACCTGAGTTACATGCTCAGGACCAATTTGACCTGCAAAACCGACTTGTTCAGACATGGGGAACACTCCATCATTTTATTCATGACAATATGCTTTATGATAGCATTAAGCAGATTCATGAGCTGAATGTTCTGAAATATTTATAACGACGATAACGATAAAATATCGCAATGGAGCGCTTATGCATTCCTATATGGTTGAGCCTTTATATGTCAAAAGTGATCATGAGGTGATTGCTGCAGACTTTTATCGCCCTAAATCTATAGAAAAACCCGCGGTGATTCTGATGGCGCATGGTCTGGCGGCCTTGCGGCATTTTAAATTGGTGCAATACGCACAACACTTTGCTCAGGCAGGCTATGCCGTGGTGCTATTTGATTATCGCTATTGGGGCGGAAGTACAGGACGTCCACGTGAGTTGGTGTCCATAGAGGCGCAGTTAGATGACTGGCGCAGCATGATTTCACACATTGCAGAACGTAAATCGATTGATGCCAAACGTATGATTCTGTGGGGGACTTCACTAAGTGGGGGATATGTACTGAGTTTGGCCTCGCGCTTACACAATATTGCCGCAGTCATGGTACAAGTGCCTTTTGTAGATGGTGCGGAAAGTGCCAAGTTGTATCCTTTGCAGCAACTTCCGAAAGCTTTAAAAATTTCCAGTCAGGACTATATGGGAGCAAAGGTGGGGATGTCACCTAAAACACTGGCAGTGGTGGCGCAAAAAGAACTGTGTTTTTTTCCGACTGCAGACAGTTATGCAGGTTATATGTCGATTGTGAACCCCGACCATTATTGGAGTGGGGAAATTCCTGCGCGGGTATTTTTTAATTTGATACGTTATCGTCCCATTCAAGAAGTGCGGCAAATCAACATTCCTGTGTTATTTATTGCCGCACTGCGTGACAGCCTGATTCCAATTGAATCGAGTCGTGAAACCGCCACCAATATTGCACCTTATGTGCAATATGAGGAGTGGGATATACATCATTTCGATATTTATCACGGCGAATGGTTTAAAAAAGCCATTCAGACCCAATTAGAGTTTTTACAGCAACTGTTTGGAGTCAGTAAATGATTATTGTATGCCCTGAATGCGGTGCAAAAAACCGTGTACCTGAAGATAAATTATCTGCCAATCCTGCATGTGGGCAGTGTCATCAAGCGCTGATTCCGCTTGCACCCATTGAATTAAATGAGCAAAATTTCAGTAATTTTATCCAAAATAGTGATTTACCTATTTTGATTGACCTTTGGGCGGACTGGTGTGGCCCTTGTAAAATGATGGCACCACATTTTGCAACAGTCGCTAAGCAAAATCCGCAGGTGGTGTTTGCCAAAATTGATACCGAAGCCAATCCACGTTTAAGCAGCGCGTTTCATGTGCGCAGTATTCCAACACTGGTATTGATGAATAAAAGCAATGAAATTGCTAGAATAAGCGGCGCGCTACGAGCGACTGAATTACAACAATGGTTGGATCAGCATCTCAACGCCCAGTCTTAATGCACTGTTCGTGCTAATTTATTGCAAATGTCCGGAGTGAACGTGTCAGATTCTCATGCAAAACCAGAGGGAGTGCTTTCCCTACAAACAATTGCCATGCCAGCAGATACCAACTGGAGTGGAGATGTCTTTGGAGGCTGGATCGTTTCACAGATGGACTTGGCAGGTGCGATTCATGCCGAGCGTTTTAGTAAAGGACGTTGTGCCACGATTTCCATTAACCAAATGACTTTTTTGGTGCCTGTAAAAGTGGGCGATGTGATCAGTTGCTACACCAAAATTTTGAAAGTGGGCAATACTTCAATTCAAATGCAAATTGAAGTGTGGGACAGCCATGACGATTCACGTGAAGCCGTGCGTGTCACCGAAGGCGTATTTACCTTTGTTGCGGTTGATGTCAAAGGCTCAAAACGTCAGATTCCTGAAGAAGCCAAACAGAAGTTTTTAGAAGCTCAGGCTAGTCAAGCATCATAATTATCAAGCTAATCAACCATCGTAATGAAAAAATCCCAGCACAGTAGCTGGGATTTTTTTATTGGAGAAGAAACAAGTATTAGGCTTATTTCTGCTTTAAATGTGATTTTGACACCCATGCCCACAACATTTCACACTGAATCGGGGCTTCGCCTGATTCATCAATCACACTGACATTGACCAGTGTTTCGCCTTTGTCGGTGCTGTGCATGAGTTGTTGCTGTTCTGGGCTGAGTGTGGCAATGGCTGTCATTGCACCTTGAGTTGGACGTTTAAAGTCCACTTTCAGGCTTTTAATCAGCACAATGGCACTATCAGGTACATTCATAGCAGTCACAAAACCTGTAGCAGTTTCGGCAAGCAGCGCCATAGCACAGGCATGTACCTGTCCAATATGGTTTTGCATGGCTTTATGATTGGCAAGACTGACTACCACTTGCGATGGGGTTACTTCTTGATAGCGAATTTTCGCAGTGCCCACCATCGGCACGACACGACCAAAGGCTTGACTCAAAAGGCGGCTTTGAATGCCTTTCGGCAATTTTGATGTTGCTTTGACCAGTTTGTTTAAGCGATTGGTTGGTGTCATGACATCCCCAAATTAATCTTTAAAGTTGTTAAATTGCAGTGGCAGACCAAATTGTTGCTCTTTCAAGAACGCCATTACTTGTTGCAATGTGTCGCGTTTCTTGTCGGTCACACGAATTTTGTCACCTTGAATAGAAGATTGCACTTTAATGCCACTGTCTTTAATGGCTTTGTTAATTTTTTTTGCGGTATCTGAGTCAAGACCATCTTTAAGTTTGATCACTTGAATCACATTTTTACCCGATGCGGTCATTTTTTGTGGGTCAAGTGCTTGAATGTCGACTTTACGCTTATAGAAGTGATTTTCGAGCATGGTATACACTTGCTCACATTGGAAATCACTTTCAGTGGTAATTTTGATCTCTTTGTTTTTTTCATTGAGGTCGATAGAAACATCTTGACCACGAAAATCGAAACGAGTACCGATTTCTTTTTGTGTGTTTTGAACCGCATGATTCACTTCAAAAAGTTCTAATTCAGAAACAATATCGAAAGAAGGCATAATGAAGACCTTTGCAAATGGAAACAATATCTGAGATGCTAGGGATGTTTTCTTCATTTGCCAAGTGTTGTTTTACATCAAAGGAGTGCGCAATGATCCGTAAACAAGAAATTACAACATTTGAGTTCCCAGCTGACGCGATTATCTGGGATGTACGTGATGCAAGTGCTTATGCCGAAGCTCATGTTAAAGGTGCTGTGAATCAGCCAATTAACGATCTATCAGCAGAGAGCCTCACTCAGGTGTCGGCGGATCAACCCATTTACATTTTATGTGGTGGTGGTAGTAAAGCCCCACGTGCAGCGGAAAAACTAGAAGGTTTGGACAGCTCACGTGAATATGTAGTTTTAATGGGTGGTACACGTGCTGCGCGTGATGCAGGTATGCCTTTGGAACAAGGTCACTAAGTATCCTTAATATGAAGAAAGCGCCGCAAGGCGCTTTTTTGTTGGGTATCGCTTTATTTCTGTTCGCTATAAGCGAGCGTTAGGTTGAAGGCGGAAGAGCTTTAAAATACGGCTTCTTGGTTTTCACCTTTTTCTGAAAGCGTGTAGCTGCTAGTTTTTGTAGTAAATTTTTAGGTACAGGACAGGCTTCTGCTAAAACTTGTGCTGCCAGTATTTCACTGCACAACGGAGCAAATAAAAAGCCTTTGGAACCCAGTCCTGCAAAGCTGTAAATTTCCTGATCATCACGCATTTTACCAAGCAAGGGGAAATAATCTTGACTTTGGGCGCGTAGCGAAGCACGGCCTTGCCAAGTGTCTACAGGGGCTAAATTTTTGGCATAGGCAGGAAATACACTGTGGATAAGTTCGTAGTTATGCACATGGTCTTCTGCCAAGACGTCACAATCTTCCCGATTTGGATAAAACGATGCACCTAAAATCAGTTGATCAGCATTGAGCTGCATACAATAGCCGCCATAGCTATAGGCTTGTGATAATGGCAAAGCCTGATCGGTATTATTTAACCAGCTGACTTGCCCACGAATAGGTTTTAGCACAGGGTAATGCTCAAAAAAAGCACCGCTTTGCAGCGCTGCACAGACGATGACATGATCAAACACTCCAAGTTCAACATCTACGCTGTGTAAAATCAGTTGCTGTGCTGTCGTGGTGATTTGTTTAATTTGAGCTTGCTGAAACTGAATGTGTGGATGTGCAAGAATTTCATCACGAAGTTGATGTGGAGAAATCGCACCTGCTTGTAATAAATTCAAACTGGCAAAATCACATTGTGGCGTGAGTTCGGTTGCATGTTGTGTTGCTAAAATACCTTTTGGGTAGTGTGCGGCTAAACCTAGCAATTCATCGGCATGTTTAAGTGCCATTTGGTGAATCTGCAACGGACGAAATGCTTTGAATGCGGCATAGTGATTTAAAGCATATTGCCATGCCAAAGTCATTAAATGGTCGGCAGTTTGATGAACTGGACAAAGTTTTGGGTTTAACAATGCCAAGGGATTGCCTGAACCACCTGCAAGTGGCGCTGTTTGATCGTAGAGCGTGACTTGATGCCCACGTTGTGCAAATGCCCAAGCACAGCTTAAACCTGCAATTCCTGCGCCTACAATCGCAATATGGCGCTGTTTGGTGGCTGCATTGCGGTTTGTTGCCGCAATTTGTGCCATTTCAGTCTGATCTGCTGTTTGTGGCATCATGTCCGGCGCTTGCCAAACTGCTTTTAGCATTTCCCGTTTATGCCCAAAACCACGTGGGCGGGTAATCTGAATACCGTGTTGTTTTAAGCCACGTTTAAGTACGCCTGCCACACTGAATGAGGCAAAGGTCGTGCCATAGTCTGATAAGGCTACAATGGGGTTCAGTACCGTTTCCTGCCACATATCTGGGTTGCAAGAGGGGGCAAAGCCATCTAAAAACCAAGCGTTTACAGGTGTGGTTTTGGCAATTGCAGGGAATACTTCCTGTGCATCGCCTAGCCATAAATCGAGGCTAAAGCGTTCATCTGGAAAATTTAAACGATGACAGCCTGCTATGGCTGCAGGGTATTGCTGAATCAGCTGTTCAGACAGATGACTCAGTTCTGGCCAAGCGGCTAAGGCACGAATTAGATCGGCTTTGCGGAGTGGAAATTTTTCTACAGAAATGGCGTGCAAGTGACTGTGATTATTAGGACGTACCTGTTGCCACAATTGCCACAGCGCTAAAATATTTAAGCCTGTTCCAAAGCCTGTTTCACCTACGCAAAAATATTCAAAATCGTTGAGTGCTGCCAAGCGGGTGGGTAAGTCGTTGCCCTGTAAAAACACATGCCGCGTTTCGAGCAGGCCATTGTCTTTAGAGAAATACACATCACCAAACTGTTTGGAAATGGGCACATCAATGCCATCGACCAGTTGCCAATCCAGCTCGGCAGTTTGAATAGGCTGAAACAAAACAAAAGTCCTTTAAATGAAAAGGTGCGCAGTCAGATTACCATTGACGACGACGCTTGGTATAAACATAACTGGCAATTAAAAAGCCGAGCAATACGCCAACAGCGAGTGTTGCAGCACCGTATAAAAACATTTGCGCACTGCGTTCACTTTGCAGTACTTGAACTTGCACGCCTAAATTATCGTTTTTAAGTTGCAGTTCCTGATTCTGTGCCAAAGCATCGAGGTTTGCCTGTTCAAGTTGTTGCAAACGTGTGCTCTGATCTTTAATCAAGGCTTTGGTTTTAGCTTCCTGAAGGGCTTTATTTTTGGCAATTTGTTCTGCAGTCAGGGGCTTATCTTGTGCAGGAGTAACCCCATTGGCTGTTGCTACAGCTGCCGTGTTGGTCACAGCAGCAGGAGCAGGTGCAGTAGGTGTGGTTGTGGCTGGCTCAACTGCATATACAGGTGAACTGAGCAGAACAGCAACAACACTGGCAACAACGAAACGCATAGCGCTTATCCTTGAGGGAATGCTTTATTGAATGGCTTAACGTCAATGTGGCTATATACGCCTTCTTTTAAGAAAGGTTCATCTTGTAGCCAAGCATCGAGTGCTTCACGACTGTCAAAATCGACAATCATGGTGCTGCCATAAAAGCCTGCTTGTGGATTGCTTGGGTCTTTTGGCATTGCCCCCGCCACAAT
The DNA here is from genome assembly GCF_020982655.1 of Acinetobacter sp. PW68. NCBI lineage: Bacteria > Pseudomonadati > Pseudomonadota > Gammaproteobacteria > Moraxellales > Moraxellaceae > Acinetobacter > Acinetobacter sp. PW68. The sequence goes on along the minus strand of NZ_JAHZSX010000001.1, from coordinate 2,152,700 downwards.
TAAGCGACCTTCGGCATCGAGTTGTTGCAAACGTGCAAGATGTGCAGGACGGGTCGCAAGACGTTTTTCCAGTGTACCTTCACGGTCAGTACAACTCAGAACAAATAAAGGCATAGTTACTCTCGAATATCGCAGATCAGAAATTATTCAGATGTTTTAAAGTATTTGCGCAATACAATAAACTGCACAATGATAAAGGAAAACATCACAATCATGTCACCAAAAGCAGTGAATTCGCCCCAATATTTTCCGTCCATAAATAAAAATGCAAAAAATACGTGTAGGAAAGACATGACTGCAAACATGGCTGCCCAAGTATAATTCAGGTTTTTCCAGCCAGCTTCGGTCAAGTTGAATACAGGCCCAAATAAGCGTTGAATCAGTGGTTTACGGTCTTTGCTGAACCATGGTGATAGCAAAAAAGCACCTGCAAATACAATGTTTAAAATGGCAGCTTTCAGGCGAATATAAAAGTCATCGCTTAACATTAAAGTAACGCCACCAAAAATAACGGTCATAAACAGCACAATCCATTGTTGTTTATCTAGACGGAATTTTTGCATGACAAATAATGCGCCATACACCACCAACATGGACATGATTAGACCTGTGGTTGCCACAAGAATATGATTATTATCGACACCGCCTGCAGAGCCGATGAGTTGTAATAATTGATGGTCGGTGTCTTTTGGATCTACAGTTTTGTATAAATAAAAGAAAATAATGAGGGGCACAAAGTCTAAAAGTGCTTTCATGTTAGAGTATCTAAATCTGATTAAATAAATGACATAGTATAAGTGATGCACGGCGTAGATTTACATACACACAGTAATATTTCTGATGGAACTTTGTCACCTGCAGAATTGGTGTCTGCCGCCATTCAACAGGGCATTCATACCTTGGCATTGACTGATCATGACAGCATGGATGGTGTGGCGTTGGCGCGACAAGCGGCACAGGGGCAAGATTTAAAGATTATTTCGGGAGTGGAAATATCTAGCCAATGGTCACGTCCTGCCACTCAAAAAAGCTACAGCGTGCATGTGGTGGCGCTCAATATGCAAAATCCTGCACCTTTACAGGCGCTGCTGGAACAGCAAAAACAAATTCGTGCAGAACGTGCCAAGCAAATTTGTGATTTACTGATTCCGCTTATTGGACAAGATATTTATAACGATGTGCTGCTTAAAGTTGAAGGCGTGGCAGATCGGATTACCCGCACACATATTGCCAAAACCTTACAGGAAAAAGGCATTATAACGCGTGTACAGCAAGCCTTTGATAAATATATTAAAGAAGGCAAAAAGGCTTATGTAAAATTTGACGGCGTGAGTTTAGAAGATACGATTCAGGTAATTCATGACAGTCAGGGCTTTGCCGTGTTGGCGCATCCAACTCGTTATGATTTATCTGCCACCAATATTCGTTATTTGATTGAAATTTTTGCCAAATATGGGGGCGATGCAGTGGAATTGCCGCCTAATATTGACCCTGCATCGACCCGTCAAATGGTGGATCGCATGATTGCTGAACATGGTCTAAAAGTATCTGTTGGCAGCGATTTTCATGGTGAAAATATGCCGTGGATTAAATTGGGTAATATTCCACGGGTCAAAGAAGGGCAAGTGGGGATTTGGGAAAGTTTTGTTGAGTAATTCCCTCATCCCAACCTTCGCCATAGAAAAGAGCTAGGGAGAAGTATTAAATTAAAGCAAATTATGGTCGTGTGCCTGAATTGGTGGTGGCGTTGGTTTACCCAACGTACCCAATAATTCAATTTCAATGGTTCTTACCATGGCATCTAAAGGTAAGTCATTGCTTTGCGTGCCAAAAGGTTCTTCAATTTCAGAACTGAGCGCATCCAGACCTAAAAAAGTATAAGCCAAAATACCGACCAAAAGCGGAGTCGCCAATCCGAGTGTAGACCCTAAACTAAAGGGCAACATAAAACAGAAAAAGTACACTGTTCGGTTAAGTAGGACTGAATACGCAAAAGGGAGCGGTGTGGTAGCAATACGGTCACAACCCGTGAGTACCAAACTCAGCTCTGTGACGTGTTGATTCATTTGTGTGTAAATAATATCGGAAATTTCGCCCTCTTTAAGTGCTTGCATTAACTCCCATTGAATCAAACTGAGCGTGTATTGCGGCGCATTGGCTTGTTGATACAGTTGGGTAATGGCTTGCTGACTCATGCCACTGGTTTGAATTAACTCGGTTGGATTGGCAGTTTGATGACGCAGGCGGTCGCGCAAGACATTGGCAAATACAATGACGTGCTGAATGACGCGTTCACGTCGTGCTTGACTAAGTATACGGCAGTCGCGGTCAAAGTGGCGCGCGTTGGCAATCAGCATGCCCCAAAGTTTACGTGCCTCCCACCAACGGTCATAACAGGCAGAGTTTTTAAAGCCCAAAAAAATCGACAGCACCACCCCAATTAAAGTAAAGCCAACCAAAGGCAATTCTGGAAAATGAAAATAACCAATATAAGACAAACCGCCAATAATGGTGGAGATCAACATCACCACGCCCAAAGGCGGTAAGACCTTCGGTAAAATCGTGCCCCGCCAAGAAAACAACAAATTAAATACGCTTGGTTGATCGACTATCATTTTATTAGAATCATCACAATTTTTTGATGATCTTCTGTGCTTGTGCAGGCTTTGTCAATATGCAAATTTTAAGTGTGCTCAAATTTAAGCAGTTGTTGTTCGGCAAAGGAAAAATTACCTTCACTTGAGATGATACAGTGATCGATCAAACGCAGCTCTAGCAACTGACAGGCTTGCTGAATCTGCTGCGTCAGGATTAAATCTGCACGTGAGGGATGTGGCAATCCGAAAGGATGATTGTGTGCAATCACAATCGCCGTAGCGTGTTGGCTAATTGCAAAACGCAGCAATTGATTAATAGAAATTTCACACGAATTCACTGCGCCATAAAATAACTTTTTAAAGCTGATTTTGCGTAAACAGGCATCTAGACAAAGTACCGCAAACACTTCTTGGGTTTCGCCCAAAAGTTCAAAACGCAAATACTCCATCAAACGTTTGGAGTTGCTAAGCTCTAGCGCATCTTGTTTTAAATGTTCAGCCACATAACGCCGTCCGAGTTCTTTAACTGCCATGAGCTGTGAATATTTACTGTTACCCATGCCGTGAAATTGACACAACTCGGCAATGGGTGCATCGAGTAAAGTAGTGAGATTGCCAAAATGCTGAATTAGCAATCGTGCCAACTCCACCGCAGAATGTTGTTGCGAGCCTGAGCGCAGGAAAATAGCCAGTAGTTCGGCATCAGATAAACTGGCAGCACCATTTTGAATCAGACGTTCACGTGGCCGTTCTTGTTCAGGCCAATGTTTAATAGATAAATGCATTGTTATTTGACTTTTTTATTCTAAATTTGAAACTTAAATCCCAACAGGTCTCTTGGGAATGACATTATTTAATGCTATTGTGAGCGCCACTGCAACAAAAAGGTGGCTTATTTGTGAGCTTCGATTTAAGCGTCCTCCCTCATAAAAACATTATTTTAGCTGTGACAGGTGGCATTGCGGCCTATAAAAGTGCGATTTTAGTGCGTCGTTTAAAGGATGCGGGGTTTAGTGTTCGTGTGGTCATGACCAAGGGGGCACAAGCTTTTATTACACCGCTGACCTTTCAAGCACTGTCTGGCAATCCAGTACATACCGAATTATTAGATACCGAAGCTGAAGCAGGTATGGGGCATATTGAATTGGCACGGTGGGCCGATTTAATTTTGGTTGCGCCCGCCAGTTGCGACACCTTAGCCAAATTTGCTGCAGGTCTGGCCGATGACTTGCTTAGTACTTTATATTTAGCCACTAATGCACCAGTTTGGGTTGCACCAGCCATGAATCAGCAAATGTGGGCCGCCAAAGCCACACAGCGTAATTTAACCACTTTGGTGGAAGATGGCGTGCATGTAATTATGCCCGATGCGGGCGAACAAGCCTGTGGCGATGTTGGTTTAGGGCGTATGCCAGAACCTGAAGATTTGGCGCATCAGGTGACGCAGTATTTTCATCAGGCACAGCGTGCTTTGGTGGAAAAATTTGGCATGTTGGCAGGTAAAAATGTCACCATTACGGCAGGTCCAACCCGCGAAGCTTTAGACCCTGTGCGTTATATTTCTAACCACAGTACAGGCAAAATGGGTTTTTCTTTGGCGGCAGCCTGTTATGCGGCAGGGGCAAAAGTAACGCTTATTGCAGGTCCAGTTAGCTTAGATACACCAAATGGAGTACAGCGTATTAATGTGTCTTCTGCAATTCAAATGCTAGACACTAGTTTGCAAATGCTAGAACAAGGCTGTGATATTTTCATCGCGACAGCCGCAGTGGCAGATTACCGTGTGGCAGAAATTGCTGAACACAAAATTAAAAAATCAGGCGATGAGCTGAATGTGGCCTTGGTGAAAAACCCAGATATTGTTGCGACTATTGCTCAGCAGGAAAAACGTCCATTTATGGTGGGTTTTGCGGCAGAAACTCGCAATGTAGAAGAATATGCAGCGGGTAAATTGGTGGCGAAAAAGCTAGATATGATTGCCTGCAATGATGTTTCCCGTGCCGATATTGGCTTTGCTTCAGATGAAAATGCCATGACCGTATTTTTTGCTGAAAGCTACCACATGGAAAAACGTGATTTGGAAAAAGCCTCGAAGCAAGAAATTGCACAGCAATTGGTTGAGGCGATACATGATGCTTTATATCGTGATCCATCACAGGATGATGAGTTTTAACCTTGAGCGTATATCCATAAGTTAATGACATAAAAAAACCGCTGAAATTTCAGCGGTTTTTTAGCTTAAATACAGCGTAAATTAAGCTTGGCCTTCTGCTGCAGCAGCTTGCGCACGTTGCATATTGGCTTCAAACTCGGCATCGAAGTTGATTGGGGTGAGCAATAATTGCGGGAAGCTGCCTTTGGTGACCATATCATTTACAGATTCACGTAAGAATGGGAACAAAATGTTCGGGCAGTATGCGCCCAGAATATACGGTAAACGCTCTTCTTCAACGCCATCAACTAGGAAAATACCAGCTTGGGTAACATCAACAATAAATGCAGTATCGCCACCGTTGTTGGCTTGAACCACAACTTTTAATGCCACTTCAAAGTGAGTTGGATCAATTTTTTCTGCTGAAGATGACAGGTTGATGTTCAATTCAGGCTGCCATTCTTTGGTAAATACTTGTGCCCCAGGAACTTCAAAAGAAATGTCTTTGGTATAAATACGCTCTAATGCCAATTGTGGTTGAGCTTGTTGTTCTTCACTCATGTTAAATCCTTAAGAGTTGGTTATCGTGTTATGTTTATGCCAATAATTGATCAAGCTTGCCTTCGCGATCTAACGCATATAATTGGTCAAAGCCGCCAATAAATTGGTCATTGATGAAAATTTGTGGAACGGTACGATGATTGGTACGTTGCATTAATTCAACACGTACTTCAGGCGCTTCATTCGACAAATTAATTTCTTTATAGGCAACGCCTTTACGCTCAAGGAGTTGTTTTGCACGAATGCAGTATGGACATACAGTCGTTGAATAAATAGTGACTTCAGCCATGATTGTTCTCCTTGCGAAAAATATTGGGTAAAACTATTTGCTTTTTACTAAAGGTAAACCTTGTGCTTTCCAGTTGCTAATACCGCCATCTAAACGATAGGCATCGGTATGTGCGACCTGTTGTAAAGCACTGCCTGCAACCTGACCCAAGTTACAGATAAAGACCAATGGACGATCTGAGGTTTTTAACTCTTCAACATGCTTGGTAATTTGGCTATAGGGAATATTGCGGCTACCACTGATATGACCTTCACGAAAATCTTTGGCATCACGTAAATCAATCAACATGGCATTTTTAGCTTTGACTAAAATACCCAAAGATTGTGGGGAAATTTTGCGACCATTGCGTTGACCTTCTAACACAAAGAACAACACTACCAATACAGCCAGCGTCCCAAATAAGAAGGGATGATTCCCCATAAATTCGAACCAACGTTCCACAAGTCACCTAATTACAATGTCAAAATTGTTCAAGAGTATAGCGTATAAATATGGCGATCAAAAACACCGCTTCAAGGGCAGCGCCATAATAAAATTAATTTTTTTGTTGCGCTTCGGCAATTTCATCACACAGTCTTAAATAACTGTCTAAACGACGCGATAATATTTCACCTTCTGCAGCAGCCAGTCGCAGCGCACATTGCTTTTCATGTTTATGGGTACAGTTGCGGAATTGGCAATGCCCCAGCAGGTTTTCAATTTCAGGAAAACCATTTTGAATTTTATCTTGGCTTAAGTGCCATAAACCAAATTCACGAATCCCCGGTGAGTCAATTAAGGCTGCACCATCTCCAAAGCCAATTAAGCGGGTAGAGGTTGTGGTGTGTTGTCCAAGTGCTGAGTTTTCTGAAATGATATTGGTCTTTTGCGCCGCTTCAGGCACGATGGCATTAATCAGCGAGCTTTTCCCCACACCCGATTGTCCAACAAAAGCCACCGTTTCACCTGCCAAACGTGCCGCCAAATGTTCTAAATTCGCATCGGACTGGGTTTGCATGACTTCATACCCCAAGTCTTGATATTCCTTAAGCAAGTCTAAAATCGGGTCGTTTTCTTTGAGTAAATCAGATTTGTTTAAAACCAATAAGGCGGGAATATCGGCATCGGCACAAGCAACCAAATAGCGGTCAATCAAGCCCGGTGCAGGTTCAGGCAAAGGCGCAAAAACAATCACAATCAAACTGATATTGGCGGCAACAGGTTTAACTTTGTGATAACGATCAGGTCGGGTCAATAAAGATTGGCGTGGATGAATCGCGGTAATAATTCCTAAACCTGTATTCGGATCGGCTTGCCATTTGACCCGATCTCCCGTCACCAATAATTCTAAATTGGTGCGAGTATGACAGCGCCAAATACTGCCTATTTCGATAGGTTTCCAAAACGGTTCAGGCTCACCTGCGTGCACCACAGGTTTTTCAGGATGAATTTCAGGAACAGATAAAGCCTGCACTTCTAATTGACGACCATAGTGTTGTACCACCAAGCCTTCTAAATCATGTGAAGTGTCAATGTCTGCCTGACGTGACTTGTGTTGTTTTTCAATTCGACGTTGCTGTTGTTCAGTCAATCGACGCTTACGAATTAAAGCCATTCATATCCTAAAAAACCATGAACTCAGGATGGCAAAAATAGCATGAAGCGGGGGCACAGTTACAGCCAAGAAGCAAGAAATTTGCTACTATGTTGTTTTTAAGCCGAATAAGATTGCACATTTATGAGCAGCACGCCTGATACTCGCCTCATTTGGATTGATTTGGAAATGACAGGTTTGGATACCGACAACGACCAAATTATTGAAGTGGCTACCATTGTGACCGATGATCATTTAAATATTTTGGCAGAAGGTCCTGTGCTGGCTGTGCATCAGCCCGATCGTATTTTAAATGCTATGGATGAATGGAATACACGTCAGCATGGACAATCGGGCTTAATTGAGCGTGTGCGTCGCAGCAAACTCACTGCGCAGGATGCAGAGCAGCAAACCATTGAGTTTCTAAAAAAATGGGTCAATCCTAAAACATCGCCAATGTGTGGCAACTCAATTTGCCAAGACCGCCGTTTTTTACACCGTTTAATGCCTGAATTGGAACAGTACTTCCATTATCGTAATCTGGATGTATCGTCAGTGAAAGAGTTGGCAAAGCGCTGGCGTCCAGAAATTATGAGCGGTTTGAAAAAGAATGCGTCGCATTTGGCGATGGATGATATTCGTGATTCGATTGCCGAGCTGAAATATTATCGCCAGTACTTTTTTATTATGAATCAGGACTAAAACCTTTTTCTGCGTAGGAGATGGGGCTGTAACAGTAACAGCGATCTCTTGCGCCAAAACGGTATGAGTCACTCATAAATAAGAAATAATAAGATATGACTCAGCATTGCCTTATGTCTTACTTTATATAGAGATATTAGAGGCAAGTTTGTATAAAGTTAAGCAATGCTGAGGTGTTTATTGGTTAAAAACCAAGCAAAATAAAAGCTTTATTTTCCTGCCTGCCAAAATGCTTCACCTGCCTGAATTGGGTCGCCTGTTTGCGCTAAAGTCTCAAGCCAGACATCATATTGCGCGATAATTGGATGTTGGCTAGGGTGAAAGTCAAGTTTAAACCAATCACGGTATTGTGATTGCATTTTGCGTAACTTCCCTCGTTTGCCAAACAGCCATTGCAAGCCACGTACATTCATTTTAATGCGCTGGGTGCGATTAAACCCATCGCATTTCAGCATGACATTGGCGCGGTACAGGGTAAATCCGAACATTAAACCTGTGGTCAGCACCAACGCCATTTTTCGGGTCACTTCAGGTACATTGCCCACCTGCTGCATTACATCAAACGCCACATCACGATGTTCCATTTCTTCAATCGCATGCCATGCAAATAAGGCGCGGACATAAGGATGTGCATCTTTTAGCGTTTCTTTTTCGCCATAAAAAGTTTCTGCCATGAGTGCAGTTAAATGTTCTGCAGCCGCTGTCATGGCGATATTGTATTGGGGCGAGCGATATTTGAGTTCAAACTTAAACACTTTGTTTAGACGCTGAATAAACTGATCTACAGGCATGCCTTGATCTTTCATAACCTGATTCATTTTGTCGTGTGCAATGCCGTGCTGAGCTTCTTGCCGAATAAAATCGGCAACACGCTGTTTTAAGTCAGGGTCTTGAATTTGATCGCGGAACAAACGAACTGATTGAATGAAATAACGCTCGCCATCAGGAAAAGTCAGGCTCAAAGCATCAAACATGCGGGTCAGAAACGGATCACCCGCAAACCAGTAACGCGGCACATCAGCTAATTTAAAATCGAGATTGCTGCGTACTATGGGCGTAGCATGATATTGGACAAGTGCATTCATTTTATTTTATTTCACTCTGGTCAATCCTGTTTGCAGTATGTCGGGCTTTTGCAGATTTGTTTTGACAGTATTTGCCAGTTTTTATACATTAAACGACAAAAGAAAATGATGCATGTCAAGATGAGCAAGCACATGAGCGAAATTCAAATTCCAAATGGCTATTATCAACTTTATTTACGCTATTTATCAGCACGGGGCAGAGTTCCTGAGCAGCTTGGATTTTCGCCTGCACAATTGCAGCAGTTACAACATGTGTTGGCATTGCCTATGGATACCCAATCGTCTTATCAGTTTTTTAACGAGATCATCCAACACAGTATTCAGTTTTTAGATTGTCCAACGCTCGTTTTTGAATTGGCACGTTATATTCAGCCTGAACATTTTGGCGTGCTTGGCTATATGGCATCGCGTAGTAATAGTGTTGCAGAAGCTATTCAATATATGATGCGTTTTAGTCGTTTGGTGGTAGATGGTACGGCAGCAGTACCGATGCGGCTGGAACAACAACTAGATGCCTTATATTTATCATGGCCATTGGTGGATGAAAAATACAGCTTGGTTCATGAAATGACTTTTGCCTGTATGACTCAATTGGCCATGCAAATTTTTGATTTTCAACACTCTCCGATACGGGAGATTCATTTTGCCCATGCACCGCGTATGGCGATGCTGCATTATGAAAAGTTTTATGGTTGTAAGGTTTTATTTAAGCAAGCGGAATATCAAATTGTTTTAAATTTAGAAAGTCTTAGTTTAAAACCACAGCAAGCCGATCCCTCTTTAATTCATTTACTCACCAAACAAGCTGAAGATGCGATTGCGTTAAAACCACAATTAGAAACCGTGCGGCAACAAGTACAAGAGCTGGTGGCGCATTATTTACGTTATGAACAGCAAGTACCGAATATTGAATGGGTGGCACAGCGTTTATTTCGTTCAGGGCGGACGTTACAGCGTCAGCTTAAACAGGAAGGTACGGGTTTTAAACAGATTCTGGAAATAGAACGGATGCAGCGCTGTGAAAACTTACTACAACAAAATGTGAGTCTAAGCGACATTGCACAGTTGTTGGGTTATTCAGACCAGTCGGCTTTGGCACGTGCTTATAAAGCCTGCACAGGACAGACGCTGCTAAAACGTAAACAGCAATTGCAGCAAGCAGAGAATGATGCATTTTCTATACAGCAAGGTACGCCATAAATCGGATCAATTGGCTCATGATCAACAGGTCATTTTGCGCTAACAGATTGAAGATAAGCGGTTTGCAGCCACGACTGAAACAGCTTTTGCAAGGTTGATAAAGCCTATGATAAATTCTGAAGTTATTTATTTTTATCAAAATTTTTAAATTTAAAAGCTCTGTTGAACAAGTTTCTAAAACCGATAAGCAGGCAAAATTAGGCATCTTTGATCATTGAGAAAAAAGCGCAAATATCAGTAAATGTAGCCTCGCGGTTGTTCTGAATAAATCGTTTTGCAAACAGAAATGCAGCAACCCATGCCTGTACGCTATTCATTGAGTAAAAAATAGCGTTACAATGGGTCAATTTGTATTTCTACAATAGCAAATGTTTCAGTTTTAATCATTCAAGGAAAATACAACCCTATGTCACGTTTAGCCACACGATTTGCACAGCTTGAATCTCAACAACGTAAGGCTTTGGTTTCTTATGTTATGGCAGGTGACCCTCATCCAGAAGTCACAGTTCCGTTGTTACATCAAATGGTCGAGGCAGGGGTAGACATCGTTGAATTAGGTTTGCCGTTTTCAGACCCAATGGCTGATGGTCCAGTGATTGCCCTCGCCGCTGAGCGTGCTTTGGCAGGTGGAACCAATACGCTAGATGCTTTAAACATGGTCAAAGAATTCCGTCAAAAAGATCAGGAAACGCCTGTGGTGTTGATGGGATATTTAAACCCTGTAGAAGTTATTGGTTATGAAAAGTTTGTTGAATATGCACATGACTGTGGTGTAGATGGTGTACTTCTGGTCGATTTACCGCCTGAAGAAGCCCAAGAGTTTGATGAAGTGCTGAATAAATACGGGATGAATCAAATTTTCTTGTTAGCGCCAACTTCTACACCAGAGCGTATTCAATTTGTGGCAAACCAAGCCAGTGGCTTTATTTACTATGTTTCTTTGAAAGGCGTGACGGGTGCAGCAACACTTGATGTTGCAGAAGCAGCGGCCCGCATCCAACAGATTAAAGCTGTAACTTCCGTGCCTGTAGGTGTGGGTTTTGGTATCAGTGATGCTGCATCTGCCAAAACAATGGGCGCGGCTGCCGATGCAGTTATTGTCGGAAGTGCTTTTGTAAAACAATTTGCGAGCTTAGCACCAGAACAAGCCGTCATTGCAACGGTTAATAAAGTGAAGGAGCTTCGAGCTGCGCTCGATGAGTTAGTATGAGTCAAGAAGTGAAAACAGGGAAAATTCTAAGCCCATCGACGCCGTGGACTGCACGTGGTGTACCTGGTATTGAAACACCAGATGAGCAACAATCATTAAAAGCGATCTTTACTGAACCAACGATTGAATGTCCAGAATGTCATGCTTTGGTGACACGTACAGCAATGTCATTCAACGCTTATGTATGTCCACAATGTGATGAACATTTACGCATGAAAGCGCGTGAGCGTTTAACTTGGTTCTTTGACCAAGTGCAAAATGAATTAGGTCAAGAATTCTCTGCTAAAGACCCACTTAAATTTGTAGATAGCAAAGCATATCCTGAGCGTATGACTGAAGCGCAAAAGAAGACGGGTGAAACCGAAGCTTTAGTAGTGATGCAGGGCTTATTAAAAAATATGCCAGTCATTGCTTGCGCATTTGAGTTTGACTTTATGGGCGGCTCAATGGGTACTGTCGTTGGTGACCGTTTTGTGCAAGCCGCTGAACGTGCGATTCAGCAAAAACAACCATTAGTTTGCTTCGCAGCATCGGGTGGTGCGCGTATGCAAGAAGGCATGTTGTCTTTAATGCAAATGGCGCGAACCTCTGCTGCAATTCAACGCATGAAAGAAGCAGGCTTGCCGTACATCGTGGTATTAACTCATCCTGTTTACGGTGGTGTAACTGCATCATTGGCGATGTTGGGTGATGTACACATTGCAGAACCTAAAGCGATGATTGGTTTTGCGGGTAAACGTGTGATTGAGCAAACTGTACGAGAAAAACTCGAAGAGCCGTTCCAACGAGCAGAATACTTACTTGATCATGGTGTGGTCGATCAAATTGTCCATCGTCATGCATTACGTGATACAGTTTATCGTATTCTTGCGAAACTGATGAACTTGCCTTGAACACAGCGCCTCTTGCAACCGATGATTTAAACACATGGCTCAATTATTGGAGCCATGTTCACGTTACAGGTATTGATTTAGGTTTGGAACGGGTCATTCCTGTTGCAGAAAAACTGGGGGTAACCCATCCTAAGGCCAAAGTCATTACAGTTGCGGGAACCAATGGTAAAGGCTCAACCACAACCACTTTAGCGGCTATTCTAAATGCGCAGGGTTATCGGGTTGGGTTGTACCAATCGCCACATATTTACCGTTTTAATGAACGAGTCAAATTAGCAGGCGTCGAGGTCGATGACCAAAGTTTGATTGATGCTTTTGTTCAAGTCGATCAAGCGCGACGTGATTGCGATCTGAGTTTATCTTTCTTTGAAGCCACGACTTTGGCGGCCTTTGTGATTTTTAAAGCACGTGACTGCGATGTGTGGGTGCTTGAAGTCGGTTTAGGTGGGCGTTTAGATGTGGTTAACGTCGTCAATCCAGATGTGGCGGTTATTACCAATATTGGTTTAGACCATGTCGATTGGTTGGGCGATAGCATCGAAAAAATTGCCTATGAGAAAGCAGGCATTATTCGTCCTCACATTCCTGTTATTTTTGCAGGTCAGCAAGATTTGCCTCAGGCTATTCAAGATAAGGCCTTAGCCTGCAATGCCTCCTTATTTGTTTTGAATCGTGATTATTTTTATCGAGAAATGCAAGATGGTGAGTCGTGGATGTTTGCTGCATCGGGTTGCACCTTAAAACTTCCAACAGGCAGCTTGGCGCTCGATAATATTTCAACCGCGGTGGCAGCAGTCTTGCGTAGCGGTTTAGAAATCACCCAAGATGCGATTGCACAAGGTATTCAAACTGCTAAATTGGCAGGGCGTTTTGAAATTCGTCAAATTCAGGGCAAAACTGTGATTTTTGATGCAGGACATAACCCGCATGGCGTTGAATTTTTGTTAAAGCAATTGCGCGATTTCTTAAATTACAATAAACAGTACACTGAAGTAATCAGTGTTTTTTCAATGCTTGCAGATAAAGATATAAATTCTGTGGTTGAGTTATTGAAAGATAGTGTCGTAATGTGGAAAATTGCTACATTAAATGTGCCTCGTGCGGCAGAGATCACAATTTTGGATCAGGCTTTGCAAGGCGAAACAATACAACACTTCGACAGTATACAATTGGCTTTTAAATCAGCACTGGATGAAACTAAAAATAATCAGCTGATTTTGGTATGTGGATCATTTCATACCTTAGAAGCGGTATGGGAGTATTTGGAAGAATGTCAATGAATAACAAACAACGCTGGATGGGTGGCGTTGTTTTATTAGGTGGTGGTGTTTTATTGGCAGCATTGCTTTTAAAAGGGCAAGAAGAAATACATCAAAATAATGTGAAAACCCCAAGCCAAGCCGAACAAGTTCAAGATAAAAATGCCAATCAGGCAGAAATGGTGCAATTGCAACCTTTAACTGTCGATGTGCAAACCGAGCAGCGTCTGCTTGAAGAGCAGCGCCGTGCGCGTGAAAAAGCAGTGGCAGAGCAAGAAGCACGTGCAGCTGAGTTTTTAGCAATGCAGCAACAGGCAGAAGCTGAAGCAGCGCGTAAAGCTGCAGAAGAATATGCTGCCTTAAATGCCTTACGTTCTGGTCAGCAGCAAAGTTCTGACAATATTCCGCCTGAATTGGTCGAAGATGAACAAGTCAAGCAAAAGCGTTTGGCTGAAGAAAAAGCCGCTCAGCAAAAGAAGTTAGAGCAGCTACAGGCAACGGATGCCAAGAAAGCTGCTGAGTTAAAAGCTGCGCAAGAGCGTAGTGCTGCAGAGAAAAAAACAGCAGATGAAAAGCGTTTAGCGGAAGAAAAACGTATTGCAGAAGAGAAGCGCAAAGCGGAAGAACAACGCCAAGCCGATGCAAAACGTAAAGCTGAACAAGAGCGTAAAGCTGAACAAGAACGTAAAGCAGCTGAAGCAAAAAAAGAAGCAGAACGTAAGGCTGCCGAAGAAAAGCGTAAAGCTGAGGAAAAACGCAAAGCTGAAGAAGCTGCCAAGAAAAAGGCTGAGGCTGAAAAAGCACGTAAGTTATTGGAAGAAGGTGATAAACAATGGATGGTACAGGTGGCTTTGGCGGCTAACCAAGCCAATGCCGATGCTTTGGCGGCAAAATTGAAAGCCAAAGGCTATAAAGTCACCCAAAGTCCAACGTCTAAAGGGGTTCGGATTATGGTTGGGCCATCTAAAGACCGTGATGCTGCCGATGCAACCCGTAAGAAAATTACCGCAGACCCAAGTTTGAATATGAAATCTGCATGGGTGATTGATTGGGTGCCGTTAGATAAACGTGACTAGATCATTCGATCAAGATGTTTATTAAAAAAGGATTTAATCTTTCAGGTTAAATCCTTTTTTATTTAGGCTTTTGGTATTTGATATTGCGCTAAGGCAATTGGATCATGTGCGCAAATAATCTCAACTTGTGGTGCAGTTTGAGCCAAATGCTGAATATTCGCTAAAGTCTTTAAACGCATTAAATTATTTTCTGCAAACAAATACTCAACTGTATGTAGTGCTGGGAAGCATTGTTTAGGGTCTAGCTGTGCTTGCGCATAATAAGCATCGCCACAGAAAAATAACCAGCCCTGTGCCTGCCGAATGGCAATGCCACAATGACCAGCGGAGTGTCCAGGCAAAGGAATCAGTAAAATTTCATCCTTAAAAATTGTTAAACCTTGCACACGATTAAAATTAAACCAAGCTTCACCTTGGGTTGGTTCTAAAAAATCCCAATGAGTATGTTGCTGAAATTGCTTAGGTTTATAACGCATGCGATTTTTTAAAGACTTTAAATTGCAGGCTGCCTTGTATTCACTCGCGAGGATATGCACAGTCGCGTTTGGAAAATCAGCAATCCCACCCGCATGATCAAAGTCCAAATGCGATACCAAAATATGTTGCACATCACTGGCCTGATAACCAAGTTGCTGGATTTGCTTGAGTGCGGTCTGGCTTAAGTCGTGTTGAATCCGAGCGGTATGGGTCAGTAATGTGCCTAAACGCTGTTTGGGATGTAAATAATCCTCAACGCCTAAGCCTGTATCGACCAAGACCAAGCCTTGATCTGTTTCTAATAATAGACAATGGCAGACCAATTTTGCCTGCCAACCTTGTTGTCCAAATAAAGGCGCACAGATTGGGCAAAACGTGCCGCAATGTAAATGATGAATGTTGTAGATCACAAAATGACGTTTTTTTATGAATGTTATTTTGCTTATACCTGATCTGTTGTGTGTCGCCAATCACAATCGGATTAACGGAATTGGAGCATAAAAAAGCCTATCCGAAGATAGGCTTGCTCATGTAACACTTAATTAAGTGCGGTTCGGTTGTTTGGTCAAACGTAAATAAGGCTTGATGGCTTTATATCCACTTGGGAAGCGTTCTTTAAGCTCTGCTTCGTCCTGAATGGCAGGCACAATGACCACATCTTCACCATCTTGCCAGTTGGCAGGCGTTGCAACCTTGTAATTGTCAGTCAGTTGTAGTGAATCAATGACACGTAAAATTTCGTGGAAATTACGTCCTGTAGAAGCAGGATAAGTAATGATCAAGCGTACTTTTTTATTTGGATCAATAATGATTAATGAGCGGACAGTCAGTGTTTCGCTGGCATTCGGGTGAATAAAATCGTACAGGGTAGACACTTTACGATCTTGGTCAGCAAGAATTGGGAAATTAACCGTTGTATCTTGAGTTTCGTTAATATCTTGAATCCAGCCTTTATGAGATTCAGCATCATCTACAGAAAGTGCAATCGCTTTGACATTGCGCTTGCTGAATTCATCTTTCAGTTTTGCGGTATAGCCTAGCTCGGTGGTGCAGACAGGTGTGTAATCGGCAGGATGCGAAAATAGAATGCCCCAGCTGTCACCTAAAAATTCATAAAAATCAATGGGGCCTTCATTTGAATCTTGTGTGAAGTTGGGTGCGATGTCACCTAAGCGAATAGTCATTGTGTACCTCTGTCTTGTTTTGTTGTGTGATGTATGCGTACTACTATGCGCCATTCCTTTTGCAGAATTAAATAGTGTTTTTTTATGTGCTTATGAATAATTTGAATATGCTGTGTCATTTTTATTGCATTTTCAAAATAGATTGATGTGTGATTGCTATATATCGTCCGCTCGAAATTTGTTACATTAACTGCTACTTAGCAGCGAGAAATGGCAAGTAGAGATTGGAATTTTTAATAGGTTTTTGTGCAAAACCCTTGTACTTCAAATTTCTAGCACCATAATAACCACTAAGAAAAACCTATTTATTTGACAAGCAAGATTTAGAGAGTTTATTCATGTTGGCAAGTCTGATCGGAGGAATCTTCGGTACTAAAAATGAGCGCGAACTCAAACGCATGCGTAAAATCGTAGACAAGATTAATGCGCTCGAGCCGACGATATCTGCCTTAAGCGATGCAGACTTATCTGCAAAAACCGAAGAATTCAAACAACGTTATAACAAAGGCGAAAGTTTAGATAAATTATTACCAGAAGCATTTGCAGTATGTCGTGAAGCCGCCAAACGTGTCATGAGCATGCGTCACTATGACGTGCAGTTGATTGGTGGTATTACCTTGCATGAAGGTAAAATTGCAGAAATGCGTACAGGTGAAGGTAAAACCCTAATGGGAACTTTGGCCTGTTATTTAAATGCTTTAAGCGGTCAGGGCGTGCACGTCATTACTGTGAACGACTACTTGGCACAGCGTGATGCCGAACTCAACCGCCCTTTATTTGAGTTTTTAGGTTTAAGCATTGGCATTATCTATTCCATGCAAGACCCGACTGAAAAAGCACAGGCTTATCGCGCAGACATTACCTACGGTACCAATAACGAATTTGGTTTCGACTACTTGCGTGACAACATGGTGTTCTCGCTGAGTGAGAAAAAACAGCGTGGCCTGACGTATGCCATTATTGATGAAGTGGACTCGATCTTAATTGATGAAGCACGTACCCCATTAATCATTTCTGGTCAAAGCGATGACTCATCTCAGTTATATGCAGCGATCAATACTATTCCGCCAAAATTGCATCCGCAAAAAGAAGAAAAAGTAGCTGATGGTGGACACTTCTGGATTGATGAAAAACAACGTACTGTAGAAATGACCGAAATTGGTTATGAAATGGTAGAAAATGAACTAATCCAAATGGGTTTATTGGCAGAAGGCGAAAGTCTTTATTCTGCATCTAACCTGAATTTAGTCCATCATGTATCTGCAGCTATTCGTGCTCACTTCCTGTATCAACGTAACGTCCATTACATCATCCATGATGGTGAAGTGATTATTGTTGATGAAAATACAGGTCGTACCATGCCTGGTCGTCGTTGGTCTGAAGGTTTACACCAGGCGGTAGAAGCCAAAGAGGGTTTGGAAATTCAGCCTGAAAACCAGACTTTAGCGACCACAACCTTCCAGAACTATTTCCGTTTATACAAAAAACTGTCAGGAATGACGGGTACTGCAGACACTGAAGCTGCAGAAATGAAAGAAATTTATGGTCTAGATGTTGTTATTATTCCAACGCACCGACCAATGATCCGTAATGACCAAAACGATTTAATTTATTTAAACCGCACAGGCAAATACAACGCGATTATTCAAGAAATTAAACGTGTGCATGAAGCAGGTGTCGCACCCATTCTAATTGGTACAGCGACCATTGAGGCTTCAGAAATTTTATCGGATAAATTACGTGAAGCGGGTATTCAGCACGAAGTATTGAACGCGAAGCAACACGAACGCGAAGCTGACATTATCGCGCAAGCAGGTGCCCCACGTGCGGTGACCATTGCCACGAACATGGCAGGCCGTGGTACAGATATTTTGCTAGGTGGTAACTGGAAAGCCCTGCTAGCCAAAATTGAAAACCCAACCCCTGAAGATGAAGCGCGTTTAAAGGCAGAGTGGGAACAAAATCACGACATGGTGTTAAGTTCAGGTGGCTTACACATTATTGGTTCAGAACGTCACGAATCGCGCCGTATTGACAACCAGTTGCGTGGTCGTGCAGGTCGTCAGGGTGACCCAGGCGTGTCACGTTTCTATTTGTCACTTGAAGATGACTTAATGCGTATTTTCGCAGGTGATCGTGTTGTAGCAATGATGCGTGCTATGGGCTTGCAGGAAGATGAAGCAATTGAACACAAAATGGTGTCACGCTCTATCGAAAATGCACAACGCAAAGTTGAGGCACGTAACTTCGATATTCGTAAAAACTTGTTGAAATACGATGACGTAAATAACGAACAACGTAAGATTATTTATTCACAGCGTGATGATATTCTGGCAGAAAGCACGTTGCAAGACTACATTGAAGAAATGCATCGTGAAGTGGTCACAGGCATGATCGCCAATTATATTCCACCAGAATCCATTCATGATCAGTGGGATATTGATGGTTTAGAGCGTGCCTTGCGTGATGATTTAGGCATTGATTTACCCATTAACCAATGGCTTGAAGATGATCGTCGTCTAGATGAAGAAGCTTTGGTTGAGCGTATTGCCGATGAAGTTGTGGCGCGTTACCGTGCACGTCGTGAGCAAATGGGTGATGAATCTGCCGTGATGTTAGAACGTCACTTTATGCTCAGTTCACTTGATCGTCACTGGAAAGATCATTTGGCGGCTATGGACTATTTGCGTCAAGGGATTCATTTACGTGGTTATGCACAAAAGAACCCTGAACAAGAGTACAAGAAAGAAGCCTTTAACTTGTTTGTGAATATGTTGGGTGTGATTAAAGCCGATGTCGTGACCGATCTTTCGCGTGTGCATGTACCGACACCTGAAGAATTGGCTGCAATGGAAGCACAACAGCAAGCGCAGGCAGAAGCGATGCAGCTTAATCTTTCACATGCCGATGTAGACGGTTTAACGGGCGAAACCTTTGAATCAGAACCACAGTATAGTGCAGCTGAACAAACTATTGTGCCGCCTGTAAGTCGTAACTCGCCATGCCCATGCGGTTCAGGATTAAAATATAAACAGTGTCACGGTAAAATCTAAACCTGACTTATTGCAACTTAAGCAGAACTTCGGTTCTGCTTTTTTGTTTTTTGCTGCAAAAATCTTTGTGGTAATAGTTTTGCAAGATGTGTATAGCATTTGCAGATTGTGGAATTAAATGCTATTTAGTTGCACATGCAATATCCACGTGTGGAACAAAAAATGAAAAAAGTATTAAAACCTTTAATGATTGTTGCCTTGAGCTTGCCTAGCTTCGCATTTGCAAATGCGGCAACCACGACAACGCCTGCAAAAGTACAAGCAGCTGTGGGAGCGACTACAGCTCAGGTACAGGTGGATAATGGTCATGTGACTGTGGCAAGCCCACGCACAGGTATTCGTTATACCTTTGCTAATCCAGATCAGCGTCCAATCGTGCTGCATACTGCAGCGATTGCACCTGCGAATGCTGCAAATGTAAATCGTATTGTGGCTGCTAATCCTGCTTTATCTGCAGCAAGTCAAGAACGTGCAAAACAAGCTTTATTGGGTGAAACCGTGGTTGCGACCAAGCCATAATCCAAATTGAGCCCAATCAGTATAACTTCAGGTGCTTACGTATTAAAGTGAAGATAAAAAACCAGTCCAAACGGGCTGGTTTTTTATATATGACCTTGTTCATGAACAGAAGTAGAATCATATAGGGTGAATGCTCGATTTTTTCTTCAATTTCCACTAAGCTGTGACACTCTCAAATTTGTACTGGAAATTTCAAAATGGCAGTTGGTGACGTCTCTATGCCACATATGCATGTGGTCAAAGGTGTAAAAATTGGTTCAGCAGAGGCTTATGTGCGTTATCAGAACCGACGTGACCTGGTTATTTTTGAATTTGCAGCAGGCTCAAATGTGGTGGGTGTATTTACTCAAAACGCATTCTGCGCCGCGCCTGTGCATGTATCTAAAGCACATTTGACTCAAGGCAATCCGCGTTATTTGGTCATTAACACAGGCAATGCCAATGCGGGTACAGGCAAATTGGGGTTGCAAAATGCAGAAACCACCTGTGCCAAATTGGCTGAATTGGCGGGTGTATCTTCCCAAGAAGTTTTGCCATTTTCTACAGGTGTGATTGGAGAACAATTACCCATGGAACGCTTGGTTGCAGGTTTAGCGCCTGCGTTGGCATCGTTACGTGAGGATGCTTGGCATGATGCTGCGACAGGTATTATGACCACAGATACTACACCAAAAGGTGCTTCTGAGCAGTTTGAGTTGGATGGCATTATTTATAGCATGACAGGCATTTCTAAAGGTGCAGGTATGATTCGCCCGAATATGGCGACCATGCTTAGTTATGTTGCAACCGATGCACCTATTCAACGTGACATCTTGCAGCAATTGCTCAAACACAGCGTAGAACAATCGTTTAACCGTATTACTGTAGATGGCGATACATCGACCAATGATTCATGTATCTTAGCGGCGACAGGTCAGGCGGGTGGCACTGAAATTTGCAGTGAAAATGACCCGCGTTATGCTGTGGTGCTGGATGTTTTGAATCGTGTGATGTTGCGTTTAGCGCAACTGATTATCCGTGATGGTGAAGGTGCAACAAAATTCATTACAGTACGTGTTGAAAGTGGTGCCAATACCCAAGAATGTTGTGATATTGCATACAGCATCGCCCATTCACCATTGGTAAAAACTGCCATTTTTGCCTCAGATCCAAATTGGGGACGTATTCTTGCTGCGATTGGTTATGCAGGCGTGCCAAATTTAGACGTTGAAAAAATTCAGGTTTGGTTAGATGATGTGCAAATTTGTAAAGATGGCGGTGCTGCAGTCGATTATACCGAAGCAGCAGGCGCACGCGTCATGGCGCAAACTGAAATGACCATTCGTGTAAATTTAGGACGTGGTGAAGCGACAGATACAGTCTATACTTGTGACTTATCTTACGATTATGTCAAGATTAACGCGGATTACCGCTCGTAAAATTCAAATTGAGTGATAAAGCCTCCGTTGTGAGGCTTTTTTAGCATTCAATTGGCAAAGGGCTGGTGAATGAGTAAATTGCCCCCATATCATCAGTGACTTGAGTAAGCTTGTGTTCGGGCAAGCATGAAGATAGAGAAGACGTTGTTATGAATGATGCGACCAATTTAATTGCCAATGAAGCCAAATTAATTGTGCAGGCGCATTTAGATCGCTTGGGCGAAACCAAAGAACATCATTTGAGTGAGCAAGCCAAGCAGGAAAAATTTGCGCAAATTCAAGCAGAACTCGAAAAGCGTAATGCTGTCTTGGTCGCCCATTACTATTGCGATCCTGAAGTACAGGAACTGGCTGAATTAACAGGTGGCTGTGTTTCAGATTCACTGGAAATGGCACGTTTTGGTCGTGATCATGAGGCAACCACGTTAGTTGTGGCTGGGGTAAAGTTTATGGGTGAAACTGCCAAAATTTTATCGCCAGAAAAAACCATTCTTATGCCAACTTTAGAAGCGACTTGTTCACTAGATTTAGGTTGCCCTGTCGATGAGTTTGGCCGCTTCTGTGATGCGCATCCTGATCATACAGTTGTGGTTTATGCCAACACATCAGCTGCGGTAAAAGCACGTGCGGATTGGGTCGTCACCTCAAGCTGTGCGGTTGAAATTATTGAACACCTCGATAGTTTAGGTGAAAAAATTATTTGGGCGCCAGATCAGCACTTAGGACGCTATATTCAAAAGAAAACTGGCGCAGATATGCTGCTTTGGGATGGCTCGTGTATTGTGCATGAAGAATTCCGTTCACGCGGTATTGCCAATATGAAAGCCTTGTATCCTGATGCAGCAGTTTTGGTGCATCCAGAATCACCAGAATCTGTTGTTGATGTGGCTGATGCAGTAGGCAGTACCTCGCAACTTATTCAGGCGGCAAAAACTTTGCCACACGAGCGTTTAATTGTGGCAACTGACCGCGGTATTTTCTACAAGATGCAGCAAGCTGTACCAAATAAAATTCTAATTGAAGCCCCAACTGCAGGCGAGGGTGCAACCTGTCGTTCATGCGCACATTGCCCGTGGATGGCGATGAATGAATTAGATGGAATTTTGCATGTATTGCAAACGGGGGATCAAGAAGTATTCGTCGAACCTGCTTTGGCAGAACGTGCTAAATTACCATTAGATCGTATGTTGAATTTCAGTGCGAGCTTAAAACGCTAAAATTGATTGAAAAATATCAAAAAATGTTTGATAAATATACGGTTGAAGCTTTTTTTTAATTTTTTTTAAATATAGGTGTTGACGTCTCCGGGCGTCGCGCCTAGAATGCACACCGTACCGCACGATGTGCGATATACAAAAAGCTGAGATGAATCGGAGCATAGCACAGCCTGGTAGTGCACCTGGTTTGGGACCAGGGGGTCGTAGGTTCGAATCCTACTGCTCCGACCAATTCTTCAAGGCAACGTATCGCATGATATTATGTATCATCGGTCATGCGCCTGTAGCTCAGTTGGATAGAGCATCCGCCTTCTAAGCGGATGGTCACAGGTTCGAATCCTGTCAGGCGCGCCATTATTGTTGGTGGCTTGGTATAAAAGAACCCAACTTGATGGTGGATGTAGCTCAGTTGGTAGAGCCCTGGATTGTGATTCCAGTTGTCGCGGGTTCGAATCCCGTCATTCACCCCAATCTCTTTAAGAGATCAACGGAGCATAGCACAGCCTGGTAGTGCACCTGGTTTGGGACCAGGGGGTCGTAGGTTCGAATCCTACTGCTCCGACCATTATTCTAAATAGAATAGCTGCTAAACAGATATGGTCAAATCAATAAAGATACCGCGTTAAGCGGTTTTTTTATGCCTGAAATTTATGAAAGCCTTATTAGTTTAAAAAGGCTTTGTTGCACAAAGATTTCATAATTATATGATTTTAAAAGTTTTGATTATTTTTGATCCAGAATTAAATTTATTTAAATCATATGCTTACACATTTATGCAACAAAGCCACTTTAGACTGGGTTAAGCTTTCCATATTAACTTTAAAGGCATAATTTTGATTCTTCTTATAGATGCAAAATGCGCTTCCTGTTTCACAGTCTAGATTGTTCATGCTAATAGATAAGGCAGGAAATTGTACTTGAGTATTTAGAGTAAGTTGTTCTTGTACTGAAGAAAGCGTAAAAAAATTAAGATTTGGTAGTTGGTCTGAGCAATATTTCTGAGTGAAATAGAGTGATTGTCATAGTTGTGATGTGAACGCTTGGCTTTTTTAAATTGTTGTGCCATCACATGATTGTCTATGATGCAAAGCTTTGGCGTGTCATGTTCCCATTTTGCGTAAGATAAAATAGGGAATGTAGTGCTATAAAGATTCGATGTGGGTAAAGCACACAAAAGTAGGCGTTAGCATTGCTACAAATGACAGCAAGTTTATTATTTAAAATTTTGAGTCATTGGGCACAACACGAACGAACATAAAAATCGTGTAGCTAATATTTTAAAATAAGCCTACTGTTAATTTTGAGCAAGAATGATACAGATTTAAAATATTTTGCTGAATAAATAACCACTCGAACTGAAAAACGCATAAAACTTAAAAAGAGGGGTTGCTTGTTAAAATAATTGTCCTATAATGCACATCCATCGGCGGTGATGCAGATTAAAACTTCTGATAAAACAATGACTTGATTGAAATTGATTGGGTTGAGTTTTAGAAAGTAAGTTTAAAATAATTTAAATTACCAGTTGACACTTTAGAAATAAAGCGTAATATAGCCGACCTAGCTTGATGCTGACGAAGCGTTGAGAAGATCATTAAGAGATTATGAAGAACAACTTGTGTGGATTTTTACTGATTGATTGATCGAAATTATTTCATTGATTGATTGGTTTAAATTACTCGAAGTTTATTTGAGCGAAATTTAAGTCAGAAAATTGATGAGCCAGATTTGGAAGTTTAGATTAAAACTTCAAAATGATTTTAACTGAAGAGTTTGATCATGGCTCAGATTGAACGCTGGCGGCAGGCTTAACACATGCAAGTCGAGCGGGCGAGGTTGCTTCGGTAACTGAGCTAGCGGCGGACGGGTGAGTAAAGCTTAGGAATCTGCCTATTAGTGGGGGACAACATTCCGAAAGGGATGCTAATACCGCATACGTCCTACGGGAGAAAGCAGGGGATCACTTGTGACCTTGCGCTAATAGATGAGCCTAAGTCGGATTAGCTAGTTGGTGGGGTAAAGGCCTACCAAGGCGACGATCTGTAGCGGGTCTGAGAGGATGATCCGCCACACTGGGACTGAGACACGGCCCAGACTCCTACGGGAGGCAGCAGTGGGGAATATTGGACAATGGGGGGAACCCTGATCCAGCCATGCCGCGTGTGTGAAGAAGGCCTTTTGGTTGTAAAGCACTTTAAGCGAGGAGGAGGCTTACCTGGTTAATACCTGGGATAAGTGGACGTTACTCGCAGAATAAGCACCGGCTAACTCTGTGCCAGCAGCCGCGGTAATACAGAGGGTGCGAGCGTTAATCGGATTTACTGGGCGTAAAGCGCGCGTAGGTGGTTAATTAAGTCAAATGTGAAATCCCCGAGCTTAACTTGGGAATTGCATTCGATACTGGTTAGCTAGAGTATGGGAGAGGATGGTAGAATTCCAGGTGTAGCGGTGAAATGCGTAGAGATCTGGAGGAATACCGATGGCGAAGGCAGCCATCTGGCCTAATACTGACACTGAGGTGCGAAAGCATGGGGAGCAAACAGGATTAGATACCCTGGTAGTCCATGCCGTAAACGATGTCTACTAGCCGTTGGGGGATTTGATCCTTTAGTGGCGCAGCTAACGCGATAAGTAGACCGCCTGGGGAGTACGGTCGCAAGACTAAAACTCAAATGAATTGACGGGGGCCCGCACAAGCGGTGGAGCATGTGGTTTAATTCGATGCAACGCGAAGAACCTTACCTGGCCTTGACATAGTAGAGACTTTCCAGAGATGGATTGGTGCCTTCGGGAATCTACATACAGGTGCTGCATGGCTGTCGTCAGCTCGTGTCGTGAGATGTTGGGTTAAGTCCCGCAACGAGCGCAACCCTTTTCCTTACTTGCCAGCATTTCGGATGGGAACTTTAAGGATACTGCCAGTGACAAACTGGAGGAAGGCGGGGACGACGTCAAGTCATCATGGCCCTTACGGCCAGGGCTACACACGTGCTACAATGGTCGGTACAAAGGGTTGCTACACAGCGATGTGATGCTAATCTCAAAAAGCCGATCGTAGTCCGGATCGCAGTCTGCAACTCGACTGCGTGAAGTCGGAATCGCTAGTAATCGCGGATCAGAATGCCGCGGTGAATACGTTCCCGGGCCTTGTACACACCGCCCGTCACACCATGGGAGTTTGTTGCACCAGAAGTAGGTAGTCTAACCGCAAGGAGGACGCTTACCACGGTGTGGCCGATGACTGGGGTGAAGTCGTAACAAGGTAGCCGTAGGGGAACCTGCGGCTGGATCACCTCCTTAACGAAAGATTGACGATTGGTAAGAATCCACAACAAGTTGTTCTTCATTGATGTATCTGAGGGTCTGTAGCTCAGTTGGTTAGAGCACACGCTTGATAAGCGTGGGGTCACAAGTTCAAGTCTTGTCAGACCCACCATGAGCAAGACTTAAAGCACTGCTTTAAGGCGAAGCGCAAGGCAAACGAACGTGAGTGAGTGCGCAGGCTATAATCTGATACATCGAATCACAGATGATAAGCTGGGGACTTAGCTTAGTTGGTAGAGCGCCTGCTTTGCACGCAGGAGGTCAGGAGTTCGACTCTCCTAGTCTCCACCACGTACTTATTAAGTGCGGGAATAAGCTAAAGATTGCAGAACTTAATAAAAGATCGAAAGAATCGAGAGATTAGATTTGATGGTTTATTAAGTTCTGTGATTTATCACAGTTGACTGCAGTCCGACGAGGATGCAGTGAATCATTAACAGATTGGCAAAAATTGAGTCTGAAATAAATTGTTCAACTCATTTCATATAGGATTGACAGTAATACTTCGGTGTTACGGTTTAATTACGAATTGAAATGAGAACTAGCAAATTAACTGAATCAAGCGTTTTGGTATATGAATTTAGATTGAAGCTGTATGGTGCTTAAGTGCACAGTGCTCTAAACTGAAATGTTGAAGTTACTAACTTGTAGGTAACGTCGACTGTTTGGGGTTGTATAGTCAAGTAATTAAGTGCATGTGGTGGATGCCTTGGCAGTCAGAGGCGAAGAAAGACGTGATAGCCTGCGAAAAGCTCCGGGGAGGCGGCAAATATCCTTTGATCCGGAGATGTCTGAATGGGGGAACCCACCTACCTTAAGGTAGGTATTGCAACATGAATACATAGTGTTGCAAGGCGAACGAGGGGAAGTGAAACATCTCAGTACCCTTAGGAAAAGAAATCAATTGAGATTCCCTCAGTAGCGGCGAGCGAAAGGGGAAAAGCCCATTAAGTTATGTGTGTTTTAGTGGAATGCTCTGGGAAGTGCAACCATAGTGGGTGATAGTCCTGTACACGAAAGGGCACACATAATGATGACGAGTAGGGCGAGGCACGTGAAACCTTGTCTGAATATGGGGGGACCATCCTCCAAGGCTAAATACTCCTGACTGACCGATAGTGAACCAGTACCGTGAGGGAAAGGCGAAAAGAACCCCTGTGAGGGGAGTGAAATAGATCCTGAAACCGCATGCATACAAGCAGTGGGAGCCGACTTGTTCGGTGACTGCGTACCTTTTGTATAATGGGTCAGCGACTTATATTCAGTAGCGAGGTTAACCGAATAGGGGAGCCGTAGAGAAATCGAGTCTTAATAGGGCGTATAGTTGCTGGGTATAGACCCGAAACCGGGTGATCTATCCATGAGCAGGTTGAAGGTTGGGTAACACTAACTGGAGGACCGAACCCACTGTCGTTGAAAAGCCAGGGGATGACTTGTGGATAGGGGTGAAAGGCTAATCAAACTCGGTGATAGCTGGTTCTCCCCGAAAGCTATTTAGGTAGCGCCTCGGACGAATACCATTGGGGGTAGAGCACTGTTTCGGCTAGGGGGTCATCCCGACTTACCAAACCGATGCAAACTCCGAATACCAATGAGTACTATCCGGGAGACAGACTGCGGGTGCTAACGTCCGTAGTCAAGAGGAAAACAATCCAGACCGCCAGCTAAGGCCCCAAAATCATAGTTAAGTGGGAAACGATGTGGGAAGGCATAGACAGCTAGGAGGTTGGCTTAGAAGCAGCCACCCTTTAAAGAAAGCGTAATAGCTCACTAGTCGAGTCGGCCTGCGCGGAAGATGTAACGGGGCTAAAACTATGTGCCGAAGCTGCGGATGCATAATTTATTATGCGTGGTAGGGGAGCGTTCTGTAAGCCGAAGAAGGTGTATTGAGAAGTATGCTGGAGGTATCAGAAGTGCGAATGCTGACGTGAGTAACGACAAAACGGGTGAAAAACCCGTTCGCTGAAAGACCAAGGGTTCCAGTCCAACGTTAATCGGGGCTGGGTGAGTCGACCCCTAAGGCGAGGCCGAGAGGCGTAGTCGATGGGAAATTGGTTAATATTCCAATACTTCAGTGTAATGCGATGAGAGGACGGAGAAGGTTAAGTCAGCCTGGCGTTGGTAGTCCAGGTGAAAGGAAGTAGGCATGCATCTTAGGCAAATCCGGGGTGCTCTATGCTGAGATCTGATAGCAAGCTGTACTTGTACAGTGAAGTGGCTGATACCCTGCTTCCAGGAAAAGTCTCTAAGCTTCAGTTACACTGGAATCGTACCCGAAACCGACACAGGTGGTCAGGTCGAGTAGACCAAAGCGCTTGAGAGAACTCTGCTGAAGGAACTAGGCAAAATGGTACCGTAACTTCGGGAGAAGGTACGCTGTTGACGGTGATGGGACTTGCTCCCTGAGCGGTTGACAGCCTCAGAAACCAGGCCGCTGCAACTGTTTATTAAAAACATAGCACTCTGCAAACACGAAAGTGGACGTATAGGGTGTGATGCCTGCCCGGTGCTGGAAGGTTAATTGATGGGGTTAGCGTAAGCGAAGCTCTTGATCGAAGCCCCAGTAAACGGCGGCCGTAACTATAACGGTCCTAAGGTAGCGAAATTCCTTGTCGGGTAAGTTCCGACCTGCACGAATGGCATAATGATGGCGGCGCTGTCTCCAGCAGAGGCTCAGTGAAATCGAATTCGCCGTGAAGATGCGGTGTACCCGCGGCTAGACGGAAAGACCCCGTGAACCTTTACTGCAGCTTGACATTGAACTTTGACCTTACTTGTGTAGGATAGGTGGGAGGCTTTGAAACTTGGACGCTAGTCCGAGTGGAGCCGTCCTTGAAATACCACCCTGGTAATGTTGAGGTTCTAACTCTGTCCCGTTATCCGGGACGAGGACCATGTCTGGTGGGTAGTTTGACTGGGGCGGTCTCCTCCTAAAGAGTAACGGAGGAGTACGAAGGTGCGCTCAGCGTGGTCGGAAATCACGCGTAGAGTATAAAGGCAAAAGCGCGCTTAACTGCGAGACCCACAAGTCGAGCAGGTACGAAAGTAGGTCTTAGTGATCCGGTGGTTCTGTATGGAAGGGCCATCGCTCAACGGATAAAAGGTACTCTGGGGATAACAGGCTGATACCGCCCAAGAGTTCATATCGACGGCGGTGTTTGGCACCTCGATGTCGGCTCATCTCATCCTGGGGCTGAAGCAGGTCCCAAGGGTATGGCTGTTCGCCATTTAAAGAGGTACGCGAGCTGGGTTTAGAACGTCGTGAGACAGTTCGGTCCCTATCTACCGTGGGCGCTGGAAATTTGAGAGGATCTGCTCCTAGTACGAGAGGACCAGAGTGGACGAACCTCTGGTGTACCGGTTGTGACGCCAGTCGCATCGCCGGGTAGCTATGTTCGGAAGGGATAACCGCTGAAAGCATCTAAGCGGGAAGCCTACCTCAAGATAAGATTTCCCCGAGGCTTTATGCCTCCTAAAGAGCCGTTGAAGACTACGACGTTGATAGGTTGGATGTGGAAGCATAGCGATATGTGAAGCTGACCAATACTAATTGCTCGTGAGGCTTGACTATACAACACCCAAACAGTTGGGGTTGAATGTTCAATCGATTCAAATCCAATCAGTCAATACAGACTGACCTTGATTTAGTTAAGGCTAAACAATAAAATTCAGACCCAATAGCCAACCTGTTAATAACTCATTTGGAACAAAGTAAGGCATTACATGCAAAAGCATCAAGCAAAAGCAATGTAACTAAGACCCGAACAAGTCCATAACAGTTGTGCTGGCGACAATAGCAAGAGTGAACCACCTGATCCCTTCCCGAACTCAGAAGTGAAACCTCTTCGCGCTGATGGTAGTGTGGGGTTACCCATGTGAGAGTAAGTCATCGCCAGCTCATTATTCAAACACCCTCAACTAACGTTGGGGGTGTTTTTTTATGGGGAAAGATAAGTAGAAAAAGAGAATAAATTGAATAGATTTTCTAATTAAAATCTTTATGTTTTTTCATAAATTTATGTTATATCTAATAAAACGGCATAGAAATTGCTTATCAAAAACTTATGTATTAAGTTTTTGAAAAAATAAATTTAAAAGAGTGGTGAAAATGAAGTTATCGGTTGGATTAAAAGTTGCAAACTCCTTGTCGCTGACACCGCAGTTACAACAAGCCATTCGTTTGCTTCAGCTTTCAAGTTTAGAGCTTGAACAAGAAGTTCAAATTCAGTTGGACAGTAACCCTCTATTAGAAAAAGTCGAAGAACAAAGTAGTTTCGAAAGTTTATCCACTTTAGAAGAGCAAGAACATAATCAAAAAGATTTAACCAAAGAATTAAATGCAGATCATCTGCCTAATGACTTGCCTGTCGATACAGACTGGGATGATGTGTACACTCATTTACCCACGAGTTTGGGCACGGCGGAATATGAAGAGCGAGAGGATAATCGTCAAGGGCACTTGGGTTTAAAAGAGCATATGATGCAACAAATCAATCTGTTGCATTTTTCTCAAGTCGAGCAGCTCATTGCTTACTGTATTGTTGATGCTTTGGATGACAATGGTTTCTTGGATTGTGAAATATCGGAAATCACAGCATCTGTGCAACATTTATTGATCTCAATGGAATACGATGATGAAGTTGAAGACGATGAAGTTTTAGTCGTTTTGAAACATATTCAGCGTTTAGATCCAATTGGAATTGGTTCTCGTAATTTGGCGGAATGCTTATCTATTCAGCTTGAAAGTTTGGCTACAGATGTACCGTATCGGCAGGAAGCACTGCAACTATTGCAGCATTATGAGTTATTAATTTCTAATGATTTAGCCAAGTTGATTAAGCAAACGGGTTTAAGCGCCGATCAGCTTCAGCATGCAGTGGCTTTATTAAAAACGTTGAAAGCGCATCCTGGTACTGCATTTGAAGATCAGGAGTCAGACTATCAAATTCCCGATGTGGTGGTCAGTAAAAAGCAGGACCATTGGCAGGTGCAGCTGAATCCTGATGTTGTACCGAAGCTTAGAATCAATTCATTTTATGCCAATATGATTAAACGCGCAGATCAAAGCGAAGAAAATCAATATTTGCGCAATCATATGTTGGATGCAAAAAACTTTATTAAAAGTGTCGATGAGCGTCATAAAACTTTATTAAAAGTCGCGACCTGTATTGTGCAGCATCAACGTGAATTTTTAGAAATTGGTGCTGAAGGAATGAAGCCTCTGATTTTGCGTGATGTCGCCGATGAGGTGGAGTTGCATGAATCTACAGTTTCACGGGTGACGACCAATAAATATATGTTAACTCCGCGCGGTTTATTTGAATTGAAATATTTCTTTTCAAGTCATGTCGGAACTAGTTCGGGTGGAGAAGCATCTTCAACTGCGATTCGAGCCAAGATTAAAAAGTTAATTGCAGATGAAAATCCACGTAAACCTTTGTCAGATAACACAATTGCTAATCTTCTTAAGGAAGAAGGAATTGATGTCGCACGTAGAACGGTTGCGAAATATCGTGAGTCATTAAATATTCCGTCATCTTCTGAGCGAAAAGTCTTGATCTAATTTTTAAAATCGGTCTATTCTAAGGATTCATTATGACCAAATAATGAATCTTTTTTTTGAAGGAATAGTTAGACATGATTTAAAGTGACCTCAGCAGTGTTCTGTTATTTGACAATCAATCATGTGAACTATGCCTTCCTAATTCTAATGAAGGTGAGGGATAGAATTATGCAAATAACAATTCGTGGACATCACTTAGCTATAACCCCTGCAATTGAAGAAAATATTCGACTTAAATTTGCACAAATGACCAAACATCTCGATCAGGTCAATAGTATGCAGGTGAAATTAAGCAAAGATCATCAAATCGATAAACATTCTAAAAAAGGCAGCGCCAATCATATTGCAGAAGCGATTATTCGTTTACCTGGAACGGAGCTTTTTGCGCAGGCCAGTGCTGATGATATGTATACTTCAATTAAGATGATGACAGAAAAATTAAAACGTCAGTTAGAAAAACATCGGAAGATGCAGCTGGATTATCAGCCTTTAGCCATCTAGTCAAAATATGATTTAAAAAAGAGGTTTTGGATAAACCTCTTTTTTTATTGCGATAATGTATAGGATTAATGAATTATTTTTTCTATTTATAGTAAAATGACAGGTTTTTACACCGTTGGTCCTATAAGAGGTCTTTGTGATGAATAGTGAACAGCTCACTGAAATTTTAAAAGCTGCTTTTCCAGAGGCTGAAGTTGCTGTAAGTGGGCAAGGCGGCAAGTTTGATCTTCGTATTGTAGATAATCAGTTTGAAGGTAAGCGTCCTGTTGCTCGTCAACAAGCAGTGTATGCACCATTGAATAGCTATATTGCCAGCGGTGAAGTTCATGCGGTCACAATTCGTGCAATGACACAAGAAGAATGGCGTAAAGCAAGCTTATTTGGAGCTTAATAATTTAATGGATAAATTTTTAATTCAGGGCGGTAATAAGCTCGAAGGTGAAGTGCGCATTTCTGGTGCAAAAAATGCAGCCTTGCCACTTCTTGCTGCAATGATTCTTGCAGAAACACCAATAACATTGAAAAATGTTCCAAATTTAAAAGATGTAAATACCTTGGTGAAGTTGATCGCAGGCTTGGGCATTAATATGTCTTATGAGGGCGATACTGTCATTGCGGATACCTCAACATTGGACAACCAATTTGCACCTTATGAATTAGTCAAAACCATGCGTGCTTCTATTTTGGTGCTTGGTCCATTAGTCGCGCGCTATGGTAGTGCAAAAGTATCTTTGCCTGGTGGCTGTGCAATTGGTTCTCGTCCTGTCGATCAACATCTTAAAGCACTTGAAGCTTTAGGCGCAGAAATTGAAGTTGAGAATGGTTATGTGAATGCCAAAGTCAATGGTCGCCTTAAAGGTGGCGAAGTGGTCTTTGATATGGTCACAGTTGGCGGTACAGAAAATATTCTCATGGCGGCAGTATTGGCAGAAGGTGTGACTACTATTCGTAATGCTGCACGTGAACCTGAAATTACTGATCTTGCGCAAATGCTTATTAAAATGGGCGCTAAAATTGAAGGTTTAGACACCGATACTTTAGTGGTTACAGGTGTTGAGCACTTGCATGGTTGTGAGTATTCGGTGGTTGCTGACCGTATCGAAACGGGTTCTTATTTGGCTGCAGCTGCAATTACAGGCGGTAAAATCAGAACCACACATACCGATCCTGCCTTGCTAGAATCTGTGTTAGATAAGTTTGAAGAAATGGGTGCGGAAGTCACACGTGGCGATGACTGGATTGAACTGGACATGATGGGCAAGCGCCCTAAAGCCGTGAGTTTCAGAACTTTACCACATCCTGAATTTCCAACAGACATGCAAGCACAGTTAATGGCGGTGAATGCGATTGGACGCGGTTTTGCTACCATTTCGGAAACTATTTTTGAAAACCGTTTTATGCATGTCCCTGAGTTGTCACGTATGGGTGCCAATATTCAAGTAGAAGGCAATGATGCGGTGGTGACAGGCGTGGAAAAACTTTCTGCTGCACCTGTTATGGCAACTGATTTACGTGCCTCATTCTCGTTGGTGTTAGCAGCATTGGCGGCAGAAGGCGAAACATTGATTGACCGTATTTATCATATTGATCGCGGTTATGAAAATGTAGAACAAAAGTTACAAGGTTTAGGCGCCCAAATTAAGCGAGTAAATTGATGAATGACATGAGAAACGATGATCCAAATTTTGACGTCATGGGCAATTTTGATCATGGTTTAACTTTGGCATTAAGTAAGGGGCGAATTTTAAAAGAAACTTTGCCTTTATTAGAAACTGCGGGAATTAATTTACTGGAAGACCCAGATAAATCACGTAAGCTAATTTTCCCAACCACACATAAACAAGTGCGTATTTTAATTTTACGTGCTTCTGATGTACCCACTTATGTTGAAAATGGTGCGGCAGATATTGGGGTAGCGGGTAAAGATGTGTTGATGGAGCATGGCGCTCAAAATGTATATGAGCCGCTAGATCTGAAAATTGCCAATTGTAAATTGATGACTGCGGGCAAGGTTGGTATGCAGCGTCCAAAAGGTCGTTTAAAAATTGCCACTAAATACGTGAATTTGACCCGTCAATACTATGCCAGCTTGGGTGAGCAGGTTGATGTCATTAAACTCTATGGTTCAATGGAATTAGCACCATTGGTCGGTTTGGGGGATTACATTGTCGATGTGGTGGATACAGGCAATACTTTGCGTGCCAATGGTTTAGAGCCGTTAGAAGAAATCTGTAAAGTATCTTCACGTTTAATTGTCAACAAAGCCAGTTTTAAGCGTAAGCAAGATTTGCTCAATCCAATTTTGGCACAACTTGAAAAAGCTGTGGCAGAACGCGAGTTGGCAAAATAATCTGCTTAAATCTGTATCCGTCATCCTGTCTTCTCAAAAAACCGTCATTCAATGGCGGTTTTTTATGTTAGTGCATGATTCTGTTCTTGAATGATTTTAAACGTGAATTTCCATCAAAACATACTGCTTTCGCCATGTATAGACTCCCACAAAGCCCTAGAAACAAGGTAAACTAAACTTTTCTATCAAACCTTGTGGGTAAATTGATGCGACGTTTATCGACTCAAGATCAAAGCTTTAAACAAGCCTTTGCAGACTTGTTGGCTTTTGAAACTGTCAGTGATCCTGAACTTTTAAAAACTGTAGATCAAATTATTGCTGATGTACGTCAGCATGGCGATGCTCAGGTTCTTAAACTCACTCAACAGTTCGATCGACATCCAGCGCATCAATTTTCAGAACTTGAGTTAAGTCAGGAACAGCTGAAAGCCGCATTTGATGCTTTAGAGCGCGAAGTTCGTGAGGCATTGGAATTGGCTGCTTTACGTATTCGTGAATTTCACCAAGCGCAAAAACAGGATGGATGGAGTTATGTTGATGCTTTGGGCAATACACTCGGACAAAAAGTCACACCATTAGACCGTGTGGGTATTTATGTGCCAGGTGGTTTGGCGTCTTATCCATCTTCAGTGCTTATGAATGCTGTACCTGCGCATGTTGCTGGTGTGCCTGAAATTATTATGGTTGTGCCTGCACCGAATGGTGAACTCAATCCATTGGTTTTGGCCGCTGCATATTTGGCAGGGGTGACTCGTGTATTTACCATTGGCGGCGCGCAAGCCGTTGCTGCATTGGCTTATGGTACAGAAACTATCCCCTCGGTAGATAAAATTACGGGGCCAGGTAACCGCTTTGTAGCAGCTGCAAAACGTGCTGTGTTTGGTCAGGTTGGCATTGATATGATTGCAGGACCATCCGAAATTTTGGTTTATGCTGAAGGTGAGAATAATCCTGAATGGTTGGCCATGGACTTACTTTCTCAAGCCGAGCATGACACGGTTGCACAATCTATTTTTATGACACCAGATCAGCAATTGCTAAATCAGGTTGAGCAAGCGATTGAACAGCACTTGGCGAATTTGCCTAAAGCTGAAATTGCCCGTACTTCTATTGCAAATCGTGGTGCATTGGTTTTGGTGAAAGATCGCCAAGAGGCGATTGAATTGATCAACCAAGTTGCGCCCGAACACTTAGAATTGTGTATGGATGATCCTCAAGGAATGGCAGAAGAAATTCGTCATGCGGGTGCAATATTTATGGGGCGCTATACACCAGAAGCGATTGGTGATTATTGTGCAGGACCAAACCACGTTTTGCCAACGTCGGGTACGGCACGTTTTTCATCACCATTGGGTGTTTACGATTTCCAAAAACGCTCAAGTCTGATTATGTGTTCGGCTGAGGGTGTGAAGAGCTTGGCGAAAACCGCTGATATTTTAGCGCAGCAGGAAAATCTAGATGCGCATGCACGATCAGCACGTTATCGTTATCAGTAATTAATTAAAAAACTCTCTTTAAAGCTCCTTCTCTCTTTGAGCAAGAAGTATGACTTCGTAAAAGGAGGAGAGCTGCAACCTTTAATTCAGTTTGGCATGGTTTAAACCTTATCCAAACCTTCTCCTGAAAAGAGGGCTTACGCGAGAGTAAGTTGAGTGCATGAACGAGAATATAAAATGAAAATCACAGCAGAACAAATGCGTTTTTGGAGCCCTGAAGTACGTGAGTTAGAGCCTTATGTACCAGGTGAGCAGCCAAAAATCCAAAATTTATTAAAATTAAACACCAATGAAAACCCGTACCCACCTTCACCTAAAGTAGTGGAAGCGGTGCAAAAGGTTTTAGAAAACTCGGCAGATGCATTGCGTTTATATCCAGACCCAGATGCATCTGAACTTAAGCAAGCCATTGCGAAACAGCAAAATATAGCTGTGGAAAATGTCTTTGTTGGCAATGGTTCAGATGAAGTCCTTGCTCATATTTTTAAGGCTTTTTTTGTTCAGGAACAGCCATTACTGTATCCAGATATCACCTATAGCTTTTACCCTGTATATAGTCAATTTTTTGGGGTAAAAACTAAAATTTTGCCTTTAAATGATGATTTTGAAATTGTAGTTGATGATTATAAGCAAGCCAATGGCGGCATTATCATCACCAATCCGAATGCTCCGACCAGTATTGCTTTGGGTTTAAGCGCTATTGAAGAAATTTTACAGGCCAATCCAAATTCTGTGGTCGTGATTGATGAGGCCTATGTCGATTTTGGTGCAGAGTCTGCAGTGAAATTGGTGGAAAAGTATGAGAATCTGGTGGTATGCCAAACCACGTCTAAATCACGTTCTTTGGCAGGTTTACGTGTTGGTTTTGCGATTGCGCAACCACATTTAATTGCCGCACTAGAAGCCGTAAAAAATAGTTTTAACTCCTATCCAATGGATCGTTTTGCCATTGCAGCTGCGGTGGCATCTTTTCAAGATCAGGCGTATTTTGAAGCCCAATGCCAAAAAGTTATTGCTAGCCGTGAGAAATTGGTGATGGATTTAACCAGCTTGGGCTTTAAGATATTGCCATCACACGCCAACTTTATTTTTGCATCACATCCTCAACAGGATGCGGGAGAATTAGCTGCAGCATTACGTGAACGCGGTATTATTGTGCGTTATTTTAATAAACCACGCATCAATCAATATTTGCGCATTACTATTGGTACAGATGATCAAAATCAACGCTTAGTAGATACTTTAAAATACGATATTTTGGCTTAATTGTTAAAATATCGTAGAGGCGAGTGAAGCATTGAATTCACTCGCTTTTTTTGTTTTTGCGACATGCTATTGCGCAGGTTTGTACCAGCGGTTCAATAAGTCCAACATCGCGGAAACCTTGTCAAAACATTCTTGATATTCTGCTTCACAAACAGATGCAATCGTGACTCCGCCACCAGCCCATAATGAAACATCTTGCTGATTTTTTTGAATAGAACGGATCAGAATATTCCAAGAACCCGTTCCATCGGCATCAAAATAACCCATAGAGCCGCAATAGGTGCCACGTGCTGCACCTTCGAGTTCATCTATAATTTGCATGGCACGAATTTTTGGTGCGCCAGTAATTGAGCCACCTGGCAAGGCAGACATCAACACAGCAAAAGGATTCATTTCTGCTTTTAGTGTTGCGCTAACTTCACTGACCATGTGATGCACCTGATTAAAAGACTCGATATGGAATAACTTTGGCGTTTTGACGCTGCCTGTTTCAGCATAAACACTTAAATCATTACGTAATAAATCCACAATCATCACATTTTCGGCCTGATCTTTTTCAGATTCACTTAATTGTTGTTTCGATTGTCGATCTAATTCAGGATCATCATAACGTGGCATGGTGCCTTTAATTGGTTTTGTGGTAATTTTTCGATTTTCCTCAAAATTAATAAAGAGTTCTGGCGAACAACTTAAAACTTCAAAATCACCAATACGTAAATAACCTGCATAAGGTGCATTGGTCAGTTGCCAAAACTTTGCTGCAGTTGCTAAAAGTGGACCTTGAGCCTTAGCGCTAAACTCTTGCGTAAGATTAATTTGATAACAATCTCCCGCGACTATATAGTCTTGAACACGCTGAAAGGCACGTTGGTAATCTGTGAAATTCCAGCGTGCTTGACACTTTTGGCTTAATTGGAACTGTTCAATAACGGCAGATTGGCTGTATAAATTTAAAATAAAATCATAAGTTTGTATTGCATTGTCATCTGAACTATAAAAATACCAGCCATCTGGTTCTTGCTGTAAATAGCTTTTAAATTGACCTAAAAAAGCACTTGGCTGGGCGCGGGATTGCATATTGATGTGTTGCTGTGCTGCAGCATCATACGAAATAAAACCCATTACACTGCAAAATGGGGCAGTGTTTGTATCATTTGAAGTGCCTAGATGAGCTGTTAAATCTAATTGAGTTGGACTTAATTCGTATTGATTGAATGCTGTTTTTTGAAAGTAAAAATGTTGATGGTTTTGCTGCACACAATAGCGTTCGGCCAAAAATGCAATACGCGCCTTTCCATTATTTTGCAAATAAATACAATGTGAAAGTGCTGCCAAAGCTTGCAGAATTTTTGCAGCCTCGCATTCAGGTTCACAGAATAATTTTTTAAAATGAGTAGGATAGGACATAAAGTGTAAACAGCTGAGAGATTTAAAAAGGCTATTTTACATGATTGCAGCACATAAAAAAGTAAATAACCGTTTGTCGGTAAGATGTGGATTGCGACCAACAGCAGTTGAACAAAAAATAACTCGTGAGTGGTGAGTTGATTCGTAAAGTACGTCCTGAGCGAATGGTGGCAGCACCACAAACTACATGGGTCAACCCATTGAATAAACGTATTCAGGGACCATTTCATTTTAGTGTGAATGACAATGCGGCTGATGATTTTAAAATTACCCAAGGTAAGGTGTTTAATGATTATTTAATTGCGGGTACGGAAGGTTTTTATAAATTATTGACCAAATCTACAACAGCAAATCCTTCAGATTATGGTCAATGGCAACAAACCATAGGCACCGATCAGTTCAAAGGATCTTTTGATGCCTACAAATTCTTTTCTGTGAACTTTTTGGATAATCGTGTTTTTAAAACCCAGAAAAATGTACCTTTAGGCAGTCGCTATATTTTCCCAATTTATGCAACCTTGACCTTTAATTTTGATGGTGGAACGACTACAGATACCATCAAATTAGGTATTGTTTTAGATGAGGATGGCAATATTCGTACAGATATAGCACCTAATGCCACAGCAACCGATATGTCTGGTCAATGTGCTGCAATTAGTCAGTCTGCTGCTGAATATGTTGATACAAATGGTGTGCAGCAATACCGTATTGGTGTGTTAGGTGCAACCGATATTGACAATAAAGCAGTCACTTTGCGTATGATTTTAGCCAATCCAAAATTTCATAAACTTGATGGCGCAGTCATTGGTTTAAATACCAAAATTGAAGCGGTTGAAGGTGGGAATGGTCAAGTGGTGGGTGGTGCACGCGCTAATATAGGCAATTTAGTTGCTGCCAACTCTACACGTATTACTTTGTCTGATTTTAATGGCTCAGCAGTGAAGTGGAGCAATATTTATCATGCGCAACTAGCAACTTACGTGGCTCAGAACCCAACTTTAGCAACCGATGCAGATAAAGCTTTGGTGAAAGCTCAAGGTGGAGCTGTAAGTCTAGATGTTGCTGAGTGTTATAACCCAAATAAAGTGCGTATTTAACCTTCATTTTAGGTAACATCGAGATAAAAATAGCCCACTGCGAGAGTGGGCTATTTTT
This sequence comes from Acinetobacter sp. PW68, assembly GCF_020982655.1. Taxonomy (NCBI): domain Bacteria; kingdom Pseudomonadati; phylum Pseudomonadota; class Gammaproteobacteria; order Moraxellales; family Moraxellaceae; genus Acinetobacter; species Acinetobacter sp. PW68. The sequence continues at coordinate 2,113,173 of NZ_JAHZSX010000001.1, read as the reverse complement.
ATTCGGATTTCGGGTTGATTCAAATGAACATCATGTGGGGGTTAACCCGTGTGATCGGTACGTGAACCTAAGGTTTCTAAATGAATCGTGAAGTGATTGTTTTTTCGGTCTGCAAAGTAGTGCTGTAAAGTACGTTCTACACTTGGGAACGCCAGTTCAGACCACGGAATCTCATCTTCACTAAACAAACGTGATTCGATGGTTTCTTCACCCGCACCAAATTGACCATTCAACAATTGAGCTTTGAACAGCACATAAATTTGCCCAATCCGAGGAATGTTATACATGCAATAAAGTTGTTCGATTTCAATTTCAGCTTCGGCTTCTTCGCGGGTTTCACGGGCAGAACCTTGCTCCATGGTTTCAAACATTTCCATATAGCCTGCAGGTAAAGTCCACAAACCATAGCGCGGTTCAATTGCACGACGACACAATAATACTTTATTTTCCCAAATGACCAATGCCCCACAAATGACTTTTGGATTGACGTAGTGAATGCTGCCACATGCGCTACACACTTGACGTAATTGCTGATCGCCAAGCGGAATTTTCGTTATTGTTTTTTGCCCACAATTTCCACAAAAGTTCATAGTGATCGTCATTGTTAAAGGGAACTCTCAGAATAACTTAAAATTTCAACTTTGGCATCCTCTCTATCTATTGCCTATCTATTTCAGCTATGATGAAAACTTAGACAAGGAGAATAATAAGGCATGATTGATCATTCGCTCACGCATCTATTACAGCAACGTTTGCGCTTTTCTAAAACGTTCATGGAAGCGCATGCAGCGGTATTGATTGCCATTACCGATGAGTCCGATCCTAAGGTGTTGCTCACACGCCGGTCTACCTTGCTCAATAATCATGCGGGTGAGGTGTCTTTTCCAGGAGGTAAACGCGATCCGCAAGATACCAGTAATATTGTGGTGGCGTTGCGCGAAGCACAGGAAGAAACCGCATTAAATCCATTTGAAGTGCAGTTGATTGGCGATTTGCCCATGCAAAAAGCCCGTAATGGAATGTTAGTCAAACCTGTGGTGGGGCTGATTCCCCCAAAAGTAGAACTAATTCCACAACCTTCAGAAATTGATCGCATCTTTTTTGCCTCTTTACAGCATTTGATGGAAGCGCCACCAACGCCGTATGAAGTGAGCTTTGCACAACAAAAATTATATTTTCCGAGTATGCAGGTTGAAGATGAAGTGGTTTGGGGTTTAACAGCGCGGATGTTAGTGTCTTTATTTGAATATGGTTTGGATTATCGTAAAGAATGGCCGTTTTTGTTAAATTCACCAACATTTAAGAAATAGAAAAATTTTGATGTGAGGATAGGAAAGAACCATGTTGTATAAATTTAAAGGATATGCGCCTAAAGCAATGCGGCAACCGTGGGATGGTTGGGTAGCGGATAATGCCACAGTCATTGGTCAGGTTGAGTTGGGGCAGAAAGTCAGTATTTGGTTTGGGGCTGTGGTGCGCGCCGATAACAGCAAAATCAAATTGGGAAATTTTAGCAATGTTCAGGAAAATGCTGTGTTGCACACCGATGCAGGTATTGAAATGCAGATTGGTGATTATGTGACTATTGGACATCAGGCGATGTTACATGGTTGTACCGTGGGAGATAACAGTCTGATAGGTATTAATGCGGTGGTACTGAATCATGCGGTGATTGGTAAAAACTGTATTATTGGTGCGAATGCTTTAATTCCTGAAGGGAAAGTGATTCCTGATAATTCTGTGGTGATGGGCTCTCCTGGGAAAGTGGTCAAGACATTGGATGAGTCAGCAGCAGCACGTTTAAAAATGAGTGCGCTACACTATGCTGAACATTTTCAACATTTTGTAAACCTAGAGCCTTGCACACTTTAAAATTGAATTTGCATCGTACAATCAAACGCATATTTTCGCTGTAATGACTGAGAGTTTTATACGCAGGAATTGCAATCTGGTACGTGTAAAACCTCGCTTGAATTTTAGGAGTGGAGTATCATAACGCCAATTTTTGATATTTAATTCTTGAAGGTTGTGCATGAAATTGCTGGCATTGGAAACTGCCAATGAGCAGTGTTCCGTTTCGATTGTAGATGAAACACAGGAACTCTTTTTTCAATTAGATGCGCGAGCAAAAGCACAAACGCAAACCATCTTACCGATGATTGAGCAAGGCTTTGCTGAAACTCAAATCAGTACGGCCGAGCTAACTGCAATTGCCTTTAGCCGTGGCCCGGGTTCTTTTAGCGGTGTGCGAATTAATGCGGCAGTGACGCAAGCTTTGGCGTGGTCGCATGATTTGCCTGTAATTCCTGTATCGACTTTGCAGGCATTGGCGCAAGCGGCTTATCGTCTTGAAGGATTAACTGCAGTTACTGTTGTGTTGGATGCACGCATGAATGAAGTGTATATCGCCAGTTATGAGCTAGATGCACAAGGGATTATGCAGGCGGTTGATCAGGAACAATTATTGAATTATAGCGATGCTGCACAGGTGGTACGCTTTCAATTGGTCGGTTCTGGGTCGGGTCTGATTGATCAAGAACAAATACAATACAAAGGCTTAAGTGCAACCGCACAAGATATTGCTACTATTGCACGCGTCTGTGCACAGCAACAGCAATGGGTCAGCGCAGAACAAGCATTGCCTGTTTATTTACGTGACAATGCTTGGAAAAAAATTCCAGAACAAGGCAAGGCATAATTAGGGTTATTTATGGATCTTTTACTGCTGCTCAAAGCAGCAATTATGGGTATTGTAGAAGGGATTACCGAATTTCTACCCATTTCTAGCACAGGACATTTGATTCTAGCTGCAGAGCTAATGGACTTTTGGACCAAAGAAAAAAGTGATGTATTTGTAATTGCCATTCAAATGGGGGCAATTGCAGCGGTCATATATGAGTATTGGGCACGTCTATGGGGCGCAGCCACAGGTATGTTTACAGGCGAAGAAAAAGGTCGACGCTTGGGCTTCGGTCTGATCATAGCATCTATTCCAATTATTCTGATTGGATTGACCTTTGGACAAACAGTAAAAGAGTTACTCTTTAATGATGTTGCCGTGGCGATTGGTTTGATTATTGGCGGCTTTATCATTATGTGGATTGAAAAACATCCACCACAAGTACGTGCTCATGAGGTTGAAGAACTAACTTACCGAGATGCGATTTGGATTGGTCTAATTCAGGTATTGTCGCTGATTCCAGGGACTTCGCGTTCAGGTGCAACCATTATTGGCGCGATGTTCTTGGGTGTGTCGCGTAAAGCAGCAACCGAGTTTTCCTTCTTTTTGGGGATTCCAGTCATTATTGGTGCAGGCTTACTCGACTTGTATCAAAGCTATGATATATTCCAAACCACCGAAGATTGGACCGTACTCAGCTTCGGGATTATTGTTTCATTTGTTTCCGCACTTTTGCTGATCCGTGCATTGGTGGCTTATGTTGCGAAACGTGATTTTATGATTTTTGCTTGGTATCGTATTGCTTCAGGTTTAATCATTTTATTGTTCGCATTCACAGGCTGGAAACTATGGTAAGCGAACTTCGCTTATACACTGAAGCCGAGTGTCTCACTCAAGCACAGCATTATTCTGCTGTGCTTTTATCTAGAGGCGTGCAAACGCGCATTGAAACAGTAGAAAAACTCAATGCGCGTTTTTTGCGTTTGAACCCTGAATTGGCATTGTGTGTCGATGCTGAAGGGCTGTGGTTATGTGCCCATGGCATGAAAATGCAACCCGATTGGAAAGCTGAAACTGGGCGGTTAAAGCGTGCCTCTTTAAAATCGGAAATGATTGCTCGCGCCTGTAATTTGTCGGAAAAACCAAGCCTGATTGATGCTACGGCAGGATTAGGACACGATAGCTTGCTCATGGCACATTTGGGTGCTCAGGTCACATTGTTGGAACGTCATCCGATTCTTTTTACTTTGTTGGAAGATGCTAAACGTCAAGCCGCAGATGATCCTTTTTTAGCAAGTGTTGTTGCTCGTATCCAATTGGTTTTTACAGATTCAGCAGATTATTTACGTGACTGTATAGCGCAGAGTAAAGTGGTTGATGTGGTGTATTTAGATCCGATGTTTCCGCAGCGAGATCAACATCAACAGGCGCAGAAAAAGCAGGCTCAAGTCAAAAAACAAATGCAGTTATTACATTTGCTGTTACCTGAAGATGGGGAAATGGATTTAGGTGATCATTTACTGGGTTTGGCACAGCAAATTGCCAAACGTGTTGTGGTGAAGCGCCCACGTTTAGCAGTATTTTTGGCGGGACAGGAAACCACACATCAATGGCAGGGTGATGCTTGCCGATTTGATGCTTATTTCCAAGCACATTTGAACAACGGGTAGATTTCTACCACTAAAGCAGTGGCAAGCCGTTCAATGCTTCTATAATGCGCAAAGATTTGTTATATAGTTAAAATTGACAATTGATAATTACGACGACAAGCATAAACTTGGAGTGTGGAAACGCGAGCTGCGATTAACAGAATCCTATGATTGACTTCAAACCCTCCATTAATTTTTGGCACGATTTTAAAAGCAACCAAGCCGCGGGCGTTTGGTTATTTTTGGGTTCGCGACGCTCTTTGCAAATTATTCGTCCTTCTATCTTACAACTGATTTTTTGGGGGATTTTAGGCGGTCTTGCCAATACCTTATTCAGTTGGTTGGTGGCGGGAGAAGTGGGGGAATTTAACCCACAGGGGTTGGTTAGTTATGCTTTGTGGCCTTTTATTGCCTTAATTGTCGGAATTATTCTTTCTCAGCGTGTCAATAACCCGCGTTTATTGTTAGTCCCTGCTTTGTTGTGGTTAGTATTAGATACTCACGTTGCTTTATTACAAAGCTTGATTCAATACATGGGCATGATGGATGTCTTACCGTATGTGTTGTATGACTATTTGCCTACCATTTTTATGGTGCTGTTTGTTTGGCAAAGCTTGGCCGTGGTGTGGGTATTTTCACGTGAGCTACATTGGCCGTGGTGGGAACGTGCACTGATTGTTTTGGCGACCTTATTCACTTTGGTGGTTTGGCAAATGTCAGTGAAAAGTCAGCCCATTTGGAAAGTAGAAGAAGTTCCACCAAGTTTAAGCGAAGAAGCTTTTTATGCACAAAGCCGTGTACTGAATAAAGCTTTAGATAGTATTCAATATGGGGAATTTGCCCAATCGCATTGGTACTTTTTAGGCGTTGCAGGGGCGAGCTATCAAGACGTATTTATGTCTGAAATTGAGCGCATTCGTGAACAGTTTGATACCCGTTTTGGCACTTTTGGGCGTTCGATGGTACTCATTAATAACCCAATGACCCGTAATGTAATTCCAATTGCTTCGCAAACCAGTATTGAATTGGCGCTGCGCCGTATTGGGCAACGCATGAACCGTGAAAGTGATGTACTGTTTTTATATATGACCTCACACGGTTTAAAAGATCATTTTGAAATTGAAAATGCGCCACTCGACTTAAATCAGGTCGATCCGAAATGGCTGCGTGATACTTTGGATAAATCGGGTATTCGCTGGCGCGTGATTGTCATTTCAGCTTGTTATTCTGGTAGCTTCGTATCTGCTTTGCAAGATGATAATACCTTGGTGATTACTGCATCGGCAGCAGATCGTGAGTCGTTTGGCTGTTCAAATGAAGCAGACTACACCTATTTTGGCCGTGCCTTTTTTGATCAGGCTATGCGTGAACAAAACTCTTTTGCCAATGCCTTTAATGAAGCCAAAGTGACTGTGGCCAAGTGGGAGCAAGCGCAAGGTTTTGAACCTTCAGAGCCGCAATGGGCAATTGGTAAAAATATGGAATTGATGTTGCCACAATTAGAGCAGCGTTTGTTTCCACAAAAAAGTGTTGCAACATCGGCAGAAATTCAATTGAGTGCGCAGCCTGTTCAATAAGCCAAAGAGGAGAGGGTGATGGAGTTAATTCAGAGCAACCGCTGTTTTGAGGGTGAGCAACGGATTTATCGTTTTCATTCAAATGCTTTACAGACTGAAACTCAGTTTGGCATTTTTTTACCAGAACAAGCTTTGGCGGGGCAGGCATGTCCTGCGGTATTTTATTTGGCGGGTTTAACGTGTAACGAAGAAACTTTTGCGATTAAAGCACATGCGCAGCACATGGCAGCACAATTGGGACTAATCTTGATTAGTCCAGATACTTCACCACGTGGTGAGGCTGTTGCTAAAGGCGACCATTGGGATATTGGACACGGTGCAGGTTTCTATATCAATGCGACACAAGCACCGTGGGCGACACATTACCAAATGGAAACTTTTATCGCAGATGAGCTTTATCAATTGGTACTGCAACAGTTCCCAATTCAGGCACAGCACGTTGGCATCATGGGGCACAGTATGGGCGGTCATGGTGCATTGACCCTTGCGTTTAAATATCGTGAAAAATTTAAGTCCGTGTCTGCTTTCGCTCCGATTTGTGCACCAAGCCAATGCCCGTGGGGTGAAAAAGCATTTTCGAATTATTTAGGTACAGATCAGCAAGTATGGTTACAGCACGATGCGACTGCTTTGGTGCAGGCCAAAGGTGCATTGTTCAGTGAAATTTTGATTGATCAGGGATTGAAAGACCAATTCTACAGTCAGCTCAATCCTGCATTATTTCAGCAAGCTTGTGATACGGTCGGACAAAAATTGAGTTTGCGTGAACAGGCGGGCTATGATCATGGCTATTATTTCATTCAAAGCTTTATAGATCAGCATTTGCAATTTCATGTGGTGCAACTACAAGCAGACTAAGCCATGCACTCAATTTTACACATTGATTTTTAAACTTTTCTAGGCACGTTGTTTCTGTTTAATAGAATGGTGAACGCTTGCTTTTTTACCAATTAGAAAGATTGCTCATTTGGGTTTGAGTTTCTGGGTAAAAGAACGACTGCACAATAAAATAACTAAGGCATCACATGCACAATTCAGAATGGGATTTACCACAACAAACACCGTCATCTTCCCCGTTTTTTCCAGCGGAGCCTACAACGCCGCCTGCGCTGAATCCATTACTTGGACGGATTCATCATTTTCAGTTTCATGGTAGCGCCTCAGAGTATTTTGGCATTTGGATTGTCAATATTTTGTTGATGATTGTAACCTTCGGGCTATATGCACCGTGGGCAAAAGTACGTCGTTTGCGCTATTTTTATGGCAATACCGAATTAATCAAACGCCGTTTTGATTTCACGGGTATCCCACATAAAATTTTATTAGGGCGTTTAATTGCCATTGGAATTTATGTTGCGATCTCGGTGATTTCCAATTATTCAGTCAAAGCCATGCTCATTGGCGTGGTGGCTTTATATTTAGCTGTGCCGTGGTTGATTCGAGCGACCATCCGTTTCAAGGCGCGAAATAGTAAATTTGGTAATGCGCGTTTTTATTTTTCAGGCAGTAACAAAGAAGCCTACTGGGTATTTTTAAAATGTATCGTGATTAATCTGTTTACATTGGGCTTATTTTTTCCTGTATTGGTGTGGATGTATAAGCGTTACTGCCTCGACCATTTATATGCAGGACAGCTTAAATTTAAATTAAAAGCTGACTGGCCTGCTTTTATGCGCGCGATGTATATACCTATTTTCTTATTCTTTGGTATTTTGCTTGCTGTGGGGATGATATTGGCTTTCGCAGGACAGTTAAGTCGAAATCCTGCACAGTTGGTGTGGTTGTTTTTAGCGGTTTATCTGCTGGGGTTGTTTTTAATTTGGCCGCTGATGTCGGCGCGAATTTTTATCACTACATGGAACAATACCAGTATCAGTGGTAGTGAATTTCAGACCGATTGTGGGCAGTGGCACTATACTTGGATTGTGCTGACCAATTGGATTGTGAAAGTTCTGAGTTTGGGGTTAATGACTCCATGGGCAGCCATTCGTTTATATCGCTATCAGGTTGAGTCTTTAAGTCTACATTTAAAAAATGATCCAGATTTGATGATCAATAAACTGCAAGCTGAACATAGCGCACTTGCAGAAGAAATCAGTGATATTTTTGATATTGATGTTTCGCTGTAAGGTGGGAGAGAGATATGGCGGCACAGGTCGTGGATGTGGTGTTTTATGATGGCGTGGTATCTAAACCATGGCCAGCCAAAATCTCGCCTATTGATGCTCAGTCGGTACTCATTTGTTATGGTGAGAACTTACAACAACAACGGCGCTATCATTATCAAGACATGATGTTGGTGGGCGCACTGGGTAAAATTCAGCCTGTCATTGAACTTAAAGACGATGCACGTATTGAGTTTTCTCAAGCCTTGCCTGAGTGGTTTCAACTGCGAAATAAACAGGTGCAGCATTCCATCTGGAAATTGGAACGCACGCCAAGTCTGATCGTATTTAGTCTGGTTTTTGTGTCGTTGATGGTATTTGTCACAGTGCAGTGGGGCATCCCAAGTGCATCCAAATATGTTGCCTTTCAATTGCCTGCGAACACCTTAAATCAAATTGGTGATGAGGCAGAGCGTTATATTTTAGATATGACAGCGCCAAGTCAATTGTCCGCAGTACGTCAGCAGAAAATTTTGGCAGATTATCGCAAGCTCATTGCAGGAGATACACCTGCCAAAGTGCTGTTTCGACAAGGTGATCGCTTAGGAGCGAATGCTTTGGCAATTCCGAATAACACCATTATTTTGACCGATGAATTGGTGGAATTGGCGCAGAATGATCAGGAAATCATTGGTGTTTTGGCACATGAACAAGGGCATTTGGCAGAAAGACACAGTTTGCAACAAGCCTTATCGAGTTTAGGGTTTAGTATTATTTTGCTCGCGATTACAGGTGATGGTACAGATTTAGTTTCGACCTTGCCTGTGGCGCTCGTCGGGGCAAATTATTCACGTAATTTTGAATCTGAAGCAGATCATTATGCTTTAAATACGATGCACGCTCAGGGCATTCCAGCCATTCATTTCGCTCATTTTCTGGAACGTTTGGCAGAAGATGCAGGTGAAGACACCGCCAACAACCCTTTGGATTTTTTGCAAAGCCATCCTTCAACACAAAAACGTATTCAAGCGGTTAAGGATTTTGAACAGACACAGCGTTTAGCGCCTTAACATGAAACAGTTAGTGGTGTTGCCAAACCGCGCTCAATTCTGTTTGTGCCATACGACTTAAATGATCAAGCACGACTTGTTCGAGGTAACTTAAATCTGTTTCAGCCTCTTTGGCTTGAATTTCAACCACAAGCTCATCTGTTTGAGGTGTAAGCAAAATTGTGGCGCTTGGCATCATAATTTGGTATAGGGTTGCATTGTCTACAACGTCAAATTTATGTTTCCAGTGGTTGAGTAGACGCTTGGCAATGCGACTTGCTTGTGTTGTTTGAATATGGGCAGAACTGTTCATCATCTATCTGTTTAAACTAACATTGTGTTTAAATGGGTAAAGACCTTTAGCATAACAAAGCCAGACTGAAAGAACAGTGGAATGCTGCAACAGAGCGTTGCGCATATAGAATTATAAAATTGTAATCTAACTGAATCATCGAACTGAATGATCCAATCGTAACAGAATCCACCACACCAACCAGTCTTTGCTATAATGCGCCTCAATCCAATTTTCAGCTAGGTTCTCCCATGTCCAAGCCTTATTTAATTGCGCCGTCTATTTTATCTGCAGATTTTGCTCGTCTAGGCGAAGAAGTGGAAAATGTACTTCAGGCAGGTGCCGATGTGGTGCATTTTGATGTGATGGATAATCACTATGTACCGAATTTAACTTTCGGTGCAGGTGTGTGTAAGGCATTGAAAAACTATGGTATTACTGCACCAATTGATGTGCATTTGATGGTAAAACCTGTAGACCGAATGATTGGTGATTTTCTTGAAGCGGGTGCAGATATTATCACTTTCCATCCTGAAGCTTCTGAGCATATTGACCGTTCATTACAACTGATTAAATCGGGCGGTGCAAAAGCGGGTTTGGTATTTAACCCTGCTACACCGCTACATTATTTAGATTATGTACTTGATAAAGTCGATCAGATTTTACTCATGAGTGTGAACCCAGGGTTTGGTGGGCAAAAATTCATTCCGATGACTTTAGAGAAATTACGTCAGGCACGTCAAATTATTGATGCGTCAGGTCGTGATATTCGTTTAGAAGTTGATGGCGGTGTAGGACCTGCCAATATTCGTGAAATTGCAGAAGCGGGTGCAGATATGTTTGTTGCAGGTTCAGCAATTTTTGGCAAGCCAAACTATAAAACGGTGATTGATGAAATGCGTGCTGAATTGGCAAAAGTTGGCGCAGTCAAAGTATAAGTTTCTACAATCACAAGGTCTTAAACTGTGGATAACTTTGTAGATAACCGTATGGATATCTATGTTGATAACACTATGGATAAACAGATTAATTTATAAACATTGGTACATCAGTGGTTTATGAATTATACGAAATAAGTATAAAAAGGATTCAATTGAATCCTTTTTGTTTATTTTAAATACACTAAATTTATTGAGTATTTACTCAGTTAATTATAAAAATAAGTTGCTTAATATATAACTTGATTGTTTTAGTTGGCTTTCAAATCGCACGGATTCATTCTGTTTTTAATTGTAGAAGACATTGTGTATAAGTGGAGCTTGAATTATATTGAGTAGATTGTGGATTGCACTTGGCAAAAATGTTCAATTCTTGTGCAAGTTCAGGTCTACATCTTTAATACTCAGGAATTCATTTAGTGCTGACTCAACCCTACAAACAAATGTGGTTTGTTGTCCTAATGACATTTGTCATGGGGTGGAGTGGTATTGTCAGTGCTGCGGTCAAACCTGCACATGATTGGATGATGTCAAATCATGCAGTAGGGTCTGAAAATCGGCATTCTGCAACCGCAGCGAGTGAAATGACATCTTTACCAGATTGTCATACCACAGCTTTACAAACGTATCCTGAAACCAAGCAGCATATATCTGGGCATGATGCCAAGGCCAACCATCATCTCAGTCAGCACACATCCGCAACGGATACCGATTTAAATGCGGCAGATTGTTATGGCTCGGCTGATTTTTCTACTGCTGGCATGAATTGTCAAGACTGTGTGCAGTTGCATTGTCAAAACTTAAACAGTGTGTTGCATGTGCAAGTTCCTGAATTGATTCAACCTATAGCACTCTCATCTGTCAATATTCTATTGCCTGCTTATCACGCTCAACATTTACTTGGGCATTGGCAGCAAATTTTACGTCCACCCAAAGCTTAATCCTGAATTCAAAACACTTTTACGTTTTATTTTAAGGATTAAGTCATGTCTAAATTTTATCAGCCTGCGCTGTTTTTAACAGTCTGTGCCTTGTGTTCGAGTTCTGCATTTGCTGCGGTCAAGGAATATCACCTGACCATTGCAGAACAAACAGTCAATATCACGGGAAAACCTGTTCAACGCATTACGGTTAATGGGCAGTTTCCCGCGCCTGCACTCGAATTTGAAGAGGGTGATGAAGCGGTGATTCACGTTCATAATCAATTAAAAAATCAGGATTCATCTATTCACTGGCATGGTTTATTGTTGCCCGGTTTGATGGATGGTGTACCTGGATTTAACGGTTTTCAAGGGATTAAGCCGCAAGGGCATTTTATTTATCAATTTAAAGTGCGACAAAGTGGTACCTATTGGTATCACGCACATTCCAAAGGTCAGGAACAAGATGGTCTATACGGCTCTTTGGTGATTCATCCTAAAGCCAAGCCAGCCGTAAACGCACATGAATATGCAGATCGTGATTATGTGGTGATGCTGTCAGATTTTCATGAAAAATCTAGCAATCAAATTCAGAAAGATTTAAAAATTTCAGCCGAGTTTTATCAAAATCAGCGTGAAACCTTAGGTGATGTTTGGCGTCAAATACAGCGTGATGGACTAAAAGCCACATGGTCAGACCGTAAAATGTGGAATCAAATGCGTATGCTGAAAACCGACCTTTCCGATGTCACAGGCTATACTTTTTTAATGAATGGCAAGACACCTGAACAGAACTGGACAGGTGCATTCAAGCCAAATGAAAAAGTGCGTTTGCGCTTTATCAATGCCTCTGCCATGTCATTTTATGATGTTCGGATTCCAAACTTAAAAATGACAGTGGTCAGTGCTGATGGTCAGCCAGTCAAACCTGTCACAGTGGATGAATTTCGTATAGGCACTGCGGAAACTTACGATGTGATTGTTCAACCTCAAGCAGCGCACTATCAAATTGAAGCAGAATCGATAGACCGCTCAGGTTTTGCAGTGGGGAGTTTGCAGAGTGAATTTCATTCTGCAAAATCAAATCTACAGCTACCTGCAGCGCGTCCGCGTGCTTTACTCACCATGCAAGATATGGGGCATGCCACAGAGCATTCAGGTGATGATCATTCCAAAATGAATCATGCATCAGTGTCTGAGGTGGATCACTCCAAAATGAACCATGCAACGATGTCTGAGATGAATCACTCCAAAATGAATCATGCGGCAATTGATCATTCGAAAATGAATCATGCTGCGATGTCTGAGATGGATCACTCCAAGATGAATCATGGGGCAATGTCTGAGATGGATCATTCCAAGATGAATCATGCAGCGATGTCTGAAATTGATCATTCCAAAATGAATCATGCATCAATGTCTGAGATGGATCACTCCAAAATGAACCACGCTGCAATGTCTGAAAATGCGAATACACAACATCGTATGCCTTCAGCAGAACACAAAAATGTAGTGGTATATGGATGGGCAAATGCTTCTACACCTGCGGGGCATAAGGCCTTGAATTATGAGGATTTGAAATCGCTGCAGCCACAAGCAGATACACGTGAACCCACCAGTGAATTGGTCGTGCGTTTAGGCGGTACGATGGAGCGTTATATCTGGACAATCAACGGTAAGAAATTTAGTGATGCCACACCGCTCAAGGTGAAATATGGTGAGCGTATTCGGATCAAATTTATCAATGACAGCATGATGGCGCATCCAATGCATTTACATGGCATGTTTATGCAGTTGGAAAATGGTCAAACGGCAGCAGAAATGCCGAATAAACACACATTAATTGTGCCGCCAGGTCAAACTGTAACTGCACTGCTTACTGCAGATGAATTAGGTGAATGGGCAATACATTGTCATTTGCTCTATCACATGAGCGCGGGAATGATGAATAAATTGATTGTAGCGCAGGTGAGTGAAAATGAACCGCTTTCAACCACAGCAATTCAAGCCACTCAAACCTCTTCAGCGACAGCGCAAAAAGGAGCAACACATGCACAACATTAATCTTATTGCGAAAACGGTTTTAAGTATTTCTGTCTGCTGCATCAGTACAGTTGGGCTGGCAGCGACAGAGGAACATAGTGCACATGCTAGTTCCGCAGAGGTTGCAACAATCGCTGCTCAGGAAGATACTCAATCGCATCAATCGCATCAATCGCATCAATCGCATCAATCGCATCAATCGCATCAATCGCATCAATCGCATCAATCGCATCAATCGCATCAATCCGCCTCGCCCGTACAAGAGTTGCAGTCACATGATCATCGTAAAGAACATGGTGCGCAAATATATACGGTGAGCACTTTAGATACACAATGGCAAGTGAACGACCATGCCGAGGGAGTACTCAAATCTGAATTACAAACTCGTATTGGAACTGATGAAAACAAGTTGTTTGTGAAAATTCATAGCGATAAGCACGAATCACAAGCGACTGAATATGATGCCAAGTTGTTATACAGTCGTATGATTTCAGATTTCTGGGATGTGCAAGCAGGTGTGCGTTATCGACATGAAGTGAATCAGCAAGCGCATCAAACAGACCGAGAAAATAAGTTTGACGCTGTGCTTGGCTTACATGGTTTAGCTCCATATTTTTTTGAAACCGATGCTTATTTTTATTTGGGTGAAGATCAATATGCGGCTTTGAGTTTGGAAGCCACACGGGATCTGTTATTGACTCAGAAATTGATTGCACAGCCTTATTTAGATGTAGATGTTATTCTGCAGGATGATGCCAAATATGCGAAAAAAACAGGACTCAACCGCGCGGCTGTGGGGGTGGAAATGCGTTATGAAATCAGCAAGAACATCATGCCGTATATCAGTGCAGGTTATGAATATACGAAAGGCGATCAACACACTGCTTGGCAGTCTGCAACCGATTCCGAGCAGAGCGGCTTATATGCGATAGGCTTGCGTTTCAGGTTTTAATGATTAGGGGTATTTATCAATGATTAAGTCAATGGATCGTTGCTGCTTCTAAATAGAATAGATTGTCCCTAAATACATAGGCTTGGTTTATACTGAGCCTATTGTATTTTTGGGTGTGGCGTATGTCTTCATCAACTCAAGATCCTCAATCGAATCAAGATAAAAACTTAGAAAACCAAAATCTAAACAATACTGGCTGTGGTTGTGATACGCAAAAAAATGTAAACCAGCCTTGTGCAACTGCGCCTACACACTCCAAGTCATGTGGCGATACAGGCTGTGGTTCGTCTTGCGATACAGAAAAAAGCTGTGCTGATCAAAATAGCTGTACATCTGCAACGACTGCCAAGACAGATAAATCAACAGTCGTAGGTTCTGAACTTTTGAGTCCGTGGGTGAGTGCGTACCATATTCCTAAAATGGATTGCGGTGCTGAAGAACAAATGGTGCGAATTGCTTTGGCAGACCATAATGATATTGCTGCCTTATCTTTTGATTTGCCTGCACGACTTTTAAAGGTTAATCACAACAATCAATCTGCCACAGAAATCACCCATAAATTAGAAGCATTGGGTTTGGGTGCTGTGTTACAACAAACTGAAGCCAATACACAAACCGAATTGCCTGTATCTAACAGCGCTGCACAACAAAAAGTGCTGTATGCCTTGCTTGGCATTAATGCTGCTATGTTTTTGGTGGAATTGATTGCAGGTTTAATTGCATCTTCTACAGGGTTAATTGCCGACTCCTTAGATATGTTTGCCGATGCCGCCGTGTATGGTTTGGCACTATTTGTGGTGGGACAATCGGCTAAAAAGCAACTTAAAGCTGCACATCTTTCAGGTTGGGTGCAATTGGCTTTGGCCGCATTGGTGATTGTGGATGTACTGCGTCGTTTCGTCTTGGGCAGCGAACCAGAATCTATGTTGATGATGCTCATTGGCGCTGCTGCATTGGTAGCGAATGTCACCTGTTTATGGCTGATTTCAGGGCATAAGGATGGTGGAACCCTCATGCAGGCTAGTTATATTTTTTCGGCCAATGACGTAATTGTGAATTTAGGCGTGATTATCGCGGGCGGTTTAGTGATGCTCACAGGCTCGAATTATCCAGACCTGATCATTGGCTTAATTGTGGCCATGTTTGTGTTGAATGGTGCGCGCAAAATTTTAAGTTTAAAATAGGTACGGGTACAGTATCGCTGTGCGGTAGCTTAAATTGCAACAGGAGGAACGACCTCCCTTGTTTGGGTTTTTGGAAATAGTCAAAGCGACTAAATACTCGACAAGAAAAATCTTCAGGACGGCCTGATTTCATGATATTGAAGGAGGGCGTTATGGCCTGGATGATGTTGATATTGGCGGGTATTTTTGAAGTGGTTTGGGCATATTCCATGAAGTTGTCTGACGGCTTTAGTAAATTAACGCCCAGTATCGTGACTATCTTTTTTATGATTTTAAGTTTTGCGCTTTTGGCCTATGCCATGCGTACTTTGCCATTAGGCACGGCTTATACGATTTGGACAGGTATAGGCGCAGTCGGTTCATTTTTAGTGGGTGTTTTTGTGTTAGGCGAACCTGCCAGTGCTATGCGTATGTTGGCAGCTGTTCTGATTATTTCAGGTTTGGTGCTTATGAAAATTTCATCTAGCTAACTTGGAATCTGGTCAATTGGCGTGAGCGCTCATTAACAGATCGGTTTGAGTTAAAAACAGGATGAGCTGATACCCAACCTGCTTGAGGAGAAAAAATAATGCAACTGGCATTTACTGAAATGGACACTCCTGTAGGCGTGCTTAAATTGGTGGCTCACGATCATGCATTGGTTGCGGTAATGTGGGATAACGAAGATCATAAACGGGTACGTTTAGCCAATTTAGTTCGACAAGATGATCATCCAATTTTGCTCAAAACTCAGCAGCAACTCCAAGACTATTTTTCAGGTCAGCGTCAGCAATTTGATGTGCCTCTTGATTTTGAAGGCACTGAATTTCAGAAGAAAGTTTGGCAGGCGTTATTAAACATTCCTTTTGGGGAAACTCGCAGTTATAAGCAAATTGCCGAACAAGTTGGTAGTGTCAATGCGATGCGCGCCGTAGGTGCGGCAAATGGCAAAAATCCAATTTCGATTATTGCGCCGTGTCATCGGGTGGTGGGTGCAAGTGGAAAGCTGGTGGGCTTTGCAGGTGGCTTGGATAATAAAGCGATTTTGTTAAAGTTAGAATCATCAACTTCAAAATTTTAAATAACTGATATTAAATAAAAATTTTTGATCTAAATAAAATAGAGCAGAGGAAATGTTAAAAACATTATTGTTACAGTTTTGGTGGCTTATTCTGCTTGTTGCAGGTGTGGGACTGATCAAAATTTTCAAACCTTTTCTAAAGGGAAAGGCGGGGGAACTCGCAGTAAGTATGCATGTGAAGTTGTATTTAGATGAACATTATATTTTGTTGAATGATGTAACTCTGCCTGATGAGTCCGCAGGAACAACTCAAATAGATCATATTTTATTGAGTCCTTTTGGAGTTTTTGTGATTGAAACAAAAAACTATAAAGGCTGGATTTTTGGTGGAGAACGCCAAAAAGTATGGACACAAAAAATTTATAAAAAGAGCTATAAGTTTCAGAATCCTGTCTATCAGAACTATAAGCATATAAAAGTTTTGGAATCAGTATTGAGCGATATTGTCGAGCCTGAATATCTGCATTCTGTGATTGTATTTATGCCAGACTGTGAATTTAAGACCTCCTTGCCTAACAATGTTTTTAAAGGCAGTGCATGGGTTGAGTATGTCAAAGGTTTTCGGCATGAAGTTATTTCACCGATGAAACTGAAACGTATTCAACTGAGAATTGAAAAAGAACTACTGGATAAGTCTTGGAAAACCAATCGTCAGCATGTTGAAAATTTAAAGCAAAGGCACGAACGTTAAAAGTTGCAATAAAAAACCTGATACAGTGTGATCAGGGTATGAAAGAGTTGAACGTTAAATACTAAAACCTTTTCGGAATTTTCTGTCCATTCGGTACAGGCGTTTCCGCATTTTTAAGCACACCAAACAGCCAAGTTTCAGCATGTTGTACCGCTTGTTTCAGTTGATCGCCTAATGCCAAGCGCCCTGCAATAAAACTTGCCAATGAACAACCTGAACCGTGATATTCACCTTCAAGACGTGGACAGCGAGTTTCAGAAATCATTTCATTGTTGATATACAGTGCATTACGAATATGATCAGGAGTATCTTCATGTCCACCTTTGACCAAAACAGCCTGTGCCCCCATTGCAAATAATTTAGCTGTTGCGCATTCTAAATCATCTTCACCCGTTAAAGCACGTAATTCCACAGTATTTGGCGTGATTAACGTCGCCAGTGGAATTAATTCGACAAATGCCTGAACCAAAGTCGCTTGATCGCCTAAAGACCCTCCGCTATTGGCAACCAAAACAGGGTCAAGCACATATAAATAATCAGGATGTGCACGTAAAAAATCTGCCAGTGCTGCAATGTTTTCAGTGGTGCCTAACATGCCCGACTTTACGACTTTAAGGGGCAAATCATTCACCACCGCATTGGCTTGTGCCAATAACAATTCTTTAGAGGTGGCTTCAAAGCCAAACACTTGCTGAGAGTTTTGAATAGTCAGTGCTGTGCAGGCAATTGCTGCATGTGCACCGCTATTGCCAATGGCTTCAATATCAGCCTGTAAACCAGCACCACCCGAAGGGTCTAAACCAGAAAAACAAAGTACTGTTGGTCGCACACACATATCCTTAATTGCTTCTATTTACGTTAGTATAGGCAACTTTGGAATAACTCTCGATAGTCATTTAGGCACATAGGCTGACATTGTGATAAAGAACCTTTTAATTGATTTAGATGGCACGCTGACCGACCCGAAAGAGGGCATTACCGCTTCTGCGCGTTATGGTTTGGCTAAGGTTGGACATCCTATTTCAGATACGGAAAATATTGATTGGATTATCGGGCCGCCCTTAAAAGCCTCTTTGGCAAAATTACTTGATGTAGATGTGCATGACGTATTGGCAGAGCAAGCCTTAGCAGGCTATCGAGAGCGTTTTGCTGCAACAGGCTTGTTTGAAAATCACGTCTTTGATGATGCTGCTGCAACATTGGCAGATTTAAAACAACAAGGCTATAAACTGTTTTTAGCAACAGCCAAGCCTGAAATTTATGCACGCCAAATTTTAGATCATTTCGATTTATTGCAATATTTTGAATATCCCTATGGTAGTGAACTGAATGGTGAGCGTACCAATAAAGCGGATTTAATTGCCTATATTTTGCAGCAAGAACAATTGCAACCTGAACAATGTTTAATGATTGGAGATCGTGAACACGATATTTTCGGTGCGCGAGCCAATGGCATCGATTGTGTTGCAGTCGAATATGGCTATGGTTCGGCTCAGGAGCTAGACTACGCTGCACCAAAATACAGAATTCAGCGTTTTGCGCAAATCTTGTCGGTGCTTGAACAGTTACTTGATGAGTGAGATGCTTACATCTGTTTGCATTTCTAGCGCAGTATTATCACAAAGATCATGTTTCAATATTTAGGGTCTGTTGAAAGAGGGTATGTGATGAAGATATCTAGTCAATTTAATGCAATCGTAGCTGCTCCAATGCTGATAGCTGCCATGTTTATGACAGCGTGTGCCAATCATGCTGTTACATCCACAACACCTGCTGCACAGGTCGAAATGTACACATCATTGCAACATCGACAGTGTGAGCCAGATTCAGGTTTAACCCTTACAGAAATTGTTCAGCGTTTACAGCAGGCACAGATTCAAGTGAAGCATGCCAGTGTAGGTTCAGATGGGCGGATGTATGCACAGGTCTGTGGCGGAGCAGATGGAAAAATTGCTATAGTCACGATTCCTCAATCTCAGCAAAAACAAGCAGCGGCATTGGGTTTTCAGCCTTACTCAGCAATACGCTGATTCAAAGCTTAAATGATGTTTGAGTTGTCATCCATAAAAAACCTCAGCTCCTTGAACTGAGGTTTTTTAAAACCGAATTAGGGTGAGATGTCTAGATGCTTGGCTTTTCAAATTTTAGAGCTGAGGTTTTACCACGACTAAAATTACAATCGCCAATAACAGCACAGTTGGCATTTCATTGAAGAATCGCCAAAACTTGTGTGATTTATAATGCGCATTGCCAATCAGTTTTTGGCGGTAATAGCCACAAACTAAATGGTAAATCACCAATAACCCGACCAATGCTACTTTCAGGTAAAACCATAACGCATCGTGGTAATTGCGGGTCGCATCGCCCCAATCTACCAAAAAGTGTGCCGTAATGAGGGTCGCAATCATCGACGGCCACATAATTCCTCGGTACAACTTGCGCTCCATGATTTCAAAACGCTGATGGCTCAGTGTATCTTCACTCATGGCATGGTAAACATATAAACGTGGTAAGTAGAACAATGCAGCGAACCAGCAAACCACGGCAATAATATGTAATGCTTTTACCCATAAAAAAGCATCAGAAGGTGCATCCATCGACTATCCTATAGGAGATTATTCATCCCACTTCTTGAAAATAAGGCAGGCATTTACACCGCCAAAACCGAAACTGTTACTCATCACAGTATTCAATTTTGTGTTGCGTTTTTCAAGTACGATATCAAATGCTTTCGCGCCTTCATCCAGTTCAGTGACGTTGATGTTTGGTGCAATGAAGTCATTTTGCATCATCAAGACAGAATAAATCGCCTCTTGAACCCCAGCAGCACCTAAGCTGTGACCTGTCATTGACTTCGTTGAGCTGAGAGCAGGCACTTTACCTTCACCAAACGCACGTTCCATGGCTTTTAATTCAGTCACGTCACCTGCTGGAGTAGAAGTACCATGTGTGTTGACATAGTCAATTGCGTCTACACCGTGTTGTTTCGCTTCTTCTAAAGCCATCAAGATACAACGTGTTGCACCTTCACCGCTTGGTGCAACCATATCTGCACCGTCAGAGTTTGCAGCATACGCAACCACTTCAGCTAAGATATTTGCACCACGCGCTTGAGCGTGTTCAAGTGATTCAAGCACCACGAAACCACCACCGCCAGCAATCACGAAACCGTCGCGGTCTGCAGAATACGGACGAGATGCAGTTTCAGGTGTGTCATTGTATTTAGAACATAATGCGCCCATCGCATCAAACAATAAGCTTTGTGACCAGTGATCTTCTTCACCGCCACCTGCAAGCATTAAATCTTGTTTACCCAATTGAATTAGGTTGTAGGCATAACCAATTGCATCTGCAGAAGTTGCGCATGCGCTAGTAATTGAGTGAGCGATCCCTTGTAATTTGAACGCAACGCCCAAGTTAGCTGTAATCGTGTTCGACATGTTACGTGGTACGAAGAAAGGACCAATTTTACGTGCGCCTTTTTCTTCAAGTAACTCGATCATTTCTGCAACAGATGCAGTTGAGTTACCACCAGAACCACCCGCGATACCGTAACGTGGGTTGCCTGCTAAATCTTCTTGCTTTAAGCCAGCATGTTCAATCGCATCGACTGCAGCGTTGTAAGCGTACATCGCACACACGCCCATGAAGCGTTTTAATTTACGGTCAATGTGGTCAAAATTTTGTTCAGCAGCTGCACTAACATGGCTCTTGAAATTCAGTTCAGCATACGTTGGGTTGGAACGTGTTCCAGAAATACCGTTTTGTAAAGAATGAGTCACAGCTTCTAAAGTATTACCAATGCACGAGTTAATGCCCATGCCGGTGATTACAACACGTTTCATCTACAGATCCCTTATATGGTGATAATGTTGAGCCGAACACCGCAATTGCACAGCTGTGCCTGATACGGGATGACTCATGTCTTTCAATTGCGTTCATAATAACAGAAAGAATTTTGAATTCTTATGGCAAATATGATGCCACTTTGCAGCAGTGTTCAAACCACCAAAACACAGCAGAATGGATGCAGGAAGCCAACCAAAAGATACACAATCATATTGAGATAAACTTAGACTACACCTAGTATTTACCTATAAATCATAGAAATTAAAAATGAGGAGTAAGAATGTCAGATTCCAACAATAACCAATCAAGCGGATTCTTCTCGAATGCGATTGGAGTGGCTAAAAAGCTCAGCAGAACAGGCATCCATGTTTTGCAGCAAGTTGCACCAAGTGCTGTAGCGAAGGATGAGCACAGTGCAAAATCAGGACAAATTATTGAAGGTCAGGCGCGTAGCTTTAGTGCTTTTCAAGCACGTCAATATGACAATCCTCAACACATGCTCAGACAGCATGTGCCACAAGTTTCACGTCAGCTTTTAGGTCGTCACTATAACCGCGTCAATCAGGTGGCGAGTTTTGTGTCGCCCGATTTTTCTGACAAAATTTCAGATTATTTATTTGATCAGTTGAATAGTTTTACTTCCAATATTAGCTCAGTTGATGATGTGCTTGATCAGGCTGGTGTACATGATTTAGAAGAATTGACTCAGGATGTGGATCGTTCTAAGCGAATTGGTCAAGCACTCGCAGAACAAAATAAATGGATTGCATCACTGCAAGGCGCATTAACAGGTGCGACAGGAGTAATGGGTTCAACCATTGATGTGCCTGCATCTATTGTGATGTCTTTGCGTACCATTTATCAGGTGGGGCGTGCCTACGGTTTTGAACTGAATAAAGATACTGAGCAAGAAATTGTTCAGTTTATTTTTAAACAAATTGATTTGGGCGTTATTGCAGAAAAGCAAGCAGTGCTGATGGGGCTGAAAACCTTATCCAATATGCTACAAACTCATGATGTGCATCAATTACAAAATATGCTCGGTTCAAGCAATGATTATGAGGCTTTAAAGAAATACTTCTTGAATGAGCAAGGTCAAGTCAAATGGCCTTGGTTGAATCATGTACCTAAGTTCTCTATGCTGAATAAACTTACGCCTGTTGCAACAGCATCGGTCAGTGCTATATATAGCTGGAAATTGGTAGAAGATGTACATCACAAAGCGCAACAAGTATTCTCCAATGCTCGCAGCTATTTAATTCAACATAAAGACAGCAACTTATCTGCCATTCATGCTTATGAAAAGTCGTTAGAATTACTTGCACAGGCTGCGCCTAAACTATTGGAACAGTTAAAAGGTGAAGATAAGGCTCAAGACGATCTAGATGAGTCATTAGATACAAATAACCAAGCTGCAGAACCTTATGATGCGACCACACAAGTACTAACGGATCATCAAAGCATCCGTAAAGTCAAAGTACAGAAAAAATCTGACAAAGTGGACGCAACCGAAACACAGCGAGATGAAAATATTCAGCAAGGTTTAGAAGAATTGGCAGATCAAATGCTAGAGCCACATGCTGAAGTTGCACCGCAAAAACCTGCTGTAACTGCAGAAGGAATTGATGAATATATGCAGGAAGATGCTTTAGAGCCTGTGGAGGATTCAACCCAAGTGACTGAAACTGCTTCTGAAAACTCAGTAACATCAAGCACAGAAAATGCAAAGCAGGTTAAAAAAAAACCGAGAACTCGTACAAGTACTCGTAAGCCAAAAGCTGAATAAAAACAAATGATAAGTAGAAATATGGTTGGTATTTTAACTGCCTATGAAATATTGACCATTTTTCTATCTTCGCTTACAATTGCATGCCCTCAAAAAGTAGTATGTTTTGGGGCTTTTTATTAACGGGAGAATTGCCACATGGCAACAACAAATCAGTTGATCCGTAAGGGTCGTACGACTTTGGTTGAAAAATCAAAAGTTCCTGCGTTGAAGGCTTGTCCACAACGTCGTGGTGTTTGTACACGTGTTTACACAACTACACCTAAAAAACCTAACTCAGCAATGCGTAAAGTTTGCCGTGTTCGCTTAACTTCAGGTTTTGAAGTTTCTAGCTACATCGGTGGTGAAGGTCACAACCTACAAGAGCACAGTGTTGTTCTTATCCGTGGTGGTCGTGTTAAAGACTTACCAGGTGTACGTTACCATACCGTTCGTGGTTCTTTAGACTGTGCTGGCGTGAAAGATCGTAACCAGGCACGTTCTAAATACGGTGCTAAACGTCCTAAGAAATAATCTTTTGAAGATTAACCGCTTAGTTCGTAGAACTGCAATCCTTTATCGTCTCGCTTGTCTGATTTCTGCATTTAATTTTGTGAAATTCAAGCGACGTGTAGTAAGGCCAGCGAAATGCACACGACACTTTGTGCTACGGCTGGATCACCCTGAAGTGTCATATTTATAGGTAGTTTAAAATGCCAAGACGTCGCGTAGTCGCTGCTCGTGAAATCCTTCCGGATCCTAAATTCAGCAGCCAAACAATCGCTAAATTCATGAACCACGTAATGCAAGATGGTAAAAAATCTATTGCTGAAAGTATCGTTTACGGTGCTTTAGACCGCGTTCAAGAAAAATCTAAAGTTGACCCAGTTGAATTTTTTGAAGCTACGCTTGAAAAAGTTCGTCCAATGGTCGAAGTAAAAGCACGCCGTGTTGGTGGTGCTACTTATCAAGTTCCTATGGAAGTGCGCCCATCCCGTCGTACTGCTTTAGCGATGCGTTGGTTGGTAGATGCTGCTGCTAAGCGTTCTGAAAAAACTATGGCTTTACGTCTTGCTGGTGAGTTGCTTGATGCAGCTGAAGGTAAAGGCGCAGCGGTTAAAAAACGTGATGACGTGCATCGTATGGCTGAAGCCAACAAAGCATTCTCTCACTACCGCTTCTAAGCGACTAAAACAGCCCCTATTCAGGAGGGTGATAGCTTGGTTTACGCCAAACTGTCATCGAATCGCTTTAAGCTGTCCGTCAGCTTAAAGCGCCTGTTTTAAACAACAAAATTTAGGAATGCAAGAGATCATGGCACGTCAAACCCCAATTTCTCGTTATCGTAACATTGGTATTTCTGCGCACATTGATGCTGGTAAAACCACGACTACAGAACGTATTTTGTTCTACACAGGTGTATCTCACAAAATTGGTGAAGTACACGATGGTGCAGCAACAATGGACTGGATGGAGCAAGAGCAAGAACGTGGTATTACCATTACTTCTGCTGCTACGACTACATTCTGGTCAGGTATGTCTAAACAGTTCCCTGAACACCGTATCAACGTAATTGATACACCGGGACACGTTGACTTCACCATCGAAGTTGAACGTTCTATGCGTGTTCTTGATGGTGCGTGTATGGTTTACTGTGCTGTAGGTGGTGTACAACCTCAGTCTGAAACTGTATGGCGTCAAGCGAACAAATACCAAGTGCCTCGTTTAGCATTCGTGAACAAGATGGACCGTACGGGTGCCAACTTCTTCCGTGTTGTTGAACAAATGAAGACACGTTTAGGTGCATCTCCAGTACCTGTAGTAATCCCTGTTGGCGCTGAAGAAAACTTCCAAGGCGTAATCGACTTGATCGAAATGAAAGCGATCATTTGGGACGAAGCTTCACAAGGTATGAAGTTTGAATACGGCGAGATCCCAGCTGATCTTCAAGCAACTGCTGAAGAATGGCGTACTAACATGGTTGAAGCTGCTGCTGAAGCTTCTGAAGAGCTAATGGACAAATACCTAGAAGAAGGCGATCTTTCTAAAGAAGATATCGTTAATGGTCTACGTATTCAAACTTTGGCTTGTCAAATTCAACCAATGCTTTGTGGTACAGCATTCAAAAACAAAGGTGTTCAACGTATGTTGGACGCAGTTATTGAATTCTTACCATCGCCTACAGAAGTTAAAGCGATTGAAGGTATTCTTGACGACAAAGCTGAGACTAAAGCGATTCGTGAAGCATCTGACGAAGCTCCGTTCTCTGCACTTGCGTTCAAAATCATGAACGACAAATTCGTAGGTAACTTAACTTTCGTACGTGTTTATTCTGGTGTTCTTAAACAAGGTGATTCTGTTTATAACCCAGTTAAATCTAAACGTGAACGTATCGGTCGTATCGTGCAAATGCACGCGAACGATCGTCAAGACGTTGAAGAAATTCGTGCGGGTGATATCGCTGCGTGTGTAGGTCTTAAAGACGTAACTACAGGTGATACACTTTGTGATGAGAAAAATGTCATCACACTTGAGCGTATGGAATTCCCAGAGCCAGTAATTGCATTGGCTGTTGAACCAAAAACTAAAGCTGACCAAGAAAAAATGTCAATTGCTTTAGGTCGTTTGGCGAAAGAAGATCCATCATTCCGCGTTCGTACAGATGAAGAATCTGGTCAAACGATCATTGCGGGTATGGGTGAACTTCACCTTGACATCATCGTTGACCGTATGAAGCGTGAATTCGGTGTTGAAGCAAACATTGGTAAACCAATGGTTGCGTACCGCGAAACGATCAAAAAGACGATTGAGCAAGAAGGTAAATTCGTACGTCAAACTGGTGGTAAAGGTAAATTCGGTCACGTATACGTACGTTTAGAGCCGCTTGATCCTGAAGCTGGTAAAGACTATGAATTCGCTGAAGAAGTTGTAGGTGGTGTAGTACCTAAAGAATTCTTCGGTGCAGTAGACAAAGGTATCCAAGAACGTATGAAGAATGGTGTCTTAGCTGGTTACCCAGTTGTAGGCATTAAAGCGACATTATTCGACGGTTCATACCACGATGTCGACTCTGACGAATTATCGTTCAAAATGGCGGGTTCTTACGCGTTCCGTGACGGTTTCATGAAAGCAGATCCTGTTCTTCTTGAGCCAATCATGAAAGTTGAAGTAGAAACTCCAGAAGACTACATGGGCGATATCATGGGTGACTTAAACCGTCGTCGTGGTATTGTTCAAGGTATGGACGACTTACCTGGTGGTACTAAAGCAATTCGTGCAGAAGTTCCACTTGCAGAGATGTTTGGTTACGCAACACAAATGCGTTCAATGTCTCAAGGTCGTGCGACTTACTCTATGGAATTTGCTAAATATGCTGAAACTCCACGTAACGTGGCAGAGGGCATCATTGCTAAATTCCAGTCTGGTGGTAAAAAAGGTGACGACGAGTAATCTTTCGATTACTATAAGCGCAAACTAATTTATAGTTAAAAAACCTAATGCTCATGGAGTGATCCTCCATGAGTTGTTTTAAAAAGGAAGATCTCATGGCTAAGGCTAAGTTTGAACGTAATAAGCCACACGTTAACGTGGGCACAATCGGTCACGTTGACCATGGTAAAACAACTTTAACAGCTGCAATTGCAACTGTATGTGCAAAAAAATTCGGTGGTGAAGCGAAAGACTACGCTGCAATCGACTCTGCACCAGAAGAAAAAGCACGTGGTATTACAATTAATACTTCTCACGTAGAATATGACTCTCCAACTCGTCACTACGCGCACGTAGACTGCCCAGGCCACGCCGATTATGTTAAAAACATGATTACTGGTGCTGCTCAGATGGACGGCGCGATCCTTGTATGTGCTGCGACTGACGGTCCAATGCCACAAACTCGTGAACACATCCTTCTTTCTCGTCAGGTAGGTGTACCTTACATCATCGTATTCTTAAACAAATGCGACCTTGTAGACGACGAAGAACTTCTTGAATTGGTTGAAATGGAAGTTCGTGAACTTCTTTCTACTTACGACTTCCCAGGTGATGACACTCCAGTTATCCGTGGTTCAGCTCTTCTTGCGCTTAACGGTGACGCTGGTCAATATGGTGAAGCTGCAGTTGAAGCTCTTGTTGAAGCGCTTGACACTTACATCCCAGAGCCAGTACGTGCAATCGACCAAGCATTCTTAATGCCAATCGAAGACGTATTCTCTATTTCTGGTCGTGGTACAGTAGTAACTGGCCGTGTAGAAACTGGTATCGTGAAAGTAGGCGAAGAAGTTGAAATCGTAGGTATCAAAGACACAGTTAAAACAACTGTAACTGGCGTTGAAATGTTCCGTAAACTTCTAGACGAAGGTCGTGCGGGCGAGAACTGTGGTGTTCTTTTACGTGGTACTAAGCGTGAAGACGTACAACGTGGTCAAGTACTTGCTAAGCCAGGTACAATCAAGCCACACACTAAATTCGATGCGGAAGTATACGTACTTTCTAAAGAAGAAGGTGGTCGTCACACTCCATTCCTTAACGGTTACCGTCCTCAATTCTATTTCCGTACAACTGACGTAACTGGTGCAATCCAGTTGAAAGAAGGCGTTGAAATGGTAATGCCAGGTGACAACGTTGAAATGTCAGTAGAATTAATCCACCCAATCGCAATGGACGCTGGTTTACGCTTTGCGATCCGTGAAGGTGGTCGTACTGTAGGTGCGGGCGTTGTTGCTAAAGTAACAGCATAATCACTTTATAGTGTGAAAAGCGCTCCGTTTGGGGCGCTTTTTTTATGGCTGTATTTTGCGTGCTAGTTTCCAGATGGATGAAAGCTTGCTGTATTGATGGTTGAAATAACGCTCTTTGAACCTTGAATCAATCTACAAAATATTTTATGACCTTCTTTTGCTATGGTGTTAATAGCTTATTTTTTCTCGTAAATAAAAAAATAATTTCACTTATCTTTATTTTTTGTTGCTCATGTCCTGAACTGACAATTGGCTGTCCTTAAGTGCAGTTAAATAACGCACAGAAAACCGTAATATGAAATCATACCGATAAATAAAAAAAAGTGGGTTACAGCGTGAGTAACGTCATGGATGTAGCCTCAGGAGTAAGTAACATGAATGCTAAGTTGAGTGTAAGTGAACGTGCTGGTGCGAGTTTTCCTGTCCGTCGTATGAATTTCAACTTTGATGCTGTACCTGAATATTGGATGAGTGGTAATGCAGGCTTAACTCATTTTATGACTGCTTTATCTGCATTATTCCCTGCAGGAGAGAAGTTTTTTATAGATAGTGTACGTTCGGTGCGTTATCACCCAATGCTGAAAGACAATGCAGATTTACAGAAAGAAATTAGTGCATTTATTGGACAAGAAGCCATGCACACGCATGAGCATGTTAGTTTTAATGCCGCTGCACAGAAATTTGGACATGATGTAGATACTTTAGATCGTTATACAGATATCGTGATTCAAACTAGTCGTAAATTTATAGCAAAGTTAGCTAAACCGATTGGCATTACACAGGAAATGGTAGATTTAACTTCAACTACTGCGCTAGAACATTTTACGGCAACGATTGCTTCACAATTATTGACCAATTCACATATTCAAGAATTGATGACTGATGACACTATGAAAAGCATGTGGTTGTGGCATGCAATTGAAGAAAGTGAACATAAAGCTGTGGCTTATGATGTGTTTGAAGGTGTGTTTGGTAAGGGTTTGAAAGCTTATGCACTACGGACAAGTTCTTTGGTTATCTCGATGCTGACTTTATTTTTAGTACAAAACTATTTTTTATTGCGTTTATTAAAACAAGACAAGCAGTTGAATCTAGAAAATTTACGTATGATTTATCGTTTTGCTTATAGTCCATCTAAAGGGATTATTACCGGCATGGGCAAAGAAATGTTGTTCTATTTCAAGCCGAATTTTCATCCTAACGATTTTGACACCACAGCTTTATTAAATACTTGGAAAGCTAAATTAGGCTTTTAAACTTTTCCCTTTGGTCAGGCAACGCAAGTTGCCTTTTTTTTTACTCGATTTTTTTGTAGTGAAATCTATAATGCCTACATCTTAGAACAGCACAAGATCATTCTTATGATTCGTTTAATGCAGACCCATGATGTCGCTGATGTGGTTGCGATTGAAAATTTGGTACAAAGTCATCCGTGGAGTACCAAACAATTTGCCGAAGCGGTGGACAGTTATCACAGTACCGTGATTGAACACGCAGGGAAAGTGGTGGGTTTTTGTATTTTACAACCTGTGTTGGATGAAGCAAATTTGTTGTTGATGGCGGTACACCCAAGCCAGCAAGGCAAAGGTTTAGGTTATCAACTGCTAGAACATTCTATTGCGGGATTGAAGAATCAACCTGTGCAGATTTTTTTAGAAGTGCGTGAAAGTAATTTAGCTGCGATAGCCCTGTATGAAAAGTCAGGTTTTCATCAAATTGATTTACGTAAAAATTATTATCCTAAAACGGATGGGACACGCGAGCATGCCATTATTATGGTGAAATCTTGTAGTGATGATTTTGCCAGTTTGTTTAAGTAAATCAGATGAAGGTAAAAACTGGTCTTGTGTGAATTCAGTTTATTTGATGATGGAGTTATTCCAACCTAAGGGCAGAGTGGTCATTAAGGAGTTTCCCAACTGCTGCACCTCATCGGTATTTAGGCTGCGGTTAATGCGTCGCCATTGACCATCGAGAAGTAGCTCAAGGGGCACATATTGCGATTTGTAGTTCATTTTGTTGGAATGAGGCACCCAATAGCCTAAGTAAACATATTGCAACTCCAAATGCTGTGCCTGTTCAATTTGTTTTAATACTGCAAATGTTCCGAGTGAGCGACGACTTTCGTCTGGATCAAAAAAGGTATAGACCGCAGAAATACCATCATCTAAATAATCACAGGTCGATACTGCAATTAAGCGATCAGCTTGCCAAACTTCTAAAAAGAAGCTGTTGGTACAACTGTGGATGAGGAATTTTTCAAATTGGTCACGACTGGCAGGGAACATATCGCCATCGGCATGTCGTTCATTTATATAGCGTTCATACAGCGCATAATGTAAATCGCCCGCATCTTGCGGCTTGGTGATTTTGATCTGTAAATCATGATTGCGTTTCCAAGCTTTCTTTTGGGTGCTGTTCATTTTAAATTCAGCGACAGGAATACGCGAAGAAAGGCATTGACGGCACAAATGACATTCTGGGCGATAAACAAAATCGCCACTGCGACGAAAACCGACCCGAGAAAGTTCAGACAAGGTCAGCACATCAATTTTATGTGCAGGGTCTAAAAAAACCATTCGCGCAGATTTTTCAGGTAAATAGCTGCAATCGTGCGGCGGAGTAATGTAATACTGCAAATCATTTAGCAGGGATTTTGGGTGATATGAATTCATTTTCAAGATCCCTCTCTGTTATTCTCATTCAAGTAGGCGCGCATACTGCGCTATTGTTTTACTTGAAAATACACTGTCCTGAAATTTTTTCCAATTGATCGCAGGCTGTTTTACAACATCTTGTAACGATATAAGATAGTCTTGGCGAGAAAGTGTACATGCTCCGAGACTAATTAAATGGTCATTGACCAATTGGCAGTCAATCCAAGGCAATTGTTGTTCTTGTCCGAGCAGCATCAAACTATAAAAAGCCATTTTGGAGACATCGGTACGCTGGCTAAACATAGACTCGCCAAAACAGCTTTTGCCAATACTCACACCATATAAACCACCGACCAAAAGATCTTGCTCCCAAACTTCTACACTATAGCCATAACCTGCTGCAAAAAGCTGACAATAACCTTGAATGATCTCTTCAGAAATCCAAGTTTCATTGGCGTAGCTACGGGGCAAGGCACAATTGCGAATCACTTGTTCAAAGGCATGATTAATAGTAATGCGATAATCTATTTTTTTCATGTTGCGGATTAAAGACTTACTCGGCTGATAATGTTGCGGAATAATTACGCAACGTGGCTCAGGACTCCACCAACAAATAGGATCACCTTCTGAAAACCATGGAAATAAGCCATGTGTATAGGCTTCATATAAGGTTGAAGGGGAAAGGTCTGCACCTACACAAATCAAGCCTTCACCCTCAGGATCAACTTCAATGGGATCGGGGAAAATGAATTGTGAAGCCGGGAGCGTGTGCATATCAATTGCCGTATGAAGTTTTACGATGAACTTGATTTCATCATACCTAAAAATGTCGTGATAAAAAAACCGCTCAAGGAGAGCGGTCTTTAAACTTGGACACTAAATTATTCACCAAGTGCATCTAAATATTTTTCTGCATCCAGTGCTGCCATACAGCCTGAACCTGCAGAAGTAATCGCTTGGCGATAAATGGAATCGGCTACATCACCCGCAGCAAATACGCCAGCCACAGAAGTTTGTGTCGCATTGCCTGCAGTGCCGCTTTGTACTTGGATATAACCATCACGCAAGTTTAATTGACCTTCAAACATGCCTGTATTTGGTTTGTGACCAATTGCAATGAATAAGCCAGACACATCAACATCTTGAGTAGAGCCATCAGTGGTTGATTTTAAACGTACTGAAGTTACGCCTGTGTTGTCGCCCAAGACTTCATCAACTTGGTTATTCCAAAGAATACTGATTTTGCCTTCTTTTTCTTTGGCAAATAAATGATCTTGCAAGATTTTTTCAGATCGAAGTGAATCACGACGATGCACCAATGTCACGTGTGATGCAATGTTAGACAGGTATAATGCTTCTTCAACAGCCGTGTTACCACCACCAACGACCATCACTTTTTGGTTTTTGTAGAAGAAACCATCACAGGTAGCACAAGCACTTACGCCTTGACCCATAAATGCTGCTTCAGATTCTAAACCTAAATATTGTGCAGTCGCACCTGTGCAAATGATTAAAGCATCACAGGTAAATTCTTCCATATCGCCTTTGAGTACAAATGGGCGCACATTCAGGTTCACTTCATTGATATGGTCATACACGATTTCTGTGCCAAAACGCTCTGCATGCGCTTGCATACGCTCCATTAGCGCTGGGCCTGTTAAACCTTCAGGATCGCCTGGCCAGTTATCAACTTCTGTGGTCGTAGTGAGCTGACCACCCAATTGTAAGCCTGCAATTAAGGTCGGTTTTAAGTTGGCACGTGCGGCATAGACTGCGGCACTATAACCTGCAGGGCCTGAACCTAAAATAATTAAACGTGAGTGACGAGCGCTCATGCACAGCATCCTTTTTTTATTTAGAAATTTATGGAATTATACGTGAAACAGGATGAGTTTGCTGTGTGATTAAAGTTGATATTACTGATCATGTAAATCGATTTGAGCTATATAGAAAAAGTTAACAACACACTTCAATAATCTTGCATCTTTTTCTAGGCAACACATGCATAATAGAAGGTCTGTTATAATTTATAGCTTGCTGTGTGATGAAGCTTGCATCGTGAAATGCAACTTAAATGACACAGCTAAATGAAATACAGATGCTCCGAATCAGGTGGCTTTTTAAGACCATCGAACAAACAAAAAACATTGATGAAGAATTGGCGACAGGACAATATATGACTGCGGTGTCGGGTGCTTATGCACATCGCTTAATAGCGACATTATTTTTGGTCTCTTTTGGAATATATCTGTTCCTTGCAACAGTAACCTATACTCCATTTGACCCAGGTTGGATGCATATTTCCAGTGACACCCAACAGGTTTCAAATGCGAGTGGAATCGCAGGTGCGTGGATTGCTGATTTATTGTTTGGCTTTTTAGGTTGGGCGAGTCTGCTTCTTCCTGCTTATTTTTTTATTGAAGCCTTACAAGTCTGGTGGCCACGTAGTTTTTTAAACCGTCCATTTCGTTATGCTGCACAATTCTTCATTTTATTGGCCACTGCAAGTTTGCTGTATTTGTTTTGGCAAGTGCCTGCCGATACGTTAGACAACGCCTCAGGTGGCATCATTGGTTTTGAACTTGGGAAAAGTTTATCGCAAATTTTAACCATTTATGGGGCAACACTTTTTTTAGTCGTCTTTTGGATTTTCTTATTTACCCTCGCATTTGGGGTGAAATGGAACAGAACCTGGGCAACTTTAAAAGCCACACCTGCTTATATGCAAGACTTGTTTTACCGCAATGTGCCTGAAGCAGAATCTGACTTTGACCGTTCCGCACCACAGGTGAAAAAGACCGTTGTCGCTGCTGCACCTGTGGTTGCTGCTGAAGTGGCGTCAACCGATTTAGAACCGAGTGAACCCGTGGTTGCACAGGTGAAACAATCTGAAGTAGCTACGCCACATCCTGCAGCAGAGCGTATGTTTAATCACATGCTGCAACGTGAAGAAGAAGAACAGCAGGCGCAGCAACAGTTATTGGTGCAAGATGAAATTGATGATGTTGAATTAGAAAAAACCATCGAAAAGGCGCATCGCTTAGAACAAGACAGCCAGCGTATTGTTGCGACAGGCGAAGTGTGGCGCGCTTTAAAAGAAAATACCGACAGTCAGCATAACCAAGACATTCATGCTTTATTACGTGCTTCTGAAGAACCAGAGCCACATCTGCAATCAAAGCCTTTTGATGAAGTGCGTCCTGTATCTGCGGCGTCTCAATCCACTGCAAAATTATCATTGGATTGGGATGATGACCAAATTTTTGATGAATTGCTCGCGGCAGTTCCACAAGGCAAAGCTGCAAGTGATTTACATAGCCCATTCCAAAACCATGCGGGAATGGATGCTTTAGATGAGCCTGCGACCCAGCAAGAAACAGTGCGTCCGCACTCGAATCCTGCAATTCACGATTTTAACGATGAACTCAGCAGATTTGAGTCAGATTTTAATCCGCCATCTTCAAATGCTTCGAATACGCAAAATCAGGCTGTACGCCAAGAACGTCATTTGCAGCATGATTTAGACAGTTTAGATGACTTGTTGGTGGATGATCTTTTGGGTGATGAGTTACAGCAAGATGCATTTCAAGATCAAGCGCCTGTAGCGCGTAGTACCAGTAGCTATGCACAAAGTTCTGCTTTTGTTCAGGCACCTATTCAGACGGCAGCCACTGCCGCAGTGATGGCAAACGCAGCGACTGCTACACAGGCTGAACAAGCAGAAAAAGTGGCGTTATCCAAAGAAGCATTTATCGAAGCTTGGCAGGAAACCGCAGGCAAACCACTAGACGAAGATGACTTTGATTTTGATGCGCCCTTGACCGATGCACATGGTCGTCCGATGTCCCGCGCCATGCAGGTTGCAGAAAAACGTCGTGATCTTTCTCCGCTTCCAGGTTTGGATTTGCTCGATAAAGTCGATCCAAACAAAAAAGTGAACTTCACTGCAGAACAATTATCGCGCTTGTCGGAATTGCTGGAAATTAAATTACAGGAATTTAATGTCAAAGCCAAAGTGGTTGAAGCACAGCCTGGCCCTGTTGTGACCCGTTTTGAGCTGGATTTGGCACCCGGGGTCAAAGCGTCGAAAGTGACCAATATTTCCCGTGACTTAGCGCGTTCAATGTCAATGGCATCGGTACGTGTGGTCGAAGTGATTCCGGGCAAGCCGTATATTGGTATTGAGGTACCGAATAGTTCCCGTGAAATGGTACGTTTGATTGAGTTATTACAAACGCCTGCTTTTGAAGATCCAAACGGCATTTTATCTATGGCGATGGGGAAAGATATTTCAGGCAATCCCGTGATTACTGAATTGGGCAAAGCACCGCACATGCTGGTGGCGGGGACGACGGGTTCTGGTAAATCGGTAGCAGTGAACTCGATGATTTTGTCGATGTTGCTGAAATATAAGCCTGATCAATTGCGTTTAATTTTGATTGACCCGAAACAACTGGAGCTCGCTAACTATAATGACATTCCACATTTGTTGACGCCTGTGGTGACTGACATGAAAGATGCGGTCAGTGCTTTAAATTGGTGTGTCAATGAAATGGAACGTCGCTATAAGCTGATGTCTTTCCTAAAAATTCGTAAATTAAGCGACTATAACCGTAAGGTTGAAGAATCTATTGCCAATGGTGAAGATTTAATTGATCCAACTTGGAAACCTGGCGATTCTGCAACGCAGGAACGTGCACCGCGCTTAACGCCATTGCCATCTATTGTCATTGTGGCAGATGAGTTTGCCGACATGATTATGCAAGTAGGAAAGAAAGCGGAAGAAATGATTACCCGTTTAGCACAAAAATCACGTGCAGCAGGGATTCACTTACTTTTGGCAACTCAGCGTCCATCGGTAGATGTGATCACTGGTCTAATTAAAGCCAACATTCCAACTCGTGTGGCTTTACGTGTAAACTCAAAAATTGACTCACGAACTATTTTGGATGCAGGTGGCGCAGAAGATCTGCTCGGTCATGGTGACATGCTGTTTTTAGGGCCAGGTAAAATTGAACCAGAACGTGTACATGGTGCATTTATTTCGGATGATGAAGTCAACCGTATTTGTGATGCATGGCGTGAGCGTGGTGATCCTGACTATGTTGATGAAATCTTGACACCATTTGATGAAGAACCGTCTTCACGTGGTTTTGAAGATGGTGAGGGCAGTCCAGACCGTGATGTGCTATATGATCAGTGTGTGGCGTTTGTGCTAGAAACACGTAAAGTATCGACCTCATCTTTACAGCGGAAATTCAGCTTGGGCTATAACCGTGCAGCGCGTATTGTTGATCAGATGCAAGAGCAAGGTATTGTGAGCGAGCAGGGTGCAAATGGGAAACGTGAAATTTTAGTGTAAAGCTTCATTTTCTGTTTGATCTTGAATCAAGTACTGTAATAAAAAAATCCCGCAATTCAATATTGTGGGATTTTTTTAATTCAAGCGCTTTGGCTGAGTTTAGCCAGAGATTGTATTTAAACAGTTTAAGCAAACTTGGCTAAAACTGCTAAAAAACCATCTTTTTGACGTGGAAATTCAGCAATCACATCGTGAATACGTTGACCTTCAGGATTGGTGGCATTCACATCACGACCATCGGCAACAAATTGTGTCAATAGACGTTCATAGTCGCTTGGACGCATGTGTTTAAATGCGTGATAGAGTACGTGAAAATCTGCATTCACACCTGCAGGTGGTAACTGATTTAAGTAAGCAAACACACGTTCATCCGACCATGCTTCGTTAAAGGTTGCAGGTTGAGATAATGCCATAGCAATCTCCTTTATATTCTTTTGAAAAAATAGGGCAAAATAACTTGTGTTATTTTGCCCTGATTCAATTTGCTTGACTAATCAGTATTCAGATTATCGCTCTTCAGGCAAATTGATATTCATTTCTAGCATTTCAATATTGGCTTCTGAACGTACTGACATTTGAATGTGTTGTTCATCTACCCCACGCACGTAGCGGTTCACCACTTGCATGATTTCTTTCTTCATCTGATCAATTTTTTCTTGGCTTAAGCGTTTACCAAGACCTTGTTCAGAAGCAACAATCACTTTTAAGCGATCTTTTGCTGTTTGTGCGCTAGATGGCTTATCTTCACCGCTAAATAATTTGCTCCAAAATCCTGCCATGTCTACGCTCCAAATAATCGTGCTAACCAGCCCTTAGGTTTCGCTTCAATATGGCGAAACGGACGTTCTTCACCTAAGAATCGTGCAACCAAGTCATCATAAGCCTGACCTGCAGCAGCATCGCTATACAGAATGACAGGTTTACCTTCGTTTGATGCTTGAAGTACGCTCTTACATTCAGGAATTACGCCTAAAGTAGGTACACGTAAAATATCTTTAGAAATGTCATCAATCGTCAGCATTTCTTGTTTATCGGCACGTTCTGGGTTGTAACGTGTAATACACAGGTGCTTACGGATACGGCCTTCGTTTTGTTCTACTTTTTTAGTTTTGCTGTCTAGCATACCAATAATACGGTCAGAGTCACGTACTGAAGAAATTTCAGGGTTAGTCACAATAATCGCTTCATCGGCATGATACATCGCTAAAATAGCGCCGCGCTCAATCCCAGCAGGTGAGTCACAAATAATGTAATCAAACTCTTGTGCAAGCTCATCCATAATACGTGCCACGCCTTCATCGGTCAGGGCATCTTTATCACGGGTTTGTGAGGCTGGAAGAATATAAAGGTTTTCAATATCTTTATCGCGAATTAATGCTTGTTGTAAACGCGCTTCATTATTTAAAACATTCACAAAATCATAAACAACGCGACGTTCACAACCCATAATTAAGTCAAGGTTACGTAAACCCACGTCAAAATCGATAACAACAGTTTTGTGACCACGTAGGGCTAAACCTGTTGCAAAAGATGCACTTGTAGTGGTTTTACCTACGCCACCTTTGCCTGATGTTACGACAACAATTTTCGCCACCGAATCCACTCCTGTTATGGTTTAAATTCCCCTATATTTTCTCGGGGATTTTTGGTGATTATTTATACATTAAAATTGTAGAGCTTCAAATACAAGCTCTTGGTTATCATTTAAGTAAATATGCACAGGTTTTTTGGTCACATGCTGTGGAATGTCGTCCGCAACGCAATATGTGCCTGCAATAGATACCAATTCTGCTTCTAGGGAATGGCAGAAAATTCGTGCTGCAATATTCCCGCCCGCGCCGGCAATGACTCTACCACGTACACTACCATAAATATGTATATTTCCTGAAGCAATCACTTCTGAACCGCTGTTAATGCCTGCGGTTAAAATGATGTCGCCCTGATGCTGTACCAGACATTGGCCTGTACGCAAAATTTCATCGTGATACGACGTAATATGTGCCACTGCAGGTGCCGTTTCAGCGACTTGATTTTCAGCCTGTTGTTCTGCGGCAGGCTCAGGTTTAACTTCCACCACTTGTTCTTTGGTCGCTTTCACTTCCTGAAGTGGGCGGTCTTGTGGAATCACAGGAAATTGAATGGCACGTGCCTGATCGCCCAATAGTCCTTCGGTCACCGCAATTGGCTGTGCCTCTAAACTAATGAGTAATTGAATCAGTGCAATCAGTTCCTGTTCGACTGAACTTTCAATAACCACCAAAACACCTGGTGGAAATGATTTTTGCAACATTGGGCTTAGTTGCTGGCGGATCGCATCATGATCATTGGTGTCTAAGCTAATGCGAATCGCATTGACCAATCTGCCTTTTATCCGTATGTCAGCCATAATAATTCCTTAACACTTCTGACTCTGCTGGTTGTCGAAGTCATATTATAAATAGAGCAAATCCTAGAACAAATTGGGTGAATTCTCTAGTTGCATGACTAAAAATATTTATCCCAATCGTAAAAATGTTAAAACGCACTCATGAAATATTCTGTTGTTGTCCTTCATCTAAAATTTGTTGCCATTGTTTGACTTTTACTTGTTTGCGAATGGCTTCCAAACTTTCAAATACTGCTGACTCTACTAATTTATCAATATGCTGATTATGTTCAACTTCTATCTGACTAATTTTTTCGGCAATCATTTGATACGTCGGGTTGCTGGACTGTGCGTTCGGTTGTGCAAAAGGTTCAATCAAGCCTTGGGTGATGTTTTCGCCTAGTCGCTGACCAATACTTTGAATTTGCTGTTCAATACGACCACCAACCAATGGAATCAGACGCAGAAGCTGAGTCAGCTCAGGCGTATCTTCAATGGCTTGATTGACTACCAGCCCTACATTTTTTGCAATTTGGTGGCGTTGGGCTTGCAACTCTTTACCCAAGGATTCTTGCAGAATATCCGCCAGTGCAATGGCCAGTAACTGACGATGCCGCTCGACCAAATCATCAATAAACTGTTTGTGTGTGGTGCTGGTGGTCAGTTCACGCTGTACGCCATTCAGCACAGTCAGTACCACTCGGCTACTCAGTTCTTCCATCAATAAGCTGTAATAGAAGTTGCCACGTTTATACCAACTATTTGGGATGACTTTATAACCGTGACTATGCAGGTTGTAACCAATCGCGATGGCACGTAATAAACGTAAAAAACGCAATTGCGGAATGATCGCAAGAATTTCATACCAGTGAATAAACGGGAAAAACCACCAACGTTGATGATGTTTGAAAATGATTGCAATACCCCAACGCACGCCCAACTCTACAATTAAAAAAGTGGTAAACCAGCCTTCAGTGATAATCACCCAAGGACGTAACTCGCCCCGATAAAACTGTAAGATTTCAGGCAGGCGAATAAAGTCGAACAGCCATTCACCAAAATCACTCATTAAAATGGCATTGGCACTTAAACAGAACAAGTTAAAGATGATTAAACCCATCAAAAACAAGTCATAAATTAAGGCAATTTTCCAACCCCATGAATCTTTACGTAGGGTATGGAATGAGGATTTGATTACAGGCTCTTCAGACTTTTTCATGGTTCACCTGATTGGGTTAGACCGTTGGGGCAGCAAATTTTTGTTGCATGGATTCAATCAGCTGATCTTTTTCCAACCATAATTCATGCACCCATTGCTGGAAACGCTCACGGTATTCAGCATCATCTTCGTAATTACCACCCAAGACCCAGTCTGGAATGTTGATTTTTCGTAAATTTACCGCAATGCGAGGAACTTCTCCGAGCCAGAACTCGCTATAGCCTGGCACGCCATCTGGGTAAACAATGGTCATATCCACCAAGGCATCAATTTGATCGCCCAAAATATTTAATGCCAACGCTAAACCGCCAGCTTTTGGCTTTAATAAATGTTGATAAGGCGATTGTTGTTGATCATGTTTTTCTTTAGTAAAGCGAGTGCCTTCTAAATAATTTAGCAAGGTAAAGGGCTGACTTAATAATTGTTGGCAGGCTTTACGTGCCTCTTGCATATCACGATCTTTCAGTGCTGGTTTTTTTTCAATTTGTGCTTTGCTGTGACGCTTCATCATTGGGAAGCCTAAAATTTTAAAGGCCTGCCCCACAAAGGGAATAAAGATCAGCTCCCACTTGGTAAAAAAGCGGGTCAAAGGCATGCGGGTTAAACCAAAATATTGATTTACTGTGGTATCGACCCAACTTTGATGGTTACAGGTCATCAGATAACGACCTTGCATGCTCAGCTGCAAATTTTCATCAATGCTGATATCCCATTGGGTATTGGGTAACACATGATCAATCAGCCAGTTATTTACACTGAGCCAACTGTTGGTAATTTGAATATTGGCTTCATCGACCTTACTTGACTGCTTGAAGAGTTTGGTTAAGCCTAAAGCCAACACAGGAGGGCCGTGAAAAAATGTACTGCCAGTAATGACTGTACCCACAGTGAGTCCTTTTGTGATTTTTTTTAATAAAGGCTGTTTTTTTGCTTGCGATGACATATAAATCAATCCTGAAGATAAATCGTCCAATGCGTCACGTATTTGTAGATTACTCCACTATAAATGTTGTTTTTAAAATAAAAAAGTGTAGAAGTGAAAGTGTGTAGAAATTGTGATGAAGTTATACCCAGATTTGTACATGATCATGTATATTTGTAAGTAAAAGTTTTTTTATTAACAAAAAATCAATGGTCTAAGTGTATTTTTTCATTCAATATTCAGCCTGTACAACAAAACACAAGTAAGGAGGCATGCCATGCGTGCATTAGTAATATCGACAGCAGTTGTAGGGGCAATGGTATTAACAGGTTGTCAATCGACTGGTAACAACCTTGGTGGTATGGAATATGACAAAACAGCGTTAGGTACAGTAATTGGTGCTGCTGCAGGTTATGGGGTCTCTAAAAGTAACGCAAACACAAGTGCACAAAACAACCGTGCTGCAGCGATTGGTGCTGTAGTGGGTACTGCTGCGGGTGTTTATCTTGACAATAAAGAAAAACAACTTCGTCAACAAATGGCTGGTACAGGCGTAGAAGTAAACCGTAATGCCGATGGTTCTGTTGGCTTGATCATGCCGGGTAACATCACGTTTGATACGAACAAATCAAACATCAAACCAAACTTCTATTCTACATTGGACAAAGTAGCGCAAACGCTAACCCAAGATAACAAGAGCGGTATTTTGGTAACAGGTTATACTGACAGCACTGGTAACGACGCAATCAACATTCCATTGTCACAAGCACGTGCACAATCGGTTGCAAACTACTTGGCTAGCCGTGGTGTATCAACTTCACGTATTAATGCACAAGGTCACGGTGCTGCAAACCCAATCGCATCGAATGCTACTGCAGAAGGTCGTGAGCAAAACCGTCGTGTAGAAATCAGCATTTATGCGATCCAATAATCTGGCATTGTATAAACTGTAAAGAACCGCCTTCGGGCGGTTTTTTCATGTCAAAAATTTAGTGTTGTCTAATTGCATACTCAGCAAATAGACAATGACGTTGAAAGCAGCATTTTAGATTAGTCATCTTAGGCTGAGATGACTATAATCAAGCTCGAACCGAAATAGAGGAAATACTATGTCACTGGCAAGTCAGTTAAACGACAAGCAACTTGAAGCGATGAAATACACTCAAGGACCCTTGTTAGTGCTTGCAGGGGCGGGTTCAGGTAAAACTTCGGTGATTACCCGAAAAATTGCCTATTTGGTTAAGCATTGCGGGATTCCTGCGCATCGTATTACAGCGATGACTTTTACCAATAAAGCAGCACGAGAAATGAAAGAGCGTGTGACCAAATTGTTGTCACGAGAAGAAGCTAAAGGATTATCGGTTTCGACTTTCCACACCTTTGGTCTGAACTTATTACGTTTTGAATTAAAACACACGCCGT
Source organism: Acinetobacter sp. PW68 (assembly GCF_020982655.1). Taxonomy (NCBI): domain Bacteria; kingdom Pseudomonadati; phylum Pseudomonadota; class Gammaproteobacteria; order Moraxellales; family Moraxellaceae; genus Acinetobacter; species Acinetobacter sp. PW68. The sequence continues at coordinate 2,071,736 of NZ_JAHZSX010000001.1, read as the reverse complement.
TAAAAGCCAACTTCTCTATTTTAGATGCCGATGACTGCAAACGTATTCTGATGGACTTAATGCACCGCGATAATTTGTCGGGTGCAGAAAGCAAAGAATTGATTGCCAAAGCCATGAAGATGATTTCAGACTGGAAAAATGATCTGATTGCACCAGAGCAGGCGCATACCACCTGCGAAACGCCAGAAGACATCCAATTTGCACATTTATATCAACTTTATGAACGTAATTTACGTGCCTATAACGCGGTAGATTTTGATGATTTAATTGTAATGCCGACACGGCTTTTGCAAGAAAATGCCGAAGTGCGTGACAAGTGGCAAAACCGTGTTCGTTATTTATTGGTCGATGAGTATCAGGATACCAATACCGCACAATATATCTTGGTGAAATTACTTGTAGGTGTGATGGGGCAGTTTACTGCGGTAGGTGATGACGACCAATCGATTTACGCGTGGCGCGGTGCGAAGCCTGAAAATATGGCCTTACTGAAAGACGATTTTCCAAATTTAAAAGTGATTAAACTTGAGCAAAACTATCGCTCGACTAGTCGTATTTTAAAAGCAGCCAACACTGTTATTGGTAATAATCCACATATTTTTGATAAAAAACTCTGGTCAGATAAAGGTCATGGTGAAGTGATTCGGGTGATCACTTGCCGAAACGATGATGATGAATCAGAACGCGTGGTGAAAGACTTACTCACCCATAAGTTAATGAACGGTAAAAGCTGGAAAGATTATGCGATTTTGTATCGTGGTAACTTTCAGGCGCGCATTTTGGAAACCCAATTACGCCAAATGCAAATTCCGTACAAGCTTTCGGGTGGTCAGTCATTCTTCGCGCGTGCTGAAATCAAAGACATCATGAGTTATTTGCGTTTGATTATTAACCCTGAAGATGACAGCGCATTCTTACGCATTATTAACACGCCTAAACGTGCGATTGGCCCTGTGACTTTGGAAAAACTAGGGCTGTTTGCACAGGAAAACCATTTGTCATTATTGGCTGCTGCAGGTGATCAACGCCTGACGATGGCAATTCCGAAAAAAGCCACGACGCAGTTGGCAGAGTTTGCAGATTTTATTGGTAATTTTACTCGTAATTTATTGGAAGATGATGAGCCTGTGCCAATCATCCGTCAAATGATGCTCGAAGCAGGTTATATCGACTACATTAAAGAGCAAGCAGCTACCCCTGCGCAGGAAAAAACCAAGCTGGATAATATCGAAGTTCTATATAGCAGCATCCAAAGTTTGATTAACCGTGCTGAAGATGTCGATGAAAAGAATATTGAAAGCGTGATTCGTAAAATGGTGCTGCTCGATATGCTCGAACAGCAACAGGAAGAAGAAGACACTGATAAAGTCAATTTACTCACCCTGCATGCGTCCAAAGGCTTGGAATTTCCGTACGTGTATTTGATTGGTTTGGAAGAAGAGCTTTTACCGCATAAAAACTCGATTGTGGCAGATACTGTCGAGGAAGAACGCCGTTTGATGTACGTGGGGATTACTCGTGCACGTCAGGGCTTAACCATTACTTTGGCAGAACAGCGCAAAGCGGGCGGGCAAATGAAACAAATGACCCCAAGTCGTTTTTTGGATGAATTACCACAAGATGAATTGGAATGGCTCGGACGTAAGAAAAAGTTAGCCGGTGATGTCGATCCGAAATTACAGGCACAGCATTATTTGGAAAATTTACGTGCCCTGATTAAGCGCTGAAAAACACAGGGGGTGTTGATGCAAGTACAGCATCAAATGGCACATCGAAAATCGAAAGCACATTGAAAATTTAAAAGCAGGATAAACTTCATGAAAGTTCAAGTTAAAGTCTTAGATTCACGTTTAGGCACAGAATGGCCAATGCCAACTTATGCAACCGCAGGTTCGGCAGGTTTGGACTTACGTGCTTGTGTAGACAGCAGCACCGTGATTGAGCCAGGTCAAACTGTATTGGTCAAAACAGGTTTAGCGATTTATATTCAAGATACAGGTTTTGCAGGCATGATTTTGCCGCGTTCAGGCTTGGGTCACAAACATGGCATCGTGTTAGGTAACTTGGTGGGTTTGATTGATTCAGATTATCAGGGTGAGTTGATGGTTTCGGTTTGGAACCGTAGCCAAACTGCATTTAGTCTAGAACCTGGTGAGCGTTTAGCGCAATACGTTTTGGTACCTGTGGTGCAGGCTGAGTTTGAACAGGTGGATGAATTTGTGGCCACTGAACGCGGTGCAGGTGGTTTTGGGCATACGGGTAAAAACTGAGTTTACTGAGGTTTTAGCCTAAATCGTTTGGTAAGGTTTTACCTGAAACTTTACCAACAATTCTTGAAAAGTAACGAAAGATGTACTAATAATGACAAGTAAATCACTAGCTCTGATGAGACCATTGCACATCTATTAAAAAATCTAATTAGAATTTTCAAAATATCTCGAGCCAAGATTTATTCACTTTATGTTGGCTCATCTTTGTAGTTGTAAGCCTATGAACAATCCACAAACACTTTTTCCACAGCATATTTTTCGCGCTTACGACATACGTGGCAAAGAAACTGTGCTGACTGTGAAATTGATAAACGCGATTGCACAAGGATTGGTGCAACAATATCAACAAGAAAAGCAAACTCAAATTAGTATTGGTTATGATGCGCGTTTAAATAGTCCTGCTTATGCTGAAATTGTACGCCAGGTCTTTCTTGCCCATCAATTTCAAGTAAAGATGGTGGGTTGTTGTTCCAGCCCCATGTTGTATTTTATGGCACGACTTACGGCAGGCAATGGCATTATGCTTACGGCCAGTCATAATCCAAAATCAGACAACGGCATTAAATGGATAGTACAGGGCGAACCGCCAAGCCCTGAAATGATTCAACAAGTGGCACACGATGCAGCACCATATTATTTAAATACCGATGTAGCAACATTCCTTGAATTACAACAAGCTGACAATATCTCTCATGAATTTATTGAAGATGCGTGTCAGCAATATCAAAATGCGATATTGCAAGACCTTCATCTGGCACGCACTTATAAAGTTGTGTTGGATGGGATGTATGGCTCGGCTGGGCATTGTGCTGCTCTGGTATTGCAAAAGATGGGTTGCGAGGTAATTGCTTTACGCTGCGAAGCCAATGGTCATTTTCCAGAGCATGCACCCGATCCATCTCAAGAAAAACACTTACAGCATTTAAAAAATGCGGTGCGTGAACATCAGGCAGACATTGGCATTGCTTTAGATGGCGATGGTGATCGTGTCGTCTTGTTGGATGAACGTGCAAATGTACTTTCTGCAGATCGCTTGTTGTCCTTATTTGCAGAAATGTGCTTAAAAACCCATCCTCAGCATCAAGTGGTATTTGATGTAAAATGTTCCACCATGGTACGCAATACCGTACGTGATTTGGGTGGCGAACCAGTGATGATTCGTACAGGTAGCACCTTCTTACGTCGTTATTTGGCGCAGTCGCAAGGCAAAGCTGTATTCGGTGGCGAATATGCAGGACATTATGTATTTAATGATGGACGTGGTTTTGGTTATGACGATGGTATTTACGCAGCGCTGCGCGTGCTGGAATATTTAAGCCATAGTTCATACAGTGGCCTTTCAGCACTGATGCAGAAATACCCTGAGCGTTGCTGCACCGAAGACACTTATATCAGCACACGTAATATTGAACCGAGTATGGTTTTAAATGATGTTGAAAGTTATAGCCATCGCAGTGGGGCAGAATTAAGTAAAATAGATGGTGTAAGACTTGATTTTGAAGATGGATTTGGCATTATTCGAGCATCTAATACAGGCGAATATTTTACGGTGCGTTTTGATGCCGATAATCCATCACGACTGAATGATATTCGCGATACATTTGTTTCCATGTTAAGTGAGCGATATCCTGAAATCGCCCAAGACATTTTAGATGCTCAATAAGGAGAGGCGAATGCCACATCAACAGACTGGTATCGACAAAGCGCAAATTTTGACCGAAGCTTTGCCGTATATTCAACGTTTTGCGGGCAAGACCCTTGTTGTGAAATATGGTGGCAATGCCATGACCGATCCTGAGCTAGAAAGTTCTTTTGCTCGTGATATTGTGTTGTTAAAAACCGTGGGCTTAAACCCAATTGTGGTTCATGGTGGTGGCCCACAAGTGGATTCTATGCTCAAGCAATTGGGACGTGAGTCTGACCGTATTGATGGTATGCGTGTCACCGATCCTGCGACCATGGAAGTTGTAGAGATGGTTTTGGGCGGAAGCGTCAATAAATCTATCGTCAATTTAATTAACCAACATGGCGGTCGTGCCATTGGTTTGACGGGTAAAGATGGTAACTTGATTCGCGCACAGAAATTATTGATGCAAAAAACCACTGAAACAGGCGAAGTACAACAGATTGATCTTGGCTTGGTGGGTGAAGTGGTGGGTGTCAAAACCGATGTGTTGGAAATGTTTACTAGCAGTGACTTTATTCCAGTGATTGCACCTTTGGGTGTCGATGATGCAGGCAATACCTATAACATTAATGCCGATTTAGTCGCAGGTAAAGTTGCTGAAGCATTGGGGGCTGAAAAGTTAATTTTGCTGACCAATATTTCGGGTGTATTAGACGAAAATAAAAAACTGTTAACCGGTTTGACCACTCAGGAAGTGGATCGTTTAATTGATACAGGCGTGATTTACGGTGGTATGATTCCAAAAGTGGGTTGTGCTTTGGATGCCGTTAAAGGCGGTGTAATCAGCGCACATATTGTCGATGGTCGTGTGCCACATGCTACTTTATTGGAAATCTTTACTGATCATGGTGTGGGAACTTTAATTACCAACCGTGTCCAAGTGCGTAAATGAAACTTTAGAAAATGATCCCTAAAAGAGCTTCTCAATTGAAGCTCTTTTTTTGTATAAGACTTTGAGCACAAAACTTAAATTTTTTGATTCAGCATCCTTGAAATCGCTTTATCGCGATCCTGAAATCTTAAAGTTTTAGTCAGTGACACCGCAGTCATCATAGTGTCATGTCGCTGTCCTAGTGTAGGAGAAAACATGAGGTATCTATGATGCTACAAAAATTGAATCAGTATCGTCAGCAGTTTAGCTTTCCTATGGTGAAAGTGGGTAAAGCTCAGAAAAAAAATAGTAAAGCCACACAATATGCATTTGAATGGGTTGAAAATTTAAAGCAACTACAAGAAGTTCAGCGTTTTCGTGCAAAACAATTTTCCAAGCAATTTGGCATTGAATTTGAATCGGGTTTAGATCAGGACTTGTACGATTTTGGCTGTGAACACGCCGTACTTAGAGATAAATCTACGGGCGAAATTGTTGCCTATACCCGTTTAAAACTTTGGCAAGGGCATGAGCTTGCGAATAGTTATAGCGCGCACGAGTTCAAAATTATAGATGAGTTAGGCCATCTCTCGAATATTGTCGAAATGGGGCGTACTTGTGTGCATCCATATTATCGTTCAGGGAAAACACTCTCTATTTTATGGCTAAATTTAGTACCTAAAGTGTTATGGGAAATGCGTGCCAAACACCTGATTGGCTGTGTCAGTATTCGTTTAGAAGGCAATGAAGCGCGGGCTTATCATACTCATCAAGTGATTCAACAATTGGCTGAAAATCAGCGCTGCGATATTCAGTCACAGCAGCCGTTTGAGCCTAGTTGCCCGAGTCACAGTTTTAGCCAAGATGAACGAATTCCTAAATTGTTTGATGTTTATCTGAAAATGAATGCCAAGTTGTCTGAACAAGCATTTTACGATCGTGATTTTAACTGTTTGGACTATTTTGTTTTGTTAGATGTGAAACAGATGGCAAAGCATTTTATTCGCCAAAAGAAAGTAAAAGCATCATAACATCGTGATGAAAAAGAGATTTCTACAGCACTGCATATTTATAGAATGGTGATGTAGAAATCTATTTATATTTTTCAGATTTGAATTATGTACATGGCTGATGCACAATAATCAGATAATTTCATTATTTGTATAAAGATAAGGCCTTATGTGTCAGTTGCTTGGAATGAATTGTGCGACACCTACCGATATTACCTTTTCATTTCGGGGATTTTCGCAGCGCGCAGGAATCACCTCAGACCATTCTGATGGCTTTGGCATTGCTTTTTTTGAAGATAAAGCTTGCCGTTTATTTGTTGATAACCAATCTGCAGTAGAATCACCCATTGCAGAATTGATCCGCAACTATCCCATCAAATCGCGCAATGTGATTGCCCATATTCGTAAAGCGACACAAGGCAAAATTAATTTAGAAAATTCGCATCCGTTTAGTCGTGAGTTGTGGGGACGCGAGTGGATTTTTGCCCATAATGGTGATTTACATGACTTTCATCCACATTTATCAGGTCGTTTTACCCCTGTGGGTAATACCGACAGTGAACGAGCATTTTGTTATTTGTTAGATCAATTGGTAAATCGTTTTGGTTATGATGAACCTAGCCTGACACAAGTTTTTGATCTATTAGTCGAAATATCTCCTACAATAGCAGAACATGGCACCTTTAATTTTTGTTTATCTAATGGTCAGGCATTATTTAGTTATGCAGTGACCAAATTACATTGGTTGGTACGCGCTTATCCATTTCAACCTGCACAATTAATTGATTTAGATGTTGAGGTCGATTTTAGCCAAGTCACCACAGCAGAGGATTGTGTGGCAGTGATTACCACCGAACCTTTGACTCAAAATGAAACATGGACTGCATTTCAACCAGGTGAAATGATTTTATTTCAACATGGACGCCCAATTAAAAGCCAAATGACACATATTGCGCGATTGGAACGAGAGCGTTTAAATCCTGAACTAAGACGGATGACCAAAGCAGATCAATATTAATTTATACGGGTATACATGATTAAAAAATATCCGTTTTATTGTCGTATATTTCAAATAAAACAAGAATAAAAATGTATAAGTTGGTTAAATAATAACTTAGTCTTTTGGTAGACTATTTTGGTTTAAATTAATTTAAATCAATATGTTGAGTTGGTTTTTTGTGTTTTTAGTCAATCCCTACCAATTCACTTCATTTTTATTTAAGGTAAATACGTCTACCATTTACAGTGTGATTATTCATTTATTTCTGTAAGGTGGTCGTATGAAGATGAAATGGGTTCCAGAATACAACACTGGTATCGATGTGATTGACGATCAGCATAGACGTATCCTCGATTACATTAATGAAATTGTTGAAATTAGCGATGCCAGTGATCGAGCACGTGTAAAGCAGATTTTAGATAATATTATTGATTACACTCAGTCGCATTTTACCTTTGAAGAATCTTTACAAGAAGAAGCTGGTTATAAATACCGCGTACCGCATAAACGGGTGCATGATTTATTTATTAAAAAAATTGAGTCTTATCGTGATCGTTTCGAAATGGGGCAATCCATTGAAAGCGAATTGCATGAAGTCCTATCAAAATGGTTAATTAATCATATTCAACACGATGACGCCGATTATGTAGGGGCTGTGAAAGAGAATATGATGGGCATTATTAAAGAAAATGAGAAGAAGAAAGGTAAAGGCTGGTTCGCACGTTTCTTCTCATAAGTCTGAAGCCATAAAAAATGAAAGAATAAAAATTATAAATTCGCGCAGCAAACTAGAGGAGTTGCTGACACTATCATCAATAGATGGAGTGTTAGCAACCTCTCAGACAGTTTGCTTTTTTCTTTTTGAGGTTTTGCTTTTCCTTGATGACAAAGGCAAAATAGCCATAGATTTTTATTAGGACAGCGTCATGCAGGACAATGCTATGTCACGATGGTTATCGCCGCTGATGGCATTTGGTTTATCATTCATTATTATTGCTACACTCGCACCGATGACAGGTATTCAGGTTGAGCGTCAGCTCGACTTTTGGTTATTGTGGTTAGCAACCATGCTGATTTTGGCATTACCGATCACTTATTTGGAAATTGCCTTAGCCAAACGCTCAAAAACGACAGCATTACAAGCACTTTCAAGTTTAACTCGTGATGCCGATGCCTCTCAAAAATGGCGTTTGGTGGGCTGGCTTGCAGTGGTGTTCATTCCATTTTTAGCAGGCGGTTTGTTGTCTAATGCTGCGCAAATTTTAAATCAATATGCCGCTGCGGACTTGGCTAGTCATGTCTTGTTTGTGATTGTGGCTGTTTTAGCACTGGCATTGTCATTAGTGCCGCGTCAAATTTTATTGCTATGTACCACTGTTGCTGTTGTGGCGGCTTTGGTTTTATCGATGGTGATGGGTTCAGAACTTCCTGCATGGCAAGTCACTTCAATTGAGTTTAGCGAATGGGGGAGTGCAACTGTTTTGGCTTTGGTGGCCAGTGGTTTAGGTATGGGCTTGTACTGGCAAACTAGCTTGCAGCAAGCACAGCAACAATCTGCAGCAACCGCAACGGTATTGCCAATTTGGATTGCTCAGCTATTGGCCGTCTTTGCTTTTGCATTCTTTGCCGTACAGGTACAAATTCCAGCACTTGCTCTGGTGGTGGCAACTGTTGCAGCAGCAGCGGTTTTATTGCAATTGGCACGTGAACAATTAGCACAACGTCAAATGGCGGTTGCGATTCAGTGGATTGTATTGATTGCAGCAACTTTGGTTTGGGCAATTCCTGCCATGAGTCCAGTATTTAATTTTGCCTTGTTGCTTTGGGGCTTAGTCATTTGTTTGATTTACGCTATTTTTGCAGGCTGGATTATGAAAATCAGTCATCTGCGTAAAGCCATGAACTTTAGTAGTGAGGCGTTTTATAACATTTGGCGTATTGCGGTACGTGTGGTGTTGCCTGTATCTATCGTAGTTGCAATAGTGGCATTAATTGGACAGTGGTTCGGATGAGTCAAATGGCACAGGTTTGGGTGGCCTATGCCACACCCGAACAACAATGGCATATGACTGTTGCATTTCAGCAGGGCATGACCGTTTTGGATGCAATTCAGCAAAGTGGAATTGCAACAGCAACGACTTTATCTGAACCGTTGATGGTGGGTATTTTTGGTGTACGAGTTGAGCCGCAGCATGTACTTCAAGCAGGTGATCGGGTTGAGATTTATCGTGCTTTAACCATTAATCCGAAAGATATTCGTCGTAACCGTGCCGCAAAGAACCCTGTGGGACGTTATGCCAAAAGCAATCGCTTGAGACAATTGAAATGATTTCAAGACCCCTCAGATGAATTTCAGTGAGGGGTTTCTTTTTATTCTAAAGCGGCTATAGTGGAGGCGCGTTGAGAATCGCTTCTTTCGATCCTGGTAGACCAGGTTGAGATTCTGGAATCGTTTCCAAGCCTTCAACTTTTTCTACTATACCATTTTGATTGAAAAAGATTTTCAAATGCTGACCATGCGCGGCAGGGATCTTGGCTTTTTTAGCATAAGTTCCTGGGATATAGTTGTAAATGTAGTCCCACCGTAGCGGATTCATCGGATCGGCAATGGTTGGACTGCCCAGCAAAAAGCGAACTTGCTGATGACTCATACCGACTTGGACTTTAGACGCTTGAGCTTGGGTTAAAGGTGTACCCTGTGGAATATCGACTTTATAAACGCCCAAGGTCGAACAGCCTGCGAGCAGTGAAGTGACCAATAACGTCAACATGATTTTTTGCATTTTGCTACACTATCCCAAATTAATTATGATGCATTTGATCTTGATTCAGTGTTAGATCATACTGCATCTTAACTTTGTTGCATATTCCAACTTTAATTTTGTTGAGAGACCTTTTTCATGCCTATTTCAAACCAAGAATTACGCAAAGCTGGACTTAAAGTGACCCTTCCACGAATTAAAATCTTAGAATTATTAGAAAATTCAAAACAACATCATTTAAGTGCAGAAGAAATCTACAAAACTTTACTCGATCAGGGTGAAGATGTGGGTTTAGCAACTGTGTATCGTGTGTTAACACAGTTTGAAGCAGCGGGCATTATTGAGCGTCATAATTTTGAGAACAATCATTCTGTGTTTGAAATTATGCAGGAAGATCACCACGATCATCTCGTTTGCTTAAACTGTAGCAAAGTGGTTGAATTTATTAATGATACCATTGAAAAAGAACAGCATGATGTGGCAGAAAAATTTGGTTTTGAGCTTACAGGTCACTCGCTGAATTTATATGGTTATTGTGATGCGCCAGAATGTCGTGAAGCATTACGCAAAAAATAATTTACTAAACGTATAAAAAATAGGCTTGCGTATGCAAGCCTATTTTTTTGTGTTTAAGCGTTGTTATTGCCCATCGAAAGTAATATTCGAGGTTGCATGTAACAATCGCTCGCCGCCTTCTTCGGCAAGTTTGATTTGTAGACGCAAATCGTTTGGCGAGTCGGCGTGTTTGAGCGCATCTTTATAACTAATTTGCTTGGCTTTATAGAGGTCGTATAAAGCTTGGTCAAAGGTTTGCATACCTAATTCACGTGAACGCTTCATTAGGTCTTTAATTTCATGCACATCACCTTTACGGATTAAATCTGCAACTAATGGTGAGTTAATTAAAATTTCAATCGCAGCTCGTCGTGAGTTGCCATCAATAGTTGGGATTAACTGCTGCGCCACAATTGCTTTCAGGTTTAGTGATAAATCCATGAACAACTGGTTATGACGGTCTGCCTCAAAGAAGTGAATAATACGGTCAATGGCTTGGTTAGCATTGTTGGCGTGCAGGGTGGCAAATACCAAATGCCCCGTTTCTGCAAAGGCAATGGCATAATCCATGGTTTCGCGGGAACGAATCTCACCAATTAGAATCACATCAGGCGCTTGTCGTAAGGTGTTTTTTAATGCGATTTCAAAGGAATCGGTATCAATCCCGACTTCACGTTGGGTAATAATACAGCCCGCATGTTCATGCACAAATTCAATCGGGTCTTCAATGGTGATGATATGACCTTTAGAGTTTTGGTTGCGGTAACCAATAATAGATGCCAAAGAAGTCGATTTACCTGTACCCGTTGCGCCTACAAAAATGATGATGCCACGTTTGGTCATCGCCAAATCTTTGAGAATAGGTGGCAGTTTCAAGTCATCCATGGCCGGAATTTTGGTTTCAATCCGACGCAGTACCATGCCCGGCTCATCACGTTGCTGGAATGCGCTGACACGAAAACGTGCTGTTTTTTCGCGGTTGGTGATCGCAAAGTTACACTCACGGGTTTCGGCAAATTCCTTGCGCTGTTTTTCACTCATAATTGAGTTAAGCAGCTGACCGACAATTTCACCTGAGAGCTTACTTTTTGCCACAGGTACAATTTGTCCATGAATTTTCATGGAAGGTTCAACATCGGCTGTAATAAACAAGTCTGATGCTTGTTGCTGAATCATTAAATTCAATAAATCATTAAAGTCCATCGCGTATCTCGAATTTTAAACTTATAAGAATGATTCAGGTTGTTTTGCAACCGTTCGAGCCGTTTGTGGGCTAATCACACCGCGCGATACCAAGTTCTTCAAACTCTGGTCGAGGGTAGTCATACCGTAGTTGGCACCTGTCTGAATTGCCGAGTACATTTGAGCTACTTTATTTTCACGAATCAAGTTTCGCACCGCAGGAATACCAATCATGATTTCATGCGCTGCTACACGGCCACCGCCATTTTTCTTGAGCAGGGATTGTGAAATGACGGCTTGTAAAGATTCAGATAACATGGCGCGTACCATGTCTTTTTCTTCGGCAGGGAATACGTCAATTACACGGTCAATGGTTTTTGCTGCAGAGGTGGTGTGTAGCGTCCCAAATACCAAGTGACCCGTTTCGGCAGCAGTCAGTGCTAAACGAATGGTTTCTAAATCACGCATCTCACCCACTAGAATAATGTCAGGGTCTTCACGCAGTGCTGAACGTAATGCTTCGTTAAAGCCATGCGTATCACGGTGTACTTCACGTTGGTTAACCAAACATTTTTTAGATTGGTGTACAAATTCGATTGGGTCTTCGACGGTCAGAATATGGTCGTAGCGATTGTCATTAATAAAGTCAATCATCGCGGCAAGTGTGGTTGATTTACCTGAACCCGTTGGGCCTGTCACCAATACCAAACCACGTGGATATTCACAAATATCTTTAAAGATTTGTCCCATGCCTAAATCTTCAAGGGTCAAAACTTTAGAAGGAATGGTACGGAATACTGCACCTGCACCACGGTTTTGGTTAAATGCGTTCACACGGAAACGAGCCACGCCTGGGACTTCAAAAGAAAAGTCCGTTTCTAGATTTTCTTCATAATCACGACGTTGTTTATCATTCATAATGTCGTACACTAATTTGTGTACTTCTTTATGTTCTAATGCTGGTAAGTTAATTCGACGAACTTCACCATCCACACGAATCAGTGGTGGCATGCCCGCAGATAAGTGTAAATCCGAAGCGCCGTTTTTAGCGGAGAACGCCAATAATTCTGTAATATCCATGAAAGTCCCCGAGATCAATTAAATCTTAATTATTTTGATAGAATAATACGGCTTTCCATCAGCTTAACCAACTGTTAGTTGCTGGACAAGGTAAAAAAAGATGAATGAAATGAGAAATGCATCAATGAATAATCTGCAGCTTATGCGCACTCAGGTTTTGCAACAAATTCAACAGGCATGCCAGTTGGCACAGCGCGAGCCAAATACGGTGCAATTGTTGGCAGTGTCTAAGACTCATCCGAGTGAAGCCTTGCGTGAAATGTATGCGACAGGGCAGCGCGCTTTTGGCGAAAATTATTTGCAAGAAGCTTTGGATAAAATGCAGGCCCTGAGTGATTTAGAAATTGAATGGCACTTTATTGGGCATGTGCAGCGCAATAAAACCAAACATTTGGCAGAAAAATTTGCATGGGTGAATGGGGTAGATCGTTTGATTATTGCCGAGCGTTTATCGAATCAGCGCGATGCTCAACAAGTGCCCCTGAATATTTGTTTACAAGTAAATATTGATGCGCAAGACACGAAGGATGGTTGTCAGCCGAGCGAAGTTGCAGAATTAGTCCGACAGATCAGCCAATTACCGCATTTAAAACTACGCGGTTTGATGGTGATTCCTGCGCCCAATCACCCGCAAGCTTTTCAGGATGCCAAACAATTGTTTGATGCAGTGAAAGCACAACATGCACAACCTGAAGATTGGGATACTTTGAGTATGGGGATGTCGGGCGATTTAAATGCAGCAATTGCAGCAGGTTCAACTATGGTACGGATTGGTACAGCATTGTTTGGTGCACGTGACTATTCCAAGGCTTAATTGCTAGATGAACAAAGAATCTGCCAAGATTTTGCAAACATTATCTTGTACGTTTTGGCTGACATGAAATGCGGAATTTTGCGGCTAGTGCTGAAGGGTGGATTTTCTTAATATGAACTTATCGGGAAACAGGGAGTTTCCTAAATAAGAAGAATAAGAAATAGAACAACACGGAAGTGCTTGGTACGACAGGAGTTATACCAAAAACTGAATCTAGAAAGCCTCGATAGGATGTCGAGGCTTTTTTAGTTTTGTGTCGTAAAGCTGTCAAAGTTTTGGCTTGTTTAGATTATTTTTAATAACCTTCACGATTTTTAGAAAGCGCCACTTCCGTCCAGTAAATAGGTGAAATAGACATTCAAGATTTATTCTCTATCCAGATTCGAATACGTGCTATTAGTAAAAATAACAAAAAACAGAACTGAAAGAAGCCTGTGAAAATGATGATCCAACCGCTATTTCCTGGTGTTTTTCTTGCATCCAACTCAATGACTAAAGTGCAGACGGTGAGGATGATTTCAAAAATTAAAACCGCTTTAAAAACCCAAGGTTTAGGGAAACGTATTAACCATGTGAGAAAAATAATACTTAAACAGGGCAATACAGCAAAGAGAATAATCGTTTTTATATCCATAAAATTAAGTACTTAAAGTGTGGGTGATTTTAAAATCAACCCAATATAACTTCAGGGAAGCCTAAAATCTGAAATCTCACGGTCATCTCAATAATTCTTCAATCGACAAATAATCTTCAGATTTTAGGCAGTATTGGCTTTTAACCCATCACATTGACTTCACTTGCTCCTGCACCCACAGGTTTGACTTGAATTTGCACAGGAATTCGTTCGTGCATTTCCTGAATATGCGAAATCAACACTACTTTACGTCCCTGACTTTGCAGATGGTCTAAGGCATTCATCACCATATGCAAGGAAGTCGGGTCGAGTGTGCCAAAGCCTTCATCAATAAATAGTGATTCCAGTTTCATTGAACCAGATGCCATATTGGCAATTGCCAGTGCCAAAGCCAAAGAAACTAAAAAGGTTTCCCCACCAGATAAAGACAGGACAGGGCGAATTTCACTGTTCATGTCTAAATCAATAATCGCCAAACCCAAACTGTCAGGAATACGATGCAATTGATAACGCGAACTGAGTGGTAGTAATTGCTGATTGGCGTATTCCACCAAAATATCCAAGTGATGTTCTTGGGCAATTTTCTTAAATTTTGTCCCTTCTTTATGCCCAATTAAATCGTAAATACGTCCCCAACGATATTCTTCAGCTTTGATACTTTCAATTTGAGTCTGGTAGGCTGCAAAAATCCCCTGATTGGTGCGATTCAGGCGTAGTTGCGCCTCAATGTCATTATAGTCTTGCTGTTGTTTGACTTTGTCTGTTTGCAGTGCAGAAAGTTGAGTAGTGACTTCGTCAAAACTTAATTGCGGCTGTTGTTTTAAGTGCTTTTGATATTGCTCTTCTAACGTTTGCCAAGCTGTTTTAGCACTTTCTAGAGTGTTTTGCTGTTGCTGTAGCATCTTGCGTATTTGCTGATGTTCAGCATAAGAAATTTGTAAACATTTATCAATGATGCTGGCTTGAAAGTGCGTGTGTGTCGCTTGCCAAGTTGCAATGTGATGCTGACATTCAGTGTGTTGCTGCATGCGCTGTTGAATTTTACTGTCCAAACCATGTTTTTGTAGTTGTAAGTCTTTTAACACCTGTTCTGCTTGGTTGAGTGCAGTTCGTTGTGTGCTAAGTGCAAGACTTAGTTGCTGTTGTTGCTGATCTAAAGCCTGCTGCCATTCTTGATAGGTCTGATATTCACATCCCGCATGAGTTCTTGTAAGCTGCTTAATTTGATCACGCAGCTCACTTCCTGCAGTTTTAATCTGCTGCAGTTGTAGGGTTTTCTCTGCATGTTGCTGTTGTAAAAATAGCAACTTTTCTTGCACTTGCTGCTGTTGTTGAGTCAGTTGTTCAATCGTTTTGCTCAGTTGAACTTGCTGCTGCTGTAAGTGGTGACGTTGTTCTAACAGTTGCAAGGCATGTTGATAGTACTCAATTGGTTGATTGAGCCAAGCGTTTCTTTGCTCCGTATCCAAAAGTGACAAAATAGGCTGTAAACGCTGAGAGAGGTCTTGGCGTTGTTGAATAGCATATTTGAGTTGTTCTGCCTGCTGTGCAGCATTGCGCCATTGTTTCAGGGTATCGTTTGCTTGTTGAATACTCTGCTGCAAGTGTTGAGTGGATTGATGTGTTGTTGCCCAATGTTGCTGTACGCTTTCAATTTGCTTTGCAACAGGCAGCGCCGCATCCACATCTAATGATAAGGATGCTGTAAGCTGTTGTACCAATGTCTGCTGCTGCTCAAGTTGCTGTTGCAGCTCCAGTTTACGTTGTTGTTGTTGCTGATAAATTGCATTGTATTGACTGCAATCACGCTCCAATTGCTGTAACTGTTTTTGAGCATGCTCAAATTCAGTTTTGGCTTGCTGCAATTGCTGATCCTGCAATTGGTTTAAAGCATCACTGAGTAAGTTTTCATGCTGAATAAACGGATGTTCAAGGCTGCCACACACCATACAAGCTTCATTCGGTTTTAATTGGGCGCGTAAATCCTGCACACTTTGATGCTGCAATAAACGCTGTTGTTCAAAAATCTGCTGTAATTGTTGCAAGGCTTGTTCAGCAATTTGCACTTGCTGCTGTTGGGTTTGAATTTGAGTCTGTGTCTGCTGTTGCAAGCTTAAAGTTTCTTGCTGACGCAGTTGTAACTGCTCAAATAAGGTGATCTGTTGTTGCCATTGTTCAAGTGCTTGTTGCATGCGCTCTAAAACATGCATACTCTTTAAAGCATGTTGTAATTGCTGTTGCTCTGCCGTGAGTTGTTGCTCAAGTTGTTCAGGGTGTTGATATTGTTTTTCCCAAACTAAAAGTTGTTGTTGTATATGTTGTTGTTGCTCAATTAAAGCATCTAATGCAGATTGGAATAGCGTAGGGTTTTGCTGACGTAGCTGCTGTTCAAGCTGCAAATAATCTTGCAGACGTTGCAACGTAAGGGCTAAATTATCATCAAAATTTGCCCATGCCGCAGTCTGTTTGAATTGCTGTTGTAAATGTTGCTGTTGTTGTTGCTCGGTTGCAAGTTGAGTCGTCAGTTGCTTCAAATTATTTTGCACAGGCTGAATTTGCTGCTCTGCAAATAATTTTTGTGCAGCATCCAAAGCGGTATATTGTTGAAGTTTGCTAGAAATTTCATGTTGTAACTGTGCCGCAATTTCAAGTTGTGGTTTCAATTGTTCAACATGCTGCTGCCATGCCTCAAGTTCTTTCTCCGCTTGCTGTTGCTGACTCTTCGCTTGCTGTTGTGCGAGTTCTGCTTGTTGCAAGTTTGGTTCAAATTTCAAAAGCTGCTCATTTAGGTTTTTTAGCTCGTTGTCCGCTTGCTGACGTAAGACAAATTGCTCTCGGATGGTTTGAAATTTATCTAAATGTTTGAGCAATTGTTTTTGCGAAGCGAGCTTAAGATCAGCATCGACTTGAACATCGTATATTTCTTTTTTAGCTTGGGTGCTGGCATAGAGTTCATGGCAATCTTTGTGCCATTTCACATCATTTTCATACAGTTTTTCGGTTTGGGTCAACAAAGCTAACTGCTGACTCAGCTCATGTTTTTGGGCTTCTAAACCTTTCAGTGTTTCCTCGCTGAGGAGCACCACATGCCCCATGACATTTTCAAGATCTGTCCTTTTTTGTTTAATTTCACTAAATTTAACGGCTGCACGTTTACTGACTTCGGTAAAAATTTGCGAATTGGTTAAATATTCAAGCAAATCTGCCCGTTCATGGTCTTTGGCTTTTAGAAATGCCCCGACTTCCGATTGTGCCAATAATACTGCGCGTGTGAATTGTTCAAAACTAAGGCCAATCAGTTGTTCTACAATCGGCGTGGCTTCTGAAATTTTTTGATTTAAAACCCGTTGCTCATCTAGACAGGTAATGGCACGTTCAACTTTTAAGTTTCCATCCACTTTATTATGTGCACGGCGAATTTGCCAACGTGCCGAATAGCGTTTTTGATCGAGCGCGATAAATTCAAGTTCTGCAAAGCCAGAAGTCGTACCACGACGTAAAATATGCTTAGAGTCTTTTAAGGAAATTTCTTTGCCTGCGGTATCGGTCAGACTGCCTGTAGCACCTCTTAAACGTGGAATTTCATCATAAAGTGCCAAACACATGGCATCGAGCAAGGTTGATTTACCTGCACCCGTTTTGCCCGTAATTGCAATTAAACCTGCCTGTGCCAGTGGCTCTTCTTCAAAATTGATGACATGGGTGCCTGCCAAAGATGCCAAATTATTTAAACTTAGACGTAAAATTTTCATGGCAAATCCTTAAGCTTTATTCTGATCAAGTTCGTGTTGGGCTTCGGCCAAAAGCTGTAAAAAATCTTGGCTCACTTCTGGGTCTGGTTGATAACCCATTTTTTCCCATAAATCTAAAAATAATTTTTCAGGCGTTGGCGGTTCTAAATCAATTTTTGATTGTTGCAAGTTCGAGTTTTCACTATTTTGAAAGCGTCGTGCAATACGCAGTAAACGATAGCGGTTGGCAGGTAGTGCTTGTTCAATTTGTTGACGTAAATCAATGGGTGGCGGCGCATCGCTGATATATTCAATTTCTAAAAAATGCCGTGCGCAGACTTCTGCAATTTCATCTTTTGGCAATTGATGAAGTTCTGTGATTAATTCAGAAAGTTCGCAGCGAATCCGAAGCAGCTCTACCGTGCGTGGAATAAGCAAGCTTTCATATTGGAAACGCTGTGCATCTGCCTGCAACGGGTCAATTCTGACCTCAAGAACTTGGTGTTTATAATTCAGCTCGCTAAATGATAAGGGAATGGGTGAACCGCTATAACGGATATGCGGCTTTCCCACCTGTTGCGGTTTGTGTAAGTGTCCAAGTGCGACATAGTCAATCACCTCATCAAACACTGCAGTCGATAAGGCTTCTTCATTCCCCACTACAATGGGGCGTTCTGAGTCAGAAGTTTCGCCGCCTTGCATGTGCGCATGTGACATTAAAATTAAGGCTTGATCGGGCTGTTTACGGGCTTTGGCTTCTGCAATGAGTTGTTGATGCAAATAAGCAACTGCAGATTGATTGTCACTGCTATGTTCATTTAAACCTGTAATTTCTGCACTGCGTAAATAGGGCAGGGTCAGACACCAGGCCACAATATTTTGCGCAGCATCATAAATAGGCACTAAGAGTTTATCTAAATCTAATTTTTGCTCAGCTGTTTTGCCAATCACGCCCACGGCTTTGGCGTTGAAGCGATCTAAAAAGGGTTCAACTTGCTCAATGCGATAGCCAGAGTCATGATTACCAGCAATCATTAAGGTTTGCATGTGTGGCGCAAGCGCATGCGCATCGGTAAGGAATTGGTAGAGTTGTTTTTGAGCGCTCGAAGCAGGATTTACTACATCAAAAATATCGCCTGCAATGAGCAGCGCATTTGGCTGTTTGCTTTTAATTTGAGTTAAGAGCCAATTCAAAAATTCAGTATGTTCATATTCACGTTCATGGTGATGGAAAAATTGTCCCAAATGCCAATCAGACGTATGTAAAAAATGAACAGCCATGCGTGTTCCAATCTTGATGTTGAATTATGAGATAACTTAACATAACTGAGCGCAACACTGCGGCAAAAAACCAGTTTTCTGCTTTTAAAGCGACAATTTAGGTCGCAGAAATTTTAAAGAGAAGAGAAAATAAAATCTGTCGCGATCTGTATAGAAAAATAGGAATAGTCAAAGTCTGATGCTAAATAAGCGAGATAAAAAGGTCTTAAAAAATAAAGACCGACGATTCGAGTGATGATGAAATCGTCGGTCAAAGAAAAACTTGCGATACAGTAAAGCTTGGGCTGCTGTTCAAAGCATGACTGTATGCGATTTATTGCTTTAGTAGGTCACCGAAAATATTGTGGATGCCATACACATTAACGGTTGTTGTGACCTTGTAGCCTATATAACGTCAGGCTTTTGTATTCGGTTGACAATTTCATGAAAAAAAAACCAATTTTTTTTATACTAGGCTGAATCTTTTGTCTGAGTCATTTTCATGGTATCGCTAAGCCGTTATTTTCTCTGGTTTTTCTTGTATTGCTTTGTGATGACCTGTATTTGTGGCGTATTGGCTGCATTGTTACCTGCGGGTGTAGGCGGGATTTTAACTGCAGTGCCTTATTTGGTTGCCATGATTTTAGTGCTGTATAAGTTTTTAAAACAACAACGCCGCGCACCGAATGACAAGGAACGCAAGACATTTACTTTGGGATTTAGCCTGATTTTCTGGGGCTATAACTTGGCATTTTTATTATTAGGTTTGGTCATATTCTCTCGCCAAAACCCAAGCATTTGGCAAGATTTTTTACAATATTTACAACAGCCACAATTTATAAGCGTGGTGGTGATCATGTTTTTATTGATTGCAATTCCACTGTATTTGCTGACTTATTGGTTTTATGGCAAACAAGCACAGCGTATGGCAGTGAAAATGTTTGGCTTGCAAAAATAGTTATTAGTCACTGATTTTATTCAAATACATGATCAGTTATGTGATGATGATTTGCTTAGACTTGAACATTTAGTCTAAATCACGTATAGCTAAAACTATATTTTTCATCATGCTGAGATTGGACAATGCATAAACCTTTGGTGCTGGTAACAGGGGCAAGTGGTTTTATTGGTTCACAATTGTTGCCATTTTTATTGCAACAGGATTATCGGGTGGTGGGGTTAACCCGACAGCCTAATCGAGTATCCAAACATCCTCAATTGCGCTGGATTCAGCAGTTGGATGAACTCGACACCGACAAAATTGATTATGTGATTAATATGGCGGGAGAAAGTATTGGGCAGGGCAGATGGACTGCGGCACGTAAACAAAAATTGCTCGATAGTCGGGTTCAGACCACAGTGCACTTATATCAATATCTTGAAAAGCGCCGTATTTTTCCAAAGTGTATTATTTCAGGTTCGGCTGTAGGGTATTACGGAATTGATCCGCAGGAACAATGGTCAGCAGTATGTACCGAGCACAGTGCGGCACAAGATATTTTTATGTCACAGTTGTGCCAACAATGGGAACAGGCTGCATTAAGCTTCAGTCAGCAAAAAACCAAAATTATGCGCTTGGGCGTGGTGTTTGGACGCGGTGGCGGCATTTTACCGCAAATGTTGTTACCAATTCGTTTAAATGCTGTCGGGCGGATTGGGCATGGACGGCAGCCTGTGGCATGGGTACATATACAAGATGTTTTACAAGTCATTCACTTGTTAATGACGCAAACTGTAGACGCCAAAATTCTGAATGTAGTTGCACCTGAAAAAACCAGTCAACAGGATTTTGCCGAAACTGCAGCTCGGCTTTTAAAACGTCGTCCATTTTTTGTGTTACCTGCTTTTGTCTTACGTGGGCTATTGGGCGAGCAATCACAATTGGTGCTGAATGGGCAATATGTCAAACCCCAAGCCTTAGAGCACGCGGGTTATTGTTTTCAATATCCAAAACTTGAACAGGCGCTAGCGGCTTGTTTAGGTGCATCATCCTCTACTTAAATAGAGGATGATGCTGAACATTATGCATTGATAGCAGTTGAATGTAATTGCTTTGGATCATAAGCAGCAGGATCCACAATTGTCTCTTGCCCAAGCATGAGTTGTCTTAATAACTGCGCTGAAGCAGTGCCCATACATAGGCCATTACGGAAGTGTCCGAAATTCACCCAAACATTATTCAAGTTTGGTACTTTGCCGATATAGGGCACACCTGTAGGCGAGCCTGGACGTAAACCCGCCCATTGTTTCACAATGGGGAATTGTGCCAATTCAGGCACCATTTCAAAACAGGCACTTAAAATATCCTGTTTAATTTGTGGGTCAGGGGAAGTATCAAAACCAACATGACGCATACTTGAACCGCAGAGCACATGCCCATCTTGACGTGGAATCAAGTACATGACCTTGTTCATGCACATGCTGGGTAACCATTGTGCAGGGGTTTTAAACAATACGATTTGCCCTTGCACAGGCTGTATAGGAATCTGTAAACCCAGTTGTGCCGCCCACTGTTGTGACCATGCGCCTGTTGTAAGTACGATATGATCTGCTTGATGTAAACGGCCATCGGCAGATTGAATGGCTTGAATACGATTTTCAATGATCTGAAATTGTTGAATTGGGCAGTGTTCAAAAAATCGCACGCGCGGATGTTGTTTCAAATATTGCGTGAGCGATTGTAATAAGCGCGGATTGCGCACATTGGCAAGCTGTGAAAAATACAGGGCTTGTTGAAATTTGGGATGGATATGCGGGTTAATTTGTTCGAGCTGTTTCCGATTCAGATATTCGGCTTGCTGCATGGTTTCGTGATGACGCTCGGCATAATTTAAACCAATTTCAAAATCATCTTCATCAAAAATCAGCATACCTGTTTCATGGATTTCAAAATTAATGCCTGTGATAGGTTTGAGTTTTTCATTCCATGCTTGGTACTGTGGTTTGGCAAATTTAGCTAAGTCATTGACCGCTTGAGGATAACGCCATGGATACATGGGAGAAAGAATTCCACTCCCTGCCCATGATGCGGCTTGAGCTGCCTGTTGTTGATCAAAAATACTGATAGAGCAACCTTGCTCTACCAGTTCGAGTGCAGACAACAAACCGCTGATGCCTGCACCAATAATTGCGATGTGCATGAAAGCCGCCTATTTTATGCCATATCTTTAAGTTTGAGAGCAGCTTCTTCGGCAAAATACGTCCAAATACCATCTGCACCTGCACGGCGGCAACTCATTAGCGATTCAATAATCACACTGTCCGACAACCAGCCATTTTGAATCGCTGCAGCAAGCATGGCGTATTCACCACTCACTTGATAAACAAAGGTGGGCACACCAAAGTTATCTTTCACTTCACGTACAATGTCTAAATAAGGCATGCCTGGTTTTACAATCACCATGTCTGCACCTTCTTGAATATCCAGTGCAATTTCATGCAGGGCTTCAGCACGGTTGCCAATATCCATTTGATAATTGTATTTGTTGCCGCCTTTTAGGTTACTCGAAGAACCAACGGCATCACGGAACGGACCGTAAAAGCTAGAGGCGTATTTGGCAGAGTAGGCCATGATAGAGGTATAAATATGTCCGTTGCTTTCGAGCGCCTGACGAATCGCCCCAATACGACCATCCATCATATCACTTGGCGCAACGACATCTGCACCCGCTTCGGCATGGCTTAATGCCTGTTTAATTAGATATTCAACGGTTTCATCATTCAATACATAGCCTGTGTCATCAATAATGCCATCTTGACCATGCGTGGTGTATGGGTCGAGTGCACCATCGGTAATCAGAACCATTTCTGGTAATTCTTTTTTCAGCAGACGTAGCGTGTTTTGCACCAAGCCATCTTCACGCCATGCAGCTTCTGCGTTTAGGCTCTTATCTTCTTGTGGCGTGACTGGAAATAAGGCCAGTTTAGATACACCTAGCTGCATTAAACGCTCGGCTTTTTTGAGTAATAAGTCTCCCGATAAACGCTGAATGTTCGGCATGCTTGGAATAACTTGGGTTTGATTTTTTCCTGGTAAAACAAATACAGGATAAATCAAGTGATCTGTGCTTAAGTGAGTTTCGCGAACCATGGCGCGTAATTGATCATTTTTACGGATACGACGCATACGAGTGGCAGGAAATGCAGGGCGATTGAACGTATAGGTCATAAAAATCTCACTGATCGGTATTAAACTAGACAACTATTGTAGCCCCTTAAATTTCATTTGGGCATACATTGAGTTTTTTTATTGTTGGTAAATTGAGTTATTTGGACTTTTGGGCACGTTATGAATAATGCAGAGCAAAATTGGACTGGGAATATACATTTAGGCGCGAAAGTCGATATTGATATCGTGCTAAGACAATTGGTCAATGCATTTAATGAATCGCCATTTTTTCAACACAATGGCATGAGCATGCGTGTGGTAGATGGTCAAATTGAAGCATATATTGAGATGCGACCGTATATGATAGGCAATGTGGCATTTCAAATTTTACATGGTGGCGTTGCTGCAACCATTTTGGATAGTGTGGGTGGTATTGTGGCGATGGGTGAGTTATATAAAAGTAGTAAACCTGATAATTTGCCCGACACCATAAAAAAAGTCACCCGTTTGGCTACAGTAGATATGCGGGTGGATTATTTAGCGCCGGGACGTGGCAAGTATTTTATTGCCCGTGCGGAAACTTTACGTTTAGGGCGTAAAGGTTGCACTATGCGTATGACGATGGTGAATGATGAAGATAAACCCATTGCAACGGCAATAGCGTCTTATGCCTATTAAAATCTAAGCTAGGGCGCAAACCATTGTATTTTAGCTAGGTGTTTATTCCCAGATTTAAATGCTGCCAGATAAGTCTATTCCATACGGTTCACTTGCTCAAAATACCTTTCTGTAAATGTCTTCACGCGGTTGATGGTCAAGGCACGCCAGTTGATTGAGAAGTTTTATACTGGTTTTAATTAAATAATACACTTCAAAATGTGACTTTATTTCTGAAAATTATTGCTGAAAAAGCTTTTACAAATAGGTACGTGCAACAAAGCCCTTTTAAACTCAATTATTTTCAGGAAGGTTAGCCTTTCGACTTAACCTTCTTTTAGATCAATCAGGACTTCATTTAATCTTGGCATTTTTTGGGAAATACTACCTAAATTTAAAGGTTGCCCGTAATACCGCTTGCCGAGATTCACCTTGAGACACCGCTAAATTATTTACACTGGCTGTGTAGTAGGTTTTGTCTAAGATATTATTTAAATTAAATTGGAAAGTGACCGCTTGTTTAGCAATGGTCGTGTCATAACTGACAAAGGCATTGGCAAGCGCATAATCAGGCAGGTCAAAGGTATTTTCCGAATCGCCAGCACGTTTGCCTACATAGTTACCGCTTATACCGAAACGTAAATTACCGTTGTAAAGTTCGCCATACTCATACGCTAGTGCCAAAGATGCAGTATTTTTTGCCACATTCATTAGGCGATTGCCTTCAAGGCCAGTTTCATCTTCAGTTACTTTCGCATCTGTATAGGCATAGGTCAGGGTCGCATCAAGCTGATCGGTTACACGTCCTGTCAGGTCAAGTTCCGCACCTTTAGAACGCACTGCACCTGTCGTATGCAATTCGACTTCATTGGTCGATGAGTTCGTCACTTTAGCTAAGACATTACGCTTTTTAATATCATAGAGGGCAAAGTTGGCTTTAATACGGTCATTTAACTCATATTTCGCGCCAACTTCATAAGACTTGGCTTGTTCAGGTTGAACATCAGAGTCAATAACCGCATTGCCCAAGGGAGCGATTGTAGAGTTCGGTTTAAGTGACTCAGTATAACTGCCATAGAATGAAAGCTGATCATTCCATTTATAGACTAAACCTGCATGTGGAAGCCAAGCATCATCGTTAGTGTTGGTGTTCTCTTTAAACGGTCTGCCACGACCAGCATTCTGTTGATAGTTCAGGTAACGTCCACCCAGTACAGCAATCCATTTTTCATTTAAGTGAATTGCATCTTGCACATAAAAACCAAAGGTATGCAGTTTATCGGTTTGGTCACTATCTGACGCGACCACATTTTGAGATGCTTCAACAGTTGCATAACTTGGATTTAAATAATCTAATGTTGAGCTGCTGCCACGAACCATATCTGGACGGAAATATTTACGGTATTCGATGTCTGAACCAAGTTGAATATCATGCTTTAAACCAAACAGATGGGTTGAACCATTGATGTAGGCTTGAGCATTACTATCTTCACTCTGAGCATTTAAAGTCGCATCGGTACGGCGTGTCACGGTGTGATTGGTAGTATCTAATTTGGTTATGCGTAACTGGTTAGCATCATAAGTTTCGTAGTTGTAGGTATAGCCTAAGTGAGCTGACCAGTTGTCATTAATCTGGTGGTCAACTAACAATTGAGCCAAATGATCTTCGCCTTTCATTTGGTTAAATGCTTCATCTAGACGTTGATATGTAAGCATCCGGCTAACACAGCCTTACCAAGCGATCCTATAAGCCTTAATTTAGTTCCCACCTAAAAACAAGTGGGGACTTAATCCATGAACATGGATATATATTCAGCAACACCTCCTGTTGCTAAAAAACGCAGAACATACAGCAAAGAATTCAAACTCAGTATTGTCAATGCCTGTAAAAATCCTAATACCTCGATCGCTTCGGTCGCACTGCAACATAGTATTAATGCCAACCTTGTCAGTCGTTGGATCAGGATCTTCAGGCATCATGAGGGTGCCGTGCAGGATCCTACTCATGTGAATCCAGCATTTATTGCTTTGCCTTACACTGCTGCAATCAGCCAACCTATTGATGAGAGGATCACGTTGTGTATCACCGTGCCTCATACGAATAATGATATTCAGCTAAAATGGCAGACATCAGAAATACCTGTCTTGGCAGAATTACTCAAGGCACTTGCAACATGATCCGCATTGATGAAATCTGGTTGTCTACTCAGCCCATGGACATGCGTGCAGGTATGGATACGACCATGGCTCAGGTGGTGAGAGCCTTTGGCTACATCAAACCGCATTGCGCCTACCTGTTCTGTAATAAACGTGGCCATCGTATGAAAGTGCTGGTACATGATGGACTGGGCATCTGGCTGTGTGCCAGGCGGCTGGAACAGGGAAAATTCCACTGGGCTCAAGTTCACCAAGGTGAAACCGTGGTCCTCAACCCGGAACAGTTACAGGCATTAATCCAGGGTTTGCCCTGGCAGCGCATTGGACGACAGCAAGTGGTAACAATGCTCTAAACCAAGCTCGGCTATTCTGCTATTCTCCAAACGTTCTATTTCATTCTCTTCATGACCTCAGGCATACTGCGGTCATGAATACGCTGCCTGACTTAAGCCAACTGACCCATGAACAACTGCTGGAATTTACCCGGCAGTTGGCGATGCAGCATCAGTCTCTAGCACAATCAAACCAGCAATTAGATGCCAGAGTTCAACATCTTGAAGTCACCAATCAGCAATTAGATTCTAAAGTTCAACATCTTTCTATTCTCAATCAAAAATACGAGCATGAACTGGCGCTGTTTAAAAAGCACAAATTCGCCCAAAAGAATGAACACTTAACGGCAAAACAAATCCATCTGTGGGATGAAGCGGTTGAAGAAGATATTGCCGCGGTTGATCTAGAACTGGAACGGCTAAATGCAGATAAAACCAATGCAGCGACACACAAAGCCAAAACCAATAAACCTAAACGTCGACCACTGCCAGATCATCTACACACCATCCGTATTGAGCATGAACCTGCATCAACCCAATGTGCTTGTGGATGCCAACTCCGGCGTATCGGCGAAGATGTCAGTGAAAAACTGCATTTCAGACCGGCACAGTTCTATAAGGAACAGCATGTGCGTGGTAAATGGGTCTGTGATCAGTGTGACACCCTGACTCAGCAAGCGATGCCCGCCTATGTGATTGATAAAGGCATTGCTTCACCTGAACTGCTCAGCCATGTTTTGGTATCGAAATATGCCGATCATTTGCCGCTGTACCGTCAACGTCTGATCTATCAGCGGGCGGGAATCGAACTTTCTAGATCAACTTTATCTGACTGGATAGGTCGCTGCGGTGTAGAACTGGAACCTCTGGCCAATGCCTTAAAAGAGGTGGTACTACAACAGCAGGTGCTGCATGCAGATGAAACACCGGTCACCATCATGCGGATGGGTGAGAATGATAAAAAACCGAAGAAAGGTTATGTCTGGGCCTATGCCACTACACAGTACAATCCAGTTCAGGCGGTGATCTATGACTTTCAGGATAGTCGTTCAGGCCAGCATGCTGCAGAGTTCTTGAAAGGCTGGCAGGGTTATCTAGTCTGTGATGATTACAGTGGTTATAAAGCACGCTTTAAATCAGGCCAGGTCATAGAGGTGGGCTGCATGGCCCATGCACGTCGTAAATTCCATGAACTGCATGTAACTGGGAAAAGTCAGGTCGCTGAACAGGCATTAGTGCTGATTCAGAAACTGTATGCCATAGAAGCAGAGCTCAGGAAAAAGACCGATGGTACAGCGGAAGACCGCCGCGAATACCGACAACAGCATAGTCAACCAGTGATGCAACAACTATATGAATGGCTCAACCAACATCATCTGACAGTGCCATCGAGTTCTCCCACCGCCAAGGCCATCAATTACACTCTGAAGCGTTGGCCAGCTTTAAGCCGCTATTTGGATGATGGCAATCTACCGATTTGCAATAATTGGGTAGAGAATCAAATGCGACCTTGGGCGTTGGGACGTAAGAACTGGCTGTTTGCTGGCTCGCTGCGCAGTGGTCAGCGAGCGGCAAACATCATGACGTTAATCCAGTCAGCAAAGCTGAATGGCTTGGATCCGTATGCCTATTTAAGTGATGTGCTGAAAAGGTTACCGACACACAAAGTGACCCAAATTGAAGAATTGCTACCACACCGCTGGAAACCTAAATCGAATTAAAAAATAGGTATGGGATTCAGCGGACGCTTACGTTGATATTTAGAGATCGGTAGGGCTTTATTGGTTTTTGGGTCAAAAACGGTAGAGCGGTCAAAAGGTACATCAAAGTGACGATATTGATAACTCAGGTTCACTTTAGTTTGACCATTATCCCATGCGACAGATGGAGCAATTAAAGTCTGTTTGAGATTACCAAAATTACGCCAGTAGTCTGCATCGGAATGATCTGCAATAAAGCGATAAGCAAAATTACTGTCACCAATTGCACCCGTAGTATCTATGCTTGCACCTAAGCCATTTTTACCTGCTGCATAGCTTGAACCGTAAACGGAAAGTTCAGTTTTCTGAGTCGTCTCAGGTTTTTTTGTAATGACATTGATTACACCACCCGGGTCCATAATGCCATAGAGCAATGAAGAAGGACCTTTTAATACTTCAACTTGTTCAACTGCCGCATTCATGGTTCGGCCTTGCACAATAGGCATACCATTTACGGTAATTGAACCGTCACGGTTATCACCAAAGCCGCGTTTCATGACCGTGTCTTGTGTGCCCCCTAAATATTACCCTGTGTAATGCCGCTGACTTGAGTCAGTGCATTGTCCAAGTTCGCAGGTAAATAATCTTTCATGTATTGCTTAGATACAACGTTAACAGTTTGGGGGCTTTCTAGATTTTTTTGTTTGCCTCTGAGGGTCGACGCCGTTTATGTTGCGATATAACTTGAGTCTGCTTCAGCCTGAACTTTAATCGTTTCTAGTTGTTGCGGTTGAATCACGGTTGCTTCTGCCCAAGACATCATCGGGATGAAGGATAAAATTAAGCAGCTACTATGTTTTAAAATTTCAACAGTAATTAAATTTTTACGTGGGGAGAAAGCAAACATACGTATACCTAAGTAATATAAAAACATGAAAGGCAAAAAAAGAGCGACGATTCAGTGAGGAACAGGATTGCCGACTAGGCTCAAAAAAGTGTGTAAAGTATATATAAATGAGACTCATTTGCAATGACTTGCCAGCAACAAAGCTGCAGGAATAATTAGCGGCCGTTTATATTTATGGTTCACAATTAAATCTATACAGTTAGCTAGAAAAATATAGCTCTTAACCGTGGGGGTAACTCAAGTTTGCTCACAGGCAACATATTTTGTTTTTTGCCTTGTTGCAGACAATTTGTATGACTTCAAGTGGGTTGTAGTCCATAGGTCCAGTGACCTTTGCAAAATTGAACCGTACCGGGTTTGTCGGAGACCACTTTTCTTGAGAGAATGTCCCGATGAAAAAAGTAAAATACACCCCTGAAATCAGAGATAGAGCGGTTCAATTATTGATTGAATCCGAAAAAGATTATCCATCGAATTGGGCTGCGATCACAGCAATTGCGCCTAAGATTGGTTGTACTCCTGAAACACTTCGTGTTTGGTATCAAAAATATTTAGATAAACAAAATCCAGTTAAAGTACAGCAGCTTTCAGACCAAGAACGTATCAAACAACTCGAACGCGAAAATAAAGAACTGCAACGCGCCAATGAGATTCTACGTAAAGCAGCCGCTTTTTTCGCCCAGGCGGAGCTCGACCGCCCACACAAATAATGGTGGATTTTATCCATAACAATAAAGATCGATATGGTGTTGATGCGATTTGTAGGATTTTACCGATCGCAGCTTCAACCTATTACCGAACTTTAGATCTCGCTGACAATCCAGAACATCGAGCGAAACGAGATCTACATGATGAGCATCATGCTGAACAAATTCAACGAATTTGGAAAGAAAGTTCAGGTCGATATGGTGTGCGTAAGGTCTGGCAACAATTGAAACGTGAAGGTTATGTTATCGCACGTTGTACAGTTGCTCGATTGATGCAGAAGCTAGCTATACAAGGTGTTTGGCGTGGTAAGAATAAACAAACCACCCGTAGCCGAGATGATCAAAAAAGAGCAGATGATTTAGTGAAACGTAATTTTAATGCTGATCATCCTGACCAACTGTGGGTGAGTGACTTTACGTATATTCAAACTCATTCAGGCTGGGTCTATACCGCCTTTATTATTGATGTGTTCTCACGAGCAATTGTTGGATGGAAAGTATCTACACGGATGAATACAGATATGGTGCTCGATGCACTTGAGCAAGCATTGCACGATCGAGGCATGCCAAAGAATGTGATTCATCATTCCGATAGAGGTGTTCAATATCTTTCTATTCGCTATACCAATCGTTTAGAAGCTGCAAATTTACGAGCATCAGTCGGTACGACTGGTGATTCATACGATAATGCTTTGGCTGAAACGGTGAATGGCTTATACAAAACAGAGGTGATTGAATATTTAAAAGCAGATTGGCAAGGTTTAGCAGATGTACAACTTGCGACACTAAACTGGGTAGATTGGTTCAATAAAAAGCGTGTACACAGTGCACTGGGTTATGTATCGCCTTTTGAGTTTGAAGCAATGTACTATGATAAGATTAACCCGTTAGGTCAGGTGGCCTAACTTAAATAAAAAAGTCTCCGACAAACCCGGTACGGTTCAAATCGTAAATGTCACGACACATAGCACGGATGCGGTTCACTTGTTCATAAATCTTATGTTCTTGTTGTATCCCTTTTAAATGATTCATCCATTCAATCGGACGGATAGAGGTATATAGGCGTTTACCAAAAACAGGGTAGATATGTTTTTCTAATGCTCCCTTATTTCGAGTCATAGTGTCAGCGACCCATCTATTTTGTTTGGTATCTAACCATTCCTTTGCCGATACTTCAAAAGTGGCATTGTTATCTTCAAGTTCTTTCCGCTTTCGTTCCTGTTTGGTGATGATAGGATTTTCACCTTTACTAATATCCGTAATGAGTTCTTGTGCCTTTTTTCGTGCTAGTTGCCCACTTATTTCAGGATAGCCACCAATACCTAACCACGACCATTTACCATCAGGCTTTTTATATCTTAATTGCCAAGATTTATTTCCATCAGGTTTGACACGGAAATATAAGCCTTTACCGTCTAGCTCCCGATATTCTTTTGATTTAGGCTCAAGGGTTGCAAGTCGGTGGCTGCTAGTGGTCTGCGTTTTATGTCTGTTCTTTTCAGGGCTTGTACACCAACGGATTCAATAAATCTTGCAATGTACATGGTAGTGTACACGGTGTATGTACACTGTAGATAGTTATATTTGGTTATGTTTAGGCAAGAAAAAAGGCTCAATCCCTTTAGAATCAAGCCTTTATCTTTTAAAACTTGGCATATTTTGCCATGTTTTGTTAGGTATATGGTGGAGGTGGCGGGAGTTGAACCCGCGTCCGCCAACACTACACTCGAGAATACTACATGCTTAGATATCGTCTATTATTTTAACACTCTAAGACCCGACGAACAGGGTTCAAAGTGCGATCCTCTAAGTTTGGTATAAAGTCCCGAGGCTCAACTTTATACGGACTTGTGTGCGTGCGCTTCAGTCGGGTTCACTGACCACAAGTATTCAGTGAAGCGGACAAGCTGCCCTTAGGCAGCTAGAGCGTAAGATTCGTCGTTTGCGACTATTTTAATGCAAATTTGATTTACGAGAGAAAATGCGCTCTCGGCATGCATCTATGAGCTTCATCATCAGCGTCGAAGCCAATAACACCCCCATATCACAGCGCTATCATAGCATAGTTGGCAAAAATTACGATGTATTTTCTGCTCAATTAAACATTTCAATGCGCTTAGTTACATAATTGCGCTAATATTTTCTTTTTCAAGTCAAATACAAAAAAATATGGGTTATTTACTAGCACTCGATCAAGGCACAACCTCTAGTCGCGCCATCATCTTCAATGAACACGGACAAGTTCAGGCTACGGCACAACGTGAAACCCAAATTCAGACTCCGCAATCAGGCTGGGTGGAGCAAGATGCCCAAGAAATTTGGTCAAATCAAATTGCAGTGGTGCAACAGGCATTGGCAACTGCAGGTATTTTGGCCAAAGACATTTGCGCAATTGGAGTAACCAATCAACGTGAAACCACAGTAGTGTGGGATAAACGCACAGGCAAACCTCTAGCGCCCGCAATAATTTGGCAAGATCGTCGTGCGGCGGATTGGTGTCATCACTTGATTCAAAATAACCAGATGCAATTGATTCAACAAAAAACGGGTCTGCGTATCGATCCATATTTTAGTGCAGGCAAGCTGGTGTGGCTGCTGGAGCATGTCGGTGGATTAAAAGCATTAGCACAGCAGGGGCATGTGGCTTTTGGCACCATCGACAGTTGGCTAATTTGGAATTTGACCCAAGGTGCAGAGCATGTCATTGAAGCGAGTAATGCCTCAAGAACCATGTTGATGAATTTACATCGTCAAACTTGGGATGAAGAATTGCTGGAATTATTTCAAATTCCTGCATCCGTTCTACCCAAAATTATTGCATCCGATAGTTATATTGCAGATACGGCAACAGGTTTATTGGGCGCAAATATTCCCATTACAGGTATTTTGGGGGATCAGCAAGCGGCATTATTTGGGCAATCTTGTTTGGAGGTTGGCACAGCAAAAAACACCTACGGTACAGGCTGTTTTATGTTGTTCAATACAGGCAATCAGGTGCAGTTTAGTAAAAATAAATTACTCACCACTTTGGCGTGGCAATGTCAAAATCAAACCCATTTTGCCCTAGAGGGCAGTGTCTTTATGGCTGGGGCTGTGGTGCAATGGCTACGGGATGGTTTGGGGATTATTCAACAAAGCTGTGATGTTGAACAACTCGCCAATAGTGTAACTTCGAGCGAAGGGGTGGTGCTAGTTCCGGCTTTTACAGGACTTGGAGCGCCACATTGGGACAGTGAAGCGCGAGCGCTTTTATGTGGAATGTCACGTGGCACGAACAAGGCACATATTGCGCGTGCTGCCTTGGAATCTATTGCATTTCAAGTGTCGGATGTACTTTCTGCGATGCAATCCGATTTAGATCATCCACTGAAAGAACTGCGGGTCGATGGTGGGGCGAGTCAAAATGATATGTTGATGCAATTCCAAGCCGATATTTTAAATGTGCCTGTGTTACGTCCTAAAATGTTGGAATCAACTGCTTGGGGAGCAGCAGCCATGGCAGGTTTAAAGGCGGGTGTATTTTCTGACTTATCTGAAATTTCAGCATCTTGGCAGTTAGATCGGTTATTTGAACCTCAAATGAATGAAGCAGAGCGGGCTGAACATTTAGCGCGTTGGCAACAAGCCTTAAAACGCGCCAAGTCAGATTTATAATGAGCGCTATTTCTTAAATAGCGATAAGTTAAATAAATCTTAAACTACAAGCCTCATCAGCTGTGTTTATCAGGCTTGTAGTTATTTTTTCTTCGTTACAACAAGCGTGCATTGATCTTATAGATCACGCCTTACATTGCCTCACGTTGAGCTTCATCTTCCAAATAACTTTCCAGAGAATCATCTAGTGCATACAGCCATGGTGTGTGATGAGGCTTGGCCATTTTTCCTGTCATCACTGAGCGATAAACTTTATCTCTAAAGCCCATAATATTTTCTTTTTTATGCTTTTTCCATTGCATGAAAATATCGTGTACTGCATCAATATTGAAAGATGGATAGTCGGTCTGCGCAATCAGGCGTTTGATGTAATCACCTTGGAAACGCGCGGATTGTTCATCATTCATTAAGCATTGTTCTTTTTCATGTAAGGCTTGGGTATGGCGTTGCATTTCGTCTGTGCTTGGTAACGCAATTTTGCCCAAAATCACATCACGGACAAACCATGCCTGCGCATCGAACATATTGAAAGTGTACCATTGATCTTGCATGCCTAAATAGAACAAACGAGGATTCTTTTCCCACACCACGCCCTGATATAAACCTAGAGGATAAAGACAGTTATGCGTTCTGAGGCGCAAGTTATCTTCAATAAATGGGAAATGGTGTAAATAGCCCGTACATAAAATAATGGCATCAATTTTGGCCGATGTTCCATCGCCAAAATAAGCAGTATTTTCGTCTACACGCAGTAATTGTGGTTTTTCAGACCAGTTTTTTGGCCACTTAAAGCCCATGGGTTTAGTGCGATAGCAACTGTAAATTTGTTTGGCGCCGTATTTATAGCATTGTGAGCCAATGTCTTCGGCAGAGTAGCTGCTGCCCACCAGCAATACTGTTTTACCTTTAAATTCCAGTGCATCACGGAAATCATGTGCATGTAGAATACGACCATGGAATTGATCAAAGCCTTCATAAACAGGTACGCGCGGGGTAGAAAAATGCCCCGAGGCCACCACGACATAATCAAACTGTTCTGAATAATGACGTTGTTGTGCGTAATCTTCGACATCAACTGTAAATTTTTGCGTCGCATCATCATAATGAATATGTTGAACGGCAGTGTTAAAGCGGACTAAATCTTTCACCTGCGCTTTTTCTGCACGCCCTTGAATATAATCCCACAACACTGCGCGTGGCGGATAAGACGCGATGGGTTTTTTGAAGTGTTCATCAAAAGTATAATCGGCAAATTCTAGTGCTTCTTTAGGGCCATTTGACCATAAATAACGGTACATACTGCCGTGGACAGGTTCACCATGTTCATCTATACCTGTGCGCCAAGTATAGTTCCAGAGTCCACCCCAATCATTTTGTTTTTCGAAACATACAATTTCAGGAACTTGTAGACCTTTGGCCTTTGCTGACTGAAACGCTCTTAATTGGGCCATGCCGCTTGGGCCAGCGCCAATAATTGCAATTCGATCCATTGCTATCTCCATTAGTTTTTGAGTTCTTAATTACTTCTCCAATTTTGAGTGACACAATTCAGGATTTTAAATATCCGCATTATTAAAATAAGCAAATACAATCCTAAATTTAGAGGTCAAATAGACCTTGTCAAAATAGGATGTGAATTAAAAAAATAGAAAAAATAAAATACACAAAAGACAGTAAAAATTGCTTAAGCAACTCATCTTTATAAAAAAATGTATTTTACAAGAAGCATGATCTTATCATAATTTCTGATTGATTTTGGCTTTTCTTAGTTGTAAAAGTGAATTTGAGGTCATTCTGTTAATGTGGTTAATTTTACCTTTTGGTATATTTAATTGATTCTTAAGTAATTTTCCCTATGGTCTCTAAATAGAATTTGGTTAGATTTTTTTAAAATTTGTTTGAATTGAAGTGCTTTAAGGGCGCTGAGAAACTTTTTTGTGAGCTCACTTACAATGATGAAAGATAACAGCAATAAGAAAGCAGAGTAGATGATTGCGATTCGAAGTTCATTGAGTGAGGTTTATCGTTTGTGGAGTAAAGGATAAACAGAGAAACTTAAACATTGGATGAACTAGGCGCACCCAATGTTTTTAATTTTGAGTAGAGATAAAGAAGAATTAAAGTTTACGCCACACCTTATTTTCATCTTCTAAAGCGATAGTAAAGTTAAATTCGTCATCTACGGTCACTAAGTAAGAATTAGGATTAACCAATAGAACTTTTAAAATTGTACCTTGCTCGAATTCAATTGGTGCGCAGTTTTCTTTACGTAGAACAATAGGTTCAAGTAGCTCAATAGCAATGTTTTCTGTTGGAGATTCCATACCGCACCCTAAATGAGTTATTTTTAATCAACTGTATTATATAGTAAATTGATGAATAATCTACACAAAATCGTAAATTTGTGTCGGGTTTAAACATTTGGTATTTAAATGGTTGGTCAAAAAAACGCAATAAATATCTCCAATACTGCATAATTTGACACTTTAAAAATATAGAGAAAAATTGCAATTTCATTTAATTTTTTAGATGAATGGCAAATGAACAGCGCAGTAAAATATAGCCGATTGATGAAATTTACAGTTTTCAGTATAAAAATAAAATTATTGCTGAAAAAACAGCGTATAAAGTATAAAAGTTAAAGTATCCATCCACGCTTTTTTAAGTGGTGAAGGCACTGGGTTTTACATTCCAATTTAAAAAATAAAGGCTTTTTGTCTGCATGTTTAAGTCATTTTTTCCAAATCCAAAGTGGTTTTTTATTTCATTGCTTTTTTGGTTCGCGATCAATCTAGCTTTGTGGTATTCAGGCGGTAGCGCATGGGGCAGTTGGATTGGTTTCCCGCAAGGCTATGCCGAAGCAACATTACCCATCGATGTCAGCCGTTTTTGGTCACCTGCATTTTTATGGTTTTACCTGTGGTTTTTTGTGGCAACGACGCTGTTTGCCATTTTCTGGAAACTTAAAGCAAATCACCCATGGCAGCGCTGGTCGGTATGGGGATCGGCATTCATCCTGTTTAATATTTGGTTTGGGGTACAAGTCAATGTTGTGGTGAATGCTTGGTACAACCCATTTTATGACCTGATTCAAAAAATGCTCAGTAGTGGCGGTGGAGATGTCAATGAACTCTATGCAGGTGTGCTGACCTTTTTATACATCGCCATGGTAGCAGTGACCTTAATGGTTTTGAATTTATTTTTTGTTAGTCACTATGTTTTTCGTTGGCGTACGGCAATGAATAATTATTACACCGCACATTGGGAAAAACTCAGACATATTGAAGGGGCTTCACAGCGTATTCAAGAAGATACCATGCGCTTTGCCAGAACCATGGAAACTTTAGGGGTAAATTTAGTCGAAGCCCTAATGACTTTGTTGGCATTTTTACCTGTGCTGTTTAGTTTGTCTGTGCATGTCAAAGCCCTGCCTATAGTGGGGGAAATTTCGTATGCCTTAGTTTGGGCTGCAGTGGGTTGGGCAGTATTTGGTACAGTGGTGTTAATTGTGGTGGGTGCGAAGTTACCAGGTCTGGAATTTAATAACCAAAAAGTTGAGGCGGCTTATCGTAAAGAATTGGTTTATGGTGAAGATCACGCTGAACGTGCTGATCCGCTGAGTTTAAAAGAACTGTTTAGCAAAGTGCGTTTGAACTATTTCCGTTTATATTTCCACTATGCCTATTTTAACTTGGTACGCATTTGGTACATGCAATTGGACAATATTTACGGTTTATTTGTATTGTTCCCAAGTATTGCCGCAGGGGCTATTACATTAGGTTTGATGATGCAAATTGCCAACGTATTTGGCAAAGTTCGTGAATCTTTTCAGTATCTGATTGCATCTTGGCCAACCATTATTGAGCTCTTGTCTATCTATAAGCGTTTAAAAGCATTTGAATCGACATTGGATTAATAGTTGTGGTGGCGACATCCATGATTTGTTGTGGATGTCGCGTTCACATGTTCAGAACCGTGATTGCAATATAAATAGATCTGAACAGTTGTATAAAAATAATATGAGTGATAGTGTTCAAAATCATAAAAAACTGTGATGAATTGGATTGTTTTATAAAAATATCAAACTCGATTCAAATAAAGCGATGATTATTTAACTATAAAATCAAGGTGTTAGATTTGTTATTTTTCGCCAATTCATATATTTTCATTCCTATAAAAACAATTGAGAATTGAAACGTGACCTGCAAAAAAATACTTTTAATGGGGGGGATGGGCAGCCTATTATTTGGTTGTGCAACAGTCGATCAATATAGCCCAAATTCAGTGAAGCATTTTGCATCTCCACAAGAACTAATTGTTCAAAAAAAATTAAATCAGCCCAGTGGTGGTGCTAAAGAATATGTCTATTATTGGGGCCCGCAGCGTAAAGATCAACCTGCTGAATCTATGCTGCCACGTAAATATCTAGGCAGTTACTGTCAGTCACAAAATGGACGCCTCACCCTTGCCTATAAAAGCTCAATGAGTTTAGTCAAAAATGCATGGTCTAAAAAATTACTCAATACTTATCGAGATGTAAAACAGGGGATTGGGGCATACCGTTGTGTAGGTAATCAGGGTGAAAATTGGATCGTATCCATTGAGCCTGTGGCAGAGCGCCAGTTAGAACAGCGTGGTGAAGCGCGAGAGGTGAGTTTGGTCACTAAAATAATGTCTGAAGATGAAGCACGACGCTTTTACCGTGCGACTTCTGAATCCGCAAAGGCAGGACCTAAAGCAACTCCAAGTAATCCCAAAACAATAAATAAAACCAAAGTTGCTGAAGTGAAAGAAAAACCTGAAGAGAAAAAAGAGCCAGTGGCTGCATCAGTAAAAACAGCTCCACCACGTGTGGTTGAAACACCGCAACAGCAACAGACACGTTTATATGTTGCGGCACGTCGCGATTTAAACAGTGGGCTTAATCAAATTAATGCCTGTAATAATGCGCAACGTGCTTATAACTATGGCAAGTTGCAAGGCGCAGAAGGTACACGTGTTTATACAGAATCTGGCATGTTGGTGGCACGTTGTTTAACGGGAGTTTCGAATTATCGGAGTCGTTTCCCAAATTCAGATGCGCAGGCAAAACGTATTTTGCAGAATTTAGCCAATAATTATAATCATGCAGGGGCTAAGAATATGTTAAGAGGCATGAAATGAGGAGCGCATAATTTCTGATCTGCTCTTCATTTTAAAATTTAAATATTCATCTCTCCCTTGCACCACAGTGCAGTTTATCACTAGTGCTTGTTTTAAAGACCTTTTCAATATCTAATATTAAATTTTTGATGGCATTTAATTGGTAATGGAAGCTCCTTCTCCCACTGGGATGAGTAGTACTGCTGCGCAAGGGGGAGGGTAATTTAAAAGAGAAAACTAAATAAGATCAGGATAAAACTGCTCAAATTCTTGATTCACTGCTTCCCCACGTAATAAATAGCCTTTGGGTTGGATATAACTATAAATTTCCCGTGTTGGCTGTTCATGCCAACCAATATTAAAAGCGCACAGTTTTGGGAAAAACTGCATATAACTATAGTTCAAGTGGTTATGAATCCAATAGGCGAGTTGTTGCCAATTGGCTTGATCTTTTTCATATAGCTCTAAAAATGATGGAATGACAATACACGCCGTTGCCCCATAACCTTTTGCATCGGGGTAGTCCCAAATGTGACTGGCAAAGTTTTTCTCGTTACTGGCGCAGTTATGTCCTTTTTCATTACCAAGTTGGTTTACGCTTGGTGAGCGATACGCCGAGCGAATCGCAATTCGTCCAAATTTTTCTTGTAATGGTTCAAGCAATTGTTCGCACAGTTGTGTGCCTGTGTAGATGGTTTTTTCAGGATGGTCGGGGAAGTTCGGCACACCGTACCAATTGGCGATTTCGCTATAGAGAAAGTCACGCATAAAGAAGGACTTTGACAGCTGGACGCGCCCTAAGTCTTCGAGTTTGGTGATTGAGGTTACTTTTTTGATGTTCATGTTGTTTTAATTTACTAGAGGTAATGAATATTATATAGTAATTGTATGAAAAAATTATTTATAAATATCAGGGCAATATGATTTCAAGATTATATTTTGAATGCTTAACTTGTGATGGGTTTATAATTACTAGAACACAAATTTCTCATGGATTGAAGCAGGAGTTACACTTTACATGTCCACATTGTGAGGCTAATTCTAAATTAGTTTTGTTATTAGATAATCCACCACAGGTGAATATTTCATTCAATGAGTTAGAAAATCTAATTTATGTTGAAAGTGAAGATGTGGATGAAGAAAAATCTTTAGTAGTTAATCTCAGTACAGATTTCACAGTACCAGATGAGGTTAGGAATAAAGAATTATATTCATCATTTTTGTATCAAATGCAGGAAATTCTTAAAGAAGCTTTTGGGGAAAATTATAATCCGGAAAAGATAGATGGAGTAATGGGAGTTTCAAACATTGAAGAAATTTGGAAAGATTTATATAAGGCATACAAATTTAATACCAGAGGAAATTTACTTCAAAGAGATAAA
This sequence comes from Acinetobacter sp. PW68, assembly GCF_020982655.1. NCBI lineage: Bacteria > Pseudomonadati > Pseudomonadota > Gammaproteobacteria > Moraxellales > Moraxellaceae > Acinetobacter > Acinetobacter sp. PW68. Next base: position 2,032,134 of record NZ_JAHZSX010000001.1, on the reverse strand, counting down.
ATCATTCAAGGGAAGGAGTTAACCGAGTTAATATTTCGTTTTATAGGGATGTTTATTGGTAGTGAACTGCTAACGAGGGATATGGATATATTTGGAGATTTTTCTAGAAGTATTTTACAAAAAAATAAGACAGAATTTCACAGGTTTGCCAAAGATGAATTATTGCCTAAACTAGAAGAAAAAATTAATGACTATATGGAGGTTTTTGATACTTTCTTTTCAAATTATCAAGAATTTAAGCAAATGAATTTGCAAGCACGTTTAGAGGTTGAAACATTTAAAAATTCGAAGGTTTCGTCAAATAATTTTAAGCGTACAAAAATGATATATGGTGAAATTTTTGAGGTTTTAGGTTCAAATATAAACACGATAGCTTTTTTAAATAATATTGAAAATCAAAGAAAATATAATGAATTTCAAAGTGAAAAATTAACATATCAAAGGTACTTAACTATTGATAAGGCAACAAAGATGAAGTGTTTTGAGGAGAATACAAGTATCTTTAATATTTTTAGTCGGGAATATGATAGTAAATTAAGAAATGCAACTCATCATAAGTGGCTGAAATATAATGAATCTACGCAGATTATCACCTGCCCGATATCTGGCTCTAGTTCTGAAAAAATCACGTTGTCCTATACAGAATATTTATTGAAGACAAATAATATAGTTATGTCACTCATGATTTTACTTTCATTTGAATTAGGAATAGCTTTTAACCTAGGATTTCGCTTAAATAAAAACCCGCTCTAAAGCGGGTTTTTATTTAAAGAAAGATCAGATCAACCAATCAATTTCTTCATCAATTCATTTACTTGCGCAGGGTTAGCTTTGCCTTTCGCAGCTTTCATCACTTGACCAACAAGACCGTTAAAGGCTTTCTCTTTACCAGATTTATACTCTTCAACCATTTTTTCGTTGGCAGCGAGAACTTCTTTAATGATTGCTTCAATCGCGCCTGTATCAGTTTCCTGTTTCAAGCCTTTTTCAGCAATAATTTCATCCGCAGATTTGCCTTCGTCCCACATAAAGCCGAATACTTGCTTTGCAATCTTACCGTTAATTGTGTTGTCCACAATACGCGCGATCATACCGCCAAGTTTTTCCGCAGATACAGGAGAATCAGCCAAATCTAAGCCTGCTTTATTTAAAGCACCTGAGAATTCACCCATTACCCAGTTTGCCGCAATCTTACCTTGTGCAGCACCGCCAGCAGCTTTCACCACTTCTTCATAAAACTCTGACATTTCACGAGTTAATGTAAGCACGTGAGCATCGTAATCAGTTACACCAAAGTCCGCCACGAAACGTGCACGACGTGCAGCAGGAAGCTCAGGCATAGTTGCTTTAATGGCTTCAATTTGCGCATCAGGAATAATCACAGGCAACAAGTCTGGATCAGGGAAGTAGCGGTAATCGTTCGCTTCTTCCTTTGAACGCATTGAACGAGTTTCCATCTTCACAGGGTCGAACAGACGTGTTTCTTGGTCAATCGTGCCATCCCATTCCAAAATTTCCATTTGACGTTCAATTTCAACATTGATCGCTTGTTCAATGAAACGGAATGAGTTCAAGTTTTTAAGCTCACAACGTGTACCGAATGGCTGACCTGGTCGACGTAGCGACACGTTACAGTCCGCACGGAATGAACCTTCTGCCATGTTGCCGTCAGAAATGCCCAACCAACGTACCAAAGTGTGAATTGCTTTAATATAAGCAACCGCTTCTTCAACTGAGCGCATATCGGGTTCAGATACTATTTCCAATAAAGGTGTGCCTGCACGGTTTAAGTCAATGCCTGACATGCCTTCAAATTGGTCATGGATTGATTTACCCGCATCTTCCTCAAGGTGCGCACGAGTTACGCCAATGCGTTTGGTTGTGCCATCTTCAAGTTGAATGTCGATATGACCCAAGCCTACAATCGGGTTGTCCATTTGGCTAATTTGGTAGCCTTTAGGCGAGTCTGGGTAGAAGTAGTTTTTGCGCGCAAACACAGAAGCTTGGTCGATGTAAGCATCAATGCCCAAACCAAAACGGATTGCCAAATCCACCACTTCTTTATTCAGCACTGGCAAAACGCCCGGCATGGCTAAATCAACAAGGCTGGCTTGCGTATTTGGGTCTTGACCAAATTCGGTTGATGAACCTGAGAAAATTTTAGAATGGGTTGCAAGCTGAGTATGAATCTCAATACCAATCACGACTTCCCAACCATCAATCAGGTTTGATTTTGGTTTAGCAGTATTCTTCGCCATTATGCGTTCTCCTCAGCAATTGCAGCGCGTTGAGTATGCCAATCGGTCGCTTGTTGATACTGATGTACCACAGATAGCAGTTGCGATTCAGACCAATAATTGCCAATTAATTGTAAACCCACAGGCAAGTGATCTTGGTCAAAACCAACAGGCGCACTAATTGCAGGTAAGCCCGCTAAGTTCACCGCGATGGTGTAAATATCACCCAAATACATTTCAACAGGGTCTAAAGACGCGCCAATTTTGTAGGCAGTTGTTGGTGCAGTTGGTGCTGCAATCACATCAACCTGTTCAAAGGCTTTTAAGAAGTCTTGCTGAATTAAACGACGTACTTTTTGCGCTTTCACATAGTAAGCATCGTAATAACCCGCAGAAAGAGCATAAGTACCAATCAAGATACGACGTTGCACTTCTGCACCAAAACCTTCAGAACGTGAGCGTTTGTAAAGGTCTAAAATATCTTGAGGATTTTCTGCACGGTAGCCATAACGCACACCATCGTAACGAGAAAGGTTAGACGATGCTTCTGCAGGCGCAATCAGATAGTAGGTGGGTACATAGGCTTCAGTCATGTTGAGATCAATCTCAACCAATACTGCGCCCAATTCTTCTAATTTTTTTAGTGATTCTTCAACACGTGCTTTCACCGCAGCATCTAAACCAGCCACATTGAAGTATTGTTTCGGAATACCAATGCGTAAGCCTTTGAGCGTTGTTGCATTCAGGTTCGCCACATAATCTTCAACCGCTTTATCCATAGAGGTTGAGTCTTTGGCGTCATGACCTGCCATTACATTCATTAAATATGCGCAGTCTTCTGCAGAGCGTGCCATTGGACCTGCCTGATCTAAAGATGATGCATAAGCGATGATGCCGTAACGTGAAACACGTCCGTAAGTTGGTTTGAGACCAGTCAAACCACAGAAAGACGCAGGCTGACGGATTGAACCACCTGTATCTGTACCTGTAGCAAATGGTGCAAGGTCAGCCGCCACGACAGCAGCAGAACCACCTGACGAACCACCCGGTACATGGTCAAGTGCCCATGGGTTTTTGGTCGCGCCATAGAACGAACTTTCAGAGGTTGAACCCATTGCGAATTCGTCCATGTTCACTTTACCCAAAGTGACCAAACCTGCATTTTTACCTTGTGCCACCACAGTTGCGTCATAAGGCGAGATAAAATTGTCCAGCATTTTTGAACCCGCAGAGGTTTTAATGCCTTGAGTACAAAAAATATCTTTATGCGCAACAGGAATACCTGTTAAAGCTGTCGCTTGACCTGCCTGACGCAACGCGTCGGCTGCATCTGCCTGAGCAAGTGCAACCTCATTGGTTACGGTGACATAAGAGCGTACTTGCGGATCAATTTTGGCAATACGTTTTAAATAATGTTCTGTTAGTTCGCGAGAGGAGAATTTGGCTGCCGCTAAACCCTCAGAGATTTCACGAATCGATAAGCGATGTAAATCTGTCATGAGAAAAATTCTTTTACCTTTTTATGAAGTCAAAATGTAACAGCCGAATAAATTATTCAATCACACGTGGAACAAGGTACAAGCCATCCTGAACTGCAGGGGCAACAGCTTGATATTGCTCACGATGATTCTGTTCGGTTACGACGTCTTCACGTAATGGTTGCGGGTGGTCAAATGGACTTTTTAAAGGCTCAACGTCATCGGTATTTATGCCTTTTAAGCTTTCCATCATGCCTAAAATTTTATTTAGACTTTGAGCATACTCAGCAGATTGCGTATCATTGAGTTTAAGACGAGCAAGATGGGCAATTGCTGAAACTGTTTGTGCATTTAAATCTGCAGAATGCTGAGCATCCGAGGTAGACATAACATCACCTAAAATCAGTATTAATAAAAAATTTCAAAATATCGTGCGTTATAATAAGCGATTGACTTGTTCAACGCACCACATTTAGTTAAAGTTGCCAACTTGCGTCCACATAAAGTTTAATCGAGAACGACTCCGTGATTCTAAAACGACTAATTGGCTTGTTTTCGCCAGACCTAGCCATTGATTTAGGTACAGCAAATACACTTATTTATGCGCCAGGACGAGGCATTATATTAAATGAACCGACGGTTGTGGCTATTCGTCACAGCGGTTCACAAAAAATTGTTGCCGCAGTCGGTCTTGATGCCAAACAAATGTTGGGTCGTACCCCAGCAAATATTTCTGCAATTCGCCCAATGAAAGATGGAGTCATCGCTGATTTTGAAGTGACTGAAACCATGCTGAACCAATTTATTGGCAAAGTGCATGAAAAGCGTTTATTCCCACCTGCACCGCGTGTAGTGGTGTGTGTACCATGCAAATCGACTTTGGTAGAGCGCCGTGCGATTCGTGAAGCCGTGTTTAATGCGGGTGCGCGAGATGTACGTTTAATTGAAGAACCCATGGCTGCGGCAATTGGTGCAGGTATGCCAGTCGAGCAAGCTTGTGGTTCAATGGTGGTAGATGTTGGTGGGGGCACGACAGAAATCGCGATCATTTCATTACAAGGTTGTGTTTATTCTGATTCATTGCGTATTGGTGGCGATGTGTTTGATGAGCAAATCATTAACTATGTACGCAAGGCTCATGGTTGTGTGATTGGTGAAACCACAGCAGAAACCATTAAGAAAGAAGTCGGTATGGCTTTGCCAGATGAAGGTGCTAAACCACTGGAAATTGAAGTGCGTGGTCGTAATTTGGCAGAAGGTGTGCCACGTGCCATTACGGTAACTTCTGATGAAATTACCCAAGCTATTTCTGATCCATTACAAAGTATTGTATCGGCAGTAAAATCTGCACTGGAGCAAACTCCACCTGAACTTTCTTCAGATATTGCAGAGCGTGGAATTGTGCTGACTGGTGGTGGTGCGTTAATGCGTAACCTAGACAAGCTTTTGGCACAAGAAACAGGCTTACCTGTGGTGGTTGCTGAAGAACCATTAACTTGCGTGACCCGTGGTGGCGGTAAGGTCTTGGAATTCTTTGATAATCCAAACCACGATATGTTATTTGTTGGCTAATACATAGGATTCGGCGGTGCAAACTAATCTGTTTTCCAGACAACCGCCATCTTTTCGCTCTTTTATCATTGCGGTAATTACTTGCTTGGTCATCCTGTTTTTTAACTGGCGTGTTCCTCATGTAATTCAACCCGCACGTGATGTTTTGTATGCGGCATATAATCCAATTTATGCCCTTGCAAGCTATCCTGTATTGTCGCGAGAATGGCTAAGTCAACAAAGCAAGTCTGAGGCTCAATTGCGTCGTGAAAATACGGCGATGCAGGCAGAGCTATTACAGGCTCAAGTCCGTTTGCAAAAGTTATCTGAACTCTCTGCAGAAAATACCCGCCTGCGTGGTTTACTCGATACTCCTCTAATTATTGATGGACGCATGGAAATTGCCGAAGTGATTGGCACAGATGCCGATCCTTTGCGTCACATTATTGTGATTAACCGTGGTTCACAAAATCAGCTCAAAGTCGGGCAAACCGTTTTGGATGATAAAGGCATTATGGGGCAGATTATCGCTGTGTATCCACACAGTAGCCGTGTCATGTTGCTTTCTGATAAGGAACATTCGCTTTCGGTGCGTTTAGAGCATACAGGCATGCGTGCGATTGTGTCAGGTACTGGCGATTTGGGACGTTTAAAAATGGAATATGTGCCGACCAGTGCCAATATTCAAGTTGGAGAAAAGGTCTATAGCTCAGGCTTGGGCGAGCATTTTCCCGCAGGGTATTTGGTTGGCAGCATTACCAAAATCAGCCGACATAATTCTGGTGAGTTTGCACAAATTGATGTGATGCCTGCAGCACAATTGGCGGGTGGTCATCATGTAGTGGTGCTTTTCTCAGAATCTTTAGCGAAGGAGCAGCCAAATGCCAATCGCTAAAATTGGACAAACTCGACTGGGACAAAATAAGAATAAAGATCCACTATTTCCGATTATTTTTTCTGTAATTGCTGCATCTGTACTCATGGTGTATCCGCTGTCTTATACAGGCTCGGGTTGGCGACCATTGTTTATGTTGATGGTGACCTTGTTTTGGGTGCTTGGGCAACCAACTTGGTGTGGTATTTGGTTTGCCTTTGGTACAGGCTTGTTTGCAGACTTGCTCCTCGATGCACCTTTGGGCATGAATGCCCTAAGTTTTGTGGTGATTACTTTTGTGGCGCGTTTCCTGACTCGTGAGCGCCGTATTATGACGTTTGCGAATTTATGGGTCATTAGTGTAATCGCAATTTTGGCACACCTCGCTTTGATTTGGGTGTTGCAAGTCATGGGTGGGATTCAATTCCCATTTGCGCGTCATTGGCAACCTTTGCTGAGTAGTATTTTACTTTGGCCTGTGCTGTATTATTTCTTGCGAAAATGGCGCATTTAATTCTCGCTTCAAGTTCACCGCGTCGTCGGGAACTCCTACAACAGCTCGGACTTAAATTTGAAATTTACAGTCCAGATATTGATGAATCTATTTTAGCGGGCGAAGATGTAGCCACATATGTTGAACGTTTGGCGTGTGCCAAAGCAGATGCCGTTTTGCAGCTATTTCCTGATGCTATGGTGATTGCTGCCGATACCAGTTTGGGCGTAGATGGGCAGATTTTTGGAAAGCCGGAATCCAAAGCACATGCCTTTGCCATTTGGTCACAACTTTCTGGGCGAAAACATGATGTTTTTTCAGGCGTTTGTGTGGGTACAAAACAGAAAAAATCCAGTATAGTGGTACGTACACAGGTTGAATTTCAATCGCTTAGCCTAGATGATATGGAAAGTTACTGGGCAACAGGTGAGCCCATTGGAAAAGCGGGTGCTTATGCAATTCAAGGCATTGCAGCACGTTATATTCCGCGTATTGAGGGCAGTTATAGCAACGTTGTTGGCTTGCCACTCTATGAAACCGTACAGTTATTACAAACAGTTAAGGCACTAAATTAACTGCTGCACAAAAATCTTTATAATGTTTTGAGTTTTATTATGTCTGACGAGTTGTTGATTAATGTCACACCGATGGAGTGTCGGGTGGCGTTAATTCAAAACGGCACGGTCAATGAATTATTCGTTGAACGTACTGCCAAGCGTGGTCTGGTAGGCAATATTTATAAAGGCAAAGTCGTGCGTGTGTTGCCAGGTATGCAAGCTGCTTTTGTCGATATTGGTTTATCACGTACTGCTTTTTTACATATTAATGACATGATTTGGCCACGTAGCCAGCCGACACCCAATGTATTTGAGTTGTTGCAGCCAGGGCAAATTCTCACGGTACAAGTCATGAAGGATATGCTAGGTACTAAAGGAGCCCGACTGAGTACTGATCTTTCCATTCCTTCGCGTTATTTAGTGTTAATGCCCTATGGTAGTCATATTGGCGTATCACAACGTATTGAATCGAGTGAAGAGCGTGAGCGTCTACGCGGGATCATTGAAACCATTCAGGCCGAGCATAAACTGCCAGGTTCAGTGATTGTTCGCACAGCAGCCGAAGGCGTCGATGAAGCGGCCTTAGTGCAAGATATGTGTTACTTGGCAAAATTGTGGGAATACATTCAGCGTAAACAAAAAAGCATTGCTGTGCCTTCCTTGATTTTTGAAGAGTTGCCCTTACCGCAACGTGTAATTCGTGATTTGGCAAATGATAACACTGCTAAAATTTATGTCGATTCACGTGAAATTCACGCCAAGTTAAAAGAATTTGTGGATGAGTTTGTGCCCAGTATGCACAATCGCCTGATTCATTACCCAGGTGAACGCCCACTGTTCGATTTATACAATGTCGAAGAAGATATTCAAAAAGCATTGCAAACCCGTGTGGCATTAAAGTCGGGTGGTTATTTGATGATTGATCAAACCGAAGCCATGACTACTATTGATGTAAATACGGGTTCTTATGTCGGTGGTCGCACTTTAGAAGACACTGTATTTAAAACCAATATGGAAGCCACGCAGGTCATTGCCCGCCAATTACGTTTGCGTAATTTGGGCGGTATTATCATTATTGACTTCATTGATATGCAAGAAGTGCAGCATCGGGATGAAGTTTTGAGTCAGTTTGAGCGTATGCTTGAACGAGATCATGCCAAGACCAAAATAACCCAAGTATCTGAACTGGGCTTGGTCGAGATGACCCGTAAACGTACCCGTGAATCTTTAGAACATTTACTTTGTGAAGCCTGTCCAACTTGTCAGGGGCGAGGATATGTTAAAACAGCAGAGACAGTGTGTTACGAAATTTTTCGAGAAATTTTAAGATATGCACGTGCATTTGAATCACAACGTGGCTTTACTGTCGTTGCGCATCCAGCAGTGATTGATCGTTTGTTAACTGCAGAAGCGCCAGCAGTGGCAGATTTAGAGCACTTTATTAGCCGTGTAATTAAATTTCAGGTGGAAAATTTATATACGCAAGAGCAATACGATATCATTCTGAGTTGAAATTGTAACAGGATATCGCTAAACAGTTGTTACATCTGAAATTTTACTTTTTTGAGCGAATTCTCAATACTAAGGATACAGCGTAGCCAAAGCCGAATATCTCCTTCGGTTTAGCAAATGAGGTATGTCATGGGTATGAGTGAAGTCGTAATTCAAAAGAGTTTAAAAGTGTTAGATCGTAAAGTGACACATAACGGTTATATTGTGGATGAGCAAGGTAAAGAAACTCAAATTACCACTGCAATGATTAGCGCAGTTTGTCAGCAATTATTAAAACAGTGTCGTACTATTCAAAAATAAGGGGCAGCAATTGCCCCTTAATTGTTTTGATGGATTGGCGTATCAATCCACGATTTTATTGACCCCTTCAGGTGCATCAATAATCTGTTCAAAACGCTGAATTTCATCTTCCAAGTGCTGCAATAAGTTTTGCATTTTGGGTAAGGCTTGACGACAAGCGGTTAAACCAACTTCCAATTTGTCTAAATAGCTAGTCATGGTAATGTTTAAAGCTTGCCCATCTAACACAATTGAAGCAGGATAAAGCGCATCTAGTTTTGCACCATTCCAATACAAAGGTTCACGCGGACCAGGTACATTAGAAATCACCAAGTTAAAGGCCTGACGCTTTGGCATAATACCTGACAAAATATTTAAACCTGCAGCGCCGTAAACAAAAGCACTATAGTTCATAATCTGATTAGGATTCATGCGCTTAAAACGCTGCTTAGAATTTTGCACACTGCGGCGCACAATTCTTAAACGCTCAAGCGGATCTTCTTTGTGTGTACCTAAGTTGGCTAAAATCATGGTGATTCGATTGGATACTTCAGAATCGTCATCACGAATAGAGGCAGGTACCATCGCAATGAGCGGTTTTTTAGGTAAGGCATATTGGCTGAGTAAATACTCACGTAATGCGCCTGAGCAAATTGCCAGCACCACATCATTAATAGTTACACCCAAAGCTTTGGCAATACGGTGCAAACGTGCAAACTCAAAAGATTGAGCGGCAAAACGACGTGAGGCGCTCACACGTTGGTTTAAGATGGTGCTTGGTGCTTGGAAGCTGGAGACATAATCAGGGTTACGTCCCATATCTTTGGCAACAGTTTGTGATACTTCATAAACTGCGCGAGGGGTTGCTTCAAACTGACCTTTAAGTCCACCAAAAATTTTCTTTAAACGGCTGACTTTCGGTTCTTTCAGACGTTTAGCACGTGGGCCTTCTACACACCAAGGTGGTACAATTCTTTTTGCATTTTCGTCGTGCGAAAGGGATTTTTCCACCAAACGCATGCCAGCAATACCATCTACCATGGCATGATGAATTTTAAAGAACATCGCAAAACGATTATCTTCAATACCTTCAATAATATGGCAAGTCCATAAAGGTTTGGCGCGATCAATCAACGAGCTGTGTTCTTGTGAAATATAAGTTAATAATTCACGAATACGGCCTGGCTTTGGCAAGGCGATATGACGGAAGTGATGATCGAGATCGAACTCTTCATCTTCATCCCAAAATAGACCATTGAGCTTATTGTTAAATGGTGCAATAGGCATTGACTTTGAATTGCGAATATCGGCAACCAAGTCTTGAATAAAAGTGTCTGGCGCATGTTCTGGAATTTGGAATAGGAATAATCCACCCACATGCATGGGCTGTTGACGTTTTTCGAGTGACAGGAAAATAAAATCAATAGGGTGTAATGGTCGCATATTGTGGATTGCCTCACTGCAATTTCTACGCCTGTTCTTTGCTGAACGGGCTTTTTAGAGTTATATAAGATTTAATTTCAGTATATCTTTTTTATCAAACAAATATAGTGGTTTTTGCGCCATCATCCGTCAATAAAAATCACAGTAGGTGGGTGATTTTTATTGACCTTAATAGGGTAATAGGGTGGAGATTATTTGAGATTTCCTGCATGCAGACCACATTCTTTGTGCGTTGCTTCTTCCCACCACCAACGACCTTCGCGTTCATGTTGGTTTGGGAGCACAGGGCGGGTGCAAGGTTCACAGCCAATTGAAATAAAACCTTTTTCATGCAAACGATTGTATGGGATTTCCATCATGCGAATGTAGTTCCACACGTCACTGCTTGACCAGTTTGCCAGTGGATTGTATTTAATTAGTTGTTTATTTGGACCAGCAAAACCTGCATCGGCTTGTACCACGGGAATATCTTGGCGTGTACCCGGGCTTTGGTCTTTACGTTGTCCTGTAATCCAGCCATCTAAAGTTGCCAGTTTTTTGCGCAAAGGTTGAACTTTGCGAATTCCGCAACATTCCTGATGTCCATCTTCAAAAAAGCTAAACAAACCTTTTTCTTGTACTAATTGTTGGACTGCTTCGGTTTCAGGAAAGCAAATTTCGATCTCAATATTATAATATTTGCGTACAGTTTCTAAAAATTGATAGGTTTCAGGATGCAAACGTCCTGTATCTAAACTAAATACACGAAATGGCAAACCTAAATTAGACGCCATATCAATCAGTACCACATCCTCTGCACCAGAAAAAGAAATTGCAACTTCACCCTGCTGGTTCAAAGCAAGTTTTAAAATTTCGCTAGGCGATTTGTCAGCATATTCGGTTGCGAGTGCATCAACGATATCTATAGTTGGAATGGTGGTCATAATATGTTCCTAGCATTCGGCTTGGAGAAGCTAAACTTACTGAATTAGGCGCTTATTTTAATAGAATTGTCAAAACTCTATTATCACTAAAAAATAAATGCTTATGAACTAAATAGATTTAAAAAAGAACAAGGCAAAAACCGAATCTTCGGCTATGATAGTGAAAATTTTTATTGGTATTTTGGGAGAACTCATGGAAATCGTATGTCTTGATCTTGAAGGTGTGTTAGTTCCAGAAATTTGGATCAACTTTGCTAAAAAAACTGGAATTAAAGAACTAGAAGCAACTACACGTGATATTCCAGACTACGATGTGTTGATGACTCAGCGTTTAAATATTCTAAAACAGCATGGCTTGGGCTTAAATGATATTCAAGCAGTGATTGCAGACATGGGGCCATTCCCGGGCGCGAAAGAGTTTGTAGAGTGGGTGAGCACACACTTCCAATTGATTATTCTTTCAGACACGTTCTATGAGTTTGCACATCCGTTGATGAAGCAATTGGGCTGGCCAACCATTTTCTGTCACAAATTAGAAACAGATGAAAATGGCATGATTACAGCATACAAATTGCGTCAACCCGACCAAAAGCGCCAGGCAGTTAAAGCCTTACACGGTTTAAATTTCCGTGTAATTGCTGCAGGTGATTCGTATAACGATACAACGATGCTAGGTGAAGCGGACAAAGGTTTCTTATTTGATGCACCTGATAATGTGATTGCCGAATTTCCGCAATTCCCTGCAATTCATGGTTATGCAGCATTAAAAGAAGCAATTCGTGGTGCTTCGTTACGTGATATTCCTGCTTAATCTGAAGCTGAATACAATAAAGGGCATCATTTGATGCCCTTTGTTTTTATGCGATATTAACAGTGCATTGATTTAGAAGCGGTAGCCAATATTTAATCCATATGCAACAGCGTAATTATTTTCAAACTTGCCTGCTTCCGTATGTGCACCTGTGACGGCATCAGCATCACCTAACCAGAAGTATTTAAATCCTGCACCAATGAAATAATTTTCGGTAGGTGAGTAGCGAACACCTGTACCCACACTCCAGTAGCCTTCAGTTGGACCTAAGGTCGTAACAGGGTTGCCGGCACCAGAATCCCAGCCTACAGATACATTACCACCCCAACGATCATTGAACTTACGTCCTACACCAACAGTTGCAGAAATTTGGTCATCTTTATAGTCAATAAGGTTAAATCCATTAGGTTTGGTGGGTACATAACCAGCTTGGCCTAATATTTGAGTAAGCTTGCCAAATTTGTATGGTTGTACTTTAAAATTTGACCAGTCCACCCAGCGAAGGTTTACAAATGCAACGGTGTTCGCCATAATTCCCGTTTGGAAATCTAGATTGACAGATTGTGGTGTTGTTAGTTGTGTTTTACCTGTAGTAGAACTAATTTGCGTCATAGTTGCATCTAGTGTAGGGATTTGGGTAAATCCTATTGCACCAAAGTTTTCATAAGCAGTCATTTCATGCTCAATTTCAGATCGGTAAGTAACAGAAGCTTTAAGTGCGATTTCAGGGATTTGATACGCAACACCCGCTAACCAACCCACAGACTCATCTTCACCTGTTTTAAAATCATAACCATTAAAGGCTGAATATGCAGTACCACGTAAAATAACAGTACCATCTACTGTCTGATATACAGCACCAGCATATAGATTCCAATTTTCATTAGGTTGATAACCCACTAACAGGTTTAAATTTTGGGTATCAACCACAACAGAAGTACTGCCTTGAAATGGTACAGGTCTACTTTCAACAAAATTATTGTTCCCAAAATATTCAGCATCGGCGCCAAAAGGTTGATCGTAAATTAAACCAATCGACACTTTGTTAGTTGCTTGAACTTTTAATGCAGCGTGTGGAAAGTAATAATCACCTGCCATGTCATCTGCTTGGTGTTTATCTTTGTCTTGACCAGATACATTTGGATCTAAAATAGAAATACCTGCTTCTGCATAATTACCCGGTTGTAAAAATGCAGCAATAGATTGACCAGAACGGTCTAAACCAGCAGCTAGCGCAGGTGTAAGTGGGAGAGTGCTAAGTAAAATAGCCGAATAAATTCTATTGAGCTTCATGGTCGTTCCCTGATGCCATCTGTAACAAAAATGTGCTGGGAAAGTAACATAATTTTAAAAAGAGTAAATACTCAGCTCTGTTGAAGAAATGAACTAAGGCGGTTAAATAAAAGGGTTGCTTAGAGTATTTATACTATATTTTTATATTAACTAAATGATAAATAAGAAAATAAAAATAAAAGATAAATTTTAAAAAATTAATATTTGGAGCAGGATTAATTGCTTGTAAAACAAGCAAATGATATGCAAGTGTATAAAATTAGAGTTAAAAAATAAAAACCACTCGAAAGTGGTTTTTATTTAATCAGAGCTTAGAAGCGATAGCCCATTTTTAAGCCGTAACCTAAAGCATGGTTATCTTCAAATTGTGCTACAGAGTTTCCTGTACCAAACATTGATGCAGGTTGAGCTTTAACATCACCTAACCAGAAGTACTTCACACCACCAGCGATAAAGTAGTTTGCAGCAGGTGAGAATTGCAGACCTAGGCCAACATTCCAGTAACCTTCAGTTGGACCTAAAGTTGAAACAGGGTTGCCTGCACCTGAATCCCAACCTACAGAGACATTACCTGCCCATTTTTCATTAAATTTACGGCCTACACCTACAGTAGCTGACCATTGATCATCTGTATAACCAACTAAATCAAAGCCATTTGGATTATCTGGGGTTAAGTTGGCAGCACCTAAAGCTTCTGAAACTGTGCCAAACTGTTCAGGACGAATTGAGAAATCTTCCCAGTTTACCCAACGCACATTAGCAAAAGCTACTGTATCAGCCATTACACCAGTTTGGAAATCAAGGTTTACAGATTGTGGAGTTGTAATCTTGGTAGAAGTATTTTCGTTATATACTGCACCTGGCCCAGGAACTAAACCAGTTAAAATTAAGCTTGTACCATATTCGTTGGTTGCTGCTTCGTGATCAATTTCAGAACGATAAGTTAATGATGCTTTTAATGCAATTTCAGGAATTTGGTAAGCTAAACCTGCAATCCAGCCTACTGCAGAATCTTCTTTCATATCTGCATTATATTGGCCTAATGCAATAGTAGAACCGTATGCGGTACCACGTAGTTGAACATTCCCTTTAATGGTCTGATATACCGCACCACCATATAGATTCCAGTTTTCAGTTGGTTGGAAGCCTACTAGGAATGTTAAATTTTCGGTTGTAACTTCTACTTCAGTTGCTTCTTGGCCGTTATGGAATAAGCCTTGTCCAGCAAATAATGCAGCTGGAAGACCCAAACCTGCTAATGCTGGGTTTGCTCCAGCATCACCAACTGAATAGGCCGCATCAGCACCAAAAGGTTGATCATATAAAAGACCCACTGATAAATTATCAGCTACTTGAAACTTTAATGCTGCACTTGGGAAGTAATAATCTTCGCCCATGTCTGATAGAGAGGTATTCTCAAGACCAGCTAATGCTGCAGGAATAGCAGGGTTAGGAGTATAGCCTGCATTAGCTTTACCAGATACAGATGGATCTAATACAGAAATACCAGCCTCAAAGTAATTACCTGGTTGTAAAAACGCTGCGATAGATTGACCTGAGCGATCTAAAGCTGCTGCAAATGCACCCGTCATTGGTACAGTTGCTAAAATCATTGCTGTGCTTAGTGCTTTTAATTTCATTATACATTTCCCTTGGGCTATAAAGTCTTTTATGACAGTTTTTGTTGATGCTTTAAGCTTTCATCTAGGATGATTTCGGCTTGTATTCACCGAGACCATTTGTTACTCCATGTGACAAAAATATCACATTTAAAATAAGAGTAAATGCTCTAGAAAAAACTATTCAGTATAAAAATTAAACCAAATAGAGTATTTGTTCTAATAAAGAGGTGTTTTTTTTCTATTAGTATTTGATAAATAAGAAATAAAATTAAAAAATTCGCTATTGCTAGAGTGTTTTTGATTGATTAAAAAAAATACTATTTTTACTCTAAAACCCATTGTTGCTCTACATATTTAGCAACAATGGGACAGATCAACGTGGGGTTTTTCCAAGCTTTGCCAATAAAATAACAGGAATCAGACCGACCAATACAATTAGTAAAGCTGCTACTGCGCCATCTTCATAAGTGCCCCTAGACGCTTCTGCATATAGCTGGGTAGCGAGTGTTTCCATATTTAAAGGACGGAGCAATAAAGTTGCTGGCAGCTCTTTCATGCAGTCTACAAAAATTAATAAAGCTGCAGAAATAATGGCAGGACGCAATAATGGCAAGTGCACACGCCATAAAATCGCAAAGCTGTTTTGTCCTAAATTACGTGCAGCATCATCAAAAACACCATGAATACGGTTATGGCCTGACTCAATGCCGCCCACCGAAATAGCTAAAAAACGCACAGCATAAGCATAAATAAGGGTAAAACTGGTGCCGAGGAATAATAAACCTGTGTGTATCCCTAATTTAAATTCTAAAAAGTCGGCAATAGTATGATCAATTTTACCCAAAGCCAGCATGAGACCAATTGCCAAAACCGTTCCTGGAATGGCATAGCCTAAGCTCGAAATGCGGCTAAACCAAGTGTGTTTGCTAAAACGTGCTGCACTGACAATAAAGAAACCAATCAAAATGGTGACGATGGTGGCAATACTAGCAAGTGATAGTGTGTTGATGGATGCTTGGATCAGATAATCTGAGAACCCTGCATATTGAATACGTTTATAGGATTCGACCAATAAATGACTGGTTGGAATTAAAAAGCCAATACAAACAGGAATTAAGCACAAACCTAGTAACACAAGCGCTTTAAGCCCTTTGACCGATTGTGCAGGCATTAAACGGCTGCGTTGAGCCGAGTTCATATAGCGCTGTTTACGCCGACCTAAACGCTCTACTAACACCAATAAGGTAATAATCATCAACATGAAAATGGCAATTTGTGCGGCACTGGCTAAATCGGACTGATTGGTCCAGGTTGAATAAATCGACAAAGTTAAGGTTTTAATGCCTAAAAATTCTGTTGCACCGATATCATTAATGGTTTCCATTAAAACCAGACTGGTACCCACAGCAATCGCAGGACGTGCCAGTGGAATTGCAACACGTAAAAACACTTGATCGGGTTTTAATCCTAATGTACGTGCGACCTCAATTAAACTGGCCGATTGCATCAGAAACATTGCACGGGTACTTAAATACACATACGGATACAGCACAAAGCTAAGCAAGAAAATGCCGCCCCAAACGCTACGAATATTGGGAAACCAAAACTGTTGTAATTCTAAATTAAACCAATCACGCAGAATGCTTTGCACAGGACCAATAGGATGCAAAATGTCGATATAACTATACGCAATAATATAAGTTGGTACAGCTAAAGGCAGCAGTAAGGCCCAATCTAAAAATGCACGACCTCGGAATTGATACGCTGTTACAATCCATGCGCTGCCTGTACCAATCAGGATGGTGAGAATACCCACACCCAACAATAAAAACCCTGTTTCTGCCAACGTGTGTGGAATTACATAACGCAGCAGATGCCCCCAAATTTCGCTATCACCTTGTAATGCTGTCCAAATTAAAGCGAGCACAGGTAAACAGGCGAGTAGCGTCAATAACCCACTGAGCGAAAATAAAAAATTAAATTTATTTTTAAGCATTGCAATAGAGGTACTAAATAAGGGGGAGGGATCAGCTGAGCATCTTACAGTGCAAAGCGCTGCACTGTAAGACAAAAGCAGAAAATTTTAGCGGTTAAATTGGACTTTATCGACCAATAAGTTTGCAGCTTTACGGTGACGTGCAATATCGCTTAAACGAATTGAATCAATATTCAGTTTGCCAAAACTAGCGATAATCGGGTCAATTTTCACCCCAGGTTTGACAGGGTATTCAAAGCCGTTTTGTGCGTAGATGGCTTGCGCATGATCTGAAGCTAAAAACTCGAGCAGTTGTACAGCTTCTTTACGGTTTGGTGCATGTTTAGAAACCACTGCACCCGATACGTTTACATGCGTTCCACCATTTTTAAAACGTGGTAACACAACATTAATCGCATTGCCCCAGCGCTTTTGTTCTGCATCACCTGTACGCATCGTGCCGACATAATAGGTGTTGGCAACGCCAATATCACAAATTTTACCTAAAATATCACGTGCCACATCACGGTCACCACCGCTGGCTGGGCGAGCTAAATTGGCTTTCACACCACGCAACCAAGTTTCGGCTTGTTTTTCACCATGATGGGCAATATAAGCCGCAATCAAACCGGTGTTATATGGATGGTTGCCTGAGCGAATACAGATTTTATTTTTCCATTTTGGATTGGCTAAATCTTCATAAGTAATCGCATTAAGCGGTGTACGGTCTTTAGAGGCATAGACGGCACGTGCACGCATCGACAAGGCATACCAATGACCATTGGCAGCACGTAAATTGGCAGGAATTGCACTATTTAAGGTTTTAGAACTCACGCGCTGAGTTAGACCACTTTCAACCAAATCAACCAAGTTCCCAAAATCTACAGTCAACATCACGTCGGCAGGCGAGCGACGGCCTTCTGCTTTCACACGTTCTAATAAACCATCTTTAATAAAAACCGTATTTACTTTTACCCCAGTTTTTTGGGTAAATTCAGTCAATAAAGTTTGAATGAGCACAGGTTCACGTGTGGTGTATAAATTGACTTCCGCTGCTTGTGCGACACTTGCACCAAATGCAAGTAAACCTGTAACAATTAATGATAGTTTCGACAATGGTTTCATACAATATTCCTAATTAAAAAATTTAAATTGAAATCTAAACCTGAATCGCGGCCTGAGTGGAAGGTGGTGTGGTGGCTGATTGCTCATCAGAAGCCAAGTAATAACAGCTGTTTAAATCGACAGAAACATAGACCTGGTCAGTAGGTTGAATATCTTGAAGGTGGTTCACTTGTGCTAAAAGCGTGAGATCATGATCGCGTAGTTTTAGATGCAGTTGTTGTGCATGACCCATAAAACTGGATGACACAATGCTTGCTGGTAATGCATTTTCACTTGGTGTTTGGCTGAGGCGCAATTGATGCGGACGGAAGCAGCAAACGATTGAGTCTTGAGCGTTTACATGTTCTGGTAAATCAATCTTGCCAAATACAGTGTGAATTTCTTGCTGCTTGATGCGCGTTGGAATTTCATTCAACGAAGAAAAATAACGTGCAGCAAACAACGTTTTCGGCTGTAAATAAAGTTGTTTCGGTGAACCAATTTGAATAATTTGCCCTTGGTGCATCAAAATAATTTGATCGGCAATTTGCAGTGCTTCTTCTGGGTCATGTGTCACGATAACCGTAGTCGTTTCAGTTTGTTTGAGCAGTTGAATGGTGTTTTGACGAATTTGATCACGCAGACGATGATCCAAATTTGAAAAAGGTTCATCCATTAACAAGACTTGTGGTTCTGGTGCTAAGGCGCGCGCTAGGGCAACGCGTTGTTGTTCACCGCCTGAAAGTGTATATGGATAGCTGTCTTTGTGGTGCAGCATGGAAACATGGGCTAAAGCCTGTTTGGCAATAGTTTCCCGCTGCGCTTTGGGAAATTTCTTTAAGCCAAAGATAACATTGTCTAACACACTTAAATGCGGAAAAAGTGCGTAATCTTGAAAGACTAAACCAATATGGCGAGCTTCTGCAGGAATCTGCGCATGTTCACTCCACAAGGTATTCTGTTCTAGTTGAATTGTGCCGCTGCTAGGTGTTTCCAAACCTGCAATCAGACGCAGCATCGTGGTTTTGCCACAGCCTGAATGACCTAATAAACATACAATTTGTCCACTCATTGCCGACCATGTTGCTTGTTGCACTGCAAAACGCGAGCCAAACTTTTTACTGAGCTGTTGAATCGTCAAGACTTTGGCAGGTTGAGCAGCGTACGCATTCATAGTTCATTCACACGACAAATTTTGTGCTCAAATGATAACTAAGAATTCTTCTCATGTAGAGTCTTTTTATCATTTGGAATGTAAATGATGTAGCTTTTGCGACAGAAAAGTTGAAATATCAACTGAAAAGAATAGGTTGGAATTTAAATTATTTTACATGCAATGCTTTATTTAGGGGGCGAAAGAGGATGTTGCACTTAAAAGCAAAAAAGTTACTGCCGAAGCAATAACTTTTTAGTTTTTAGAAATATATGCTGTACAAATTAAGGTTTTTTCGCATTAAGCACTTTAAATAAAATGTACATCAAGACCACCCACACAGGAATCATAATGACTGATTCTTTAAAGCCTTGAGTCCACATAATATAAAGTACCACTGCAATAAACGCTAAAACCAAATAGTTGCTCAATGGTGACCATAGCGCAGGGAACTTGGTTGGAATCGCTAATTTTTTCAGTGTGCTAGTAAATTTGAGGTGAGTCAAACTGATCATCGCCCAGTTTAAAACCAATGCACCCACGACAATATACATGAGGTGGCTTAAAGCTTCTTCAGGAACAAAGTAGTTCAATAATACACAGCCGAAAATTAATACTGCAGAGAATAATACTGCTGGAATTGGCACACCTTGTTTATTCACTTTCAGGAAAATCTTTGGTGCGTTGCCTTGTTTGGCTAAACCAAACAGCATACGGCTGTTGGCATACATCCCACTGTTATATACAGAAAGTGCCGCAGTCAAAATCACGAAATTCAGTAAGTGTGCTGCCCATTCAATGCCCATTTGACTAAAGATCATCACGAATGGACTTTTATCTAACCCGCCTAAATCTAACTGATTCCAAGGCACTAAAGATAATAGAATGGTGAGTGAACCGATATAGAAAACCAGAATACGGAACACCACTTGGTTAATGGCTTTAGGAATGGTTTTTTCAGGATCTTGCGCTTCTGCGGCTGCCATACCAATTAACTCAATGCCGCCAAAGGCAAACATGAGGAATGCCAACATAAAGAACAGACCTTCAAAGCCATTCGGGAAGAAGCCACCATGCGTCCAAAGGTTGCTGAATGATGCGGTTGAATTGGCATCTGCAGAAAGTAAGAGATACAAACCAAAGACAATCATCGAAACCACAGCTGCGACTTTAATGATTGCTAGCCAGAACTCTGATTCACCGTAGAACTTTACATTGCCCAAGTTAATAATGGTAATTACAATGAAAAAGAACAGTGCCGAAGTCCAAGCAGGAATATGCGGCCACCAATAGTTAATATATTTGGCAACTGCGGTGAGTTCTGCCATTGCCACCAAAATATACAAAATCCAGTAATTCCAACCTGCTAAAAAGCCGGGGAATTTACCTGCATATTTATAGGCAAAGTGACTGAATGATCCTGCAACGGGCTCATGAACAATCATTTCCCCCAATTGGCGCATAATTAAAAATGCAATAAGACCACCAATGGCATAACCCAAAATAATAGAGGGGCCAGCAGATTGGATGACCTGCGCGGAACCTAAGAATAAGCCTGTACCAATTGCGCCACCCATGGCAATCAATTGAATATGGCGGTTCTTTAAGCCACGCTGAAGTTGTGAAGACTCGTTGTTCAAAGTATTCAGCCCGACAAGGAAAAAGTGACAAGATTGTAATAGATCAAATTTCATTAGCCTAGTAGCTAGACAATAATGAAATAAATTTATGATAAATATTAAAATACTTTATCGTTTCTATTCGTATAAAAAATAAGTGAATCAATATATTAATTTTATTTTTACTATATAAATCAAGATGACTGGTTAGGTTGAAATTCACCAAATGTTGTTTTTTTATACTTAAGTCAAGGCCGCGATACCTTTTGAATAAAAACCGTTATGATGCAAAAGGGTCTTTTTAAATGGCCATAACAATCAAAAACAAGGGAATAAAATTCATGCGTTTTGCACCACAAGTTAAAATTCCAGCAACATATATGCGTGGCGGTACCAGTAAAGGCGTATTTTTTAAAGTTGATGATTTACCTGCAGCAGCGCAGCAGCCAGGGAAAGTTCGAGATCAAATTTTATTGCGTGTGATTGGCAGTCCAGATCCCTACGCCAAGCAAATTGATGGAATGGGTGGTGCGAGCTCGAGTACTAGTAAAACCGTGATTTTAGCCAAAAGTATTCAACTCGATCACGATGTCGATTATTTATTTGGACAAGTTTCGATTGATCAGCCATTTGTAGATTGGAGTGGTAACTGCGGTAACTTAACAGCTGCAGTCGGGGCGTTTGCAATCAGCAACGGCTTGGTTGATGCCAGTAAAATTCCAGAAAACGGCATTTGTACCGTACGCATTTGGCAAAAAAATATTGAAAAAACCATAATCGCGCATGTGCCAATGATAAATGGTCAGGTGCAAGAAACGGGTGATTTTGAGTTGGATGGCGTGACTTTTCCTGCCGCAGAAGTACAAATTGAATTTTTAGACCCTGCCGATGATGGAGAAGAAGGTGGGGCAATGTTCCCCACTGGAAATGTCGTGGATACTTTGCATGTGCCAGATATTGGAACATTTCAAGCGACTTTTATTAATGCGGGTATCCCAACAATTTTCCTCAATGCAGAAGAAATTGGTTATACAGGCACAGAACTGCAAGATGCAATCAATGGTGATGCACAAGCTTTGGCACGTTTTGAAACCATTCGCGCTTATGGGGCTAAACAAATGGGGCTGATTCAGGAAATTGCTGAAGCTGAAAAACGTCAACATACGCCAAAAATTGCCTTTGTTTCTGCGCCAAAAAGTTATGTATCTTCAAGTGGCAAACAGATTCAGGCTGAAGACACTGATTTGTTAGTCCGTGCATTGTCGATGGGTAAATTACACCATGCCATGATGGGCACTGCAGCTGTCGCAATTGGTACAGCTGCAGCTATTCCAGGAACTTTGGTTAACTTGGCTGCAGGCGGGGGCGAACGTGAAGCTGTACGTTTTGGACATCCATCAGGTACGCTTCGTGTGGGTGCGCAAGCCGTACAGGAAAATGGACAATGGCAAGTGAAAAAAGCCGTGATGAGCCGTAGTGCGCGTGTATTAATGGAAGGTTGGGTGCGTGTACCTGCGGAAACATTAGAATAAGTTTTGCTTTGAACAAATAATAGCTAGCGATATATAGCCTCTATTTCAATAGGGGCTTTTTTATGGCTGGAATGTTATATCAGTTCAGTTAAGGCTTAAAAAACTTTGAATTATAGGTACAATGCAGCTACACAGGTAGCTTACTGCTTATTAGACATGAACCAACAACTCGAGGCGAATGTGTCATCTCTTCACGATTTACAGGCGCATGCATTAACCGCAGCCCAACAACGTATTCAGCCAGACTTGCTTACCGCTTTAGAGGCTTTTGCATTGCCAGAACCGTTAAAATCTGCTGTGCATCATGCAGTCATGTTGGGTGGAAAACGTGTTCGTCCTGCCTTGTGTTATGCCACTGCAGCATTAAGACCGAATCAAAACTCTGCTGCGGTACGCCGTGCTGCGGTTGCGATTGAACTCATTCATTGCTACTCATTGGCTCATGATGATCTGCCATGTATGGATAATGATTTATTGCGTCGTGGGCAACCGACGTGCCATGCGGCGTATGGTGAAGATACAGCACTGTTGGCAGGTGATATTTTACAGTCGATGGCATTTGAAATCTTAGGCAGCCGATTGTTTGATCAGTCTGCTGCGGTAGATCAAGGCATTGTGCTCAAACAGATGCAAATTTTAGCCACTGCTTCTTCAAAAATGGTGTGTGGACAGGTTTTAGACTTGCAGTCTGAAGGTAAACAGGTGGATCAGGCGACTTTGGAAAATATCCACCGTAATAAAACAGGTGCGTTAATTTCTGCAGCCGTGATGATGGCCGCTGTGACAGTGTTTGATGGACGTGATAAAGCGATTCCGCAATTACGTGAATATGCGCAGGCGATTGGTTTAGCCTTTCAGGTGCAAGACGATATTTTAGATATTATTTCGGATACTGAAGTATTGGGTAAAACTGCAGGGAAAGATCAAGAAGTTGAAAAATCGACCTATCCTGCACTCATGGGCTTGGAAAAAGCACAAGCTTATGCACAAGAATTGCACGATCAAGCCTTTGCTGCATTAACATATTTTAAAAACGACAACGTCTTAGAGTTACAGCAGATTTCAGAGTTTTTATTGTCACGTAAAAGCTGAATTATTTGAGATAAGGGGCTTATGGCTCCCGATACTCAAAAGCGAGCAGATGCTCGCTTTTTTTTGCTTTATGAAAGTGTTAGCTGTTTAAAACACACTTTAATGCAGATTCTATACGGCTTTATTCTTGCAGGGTTGCATCGGGTGCCAAAATTGCTTTGCCTTGTTTTAAGCTGTCTAAAGCCTCACGGTTAAAATCTACCAACAAAGAATTGTTTTGTGGATCAATCGCATAACGACTAATTAATTTTTGATCGCCCTGTAAGGTTTCAAGGCGGTATTCATCTGCAATATTCATAATGCCGTCTAAATTAATGGTGGCAGATGCTTTGTCTTGGCGAAATAATTCGTAAATATCACGCAGGTCAAAAATTGCATTTTGTGCATCAGGATGCTTTTCAAAATAATTTTGCAAATGACGAATAAATAATTGCGCAAACATAAAGTAATTTGGTTTGTGGGTATAGTCTAAGCTCATGTGTTTACTCCTTATTATTCAAATTTTAATGCATACTAGGAATAGCACACTCTGGACGAAAAATTAAAGAAACTCAGGGCTTAAGTTGCAAAAAATACACAAACTTTTGTGTGGCTTAAACTAAGCTGAAACCTGAAGTTGCGATGATCTCTCTATAAATTTAAAAACTTTGCAACGAAGCGCTTAATTGGTGTTATGGAAAAAATAATCACAACTGATTTATCTATTTATTAAAGCGATTAAGAGCCCTGCGGAGTAGTGGAATTCTAAAATATCAAGTATTTGAATAAAAAATCATCCGAAAGACTAAGACTTATGAACTAGCAAGTGAAATCATAAATCAGGTACAATTGGCGTGATTAATTTTGTGTTTGGTGTATTTGAAGGCCAATACATACATTCTTTGTTAATAAATAGGCCTGCCAGGAGTTATCCCCGCATGAGTGCCATTACTCCATACGAATGGGCAATTATTGCCTTCGTGATCGGCGTTACATTTTTATGCGTCTTTATGCTGACTGTTCCTTTACTCCTTGGGGGTAAATCATGGGGGCGTGCGAAGCAAGAGCAGTTTGAGTCGGGTGTTGTAGGTGCTGGTGGAGCACGTATCCGCTTATCTGCAAAGTTCTATTTGGTTGCAATTTTCTTCGTTGTTTTCGACTTAGAAGCACTTTATCTATACGCATGGGCAGCTTCTGTTCGTGAAGTAGGTTGGGTGGGCTTTGCAACGGCTGCTGTATTTATTTTAGTTTTACTCGTTGGCTTAATTTATGAATTATCAACTGGTGCGCTGAACTGGGCTCCATCTGATAAGCGTAAAGCAGCAGGGATTAAACCTAAAATTGGTTCGCCAAATATGGATCTTGCAGAAATCACACGCTTTAACTCAATTGAAGAATTGGTAACGGACCCTACCGGTCAAATTCCAGCTCAATCCTCTGGTCGTGTAAAAAAATCTGCGACTACCTCATCTGACAAGGAGTAACTCGGGATGAAATATACCTTAACCCGTGCGAATCCCGATGCTGATCAATATCCACTTCAAGAGCGTCAAATCGTAACCGATCCGCTTGAAGAAGAAGTGAATAAAAATGTGTTCATGACTCGTTTAGAGGACCTGGCACATACAGCAGTAAACTGGGGACGTAAGAACTCAGTTTGGCCGTTTAACTTTGGCACATCGTGCTGCTACGTTGAGTATGCAACCACCTTAACAGGTGTGCATGACTTGTCACGTTTTGGTGCAGAGGTTATTCGTGCTTCACCGCGTCAGGCAGACTTAATGATTGTTGCAGGTACGTGTTTTGTGAAAATGGCACCTGTAATTCAGCGTTTGTACGAGCAAATGCTTGAGCCTAAATGGGTCATATCAATGGGCGCCTGTGCAAACTCAGGTGGTATGTACGACATTTATTCAGTTGTGCAAGGTGTGGATAAAATCATTCCTGTGGATGTGTACATTCCAGGTTGCCCACCGCGTCCTGAAGCATTAATCCAAGCATTGATGTTATTACAAGACCAAATTCAATTAGAGCGTCGTCCGTTGTCAGCGGTGATTGGTGATGATCTTAAGCCAGTGTATAAGCCGAAGATGATGCCAGAACGTGACCGTAAGAATGCGCAGCGTATTGCGGTGAAAAACTTACGCTCTATGGATGAAATTAAATAATTTAAACGTACAAATATTGATGCACCCGACGGGTGTAGTTGTCGTTTAGGTTGACTGAATTTGTATTAAATAGGAAGCCAAGCCAATGGCTGAAACTGACATTGCTATGCCAGAATCAACTGCAGTTGATTCACGCCCAGCATTTGCAATTGTAGAAGAGCTCAAAACCAAATTTGGTGAGAACTTCTACGTGCAAACGACTTTTGAAGATTTTCCAACAGTCTGGGTTGAGCGCGCACGTGTACAAGAAGTTTTAATGTTCTTGCGTACAGTGTCACGTCCATACGTGATGTTGTTCGACTTGTCTGCGGTAGATGAGCGTTTGCGTACTCACCGCGATGGTCTACCTGCGTCTGACTTTACTGTGTTCTATCACTTGTTATCGCTTGAGCGTAACACGGACATTCGTATTAAAGTTGCCTTGAATGAGAGTGATCTCAACATTCCAACAGCAACCAACATTTGGCCAAATGCCAACTGGTACGAGCGTGAAGCTTACGATATGTTTGGTATCAACTTCGAAGGGCATCCAATGCTTCGTCGTATCTTGTTGCCAACATATTGGGAAGGTCATCCTTTACGCAAAGAGTATTCTGCACGTGCAACGGAATATACACCGTATATGCAGAACCAAGCCAAACAAGACTTCGAGCAAGAACACCTTCGCTTTGTGCCTGAAGATTGGGGCTTAAAGCGGGGTAATAAAGACGAAGACTTCATGTTCCTGAACTTGGGTCCTAACCACCCATCTGCGCACGGTGCGTTCCGTGTAATTTTGCAGTTGGATGGTGAAGAAGTGAAAGACTGTGTGCCAGATATCGGCTATCACCACCGTGGTGTGGAAAAGATGGCTGAACGTCAAACTTGGCATTCATTCATTCCGTATACTGACCGTGTGGACTATTTGGGTGGTTGTGCTCAAAACATGCCGTATGTGATGGGTGTGGAACAATTGGCAGGCATTACTGTGCCAGACCGCGCACAATGTATTCGTGTCATGATGTCTGAATTGTTCCGTATCAATAACCACTTATTGTTCATTGGTACTGCAATTCAGGATGCGGGTGGTATGACCCCTGTATTCTATATGTTCGCAGACCGTCAAAAAATCTACGATGCGATTGAAGCCATTACGGGTTACCGTATGCACCCAGCATGGTTCCGTATCGGTGGTACCGCACACGACTTACCAAACAACTGGCAACACCTGATTCGTGAAATCTTAGAGTGGATGCCAAAACGTATGAACGAATACTACACTGCGGCATTACGCAACTCGGTATTCATGGGTCGTACGCAAGGCGTAGCGCAGTATGATGCGAAATCTGCCTTGGCTTGGGGTGTGACAGGTACTGGTTTACGTGCAACAGGTATCGACTTTGACGTGCGTAAATACCGTCCATACAGTGGTTATGAAAACTATGACTTCGAAGTACCTGTAGAGTACGAAGGCGATGCTTACGCACGTGTACTGGTTCACTTCCGTGAAATCGAAGAGTCATTGAAAATCATCAAACAATGTCTAGATAACATGCCATCTGGTCCATATAAAGCAGACCATCCATTGGCTGTTCCACCACCAAAAGACAAGACATTACAAGATATTGAAACCTTGATTACGCACTTCTTAAGCGTGTCTTGGGGTCCTGTAATGCCTGCTGGTGAAGCATCTGTAATGGCAGAAGTGGTGAAAGGTGCATCTAACTATTACTTGACTTCAGATAAGTCGACGATGAGTTACCGTACCCGTATTCGTACACCAACTTTCACGCATTTACAGCAAATGCCTTCTGTGATTAACGGCAGTCTGGTATCTGACTTAATCATTTATTTAGCGACCATTGACGTCGTAATGGCAGACGTGGATCGCTAAGGGGTAAACGCATTATGATGATTTTGACTGATAAAAAGCCACGTGTGAATGTTGAAGGGATTTTAACTGCGGAAGAAATCCATGAAATTGAACATCACATTGGTCATTATCCGTACCCACGTGCAGCATCTTTAGATGCCTTGAAGTGTGTACAGCGCCGTAATGGCTGGGTAGATGACGCGCAGTTAAATGCAATTGCACAGCTTCTCACCATCAGCGTTGCTGATTTAGAAGGTGTTGCAACTTTCTATAACCGTATTTATCGCCAGCCTGTAGGTCGCCACGTGATTTTATTGTGTGACTCGATTGCATGCTTCTTGATGGGTGCAGAAACACTGGCAGAAGCATTCCAACGTGAATTAGGCATTCAGTTTGGTCAAACGACTGCAGATGGTCGTTTCACGTTATTGCCAATTTGCTGTTTAGGAAATTGCGACAAGGGACCTACCTTGATGATTGATGAAGATACTCACGGTTTAGTTGAGGTGACATCGGTGCAACAGTTATTGGAGAAGTATGTATGAATACCGAACCAAGACCAATTTATGGTGACGGTAACCCAGAAACGCATCCATTAACTTGGCGTTTAAGCAAGCAAGAGCACGTGCGTAATGCAGATGATTACGAAGCGCTAGAAGGTTATGCAGGCTTTAAGAAAGCGATTTCTATGCCGCCTAAAGATGTGCTTGAAGTCATTAAAGCTGCGACAGTAAAAGGTCGTGGTGGTGCAGGCTTCCCAGCAGGGATCAAATGGTCACTGATGGCGCCAAACGACAATTCAGGTCCACGTTACCTGATTTGTAATGCTGATGAGATGGAGCCGGGTACTTTCAAAGACCGTTTGTTGATGGAAAAACTTCCTCATCAACTGATTGAAGGTATGTTGATTGCAGCTTATACGCTTGAAGCTACACACGGTTATATCTTTATTCGTGGCGAATACATCGAAGCTGCACAGTACTTAAATGAAGCGATTGAGCAAATTCGTGCCAAAGGTTATTTGGGCGAAAACATTTTAGGTACAGGTTGGGGCTTTGAGCTATACGTGCACACAGGCGCAGGTCGTTATATCTGTGGTGAAGAAACTGCATTGATTAACTCGCTTGAAGGCCGTCGTGCTAACCCACGTACTAAACCACCATTCCCGCAAGTTGCAGGGGCATGGGGTCGTCCAACGATTGTCAACAACGTAGAAACCTATAACAACTTACCTGCAATCATGTTACGTGGTGCAGAGTGGTATATCGGTTTATCTGCAGGCAAATCGAAAGATCCTGGCACAAAAATTTACGGTGCGTCAGGTAAGGTGAAATTCCCTGGTCTATGGGAACTTCCATTTGGTACGACTGCACGTGAAGTGATTGAAGACTATGCGGGTGGCATGCGTGATGGCTTGAAGCTAAAAGCATGGTTACCAGGTGGTGCATCTACTGACTTCTTGGCGGCAGAACACATTGACTTGCCAATGGATGCAGAGAGCATCATGAAAGCAGGTTCACGTTTAGGTACGTGTTTGCTGATGGTGGTCGATGAAACCCAATGTATGGTTTCTGCAACCCGTAACTTAGAAGAATTCTTTGCGCGCGAATCATGTGGTTTCTGTACCCCATGTCGTGATGGCTTACCATGGGCTGTAAAAGCACTCAAAGCAATTGAAAATGGCGAGGGGAAAGAAGAAGACATTCAACATCTTCAAGAACTCACCAAAAAATTGTGGATTGGTAAGACCTTCTGTGCTCACGCACCAGGTGCGATGGAGCCATTAATGGGCGCACTCAAATATTTCCGTAGCGAGTTTGAAGCAAAAGTGGCAAATAGCCGTCCTGCTACTCAAGCTAGCAACGTAGAACAAGCTTAAGGAATTCGACTATGGCTACAATTCATGTCGATGGAAAATCGTACGAAGTCAATGGCTCGGAAAACTTGCTGCAAGCATGTTTGAGCCTTGGGATCGACATTCCGTACTTTTGTTGGCATCCATCCTTAGGTTCTGTCGGTTCTTGCCGTCAATGTGCCGTGACCCAATATGCGAACCCTGAAGATACTCGTGGTCGCTTGGTGATGTCATGTATGACACCTGCTGCTGACAATACCTATATCTCTATTGAAGACAAGGAAGCGACTGAGTTCCGTGCTTCAATTGTAGAGTTCTTGATGACGAACCACCCACACGACTGCCCTGTCTGTGAAGAAGGTGGTCACTGTCATTTACAAGATATGACTGTAATGACGCAGCATGACCGTCGTCGTTATCGCTTCACCAAACGTACGCACTATAACCAAGAGCTAGGTTCGTTCATTGCACATGAAATGAACCGTTGTATCGCATGTTATCGTTGTGTGCGTTACTACAAAGACTATGCAGGCGGTACAGACTTTGGCGTTTATGCCAACGCATCACGTGTGTACTTTGGTCGTCCTGAGTCGGGTACTTTAGAATCTGAATTCTCTGGCAACTTGACTGAAGTATGTCCAACAGGTGTATTTACCGACAAAACGCACTCTGCACGTTATAACCGTAAGTGGGATATGCAATATGCGCCAAGCGTATGCCAAGGCTGTTCTTCTGGCTGTAACATCTCTCCGGGTGAGCGTTATGGCGAATTACGTCGTGTAGAAAACCGCTTTAACGGTGAAGTTAACCAATACTTCCTGTGCGACAAAGGTCGTTTCGGTACAGGTTATGTGAACCGTGAAGATCGTCCACGTCAGCCACAGTTCCGTAATGGTGCGAGTGTAGAAACCATTTCTGTAGATACTGCACTTGATACGATTATTGCCAAAGTTCAAGGCAAAAAAGTTTTGGGTATTGGTTCGCCACGTGCATCGCTTGAATCAAACTTTGCTTTGCGTGAGTTAGTGGGTCAAGACAACTACTCAACAGGCTTATCGCAAAAAGAGCAAAACTTGGTAGAGCTTGCAGCTTCAATCATGCAAACCGAAGGTATTTACAACCCAGGTATGCGTGAAATTGAAGATTACGATGCTGTGTTAATTTTGGGTGAAGATTTAACCCAAACTGCACCACGTATGGCCTTATCTGTCCGTCAAGCGGCGAAAAACAAAGCCAAAGAAATGGCTGCAGAGCGTCGTACCCCAGACTGGCTGGCTGAACCTGTGCAACGTATTGCGCAAGATGCAAAATCACCAATTTATATTTTAGCTGCAACGCAAACTCGTTTAGCCGATGTTGCCACTGGTGAAGTTGTTGCATCTCCAAACGACATTGCACGTCTAGGTTTTGCAATTGCTGCTGCAGTAGCAGGTGATGTGATCACTGGTTTAGATGATGATGCCAAAGCATTTGCACAAACTATTGCCGACACGTTAAAAGCTGCGAAAAAGCCATTGGTGATTTCAGGTACAAGCTTACAAGAAGCTGCCATTATGGAAGCGGCTGCACAAGTGGCACAAAACTTGGGCGCAAATGCAGGTTTAACCCTAACTGTGCCAGAAGTGAACTCAATGGGCTTGGCAATTTTAGGTGGTCAAAGCTTAGAGCAAGCATTTGCACAAGATTATGATGCTGTGATTGTGGTTGAAAATGACTTATACCGTCGTTTACCTGCGGCACAAGTTGATGCCGCTTTGGCAAAAGCACAAGATGTAATCGTGCTTGATCATGCTGAAACAGCAACAGTGCAAAAAGCCAACATCGTACTTTCTGCAGCAAGCTTTGCTGAGGGTGATGGTACTGTAGTGAGCCAAGAAGGTCGTGCACAACGCTTCTTCCAAGTGTATGACCCAAGCTACTACAAACCTGAATTGGCGATTAAGGAATCTTGGCGCTGGTTACACGCACTTGAAACAGGCTTAAAAGGTAAAGCAATTTCTTGGACTGTTTTAGATGACGTGATTGAATCTGTTGCGAAAAATATTCCAACACTTGAAGCAATTCAGGATGTTGCACCAGATGCAGGTTTCCGTGTACATGGCTTGAAAGTTGCGCGTGAACCACGTCGTTACTCAGGTCGTACTGCAATGCGTGCGCCGTTATCTATTCACGAGCCAAAACAACCGACCGATGTCGATTCTGCATTAACTTTCTCTATGGAAGGTTATGTTGGTAACCAAACACCATCGGCACTTGTACCATTTGCATGGTCTGCAGGTTGGAACTCACCACAAGCTTGGAACAAATTCCAAGACAATGTGGGCGGTCACTTAAAAGGTGGTGATTCAGGCATTCGTTTATTCGATCGCTTAGCAAAACGTCCTGCACGTAGCTATGTGGCACCAGCACCTGTGCTAGCTAATCCTGAAAGCTTCCGTTTAATTCCAATGCATCACATTTTTGCATCGGGTGAATTTACGGTGAAAACACCTGTAATGGAAACGCGTATTCCTGAAGCTGTATTTGCTGTAGGCACGCAAGATGCGCAGCGTTTGAATGTACAAGATGGTCAAACAATTACCGTACAAGCAGGTGAAACGTCTATCGAACTGCCAGTACAAGTGATTGAATATTTACCTACAGGTTATATTGGCTACCCAATTGGTCTTGCACCAACGGTATCTCTTGCAGAGCCTGTTTCAGTCGCGGTAGGAGTGTAATTCATGCAACAAGAATTAATCCGTCAGACGCCGCTTTGGGCTGAGAACTGGCCAATTGCCTATTCAGTCATTCAAGCGATTGTCATTTTGCTGGTTGTGGTATTGATTGCTGCACTCATGTCTTTTATTGAGCGTCGTTTACTGGGCTTATGGCAAGACCGTTATGGTCCGAACCGTGTAGGTCCAGGCGGTATGTTCCAGATTGTTGCCGACATGCTGAAAATCATGTTCAAAGAAGACTGGACACCAAAATTTGCCGACAAACTTACCTTCCGTATGGCACCAGCAGTTGCAATGGCAACTGCGGTACTGTCGTTCATGGTTATTCCTGTATCACCTTATTTAGGTGTTGCAGACATGAGCATTGGCCTGTTGTTCTTTATGGCAATGGCAGGTATCGCAGTGTATGCGGTGTTATTTGGTGGTTGGTCATCAAATAACAAATACGCCTTGCTTGGTGGTTTACGTTCAGCCGCGCAAACCATTTCTTATGAAGTGTTCTTGGGTATTTCACTCATGGGTGTGGTTGCAATTGCAGGCTCATTCAACATGCGTGAAATTGTTGAAGCGCAACGTGATGTTTGGTTTGTGATTCCACAATTCTTAGGTTTCTTGATTTTCGTGGTTGCAGGTGTTGCGGTAACTCACCGTCACCCATTTGACCAACCAGAAGCAGAACAAGAATTGGCTGAAGGTTATCACGTAGAATATGGCGGTATGAAGTGGGGTATGTTCTTCGTTGCAGAATATGTCAACGTAGTTCTGATCTCTGCGCTTATCGTGACTTTATTCTTCGGTGGATGGCTTGCGCCGTTTAACCTTGAAATTCCATTCATTCCAGCAGCTTTCTGGTTCATTATCAAAACAGCATTCTTTGTGATGATGTTTGTCTTGGCACGTGGTTCTTTAATGCGTCCACGTTATGACCAAGTGATGAACTTTGGTTGGAAAATTTGCTTGCCATTGGCGCTTGTTAACCTTTTGGTAACTGGTGCTGTGATTCTTATGAATCATTCGGCCTAAGACAGCAGGGAGAACAATATGTTTAAGTTTCTAGCTGGATTTGGGTCAATTGTACGTTCACTGTGGATGGTTTTCTCGCACGTGACACGTAAACGTGACACCATTTTGTATCCGGAAGTACCAGCCGAAGAAATTGTACCTCCACGCTTCCGTGGTCGTATTGTGTTAACACGCGATCCAGATGGCGAAGAGCGTTGTGTTGCATGTAACCTCTGTGCAGTTGCTTGTCCAGTAGGTTGTATTTCGCTGCAAAAAGCAGAACAAGAAGATGGTCGTTGGTATCCAGAGTTTTTCCGTATCAACTTCTCACGCTGTATTTTCTGCGGTATGTGCGAAGAAGCATGTCCAACGACTGCAATTCAATTAACACCTGACTTTGAGTTAGGTGAATATGTGCGTCAAGACTTGGTGTATGAGAAAGAACATTTACTCATTTCAGGTCCTGGTAAATATCCTGACTACAACTTCTACCGTGTAACGGGTATGGCTGTTACAGGTAAAGACAAAGGTCAAGCGCAACGTGAAAGCGCACCTATTGATGTACGGAGTCTATTACCATGATGTGGCCGTTTTATTTGATGGCACTCGTGGCCATTGTTTCTACGGTTCGTGTAGTAACTAACGCGAACCCAGTACATGCTTTATTAAGCCTGATCGTGTCATTACTTGCTGTTGCAGGTATATTCATGATCGTAGGTGCACCATTTGCTGGCGCCTTGGAAATCATTGTTTATGCGGGTGCGATCATGGTCTTGTTCGTATTCGTGGTGATGATGCTCAACCTCGGCCAGCAAACTGTTGAGCAAGAGCGTAAATGGTTGACGTCATCAACTTGGGCATACCCAGCTTTGATGAGCTTCCTGATTGGTTTGGTTTTAGTGTGGTCATTAAGCTCAGACTACACTGCACCAAGCGCGCTTATGGGCACAGAAATGGTGGGTCCAAAAGCAGTGGGTCAAGCACTCTTTACTCAGTACTTATTGTTGGTTGAAGTTGCCGCAATGTTATTACTTGGAGCCTTGGTTGCAGGCTTCCACATCGGTAAACGTGAACCAAGTGCAGAAGAGGAAAAAGAATAATGGGCAACATCCCTTTAGAACATGGTTTGATTGTCGCAACCATTCTTTTTGCACTCGGTTTTTACGGTGTGATGGTGCGACGCAACCTACTATTTATTTTAATGGGCCTTGAAATCATGATGAACGCTGCGGCATTGGCGTTTGTCTTGGCTGGTAGTGCATGGGTACAACCAGATGGTCAGATCATGTTTATCCTGATCTTGACACTTGCTGCGGCAGAGGCGTGTATCGGTCTTGCGATCGTCCTTCAGTTCTATCATCGCTTCCATCATTTGGATGTGGATGCTGCTAGTGAGATGCGCGGATGAGTTATTTATATCTAACAGTATTGTTTCCGCTCATTGGTTTTATCCTTTTAGCGGCAGGGCGTAACAACTTACCTGAAAAAGTTGCTGCGATTATTGGCGTAGGTTCAGTCGGTCTGTCTGCATTATTTGCGTTAATTGCAGGCATGGACTTTGTGAACAACGGTTCAGTTGCAACGACTCAACATTTATGGACTTGGTTCAATGTAGGTGGTCTTGCACCTGCGTTTAGCTTGCACCTAGACGGTTTATCTTTGCTTATGCTGGGCATGATTACAGGCGTGGGTTTCTTAATTCACATCTTTGCATCATGGTATATGCGTGGTGAAGAAGACTTCGCACGTTTCTTCTCTTACTTCAACTTGTTCGTTGCGAGCATGTTATTGTTGGTACTTGGCGATAACTTGGCGTTATTGTTCCTCGGTTGGGAAGGTGTAGGTCTGTGCTCTTACTTGCTGATTGGTTATTACTACCAAAACCCTGCAAATGGTTTTGCAGCAATCAAAGCATTTACCGTAACACGTGTGGGTGACGTTTTCCTACTGATCGCGTTGTTCTTGTTGTATCAACAATTTGGTACGTTGAACACACAATACATCGTAGAAAATGCAGCCAATGTAATGACTCAAAGCTCGTCTATTACCATTTGGACAGCGTTAATGTTGTTCTTGGGTGCTGCGGGTAAATCTGCACAAATTCCGTTGCAAACTTGGTTAGCCGATGCGATGGCAGGTCCTACACCTGTATCTGCATTGATCCACGCTGCGACCATGGTCACTGCGGGTGTTTATTTATGCTGCCGTATGTTCAGCGTATTTGAACTTGCGCCTGAAGTGATGTTATTCATTTCAATTACAGGTGCTGTGACCTTACTGGTTGCTGGTTTTGCAGCATTGGTTCAAACCGACATCAAACGTATTTTGGCTTACTCAACCATGAGTCAGCTAGGCTATATGTTTATGGCAGTTGGTGCAGAAGCATACCAAGCGGGTTTGTTCCACATGCTCACTCACGCATTCTTCAAGGCATTATTATTCTTGTCTTCTGGTGCGGTGATTTTGGCTTACCATCACGAACAAAACATTTTCAAAATGGGCGGCTTGTTCTACAAGAACAAATTCCTGTTTGCATGTTTCGCAATTGGTGGCGGTGCATTGGCAGCGATTCCATTCTTGACCATTGGTTTCTTCTCAAAAGACGCTATTTTGGCAGCAGTTTGGACGCAAAGTCATATCGCAGGTATTCCGCTATATAACACCTTATATTGGGTGGGTGTAGCTGGTGCATTCTTAACATCAATTTATACATTCCGTTTAATTTGGGTTGTATTCTTCGGTAAAGAAAACACACCGTATCACGAGATCAAAGGCGCAACTTATTGGTTCCCATTGGCTGTACTTGCAGTACTTTCAACTGGTTTAGCGATTGTATTAAAAGCGCCAGTCATGAGCATTCTTGATGCTGCAAAAATCCCAGCATTTGTGATTCCTGAAGCATTAGAAGCAGGTGCACATGGTGCAGAGTATGTTGCAATTGGTGTGGCTTTGGCTGGTTTAGCTGTAGGTGTTGTGTTATTTGCCTTTGCTTACGATGCGGTAAAAGGATTCGCACAAACTTCATTGGGTGCAGGTCTTGCCAATATTTGCCGTAATGCACTTGGTTTCGATGCGTTGTATGACATCGTATTTGTAAAACCATACTTGCTGATTGCCAAACTATTAGGTCGTGATCCAGTTGATGGCATGTGGTTAGTACTGCCTGCACTGGTCAAAGGTGGTCATAGCTTCACAAGTTCACGTCAAACGGGCTCATTACGTGAGTACGCATCGAGTATGGCACTTGGTGTTGTGGTCTTACTAATGATCTTGATCGTGATTCAGGTCGTGGGGAAATAAGATGGACGCTCCAAACAATTTAATTCTACCCGCGCTGATCCTTGTTCCGTTCATTGCAGGTTTTATTTGCTGGTTGGTCGATAAACTCGACGATAAATTACCGCGTTACATTGCTTTAGTGGGTATGCTCGTAACTTTGGGCTTAACTATCGCATTGTGGCAAGGTGCCAGCTATAACTACGAATTAGGCGCTCAAGTTCCAACTTGGTCGGCTGAATTTATGTTGCCTTGGATTCAAACCCTAGGCATCAACATTCACTTAGCGGTGGATGGCTTATCTTTACTTATGGTCGGCTTAACTGCATTACTGGGTGTTTTGGCAGTAGGCTGTTCATTTGGTGAGATTCAAAAGAACGTTGGTTTCTTCCACCTTAACCTTTTATGGTCTTTGGGTGGTGTAATTGGTGTATTCCTTGCAATTGACTTGTTCCTATTCTTCTTCTTCTGGGAGATGATGCTTGTACCAATCTACTTCCTGATTGCGTTATGGGGTCATAAAGGTTCAAATGGTCGTTCACGTGTTTATGCTGCAACCAAATTCTTTATCTACACGCAAGTTGCTGGTTTAATCATGTTGGTGGGTATCTTAGGTCTAGTGATCTACGGATACATGATGTCAGGTACGATTTCGTTCAACTACAACTATTTATTAGCTGTAGCGAATACACTTGACGCACAATTACCAGCAGTCGCTTATGCCTTCATGATCTGTTTATTCATCGGTTTTGCGGTAAAACTTCCTGTTTTCCCATTACACGGTTGGTTACCAGATGCGCACGCACAAGCGCCTACAGCGGGTTCTGTCGACCTTGCAGGTATTTTGATTAAAACTGCAGCGTACGGTTTACTACGTTTCGTAATTCCATTCTTCCCAGCGGCATCTGCTCAATTTGCAGACATTGCCATTATTTTGGGTTTAATTGGTGTGTTCTACGGTGCGTGGTGTGCTTTCCAGCAAACCGACATGAAGCGTTTACTAGCTTATACCTCTATTTCGCACATGGGCTTCGTATTACTTGCAATTTATGCAGGTAATATCCTGACTTACCAAGGCTTAATGATCATGATGTTGGCACATGGCTTGTCATCTGCAGCATTGTTCATTATGTGTGGCCAAATTTATGAGCGCGTACACACACGTGACATGCGTTTAATGGGCGGTATTCGTGGTCAATTCCAATACCTTTCATTCTTCCTGATGTTCTTTGTGGCAGCGTTAGTTGGTATTCCTGGTTTAGGTAACTTTATTGGTGAATTCCTGATTTTGATGGGTTCATTCGAGCAGTTCCCAGCCTTCACAATTATTGCGGCAGTGAGCTTGGTCTTTGCAGGTGTATACGGTTTAATCCTGATTCACAAAGCTTTGTTTGGTGTGCCAAATGAAGAGCAAAAACAGCACTATGCAAATCCGTTAAAAGATTTAAATGCACGTGAAGTTGTGATTCTTTTAATCTGTGCACTGGGTCTAGTATGGCTTGGTCTGTATCCACAAACCTTCCTTGATATTTCAAACTCAAGTATGGCGTGGTTAGCGAATAGCTACATCCCAGTTCAAGAAGTAGTTGAAGTTACTCATGAAGTAACAACTCAACTCGAAAATGTGGAGATCCAATAAGCCATGAACTTCACAATGTCATTTTCTGAGCTTATGCCTTTAGCTCCTGTGATGATCGTGGCTTTAACTGCGATTGTCGTGATGATCCTTACTGCAATTAAGCGTAACCATAACTTAATTGCTACAGCATCAGTGGTGGGCTTGAACCTCGCTGCGGCTTACCTTTTACTCATGATGTTTGGTGGGAACTTTGCTCCTGCCAGCGTGATGGGCATGTTTATGATTGATCCGTTCAGCTTGTTATATCAACTTGTGATTCTGATCGCAGCATTGGCATGTTCTACTTTGTCGCATGTGTATATTGAAACGTATAAAGACAACCGCGAAGAACTCTACATCTTAATGTTATGTTCTGTAGCGGGTGCTATGTTGATGGTATCAAGTTCGCACTATGCATCGTTCTTCATTAGCCTTGAGTTAATGTCAATTCCTGTTTATGGCTTATTGGCATATACCCACCAGCGTTCTAAATCTTTAGAAGCGGGTGTGAAGTACTTAGTATTGTCTGCAACTGCATCAGCAATGTTGCTTATGGGTATGGCGTACATTTATGCGTACACAGGTTCATTGTCGTTCTATGACTCTGTTCAAGCATTAATGCAAAACATCCAGCAACCTTTGGTAATTTTAGGTTTAGGCTTAATTGTCTTTGCTGTGGCATTTAAACTGTCTTTGGCGCCATTCCACAAATGGACACCAGACGTTTATGACGGTGCGCCTGCACCAATCGCAACCTTCCTTGCGACTGCAGCGAAAGTAGCAACCATTGGTTTGTTCGTGCGTTACATTTTGGGTTCAGGGGCAATCCTGATCGACTCGATTGTAACTATCATGACCATTATTGCCGTGCTTTCAATTTTGGTGGGTAACTTCCTTGCTGTACGTCAAGTGAACTTGAAACGTATTTTGGCTTACTCATCAATTGCACACTTTGGTTATTTGTTGATTGGTTTGATCAGCATGACTTATGCAAGCTTGGGTAATGTCAGCGTTTATGTGATTACCTATGTCTTGACGACTATTGGCGCGTTTGGTGCAGTGGCATTAATGTCTAGCCCATACAACAACGTAGCAGAAGCTGAAAGTTTGGCTGACTACCGTGGTTTGTTCTGGCGTCGTCCAGTATTGACTGCTGTATTAACCGTGATGATGCTTTCTCTTGCAGGTATTCCACTCACTGCAGGCTTCATTGGTAAGTTCTTGGTGGTGATGGCTGCGGTAACGACTCAGCACTGGTTCTTAGCTGCGATGATTATCGTGGGTTCAGGTATTGGTTTGTACTACTACTTGCGCGTTATGGTGGTGATGTATATGACACCGCCAGACGAACCAAAAATGGATGCTGTCGATCATTGGGGTCAAAAAGTGGGCGGTATTATGGTATTGGCTGCAGCTTTAGCGGTATTGGTGATTGGTGTTTATCCAGACCCAATTATCAAAATTGCACTTGAAGCTGAAATTTTGTCACCAATCCATTTCATGCTGTCACAGCAATAATTTGAAAGAAGTTTAACTTTCAGTCAAAAAGCCTTCATAAATTGAGGGCTTTTTGGTTTATATACACAATAAAAACAGCATATAATAAAAGGATATTTGCTTTTCTTTCCTTTTAGGTGTTCTCCCGTGGCTATTCATGAAATCCGACATCCGCTTATTCGTCATAAATTAGGGCTATTACGTCGTGCTGATATCAGCACCAAAAACTTCCGTGAATTGGCACAAGAAGTCACCATGTTGCTGACTTATGAAGCGACCAAAGATTTGCCTATGGTCGAGCACGAAATTGCGGGTTGGAATGGTGCAGTCACTGTAGACCGTATTGCGGGTAAAAAAATTACGGTGGTGCCTATTTTACGTGCAGGTATTGGCATGTTAGATGGTTTCTTAAACTTGATTCCAAGTGCCAAAGTGTCTGTACTTGGCTTGGAACGTGATGAAGAAACTTTAGAAGCGCGTACGTACTACAAAAAATTAGTACCAGATGTACAAAACCGTATTGCGATGATTATTGACCCTATGCTTGCCACAGGTTCATCTTTAGTGGCAGCGATTGATTTGCTCAAAGCCAGTGGTTGTAAAGACATTCGTGTGATGGTTTTGGTTGCAGCGCCAGAAGGCATTCAACGTGTAGAAGCCGCGCATCCAGATGTGGTGATCTTTACTGCATCGGTAGATGAAGGTTTAAACCAAGATGGTTATATTGTGCCTGGCTTGGGGGATGCAGGCGATAAAATTTTTGGTTCAGTCCAAAAAGATTAAGACGAATATTGGTAAAAAAGAGGCATTAACTGCCTCTTTTTTATATACTCACATATAGTGCAGCTCGTAAAAGGTTAAGCCATGAAATCTGAACAATATCAAGGGAAAATCAAACAATACAATGCCGAAAAAGGCTATGGATTTATTGCCGCACCTGAAGGTGAAGTGTTTTTCCATATCTCAGATTTTCCTGCGGCAGTAGGCGAACCAAAGCGCAATGATCGGGTTAAATTTAATGTGGTCCAAAATCGAGATCGTTACAAAGCCATTAATATTGAACCTGTAGAAGATAAATCTAAGAAAGCGAAAAAAGCCAAAACGGTTGCTGCAAATACGTCAATTACGTCTGCATTGTTATCGAACTTAAAGCGTTAGTTTTAAATATTTTCATGATCAGAAAAGAGGCATTTTCGCCCTTTTTTTATACAATAATCAAAAACTAACGTGTAAAGAGTAATTTATGTTTTTAGAAGGAAAAATAAAAACTTATAACGAAGAACGAGGCTTTGGTTTTATTCAAATAGAAGGAGAGCCTAAAGATTTATTTTTTCATATTAAAGATTTTCCCAATAAAAATATTCCACTAAAAGTGGGAGAAAATCTAAAATTTCGTAAAGTAGAAGAAAATGGCAAGTTCAAAGCAGATAATATTGTCCGTTTAGATATTAAGGTTGCAGTCGAAAGGCATACACCTCAATCAAGGGCAATTCATACGACAAAGCAGAATCATAAAAGACAGCAGAAGTCTGAAAATAACTCATCCAATTTTGTGACTTATATTGGTATATTGATTATATTCGGCTTGGCTTATGCAGTATTTAATAAGTACCAAGCTTGGCAAAATAGCCAGCCTGAAGCTTTATCAGTACAAAAAGTAGTAGAAGTTCCAGTTGTTGAACAGAACTTTACTTGTGATGGGCGTGAGCACTGTAGTCAAATGACGTCTTACGAAGAAGCGTTATTCTTTATACGAAATTGTCCAAATACTAAAATGGACGGTGATGGTGACGGCATACCATGTGAGAGTCAGTTTTAATGGTAAAAAAAAGAGTACCTTGATTGGTACTCCTGTGAATTATTTCGCGTCGCAAAACTTCATAAATGCCCTTAAACCAGGCCCTTGGTATTTCTGACGATGCACCAACATGAATAACGGGCGCGTCAGTTGCCAGAAAGGCGTATCCAAAATTACCAATTGCCCTTTTTCTAGTAAAGGTTCAATCGCCAATCGTGAAATACACGACATACCAATTCCACCTGCGACAATTTTTAAAATCGCTTCGTTATGACCCAAAGTTAAACGAATATTGGCATCAGGCAGGTCTTTTAAAATTGCATTGTCAAATACTTCACGGGTACCTGAACCTTCTTCACGTAAAATCCACTCGGCATCTTCAAAATCTGCAATGCTTAAGGCACGGTTTAACTGCGCTAGAGGATGACTTGGCGCACAGCACACTGCGAGCTCATCATCACGCCAATGAATACATTGGAGTTGTGGTAAGTGACAAGAGCCTTCTATCAAGGCTAAATCTAGCTGAAACTGATTCACAGCTTCAATCATTTGGCGGGTATTGCCCACTTGTAATTGTAAATGCGCCTGTGGTTGAATTTGCAAAAAGTCTGCCATTAAATCAGGCATCAAATAGTCACTAATGGTGAGAGTTGCGCCTAAACGCAAATCGATGCTTTGCAGCTCACCTTTAGCGGCTTGCTCAAATGCTTCACAACGACCCAAAATTTCTAAGGCTTGTGGCAATAAAAAACGACCCAAATCATTTAGTTGTAGACGCTTACCCAAACGGTCAAACAGTGGAGCACCCAAGCCATCCTCCAAATCTGCTAAGGCCATGCTTGCAGCACTTTGGGTGAGCTTAACGGCATCACTGGCTTTGGTTACTGT
Source organism: Acinetobacter sp. PW68 (assembly GCF_020982655.1). Lineage (NCBI taxonomy): Bacteria > Pseudomonadati > Pseudomonadota > Gammaproteobacteria > Moraxellales > Moraxellaceae > Acinetobacter > Acinetobacter sp. PW68. Next base: position 1,989,933 of record NZ_JAHZSX010000001.1, on the reverse strand, counting down.
CCCTTCTTGGGCAACTGCTACAAAAACCGCCAACTGGCGTAAAGTCATGCGCATGAATCAAGCCTTAACATTTAAAAATATTCATAAATTACCCCGACATGCTAACATGAGCACAGTCTTTCATGCCACGATCAAATCATGTCAATTGAAAAATTTACTTTAGAAAAAGTGCTTTCGGTTCATCGTTGGACCAAAACCTTATTTAGCTTCACCATGACCCGACCTGCACATTTTAAATTTACCGCAGGGCAGTTTGCACGTATCGGGTTAAAAGTGGGCGATGAATTGGTAGTACGTGCTTATTCGGTGGTGTCATCGCCCTTTGATGAAACTTTAGAGTTTTTCTCGATTGTCGTGCCAGATGGTGCGTTTACTTCTAACTTGCAGCACCTTCAAGTGGGTGATGAACTGTACTTGGAAAAAATCCCGTATGGTTTTTTGACCTTGGCGCGTTATCAATTGCCTGCGCCACACGATTTATGGTTGTTGGCCACAGGTACAGGTCTTGCACCGTTTTTATCCATGCTGCAAGATTTTGAAACGTGGACAAAATATCAATATATCTATTTGGTTTATAGTGTGCGCACCGAAGCCGAATTGGCTTATGTCGATAAAATTCACGAAATTGCCGAAACTTTTGGCGAAGGGCATACAGGCTTTAAATTTATCCCAATTATCACTCGCGACCCTCAAGCTGATTTACATGATCGTTTGCCTGTATTAATTGAAAATGGTGAACTCGAACAGGCCGCGGGCAGTGTACTCAACCCTGAAACTAGCCATGTGATGTTATGCGGTAACCCTGCCATGGTTGATGATACCAAAGAAGCCTTAAAAACACGTGGTTTAAGCATGAATCGCCGCGGGGAAGGTAATATTGCAGTTGAAAATTATTGGTGAGGATGTGATGCAGCTATTTAAATAACCACTATTTAAATTTCTGGGCAGTATAGGCTTCATGTTTCATATTTATAGTTGCACATACTACACAGGCTGAAATTGAGATAAAACAGGTATCTGTGTAAGATCATGTATTCATTTTAAGATGGACCACTTAGCTCACAACCCATTGCGCTATCTGCGAAATTACATAAACAGTCAGACAAGATAAACACCTTAACACTCAATAGCTGTGGTCGCGTGATCTGCCCGCATTGATTTGGATCATTGAGTTTATGATCATCAACTGAATGTAGAAGTTGCGCAGTATTGCTTTTCTTCATGTGCGAATTATGTATTTCCTGCGGGCAAAGTGAAATATTTAAATTTGCGTAACCACGGGAGCAGCATGGAAGCAGTTGTCAATTATTGCAATTTGACAGTGCCGAATGGAGCAGATGTATTAAGAAAAAATTGGCTCAATCCGTGCGAAAGATACCTCTTTTTCAGAAAATCAAAGTTCAGCATAGCTAAACCATTGCAAGGTAGGCGCTTGAATATGAAAAATATAACGTTGGGTCGTTTGGTGTTATACGTCTAATAAAATACAAAGTATTTGTAAATATTAGGTGCGTTTTACGCCGTTTTTTGGTTGCCTAAATCAAGTTGTAAAGTAAATCTATTTTCACAATTCGCTAAAATTTGGTTGTTGATGTAACTTTCATTATGCATATAAAAACCTCATCTACAATGTTGCAGATGAGGTTTTTTACTTAGCACGATTTCAGATTGAAAACAGCTTTTGAGGGCAATGCTTTAAAGTGATTTTTTTTAAAGAGATTAATGCACAAACATATCCATATATTCGCGGATTTCCTGAATCGCGCTATCGACGTCGCTACTTAGCCAAGTCGGTTCGAAAAAGCCTGCATAATGTTCTAAGCGTTCTTGAGGAACCACCAAACGCACAGGGCATTCTTCTTCAAGTAAGCGCCACGGCAAAATTGGCACTTCATTATCCAAAAATGCAGCAATGTTGCGAATATCAATGATCATGGCATTTACACAATCTGGAAATGGCATGACCGAAAATTCTTCGGTACGACGACGAAAATATTCTAAATCGCTCCAGTTAAGCAGATAGCTTGGCTTGCTAAATTCAATAATACCAATTAAATGCCCATCACGAGTATAGTGCAAGGCACATTGATGAGTGACGTCAGTGTCAAGATCAAGCGATACACTTTGTTGACGATACGCCATAAAATTCAAAGTACACAAAAAAATGGTACGTGATTATAGCGCATTTCTGTGGGAGAGGCAGCTTTGTCCATAAAAGGATGAATTGGTGTCACTTAAGGCATATTACATCTTTTCACCATCTTGCTATGTATTTTCACACAATAAGCGTGAGGAGCTTGTTAGTATAAAAATTCATCAGATAAATACATAAGTGAGGGGAACATGCCACATGATTTGAATAAACCACCTCATGTAAACTCAGCTGAAGATATCAAGCGAAAAAAACGTATTCCAGTATATATGCTTGTACTGGTGGGAATTTTTTTATTGGCACTGTTGGTTTACATGTTGGCGGATCGCAAACCGAGTCCAAATGAAGCGCCTCCTGGGCATCCTAATCCAACCGTACAACAAGCAACGCCAAATAGCACGACTACGGGCACAGCTGGAGATGAAGCACGTGCAGATGACAGCAATACTGCAACAGCAACAGACCAGTAGTTTAGCCTAAGTGTCAAAAAATCGTATTTACTAATTCAGCCTTGCCTAGTTGCAGGGCTTTTTTGTGGATTTTCGCAAGGTTTATTATCCCTCCTTTGTAGAATTGTTGCGATTCTGCATCTCAAGGTTGAATAAAAAATATGCAAATTCTATGGTGGGTAGAGCTTTACTCAATAATTTGAATCGATAAAAAGCAGTTTTGCGCTGCGGCGCAAACCAAAAAATGAATCTAAACACCATGAGGATTAAACAAGATGAATGATTATTTTAATGGCAACCTACATGGTAGAGGTTTTAATGCCATGTATTATTGGGAGCAATTTCAGCCGATTCTGGCGGCTGTTGCAATATTGCTGATCGGATGGGTTGTGGCATTACTTGTGGCTGGAGGGGTTAAAAAAGTCCTGCAAAAATTGGGTACGGATCATAAATTATCAAATGCAACGGGGCATCGTTCAAATATTGAACTGATTGTGTCACGTGTCGTGTTTTGGGTGATTTTAATTATTGCGGTCATTGGAGCGCTAAATGTGTTGAATCTGACCAGTGTCAGTGGACCATTCAGTAATATGATTCAGCAGTTCTTACTGTTTATTCCTTCTTTACTAGCTGCTGTAGCCGTTGCTTTTATTGGGTGGATTTTGGCAAATCTGGTCAAAGTGGGGATGCAAAAACTCTTGGGACGTACCCAGTTGGATGAAAAACTCAGTGCCGATGTCGGTGTGAGTGGCTTAAGTCAAAATATCAGTGAAATTGTTTATTGGCTGATTTTATTGCTGTTCTTGCCAATTGTGTTATCAATTTTAGGCTTAAACGGTCTGTTGTTCCCTGTGCAGAACATGGTGAATGAAGTTGTGCTGTATTTACCGAACATCTTCATTGCAGGCGTGATCGTTTTTGTTGGATACATTCTGGCAAAAATTGTGCGTGGCATTGTCGAAGGTTTATTGGGCAGCCTGAATATTCAACAGCATGCTGAAAAAGTCGGTATCTTCAAAAACTCAAATTTACCTAAATTACTCGGTTCGTTTGTTTTCGCCTTGGTGATCATCACCGCCTTAATCATTGGTTTTGAAGCACTTGGAATTGAAGCCATTTCTCAGCCTGCGACTGCCATGCTGTATGAAATTATGAATGCGATCCCGCATATTATTGCGGCAGGTCTGATTCTTATTTTAGCTTATGTGGTGTCACGTTTTGTAGCCAATATTGTGGTGGAAGTGGTTGCAGGCACAGGAGTCGATGATATTCCTGCCAAACTCGATTTACAGCGCTTTTTAGGTACGACTAAAATTTCATGTGTAGTCGGTTATCTGATCGTATTCTTTACCATGCTATTTGCGGTATCTGAAGCGGCGAACCGTTTGGGCTTTGATCAAGTCAGCGGCTTGATTGCCATGTTTATCCAGTTTGGTGCAGATATCCTGTTGGGTGCTGTTATTTTGGTGGTGGGTTTCTGGCTCGCAAATTTGGTTGCCAAAGTGGTACAGCGTGGTGAATATAACAGCTCACGTTGGTTGGCAAACTTAGTCCGTATTTTAATTATGGGCTTGGTGGTTGCCATGGGCTTACGCGCGATGGGTATTGCCGATTCGATTGTGAACTTGGCCTTTGGTTTAACCCTCGGTTCTGTTGCAGTGGCTTTCGCACTTGCCTTTGGTTTAGGTGGTCGTCAACCTGCAGAGCGTGTGTTAACTGATTTGATTGATAAAGCCAAACGTGAAGCGAATCAACCGAATCCTTTACACAAAACAGAAACGGCAACGTCAGCATCAAACGTGATGACGCCTATTGTATCTGAGCAGCCACAAACGTCTGTAAGTGATGTGACTACAACACCTGAAGCGGCAACTGATCATGCTGTGCCAGATACGTTAAAGGTTGATCCTGAACATCCACCAGTCAATAACCCATTTGGTTCGACAGGTGAGGCTGAGCCAGATGTCGATGAACATCCCAAAAATGACCCGAAATAACCTGTTCAAATTTTGATTTGAATCGCTAAGATGATCGACCAATCACCGTATTGGTCGATTTCTTTTCGGTTTTCATTAAAAAAGAGGAAACGATAATGTCCAAATCAGCACCCGATAAGTTTTTTGCCCCAATCGTGATTGCTGGCATCACCATCGGCTTTTTTGTTGCAGCCTATAAATTTGTTTTTGCCAAGCCAGAAGCCACCGCAAAACCAACTGAAAATGTTGAGAAAAATCATCCAAAAGAGGATAGACCAAGCTCTTAAATTATGTTAAAAATTAATCAACTTTGGCAGGAATGAGCCAAAGACTGATTTGGATAAATCAGATCAATAGCTTGGAAAGCTTGATGAGGGTTTAAGGGAAAAATAAAAAACTTGGGTTTTAACCAAGCTGAAATATTTGAGTCTTAAAATTCGCGCAAGGATGACAATAATGAGAGAAATCAATATGCTAAACAAATTACGTATCAGTTTAAAAGTTCAAGTGGCAAATTCGTTACCTATGCATCAACAAAATGCGGTGCTTAAAATGCAGCAAACTGAATCACGTTTGGCAAATACGCCAAAATTGGTATTATTTCGTACCGATTATTTAGAATAAAATAACAGGATTCACGTATTGCTAAGTCTTTATAGTACGTGACGGTGTTAAAGAAAAAGCCAGTTTAGAAAAAACTGGCTTTTGTCATTTTGCAATTTGATCGGCAAGATCAATATTATTCTGTTTAGACTAGAATCATTTTTATCACATTCATTTGTTTGCATGTTTCATCTAAAAGCAAACTTAAACATACTCCGATGCTGCATGTGCAGATGACCACGCCCATTGGAAATTATAGCCGCCCAAATGTCCTGTCACATCTAAAACTTCACCAACAAAATACAAGCCTTTTTGTTTTTTACTTTCCATAGTTTTAGAGGAAACTTCTTGGGTATCCACTCCACCTAAAGTAACTTCGGCAGTACGATAACCCTCTGTACCCGATGGTTTAACTTCAAAGGCATTTAAACGTGCTGCAATATGTTCTAGCTTGTCATCACTAATATTGCCAACTGCAGTTTCAGAAAGCTCTGGCCAAATTAGTTGCTGTAACTCTACTACTACACTTTTTGGCAAATGTTCACTGAGCAAGGTGCGCAGTAAAACTTTAGGACTGTTTTGTTTTTTATTTTTAAAAAAATCATAGAGTTCTAAGTAAGGCAAAAAGTTAATTTTAAAATTTTGTCCGACATCCCAATAATTAGAAAGCTGTAAGGCACTTGGTCCACTTAAACCACGATGGGTAAATAGCAGTGCTTCGGTAAAACTATTCAGTGAATTTGATAAAGTCACATCCACCGCATTACCGCTTAAACGTGTGGTGACTTCTTTAAAGCTGTCTGAGAAAGTAAACGGCACTAAGCCTGCACGGGTCGGATAAACACGATGACCAAACTGTTTCGCAATTTCATAGCCAACTCCAGAGCCACCTAAAGTTGGAATAGATAAGCCACCAGTCGCCACAACGAGAGATTCACACTGATAAGTGCCTTGATTGGTTTCAATGATAAAACCTGAATCTGTTTGTGCTGTTATGCTTTGTACTTCGCAATGGGTCTGAATCTGAACTCGTTTCGATTTATTGCACTCTGCAAGTAAAAGTTCGAGGATTTCTTTAGCGCCTTTGATTGTAAATAGCTGACCGTGTTTACGTTCTTCATATTCAATACCATATTCGCAGACCAAACCAATAAAATCCCAGTTGGTGTAACGAGTGAGAGCAGAAATGACAAAATGTGGATTATGTGAAATATAATGGTTTGGTTCGACTTCTAAATTGGTGAAATTACATTTACCACCACCAGACATTAGAATCTTTTTACCTACTTTATTGGCTTTTTCTAATACGACAACGGAACGTCCACGTTTACCAGCCTCTGCAGCCAACATCAAGCCTGATGCACCCGCACCTAAAACAACAACATCAACCTGATGAACCATGAGTATTACTCGGTAGACGAAAAGCGAGCAATTATAAAAGATTTGTGGGGGTTTTAATATGCTTTAAGCTTTCCTTGCAACCCACCTGTATGAATGGCCAGAATTCGAGTGTGGGCAGGGAAATGATTGTGCTGGATTAAATCAAGAAGTCCCATCATCATTTTACCTGTATAAATGTGTTCGAGTGGAATTTGATATTTTTGCTCAAAATTTTGAATAAATTTCAATAATTCAGGTGTAGTTTTGGCATAGCCGCCACCACAATAGGCATCGGTTAAAGACCAATTGCTTTTATCGGTCCATTGTTGAATGTCCTGTTTGAGAAAATCACCTTTCAAGGCTGAAAAGCCTAAAATGTGCTGGTGATCTGAACTGCTTTCAATGATGCCTGCAAGAGTTCCACCTGTACCCACGGCACAACAAATTACGTCATAATTTTCTAAATCATCAGGGGAGAGGATTTCCTGTGTCCCTTGAATGGCAAGGGCATTGCTTCCACCTTCAGGAATAATAAAGGCTTGAGGATATTGCTGTTGAAGTTGTTGTAAATATTCCACTTCATGGCGCAGACGATATTCGGCTCGGCTGACAAAATGCAGTTGCATGCCAAAATCTTGCGCTGTTTGTAGGGTAGGATTTAAGTCTTGGGTCGCAAGTTCTTGACCACGAATGATGCCAATACTTTGAAAGCCAAAGCGTTGAGCTGCATAAGCCGTTGCTGCAATATGATTGGAAAATGCACCGCCAAAAGTGAGGACTTGAGAAAAACCTTGCTGTTGTGCTGCCAAGAGGTTGTATTTGAGTTTAAAAAACTTGTTGCCCGAAATCTGGGGATGAATCTGATCAAGGCGTTTGATGGTCAGTTGAACAGGCTGGGGAAGTTCTAATGTTTGATAAGGGGTAGGAAAAGCAATGTGATCAAACATTTTTTTGCGAACGAGAAATGAATTTGACCACATTGTAAATGTATTTGATTGAAAATGTCAGTGTTGGTTTATGAGTCGGTATCCACCGACGTGATCACCGACATACCAGGACGTAGGTTTTCCATGCCTTTTTGTTCTGGATCAATGGCGATGCGTACCGCAATACGTTGAACGACTTTGGTAAAATTTTCTGTGGGACTGTCAGGTTTAAGTACACTGAACTCTGAACCCGCAGCAGTGGAAATCTGCTCCACATGGCCTGGTTTATTGAGCAATGTCCAAACAATAGGTATCGCTATTCCACGATAGATGATGGCTAACATCAAGATATTGATATCTCGTTTTCCCCATTTCCGGTTGGTTCTATCCAAAGTTAATTGGACTTTATCGAATAAAAATATATTGAAAATTAACTGAGAAATTTGACGATAATCGAAATACTGATCTGCAAAGAAGCGTTGTATACGTCGATGAAATGATTGTGGTAAGCACGTGATGGGTAAGGCTTTAGATGCAGAAGAAAGATTACATGTCTGTTTTACAATTAATGCCAGCATAATCAGTGTAAAACATTTTACATGTGACTTGTTCCACTTTAAATATTTGTTTAAGATGAGATGTAACTTATTGAAATGTTTCATCATATTTGTCGTTGGAAAACAAGTATTATGCCATTATTTCAATGAGTTATCTTTTTTTGTCGTGTACAAAGATCGTTTTATCAAAGTAAGTTGAATAACCATAGGGCAGCAATTTACCCTATGGCTTTTTAAAATTTAATGAAAAACTGCTTCCAAAGCATTTAAGCCAACTTTAGGATCGAGTAAACCATTGTAAATCTCTGGAATTTCACGTTCGACACCTAAGAGCTGATAAATGGCAATCATGGCACAACGTACGGAATATTCCACAGTGAAAACCACATCATCTTCAAGCTCTACGAATTGACCTAAGAAAGCAAAGTTGACCGCATTTTCTGGAATGACCAATGGACGATCACCTGCTTTACGACATGCAAATAGGGCAGAGGCATAAGGCATCATTACTGTGGTAATGTCGGTATGTGCCAACACATGATCCAAGATGTCATCGAAACCAAGTTGATGAATCAACTCAATTAAAATCTCTTGACCTGTGGCTTCACTCATCGGTTTTTTAATGTAATCGCCGATATGGTCAATTTCAAAACCATAACCCCATAAGGTGAATTTACCTTCTGGTAAGTCAGCAAAATGCGGTTGAGCTGGAACGACCACAGATAGATGCCAACCAGATTCAAACCAAGTCATGAGTGCACCAGTACCCGGTTCATTTCCTGTGTAATCAATAATCCGTTTTAGCAGCACATCATCATGCATGGTGAGCGTAAAGGATTTCCATTTATGCTCATCAATGTTGCCATAGAAGGTCATTGGACGACCAAAATCAGGAGCTTTTTGAGCCAATGTTTCCCACAAACGCCAGCCATGATCTTGTCGATCACGAATCAGCTCAGGAACATCGAATTTATCGCCATAACGTGAATCAGCCGTAATCGAACCTAAAGTAAAGAGCGCAAGATCATGCTCACCCAGTTGAATTTGTTCAGTGCCTTCTGGAATGTTGACATAAAGTTGGGTTGCCTTACGTTCCTTCGTTTGGGCATCTTCGACAAAGTCTGCATCTGTGACATAACTACCGAAACGAACATCAACGCCTTGTTCCACCAACCAGCGTTGTAGAGGATAAATCATTGAATCATATTGATTGTATTTAGTTCGTTTCACACCTGCTAAGGTATGGATGCGTGGTAATTCTTGAATGAAACGTAGAAAATAACGGCGTAATTCCGCTGCGCTATGCCATTTTTGAAAGGCAAACGTGGTTCGCCACATCCGCCAAAAATTACTTTGGAAAAATGCATCATCAAAAAATTCATCAATACGGCGACTACCGATACGATCTTCTTTTAATGCCAGTAGACGTAACATTTGAGCACGGTTGAGCGTTGATAATCCCAATTTTTGAGCTTCTGCAATAATATGATTTGAGTCGATCAAACGTGCTTGAGCATTGGTTTTAATTTGTTCGTTAAATTCACGACATTCTTCGCGAACAGAAATGTCTGGATTTTCTAAAGATGGGATGCTTGAAAATAAATCCCAAGTACACAAATAAGTTTCATCAGTTAGCATACGCCCACCACGTGTGACCCATGCTTGGTTCGGATTAAGCGGATTATGTCCACCATCCATCGAACCACCAGAAACATTCAATTCTTCTAAAATATGGATATGTTCGGCTGGCACTTTAGCATCACGAATCGCAAAAGCAGCAGCAGCCATACCAGCTATGCCTCCACCTACAATCCAAAGATGTGATTTAGAGCGGTCTAATGTTTTCAATCTTTTATTTTGCATCTGATGTGCCTCGTTTGTAGTTCTAAAGAAAATTAAAGCCGTAATTTTATTATGGGATTATGTGTTTTAAAAATATATGAAAGTTCTGCTAAAAATCGATGATAAATTATTATCAGAAAAAAACTTTAATAGAAAAAATGGATGCACAATAAAATTTTACTGTTCATATGCTATGTTTTAACTGTTTGATATTAAAATTAAATTGAGTTTTTACTCTATTTTTGGTTTTTTACTAAATATCAAATTGCTTGAAAAATCCTTAAATTTATAAACATAAATCAAAAAATTATATCTTCTATTATGGTTTTTTAAGTAAAATAAATAGTTGAAAATTATTCTAATCTTGAGGTCTACCTTGGAATCATTATTGATTTTAGGCTCTATTGCTTTGGCATTAATGCTAGGTGCAATGAGTCCTGGGCCTACCTTTATTTATGTGGCAAAAAATTCGATAGCCATTTCACGTAAGCATGGTTTATTTACTGCTTTAGGCACGGGTACGGGTGCCGCAATTTTTGGTTTATTGGCGGTGATGGGGTTGCAGGCTATTTTATTGGCTGTGCCTTCTGCATATTTTCTGCTTAAAATTTGTGGTGGTTTATATCTGTTATTTTTGGCTTATAAAATAGTGAAGCATGCCAAAGCGCCTATTCAAACCAATCTTGCACATGGACAGCAAATGTCGCTTCGCCGTGCGTTTACCACAGGTTTAATTACGCAGTTATCTAACCCTAAAATTGCAATTGTCTTGGCGAGTATTTTTACAGCTTTGTTGCCTAAAGAAATTCCAACTTATTTCTATGTGGTGTTGCCAGTTTTGTGTTTCTTTATTGATGCAGGTTGGTGTTCATTGGTTGCAGTGGCTTTGTCTGCAGAAAAACCACGTAAAGTCTATTTGAAGTTTAAAGCGGGTTTTGATCGGCTAGCAGGGGCAGTGATGATAGTGCTTGGGTTAAAGCTGATTTTTGGGATGAAGTGACTAATATATAGAGTGCCTTCATTCAAACCTTCTCCTAAAGGGAGAAGGTTTTATAGAATCATTAATCTTTAAAATGAATAGGCATCCATTGATAGCTCTTTCCATCCTGAGAATAAATATGACCGATCCCTGGGAACGGTAAATGTGGAGCGGCAATGGTTTGTCCATTTTTAGCGAAATTAGCAAATTGCTTTAAACGTGTTTGAACAGCTTTTTTCGGGTCTATGTCGTATTCAATTGCCGTTTCAGGTTTATCAAATTGCACAGTATGTGAATGTACGATATCTCCAATAAAGACCACGTTTTCACCTTTGGTTTTTAGTGCATAACTAAAATGTCCCGGTGTATGTCCCGCCGTGTTAATGACTTTAAAGCCCTGAATGTCATCTCCGAGTTTATACGTTTTAAAACCTTGCTTTGTTTGGTAAGGCGCAATCGCTTGTTTAATTTTATCAACCGTGCCTAAGTAATTGGCTTGTTTATCTTTTGGTAATTTTGCCGCTTGTTTGGGATCTAGCCAATATTTTGCTTCATCATCAGATACATAGACTGTCGCATTTGGGAAATTGGCAACGCCATCTTTACTGATTCCACAGACATGATCGGGATGTAGATGTGTGAGTAGAATGGTATCGACTTGTTCAGGTTGATAGCCTGATGCTTTTAGGTTGGTTAAAACTGAACCTAAATGAGCACCAAAACAACTCGCTGCACCGCTATCCACTAATACTAGAGATTTTCCTGTATTAACGAGGAAGGCATTGACGGAGGTTTGTACGCCTTTCTCTTGATCTACATAGTATTTCTTTAAAATCTCGTGAACTTCTTGTTGTGGAATGTCTTTAAACAAGCTTGGTGACATAAAGTTTGTACCATCGAGCAGGGCTGTGATTTGTACGTCACCTGCTTGATATTGGTAGTAATCAGCGACTTGTTTTTGTTGTTCAATGGCAGGTTGAACTGCGTAAATAGCACTGGTGGTTGCTGTGCTTAGAGTTAGTGTTAGGAATAGTGATTTTAAAGCTTTCATAAGATTTCTCATTTATCATAATTCTTGTGAAAATTGTTCATAAACTTGCATAATAAAATTTGATAATTCATGTAAGTAATTTTCACCTTCAGAAGAGTCTCTGAATAGATTCCAACAATAATCAAAAACTTCATCTTTGTCAGTGAATTCAGAGTTGTTGATTATGGCTTGAAAGAAATAATGGTTATTCTCATTGTTAAGGTAGTACTGAAGTAAGCGTCCGCTGAACACACCTTCTGAATTCATCCTATAAGCCTTAATTTAGTTCCCACCTAAAAACAAGTGGGGACTTAATCCATGAACATGGATATATATTCAGCAACACCTCCTGTTGCTAAAAAACGCCGAAAATACAGCAAAGAATTCAAACTCAGTATTGTCAATGCCTGCAAAAATCCTAATACCTCGATCGCTTCGGTCGCACTGCAACATAGTATTAATGCCAACCTTGTCAGTCGTTGGATCAGGATCTTCAGCCATCATGATGGTGCCGTGCAGGATCCTACTCATGTGAATCCAGCATTTATTGCTTTGCCTTACACTGCTGCAATCAGCCAACCTATTGATGAGAGGATCACGTTGTGTATCACCGTGCCTCATACGAATAATGATATTCAGCTAAAATGGCAGACATCAGAAATACCTGCCTTGGCAGAATTACTCAAGGCACTTGCAACATGATCCGCATTGATGAAATCTGGCTTTCTACCCAACCTCTGGATATGCGAGCAGGGATGGATACTGTCATGGCTCAGGTGGTGAGAGCCTTTGGCTACATTAAACCGCATTGTGCTTACCTGTTCTGTAATAAACGTGGCCATCGCATGAAAGTGCTGGTACATGATGGACTGGGCATCTGGCTGTGTGCCCGGCGGCTGGAACAGGGAAAATTCCACTGGGCTAAAGTTCACCAGGGTGAAAGCGTAGCTCTCAACCCGGAACAGTTACAGGCATTAATCCAGGGTTTGCCTTGGCAGCGCATTGGACGACAGCAGGTGGTCACGATGCTCTAAACCAAGCTCGGCTATTCTGCTATCCTCCAAACGTTCTATTTCATTCTTCTCATGACCTCAGGCATACTGCGGTCATGAATACGCTGCCAGATTTAAGCCAACTGACCCATGAACAACTGCTGGAATTCACCCGGCAGTTGGCGATGCAGCATCAACAACTCGCAGAAGATAAACAACAATTAGATGCTCAAGTTCAACATCTGGAAGTATCAAATCAACAATTAGGTACCAAAGTTCAACATCTTGAAGTCACCAATCAGCAATTAGATTCTAAAGTTCAGCATCTTTCTATTCTCAATCAAAAATACGAGCATGAACTGGCGCTGTTTAAACAGCATAAATTCGGCAGTAAAAACGAACATCTCACCGCAAAACAAATCCATCTGTGGGATGAGGCGGTCGAAGAAGATATCGCAGCCGTTGATCTGGAATTAGAACGATTAAATGCAGATAAAACCCATGCAGCGACACAGAAAGCCACAGTCAACAAACCTAAACGTCGACTGCTGCCAGATCATCTACACACCATCCGTATTGAGCATGAACCTGCATCAACCCAATGCAGTTGTGGCTGCCAGTTACGTCGTATCGGCGAAGATATCAGTGAAAAACTGCATTTCAGACCAGCACAGTTCTATAAGGAACAGCATGTACGTGGCAAATGGGTCTGTGATCAGTGCGACACCCTGACTCAGCAAGCGATGCCCGCCTATGTGATTGATAAAGGCATTGCTTCACCTGAATTGCTCAGCCATGTGCTGGTATCGAAGTATGCCGATCATTTGCCGCTGTACCGTCAACGTCTGATCTATCAGCGGGCGGGAATCGAACTTTCTAGATCAACTTTATCTGACTGGATTGGTCGCTGCGGTGTGGAACTGGAACCTCTGGCCAATGCCTTAAAACAGGTGGTGCTGCAACAGCGGGTGATCCATGCCGATGAAACGCCGGTCACCATCATGCGGATGGGTGAGAATAATAAAAAACCGAAGAAAGGTTATGTCTGGGCCTATGCCACTACACAGTACAATCCAGTTCAAGCCGTGATCTATGACTTTCAGGATAGTCGTTCAGGTCAGCATGCTGAAGCGTTCCTGAAAGACTGGCAGGGCCATCTGGTCTGTGATGATTACAGCGGTTATAAAGCACGCTTTAAATCAGGTCAGGTCATTGAGGTGGGCTGCATGGCCCATGCACGTCGTAAATTCCATGAACTGCATGTGACCAAAAAAAGTCAGGTCGCTGAACAGGCATTAGTGCTGATTCAGAAACTGTATGCGATAGAAGCAGAACTCAGGAAAAAGACCGATGGTACAGCGGAAGACCGCCGCGAATACCGACAACAGCATAGTCAACCGGTGATGCAACAACTGTATGAATGGCTCAACCAACATCAACTGACTGTGCCATCGAGTTCTCCCACCGCCAAGGCGATCAATTACACTCTGAAGCGTTGGCCAGCTTTAAGCCGCTATTTGGATGATGGCAATCTACCGATTTGCAATAATTGGGTAGAGAATCAAATGCGACCTTGGGCGTTGGGACGTAAGAACTGGCTGTTTGCTGGCTCGCTGCGCAGCGGCCAACGAGCTGCCAATATCATGACTTTAATCCAGTCAGCAAAGCTGAATGGCTTGGATCCGTATGCCTATTTAAGTGATGTGCTGAAAAGGTTGCCGACACATAAAGTGACTCAGATTGAAGAATTGCTACCACACCGCTGGAAACCTGAACCGAATTAAAAAATAGGCATGGGGTTCAGCGGACGCTTACGTACTGAATAGCTGTATTAGGATGGGAACTTAAATAAAAGCGAGTTAAAAATTTTTCAGGTGATTCATTTGAATATATAAAGTGTAGATTTTGGTGTTCTGGATATCGTATTTCTCCATTTTCTTTAAATTTCATGTCTCCATCTAATACACAAGCATAGCCTGATCTTATTTTTTTATTAGGATATGTTTCTGCGTGACATTTAAAGAAGTTATAAACTTTATCAGCTGTTCCAAGAGGAATAATGTTTATCAGTTCATCAAGCTTTTGAATATTATTTATCTTAGCACAATGCTTTATTCCTCTTGAAATTATTTTTTCTGCTACTTTATCTTCACAATATAAATCTACTAGTGGGAATGACTTAGCATCCATTTTAGTTAATGCTGCACTAACACTAATATTGTTAATTGATTTATACTCTGAAGCGTATGTTTTTTCTATAAAAATTCTTGATTTGGGACTTACGGAATCTAAAACAGTCGAAGAGTGTGAAGTTATAATAAATTGCTTTTTATCAATCTTACTAA
Organism: Acinetobacter sp. PW68; assembly: GCF_020982655.1. Classification (NCBI taxonomy): domain Bacteria; kingdom Pseudomonadati; phylum Pseudomonadota; class Gammaproteobacteria; order Moraxellales; family Moraxellaceae; genus Acinetobacter; species Acinetobacter sp. PW68. Next base: position 1,974,702 of record NZ_JAHZSX010000001.1, on the reverse strand, counting down.
TATCTCTGATTACATCAATTAGCCTTCTTTGTACTTTCGGATGAAGTCCCATTTCTACTTCGTCAATCAGAATTAAAGATTTTTCTTTAGCTTCGATAATATCAATTAGAATACGAGTTAATACATCTTCACCCGTAGCTGTGTTGAAGCTAGAATATTCAAATGCATTAGTATAGTTGAAAACATCTTTATCATTTACTTTAGCAATAGCCTTAATACTAAACTCCTGCTCTAAAATATAAGAAAGATAATTTTCTAACTTTCTCTTCATCTCAGGAGATAATTTATCAACACTGCTTGTTTTCGCGGTATTAAATACTTTAGCGGTAAAAAATCTTGCTGGTAATATTCTATCTAAATCAATAAAAACCACATCACGAAAAGTAAATTGGGATTCTTTTTTACCAATTCCATTCCACTTGCCAGTTTTAGTTTTTCTTTGTCCACGTTTAGCGCGTTCTAATTTATCACCCTTACGATAAGTAATATGGTATGTCCAATCTTCACATTGTTTATCATGATTTGTAAACTTCATTAGAGAGCTCCAAGTATTTCTCTCTAAATTTCCATTTGTTGGATTTCGACGCATAAATTTTATATGACTACAAGCTAGAGCCATTAAAACAGTTGTCTTCCCCGAGCGATTTGTTCCAGAAATAACAGAGATTGGATGCTGAAAATCTAACTTCAAGTGAGGGATATGTCTAAATCTTTCAAATTCTATATTTTTTAGAAAAAATGGATATAAATTATGGTCATCAATATTTACATTAGAAAAAAAATCATTGTTGGAGTTAATGTTCATATTTTTTGCATAGTATAAATCTTATTTTTATTATAGATTAACTTGATTAAATAAGTTAGCCCTAACAATAAGTTAAGGCTAACATAAAAATCCTAAGACACTTTATCACCAGCTTTAGCACCAGATTCAGGTGAGATCACCCAAACACCTTCGCCATTACCCGCTGCAAGTACCATACCGTTAGAAATACCAAAACGCATTTTACGAGGTGCAAGGTTCGCCACCATTACCACCAATTTGCCTTTTAAGTCTTCAGGTTGGTAGAACTCACGAATACCGCTAAACACGTTACGTGGCTCGGCTTCACCAACATTTAAAGTCAATTGAAGGAGCTTGTCAGAACCTTCAACCGTAGCCACTTCAAGAACTTCTGCAACACGTAAATCAATTTTGACAAAGTCATCAATGGTGATAATTTCCGCTTCACCGACTTTAGGTTCTGCTTTTTTCTCTTTGGCTTTTTCTTTTTTCTTTTCCGTTTTTGGTGCTTCAGCAGGTGCGGCTAAAGAATCTTTAGATGCGTCCACCATTGCTGCAACGGCTTTAGGATCAACACGCTGCATAAGCGGTTGGAATTGAGCAATTTCATGTGCAACGAGGATTTGTTGACGTGATGCAAAGTCAAAGCTTTCAAGTTGTAAGAAAGACTGAACTTGAGCCGCAAGTGTTGGAAGCACTGGAGCCAAGTAAATCGCAAGCTGACGGAATAAGTTAATACCGACTGAGCAAACATCATGAACTTGTTGTTCTTGACCTTCTTGCTTGGCAAGTGCCCACGGTTTTTTCTCATCAATATATTGATTCGCTTTGTCCGCAAGCGCCATGATTTCACGAATAGCAGCAGAGAATTCACGTGCTTCATAGGCTTGAGCAATTGAGTCGCCCGCAGCAATAAAGCTTTGTACTAACTCAGGTTCTGCACAGCTCGCACTTAATTTGTTATCAAATTTGGTGTTGATGAATTTGGCACAACGGCTGGCAATATTCACCACTTTACCTACAAGGTCAGAGTTTACTTTCTGCACAAAATCATCCAGATTTAAGTCAGAGTCTTCAACTTTGTCAGACAGTTTTGAGGCAAAGTAATAGCGTAAAAATTCAGGGTTTAAATGCTGTAAATACGTTTCTGCCTTAATGAATGTGCCGCGAGATTTTGACATTTTTTGACCATTTACAGTCAAAAAGCCATTTACAAATAAACCTGTAGGTGTGCGATAACCCGCACCATCTAACATTGCAGGCCAGAATAATGCGTGGAAATATACGATGTCTTTACCAATGAAGTGGTAGACTTCTTTGTCTGAATCTTTTTTCCAATAATCGTCAAAATTCAGGTCGGGGCGTTTGGTTTTTACGTAGTTTTCAAAACTCGACATATAACCAATTGGTGCATCAACCCAGACATAAAAATATTTATTTGGTGCATCTGGAATTTCAAAACCAAAATATGGCGCATCGCGTGAAATATCCCAGTCATTCAAGCCATTTTCAAACCATTCATCTAATTTGTTGGCAATTGAAACTGGCAAACGACCTTCATCACGCGTCCATTTTTGCAAATATTCGCCAAAATTAGGCAATTTAAAGAAGTAATGATCTGATGATTTTTCTACAGGCGTTGCACCGCTTAAAGTCGATTTTGGATTAATCAGCTCAGTCGCGTTATAGGTTGTGCCGCAAACTTCGCAAGAGTCGCCGTATTGATCTTCTGCTTTACATTTAGGGCAAGTGCCTTTAATAAAACGATCTGATAAGAACATGCCTTTTTCAGGATCAAACAATTGCGTGACAGGACGAACAGCAATATTGCCTGCATCACGGTTTTTAACATAAATTTCGCTGGCACGTGCGCGGTTGGTGTCGCTATGCGTTGAATCATAATGATCAAAATGCACGCCAAAACCGTCAAAATCACGAATGTGTTCTTGTTGCACATTGGCAATTTGCTGTTCAGGGCTAATTCCATTGGCTTCGGCACGCAGCATGATTGCTGTACCATGCGCATCATCCGCACAGACATAAGTCACGTCATGTCCCATTGCACGCATGGCGCGAACCCAGATATCTGCCTGGATATAACCGAGTAAGTGACCCATATGGATCGGGCCATTGGCGTATGGTAGGGCGTTAGTGACTAAAATTTGACGCACGGATATAACTCTCTCATATAGGGCTGATGCAATTTGGGCAATTTTACCTTAGATAGCTCATAGATGCACAAGGGATTCCATGAATTCTTTTCAAATCCGCCTAGAAGTCTAAATACAATATCTAAACAAGGAATAGGTCTGCATTTGTCCATAAATCATGTAAAACCAAGCAATACGCTCAGAATTAAGTATTTCAGTGATAGCACGACTTAACCTTATACTGAATTATCGTTACACTATCAAAATCGCGGTATTTCCAAACTTTGGAGTAAATCTATGTCTTGGCTTTCTTCACTTAAATCAGTTTTTTCACCTTCGCATACGGTGAATGAGGAAGCTATTCAGCACGTGCTACAAAGTTATGTCTTGCCTGAATCTGAACATGCCTTAAAAGATCGTATTTCTCAAGTGAATTTGCAAGGTGACATCCTGCAAATCACCATCAATACTTATCCTGAAGAAAAACAACATTTACAACAAATTCATGATGATTTGGCAGATGCATTAGAAAAATGCGGCATTAAAGAATTGAATATGCATGTGATTCAGCAGAAAACTGGACAGAAAAAAGAAAGTTGTGGGCATCAACATGCTGAAGGTCAAAGCTGCTCAACATCGACCACACAGACCACAGCATCTCATTTACCACCAGTGGTGGATGCTGCAGGTCAAAGTTCTATGCAAGAAGCCGATCCGAATAATCTACCGATTCAAAAAGCTGCGCCACACCAACGTGATGTGCCGAAACATCCGCGTATTCAAAACGTAATTTTGGTATCTTCAGGCAAAGGCGGGGTTGGAAAATCTACCACTACAGTAAATTTGGCTTTAGCTTTGCAAAAGCTCGGCTTAAAAGTTGGCGTATTGGATGCCGATATTTATGGTCCAAGTATTCCGACCATGCTCGGCAATGCAGGCAGAACCCCAATGATTGAAGCCGAGCAGTTTGTACCGTTGGATGCTTTTGGGATGCCTGTGTTATCCATCGGACATTTAACAGGTGACCACAATACACCTGTAGCGTGGCGTGGACCAAAAGCCACAGGTGCATTAATGCAGCTCTTTAATCAAACCTTATGGCCAGATTTAGATGTGTTGATGATTGATATGCCACCAGGAACAGGGGATATTCAACTGACACTTGCACAGCGTATTCCTGTAACGGGAGCGGTAATTGTAACCACACCACAAAATGTTGCCTTAATGGATGCTGTGAAAGGCATCGAACTGTTTAATCGTGTGCAAATTCCTGTCATGGGCGTAATTGAGAATATGTCGACGCATATCTGCTCAAACTGCGGCTACGAAGAACAAATTTTTGGTCAGGGCGGTGGCGATAAACTGGCAGAACAATATGACATTCCGTTGCTTGGGCGTTTACCCTTAAATGTCAGTATTCGTGAAAATGTTGATGCAGGCACGCCGTCAGTGATTGCAGGCGATGATGCTGCCGATAGTTACATTGCGATTGCTCAGCAAATTGCAAAAAAACTGCCTAAAGCTGAAAAAGATCAGAATCGTATTTTTTAATGGGGGATCTCAGCTTGGAATGATCGCAGTTATCGTCATTCAGATGTCGTACTTCAAATTTTAAGTGATCCATCTTTAAAAGCTAAGTCACAATATTTTGAAAATTCGGCTCACTTCGGTGGGCTATCTTTTTTTTTGATTAAAAAACACGCAAACATCTGATTTAAAGGTGTTTAATCTCCAAATACCTTAAAAATGTTAAGAAAAAATGACTTATAAGTTACCATTCGATTAAAAAATATTTTTTAAATAAGTGGTTGAATAAAAATAATAAATCTAAAATGTTAGACTGATCAAAAATTTGTCTTACAAAATATTTTTTGCCAATTGCAATGAACTATTTTAATCTGCGCTCATTCAGTAGTGAGGTCAATGCATGATTTCATGGTTTTTTATCGGTTTAGTGATCACAATTTTATTGACACCAGGGCCAACGAATACCTTGCTTGCATCATCAGGTATTCAGGTTGGTATCCGTAAATCTTTCCGATTAATTCCAGCAGAAGCATTGGGTTATTTGATCTCTATTACACTTTGGGGTGCCTTAATTGGTACGGTGTCTACCCATCTCCCGTTGTTGCCCATCATTCTAAAATTATTCAGTGCAAGCTATATTATTTTCTTGGCGATTAAATTGTGGCGTACGGCCAACGTCGAGCAAAGCTTTAATCAACCCACGATCCGTGCCAGTGAGCTATTTTTAGCGACTTTACTCAACCCTAAGGCATTGTTGTTTGCTTCTGCAATTTTCCCAACAATTGCATGGGTAAAAGCAGACTATTATGTTGCACACATGCTGGCGTTTTTATGTTTAATCGTGCCGATTGCCTTTTTCTGGACTTTTATTGGTTCTGTGCTCGCTAAAAATAAAATTAGCTGGCTCAATCAGTGCAATCTACAAAAAACAGCTTCTATTGTGTTGCTGAGCTTTTCAATTCCTTTAAGTTATTCGGCTTTGTTGAGTCTATAAGGCCAACGTTGTATCCAAAAGTTGTATCTACTGGAAATAGGGTCTGTTGACATTTCATAAATGGCTTGCGCTGTAGGCTAAAACTGAGCAGATCAGGCATGAAACGCAGGGAATAGTGGGTCTCTTGCCAAGTTTCATAACGCAATCTGAGAAAGTTTTAGCCACAGCCTTTCAGGACAAGCATATTTTTTGCTGCTATTGCGTTATGTGCCAGTCATTTAGAATGACTAAATTTCCTGTCCCATGCCTTATATCAGCTAAAAAATATGCGTTGTCGCAAACATAGACGAATTGTCAACAGCCCCTAATCATTGCACTTAAAAAAGCGATGTGAGGGAAACGGCTGGTTTTCATTAACTTAGATTTCAGTTAAAGTACAGCACAGTTAAACATTCATATTTTGGATAGAAAATAAATGGCAATTAAGTCTGATCGTTGGATTCGTGAAATGAGCGAAAAACACGGCATGATTGAACCGTATGCAGAAAACCAAGTTCGCTTTGACGAAAATGGAGAGAAACTCATCTCCTATGGTGTTTCTAGCTATGGTTATGACGTACGTTGTGCACGTGAATTTAAAGTCTTTACCAATGTTCACTCAGCAATTGTCGATCCAAAAAACTTTGATGAAAAAAGTTTTATCGATATTGAATCAGATGTGTGCATCATTCCGCCAAACTCGTTTGCCTTGGCGCGTACCGTTGAATATTTCCGTATTCCGCGCAATGTATTGACAGTGTGTTTAGGTAAATCGACCTATGCACGTTGCGGTATTATTGTGAATGTGACGCCACTGGAACCAGAGTGGGAAGGTCATGTAACTTTAGAATTTTCCAATACCACGAACTTACCTGCACGTATTTATGCAGGCGAAGGTGTGGCACAAATGTTGTTCTTTGAATCAGATGAAGTCTGCGAAACTTCGTACAAAGACCGTGGTGGTAAATATCAAGGGCAGACAGGCGTTACCTTGCCTAAAGCATAAGTTATTAACTCATCATAATTTTTCTGTTGAACAAGCGAGCCAATGTGCTCGCTTTTTTTTCATTCATCGGAAAGCTGTGCAGTTTAGCCAGTTTGTTTTGCATTTGCATAAATATTCAGCATAATTAAATATGAGAATGCTTTGGCATAATCACGTTTTTAAGGATAAAAACACTCAAATAAATAGCCAAGCTCTAGATAAATAAAAAAAGATGCGGAGCATCAGATAAAAGGAAGGTCGAGATGACTGAACACGCAATTACTTACCCTTTTCGTAAGCATTGCTTAGCCACTGCTATAGGCTTACTTTTAGCGAACCCGAGTTATGCTTTACAAGCACTCTCCGATGACTCTTTGTCAAATACCACAGGCGAAGGGGTTGCTTTAGTCCTTGATGACTTCAAAATGGTGTTTCAGCAGCCGAACGACCTATCAACTGGGTCGAGCTATACACGTGGCTTAGAAAACCCAAGTCAATATGATACGGGCTTTATTCGTATTATCCCGACGGGGGAGAATTATCAGAATATTTCAGAACATACCTATAAGAAAGTTTATAATCAGGTTTATGATGCTGAATATTTGGCAGGTGTTTCAACTACATCAACATTATACCAAAGTACCTATACAACGACTTTCAATAACTATAAAACACAAAATTATAGCTCTACAAAAACAGCAGTGAGCAGTGAAATCTCAGTTGGTGTGCGTCAAAGTCTAGTGGCAGAATACTTTGAATCTGACCGAATGAAACAATATTATCAACAGCGTTATAATGACTACTATAATGGTACAATTATTTCTGGATTAACAAATGATGGGACTACCTCATACACGTTAACGGTAGGGCAGGCAAGTAAATCTAGAGAATATGCATCAATAAATACCTATGAAATGATTGAAATTTTATATGGTAATAGAAGTGCTGATACCGTACCTTCAACACAGTGGACGCAAGGGGTTGCAAGAGTTAATCATATTGATCCTAAGGTTGCTCAAACTGTAGAAACTGTAACTCAAGAGCGGCTAAACTATGAAGGGGATAAAATTGCAAACACAGCAGCTTCAAATGCAATCAAAGAATTAGAATTATTAGCAGTAGATAACGCAACTCAAGCAGCAAAAACAGCAGCAGCACAAACTTCAGTGGGTTCACTCAGAACCAAAGCAGATGTCTTTATTTATGGTCTGGCATTATCTAAAAGTGATAACTCTTTAAGCAGTCGTTATAGCAATCAGGGTTTTAACTGGGGTTCTGCAGACAATCCATGGTTATTCCGTGCTGGTACAGAAAAAGTAAAACAATTTAAAAATGTAGAAAAAGATGTCGGTTATTTGGCACTTGAGGCACCGCTCGCAACTACAACGCCAACTGAAAGTGATAATAATATTAAATTGGGCTTTTGGACTGATATTTTTTCGCGTCAGTTGAATTCAAGCGCAGAGGTTGATCCGAGCACTGGAGCACCAAAATCGGGTTTAGATAAAGAGCACCGTTTACGTACTCAGTTTGTTGCCAATGGTTTAAGTTTAAATGGTTCACAGACTCGACTATTTCAGACTTTAGACTCGGATAACCCAAATCATCATCAAACCTTGGGTATGGCAAGTGTATTGCGTTTAAATACCAATGATAATCCTGCGAATTTAAGTTTCACAGACTCAAACTTAGACAGTAAAGGAATTCGCATTAGTACAGCAGCAAAATCAGACACTTTAGATGGAACTGCGGTCACACCAGCAATAGATGGTTCATTGGCACCAGTTTTTCATGATACAGAGGGTTTGTATTTATACAGTCCGAATATCAATTTAGTTTTAGGGAATATGTATCAGCCTTTTGTGGTTGGTTCTGAGGGCAATAATATTGTGCTAGAAGTAACACGTATTCCGAATGTTCCTGAAATTTACAATAAAATTTATCAAAATTATGAAGATGGAAAGGGTGGGTATTTAGGTTCTACAGCATTTACAGGTTCTACGTGTAATGTGGTGAGTTGTGGCACACCGCTAAAAGCCAATGTCAATGACAGTGCTGCGATGTATCAAGGACGTAATGCGACGCATAGTAGTATTGCAATTGGTACTGTAGAACGCTTGCCAAATAATATGTTGCGTGCCAAAGATCATACGGATGCCACAGGTGTTGTATTTAAGGGTGTAGATGGTACTGCTAAGAATCTAGGTTCAGTTGCAATAGATGGTGTGCTGATTCAGCACCTTAAATTTAAAACAACAGGTCTATAAAAGGAGAATCATCATGTTGAAAAAACTGTCTTGTATTGCATTGATGTGTAGTCCTTTGACCCATGCCAATTTAATTGCACTGGAAAATCATGAATTAACGCAGGCTACTGGTCAAGGTGGAGCAGACCTCAGTTGGACGTTATCGTTAAACCATGAATATGCCGAAAATTTAGAACTCAGCAATATTTCTAAATTTAATGGTGGGACTAAACCTACAGAAGTTTATTATCGCTATAGTAAAAATTGTGCTGACAATAATGTGCTTTGTCGTTTAGCGATTGCACCCAATAACCATGAAGATAATAACGGCAATAAAAAATGGCTGGTATTTAAACAAATTCAGGGCACCATACAAATAGATAAATTTTCTTTAGATGGCACGACTATTATTAATCATAAAAATGACCCACAAACGGCAATGCAGCTTAAGTTTTATGATGATAAGCCATTAAAAATAAGAAATTTGGGTTTTGCAACCATGGCGATCGAAACAGGTACAGGGCAGGGAGCAAATGAAGGTTATGCAAATTCAGAGGTATATACCAAATTTCAAGGAAGAAATTATCAACAAGATGGTAGTTATAACTTAGTTCAGCAAGATGTACCTTTGTTTGATCAGGGCGCTGAAAAAGGATTTATGGGCTTAAATATTCACGGCAATATGCACATGTCTGGCAATGTGAAAATATTTAGCTACAACTGTACAGGTTCAGCAGCAAGTCGTTGTTGAATATAGGATTAAGTACAGTATAGGGAAATAACAATGAAAAAAATAATGCAGTTGAATTTATTAACATTGAGCGTACTTTGTGCGCAACAAGTGTATGCTTTAGAGCTGATTGCAGACCAGCATTTGTCTGATGTAAGTGGGCAAGATGGTATTGTAATCACCCATGAAATGTCTAAAGCCACGATTAATCAAGTCAATTGGTATGATCCTGATTTAGTGGCTGGAACTCAACAGGGTTTAGGCTTACATAATGTAGAAATTAAAGGACAGAATAACCAGCCTATTATCAGTAAGCTTGCTTTAGATGTGGGGAAAACTGATGTTGGCGCAGGTGTGCGTATCGATGCGAGTATTGATGCTTTTCAATCGACTGCAGATTTAAACTTGGTCAAAAAAAACTGTGTCGGAAATAGTTGTACTAGGCTTTGTTGCACAAAGATTTGAAATGCAAAGCGCCCCTAATTGAGCCAAATTTAAGGCGTAACTTGGGTAAGTGGTCGACCTAATTCCGTAAATCTGTTGAGGACTGCTACACGTGCATGAATTTCATTCACCTGACTAGGAAAGCTTCTTGCCATTAATTTATCGCCTAATAATTTGATGCAATGCATCTTGGTTTCCACCAAACTGCGGCGATGATAGCCTGACCATTTTTTCCATAATGTCCTGCCTAAACGTTTAACTGTTCGAAGTAATTCATTTCGCTCTAGCGAGCTGATCTTTGTATCTTTCCATGGTTTCGCATTTTTTCTTGGTGGAATCACCGCATGTGCTTGCCGATCTGCAATGACCTGACGGCATTGCTTGGTGTCATAAGCTCCATCGGTATAAACAGAGTCAATCTGCTCATCTTGTGGAATCTGATTAAGTAAATCACCAAGCACCTGTGAATCACTGACATTATTGGTTGTGAGCTGAATAGCGCGTATTTGTAGGGTTTTGGCATCTATACCAATATGTAGTTTACGCCATTGGCGACGATATTCAGCTCCATGTTTCTTGCGTTTCCATTCGCCCTCACCTAGAAACTTCATGCCTGTAGAGTCTACGAGTAGATGCAGCCCATCGCTACTTTTTTGGTAGCTGATTGCAATATCAATATGCTTTTGTCTTCTACAAAGCGTACTGTAATCTGGTGCGGTCCAATTTAATCCGCAAAGTTCAATCAGACTTTGCACAAAGCCAGTGACCATACGTAAAGATAGACGGAATAAGGATTTAATCATTAAGCAGCATTGGATAGCTGCGTCGGAGTAGGTTTGATTTCGCCCTTGTTTGCCTTTTGATGGAGCATACCATTGCGTAGCAGGATCAAACCAAATGACAATATTTCCGCGACTCATGAGTGCTCGGTTATATGCGGGCCAATTGGTTGTGCGGTAGATTTTGTGTGTAGGCTTCTTCATTTGAAAATTATATCGCTGAAAAAGGCTTTACAGATAGGTTTGTGCAACAAAGCCGTTGTACTAAAGAAACACAAAGCTTGGGTCAGTTCGGCTTAGAAACTAAATCACCTTTAAAAGTTTTATTAGAAACCAAAGCAGGTTTATTCAATCAAAATGAAACGGCACATTTAAACTTCCAGTTACAGAATGCCAAAATTAGTCATGGTTTAGGTAAGCATGAATTATCTATGCATGATTTTAACTTTAATTTTGCGACTGACGGCTATATGTACATTGATGCCGATGAGGGATTGGTCTTTACCACTAAAAATGGCACCACCGACCATTTTGTGAATCTTGGACGAGTGAAAGACCTGAGTGATGTTGCTAGTAGCCGACAAAATGCAACCAATCCTGGGGTCAATATTGACTTGCGTTATGATGATAAAAATTTAATTCGCTTTGGTGCATCAGGTGCGGTAAGCAATTCGAAATTGTTTTTTAATGGGCATCAAAAAAATGTTGCCAATTTTGACGTTTCGAATAAGGTCAATGGTGTAATTGAAACTAAAAATACCGCAGTTACAGGCTACGATACTGTGGTGGGGCAAGGTGGTTTGCATTTGGGCTTATCTGCTGATTTTACCAATCAAAATACGGCAGGCTTGGCTGCAGGGCAATTACCAACAACCTTAGAAATTGGGCACACAGGAAAAGGCAGTTATGCGGTTGAGTTTTCGAATTTAAGACCGCTAACCACACGTGATGCACAAGGTGCTTTGCACAATAAAAATGCTTATATTGATTTTGGCGATATTTATATTAATACCGTACAAGCGAAAAACCTCAATTTTTTAGTCAATGAAAATATTAAAAATACCATTGGTGCAACCAGTCCTATTTTAAACCAGTTGCTATCGAGTAAGCTTGAAGGTGACCAGTTCTCACTGATCGCTGTTCGTGGTATGGACTTTCAGTCTATTGCAGCCAAAGCTAGAATTATTTCTGACAACTCTTTAAATGAATTGACAGGAGATGGTGGTTCTTGGGGTATTGGGATTCCAATTTATAATTTAAATGCCAATGTGGCCTTGTCGGGTAAACAATATCTGTCACCTTATGATGGAACGAACAAAACTGGAATTGGTTATAACGCTATTGTTTCTACCGAAGGTTATGGCATTGATTCAAAAACAGGCTTACCAAGTACCACTTCTATTATCTTAATTGACGGGCAAGACAGCCTGCATGCTGGTGAAGCTGTCAACTATTATGCTGGTTTAAGAAATATTGATGCATTAATTCAGTCCGACGGTGTGATTGGTTATGAAGATGAAGGGATTTATATTCGTGCAGATCATTTATTAGTTGCAGCAAAAGCAGAGTTAGCGATTGGACAATTACCAGGTTCGAAATACAACTGCGTCACAGGATCAACTAAATGCGGTGGCTTTGTACCTTACGATAATTTCTCTAAGAAAGATGATGTGTTGACCACAATTGCTTTTAAATTAGATGGCAATGGTGAATTGTTGGTAATTCCTGGAGTGGATCCTACCGATACTAATCCGAACTCAAACTTTTTGTCTTTTGATGCGAACTTTAAGTTTAGAAGTTTAGATAGCACAGAAAAGTCGAATCCGAAGAACTTAGGTAGTTATTTTAGTTTAATTAATGAAGATCAAGTGAATAATGAAACTGTTCAAACTTCTTCTATAAACTTGAATCGAATGGAAGGTCATATAGGTGTTAAAGGAAAAGTAGTCGTTAGTGCAGATACGGTCACTTTAGACAATCAAGTTAAATTTAATTATAAAAATGATATTGCTCAACCCTTTAAAACAAACTTTGCAATGTCTACCAATGGCAATATGCAGAAAATCGCATCTGTCGCGCTTACAGGTGGAACCATGCGCAGCACATTCGGCATTACGCCACGCTAAAGGATAGAAATAAAATGAAAAAAACAATTTTAGTTGCATCTATTTTAAGTACAGCTTTTTCATTCAATTCTGCTCAAGCGATGCAGGCTTTAAATGATGATCAGTTATCTCATGTACAAGGTCAGGCACTTTTGAACCTGATGACTGCGACAGATCAATCACAAGGGCTCAACTTTTATAAGCTGAGTGTTGATGCGCTTATGGAGCTCAATGCCAATATTAAAACACTACAACTAGGTTGTGGCGGTGTAAATAATGCGATTGGTAGTAAAGCGGGATGTGATATTGATATTTCCAATATTGCATTAAGTGGCTTGAATGAATCTTATGATTCAACAGGTAGTCCAAAGTTTAATGGTGAACGTGCGGGTACTAGTGCGCAAATTACTAATCCATTTATTGAATTTGCGATTAGTGGAAATAGTGCGTCAACACGTGAAGTGGTTGGTTTTCGCTTAGGTGCAGAAGAAATTTTAGGTCTCCTGACTTTGGGTACAGATAACGTACAAAACCCCAATGACGGGATTAAAAGTTTCAGTGGTTATATGAAAATGGCACAAACTCAAGGTCATTCATTTACTGAGCAAGCGACATTTGGTATGACCGATGATGAAATTATTTCTGGTCGTTTAAAGGCTTTGGGGCAAACAAGACAGTTTGATAGTAAGCCATTTACAAATGGTGTTAGAACAGAAGGGCATACAGGGATTACAGTTCCTTCTATGAAAGTAGATTTTACTATGCCAGAAACGGTGGTTACGGGTCAACGTATGACTGCTGCCAAAGTGAGTGGTATTCGCTCTTCTATTCCTTCTATTCCTTTAGCTGTTGCAGAGCCGGGTAAGAGTTTACCGGGTAGTGTTCAAGGAACTCCTGATTTCTCTCAAGACCAGCTTTATGTAGAATTCCCTGCTTTATTATTTGGTTCTCTTGGGACACACTCATTCTTTAAAATGGCAGCAGGCTCGAGTTTGGATGAACTTAATATGGATATTACTTTTGTTCAAGCTTTGAATATGATTCACAATATTCCACTCAATGGCACAGGAGGGTATTTATCTCTGCAAAGTAAACCTGTGCATTGGCAAGGAGCCGATCAGGGTGATGTTGCTCAACAAGGGTGGTGGATGTCTTTTAAAGAACCTATACAACTGGGATATTTAGCAACAACAGATAAGGTTGATATTTCTTCGGTATTACCACAAGTAGCTACAGCGATTAGTGACTATTTGCTCAATAAATCCGAACCAATTGATGTTGGTGCTTTTGAGGCTTTAGGTTCTTTGGCTGGCGTAGCTGTTGAAAAAAAATTGAATATTAATGTAGGTCAATTTACGAATTATGCAACAGGAAATCCAGCTACGATTACATTAAAGGATAAGCTTTTAAATAACCAAAACGTTACCCCTAACTGTTATGGTGGTATGAAATTCTGTTAATTCCAAATGAAAAAAATCCCGCAACTTGTGCGGGATTTTTTATGCTTAGTGTTTAATCTTAGTTAGCAATTTTGATTAGTAATTCTTCTTTCGTTAGGTTGCTAGATTCAGCATCACGACGACCTTTATATTCAAAAGTACCTGCATCTAAACCTTTCTCACCAATCACAATACGGTGCGGAATACCTGTAAGCTCAAGATCAGAGAATTTCACCCCAGGACGTTCATTACGATCATCCAGTAATACATCATAACCTGCAGCTTGAAGTTCAGCATAAAGTGCTTCTGCTGCTTCTAATGTACGTGGTGATTTATGTGCGTTCATTGGCACAATCGCAATTTCAAATGGTGCGATGGCTGCAGGCCAAATAATCCCTTTATCATCAAAGTTCTGTTCAATGGCAGAGGCAACCACACGTGTAACACCAATCCCATAGCATCCCATGGTAACAGTAAACGGTTTGCCATCTTCACCAAGAACTTTACAGCCCAAAGCTTCTGAGTATTTAGTACCAAGCTGGAAGATATGACCGACTTCAATACCGCGTTTAATTTGCAGAGTTCCTTTCCCATCGGGAGATGGATCGCCCTCAACGACATTACGTAAATCATAAACTTCAGTATATTGTGCATCGCGCTCCCAGTTTACACCTGTTGCGTGTTGATCAACTTGGTTTGCACCTGCAACGAAGTCAGACAATACCGATGCAGCACGGTCTACAATCACAGTTATGCCTTTTTCGACCAAACCTTGTGGACCAACAAAGCCAGCAGTTAAACCTAACGCTGCAATTTGTGCATCGGTTGCAAAAGTAAGTGGTGCAGCAATTTGTGGATGCTTTTCTGCTTTAATTTCGTTGAGTTCATGATCACCACGCAGGAATAATGCAATCACAGGTATTTGCCCTGATTCATCTGCAACACCTTGAACCAAGAGCGCTTTGACTGACTGGTTGCTATTTGTGCCTAAAAATGCAGAAACTTCCGCAATGGTTTTTTGGTTTGGTGTCTCTACAATGTTGAGTTCTTGCGTTGCAGCAGCACGTTCACCCACCAAAATGGCTTCAGCCATTTCAATATTGGCTGCATAATCAGATTCTGTAGAGAAGGCAATATCATCTTCACCACTTGAAGCCAGAACGTGGAATTCATGTGAACCAGAACCACCAATAGAACCTGTATCTGCTTGTACTGGGCGGAAGTCTAAACCTAAGCGTGAGAAAATTCTGCAGTATGTGTCGTACATGACATCATAGGTTTCTTGTAGGGAGGCTTGATTGGTATGGAAAGAATAAGCATCTTTCATAATAAACTCACGTGAACGCATTACCCCAAAACGTGGTCGAATTTCGTCACGGAATTTAGTTTGAATTTGATAGAAGTTGATTGGCAATTGCTTATAGCTTTGTAATTCATTACGTGCCAAATCAGTAATGACTTCTTCATGTGTTGGACCAAGTACAAAAGGATTGTCGTGGCGGTCTTTAAAGCGCAGTAACTCAGGACCATATTGCACATAACGCCCTGATTCTTCCCAAAGTGAAGCAGGTTGCGTGACAGGCATAAATGTTTCTAAAGCACCTGCGCGGTTCATTTCTTCACGAACAATGGCTTCAACTTTATTTAGCACACGCACACCCATTGGCAGCCAAGTATATAAACCCGAAGCCAATTTACGAATCATACCCGCACGTATCATTAGCTGGTGAGAAATCACCTCGGCATCGTTTGGGGTTTCTCTTAACGTAGCAAATAAAAAGCGACTCGCGCGCATGGAAACTGTCCTAAAAAATGAAGCGTTAAATGGAATTTTTTCAGAGCCGGATTATACAATAAAAATGGGGCTAAGCTTGCGTTAAAATTTAGCCCCTCCATTATACGTCAATGTCGTTTGATGCTATGAAAGCAATTTGCGGGTTTGGTGCAGCATAAAGTTTTTAAAGTCATCTAAGTAAGTAAAAATCACGGGTACAACAACTAAGGTCAGCAGTGTAGACGTAATCACACCACCAATAACAGCATGTGCCATAGGTGCACTTTGCTCACCGCCTTCACCTAGTCCAAGTGCGAGGGGTACCATCCCCATTACCATGGCACTAGTGGTCATTAAAATAGGGCGTAGTCTGGTTTTACCTGCGGTAATAATAGCGTCATAACGTGACTCACCTTGATCCATGGCTTTCTTTATAAAATCAATCAGTAGAATCGCATTTTTGGTCACCAGTCCCATCAGCATAATAATGCCAATAATAGAAAATAGGTTCATGGTGGAATTAAAAATAAACAGCGCCAAGAACACACCAATCAGCGACAACGGCAAAGAAGTCATAATTGCTGCGGGGTGAATAAAGCTGTTAAATTGCGAGCCTAAAACAATATAAATAAATACGATGGAGAGTGTAATTGCTGTGAGTGCATAACCCGCAGATTCGGCCATATCGGCATTGGAACCTTGGGTGTCAAAACTATAGCCCGCAGGGAGCTTAAAATTATCCTGAATTTTTTGTATGTCGGCACCAATGTCACCAGCAGGACGTCCTGCGGTGTTTGCTTCGACCAAAACTTCACGGGCTAAATCACGGCGGTGGATTTGTGCTGCACCTAAACTTTCCTCAAACTTTGCCACACTCGCTAAAGGCACTAAAATATTTTGTCCATTGGCATCGGTTTTTTGTGAAGTTAAATACATATTTTGCACATCGCTCGGCAAGCTACGACGGTTTTCTGTAAGGCGAACATTAACATCGTAGGTTTCGCCATGTTCATCTTGCCATGTAGTGACATCATCCCCTGCAATGAGTGGGCGGATAATATTGGCAATTTGATTCACCGATAGCCCCAAATCGCTAGCAAGGACGCGATTTATATGAACACCTAATGTAGGTTTAGGGGCTTTTAGCGAGCTTTCTAAATCGACAATACCATCCACCTGAGCAATTTCTTTCATAAAGTGGTCAGAAATTTTTTGTAACTCTGCTAAATTAGGGCCTTTAATGGACACCATCACAGGTTTTTGTCCTCCCGAAACTGTTTCATCGGCAGATGCGACAGAGGTGATGGTGATACCTGCAATGCTTTGTAGACGTTGGCGGAATTCGTTATTGAGTTCTGTCAATGTTTGTTCACGTTCATTACGTGGGCTGACAGTTACACGTAAATTAACATGATTTTTCCCGCGATCTGTCACGCTGTTAATGGCCGCGTAAGTTGCACGAACTTCAGGGTGTTGACGAATGATTTGATCTACTTGTTTTAATTTTGCTTGTGAATATTCAAGTGAGGCATCCACAGGTGTTTCAAATTTAATCCGAATTTCACCTTTGTCGGGTACAGGTACAAATTCTGTACCAATAAGTTTAGATAATCCGAGTGCGGCAAATAATGAAGCTACGGCAATCAATAAGGTAATAACGCGAAATCGTAGCGCTAATTTTAAAAGTTTTTCATAATGATGACTTAAATTGTCGAGTTTGTTGGAAATCCAGTTTAAGAAACGTTTTACCCGTCCAGGTTGTTTATTGGGATTGGGTTTTTCTGCCCAATGTGCAGACAGCATTGGGTCTAGGGTAAAACTGACAAACATGGAAATCAGTACTGCAGTACTGACGGTTACACCAAATTGATAGAAAAAACGTCCGATAATCCCGCCCATAAATGCTACAGGTAAAAATACCGCAATAATGGTTAGCGTGGTGGCTAAAACCGCCAAGCCAATTTCTTTAGTGCCATCCAAAGCAGCAGTGACATGGTCTTTGCCCATAGCGGCATGACGCACGATATTTTCACGAACCACAATTGCATCATCAATCAATAAGCCAATACTGAGCGAGAGCGCCAGTAAGGTCATCATGTTGATGGTAAAGCCAAATGCCCAAATAAAGGTGAGTGTACCGAGTAGGGCGATGGGCAGGGTCAATCCTGTAATGGCGGTAGAACGGAATGAACCGAGAAACAATAGTACAATCAGGACGGCTAGAATCGCACCCTCAATAATGGTGCGTGCTACATCACGGATACTGCCACGAATCCCTTTAGAAGAATCCGCCACGACTTTTGCAGTCATGCCTGCAGGCAGTTGGGTTTGAATACGTTCCAAGGTTTTGTAGGTGTTATCTACCACTTCAATGATATTAGAGTCTGAGCTACGCAAGATATCGACAGCAACCGCAGTTTGCCCATTTAGAAACGCACTAGTTTCCAGCTCTGCCTGACTGTCTTGAATTGTAGCCACTTGTTTTAAAAAGATTGGCGCACCATTTTTATTGGCAATAATTAAATCGCCAAAAGCCAGAGGGTGAATGACTTTGGATTGAATTTCGACCACCAATTCACTATTGGCTTGTTTGAGTGTACCGCCTGGCACTTCAATATTTTCAGCTTTGAGGGTATTGATCACCTGATCCACACCTAAGCCCAAACTCATTAATTTTTGTGGATCGACCTCAATTCGAATTTGTCGCTGTGCATCCCCCAATAAATTGACAGTTCCGACGCCAGACACAGTGCGCAGTTGTGGCACAACCTGTTGATCTAAATAGGAACTTAAATCCCGCAAGGACATTTGTGAGGATTCAAAGACAATCGACAGAACCGCATTAGCAGTGGGGTCGTAGCGCTCCACCACAGGGTCTTGAATTTCATCTCGAAAGCCTGCACTGACAGACGAAATTTTATCGCGTACATCTTGTGCTGCCACTGCCGAAGGAACATCTAAATTAAATTCGGCTATAATGGTAGATAACCCTTCACTGGATTGTGAAACCAGTTGTTTGAGTCCAGAAATGGTGTTGATCTGATCTTCCATTTTCTTGGTGATTTCAGATTCAACTGTTTCAGGTGATGCACCCGGATAACTGGTATAAACCACTACAAACGGAAAATCGACGTCAGGAAATTCTTCCACGCCCATACGTTGCCATGAAGCCAAGCCAAGCACCATTAGACAAAACATCATCATGATGGTAAAAACGGGATACTTGACGCTAACTCGGGTAAACCACATAACAACGATCCTGATTTTTTATTTATTGGACATCTGCACTACTGCATTGAGATGAAATTCAATTTATTGAGGGTTATTTTGAATGATCACCTGCTGCTGAATTTGATCGGGGTTGAACACCACTCGACTGACTAGATCACTGCTCTGTAAGCCTTGAATCACAGCAGTATTGTCACTATAGCGCTGTTCTAAAACTGTGATATCCACGCGGGCAATTTTTTGATCTCGAATCACCCAAACATAAGGTTTGTTTTGGATATCGTGAATGGTATTGAGTGGGATGATTTGCCCTGAAATAGTGCTTTTCGCTAAAATATGACCATCCACAAATGCCCCAATACTTAAAGAAGGAAGACGCTCAAGCGGGGTCGCAAAAAACTCAATTTGACGACTGGCTAAATCTGCTACAGGGGAAACGCGACTAATTTGTGCATTAAATATGTTTGCTTGGCCTTGAAGTTGATATTCAATTTTTTGACCAATTTTGAGTGCGGCTTGTAATTCGCTTGGTAATTTTGCTTGAATTTCTAATTGCTTCGGATCGACGATTTCAAATAAGGTTTGTCCTGCAGCCACAGTTTGCCCAGGCTCAACTTGACGTTCTGTAATGATGCCATGAATAGGGCTGGTAATTGTGCCATCTTGATCGGCTTTTAAAGCGATATCAACATTGGCTTGTTGCGCGCGTACACTTTCCATTTGTGCACGGTAATCTAGCTGACTTTGCTCATATTCCACTTGCGAAATAAAACCCTGATCGAGCAAACGCTTTTTTCGTTGCATCATGTTGCGAGCTTGGTTGGCTTGTGCTTGCGTTGCAGCTAAATTGGCGCGAGCTTGAGCCAAACGTGCAGCATTATCCTGATTATTCAAGCGTAGCAAGGTTTGACCACGTTGTACGCTATCGCCCACTTTGACATAGACTGAAGTTGCTGTGGCAGTCACCTGTGCTTGAATACTGCTTTGATTGACTGCACGTACTGTGCCTGTAAAGGCAGTTTTACTAATGGCACTGCCTTGTTGGGGTGTCACTAAATCTTGTTGAATTAATTCTATTTTTTCTGGTGTGGGAGCAACATTTTCTGTTTCATTTTTTTGGCAGGCAGAAAGAAATACACATAACCCAAGTGTACTGATCCGAAGAAGTGGCAAAGGTTGTTGATTAAAAATGAATGAGATACGCTGTGCAATGTGCATGCATATTTGTCCTTATTTTAATGTCAAAATGACAACGCAAAAAAAGCCAGCCCTATTCTAGGGCTTTGAGGCGTTGAATAATTCTGTCGTATTCTGCTTGGGTATTTCGATAGCTTGTTTGTAAAGATTGAATCATGTCTTTTTTTAATTCAATATTTTTTAAGTTATTGTCTAAATTGGTTTTCAGTTGTGGTGGTACAGGCTTAACTTTACGTAAATACTCCATTTCCTGACGTTTAAAACTAATACGGTCAGTTTGGAGTTGCTTGAGTTGTTCTTGTTGAAAGCTAATTTGCTTTTTAATGTGCGCTAAAGTGTTATTTCTCTTAATGGTGGCAGTTTGACTGTTGGTATAGGCTTTTTTTAGACGCTGGTCCGACTCACTCTGACGTGCTTGAGCAGCACGTTGTGGTGCTTTTTTAATATCGGTTTCAGTATTATAGGGACGAGCACGCTGAATCACTTGCATGTTCCGATCCAAAGCCTCATAGCCATAGCGGATATGATTGGGGGTCACATTGCTGCTAATATTGGCTACGCCTTTTTGATCATAATAACGATACCATACTGCTTTATTTTGAGTTTCAGCCATCAATTGAGCAGAGGGAAACAGAAGCAACGCTAGCATCGCCATTTTGAACGACTTTTTGTTTTGTTTTAATTTGACAGCGAGTAATTGTGCAAAATAAGTGCTCACGTTGTCCCCCAAATGAAAGTTGACTAAATTACTTAAATTAAACGTAATATATAGTGTTATATTAGATCAAAATTAGAAATTAAAAAAACACAACCGATAAAAAAATATCGATGGTCACCAGAAAGTGTGAGTGATTTGGTGATAATGGTGTAAAAGTGTAGCTTCGAGCTAAATATGTTCATTGAAACTACAAGTAAAGATATGTTAAAAATACGATCAATGTGTAAAAATTTCTACTCAGTTGCTTGTACAAACAAAATGGGAAGGGTCATTGAATGGACGATAAATTCCAAAATCTAAAAGTCATGGTGATTGATGATTCAAAAACCATTCGCCGTACAGCCGAAACGCTCTTACAACGAGAAGGTTGCGAAGTGGTTACCGCAGTAGATGGATTTGAAGCTTTATCCAAAATTGCAGAATCAAATCCTGATATTGTGTTCGTAGATATTATGATGCCGCGCCTAGATGGTTACCAAACGTGTGCCTTAATTAAAAACTCGCAAAATTACCAAAACATTCCTGTGATTATGCTATCTAGTAAAGATGGTTTATTTGATCAAGCCAAAGGACGTGTTGTGGGTTCTGATGAGTATCTGACTAAACCATTTAGTAAAGATGAATTATTAAACGCCATTCGTAACCACGTGACAGCATAATTATTAGTTAGTTAGATAGATTTATTGGGGAAAATAATGGCTCGTATTCTTATTGTAGATGATTCACCTACAGAAACATTCCGCTTTAGAGAAATCTTGACCAAGCGTGGGTTTGATGTCATTGAAGCAACGAATGGGGCAGATGGCGTGACCATGGCCCAAGCTGAATTACCAGATTTAATATTAATGGATGTAGTTATGCCAGGCGTGAACGGCTTTCAGGCAACACGTCAAATTTCGCGTGGTGATACTACTAAACATATTCCAATTGTAATTGTGAGTACCAAAGATCAGGCCACCGATCGTGTTTGGGGAAAACGCCAAGGTGCAAGCGATTACTTAACTAAGCCTGTTGACGAAAAACAATTAATTGATGTGATTAATCAACACCTTAATGCAGGATAAGTTATGGCTGCAAATGGTTTTATTGAATTACTTCGGCTATCTAAACGTGGAAACAAAAACTACGTAAGTACCGAAAATGAGGTAAACCGCTGGTCTGGTATTGCTTTTGAAATGATGGGGCAATATTTCGTTGCTCCATTAGGAGAAGTTTCTGAGGTGATTTATCCACCGAAATACACGCCAGTACCTAATACCCAGCCTTGGGTAGTAGGTTTAGCGAATATTCGCGGAAGATTACTTTCAGTTTCAGATTTGGCACATTATGTTTCTGGGCAAAGTAGCCAATATTCACCTACTCAAAAGGTAATGTGTATTAGTCATAATGACCATTATGTCGGTTTAGTTGTAGATCAAGTTTTGGGTATACAGCACTTTAATAAGAAAAGTTTCTTTTCTAAACACAATGATTTAGATAGTAATTTACAAGAATATTGTCAGGGGTATTTTCACCAACATAACCAACAATGGCATGTTTTCTTATTGAGTCGTTTATTGCAAAACCCAAAATACATGAACGCATCTATAAAATTTATAAATTAACTGTCGCGCACCTAAAAATGAAGGCGTCAATCGGGGAGAAGCTGCATGGGCTTTAAACTTAAAAAGAAAAATTCAGGCGAAGAAACCGTCCGTAAAGCAAGTGGTCCAGGTTTTTTTGCAAAACTACAGGCGCGAACAGAAGAGTTTGCGAGTGTATTTGGCGAAACAGAAAAATCTAAGCCACTTATTTTAGGTGCAGCTTTTTGTATCCTCTTATCGCTTTTCCTGTTGCTATATCTTTTTTATAGCGTGCCGCGTAATAACGACTTTACCCGTAGTTTGGGTGAATTACGTCTGTTGTCTCAAACCATTTCTCGTCAAGCAACTGAAGCGACTGCATCAGGTACACCTGAATCGATTAAAAACTTAACAGATTCACAAAAAGCCTTTGCTGCTAATTTAGAAACAGTGAAAGACATTCATGCAAATACAGATACCTTGCGCGAAGTAGAAACACAGTGGAAATCAATTTCTGAAAATATTGATTTGATTGCTTCACAACAAAAAATTATTAACCAGCTTTATGACACGAGCATTGCAATTGGTGAAACCATTCCAGGTATTCAGGCGGAATATAATTTGATGGTTGACCAAATGGCACGTCAAGACATGCCAAGTAGCCAAGTGGTTATTGCCAAGAACCAAGTGTTCATTGCAGAGCGTATTTTACGTTCAATCAGTTCTGTATTGACAGGTACAGACAGTTCTCGTGAATCTGCAGATGACTTTAGTGCCGATACCGAAACGTTTGGTGCTTACTTAGCAGCGCAGTTAAATGGTAGTGCAGAACTGGGCGTACAGCGTATTACTCAAGAAGATTTACGTAGTTCATTAGAAGGCATTCAAGCAGAATATGAAGAAGTATTGAAATCTGCAGCTGCAACGGTTTTAAAGAACTCATCACAAATTGTAAAAGTACGTCAGGCATCATCTTCTATTTTTGATCAGTCAGATAAGCTTTTAAACAATTTAAATAAGTTGTCTGGCAGTTCAGGTTGGTCGATTGCGATTCCTGCAATTGGATTGATTGCAGCATTACTTGCATTCTTGTTCTGTGTATTCAAGTTACTTAGTTTACGTGGTGAAGCCGATAAAGCTCGCGTGGTTCGTCTACAAGATGAATATGACCGTAACCAAAACGCGATTTTACGTTTACTTGATGAGATTGCTGACCTTGCGGATGGTGACCTACGTTCTTATGCAACAGTATCGGAAGACTTCACCGGTGCTATTGCCGACTCGATTAACTTTGCGATTGACCAATTACGTGATCTGGTATCTCGTATTCACGAAACATCACACGAAGTTGCACAATATACGGCAACCACACAGAACATTACCAACCAGTTAGCAGAAGCATCTGAGCATCAGGCGCAAGAAATTGCAGGTGCATCAGCCGCTATTAACGAAATGGCCATGTCAATTGACCAAGTATCTGCCAACGCCGAAGAATCAGCAGCGGTAGCAGAACGATCAGTACATATTGCATCGAATGGTGCAGATGTTGTAAACCGTTCAATCGAAGGTATGGATATTATTCGTGAGCAGATTCAAGAAACCTCAAAGCGTATTAAGCGTTTGGGTGAATCTTCACAAGAGATTGGTAACATTGTTGCCTTAATTAATGATATTGCTGACCAAACTAACATTTTGGCATTAAACGCAGCAATTCAGGCATCTATGGCGGGTGAAGCTGGTCGAGGTTTCGCAGTCGTAGCCGACGAGGTACAGCGTCTAGCGGAACGTTCAGCATCTGCAACTAAGCAGATTGAGACACTGGTAAAAACCATTCAGACCGATACCAACGAAGCCGTAATTTCGATGGAACAAACCACATCTGAAGTTGTACGTGGTGCGAACTTATCTAAGGATGCGGGTGTTGCACTGGATGAAATTCAAACGGTATCGAGCAACCTTGCGAAATTGATTTCTAACATTTCGGATGCTGCAAAACTTCAGTCGGCTTCTGCTGGTCACATTGCAACCACGATGAACGTTGTACAGGAAATTACCTCACAAACGACCAGTGCAACTTTTGATACTGCACGTTCGGTATCTGAGTTAGCCAACATGGCAGAATCATTACGTGAATCTGTAACTGACTTTAAACTACCTGAATAAGCGGGATTCCAGCTTGGGGAAAGGTGTACCTATACACAGTTATGGGTACACCATCATTCAGAGATAAAGCATCGCAAAGATGAACTTAACTTTTGGGTTAGGGGCATTCAGGATGGTTACAATTAAGTTGAAGTACCTTTGGGTGCTGAAAACGTAAGAAGCCTTAGCTATGAAAGAAATATTAAAAAATTTAGTCGAAACAATGACGCTTCCTGAAGATAGTTATCTTGAGCAAGATGCGGAAATTCTTGAAATTTTTGTCGAAGAAATTGAAGAAATCTTCGAAGAATTAAATCCATTATTTACAACTTGGTTTGCCAACCCAACAGATCAAGAAACTTTAGTGACTATTCGTCGTCACTTTCACACTTTAAAAGGCTCGGGTCGCATGGTGGGTGCGAAGTCTGCGGGCGAATTGGCATGGACGGTTGAAGATACTTTAAACCGTGTGCTTTCGGGTACGGTAACACTCAATACTGATATTCAAAAATACGCAAAAACTGTTTTCAATCTTTATCAATACAAGCTTTATCCAATTTTTAAACAAGTCGGTTTAATTGATCTTGATTTACGCCCATTGGTGCTTTTAGGACAACAATTACAGCAAAACCAAACTCCTGAACCTGCACTGGAAGAGTTGCTAGTTCTAGCGGATCAACTGACTGCAACTGATATGCCGACAGGACTAGAGTTGGCGGATGCTGCAGTTGAAACAGCAGTTGAATCATCTGAAGATGTAATGACAGCTGAAGAAATGTCTCAGACAGAAGTTGCACAAGAAGCGGCTGCTGATGCGAGCCTATTGGCTGAAACTCTGGCTATTTTTGTGGAAGAAGCTGAAGAGCATTTAGCGACCATTGATCAGTTCTTGGCGCAAGATCAGATTCACTCACAAGACTATAATGGCTTAATCCGTGCTTTACATACACTGCGCGGCAGTTCGTCTATGGCGCAAATTGATCAAGTTTTTCAAGCCAGTTCTAAAGTTGAAAACTTGTTTAAAACATTTGTGCAAGATGAAATTGAATCCACCTCTAAAGAAACTGCGCTGTTGGTGCAATACGCAGAATTTGTCCGTGATTATCTGCATGTACTTCGCCAAGGTTACTGTGATGGTTTAGATGTTATCTATGCAACTTTTAGTAAAGCATGGGATAGCTACGGCTTTAGCACCAGCGATACAGAAGACTCTAATCCTCAAGGTTTGGTATCGAGACTCATCGAACTGAATATTGATCGTTTACTTGATGCTGAATTTGAATTTGATAAATTGGCGCAAGCGCAATTCCCAAGCTATTTAGAAGAACTCAGCGCACAAGCGCAATTATTGGTAGAGCATACTGATAACCGTGCATCAGTGGGTATCCATCAATTTACTGAAGAACTTAAAGCAGCTTACGACAGTGTTTTAGCTAAGCCAATTTTGCTTAACTCTGAATATGGTTATGAGTTATTTGCACAGGCGCACCAAGAGTTTATTCATTTATTTGATACCTTGGCTGCGGGACAGCGTGTTACGGTTACTGAAGATATTCAGAAAACCTTAAATGACTTAACTGCATTCGTGCAGCAAGACATTGATGCAATTGCACTTGAAGATGCAGAAACATCGGTGAGCGACAATGCTGTAGAAAGAGCAGTTGTTGCAGAACCTGATGTGGCGTCTGCTGTAGTTGCTAGCGAAAGTTCGGGCACGGTGAATTTAGCGCAATTGTCACAACGTATTGCATCAGATCAACAAAACATGCATGCCGATGATGCCAATAAAGACTTCGATCCTGAATTGCTGGATATCTTTTTGGAAGAAGCTGAAGAGCTTTTGGTGGGTATGGATGAAGACGTCAATACTTGGTCAAAAGACGCCAGCGACACTTCGGCTTTAAACAACTTAATGCGTTATTTGCACACTTTGAAAGGTGGCGCAAATATGATTTCTGCGACGCATATTGGTTTAATTGCACACAACCTCGAGTCGATTTACGAGCGTATCATTAACAACCAAATTGTTGTATCACCTGCGTTAATTCAAATTATCCGTTTGGTGCAAGATGATATTGCAGACCGTATTCAGACCATTCGCGATGAGCGTGTGGACTATGCTGCGACACAGTCAATTGCTATTTTAGGCAACATTGTCAGCTTGGCACAAGGCGATGCAGATGTGTCAGTCACAAGTGCTGTAACTACAGCGCAGCCTGAACAGGTGATCGAAGCAGAAGAGGTTGATGCACAGCCTGAGTTGGCAGCAAAAGCCTTGCAAGACACGACTGCAGATTTAGCTGAAGATGATATCGCTATTGCTGATGAGGCAAGTCTGGAAGATGCTGTTACTGCGTCATTTGAACCGGTAACACAAACTGCAAGTCATGAAGCAAATGCTGAATCTGAAGATGAGCAATTACATTCAATTGTGGTTGAAACTTTCCGAGAAGAAGCGGAAGAAATTTTGGATGCTGCAGATCAGCGCTTGAAACAATGGTTTGAGCAGCGTAGTGACCGTAGTGTCTTGCTTCAATTACAACGTGCGGCGCACAGCTTAAAAGGCGGTGCACGTATGGCTGAAATTGAATCTGTTGCGCAAATTGCCTATCAACTTGAAAGTGCCTTTGAACAGTTTGCAGTGCATCAATTTAACTCAAATGTTTATGATGCCTTGCTGCAAACCACATTGGCATGGTTGCGTGATGCAATTTTCAAAGCAGATTACACTGATTATGACAGTTTAAAATCTAGCTTATCGGCGATGCAGTTTGTAGATGTATCTGCACAATTGCCTGAGCGGTTAACGCATAACGACTTGTTATCACCAAGCCGTAGTTATGAGTTTGTTCAGGGTGATGGTACAGAACCACCTGCAATGTCAGGTGAGTGGGGCGAAACCACAAAACTAGATAACAGCAATGAGATGATTCGTATCTCTGCCGATTTAGTCGAGAAGATGATTGACTTGTCAGGCGAGAACTCGATTAACCGTTCACGTATTGAAATGGAGCTAGGGCAACTGGGCGGTACGTTGAATGAGATGGAATTGGCGATTAAACGACTTGCCGATCAGTTACGTCGAATGGAAGGCGAGCTAGAATCGCAAATTATTGCCAAACATGGTTCTGAAAACTCACGTTATGCAGACTTTGACCCATTAGAGATGGACCAATATTCATCGTTGAATCAGTTGTCTAAATCTCTGGCAGAATCTGCATCGGACTTGGTGGACTTTAAGAGCACATTGGCTGACAAAATCCGTGATGCCGAAGGTTTGTTATTACAACAATCACGTATTCAGGCCGAAATTCAAGAAAGCTTGATGCGTACACGCCTTGTACCATTCTCGCGTTTATTGCCACGCTTACAACGTATTGTGCGTCAGACTTCATCGACCTTGAACCGTCCGACAGAATTGGTGGTTAATAACACTGAAGGTGAATTAGACCGTACTATTCTAGAACGTTTGGTGACACCTTTTGAACACATGCTGCGTAATGCGGTAGACCATGGTATTGAAGACCCTGTGCAACGTGCTGCTGCTAATAAATCTGAGGTTGGTAAAATTGAACTGAACATCACCCGCCAAGGTACAGATGTTGTGGTGACTTTTGTGGATGATGGTAAGGGTATTGATGATGCCAAGATTAAAGAAAAAGCATTGAGCTTAGGTTTAATCAAAGCTGATCAGAATTTAGATAAAAATGAAATTCTGCAATACATTTTCCACCCAGGTTTTACGACAGCAAAATCGGTTACACAAATTTCAGGTCGTGGTGTGGGCTTAGATGTGGTACAAAGTGAAATTAAGGCACTTGGTGGTCACGTATCAGTAGATTCAACATTGGGTCAAGGTACAACCTTCAGTATTCGCGTACCAACCACGGTTGCGGTATCTGATGCCTTAATGGTAAAAGTTGGTGATCAACAATTTGCTGTACCGTTAGCGCAAATTGACCGTATTGTACGTATAGCACCAACGACCTTGGAATCTTACTTCAACAGCAATGAAGATTTCTTCCAAATTGATAACCAGAACTATAAGTTACGTTACTTATCTGAGTTCGTTGGTAATCAGCCATTGCCGCGTTTAAGCCATGTGGGTCATTCACTACCAGTTCTGTTAATTAAAGGCAGTACAGGTCAAAGTATTGCCTTACTAGTTGATCAGTTGATTGGTTCGCGTGGTCAAATTGTTGTGAAGCCAATTGGACAACAGTTCTCAAGCATTGGTGCAATTGCAGGCGCAACCATTTTGGGTGATGGTCAAGTTTGTTTGATTTTGGATGGTCAGAATATAGCCCGTCAAATTCTTGCAACGCACCGAACTAAACAAGCCAGCGATCAACGTGATATCCAACGTCGTGATACACGCCGCTTAATTATGATTGTGGATGACTCAGTCACCGTACGTAAAGTAACTTCACGTCTGCTTGAGCGTCAAGGTTATGACATCGTGACCGCCAAAGATGGTATCGATGCCATGGAGCAGCTTGAAAACGTCAAACCTGACTTGATGTTGCTGGATATTGAAATGCCACGTATGGATGGTTTTGAGGTAACTAACCTCGTACGCCACCACGATATGCATAACAATCTGCCAATCATCATGATTACGTCCCGTACAGGTGAAAAACACCGTGAGCGCGCGTTTAGCTTAGGTGTGACACACTACATGGGTAAACCGTTCCAAGAGGCAGAATTACTTGCCAATATTGAACAACTATTAGCAGTCAGTCAGGGGTAAACGATGAGTCAGACGAATGGTCCCAATTTACTTGGGCAAATTAGTCAACAAGAGTTGCACCATTTAATCACCGTTTCTACGGGTTTTATTGATGCTTATATTGTTGAATGTCATGGTAAACACCCGATGCTGATACCTCAAAATATTGTGTTATCCGCACTAGATAATGCCACTCAAGTAAAGACTGTAGAATGGCACGAATCGCAATTGCCTGTTTATGCAGTCAATGACCCAGAGAAAAAAATGGGCGTGGCACTGGTTATTGAAGGCGATGAAATGGAGCAGCGTTTTGCTTTGATGTGCAATGAAATGCCTAAAACACTGCGCTTGCGTATTTCTGAAGTGGTAGATGATGACCAACAAAACACGACTGATCCTGCGGTATTCCAATATGTCCGTATGGGTGAGCAGATCTTTCATGTACCAAATTTGCAATACATTCAAGAAAACTTAACGGCTTAACCGCAATTTTCTAAGTTGTAAAACAGAAAAGGAACTCCAATAGAGTTCCTTTTCTGTTTTTTGTAACTAACTCTTATTCAATTTAAGTGAGTAACCCTTCTAAAATCTGCTCATAAATTTCCGCTAAGGGTTCTAAATCAGCCACATCAACGTGCTCGTTAATTTGGTGAATGGTGGCATTGAGTAGGCCTAACTCCAACACTTGCGCTCCTGTTGGCGCAATGAAACGACCATCGGAAGTGCCGCCACTGGTCGATAATTCTGTTTCAACACCTGTGACATTGCGAATGGCCTGACGTGCAGCATTGACCAATTCACCCACAGGGGTTAAAAATGGCAAACCTGAAAGTGTCCACTCGATATCATAATCGACTTGATGGTGATCTAAAATTTGCAACACACGTGCTTTTAGT
Organism: Acinetobacter sp. PW68; assembly: GCF_020982655.1. Classification (NCBI taxonomy): domain Bacteria; kingdom Pseudomonadati; phylum Pseudomonadota; class Gammaproteobacteria; order Moraxellales; family Moraxellaceae; genus Acinetobacter; species Acinetobacter sp. PW68. The sequence continues at coordinate 1,944,294 of NZ_JAHZSX010000001.1, read as the reverse complement.
TCATCTGCCGTCACTTCAGTCGAATAACGGAAGTTAAAGGTCACGGTCATGTTGCCAGGGACAACATTGGTTGCACCTGTCCCTGCTTGAATATTTGAAATTTGAAATGAGGTGGCAGGGAAATATTCATTGCCATAATCCCATACCGTTTCACACAGTTCTGCAATTGCTTTAGACGCGGTATGAATCGGGTTAATTGCCAAGTGTGGATAAGCCACATGACCTTGTTTACCTTTTACAGTCAAGACCCCATTCAGTGAACCACGACGCCCATTTTTAATAATATCGCCAAGTTTATGCGTACTTGAAGGTTCACCGACCAAACACCAAGTCATTTTTTCCTGACGTGCTTCTAAAGTTTCAACGACTTTTACGGTGCCGTTAATGGATGGGCCTTCTTCGTCTGAGGTGATCAAAAAGGCAATTGAGCCTTTGTGATCAGGATGTTTGGCGACAAAGCGTTCAGAGGCAACGACCATGGCAGCCAATGCTGTTTTCATATCGGCACTGCCACGACCATAAAGTTTGCCATCACGAATTTCAGGTACAAATGGATTGGTATTCCATGCGTCTAAATTGCCAGTCGGTACAACATCGGTATGACCTGCAAAGCAAAAGACAGGTGCTTCTGTACCTTTACGCGCCCAGAGGTTATCTACATCGTCAAAACGCATAGACTCAATCTTAAATCCAATTTTTTCTAAGCGTTCTGCCATGAGGTTTTGACAGTTGTGATCGACAGGAGTGACAGACGGTTGGCGTAAAAGCTGAAGGCTTAAATCCAGAGTAGCAGAAGAGGTCATGAGAGTTTCAGACGTTTATCAAGAATAAGTAATAATAATAGGGGAAAAATGCAACAAAAGTGAAATTTTAGCGTGAAAAAAACCTTGTTCACGGACAAGGTTTTTAGGTTTTTGTGAAAATATTTCTGAAATGCTCAGAATTATTTGCGGATTTCTTGTTGGGTTTTTTCAGCAGAGTTACTCACCGCGTTTCCTGCAGAAGATACGTCTTCGCCCACACCTTTAATTGTATTACAACCCGTTAAAATAAAGGTCAATAACAGTGAAGTCGCTAAAATTTTTTTCATGTTCATCTCCAATATGCGCTAGATAGATTATTTTGATGTGTTTTTAAGCATAGAAAATAATCAGAATAATAAATAGGTAACTTTTATGGTGCTTGCGTAATAAAATGTTGAAACTGTTATTCAGCGTGTTAATGGAAGATAGCTAATCAAGGGTGCAGCGCGGTACATATAAAATTGTGAATGTGCTGCCTGAAAATATAAACCATCGGTCCACCATTGATTCGGTAGGCTACTGACTTGAGCATTTTGGCAAATCCATTCATGCCGTTGCAGGCGATAAAACTGTTCTGCTGGCGCTGGAATATCACTCCCCCAAAGTCCTAAACGACGAGCGCGATTGACCCAGTGTGGGCTAAGTATTGTAGCTGATTCTTTCAAGTGATACGTGGCGAAATACAATTGTCCTTTGAGTACGGCAAAGCGACGTTCAATTGACACATCTAAAGCTTGTTTAAATTGAAATTGCTTTTGACTAAAATGATTCAGTTTTCGCGCCAAAGTATCGGAGCGGTTTAAACCATACCAATGTGCCAAAGAGCAGTCCGTTTCAGCTAAATAGTATTTTAAAGCCACTTCCCAGTGTTCAACCTGCTTTGTGTCATGGTTGCACAGTAAAAAATCCAGTTCACCCACAGTTTTAGCACCATCAATAATTTGAATACTGTGCCCCAATAATTCGAAGGGATGATAGTCACGATCACGCAGCCAAAACCACATCAACATTTCAAAGCGTAAGCCTAAACGGGTACTTTTCAGCTGATTTAAAAACTCGTACACCGCTTCGGGATGAGAATCTAAATAGGCTAAACGTGATTGATAAGCTTGATAATGCTTTTGCCAAAAAGCATTTGCATGGAATTCAAAAGTATGTTGAATGGGCAATTGCTCAGGCACAGCAGATAAAATATTCGGGCTGGCCACACTAAAAGCCAACTGACGGATAAGCGGGGTTTTATAAGTCAGCCAGACTTCGGGCATAAGCTCGGATTGATGCAACTCAATCATTATGAATCCATACTGAAAAATGCAGAATTACAACGGAAAATTAAAAAACGCTTTATACTACCGCAATTCGAAGTTTAGGACAGTAGTATGCAACGCTTGTTATGGCGAGGTTTAGTGGTGATCTTTGTCATCCTTGGCTTTATTGGTGCATTGTTACCAGGTATGCCTACTACTGTCTTCTTGATTTTAGCAGCTTGGGCATCATCACGTGGTTGGCCGCAAATGGATAACTGGTTACTGAATCATCCTAAATATGGCAGTACACTCAGGGATTGGCGTGCTAATGGCACAGTACCGCGTAAAGCCAAATGGTTAGCAACGATCATGATGAGTATCAGTGCCGTACTCATGCTGTTTACAACTGCGCCTGTTGCGGTCAAAGTTTTTACCAATACCACCATGTTGGTGGTGTGTATTTGGTTGTGGTTACGTCCTGAACCACAGCCGCTTAAGAAAGAAGAAGAATAGGGTAACGCAATGACTTTTTTATATACACAAGCAGATATTTTGATTGATTTGTCCGAGCAAACTTTATATTTGCCTAAGCATCAGAAATTTTATGTCATTTCTAGTGGGGTGAATGGCATTGGTGAAACTGAAAATAGTGGTAAAACACCGCGTGGTTGGCATGAAGTCGCTTTGAAATTTGGTGAAAATGAACCTGAAAATGCAGTGTTCATTGCGCGTCAACCTACGGGTGAAATTTACAATTTAGATTTAGCCGAACAATTTCCTGAACGGGACTGGATTTTAAGCCGTATTTTATGGCTTAGTGGTCTGCAAGAGGGTTTTAATCAGGGCATCGGCTGCGATACTTTTCAGCGTTATATCTATATACATGGCACACCAGACACAGAACCAATGGGCATTCCTGCATCGCATGGCTGTATTCGGATGCGTAACCAAGATATTTTAGAATTGTTTGAACTGATACCAGAAAAAGCGCTGGTTTATATTTCTGAACACAAACTGGATTTAAATAGTTTAGGTTTACTTAGTTGATGGTGCTTGCGAGGTGAATTTAGATGAATAATGTTGCATCTATCACTACCTAAAAGCTGGCTGATTGAGCAGGTAGATTGCAGCGCTAACAAGTTGAAAAGCACATTAATTTTGTTTGAAAACTAAAATAACCTGCAGAATTTGTTTGTTTTTATAGCGGATCACCTATTTTTTAATCACTCGATCACAAAAAACTGAAAACAAGCCGAAAAGCGTTTGACAGGCGGTAAAGATTCTCTATAATGCACCTCACAAACGATAAAGACGTTAAGGGCGCTTAGCTCAGTTGGTAGAGCGTCTGCCTTACAAGCAGAATGTCGGCGGTTCGATCCCGTCAGCGCCCACCAAGCCTTTACGTTATAGATTCTTACGTGCAGCGGTAGTTCAGTTGGTTAGAATACCGGCCTGTCACGCCGGGGGTCGCGGGTTCGAGCCCCGTCCGCTGCGCCACTTAAGATTCTTTAACCATCGTTTGTACCACAAGAGTGACTTTGTGTAAGTGCAGCGGTAGTTCAGTTGGTTAGAATACCGGCCTGTCACGCCGGGGGTCGCGGGTTCGAGCCCCGTCCGCTGCGCCATTTACATAAATTTCTTTTGAGGGCGCTTAGCTCAGTTGGTAGAGCGTCTGCCTTACAAGCAGAATGTCGGCGGTTCGATCCCGTCAGCGCCCACCAGATTCTTTTGCGATGCAGCGGTAGTTCAGTTGGTTAGAATACCGGCCTGTCACGCCGGGGGTCGCGGGTTCGAGCCCCGTCCGCTGCGCCATTCAAAAGAGAAGTTTAAGTTTACTGATAGATATAAACTTAAATGATGCAAAATTTGACAGTTTTGCAAAATCAGAACAAAATGTTGTTTTGATCTGTTCAGGGCGCTTAGCTCAGTTGGTAGAGCGTCTGCCTTACAAGCAGAATGTCGGCGGTTCGATCCCGTCAGCGCCCACCATATTTTAGTATTGATGCTTGGCATACATACAAAAAAGCCCTTAATTGCTTAATGCAATTACCGTTGCAGCGGTAGTTCAGTTGGTTAGAATACCGGCCTGTCACGCCGGGGGTCGCGGGTTCGAGCCCCGTCCGCTGCGCCATTTTTCATTCCCTGATATGAAAAGTGAGTTTCAAAGTTCAAGACTATGCACTTCGCTTGTTTTGCAACGTAAAATAACAATGTTATTTTTCTCTTCAGGGCGCTTAGCTCAGTTGGTAGAGCGTCTGCCTTACAAGCAGAATGTCGGCGGTTCGATCCCGTCAGCGCCCACCATATCTTTTCATACACCTTCATCTCATATTTCTTGCATATTGCAATAAATTCGCCTAGAATTTTTTTTATTTATAATAATACTAATATCCGTGACTTATGAGAAATCCTTATCAACGAAAAGCTGCATCTAAGCAAGCGCCGCAAATTTATAATGTGCAAGATATTTACAAGCAATTTATTGAAACCATTGTTTCTCAGGGGAATGTTTTTGCATTGTATGAAGATGGTTGGGCGCTTTGTGCTACGCCTACAGGGCAGCGTGCTTTTGCAATATGGCAAAATAAAAGTCTAGCTAAACTGTTAATCAAAGACAATTGGGCCAATTATCAAGTTGAAGAAATTTCACTGAAAGATTTTATTGAAAAAGTGATTCCGTTTTTACGTCAGGAAGCCACTAATGTTTCTATGAATCTAAGCCCTGAAGGGCAGAATGTATTGGTTGCTCCTGAAAAGTTATTGCTAGATCTAAAAAATTATTTGTATCAGGTGTATATACAAAAACCTGAATTTTTTAAAGAGATGCAAATTCCTTTGCCACGCTCAATTCGTTTGAATTAAGCGATGTGCATGTTAGATTTTATTTTTCAATACTCATTGAGCAGCCAACCACTGATATAAGCAAAATATTCGCGTAACCACGCGTTATAGCGGCTATAGAGCGGTGTTGATGCGCTCAACATACTGAACTGTGTGTATCCCTGTCGTTTAGCAATAGCTGCTGCACGGAGGGTATGAAAATCACTCGTGACAATCGTAATTGGTTGGGTTTTATCTGTGCCGATTTGATGCAGCAAAGGTTGACTGTTTTTTAAATTGAGTGCCGTACTGGTACTTTGGGTTTCTAAGATAATGCGTGATGCTGCAATTGCATAGCGTTGTTGTAAATAGTTGGACATCACCTGCGCTTCAGTGAGTTGTTCCGCAAAAGCGGGGCCACCACTGACAATTAAATAACTGTGTGGATGTTCTAAGGCATAAGCTGCTGCGGTATCTAGCCGTTTGGCGAGCGTGGGCGATGGTTGTCCATTTTCTATGCCACTGCCGAGTACAATCACCACTTTGGCATTGTTGCTTGCAGTATTTTGCTGCTGTGTACTGAAATGAATATAAGCAAAAAAGATCAATAGGCTGATGCACCATAACCAAAATATGCCCCAACCGAATTTCCATAACCAATCTAAGCGTGTATGTTGTTTTAAGTGGCTTTGAATCCAAGTATAGAAAATGGCATAACACAGCAGCATCGTGCCTATTAACAAAGGTAAAACGGTGCCGAAATGAATTTTCTTTAAGTTGATGAGATAGACACCATCCAAAACTAAAATTAATCCAATTAGGCTACTTAATATTCTTTTGAATGGACTTGATTGCGGCTGTACGTGACTTTCTTGCATGCCTTGCATAACTGTATTGCGCTATGATGCTGTGTAAACAGTATAGCCGAAGCTGCTTAAAAATTTAGCCCCAACTGAAGTATGTTTCGGTTGAGGCTATGGGTAAAATTAGGTGAATTACAAGTTGAGATTAATACACATCTCGGCGATAACGTCCATGCTGACGTAATTGTTCTAGTTGATTTTCACCCAAAATATCTTTTAAAGCTTGGTCGACATCACTGGCCATGCCTTGAATACTACCGCAAACATAAATCACGGCACCTTGTTCAACCCATCGTTTTAAATCTTCAGCCTGTTCACGTAACTTATGGTGAATATAGACTTTATCGGCTTGATCGCGGGAAAAAGCCAAATCAAGCCGTTGTAGCACGCCTGTGCTTTGCCAAGCCTCGATGGTGCGTTGATAAAAGTAATCGTGCGCTTGCTGGCGTTCACCAAAAAACAACCAGTTTTGGGTGTAATTCAGGCGGGTACGTGCATGCAATAAGCTCATTAAACCCGCAAGTCCTGTGCCGTTGCCAATACAAATAATTGGGCGGTCATCATCAATTAAATGGAAAGATGGATTATTGCGAATGCGTAGTGCGATATTTTGTCCGATTGCTGCATGGGCAGTTAACCAACCTGAACCTAAGCCCAGCTCACCTTGAGCATCAAATTTTTGACGTACCACAAGTCTTAAAACCTGTTGTGAAGGAATACTGGCAATTGAATATTCACGACTAGGTAAGGGTGAAAGTTGTGCCAATAATTCATCGACAGTTTTAAATGTCTGAATAGGGGTTGTCAGGTCTTTATATGCCAAAGCCTGTGCTAGGGTTTGCTGACCATCAGCAATAATAGTATTGGCATCAAGTTGATGTTGTTTTAAAAAATCCTGAATCCGTACAGAACTGTTTTCTGGTTGAATTTCAGCAATATCACCTGCAGCCCAATGTGCTTCGTGCTGCGGTACAAGTTCAATATTAAACGCAGGTGAACCCAAACTATTCGGATTTAGCAAATCACGTTGTTGCAAACGCCATGTATCAAAGGTTTTGTCAATTTGCATGCTTTGTAATTCAAGCTGAGTCACCTGTGCCAATGCTTGATTCCAACGCTGTACATCAGCAGAATTGGCATTGTCTACCTCAATAGTGTCAAACAAAGCGTGAGCCTGATTGCGTTGCAGCCATGCAGCAAGACGATGTCCAAAATCGCAATAACTGTCAGGATACTCTTTGGAGCCTAGGGCTAAAACCGCATAACGTAAATGAGAGAGGTCTAAGCTTTGGGACATGATTTTTTTCACAAAGTTAGAGGATAAATCGGGTGCATCTCCTGTGCCGTATGTGCTGGCAACAAACAAAATTTGAGTATTGTTTTTGAGGTCAGCTATCTGCAATTCTTGAATAGCTTTGACTGTGACAGGTTGATGTGCCTCTTGCAGACTGGTTGCAGTGCGCCATGCCAATTGTTCAGCAGTACCTGTTTGGCTGGCATAGACGATGAGCCAGTGTTCAGCATTTGGGTCAATTTTCAATTGAGTTTGATTTTGACGTGCAGCAAGAGTCAAACGCTTTTGTTTACGACGTTTTAAATATAGCATCCAGCCTGTGACGAAAAACAGCGGCATCATCAATGCAGCAAGCATGGCCAAAAATTGATAAACAGGTCCAAAGAAACTACCCCGATGCACAGGCAGCATACTGCTCATGATTTTTTCATTAAGCTGTTTGTCTGCATATAATTCAAGTTGAGTAATACGCGCTTGTTGATAATCAAAAGTTGCGCTATTGCGGGCACGTTCATGTTGTGGAATGACATCGACAAAGTTAATTTCAATTTCACTATTGGCGTGTTTAGGCATATTAAAAGTGATGCTCGAATAATCCTGCTCTAACTGCTGCGGGAAATGTTGCCATGCCTGCGTCAAAGCAAGATTAATTTGTGCCTGATCCAGTGTATTTTTTTTGGTAGGATCCGTGATATTTGGGCCATGTTCCACAACTTGTGTCTGCCTTGCTTGATGAGGTGTTTGATTATTTTGATTTTCTTTTTTATTGCGTCCATCTGCTTGTAATTGTGCTTGTGGTCTTTCTACGCCCATGACTTTAAACATGCCATTGCGCCACCAATCATACGACCAATATAGCCCTGTGCATGCCATAACAAGATAGAAGATCACTACCCATGTACCGACCACAGCATGTAAGTCCCAAATAAAATTGCGACCTTTGAGTTGTGGTTTAATCGCAAACCATTGTTTGAATGAATGGCGTTTCGGCCAGCGCAGATAAATGCCACTTAACACAAAGAACAACAACATGAGGGTACATGCGGCTGTAATTTGCTTACCAATAGGCCCTACGGTTAAATTGCGGTGTAATTGTTGGATAAATTGAAAAAAATCACGCCCTTTCACTTCAGGTAAAATGTCTGCAGAGTAGGGATTAATCATGATATTTTGACCGCGTCTGGCGCCTTCTTTCGCAATATTGATGCTTGAAGATGCTGCAGGATCTTGGGCAATGGTAATGCTGTTAATTTTATAATTTGGTTGGACTTGCTGAAAATGTGTGTAAATTTCTGCAGGAGTAAGTTTGGGTTTCTGCTCAACTTGAACTTGGTAACTGTCTGGATTCAACCATTTTAGAATTTGTTGTTCATAGGAATAAATTGCCCCAGTGACACCCATGAGTGACAAAATAAGCCCTGCTGTAATGCCAAGGAACCAGTGAATTTGGAAAAAAGTTTTTTTTAACATGATGAATGCGGGTTGAGCACAAATTTTGCAGAAGAATAATCTAGATACAAAGTTAATGCAAATGCTATTTATTCTCATTATCGTTCATTATTTTGATTTTAAGTAAAAAAACCTCCATCGCAGGGGATAGAGGTTTATTTTTAGATCGGGATATTTAGATTTGCTTGGCTTCGCCTGCAGCTTCGGTTAAATGTTTGCGAATGGTGTTGAACGAAAAGTTCTTGCTGTCCATGCGCTTAGGTAGAATATAAGCACCTTGCTGACCTTTTACTTTGAAGTTCATCAAAATAAATTCAGGGGTGTTGTACCATTCATATACATCTTTCCAGCCGATTGCACCCACGCCTTCTTGAGCGCCCATTTGCTGACGCATTACGATTCCGTGTGGTTGTACGCCTAAACGAATCCCTTTAATTTCTTGAACAGGAAATTCATTCATTTTGCGTTTAACGTACCATTCCAAGCCGTATTTACGCACCAGCAGGTAGAGTGCCACACAGACAATGGCGACCCAGCAGAAAATAGTCGAATAATTTTTTAATAGCAGAATGCCTAAAATGGAAAGGGCGACTATCACCCCCATAATAATCCATGCTTTCATGCTAATTTTATTGGTACTGCGCCATATTACCAGTTGAGCGTGACGTTGTTCTTCTTCAGAAACTTCGTAGATTACAGGCTGTAGTGTGTAGGCGTATAAACTTTTCGCGGTCATAGTGAAACTAACAAATTTAAAACTATAAAAAGTTTAGCATTAATTGCTGTCATTCAGTGAGTATATTGTCGCAAAATCATGCTAAGGTCGATGAATTCATATTGTGCTAAGGCTGAGAAAGTAGGCATGGATCCTTTGCAGGATGATTTATAAAGACGCCAGTTCAGTTGCATCCTGATCATGTTCGTGGCTTAAACTTTGTTTTAATCGACTTAATTGCTGCAAGATACTCATCATCAAAGATAATTGCTGCAAAATAATCAATGATTTTTGATCTTGCTCATTGTTTTGACTTAAAAGCTGACGAATGGTTTGCAGCATATTATGTGCGCTCAAATCAGGCGTTTCATCGTTGAGTAAAGCACCTTGAATATCGTCCATCGCTTGATCGAGCAGTTCCAAGACTTCCTGATCTTCAATTTTGTCACGATGCGCACCCAGTGCAGCGATATAACTAATAAAGGTGTGACTCAAACACAAGAACTCAAAGGCCTGAGCTTTTTGATCAGGATCAAAATCAGGCTCGGTGGCGAGTGTTGAAATCAGTGATGCAACTTCTGCGTCGGCATTGTGAGCAGCGCGGCGCACCACACGATAATTCAAGCCGTTATTGCGTCCATTTTTATATTGTTCAATCACTTCTGCCAAATAGTCACATTGTGCGGTGAGTGAGCGACGAATCGTGCGTGATAGACGACGGAATTTCCAGTCGGGGAAGATAAAACTTACGCCAAACCATGCCAGCGCACAACCAATTAAGGTGTCGACCATACGTGGTACAGCTGCGGCAAAGCCCAAACCTTCTAGGTTAAAGTTCATCAGCGCCAAAATAGTCATAAAAGCAGTCGCTTGTGCATATTGTTTACTGCGTAATTCAAAGAACAACATGCCACTAATAATTAAAACCACCAATTGCCCTTCTACAGATGGCACAAAATATAAAATGGTGTAGCCGACCACAATCCCTGCCAGTGTCCCAATAATACGCAAACGTAAACGGCGTTTGGTGGTATTAAAGTTAGGCTGCATCACAAACAAGGCGGTCAGTAAAATCCAGTAGCCATATTGAATATTGGTGACTTGTACAAAAACATAGCCAATTAACAGTACAATCGACAAACGAATGGCATGGCGGAACAAGACAGATTCAGGGGTTAAATGCTGTTTGATACGGATGACAATATCATCCCAGCTTTTTAAGTCATCATCTATGAGTTGTTGTTCAATATGCTTGGATTTATCCAGTTTAATATTACGTTCGGTTTCAAGATTACGCAGTTGAGCGTCAATTGATTTTAGGTTTTGATATAAGGCAAACAGTGCATTAATCCAAACCTGGTCATATTGCTGCTCGCTGCGCAGCTTTTCTAAAGACTGTTTAAGATTTTCAAAAGCATGTTTAAAACGCTTGTTATGCACATAAGGTTTACGATGCAGAATACTTTCACTTAAATCTTTACAGGCTTTACCTTGAATAGACAAAATGCGCTGGAAGCGAAATAAAATATCGCTGTGCTGAAATATTTTCGCCAGTTTTTGATAATCAATATGTGCAGAGTCGGCACGTTCATGAATGTCTTGTGCGACAAAATAATACTGTAAGCTGCGTCGGGTATCTTTTTGCCCGCGGTCACCTTTTAAACGCGTCAGCAAAGCAGTTTTTAAGTCGTTAAAAATCGCAATTAATTTGCCATTTTCAAGTGATAAATCAATGATGCTTTGCTGATAACTAGATGCAGTCATATCCACATCGAATAGATTAGATTTGGCAAATAAAAAATCGCCCAGAGAAGAATAACTGAGCGAAAGTTTGTCTTGTAAAGCACGAACAGGGAACAGTAAAAAGCTGATGGTCGAAATTACGCCGTACCAGATTGCGCCCGAGACCAAAAGTAGCGGTTGCATGTACCAGTCATCAAATAGATTGACACCAAGCATGGCGTACACCGATACCACCAAACAGCCATAAGAAATGGTGGCATAACGCCGTCCGAGCGAACCGAGCAAAATTAAGACAATACACGACAGGATTAAGCCTGTGGCAAATAAAATAGGGTGCGGAAATAAAAACTGTATCGAAGTGGCGGTTACAAAGAACCCAATATAAGTATAGAGCTGATTAAGGATACGTACCGAAAAACGGTCATCTATATCACTCAAACCTGCGGCAACCACACCTAAAGTTAAAGGAATGGTGGCAACTTGCATTCCCATAAAATAGGGAACAAAAGCAGTTCCCGCAAATGCAATGAGCATGCGGATGTTATACATAAATGTGGTGTTATAGGTCGCTTGTTTGAGCTTAATCAGCCAAGGTTTCAACATCGTTCCTTTAAGTAAAATTTTTTTTCTAAACAGTGATTATGCTATGAAATGAAAGGTTGCGTACATTGTAACTGTAGATGAGTGTTTAGAGAATTTAATATGTGAAAATTCATCTTTAATCACTACAAATGATAGTATGAAGCGTGCAAGCTTCTCTATACATTTGTCATTCCACCTTAAAATATGAGCATATCGAAAACTTTACCAAGTTCAAATAGTACGCCACCATCTGCGCCAGAACCCAACATGCAGCAATATTCGACAGCCTGGATTTTGTTGTTGGCGTTACTGACCTCACTTGGGCCTTTGTCGATTGATATGTATTTGCCTGCCTTGCCAATAATGGCAAGCGAGTTTGGTGTATCGACCCAAATGGTCGCAAACAGTTTGCCTGCCTATTTTTTAGGTTTGGCGTTGGGGCAACTGATTTATGGGCCGCTGAGTGATCGGATTGGACGTAAGCCGCCTTTATATATTGGCTTGGTATTGTTTTCACTGGCCAGTATGTTGTGCGTGTTTGCACACAATGAATGGGGATTGATTGCTGCACGTATTTTGCAGGCGTTGGGCGGTTGTGTGGGCGTGGTGATTGCACGAGCAGCCATTCGTGATCGCTTGGATTTGCAAACGTCCGCTCAAGCTTTTTCGAGCATGATGATTGTGATGACCATTGCACCCATTATTGCACCAACGCTGGGTGCATGGGTGCTTAGATGGATGAATTGGGAAGCCATTTTTGTGGTGCTGACCTGTGTTGGAATTATTTGCTGTTTATGTGTACATTTCTTTTTTAAAGAAACTTTAGCCAAAGAACGCCGTTTAAAGTTGAGTTTTCAGCAAGTCCTGACCTTATATTTCGCAATTTTAAAAGATCGTGATTTTCGTTTTCCAATGTTAGCAGGGTGTCTGACAGGTGGGGCATTGTTTTGCTATATCAGCGGTTCAAGTGCGCTCATGATGGATCAATATGGCTTGACTGAAACGGCTTTTGCTTATGTGTTTGGTGCCAATGCCTTTGGCATTATGTTGTTTTCGACCCTAAATAAAAAAATCAGTGGAAAATTGGGCGTTTTGCAACGCTTAAAACTAGGCAGCTTCATTCAACTGAGTGGTACGGTCATTCTATTGCTTGCAGGTAGTTTGGGGTATGCACCTTTGGCATTGGTAATGATCGGCTTATTTCTTGCAGTGTCTGGGATTGGTTTTACAGGCCCGAATGCCATGGCGCTGGCAATGGCAAAACAAGGCGCACGAGCTGGAACAGCCAGTGCGATCATGGGCAGTGTGCAATTCTTTTGTGGCTTGATTGGTGGGGTATTACTTAACTTTTTAACAGGCAGTGCTTTGCTGAATATGGCGGTATTAATGCTGCTATTTATTGGGTCGGGGATGTTTGCCGTTTTTCATATTTTACAACCTCAATCAGATTGAGTTGGGGTCAATACTTTTTCAAATGGTGATTTTTTTCGAAAAAATCGGGCTTTTTAACAGAACTGAAATATATACAATAGTCTAATGGTGGTGTAAATACTTGAATAATCAACCTATTTAAGGTGTTGAATTTTATATGGTTTAATTGTTTGAATCTGTAATTATGATTAATTGTGATTTCTTATTCGGGAAAACTGATTTTAATAAACGTCATAACTTGATAGATTGAAGCCTGTAATAAATGACACAAATTGTAATATTTTAAATATTTGGGTGTCTTGGACTATTTGGCAAAAGTGTTTTGATTTTTAAGCCATTTTTATAATTCGATGTGAAATCGATAGATGACGAACAAAATCATCATGCACGGATGCAGCGTTGTTTTATTTTGGAGAGATAAATGAGTCAATTACTCAACGGTCAATTTATGATCAAAGGTTTAGCTATTGCCGTTACAACATTAATGGTAGGTACTGCACACGCAGCAAAAACTGAGCAACAACAAATTCAAGAACTTCGTCAAGAAGTTGAAGCGTTAAAATCGTTAATTCAGCAACAACAGCAAGTACAACAACAGCAGCAAACTCAAATTGCCCAAGTACAACAGGCGAAACCTGCTGCACCTGCAAGTGTATTAAGCAGCTTAAAGTCTAAATCTGGTGCAGACGTATCTATTTATGGTTCGATCCGTGGTGATGCGAACTATATTATTAAAGGTGCAGATAGTGACTTTAACTCGACGCATACTAGTAAAGATAATGTAAGCGATAAACTTGTAGCTACATCTAAAGTGACACGTTTAGGTTTAGACTTTAATACACCAGTGGGCGACAGCAAACTTGGTGGTAAAGTTGAAGTTGACTTTGCTGGCACATCTGACAACTTGCGTATCCGTCATGCGTACTTAACTTTAAATAACTGGTTATTTGGTCAAACCACATCAAACTTCTTGTCTAATCATGCACCAGAAATGATTGACTTTGCGACGAATATTGGTGGTGGTACAACACGTGTCCCGCAAGTACGTTATGGTTATAAGCTAGCACCTACAACTCAGTTATTCGTTTCTGCTGAAGAGGGGAATAGTTCAGGTGATAGCCTTACCTATCGTGTACCAAATTTGACAGCTAAAGTGGTACAAACTTACGCTGGAGGTAAAGGCTCTGCTTCTGCACGTGCATTGGTGGAACATTACAAATCAGAAGCAGCAAATGATGATAAAACTGGTTGGGGTGTTGCTGCAGGTACGAATTATCAAGTTGCAGAACCTTTAAAAGTATCTGCAGACGTATCTTATGTAAAAGGTAACAGCAATTACTTATATGGTAATAACTCTGCATTTGTTGTTGATAGTAATAGCATTGAGCAAAATGAAACGATTGGTGTACAAGTGGGTGCAACCTATCAGTTCTCTCCACAACTACGTTCAACTTTGGCGTATGGTGCTTTATTTGCAGATGATGGCACAGACTTTGCGCGTGCAGCAAATAAACCTGATAATAAACAGAATGAGAAAGTACAACAAGCGTGGATTAACTTTATCTATTCACCTGTAAAACCAGTGGATTTAGGTATTGAATATATTAATGGTGAGCGTAAAAACTTTCATGGTCAAAAATTCAGTGATGACCGCGTAGGCTTTATGGCGCGTTATAGCTTCTAAGTCGCTACTTTTGAGCAAAATCCAAAACAGAGCTTAATGTTAAGCTCTGTTTTTTTATGTTGAAAATTTATGTTATCAATTCAATAATTTAAATTTTATTCAGTTTTATAAAATGCTGTAACTTGCACTTATAGTTGAAAATAATCAATAAAATTTATAGAAATAATGCAGAAAATAGCAGCTTTTTGTCAAAAAAAATGCATAATGATCGACCTTTAATCTTGCTGTTTTTTATCAAGTGATTGAATATCTTTATCGCAAGGTATTTATCCACCTCAGATATTTTGGAGCTTATATGAGATTACCTCTCAGTCTTAAGCCGATTCAGTTGTTTGCACTCGAAGACACCCCGAAAGTGAAATTGCTGTCTTTTGTCTTTCTTTTCTTCTGTTCTAGGCAAACGCAGATGATAACGCTTGAGTGAAACCAAAGGATGGGTTGGCTGAGCAAAATGCATACCTCTTAAACTTCGGTCAAATACGATACTGTTTACATACTTTGTATTGCGGCATTTTTTAGTTGATTTAGAGTCATAATGATGCAAATACTTTGGTTTGCATAGACAGTTCTTGATCATATTAAAAATAATCTGCAATCACTATATGGATATTGCCATGGAATTTACTTTTAATGCGTTTTATACGCTGATTGCTGCGGTCATCGTCCTGCTCTTAGGGCGACTTTTAGTCAATAAAATTGATTTTTTAAAACGCTATAATATTCCTGAACCTGTTGCAGGTGGTTTGGTTGCCGCTATTGTTTCATTGTTGGTGAATCAATTTTGGGGTTATAGCATTACCACCAGTAGCGCATTGCAAACTAGCTTTATGCTTATTTTCTTCGCCTCGATTGGTTTAAGCGCGAACTTCACAAAATTGCGTCAGGGCGGAATCGGTTTAATTATTTTCTTGATTGCAATTTCCACATTTATTGTGTTGCAAAACATTGTCGGCATTAGTCTTGCAACATTGTTAGGTATTGATCCACTAATTGGTTTAATTGCAGGATCGATTACTTTAACTGGCGGTCATGGTACAGCAGGTGCGTGGGGTGAAATTTTAGAAACCCAATATGGTATTCAAGGTGCTTTGGCACTGGGCATGGCAAGTGCGACCTTTGGTTTAATTATTGGTGGTTTAATTGGTGGTCCACTGGCTAAAACTTTAATCAACCGTCATCAATTGGCAGTGCCACGTACTGAAGAACAAATTGAAAAACGTGACAATACGCCTGCAGATCAAGACTCTAATGAGTTTATTCCATTTGAATATCCGCATCAGGTTCGTTTAATTACAGCAGATAATGCAATTACCACTTTGGGTTTATTTGCCGCATGTTTGGCTTTTGCCGAATTTATGACAGGCGCTGCCAAAGGCACGATGTTTGAATTACCAACTTTCGTTTGGGCATTGGCGGGCGGTGTGATTCTGCGTAATGTTTTAGAAAGTATTTTTAAGGTCAATATTTTTGACCGTGCGATTGATGTGTTTGGGAATGCATCTTTATCGTTATATTTGGCGATGGCGTTGTTGTCACTCAAATTATGGCAATTGGCCGATTTGGCAGGCCCTTTAATGGTGATTTTAGGTGCGCAAGCACTCACAATGGCGTTATATGCAGCTTTTGTGACCTTCCGTCTTATGGGGAAAAACTACGATGCAGCCGTGTTGGCAGCAGGACACTGTGGTTTTGGCATGGGGGCAACGCCAACAGCAGTCGCCAATATGCAGGCCATTACCAATATGTATGGTCCATCTTATAAAGCGTTCTTGATTGTGCCGCTGTGTGGTGCATTCTTTGTCGATTTAATTAACGTTGCGGTGATTCAATCTATTCTAAAATTCTTTGGTGGCTAAGCTCCAAAGCATGAAGGATTGATTTAATCATCCACAAAAAATGTCAGTTCAATTGAACTGGCATTTTATTTGATCTATAGCATTTTTAATTTAAGCCATGAAATGCAAGAATGCTGTATAGACCAGAAAACTACCAATTAAACTGAGCCAAACAGGTAGTTTGGATTTTAATAATCCAATCACCAAAACAATAAACAGCAGATCAACAATACTCAAAATATAACGCTGTGCCATTTCGAGCACCATATACAGCAGCAATCCGACTACCGCTGCATTAATCCCTGTAACCGCATGACGAATATAGGCTTGCTGCATCAACCAAGACCAATAAGGCAAAGTCGAAAATACCAAAAAGAAAGATGGCAGAAAAACCGCCAACGTGGCTAAAGTCGCATTCAGCAGCATAGATTCTGTCATTGGAATCAAACTGCCCAAATATGTTGCAAAGCTGAACAGTGGGCCAGGCACCAATTGCGCCATGGCATAACCCAAATCGAACTGTTCTGCACTGACTAAGCCTGTGCTAAC
This sequence comes from Acinetobacter sp. PW68, assembly GCF_020982655.1. Classification (NCBI taxonomy): domain Bacteria; kingdom Pseudomonadati; phylum Pseudomonadota; class Gammaproteobacteria; order Moraxellales; family Moraxellaceae; genus Acinetobacter; species Acinetobacter sp. PW68. The sequence goes on along the minus strand of NZ_JAHZSX010000001.1, from coordinate 1,927,279 downwards.
AAAATCTTGATGCAATAAAGGCAAAATGACATGCCCACCGCCAAAGACCAAAGATGCGGCTTGATAGAAACTTAAATTAGCTGCATAGAGTAAATGAGGTTGTAGCCAGTTTAGACCTGACAGCACAATAAAGGGTGCAACAAAAAGTACTGCCCAAAATACAGCATAACGACGATGTTTGAGTAAATGTGCCGCAGTAAAATGCGTATCTGTCGCCCGTGTATTGATGGATGATTGTGCAGCAGTTGGTGCTGCGCGTTTCGCCATCCAAATGCCAAAACAAGCTGCAATCAGAATCACTAAAACTTGATTGAAGCTCAAGGGCATCAGATAAATAAATAGGGCAGAAGCAAACATTAAGGCATATTGCCAAACCGTTTTACAAAAACTACGCAACATTTGCCAAAATGCCCAAGCCACCACGGCCAATACGATCAGTTGAATACTGTGAAAGCTATTTGACGACAGTACATCTAAATATTGATGTCCCAAAACTGCAACCAAAGCCATAAACAACGCTGAAGGTAGGGTGAAACCCAACCAAGCTAGGACTGCACCCCAATAGCCTTTTTGCAAATAACCAATCGCTAACCCCACCTGACTACTAGTTGGGCCAGGTAAGAGTTGTGCAAGTGCGACAATTTGTGAATACTGGGATTCATCTAGCCATTTGAGTTGTTGCACAAAACGCTGATGGAAAAACACCAAATGCGCTGCAGGCCCACCAAAAGACAGACAGCCTAATTGCAGAAAAATCCAGAATAATAAGGAATAAGAAGGTGTTGGCATATAATTTTAGACAGATTCGACTTGTGCGCCACTGTAGTCGCTAGACGTGACAGTTTAACGAATTACTACAAGGATCGGTTAAAATAATAGATAGACTATGGGCGCTCATGCAAGGTAAAAACAGAGAGCATAACTGTTGACGTTAAGAGGGTTGCTGTATCAAGTAGGCTGATCAACCTTGACACGATTGATGGTGAAATATCGACTGAAACCTATGGATTCAAGAAGGTCATTATGAAAATTGGGTATGTATCTCTTACAGCATTACTGATGGTGGGATGTCAGGTGGTGCCATCGCAGCAGCAATTTTCGACTCAAACTTTGCGTGAGTCGCAGCCCGTGGTTGAAGCAGAGTCGCGCCTGAATCAAATTGATTTTCGTCAGTTAAAACAACAAAAAAAACGTCCAGTTGTCGCCTTGGTTTTGGGCAGTGGTGGCGCACGTGGTTATGCACATATTGGGGTGATTGAAGTACTTGAGCAATACGGTATTCATCCTGATTTTATTGTGGGCAGCAGCGCAGGCAGCATTGTCGGTTCAATTTATGCCAGTGGTAAAAATGCACAGCAATTACGTGAAATTGCCATGAATATGAAAGCCAATGATGTGCGGGATGTGACTTTAGATTTAAAAGGCTTTTTTGATGGTAAAAAAGTTGAAAATTATGTCAATGCACAAGTCGATCAACTCCGTTTGGAGCAATTTAAAATCCCGATGTACGTGGTGGCGACTGAATTAAAAGAAGGCAAAAAAGTCGTATTTAATTATGGCAATACGGGGCAGGCAGTGCGTGCGTCAGTGTCTATCCCAAGTATGTTTGTACCTACTAAAATTGCAGAACATGAATATGTCGATGGTGGTTTAGTGAGCCCTGTACCTGTCAAGGTTGCACGCGATTTAGGGGCAGATATTGTGATTGCCGTGAATATTTTGGCGCAGCCTATTCATACTGAAACCAGTAATGTGTGGGGATTGTTTAACCAAAATATTAATATTATGCAAAAGCATTTGGCCAATGAAGAATTGAAACTGGCAGATGTGGTCATTCAACCCGATTTACGTGAAAAAGCCCATATTTTTGATGTAAAAGGGCGCGAAGCGACTATGCTGGCAGGTGCAGAAGCAACCGCAGCGCAATTAAATAAAATTGATCAGGTCTATCAACAGCATCATTATGCGCATGGACATAGAATTGTAGACTATAAAGTGAGTAATACTTTTGGGCTTTATGGACAGTTTAAATAGCTGTCCAGATCCTTCATTTAGGTCAATTCAATGAAATCAACAGATTTAACTTAAGTCTAATTAGGTGCTTGATAAAAATAACTTTAATGTTAGATTGCTTAGATTTATTCTTTGTAAGTATTTGATATTATAGTTTAAAAATAAAGATACCCTAAAGATATCTAAATACTGAGATGAGGTATTTAGACTTAAAATCAATTTTTTAGCGTGTTCTTTCGCACTGTTTCCATTTATTCTATGCAGCATTTACTGAATTAGTTTTTTAAGCAGTTTACCAATTGAACATGCTTGCAAGACGGCCTAACTTTTGTGCTTCAGGACTTTAAAACTTTATAAAAAATCGAGGGGATACTTCATGCACGGCTTTGAAATTGGACAGCAGGTGAAACTTGCTACTATGGAGCAAGTTATTTTTACAGTGACGATGATTAATCCAGATGGTTCTTATGTGATTGAAGCTGCACTGAGTACTGAACAAACTTTGACTTATAGCAATGTGTCGCAGGAAATGCTGCGCTTGGCTTAAATGTCGCAGCGAAGTTTGAAAATTTACGGGGAAATTGAACTTTTTTTGTGTAAATTCGCCGAAATTTGCTTGAATAATCCATTGAATAAAAGATTTTAGATTGTTTTTTGAACACTTGAATCAGGGGGATTCACGTAATATTCAATTTGAACAAATATTCTAAAAAATTAGAAATGGATTAAAAAATAACAGCTTGGGAGTCTTAGTGTTAGTCTTATAATTTTAAATAAATGTTATCATAAACAATATAAATAATAATGATGCAGTTGTTGCCGAAATGAACATTCAAACTTTTATAAACGCGATATAATAATAGGCTCATATCTTACTGTCTTTAAAAGAGTCTAGAGAACGCGATGTCACCATTAGATCAAATTGCCCCAGTGTTAGATGACCAGTCAGAATTAACCATGACCGTGTTAATGACACCCGACATGGCAAATTTCTCAGGGAATGTACATGGTGGAACAATTTTAAAACTATTAGACCAAGTGGCGTATGCATGTGCAAGCCGCTATTCGGGTAGTTATGTGGTGACCCTTTCGGTTGATAAAGTGAACTTTAAAGAGCCGATTCATGTGGGTGAATTGGTGACTTTCCTTGCTAGTGTGAACCATGTGGGTCGTACTTCAATGGAAATTGGGATTCGTGTAGAAGCACAAAATATTCAAAAGCGTACCGTGCGCCACACCAACAGCTGTTACTTCACTATGGTTGCAGTCGATGAAAATGGTAAACCTAAACAAATCCCTGCGTTGAAATTAGACAACGATTGGAAGCGTTGCCGTTTTGAAGCAGCAGAGCAGCGTAAAGTTGCACGTTTGCAAGAAAATCATCATCCATCTTGCAGTATTTATAAGAAAACTGAACAAATCTAAGTTTTCATCAAATTCAGCTGAAAACCTGTTTGCAATTGCATACAGGTTTTTTTGTGCCTATTTTTTAATTTTGTCCAAGGCAATATTGATTAGTTATGCAGATAAACAAAAACTGAGTAAACCGAGAGAGTGGCTTAAAACTCAGTTTTTGTATTTAATTTACATTTTAAAATGTATCGCTTTTTTTAAGGTTGTTGGGTCGATGCTGCTGGTGTTTCAGTGCTAGCTTCAGATGCAGGTTGTGCAGCAGCTTGTTCTGAAGCAGGTCCAGCCACAGTTTCCTGCGTTGAAACAATCACTTTTTCCTGTTCTTGAACTTTCGATTCAGCCTGTGCTGCAAAAGTGGTTGCAGTGGCAAAAGCAAAAGTTGAAGTGAGTAAAATTTGTGTCAATTTCATGGTTTGGCATCCTTATTTAAAGTTTTCACGAATGATCAAAATGTTCAGCAAAAGCATGAAATAAAAAAACTTAATGCGGCTAAAGTGTTCAAGTCAGTCATCACCTGATTTGAACGAGCTGAACAGGAACTCATCCTAATAGCCTTGGTGTAGGATCAATGCTTGCAACAAAGCAAAACAAAGATGGTTACTTGAATCGCACAATGATGATGAACAGGTTTAATTTTGGTAATTTTTGTTAAATAAAAGTAGCCAAATTTAGCGAAAATGACTGTATTTTATGCAAGAAAACTGCAGGGTTAGCAATAAAACATAACATCAAGCGACTAAAACTTGGTGAATCTGCTAAAACAAGTGGCAAATCATTACGCAATAAATGTAAGAAAATTTTTCAAGTCACGACATCAATGAATATCAACAATTGGATAAATTTGTGTGTGTTTAGATTCAGATTGATCTCATCGCTAAACTTGCTTAGCATGCTTGAGTTGTTTGAAACTCAATAAAGTGAGCTTATTTTGAAATTAATTGCACCACAAAAAGCAGTCCCGACGCATATTATTTCTGGTTTTCTCGGTGCAGGAAAAACCACATTATTGAAACAGTTACTCATCCAAAAACCTGAACATGAAGTCTGGGCGGTGCTGATGAATGAATTTGGACAAATCGGTGTCGATCAACAACTTTTACCTCAGCAACAAGGCTATCAGGTCAAAGAATTATTGGGCGGCTGCTTATGTTGTAGCAGTCAGTTGCCTATGCAAATTGCCTTGTCGCGTTTATTGTCTGAAGCGAAGCCTGACCGTTTATTCATTGAACCGACAGGTTTGGGGCATCCTGCGCAACTCGTGGAACAATTGACTGAACCACATTGGCATACCCATTTATCGATGCGTGCCTTGGTTACGGTGGTCGATGGTTCGCGTTTGCATGATCAGGCGTGGACGCAGCAAAACTTGTATGCCGATCAGCTCAAAGCTGCACAAATTATTGTGGTGTCACATGCAGATCAAATGCAGGTGGCAGATGAGCAGGCGCTGGTGCAGTTGCAACACGAATATCAAGCCTATGCGCAAAAATGGTTGAAAGCGGAACAGGGTAATCTGGCTTTGATTGAAATTGATACGCTGTATGTCGGCACACAGCGTAAAATTCAGCCTTTATTAAAATTACAAAAAACGCTGATTCCAGCTGCAAATACGTCTGAACCAGAAATTAAACAGTTGCCATATCATTATGTAGAAACTGCTCAGGGTTATTCGGTAGCGGGCTGGAAATTCCCTAAACGCTGGCAATTCGATTTTTATCCACTTCTAGATTTACTCTGTGAACAGCAAGATTGGCTGCGTATTAAAGGAATTTTTTATACCAATCAGGGTTGGAAAATTTTCAACTTCAATCCGCAGCAATTTAATTATCAATCTACCGATGAAGGCATAGACAATCGGTTGGAAATTATTTATCAAAGCGAGCGTGATTGGGAAAAATTTGAGGCTGAACTATTGGCGTATCGGGTCGATGCTGCTGCGGTTCTAGACTGAAATCTATACGTTATCGGGCAAACGATACAGCAAAATCACAGAAAATCCATTATGCTTAGTGGCAAATTTAAACATAGTTTTAGGAATAGACAATGGCGCTGAAAGCGACAATTTATAAGGCAGATTTGAACATTGCCAATATGGATGTGCATCAATACGGTGACTATCAGCTCACCATGGCATTGCATCCTTCTGAAACTATTGAGCGATTGATGGTGCGTATTTTGGCATTCGCACGTTATGCAGATGAAGCTTTGGAATTTACCAAAGATTTGTTTGAAACCGATGAGCCTGCTTTGTGGGAAAAAGACTTAACAGGGCAGTTAATTAAGTGGATTGAAGTCGGTTGCCCAGATGAAGACAAAGTCAAAAAAGCCAGTTCGCGTTGTAAGCAAGTTGCGATTATTGCATATGGTTCATCGGTAGATGAATGGTACAAACGTAACAGTAAAATCAAAACTTTAAATAATGCTGAAGTGTGGCAACTATCGCCAGCGAGTACCGAAGCCGTTCAAGCTTTATGCGAACGTACCATGCAATTGCAGTTGAATGTAATGGATGGCGAATGGGCATTGATTGGCGATCAGGCGCAGGCTCAGATTGAGTGGACACAGTTGCAATAACACTTGCACGAGCTGGAAATTATCTTAAACATCGAAGTGTAAATATTTGGAGATGAACATGAGTGCAGAATTAGAAATTATTGATTTGGTGGTGGGTGAGGGGAAAGAAGCGGTTAAAGGCGCTTTAATTACTACGCATTACACAGGCTGGTTGGAAGATGGCACCAAGTTTGATTCATCCTTAGACCGTGGTAACTATTTTGAAACCGTGATTGGTACAGGTCGTGTCATTAAAGGCTGGGATCAAGGCATCATGGGGATGAAAGTGGGTGGTAAACGCAAACTGATCGTACCTGCGCATTTGGCTTATGGTGAGCGCAAAATGGGCAATATCATTCCTGCTAATTCTAATTTGATTTTTGAAATTGAATTGTATGATGTGAAAACACGCGATCAATAAACACTTTTTAATTTAGCCATACAGCTAGAACTTAAGTCATTCATCCGATGTCAGTAGGGTCTAACATGAATGACTTAATTTTTTACTTTAAATTTAGCGCAAGAACGATTAGATTAAAAAACAAGCACAATAGGGTTTTTGCATTTTTGAATTTCACTCGGATGTGGCACAAGTGTGCATTATTATTCTTGATTTTACTGTGTAGTGTACTCACCCCACCGTGTGTGTTGGCACAGTATGAGTCTGCACCTGAATCTTACTATCTACATCAACAACTGCTCAATTCTGTTCAATTTACTGAAGATCAATCGAGTATTTTGACTGGGCGATGGTTGTTTTATCCGCAACAATTGATTCAAGAACCCAGTGCGGTACTGGCATCGAATACCGTTGAATTGCCTGCTTCATTTGAAGATTTAATGGGCAATGCCAATACTTACGGCACTTTTATTGGGCACTTTCAAATTCCAAAAGAATTTCTAGGCAGACGTATTGCGATTTGGATTCCCAACCAATATGGCGCCTATCGGGTATTTTTAAATGGCGATCCACTGGTGCGTGTTGGCACAGTCGGTGCAGATGCGAGTAGTCACCAAACCGAAAAAGCCCCACGAATTGCATATTTTGTTCCTGAAAGTGAATATTTTACCCTGACCATTCAAGCGTCTAGCTTTCAGAGCTTGCAAGGTGGTTTAAAAAATCCAATGAAAATTGGTTTAAGTCGCACCATCAATCAACAGTATCAGCGTTTGATGATGAGTATTGCCATGATTTGTGGGGCAGTACTTGGTATTGGTTTGTTTACCTTGATGTTTTCGGCATTTAGTCTTGCAAATGGTGGAAAGATCAAGCGTATTTTTATTTTCGGCATTTTTATTGTTTTTCTGGCATTACACAATTTATTTTCTGCACCCTATGCCTATACCACTTTCCTGAATTTAAGTTGGTCTTGGGGAATAAGACTCGAATATTTATTTAGTTTTTTAGCGATTTTATTTTTCCTGAGTTATATGTTTTTGCTCAGTTCGCGCTATTTGCATCGTTGGGTATATAGCGCGGCAATGCTGTTATTGAGCTTTAATATTGGGGTGACGCTGTGGGCAGAACCCACTATTTTTCAGCAGTTGGCATTTTATAGTTCTTTTTTCTTTGTGCTGGTTTTGGCAAATTTTGCCTATGGGTTTTATCAAACTCTGCGTTCAGGAGAGCATTATTCCAAAATCAATTTTTGGGCAGTAATTATTCTGTGTGGCACATTTATTCATGATTTTTTATTAATGCTGAATCTGGTCAATTCCATTCATTTATCATTTATTTCGACCAGTATTTATGCATTGCTCATTATGTTTCAGCAGGCACGAAATTATGCCTACCATAACTTGCGCATTGAACGCTTGAACCAAAAGCTGATTCATTTAAACAACTCGTTAGATTTAAAAGTGCAGGAACGCACTGAACAACTCAGTCTTTTGAATGAAAAACTGGAAATACAGATTAATACTGATGCATTAACGGAGGCGTATAACCGCCGTGCATTAAATGAAGAAATTCAGCGTTTGTATTTTGAAACCTTGCAAAATAAGCGACATATTTTGGTTTTTGCGATGCTCGATGTCGATTATTTTAAAAAATACAATGATCATTATGGGCACTTAAAAGGTGATCAAATTCTGCAAAACTTAGTTAAGGTTTTACAAAACACTTTGCCTAAAAATGCGTTTGTGGCACGTTATGGTGGCGAAGAGTTTGCCATTTTACTGCACGATATTCCACACCCTGCAATTGCACCACTCATGCAAAAAGTCTTGCAGGCTGTGCGTGATGCAGCTTTTGAGCATGTGGCACGAGAAGACCATAAACAATATGTGACTTTAAGTATGGGTGTAGCATGGATGACTCGAGAGCAAGCATATACGCACGTGGATGATTTTATGAAAGCCGCAGATGCGCATTTATATCAAGCCAAACAGGCAGGACGTGATCAGGTGGTCATTCAGACTTAATCTGTTGTAGCGACTCTACATGAGTTAAAGATAACTTTGAATTTTTTTTTGAAGTTGTGCGACAGAAACATTGCCCGATAGTCATTCAACAATTCGCTCATCTTTAAAAATTAAGGTGGTGAGTAAACCAAAGACTTGATAACGCAAAGTCAAAATTGAAGATTGATTAACGTTCACTTTGCCAAACTTTACCGAAGCATCAAAAAGTTGGGCGAGCTGCTCAAAAAATGGGGCATTTTTAACACAAGACGTACACCACGTCGCATAAAAACGAATCACCGCAACGCCTGTTTCATATTCAAATTCACGGTAATTATTTTCGTTGTGTTCTACAATTTCTGACATCAAACACGCTTTAATCATAAATGAAAATTGAATCACGCATGAAAACAACACGGTACGAGAATTATACCTAAGTTGATCTGGGTTTTAATGCTTTGCTGTTATATGTTCAAATAGTAAAAATTCATCTCCATTTCAAACAATCAGGGATTTGCCATGACACAAAACACAATGCAGCAGATTATTATTACAGAACCAGGTGGACCAGAAAAATTAGCCTATGAAACGGTTGCAATACCTGAACCACAAGCCAATGAGGTTTTGGTCAAAGTACATGCTTTTGGTTTGAATCGTCCTGATATTTTACAGCGTCAGGGTCTGTATCCTATGCCTAAAGGTGTGACGCCAGTGCCAGGCTTAGAAGTAGCAGGTGAAGTGGTTGCTGTGGGTGCAGATGTCAGCCAATTTAAAGTTGGTGATGCTGTGTGCGGCTTAACCAATGGTGGTGGTTATGCAGAATATTGTGTTGTACCTGAAAGCCAGACTTTGACGATTCCAACAGGTGTCAGCTTTGTGCAAGCCGCAGCGATACCTGAAACATTTTTTACTGTGTGGGCCAACGTGTTCCAAATGGGCAAAGCCAAAGCGGGCGAAACGGCATTAATTCATGGTGGCACCAGTGGCATTGGTACAACTGCTTTAATGCTGTGTAATGCCTTAGGTTTAAAAACTTTTGCAACTGTAGGTTCAGATGAAAAAGTAAAAGCAATTTCACATCTCACCACAGCCATTAATTACAAAACACAAGATTTTGAACAAGTGATTAACGCAGCGACAGACAATGCTGGGGTCGATATCATTTTAGATATTGTTGGTGCACCGTATTTGGAACGTAATTTAAATTTATTACGCCGTGATGGTCGCTTGGTGTATATCGCATTTTTAGGGGGTGCAAAAGCCAAAGAGGTGAAACTTGGTCAAATCATGATGAAGCGTCTTACTATTACAGGTTCGACCATGCGCGCCCGCAATACTGCAGAAAAAGCTGAAATTGCCAAAGGGTTGCAAGAGATCGTTTGGCCATTGTTAGCAAAAGGTGAATGTCTGCCTATGATTTATAAAACCTTTAAGTTTGATCAAATTCAACAGGCACATGCCGAAATGGATACAGGCGAGCACGTGGGTAAAGTAGTGGTGGAAGTGATTTAAAGACTCCAAATTTAAAATCAACATGCAAAAAAAACTGACTGAGTGTCAGTTTTTTTATGCGTATTTTATAGAGAATTTAAAAAAAATTTTGAATCAGTTTTAGCAATTATTTGGCTTTGTTGCATAAATATGTAAGCATCAGATTTAAATAAATTTAATTTTGGATAAGAAATAATCAAAACATTTAAAATCATATAGTTATGAAATCTTTGTGCAACAAAGCCGATCAAAACTGAAAGATAGATTTTAAACTGCTGCACTGTAATAGGTACAGCACAGCAGGGTGTGAACAATTGCTTCGGAATGTGTCGAGCTTTTAGCTAAATTATGCGAAAATAGCGTTTTGCTATTTTTGTCCAAGGACAGTACATGATTGACCAATCTCCTGAATCATTAAGTGATATCGAAATACTCGACATTTTGCAGTCTATGAAAAGCGATGAGTTAGACACAGAGGCAAAAGAAATTATCCGTAATGGTGGGAAAGCAGGTCGTCAGGAAGCGCATAAAGCAGCGTTGGTGGCATTGAATCAGTCATTCGAAAGCAAATTCGTAGAAGCGGTAAGTTTGGCTTTGCAGTTAAACGAAGCGCAAATGAAAAAAATCCGTTATAAAAAAGACCGTGTACGTATTTTAAAAGCACGTGGAATTGATTATTTAGCCATCGATGGTGCAGAAACCGCGCAAGTATTGGCTCAGGTTGCACAAGCAATTATGCGTGAAGATGCTGTGGTGACGCATGATTTGCACAATATTTTTCCTTTCTGGAAGGAGGGTTGGCCGATGGTGCAATTCGACAATGTCTATAAAATTTTAGCTGAAGATATTGCGATACACTATCAAGCGGTATTAGATGAATTGATCAGTAAATATTAAATAAATACTCAGCTGAATTTTAGATGTATCAGTTAAGATTTGAAAAAAGCACCGCTTATTTTGATGTAGTGCTTTTTTGTAAATGCTAGAAAATGTGGATACAGATCAAGTCCATACGAATAGAGTGAATCTCACTATCCATCTGCTTCAGTGTTGTTTTGTATTTCCGGTGTTTCTACAATTCGTGTCACTAAAAGTTGGTCAATTTTAAAATGATCGACATCGACTACTTCAAATTTATAACCATCAAAATGTACAGAATCGGCAGGACGCGGGATTTTACGTAGCTTATACATCATAAAACCTGCAATGGTTTCATAATTTTCATCATCTGGCATTTCATCAATTTGCAGCGCGTGTTTAATGTCTTCAATTGGCGTACTGCCATCAATTAACCAAGAATGGTTATCACGTTTAATGATTTGCTGATCTTCTTCAATAGGTGTTACCCAATCGCCCATCACAGTAATCATAATGTCAGACAGGGTAATTACGCCTACAACCAATGCATATTCATTAATCACTACGGCAAATTTTTCTTTGGTCGAGCGGAAACGATCTAACACTTCAGACAGCGTGAGTGTATCTGGAATGGTTAATACATTACGGATGGTGCTTTCATTCAGTTGTAGTAAAGATTGATTATTCAGGATTCTGACCAAAATATCTTTGGCATCAACATAGCCGATTACATCATCAATATTTTCACTACAGACTAAAAATTTCGAATAAGGATATTCTGCAAGCTTTTGACGAATACTGGCTTCTGATTCCTTTAGAGTAAAAAACACCACATTTTCACGTGTGGTCATACTCGAAGGTACGTTACGTTCTTCAAGTTCAAACACATTTTCGATAAAGTGATGTTCCTGCTTTTGTAAAACACCTGCTTGAGCACCTGCATCCATGACTGCAGAGATATCATCAAACGTAATATTGTCTTCGCGCGTGGTATTGACTTTAAATAAGCGGAACAACACATTGGCAATCGCATTAATCATCCATGCCAAAGGCTTGCATACCCGAATAAAAATTTGAATCGGGTTGATCACCGATATTGCAATTTTTTCAGGGGCAATCATTGCCAAACGCTTAGGCATCAGGTCAGCAAATAAAATAAATAGGGAAGTCACTAAGGTAAATGACAAGGCAAAACTAAGCGTTTCAGCCCATGGCCCTTGATAAAAGCGTACTACAAGATTGTAGAAATAAGGACGAAAAGCACCTTCACCTAAAATACCACCTAAAATGGCAACTGCATTTAAGCCAATTTGGGAGGCAGCAAAAAAGTCAGCTGAATTTTCTTGCAGGTCTAAAACTTTTTGAGCACGTTCATCGCCTGATTCGGCTAGAATTTTCAGTTTAACTTTACGTGCACCAGCCAATGCAATTTCAGTGAGCGATAAAAAACCAGCTCCGACAATGAGGATGAAGATAATAACAATATTTTGGAAGAGGCTCACGAATCCACCTGTGGATTATATTATTTTAAATATAACAATTTGAATCTTTATTCAACCATGATTAAACAAGGAGGAATATCAAAATATTCCTCATCTGAGTATAAGCTTTTGTGCCAATAAGTTCAGTGAATTTTTAATTAATAGGCTGAAAATTGAGAGTTATTCAGTAAAAACTCACGGTTTTCTTCTTCAATCATTTGGCGCGCTACATATAAAATTAATTGGCGTAACCAACGGTGTGCAGGGTGATGATGTAACAACGGACACCATGCCATCTTTAATTCAAATTCTGGAATATAAAATGGCGGGTCTTTAATCAGTAAATTCTGGCTTTTGGCCTGTAAAAGCGCAATACGGGTAGGCAAGGTTGCGACTAAATCCACATTAGATGCGAGTAGTGCAGGCATTTGATAATGACGGGTAAATACCGAAATTTTACGTTTTTGTCCAATACGCTCTAAAGCTTGATCAATCCAGCCGAGACCTGCTTGTTTTTCAGGATTCACACCAAAACCAACGCCCATACCTGTTTTAGAAACCCAAATATGTTGTGCATCTAAGTAGCTTTTTAAATTGAGGTTATTGGCAGCAGGGTGTTTATGATTGAGCAGGCAAGAGAAACTATCACGCCAAACTAAAACTTGATGGAAACTTTGAGGAATTTCATTAAAACGGTTAATCGCTAAATCGACTTTACCTTGCTCCATGTCACGGTAAGACACATCACTTGGTGTTAAAAAGTCCAATACCACATTGGGTGCTTCAGAGCGTAAAGCTTTAACCAAGCGTGGTACTAATGTGGCTTCTGCGTAATCGGAAGTCATAATCCGAAATACCCGATTTGAAGTATAAGGACGGAACTCAGTACGAGGTTCCAAAATCATAGAAAGGTCAGATAAAGCATCACGGATACGCGGTTGTAACTCAAGAGCGCGTTCAGTTGGCGTCATGCCTTCAGAAGAACGAATCAGCAGGGGATCATTAAATAGATTGCGCAAACGACGTAAAATGTTACTCATTGCAGGTTGGGTAACACCCAATTGTTCTGCAGCACGGGTTACATTTTTTTCACGAAGTAAGACGTCAAGATAAATTAATAGATTAAGATCAACCCGCTCCAGATTCATAAAATAAATACCGAAAATAAAATCACTAAATTATAGGGATTATGCCATAAGCCGTAAGGCTTGTGTATAAATGATGATGAAAAAATCGACGAGATGAACAGCAAAAAAATCTGAAAAACAGTCAACCCAGCATTGTTTTCAAAAAAAATGAAGGGTGCTAGAAATTCATTTATATTTTAATTTTAAATGCAAAAACACTTAAAAGCATTGGCTGAACTGATAGCAGATAACATGTTGTCTGAAACTTATGCGGTTACTTTGAGCTGAAAAGCATCAAAACTTTGCAATAAAATGGCAGATATTGCTAATGCATGTATTTTTTTTATGAAAGGCAAGACTTAAGTCTAATGCAGAAAATATTGGCACAAAATAGAATTTGTAAGCAAAGATATTTGATAAAATTTCTAAGTAATACATTAAAAAACAGTGAATTATATTTCTGTTGTATTTTCGGATTAAGACTTTGATCTATACATTTTTTAAAAAAATACCGAGAATTACACTAGAATATTGGATTAATTCATTCAGTCACTCTACTCTGTATCCATCGTAACGAAGTGCTCTAAATCTGAGCAATCAAACATAAGCGCGATTTAGCCTTCGATTGATAAATCCTAAATAATATTACAGGGTACAATATCATGACTACATACCAAACAGCGATTGATGCAATCCGCGAATTAAAAGCAAAATTCGGCAACACTTGGGCAGACATCAGTCCTGAAGATGCTGCGCGTATGCAAATGCAAAACCGTTTCAAAACTGGTTTAGACATTGCTAAATATACAGCTGCGATTATGCGTCGTGATATGGCTGCTTATGATGCAGACTCTAGCAAATACACTCAATCACTAGGCTGCTGGCACGGTTTTATCGCTCAGCAAAAAATGATTGCGAACAAAAAATACTTCGGTACAACTGAGCGTCGCTATATCTACCTTTCTGGTTGGATGGTTGCTGCACTTCGTTCAGAATTCGGTCCACTTCCTGACCAATCTATGCACGAAAAAACTTCTGTTCCTGCATTGATCGAAGAAATCTACACATTCTTACGTCAAGCTGACGCAAAAGAATTAAACGATTTGTTCCGTGCACTTAAAAAAGCACAAGACGCTGGTGACACTGCTAAAGCTGCTGAAATCACTGCACAAATCGACAACTTTGAAACTCACGTTGTGCCAATTATTGCGGACATCGACGCTGGTTTCGGTAACGAAGAAGCAACTTACTTATTAGCTAAGAAAATGATCGAAGCGGGTGCATGTGCACTTCAAATCGAAAACCAAGTTTCTGACGCGAAACAATGTGGTCACCAAGCTGGTAAAGTAACTGTTCCACACGAAGACTTCATCGCTAAAATCCACGCGTTACGTTATGCGTTCTTAGAAATGGGTCTTGACGACGGTATCATCGTTGCACGTACTGACTCTGAAGGTGCTGACTTAACTCAAAAAATCCCAGTAGTTAAAGAGCCAGGCGACATCGCTTCTCAATACATCAGCTACTTAGACACTCAAGAAATTGACATCTCTGAAGCGAAAGAAGACGAAATCCTAATCAAACGTGATGGTAAATTACACCGTCCTAAGCGTTTAGCTTCTGGCTTGTACCAGTTCCGCGAAGGCACTCAAATTGACCGCGTTGTACTTGACTGTGTGACTAGCTTACAAAACGGTGCTGACCTTCTTTGGATCGAAACTGCGACTCCAAACGTAGCTGAAATCGCTCACATGGTTAACCGTGTTAAAGAAGTTGTTCCAAATGCGAAACTTGTTTATAACAACTCTCCATCGTTCAACTGGACTTTAAACTTCCGTCAACAAGCTTACGACCGTTGGGTTGCTGAAGGTAAAGACGTTTCTGCATACGACCGTACTAAGTTAATGAGCGCTGAGTACGACAACACTGAATTAGCTGCTGAAGCTGACGAAAAAGTACGTACATTCCAAGCAGACGCTTCTCGTGAAGCAGGTGTGTTCCACCACTTGATCACACTTCCGACTTACCACACTGCTGCGCTTTCTACTCATGAGCTTGCAGAAGGTTACTTCGGTTCTGAAGGTATGTTGGCTTATGTTGCTGGCGTACAACGTAAAGAAATCCGTGGTGGTATCGCTTGCGTTAAACACCAAGCAATGGCTGGTTCTGACATCGGTGACGATCACAAAGAAATCTTCTCTGGTGATAACGCGCTTAAAGCAGCGGACGAAGCTAAAAACACAATGAACCAATTCAACGCGTAATCGCTTGATGGTTTAAAAGAAAACCCTGCATCTGCAGGGTTTTTTTATGGCGATAAAAATAATCAAAGAATGTTGAAACACTTTTAAGAAACATCTTTAAAGAGATGTTTCTTTATTTATAAACAGTCAGCAGTTTGAACTTATTTAATTTTGATCACATCTGCCTGTACAGAAGTAGGGTAATGGAAAGACACCTTAATCCATTGTTTTTGTTGTGCGGGAATAGGCACTAAAAACTGTGGATCGACTACAGCAGCGTATTCCTGATACTGCTGATCGACCAAAATCAAATCACTGGCATGCAATTGCAATGCTTGATTAGATTGATTGTGAATTGCTAGAAAATAATCATGTGCCATCACAGGGTCGTTTAACTCTTTGACCTCAATATTTTGTACGTGTTCAGCCTGAATATCGACATGCTTCAGCGCATTACTGACTTTCATACTTTCTACAGGATGTAAGAAAACCTGGGTTTCAATTTTCGGCTGATCTTTTATATTTTTTTGCTTGTATAAATTGAATTTAAGACCGTGAGTTGTAAGCTGAATGCGCGCGTAGGCTTCTCCATTTTCTGTGTTGAGCAACCATTCATTTGCAGTGGTTTGTGATAAGTGTTGGGGCTGTTTGTTGTCCTGATCAGCGTGAATCGTGCCTGTCACTAGGTTTTCGCGATGGCGCTCTTTCCAACGTTTAATGTCGCTAAGTTGAAAGGTTTGATTATCATTCATGCGTAAGTGAATCACATGTTGTTCACAGTAGTCACAAGGTAATAAGGCTTTAAAGTTACCAGTAGCTTGTCGTGACCAAGAAGTTGCTGAGTTTTGAAATTCAGTTTTGTGCGCGACTGGTGATTCAGAAGCCAAATTAGCTTGATATTCCTTACTTTGCTCGGTTGACCCGCAAGCTGCTAAAAGTAAGCTAAGTGTACTGAGTGCAATCGGATAACGATTCAGCATATATGTTCTGAACTCAAAACTCGTGTTGCTGCCACCTTAAACTTTCACCTTGTATCTGAAAAGCTAATTCACCTTATATTTAATGAAAATTTGTAGCAAATCATAACAAGTTCTGTGTTTTAAATTTAACTTCAAGGATTCCATAGGATTAGACCTTAAAACTCATCAAACTACGCGTAAATTTATATATTTACAATTTTTAAACCTGCTTAAATCTGGTAATGAATGGATGTTAAAACAGTATGATTTTGCATGGAATGAGAAAATTGAGATGAGTGCAGGGAATTTTTATACATTTATAAAGTATTTGTTTATTTATTCATCGTTTTAGACTTTTATATTTGGTGATGCTTGCTAAAATTCGCACACTTTATTTGGGGTATGCGGTTGTGTTTGAAAAGTTAGCTGAGCGAAGCTTAAATTTAATGGGTTGGGAAATCGACAATCATTGTCCGTTGGAATTAGACCAATATGTGATGATTGCAGCACCGCATACCAGTAATTGGGATGCCTTATATGCACGCTTAGGGCTTAAAGCTTTGGGCGTCAATGTTCGTCTGACCATTAAAGACAGCTATATGAAATTGCCGTTTGGGCCGTTTATCCGTGCCATGGGTGGTATTGGTATCGACCGTCGTCCGAAAGCACCAGGCGAACCACGACCAAGTATGGTTCAGCTCATGACGGACTTATTTAAAACCCATCCTAAATTGGTGATGTTGGTGACGCCAGAAGCCACACGTGCGCGTCAAGAACAATGGAAAACAGGTTTTTATCATGTTGCGTTAAATGCAGGTGTGCCAATTGCTTTGGCGTATATGGACTATGCAAAAAAGAAAACGGGTGTGGGAAAAATTGTGCATCCAACCGGTGATTTTGAAAAAGATATGGCTGAAATCATGGCATTTTATGCGCAGGTTCAAGCAAAATTTCCTGAAAGTTTTAGTGTCGATACACGTTACTATTCAGAATAAGCACTATTTCAGTGTAATAATCTATCAAAACTAAAAGACAGGGGATTATCCCTGTCTTGCTTTAAAACGTGGATTGGATTTGCAAATCACAAATAATTTGCCACGACGTTTCACAATTTGACAATCGGCACGCGATTTTGCACTTTTTAAAGATGAACGAACTTTCATGAAGATAAACATTTTAACTGTAATGTTATAATATAACATTATTTACTAACTGTCGAAAAGTGTCAAAACCAGAAAGTTACAACATCTCTTTTAAGAAAAAAATTTAAACAATAATCTTTTGATACAAGCCTGCACGTACAGTGCCCGCTTTGCTCTCTTTAATTTTTTGCCAAGTCTGCGGTAATTTTAACAGGTTTAAATCACGATCTGCTTCAACATAAATCAGACCTTGTGCTGCAATATGTGGATCAGCCAACGCTGCCAATTCTTCCCATAAATCTAAACTGTAGGGTGGGTCTAAAAATACCAAATCAAACTGATCTTTTAGTGTTGCCAAGGCATGCTGTGCGGTAGAAATTTTCAATTGTGCCGTGCTTTTATTCACACGTAATAATTCTAAATTTTGCTGTAAAAACTGCGCTTGTGTGCGGTTTGGCTCAATCATGACCACGTGTGCCGCACCGCGGGACAGGGCTTCAAAAGCTAAAGCGCCCGAACCTGAACAGAGGTCTAACACTTTGGCGTTTTGCACATCCCACATTAACCAGTTAAATAAGGTTTCGCGTACTCGGTCAGGCGTTGGTCGTAATCCCTCAATTGAAGCAAAAGCCAACTGACGACGTTTCCATTCTCCACCAATAATGCGTAGTTGATTTTTCATGGATTAGTCGCTCTCAATTGGGCTGGCTGGTACAACTGCTGCGGGCGCAGCTGCAGGTGAATTGGTTGTCGTTGAGCTCGGAGCTGTTTGTACATGATTTGGGTTTGCTGTAGGGTTATTGCTCGCAATATTTGGATGATTGGGGCTTTGAGTATCTGGGGCAGTAGATGATGGGACTTCACCACTTGGTAACTCACTTGGTTTTAAACCCGCAGTCATTAAGCCACCACTTACTTGTGCCACAGATGGACGAATAGGCTTTTTATTTTTATTGAGTAACCAATAATCTAAAATTGGACGCGCCAAGGCTGTTGCGGCAGAACCACCACGACCATTTTCAAGAATAATTGCAATTGCAATTTCAGGGTTTTCAGCAGGTGCAAAGCCGACAAACAAGCCGTGGTCAAGCTGACGATCTGTTAGCAATGCTTCATTATAGCGTTTGCCCTGTGCAATACTTTTAACCTGTGCTGTACCCGTTTTACCTGCAATCGAATATTGTAATCCGCCTTTAATCCCTTTACCTGTACCAGATTGAATCACATCAACCATGGCATCGCGCATTTTAATCCAGTCTTCTTCTGTGCCGTTAAAATCAATTTTACCGTTGGTGCCATTGTGAACTTTAAATGGTTTCGCGCCACGACTTTCACGTAACACGTGCGGTGTAACTTTAAAGCCTTTGTTAGCGGTGATGGCGGTAGCCATTGCTAATTGCAATGGTGTCGAGGTAAATGCACCCTGACCAATACTGACGGAAATTGTTTCACCTTTCATCCATTTGGCATTACGAGTACGCATTTTCCAATCTGGGTTTGGGTAGAGCCCTGTGCTTTCATTTGGTAAATCGACTCCAGTTTTTTCACTAAAACCAAATTGACGCATCCAGTCGTTCATTTTTTCAATGCCCATACGATAGGACAATACATAGAAATAGGTATCACAGGACACCACCTGAGCAGTGTGCATATTGACAATGCCATGCCCCGATTTTTTATGGTCACGAAAACGGTGGCTATCACCCGGTAAAGTAAAATATCCATAATCCTGAATGGCAGTTTTCCAATCGACATAGCCATAATGAATACCGCCTAAACCAAACATCGGCTTAATGGTAGAACCAGGTGGATAAACACCTTGTACCGCACGGTTATAGAGCGGCTGATCTAAATTATCACGTAGAGCTGAGTAGTCGGTATGACTAATGCCTGTGACAAATAAGTTAGGGTTAAAGCTAGGACTAGATACCAAAGCTAAAATTTCACCTGTGCGTGGGTCGAGTGCCACAATTGCACCACGACGTTCTGCCAATTGTTCAGAGGCAACCACTTGCAAGCCGTAATCCAGTGATAAAAACAAATCATTGCCACGTAAAGGGTCTTTACGTCCTAAATTGCGTAGCACATTACCATGCGCATCGGCTTCTACAGATTCGTTGCCAGGTACGCCATGTAGTAAGTGCTCATACGATTTTTCCACCCCAATTTTACCAATCAGATTAGTGCCTGCATAAGCATCTTTGTCAATTTCTTTCAGTTCTTTGTCGTTAATACGTCCGACATAACCAATCACATGCGCAAATAATTCACCGTGTGGATAATAACGAGTCATTTGAGTTTCAATATTGACACCAGGGAACTGAAATTTGACTTCACTAAAACGCGCAATATCTGATTCATTTAAATTCAGTTTGATCGATACACGTTCGGTTTTACGTGAAGTTTTAATCCGACTTTTAAAGCGCTCAATATCTTCTTCTGTCAGTTGTAAAACAGGCGTCAGTCGCGCAATGGTGTCATCAATATCTTCAACATCTGCTCGGCTTAAGGTAGCAGAGAATACAGGGTAGTTATCGGCCAATAACACGCCATTGCGGTCATAAATATAACCACGTGCAGGCGCGAGTGGTTGTAATCGAATACGGTTTTTATCTGATGCAGTTGAAAATTCATCGTAGCCACTAATTTGTAAATAAGCATAACGAGCCACCAACAGCAGCAAGAAAAAAACCACAACACCCACCGAAAAAAAGATGCGATTGCGAAAAATACGCTTCTCTTGCTGAGCATTTTTTAACGGATAGTGTTGTTTCATACAAAAATTGGCTTAACAAAAATGAGGGAGAACGAATTTGGACTATTCTAACGCATCTATTGGCAATTTTGAGTAACCATATTTGACTGAATTGCCCGATTTAACCTAGAAGATGGGCGCAATCTTAATTTTTGACTTTAGCGACATCAAAATTGTAATTTGCTGTATATAAGAATCCTGACAATTCTGCTAGAGTCAAAACACGAAAACAGGACTGTTTTTAAAATTAAAACAAATGGACACTGGTGACAATAATGACAAAAGTCTATTCTTTCGTGGCATTACTTGCCTTTTCAAGTTTTAGCTTTGCTGGGAACACTACTTTTTTACCTGAAGCAAAAATTAGCGCAGATAGCGCAAAAACCTGGAATGTAGGGGTGGGTATTACCCAAAAATTACTGCATTTGAATGGTGAATGGGTCAATCCCTATGGCATTGCCTATCTAAAAGCGGGGGCTTTTTTAAATGGTGACCATGAAGTCGGTGGGCAAACAGGTTTTCGTTACCCATACCACCTCACAGGTAAAGACAAAAATGGTTATTATATTGGCGCTTACGCAGGACACCTAGAATCTAAATGGGTGGATGGTGAAGAAAAAGCGCGTTTAGGTGCAGGCATTGATCTGGCTTATGTATTACTGAGCCCTGAACGCATCAGTAGCTTTAGTGTTGGCATTGGCGCAGGTGAAAAATTGGAAGATCGACAAGGGCGAGTGATTGCGGAAACTGAGCCTAGACTACAATTTTCCTATACGCTCAGTATGGGTTTGTAGTCAGAATAGTGACTTTTAACTACTTTAGAATCTTGTAATTAGAACTAAATATGGAAAAAATGCATGCTTGAGTACGTCAATCAGTTGTGGCAAACCTTTTTGAATCGTCCAGATTTCTGGGCCGTGCTCAGTATTATACCTGTGACTGCTTTTGTGACCTGGGCGCATGTATGGATGGCACTGAAAATGGTGTTCTATCCAATCAGCTTTTGGGGTTTTCACGTTGGGCCTATTCCTGTGGGATGGCAGGGGATTGTGCCGCGTAAAGCTGGGCGTATCTCAGGCATCATTACCGATAACACTTTGTCAAAATTGGGCTCATTGCGTGAATTTCTTAACGCCATGGACCCAGAAGATATGGCGCGCATTATTGGTGAGCAAGTGGATTTTGAACTTGAACACTTAATTGATGAGGTCATGTTAGACCGTAATGCAGTGCTTTGGGAGAACTTACCGTATTCGATTAAACGCCGTATTTACGCTCAGGCGCATAAACAACTGCCAGGTGTGCTACGCGAATTGGTGACTGAACTGACCCTGAACGTTGAATCTTTGGTGGATATGCGTGAAATGGTGGTTAGCCAAATGGAAGGAGACCGCCGCTTAATGGTGCGTATGTTCCTAAAAGTTGGTCAAAAAGAAATTAATTTTATTTGGCATATTAGTGCATTGATTGGGATGTTCTTTGGTATTTTCCAAATGATCGTTTGGTTTCTAGTGCCATGGCACTGGACGGTCCCATTTTGGGCGGCAATTTGGGGCTTCTTGACCAATTGGATTGCCATTTGGATGGTATTCAACCCAGTTCACCCGCATTACGTGAAATATCCGCAGTTCTTTAAATTGACCGAAAATCGTCAATTTCCATGGATCAAGCCAGTGATTCCACGCATTGGGACTTATAATATTCAGGGTGCGTTCATGAAACGCCAAGATGAAGTCTCGGATGTGTTTGCAAAGGTAGTAACAGAAGATCTGATTACGTTAAAATCCATTATGACTGAAATGATGTATGGCAGTAAAAAAGACAAAACCCGCCGTATTGTCAAACGCCACATCAACGAAATTATGGAAACACCATTGGTTCGTACCTCTTTACAGTTGTCTTTGGGGCCAAAAGAGTATGCCAAACTCAAGACTGACTTGATTGATCGTTCGATTGAAATTACGATGGTGCCTGTATGCGACCCTGCCTTTAATGCGAGCCGTGCACAGAAAATTTATCAAATGTTCAGAGATCGTATTCGTGAACTGACGCCAAAAGAATTCCAGAATCTCTTGCGTCCTGCCTTTCAGGAAGATGAGTGGATTTTAATTGTCTTGGGTGGTGTAACTGGTTTTATTGCTGGTTTAATACATTTGTTTGTCGCTTTCTTATAAGAGGATGCTGGCTGCGTAAAGGGCGATGGCTCTGATGCAACGAGTGTCAAATACATTGTTAAAATGAGGATGTTTTTTATGCGCATTATCTTACTCGGACCACCTGGAGCAGGTAAAGGTACACAAGCTCAGTTGATCTGTAAGCGCTACAATATCCCACAAATTTCAACCGGTGATATGCTCCGTGCTGCAATTCGTGAAGGTACTGAATTAGGTCTACAAGCCCAAAGCGTTATGGATGGTGGAGGTTTGGTATCTGACGAACTTATCATTGGCTTAGTTAAAGAGCGTATTGCGCAGCCAGATTGCGTGAATGGTTGTATTTTTGATGGTTTCCCTCGCACAATTCCACAAGCTGAAGCTTTGGAAAGCGAAGGCATCAATATTGACCATGTGATTGAAATTGATGTTGCAGACGAAGAAATCGTACAGCGTTTGTCTGGTCGTCGTCAGCACCCTGCGTCTGGCCGTATTTATCACCTTGTTTACAATCCTCCAAAAGTGGAAGGTAAAGATGATGAAACAGGTGAAGACTTAGTACAACGTCCAGATGATCAAGAAGAAACTATTCGTAAGCGTTTAAAAGCGTATCACTCAGAAACTGAGCAATTGATTGGCTTCTATCAGGGTCGTGCTGCTTCTGGAGAAAATGCACCAAGCTACAACAAATTGAATGGTCTTCGTCCAATTGAAGAAGTTCAAGCAGATTTGTTTGCGATTTTAGACCAAGCAAAATAAGCCTAGGTTTTAGACCAAGTCTGTTTAAATGAAAAATAAAACCGTTTAAACAGGCGGCTTGTTTTGACTTTAAAAGAGTCCTGATACATATTAGGGCTCGTTTTATTTGTTTCAGTTTGGGAGAGTGCTTTGCAACATGCTGCTGTGATCATCATGTTATTGGCAAGTATTGCCGTTTTAGGCTTTCTTGTTTTTGTGAGCTATAAGTTGTTGCGCAATACACAAGCTCAAAATTCGTCTGAAAAAAAATCAGGCAAGCACTATCCGGTGCATCCGAAACTTAAACAACAGCAACAACGTCAGTCTGAACATTCTCAGGATAAATAAATCATCTCTACACAATTTGTGTATAGATTGCACAGTTATCCACACTATTTTGGATGATCCACATTGCTTTAATGATTTAGCATCTCTTCAATAAGTTTAGATCACTAAAGTCTACTGAAGTGTTTACTGAGGGATGAGCTCGTGATGAATTTTATGCAGCTTAATCTGGCGGTGTGCACCAAATTCAAAGCGATCAGGCCAGTTACACACATCAGACACTACACATTCACCACATTTAGGCTTACGCGCAATACAGCAATAACGTCCATGCAAAATTAGCCAGTGATGCGAGTCAATTAAAAATTCTTTAGGAATGACTTTAATTAAACGCTGTTCGACTTCTAAAACATTTTTACCCACAGCCAAACCTGTACGGTTACCCAAACGGAAAATATGCGTATCAACCGCCATAGTGGGCTGTCCAAATGCAGTATTTAACACCACATTGGCAGTTTTACGTCCCACGCCAGGTAAGGCTTCTAAATCGGCTCGATTATCAGGCACCATACTGCCATGTTTTTCGATGAGAATTTTACAGGTTTTAATGACATTTTCGGCTTTGGAGTTATAGAGTCCAATGGTTTTAATATATTCCTTTAGGCCATCTACACCTAAGGCATAAATTTCCTCAGGCGTGTTGGCAACGGGAAACAATTTGTCAGTGGCTTTATTGACACTGACGTCCGTAGCTTGAGCCGATAAAGTCACGGCAATCAATAATTCAAAAGGATTGGAAAAATTCAGCTCAGTGGTTGGGTTAGGGCGCTGCTCACGCAAGCGTTCAAAAAAAGTCTGAATCTGTTTTTTGGTCATGTTTTTTGAAGATTTTTCTTTGACCGTAACCGCTTTTTTTGACGCTTCTTTAACGGGCTTGGTTTTTAAGGTCGTGCTTTTTAAGGACATATTTATGCTCCTAATTCACGTAATTGTTGTTGTAAATTGGCAAGCATGACACGTTTTTTCTCATCTTCACGCACGCTCAGTTGTTTTTCGAGTTTTTTAATTTGCGTGCGTAATTTTGCCAGTTCGATGGTGGTTTGTGCATCGGCAGTAGAAATCTTTTCATTTTTTTGTACAGGCAACTCAATCACAGGAACAGCAGCATCGGTTTGTGCTGAGAATTGTGCAAACAGCTCAGTATCAATTTCTGCTCGCACTACGGGGCCTTTACGTTGCAGACGACGTTGTTCTTCACGTTGAATGTGGGCGTAGTAACGCTGACGTAAATCATTCTGTTCTGCTACACGTGCGCTTTCAGAAAGCAGAGGTTGTGTATCTTCCACTAAGTCAATGCAATCGACAGGACAAGGTGGAATACATAATTCACAGCCTGTACACAAATCAGTCAAAATGCTGTGCATGAGTTTACCTGAACCTAAAATTGCATCGACAGGACAGGCATTAATACATTTGGTACAGCCAATGCACTCATCTTCCCGAATTAATGCTTTCATACGTTGTGGGCGGCCATCTGCCTGCACAGGCCAAACACTTGCTTCTGCGATTAATAACGGGCGTTGCAGTAAGTTTGCCAGTGCATCTGCAACAGGTTGCCCACCAGGTACACATTTGTTGGCCGCTTCGCCTTCCGCAATCGCTTTGGCATAGGGTAAACAGCCATCACGATGACCACATAAGCCACATTGAGTTTGAGGAAGGAGCGCATCAATATTTTGAATCAGAGCAATTTGCGAATTCATGGACAAACCAACGCCACTTTAACAGCAGCAGAAAAACGGAAAATAAATCTTGAGGAAAATTCTAGGTAAATGATTTTAGCATGATTTTTGCTTTTAGGCTTGTGCGCAAATTAAGAACAACAATGGCTAGTTTTTTGTGCAAAAATGCTCAACACTATGAATTAATTTGTTACATAAACTTATAGGCTTAACACGCTAAAAAATAAGTTAAATTTATGAAAATACAAATGTTTTAAAGTTTTTTGAAAAAAACTATTGTAGATTGTGAACAAAACATATTTAATATTTTGCGCCAAAATATATCATTGATTGAAATTTTGACCAATTTTGATCCATTTTCTGCTGAGGATTAAGCGTTGAAATACAACAGCCTTAACGAATTCCTAGATTACGTTAAAACACGTGATGCACATCAACCAGAGTTTCTACAAGCTGTAGAAGAAGTAATGACCAGCCTTTGGCCGTTTATTGAAAAGAACCCTCAATATGCAGCACATGGTTTGCTTGAGCGTTTGGTTGAGCCTGAGCGTGCCATTCAATTCCGCGTTTCTTGGGTAGATGACCAAGGTCAAACCCACGTAAACCGTGCATTCCGTGTACAGTACAACTCAGCAATTGGTCCATTTAAAGGTGGTATGCGTTTCCATCCATCAGTGAACCTTTCTATTTTAAAATTCTTAGGTTTTGAACAAACCTTTAAAAATGCTTTGACTACATTGCCAATGGGCGGTGGTAAAGGTGGTTCAGACTTTGACCCTAAAGGTAAGTCTGAAGGCGAAATTATGCGTTTCTGCCAAGCCTTAATGATCGAGTTATATCGTCATTTAGGTTCTAACACGGATATTCCTGCGGGTGATATTGGTGTAGGCGGCCGTGAAGTAGGTTACATGGCGGGTATGATGAAGAAGCTCAGCAATGACACTTCATGTGTATTCACAGGTAAAGGCTTATCTTTCGGTGGTTCTTTGGCGCGTCCAGAAGCTACAGGTTACGGTACTGTGTATTTCGCTGAGGAAATGCTCAAGACTCGTGGCGATAGCTTTAAAGATAAAGTCGTTGCGATTTCTGGTTCAGGCAACGTTGCACAATTTGCTGCAGATAAAGCAATGTACTTGGGTGCGAAAGTCGTTTCACTTTCTGACTCTAATGGTACGGTGTACGTGAAAGAAGGTTTCACACCAGAATTACTTGCTGAAGTGATGGAACTTAAAAACGTAAAACGTGGTCGTATTTCTGAATTTGCATCTAAACACGGTTTCGAATATCTTGAAGGCCAACGTCCTTGGGGGATCAAGTGTGACATCGCATTACCATGTGCAACTCAAAATGAGTTGAATGGTGATGATGCAGCAACTTTACTTGCGAATGGCACAATCTGTGTGGCTGAAGGTGCGAACATGCCTTCTACTTTGGATGCTGTTGAGAAATTTGTAGAAGCGAAAATCTTATACGCACCAGGTAAAGCATCAAATGCAGGTGGCGTAGCAACTTCTGGTCTTGAAATGTCTCAAAACGCGATTCGTTTAGGTTGGACGTTTGAAGAAGTGGATGAGCGTTTACATGCAATTATGAAAGAAATTCACCGCAACTGCGTGAAATACGGTACACAAGAAGATGGTACTGTAAACTATGTAGATGGTGCGAATATTGCTGGTTTTGTAAAAGTTGCCGATGCAATGTTAGCGCAAGGTGTATTCTAAGCTTTGTCTTAAATAGACTTTCAAAAAACCGATGCACATGCATCGGTTTTTTTATGGTTTTTAGTTAGCAAAGTGCTTAATCAAAACGATAAATATCCATACCGAGTGAACCCATGCTAAAGCTACTATGAACAATATTAAATCGATCACCTGTGCCCATCGCAAAAAACAGCGGTGCAAAGTGTTCTAGGGTCGGGTGATTACGTGTCGCATACGGCAATTGTTGCCAATCCAGCACAGCATCATAATTGCGATGACTTAAATGCTGCACTACACGATTACGGAAACTAGATGCCCATTCAGGCACAGCCGCATTGGGTGTATTCCATGATAATTCACGCAAGTTATGGGTGATGCTGCCTGAGCCAATCAGTAGTATTTGCTGATCACGCAGTGGCGCCAAGCTTTGCCCAACATAATAAATCTGTTCGGCACTCATATTTGTAGGCAAAGAAATAGCGATTACAGGAATATTGGCATCGGGATACATGTGTAGTAATGGCATCCACACGCCATGATCATGCGGACGTGTGCTGTTGGCATGTGCAGCAAAGCCCGCATCAGCCAAACGCTGCAAAATATCTTCTGCCAGTTCAGGCAAGCCAGGCGCAGGGTAACGAAGAGTATACAAAGCTTCAGGGAAACCACGGAAGTCATGCCATGTTTCAGGGCGAATACCTGTATTGACTTCTAGGGCATTACTTTCCCAGTGCGCAGACATCACTACAATGGCTTGCGGTGTTGGTAAATTTTCACTTAAACGGCTAAGCGCGGGTCCAACCTGTTCAGGATTGAGTGCTAACAGGGGCGAACCATGTGAGATAAATAAACCAGGTAATGTCTGTAAGTTCATGCCGAGCTCCATATAGCCTGCTGTTCTTCAGCATCGCAAAAAAGTGTGTGCAGCGAAATGTACTTTTGTTGAACGCTATGTTGCAGCTTTGCAACGTCGCTAAATTGGTATATTCCGATGACTTCACGTGTAAATTGAGTTGCTTAATTAGCCCGCACGGTGATAAGGGTGGTTATGATTAATGCTCATAGCGCGGTATAGTTGTTCGATCAGCATCACGCGAACTAAAGGGTGTGGCAAAGTAAGTTTGGATAAGGACCAATGCCATGCTGCTGCTTTACGTACTGCTTCAGAATGACCATCTGGTCCGCCAATCGCAAGCACGACATCATTGCCCTCTAACATCCAGCCTTTCATGGTTTCTGCAAGTTTTTCGGTGCTGAACTCTTTGCCGCCCACTTCCAAGGCAATTAACAGCTCATTGTTTTTCATGGCATTTAAAATGCTATCACCTTCAATTTGGCGATATTTTAGAATATCGGCCTCAGAATCATTTTTGCCACGTTTCGCCATTGGCAGTTCGACAATTTGAGTCTGCACAAAAGGCTGAATCCGTTTGAAATAATCTTCAAAACCAGTCAGCACCCAAGCAGGCATTTTTTGTCCAATGGTCAGAATGCGAATTTTCATAGGCGAGTTCATGTAGCGAGCAATCAGAATCTCGCATTATAACCATGATTCAATACAAGCGCTGTGTGACGACACAATTTGCAATTGAATTTGCCAACAGGCTGTTGCTTTAATACTCAGCAATCTTATTGGTCTTTTTTGTCTTGGAATTATCAGCATGCGCGCGTTTCAAAGTCAGCAGTTATATTCATGGATATTGGGCGCGGGTATGGGATTGATGCCCACTGCTACATTTGCTGTGCCTGAGGCTCAATGGGCAGAACCAAACAATTTGCAAGTCTATATGCAGCAAGTGATTGGGCAGCAGGGTTTGGGTAATTCCGAACAGTATCGTCATTATAAAAATGTGAATGAACTGAATCGGGTTTCGGCATGGATTCGGGAACAAATGCGAGTATTTGGAATTCCGTGTCAATTTCAAAATTATGTGGTCAATCAGCAAAGCTACCGCAATGTGGTGTGCAAATTGAATGTCGGTGCTGCGCAAAAAACGATTTTTGGTGCGCATTACGATGTTTATGGGCAGCAGCAGGGGGCAAATGACAACGCTTCTGGCGTGGCAGGTGTAATCGAAACAGCACGAATTTTGGCGCAGGAAAAGAATAAACTTAGTCAAAATGTCGAATTTGTATTCTATACCTTGGCAGAGCCACCATTTTTTAAAACCGAGTCGATGGGCAGTTTTGTACATGCCAAATCTGTGCAGGCAGAAAAAGAAAAAATCCGTGCGGTGTATGTGTTGGATATGATTGGTTATTACGATAAAAATTTGGTGCAAAATTACCCAATCGGTTTAAAGTGGATTTACCCAAGTCATGGCAATTTTATTGTGGCATTGAGTAATATGCAATCACGTGAAATGAGTGCAAGCTATTGCAATACAATGCAGCGTTTGAACCAGTTGCAATGTGAGCGCGTGGTGGCACCGACTTTCATCAAGGGTATAGATTTTTCAGATCATTTAAATTATTGGAAATATGATATTCCAGCTATTTTAATTACCGATACCGGCAGTTATCGCAGCTCACTTCGCCACACCACAGGTGATACTTTAAAAACAGTAAATTTTGAAAAAATGGCGCACGTTGTGAATGGCTTGGTTGCACAGCTTTTATCACCTTGATGAATGATTGCAGTGCATAAAAAACGCAGCCCTGAATTGAACTAGGACTGCGGTTAAAAGGTCATCCATCTGGAGATATGGATGACCAGAACATGAAGCACGCTTCAATCAAAAGCGTCTGATCAATTTGTCGGTCTAAATAGACCAAACAAGAAACATACAGCGCGATGTATCTTAAATTTATATATGTGGATGGTTTACCTATTTTTCAAGGAAATTGAATTAAAAATTGGCTATCCATTTGAAAAATGAATTAAAAAATATTCAACTACGTTTCAAAATCTAGAGTCTAAATACAACAAAAGAGCACCGAAGTGCTCTTTTGAGAAGTTCTATGCTTAAAAGCAGAGTAACTGGCTTAATGACGTGCGGCTTTGCCTGCTGCCACCGGCTTCACAATGGGTGCCTTGGTTAAAGGCTTAGGCATACTGGTCAGTGCCAAAGGCAAGATTTCATCAATGCTTTTTACAGCCTTGATTTCCAAACCTTCTTTGACATTGTCTGGAATTTCAGACAAGTCACGCACGTTTTCCTCTGGAATAAATACCAGTTTGATACCACCACGATGTGCCGCAAGAAGTTTCTCTTTCAAGCCACCAATGCGCATTGCACGACCACGTAAACTGGTTTCACCAGTCATGGCAATATCAGGACGAATTGGAATACCTGTAAACGCAGACACCAATGCTGTGGTCAATGCCAAACCTGCAGATGGACCATCTTTAGGTGTTGCACCTTCTGGCAAGTGTACGTGCACATCGGTTTCGGCAAATACACTCGCCTCAATGCCTAAGCTGTCAGCACGGGTACGCACAACGGTCATCGCAGCTTTAATCGACTCTTGCATCACATCCCCCAATGAACCTGTGGTGATGAAATTGCCTTTGCCTTTCATAGTTGCTACTTCAATGGTAAGTAATTCACCACCCACTGAAGTCCAAGCCAAGCCATTTACGCGACCCACTTCGGCTTCTTCTTCTGCCATACCATAGTCAAATTTGTGTGGACCAAGGTAATCTGGCAAGTTTTGTGAAGTCACATCTACCTGTAGGTTTTTGGCTTTTTTGCTGACTGCTTCTTTCACCACTTTACGGGCAATTTTTGACACTTCACGTTCAAGACTACGCACACCTGCTTCACGCGTATAGCGCTGTACAATGTCACGAATCGCTTCCTCATGAACCGTCAATTCTTTAGCACGCAAGCCATTATTTTTGATGGCTTTAGGTACAAGATAGCGTTCAGCAATATTCACTTTTTCATCTTCGGTATAACCCGGTAGACGAATCACTTCCATACGATCTAGCAGAGCTTCTGGAATATTCATGCTGTTGGCAGTACAAATGAACATCACTTCAGACAAGTCTAAGTCTAGATCTAAATAGTGATCGTTAAACTTGTTGTTTTGTGATGGATCAAGCACTTCTAACAAAGCAGATGCAGGGTCACCACGGTAATCCTGTGCCATTTTGTCAATTTCATCGAGCAAGAATAATGGGTTTTTCACACCGACTTTGGTCAATGACTGTACAATTTTACCCGGCATCGCACCAATATAGGTACGACGGTGACCGCGAATTTCCGCTTCATCACGAACGCCGCCTAGCGCCATACGCACAAACTCACGTCCAGTGGCTTTTGCAACCGACTCACCTAGTGAGGTTTTACCTACACCCGGAGGACCAACTAAGCACAGAATTGGGCCTTTAAGTTTTTTCACGCGCGACTGCACAGCAAGGTATTCCACAATACGGTCTTTAACTTCGTCTAAACCGTAATGGTCGGCATCTAAAATTTCTTGTGCTTTTGCTAAGTTAATGCTGACTTTACTGGCTTTGTTCCATGGCGTATCTAAAATGACTTCTAGATAGTTACGTACCACAGCTGCTTCGCTAGATGCAGGTTGCATCGCTTTAAGTTTACGGAACTCAGCTTCTGCTTTTTTACGTACATGCTCAGGCAAGTCTGCTTCTGCCAGACGTTTTTCAATTTCAGCGACATCATCTTCCGCACCGCCGTTCATATCGGACAGCTCGCGTTGAATGACTTTCATCTTCTCATTTAAGAAGTATTCACGCTGATTTTTTTCCATCTGACGTTTAACTGAGTCATGCAAAGTTTGCTCAATCTGCTGTTCTTCAGACTGTTGCAATAAATAAGTCATTAACTCCATTAAGTGAGCTTCAAACTCGTCGTGCTCAAGGAATTTTTGTTTAATATCAATGTTCAACGGCACGCGAGTTGCAACAAAGAACAACAATTGCGATAAATCTTCAATTTTATTGGCAGCAGCAATCAGTTCACGTGCATTGCGTAATTTTGCTTCAGCATATTGCGCAAATAAGGCACGTAATTCTTGCAAGCGTGTTGCTTGGGTATTCTCATCCATCGCAACAGTCATTGGGCTTAAGCTGTGCTCTGCAGTTAAATACGCGTCTTCATCAATAATTTTTTCGAGTTTGGCGCGGAATAAGCCTTCAATCAGCACTTTAATACAGTTTTCATCATTTTCGTGATTTACAACTTGCACAATTTTCGCGACAGTACCGTATTGATACAAATTGTCGTGATCAATTTCTTCTGTAAGCGAATCTTTTTGCGCAACTACAAATACTAGATTGTCACTGTTACGAGCCACATCAACTGCATTGATCGATTTTTCACGACCTACAAATAGCGCGATTTGCATGTGCGGATAAACCACCACATCACGTAGCGCTAAAAGCGGTAATACACTTGGAACCTGAGGCTCTAAGGTTTCTTGATTCATAATAATTTCAGACATGGGCACTCCTAATGAGTGACAACGGTGTTGCCATGTTTTTTATAGTGATGGGTATTTTAAAAAAAACAAGGGCAGGTCAACATAAATTGTTTAAAAAAGTAGCTAAGTATTTGATTTTAAATTGACCTATCCAGTCAAAATGATCAATTTAGCGTTTCAAGTTGCGTTTAAACTGTAAAAAACACTCTGGTGTCAGTAAAGCATCTAGAGGTTGATCCCAGTTTTTACGTGGCAAGTTTGCATGAATCAGCTGAAAGTCATGTGCAATACCTAAGCGATAAGGGCGCTGTGGAGCAGATGCCAGCGTGCGGTCATAATAACCACCACCCATTCCAATTCGAGTGCCGTGTGTATCGCAGGCCAATAAGGGCATCAATACCATATCTAAATGCGAGATATGTTTCCCGCGACTTGTTCTGGGTTCTTGCATGCCTAGACGGTGATGGGCAAAACGCTGCGTAAGATATTGTTGTAGGCTGATTTGTACCCACACCAAGCATTGATTCATATTGCAAATCATTGGCAAATACACTTGTTTGCCTTGCACGAAGCAGTATTCAATGATGCGCTGTGTATGAATTTCACCAAATGCATCTAAATACAACCCCACTTTTTTTGCGTACTGAAATTTTGGCAACCGTATTAGGCGCTGCAAAACAGCTTGCTGCGCTTGCTGCTGTTGATTAGGCGTGACTGCTCTGCGCTGTTGTCGAAGCTGTTTACGTAAGGTGTTAAGTTTCAACAACTGCATCTGGGCACATCCTTATATACCTGAGTTTAAATGCTTGAATGGGTATGGAATTACTATCATTGCATCGACAAAAAACAAGCTTTTATCATGCTTGGCATTTTAACAGGATGTAATGTTATATTTCTGATTATCTGAACCTGACCTACTATGGGATAGTTTGGCTTGAATCTAGATAGAAAATTAAAAAACACACTGATGCTATAGCGCAATGAATGCCGCACTAAAAATCTTCACGGTCGCTACGAGATAAATTGGGCCGAGTTCAGTTAAAACAACAATTATGTAAAACACGTGCCAAAACAAAAACAATACTTTCATTTTGCAGTTATAAGAACTGAAAAAAATGTTTCCGACCCGCGTTAGATGAATTTGGACGTAAAGACTTATCAAGCGTTCAATTCATCTTGCTAGAAATCACACTGATTCCATTGTATTGGACTAAAGTTGTATAAAGCTGTGCGAAATAAATTTGGTTTTTCCTTCCTTTTAAAAACTCCAGAAAAAACAAAGTTTAAATATTTTTTTGGCATATTTTTATGCTTTATATAATGAAATACTTTTACCAAAATTGGTATGACCATTTGAAATAAAAAATCATACCAATCTTGACTTTTTCTTGTCTAAAACTATCATTTGTTCCTTATATTGAGGAAATTCTGATTTCCATCTCAATATTGGTCAGACCAAAACTAGAATTTTACCTCTATGCTTAGACCTATGTTTACGTTTGAGTGAGCATTTCAAGGAGATGACAATGCTTCAACATTGGCAACAGATCTATGATCCAATGGCAAATATTTGGATTTCGAGTCTTATTGCATCAATCCCGATTATTTTTTTCTTTTTAGCACTGGCTGTATTTCGCTTAAAGGGAAGTGTTGCGGGAACAATTACGGTGATTTTGGCATTATTAGTGTCTTTATTTGCCTATGGCATGCCTGCACCAATGGCTTTTGCTTCATTGATCTATGGATTTTTCTACGGTTTATGGCCAATCGCATGGATTATTATTGGCGCATTATTCTTATATAAAATCTCTGTAAAAACAGGGCAATTTAACATTATTCGCTCATCTATTCTTTCGATTACAGAAGATCAGCGTCTCCAGATGCTATTAGTCGGCTTCGCGTTTGGGACATTTTTAGAAGGTGCAGCGGGCTTTGGGGCGCCAGTGGCAATTACTGCTGCTTTGCTTGTAGGTTTGGGTTTTAAACCTTTATACGCTGCGGGTTTATGTCTGATTGTGAACACCGCACCGGTTGCGTTTGGCGCAATGGGGATTCCAATTATTGTGGCGGGTCAGGTTTCGGGTGTAGAAACCATGGAAATTAGCCAGATGGTTGGACGTCAGTTGCCATTTATGGTGCCAATTGTGCTGTTCTGGATTATGGCAATTATGGATGGCTGGCGCGGTGTGAAAGAAACTTGGCCTGCAGTGTTGGTGGGTGGTGGTGCTTTTGCGATTGCACAATACTTGACCTCTAACTTTGTTGGACCTGAGTTACCTGACATTACCGCTGCAATTGCCTCTTTGGTCAGTTTAACGGTGTTGTTTAAATTCTGGCAGCCAAAACACATATTCCGTTTTAGCGATGCAGATACAAAAGTAGATGCCAACTTGGTTGCAGAACAACAGCAAAAATACAGCATAGGGCAGATTGTTAAAGCATGGTCACCTTTTGCAGTGTTAACGGTGATGGTTACCATTTGGAGTATTAAACCGTTTAAAGATTTATTTGCCAAAGATGGGGCAATGCATGACTGGGTAATTTCCATCAAAGTGCCATTTTTACATCAATTGGTGCAAAAAATGCCGCCTGTGGTGGCAGATGTCAAAGACTACGATGCGATCTTTAAGTTCGATTGGCTGAGTGCAACAGGGACTGCAATTATGATTGCGGCTGTCATCACCATCATTTACTTAAAAATGAAACCGCGTGAAGCTGTTAAAACTTTTGCAGAAACCATCAACGAGCTAAAAACACCTATTTATTCTATTGGTATGGTGCTGGCTTTTGCTTTTATCGCCAATTATTCAGGTATGTCTGCCACTTTGGCATTGGCTTTGGCTCATACAGGTAATGCCTTTACTTTCTTCTCGCCATTTTTAGGTTGGATTGGAGTGTTCTTGACAGGTTCAGATACATCAGCCAATGCCTTATTTGCTGCCTTGCAAGCCACAACTGCACAGCAAATTGGTGTACCAGAAGTCTTGTTGGTTGCTGCCAATACCAGTGGTGGAGTAACAGGCAAAATGATTTCACCACAATCGATTGCAATTGCCTGTGCGGCAGTGGGTTTAGTCGGAAAAGAATCTGATTTATTCCGCTTTACCGTAAAACACAGTATCACGTTCACCGTAATGATCGGTATTATTATCACTCTACAAGCTTATGTGTTCCCATGGATGATTCCATAACCACATGCACAAGAGGATAGCCGCATGAAAGTCTCCGACAAAGTTGTACAAGACCTGCGCACACTGGTTGAAAAAAATCAGATGCAAGTCGGAGACCGATTGCCTGCCGAAAGAAAGTTATGTGAACAACTCGGGGTTTCACGTTCCTCTTTGCGTGAGGCTATTCAGCAATTGACCAGTCAGGGCATGCTGGTCAGCAAAGTTGGAGCGGGTACTTTTTTGCAACAGCTACCCACCAATTGGTCGCAATATCAAATTGTGCAGCCTTTAAGTAACCTGATTGATGAAGACCCTGCTTATCGTTTTGATGTGCAAGAAGCTCGAATGGTGCTTGAAGGTGGTACGGCATGGTATGCCGCACAGCGGGCAACTGCTGAGGATTTGAAAAACATCCGTGCCTGTTATGAGCAAATCGCCCATTTCCAAATTTTAGGTGATGACGATCAGGCTGCAATTGCCGATGCCAAGTTTCATTTGGCAATTGCCGAAGCATCGCACAATTTGGTGCTCATTCAAATGATGCGTGGCTTATTTGATTTGTTGCAATACAACGTAGTTTTGGGCAGACGCAAAGTCTATACCGAAGCCCACCGTTTCGATCAGTTGCATGATCAACACTTTCAAGTGATGGATGCAATTGAACGCCAGGATCCAGAAGCTGCCCGTTCGGCAGTGTGTGGACATATTGAATTTGTAGTTCAACAAGTACGTATGATAGACGAGGAAGAGGCGCGTCGTCAGCGTGCGAGTCGATTAAACAGGATAGCGCCATGATTATTTCTTCTGCGAATGATTACCGCGAAGCAGCTAAACGCCGTTTACCGCCATTTTTATTTCACTATATTGATGGAGGTGCGTACGCGGAACAAACGCTAAAAAGAAATGTGGAAGACCTTTCACAGATCGCCTTGCGCCAACGTGTTTTGAATGACATGTCGGCTTTGAGTTTAGAAACCACTTTATTTAATGAAACCTTGTCAATGCCTGTGGCGTTGGCACCTGTGGGTTTAACGGGCATGTATGCGCGCCGTGGTGAAGTGCAGGCTGCAGTTGCAGCTGACAAAAAAGGCATTCCATTTACTTTGTCTACCGTGTCGGTGTGTCCAATTGAAGAAGTGGTGCCTGCCATTTCACGCCCAATGTGGTTTCAATTATATGTATTGCGTGACCGCGGTTTTATGCGCAATGCTTTGGAACGTGCTAAAGCCGCAGGCTGTTCAACCTTGGTCTTTACAGTAGATATGCCTGTGCCTGGTGCACGTTATCGGGATGCACATTCGGGCATGAGTGGTCCAAATGCTGCTATGCGACGCTATATGCAGGCAGTGATGCATCCAAACTGGGCATGGGATGTGGGTTTACTGGGTCGTCCGCATGACTTGGGCAATATCTCTAAATACTTAGGCAAACCAACAGGACTTGAAGATTATATTGGCTGGTTAGGCAATAACTTTGATCCATCTATTTCATGGAAAGACTTGGAGTGGATTCGTGAATTCTGGGATGGCCCAATGGTCATTAAAGGCATTTTAGACCCAGAAGATGCTAAGGATGCTGTTCGTTTTGGGGCTGACGGAATTGTGGTGTCCAATCACGGTGGCCGTCAGTTAGATGGTGTACTCTCAACTGCACGTGCTTTACCGCCAATTGCTGATGCGGTGAAAGGAGATCTTAAAATTCTAGTGGATTCAGGTATTCGTAATGGCCTAGATGTGGTGCGCATGCTGGCGATGGGCGCGGATACTTGTATGCTCGGACGTGCTTTTATTTATGCACTAGGTGCAGCAGGCGGGGCGGGTGTCAGTAATTTACTCGAATTGATTGATAAAGAAATGCGAGTCGCAATGACCTTAACGGGTGCTAAAAACATTCAGGCGATTAACTCAGATTGCTTGGTACAACTTGAGCGTGAACTGAAAGGCTAAATTGCCAGCAAGAGCGATCAATCCATCAACCGATGCATTTGGCTGAATCGCTTAATTGTATTTTTCACCCTGTTTCAGGACTTGCACACCATGCCACAGACAATTTCTTCTGCAACACCATTTGATGCTGCAGCAACCCTCAAAAACTTGGTCGATATTGTGGGAAAAGCGCATGTATTGACCCATGAATCAGATACTCGTTTATATCGTCAAGGGCGACGTTTTGGCGAAGGACAGGTTTTTGCGGTGGTCACGCCAGGTTCTTTATTGCAGCAGTGGCAAGTGTTACAAGTGGCTGTGGCAGCAGATTGCATTATTATTATGCAAGCCGCCAATACTGGACTCACGGGTGGTTCTACCCCTTTTGGTGATGACTATGATCGTCCTGTAATTTTGATCAACACCCAACGTTTAAAAGGTATTCAGCTCATCAACGATGCCAAGCAAGTGATTTGCTTGCCTGGTGCAACATTGGATGCTTTGGAACAAAAATTGGCGCCACATCAGCGTGAGCCACACTCAGTCATTGGTTCATCTTGTATTGGTGCTTCGGTGTTGGGTGGGGTATGTAATAATTCAGGTGGTGCATTGGTCAGACGTGGCCCTGCCTATACTGAGTTGGCCTTATATGCACAAGTCAATGAACTGGGCGAGTTGCAACTCATCAATCATCTGGGGGTGAATTTAGGAAACTCGCCAGAAGAAATTTTAACCAGACTTGAGCAACAGCAATATCGCTCTGAAGATATTGAATATTCGGAACATTGTTGTGCTTCAGATCAGCGTTATGTGCATGATGTTGCCCAAGTCGACGCCGATACGCCTGCACGATTCAATGCCGACCCGAGCCGTTTGTTTGAAGCTTCGGGTTCGGCAGGTAAAGTCTGTGTGTTTGCTGTGCGTTTGGATACGTTTGAGAAAATTCCGAGTCAGGTGTTTTATATCGGCAGCAATCAGCAGGATGATTTAACCGCGATTCGCCGTTTTTTATTACGTGATTTGCCGCGTGTACCGATTGCAGGCGAGTATATTCATCGAGATGCCTATGACATTGGTGCAGAATACGGCAAAGACAGCTTCTTGTTTATCGAGAAGTTTGGCACCAGTAAAGTACCTGCAGCTTTTGCCATGAAAGACAAAGTTGATGGTTTTCTAACCCGTTGGGGCATGCGTGGATTGTCGGATAAAGTTTTGCAAATGTTCACGAAACTACTGCCAAATCATTTACCAGAACGCATGAACCAATTTCGTGATTTGTATG
Organism: Acinetobacter sp. PW68; assembly: GCF_020982655.1. Taxonomy (NCBI): domain Bacteria; kingdom Pseudomonadati; phylum Pseudomonadota; class Gammaproteobacteria; order Moraxellales; family Moraxellaceae; genus Acinetobacter; species Acinetobacter sp. PW68. The sequence continues at coordinate 1,888,455 of NZ_JAHZSX010000001.1, read as the reverse complement.
AACATCATCTCTGTACACGACAAATTTCACAGAACCCTTATCCTATCAGGGTTCTGCCTTCTTAAAATTGCCAAAATTTCCTTAAACTCTTCTTTTTTCCCAAAACCAATTAAACGCTGAATCGCCATTTGAACATAGTCTAAACCATAGCGAAATAAACTCATTGAGAGTCGTCCATGCTTCTTTATTTTTATCGCTTTTTTTTGATCATGTTGCCATTCACCCGTTAAGTAACACCAACAGAAGCTTATAGCTAACACCGCAATCAATTTTTTCACTCGTCTAGGGTCTGTCAAGCGCGTATTTTCAAGATTAAACCCGCGTCCTTTGAGACAACTGAATAAGGTTTCAATTTCCCAGCGTAATGCATAATCCTGAATAGCATTGGCATTAAACTGAGGAGAAACGACGAGTAAAAGCTCTCCATTTTCTAACTGTAGTGCACTTATATATAGTTTCACCCGACCAACCAAAATCCGTCGTTTACGACATTCAATTTGACCAACTTTAAGATGGCGAAATAAATCACTAATTTTATGATTCTTTCCTAAATGATTGGTGACAATGAAGTTTTTTTAACACGAATGCAGAAGTTGATGTCTTGTTCAATTAACCATGTAAACCACTGCTCACCGATAAACTCTCTGTCTGCGAACACATTCACAATACGGTCTTTACCAAAAATGGCTATAAAGCGTTGAATCAAAGCAATACGCTCTTTCGTATCTGAATTTCCACGTTTATTAAGCAATGTCCAAAGGATAGGTATCGCTATTCCACGATAAACGATTGCGAGCATCAGGATATTAATATTTCGTTTTCCCCATTTCCAATTGGTTCTATCTAAAGTCAGTTGCACTTGGTCGAATGAAAACATATTGAAAATCAACTGAGAAATTTGACGATAATCAAAATACTGACCTGCAAAGAAGCGCTGCATACGTCGATAAAATGATTGTGGTAAGCACTTGATGGGCAAGGCTTTAGATGCAGAAGAAAGATTACATGTTTGCTTTAAAATAATCACAAGCATGATGAGCGCAAAGCACTTTAAATGTGACTTGTTCCATTTTAGATATTTGTTTAAGATAAGATATAACTCATTGAGATGTGTCATAGTATTCGTCGTTAGAAAACAATTATTATGACATTATTTCAATGAGTTATCTATTTTTGTCGTGTACAGAGGAACATCATTTAATTTTGCGCATTGAGCAGCAAGATGTTGCGGCAGTACAGCAGTTTTTACTGGATTATTTTATCACGCGCAATTCCGGCAGTTTTTTTCTATGTAATGAAGATGAAGGCAGAAAGGCTTTTCTGCATCGCTTTGCAGTAGCAGGTGCTGCAATCCGTTATCGTGATACACACCGAAATGAAGTGGAAGACATTGTTGCTTTAGATATTGCGTTAAGACGTAATGATCAGCAATGGGTTGAAACCTTGCCCGAAGAGTTGGAGCAGGCGATTATACATAAGTTGTATTATGGTCATTTTTTATGTCATGTCTTTCATCAGGACTATATTATTAAAAAAGGTCTAGACCCATTGGCAATGGAACATCAAATGTGGTCATTACTAGATGCACGTGGGGCAGAGTATCCTGCAGAACATAATGTTGGGCATTTATATGTGGCGAAGCCTGCCCTGAAGCAGCATTATCAAAAATTGGACCCGACCAATTGTTTTAATGTGGGCATTGGACATAGCTCAAAATTAAAAGCTTGGCGTTAAATACAGATGAAAACTGAGCAGTGAAACTGATTCTAAGGATAGATGGATATGTTTAAGTTAGATAGCAGACTGCTACAGATTTTTTATTATGTGTATAAATTAAAAAATGTGTCTGCTGCCGCAGATGCGTTGGGCATGAGTCAGCCTGCGGTTAGTAACTGTTTAAATAAGATTCGTCAGCATTTTAATGACCCATTGTTTTTAAGGGTGGGCAATGAAATGTTGCCAACAGAGTTGGCGAAACAGATTTTTTCACCGATTAGTGAAATTCTTAATAAAATTGAAACGGTTAATAACTTTAAAGTCGATTTTGATCCGACCCATTCCGATCAATTATTTACCTTGGCAATGACCGATGTTTCGCATTTGGTTCTATTGCCAAAGTTGACAAAGTTTTTAAAAAAACATGCGCCTTCGGTACGGATTAAAATTCGTCCTATTACCCGTGAAACCAGTTATCAAATGGCAAATGGTGAAATTGATTTTGCGATTGGATTTTTACCTGAATTAGAACAGGGTTTTTATCAGCAGCAATTATTTTTACAATATTATGTGGTGATTAGTCGTAAAGATCATCCACGTATTTGTGAAAAAAGTTTAGATGTTGAAGCATATATTCGTGAGTCGCATGTCGATGTGGATACGAGTATAGGTCACTACCATATTGAAAATGAATTAAGCAATCGCGGTTTAAGACGCAATATTTTAATGAGTATTCCAAGTTATTTGGGTGTTGGTTTAATTGTGCAAGAAACCGATATGATTGCGACAGTACCTTATTATTTAAGTGAGGTATTGTTGGCACGGGGGAATTTACAAGTAGTAAGTGCGCCGTTGAATTTTCCAATTTATCCTGTACGACAGTATTGGCATACGTCTTGTCATCACCAAACCTGTCATCAGTGGTTAAGAAAAGTGATTTTTGATTTGTTTAGCCAACATCCTTAATTAATGGTGTTTAAATTTTTTTAAAGTTGTTTTTAAATCATCATTCACTAATTCCCCATTTTTAAATGAAAAAACTAGGTTAATCGGATGAGTGATTTTTATTTGTAATGCAATAAAATTGAATTTCTGACCACGATTTAGATTGCAGCTATACATTTTCATTTTTCCATATAAATGTCTCAACATTCGCCTGTATCTGCACTACGAATACACTGACTATCGAGATACCATTTTGGTTACTTTGTCCATTAAAGTTATAAGCAATAACTTCAGCATCATCATGTTTCTGTTTTCCTGCGACATCTAGGTGTTTGCCTTGCATGGTAATGTTTTGATGAGGATGGAAAATAAAATGCGGATGAGTAGCATCATGACAATGCGAAGTCTGAAAGCTAAGTTGGTTTCTATGACTAAAATCGACGCAGCGACCATTTTAGGTTTTAATTTTGAATTTTTTGTTACTATGTTTGTACAGGATAAGACCAAGGTATTGCCACATAAATGGTTTGTTGAGCAGCGCATTCCATAGGTGTACTGGGTAGAGTTTGAGGTTGAGTTATGATCATGGGAATCTGCCCTGATGCTAATGAGTCCACAACAAAAAAGACTGTTAAAAATGAGCAACCGCCTGAATTAAAATACTGCTTAAATATAAGAAAAGAACCTATTTATTAAGTGGTTATGTAAATTTAAAGCAAAAAAAGATAATAATTTTTTGTAATTTTATGAGTAATTGACCCTAAAAATTTATCGAGTAGACACGGTTTTTAGCAAAAATAAGAACGAAAATTCAAGTTGTCATTATTTGTTATTAGTCGGTGTATTCTGAGGACGTGTGTGGTAGAAATTGTATTCAGAGGATATGTTTCTGATTTAGGTGGTGGTCAGCAACAAACGAACTATCTAATTTGTGCAATTGAACATCAAAAATAGACAACTAAAATTCAACTATATTGCTTTCAAATTATGTGATTGAGTTTTAAAATTATGTGTTAAAATTGGCACTTGTCACAGTTTTTGAATTTTTGGGGTAGGAACTGTTGAAACATTTTTTACTAAGACTCGGATTGAATCTGCGTAAACTTATTTTAATTTCCACAATTTTAAGTGTATCAGGCTTATTTGTCGTAAGTATTTTTATTTTAAATTATGTAATTAAACAACAATTAATTCAAAATTCACTTTCGATCAATGAAAAATATGCAGAAAAAATTGCCACCAGTGCCAATCAACATTTTTCAGATATGCTGCAAGAGTTGGATTATAGTGCACGTTTATTAGAAAAAAATTTTTATAGTACACAAGTTAGAAAAGAAGAAGTACTACGCTTAAAAAATCAATCCGATAATTTTAATAGTATTTTATTGGTGGGACAGAATAAACATATTTTGGCTTATGCACCTAATACATTAAAACTTAATTTTAATCAGGCTTATAGTTCTGTTGGTATTGATGGATCTATTGAAAAAAAGAAAACTTATATTTCATCTCCCTATTGGTCTATAAGTAATAATTTAATCGTCATGATGTCACAACCTATTTATGATAAAACACATCAATATTTAGGCTTAATCAGTGGTACGATTTATTTACAGGAGCAGAACTTGATTAATACCATGCTCAATACTCAGTATGATTATAAAAAAAGCTATATGTATGTGATTGATCAACATAATCGTATTATTTTTCATCCAGATAAAAATCGCATTGGTGAAAAAATTATCAATAATACAGGTTTGGATTATATTAATAAGAATATAAAGGGATCAATTCGTTTAAAGAATAGTTTAGGTATAGATAATTTGGCGGGTTTTGCACATATTCCAAGTGTAAATTGGATTGTAGTTTCTCAGCAGCCCACAGATGATTTACTTGCCCAAGCCAATACCCTGATTTTAAAAGTATCGATTGGTGTCTTTATTTTCTACTTTTTTATTTTTTTATTGATTTGGTATATCTCAAGCTTTATTTCTTCACCTTTGAACCGCTTGGCACGTATGGCAAGTATGCTCAATCATGCGGACATTGAAAATAAAATTAAAGAAGTTGATCCATGGTATTTCGAGGTTTTAAAGTTTAGAACCTCATTATTAATGAGTTCGGAAACCTTTAGTCATCGGATTGCGGAGTTAAAACATCATGTCAATACGGACCCGTTGACAGGTTTATATAACCGTCGTGGTATGCAATTATTTTTAAATGAACTGCTAGAGACTCGTACCGAATTTGCAGTATTAGCCATTGATATTGATTTTTTAAGAAAATTAATGATCAGTATGGACATGATCAAGGTGACGTGGTACTTAAAACGCTCGCGCAACTAATGCTAACTAATTTTAGGGAACAGGATATTTGCTGTCGTAGTGGCGGTGAAGAATTTTTGGTTTTAATGACGACTGCAGATGCAAATGTGGCGTACAAAGCTGCAGAGCGGCTCAGAAAAACCATGCAGGAAACTACGATTAATCAGATGGGTCAAATCACCATCTCTGTTGGCATCGCTTTTTGGCCTCGAGATGCAGAAGATGTGTCTGATGTACTGAAACTTGCAGATAATAAATTGTATGAAGCTAAACATGATGGACGTAATTGTACAAAGTCTACGGCTGTATGAGGATTTGGAAAGATTCTTCTTTAGCTGACACGGAGGTATGCTTTGGAAAAAGATCAAGATCCCACGATAGTGGTTGAAGACAGTCCTGAACAAGAAAAATATGAACTTTTGAAAGAAAAGCTGAAATACAAACAGGCGGAGCGCGAAAATTCTAAAAAAATTGATCATAAACAAGTACGGTTGAACATTCAGGCGGATGCTTTACCAAGCAAAACCTTCTTTATTATGAATGCTTTGGCAGCAATTATTGCGGGCTACGGTTTATTGTCAAATTCAGCCGCAGTAGTGATTGGTGCAATGCTAGTTGCGATGATGCTAGGCCCTATTTCAGGTATTGCACTCGCCTTTATTGATAATCGTTGGTTACTGTTTAAAACGGCCTTTAGGACCTTGTTGCTTGGTGTATCGATGATTGTCAGTATTGGCATCATTTTAGGTCTGATCAATTTTAACTTGCCCATCACCCATGAAATTTTGTCTAGAACTCAGCCCACCATTATGGATTTAATGATTGCACTTGCAGGTGGTGCGGCAGGGGCATTTGCAGCCGTTTCGCCGCGATTGTCTGTGGCTGTTGTTGGTGTTGCAGTTGCGACCGCTTTAGTACCCCCTTTGGTTGCAAGTGGCATATTAATTGCGCATCTAGAATGGAAACATGCAGCAAACGCGCTGCTGTTGGCACTGACCAATATTGTCGCGATTCAAATCAGTTCCTCTTTGGTATTGTGGGCAGCAGGTTTTAGACGCGGTTCGGATGAAGAAGTACAAAGTAATGTACTTGAGTTTTTAAAAAGAAATTTGGCAAGCTTAGTGGTTTTAGTGCTTTTAAGTATTTATTTGAGTTTCAATTTTATGTTGATGCTGAAAAAGCAGATTTATGAGCAGCAAGCTGAAAGCATGATTAGCAATCAGTTTAATCAGCATAATAATTTAATTGATACGGTGCAGTTTGATCGGCGTAAAGAGATGACTCTAATTCGCGTAGTATTACGTGGAGATATAGCGCCAAAACCTCAACAGATTTCTGCATTAAATCAAAAACTGGCACAGGATCCACGCGGAAAACCCAGTGTTGTTCAAGTGCGCTTTATTCCTGTGCAAATTATTCAAGCCAAAGAAAGTCCTGATTTTGAGATGAAGCAAGTTGAAGCTGAGCAGTTGGTACAACCTTAGATGAAGAAATTGTTGGTATTTATAGCTTACTTTAGATGGAGTCTTATTATTCAATAGGGCTCTCAGAATGTTACGTATTACACAGATTTAATTTAATAGTTTCAAAAGGTTATAGTTAAGCCAATTTTAAGTTAAACCATTTAACATCCGATTTATTTCAAATCAGATTCACTATGCTTCCACGCTCTCCTTACAAAGGCACTTCTGGTTTACAAAGGATTTTGAATGCCACAGGCTATTCTTTGGCAGGCTTTAAAGCCGCCTTTCAAAACGAAGCAGCATTTCGGCAAATCATTCTGATTAATTCAATGCTGATTCCACTCAGTTTTTTCATGCCTGTTAGTCGTGTCGAACAAGTGATTATGATTGTGGTGTGTTTGCTTGCCATCATTGTCGAACTGATTAATTCAGCCATTGAAGCTGTGGTCGATCGTGTTTCAATGGAGCAACATCCCTTGTCTAAAAATGCAAAAGATATGGGGAGTGCAGCGCAATTTGTTGCTTTGGCAATTATCGCATTGACCTGGGGCGCATGCCTGATTCCTGCTTAATCCCTTAAAAACAAGCATAAAACAGACTTTAAAATAGATAGTGAGTTGAGTATTCCTCATGCGGCATCAGCATTCAAAATTTTTACTTCTGCAAGCAATTTTACTCCTTCTGAGTTTGCTGATGTTACTCAATTTTTTTAGCGTTGCAGGCAGGCTAGATTTACACCTCATTCAACCCTTTATGGATGCTCATGCAGAATTTCCACTTCGACAAGACTGGGCATTGGCTGAATTAAATCATCGGTATGTCAAATATATCCTCATTGCGGTATATCTGAGTTATTTACTTGCTTGGTTGCTGTCTTTCAGATTTCAAAAATTACGTGCTCGTCGTTGGGAGTTTGGCTATTTCTTTTGGATGGTGGTGATTTCGACCAGTGTGATTGCAATACTTAAATCACAGTCGGCACATGCTTGCCCGTGGGATATGAGTTTAGCCACAGCGCATGGTGTTCGGTGGGATTTAAGTGCAACGGCAGGGCATTGTTTTCCTGGTGGGCATGCCTCAAGTGGTTTTGCTTTATTGGTAGGATATTTTGTTTATCGGGTTGCTCAACCTAAACGTGCTTATTTTTTCTTCATTGCGGCTTGCATTTTAGGCATGGGGATGGGCTGGGCACAAATGATGCGCGGGGCACATTTTTTTAGTCATAATCTTTGGACAGGCTGGATTACTTGGTGTTTGAACGTAGTCGCTTATGCGTTCTTTGCGCATAAATTGCCACAATCAAAAAATCTAACTTAAAACTCGATCTTAACGCATCGGAAATTTAACCTGCACACATAAACCACCTAAACTGGCACTTTTAGAAAACTCTAAATTTGCACCTAAGCGTTGGGTGGCTTTATCTACAATAGATAAACCTAAACCGCTGCCAATTTCTGCATGGTTGTGAATACGGTAAAAACGCTGTCGAATTTGACTGAACAGTGCGGGGTCAATGCCTGCACCACTGTCTTCAATTTGCAAAATTGCATGTTGTTCTTGCTGAAAAATAGTCACATTAATCACGCCTTGTTTGGGCGTATATTTAATCGCGTTATCAATTAAATTATAAATAATGGAATGCAAAGCAGAACTTTGCCCATGAAAATTCAACTCTTGGCGTTGTTCGACACCTAAATCAATATCTTTTTGCAATGCCAATTGAATGAGCTGTTCCACACAGGCAATGGTCATTTGATTTAAAGAGAGGGTTTGATCGCTTTCAATCAGACTATCTAAGGCATCTTGCTTGGCTAAGCTTAATAATTGATTGACCAAATGCTGTAAACGCAAAACCCCTTGGCTTAAATTATAGAGGGCATCACTATGTGGAAATTGCTGCAATAGAATTTGTACTTGTAAATTGAGTGCAGTGAGCGGGGTACGTAATTCATGTGCAGCATCGACAACGAACTGGCGCTGTTCCTGCTGTGCGACAGAAATTCGCGTAAATAATTGATTCATTTCCTGAATAGTAGGTGCAAGCTCAACTGGATAATCCAGCATTCTAATTGGATTGAGATCCTGCGCTTTACGACGTGCCAATTCACTTTTAAAGTCATTTAGAGGTCGAAAATTATGGCGAATTAGCCAACTTAAAGCCAATAATGCAAAGGGTAAAAATAGTCCATAGGGAATAAACATATTTGCTGCTAACTCTAAAGCTAAATATTGGCGCACAGAGTTTTGCTGGCTAATTTGAATTTGCAGATTTTCCTGCGGCAAAATATAAGTACGCCACAATTCAGATTGAGTTTGATGACTATAAAAACCCGGTTTTTCTACAGGCTGTAGTAGTAATACATCTTGAGGGTGTAATTGTGGTGTTGCATCAGCATATGCCCAAATATCGACAAATAAGTCTTCTTCACTATATTTTTGATCTAAATTGATTTGGCTTCGCGTAGGTTCTGGGTGATTCGCTGCAATGCGTTCTGCCAAACTTTGCATTTGTGCATCTAAAATTTCATTGATTTCTTCTAGGGCAATTCGATAGGCTGCAAATACCAAAGCGCAGCCCAACATGACACTAAAGATAGAAACATAAACAATCAGACGTTTTTGCAAAGAGTAGGATTGCATTAAATTTGCCCTAAACGGTAACCTAAACCACGAATGGTACGAATAAAGTCCTTACCGAGTTTGGCGCGTAAATGGTGAATATAGACTTCAATAGTGTTGCTACTGACTTCACTGTCAAAATCATATAATTTATCTTCTAAATTATTTTTAGAGAAAATTTTATTTGGGTGGCTGAGCAAAGCCATTAAAATTGCCCATTCACGATTCGACAGTTCAATATATTCACCTTTGAATTTTGCCAAATGTTGTTCGGTATCTAAGACTAAATCGCCATAACTTAAAATATGCGCAGTATTATTCACTGGATTTTGTGTACCGCTGCGTCTGAGTAGGGCATAAATTCGCGCCAGTAATTCATCAAACTCATAGGGCTTAATTAGATAATCATCTGCGCCCTGATTCAAACCATCAACCCGTTGTTGCAATTGATCACGCGCAGAAATAATCAGCACGGGCAATTGTGGATGTAACTGGCGAATATTTTTTAATACCTGCATGCCGTCCATCATGGGTAAGCCTAAGTCCAGCAACACCAGCTGGATATCATGTTGCTGTAATTGCTTTAAGCCATCCATCCCGTTATTCACCCAAGTAACATCAAATTGTTGTAGCTTGAGCAAGGTCTGGGTCGATTCGGCAATCATAAAATCATCTTCGATGATTAAAATTTTAGGCATGTGATGTCTCGTGCTGCAGTTGGGCGATATATGGAGTAGGACATTGATTCAGCATATCATTTTTCGGGTCAATTACTTTGCTGTTTACATCCAGCAAGCTTAATAAACTTGGGAAAAGATTATCCTGACTCAATGTTGCTTGACGTTGTGCTTTTAAGCAATTCACTTGCGCAGAATTTTGTTGTTGCCAAGTTTCTGAAAACCACATCAGCATAGGTACATGCGTTTGTTGAGTAGGTGCCATAGAATATGGTGCACCGTGCAAATATAAACCATGTTCACCTGTCGATTCACCATGGTCAGACAAATACCAAAAACCGGTTTGATAGTGCTTTTGTTGCGCTAAAGTTTGAATCAACTGACTTAAAACATGGTCGGTATAGACAATCGAGTTGTCATAGGTATTGCGTAAGGCATCGGCACTGCAACCCTGAATCGCATTGCTGTTACAAGTGGGTTGGAAAGGTTGATAAGCTGCGGTTGAGCGTTTGAAATAAGCAGGTCCATGACTGCCCATTTGGTGCAATACAATTAAATGTGAGCGCGTGTCTTTCGGGTCAAGCTGAGCAAGATAAGCCTGTAAACTGTCCACTAAAATTTCATCTAAACATTCACCGCTGGCATCACACCATTTTTGTTTTAGCGCTGCAGGAATTTGATATTGCTGCACCCGATCACAAGCACCTTTACAGCCTGAATTGTTATCAATCCAAGTGACTTGATAACCAGCATGCTGTGCAATATCCAGTAAACCTTCGCGGTGACTTGCCAGTTGTTCATCATAGTTTTGGCGTGGCATCCCCGAGAACATGCACGGCACAGAAACAGCCGTGGCTGTACCACATGAGCTGACTTGAGTGAAATTAATCACAGGCAGATTGGACAGTTCAGGATTGGTGTTTTTTGCGTAGCCATTCAGCGAGAAGCTTTCGGCACGTGCAGTTTCACCAACCACCAACAGCATAATTTTGGGTGCTGTGCCTGTTTGCGCACGTTGAATTAAATGCGCATCTTCACCATAGCGCAGCAGCGGCAAATTCTGTTTAGGAGCTTTCTTTTTATAATAGGACAGACCAGATGCAATCGCATTTTGTGGCGAAAGCATGCCTTTTAAATCACGATGTTCACGGAAGATTGCAGCATAATCGACATAAAAACAGAACAATAAACCCGAAATCAGCACAATAGAAACTACACTACCCAAGGTCTTTTGCAGTAATTGTCGAGCAAAATGAGTCGGCTGAATTTTAACAGACCACACTAAAACCAATGGCAGTAGCACAAACAGCACACTCCAAACCACCAAACGTACAGACCAGAGATCACGTACTTCACGCACATCGGTTTGCAGCATATTCTGAATTTGGTCTGCGGTAATCACTACACCTAAACTATTAACAAAATAAGCGCTGAATCCACCAACTACAATCAAAATGCTTGCTAATATTTTGGCATTCCAACGCCAGTTCAGCCATTGCAGCAACAGATGATATGCTGACACAATCACGATCACAGTTGCGATCACTAGGTTAGTGGCTTTAATTCCTTGATAAGGTGTGAATTGTTTAATTTTCTCATAAAATCCATAGTTCAATACCAAGCCTAACCATAGGGCAAGCATTAGATTGAAATAGAATAAAGAAATCGGTTTTTGCCAAACGCGCAGTCGGGCCAAGAAAGACGGAGCAAGTGGTGATTGGGTCTGCTTAGACATCGTCAATGATTCAAAAGACTTTAAGATGCTTTAGCCTAAAATTTGAAACTTAAAACTGACTTAAAATTGTGGGCTGAATCTGTCGTAGTTTTATTTGAATAACTTTGAAGATAGAAATTTTAGAGAAGTGAACTTTGCATAAGTAACCTGTTTATTCACTTTATTTCTGAAGTTTCCCCCTATCTCTGAATATATTTTTATTCAAAGACAGGGCAGAGATTTATACTGAATTTCCTAGGTTTTAAGCCACTGCAACATGGAACATTGAACCAATCCACGCACTAAATACCATGGCGACAATACCCCAAATCATGACGCGCAATGCGCCTGTCCACATACTAGCACCACCGACATAGCTGGCAAGCGCGCCCATAATGCCTAGGCTGATTACACCGACCAACATCACGCCTTTGTCTAACAGATGTTCAGGTAAGAGTAAAATAGACACCAACGGGAATAATGAACCTACAGTAAATGCCAATGCCGAAGAAAATGCTGCGGTAAAGGGTCGCGCTGCGGTGTGTTCTAAAATACCAATTTCATCACGGGCATGGGCATCTAAAGCATTGTGAGCAGTCAATTGTATGGCCACTTGTTCTGCCAATTTGGCATCTAAACCGCGAATCATATAAATATTGGTGAGCTCTTTTAGCTCATGCTCTGGGTTGAGTTTTAATTCACGGGCTTCCATCGCAAGGTCATTTTTTTCAATGTCTTGTTGAGATTTCACTGAAATATATTCACCCGCTGCCATAGAAGCAGCGCCCGAAATTAAACCCGCAATACAGGTAATCAACAATGTTTGTGAAGATGCACCACTAGCTGCCATCCCAACGACCAAACTCGTCACAGAGATAATTCCATCGTTCGCCCCTAAAACTGCAGCACGTAACCATCCAGATCGTGAAATATAATGTTTTTCGAGGTGGTAAGAATGAGGCATAGATCAAATTCTCTTGTTATTCAATTTTCATTGATTGATGTGTGATATAGCATAAATCATTCTAAAAAAATTATCGGCTAAATAGGTGCTTTATTTCAGAAAAAGATGTTTTGTACAAAGCCAATGACCATGGGTAAAGAAAGACGGAATAATGATTTCATCATTAAGCAGCATTTGATGGCTGCTTTGGAGTAGGTTTGGTTTAACCCTTGTTTGCCTTTTGATGGAGCTTAGCATTACGACGCAGCAGGCTCAAACCAAATGGCAATATTTTCGCGATGAATGAGTGCTCGGTAATATGAAGACCAATGGGTTGTCGGATAAATTTAAGGTTTAGGCTTATTCGTTTGGAAATTATATTGTGGAATAAGCCTTAGAGATAGTTTGTGCACCAAAGCCATTTAAAATTAAATGTTGAGTTGAATTCTCACTTGCCCAATTCAATATTCTTCAAAATCACACAATCGGCTTGCTCATCACCAGAGCAATGATCTGCAGAACTTTGTAGCCAATTCGCCATTTCCTGTAATTGTGCAATCTTTTGATTTAAGGTTTCAATATGTTTAAGCGTGAGCTGCTTCACCTCTGCACTTTGTCGGTCAGCATTTTTCCATAAACCTAGCAATTCTTTCATTTGCTCAGAAGAAAAACCCAAATCCCGCGCATGTTTAATAAAAGACAAGGTTTTTAAATCTTGCTCAGAATAAATACGATAACCCGAAGCAGAGCGTTTGGCGCTATCCAACAAACCAATTTGCTCATAATAACGAATCATTTTGCTGGAAATACCCGATAGTTTAGAGGCTTGACCAATATTCATGTGACTTCTTCTCATAAAAGGGCATAGAACAATCTTCTAAACCCTTTGTAGGTTGCATTTAAACCTGTGTTGCTTGGAAATATTTTAAGCGGAGCGCATTCCCCAATACAAATACTGAAGATAATGCCATCGCACCCGCAGCAAAAATAGGCGAGAGCAAAATACCTGCAAAGGGATACAGTACGCCTGCAGCAATTGGAATCAAGGCAATATTATAAATAAATGCCCAAAATAGATTTTGACGAATATTGCGGATGGTGGCTTTACTCAATGCAATTGCATTGGGTACACCTTGTAAATTGCCCGACATCAACACCACTTCGGCCGCTTCAATCGCAACATCTGTGCCTGTACCAATCGCAATCCCAACATCGGCTTGTGCCAAAGCAGGGGCATCATTAATACCATCGCCCACAAAAGTCACACGTCCAAATTGCTGTTGTAATTCACGTACAACATCAACCTTGCCTTCGGGTAAAACCTCAGCCACCACATGATCAATCTGTAAACGTGCAGCAATCGCCTGAGCCGTATGTCGGTTATCACCCGTAATCATCGCCACTTTTAAGCCCAGTTGATGCAAGGCTGCGATTGCAGCAAAAGTCGTATCTTTAATCGGGTCTGCAACGGCTACAATGGCTGCCAGTTGTTGATCAATCGCCATATAAATTGGCGTTTTGCCTTCTTGTCCTAAACGCGCAGCTTCTGCATCAAAAGCGCTAACATCTAGCCCAATTTGCTGCATATAACGATCTGCACCAATCTGAATATGCTGACCAGCTACTTGTGCTTCAATGCCTGAACCTGTGATGCTGTCAAACTCGGTCACAGGCAGTAAACTAACTTGCTTTTCTGTTGCAGCTTGCACAATCGCCAATGCAATAGGATGCTCAGACTTTGCTTCTACTGATGCTAAAAATGCAAAGACTTGATCTGCATCAAAACCCGATTGCACATGAAAATCGGTTAATGTCGGTTTGCCTTCGGTGAGTGTTCCTGTTTTATCCACCGCGACCACTTTGACGTCTTGCAAAAGCTGCAAAGCCTCGCCTTTACGAAATAGCACCCCCATTTCTGCGCCACGACCTGTTCCCACCATAATCGAAGTGGGTGTGGCTAAACCCATTGCACATGGGCAGGCAATAATCAGAACTGCGACTGCATTGACCAAACCAAAGGTTAGGGCAGGTTCTGGGCCAAAAATAAACCAGACCATAAAAGTCAGGGCAGCCAATAACATCACGGCAGGTACAAACCACATGGTTACTTGATCCACCAAGGCTTGGATGGGCAATTTAGAACCTTGCGCCTGCTCGACCATGCGAATAATTTGCGCCAACACCGAGGCTTCACCAATGGCAGTAGCGCGAATATTCAGTGTGCCATTTTGGTTGATGGTGCCGCCCACAACTTGATTGCCGACCTGTTTGGCTACAGGAACAGGTTCACCCGTAATCATCGACTCATCTATATAACTATGACCTTCGACCACTTCACCATCTACAGGAATGCGCTCACCCGGGCGGATTTCAACAATGGTATTGGAGCTCACTTCTGCCACAGGTACTTCCATAATTTGACCATCCCGATGAATCCGGGCAGTTTTGGCTTGCATGCCAATTAAATGCTGAATGGCCTGAGAGGTGCGCCCTTTAGCTTTGGCTTCAAAATAACGACCCAGCAAAATCAAACTGACAATCACTGCTGCAGCTTCATAATAAACATGAACTGTGCCTTCGGGTAAAAGCTGTGGCATAAATGTTGCCACCAATGAAAAACTGTATGCAGCCAAAGTTCCCACAGCCACCAAAGAGTTCATATCAGGCGCAAAACGTAACAGCGCAGGAATCCCTTTTTGATAAAAACGACGTCCAGGTAAAAGCAGTACCAATGTGGTTAAAGCAAATTGAATCCACCAGCTTTGTTGTTGTCCAATATTGTGCATTACCCACATGTGAAAGGCGGGAATCATGTGTGATCCCATTTCTAGAATAAATACAGGCAAGGCTAAAATGAGTGAAATCACTAAATCACGTTTCAGTTGTTGCTGTTCTAGATTCTTTTTATCGTTTTGTTCATTAGCGTCGTGTTGCAGCAGTTTGGCGTCGTAACCTGCTTTTTTAATCGCTTGAATTAGGTCTTGGCTAGAAACATTGGCATTCGGCTGAATCCATGCGCGTTCAGTCGCCAAATTGACATTGGCTTGTTCTACACCAGGCACTTTTTTTAAGGCTTTTTCGACACGTGCCACACACGAAGCACAGGTCATACCTTCTATAGACAGTTCGATTGGTTGAATGGCTAGCACATCAAAACCTGCACGTTGCACCGCCTTAATGAGCAGCGCACGGTCTAAAGGTTGCGATGCGTGAATCAGTGCTTTTTCAGTTGCAAGATTCACTTCAGCTTTTTCTACACCATCAATTTTTTTTAAGGCTTTTTCGACCCGCCCGACACATGAGGCACAGGTCATACCTTCTATAGACAAGGTTTCCTGATAGAGAGAGGCATTTTGGTGTTTTGCGTCCATGGTCATCTCAATCATCTCGATCATTTTGGGGATGTGCTTAGCATATAGATTGACATGATGGTAAGGTCAAGTAAATTCTTGCTCAGAATAAGCTTGACCTTGCCAGCATGGTAAGCTTTAAACTACAGTTCAATAAAGGCAGAAGTGTGGAGTTAGCAATGAAACTATTGATTGAAAATATGACTTGTGGCGGTTGTGCACGTGGCGTCACTGCAACGGTTCAAGATGTTGATCCTGCTGCAAAAGTTGAAGTCGATTTAGCAACTAAAATTGTGACTGTAGAAAGCACTGCAACCGTAGATCAAATTACGGCTGCATTGGCTGAAGATGGTTTTCCTGCACAAGTTCAATAAAACTGTATCATCTATGATGCCCCAAGGTGTAGGCTTATAGTTAAGGTCAATTAGTCAACTGACGAATTGACCTATTTTTTTGGCTGCTAATTTTTGCATGTTGTTTTTTGATATGATCCAATGCATACATTTTGATCACGAAGATGCTAAACCAAACCAATCAGAAGCTGAGATTTTTTAACTTCAAGCTGAGTTTCATTCATTCAGGGCTGAAACTTGATGAATAGGTAATGGACTGTCATCTAAAATCTACGCTTCAATATTGATTAGAATAAAAATATTTTTTACATTAAAATATTGTTATTAAAGTATTTATTTTAATTTTAAAAATTTTGTTATAGCAGAAAAATCATTATTTTTAGTTGTTTTGCTGCATTATCTAAACCAAGGTGAATAAAATTCACTTTGGACTGAGGTTAAATCATTTTTATTCACTTTGTCATTGCAGTATAAATACCCTCATTCAGAAATTTTAACTTTTTAAATTTGGGTAGTAGATCATCATGACCAAGCCATTCACCTGTTCAATTAAACGCATTCGTTTTGACGAAAACTATGAACCTGCTAACAGCACGCGTTTAACCACCAACTTTGCAAATTTAGCGCGTGGTGAAAGCCGTCAGGAAAATTTACGCAGAACCTTAGCGATGATCAATAATCGTTTTAACTCGCTCGCATCTTGCGATAACCCGAAAGGTGATCGTTATTCGCTTGAAATTGACATCATTTCTGCAGAAATTGATATTGAAGGAAACGGCAAAACTTTCCCATTCATTGAAATGCTAAAAAGTACGATCACAGATCATCAAACAAATGAACGCATTGAAGGCATGATTGGTAACAGTTTTTCTTCTTATGTCCGCGATTATGACTTTAGTGTGGTATTGCCTGCATTCGGCTGTAAAGTGAATGAAAAGCCTGAAAGTTTTGGCGATTTACACGGTAAGCTTTATCAGCATTTGGTCAGTTCAGCAGTGTTTCAAACTGAGTTTCAAAAACAACCAGTGATTTGCCTGAGCGTATCAACCACGAAAACTTATTACCGCACAACCAATGTGCATCCTGTTTTAGGTACAGAATATAAAAATGATGAATATTCACGTACCGATGACTACTTTGAAAAAATGGGTTTAACCGTGCGTTATTTCAAACCTGAAAATAGCAATGCACCGCTTGCGTTCTATTTCTCTGGTGATTTACTGCGTGATTACACAGATTTTGAGCTGATCAGTGCCATCAGCACCATGGAAAGCTTCCAGAAAATTTACCGTCCTGAAATTTATAACACCAACTCACCTGCAGGCGAGGTCTATCAGCCAAGTTTGAATTATCAGGATTATTCATTGACCCAAGTTGTGTATGACCGAGTTGAGCGTGCTCAGTTGGCAGTGAAGCAGGGTAAATGGACTGAAGAAAACTTTATCAAGCCTTATCAAGACATTCTTGAACAATGGGCTGCTAATTTCGTACCGCCGCATGCTGCTAATCAAGAACGTGTTGCTTAACTTAAAATACAGATAGAAGATTCAAAATGACTATTTTATTACCGACATCAACGGCTGGCAGTTTACCTAAACCTTCGTGGCTGGCAGAACCTGAAAAGCTTTGGTCGGCTTGGAAATTAACAGGGCAAGAATTACTGGACGCAAAACAAGATGCGCTACGTCTATCACTGCATGAACAACAGCAAGCAGGGATTGATATTGTGAGTGATGGGGAACAAACCCGCCAGCATTTTGTTACCACTTTTATTGAACACCTTGAAGGTGTCGATTTTGAGAAACGTGAAACAGTCAAAATTCGTGATCGTTATGATGCCAGTGTCCCTTCTGTGGTGGGTGCAGTTTCTCGGCAAAAACCAGTATTTGTCGAAGATGCCAAATTCTTGCGTTCACTGACAGATCAACCTATTAAATGGGCGCTGCCTGGCCCTATGACCATGATTGATACTTTATACGATGCACACTACAAGAGCCGTGAAAAGTTGGCATGGGAATTTGCCAAAATCCTGAATCAGGAAGCGCGTGAACTTGAAGCTGCAGGAGTAGACATCATTCAGTTTGATGAACCTGCGTTTAACGTGTTTTTTGATGAAGTGAATGACTGGGGCGTGGCAACATTAGAGCGTGCTTTAGAAGGTTTGAAATGTGAAACGGCCGTGCATATTTGCTATGGTTATGGCATTAAAGCCAATACTGATTGGAAAAAAACACTCGGCTCAGAATGGCGTCAATACGAAGCAGTTTTCCCAAAATTACAGCAATCAAATTTGGATATTATCTCACTCGAATGTCACAACTCACGTGTTCCGATGGATTTGCTTGAACTTATCCGTGGTAAAAAGGTGATGGTGGGTGCGATTGATGTCGCAACGAATACGATTGAAACAGCCGATGAAGTTGCAGATACATTGCGCAAAGCATTGCAATTTGTCGATGCTGACAAGTTGTACCCATCGACTAACTGTGGAATGGCACCATTGAGTCGTCAGGTTGCACGAGGCAAGTTACAGGCTTTGGCTGCTGGTACGAAGATTATTCGCCAAGAATTATCTAGTTAAGCGTTCGATCAGGCGAAGTGAATTCAAGCCAAGTGAATTTAAGTTAAGTGAATCAGGGATGCTTTTTCAGGCAAAAAGCATCCTTTGAACTTTCTAAAAAAGTTGAGTGTTGGAATACGGTGATGGTTAAAGCAACAGACTTCAAAAATGCAATGTCTTTCTTATCAAGTGCAGTCAATGTAGTGACGACAATGGGAGATGCAGGACGTCATGGTTTTACTGCATCTGCGGTATGTAGCGTGACAGATACACCGCCAACATTATTGGTGTGTATGAATAAATCATCGCGTTCACATCTCAGTTTTTTAGAGAATAAAGTGCTGTGTGTGAATGTGCTGAATGCAGAACAAGAACACCTTGCCAATTCGTTTGCCTCATCAAAATTAAGCTCAGATGAGCGTTTTAAGCTGGCGGAATGGGGTGCTTTAGAAACGGGTGCTCCTATATTAAAAAATGCATTAGTGAGCTTTGATTGTGAAATTTCGCAAATTCAAGAAGTCGGAACGCATACTATTTTTATTTGCCCAATTGTTGCCATTCAAAAAAATCAACAAGATCAGGCGTTGGTTTATTTTAATCGTCACTATCATCAAGTTGGTGAAACTGAGTTTGTTTAATTCGCTATAAAATATTGCAATATGCGATAATCAGTTTATACTTGATTTATAGCAAAATGCGATAAAATATTATGCATGTGATCACCCACGCTAGAATTATAGAGGCAATGCACAAGTGGCCACAGGCTGAAACAGCACTCGATGGTTGGTATCGAATTATTAAGGCAAATGATCCGAAAGACTTTGCCGAAATGAAGCAGTTATTTCCAGCAGTTGATAAAGTTGGAAAGTTTCATGTATTCGATATTGGTGGGAATAAGATTCGACTTATTGCTGTTGTGATGTATCAGGCAAAGCGTGTGTATATTCGTCATGTGTTATCCCATAAAGAATATGACAAAGGTCATTGGAAGGAGGATTAGTATGAACGCAATGATTAAACAGGCTGTAGATCACTGGCACTACGTTGCTCCTTTGCTGAGTAAACCAGAAAATGAAAAAGATTTTCATGCACTTGTCGAGGCTTTAGATGAGCTTTTAGATATTGTTGGTGATGATGAAACGCATCCTTTAATGGGGCTGATTCATCAACTCGGTGACTTGGTTTCTGTTTATGAAAATGAACACCTGCCTATTCCTCATGGAGATGGTCGTGCTGCTTTAGCTTTTTTGATGGCGCAACATGGATTAGGTCAATCTGACTTGGCAGAGGTTGCAACTCAATCTGTGATTTCGGAGATTTTAAGTGGCAAACGCCAGTTGAATATTCGTCATATTAAAGCGCTGTCTGAGCGGTTTAAGGTTTCTGCTGATACATTTTTCTAAACGATTTTATATTTTTTAGACATTTTATTTTTAGATATTTAAAAATAAATAGCTCCGAAGATGCCGCTGCATGTCGTTACCCTGAACCCGAAAAAGTTCAAGGCGGACGCGACGCATACTTGCTGGGTTTCCCATACGAGATGGGCATACGCTCTAAATATGCAGAACACAATCCTAAGATTTAAGTATCGGCAGGGATATAGACTCGCTGGCGAACACCTCAGAGTTAGAATTAGTATAACCCATCTCAGTTGCTTGGCAACTCATGTTCACGAATTAACTGTAAAGATAGAGCTTGTTTGCATAGCCTTTATGCAAACTTAAGTCAAAAAAACGACACTTAAGTAAGGGCTTCAACTTCTTGCAAAATGGTGCTGAGTAAACGCTCACAATGCTCATAATGCTGCAAAGATTTATTCATAGAAAGAACCTCTTGCATCAACTCTAAAGCCACCACAATAATCAGTTTGCTCGGTTCCATATTGGGCGCTTTACGACGAAACTCATCATAGCGTTCATTCAATAATTGTGCTGCACGCTCTAAATCTTCTCTTTTTTCTTCAGTTGTGGCTAAACGGAAACTATGTCCTAAAACACGTAAATCAATTGGAATTTGAACTGACATATTAACCTTCCTCGCTCACTTCGGCAGGGTGGGCAAGTTGTTGAATTTCTTGCGCATGATGATCTTGAGCTGTACCTAAAATTGCAAGACGCTGAATAATAGCTTCAACTTTGGCTTTGGCATGCTCATTTTTTTGTAACAATCTTTCACGTTCTTGTTTGAGTGTCTGAATTTCATGCTGATTCATACGCTGATCATTCAGCATTTTTTCTTTCAGA
Organism: Acinetobacter sp. PW68; assembly: GCF_020982655.1. Taxonomy (NCBI): domain Bacteria; kingdom Pseudomonadati; phylum Pseudomonadota; class Gammaproteobacteria; order Moraxellales; family Moraxellaceae; genus Acinetobacter; species Acinetobacter sp. PW68. Next base: position 1,867,545 of record NZ_JAHZSX010000001.1, on the reverse strand, counting down.
ATGCGTAATTCATTGCGCTCAGCCAAAATTTCCTGAAAGCGGTTTTTCAAATCAGTACAGCTTTTTTCCAAACGACTGTAACGGTCTGCCAGTGCTGTCGCATCTTGGTTTAACTGCTGAAATTGCGCCTGAGTGCTGCTTAATTGCTCAGTCAGATTCTCAATTTCATCTTGCTTGGCAGTAATAATGCTGTTTCTTTGCACAATTTGTGCATGATGCTGTTCCTCAGCAGTTTGCTTGGCTGTGCTGAGGGCGGTATTTTCACTTTCATAATGATCAATTCGTGTTTTTAAAACACCAATATGCGCTTGTAGACGCTGTAATTCTTCTAACATATCGTGGTCGCACAGTATTGCAAACAAAGGTAATATATACGAAGTATAGAGATTGGATAAACGAATGCAAGACGATATTTCAGGTTGGTCGGAATGGTTCCGCAATTTTTCTAACATTGAAGAAATTTCAAGCCCAAGTGAGTTACATGGCTTGCTGACAGGTATAGTTTGTGTGACAAATGCACCAACTGAAACCGAGTGGCAGCAGATTTTAGAAACCCTCAATGTGCCAGAATTAGAGCCAGCCGCACTGTCACTTTTAACCGATGAATCGGAAGATGTCGCACATGCTTTGTCTGAAGATGAGTTAGATTATCTGCCGTTATTGCCAGATGATGAACATCTTTTACAAGAACGTGTGCAAGCTTTGGCAGATTGGTGTGCAGGCGTTGTGCTTGGTTTTGGTTTGGCTTCTGGGCATATTCGTTCAGATGAAATTGAACTGATTGAGCATTTACAAGATGTTGCTGCGGTTGAATTTGAAGATTCAGACAATGACGAAGAAGGCGAAGAAAGCTATCAGGAATTGTATGAATTTGTACGTTTGATTCCTGTGAGTTTATCTGTTGGGCGTAAAAAAGTACCAGTAGAAGAAAGCTCTTTATTGCAAAACTTACATGCTAAGTCGCGTCAACAAACTGCACAAACCACACAAAACGCAAGTGCTGTTGTTGAAATGTTTACGCCACACCGTCCGAGTTAATCGGGCGTTGTGTGCCTAAGTATGTCGGTGTAAGGTGCTTTAAGTCATTACAACAATCATATTTTCATCATTTTATATATGTAGACCGTATTTATGAAAAAACTGACTCAAGTCGAATTTAAAGAACGTCGTGATCAACTTGCAGAACTGATGGGGCCCAATAGTGTCGCAATTATTGCAACCAGTCCTGTGGCAATGCGTAATCGTGATGCAGATTATAAATATCGTGCCGACAGCAGTTTTTTCTATTTAACAGGTTTTGCTGAACCTGAAGCAGTTGCTGTGATTGAAACCTATGAATCAATTGATGAAGGTTATACCTACACGTTGTTCTGCCGTGAACGTAACCGTGAAATGGAAATCTGGAATGGTTATCGCGCAGGTTTAGAAGGTGCAATTGAGCTGTTTGAGGCAGATGAGTCTTTTGCAATTGCGCAATTAGATGCAGAAATCATCGCCAAAATTGTCAATAAAGACACGTTGTATTATCGTTTAGGGCAGCAGCCTGAATTTGATGTACGTGTTGCGGCATGGAACCAACAAGCCGATGCACAACATCGTCAAGGCAATACTGCACCTGCTAAAATTGTTCAGTTAGATCGTTTGCTGGATAAAATGCGTTTGCATAAAACTGAGTCTGAATTGGAGTTGATGCAAATTGCCTCAAATATTAGTGCAGAAGCGCATATTCGTGCTATGCAAACAGTAAAAGTAGGCATGATGGAATATGAGCTAGAAGCTGAACTGAATTATATTTTTGGTAAAAATGGCTGCGTACCTGCCTATAACAGTATTGTCGGTGGTGGTGAAAATGCCTGCATTTTGCATTATGTCGAAAATGACAAAGTGCTTAAAGATGGCGATTTAGTCCTGATAGATGCTGCCTGTGAATATCAGTGCTATGCCTCAGATATTACCCGTACTTTTCCCGTGAATGGTCAATTCAGTCCAGAACAAAAAGCACTGTATAACATTGTATTGGATGCGCAAATTGCAGCAATTGAAGCCGTGCAAATTGGTAACTCCTACAAAGAGCCGCATCATGTTGCGGTGCGTATTTTGGTGCAAGGTTTGCTTGATCTAGGCATTATGCAGGGCGATTTAGAAGAAATTATTGCTTCAGAAAGTTATCGTCAGTTTTATATGCACGGTACAGGGCATTGGTTGGGCATGGATGTGCATGATGTCGGTAGCTATAAACACGGTGAAGACTGGCGTGTGTATGAAGAGGGTATGGTGGTGACCATTGAGCCAGGTCTGTACATTGCACCCGATGATGAAACTGTAGATGCTAAATGGCGTGGTATAGGCATCCGTATTGAAGATGATATTGTGGCGACTGCGAACGGGCCATTGAATCTGACTTCAAAAGTGGTGAAAACCGTGGAAGAGATTGAAGCATTGATGGCAAAAGCAAAATCTGCTTAATTGAACCTCATTAAAGCTGGTCAGATGATCAGCTTTTTTTAAAAAAAGCGCGTGTAAATTTTGAGTAAGTAAATAATTTTAAGTCTTTTATTCGATTTTTTATTTGATTATAAACAAGGCAATCAACACGCTTTAATCGAACTTTTGCCAGAAGTCTAATCATCTTCCATAGCTTCAACACTAATTCATTATAAAAATAAATGACTTTGCGGTAAGATAAAATCCATTACAGATTATACGTATTTCGATTGAATCTTTTGAAGTCGAATACATCATAAAAAGGATCAAGGCATGCAACAAGAAGTGATCATTGTAGGCGGTGGTATGGTCGGGCTAAGCTTAGCCTTGATGTTGGCTAAGTCAAACATTGCAGTGAAGTTGCTAGAAGCGATTCAATACCCCAATTATGATGATGCCAACCTTGCGCCGTATCACTCCAGTTTTGATGCACGTAACAGTGCCTTGTCGCGTCGCAGCGTACAAATTTACCAAGAGCTAGGTTTATGGGATGCCTTGCAAGAACATGCCACACCTATTTTAGAAGTTCAAATTACCGAACAAGGCAGTTTTGGCAAAGCACGTTTATTGGCCGAACAAGAAAAAGTCGAAAGCTTTGGGCAGGTGATTGAAAATGCATGGCTTGGTCGAGTGTTGTTGACCGAAGTACGTAAACAGCCTTTGATTGAATTGATTGATGGTGTGCAGGTCATCAGTCTTAAACAAGATACAGATTTTGCCTATATTGAAGCCGTACGTGGTCAGGAACAATTACAGCTTGCTGCCAAACTACTAATTGCTGCCGATGGTCGTGATTCTTTCTGCCGTAAAGCCTTGGGCATCGGTGCATCGGAACATGATTATGACCAAGTGGCGATAGTGACGACAGTACAAACCTCCAAACCGCATGCACATGTCGGCTTTGAGCGTTTTAGCCATTTAGGGCCTTTGGCATTGTTACCACTACCAGGTGAATATCGCCGTTCTGTGGTGTGGCCTGTACCAAAAGGTACAGAACATGAATGGATGGGCGATGAAAATGATCAACACTTTTTAAATGCCTTGCAACAAGCCTATGGTGATCGTGCAGGGAAATTTGAAAAAACAGGACGTCGTTTTAGTTTTCCATTATCACAAGTTCTGGCGGAAAAACAGGCGGTTGGTCGCGTTGTACTGATGGGCAATGCAGCCCATACCATTCACCCAGTCGCAGGGCAAGGGTTTAACCTGTGTATGCGAGATGCATATGTCTTATTGCGTTATCTCACCGAACAGGCGGCTCAGTCAGGAGATTTAGGTGATGCTACAATGCTGCGTGACTATGAACAATCGCGTTTGAAAGATCAGCAGCGAGTCATCAAATTCTGTGACAGTGTCGTACGAGGATTTAGCAATCAAAACCCAATCCTGAAATTTATGCGCAATACAGGCTTAGTCGCGTTTGATACTATTCCAGGCATTAAACCTTTGGTCGCCAATTATGCCATGGGGTTAAAAGCATGAGCACAGCAAATCAACAAACTCAAGTTTTAGATGTCGTCATTATTGGTGGGGGCTTGGTGGGGGGCTTAACTGCACTCTTGTTGGAACAAGGCGGTGTACAGGCGACGGTTTTAGATGCGGCACCTATTTTAGATGCAGAGAAAACTCTTGCAGTTGCCAATCCGCGTGTATTGGCTTTAAGTCAAGCAACCATCCACCTGTTAAAAACAGTCGATGTATGGTCTAAGCTGGCGCGACACATGCCGTATAGCGGCATGCAGGTGTGGAACAAAAATGGTTATGGCGAAATTAATTTTGGGGTAAGTAGCGCAGGTACACCCGTCATTGAGCAAGCACTGGGGTCAATGGTTGAGCCAAGTATATTAAATCTAGCGATTCAGCAACAAATGTTGCAACAATTGCACGATTATCGCACGCAAGTCAAAGTGACGCGTTTAGAACGCGGTGTTGATGTTTGGCATATTTATTTAGCCGATGGTACGCAATTACAGACTAAATTGGTGATTGGGGCAGATGGTGCCAACTCCTTTGTGCGCGAACAAGCCTATATTGATTTTGATGTGCTGGATTATCGTCAGGCAGGTTTAACCTGTGCAATTCGTACTGCACAGCCGCATCAGCATGTTGCACGTCAAATTTTCTTAGAAACAGGTCCTTTGGCCTATTTACCGATGGCGAGTTTACAAGCAGAACAGGAAGGGCATTGGCAGTCGATTGTTTGGACTTTACCTGATGATTATGCCGAAGAATATGCCAAGCTCAATGATGCCGACTTTAGCCAGCTTTTGACTCGTGAAAGTCATCATATGCTTGGAGAAGTCTTAGAGGCAACCCCGCGTGCTATTTTTCCACTGAAAGCACGTGCAGCGCAGCGCTATGTGCAAGATGGTCTGGCACTTATTGGTGATGCCGCGCATGTGATTCATCCACTTGCAGGGCAAGGGGTGAATATTGGTTGTCTGGATGCGGCTGTACTGTGTGATGTATTGTTACACGATTTCAAACGTGGCGTTTGGGCGCATGAGCAGACCTTAAAGCGTTATGAGCATCGCCGTAAAGGACAAAATGATGCCATGATGCATAGCATGTCTGCGATTGGCTGGATGGAAACCACCACTTTATTCCCGGTGGTGTGGGCACGTAACTTTGGTTTGAAACAGGTAGAACAGCAGCCTGCGTTAAAAGATGCCTTCATGGCACAAGCCAATGGATTAAGTCTACTTAAAGACACACGCTACGCCGTTTAAGCAAAACAGTCGTTTTTTGTACGGTCATACATACGTTATTACCAATTTGATTAAAAAAGATACGTTTTTTTTAATCTAGACTCTATGCGAAAGGTCAAGAGATTGCTAAATTTCATCGTAATTCATAACCAGTTTTCACTTGGACTAAATTGAAGTCATTTGTGGGGAGATTAAGATGACGGACATGAACGATTACGATGATGTAGAAGATTCAACTGTTGACGAAGATGAAGCGAAAGCTGCCGAAAAAGGCGCTGCAGATTCAGAAGAAAGCGCTGCAGATGGAGATTTAGCAGAAGCAGAAACACTCACCGTAACTGCCAAACTGAAACAGCGTCAGGCATTGGAAGATGAAGTTGCTGCATTCTTGGCACGTGGTGGAAAAATTACCGAAGTACCACCAGATGAGTCTGCACGCGACTAATCTGTTGAACGTATTTGCTAATTGCGTTGATTGAATTTATTCGTTGAACTGTTGAGTGGGTCTAGCGGAGTGCTGATTATGTAGGCTACTCTAATGCTTATCACTTCAACATAAAAAAAGCATCACCTTGCATAAAGTGTGATGCTTTTTTATGCGTGATGATTGTCATTATCTTTATTGATCAACAGGCTTATTCAGCTGCTTGGCTTAACTCCAAGGCACGTTGATAGGCAATTTTCTTTTTAATTCCTGTTAAGTCAGCAGCCAATTGTGATGCTGCTTTTACCGATAAATCTTGCAATAAACGCTGCAATAGCTGATCTAATTTTTCTTGTTCAAGGTCTTTTTCTTCGCTCGCTCCACCCACCACCAATACAATTTCACCTTTTTGTTGATGATGATCTGCTGCGATAAATTCAAGCAATTCGCCCAAAGTCATCTTTTTAATGGTTTCAAAGGTTTTGGTAATTTCACGGGCAAAGCCAACAGGACGGTCTGCACCAAATACGCCCGCCATATCTTTGACCGAATCTAAAATTCGATGCGGTGCTTCATAAAAAATCAGGGTTTGGGTTTCATCTTTTAGCTTTTCAAGTTGCTGTAATCGCTGTGATTGTTTAGACGCGAGAAATCCCTGAAAACTAAAGCGATCACTGGGTAAACCAACTGCACTTAGCGCTGCAATGGCTGCACATGCACCGGGTACTGGAATCACACGGATACCATTGGCTTGTGCTGCACGAACCAATTTAAAACCTGGGTCGCTAATCAGTGGCGTACCTGCATCGCTAATGAGCGCAATATCTTCGCCATTGAGTAATTTTTGGACTAAAATATCAATCTTGTTACTTTCGTTGTGTTCATGGCAGGCTGTAAGCGGAGTTGAAATATTAAAATGTTTCATTAATTGTGCAGAGGTGCGGGTATCTTCAGCAGCAATTAGGCTGACCGATTTGAGCACATCAATTGCACGGTAGCTCATATCATCTAAGTGACCAATTGGGGTAGCAACAACAAATAACTGGGCACTCATTGAGTTTTCTCCGTGGGAAATAACAAACTAAAATAAAAAAAGATCAAACACGAAACAACGGCAGTATTGGCTTGCGTCTGATGCAAGTTACAGACCAAACGCGTATTCTACCTGAATTGCAGTCTGACGTGTGAAACTCGCGTCATTTCACCTCAGTGAATACTATGACTGATCAGCATAACAAAATAAAAATTGGATATAACATGAATCAAAAAACACTCCAGCAAAACATTGGCACATGGGCAGAGCAGGCGGCTTGGCAATATTTACAACAACATGGCTGGCGCATGTTGGAGCAGAATTATCACAGTGCTTTTGGTGAAATAGACGGTATTTTTATTCAAGCAGAACAACTGATATTTGTAGAAGTTAAAGCGCGTTCACAAACTGGCTATGGCAAAGCCTATGAAGTGGTGTCTACATCTAAGCAGCGTAAAATTATGAAAACCGCCCTGCAGTTTTTAACAGAATATCCACACTATTCAGAATATTATTGTCGTTTTGATGTGATTTGCTTTGATTTTTCTCGGCAATTTGCAAAAACAGTACAGCAAGACTTTTCCAAATTCCCGTATGATTTGCAATGGATTGAAAATGCTTTTACTTTTGATGCAGACTTGATTAATCTTTGAGTGAAATTTAAAGCAAAAGCATCAGTCGGTGTATTGTTGATCGTGCAAATCTAAGGATGAAATGCACAGCACAAGCCAGAATTGAAAGAAAATAATAGGAGTCTTGCTGAGTGTTCAATCGTATTGCAGTGACCTTGCTGTGTGTAGCAAGTTTATCGGGTTGTGCAAGTTTTATTTCAAGTGGCACAGGCACTGCGCCAGTGGGTACAGAAAGTGGTGCACGCTCACTTGGGCAAGTGTTTATAGATAATTCTATTGAACGTACTGCAAAAATTAATTTATATAAATTGGATTCACGTTTTAAACAATCACGTGTCAATATAGAAAGTTTTCACGGCAATGTGTTGTTGACAGGGCAAGTGCCTGATGCGCATTTAAAACAGTTGGCAGAAGACAATGTGCGTGCCATGAGTGATGTAAAAACCATCCATAACTATATTACAGTGGGCAATCAAATCAGTTATAGCACTATTATGCAGGACACTACGGTCACTGCAAATACACGCGGCTTGATTATGAAAGCGCCTGTAGTGTCAGACAGCAAAGTGCGTATTCATACCGAAGATGGCGTGTTGTATGTGATGGGACGTTTAAACAATGCGGAATCGCAGGATTTAAACCAAGTGCTACAGCAAGTAGGTAATGTCACTAAAATTATTACCTTAATTGATAATATTGAGCTACAACCAAGCAATAACGCGAACTTTGTAAGTCCAATGGTTGCTCCAGAAACACAAACGCCTGTCGCGATTGACCCAGATCAGGTTGAACCGACGCATGTTCAATAATGTGGAACACTGGTTTAAACAACTGAATAAAACTTTAGAACAGGCGAAACGTATTTATGAAGAATTTCGTCTGTATAGTTTGGGCAGCTATGCGCTGAACCGTTTAACGCCACGTCAGGGTTATACCGTTCAAAGCAATATTGCTTATGGTTTACGTGCACGGCATCGTTTGGATTTGTACCGCACCATAACACCACGCCCACAGCGTCCACTCATGGTGTTTGTGCATGGTGGGTCATGGTCACATGGCGATAAGCAAGATTATCGTTTTGTGGGCGAAGCTTTTGCAAAAGAAGGCTTTGATGTCGCGGTGATGAACTATCAGCTCGCGCCACAACATATTTTTCCCACTTACATTGATGATTTAACCCTTGCGTTGAATTACTTGACTCAGCAGCAACATAAACTGGGTATTTCCACTGCACAGGTGGTGTTGATGGGACATTCTGCTGGGGCGTTTAATGTGATGTCTTTGTTATACCATCCACAGCCGTATGCTTTAAGTTGTAAAGATCACATCCGGGCCATTATCGGATTAGCTGGGCCTTATCATTTTGATTATAAGGATGATCCGCTATGTGCCGATGCCTTTGATCAAGAGGTGCCATATCAGGATGTGATGCCGTATTATTTTGTGGAGTCGAATTCAGTCAAACACTATTTATTGGTGGCAGAAAAAGATCAAATTGTGGGTGCAAATAATGCCACAGACTTCGATCACGTGCTAAAGAAATATGGCAATCACAGCGAAATTATTGTCATTCCAAAAACAGGCCATGTCAGTGTCATGGCATCGGTGTCGAGTCTGTTTAGCCGTTTCTTTGCGACCAAACGTCAAATATTGCGTGCTTTAGATCAGGCGCTTAAAGATAGCTGATGTTGATTGATCTTTCACTGAAAATAGTCATAAAAAACCGTTGCAGCTTGTGGCTTGCAACGGTTTTTTATATGTCAGATCATGAATTATAAGACTTATAGCCAAGCTTTGGTGTCATCTGCCACAGGTGTGCCTTGAGTCACATGCATAATCATGGCATGGGCGATACTGCCTTTAAATGGAATATCAGGCAGTTGATCAAACTTAAAGAACTGCGCATCACGAATTTCTTCTTCCTGTAACTGAATTTCACCGCCTGCATATTCAGCTTTAAATGCGATCATTAAGTTACTTGGAAAAGGCCATGGCTGGCTGGCAAGATACTGAATATTTTTAAGCTGCAAACCCACTTCTTCAAAAGTCTCACGACGCACGGCTTCTTCAAGTGTTTCACCCACTTCCACAAAGCCTGCGATTAAACCGTAAACTGGCAATTTATTGCTTGAATGACGTGCCAATAAAACTTCATCTTTACCACGGGTAATCACGGTAATGACACAGGGATTTACGCGCGGATATTGGTGATAGCCACAAGCAGGGCAGACCATAGCGTATTGTTTCGCATGGACTTCGGTTTTATGACCGCAATGGCTGCAGAATTTATGATTGCGACGCCATTCGAGTAACTGAATAGCACGGCTGGCTTGTTCAAACTGCTGCGTGTTCCAGACTTGTAAAAGTTGTCGGATTGGAACCAGTTGAAATCCCTCAGGTATAGATTCATTGTCAAGCAGATCTCGGGCAATCACTTGATCACCCGAGCTAAAACTTAAATCACTTGCCAGCTTTTCTACACGTGGTAATTGGAAGTTTTCATCGACTAAAAGCTGTTGTCGCTGAAATATATATGCAAGTGAGAGTTCAGTCATTGTGCTACAGTTTTCAATTTTTCACTACTGTCCAATGCTACCTTAAACATGCTGTGTAGAACAGGCTGTTTGTTCTTTAAATTGTCAATCAGCATGTCTGCGCTCGCAAGTGAATCCAAGATGTGATTGACTTGCTCTAGCGTTAAGTGCTGACATGCTTCAACTTGTGCATGCACAAAATCTGCAGATACTTTCAGTGCTTTTTGACCATTTTCAGCATTTAAGAACAGCATAGCCCCTGCAACTTCACGAATTTGTGCAGAAGTATGCTCTAAATCTGCAACGTTTTGATTTTCTAGGTGTAGTGTTAGTGTTTGCGTGATGAGGTCAATCAGTAATTTGGTTTCATTCAGTAAGGCTTCATGTGCTTCATCTAAACGATCTAGCGAAATGTTCATGTTATTCACGCGTAATTGTAAACGACTAGAAGTGTGATGACGCTCCAACACACCAATAGAGTTCATCGCCGATAAAATCACGTTCATTAATTGCTGAGCAAAGTTTTCATCTTTAAGCAATTCAGGTCGACTTAAAGATTCTGCTTGACGTTGCAGATCAATTTGCGCTTCATTTAAGTTCAGCACTTTAAATAAATTGGCTAACTCGTTTAATTTGCTTTGCAATTCCCGTGTTTTTTCAGGACTCATGTTTTGATAGTTGTATTCGATGTCATTGCGAATTTGTGTCATTTCAGTGGTCACTAAATTGCTAATGGTATGCATGGTGTCAAAGTCTGGACCATACAAATGACGGCTGAATACTTGTAACTGTGTATCGGTGAGTAGGTCTTCGCCCAAATTGATTTGACTGCGAATATGTTGAGAAACTTCATCTTCCTGACTAATGCACAAGCTTAAAACATTGGCAAGGTCAGTGAGGTTTGCTTGAAAGCTTTCTGGCGCAGCAAAGTATTGACGCATATTGTGCTCAATACCAATAAAAGTACGCAAACGTGGCTCATTCAACAACAAGTTATCAATATGGTTAAAGGCAACGTGTACTAAGCCCCAATATTGCTGACTAGGATGGTTTGCTGCCAAGCCTGCCAAATACGTTCCTACTAATTTGATTGCTTGAAGATCCATTACAGATTCTTCTTGCTTGAGCAGTTTATGTAATGACAGCTTATATAAGCGATGCACATAAGCCGATTTTTCTAAAGAAGGCGCTTGCGGCAATTGGAAACTTGGAGTGATGCAGTCCAGCAATGTTTCGATATGCTGACCTTCTTGAGTCAACGGTTTCCCCAATGCCAATTCTAAACGGTTTAAAGTATCGAGCAGAAATTGTGGAATTTTAACTTCACGTAGGCAAATGAACTCAATATAACGCTTGAGCATGGTGGTGCCTTCGCTAAGTGCAATCACTTCCTGCGTGTTGATATTGCCTGGGTTCCCCATAATTTTACGCATGAGCTCTGCTGAGTATTGCGCAATTTTTGCCAAGCTTTCCATATCAATTAAGGCTAAAACCTGAGCACACTGTTCAAATTGATCGAGTGCATCGTCAATCCCAAAAGGCAAAGTTTGATCTTCAGCTAAGGTACTTACTGCGGATTCAACCAATTTGATAGAATTATCAACCTCATTTTTTATTATCAGCAAGGCAGTTGGATCAAAATGTATAGAGGTTTGGTAAGACATGGATCTGCACCTTTCCTAGAGTTTTATCTGTTTGTTGGTTCTTTGCAAAATATACAAAGTCCTATTTGCTTTAACTATAACTGAACTGGCAAATCTTTAAATACATAAAATTACAAAACTCGTAGATTTTATTTGGCAAAAAAGCAAGGTTTACCGTGTTTTTCTTCAAATTGTTTGACCCAATTCTCATGTGCAGCCAATTCTTCTTCTGATGGCAGAATCACAGCAAGATCAATATCAATGCTTAAACGATCACTTTGACGTTGCTGTTCTTCGCTTGCAGACAGAGCATCCATATCAAAGGCGACTTGTCCGCCAGTCATTGCCAAGTAAACATCGGCTAGAATTTCAGCATCTAGTAATGCGCCGTGGAACGTACGGTCACGCGCAGGAATTTCATAGCGTCTGACGAGCGCATCGAGTGAGTTTTTTTGCCCAGGATGCTTACTTTTTGCCATGAGCAGTGAGTCGGTCACTTCGCATACTTCGGACAAATTGCCCAACCCCGCACGACTGAACTCCATATCTAAGAAGTTCATATCGAAGGTGGCGTTATGCGCAATAATTTCTGCACCTTTAAGATATTGATACAGCACATCGGCAATTTCGGCAAACTTGGGTTTGTCTTTTAAGAACTCATCTGAAATACCGTGAATGTTTTCTGATTCACCGACCAGTTTTTCAGGCTGAATATAAATGTGGATGGAACTGCCCGTGAGTTTACGGTTAATCATTTCCAGCGCACCGACTTCAATAATTCGGTCACCATCTTGATAGTAAAAACCTGTGGTTTCGGTATCCAGAATCAGTTGGCGCGGGCCGTGTAGCTCCATTGTGGCAGGGGTGACCACAATATGCGGATGCAATTGAGTTGTGTTCACTGCGTCAACGCGAGCTGATGGATTGGTTTTTTCTGTTTCAGTTTCATCTGTAATGGTTGATTCAGTTGCAGGCAAGTTATCTGCTGTTTCAAGTTCCGTCTCAGTTGTCTGATGAGTTTCCTGAAGCGTATTTTGCATATCTTCTGTTTCAGCCTCGGCATCAGCGCCCATTAAATCAAAACCAAAGGGGTCATCTAACAACCAGTCAGATTCGGTTTTTTTTTTATCATGTTCTGTGGTGTCTGCTGTCGATGTGACTAAGGTTGCGCTGAGGGTTGGGTTTGAGTCTCCAGTTTTCAACATTTTGCTGACTTGATCTGCACCCACATTGGCGAGTTGATCTGCCATTTCATTGCCCGCATGTCCTGCATGACCTTTAATCCAGTTCCATTCAATTTCACGACCTTGACAGACCGCATCTAGTTTTTGCCAGAGATCAGGATTTTTGACATCTTTCCAGTTTTTCTTTTTCCAGCCGTGAATCCACTCGGTAATGCCTTGTTTGACGTAATTGGAGTCAGTCCAAATAATCAGCTTGGCATCCATTGGGCAAAATAAAATGCCTTCAATCGCTGCAGTCAATTCCATACGGTTATTGGTGGTTTGAGCTTCGCCACCATATAATTTATGTTCTGCTTGTTCAGTAACAATATACGCACCCCAGCCACCCAAGCCAGGATTACCACGACAAGCACCATCAACATATAATGTGATTGTTTGAGACATAAATCAGATCCGCAGGTTGTGCAAAATAAATCGAAATAAAAAGCTATTGTATATCGCCAATTCAGTTTAGACGTGTAAATCCTATCTATTTTTTAATTTCTTGTAACATTTATAGACGAAACGCGCTAAATTAATGCCTTGTGTCGTTGTCTAGCTCTACTACAATGGCAAGTCTAAAAAATAATTTATATACGAGTTGTTTGGATTTTTTTATGTATAAACCAACCACGCGCATGTGGCAGCCGACTTTACCTTCATTTTTTAAAATTACAGTTTTAGGTTCAGCATTAGCTGCCCTTGGTTTGATGACGGGTTGTAGCTCGACTCAAGGTGCGAGCAAGCCACTCACTTCAAGTCAGGTCGGGTCGGGTTATTTAGATGCCAGTACTTTAGATGGGCTGGAAGATTTACTCTCTGCAACAGATATGCGCGCGGTAGAAGGTGACCGTTTATTAATTTTAAAACACGGTGATGTCTGGAAGCGTATGACCGTTGGTTTCAAAATGGATTTAAACCATTGGAATCCACGTATTGAAGCGCAGCGTGGCTGGTTTATTTCACGTCAGCCGTATTTGGATCGTTTAAGTGCGCGTGCTTCACGTTATTTGTATCACACAGTTAAAGAAGCTGAACGTCGTGGCATGCCAACTGAATTGGCGTTGTTACCAGTCATCGAAAGTTCTTATGACCCTGCCGCGACCAGTAGTGCAGCTGCCGCAGGTTTATGGCAGTTCATTCCAAGTACGGGGCGTATTTACGGCTTAAAACAAACTTCGATGTACGATGGTCGCCGTGATGTCGTGGAATCGACTCGTGCCGCCTATGAGTTTTTGGGCAGTTTATATAATCAGTTTGGTTCTTGGGAACTGGCATTGGCGGCTTATAACGCAGGGCCAGGTCGTATTCAACAAGCCATTAACCGCAATAAAGCTGCAGGTTTACCAACCGATTATTGGTCTTTAAAACTGCCGCAAGAAACCATGAACTATGTGCCGCGTTTCTTGGCGGTGGCACAAATTATTAAAAGCCCGCATGCTTATGGCGTGTCTTTGCCGCCAATTGCCAACCGTCCACACTTCCGTGAAATTAATGTAGGTGCGGTAAATTTAAATGATGTGGCCAATATTACAGGGCTAAGTCGTGCCGAATTGTATTCGCTTAACCCAGGACATCGTGGGGATCGGATTGACACCCAAAGTCCAATGCGTATTTTAATTCCTGCAGATTTAAGCCCGACAGTCGATGCACGATTGAAAAAACTCCAAGGTGGTAGCGGTTTACTGGCAAGTAATAACAGCAATACCCCATCGTTTTCATCTTCTGGTGTGACCATTACACCGTCTAAATCTGAACCACCTGCTTTAACGACCAGTACCACAACCAGAACGACTACAGGCAAGCCTGCTGCCTCTACGGCAGTCACAACTACCACTACACCAAGCACAGCATCGACTACAGCCAGTGTTTCAAAACCAGCAACGACTACGCCTACACGTTTGTCACGTACGCCACAAGGTTCGGACGCTTTGGCAGCATTTGCTGCGGGTAGCGATATTCCAAGTGCGCCGCGTATTCCTGTTGCTGTTACACCTGCTGCCAATATTCAGCCTGTGCGGATTGAACCACCAATTTCCAATACTGAGCGTGAGCAAATTCTTGCAGCAGTGCAGGCAGAAGGTAGCAATAAAACTGTAGAAGAAGTGTTGCAGCCTGTGGCTTCTAAAGCAGAACAAGAACAACTTGTGGCCGAGTTGAAACAAATTGCGCCGCAAGGCACTGAAATTGTTGATCCATACGATGGCAAAATTAAGCTGACCGCTATTCAGACCAGTCAGTCTGTTGCAGAGCAGCAAGGTAAAGAATTAACCAAGGGTTTTGCTTACCCGAAAAGTGTGGCAGAAAACACGCGCCCAGATTCAGAAGAAGCAAAGCGTAACCAAGGTAAGAACTATGTACGTACGGAGTCTGAAGTGGTGGTCGTTCCACCCAAAGGTAAACGTAGCACGTACACCGTGTTAGCGGGGGACACCTTGGCCAGTATCGCTATGAAAAATGGTTTGAATTGGCGTGATATTGCCAAGTGGAACCAAATTGCCCCAGATGCAACTTTGTATGTGGGCACCAGTATTTATTTATATGATGCTAAGCCACAAGTACAGGCAGAGCCTGCCAAGCCAAAAACTATGCCTGAGCAATACGTGGTGCAAGCCAATGACACCTTAACAGGTGTCGCCAGTCAGTTTGGTTTAACTGTAAAACAATTGGCAGACTTGAATAACTTAAGCAGCACCAGTGGTTTATTTGTAGGGCAGCGCCTAAGGTTAAAAGAAACTGCTGCATCTAAAGCCAAAGCAGAAGCCGACAAAAAAACTGCAGAACAGGCTGCAAAAATTACAACCAAAACTTACGTGGTGAAGCGCGGCGAATATTTAAAACTGATTGCAGATCGTTATGCCTTGTCGAATCAGGAATTGGCCGATTTAACTCCAGGTTTAAATGCGAACAGTAATTTATTGGTTGGGCAGCGTATTCATGTACCTGTGCATGAGGTAACTGCACCAAAAGTGGAAGCGAGCAAAGCTGAAGTGAGTCAGTCAGATGTAAAAACAGCAGAGCCAAAATATTCGACTGAAAATTATCAAGTACAGCGAGGCGATACTTTATCGAGCATTGCCAACCAAGCCAAAATTTCTTTGGCAGAGCTCGCCAGTTTAAATAATTTAAGCACGCAAAGCGGTGTGCGTATTGGTCAAACCCTCAAAGTGCCTGCAGGTGTTAATGTGCCTGAGCGTTATACGGTACAACGTGGCGATACCTTATCGGCGATTTCGACAAAATATAATCTCAGCCAAGACTATATTGCAGACTTAAACAATCTTAGCCGTAACAGTGGTTTAAGAGCAGGGCAAAGTTTGAAACTTACAGGTGATGTTCCTGAGAAAAAAGTCCAAGTTGAAGCGGTGGCTGAAAACACCAATGACATTCACGTGGTCAAAGCAGGGGAAACTTTAAGCAGTATCGCCCGCCAATATAAATTGCAATTGAATTATTTGGCAGAGCTGAATGACCTTTCACGTACTGCAAATGTGCGCATTGGGCAACGTTTAAAAGTCGATGCCAGTGCTGCAAAGAATGAAGCAAAAACAGAGGTCACAAGTTTAGCGAAAAGCAGCAGTAGCAAAGCCACCGAAGCCTATACCGTTAAAAGTGGTGAGTCGCTAAATTCGATTGCTAACCGTGTAGGTGTGTCAGTTGCAGAATTGGCGAGTTTAAATAAATTAACCCCACGTTCAGGTTTGCGCGTTGGACAAAGTATACAAATTCCTAAAACCGTGACTGATTATAAAGTGAAACGTGGGGATACGCTGATTGGCTTAGCCAGTCGTTATGGTATCGACACTAAAGCATTGGCAGATTTAAATGATATGCAGCCGAATACCCAATTACGTATTGGCGATATGATTAAAGTCCCGAATCTGTAAAGTTTAATCTTGTGGATGCGGTGCTTGATTGTATCCTCAGGAATACTGCACAAGGAGCTGTGTGTATGTCATATGCCAAAAAAAAGACACATCAATATCTGGGCTACATTTTAGGTTGTGTGGTCTTGCCACAGTGTGGATGGGCCGCATTACAAACCACGCCATATATTGCTGTACATAGCCAGCCTCAGTATGTAGGTCGTTCGGCTATGCCTTATGCCAACCCGCAAGCGCCTAAAGGTGGCGATTTAATTCGTGCCAGTAATGGCACTTTTGATAATTTAAATGGTATGAATGGCAAGGGCAGCTCCACCGATGGAGTGGATTTATTATTTGATTCACTCATGAGCAGTTCTTTAGATGAGCCCGGGGTGATGTATCCCTTATTGGCAGAAAAAGTCAGCTATGATCCGAAGCAAACTGCATTCGTCATTTTTCATTTAAATCCTAAAGCCAAATTTAGTGATGGCAGCCCGCTCACAGCAGATGATGTCAAATTCAGTTTTGATGCTTTTCAGACCAAGTCCAATCCGGGTTTACAAATGTATTTATCCGATTTAGATAAAACCACGGTCTTGTCTAAGCATCAGGTCAAAGTGAGTTTTAAATCCAGTAACAATGCCGAAATGCCACTGATTTTGTCGCAAATGCCAATCTATTCTAAGAAAGACTGGCAAAAGCGTGATTTTACCCGTATTACCCTAGAACCGATTTTAGGTTCAGGACCGTATCTTATTGAGCGGATTGATGCAGGGCGCAGCATTACTTATAAGCGTAATCCAAATTATTGGGGCAAAGATTTACCTGTAAATAAAGGGCGCTATAATTTTGACCGCCTGAAGTATGTTTATTACCGTAATCTAGATATTGCCTTTGAAGGGTTTAAGTCAGGGCAATACACGCTGCATGAAGAATATACGGCACGAAAATGGGTTACGGAATATCGTTTTCCTGCTGTGAATGCGGGCATGGTGGTCAAGCATAAATTTCAGCACCAAAATCCAATTCCGACCCAAAGTTTTGTTTTTAATACCCGCAGACATGCGTTTCAGGATATTCGCTTTAGGCAGGCTTTAACCTACGCTTATGATTTTGAATGGCAAAACAAAGCCCTGTTTTATGGGCAATATCGCCGTTTGCAAAGTTATTTTTCCAACAGCGAGTTAGAAGCCAAAGGCACTCCTTCAGCCGCAGAATTGGCTGTTTTAAAACCCTTTTTGGCCAAGCTGCATCCTATTCAACGTCAAGGCGTATTGCAAAATTGGCAGTATCCTGTGACCGATGCCAGTGGCTTTAACCGAAGCGGTTTGCTGAAAGCCCGTGAATTGCTTTTGAAAGCGGGTTATCGTTTTCAGCAAGGTAAATTGATAGATGCCAAAGGCAAAGCCATTCAAATTGAATTTTTAATCCATCAGGATGGTTTGCAACGCACACTCATGCCTTTTGTGCGCAATATGAAACGTCTGGGTGTTAGGGTAAATATTCGGCATGTAGATGTGCCGCAATATATTGAACGCATGCGTCGTGCCGATTTTGATATGACCACCAGTGTCATGCCGCAATCTTTAAGCCCGGGCAATGAACAGGCACAGCTTTGGAGTAGTGCTGCCGCAGATCAACCAGGAAACTACAATTACGCAGGCATTAAAAACCCAGTGATTGATGAAGTGGTACAACAGTTGATACGTGCACCTAATCGTGAACAATTGATTGTGCGTACCAAAGTTTTGGATCGTTTATTGCGCGCAGGGTATTATCAAATTCCAACCTATGGCAAAGGTGAAAACTGGTATGCCTATTGGAATATGTATCGTCAGCCCGCCACCAAACCTAAATTATCGGCAGGAATTGATTATTGGTGGAGCGATGCGGCACAAGCCAAGAAAGTTGCGCATTATTTACGTCAAAAATAACGATTTTATAACTCAAGCATGACAGTGTTTGCGATAAACCAGAACATTGCCAAAAGGTAAGCACATGGGCACATACATACTTAAAAGATTGCTCCTGATTATTCCAACCTTGTTTTTCATTTTATTGATTAACTTTGTGGTGATTCAAATTGCACCAGGCGGGCCAGTCGAACAAGCAATTCAGCAAGCCGAAGCTTTTCAGGGCATGGGGACGACAGGCGGTGAAACTGCTGCAACATCTAATAGTAGTAATTATCAAGGTGCTAAAGGTTTAAGTGATGAAATGGTCGCAAAAATCGAAGCACAATATGGATTTGATAAACCCGCACATGAACGTTTTTGGCAAATGCTCACGAGCTATGTGCGGCTTGATTTTGGCACCAGTTTTTTTAAAGACAAACCTGTGACCCAATTGTTATGGGAAAAATTGCCCGTATCGCTATCTTTAGGTTTATGGAGTACCTTGCTGATTTATTTAATTTCTATTCCTTTAGGTATTAAAAAAGCCCGTCAGCATGGTTTGTTGTTCGATAAAGCCACTTCTATTTTGTTGGCAGTCGGTTATGCCATTCCTGCGTTTGCCTTTGCTATTTTGCTGATTGTATTTTTTGCAGGCGGTTCATATTTTCAGTGGTTTCCCTTACAGGGTTTGGTGTCTGAAAACTTTGCGCAATTGAGTCTGTGGGGCAAAATCACCGACTATTTTTGGCACATGACTTTGCCTTTATTGGCGATGGTGATTGGTGGTTTTGCAGGGCTGACCTATCTGACAAAATACTCTTTTATGGAGGAATTAAACAAACAATATGTGTTGGCGGCACGTTCTAAAGGTCTAACCGAATCGCGTGTGTTTTATGGGCATGTGTTTCGTAATGCTATGCTGATTGTGATTGCAGGTTTGCCCGAAGCGTTGGTGGGTATTTTCTTTGTCGGGAACTTGTTCATCGAAATTATTTTTAATTTAGATGGATTAGGCCTGCTTGGTTTTGAAGCGATTGTGCAGCGTGATTATCCTGTAATTTTTGGTACTTTGTTTATTTTTACCTTATTGGGCTTAATTCTGCGCTTAATCAGTGATGTGTTATATCAGGTGATTGACCCACGTATTAGTTTTGAGTCGCGAGGGGCCAAATGATGACACCGATCATGCAGGCGCGCGTGCAGCGTTTTAAACAGAACAAATTGAGTTTTGGTTGTTTAATTGTCTTTATCATTATTTTTGTATTGTCTTTAGCGGCAGAATTGATTGCCAATGACAAACCGTTATTAGTCAAATATGAGCAATCTTTATATCTGCCAGTGTTCAAGGCTTATCCTGAAACGACCTTTGGCGGTGTATTTGAAACTGAAGCCGATTATAAAGACCCGGTGGTGCAACAACTGATTGCAGACCGAGGATGGGCAGTTTGGCCGCTCATTGAGTTTTCTTACCAGACTCCGAATTTAGATTTGACCGTGCCTGTACCTTCAGCACCAACTGCACAAAACTGGCTAGGTACAGATGACCAAGGACGTGATGTGTTGGCGCGAATTTTATATGGCTTGCGTGTATCTCTGTTATTTGGTTTTGCACTGACTTTCGCATCGGCAGCTCTAGGTATTTTGGTCGGAGCAATACAGGGCTACTACGGTGGTTGGGTTGATTTAATTGGTCAGCGTGTTTTAGAAGTGTGGGGTGGTTTACCGATGCTGTTCATGGTGATGATTTTGGTCAGCATGTTTACCCCAAGTGTGTATTGGCTATTTGTAATTATGCTGCTATTTGGCTGGACGACACTGGTCGGCTTAGTTCGGGCAGAGTTTTTGCGCGCCCGAAATTTTGATTATGTCCGTGCAGCGCGAAGTTTAGGCGTAACCGATCGTACCATTATGTTTCGGCATATTTTACCCAATGCCATGAGTTCGAGTTTGTCGCAGTTGCCTTTTATGCTGACCGCCAATATTACAGCTTTAACTGCACTGGATTTTTTGGGTTATGGCTTACCGCCCGATGCAGCATCTTTAGGGGAATTGCTGTTACAAGGCAAAAATAATTTAAATGCACCGTGGTTAGCGTTGTCAGGCTTTTTTACCTTAGCGATTGTGCTGTCCTTGTTGATTTATATTGGAGAAGCGACCCGTGATGCATTCGATCCAAGACGTTAATCCTTCAACTGCGTCACAGCCTGCAGTATTGCTAACAGTCAGTCATCTGCATATTCGGCAGCAGGAACAGGTTTTGCTGCATGATTTAAACTTTGAGCTGCATGCAGGCGAAACTATTGCATTAGTCGGTGAAAGTGGTTCGGGAAAATCTATTAGCAGTTTGGCATTACTAGGTTTATTGCCCGAACGTTTACAGGTGCAAGGTCAGGCAATCTTTGCAGAACAGGATTTACTTCGCCTTAAACCGCAACAATTGCGGCAAGTTCGTGGTCAAAAAATTGCCATGATTTTTCAGGAACCGATGACGGCTTTAAATCCGTTGCATCGCGTGGAAAAAATTATTGGTGAAAGTTTGTTGCTCCAAGGTTGGAGCAAGGAAAAAACGCGTGCCCGTGTGTTGCAATTACTTGAAGATGTTGGCATTCCTCAGCCTGAAGAAAAACTAAAGCGTTATCCACATGAATTATCTGGGGGGCAACGTCAGCGAGTGATGATCGCCATGGCGTTGGCACTTGATCCCGATATTGTGATTGCCGATGAACCAACCACTGCTTTAGATGTCACTTTGCAGGCGCAGATTTTGGATTTATTAAAAAGCCTGCAAGTGCGTCATAATATGGCCATGGTTTTGATCAGCCACGATTTGAACTTGGTCAAACACTATGCAGATCAGGTCATTGTCATGAATCAGGGACGGGTCGAAGAACAGGGCAGTGTGGCAGATATTTTTAATAGACCGCAGCAAGCCTATACTCAAAATTTGTTAAACCATGATTTTGGCGAAGCTTTGCAAATTGATGAGTTGCCGACTATTTTGGCGTTAGATCAGGTTGCTGTGAAATTCCCGATTAAACAAGGCTTGCTGAATCGGGTTAAAGATTATGTGGTTGCGGTTGAACCGTTAAGCTTGGAACTTCCGCAAGGTCAATCGATTGGTATTGTCGGTGAAAGCGGTTCGGGTAAAAGTTCATTGGCACTTGCCATTGCAAGACTGATTGAAAGTGATGGAAAAATTGAACTACATGGGCGAGACCTGAATCAACTGAATGAACGTCAATTGCGTCCCTTAAGACAGCAGTTTCAAATTGTATTTCAAGATCCGTTTAGCAGCTTAAATCCACGTTTAAATGTGGAACAAACCATTGGTGAAGGTTTGACATTGCAACATTTATCCAAACCTGAAATCATTCAGCGCATAGATGAAGCTTTAAGCAAAGTAGAATTGCCTGTGAGTTTTAAACAGCGCTATCCGCATGAATTGTCGGGTGGGCAACGTCAACGGATTGCATTAGCACGTGCGTTGGTATTACGCCCTAAACTGTTAATTATGGATGAGCCGACCTCTGCCTTAGATCGTAGCACCCAACGCGCTGTAGTGCAGTTGTTGCGCCGCTTACAGCGGCAAGAACAGATGAGTTATTTGTTTATCAGCCACGATTTGCAAGTGGTGAAAGCGCTTTGTCAAAAAGTGTTGGTGCTACATCAAGCTAAAGTTATGGAATTTCAGGAGACTGCACAGCTATTTAGAGATCCTCAAACGGAATACACCCGTCAACTGATAGCAGCTAGTGAATATTAACTCTTCAATATTTAGAACAACTATTGGGGCTTATAGGTATGGGTTACCATTATTGACAATAAGATTTGTCAAAATGGCATTGACCTGTTCTGAAAAATCTTTAGAGTAAAAAGATCAATAAAATACAATACGGAACAGTGTATGAGCCATCTTGCCAAAACAATTCAGATTCGTAATAGCATGTTTAAAAATCGCATTATTAAAGGTGCCATGAGTGAGGCGTTGGCGAATGATGCAGGCCAACCTAATCAAGCCCATTTAAAGTTGTATGAGGCTTGGGCCAAAGGCGGTTTAGGCTGTGCGATAACGGGTAATGTTATGGTGGACTTTCGTGCCAAGAATGAACCCGGTGTAGTTGTGGTAGAAACTGAACGTGATTTGGAAAAGTTAAAGGCGTGGGCGAATGTCGGAAAACGTCATGGCATGATACAACTGGTACAGTTATCTCATCCGGGGCGTCAGTGCCCTAAAGGCTTGAATAAAGAAACAGTAGCACCTTCAGCTGTACCTTTTAGTCCAGCATTGGCGATGAGTTTCGGTACGCCACGTGAACTGCGTGAAGATGAAATTTTAGATATTATCCAGCGCTTTGCGACTTCAGCTGCCATTTGTGAAAAGGCGGGATTTGAAGGCGTACAGCTACATGGTGCACATGGCTATCTGATTAGCCAGTTTTTATCTCCACTGACCAATAAACGTCAAGATCAGTGGGGTGGCAGTATTGAAAACCGCAGCCGATTTTTGCTAGAAGCCTATAAGGCGGTGCGTGCAGCAACTTCAGAGAATTTTATTATTTCAGTAAAATTAAATTCGGCAGACTTCCAGCGCGGTGGCATTAGTGAGGAAGACGTTATTTATGTTTTTAAGGCGATGGATGCAGCCGGGATCGATATTATTGAAGTTTCTGGTGGAACCTATGAAGCACCAGCAATGGCCGGGGTAAAAGCAGAGAAACGTAAAGCATCAACAGTTGCCCGCGAAGCCTATTTCCTTGACTTTGCCGAAAAGATCCGTCAGGAAGTTAATTGTCATTTCTCTGTACACGACAAATTTCACAGAACCCTTATCCTATCAGGGTTCTGCCTTCTTAAAATTGCCAAAATTTCCTTAAACTCTTCTTTTTTCCCAAAACCAATTAAACGCTGAATCGCCATTTGAACATAGTCTAAACCATAGCGAAATAAACTCATTGAGAGTCGTCCATGCTTCTTTATTTTTATCGCTTTTTTTTGATCATGTTGCCATTCACCCGTTAAGTAACACCAACAGAAGCTTATAGCTAACACCGCAATCAATTTTTTCACTCGTCTAGGGTCTGTCAAGCGCGTATTTTCAAGATTAAACCCGCGTCCTTTGAGACAACTGAATAAGGTTTCAATTTCCCAGCGTAATGCATAATCCTGAATAGCATTGGCATTAAACTGAGGAGAAACGACGAGTAAAAGCTCTCCATTTTCTAACTGTAGTGCACTTATATATAGTTTCACCCGACCAACCAAAATCCGTCGTTTACGACATTCAATTTGACCAACTTTAAGATGGCGAAATAAATCACTAATTTTATGATTCTTTCCTAAATGATTGGTGACAATGAAGTTTTTTTAACACGAATGCAGAAGTTGATGTCTTGTTCAATTAACCATGTAAACCACTGCTCACCGATAAACTCTCTGTCTGCGAACACATTCACAATACGGTCTTTACCAAAAATGGCTATAAAGCGTTGAATCAAAGCAATACGCTCTTTCGTATCTGAATTTCCACGTTTATTAAGCAATGTCCAAAGGATAGGTATCGCTATTCCACGATAAACGATTGCGAGCATCAGGATATTAATATTTCGTTTTCCCCATTTCCAATTGGTTCTATCTAAAGTCAGTTGCACTTGGTCGAATGAAAACATATTGAAAATCAACTGAGAAATTTGACGATAATCAAAATACTGACCTGCAAAGAAGCGCTGCATACGTCGATAAAATGATTGTGGTAAGCACTTGATGGGCAAGGCTTTAGATGCAGAAGAAAGATTACATGTTTGCTTTAAAATAATCACAAGCATGATGAGCGCAAAGCACTTTAAATGTGACTTGTTCCATTTTAGATATTTGTTTAAGATAAGATATAACTCATTGAGATGTGTCATAGTATTCGTCGTTAGAAAACAATTATTATGACATTATTTCAATGAGTTATCTATTTTTGTCGTGTACAGAGATTTAAATGTTTATTCTTAAAAATATAGCTTAAATTTGGCGTTTTTCCCATGCCTATTTACGTTACCCTTCAGCTTTCGGATAAAGCGCTAATTCGGCCAAGGCCTGCTGCAAAATTTTAAGACGGATCGCCGGATCCATATTACTTTGCATCTGCATATTCAGTGAAAATGCCACGATTTCGTCCTGAGGTGTTTCGATCCAGCCGGTGAGCCAGCCGACTTGCGGCTCCACATCCATACCCCAACCAGATTTGGCATATAGTCGATAATCTTGTCGCTCCTGTAACAGTAACATGGCTTTGACTTGTTGCTGGACTTGAGGATCAAAGGCAAGTTGCTCTTGAGCAAGCGCAGAGGCAAATTCGACTTCTTGTTCCGGGGTGATTTTCAAAGGTCCGACTAACCAGAAGTTGTCGATATGCTGACCAATCTGCTGATTACCAAATCGAATGCGTTGCACTTCCTGTTGCATTAGTTCCAGACCAATGCGACGTGCCAGTTCCTGATAGACGGGTACAGCAGAAGCTTGCATGGCTTGGCCGAGAGTCATGTCTTTTTCCCAGGCTGCAAAACTGCGCTTCTTGCCATCCCATTTAAAGATTTCATTGGTCGTGGCTTTACCATGTTGCAGGCCAATCAGGGCATTGAGTATTTTAAAGGTTGAAGCAGGAATATATTCGGTATGTGCACGACTCAAATCATTGCCATAGACCTGTAGATGTGGGCCCCGTTGAATTACTAAAACGCCAGAGCTTTGTGCCTGATCAAATAATTTGGCAATGGTTTGAATAGATTGAGTTGAAGTGATTTGAGAGGACGAATTTGAAACAGGCAAGCTACAGGCTGTCAGGCTCAAGCAACTAAGTAAAGGCAACAAAATAAGAGTTTTCATAAGTTCAGGATATTCTCTGTACACGACAAAAATAGATAACTCATTGAAATAATGTCATAATAATTGTTTTCTAACGACGAATACTATGACACATCTCAATGAGTTATATCTTATCTTAAACAAATATCTAAAATGGAACAAGTCACATTTAAAGTGCTTTGCGCTCATCATGCTTGTGATTATTTTAAAGCAAACATGTAATCTTTCTTCTGCATCTAAAGCCTTGCCCATCAAGTGCTTACCACAATCATTTTATCGACGTATGCAGCGCTTCTTTGCAGGTCAGTATTTTGATTATCGTCAAATTTCTCAGTTGATTTTCAATATGTTTTCATTCGACCAAGTGCAACTGACTTTAGATAGAACCAATTGGAAATGGGGAAAACGAAATATTAATATCCTGATGCTCGCAATCGTTTATCGTGGAATAGCGATACCTATCCTTTGGACATTGCTTAATAAACGTGGAAATTCAGATACGAAAGAGCGTATTGCTTTGATTCAACGCTTTATAGCCATTTTTGGTAAAGACCGTATTGTGAATGTGTTCGCAGACAGAGAGTTTATCGGTGAGCAGTGGTTTACATGGTTAATTGAACAAGACATCAACTTCTGCATTCGTGTTAAAAAAACTTCATTGTCACCAATCATTTAGGAAAGAATCATAAAATTAGTGATTTATTTCGCCATCTTAAAGTTGGTCAAATTGAATGTCGTAAACGACGGATTTTGGTTGGTCGGGTGAAACTATATATAAGTGCACTACAGTTAGAAAATGGAGAGCTTTTACTCGTCGTTTCTCCTCAGTTTAATGCCAATGCTATTCAGGATTATGCATTACGCTGGGAAATTGAAACCTTATTCAGTTGTCTCAAAGGACGCGGGTTTAATCTTGAAAATACGCGCTTGACAGACCCTAGACGAGTGAAAAAATTGATTGCGGTGTTAGCTATAAGCTTCTGTTGGTGTTACTTAACGGGTGAATGGCAACATGATCAAAAAAAAGCGATAAAAATAAAGAAGCATGGACGACTCTCAATGAGTTTATTTCGCTATGGTTTAGACTATGTTCAAATGGCGATTCAGCGTTTAATTGGTTTTGGGAAAAAAGAAGAGTTTAAGGAAATTTTGGCAATTTTAAGAAGGCAGAACCCTGATAGGATAAGGGTTCTGTGAAATTTGTCGTGTACAGAGTTGTCATTTGATGGTGACGGGTGGCTTCCGTACCGCAGCAGGTATGAATGCAGCCCTAGATAGTAGCGCATGTGATTTTGTCGGTATTGCACGTCCATTTGCGGTCGAGCCTGATCTGGGTAACCGTCTGGTTGCAGGACAGGATGTACGTTATGCAGTGGAGAAAATTAAAACCGGTATTCCAATGATCGATAAAATGGCGATTATGGAAATCATCTGGTATGCCGCGCAATTTAAGGAAATTGCCAAAGGTAATCGACCAAATCCAAAACTGTCGCCTTTAAAGGTATTTTTAAATTACGTAAAAGGCAATGTGAAAGCTGTGATTAAAGGTCAGATCAATTCACGTAAATCGGCCTAATGTGCATAATGTATTGAAGCAAAAACAGGGCATATACAATGCCCTGTTTTTTATGAGTGATCTTTCTAAGAATAAGTCATGGCTTGAGTCTGAAAAGGGAAGAGCAGCTGGGAAAGCTGACGCGTTGCCCACAAGCCTACTTCCTGATGATGCATATACGGTGCTACATAAGGAATCAATAAATCAATCTTTTGTTCGGCAGCGGCACAGCGATTCAGACGGCTTTTCAACTGATGAATCTGTTGCTGGTCAATACGGTTCAATACCGGTTCCATCTGGTTATGAACTTGAGATCTGCTACGTGATGACAGACGAGCGGCAAAAGTCTCACCTTGAATCCAGTCTTTAATAATCTGTTTTTCAGTCGCATTAAATACACCAAACATTTTGCCATCTGGATCATCAATCATTTTCCAGAACCGGCTTTGTTCTACAGGTGCATCTTTTACAATCCAGCCTTTTTCAATCATGACTTTCAAGAAGTCTGCAATCTGTGCCGGATCGGATAACCACTCATTAATGGTCTTGCCATTAAACTGGCATTTCTGGTTATGGATATATTGTCCAATCAGCGCTTTGTTCTGGAACACTTTCAAAGCCAGTTTTTCAGTATCCAGCTGCTTGATGATCTGGGTAGAACTTTTACCAATGTCATTCAGCACATAACCTTTTTTAATCAGGTCTAGATACTGGGCAGGATCTTCAGCGAGTGCATAATGATCAAAATATGCTTGCAGCGATTTTTGTGCATGACCGTTGTGAGCATTATCAATGGTAATGTGCACATTGAAATAATGTGGATCAATACCGAGTTCAGATAACTCATAATTGGTAATTAACAGATGTAAGGGCAGCTGTTCATAACCCAGATTAAAACCAATGACTAACGGCAAATATTCAGGTGGTGCATAGGCCAATGCCAGTTGAACGGCTGCTTGTTCATAATAACTGGCATCCAGCTGCTCGGCATAGCTATTCAGCTCATAATGATTCAGCAAGTCCCGATACATGGTGACATGATTGGCACGAGTATGACCCATGCCCAGTTCTTCCAGATAGATATAAATCAGATCTTTGGTTTCCGGCCGATTCCAGTTTTGCACAGTTGAATAAAGCCATGAGCCGTCTACCAGTTTTACAGGTGAAACTTTGGCAATAAACTCAAATGCATGTGACACAGTCGGGAAATACTCACGTCCTTGCTGCTTTTTACGCCGCTCTACATAAGACTGGAAAATTGCGCAGGTTTGGTGGTGCTGTTCCAGAAAATGTTGCTCTACATGTCTGGGTTGATCCAGCCATTCCAACCCAGCCACATCAACCTGCTGGATTAAATCTCTTAAATAGTTCTCAGCCTGTTCGGTCTTTACTGCCGTCGAAATCTGTTGATCTTGAAAGAAGTTGATCCAATCTTTAAAGTTATTAAATTGATGATTATGGTTTTTAATAGATGATTCAGGCGAACTTAACTTTGTAATGACGAACATAATCTGATCCCTGCAGATATATTATGCATTCTACCTTAACGGCATGCTCATACCACGGGTGTTGATTTTTTGTTCGGATTTATAGTGCGATTGCTGTAAATGAATATGAATGGATAACGAGTTGAAGAGAAATGTTAAAGAGTAAGATTTTTGAATGAACCATTTTTAAACAAATAAAATTGCAATCAAAGAAATTTGATCAAACGTTAAAAACAGGAATGAGGGAACAAGCAACAAAACAAGCAATAAAAAAGCCCAAGTCATCATGCTTGGGCTTTTTCATGAGAAGTTTATTAATTAACCTGAGTTCGATGAAATCCACTTAACCTTTTAGCATATTTTGGAAAGTTGGCTTATTGGGGTTCAAACAATAAGCCACTACAGCAGCCATGATATTCACCATGAAGTTATTTACCGAACGATGACGTGAATGTTCAAGTTGATGTAAATTTTTTAATTGATCATTCACTGTTTCGATCAATCCTCTTCTGCAAAGTAATTGTTTTTCTTCTTCAGTTTGGATGGGTTTATTTTTCATATTCCGACGTGATGGGGTCAATATTTTCAGTCCTCTTGCTGCTAAAGCTTCGGCTTTTGCTTTGCTCAAATAGCCTTTGTCTCCGAGTAGGATCCCTTTTAATTCTTGAGTTAAAGATTCTAATATAGCAACATCATGAACATTTCCCGATGTCAGCTTGAGATTAATAATTTCACCTAAATTATTGATAACGAGATGTAATTTAAAACCATAAAACCAACCCGTACTACTTTTTCCACGACCGGCCAAGCCTTTAAATACACGATGCCTTTTAATCCGAAGATTATGGCAAACTACCAATTTAGTGGAGTCAATGATACTGATTCCCGTATCTTTTCCTTTCACCTGATGGAAGAAACTACTCAGAGCTTGCAAACAACGGGGCATGATTTCAATAAATCGGTTGTAGCTAAGCAGTTTAGGAAAAGCAGATTTCCAGAATGGAACGATCATTTGGCAATAAAAATATTTGAAGAATCTAAAACCGGATTGATGAAATAAAATGACAATGGTCATTGCTTCAGACAAGCTTAAAGCTGACTTTTTCAACCTGGTTTTTTGATTAGAAATTAAAGCTTTCTCTAAAGATTCATTAAATTTTTTGCAGAAATCATCCAAAATACAAAATAATTCGGTAATATGATCCATTGAGAAGCCTTGTTTTATAACATTTTGTCTTGAGAACCAATATGTTACAAAAACAGGGCTTTTTTTCTACTCTTTTTTTATATCGAACTCAGGTTAATTAACTATCTCGAATATGGCGTCCCTACGGGGATTCGAACCCCGGTTACCGCCGTGAAAGGGCGATGTCCTAGGCCTCTAGACGATAGGGACAATGTAGAAGTGATATTTTAAACCAGAACTTTTGATCTAAAGTAATGGCGTCCCTACGGGGATTCGAACCCCGGTTACCGCCGTGAAAGGGCGATGTCCTAGGCCTCTAGACGATAGGGACTTAATAAAATATTACTTCTGAAATTGGCGTCCCTACGGGGATTCGAACCCCGGTTACCGCCGTGAAAGGGCGATGTCCTAGGCCTCTAGACGATAGGGACGTTTCAGAGGTGGGCGTATAATAGGGCGTATAAAGGGGGGTGTCAAACGCTTTTCGGCAATAATTCTGAAAAAAATGATCAACTGAATAAAATTAAAACTATTCTGCTGTCGTAATATGTTTGAAGTGCTAAAAATGATGTTTTTAAGCTATAGTTTAAATAGATGCCTATATTGGAGCAGGGTGATTCTCTTTGTATTTCGCTATTTGTTGTTACTTAACAAAACTCAGAAAAAAGGGCAATCCTAAGATTGCCCGCTATTGTTTTTACATTCTCGCTAAAAAAGCATTATCATTTTTTGTGATAAATCATGTAATAACTGGCATAGCACAACACAATAAAAATCATACAGCCGATAAAACCTGCCAGCATTTCAGGGTCAAATAACATACTCAGGCAAGTTATAAAACAGAATACAAAACCTAAAATAGGCACTATTGGAAATAGCGGTGCAGCAAAACCTAAATCCTGTACGGTTTTGCCTTGTTTATACCATTGGCGACGGAAGTTAAACTGGCTTAAACAAATACTCATCCAGACCACAACCATTGTAAATGCAGCCACACCTAAGAGGTTTTTAAAGATGGTTTCTGGCGCAAATTGCTCAGACAATAACCCTGGCATTGCTCCGAGCATGGTGACTATGACTGCTATATAAGGAATACCACGCGCATTTACCTTAGAAAAAATCTGTGGCAATTGCTTTTGGTGTGAGAGCGACCACATCATTCGTGAAGCTGCAAATAAGCCTGAGTTCGCTGCAGAGAGCAAGGCTGTGATAATCACAAAACGGATAATATCTTCAGCATAAGGAATGCCAATCTGATTAAATACCGTCACAAAAGGGCTACTGCTTACCCCTTCTGCAGCCAAACCTGCAGCCTGATGTGGTAATAAGGCACTAATTACCACAATAGTACCTACAAAGAAAATCAACAGGCGGAAAATTGCAGTATTGATTGCTTTAGGCACGTTTTTGGCAGGGTTTTTGGTTTCACCTGCAGCAACACCAATTAACTCCGTACCCGAAAAAGCGAAATTAACAATCAACATGGTGGCAAAAATAGGGAATAGCCCTTCAGGAAACCAGCCTTGTGCAGTTAAATTGCTAAATAAAGGTGCCGAGCTATAACCTTGATAGGATACAACCCCAAAAATTGCCATTAAACCCAAAACAATAAAGGCAATAACAGTCACGACCTTGACCAAAGACAGCCAAAACTCAGATTCTGCAAACAGCCGTGTGGAAATCATATTTAAACTAAATACGACACCACCAAAAATCAGTGTCCAAATCCACATGGAAATATGCGGGAACCATTCCTGCATTAACAACGC
Source organism: Acinetobacter sp. PW68 (assembly GCF_020982655.1). Lineage (NCBI taxonomy): Bacteria > Pseudomonadati > Pseudomonadota > Gammaproteobacteria > Moraxellales > Moraxellaceae > Acinetobacter > Acinetobacter sp. PW68. Next base: position 1,836,257 of record NZ_JAHZSX010000001.1, on the reverse strand, counting down.
GGCGGCGGTAAACTCTGTGCCTAAAGTAACCGACCACGTGAGCCAATACAACCAAGTGATGGTATAGCCCGTGCCAGGCCCAATATATTGTTTAGCGTATGCGCCAAACGAACCTGAAACAGGCATGTGTACGGCAAGCTCACCCAAACACAGCATCACCATATAGGCAATTAAACCACCAAAAATATAAGCGATGATGGCGCCAACGGGGCCTGTTTGTGCAATGACTTCACCTGAGCCTAAAAATAGACCTGTGCCAATGGCACCGCCTAGTGAAATCATGACCAAATGTCGAGTGCTCATGGCACGTTTTAAAGGCTCAGTATTACCTTGATGCACAGCACCATTTTGATGATTCGATGACGGCATAAGTGTTAGGAGAAAATATGGAATGAAGCGGAGTATTGTAGAGAAAAACTACAAATCTGCAATCTTGAAATAATAAATTTGGATTAGAAATGATCGTATAGCAAGATATATGGCGTCCCTACGGGGATTCGAACCCCGGTTACCGCCGTGAAAGGGCGATGTCCTAGGCCTCTAGACGATAGGGACGATACGAGGTGAGGCGTATATTATGAATTTTTTGCGACAGTGTCAAACCTGAATCCTAAAAAATACCGCGCTTTATGATATTTGTTTAAAAAAATGTATCTTTAAAAATAATAAATTACCAAACACAAATTTGAACGCTGTGCAGCATTTTAATGATCAGGGGTTTGATATTGTTTTTCAGTGGTTGTTGTTTGTGTTGCTGCGGGTTGAGGGTTTGGTTCAGGTTGGGCAGGCTCACGATTCACAATATAAAGATACAACGCAGAAGGCGCGAGAATGACCAAGACCAATACAATTTTTTTCAACATAGCAGAATAAGTTACACAAATTGGAATATTGCCATTATAACCAAAGTCAGCTTAAAAGACTGTATGCATAAAGGCTGATTCAAAGTAAAAATCATTTCGATACTCAACCTTGAGGCTGAGAAACATGAATTAAGATCACAACATTAAAAAGAAAACAGGATGACAAACGCAGTCTGTCATCCTGTAAACCTCTCAATGTTTGAGTACCAAGCGTATTATTGATCTGGGTTGAGTAAGTTCTCTACCATGTGCGGTGCAAGTTTATTCAGAATAAAACAAAATAGCTCTGCAGTTTTTTGCGTATCGTATAAAGCTGAATGTGCTTCTTTGCCATCAAACTCAATACCTGCCTGAATACATGATTTTGCCAGCACTGTTTGACCAAACATCACCGCACTTAAAGTCACTGTATCAAACACTGAAAAGCTATGGAATGGGTTTTGGTTCTTCGTACCTGTGCGGGCAATGGCTGCTTGCACAAAGCCTAAATCGAAATGCGCATTGTGACCGACTAAAATGGCATGGGTGCAATTTTGTTGGCGACGCACTTCATTGACCGATTTGAAAATCCGTTTTAACGCAGTTTTTTCATCTTCAGCCATGGCCATACGCATAGGGTTGAAAGGATCAATCCCAATAAAGTCCAAAGAGCGGCGGTCTAAATTTGCCCCTTCAAACGGGTTGATATGCGCATGACACGCTTCGCCTGGTACAAATTTGCCTTCCGCATCATAAACAATTGGAATAGCTGCAATTTCTAACAAAGCATCAGTTTGGGCATTAAAGCCTGCGGTTTCCACATCGACCACCACAGGCAAAAAACCACGAAAACGTTGCCCCATAACGGGCAAAGTTGTATCTGTCACACTTTTCTCCATTGAATGGTTTTACCCGCATATAACGGAATAATTTGTTCACCATCCAAGTAGTCTAAACTGGTTGGAATGATTTGCTCTTCTTTTACCAAGGTAATGGTGTTGGTATTACGCGGCAAACCATAGAAATCTGCACCAAACAAGCTTGCAAAGCCTTCTAAGCGCTCAATACGTCCAGCTTGATCAAAAGCTTGTGCATACAGCTCAATTGCCGTAGGTGCACTATAGCAGCCTGCACAGCCACATGCATTTTCTTTGGCATTTTTTGAGTGCGGTGCGCTATCTGTCCCTAAGAAAAACTTAGGATTTCCGCTAGTCGCGACTTCCAATAAGGTTTGCTGATGGGTTTGACGTTTTAAAATAGGCAAACAATAGAAATGTGGTTTCACACCACCCACCAACATATCATTACGGTTAAATAATAAATGTTGTGGGGTAATGGTTGCAGCGACATTCCGGCCTTGTTCTAAAACAAATTGTGCTGCTTCAGAGGTGGTTATGTGCTCAAGCACCAATTTCAAATTTGGAAATTGTTGTAATAATGGTGAAAGCACTTCATCTAAGAAGCGTTTTTCACGGTCAAAAATATCGACATGATTATGCGTGACTTCACCATGCAATAATAATGGCACTTGTTGTTCTTCAAGTTGCTCTATCACCGCATAAACTTTACGAATGTCGCTTACCCCATTGTCTGAATTGGTGGTGGCACCAGCAGGGTAAAGTTTAATCGCATTTACATGCGCCGAGGCTTTAATTTTCTTGACTTCTTCAGGAGAGGTTTGATCGGTAAAATACAACACCATACGCGGATCAAAATTTACACCTTCAGGAACATGTGCCATGATGCGTTCACGATACGCTTCTGCTTCTTCTACCGTTTTTACTGGCGGAACAAGGTTAGGCATACAAATTGCGCGTGAAAATTGCTTGGCAAGATCAGGAACAGTACGTTGTAGTGCTAAACCATCACGTAAATGAGCATGCCAGTCATCTGGCTGGATAAGAGTAATTGTATTCAAGGCGCTGCCAGTTTGAAAAATAAAACAGATGATAATCTATAAATGTTAAAATGATAACGCCGAAAGCCATAAAAAATAGAAATGCCTGAATGAATAGTTTAGACATTGTGTTATTTTAGAAACATTAAAATTATATTCAGGCTGTTACAGGTTTGCTGTGCAACAATCGTGATTAAATGGAATTTAAAGCATCCATGGAATACAAATATAAGTTAGCCAAGCTACAGTACGACAAAGAAAAAAATGAAGAGTTGATTAAACATCAACGTAAACGTGCGGGTCAGGTTTTTCCGAAACAACTCGAAGTGGAGTTTTGGAAACAGCATCTTGAACAAGCACGGCATAACATTAACCAATATTTTTGGTCGGGCGTACTCATCTACTTTATTATCACTGTGATGATTATTACTGGGGATTACTGGATTATTGATCGAAATTTTTTTAAGCACGACTTTATCCATTCCTTACTAGGCCTAGTCAATGGTGCATTTTGCTTACTGACCCTGTTCTTTTTTGCCCATTATAAAATTTTACGCTCATATTATCCTTATGCAGCCATGGCGTTGACTTTTTGGGCCATTGTGTCGATGACTTGGCTGACCATGACAGTGCTTACCGAAGTGTTTAGATATCAAGCCGTGATGATCATTAGTATGATTTATATTATGGGCTTTGTACTGACAGGGGTGAAGCCGTTTCACATGCTGCTGACAGGGCTAATGGCTGCGGTGGTTGCCATGATTATGTTATTAAGCTTGCATATTCCAATAGATGTGATGGTGATGGGGCGGGTGTTGGTTGGCAGTAGTGTGATGGGTTTTTTAATCAGCAAAATGCTGTGTACCCGAGAGCGGATGATTTTTTTGGTGATGCACCAAGCTCGACTTAGTGAAAAAATTAATCGTATCCATGCCGAAGAGTTGTTGCATTTAAGTCAGCATGATGCGCTGACCAAAGTGTCTAACCGACGTACCTTTGATGAAATGCTAGATAGCTATTTTGAACAGGCACGGCATGATGAAGTGCCATTATCCTTACTCTTTATCGATGTCGATTTTTTTAAAAAATATAACGATCATTATGGGCATCAAAAGGGAGATGAAGTCATTTCAGCGATTGCCAAATCGATTAAAGACTCGATTCGTCACATGGATTTTGTCGCACGTTATGGTGGCGAAGAATTTGTGGTGTTATTGCCAGAAACAGATGCACATGGTGCGTATGCTGTGGCTTCCAATATTTTTAAAGCAGTTGAGCGTTTGGCGATTCCCCATAGCCAATCTTTAGTTTCCAGTAATGTCACAATCAGTTTAGGTTTTACTGTTTATAAAGGTGAGGCGGAAATTTTTAAAAGCGATTTCTTGCAACGTGCAGACCAAGCCTTGTACCGTGCAAAACAGTTGGGACGTAATCAAATTTATTACCACACTGTGCAGGTGGAAGAGGTCCTGTAAGTTTTTCTATCGCAGCTTTTAGTATGAATTTTTTAGTCTTCATGTTTAAACGTATATAAAAAAGCCGCTCAATTTGAGCGGCTTCGATTTCAAAAAATGATCAGCAAGTGATTATTTGTTTTTGTCTTTCAATTGAGGCACTGCAGAACCTGAACCAATCGACAATAAGCCAGAATTGGTATAAAGACCTAATTTAGCGCGTGTATCGGTAATGTCTAGGTTACGCATCGTTAACTGACCAATACGATCCATTGGCGTAAACATTGAATCACCTTTCTCCATGGTTAAACGCTCAGCTTCATAAGTGAGGTTCGGAGATTCAGTGTTCATAATGGTATAGTCATTACCACGACGTAACTCTAAAGTCACAGTACCTGTAATCGCTTTCGCAACCCAACGCTGTGCAGTTTCACGAAGCATTAATGCTTGAGAATCGAACCAACGACCTTGATACAATAAACGGCCTAAACGTAAACCGTTAATGCGGTATTGTTCAATCGTATCTTCGTTATGAATACCCGTAACTAAACGCTCATAAGCAATGTGTAATAATGCCATGCCCGGTGCTTCGTAAATACCGCGAGATTTCGCTTCAATAATACGGTTTTCGATTTGGTCAGACATTCCCAAACCATGACGACCACCAATACGGTTCGCTTCAAGAATCAACTCAACAGGGTTTTCAATACGCTGACCGTTCAGTGCAACAGGCATACCTTCTTCAAAGGTTACTGACACTTCTTCGGCTTTCACTTCAACGTCATCTTTCCAGAATGCTACGCCCATGATTGGGTCAACAATTTTGATGCCAGCATTTAGGTACTCAAGGTCTTTCGCTTCGTGTGTTGCACCGAGCATGTTTGAGTCAGTTGAATACGCTTTTTCTTTTGACATTTTATAGTCAAAACCATTGTCGATGAGGAATTGTGACATTTCCGCACGACCGCCCAACTCATCAATAAAGGTTTGGTCTAACCATGGCTTATAAATTTTAAGCGCAGGATTGGTCAATAAACCATAACGATAGAAACGCTCAATATCGTTACCCTTATAAGTTGAACCATCACCCCAAATGTTGACGTCATCTTCTTTCATGGCAGTCACGAGCATCGTACCTGTTACTGCACGACCAAGCGGGGTGGTGTTAAAGTAAGGCATACCACCTGTGTTGATATGGAATGCACCACATTGAATGGCAGCAATACCTTCCAAAGCCAACTGTAAACGGCAGTCAACCAAGCGTGCTTTTACCGCACCATATTCTTCTGCTTTCTTTGGAATGGCATCATAGTCATCTTCATCTGGCTGCCCCAAGTTTGCGGTATACGCATACGGTTCAGCGCCTTTTTGCTTCATCCACAATAAAGCAGCTGAAGTATCTAGACCACCAGAAAAGGCGATACCGACTTTTTTGCCTACTGGTACATTCTGCAAGATAGTTGCATTATCAGTCATTGCTAGTCCTAAGTTTTTAAAATATGCACCACATTTTGGTGGCCAAGGAGAATTCTAAACTGCAAATTATAGCACTCTTTAAAATGCTTGTTTTCGTTAAAAAAGCACATTTGATAAAAAAATCAGGTTCAGGCTTAAATTTTCATTTAGAAATGGCAAACTTGGTGTAGAAATTGAAAAACAAAAACCGCAATTTGGATGGTGCAAAATAAAATCACTTTTATTTTTTGGCGTTTTTGTATCAAATTTAGATCAAGAATAGTTAGGGTCTGTTGACACTTCGTCTATGTTTGCGACGACGCATATTTTTTAGCTGATATAAGGCATGAGGCAGGAAATTTAGTAACTCTAAATGACTGACTCATAACGCAATAGCAGCAAAAAATATGCTTGTCCTGAAAGGCTGTGGCTAAAACTTTCTCAGATTGCGTTATGAAACTTGGCAATAGTCTCGCTATTCCCTGCGTTTCATTCCTGATCTGCTCAGTTTTAGCCTACAGCACAAACCATTAATGAAATATCAACAGACCCTATAAATTGACGATTGTGCCACGCAGTCGAACTTTAGAGTCATAAACAGTTTATAAAAATCGGTTAAAGTATTATTCATGCAACAAGTTGCAAAGCTCATTATATAAGGATTCATCATGACAACTCGCTATGCAAATATTCTAAAACCATTACATTTAGGATTTACGACCATTAAAAACCGTGTCGTGATGGGTTCAATGCACACAGGATTGGAAGATCGTTTTTATAACTATCCAAAACTGGCTGCCTATTTTGGAGAACGTGCTAAAGGTGGCGTGGGTTTGATTATTACGGGCGGTATTTCACCTAACCGTCAAGGTTGGTTATTGCCTGCGGGTGGTACCATGAATACATTGGGCGATGTTGCACCGCATCGACTGGTGACACATGCAGTTCATAAGCATGGCGCGAAAATTTTAATGCAAATTCTGCATTCAGGACGCTACGGTTATCAGCCATTTGTGGTGTCTGCAAGCCCGATTAAATCTCCAATTTCACCATTTAAACCTCGTAAAATGAGTGAAAGACAAATTTTAAATACCATTGAAGATTATGCGAAAACAGCCAGTCTAGCCAAAATGGCAGGTTACGATGGTGTCGAAATTATGGGTTCGGAAGGCTATTTGCTGAACCAGTTTTTAAGCCGTCATGTGAATCAGCGTGAAGACCAATGGGGCGGTGCAATTGAAAATCGTATGCGTTTTGCTTTGGAGGTGGTGAAAGCTATTCGTGCTGAAGTAGGAGAAAAATTTATTATTTGCTTCCGTTTGTCAATGTTGGATTTAGTCCACGATGGCAACACTATGCAGGAAGTGATTACCGTTGCAAAAGCCTTAGAGCAAGCGGGTGTGAACTTACTCAATACTGGAATTGGCTGGCATGAAGCTCGTATTCCGACCATTGTGACTTCTGTGCCACGTGCAGCTTTTGCTGATTATACCGCGGAAGTAAAGAAACACGTTGAAATTCCTGTAATTGCATCCAATCGTATTAATATGCCAGATACTGCAGAAGAAATTTTGGCAGCGGGTAAAGCCGATATGATTCAAATGGCACGCCCATTATTGGCAGATGCATTCTGGGTCAATAAAACTGCAACCAATCGTGTCAATGAAATCAACACGTGTATTGCCTGTAACCAAGCATGTTTAGATCATACCTTTAAAAATCAGCGTGCGACTTGTTTAGTCAATCCGCGTGCAGCCTACGAAACTGAATTGGTCTATGAGAAAACCAAGCAACCGAAGCGTATTGCCGTTGTGGGCGGTGGTGTTGCGGGAATGTCTGCAGCCACAGTTGCTGCGAGTCGTGGGCATCAGGTGACTTTATTTGAAGCCAGCAATGAAGTGGGTGGACAATTCAATTTGGCTAAAGTGGTGCCGGGCAAAGAAGAATTTCATGAAACCATCCGCTACTTTAAAGTGCAAATTGAAAAAACTGGGGTCGATTTACGTTTAAATACCAAAGTCAACCGCGAGCAACTCGAACGTGAAGGTTTTGATGAAGTGGTGATTGCAACAGGTGTTGTACCACGTGCTTTAAAAATTGAAGGTAGCGATGCACCGCAAGTATTGTCTTATGCAGAAGTATTACGTGGCGCACCTGTTGGACAAAAAGTTGCTGTGATTGGTGCAGGCGGAATCGGTTTCGATGTGTCGGAGTTTTTACTGAAACCTGAACATCAGCCACAACCTCAGCCTTTGGCTGAATGGCAGCGTGAATGGGGAGTTGATCCAAATCCTAATTATGTGACTGAAGGCGGCATGTGTGCTCCAGAAGTACATCCTCCAATCCGTGAAATCTATTTATTGCAACGTAAAACGACGGCTTTTGGTGCTGGTTTGGGTAAAACTTCAGGGTGGGTACACCGCGCACAGTTAAAAAAACATGCCGTGCGTATGCTACGTGGTGTGCAATATAAAGCAATTACCAATGAAGGCTTATGGATTGAAATGGCAGGTCAAGACCAATTGTTACGTGTAGATAGCATTGTAGTCTGTGCTGGGCAAGAATCAGTTAAAGATTTAATGCCTGCGGCAGATGAAAATACTTTGGCTAATTATCATATTATTGGTGGGGCAAAGCTTGCTGCAGAGTTAGATGCAAAACGTGCGATTCGTGAAGGGGCAGAGTTAGCCGCTAAACTTTAAAGATTGAGGTAGCTATGCTCTTGTTTTGATGAGCTTTAGCATTGATTTGGTGAAACAATATTCACTTGAGTGGTAACGAAGAATTTTTTACTTGTCATCAAATCAAAAGCTTCGTATCATGGCCCACATGGAAGCGTGGCAGAGCGGTTTAATGCACCGGTCTTGAAAACCGACGAGGGTGTGAGTCCTCCGTGAGTTCGAATCTCACCGCTTCCGCCAAATATCTAAATAAGCCCTTGTTTTTACAAGGGCTTATTTTTGTCTGTAGTTTTGCCCCTCAAATTACCCCTCATCAAATTTTGGATTGGATTGATTTCTTTTGGTGGTATTTGGAAGATTAAGGAAAATAGTTAAATAAGCTGAAACTTGGTCCTAGAAATTGACGATGACGATGAAGACAGTCGCGGCAATCGCTCTTCACAAGATGATCGACGAAATAATAGTCATCGAAAACGTGATGAATATGGGCGATTTACAAGTTAATGTGTGAAATAAATTATATTAACCAATTGTCTTCTATATTCAAGACAATTGGTTTTATTAAGTTTTATAAGAATAAATAGTATTACATTACGTAAAAATGAATACTAAGAGTTTTCCTATCTGTTTTATTTTCTTCTTTCACTATAGATTGCCAAATAAATGAGGGCCTTGATTTTTAAAAACATCCCTAAAGAGAATACATCTATATCTCATTTACTAAATACTGACGGGATTAATACTTTTCCTAATTTACAAAAAAATAAAGCAGATTATAATAGCTCATCTCTATTTAGCGATGAGAAGCTGAATTGATCCCCAAAATAATAGATTATTTTTAATTTTAAATTAATAGGGTTTTGTTGCATAAATATGGAAATATCTGATTTGAATAAATTTAATTTTGGGTTAAAAAATAATCAAAACTTTTAAAATCATATGGTTATGAAATCTTTGTGCGACAAAACCAATAAGATACAACAATCAATGGAGCCAGTGAAAGTGGATATGAAACATTTTAAAGAGCAATCCAAATTTATATTACTGGCTATTACCATTTTATATAATCCTGCTACTTGTGCCCAAACTTTGAGCTTCATACAAGCAGAGCAATATATTCTTCATAATTCATATAGTACTCAAGCCAGTCAGGCGTTACAACAGGCTTCACGATTAGAAGCCACTGCGTTAAAGGGTTTGGGATTGCCTCGTGTGGACTTAAATGTAAGAGCTTATACTTATCATCAAGAATTGGAAGTACCACTCGGCGGAATAAAAAATAATTTAGAACAGACATTAAGCAATAACGTGAATCAAAAAGTTGATCAATGGTTAGGAGGTAGTTCGAATACCGCTGTCATAAAAGATGGAATCGGTCAAAGTATACAAGAGGGTGTCGGCTTAATTCCGAATGCATATCAGCTCAACTTAGATAATCAAGTTGTTCAACCCACCATTTCGATGATGATCCCGCTTTATACAGGCGGTTTCATCAGCTCAACTAAAGAAGTGGCGCAAATTAATGCGGACCGCCAACAATTAAATGATCAGCAACAGCAAGATTTACAGCGTTTTGAGTTAATACAGGTCTATTTCAATAGCCAATTACAGCAACAGCTTTTAGCAGCCAGTCAGTATAATTTAAAAGCTATACAGGGACATTACCAAAATGCGTTAAAACTAGAACAACAGGGTTTTATTAGCAAGGGTCAACGCATGCAGTTTGAAGTGGCTAAGAACAATGCTGAACGTGGTTTGCAAAACAGCGAGGCAAATTATAGTTCAAGTCTATTCCAATTGAATAATCTACTCCAAAGTAGTCAAATTAAGGATTTAAGCACGCCTTTATTTGTGAATAAGACTCCATCTACGTCATTAAATGCATTATTAAAAAGCTACCCAGAGCAATCAGTATTGATTCGTAAAATGCAAAAGGACATTCAACTGGCGAATGCTCAAGTTAAAATTAAAAGTGCTGCGACCAAACCTAATGTTTTTGCTTTTGGCGAATATGGACTAGAAGATAACCCTCACTGGATTGTGGGTGTTGCTGCGCGCTACAATTTATTTTCAGGTGTAGATCATAAAAAAAGTATCCAAGCTGCAGAATTACAGCGTTACGCGACTGAGTTGATGACTGCGCGAAGCAAGCAAGAGATTGAAACTCTCATATATAAATCTTATAGTGAAATGCTTACCGCTCAACAAAGCGATATTTTGCTCCAGCAAAATTTAAAAGCTGCAGTTGAAAACTTAAGAATTCAAGAATTATCATTTAAAGAAGATATGGCCACAGCCAATCAAGTCATTGACGCACAGAATATGTTAAGTGGTTTAAAAGCAGAAATGGCATTAAATGCGTACAAATATGTAATGTCACTGGCTACTTTATTACACAGTCATGGTTCGATTGATCAATTCTCAGAGTATCTGACCCAACCTAACACACATTATATTAATTCATGATGATGAGATAATTCCAGTGAATCAAGATCAGAATAATTCGAATCAGGAAGACAGAATGTCTGAATTGTCAGAGAATCAATCTTTAACAGCAAATTCAGCATCAGAGCAGCAGACTGCTATCCACCAACAAATGGATAATGAAATTGAAAATGATGATAAGTTGTTAGAGAGTGAATCAGTTGACACTTCACAAACTGCTCAAGATCAGGCGCAAGCCCTAAAGCCTGATTCGACAAAATCTAGAAAGTTAAAAATATTTGCGACATTATTGCTGATTTTAATACTCAGTTTAATTGGTTTTGGGCTTTGGAAAAGTTATCAGCCTCAACAAATTGAACTTCAAGGGCGTGTGGAAGCGGAAACAATATATGTGAGCACCAAAGTTCCGAGTCGTATAGAAGAGCTTTATGTACAAGAAGGACAGGTCGTTAAACAAAATCAGCCATTAGTTCGGCTTTGGAGCCCTGAAGTTTCAGCCAAAAAACAACAGGCTTTGGCAAGTCTTCAATCAGCACTAGCTTTTCAATCTACCGCTACACGCGGTTCTCAGCAAGAAAACATTGACAGCTTGTATGCGAACTGGCAAGCCTTGAAAGCACAGGAAGCATTAGCCAATACGACCTTACAACGGAGTATAAATTTATTTCGCGAAGGGGTGATTTCTAGACAACGCCGTGATGAAATTCAAGCAGCTGCTACTTCAGCATCTCAGATGACTGAAGCAGCTTACCAACAGTATGCACGTGCTAAACGCGGTAGTACCCCCGAACAAAAATCCACAGCAGATGCACAGGTAGAAATTGCAAAAGCGGCAGTGGCAGAAGCAAATGCATTAGAAGCAGAAACACAATTGAATGTACCTGTAGATGGGGTTGTTTCCAAAACCTATGGCAAAGTTTCTGAACTAATCGCCATGGGAGTACCTGTGGTGAGTATTATTCAAAATGATATTTGGGTGAGTTTGACTGTTCGTGAAGATCAATATGCATCTATTTATCAGCTTAAACAATTACAAGGCTATATACCTGCACTTGATCAGTATATGCTGTTTAATATCAAAAATATTGATGCGGAAGGTGAATTTGCTACCATAAAAACAACTCGTCAAACGGGCGGTTATGATATTCGAAGTTTTAAAGTGCATTTGGTGCCTGCCACGCCGAATCCTAATTTGAAAGTAGGTATGAGTGTGCTCTTTAAATTAAATAAGGCACACTAATGTTTGCGGGTTTTTTTCGAGAGTTAGAATATTTAATTAATCACAAATGGGATTTGAGTTTAGTCACCCTTGCGCCGTTGGTAATTATACTATTATTCAGTAGCATGTTTTATCAGGGTAAACCTGAACATTTGCCAATTGCTGTTGTCGATCAAGATCGGAGCGAACTCAGTCGTCAAATTAAAAAATATCTTACCCATCAATCTACGTTGCATATTGAGCTTGTTACTCAAAATCTAAGTGATGCAGAACGAAAGTTAAACCAGAATAAAATATGGGGCTATGTAGTTATCCCTGCTGGTGCAGAAGAACGTTTGGTTCACGCTGAAGATGCGCAAATTGGTATTTTTTTTAATCAAAGCTATTTTAGTGTTGGTAATAGTATCTCTTCAGCTATGTTTGTGAGTAGTCTCGAGGGAATTCAAGACTATATGAGACACCACTACTTAGTTCGCCATTTACCTGAGCTGGAATTACCGACAGCTACCGTAAAAATTTCACCTTTATATAATCCAGACTTGAATTATGAGCTCTATTTAGAGCCTTATATGATCCCAGCAATTTTGCATTTATTACTTTGCTGTTGTGTTGCATTTTCTGTTGGACAAGAGCTTAAATTTAAAACCACAGCTACCTGGGTAATGGGAGGGTCTGCATGGCGTGCTTTAATAACAAAAAATTTAACTTATGTCTTTATTTTTAGTTTCTGGACTTGGGTATGGATGTTCTGGCTGATTGAAGTACGAGGGTGGTTTGTTGTAGGGCAGTTGTGGGTGATTATTTTTGCACAATTTTTATTGTATTGTGCCTATGCATTTATAAGCAGTGCAATGGTTTTAGCCACTCAAAACTTAAGTAAAACTTTTGGTCTGATTGCTGTTTATGGTGGGTCATCCCTAAGTTTTGCAGGTGTGACTTTACCTTTAAATAATGCGCCATTATTTACAAAAATTTGGGCCAATATTATTCCGTATACACCTTATGCAAAATTGCAAACGCAGCAGTGGATTGTGGGTAGTCCGCTTGCGACTTCTGTTCTGCCATTTTTTATTTTAATTCTATATGCGGTGTTGTATTTTATTTTGGCGCTGTTTCTGCTTAAACATCGGCTTAAGGCGGGCAAAAATGAAACTATTTTTTAAATATTATACCAAAACATTTAAAGATATTTTTGCAAATTCAGCGATTTTCACAACACTGATTTTATCTGTATTTTTATATAGTTTCTTTTATCCTACCGCATATAAATCACAACATGCTGAATTTTTACCTATTGTAATTGTAGATGAAGAACGTAGTCCTCTCACTCAGCAAATTATAAGTGAGGTTGGTAAAAGTCCGAATGTTAGAATTAAAACCATCACAGGAAACTTTGCTGAAGCCGAAAGCTTGATTAAACAACAACAGGTAGATGGTATTTTATTGTTGCCAAATAACTTATCACACAGTATTCGGCGCGGTGATGTTGGTGGAGTTGGTTTATATTTAAGTACTGCTAACTTTCTAAAAACCAAGCAAATAGGTTTTGGTTTGGCACAGTCAATTGAAAGTGTGCTAATGACCCAAACTGAAAGGTTTAGAGAAATTTCAGATTTTTCTCCTGTTCTATCTGTCCATCAAATTCCATTATTTAACACAACTTCAGGCTATGGTAGTTATATTTTTCCTGCAATTGCTCCTCTCATCATTCATCAAACCATTCTTTTGGGTTTAAGTATGCTTATAGCAACTTATAAGGAACGAGGCTGGAAACCGAGCAAAACTGAAGTATTTGGAATATTCACTGCTATTTTAAGTATAGGGTGTTTAGGGTGCTTTTACTTATTCGGTTTTACTTTTTGGCTTTATGATTATCCTCGTGGAGGTAATTTTGAGGGAATGTTATTAGCTGTTCCTATTTATATTGGTAGTGTAATTGGCTTGAGTTTTTTAATTGCCAGTTATTTTGATATGCCTGAACGTGCAGGACAAGTTTTAGTTTTTACTTCAATTCCATTGTTTATGCTATCAGGAGCGGCTTGGCCACACGCAGCTATGCCGCTTTGGATGCAATACATTGCCAATATATTTCCTTCAACTCAAGCTATTCAACTGTTTATACAACTAAATCAAATGGGCGTTAAAACTTCAGTTGTATTGCCTAAATTAATTTATTTATTAGCATCTGGTAGTATTTTCTTGTTTTTAGGGGTTTGGCGAATTCGTAGGTCTAAGAATGAGTTGAGTTTCGCAAAGAAAATATAATAAGTTTTTCTTTGTGAGGATATCTTCTGATGGACTTTGTTGCACAAACATTTTGCAACTGACTAATTTTAAAATTTCTGTATAAATTTTAATCTATAAATAAATATAATAAAATCATACGCTTAATTTTTATGCAACAAAGCCTTTTCAAATTAGGATTACTAAAGGCGCTTTGAGTAGTTTGAATCAATTATTTGATTCAAGTTTGATATAGGGCGACAAATCTATGTTTTAGGTAGTCGGCTTAAATTTTGTGATAAAAATAACATTCAGAAGTTTTACTGCCGAAACGCGCCAAGAAAACTATTTTTCATCTAGCTGATTATGGCATTTCGCAGTAGAATATGCGCTCTCTTCAAGTCACATTGTGGCATGGTCCAAAAGATCAGCCCGTGGAGCCAAAATCAGCATGTTTATCGTTGCCGGTGCACCTGCACATTCATCTTTTAAGAAAACTCAACTCTTAAACCGTTTAGCGTCAATGAGTTCTGTTCAATCTTTCGATAGCCAATGGATTTATTTATTTGACCAAGCGCTCGACGAGCAACAACAGCAATCTGCTTTACAGCTTTTAAATGATGGTGCATCTTTTGAATTACGCCAAGCTGCAAGTGATGAAGTTCAAATTTTAGTGACACCACGTGTGGGCACAATTTCTCCTTGGTCATCAAAAGCAACCGATATTTTTGCCAACTGTAATACGCCTGTACACCGCTTAGAACGCGGTGTTTTGTTTACCTTAAAGGGTATTGCAGACGTTTCAAACGAAGTAAAACAAGTATTGCATGACCGCATGACTGAAAGTGTGTTTAATCACATTGATGATGCTGCAGCGTTATTTGTTGAAACTGAACCAAAACCTTTAAATAGCATTGATATTTTGGGTGAAGGTAAAGCAGCATTGGTAAAAGCCAACAGCGAGTTTGGTTTTGCCTTGTCTGACGAAGAAATTGATTATTTAACCGAAGCATTTATCAAGTTAGGCCGTAATCCGCATGACATCGAATTGATGATGTTTGCGCAAGCCAATTCTGAACACTGCCGTCACAAAATCTTTGGTTCAGAATGGACAATTGATGGCGAAGTACAGCCATTGTCACTGTTCCAAATGATCAAAAACACTTATAAAGAATCACCAACAGATGTATTGTCGGCTTATAAAGACAACGCTTCGGTGATAGTTGGTTTTGACACGCAGCGTTTCTATCCGAAAAAAGATGCTGCAACAGGTCACTACGTTTATAAATATAAGAGCCAAGCTGCCCACATTCTAATGAAAGTGGAAACGCACAACCATCCAACTGCAATTGCACCATTTGCAGGTGCTGCGACAGGTTCGGGTGGTGAAATCCGTGATGAAGGCGCGACAGGTCGTGGTGGTAAACCAAAAGCAGGTTTAACAGGCTTTACAGTATCGAATTTAAATATTCCTGGTTTTGAACAGCCTTGGGAAGAAAATTATGGCAAGCCTTCACGTATGGCATCGCCATTACAAATTATGATTGAAGGCCCATTGGGCGGTGCAGCGTTTAACAACGAATTTGGTCGTCCTGCGTTAAATGGTTACTTCCGTACTTTCGAGCAAAACGTGAATGGTGAAGTAAAAGGCTTCCATAAACCAATCATGATTGCAGGTGGTTACGGCAACATTCGTCCAGACCATGTCGAAAAAGACCCAATTCAGCCAGGCGATTTATTAATCGTTTTAGGCGGCCCTGCGATGTTGATCGGTTTAGGCGGTGGCGCTGCATCTTCTGTAGATAGCGGAACCATGGGTGAAAATCTTGACTTCGCTTCAGTACAACGTGAAAACCCAGAAATGGAACGCCGTTGCCAAGAAGTGATTGATACATGCTGGCGTTTGGAAGATGCTAACCCAATCGTATCAGTGCATGACGTGGGTGCAGGTGGTATTTCGAACGCAATGCCTGAGTTGGTGAATGATCACGAATTAGGTGCTGTACTTGATTTGCGTAAGATTCCATCTTTAGAACCAGGCATGTCACCAATGGAAATTTGGTCAAACGAAGCGCAAGAGCGTTATGTATTGGCCATCCGTCCAAGTTCTTTAGAATTATTTGAATCAATCTGTGCGCGTGAGCGTTGTCCGTTTGCAGTATTGGGTGAAGCGACAGAAGCGCGTCATTTAACGGTTGAAGATCCACTGTTCAATAACAAAGCTGTAGATATGCCAATGCAGGTCTTGTTAGGTGGTACGCCACGCATGAGCCGTTCTTATGAAAGCATTGAGCGTCAAGGTGATGATTTTGATGCAGCTCAAGTTACTGATCTGAAAGATGCGATTTACCGTGTTATCAAGAATCCAACCGTTGCTTCTAAATCATTCCTCATTACCATTGGTGACCGTTCAATTACAGGTATGGTTGCACGTGATCAGATGGTTGGCCCATGGCAAGTGCCTGTTGCAGATGCAGCAGTGACCACCACCAGCTTACAAGGCTTTACAGGTGAGGCAATGGCGATGGGTGAACGTCCACCTGTAGCCTTATTGAATCCTGCAGCATCTGCGCGTTTGGCAGTGGCGGAATCTATTTCCAATATCATGTCAGCCAAAATTGACCAGATTAGCGACATTAAATTGTCTGCAAACTGGATGGCAGCAGCAGGTCAAAAAGGTGAAGACCAAGCCTTGTTTGAAGGTGTTAAAGCGATTGGTATGGAAATGTGTCCTGCGCTAGGAATTGCAATTCCTGTAGGTAAAGACTCATTGTCTATGCGTACGACGTGGAATGACGAAGGTGTTGATAAATCTGTAACTTCACCAATGTCAGGTATAATTACTGCATTTGCACCAGTGACCGATGTGCGCAAAACGCTAACCCCTGAACTAAAAAATACCGATTCAGTATTGGTGCGTATCGACTTGTCTAAAGGTCAGTTCCGTTTAGGCGGTTCGATGTTGGCGCAAGTGTATAAAGCCATTGGTTCAGTGACACCAGATGTCGATAACTTTGACGAATTCAAAGCATTCTTTGCTTTGATACAAGACTGGAATAACCGCGGCTTGATTCAAGCTTATCACGACATTGGCGATGGTGGTTTATTAGCAACTGTAGCTGAAATGATGTTCGCTTCACGCTTAGGTGTGGCGTTAGAAGATCAATCTGTTGCGGCATTGTTTGCGGAAGAAATTGGTGCAGTACTACAAATTTCTAAAGCAGATTGGGCTGACTTAGCTACTGAAGTTGCTGCATCTACCTTGAAAGATGCAATTTCGGTAGTCGGTACAGTCAATAACACAGACCAACTTGCTGTAAATGACTTGGTGCTTGAACGTGCTGACTTGCAAACGGCTTGGAGTGAAGTATCACACCAAATCCAGCGTTTACGTGACAACTCAGAAACTGCTGATCAAGAATTTGCCTTGATTACAGATAAGAACCACAAAGGCTTGATTGCTCAACCGACATTCGACTTAAATGAGCCAGTTGAAGCGCCGTACATCAACACACGTCGTCCTAATATGGTGATTTTACGTGAACAAGGTGTAAACGGTCATGTAGAAATGGCGGCAGCATTTGACAAAGTCGGCTTTAACACTATTGACGTGCACATGAGTGACTTGCTTGCAGGACATGTCGATTTAGACGACTTTGAAGGCTTAGTGGCGTGTGGTGGTTTCTCTTACGGTGACGTCTTGGGTGCGGGCGGTGGCTGGGCAAAGTCAGTCTTGTTTAACCCGAAATTACGTGACCAGTTTGAGAAATTCTTTAACCGTCAAGAAACATTCTCACTTGGTATCTGTAACGGTTGTCAAATGTTGTCACAATTAGCACCACTCATTCCAGGTTCAGAAGCGTGGCCACGTTTCCATCGTAATACCTCAGAAGTGTTTGAAGCGCGTAGCGTTAATGTACGCGTTGAAAAATCGAATTCTGTATTATTGGAAGATATGGAAGGCTCGATTTTACCAATCGCAGTGGCGCATGGCGAAGGTCGTGTCGTAGCACCTGAAGCTAATTTGGCAGCCTTAAACGCAGGTAACCAAGTGATTTTACGTTATGTCGATAGCCACGGAAATGCGACCCAGCATTATCCAATGAACCCGAATGGTTCGCCAGAGGGTATTTCAGGTGTGACTTCAAAAGATGGTCGTGCAACAATTATGATGCCGCACCCTGAACGTAATTTCCGTGCGCTTCAACATTCTTGGAAACCTGAAGAATGGACTGAAGATGGTGCATGGTTACGTATGTTCCGCAATGCGCGTAGATTTATTGGTTAAGCTTCCACTCGCTTAATCTTTAGCAGTCAGCCACCCGAAGGTGGCTGATTTTTTTTATGCCAACTTACAAGCTTATATAAACCTGTATGCTTCTCTCAAAAAACGTTGGATTGCTGTCTAACAATTCTGCATCCATGCCAACTAGCATAGTCATCCTAGACAACACAAGCTATCATAAACAGGCAAATACACATGGGATGGCGTTATGAAAATCATTGCAGATGAAAATCTGGCATATACCGATTATTTCTTTGCAGATTTGGCAGAAATAGAGCACAAGGCTGGACGCCGTCTAACGCATCAAGATGTGCAAGATGCTGATGCGCTGATAGTTCGTTCCGTCACCCAAGTGAATGCAGCATTGATTCAACAGACCGCGCTTCAATTTATTGGCAGCGCGACCATTGGCACAGACCACCTTGATATCCCAGCCATCGAGCAGCAGGGCATTGCATGGTCAAATGCGGCAGGTTGTAATGCGCAGGCGGTGAGTGAGTATGTGATTACCGCATTGCTTCATCTCGAGCCTGAATTACTACATGCCAATCAAAACTTTAAACTTGGCATTATTGGACTGGGCAATGTCGGCTCACGCTTGGTCAAAATGGCACAATTATTAGGTTGGAATGTCATCGCATACGATCCATTTGTGCAGTTGCCCAATGTGCAGCAATGCGACTTAGATGCACTATTACAACAGGCAGATGCGGTTTCTATTCATGTGCCATTAACTGAAACTGGCGAGCATCCTACCTATCATTTAATCAATGCAGCGCGTTTGGCATGTCTGAAACCTCAAGCCATATTGATTAATTCAGCGCGTGGGCCAGTGGTAGAAGAAGCGGCTTTAATGCAGGATATTCAACATACTCAGCGTTTAGTGGTATTAGATGTTTTTGAATATGAACCTGAAATCTCTGCAGAATTATTAGATTTGCTTGCTTTGGCAACCCCGCATATTGCAGGGTATAGCCTAGAAGGCAAGGCACGCGGCACACAAATGATTTATCAGGCTTTTTGTGAAAATTTTGGTTTAGATGCCACAAAACAATTTGAAACTCAATTGCCAAGCTGCGCGCAATATTTCAAAACCCAAGATTTGAAAAATAGTCTGCATGCACATTTAAGTCAAATTTATGATATTGCACAGGATGATGCCAATTTACGTGCCTGTGTCAAAGCGGGCAAAGTTGAGCAGCAGGCTTTTGATCATTTAAGAAAAACCTATCCTCTGCGTCGTGAATGGGCAGCACACGGAGGCCCGCAAGCATGAGTTCAAATCTCCAACATCAACCCACTTGCGACTTAAAAAGCATGCGCGCACGTGCACAATTGTATGCACAAATACGCCAGTTTTTTGCGGAACGTGAGGTACTTGAAGTTGAAACGCCAATCTTGTCACAGGCAGGGGTGACTGATGTGCATTTGGCTTCAGTGCAAGCGCAGCGCCACGTGCAGGGAAAATTGCATACGCACTATTTACAGACCTCACCAGAATTTGCCATGAAGCGTTTATTGGCCAGTGGTAGTGGTGCTATTTATCAAATTTGCAAAGTCTTTCGTGATGATGAGCATGGACGTAAACACAACAGCGAATTTACCATGTTGGAATGGTATCGTCCCCAATTTAGCCTGAAAGAGCTTATGTTTGAGGTGACAGATTTACTTAATCTGACGTTAAAACAACGCTTTGGCGAAGTACGTCCAACATTGTTGAGTTATAAACACGCATTTATGGATCGTTTGGATTTAAATCCTTTACAGGCAAGTCTGCAACAATTGAAAGACTGCTGTCATCGTGTGGGTTTGCATCTGGATTTGGGTGATGACCGTCTAGGCTACATCGACCTATTGTTTTCACATTTTGTAGAACCAAGTTTGGGCTTTGATGCTCCTGTATTTTTAACCGATTTTCCACCTGAATTAGCATCTTTGGCTAAAACCAGAACAGATGATGATGGGGAATTGGTCGCAGCCCGTTTTGAGCTATATATCGAAGGTTTAGAGCTTGCCAATGCCTATGATGAATTGCTTGATGCTGCGGTGCTGCGTTCCCGTTTTGAAGCCGATAATGCAGAACGCGTACGACTTGGTTTGCATGTGATGCCCATTGATGAATATTTATTGGCTGCATTACCGCATATGCCTGAATGTTCAGGGATTGCCTTAGGAATAGATCGCTTGTTGATGGTTGTAACTGAGCAGATGCGTTTAGAGCGAGTGATTAGCTTTCCTGCACAGATTGCCTAATAGTTAAAATTCAGTAGTTTCTCAATTCGCAATGTATTTTGTCGAAAACCTCAAGCACTAAAAAAGCCGTAACTTCATATTTTTGAGAAGATTGCGGCTTTTTGAGTAAAACTTTAGGCTAGCTTTAAATAGGCTAAAGAGGATTGATAAAAGAACGCATGTAATGACGTTGCATAGACTAAAATAGCCTAAGCAGTAGCAGCCACGTGACGTGCCTTCAATTGTTCAATCGCTTTGATACGCCGTTCAATCAGCATTTCACCAATATCGGGTCCTTGGACATCAGCAGGTAAGTCTTGCGCTTTAATGCTTCGTACCACTTGAATCGCTTCTAATATATAGCTCGCTTGTGGATAGTCACGATCTTCCAAACCTAAACGCCCACGAGAGTCACATTCACAGGCTTGTACGAAGGCTTCTACACGCTCAGGACGACGCAAGACATCCAATCGTTGTAATAAACGCCATAATGTGCCAGGTTTTAAGCTCAAAGCTTGGTGGCATTTTAAATGCTCTTTACATACAGCCAGTGCCAGTTGTTTGGTAGTGTTCGGTACGCGCAGGCGTTCACATACTTCCGTTACAGGTCTAATCCCACGTTCTTCATGCATAATGTGTCTTGGCAATTCATCGGCAGGGGTCAAGGCCTTACCCAAATCATGCAATAACACAGCAAAGCGTACATCGAGTGAGTAATTGGCACGACAGGCTTGTTGAAGTGACATCATGGTGTGTACACCACAGTCTATTTCAGGGTGATATTCAGGGCGCTGTGGAATACCGAATAAAGCATCTAATTCTGGAAACAAAACTTTTAAAGCACCACAGGCACGTAATGTTTCAAAATACACATCGGCATGCGCTTCCATTAGGGCACGCGAAGTTTCTTTCCATACGCGCTCAGGCGTCAGCGCATCTAATTCGCCAGACTCTGCCAACTCTTGCATTAATAACAAGGTTTCAGGGGCAATCATAAAGCCTAGAGCGTGATAACGTGCGGCAAAACGGGCAATACGCAGCACTCGTAACGGGTCTTCTACAAATGCATTGGATACATGGCGCAGTACTTTATTGCACAAATCTTGCTGCCCACCGTAAGGATCGTAGACATTACCATCCTTATCCATCGCCATGGCATTTATGGTTAAATCACGACGGATTAAATCTTCTTCTAAGGTCACGCTTGGGTCGGTATGAAATTCAAAACCGTGATAACCGTGTCCAGATTTGCACTCAGTGCGAGCAAGTGCATATTCATCTTTGGTTTCAGGATGAAGAAAAACAGGGAAGTCTTTGCCCACAGGTTGAAAGCCTTGAGCCAAAAGTTGTTCGGGCGTTGCGCCAACCACAACATAATCTTTTTCGTGATAGGGATGCCCGAGTAAGTGATCTCGAACTGCACCGCCTACTAAATAAACTTGCATGAAAAAACCTCTATTCTTCAAGCAATCATGCTACAGAATAGAGGTTTTCTCAAGTATATAATTCTGAGTCAGTCACTCAGAAATATAGGTTTATGCTTTAACTTGTGCTGTTTGTTGAATTTCAGCAACAGTGAGGGCAGTCATATTCACAACACGACGTGTCGTTGCAGTCGGAGTCAAAATATGTACAGGTTTTGCTGCACCTAACAAGATAGGGCCAATCGTAACATTGTTACCTGAAGTCGATTTCAACAAGTTAAATGAAATATTGGCAGCATCTAAGTTCGGCATAATCAACAAGTTTGCAGAACCTTTGAAGCGTGAGTTCGGGAAAGCAAAATGACGGATATTTTCGTCTAATGCTGCATCACCGTGCATTTCACCTTCAACTTCAAGCTCAGGTGCAATCTCACTCAAGATTTCAAAGACTTTACGCATTTTTTGTGCGCTAGAGTCTTGTTGGTCAGAACCAAAACTTGAGTGAGAAAGTAGAGCAACGCGTGGTGTCATACCAAAACGGCGTACTTCTTCAGCCGCTAAAAGTGTCATTTCAGCCAACTGTTCAGCAGTTGGGTTGGTATTGACATAGGTATCGGCAATGAACAAATTGCGATCTTCAAGCATCAATGCATTAAGGGTAAAGAAGTTAGTACGACCTTCTTTTAGACCAATCACATTTTTTACGAAATCAAGGTGAATATCGTAGCTTGAATAAGTACCACATAACATACCATCGGCTAAACCATGCTTCACTAGCATTGCTGCAATGAGGGTAGAACGACGACGTGCTTCACGCTGCGCGTATTCAGGTGTCACACCTTTACGCTGCATGATAGTGTAGTAATCATCTGCAAATTTTTCGTAGTTTGGGTTGTTTTCCTGATCTACAATTTCTATATTCACGCCATGTTCAAGACGTAAACCTAGCTTTTTAATGTTTGCTTCAATCACAGCAGTACGGCCGATAAGGATTGGTTTTGCCAAGCCTTCATCTACTGCAATTTGTACTGCGCGAAGTACGCGTAGGTCTTCGCCTTCTGCATAAGCAATACGCTTAGGATCAGTTTTTGCTTGAGCAAAAATAGGCTTCATCATCAATGCCGAGTTATATACAAACTCAGACAAACGTTGACGATATGCAGAGAAGTCTTGAATTGGACGACTTGCAACACCTGAATCCATAGCGGCTTGAGCAACTGCAGGTGCAATTTCAAGAATTAATCGCTGATCAAGAGGTCGTGGAATTAAATAATCACGGCCGAAAGATGCAGATTTTTCACCATAAGTTGAGGCATCTGCTTCAATGTGTGCCATACGTGCAATTGCGTGTACGCAAGCAATTTTCATTTCTTCGTTGATAGTTGTTGCGCCAACGTCTAATGCACCACGGAAAATATATGGGAAGCAAAGTGCGTTGTTGACTTGGTTCGGGTAGTCTGAACGACCTGTCGCCATAATTACGTCTGGACGTACTTCGTGCGCATGTTCAGGTAGGATTTCTGGGTCGGGGTTAGCCAAAGCAAAGATAATTGGATTTTCAGCCATTTCTTTAACCATAGCTTTAGTCAAGATACCCGCTGCAGAAAGACCAAGGAACATATCCGCACCGCTAATTACATCAGCAAGTTGCGTTCCTTCAATGTCTTGCATATAGCGTTTTTTCGAGTCATCCAAACCTTCACGTTTGGTGGTGATTAGACCACGCGAGTCTGCAACAATGATATTTTCTTTTTTCGCGCCCAACGCACATAATAGGTCTAAACAAGATAGTGCGGCGGCACCTGCACCTGAAGCTACAATTTTGATTTCTTCAATTTTCTTGCCATTGAGCAACAAAGCATTGAGTAGGGCTGAACCGACAATGATTGAGGTACCGTGTTGGTCATCGTGGAACACTGGAATGTTCATACGTTCACGAAGTTTTTGCTCAATGTAGAAACATTCTGGTGCCTTGATGTCTTCAAGGTTAATACCACCAAAAGTTGGTTCTAATGCTGCCACAATATCAACAATTTTATCTGGATCATTTTCAGCAATTTCGATATCAAAAACATCGACACCAGCAAACTTTTTAAAGAGTACGCCTTTACCTTCCATCACAGGTTTAGACGCCAAAGGACCGATATTACCTAAACCCAATACTGCTGTACCGTTACTCACGACAGCAACCAAGTTACCGCGAGCGGTATAAAGTGCAGCTTTTGAAGGGTCACGTTCAATCTCTAAACATGGTGCTGCGACACCTGGTGAGTAAGCAAGCGCTAAGTCACGTTGATTGACCAGCTGCTTACTTGGAGTAACGCTGATTTTTCCTGGTGTTGGAAATTCGTGATAGTAAAGTGCCTGCTGTTTTAATGATTGATCGTCCATCTGAATCTCTTATGTGACAAGTTGGCCAGCGATGCTGGTGAATTTTTATGAATCTTATGGAAATATACCATTACTTGCCCTCTTAGCACAGTCGTCACTGTTTATTTTTAGAACAAACTTGGAGCTTTTAGGTCTAGTTTCAGGTTAAGGAGCGATAAGCGCAGATACTAAATTTGCTTTTAGAAATTGAGTCGCTTCACTTTCAGGCAAAGGCCTAGAGAATAAATAACCCTGTGCAATATCACACTTTAAATTCTGCAAATACTGGAGTTGTTGTTCAGTTTCAATTCCTTCAGCCACTACAGTCATGCCCATGGTTTTGCCCATAGCAATGATTGCATTAACAATGGCTTCTTGTTTGGTATTTCCAATTTTAGAAATAAAACTACGGTCTATTTTTAAACTGTCAATTGGGAAGTCAGTTAAGTAAGAAAGTGAAGAATAGCCTGTACCAAAATCATCTAAGGCGATATGAATATCACGTTGTTTAATTTCATCTAATAAGGACTTCACGGTCGTACAATTTTCCACCAAAGAGGATTCTGTAATTTCTAATTCTAAGCTTGCACCTGAAATTTGATAGGTGTTAAGCGCATCATCTAAATCTTGAAGTAATTGACCACGTTGCAGTTGTTGTGCAACCACATTGACTGATACTTGAATATGATCAAAACCTAACAGGTTCCATTCACGAATTTGTTTGGCTGTTTGTTGAATCACAACTCGACCAATATCGGAAATTAAACTGGTTTGTTCTGCAATAGGAATAAATAGGTTGGGTGGAATAATGCCTTTGCTCGGATGCTGCCAACGTAACAATGCCTCAAACCCAACCACTTGATAGTTATGGAAATCAATTTTAGGTTGATAATATACAATTAATTCATCATTTTTAATGGCTTGGCGTAAGTCGCGCTCTAAATGCACGTCTTGCTCTAGCAGTTTGGTGTTGTCTAAAGTGTAATATTTAATTGTATTGCCACCTAAACGCTTAGCCTCAGACAAGGCTTGTTCAGCACAATTATTTAGATAATCCAACTGGCGTCCATGTTCAGGATAGAGGGAAACCCCCATCGACAGGGTAATAATGTGTTCTTGTCCCTGTACATTAAACGGCAAATTAAAGGCTTTGGTGATACGTTCACAGTGCTCTTCGATTGAAGGGCGAATATGAGAAATTTCATAAACAATTGCAAAATCATCGCCATTTAAGTGTGCAACAAACAGCGCTTCGGCATTGGTGATACGTAAACGCTGCGCCACTTGGCGGAGTAATTCATCGCCACCATTATTGCTTAAATATTCGTTTAAAGGTCTGAAACGGTCAATATTGAGTCGAATGACCGCCAATTGCTGCAATGAATCTTGCTGTGAAATAAGATATTGATGTAGTTGATAATTATAATAAAAACGATTGGGGAGATTGGTCAGCGCATCATAATTTTCTAAATAGGATAAACGCTGTTCTTGTAGTTTATGTTCGGTTAAATCAGACACAATTCCAATATAATTAATAATACGGTTTTGCTCATCTTTGACTGCATTGATATGCAAACGAACTTCTAATTCTTTTCCTGAGCGGAATTTTATACTCTTTTCAGTATGATATTCACCCTTGTTGAGTAATTGTTGAACAATTTCCTCTTGTGTCATGCGTGGATTTGCTTTGTTGGATTTGACTAGATCAAACAGATATTTACCTATAATATGGTCACGTTGAAATCCACTCATTTGTGCATAAAATGGATTGCTTTCAATATAGCGCAGGTTTTCATCTAAAATAAAAATACCTTCAGCCGCTTGTTCAAGTACGCTAGCAGTGAGTTTTAAGCGTTCTTGTGCAATTCGTTCTTGGTGAATGTCACGGCGAACCCCGACCATGCGTAAAGGTTTATTGGTGACAGGATCACGCTCAATTACCCGCCCAATATCTTGCACCCAATACCATTGACCTGAATTATGTTGAATGCGATAAGTGGCTTGATAGCGTTCTGTCTGACCACGTAAATGCTCTTTCATGGTTTGATGAAGGTGTGCAATATCATCACGGTGAATTAATTGCTGTAATTTATTCCGATGCTTTTTGGAATTTTTTAAACGAGTTTGCTGTGAGCCAGTGCCAAAGACAATGCTTCTTTCTCGGATATTCCAGTCCCACGCTTTAATACCTGCGGCTTCATGTGCCAAAATTAAACTATGTTGTTGATTGATTAAGTCTAGATGGGTTTGTTCTAAGTCAAAGGTACGTTCTCTAATTTTTTGTTCCAGCATTTGATTGTTAAATTGCAGTTGTAATTCAATATCTTTAGATTTGTTCATTTCCACTTGCAATTGTTGGCGGAGTTGATCTGTCCAGTCAACTTGTTGCTCTGCGGCTTTTTTTAATTGGTCGTTTTTAAAATTGACGCTCGATAACCGACGATGCATATGCATTGAAGTATTGGCACAAATGAGTAAGGTGATTAATGCAAAATTTGTTGCCAGAAAAAAGAAAGCAGAAGTTTCAGAGCGAATTAAAAACTGCGCGGCAATATAGGGCGTAATGACTGGAATGAATACCCAACAAAAATAACTCAAGCGTTGTGTTAAAAAGGTGAGGGCAAAGGTTTGACTCACAATAATTAATAAGGCAGCTAGAATAATGGCTTCATGGATGTTCAGTTCAGGGTTTTGATGGGGTAAAAAGTAATACAGCAAAGTTACCCCAACTGCGATTGCAGTTCCAATTAAGAAACATACCAATTTTAACCAGCGATCTGCATGTTGGAGTTGATATTGCCCCGTTTTAAAGTGAATCGCAGTGAGCAGTAAACACGAACCAATGGTCAGTTCAGTGAGAATAAACCAGATATTGAGGTAGGGTGATGATTGTGAGAAAGAAATTTGATAAATAAAAAACACATACAGACAAACAATCAGGATGCTGACCAAAAAGAATCGAATAAGCCGAATGGTATTGGTGATTTGCGCAGCATCTAAGTATTGCTGCAACAATTCATCTTGAGCGTCTGACATACTTCCCCAAAATCTAGTTAAATGATTCCATCATTTATATTTTTAAATAACATTACGTTGATGCATAAACTATTGCGGTTTGTGTTTAAATTTTGTGCAAAATTTTTAAGATCTTCTTCGAGAGTAATCCTGTGCTTTATAAATTGCAATGTTATTGGCTATCGATTTCTGCAAAAGTGGATAAATTACTCAGCTAAGCGATAATTTAAGATTGCTAAAGCAACCACGGGTGCGGTTTCAGTGCGTAATATCCGAGAACCAATACACCAGTTTTGAAAGCCAACAGCATTTGCAGCGCTAATTTCAGCCTCGCTTAAACCACCTTCAGGCCCAATTAATAAAGCCAAATCTTTGCTGGCGTTGTTTAACACATCGACTTGATCTTTATTTGGTGCTAACACTAATTTGGTAGCAGGAAGGTCGCTATTGAGCCAGTCCTCTAACCGTAGTGGGGCTAAAATTTTCGGGACGATATTCATGCCACACTGTTCGCAGGCTGCAATGGTAATGCCTTGCCAATGATCTATTTTCTTTTGATCACGGTCATATTTTAAGCGCATTTCACAGCGTTCAGAGGTGAGCAACTGAATGTTAGTTACGCCAAGCTCTACCGCTTTTTGAATCGCATAATCCATACGATCGCCTTTGCTCATTACTTGTCCTAATAAGGCGCTAAAGCTTGGGATGCGATTGTCTGGATTAAAACTTTTAATCTGCACTAGCGCTGTTTTTTTGGTAACTTCAACCAGTTCCACTTCATATTCACCACCTTGCCCATTGAACAAGGTGGCGGTTTCACCGACTTGTGCGCGTAGTACTTTCACCCAGTGATGAAATACTGTTTCAGTCAGTTCAACTTGTGTATCTACTGCTAATTCAGCCTCAATATAAAAACGGGGCATAGGGATTACTCGTTCAAGTCAATAAATATGAAAAATACAGCTTAAGCCAAACCAAGATCTGTCACTAATTGACGAGTCGGTTCGGTGTTGTTCATGGTGTAAAAATGCAAACTTGGTGCACCACCTGCAATCAGGCGTTCGCACAGTTTAATAATCACTTCATGACCAAAGGCTTTGATTGAAGCTGTGTCATCACCATAGGTTGCTAATTGCTTACGAATCCAGCGTGGAATTTCTGCACCTGTACCATCTGCAAAGCGAATTAAATTGCTGGCATTGGTAATCGGCATAATGCCAGGCGCAACAGGAATATTCACACCTTGCTTTTGAATACGTTCTACAAAGTAAAAGTACGCATCTGGATTAAAAAAGAACTGGGTGATGGCAGCATTGGCACCAGCATTTACTTTGGTGACAAAGTTTTTAATGTCTTGATCAAAGTGGTCTGCTTGTGGATGCATTTCAGGATAAGCCGCAACTTCAATGTGAAAATGATCACCTGAATGTTCACGAATAAAACGCACCAAGTCAGACGCATACGGCAATTCGCCTAAACCAACTTGACCTGAAGGTAAATCACCACGCAAAGCCACAATGCGGTCAATGCCTTGTGCTTTATAAATATCAAGCAATTCAGCAATACGCGCTTTGTCATCACCAATACAAGACAGGTGCGGCGCTACAGGTGTGCCTTTGCCATTGAAGTCGCTAATGGTCGATAAAGTACGTTCACGAGTAGAACCACCTGCACCATAAGTGATAGAAAAAAACTCTGGATTTAAAAGTTGTAATTCTTGATGCACAACTTTGAGTTTTTCTGCACCTACATCGGTTTTAGATGGGAAAAATTCAAATGAAATAGGAACTTGTTTGGTCATAATTAAATCCTTGTTATAAATACTTATTTATATTTTTTCACCTCTCCTAAATCCTCTCTTGCGCTGGGTTTAAAAGCAGTGCTTTAAACTTGCTCAGGAGAGGACTTACCCTCGAATACATTCATTAAACAATGAATCATTCCCTCTCCCTATGAGAGAGGGTTAGGGAGAAGGATTAAAAACTTAGTATTTATAAGCATCCGATTTAAACGGACCTTCAACAGCTACACCTAAGTAGTCCGCTTGTACTTGAGTCAATTGTGTTAATACACCACCAAAACCAGCAACCATTGCAGCAGCAACTTCTTCGTCTAGTTTTTTCGGTAAGATTTCAACACGAATTGCCGCTTGTTTTTGATCGGCAGGAAGATCGGCAAATTTCTCTGCAAATAAGTGCATTTGTGCCAATACTTGGTTAGCAAATGAACCATCCATAATACGTGATGGGTGACCTGTTGCGTTACCCAAGTTCACTAAACGACCTTCAGAAAGCAAGATTAAATAATCGTTTTCGTTTTCTGAACGATACACTTGGTGTACTTGTGGCTTCACTTCAACCCACTTATAACCACGTAAGTAGTTGGTGTCGATTTCAGTATCGAAGTGACCAATGTTGCATACAACAGCGCCTGCTTTAAGTGTATCTAGCATTGCCGCATCACACACATGATAGTTACCTGTTGTAGTCACAATCAAGTCAGTATTTTCTAACAGCTCTAGGTTAACGTCTGCTTTATTGCCTGTTTGTACGCCATTTTTGTATGGAGATACAACTTCGTAACCATCCATACATGCTTGCATTGCACAAATTGGGTCAATTTCAGAAACACGAACAATCATGCCTTCTTGTCGTAAAGATTGTGCAGAACCTTTACCCACATCACCGTAACCAATCACCAATGCACGACGGCCAGACAATAGCATGTCTGTACCACGTTTAATTGCATCGTTGAGTGAGTGACGGCAACCGTATTTATTGTCGTTTTTAGATTTAGTCACAGAGTCGTTGACGTTAATTGCAGGCACTTTTAAAGAACCATCTTTCCACATTTCAATTAGACGTTGTACGCCCGTAGTGGTTTCTTCAGTAATGCCGTGAATGCGCTCTAATAATGCAGGATATTTTTCGTGAACAAGTGCAGTTAAGTCACCGCCATCGTCCAAAATCATGTTGGCATCCCATGGTGTGCCATTTACATTAATTTGTTGTTCGAGACACCATACATATTCTTCTTCAGTTTCGCCTTTCCAAGCAAAAACAGGCACACCTGAAGCAGCAATTGCTGCAGCAGCGTGGTCTTGAGTAGAGAAGATGTTACAAGAAGTCCAACGAACTTCTGCGCCCAATTCAACTAGCGTTTCAATTAAAACAGCAGTTTGAATGGTCATGTGGATACAGCCGAGAATTTTCGCGCCTGCAAGAGGTTTTGCAGCTGAGTAGCGCTTACGCAAACCCATAAGGGCTGGCATTTCTGCTTCTGCAAGTTTGATTTCTTTACGACCAAAATCAGCTAGTGTGATATCGGCAACTTTATAATCTGTAAATGAAGCATTAACCGCGTTCATCACGATCTCCTTATAAAAAACAATTGATCATTCAGTTCGCGGATGCCGTTTCTTGCATAGCAAACGCGTTGCTATGCTGGTCGAGCCTGGCGATTTTACATTTCGTGCCTGTAAAACGTCGCAGCATCCCTCGACTAGCGCGATATTGTACTTGGAAATTGATTCAGTTCCAATCATGTTTTGTTTATTATCACTACAAACATATTTTTGAGATTGAATGATGGCTTTAGAGCTTCCTCAAGAGTTGGCAAATTTAGAAGCCAACGGCGGGATTTACGCAGTGTGGATGTTGCTACGACACTTAGGAATTGATGCCGATATTCAACAATTGATTGAAGTGTGTGGTTATACGCCAGAGCAGGGCACAACCACAATTGGTTTGGCTGTTGGACTGAAAAAGTTTGGCTTTAATGTGCAGTTTTATACTGACCCTGACCCAGATTTACAAGATGCAGAAAAGTTAAGTTATGCCGAAGCTAAACAGCTTAAATTGCCTGTATTGGCGGCAATCGGCTATCAGCAAATTCAGCACGCATTTGATGAAAATAAATTTATAATCGTCTATTACGACACTTTAGAAGGCGTGGGCAATCACTCATTGCTATATTCAATTGATGATGCAGAAATTTGTTTCTTTGACAGTTTTGAGCCGATGCCTGCGGCTGTGTTTGAACAACAGCGTCAGCAAGCGGGTATTTGCAGACAAGTAATAGTGGTCGAAGTTTAAGCATTATTAAAAGTCTAAGCTTGATTCAATGACGGTTCGAATTATGCAAAAATTATCTAGCCCATCAATTGATCGGCTAGAAAAATCAATTACTCCGCTGCATCGGCTTTTTGTGTCCAATATTCAGCTTTGTTTTCATCAGTATCTACACCCAAAGCATTTGCATAAATAAAAGCAAGGTCACGCATGGCTTGTACTTCGCCTAGTTCAGCAGCTTGCTGAACCAATGCGACAGAGCGAGCGACATCTTGCTCAACAACATCACCACGACGGTAATAGCCTGCCAACTCTAAAATAGCTGCAGGGTGTTGTGCATCACTGGCTTTTTTGAGCCAGACAAAAGCATCTTCAAAATGTTGTTTGGCATCTTCAGGGTCATCTTGCTGAATGTCTTTGGCATATACGGTATAGCCTTCACCAAGCCAATACATGGCTTCGATATGTCCATTTGCGGCTGCTTTGAGTGCCCATTGTTCAGCAAGTTCAATATCTTCATTAAAATCGCTTTGCATATACAGCACCGCCACTTCAAATTGGGCATCGGCTTGTCCTGCAATGGCGCGGTTCATTAGCGCAGGGGAGATTGAAACAGATTCTGACATAATGCTATCCAGCAAAATTACAACATAAGAATGTGCGATAGCCTAAAAGGTCTGCAGGGAAAAAGCCATCTTCGATGTGATTTTATTTTCTAAAACTAGGCTCTGTTGATTATTCAATTATGCAGACAATAACAAAAAATCACTTGAGCGATATTATCAACTTTCAATATGCTGAATCTTAAATAACGACATGATGAGAACAATAAGATGGCAAATTTTTTAACTGCTGAACAAGCAAAAGTTTATTCAGATCATGCCAAGCTAGATATTGAATTGTACAAGCAGCGTTTGGCGTCTTTAATTGAAGAGAATGCTAAGCAGGGCAATACTGCAGTTTTTAGCGTGCTGCCAAAACATTTACCTTTAGAAGATATTCGGAATTTATCGGCACAGCTGACTGATTTAGGTTATCAGGTGCGCTTTGAGTTAAATGAGTTCTTTTATAGCTTTAATGTGTATTGGATTTAAATTCAATCACATCGATATTTCACGGAATAGTTTCAGTGAAATGCCGAGGGTTTATATGTTTTGATTTAGATTGCGTTTAAGTATTTGCAGTGTGTTCTGCCAAAACTTCCAACGCTGCGCGAAAAGCTTCCTGAGTTGCAGGTGCGCCACAATAAGGCAAGCTGTGTAACAAGACTTCCTGAATTTCTTCGACACTTGCCTCGTTATTTAGTGCAACACGATGCGCACTTGGTCGTAAATAATCAAAAATATCCGTATCGACCTGCCAAAGTGAATCCATAAGGCATAAAAAAAGCCCCAAACATAAAGTCGGGGCTGTTTTAGCATTATCACAAATTTTGAAATAAGCGAGTGTTAAGCTTCAATGGTTTGTACGCTAATTTTTTTAGCAGGGTCAGCTTTACGACGTACTGTTGGTACAGGTTCGCCATAATATTGACGGTCTGCAAAATAACTTGAACGTACCATTGGTGCAGCCCAAATATTTTTAAAACCTAACTTTTGACCATGCGCTGTATAACGCTCAAATTCTTCAGGTGTTACAAAACGGTCAATTGGTGCATGCTCTTTAGATGGCTGTAAATATTGACCAATGGTCACATAATCTACATCGTGTGCTTTAAGATCATCTAACAGTGCAATGACTTCTTCTTCAGTTTCGCCAATACCCACCATCAAACCGCATTTGGTTGGAATATCTGGGCAATATTCTTTAAACATTTTCAGCAAGTTTAAAGAATGCTGATAGTCTGAACCCGGACGCATCGCTTTATATAAGCGTGGCACAGTTTCAATGTTGTGGTTAAAAACATCTGGCGGACATTCGGTCATAATGCGTAGTGCAATATCCATACGACCACGAAAGTCTGGCACCAAAATTTCCAACAACGTATTTGGGCTTAAAGAACGAGTTTCTTTAATACAATCGACAAAATGTTGTGCACCACCATCTAATAAGTCATCACGGTCTACAGAGGTGATCACGGCATATTTTAAGCCTAAGTTGGCAATGGTTTCTGCCATGTGGCGTGGTTCTTCAGGATCTAATGCATTTGGACGACCATGCGCAACATCACAGAACGGGCAGCGACGCGTACAAATATCACCCATGATCATAAAGGTTGCTGTACCGCCGCCAAAACATTCTGGCAGGTTTGGACAAGCAGCTTCTTCACAAACGGTGTTCAATTTTTGCTGACGCAAAGTGGTTTTAATGCGTTGAACTTCTTCTGGGGCCGTCATTTTGACCCGAATCCAGTCAGGCTTACGAGGCGTTTCAACCGTAGGAATAACTTTTACAGGAATACGTGCGACTTTTTCAGCACCACGAAGTTTGACACCCTGTTCTGGTTTACGGTTTGCAGACATATTCAACTTTTCCACTGTTTTTGAAAGGGGAGAGATATAGTGTAGGGTAGATTTTACGTGAAATAGAATCTGTTTAAACCGAATCTAAGTGCCAAAGTAAAATGTCACCTTAACTTCATCATAAGATGATTATTATAACGAAATTGTGCTTAAATTGGGTAAAAACGATATTCATATAAAAAATGTGGTTATCACGTAATATATGCACAGTAAATACAGAAAATTCAAAAGATTTACGTCATAATATAGCCCATTGAAAAGACAGATTTAAAGAAAAGGAGCGTTGAATGCCACGTAAAAAAGAGGTCGTTAGTGGAACTTTCGTGAAGTATGACGCGGTTGTTCTCGGTTCAGGCCCAGCGGGTGAAGGCGCGGCAATGAAACTTGCCAAATCAGGTAAGCGGGTTGCGATTGTAGATGTTCGTGAGCAGCTTGGCGGTAACTGTACTCATGTGGGCACCATTCCAAGTAAAGCATTGCGTCAGACAGTGTCGAATATTATCCGTTATCGCCGTGACCCGATGTTTAAAAAAATGGGTGATTGGCGTCAGTTCACCATGAAACAAGTGTTGCAAAGTGCACATAAAGTTATTCAGCAGCAAGTTGAAACGCACTCTCGCTTTTATGACCGTAACGAAATTGCGATTTATCATGGTCGTGCTTATATCCAAGATAAAAATACGGTCTTGGTATTTGGTGCCGATGGCATTAAAGAAACCATGAGGTGTCAGCAAATTGTGATTGCGACAGGTAGCCGTCCATATCGTCCAGAAATGTTAGATTTCAATCATCCGCGTGTATTTGATTCAGACAAAATTTTGGATTTAGATTTCTCAATTCAAAAAATCATTATTTATGGGGCGGGTGTGATTGGTTGCGAATATGCATCCATCTTCATTGGTTTAGATCATAAGGTTGATTTGATTAATACTCAGCATAAATTGCTCAGCTATTTGGATGATGAAATTTCAGATGCTTTGTCATATCACTTGCGTGCGCAAGGGGTGCTAATTCGTCACAACGAGCAAATTGATCATTTAGAAACTTTTGATGATCACGTGGTTTTATATTTGCAAAGTGGTAAGAAAATCAAAGCCGATGCGATTTTGTGGTGTAACGGACGTTCAGGGAATACCGATGGTTTAGGTTTAGAAAATGTAGAACTGAAACCAAACAGCCGTGGTCAATTAACAGTGAATGATCAATATCAAACCGAAGTAGAGAATATTTATGCTGCGGGTGATGTGATTGGCTGGCCTTCGTTGGCATCTGCTGCCTATGACCAAGGTCGTTGTGCGGGTGCAAATATGAGTGGCGAAGAAAATGTTGCACCTGTGACCGATATTCCAACAGGTATTTATACCATTCCTGAAATTTCTTCGATTGGTAAAACTGAGCAGGAATTGACGGAAGAAAAAATTCCTTATGAAGTTGGTCAGGCATCTTTCCGTCATTTGGCACGTGCGCAAATTACGGGTGATACTGTGGGCGAATTGAAGATTTTATTCCACCGTGACACTTTAGAAGTCTTGGGCGTGCATTGCTTTGGTAATAATGCGGCAGAGATTATCCACATTGGTCAGGCGGTGATGAACAGCCCGAACAATACCATTAAGTATTTTGTGGAAACTACATTCAACTATCCAACCATGGCGGAAGCGTATCGTGTCGCGACCTTAAATGGGATGAATCGTTTGTTTTAAGTGATTCTGCTAGAGCGCAAAAAAAATTTAAAACACCCTATAAGATCATTCTTGTGGGGTGTTTTTTATTGATTTGCTGTAAGGAAATTTATGCACAGGAGAGGCGTTAATCTATGGAACAGAGAGCGTTAAATATCAATTATGACTGATGCTGCGCTGCGTTGTGCTTCGCCATGAAAGACAGCTTCAATATTGTTGCCATCAGGATCAAGCACATAAGCTGAATAATAATCAGGATGATAAGCACGTTCATCAGGTTTGCCATTGCATCTACCACCATGCGCCAATGCTGCAAGATAGAAAGCATTGACCATTTGACGATTTTTAGCTTGAAAGGCGAGATGATGACGCCCAGTGAGTGTACCTTGTGCGGCAGGGCTTTCTACTGACGAGATAAAGAGTTCATCTGCCCAAAAGTGATCATTGGTAGTTCCCATAACTGGAATATCTAGCACCGCTAATATGGCAGTATAAAATGCCCGACTTGCCTCAAGGTCATTCACCACAAGATGAATATGGTCAATCAATCTTCCACGATGCAATTGAATCTGCATAAGACGCTCCATGTCTAAAGCGGAGTTTTGAGTAGCAAAATCGACTTAATATTTTAGAAATCGCGTTTTAATGCGCACAAAACGCCTGATTAAAATATTCAAACAGTTGTGGCGTTTGCATCCATAAAAAAATCGACAAGCCAAAAAGGGCAGTGATTGCGAGTGTGAGCAATACTTTAAAATTCAATAAAGAATTAATCATGAATGACGTGCTCCTCATCTACCCAAAAATGTACCAAGACCGCAAACGCACTTAAAGCAATAGAAACAATCCAGATAACATTATAGTTACCTGTCAGGTCGTGATTTAAACCGCCAAGCCATCCACCAAAAAAAGAGCCGACTTGGTGTGTGAAAAACACAATGCCACTGAGCATGGTCAGGTATTTAATTCCAAACATATTTGCCACAATACCATTGGTTAAAGGCACAGTAGATAACCACAATAAGCCCATAATGATCCCGAATGCATAAATTGTCCAGATGCTTAAAGGCAGGATTAAAAAGACGATAATGGCAATACCGCGTAGTCCGTAAAGCCACATCAGCAAGTGCGGTTTCGAATAGCGACCGCCTAACCAACCTGCGGTATAGGTGCCTACAATATTAAATAAACCCACGAGTGCTAGAAAAACTGTGCCTGTGGTTGCATTAAAGCCATGATCAATTAAGTAGCTAGGGAGGTGAATCCCGATAAACACCACTTGAAAACCACAGACAAAAAAGCCCAAAGCTAAAAACCAAAAGGGTTTATGGTTTTTGGCAATCACCAAAACTTGTTTAAAGCCTAAAGCGGGTTGGCTGACTGAACTTGCATTAGGGTTTTGATACATGGGTGCTTTGAGCATCCATGCCAAAGGAACAATCAAGACAATTAAAATCGCACTGACAATTAATGCGCCCGACCAACCTACACTTTGTAATAACAATAAGGTCGATGGCAACATGATAAATTGCCCAAACGAGCCTGCAGCACTGGCAATACCCATTGCAAGGCTACGCTTTTCTGGAGGAGCAGCACGACCCACTGCAGAAAGTAGTACAGGGAATGAGGTCGCAGAAAGCGCCAATCCTAAAATTAAACCCACACTTAAATTTAGCAATAAGCCTGTTGAGCTGACGGCCATAAGTAATAAGCCGAGTGCATATAGTGCGCCACCGACTGCAACTACAATTTTACTGCCGTATTTGTCTGCAAAAGCACCTGTGATGGGTTGGACTGCACCCCAAATCAGGTTTTGCGTGGCAATGGCTAAACTAAAGACATTATGTCCCCAACCAAATTCATGGCTCATAGGCACCAAATACAAACCAAATGCATGCCGAACCCCAAGCGATAATGCCAAAATAATGGCACTTCCAATTAACATGTAAATCAGAGGTTTGGAAAATTGAGCATTCGACATAAGGCATCCAACAACAGCAAACAGACTGCTATGGTAGTCGATTCAGCTCAGGATCGCGATAAAATAAAATTCATCAAATGATAAAATTGAGTTATCAAGATTGAAGCGATTACTTTAATTAAAAAGTACAAAAAAAAATAAGACGACCGTAGCCGTCTTATTTTTAGTTAAAAGTGGGAAGAGTAAAATTATAGCTTAAAAGCGCATCCCAAAACCTGCGTATGCAATGATCGGATTCACTTCAATATCGGCTTTGGAGTGAATGAGTTCGCCGTGTTTAGCATCGGTCACAGTAATGGTGGTTTTGTTTTTAAGATGTGCATAAGATACAGAACCGACCGCAAACCATTTTTCATTAAAGTCATAGGTAAAGCCGACAGTGGCAACGGGTGCAAAGGCATCGGTGGCGTCTAATTCAACTTTAGGGTTGGCTGCACTTGGTGTGCCTTCTAAAGATGCGCCCGCTTTTCCTTCTTTAATATTTGCAATCATGTGACCTGCGGCGATTAGGTCTTGTTCAGTGCGTGGGTTAATTTCTAATTCATTAAAATAAGCGTACATTAAACCGACACCGACATAAGGACGGAATTTATTTACACCAGTTTTGCCAAAATGGTATTGAAACTCAAATGCAGGTGTCCATGCACGGGCAGATGCAGCAGGGCCATGTGCTTCTAAATCGGTAATGAAAATATCATTTTGTAATTCAAGCTCACCCAATGCACCACCTAATGGACGTGCAATTGCTGAAAAGGGTGCATAGATTTTACCTTTGCCTTGTAAATCAACTTTAGGGGGAATACCACCTTTGACTTCAAAGGAAATATTATCGGTAAAGAAATAGTTGCTGATGATACCCAGCGTGGTGACATCATCTGCTTCTAAACCTGTACCAGGATTATCCCATTGTTCCAAACCTGAAATTGTGGCTTGTCCACTCATGTTGGCAGGAACGGTAGGCAGCAAATTTAATGCCCCACTTAATAATACGTGTGGCTCAAAACCGTCGCGTAAATTATCTTTTACAGTTTGGGATTGAACCTCACCGACATCGGCTGTGTAGCCATTTTGAATAGCTGTATTGACTCGAAAAGGTTGTGCCTTGCCTTGCGGCATAACATGCAGTGCACCGACCGATACAGAAAAGCGTTTAAATCCATCACCATCTTGTAGACTAAAATACGGTGAGGCATAAGAAACAGCAGGTAAGGCCAACAGCGTGCTGGCAAATAATAAGGTCTTCTTCATATAAGGGACTCCATGTCCAATTTATTGCTCGTTTTTATAAGGGGCCATTATTTAATAGTTAGATAAAGCAAGACTGTTGTTTTTGAAGAAGATTGTTTTATTACATTTGTAACATTCTAAAAATAAGTTTGCTGCTCTGTGACTTGTTTATGACTTGTGTAGCTTGAAATAATGAATACATTTTTTAGGTATGAAACCTAAATCCTTATATAAGTTTTTGATTAATAAGTTTTAAGTAGGAATTTGGGGTGATAAAAAAGGCCACATAAATGTGACCTTTCTGACATTTTTTTTAGTTTTTACGCCAATGACAGCTTAAGACTGGAAACGCGACAGGTCTTCTTCAGGACGTGCAGTCAGGACTTCTAGACCGTCTTTAGTCACTAAAATAGTGTGTTCATATTGCGCTGAAAGTTTATGATCTTTGGTCACCACAGTCCATTTGTCACCCAGTAATTTGGTTTGCCAAACGCCTGCATTCACCATTGGCTCAATGGTAAAGGTCATGCCTTCTTCTAAAATCATGCCGGTATCTGGCTGGCAATAATGCAGCACTTGTGGTTCATCATGAAAGGTTGTTCCAATGCCGTGACCGCAATATTCGCGCACAACACTAAAGCGCTCAGATTCGACATATTTCTGGATGGCATGACCAATATCACCAATGGTCGCGCCCGGTTTTACAACTTGCATACCGCGGTACATGGCTTCCTGTGCTACTTTGCATAGACGGTTGGCAAGAATAGAAGTTTCACCGCCCACCACGTACATCATGTTGGTATCGCCGTGGTAGCCATCTTTAATGACCGTGACATCAATATTCAGGATATCACCTTTTTTCAATATCTTGTTTTCAGATGGAATACCGTGACAGACCACGTGGTTTACCGAAGTACAGATAGTATGCTGGAAGGCTGGACGACCCGGGGCAGCACCATAGCCTAGGCAGGCTGGAATGGCATGTTGTACATTGACAATATAATCGTGACAAATCGTATCAAGCTCAAGTGTAGTTACACCTGGTTTGATATGTGGCTTGATCATATCCAAAACTTCCGCTGCCAGTCGTCCCGCTACCCGCATTTTCTCAATTTCATCTTCGGTTTTAATTAATCGACGAGGCGCTTGATAAGTACTGTTCATGATCTCTAAAAACTTTTGGAAATTTATATGTGACTATGGTATAAATAGCCGCCCATTTTATCAAATGCTTTTTATGAATATGTTTCATGCGGCGTGGTAAAAGGGAAATTAAAAATCCGCACATATATCGTCACATTACTCTGGGTGCCCTTTGGGGTGGAGAATGCGGATATATGGAGGCCTAACCCAAACTTTAAGGTAAAGAAAATGGCAGATTACAACGTAAGCATGCGCGACCTTCTTCAAGCTGGCGCACACTTTGGTCACCAAACACGTTTCTGGAACCCAAAGATGCGTCAATACATCTTTGGTGCGCGTAACAAAATTCACATCATCAACCTTGAGCACACTGTTCCTGCGTTAAATGATGCTTTGAACTTTGCAAACCAATTGGCTAGCAAAAAGAACAAAGTTTTGTTCGTTGGTACAAAACGTGCTGCTTCTGCAATCATCCGTGAACAAGCTCAACGTGCTGGTCAACCGTATGTAGATCACCGTTGGTTAGGTGGTATGTTGACGAACTGGAAAACACTTCGCCAATCTATCAGCCGTTTAAAAGATCTTCAAGTTCAGTCTACTGACGGTACTTTTGCTAAGCTTACTAAACGTGAAGCTTTAGAGCGTACCCGTGAGATGGAAAAACTTGAGCGCGCTTTAGGCGGTGTGAAAAACATGGGTGGTTTACCTGACGCATTATTCGTAATTGACGTTGATCACGAAGCGATTGCAATTAAAGAAGCTAAAAACTTAGGTATTCCTGTAATTGGTATCGTTGATACAAACTCTAACCCAGACAACGTAGACTACGTTATTCCGGGTAACGACGATGCGATCCGTGCAGTAACACTTTACGCTTCTTCAATGGCTGATGCGATCATTGCTGGTAAAGAATACGCTCAAACTCAAGCCAATGCTCAAGCAAAAGGCGAAGAAGCTCCTGCTTCTGAGGCTTAATGCGTTTTGACGTAAGCTTGTCATTTTTGCGACATGTGATGGTGGCAAAGTAAGCGTCATGTATGCAGACGGCCCAAGAGACACCCTCTGGGCCGTTTCTGTTAAAAAAAGAATTCATTTTCTACCGATTTTAGGAGATAAACATGACTGCAGTTACAGCAAGCATGGTTAAAGAATTGCGTGATCGTACTGGTCTAGCAATGATGGAATGTAAAAAAGCATTAACAGAAGCGGGCGGTGACATCGAATTAGCGATTGACAACCTTCGTAAATCTGGTCAAGCAAAAGCTGCTAAAAAAGCAGGTAACATTGCTGCTGATGGTGCAATCACAATCGTTCAAGAAGGCAACAAAGCGATTCTTTTAGAAGTAAACTGTCAAACTGACTTCGTTGCAAAAGACGAAAACTTTGCTGGTTTCTCTGCGAAAGTTGCTGCTGCTGCACTTGCTGCAAACGAAACTGATGCTGCTAAAATTGCTGAGCTTAAACTTGAAGATGGCGCAACTGTTGAAGAAACGCGTATTGCACTTGTTCAAAAAATTGGTGAAAACATTCAAGTTCGTCGTGCACAAATCGTTGAAGGCGAAAACCTTGCTGTGTACAAGCACGGTTTAAAAATCGGTGTTGTTGTTTCTTACACAGGTGATGATGCAACTGGTAAAGGTATTGCAATGCACGTTGCTGCATTTAACCCAGTTGCTGTTACTGCTGAACAAGTTCCTGCTGATCTTATCGCTAAAGAGAAAGAAATTGCAGAAGCGAAAGCAGTTGAATCTGGTAAGCCTGCAAACATCGTAGAGAAGATGGTCACTGGTTCAGTTGAAAAATACTTGAACGAAGTTGCGCTTGATCGTCAAATGTACGTAATTGACAACGAG
The DNA here is from genome assembly GCF_020982655.1 of Acinetobacter sp. PW68. Classification (NCBI taxonomy): domain Bacteria; kingdom Pseudomonadati; phylum Pseudomonadota; class Gammaproteobacteria; order Moraxellales; family Moraxellaceae; genus Acinetobacter; species Acinetobacter sp. PW68. The sequence continues at coordinate 1,794,297 of NZ_JAHZSX010000001.1, read as the reverse complement.
AAGAAAGTTGCTGAAGTATTAAAAGCGACTGGTACTACTGTTGCTCAATTCGTTCGTTTCGAAGTGGGTGAAGGTATTGAGAAAAAAGCAGAAATGAGCTTTGCTGAAGAAGTTGCTGCTGCTCAAGCTGCTGCAAAATAATTTTTACTGAACGTAAAACATTTTGTAAGAAAAGCCCCAATTTATTTTGGGGCTTTTTTGTGAATATAGCTTTTTCGATCTGCAATTGAGGCATAAATATTGATATAAAACTATAAATATTATTTTAAATCAGTATTTTATAACTAACTAACTTCATCTTATAGTTTGGAATCAGAACAAGAAGGTTATATGGCAAATAAAAAGAATTTAGGCATAGGCGCAATTATTGTAGTGTTAATTGCTGCATTTTTTTGCATAGATTTACAACAGTTTCAGTCTGAAACATCAAACGCGCCAACTACAAGTACTACGCGCACATCGCAAACTGAAAAAGAACAGTCGAACCTACAGCGAGATAAGCTGCAAGGACAAGATGCTCAGGGTGTTCAGCTGATTGAACGTGCATTTGAGCGTAGCCAGAGTAATCTACAAGTTCATGCGAGTGGGCAGGTCATTGCAGTGTTGGCAGATGACAACGAAGGCTCACGGCATCAAAAATTTATTTTAAAACTGAATAATGGGCAAACTGTGTTGGTTGCACATAATATTGATCTTGCACCACGAATTACTAGCCTTGCCAAAGGCGATATCGTTGAGTTTTTTGGTGAATATGAATACTCAGATAAGGGTGGGGTGATTCACTGGACACATCATGATCCAGCAAATAGACACGTGGGTGGATGGTTAAAACATCAAGGAAGAACCTATCAATAAAGGTTCTTCCGATAATGAAAATAGGATATAGCGTTTAAACGCTCATAATGCTGTTTTTACGACGTGTTTTCCAAGAGGGTAGGATTTTACCTAAATAGGCATCCATGCACCAAATTGGGCCAATGAGAAGAAATTGGAGATCTTTGAAGAATGAAGGCTTTTTCCCTTCAATTTTGTGACCATAAAACTGTCCAATCCACGCCAAAACAAAAATTGCGATATAAAAACCCATACCCATAGGCAAAACATAGATCAGCCATGCCATTACCAGCATTAAAGCGGCCATTGCAACTGCAAGAATCAAATCTAAACGTGCATAAAAAATAAAACTGAGCACCAGAAGTAAAGTCGTCAGTAAAGCACTGAAATGAGCCAATATGCCGACAATTGAAAAAAAGATCGTAGGTACGCAAACCCAGTGAATTAATTTATTGGTTTTATTTTGATGGCTGTCGCTGTATTCATCGAGCCATTCACTTACTGTCTTCATGTGCTACTCCTGTAGACCGATCATCCGTTGTTATTGTTTAACTGTATAAAATATAACTGAGAACAAAGAGGTGGTCAAAACAGTAATTATATTTTCATCATGAAGTAGCCACAAAATTGGTGTAAATCATCTGAGTGCATAGATGCATAGGGTGGTTATAAATTTTACAGGCATTAAAAAAGCCACATTGCTGTGGCTTTTAAGTCAAATGCGAAATCGTGTAAGTGAATATTAAGAGTTTGGACCGTCAATACGCTCGATGCTTACTTTGGCAGTACCTGCATTAGTGATGCCCAATTGTTTTGCAGCGCCATAAGAAAGATCAAGTACACGGTTGCCATGGAACGGACCACGGTCATTTACTTTAACTACAACGCTTTTACCATTGTTTTTGTTGGTTACGCGAATATAGCAGTTTAGCGGCAAGCTACGGTGTGCAGCAGTCATTGCATTCATGTCGAATGTTTCACCGCTTGCAGTTTTACGACCGTGGAATTGGCGACCGTACCAAGATGCCATACCTGTTTGGCTAAATTTACGTACAGTGTTCGATGCCACTGCGTTTAACTTTTCAATCACTGAAGGCTCTTCAGCAGGAATTTCAATTTTCGCTGCAATCGTTTGACGACGGATTTGGTCACCTGAACGTTCGGTGATTGAAAGGCTATTTAAATTTGAGAAATGTGAATTAAAACTTTGTGTTTCTTTGTTGAGTACACGCGCAGCTAGGCTAGATGACTCATTATCATTGTTGAATGATGATTGCACCATTTCAGCTTGCGACTGACTTAGGGCAACAGCTGCAGAAAGTGCAAGTAAGTATTTAAGTGGACTGGGCATGGTTTGAACTCCTGAAGACAGAATTATTAACTTAATTTCGCTCTTAACTGATTGAAATAGTGGTAATCCTGTCTGTAATTTCACTTTTTCGACTACATTTGACGAAATGGATAATATTCATCCCTTACTAAAGGTGTCTAGTCTTTATACGAAAATAATGACAAAAAGTACCAAAAACCAACTCTAATTGATTAAAAAATAATCAGTATTGTAACATAGTGTGTAAAAAGTTGGTTTTGTGATCAAATTGTTGGAAATATTTCTTGACTTTCGTGTTCTTCACTTAATTTTTTGCTTAGCGACTCGCAATTTCAGTGCCCAATAACCACAGTGCAGTCGCATACATACGGCTACGGTTATAAGTCGTAATCACCTGAAAATTTGGATAGGTTATATAGTAGATATGACCATAATTTTCTTGTAATTGAATGACATTGACCAAGTCAAGGTCATCTATTTGCACAATGGGATTCATTGGCATCACCCCTTGCGATTTTAAAACCCCATAAGGCGTTGGCAGGGTTAAATCTTTGGCAATGACGTTGTCAGGATTGTTACCTGTATATCGAGCAGCAAATGCAATGGGTTGATTACGCTGCCACCCATGTTGCGCCAAATAATTCGCAATAGAGCCAACGGCATCGACTGCCGAGTTACGTAGGTCAATATGTCCGTTCCCGTCATAATCGACCCCAAATTTTGGAATATTGCTAGGCATAAACTGCGGATAACCAACAGCGCCTGCATAAGAACCAACAATTGAAGAAGTTGGCACACCATCTTTATATGACCATGCGATCAGTGCCGCGAGTTCATCTTTAAAGTATTCTGCACGACGTTCATAACCAAAGCCTAAGGTGGCAAGGGCATCACGGGTTACAAAAGAGCCTTTATTGCTTCCAAAGCCTGTTTCTACACCTAAAATGCCTAAAATAATGGATTGCGGTACACCAAATTGCTGTTCAGCACGATTGAGGGTGTCTGCATATTGTTGTTTAAAGCGCACACCACGTTGAATAGTGCTTTCTGCAAGAAAATTGGTTTTATAGTCGTACCATGGCTTACTTTCGCCTGGGCGGTTCATGATATTGATGATATTCGGTAAGTTTTTAGAGCCTTCCATCGCCCAATCAACTTGTGCTGCACTTAAGCCATAGGTCTGCATGGTTTTTTGTTTAAAACTGGCATAAGACGGATGATTTTGGAAATCATTGGCCTGACAAAAACTGGTAATAGAAAATGCACCAATGAGTAAAGAAAGACGTTTTAATTTGTTATAAAAATCAAGATTGAACATGTTGGGGTAAATTCCAAATTGATGATTTACACAACTTATTTATATGCAGTAAATAAGTTGCTTTATATATGAAGAATAAGCCGCTATTGGGGCCAAACTGCGAAAGCGAAGCAAGCGACTAAGATAGCATTCATGCGTGACTGGCTTGCAAAAACTTATACAAAAATAGACAAAGAATGTGTAAAAAGCGCGCAGGATTTGTAACAAAATTCAATTTAGGTGCAAAAAGTTATTCTTTATTGTGTAAAAGTTGCAGCCATATCACAATCTTCAACTGCATATAAAATGCCTGATCGAAATCAGGCATTGGGTAGGTTGGTTACATCTTTTAGGAATGCTGCATCTTCAGTTTGTGCTGTGTAAGAAGCGTATAGCAAGTGCGATTCTCGCTATTTCGCACATAATATGCAAAAAAGGGCTTAAAACTGATCAGCAGCTCAACTTACTGATATTAATGATGGAATAATGTGTCGTGATATTCCGCTAAAACCAAGAGTTCCTCTTTGGTTAAATTTGGGATGATTTTATCCACCGCAATATGGACAGCTTTAATTACCGCTGCTGCGCCAATATCTGCTGCTTTACGCTTAATCATGCCCAAATCGAGGGTTTTGTTAAAGTCGCTCATAAAGTGGCGTACCGTCGCTTCTGCAAACTGTTTATATAGTTCGGTTAAAGCAGCTTTGTTCACTTCATTGCCTGCTTGAATTTCGGCATAGTTGTGTTTCAGGTTGGTCACTAAACTTGCATCGAGCGTTTCACCTACACGTGCATTGCCTGCTGCATCTTTAAAGCTACTGCGCTCAGAAAATTCAATCGATTGTTTCACGACATCATTTGGCGCTTTGCTTAATAATTGTTTCAGTAATACAGCAACAGTAGATTTGACATAACCTGCAAGTTTTTCAGCTGTGTCGCGTTTATCGCTAGCAGGAAAACGACGCACCAACTCGGTTAAAATGGCATCAATAATTTCTTCATTAATCATTAATGCGGTTTTGTCGCGCAGTGGGTACAGCGGCTCACTTGAATTTTTTTTCTGTTGTGCAGTTTCAATCGTATTTAATAATTCTGCAGATGGAATGAATCCAAAAAATGGCATTGTTCAACCTCAATGTTGTTATTGTCGCGCTAAACGAATAGGGCGAGGCATCCATGTTAAGTCCGATACACGGCAAGGGTTAATGTCTAAACCACCACGACGTGTATAGGTTGCATATACCATCAGTTTTTCTGGTGCGAATTTTTGCCAGATGTCTGCAAACATCTGTTCCACACATTGTTCATGGAAACCATTATGCTGACGATAAGAAATAATATAAGCCAAAATACTGCGATAACAAGGTTTTTTGCCTTGATAACGGATAAAAACCGTGCCCCAGTCAGGTTGTCCTGTGACAGGACAATTGCTGCGTAATAAATGTGAGAAAAGTTGTACCTCTATATCTTCCGCTTGTTCTAAATCGAATTGCAATAAACTTGGGTCAGGATGCTGCTCTAAACGCTCAGGCGTGAGCTGATCAATACAAATACCTTCAGGTTGGCTAATTGCCAAATCATCAACCTTAAATAAAGTTAGCGTAACAGGTGCTTGTGCTGCAGCCGTTAAATCATGCTCAACAGTTTCAATGAAATTGGCTTCAGACTGAAAGCGAGTAAAGTTCATACTATTAAAGTAGAGCTTTAATGATTTTGATTCGATCAGGTTAGGTGATGAAGCAGGTAGCGTAATCCGACCAATCGCAACCTGTGGAACACCTGCGGCATTCAACCACGAAATTTCAAAAACGTGCCACCAGTCTTGCCCGAGTTGGATTCCCTCAACATCTGCATATTTTTCACGTGCAGCAGCACGTGAAATAGGGAATAAAATATCGGGTTGATATTCTGTAGGATAATTGGTGTCTTTACCAAGGAGAGATTGTTCAACACTCATTATTCACGCATTCCTGAACCACGAGAAAGTAAATGATAGGCAATACCATAAAGCACTGCGCAGCATAGTGTAATCACAGATAATGAAATCGTCACGTTGACATCACTATGTCCTAAAATGCCGTAACGGAAAGCATTAACCATATACACCACAGGGTTAATTAAAGAGAGATTTTGCCAAAAAGGGCTTAAGGCACTAATGGCATAGAATACACCACCTAAATAAGTCAGTGGAGTCAGTACAAAAGTTGGAATAATAGAAATATCATCAAATGATTTGGCATAAACAGCATTAATAAAACCGCCTAATGAAAATAAAAAGGACGTAATTAATACGGTATAAATGGTAACAAACCAATTGGTAATATAAAGGTCGGTAAAGAATAGACTCATGGTGGTGACAATAATACCGACCAATACGCCACGACTAACACCACCCAAAACATAGCCCCATAAAATGGCATGCAAAGGTACAGGGCTCATGATTAGTTCTTCAATGCTTTTCTGGAATTTTGCACTAAAAAAACTTGAAGATACGTTGGCATAGCTGTTGGTAATGACTGCCATCATAATTAAGCCGGGCACAATAAATTGCATATAGCTAAAGCCGCCCATTTCACCAATACGCGAACCGACCAAATTACCAAAAATCACGAAGTACAAACTCATGGTGATAGCAGGTGGTAACAAGGTTTGTGGCCAAATGCGCATAAAACGACGAATTTCTTTATGCACTATGGTATAGAGTGCAATCCGCAGTTGGGTAAAATTCATTGCGCAGCTCCATCTAAATTCTTTTCGACCATTTTGACAAATAACTCTTCTAGACGGTTGGACTTATTGCGCATACTGCGCACGCGAATGCCTTGCGCTTCTAAAAGTTGGAATAAATCATTTAAGGTATGAGCTTTATCCATGGTGACTTCTAGGGTCACTGCATCAATTAGGTTGAAACGTACACCAATAATATCTAAATGAATGGGTTGAATCGGTTCAGCTAAATCGAAAATAAAAGATTCTTCACTTAACTGGTTTAAGAAGTTTTTCATGGAAGTGTCTTCTTTAATCACTCCACGATCAATAATCGCGATACGACGACACAACATTTCGGCTTCTTCTAAATAGTGGGTAGTGAGAATGATTGAGGTGCCTTTATCATTCATCTCTGTTAAAAAATCCCACATTGAACGACGCAGCTCAATATCTACACCTGCAGTGGGTTCATCCAAAATAAGCAGTTTCGGCTCGTGCATCATGGCACGTGCAATCATTAAACGACGTTTCATACCGCCAGACAGCATTCGCGCTTGAGTGGCACGTTTATCCCATAAACCCAGTTTTTCTAAATATTCTTCGGCACGTTGTTCGGCAACTTTTTTTGAAATACCGTAATATCCTGCTTGTGTGACCAAAATATCAAAGGTCTTTTCAAACTGACCAAAGTTAAATTCTTGCGGTACTACTCCTAAGCATTGCTTGGCTTGGGATGGTTGGGTATCTAGATTATGCCCAAAAATTTCGACAGTACCTGCCGTTTTTTTTGTGAGAGAACTGATGATGCTAATGGTTGTAGATTTACCTGCACCATTAGGTCCAAGTAGGGCATAAAACTCACCTTCAGGAACGGTTAAATTAATTCCTTTCAGTGCTTGGAAACCATTTCGATAGGTCTTTGACACGTCTCTTAACGTCAATGCATCAGTCATGAAATTCTCACTTGAGGAATAGAGCTACTATTGTGAGCGATCCGTATCAATAAACCAAGTAAGTTACATGGAATTCTTTGTTCCAAGTTTGGAACATTGTTTAAAGCATAAGCATAAAAATACGTAACATACATATAGTTGCTTTACCTTCAGCAATTTTTTGTTATGATGTGCAGCGCGCGCTCATAGCTCAACTGGATAGAGTACAGGTCTCCGAAGCCTGTGGCGTGGGTTCGAGTCCCGCTGAGCGCACCATATTAATATGTTAAATATCTGATTTTAAAGAACAATATAAGTAAAAATTATGTCTTGTGTACTCATTTGTGTACTCATAATTAATTTCACCACTTTGTAAGCTAATATTTCAAGATTCCCGAAATTTTTTTCTATTATGTTGATATTTCTACAATTGCACTGATTTTATATAAAAATTGGTTTAAGTCTTCTATTAATAAGAATTGAAATAAGGATGATGCAAAGATTATGTACAGCTACTCCAACAAATAAAGAATTTGATAAAGCTCAAGAACTGTTTTTTAAGATGGGTTATGAGTGGAATGGCTTTGAAATGGAAATTGAAGGCAGCCAGGAATTAATAGAACATAGTGGTGCTACATTGCCCATATTTTGATTAATTTTTTAGAAAGACAGGAACATATTCTTTTGCGTATTCAGGGTAGTCTTTGCAGATAATTTTCTTACTGATTTCTATTGATCTGTTCGGACTATCTAATTGATCTAGAAAATTACTCATCTTTTCATCAGCAGCCTTAAATTATTCAATCATTTTTGAATCATGATGCGCCGTAGATGATGCCTCTAATATTCAGGTTCCTTTTGGAACCGTTAAGAGTGATAGTGAAAAGTAAGCTGGTCAGGAGGATTTTTTGTATGGTCAAAGTTTTATTGTTATTAGATTTTAAACTATAAGCGGTAATAGGCAAAAGAAAACCCACCGCTGGGGTGGGTTGGTAATACCCCCATTTTTAATTGAATTAATGGGTAGAAAATCTAAAGCCTTGTTATTGTTTAAAAATAGGTGGACAACCATTTACTGACATATGAGGTCGTTCATGATTATAAAAGTACTGCCAGTCAGTTGTATAGTCCTGCACCTCGCTCAGATCTCGAAATAAATATTGATTTAGACACTCATAACGTACTGTACGATTAAATCGCTCAACATATGCATTTTGCTGTGGATTGCCTGGTTGAGTAAATACATGCTCAATACCATGCTGATCACACCACTTTTCCATCAGCTCACTTATATACTCTGGGCCATTGTCGGTTCTAATGCGTTTAGGTTTGCCTCGCCATTCAATGAGCTGATCAAGTCCTCTCAGTACACGTTCTGCTGGCAATGAAAAGTCAATCAATATATCCAATGACTCGCGATTATAGTCATCAATCACGTTGTGAACACGATAACTACGTCCATCACTGAGTTGATCATGCATAAAGTCCATTGACCATGATTCATTCTTAGCTGTCGGTACTGCAAGGGGTTCTGGCTGTTCTCGTTTAATCCGCTTATTAGGCTTGATTCTTAAATTAAGCTCAAGCTCCTTATAAATGCGATAGACACGTTTATGATTCCACTGATAGTTTTTGATATTACGCAGATACAAAAAGCAGAGTTTGAAGCCCCAAGTCTTATGTTCATTGGTCAGTTTAATCAGCCAATCTGCGATTTGAATATTCTCCTGATCCAAACGAGCTTTATAGCGATAACACGTTTGACTGACTTTAAAAATTAAGCAGGCCATGCTGATTGAAATCTTAAATTGCTCAGTAGCTTGCTGAGCAAGTGACTTTCGCTGAACAGGCCTTAAAACTTTTTTAAAAGTGCATCTTGCAAGATGTCTGACTTTAGCCGCTCATCAGCATACATGCGTTTTAAACGGGCATTTTCAGCCTCAAGTTCTTTAAGCCGAGTCATCATTGAAAGATCCATGCCGCCATATTTGGACTTCCACTTATAGAATGTAGCAGAGCTCATACCATGTTCGCGGCACAAGTTCGGTATGGGTGTTCCTGCTTCAGCTTGCTTCAAGATACTCATGATCAAGCTGTCTGAATACTTAGATGTTTTCATAGAAAATCTCCTTAAATCAAGGTTATTCGATTTTCTACTTTTAAACTCAATTATTTTTAGGGGGGATTACCGGTTGATTTTCACTAGATACTTTATTTTTTTACTTCAGTAATACTGATCGGCTTGTCTTTTTCAAACTCGACAATACCTTCACCGCCTTTGAAGTGAATAGAAACACCATCATCATTCGCTAAGCGAACTCCACTACCAGAAACAGCGCGTTTAAGATGATAAACTTCACCCGATCCATCAATCATTTGTGCAGTTTCAAATAGGTCAGATGATTTTAGGTAAAGTTTTAAATCATTAGGGCCTACAAAACTGATAACTTGTGTGTTTTCAGGGGCATTGCGTATCACGTTTTCGCGCGTTACTTCTTTATTTGGAGTCGAAGTACAGCCAGTGATCGCTAGAGCTATAAGAGTTGCACCTAACACGTATTTCATTTTATTTTCCTTTTTGTCTTCTAAACATTAGAGTAAATATAATAAATGGTATAAAACTACGTTTAAATCCACTGTTACAGAGTTATTACACAAAAAGAACCCATCGATAGGCATTGATGAGTTTGTTTTGCGCTACTTCGTTATAACAGGTGAGGATTGCGATTGACCTTAATTAGACAGTAGTAACTAGATATGGCACGAGCTTTACTTTACTGATTGCAGTCAATCACATACTTTTCTTTGTAGTAGTCCACGGCTCTATCGAGTGCCTGACTTAATTCTTCATCGGTATATTCTGGTGAAAGTTGCTTTAAAGCAGGGACGTACTGCTTGTAATAGATATCAGGCCAGTCTTTGCAAAGGAACTGTTTGCGTACTTTTTGTGAAGTATCTGGATTTTCCAATAAATCGAAATAGCCGTTAATTTTTTCATCCGATTCTTGATCCTAGACAGTATCGTGGACAACAAATCCCTCTAAATTCTTAAAATATTTCTGTTCAAAGGCTTCTGGGCTTAACCAGCCGTTTGCGGAATGCCTTCTGACCCGATTGTAATAAATCTCAATATAGTCAAACAAGACAGTATTCGCTTCTTTTCGAGTGGCAAACACACTGCCATGGACCACATGACCTTTCAATGTATGAAAGAAGCTTTCGGTCACTGCATTATCCCAACATGAGCAGTATACTGCGCAAGACTGTGTGACATACTTTGAACGCAGTTATTCGTCAATAATAGCGTCCTAAAATCACGACTACAGTACTGTGAGCCTTGGTCCGAATGCACCATGACACCCATTGGATACCCCTGACGAGCCATTGCATAATGAAACGCATCACACACAAATACAGCCAACCTTGCTTAGTACGGATATAGGTAATATCCGTTGTCCAGATCTTATTGGGTTCATTGACCGTAAATTGACGATCCAACAAGTTGGGTGCTGTAGGCAAACGATGGTTTGAATCAGTCGTATGCTTGTATTTACGTGCAATCCTGCTACGTAAACCAAGCTTTTTTAGCATCCTTCCAATAGTACGTTCGCTCATGTTGTAATCTAATTCATGCATGTCATGTACTAATGAAGGTGCCCCCAATCGTGCATGATGCTGCCAATATACGGCTTTTAAGTCATTATATTTCTGTGCTGGATTGGCTTGACGTTTTTGCCAGGCATAATAGCCTGAAGTGCTGACACCTAGGTATTTACAGGCAGAAGATACGGTGACTTCATTCATATCTAGATCTTGAATTACCGTGTACTTTTCTTGGCATGATCTGTTAGAAAGTACACATGCGCTTTTTTTAAGATGTCATTGGCTTCCTTGAGCTGTTTGACTTCTTTCTCTAATTCCAAGATCCGCTGTTGTTCTGGTGAAAGTTGACGTTTGCTTGAACCCACAGGATTGGCTTCACGAATCCATTTGTCTAAGGTTGAATAACCCACACCTAATTTCTGGGCGATTGCAGCTATAGCTTCGTGGGAGTTTGAAAGTGCATAATCAATCGCTTGCTGTTTAAATTCGGGACTAAAACGTTTAGCCATTTCTTGAATCTCCAAAGATTAAAGTTACGTTATCTTTAGAGGGACGTGCTGTCCATTATTTTGGCTAGGATCACTAGATGGATAGTCGCTTAGGACAACGAGATTCTGTGCAGCCTCATCAATTCTGTTTGCAAACCTAGAGCACCAAGATTTCTAGCCGAGCGCATTTCTAATATTAAAGCTTCTTGCTCAGCATCGATTTTAATATTTGGCGATTTAAAGGACGTTTACTCTGACTACTTAATCCATCAATACCTTGTTAAGAATATCTTTTCCACCACTTGCGCAACGTTGGTCTAGAAATGCCACATCTCCGACAAACTAGGCCAGCATCATTGGTCTCTTCAAATAATTTAACCCATACGAATCTTAGTTGAACTTCTCTATTCATAAACACCCATTATATTGAAAATGATGTCTCTGAATCACACACTTTTAGGTGCTGCAAAGCGCAAGCTTATACATCTGAGTTATGGCATTTTAAAACATCAGACTGCCTTTTAAATACATTATTTATTAATCGAATAATCTCTAAACCTGATTAGCTGCCAAGACGGTATCTCAGGTATGACGCTATGGAAAATAGGTCAGGCTATCATCTGCACAGTTCGGTTGAAACTATGGTACATGTCATCCGATGCTTAGGAGAGAACCTTAGTGCAAGGCGCTTTGTATTTCAAATCATAGTGCAACAAAGTCATATAATACTCACCTATTTTAAAACTGAAAATCTGAGAGCAACTTCCTGGGCTATATCATTCAACTTTTTCCACATCAGAAATTGGCACCACGGAATTTCGTTGTAAAGCCGTGGCAGAAGGGGAGCAGGTTTGTTTTATGATTTTGCTGAAGCTACAGCAATGGTAAAGCTATACAATAAAGATATGCTGCAAGATGTTAATTATGAAATTGAATTAATTGAGTAATCAGCTGCGTATTGTTTTTTTAATTTATTTTTGATTCGCACAGAAGCTAATCGTAAAGCTGGAGCTTTTAGCCGCATAAAATTATGCCGCAACTGAAAATTAAATCAATTGAAATTTTGCTGTGTGAATGTGTTGAAATGTAGTGGGCTATTGCAGTAAAAAATAAGTTTCACTATATTGAAATTACAGTAGGTCATTCAATGTAATTGACGCTACGATGCAGTTGGACGGATCAATGACAGCTCGTTGAGTTTGCAACTTTTGTTCAAACAATAAAATCAGCACTAGCCTTCCAACATAAAAAAACTCGCAGCAATGCGAGTTTTTTCTGTGCTAGAATAAAAAACAAGCAACTTTACTGTGATTTTGTAAGTTGTAAATAAAATTTTAAAAAATATGTGGTTGAATTTATTAAATAATTAAAATTTAGTTTAAAAAATACTACATTGTCAAACAATCTAACAACTCACTTTTTTAAAAAATTTATAAGCTATGGTATAAAAAACTTCCGTCAAGAAAAAAGGAACAACAATGACGCAAATCATCGATATTAAAGTTAAAGACCAGTTTAGCCATATTTACGAAGCAAAAGCATTGCTACGTAATATCCCAGAAACTTCATTGGCAGCGGGTTTGGCACTATTTCACAAAATTGAACACATTATTGTGGAAGGTGAAGTAATTTTACCAAGCATCGAACTTTTGTTTGAAAGCCGAGAGTCTGATAGTATTTTCCGTGTGTTGGAGTAATTATTTGTGAGACCACTTGATTTTTAGAAAAGCTCATTTCGATGAGCTTTTTTGTGCACAAATTTTTAAGTAGATGCAAGTAAAGTGCTCATCAAGCTCAGAACATGTCACATTTAACCGCCTGATCTTTTACATGTAGGATATTTACATCGTATTTATCAAATTCTTGGATAGTTTTGAATGACGGCGTGCCCAATTTATTATCAGGCTCAAAACTCAACTCTTGTTTGGTTTGACTATCAAAACATTCAATCTGCAAGATTTACCAGAGCAGGACATCTGTACTTTGTTGAATTACCAAGCATCGCGGTTGTAAATGTGCCGAAATTTGACGTAGTAATAGATTGGTAATCGCCAGCTGTATTTGGCTTTACTGATCTTTTGGGCTTAAAAAGGTAATCACCCAATTGCCAACTTTACCGAGTTGCATTGGATTGTCATAAGCATCAAACGCTAAAAAATGCATGACTCATCATAACCTTGTGCCTCAACAATTCTAGAAAATACTATATCGTTGATTTTTATGAGTCGGGGCTATGCCGCTAAAGTCTTAGTTTTTATAGGGATAATGAATCTAAGATTTACATGTGTTCTTAAGATGTTGAAAAATAATAAAAATAAATTAATGCATATCCCTAAGCATAGTTTTAATTGTTAAAAAGACTTAAAACTAAGTACAAAAATCTAAGCTTTAAGTCGGATTAAGCTTTTGCAGAGAGTGGTTGATTTGCTGCAAAATCTGATTGAGTGCTTTCGGTGGCAAACGTGTTTCTTGCAAAGAGGTAATCCATTGCATTTGGCAGAGTTTTAAGCTGCGAATATCCTGCGCTTGTACAATTCGCTGAATCAGTTGTTTTGCCATTAATCCACAATGACGTTGTAAAGTATCCATCATGAGAAATTTTACATCTTCAAAACTCAAAGCTGAAATTTCAGGCTGTGTTTCTGCTTGTGGTTCAGGTTGTTCAGCGGCCTGTTCTGTAGTATTGATAGCAGCTGCAACACGTGCTTCTAAATATGCAGGAACTGAATTTACTTGAAGATGTTGAGTGCGGATTGGTTCTGCCAAACTTTCTGCATGTGCTTGAGGGATGCTGCTTGCAAGTTGGCTATGAATTTCTGTGTGTAAAGGGTTCGGTGTTGGTACTTGCTCTTGTTGTTGCAATCTGTCTTGCTCAAGCGTAGCAGGCGCAATCAATTGCATATCTAATAGCTGTTCAATCAATTCAGGTGGTGCAAGACGTTGCTTGAATTGATCTCCGAGTAAATCAAAATCTTCAGTACCAATCAGTACCAATAAACGACGTTGACGTGCATTTAAATCACGTGTGCGTTGTTGTAATGCATCTAGACCGAGTTGAGTTTTTTGATAATTAAACATGAGCCTTAATTTATTTCCCTCAATAAATTAAGGCAAAGCATAGACTTTGAAAATTACATTAAGATGAATAAATTATGACAAGTAAAAAGTGGATGATTCACTTGAAATATTTATAAAGTCAAAATACTGGTATTTTCGAGCGCCTTGCGTAAGTAAGGATCTAAATCTTCTTGTCTTAATAACCATTGCACATAATCGGTAGGAAGGTTAGCAATTGCAGTACCACGATGTTTGCCAAAATTGATAATGTGTGGAATACGTGCTTCCTCTGAGGCGATATAGAGTTCTTCAATACTTTGAATTTGTAGTTGATGAACTTCGTGCATCAAAATATTGGCCGTTAAAATAATATCCATATCGGCACGATGCGCTTTTTTAATCATGTCACGCGCTTTTTCGCTGCCTTTGGTAATCATATAAATTAAAGCTGAAATATTGTGTGCTTCTGCATTCGGCCATACGCGACGGGCAAGTGCCAAAGTACAAATGGCTTTAATTTTAGAGGTATCTACACCACATTTATCTAGAGCGCGAATATCGTAATCAATATTATGCCCAATGATATAGTTGGTTTGGGCAGGTAATTCAAAACTACTGTAATGTGGTTGATCAATTAAGTCAGACTCTAAAATATGATGTACCGCCATTGCTGCGAATGAAATAGGCTCATCGACCTGATATAACTGATCGAAAATTTGACTTTTATCCAGACTAATTTTGCCATCTTGAATTTGTATGGGGGCGTAAGCAATCTCAATAGGTTGTCCATTTAAAGTATGGGTTTCAGTGTCGAGAATAATAGCCTGCATGTCCTAATTCGCTTGCGTCATTCAATACAAATGCAATCTAACATTAGCGGTTGCGTATGACAAATTGAATCGAAATTTTCTCTGTACACGACAAAAATAGATAACTCATTGAAATAATGTCACAATAATTGTTTTCTAACGACGAATACTATGACACATCTCAATGAGTTATATCTTATCTTAAACAAATCTCTAAAATGGAACAAGTCACATTTAAAGTGCTTTGCGCTCATCATGCTTGTGATTATTTTAAAGCAAACATGTAATCTTTCTTCTGCATCTAAAGCCTTGCCCATCAAGTGCTTACCACAATCATTTTATCGACGTATGCAGCGCTTCTTTGCAGGTCAGTATTTTGATTATCGTCAAATTTCTCAGTTGATTTTCAATATGTTTTCATTCGACCAAGTGCAACTGACTTTAGATAGAACCAATTGGAAATGGGGAAAACGAAATATTAATATCCTGATGCTCGCAATCGTTTATCGTGGAATAGCGATACCTATCCTTTGGACATTGCTTAATAAACGTGGAAATTCAGATACGAAAGAGCGTATTGCTTTGATTCAACGCTTTATAGCCATTTTTGGTAAAGACCGTATTGTGAATGTGTTCGCAGACAGAGAGTTTATCGGTGAGCAGTGGTTTACATGGTTAATTGAACAAGACATCAACTTCTGCATTCGTGTTAAAAAAACTTCATTGTCACCAATCATTTAGGAAAGAATCATAAAATTAGTGATTTATTTCGCCATCTTAAAGTTGGTCAAATTGAATGTCGTAAACGACGGATTTTGGTTGGTCGGGTGAAACTATATATAAGTGCACTACAGTTAGAAAATGGAGAGCTTTTACTCGTCGTTTCTCCTCAGTTTAATGCCAATGCTATTCAGGATTATGCATTACGCTGGGAAATTGAAACCTTATTCAGTTGTCTCAAAGGACGCGGGTTTAATCTTGAAAATACGCGCTTGACAGACCCTAGACGAGTGAAAAAATTGATTGCGGTGTTAGCTATAAGCTTCTGTTGGTGTTACTTAACGGGTGAATGGCAACATGATCAAAAAAAAGCGATAAAAATAAAGAAGCATGGACGACTCTCAATGAGTTTATTTCGCTATGGTTTAGACTATGTTCAAATGGCGATTCAGCGTTTAATTGGTTTTGGGAAAAAAGAAGAGTTTAAGGAAATTTTGGCAATTTTAAGAAAGCAGAATCCTGATAGGATAAGGGTTCTGTGAAATTTGTCGTGTACAGAGCGAAATTTTATAAACTACTCTATATGTGATCGATTGACCGGTTTTTTAAAGTAAGTGTTTAATTTTAAATAAAATACAGTTGCATATTAATTTGTATAGTCTTGCCTGATGCTATAAAAAAGCGTACAAATAAAGATTGCGAAGGATGCAATCAATAAGAATATGAAGACAAGGGTAAGCAAATGAAAAAAATATGGTTAAGTGTGGCTTTGGTCAGTAGCAGTTTGTTGTTAACGGCATGTAATGATGATCATGACGATACTAGCGTTGTAGTAATTGATGATGGTATTCCGAAATATAATATTAGTCAGCCATTAGTCGTGACGCCTGAAAACTATGGATTGTCCAATATGACAACTGTGGCGGGGCAAAGTGTCAAAATGACCTATAGGATGTTAGGCGTAAATGGAAGTGAAGTACAAGCGACTTCTTTGTTATTTACACCTAAAACAACGCCACCAATCACAGGTTGGCCTATTGTGGTTTGGGCGCATGGTACAACAGGTGTAGCAGATAAGTGTGCTCCAAGTAAAACAGCATTAAATCTACATGTTGAAGACATGATTAAAAAGCTGTTAGCTGCAGGTTATGTGGTAGTCGCACCAGATTATGAGGGTTTAGGTGAGCCAAGTTCAAATGAAGCTCATCCTTTCTTAAACTTGCAGAGCGCTGCATTTTCAATTACAGATGCAGTGGTTGCAGCGCGTAATTATTTGGGTAATCAAGCCGCTAAACAATGGGTAACTGTGGGTCATTCACAAGGTGGACATGCTGCATTAGGGGCTGCGCAGTATGCATCACGTGCTCAGTTGGATTATAAAGGTACGATTGCGATCGCTCCTGCTTCTAATTTAGCTGCAATTTTGACTGTGGGAGAACAGAGAGCAGCTCAATTAACAAATGTAGAAGATAAAATTAATACCTTAGCTATGTTGGATACTTATACCGCATTGATTACGGCGGGGCTAAGAAATAAAAATCCTAGTCTAAGTTATCAGCAAGTATTTAAATCTCCAACTGATGGGATTGCAGCACTTGCAGACACGGAATGTTCAGATGTTTTAGGTGTAACACTAGGGGCAGCAATGGGGCAATATGCTGCAGGAAATGAGTGGAGTATCGATGGATATCCGCGGACGCAACCAAATTTCTTAAGCTTGCCAGATGTAAGTCAATTTTTATCGAAAGATTCGCAACCATTACAAGTCAAAGTTATTCAGCCAGTTATTATTTACCAAGGTGGGGCTGATGCGGTAGTACCTAAAGATGCAACAGATTTATTATTGAATGGTACGGCAGCAAAGCAATCGAATATTCAATATCGTGCAGAAGCAACTTGGGATCATGGCACCGCCTACGCGCTCAATATTCCGAATATTGTCAAAGATGTTCAATCACTAATGCCTATTCAATAAGTCATTGAATTAAGATAAAGATTGATTTGACCTGAAATAGCTCGTGTTTTATCTGAAGCATGAGCTATTTTTATGTAAAACTGAGAAAAGTTCATTCTCTCAGTTCACAAACTTTATGCTACAATACGCGCCAATCTTAGCACGGCTTAAAAGCCCTAAATTAATAGGACCTCGCTAATGTTTGCCAATATTTCTATTGCCGAATTTGATCCAGAATTAGCTCAAGCGATCACCAATGAAGATGCGCGCCAAGAAGCTCATATTGAGTTAATTGCTTCTGAAAACTACTGTTCACCTGCAGTAATGGAAGCTCAGGGTTCAAAACTTACCAATAAATATGCAGAAGGCTACCCAGGCAAACGCTACTACGGCGGTTGCGAATACGTAGATATTATTGAACAACTGGCGATTGACCGTGCTAAAGAACTCTTTGGTGCAGATTATGCTAACGTTCAACCACACGCTGGTTCACAAGCAAACTCTGCAGTTTACTTAGCTTTACTTAACCCAGGCGATACTGTGTTAGGTATGAGCTTGGCACATGGTGGTCACTTGACTCACGGTGCTAAAGTAAGCTTCTCAGGTAAAACATATAACGCTATCCAATATGGTTTAAACCCAGAAACTGGCGAAATTGATTACGAAGAAGTTGAGCGTTTAGCGCTTGAACACAAACCACGCATGATTGTTGCGGGTTTCTCTGCGTATAGCCAAATTGTGGATTGGCAGCGTTTCCGTGATATCGCAGACAAAGTTGGTGCTTATTTATTTGTAGATATGGCACACGTAGCAGGTCTAGTGGCTGCTGGTGTATATCCGAACCCTGTGCAAATTGCTGACGTAACGACTACGACAACACACAAAACATTGCGTGGTCCACGTTCTGGTCTAATTCTTGCCAAAGCAAACGAAGAGATCGAGAAAAAATTACAATCTGCTGTGTTCCCTGGTAACCAAGGTGGTCCATTGGTACACGCAGTTGCAGCAAAAGCAATTTGTTTTAAAGAAGCAATGGCGCCTGAATACAAAGCGTATCAACAACAAGTTGTTAAAAATGCGCAAGCGATGGCTGAAGTTCTTATCGAACGTGGTTATGATGTCGTATCTGGTGGTACGAAAAACCACTTGTTCTTGCTTTCTTTAATCAAGCAAGATATTACAGGTAAAGATGCAGATGCATGGTTAGGTGCTGCGCACATTACTGTAAACAAAAACTCTGTACCGAACGATCCACGTTCTCCATTTGTAACTTCTGGTATCCGTATTGGTACTCCAGCAGTAACTACACGTGGTTTTGGTGAAGCAGAAGTACGTGATCTTGCAGGTTGGATTGCAGACATTCTTGACAGCAAAGGTGACGAAGCTGTAATTAATACTGTAAAAGCAAAAGTTGAAGCTGTTTGCGCGAAATTCCCAGTTTACGCAAAATAAGCACAGCCTTGAGAAAAGCCCCTCAAGTTCTTTATAGTACCTAAAAGTGTGTAACTTTGATAATAACCTCCTGTAAAGGGGGTTATTTTTTGCTTGAAATGTAGGAGTACTTATAGTATATTGTGTGTAATATGTGTAAGGAATCGAGATGATAGCGACCAAAGTTACTGCAAAAATAGTCGAGGACAGTAGTGGCATCGCCACAGAAATACCTGTCATTTTGACTGATGAAGGCGTGCTGGAATCAGTAGCCGACTATGTGCTGAGTTTGCATGTGAACGGTACTTCTCAATCGACTATTTCCAAGCACATTCGATCTATTATCTTGCTGATCGAATTCATGGACGCCAACAAGTCCATGTTCAACGATCCCGAAGATTTATTCAGAGTGTTCGTCCGTCGATTATATAGCGGAACAGTTGGCGATGACGGACTTGATCCGTCAGGTCTGTACTGGATTCCAGCAACGACAAGCACCATTTCCCGACATATATCGCATCTCACTAGCTTCACTCAGTGGATGAGTGATCAGGGACTGGGCAAAGAGCTTAACGCGCTCAGAACTGCCACCAAGCATGAAGAGCGCATTCAGTATGCCGCGTGGTTCCGCAAAAATAGAAATGACTTCTTAGGACACATCAAGGACAAGTCGTTCAACACCACGGTCAAAAGGGCGCGCTCCATCAAAGGAAGAACGCCCCTCGCCAAGACGGAAGATGATGCTATCGCCTTTCCAGCAAAGCATTTCGAGAACTTTTACCTGAATGGTGTCGGTGGCGCTAGCGATCCTCGTGTTGCTCTGCGTGACAAGCTTATCCTGTTACTGATGCAAGGCGCTGGATTCAGGGCCAGTGAGGCTCTGTTGCTGTGGGTGACTGACGTTTTTGAAGATCCACATGACAATGATGCGGTGATTGTCCGAATCTACAACGAGATCGATGGTAAGGCTCCTGATAACTGGAAATCACGCAAAGGCGTGAGTACGCGCAAAGCCTATTTGCAGGAAAAATACGGAAGAATCCCACGACAAGAGATGCTAGGCACTCAGCGCCTTGGGTGGAAGTCGAGAATGGTAGACCACAAGGATAGTTACCTAGAAGGTTACTTTTTCCCTAACGAATACCGCTATGTGTTCATGAAACTGTGGCGTGAATATCTGGTTTACCGAGCCGCTGTACCCTGCAATCACCCGTATGCATTTATCAGCTTCGATTCGCGCTACTTGGGTAATCCATACACCCAGAATGCCTTTAACCAGAGCTATGCAGCGGGTCTGAGACGAATCGGCTTAGAGCCCAATAAAGCAGAGGGTCTTGACCCTCACGGACATCGACATCGCTTTGGTCGTGAACTGACTAGCGCAGGGGTTGATCCGCTGGTTATCAAAAAGTGCCTGCATCATAAAAGCCTAGCGTCTCAAGACCCGTATACGATGCCGTCCAGTCAGCAAGTTTCGAATGCCCTTTCCAACGCTTCTGATCAGCTCAAGCTGGAATCGGACACGCCAAAACTGGCTAACTCATTTGACTGGAAAACACTGGCAGAACATGGCTTTGAAGATATAGACCCCGATGGGTATTTCACGGGCAAGAATCCACGATTAGGGAAGAAGTAACGATGGTTAAGAAATCAAAAGCGAAAGGTTATAGCACCGATCTAACGCTGAACTGGATCACTGAAGATTTAGGGCCAGACTGGCTACAGTGGCAGCAGTATGGGACTGAATGGCTTGCTCAAGAACAGGCAGGTATTGGTCATAAACTCAAAGGTATCAGACACTTCTTAAACTATCTTGCGACCCACGCTCCGTATGCGGTTGATGTCGTCTCCATGTTTCAAGGACACCCTCAGGGGCACAAGGTCTCAAGCGAAGAGTTTAATAACTACCTCAAATCCAAAGGGGTAAATTCAGATAATCACAAGTATGTTACTTACACTGTTGAGTTGTCGGATTACATTCTAAAGACACATTTGTGCGCCGAAGCTGATAATGGAACTTCTATTCCTCTGTATCAGAACCCTTTTGATAGAATTGCCAGCTCGCGCTCAAATACTGAAACCGTCCACAGCCCACTACCTTACCGTTACATCCAGCAGTTACGCCAGATTGTCTGTCCTTATCCTCCCGAATCCAATACTCAGAAGCCGTGGATAGGTCGTCATTTCAGCGATTGGCACTGGTCAATTGAACACCTTCAAAGTGGAAATCTTGCGTGGATGGAGGTTTCGCCTGAGGTGATTGACCCTGACGATCCAGACTGTATCTCCCTCACTCGAACTGTTTCACGCAAAGTCGGTAAAAACTATGAACCGATAGAGATTCACGAAATCTGGTCGCCTGTTATGGCGATGTTTATGTTTACCAAACTTCACCTGCCGCTGCGCTCGTTTCAGGTGCGTTTTCTGGACTCTGGTGAAGGCGATACGTGGCGTTACGAACAGGGTCAGTGGGTGGAAAACACCAAGCACGCGTTTAAGTACGGCACCGCTAAACGCCCTTATCAGAAAGGTGTGTTCAAGCGTATTTTCGACTCGATGAGCGAGAGCTATTCAACGGGTCTGTACATCTCCACAAACAAAACAGCCGACCAGAATAAAGATGAAATCCAACGCGGCTACACCGTCCCGTGGGAGCACGAAGAACTGCTGTATTGGCTGGAAAAACTTCGTAATTGGCAAGAGAAGTACAATCCAATAGATCGTCTAGCCAAAGGCACAGAGCTTAAGCGTAACGACTTCGGAAACACTAAATCCGAAGCGCAAAAAAAGGCATTAGGAGAGTTTGCATTCTTGTTCCGTGCACCAAACTCTCAGTTTTGCATTAGCGGTAACGAAATATCGAACCCTTGGTATCGCCTCTTATCTAAACTTGAGGATGATGTGTTTGCCAGTGGTCAAACGATGTCGAACGGTGACCGCCTGCGCTTCGTTAAGGATTACGGAGAGGATTACGCTGGTAACGAAACAAGTAAGGTATCAACAGAATATCCCCTACACAGCTTGAGGGTGTCGCTGATCACCTGTTACACGATGGATACGGATCTGCCACTGCCCGTCATATCTAAGCTCTTAGCTGGCCATACACGCCTTCTTATGACGATCTACTACAACAAGATCACGCCTTCAGTCATGGCTGAAAAAATGAAAGAAGCCAACGCAGCACTCATAGAAAAAGGTGAAGCGTCACTTAAGAATTTTCTGGTCGATGCTGAGATGAATCAGATCGAACTACGTGCCGCTTATCATTCGGATACTCATAACTCAATCGAGGCAGTATTGGCGAATCGCAATCCGATTGGTTGGGAAGAGCGTGCAACGGGACTCTGTTTGGTCGGCGGTAATACCGTGCGTTCCGATGAGCTTTCAACCGTGGGCGGCTGCTGGAATGGTGGCCCGATTATCAAGGATTCGGCGGAGTATTCCAAAATGCGCGTTTATGCCCCTGTACCTCATGGCCCCGAAAACTGCCCACGTTGCCGCTGGTTTATCACCGATGCCAGTTACCTCCCTGCACTTAACTCGCACTTCAACCAGATCAGCTACAAAGCGCATCAGGCGGCAAAACTGGCGACTGAGCTTGAGGGCGATCTGGAGGCGCTTAAAGACGAGCTGTATATGGCTGAAGAGCAGGGTCACCCCTTCCTCAAACTTGAGCAACTGCAAGCCCTTGAGCGCCGTTATGATAAGCAGCGAGTTGAGGCTGACGAATACGCGAAGGACTACATCGCAACCTTCAATCTGATCAACCGCATCATCCAGATTGAGAATCAGCGTGAAGATGATGATGAAGGTCAGAAGCTGATTGCGGTGGGTTCTGGTGACGACCTCAGTGTAAGCATGAAGTTCATCGAAACCGAGTCTGAACTGCTGCACTTGTCGCTGCTATGTGACGATGCTGAGTTCTATCCCGACCTGCACGATGACCTGCGTAAAACCCCTGCCATCGCGAAGCGTACCAACGCTCTTAGCCGCATGATGGCACGCTATGGCTACCAGCCCATTTTCCTTGAAATGGATGAGCAAACCCAACTCATTGCGGGTAATGCGATCATGCGAAAAATGGCGATGATTGCGAACCCCGATGATAAGCTTGAGGGGTATAGAATCGCATCCAATTACATAGAAGCTCAGCAATACCTAACGGATGCACGCTTGCTAGAATCAGGCTTTGAGGAGCTATGCAATATTAAACCGCTTACCTTGACGAATAATAACGCCAAGCGAATTTCACTGATGGAGGTGGTCTGATGCAGATAGATATAAACGCTGTTTTAGAGACGTTGAAAGTAGGTAAATCTGCAAAAACGCAAGCATCATTGGATAAGCTGAACGAGACGCTCAAAACCTATTTTGAGTTAGGTAGGCGCGACTTTTCAATTACAACAATTGGGCGTGTTTCAGAGGAAGCAAGAGGCGTTGGTTATCAGTCAATTCGTGCAACTGCCAACAAGCATTACCGCGATTTGATTGAAGCTTGGGCAGCGAAGGCTCAGACCACAACCAAGAAGCCGCCTTCAGTCGCTGCTCGCAAATCGGGGCAGGATTATCAGTTGCTAGAGCGCATCGATGACACGGCAGTCCGTGCTCTTTTTGGTCAGATAATTCGTGAGCGTGATCGCTACAAGAGCGAAGTGAACATGCTCAAAAACAAGACGCAGATCGTGATTGATAAGCGCCCGACAACGTACACCGCGCCTCAGTCTGAATCCACGGTTGAGCTACTTCCGTCACTGAAAGGTATCTGCTCCGAGAACGAGATTAAAGCTCTTCAATCAGTCTGCACGGATGAATGGCTAGAAGCGCTGGATTTTAAGGCTACAGCTCATGGACGGGTGACGGATGAGTATGGTCAAGAAATCCTGCCTCGCGGCTTTTTGACGGGTCTAAAGAAGCTCTTGGGTGAGATCAATGAGTAATGGGGTTCAGAAGGGCAAAGACAATGCTCTGGCTGTCCAGCAGTGGATTGCTGAGCGCGATGCTACGGGTGACTACGGTGAATACGAACGCCGTGGAATCATCAATCGTTCTGCACTGTTCGATGAGCTAGGTATTCCACGTTCCTCAATGGGTTCGAATAATAAAATTCGCCAGATGATTGAGGCAGCAGATGTTCGATGGTTTGGGGAGAAAGAGGCTGACATTAAGGCTCAAAAAGCCGCTCGTGAACGATCAGAAAAACGTGTCGCATCAACCAATGCAGAAGTCAGCAAGCTGATGGATCAGATCGTCAAGCTTAAAGCAGAAAATGCCCAACTCAAGCGTGAAAACGAAAAGTATGCAGCGATGAAAGAGGTGCTACTGGAAACAGGTTATCAACCACGATGATTAAGGTTCAGATCGCTAAAATACGTCCTAAAGGAGTCCGCACAGCATGGGAGATCGCTGAGGACGGATCGATCATCAGACGCATGACTACGCTATGTTTGGTTTTTCCTGAGAAATGCAGAGATGCCGCTGAGGTAGGCACTGTTTGGAAGGTAGCAGGCGGTACGAGGAATCATAGGTTCAAAGCGGGCAATCAGGATATTACTGAGCGCTACATGAAGGTCAAAGAGGCTGAGTTCCTTCGTCCATCAGGCGAACTGTTGGCAAGATGGATTGCTGCGAACATCGAAGGGGTCGGCGAAGTAAAAGCAAAGCGCTTGGTACGTCAATATCCCGACCTTGACAGTAGAGTCCGTCAGAGGGACGTAGAGGCGCTTACAAGCGTTGCTGGCGTATCAACTCAGTCAGCACAGGCAATCATTGATAAATGGCCGTCAGAGAGCTTCTACGCAGCGTTAGAGTGGCTTCAAGGTTCAAAACTTCCCCTGTCCCTTGCTCAAGCCCTTGCCAGAGTTTATGACGATCCCGTAAAAACCATCAGTGATGACCCTCTAATTCTCACCGCGTTCGGGGTGTCTTTTGATGACACGCTCAAACTGATCAAGCGCATGAAGTTAGATGTCACAAAGAGTCGAATAAAATCTGCAATAGCAGAGCAAATCGCTACCCAATATTGTTTTTCAACGGGTTCGACTGTCATACCTGAATGCGAACTTTCTGAGCGATCAAAGTTATTATGCAAAGGGCTAGAACTTGATTCTAATGGTGTTGCAGACGCAGCGATAAAGCATGGTTCACTCCTACAAGTTGAAGGTGGATTTCAGAGCCTCGGCGCAGCGATTCAGGAACGCACGGTAGGTCGTTTCTTAGAGAAGTGCCATCAACGTCCTCAAGGTTCGGGATCATTGTTGGCTGTGTGGGAGAACGACCTTACAAACGACAAAATTGAGTCAGCGCTCCAATCATTTGAAAGCACCTTACCCTTTAATATGACCTCCGAACAACGAGAGGCTGTTGTAGGTGCAGTGAAGTCTTCGGTGTCCATCATTTCAGGAGGCGCTGGAACAGGAAAAACGACCATTCTTCTAGCTATGTTGGCTGTTTACGAGAAACTGTCATCAGGCATGGCGATTCATCAACTGGCATTGTCAGGAAGAGCTGCAAAGCGCATGGAGGAAAGCACAGGACGATCAGCCCAAACGATTGCCAAGTTTATATCCGACCAACTTGGCGAGAAGAAGCCAGATGTAGAAGAACATATTCTCCTTGTAGTCGATGAAGCCTCCATGGTTGATCTGGTCTCAGCATACAGGGTTGTTGGACTGCTGCCCTACGCCACACGTATTGTCATGGTTGGAGATGTATCACAGCTCCCTCCAGTTGGAGGAGGTCTCATTTTTCATGCAGCGATGAACAGCGCACTGCCTGTTTTCGAGTTGACACAGGTTAAGCGTCAAGGCGAACAAAGTGGCATCCATCAACTGGCGACTTCAATCCGAACTGGAAAGCTAGATACCAATCTGCTTAATAGTTCAACAGGTGATACTCGATATTTGCCAGAATCCACACATGAAGCCCTCGTTTCAGAGTACAAGAAAACCAAAGAAGCCGCAGACTGCATTGTGCTGACCCCTACACGCAAAGGGCCATTGGGTGTAGAAGAGATCAACAAACTCATTCAAGCACAGTATGACGAGTATGCGCCTAATGAACTTCACCATAAGCACCCTTGTTATGGGTGGATTCCTTGGGTTACCCATAGCGGAGCGAAGCTTCGATTGGGTGACCGTATTATGGTCACACGAAACGACTATGATGCTGATATTCGAAACGGCGACTTAGGTGAAATCGTTGAGGTCTACGATAGTCCTCATATGGGTGAGTATGGAGTGATGAATATCGATGGGAATCACATTGATATAACAGACGACACCATCGAGAATATCGACCTCGGCTACGCAATCACGATTCACAAATCACAGGGATCACAATGGCCTAAGTGCATACTCATGCTGCCAAGCTACGCCTCAAGAATGACTGACCAATCATTGCTATACACGGCGGTTACTCGCCCGACTAGTGAGCTGGTGATGATGGGAGATTCAAGTTTGATTCAAAGCGCTATCGACATGGGAAACTCAGCTACCAAACGAATCACTAACATCGCGCCGTTCCTTCTTCCTAGCAAGCTTGTGGGGGAATGATGCTAAAATGGCACCGAATTTAGCAAAATGAGAAACCTTACCAGCCGATTGAAACAAGCTGGCTTAGACGTAGATAAAATTTGAGGATCTAAGATGCCAATTTTGAACTGGCTTAACAAAGACGAAGCTATAACAATGTCTAAAAAATGCACTTACAGGCTCTTGGAAGAAATACCTGAACTATCTTATGGCTGCGAAGATAATGAGAATTTAATAATTCAAGGAGATAACCTAGAGGCATTAAAATCTCTAATTCCTCATTACGCAGGAAAGATCAAGTGCATTTACATCGACCCTCCTTATAACATTGGTAGCGCATTTGAGCACTACGATGATAATTTGGAACATAGTCTATGGTTGACTCTTATTTACCCAAGGCTTGAGTTGCTATGGGAGTTACTGGCAGATAATGGTTCCATTTGGATTTCTTGCGATGACAGGGAATCTCATTATCTTAAAGTAATTTGCGACGAGCTTTTTGGTCGCAGTAACTTCATTGCTTCGAATGTATGGCAAAAGCGATATTCGCGAGAAAATCGTGAAGCGATTGGGGATGTCCATGAGTACATTTTTGTTTATGCCAAAAAGCCGCAACTGTTCAAGCAACTAAGAAATAAAGTTCCACTAACCGAAGAACAAGCAAAAGTTTATAAAAACCCCAACAATGACCCTAAGGGCCGCTGGCGTGGAATACCAATGACTGCACAAGCAGGGCACGCAACAGCTGAGCAATTCTATCCAATTACAGCTCCAAGCGGCAAAGTACATTACCCACCAGAAGGACGTTGCTGGGGATTGGCAGAAGCTACTTTTAAGAAATTGCTGGCAGAAGGTCGTATTTATTTTGGAAAAAAGGGAGACAGTCAGCCAAACGTCATTAGATACCTGTCAGAGGTTGAAGGTGTAACCCCCTGGACTTGGTGGCCTAGTGATGAAGTTGGACACACTGATGAGTCCAAAAAAGAAATTCATGCAATCTTTGGCAAAAAAAATGCGTTTGACACACCAAAACCTGAAAGACTGTTAGAACGTATCCTTCATATAGCCACCAATAAGGGGGACTTAGTTCTAGACTCTTTTCTTGGCTCAGGAACTACTGCTGCCGTAGCTCATAAAATGGGGCGTAAATTCATTGGCGTGGAGATTGGTGAACACGCACAAACACATTGCCAAAGTAGATTAAAGCAGGTTGTAGATGGACAACAGGTTGGTGTGTCTGAGAGCAATAACTGGCAAGGTGGTGGCGGATTCAGATTCTATAAGCTGGGTGAAGCTGTATTCGACGAATATGGCTGCCTCAATACCGACATTAAGTTTCCAACCTTGGCGTCGCATATCTGGTATTTAGAAACAAAAACACCACTTGGTAACAAAGCCGATACTCCATTACTGGGTGTTCATAACGATACCGCATACTACTTGCTCTATAACGGTATCTTAGGTGATCGCCGACCAGCAGGTGGCAATGTACTAACAAGCAAAGTACTCAACAACTTACCAGATATCGGTAAACATGAACGCATCGTGATCTACGGTGAATCAAGCCGTTTGGGTGAGGCTCGCTTGAAACAAGCGAACATCACGTTCAAGCAGATCCCATACGACGTCGGCACTCATTGATAAGGAACCCACAGTATGTTTAAGTTAAAAGGTTATCAACAACGTGCCGTTGATGTGATGCAATCTTTCCTCTCTCACTGCCTCAGTAGTGACAGTGTTGAAGAAGCGTATAAGTTAGCTCTGGAAGAACAAGAACTCCCTTCACACGCTTACCGTGATTATGGTTTCGAGCAAGTCCCGTACTTTTGTATGCGCATTCCAACAGGCGGTGGTAAAACTGTTCTTGGCTCATATGCTATTGAAGTTGCTGCACGTCATCACCTAGAGACCGAAGCTCCTATTGCTCTATGGCTAGTCCCAAGCATCACGATTCGCGAGCAAACAGTAGAAGCGTTGAAAACACCAGGTCACCCTTATCGTGAAAAGCTTGATGCTGCTTTCAATCGACAAGTTCTGGTGCTCGATATTGATGAAGTGACTCAAATACGTCCACAAGACTTAGGTAGCAAGGCGATTGTAGTGGTATCGACTTTAGCTAACTTGAGAGTTTCCGACACCTCTGGACGCAAAGTTTACGCTTATCACGAAAACTTTGAGCCGCACTTTGCCAAGATTCCTGCAAACCACCCTTCCTTGCCGTTGCTGGAGAGGGTTTCTGAGGCTGATGTACAAGAGAACGGTTTGAGCAGTCGTGAAATTGGTAATATCAAATTCTCTTTTGCCAACCTATTGGCCCTATATCGGCCAGTTGTGATCGTGGATGAAGCTCATAATGCTCGTACCAGCTTAACCTTTGATACGTTGAGACGAGTCCATCCTGCCGCTGTCATTGAATTTACCGCTACACCAAACACCACTAGCGCAAACGGTAGTAACGTTCTGTTTCATGTTTCAGCTTCCGAACTGAAAGCCGAAGAGATGATTAAATTGCCGATTGTTTTGACGGAACATCAGAATTGGCAAGATGCTGTTCAGGATGCTGTGATCACTCGTAACAAACTTCAGACGGATGCTCAAAAAGACGAAGACTACATCCGCCCCATAGCCTTGTTCCAAGCTGAAAACAAAAATGGCGAGGTGACTGTCGAGTTACTTAGAGATCATCTTATAAATCAGCTTAACATTGATGAAGATAAGATTGCGGTCGCAACAGGTAGCCAGCGAGAGCTAGATGGAATTAACCTGTTCGAACAAAATTGCCCGGTCGAATACATCATCACTATCGAAGCCCTGAAAGAAGGTTGGGATTGCGCTTTTGCCTACGTATTCTGTTCGGTGAAGCAAGTGTCGTCTAGTAAAGATGCTGAACAGTTACTTGGCCGTGTACTGCGTATGCCTTACGCCCGCCGTCGAACCATTGAAGATTTGAACCGTGCTTATGCGCATCTTGCGACGTCGAAGTTTGCAAAAGCAGCTCAAGAGCTGACGGATAAGCTCATCGCTATGGGTTTTGAGGAAATGGAGATCGCAGCATTTTTACGTGAGCAAGCTCCGACGGGGGGTCAAGGGGATCTATTCGGTGGTGAGCAGGAGCAAACTCAAGTAAAACCGACACCACCTCCTGCTATTGTTGTAGAGGTTGAAGATTTACCAGATCTAACAGAGCTTTCTGAGTCAGAGAAGAAGCAGATCACGATGACTCGTGATGAGCAAACTGACACCGCAGTGGTCAAAGTGTCAGGCGAAGTTTCACCAAGCATACAAAAAGCGCTAACGAAGCACGTAAAAGCGGGTAAAAAGCGTGAAGCCTTTGAACGTGATATTCGAGTGCATAATCAGGCTATTGAAGCTATGAAGGCACCTTCAGAACGTGGGGAAAAATTCGGCTCACTTCCTTATCTGTGCATGATGGAACAAGGCGAGTTGGAGCTTGTTGAATCAGAAGTTTTTCTTCACGCACATAGCTGGAATCTGCTCGACTACTCAGCAGAGTTGACCAACTTTGTAATGAACGAGACTAGCAATAGTTTTGCTATTGACATGGACGGTAAGTCTCTCACTTATAAGGTTGCCGATCAAAAGGAAATCATCGCTTTCAACCAAGGCTTTGTTGACGTAACAGAGCAAGATCTCGTTCGATGGCTAGACAGGGAGCTGAGACAGCCAGATGTCCTACAGCATCAACTTGTTGGCTTCTTGGGCCGTCTAGTCAAAAATTTGCTTCAAAATCCTAACTTGTCCCTTACAGCTTTGGTTCGCAACAAATTTCCATTGGCACGTGCTATACGAGATCTTATCCGTTTATACCGAAAGCAAGCTCAGCAAGCTGGATATCAAGCGTGCTTGTTCAGTGCTGAAAGTACAGCGTGTGTATCCGATGAGTTCATGTACAACTTCGAGCCGAGCCACTACCCATCTCGTCCACCTTACTATTCTGGTCGCTATAAATTCCAGAAGCATTACTTTCCGCAGAACCTTATTGAGGATTTAAAAGCTACAGGGGAGGAATATGAATGTGCCATAGCAATAGACGGCCTACCAGAAGTAAAACACTGGATTCGCAACCTTGTACGCCGAGATCAAGCTTCATTTTGGCTGCCACTGGCTCATAGCAAGTTTTACCCAGACTTTGTATGTGAGCTTAACGATGGTCGCATGCTAGTTGTCGAGTACAAAGGAGAAGCTTATGTAACTAATGACGACTCAGCGGAAAAACGTGCTATCGGTGATAAATGGGCAGAACTAAGCAATGAGAAATGTCTTTTCATTATGGCTGTTGAACAAGACGGGCAAGGCCGTGATGTTCGCCAGCAGATTCAATCGTTAATCTCAAGATGAGCCGAGATAGCTATGGTATTTTGAGGAATCGTTTTGCGCGGTTCCTCAAATTTTGTTACTAAACATACAAGTGAAAAAGATTTGATGAGACTGGCTTTTGCCCAGAAATGAGTTGCAGCTAGTATGATGATGCCTAAGTTCTCAGTTGTGCTCTTATAACTTTATAAGCGGTTAGCAAAATAATACTGCCTCTGATCCTGCAAGACACTTTAATTAGCGCCTCTGATTTTTACACACACCATTACACAGTATGTAATAGTGAAAAGTCCTCTGAAATATAGTATTCAAAGGACTTTCAGTCAGTCACTCAGAGTATTACATAGAATTTACTATATTCTCATCATTTGGGGCTTTTTTTATGGATGTAAAAAATTGATTTTTCGTTCAATAAGCTGAATTTCTGTTATAACTTAAGCGTATTGAATATGATTGTAGGCAAGCTGATGATGACAGTATTGTCGGAATGACAGGAATAAAAGTAAATGATTAGACCAAAGATTATTATTTCAGAACAAGATTTGCACCGTTTGGAAACGATGCTTGAGCATCAACCTAAATTGACGCCAACGATGCAACATCTAGAAGATGAATTGGCACGTGCTGAAGTGGTTGCGCCACAAGATGTACCGAATAATGTGGTGAGCATGAATGCCCGCGCATTGATTACCATTGCACCTGCAAAAGAACCGACTGAAATTACCTTGGTTTATCCGCATGACTTTAAAGGTGAGAAAGGGCAGGTGAATGTGGTTGCACCTGTCGGGACTGCCATTTTAGGTTTAGCTGAAGGTCAGGAAATTGAATGGCCACAGCCCGATGGTCATATGATGAAAGTCAAAATTGAGAAGATTTTGTATCAGCCAGAGCGTGAAGGCGATTATTTATAATCTGTTTATCATCCTGCGTTAGGAACATTGAAAGCCATGTTGATCATGGCTTTTTTATGCACTGGTGTTTTGAATCAGGCATCTTGTGACTGATGTTATGCGAATCTATAAAAAAGCATTTAAGCAGATCGAAATAAAAAATTGCAAAATATTACATGACCTTAGCCGAAAAACACGTACTATAAAATCATGTAAAGAGGGTTGTGATGGTCTATGGCTCAGTTTGAAGTGTTGCTGCCTTTGCAAGAGATTACGGTGGATCGTGCTGAGCTTTTGGCGATTCAACGCAATGATTTAGTACCGTTGTTGAATGATCAATATCGTCTAAATCATTATGCAGATCAGGTGATTCAAGCGCAGTCAGTTTTATTGGATGGGGTAGATCCACATTTAACCCAGCAATTGAGTGTGACCATTGAGCAGTTGATTCAGGCGCTTGGCAAATCTAAAAAAGTGTTAAAGCAACGTAAGTTTAATGCACTACAAAAGTGGCTAGGCATAGATTTGGAATATGGCGCGGGGCAAGTGCAATATTATAAAAACCTAGATCATTTGTTAGGGCAAGCAGACCGTTTGAGTCAAAAGCTGCAAATTGAAATTCAGAAATCACAATCACGTTTTCAGCAGTTGGTTGGTTTGCGTGAGCAAATGGCGAAATATATTCAAGCTGCCGATGAATTTTTATTGGAATATCCACGATTTGTGCGCAATCAGCATCCTTTGGATAATTTTAGCGAACGACTGGCCAAGAAAATTTATAGTTTAAAGACTTTGCAAAGTAGTAATGATATTGCGATTACTCAAATGCAACTTTCACAGCAACTCTCTTTTAGTTTGTTAGATCGCTTTAAAGAAGCGCAGCAGGTACTCATTCCTGCATGGCAATATCATGTCAAACAAAGTCAGCAAAGTGGCTCACACAGTCAGCTAGAAAAGCTGGATCAAAGTCGTGAGCATTTAATTAAGACATTAAAAAAATCCTTAGAAAAACCTGCGCAATCATAAGGCATGGTTTTGATTAGATAGAGGCGAAATATGACAACTTCTGAACAACGCAACGTCGCTGTGCAAGTGAGTGATGAACAGACTCAGCAACAATTTCAGCAACTCAATTTGCAGGAAATTGGCTTACAGCCTGATGACTTTCAGGAGGTGCTGGCTGCGCGTAAAGAATTAAGCGATCTTAGCCATCATTCGGTTGCAGAATATGGCAAAAATATCGCCACTAAAACGTCAAGTTATACCGATGAGCTTTTAGGTTTGGTGCAAAATAAGGATTTGGATGTCACAGGGCAAAAGCTGAATCAGGTGGTGCAGGTTGCACAGCAGTTAAATACCAACAGTATTTTAAATCCAAACAAAAGCAGTGGCTTTTTGGGTGGTTTATTCAATAAGTTAAAAGGCGCTAAACAAAGTTTTGATCAAAACTTTAACAGCACCAAAGCGCAAATTGATAGTCTGGTCACAGAAATTGAAAGCTCACAAAATGGTTTAAAAAACCGTGTAGATACACTGGATAAAATGTTTCATGGTGTGCAAGATGAATATAAACAATTGGGGATTTATATTGCAGCAGGTAAGTTAAAACAGCAGGAAATTCAGCAGCAAATTTCTGAATTTTCCGCGCAGCCGCAGGATCAGACCACGACTCAAAAAATTTATGATCTCAATCATCTTGCTAATAATTTAGAAAAGCGGGTGAGTGATTTGCAGGTGTTGCAACAATCTGCCATGCAAACTTTGCCGATGATTCGGATTATCCAGTCCAATAATTTAATGTTGGTCGATAAATTTTATGCGATTAAAAACATTACCTTACCTGCGTGGAAAAACCAGATTAGTTTGGCGATTTCTTTAAATGAGCAGAAAAACAGTGTGCAACTGGCCAACAGTATTGATGATGCCACCAATGAATTACTGCGCCGTAATGCAGATTTATTGCATCAAAACTCGGTGGATACTGCCAAAGCCAATCAGCGTTCGGTGATTGATATTGAAACCCTTGAACACGTACAAAATACCCTCATTAAAACTGTGAACGATGTGATTCAGGTACAAAAAGAAGGCATGCAAAAACGTGCAGAAGCGACTACGCGTTTACGAGCCTTGCAAGAGAATCTAAATCAATTGGTGATTGGATCAAGCCAACAGTTTGGTGAATAAACGTGTTTGACAATGACTTCATTTAATCTGAAATTTACCTGAAAAGGAGTCGGATTTGCCCGCACTTGATGAATATGCCATTCAGCCACAGCAACTAAAAACAGGTGTTGTGGCATTACAGCAGCGCCAAAAAAAGCTCAGTTTTTTGGCTGTGCTGTCTATGACGGTGGTGCTTATATCGGCAATTGGCTTTTTTATTCAGCAAGATGTGATTTATAGCTTCTTTGGTTTAAGCACTGAAGTTCAGCAATTACACATGCCTGCAAGTGTCGATGCGACTTTGGCAAATTTAGGGCAGCAACCTGATTATTTTTTCAGCTTATTGAGCTGGTTTGGTTGGTTGATTTTAAAACTGTCTGTGTCGTTTATGGGTGCATTCGTTTTAGTTCATCTACTTAGGAAAATTCGTTTTTTCTACGTACGCTTTCAATCCTTTGTCTTGAAGTTTGTAGCTTGGTTGCTGAGTTTTATCTTACTCTGGTCGGCATTGAGTTATGTGCAGCATGACCGACAAGATGATACGCAGCAGGTATATGCTAAAATTGTGCATTATGAAAAGCACATTCAAGAAAGTGAATTGGCGCGTTATTTACAAAATGCAGACATGGCCATGCCTGTTAAAGCTTACTTGTTGGCGCAAACAGCTTTATTGCACCATCCTGCAGATAAAGATGCAGCCATTCCACAAGTATTAACTTTGGTCAAAGCCGAGCAGCAAGATCCGGAATTTTTACAATATGGCTTTAAACCTGAACAATTGTGGGCGATCCAACAGCAAGTTTATGGCAAAGCTTTAACACCTATGGCGCAAAGCGTACAGAAACAAGTGCAGCAAGCAGAACAATTAAATAGACTTGCTTATTATTTGAATTTCGTGGTGATGGTGTTTATGTTAATCCTCTCTGCGGTACTGTGGTTTTTATCGCGACATCTACAGCAACGTATTCAGCGGATTCAACAACATTTGGAATAAAAGTAGAGGATAATAATCGTTGCAGCAGTCAAGCATAAAATATGTTATTGTGGAATATGAATACGTTAGCTACATTTTCGATGCTGGAACAAAGTTGCTGAATTTATATTTTAAAAATTTAGCAATCATTCAAAAAAACGATCATAAATATAAAAATAAACCGTTTCCCCTATGTAACTATTTTTCGTAAGATAACCTTAACAAATAAATTTACTCCCTTGGAGACGTTAGCTATGTTAGACCAAAATACTTCAGCACAACTTAAAACTTTATTAGAACGTCTTGAAAGCCCAATCGAACTTGTGGCGACTTTAGATGGTTCTGATAAATCAGCCAAAATTAAAGAATTGGTTGAAGAAATTGCGGCACTTTCACCACAAGTTACAGCACGTTTTGACGGTAACAATACACGTGTACCAAGTTTTGGGATTGCAAAAGTAGGTGAGCAACCGCGCGTATTCTTCGCAGGTTTACCAATGGGGCACGAGTTCACTTCATTAATTTTGGCGTTATTGCAAACTTCTGGCTATGCACCAAAAGTATCGGATGAAGTATTAACGCAAATCAAAGCATTGAATCTTTCATCTCACTTTGATGTGTTTGTATCGCTGAGCTGCCACAACTGTCCAGACGTTGTACAAGCTTTGAACCTCATTGCGATTTACAACCCTGGCACAACAGCAACCATGATTGATGGTGCATTCTTCCAAGAAGAAGTTGAGCAGCGCAAAATTATGGCTGTGCCAATCGTATTCCAAGATGGCAACCACATCGGTCAAGGTCGTATGACTTTGGAAGAAATTGTAGCTAAATTAGATACAGATGCTGCAAGCAAAGATGCAGCTAAACTGAATGCCAAAGAAGCTTTTGATGTCTTGGTAATTGGTGGCGGCCCTGCTGGGAATACATCTGCAATCTATGCAGCGCGTAAAGGTATTCGTACAGGTATTGTGGCTGAGCGCATGGGCGGTCAGGTCATGGACACCATGGATATTGA
This sequence comes from Acinetobacter sp. PW68, assembly GCF_020982655.1. Classification (NCBI taxonomy): domain Bacteria; kingdom Pseudomonadati; phylum Pseudomonadota; class Gammaproteobacteria; order Moraxellales; family Moraxellaceae; genus Acinetobacter; species Acinetobacter sp. PW68. Next base: position 1,758,225 of record NZ_JAHZSX010000001.1, on the reverse strand, counting down.
AAACTTTACTTCTATCCAAAAAACACAAGGTCCAAAGTTTGCGGCAGAAATGGAAGCGCATGTGCGTGAATACGATGTAGATATTATGAATCTACAAAAAGTATCTGCCATTAAAGGTGCTGATGAAACTGCCAATGGTTTGGTCGAAGTGACTTTGGAAAATGGTGCAACACTTGAATCGAAAACGGTGATCTTATCTACAGGTGCACGTTGGAGAGAAATGAATGTACCAGGTGAAGCAGAATACCGTACCCGTGGCGTGGCATACTGCCCACACTGTGATGGCCCATTATTTAAAGGCAAACGTGTTGCAGTGATTGGTGGTGGTAACTCAGGTGTAGAAGCAGCGATTGACCTTGCAGGGATTGTAGAGCATGTGACTTTGGTCGAGTTTGATACTAAATTACGTGCAGACCAAGTCTTGCAAAACAAATTGAACAGCTTGCCAAATATCACTGTAATTACCAATGCATTATCGACTGAAGTGATTGGTGATGGTGCGCAAGTGACTGCATTGAAATATAAAGACCGCGCGACAGATGTTGAGCATACTGTTGAGCTTGCAGGAATTTTCGTGCAAATTGGTTTATTACCAAATACGGATTTCTTAAAAGCGTCAAAAGTAGAGTTGACGAATCGTGGTGAGATTGTGATTAATGAGCGCAACGAAACCAATGTAAAAGGTGTATTTGCCGCAGGTGACTGTACAACTGTACCGTACAAGCAAATCATCATTGCAACAGGTGAAGGCGCGAAAGCATCACTTTCAGCATTTGATTACATCATTCGTTCAGGTCAATAAGTCTGAACGAATACATCTGAATACGCGGATGAATCATCCTTAAATGTATTCGCTAAAAAGATAGCGCCTGAGTTCCCCAATACTCAGGCGCTATGTTCAGTAAATTGCGTTATCGGACAGTATTAAAAGTTTATTTATTCTATTTTTGGTTTTAAGAACTGGGTCGGCTAACAATTCAGTTCTTTTTTTATTTTTAACATCCAGTTTGCTTTACTATAGTTGGATTCATTTCAGTCTAATTAGCCTTATTATTTATTCCAAATAAATTTAGCTGATTAAACTTTTCCTGCAGTTGCTCTTTGGTTTCGACATGCTCAGGATGCGGAATAATACATTCAATTGGGCAGACTGAAACGCAGGTTTGGTAGTCATAAAACCCCACACATTCTGTACAACGCGCCACATCAATTTCATACACCTTATCCCCCTCATAAATCGCTTCATTCGGGCATTCGGGTAAGCACATATCACAATTGATGCATTGGTCGGTAATCAGGAGTGCCATCGCAATACTCGCTTAGTTTATTGCCACTTAGTTGGCTTGATAAGCCAAGGATGAGGCAGAAATATCTGCAGTCGAATTTGGCAAGTTGCGAATCAGCAGGGCATAACGCATATCGACATCTGCAGGTACAGGGATTTCTACAATATGCCCTGAACCTTTGGCATCTTCAATCAAATTGCCTTTTTTATCTTTAATTTCAGTTAAAGTAAAATAGATATTGCCTTGTGGTGTCATCAATTCTAAAGAGTCACCTACCACAAAACGATTTTTTACATCAATTTTAATGTAGTCGCCATTGCGTTCTAAGACTTCACCACAGAATTGTTGATGATCAAAATTTGATGAACCTGTTGCGTAGTTTTGATATTCGCTGTGCACATGACGACGCAAGAAACCTTCGGTATAACCACGGTTAGCTAAGCCTTCTAATTGAGTCATCAATGCAGGGTCAAATGGTTTGCCTGCAAGCGCATCATCAATGGCTTTACGGTAAATTTGTGCAGTTCGTGCGCAGTAGAAATAAGATTTGGTGCGACCTTCAATTTTTAATGAATGGATGCCCATTTTAGTTAAACGGTCAACGTGTTGCACTGCACGCAAATCTTTAGAATTCATAAAGTAAGTGCCGTGTTCATCTTCTTCAGCAGCAAACATATCTTCATCATTACGTTGTAATAACACAGGCTCGTTAAATTGATGCTGTGCCTGCATGTGTTGTTCATCTGCATCGGCAGATTCAGAAAGATTTTTGACAGGAATTACGTCGCCTGTTTCATCTTCTTTTGCATCGTGAATTTTATATTCCCAACGGCAGGCATTGGTACATGCGCCTTGGTTGGCATCACGTTTATTCATATAGCCTGAAAGCATGCAACGACCTGAATAGGCCATGCACAGCGCACCATGCACAAATACTTCAATTTCCATGCCAGGAACTTTATTTTTTATTTCTTCTATTTCTTCAATTGACAATTCACGCGAAAGAATGACACGGGTTAAACCCATATTTTGCCAGAATTTCACCGTTGCCCAGTTCACCGCATTGGCTTGTACCGATAAATGTACAGGCATGTCGGGGAAATTTTCACGCACCATCATAATCAGACCTGGGTCAGACATGATCAGCGCATCGGGTTGCATAGCAACTACAGGTTCTAGATCACGAATAAAGTTTTTGAGTTTGCTGTTATGCGGCTGGATATTCACCACCACATAAAACTTTTTGCCTAATTTATGTGCTTCTTGAATACCAATTGCCAAATTGTCATGATCAAATTCGTTATTCCGCACGCGCAAACTGTAACGCGGCTGACCTGCATAGACTGCATCTGCACCATAAGCGAATGCATAGCGCATGTTTTTTAAAGAACCAGCAGGAGAAAGAAGTTCGGTGACGTGGGAAATGACCATGATCAAAAAGCAATAGCAGAAATATGGCTTTATTGTATGAATCTAAATTTAGGATTCAACCTAGTAAATAGCTCGGGATTCAGAAGAAAACTCGTGCTGAAACGCTGGGCTAATCTTGATATTGAAAGTTCTTTATCCTGTGCCATACGGAATGCAAGAGTAGGGACTTTCAATACCAATCTGACTGATCACCTATAATCAATTTTTAAATGATGAAAGCGTTTTAACGCACTCGTTGCCCTTGTTCATCAATCACCACTTCACCATCTTCTTTGCTGAAGCTTTTTAGTTGTGGTTGACTGAGTAAATCTAAGACCAGTTCCGAAGGGCGGCACAGTTTTACACCCAACTCGGTCACAACAAATGGACGATTAATTAAAATCGGATGCTCGACCATCAATGCAATTAATTCTGTATCGCTGTGTGAGCTGCCTTCAAGCTGCAACTGTTCGTATGGTTCAACATTTTTACGGATCGCATCGCGGACACTTAAACCTGCTTGTTGAATCATGCTAGCAAGTTCAGCCTGTGTAGGTGGTGTTTTTAAATATTCGATAATTTCAGGTTCTTGTCCTGTATTTCGAATTAATTCTAGAGTGTTGCGTGACGTCCCACAGGCAGGGTTATGAAAAATTTTGATAGTGTTACTCATGCGTAGTGACTCGTTTTAGGTCGATAAAATTTCAATATTGCATTTATATATGGATATGCGTATATTCGCAATAGTTAATATTGAAGTGCAGATAAAAAATGAATCAAACTGATTTTTTTAAATGTTTGTCAGACCCAACCCGACTGGACATTCTGAAATTGGTGATGGCTCAACACAATATTTGTGTGTGCGAATTGACAGAACAATTGCAGTTAAATCAACCGAAAATATCACGTCATTTGGCGTTGTTACGCAACTTATCTATTTTGCTCGATCAACGTCAGGGGCAGTGGGTGTATTACCGTTTGAACCCAGATTTACCCGAATGGGCGTTTGCTGTTTTAAATATTATTTCGCAGCAAGATGTCAGCCCGATGACGCACATCAACCCTACAATTGCAACACATTGCGAGTAAGCACATGGCACAGTCCAAACTTTCTTTTTTAGATCGTAATCTGACCTTATGGATTTTTATTGCCATGGGGCTAGGTGTTGCGATTGGCGTGGTATTTCCTGCAGTATCGGCAAGCTTAGATCAAATGAGTGTGGGAACAGTCAATCTTCCCATTGCGATTGGTTTGATTTTGATGATGTATCCACCATTGGCAAAAGTCGATTACGCAGCTTTGCCAGAAGTGTTTAAAGACCGCCGAACCTTGTTGTTGTCTTTGGTACAAAACTGGTTGATTGCTCCGTGTTTGATGTTCGCTTTGGCGATTATTTTCTTGCAAAACTATCCTGAATATATGACAGGTTTGATTTTAATTGGTCTGGCACGCTGTATCGCGATGGTCTTGGTCTGGAACAACTTGGCTTGTGGTGATAACCAATACGTGGCTGCATTAGTTGCGTTTAACAGTATTTTTCAGATTGTATTCTTTAGTACTTATGCATGGCTGTTTCTGAGTTTCTTGCCGCCGTATTTTGGCGTGGCAGGACAAGTGATTGATGTTGGTTTTTGGACAATCACCCAAGCTGTTTTAATCTATTTGGGTATTCCTTTTTTGATGGGCTTTTTAACACGCTTGATTTTAGTGAAAAGCAAAGGCTTAGATTGGTATCAAACGTCTTTTTTACCCAAAATTAGCCCATTTAGTCTGTTGGCATTGCTATTTACCATTGTGGCGATGTTCGCACTAAAAGGCGCTGAAGTACTGAGCTTGCCGATGGATGTTTTACGCATTTCCATTCCATTGATTATTTACTTCGTTGCCATGTTCTTTATTAGCTTCTTTATGAGCAAATGGATGGGCAATGATTATCCACGGACGACCGCCATTTCCTTTACCGCAGCAGGGAATAATTTTGAATTAGCACTTGCTGTTGCCATTGCAACGTTTGGCTTGGCTTCTCCCGTTGCATTTACCACGATTATTGGCCCTTTGGTTGAAGTGCCTGTGTTGATTGCTTTAGTGAGTGTGTCTTTATGGCTGCGTAAAAAGTTTTATCAAAATGAGTCATTCATTAGTTCAAAGTAATTTTCTTCATTTTGAGGTTGAAGATAAAAACCTGGGTATTCACTGCCCATTTTAGTTGTAAGAGTATGCAGCATGTTATTGCCCAATATTGATTTAGATTTATTGCCTACACCAAGTTTTGAACAGGTGCAGGCAAAGCCGTTAAACCATCCGCCACGAATTTTATTGATGTATGGTTCAAACCGTGAGCGTTCTTATAGTCGTTTGGCGGTACAAGAAGCAGGCAGAATTTTGGAGCACTTTGGTGCTGAGGTCAAAATTTTCCATCCTAAAGGTTTACCTTTACCTGAAGATGGTGATGCTTCACACCCCAAAGTTCAAGAGCTGCATGAATTGTTGGCGTGGGCAGAAGGTATGGTTTGGTGTAGCCCAGAACGTCATGGTTCGATGAGCTCGATTTTTAAAGCACAAATTGACTGGATTCCACTTGCTGCAGGTGCAATTCGTGCCACACAAGGTAAAACGCTTGCTTTAATGCAGGTGTGTGGCGGGTCGCAGTCATTTAACAGTGTTAATCAATTACGTATTTTAGGACGTTGGATGCGGATGATCACCATCCCCAATCAGTCTTCTATTCCTAAAGCCTTTTTAGAGTTTGAGGAAGATGGTCGCATGAAAGCATCTAGCTATTACGACCGTATTGTCGATGTAATGGAAGAGTTATATAAATTTACTTTGCTGACGCGCGGGCAAGCTGCATATTTGGTAGATCGTTATTCTGAGCGTGTGGAAACTGCCGAGCAGTTGTCGAAGCGTGTTAACCAGAAGTCTTAATAATTCAATTTTAAATACGCAAAACCATGTTTAAAAAGCTTGGAGCGTGATTATTCGGCTTCGAGCCGTTTTAAAATCTGACAATCATCAATGGTCGTTTTCGTGGTGCAGGCTTGTCTAAGTTGCTGAAGTTGTAGCTGAAAATGCTGCAACTCGGCAATTTTATCTGCTACATGCCTTAAATGTTCATCAATTAATTCATTCACGGCGCAGCAGTTTTGCTTTGGCTGTTTTTCTAATTCAATTAAGGCTTCAATTTCTTTTAAGTTCATATCTAAAGCACGGCAACGCTTAATAAAAATCAAACGCTTGAGAGCATCATCATTGTAATAGCGATAATTATTTTCGGCACGAAAGCTGGGATTGAGTAAGTGTTTCTTTTCGTAAAAGCGAATTGTATCTGTGCTGACACCAACTTTTTTAGCCAGTTCATGAATTAAATATTGTGCCATGCTTGACCTTGGACTAAGTCTATAGTTTTAAATGAGCATAATCGAAACAGTTTCATTTTGAAAGAAGGTGTGTCTATGGCATGTACGTGTAGTCATGAGCCTGCGCCAATCAAACCGAATAGTAAATTTAGAACCGCGTTATGGATTGCATTGGTGATCAATCTCAGCATGTTTTTTATCGAGTTGATTGGTGGTGCCTATGCCCATTCATCATCCCTGTGGGCAGATTCGCTAGATTTCTTTGGTGATTCAGTCAATTACGGGATTTCACTTGCGGTGTTAAGTGCAAGTTTATATTGGCGCGCTACTGTGGCTTTGCTCAAAGGCATCACTATGGCATTGTTTGGTGTGGTGGTGATGGCTAAAGTCATCTATGCCTATATACAAGGTATTCCACCTGAGGCCATCACCATGGGTATTATTGGGATTATTGCCTTATTGGCTAATGTGGTTACTGCATTGATTTTATATGCATTTCGTGATGGCGACTCGAATATGAAATCGGTGTGGTTATGTAGCCGTAATGATGCGATTGGTAATTTCGCAGTTATTTTGGCGGCAGTGGGTGTATTTGGTACGGGTAGTTTGATTCCAGACCTTGTTGTAGCCGTGATTATGGCAAGTTTGGGCTTAACAGCGGGGTATCATGTGATTCAGCAAGCGTTGGTTGAACGAAGAATGAATGTACCTGAGTAAAGAATAAACGTAAAAAGCACTCCATCTGATCTGAGTAATATAGATGGAGTGCTTTTAATTTTTGTAGCTGCAACAATTTTAAAATTTGAAGTGAAAATAACGATAAGTTATTTCAAATTGTTATTTACAAAAAAATAATATATAACTAAAATTAAAAATAAATTGATGTGTTTAAAAAGAATTTTCACGACGAATAATATTTAATTATTTTAAATTGAGGGTTAAATGAAACTAATTAACTTATTTTCTATAGCAAGCTTAATTGCTTTGGCTGGCTGTAGTTCTAAAGTAGTGACTTATGATACTGCAGGGCAAGTGATTGGTTCATGTGTTGCTACACAGGGTTTTATTTTGGGGGCGAAAGCTGTGTGTTATGGTGGTGCCAACATACAAGGCATTAACTATTCTAAAGTAGATGAGCGCACGGGTTTCTTGCCGACCATACCAAATAATTCGCAGATTTCACTGCAACAAGACTAATTTTTTAGAGGGGTAATACAATGAAAATTTCTAGTTTAATCGCATTAACGGCGGCTATTTTGATGACAGGTTGTGCTTCAAAAGTGACAACGTATGATTCGAGTGGTCGTATGATTGGTTCATGTCAGGCAGAGCGTGGGTTTGTAATTGGCGGCGGTGCACACTGTGAAGGACGTGCTAACCAAGAAGGTCGTAGCGTACGTTAATTGATGCCAATGACAAAAAAACCGAGCTATTTAGCTCGGTTTTTTAGATTCAATAGCTCTTATTTTTCAACGAAAGCACGTTCAATCACGTAATCGCCCAATTCACCCATACGTGGTGATTCTTTTAAACCATGTTGGTCAAGTAATGCTGCAACATCTTTTAAGAATGCAGGGCTACCACATAACATGGCACGGTCAGTTTCAGGGTTAAAACGTGGCAAACCAATTTTTTCAAAGAGTTCACCCGATTCAATAGCTGTGGTCACACGTCCTTGGTTTGGATATTCTTCACGTGTAACGGTTGGGTAATACACCAGTTTTTCACGAATACCAAGTTCTTGGAAAAACTCGTGGTTTGGCAATTCATTTAGAATTAAATCTTGATAAGCCAATTCAGAAATGAAACGTGTACCGTGAACCACAATTACTTTTTCAAAGCGTTCATAAGTTTCAGGATCACGGATGGTCGCCAAAAATGGAGCTAGACCTGTACCTGAAGAAAGCAAGTATAAATTTTTACCAGGATTTAAATCATCCAGCACCAAAGTGCCTGTTGGTTTTTTAGAAACCAGTAATTCATCACCCACTTTTACTTTTTGTAAAATAGAGGTTAAAGGGCCATCGGGTACTTTAATTGAGAAGAACTCTAGCTCTTCTTCATAGTTAGCACTGGCAATTGAGTAAGCGCGCATTAAAGGCTTGCCATTGACTTCTAGACCAATCATCACAAATTGACCGTTTTTAAAACGTAGTGCAGTATCACGAGTCGTTTTAAAACTGAATAAAGTGTCATTCCAGTGGTGTACGTGAGTAATCTTTTCGACGTTGAAAGCAGCCATTAAAGGTCTCAATAAATTATCAAATTAGAACAGCTTGCTATTCTAATCTAAAATCATTCTCTATAAACTGAATATATTTAATTGAGCTTATCAGAAAAAGTGATGAAGACTGATCTAAAAATGCCAATAATCGGATTTATGCACTCTCCCTACCGAGAAAAATTTGGTATTCCTCGTCAACCCAATCTGGTACAGGTCGAATCGTATATTGAAATGCAAGCACCATATAACGATGTGTTGGCATTCGAAGGGATCGAAGCGTTTAGTCATTTATGGTTAATATGGCAATTTCACGACAATAAAAACCAAACCGATACGCATCAAACATTACAGAAACAGCAAAGCCCTAGTTTTCGTGCGCAAGTACGTCCGCCACGTTTGGGTGGCAATCAAAAATTAGGTGTATTTGCGACGCGCAGCATGTATCGTCCTGCACCGATTGGTTTGTCTGTAGTGCAATTTAAACAGGTCAAAAAAGTGGGTAAGTCATTGCGAGTTTATGTAACCGGGGCAGATTTACTGCATGGCACGCCTATTTTGGATATTAAGCCTTATATTCAATATTCAGATGCCGTGCCTGATGCACAAAGTGGCTATGCGCAAGACGAACCCATAAGAAAAACAGTGCTATGGATGGACACAGCCGAAGCGCAAAAAAATCAGTTACTCAGCGCTGGCGTATTGCAACCACAAATTGCGCAGGAATTGGAACAGGTCTTGTCTTTAGATCCACGACCTGCATATCAGGATGATGCTGAACGAATTTACACCATAAATTTTGCAGACTTTGATGTCAGTTTCCGTGTCGATCAGGACGCGGTACACATCCTTAATATTGTTTTAATCACTGTCGATTAAACCTGCATATATAAAATCGCCACCAACGCCAGAATGTGCAAAATTTGGGTAGGGGCGAAATACAGCGCAAAGCGCAGGCCACCAATGAGTGCGGCATTGACGCATTTAGCAATTGCATGTGCCACCACACCTAAAATTAAGGCATACAAAAGTACTTGTTGACTTGGTGGACCTTGCATCACCACGGTTGCAATTGCAGCGTGAACCTCAAATAAAGAGGCGAGCAGAGTACCAATAATTAAACCTGTATCCCCGAGGGTTTGATCCAAGCCGTAAACCATGGCTTGAATTGCTGTTAAGGTTGCCACAATAATTGCTGCTTCTTTAAGGCTAAACATACGGGTATCGGTTTCTGGCTTTGCCACTGCCGTACTTTTATGCTGTTTAAGCAACCACACACCCGCGACAACCAAAATCGTGATTCCGACCAAACTTGGAATAATTAATAATTTAAACCACGCCAGATTGACACCTGCCACAATAATCAACATTTGCGCTAAAGTCGCCACGCAAGACATCAGTGCTGCACCTGCATTGACACGTGCTTCACCACGACCCGCTCGCACTTCCATGCCTAAACTAGCGATGGTCGCAGTGCTTGATACAAAACCTGAAGCAATCGCAGATAACATGAGGGCATTGCTGCTTGAAAGTAAGCGTTTGGCGATATGTGCCAACGCTTGCACACTTAAAATTAAAATCAATTATTTTAAAATCACATAAGGATTAAGCACATTGCCCCACAAGGGGGTATTGGGCGTCAGTGGTAAAGCAATCAGCACTAAGGCTAATAAGAACAAGCCATCACGCAGTTCTGCTTCGGTAATCCATTGACTGACAATGCCGTGCATAGTGTGTTTGGTCATCAGTAAACCTGTCAAAATGACAGATAAACCCGCAGCAAGTGGAATGTTCCATAAACACAATCCACCTATAAAATAGGTCATCACGAAGGCAAGTTCGGTGGTTGCACCTGGGTCATCTTCGGTTTGGTTTTTAAGGGAATATAAGCCTATTCCGCCAACAATCAGTGCACCCACAATGGCAATGCTCATGCCCAATAAGAAGCAAATTGCACCGAGTAATGCGCAAATACCAAAGGTACGCACGCCTGCAAAATGGTGATGTTGTCCATTTTTTTTACTGCGTTCGCGTTCTAACCCAATCAGTAAGCCACAACCGAGTGCTGCTGCAAACATGGTGAGCAGTTCGGGAAAATTGGTTGTAACCAAAGATGGAGGAGTCAGAAAATCCACAGCAACATTCCAAATACAAGGTGTTATTTTAAACATCATATATTTGAAATGAGTTGATCGCCATTTATGAATCTATTTTTGCTCTAAAATTATGGCTTAATCGAACTATACAAGATTGCCGTGTGAAAGAAGTCATTCAGCCTTGAAAGCAAACTCTGCTATAGTAAACCCAGATTTTGGGGCATATAACAATGAATTTTAATTTTGAAATAGACAGTACTTGGTGCTTAGAACAATTAGTCAAAGATGGCAAAATTACTGAACGTGATCAGGCTTTGGTCCAAACCACGCATCGTCAACGTGATCAATTAAAATGGCATCCACTACAATGGATTGCCAACTTTAATTTGGTCGATCAAAGCCATCCCCAAACCACTTTAACTTTAAACCGTTTATGCCAATGGCTGGCTGATAAATCAGGCTTGCCATTTTATATTATTGATCCATTAAAAGCCGATGTTGCCGCTTTAACTGCTGTGATGTCGCAGGAATTTGCGCTGCATAACCGTATTTTAGCGGTAGAAGTGACTGCAGATGCGGTATTAATTGCGACAGATCAACCTTATAAAAAAGAATGGGTTGCTAACTTAGAACATAGTTTATTGCCCAAAAAAATTCAGCGGGTTTTACTCAGCCCAGATCAATTACAGCGCTACTTGATTGAATATTACCAAGTGAGTCGTGCAGTACATTCATCGCAAAAATCTTCTGCACATGATCGCGAAAATAAAGGGGTCGAGGCTTTATTGCAATTGGGCGATACCCAAAACCCAGATGCCAATGATCAACATATTGTGAAGTTGGTGGATTGGGTGCTGCAATTTGCCTTTGAACAAGGCGCAAGTGATATCCATCTCGAACCACGCAAAGACACAGGCAAAGTACGTTTTCGTATTGATGGCGTGTTGCATACGATCTATAACATGCCTGCCAATACACTCACAGCAGTCATCTCACGGATTAAAATTTTAGGGCGTATGAATGTAGCCGAAAAACGTAAACCGCAAGATGGACGTTTAAAAACCCGCACTCCAAAAGGGCAAGAAACCGAACTGCGTTTATCGACCTTGCCAACGGCGTTTGGTGAAAAACTGGTGATGCGTATTTTTGACCCCGAAGTATTGGTACGCAGTTTTCAGCAATTGGGTTTTGATAGTCGTTTGTTGAATGAATGGCATGCACTGACCGCACATAGTCACGGCATTATTTTGGTTACAGGCCCTACAGGTTCGGGTAAAACCACCACGTTGTATTCATCGCTAAAGCAATTGGCCACCGACGAAGTCAATGTCTGCACTATTGAAGATCCGATTGAAATGTTAGAACCGAGTTTTAACCAAATGCAGGTCAATACTGCAATTGATTTAGGTTTTGCCGATGGTGTGCGTGCCTTAATGCGTCAAGACCCTGACATTATTATGGTCGGGGAAATTCGAGATCAGGATACCGCAAATATGGCGATACAAGCGGCACTGACAGGACATTTGGTTTTATCGACATTGCATACCAATGATGCGCCTTCAAGTTTGACTCGCTTGCATGATTTAGGGGTGCAGCCATTTTTGACTGCTGCCACAATTTTAGGTGTCTTGGCACAGCGTTTAGTGCGTAAGCTGTGTCCACATTGTAAGCAGGAAGGCTCAATAAATGAAAAAGATTGGGAACATTTGACCTTTGACTACATTATGGAAATGCCAGCACAAGTGTTTAAACCTATTGGATGCGATGAATGTCGTCAAACAGGTTATAAAGGTCGGGTCGGAATTTATGAATTTATGCCTTTAAGTTTAAACACCAAACAGCTCATCAGCGCTAATGCCAATTTAAATGAATTACGTCAGCAAGCTAAAAAAGAGGGCATTGAACCGTTACGTATTGCGGGCGCGCGTAAAGTTTTAGAAGGTGTGACCACTTTAGAGGAAGTGTTGCGCGTAGTGCCATTAAATTAGCAGATTCAAACTTTTTAAAAATGAATTTTAAAAAAATGGAAATCTTAAGATTCAGCTCATCTTGCTTTGTTTTAATTACCATAACGAAATGAGCAACACAAAAAGGTGAAGCAATGAAATTTACAATGAAAGCAATGTTGATGGCAGGTTTAATGGCAACGGCTTCAATCACTATGGCAAACGACAGCATTAACACCCAAGCACTACATCAAAATGTAACGGTAAAACAAGCATTAAGCCTGAAAGATGACAGTAAAGTGCAGTTAAAAGGTTATGTGGTGAAATCTATTGGTGATGAAAAATATCAGTTCCGTGATAACACAGGCACCATTACAGTCGATATTGATGATGATTTATGGAATGGCAAAGCAATTTCTGCCAAAACGCCTGTTACCTTAATCGGTGAAGTGGATATTGATCATAAACCTGCAAAACGTATTGAAATAGATGTGGATCAAGTTCGTTTCTAAATCTACGCTGTGTAAAACAGCATTATTTCTTACACAAAACTGATTTCACTCAAAAGCCACATACGCTGTAAGGTGTATGTGGTTTTATCATGTAAAGTATTTTCAAATCATAAAATTTTGAAGCATAAATAACAGAGAATGATATGCGCATACTCTTGGCTGAAGACGATGTATCTCAAGCAGAAAGCATAAAAACTTGGCTGGAAATGGATGGCTATAATGTTGATTGGGTTGAGTGTGGCGATCATGCCATTTTAACCATTCAGCAGCATCATTATGATTGTGTGTTGTTAGACCGTGGGTTGCCTAGAAATAGTGGTGATGAAATTCTGCACGCATTACGACAGCAGCAACAGGACACACCTGTTATTTTTATTACTGCGCGCGATAGTATTCAAGATCGAGTACAGGGACTTGATTTAGGCGCCAATGATTATTTGGTCAAACCGTTTAGCCTTGAAGAACTATCAGCGCGGGTACGCAGTCAATTACGCAATGCGCAAAGTCTTCCGACAAAGCAGCTTGAATTTGCCAACTTGGTTTTAGACACGCAAAGTAAACAAGTGAAAGTGGATGATCAACAGGTCAATTTAACAGCTAAGGAATTCCAGATTTTACATAAACTGATGCAAAACCCACAGCATGTGGTGACTCGTGAACAGCTCGAAGAGTCTTTATATGCATGGGGCGATGAAATTGAAAGTAATGCGATTGAAGTATTTATTTATCAATTACGCAAAAAAATTGGCAGTAGCCGTATTAAAACCATACGAGGTTTAGGCTATCGTATGCAGCAAAATAACTAATTCAGTTTGATCTCCGCATGTCTAAACAGGTTATTTCTTTACAGTCCAAACTGGTTAAAAGCTCCGTTTTAAGCTCGGTCTTGGCGGGTGGGTTCGCGCTGATTTTATTATTGGCGGTTGCCAGTTATCAGACCATGCGTGTGCATGACGACATTATGGATGAAATAGCCGATATGTTGCTGCGAGCAGACTTGCGTGACCATGCAGGCAATCAGGTCGATGAGTTGAGTGAGCAATTTCATATTGCTTATCAATTGGGTTTAGATGATCTGATTCTGACTACCTCTGAAGATGAACATGACATTTCTCAGCTTCACTTGCCTCAGCTTGCTGTGGCATCTGAGCATGGTTTTTCATTTCACTGGCAAGACGGGCAAATTTGGCGCAGCTATGTGGCAGAGGAAGATGGCTTGCATGTGATTGTCGCGCAGCCGCTTAAATATCGCTTCAAGGAAACTGCTGCAACCAGTTTAGGTTATGCCGCTATTTTATTGCTGTTGTGGTTACTGCAATGGGCCATTTTGCATTTTATGATTGGTCGTCAATTTAATCGGATTCAGCAACTCTCCCAACAAATTGCAGAAAAAAATCAACATGATTTGACGCCAATTATCCCCACGCAACCTGAATTGAAAGAACTGCAACCGATGCTGCAGCAATTGAATAAATTGTTGGGGCGGGTAGAGCAATCTTTAATTGCAGAACAGCGATTTACTGCAGATGCCTCGCATGAATTACGCTCTCCTTTATCTGCCATTCAATTGCGTTTACAGGTGTTAAAACGTAAATACCACCAACAACCTGAGTTGGCACAAGATTTAGAGCAAATTCAGCGTGATGTCAGCCGTGGTACACAGGTATTGGAAAACTTGCTGTTATTGGCACGTTTAGACCCGACCGATGCTGCATCATTAAAAAAAAGTGCGGTATCTATAGCAGACTTGGTACAGGAAGTTTTACAAAGCCTGACACCATTTATTCAGGAAAAAGCCATTCAGATTCAGTCAGATATTCAACAGATACAAGTGCAAGGCAATCCTGAATTGCTATTTAGCTGCCTGCGTAACTTAATTGACAATGCCGTGCGTTATGCAGCACCTCAAGGAAGTATTTGGATTGAAGCAAAACCGCATGAATTGATGCAGGAAATTTGCATCGCCGACAATGGTCAAGCGGTGACTGATGAAGTGTTGGCACGTTTGGGCGAACGTTTTTACCGTGCTTTGGGCAGCAAAACTCAAGGTTCTGGTTTAGGATTGTCGATTTGTAAGAAAATTATAGAGTTGCATGCAGGAAAAATTGAATTTTTACGTGCTGAACAAGGTGGATTAAAAGTGCGCATTTTGTTGCCTAAAGCACAACTGTAACTATGCTTAGTTTTGGGAAGCAAGTTAAAATTGAACAAGTCAGCACTTAAAAGCAGTATGCGCTGATTCATACTGCTGTTTCCACGTTTGTTATTGTGTTGATTGTTTTAATTATTTTGTGAGAATAAGACGATTGTTACGGGTTAAGCGTAAACGATATTCTTCACCTGCATGCAAAATACGAATTTCGCGTCCTAGCGCAAACAAGTTATTTGAATGTAACATAGGTAGGGCATGCTGAGTGTCTGAATGACGTGAAAATAGGTTAAATGGGGCGTTCATTTTTGTTACTCCGTGGTGTGTAAGAATTGTTTTAAATGATAATCATTATCATATAATCCTGTCAACGGATTATTGTTGAATTTATAAAAGTCTACAATTTGCAGTGAAACGTACATTGCAAAAAAAGGAATCGGGTTCATGTCTAAGCCAAATATTCATGTGGCAATTGCGTTGTTATTTCATCAAAACAAAGTGTTAGTGGGGTGGCGCGAAGCCAAACAACATCAGGGCAATAAGCACGAATTTCCAGGTGGAAAAGTAGAAGCAGGTGAAACCCCTGTAGATGCCTGCCGCCGTGAAGTGTTCGAAGAAGTGGGTATTGGGATTCAGCACTGGCATGCCTTTGATATTATTTGCCATGAATATGATGATGTGATTGTCAATCTCCATATTTTTCAGGCTGCTGTACCCGCGGCGTTATTAAAAGATATTCAAGTGCCTTGGATGTGGTTTAGCCGCCCGCAACTTTTAGAGCTGAATTTTCCGAACGCCAATCGTGCAATTGTGCAACGACTAGCGTGGCAACAGACAATTAAAGTCAGTGATGATTTAAAACAATTGACAAATTTGCCTAAGCAAAAGCTACTGTATTGGCGGGTTGAGCCAAACCCTGCATGCAAGGTCGAATTGTCGGAGTATGGCATTGAGCAACTGGGGCAAGTGATTGTCAATTTGGAATTGTGGAAGCAATTAAATACGATTCAGCATCATGCTATTGCAGCAATTCATTTGAAACAATCGCAACTGATGCAATTACAAAAGGGCGATTTAAAAGTCGGGCAGCGATATATTGCAGCGTGTCATGATATTGTTTCGGCACAACATGCACAGCAAATTGGTTGTGAAGCAATTTTACTCAGTCCTGTTTTAGCAACCACCACGCATGATGATGCCACACCTTTAGGATGGGAAAAATTCCAGCAGATTGCTGAATTTGTCGATATTCCTGTATTTGCTTTAGGTGGCTTAACTCAGGATGATTTCTCTACGGCAGAGCAGCATCATGCCTATGGCATTGCAGGCATACGTTTTATTTGATTTTTTCTAGTTTGTACTAATAAAAAAATCGCTGATGTGCTCACACTCAGCGATTTTTCAGTTGATTAAATCACTGCCATTACAAATTTTTTAAAGCCTGTTGAGCCTGCGCAAGGCTTTTAGCATTATTTTGTTGCTGTGCTGCTTTTTGAATGACTAACCACAATTGACGTTTCATGGCAGCGCTTTGCGCATAAGTCAAACCGCGGCGTGCCAAAGCTTCGGCATTGGCAGGTTGTTTCTTTTGATTGGCAACTAAAGCCAAATATAAATAGGTCTCAGCCGCTTGCGGGGCAAGTCGCTGCGCTTGCAGAGCCGCGGTTTCGGCCTGATTGAATTGGCCTTTTTTATACGCGGTCTGGGTTTGCTGCATCAACTTTTGAAAAGCAGGCAAACTACGGCCATCTTCTAATTTTTGTTGTACGCTTTGTTGTGGCACCACCACTTGCAACGATTGACGCTTAATTTCTTCACGTTCATAAGGACGAATAACCACACCTTCTGCTGTAGTTACAGTTTGAGGTTTCTCAGGCGCAGGCTGAGGTGCGGGCGTTTCAGGTAAACTCTGGCAAGCTACAATCGTTGCCATCGTCCCTACTACAAACGTGGTGAAAAAAACTTGCCTTAAAAGAGATAATTTCATAAGCCTAACTGACCGATATCCTCAAGTTTAATTGATATAACTGCCGCTTGAGATGACACGACCATCGGTATTGTCATCCGTTACAGGTTCTGTTTCACGGATATAATTTTCGATACTATCATTGGTCTCAGGAGCTGCTTGCTGAGTTTCGGTATCGGGTTGGTAAACGGGTTCAACTTGATAGTGTGAAAAACCACATGCGGTTGCCTGACGCGGTACATTATTACGATTTATAGGAATGTACATCGCGCCTTCACAGCCTTGCGCAGATAAATGTCCCGTACTGCGATCAATCCAATGCCATTGAATTTGTTCAGTCTGACGTAAGTTGACAGGTTTTTGGCGCAATTGCTGCATTACATTGCTCCACACGGGCAAAGCACCAGATGAGCCTGTTAAGCCTGTGACTTTGTTATCATCCAAACCGAGCCATACAACGGTTAAATAATTGCCTGAATAGCCTGCAAACCATGAATCACGGGTATCATTGGTGGTACCAGATTTACCTGCCAATTTCAAATCTTTCGATAGGCTATTATATGCCGCACGACCTGTACCAGAATTCATGACTTGCTGTAAACCATAATTCAAAATATAGGCGGCAGAAGGATCAATGGTTTGTTGTACAGTTAAACCATAACGGTCAAGTAAACGTCCATTGGCATCGACCACCGTACGAATCGCTTTGGTCGGATATTTAAAACCACCAGTGGCAAAGTTGCCATAAATATCCATCACCTGCATAGGCGATAAATCTACTGCACCCAAGAAAATAGACGGATACGGCGGAATTGCATCACTTGGGACACCAAATTTAATGAGGTGATTACGGAAGGTCGATAGTCCAAACTCTTGTCCTAAACGAACTGCAGATAAGTTATAAGACTGAGATAAGGCTTGCGACATAGGCACAATCCCGTGATCACTGCCACTGTAATTACGTGGTGTCCATGATTTACCATCAATCGGGATGCTAATCTGACTATCTTCTACAGGGCTTGCCCAATTATAACGACCAGACTCAATTGCACTTAAATAAATAATCGGTTTCAGCAGCGAGCCAACTTGACGCTTGGCATCCAAGGCACGGTTAAATCCTGTAAAATCTTGTGTAGAACCCACCGCTGCCACTAACTCGCCATTTTCAGGGTGAGAAATTAGCACCGCACCCTGTAAATCTTTTAAGCGTTTTGGATTGGCTTTGCTTAAACGCTCAACTGATGCTTTAAAGGCATTTTGTACGTTGGTTTGCGCAATAGGATCAAGCGTGGTGAAGATACGCAAACCCTGATTGGTCAAATCTCCTTCTTGATATTCAGTACGCAATTGACGGCGGACTATATCTAAAAAGTCGGGGAAGCGGGCAGGGCCGAGGGAAGGTTTTGTAATGACATTTAAAGGGCGTGCAGTTTCTTTTTCATATTGTTCTTGGTTTAAATACCCCATCACCAACATATTGTTTAGCACAATATCACGGCGTTTCTTGGCAGCTTCTGGGTTGCGCCAAGGATTATATAATGATGGGCCTTGTACCAAACCCACTAAAAAAGCTTGCTGTGCAATGTTGAGTTCACGCAATGGCATACCAAAATAAAACTGTGAAGCCAAACCATAACCGTTAATAGAGTAGTTACCGTTTTGTCCTAAATTTACTTCATTTAAATAAGCTTCTAAAATTTCATCTTTGTTGTAATGTAGCTCAATCAGCATCGCCATGAGCGCTTCATTGGCTTTACGCTTTAAAGTGCGTTCTGGACTCAAATAAAAATTTTTTACCAATTGCTGGGTAAGAGTGGAACCGCCCTGACGTTTGCCACCAGTGACGTTGCTGACAATTGCACGTGCAGTACCACGAATTGAAACGCCGTAGTGTTGATAGAAATTGCGATCTTCGGTAGCGATGAGGGCCTCAATCAATGGTTTAGGTACTTTATTCAGTTTAATCAGTACTCGATCTTCATTGTGCTGCGGATAAATCCCGCCAATTAACATGGGTTCTAAACGTGCGATACCCGTATTAGAAGGTTTGGTGGCACTCACTTCACTAATTTGATTATTGGCAAAACTGACTTTTAAAACCTGTTCAGGTTCGACACTGTCGCCAAAGTCAAAACCACGAGTATGTACAAATAAAGTATTGCCATCGCTAACATAACTGCCTGATTTAGCATAATTATCTGTATTTTTGTAGCCAAGCAGTTTCAGTTCCTGAGTAAAGTCAGTCTGGCTAACAGGTGCGTTGCTATACACTTCTAATGGGCGTGCAAAAACCTTGGCTGGAATATCCCAACGCTGTCCTTCAAACTTGTCTCTAACAATATTATCTAGACGAATCAAGTAGATACTAAATGCAATAAACCCGCCAATAACGATGATGCAAAATAGTAAAGCAATTATGCCTATGCCACGCTCAGACTTCATAAATCGCGATAAGATCCTTATAAATTTTGCTAATCATGCGAAGCTTTTGCTGAATTTGCAATAATTAATCTGTGACTGAAGCGAAAATATCATCATAAAATTGAGCAGAAATGTAGTTTTAAAGTTTTTTTAAATCAACTAGGTTAGTGCTATGATAAGTGTCGAATCGTAGCGGAGCGATATCGCAGGTGCAAATTTCACATAAGAACTTTCGGAACATTGGACTGATTGGGCGTCCGGACAAATATTCTGTCGTAGAAACATTATGTCTGATTCACGACCATATTTTAGGATTGGGTTTGCATCCCGTTTTTGATTCTGACACTGCTCAACTTGTACCTTATAACAATACCCAAACGGTTAGCCGTGCTTTACTAGGTGAAGTGGTCGATTTAGTGATTGTAGTGGGTGGTGATGGTTCCTTGCTGCATGCAGCGCGCGCTTTGGTTAAATACAATACCCCTGTAATTGGTGTGAACCGTGGACGTTTAGGCTTTTTAACCGATATTAAACCGACTGAAGTTATTTTTAAATTAGATCAGGTGTTACAGGGGCATTTCCAGTCAGACCGTCGTTTTTTACTGGAAATGGAAGTGCGCTCTAAAGGCGAAATCATTTATGAAGCGATTGCTTTAAATGATGTGGTGCTGCATTCGGGCAAGTCTGTGCACATGATTGACTTTGAGCTGAACATTGATGGGCAGTATGTCTACCGTCAGCATAGTGATGGTCTAATTGTTTCAACCCCTACAGGTTCAACCGCTTATGCTTTGTCGGGTGGTGGGCCAATTGTACATCCAAGCATGGATGCAATTGCGTTGGTGCCTATGCATCCACATACGTTGTCTTCGCGTCCAATTGTGGTAGGCGGACACAGTGAAATTAAAATCCAGATTCGTGAAAACCGTGTGTTACCAATGGTCAGTCCCGATGGTCAACATAGTGTTTCATTAAATGTTGGAGATAGTTTGCATATCCGCAAACATCCTTATAAATTGAATTTATTACATCCACCTGGTTATGACTTTTATATGGCATGTCGTACCAAGTTAGGATGGAATCAAGATTTTGAATCAATGCAACAGCAGGATGAATGATGAATATTGAACAAATGCTTGCCGTACTCGATCCTGAAATTGTTGGACGTTTAAAAACGGCAGTTGAAATTGGTAAATGGCCAAATGGCGTTGCTTTGACCAAGGAGCAACGTGAAATTTGCATGCAAGCGGTATATGCATGGGAAATGAAAAACCTGCCTGAAACCGAGCGCAGTGGCTATATTGACCGTGGCACTAAAGAAGAAGGCGAGCAATGTGATGACGATCATCACAAGCATGAGGAATTTAAACCTATTCGTTTTGTTTAAATCACGCCATGTAACTTTTAATTTAGAATTGAAAGCGCAAAAAGACACCTCTGAAGGTGTCTTTTTTATTGCCGTATTTTTAGCAAAGTTTTGGGTTTTAGTGATGGCGATTTTGCCAAAGCTGCTGTGCGGTTTGCATTGCTGCATCATAATCGTCACAAACGCCCATGGTGTATAAAGCAATGCCCATGGTTTCAGTCACTGCAATTTCACCATATTCATGCGGTTGCTGACCTAACCACACCGCTTTCAAAACAGCCAAATCTAGTTCTTCTTCTACAGGGCTGCGGCTATCGGTCAATTTAGGTAGTTCGTGCTCATATAAGGTACCATTCTTAATACCACAAATTAAAGTTCTGGCATCTGGATTGCGTTCAAATTCACCACCTTCACCTTTAATGACCGCACTGTTTTGATAACCTAGCTGAAATGCCGCTTGTTGATGTGAACTGCGGTAAGCAGGATGAAAAATCGCCTGCATGGTGGCTTTGGCATTAAAAGGGTTGATTAAACGGGCAAGGGTATGAATGGGTGAACGTAAACCCATCACATTGCGTAAATTAATCAACTCACTCAAAATCGGTGAAATAACATCCAATGGTAAGTAAGCAAAATTACGCTGTGCCAATTGCTGTTCAACGTCTAGGTCATTTTGGCAAATTGGATAATCTAAATATTGCAGTGCTTGTTCGGTATATAAACGGTTGATGGTATGCCCAGAAGCACCATGCATCACCACTTTATAGTTATGTTTTGCTAAAGTCAGCGCTGCCAATAAAAACCACGGGTAATGTCTGCGTTTACCTGCATAAGATGACCAGTCTAAATCGACCTGAAGCGGTTTAAATTGCAGTTGATCACGGGTGGCTTGCACAAAACCTGCCAACTCCTCTACAGATTCTTCCTTCACACGCAGCAGCATTAAAAAAGCGCCTAATTGAACGTCCAAGACTTCATTGCGCAAAATCATAGAAAAAGCTTGATAGGCTTCATCATAGGTCAGTGAACGTGCGCCTGTTTTGCCTTTGCCAATAATACGGATAAATTGTGCAAATGGATGTTCTGCATCTTTATAAATATTTCTTTTATTGGGGTTTGTATTTGGCATAAGTGAGTTCACACGACATCAATTTTAATTTAACTAGTGTATAAACTTCGGCAACAGTTTGCAGCACTATTCAGAGCTTCAGTTTATACAAGCTGCCCAAGTTGCGTTTGCACTTCTGAAATGAAGACTAAAGTTTGACTGTAAAGTAAGACAATCTGTAGGGATAACACATGACAGCCTGAATAAAAATGCATAGCATGGATACTGTTGAATACAACAATTGAAAAATAAAGGATTGGATATGCTGGCTTATGATGCTGATTTAGAATTATTTAGAGATAACTTTAGACGTTTTATGCAGGAGCATATTGCACCGCATTATGCTGCGTGGGAACGTGAGGGTATCATGCCGCGCAGTGTGTGGAATCTGTTAGGTGAAAATGGTTTTTTATGTATTGATGTGCCTGAAGAATATGGCGGTTATGGTGTTCCAACGCATTATTCTTTAATGTTGGTCGAAGAATCGGCACGTGCAGGTTATAGCGCACTTTCTACAGGTATTTCCTGTCACTCTGAAATCGCTGCACCGTACATTTTGCATATTGGTACAGAAGAACAAAAACAATACTGGCTGCCTAAAATGGTGTCGGGTGAAGTGGTCGGTGCAATTGGCATGACCGAGCCAGGCGCGGGTTCAGACTTGCAAGCTATGCGGACCAATGCAATTTTGCAAGATGATCATTATGTACTGAATGGCTCTAAAACCTTTATTTCTAATGGTCAGCATGCAGATTTGGTGGTATTGGCAGTAAAAACAGATCCGCAAGCACGTGCCAAAGGTGTGTCGCTCATGTTGGTCGATACTCATTTGGAAGGCTTTAAAAAAGGCACCAATTTGGAAAAAATTGGTTTGCATTCACAAGATACCTCAGAGCTATTCTTTGACAATGTCAAAGTGCCGAAAAATCAATTGTTGGGACAGGCAGGGTATGGTTTTGCCTATTTAATGCAGGAATTGCCGCGTGAGCGTACTGCAATTGCTGCCACGGCATTGGGTGCTATTCGTGGTTCAATTGATGTGACTACGCAATATGTGCAAGAGCGTCAGGCGTTCGGACAAGCGATTGGTCAGTTCCAGAATACCCGTTTTGTATTGGCACAGGCGAAAATTGATGAATTGGCAACTGCTGCTTTTTATAATCAAAACGTCGAATTGTATATGCAGGGCAAACTGGACGTAGAAACTGCAGCCGCTCTAAAAAGTTTTGCAACCGATATGCAAATGAAAGTTGCCGATCAAATGCTACAACTGTTTGGCGGTTATGGCTATATGACGGAATATCCAATTTCTCGTTTCTTTGTCGATGCACGAATCCAGCGGATTTACGGCGGAACAAATGAAATTATGAAAGAAATTGTCGCGCGTGGTTTATTGGGGCGTTAAAACAATGCTTCAAAGTCTGATTGAATAAAGATCAACGATCATCAGAGTCAGCCCCGTGCTGGCTCTTTTTTATGATTTCATCAGAGTTAAAAATAATGCGCTGATTGAGAATTACACTTAAAAAAATTACACCGCTTAGAATGAGAGACAAAAAAAGAAATGTAGAGTTGCACAGTTTTAAGAGGTACGTTGTGCAAAGTTACAGCTTAAATGTATAGATTGAGGATGCTTTGCTCAACTGTATGTTTTTGCATCTGAAACACTGAAAGTTGTATTGCGCAACATTTGAAAGCTAACTATTGTTATACTATTTGCAAAATGTTTTTGAAGGGCGACATAACAATGATCCAAGACGATCAGAACACAACGACTTCTCTTGATCTCGCTAAAATCCGCGAAGATATTGACTCTGTAGATCAACAGATTCAGCAGCTGATTAACCGCCGAGCACAACTTGCTGAAGCGGTGGCGAAAGCAAAATTTGCATCAGAAGAGAGCCCGTTGTTTTACCGTCCTGAACGTGAAGCTCAAGTTTTACGTAATGTTATGGAACGCAACGAAGGACCGTTATCCGATGTGACCATGGCACGTTTATTTCGTGAAATTATGTCGGCATGTTTGGCACTTGAAGCGCCACAAAGTATTGCTTTTTTAGGGCCAATTGGTACTTATACACATTCCGCAGTGCTTAAACATTTTGGTCATGATGCGATTGTACGTCCTTTGCCTACTATTGATGAAGTATTTCGTGAAGTGGAAGCAGGTAGCGCTCACTATGGTTTAGTGCCTGTCGAAAACTCGTCTGAAGGTGTGGTGAACCATACTTTAGATTGTTTTAAATCATCGTCATTAAATGTCATTGGTGAAGTGGAGTTGCGTATTCATCACCAATTTCTTGTGTCTGAAAACACCCGTAAAGACAGCATTAAACAAATTTATGCGCATCAGCAAACTTTGGCACAATGCCGTAAATGGTTAGATGTGCATTATCCTGGGGTGGAACGTGTAGCACTCACCTCAAACGCAGAAGCAGCACGCCGTATTCGTAATGAATGGCATTCTGCTGCAATTGCCTCTGAAATAGCGGCCAATATTTACGAACTCGAAATTTTACATAGCAATATTGAAGATAACCCAGAAAACACCACACGTTTCTTGGTGATTGGCCGTGAGAAGGTTCCACCAAGTGGCAACGACAAAACTTCATTGTTGGTATCTGCACATGACCGTGCAGGGGCGCTGCTCGAAATTCTTGTACCATTTGCGAAGCACAATATTAGCTTGACCAGTATTGAAACGCGTCCTGCTTTGCCAGAAAAATGGGCCTATGTATTCTTCATTGACCTTGAAGGGCATGTCGAGCAAGACAATGTTCGTGCAGCGATTGAAGAAATCCGTCCATTAGTGAAAGAAGTTCGTGTCTTGGGCTCTTATCCTGCTGCTGTGTTATAACAATATTAATTCAGTGGTGTGCATGTTTATCATGCGCACCACCTTTATCACCTAGTCAACTGGAAGTGTAAAATGTCGTTTGTCCCAGCCAATGAAGGCATCTCGAAGTTAAAGCCTTATCAACCAGGTAAACCAATCAGTGAGCTTGAGCGTGAGTTGGGCATTTCAGATATCGTCAAACTTGCTTCAAATGAAAACCCATTGGGCTGTTCAGACAAAGTCAAAGAAGCCGTTGCTGCTGAAATTGCTGAAATTAGTCGTTATCCAGATGGTGGTGGTTTTATTCTAAAAGACCAAATTCACAAACAATTTGGCTTCGCGCATGATCGCATTACTTTGGGCAATGGTTCAAATGATTTGCTAGAAATGTTTGCGCGTACTTTCGTTTCAGATCAAGATTCTGTGTTGTATAGCCAGCACGCCTTTGCAGTATATGCTTTGCTAACACAAGCCATTAATGCACAAGCCATTGAAGTACCTGCCAAAGGTTTTTCACATGACTTGGATGCTATGGCGGCAGCAATTCAAGACAACACCAAGTTAATTTTTATTGCTAACCCAAATAACCCAACAGGTACATGGTTTGAAGAGGCTGAATTTGAAGCCTTTATGCAAAAAGTGCCTGCACGGGTGATTGTGGTATTAGATGAAGCTTATGTGGAATATTTTCCAGAAAACTTCAACAGCCTCAAATTTCTTGAGCAATATCCAAACTTAATCGTGAGTCGTACTTTATCTAAGTGTTATGGTTTGGCGGCATTGCGCGTTGGTTTTGCTTTGGCTTCAGCTGAAGTGACTGGTTATTTAAACCGTATTCGTCAACCCTTTAACGTCAATCACTTGGCAATGGTGGCTGCGGTTGCGGCATTAAAAGATGAAGATTTTATCGAAAAATCACGTATTGCTAACAAAGCAGGCATGGCACAATTGGAAGCAGGCTTTAAAGCATTAGGTCTGAATTATGTGCCTTCACGTGCTAACTTTATTTTGGTAGATGTGGAAGCCGATCCGGGTCAAACCTTTAATGCTTTATTGAAAGAAGGTGTGATTGTACGTCCTGTGGGTATTACAACCCATTTACGTGTTTCAATTGGTACAGAAGCAGAAAATGCGAAGTTTCTCTGTGCGTTAGCCAAAGTATTGGGCAAGGAAGCAAAGGCATAAAACATGGCGCAACCATTGTTTGAAAAAGTTGCATTTATCGGACTCGGGCTCATTGGCTCGAGTTTGGCACGTGTAATGCTGGCAGAAAATTTAAGTCGGCGTATTGTGGCATCGACCCGTTCTGAAAAAACGCTGCAAGATGCTTTGGAATTAGGATTAATTGAACAAGGCTTTAACAATCCTATTGATGCGGTACAAGGCGCAGATTTAGTGGTGTTGGCCCTACCTGTGCAAGCCACAGAAAAAGTCTTGCGATTAATTCAGCCCCATTTGGCAGACAAAGTAATTCTGACTGATGTAGGCAGTACCAAAGGCAGTGTCGTGGCTGCAGCCAAAGCGGTATTTGGTGAACATTTACCTGCAGGTTTTGTACCCGGGCATCCGATTGCTGGGGCAGAAAATACGGGCGTGCATGCAGGCAAGGTCGATTTATTTGCCAACCACAAAGTCATTTTGACACCATTACCAAGCAGTGCGCCGTGGGCAGTCAATAAACTGATTCAAATGTGGGAAAGCGCCAAAGCCGAAGTAATTTGCATGGATGTGGAAAAACATGATGAGGTATTGGCATATACCAGTCATCTTCCACATTTAATGGCCTTTAATTTGGTCGAACAATTGGCAAATCGTGAAGATAATTTAGACATTTTCCGCTATGCTGCCGGGGGCTTTCGTGACTTCTCACGTATTGCAGCAAGCGATCCACAAATGTGGCATGACATTTTCTTTGCCAATAAAACTGCATTGTTAAAAGCGGTGGATGGTTTTGAAAGTCAACTCACGATTATTCGCCAACTGATTGAACAAGAAGACTCGCATGCTTTAATGGGCTTGCTTGGACATGCACAAGCGGCACGACAGCATTTTAATCATATGCTCGCCAAGAAACCTTTTATGGAGAACAATCACGTGACACAACAATTTACGATTTTGCCGGGTGCTAAGACTTTCCAAGGTAAATTTACCGTACCAGGTGACAAATCTGTGTCACATCGTTCCATTATGTTTGGTGCAATTGCCGAAGGCACTACGCATGTGACAGGTTTCCTTGAAGGTGAAGATGCATTGGCGACTTTACAGGCATTCCGTGATATGGGTGTGAGCATTGAAGGCCCTAAAAATGGTGAAGTCATCATTCATGGCGTAGGTATGCAAGGTTTAAAAGCACCTGCAGGCCCAATTTATATGGGTAACTCAGGCACATCTATGCGTTTGTTGGCAGGCATGTTGTCTGCACAGCAGTTTGATTCTGTTATGACAGGTGATGCGTCACTGACCAAGCGTCCAATGGAGCGTATTGCTAAACCATTGCGTGAAATGGGGGCACAAATTCAAACAACGGGTGAACGTGGCACACCGCCGGTATCTATTACAGGTGCGCAAGCGTTAAAAGGCATTCACTATGATTTGCCAATGGCATCTGCACAAGTGAAATCGGGTATTTTATTGGCAGGACTTTGGGCAGAAGGTGAAACCTCAGTGACTGAGCCTGAACCAACGCGTGACCATACCGAACGTATGTTACGTGCATTTGGTTATGAAGTGAAAACTGAAGGCAACCGTATTTCATTGCAAGGTGGCGGTAAATTGGTGGGTACAGATATTCAAGTACCTTCTGATATTTCATCTGCGGCGTTCTTTATGGTGGGTGCAGCCATTACAGAAAATTCAGATGTAACCTTAGAAGCGGTGGGCATTAACCCAACTCGTACAGGGGTGATTGAAATTCTGAAACAAATGGGTGCAGACCTGAGCGTTGAAAATGAACGTATTGCAGGCGGTGAACCAATTGCAGATATTCGTATTCGTGGTTCACGTACTTTAAAAGGGATTCATGTTCCTGAAGATCAAGTGCCATTGGCGATTGATGAATTTCCTGCATTGTTCATAGCTGCAGCTTGTGCTGAAGGTCAAACTGTACTGACAGGTGCTGCAGAATTACGCGTGAAAGAATCAGACCGTATTCAAGTGATGGCAGATGGTTTAAAAACCATGGGTATTGACTGCACACCCACTGACGATGGCATCATCATTCAGGGTAAAGGCAAAGCAGGTGACTGGTCCGCGATATTCACAGGTGGCGAGATTGAATCACATCACGATCACCGTATTGCCATGAGTTTTTCTATGGCAGGCTTGCGTACTTCTGGAGAAATTAAAATTGTCGGTACAGAAACAGTAGCGACAAGTTTCCCAACCTTTACTGAGCTTGCAGGTTTGGCAGGTCTGAATATTCAAGTGACAGAATAAGCCAAAACGATACGGGCTGCGATGACAAATCGCAAAGCCTAGACTTTATGCTGAAACAGCCAAGCTTTTGCTTGGCTGTTTGCGTTTTATTGCTTATGCTAAACCCATACAAGAAAAAAGCCTTTGGGTTCGAGCATGCGCAAATTAAAATTTATGGCAAATTGTGAAAATAAACAAGAGTTACAAGATTGCACTTTGACACAGAATTATGTGGCGAATTTACTTTCACAAAACTTATCTCACTATGGCTTTCAAACGTTGCCGCAGAGTGGTGCACAAGTCGCTGTAAGTGTAGATCAACATGCGCTGCCTTTGGCTGTGAACTGTCAAAGCCGAGGTGAGGATGGACACCTTGTTTGTGAAATTACTTCATACCCCAATGAGGAACAAGACTGGCTAGAACGGATTACAGAGCAAAGTTTATTAAATCAATTGGCGCAAGCGGTAGAAAATACTCTGAAAGAAGACCAATCTTTTAGTGAATTTGAGTGGAAAGGTTAAACTAGGACGATATGTGTTGGATGTTTAAAATTTATACATGATTTTTAAATCAAAATCATTCGTTTTTTTAATTGAAATGTCATCTAAATGACACATCACAACCGTATAATAAGCAGCAAGAACAATACAACAAAATAATTTTTATTTAACCCGCTTAATTTGGGAGAGTTAAGTGGGTTTTTTATTGCCTAGAGAAAAGTTGTAAGTACTGCAAAAAATAAGCTCAACTGGTCAGAGCGAATCAATATTTTTAAAAACATGCGCTGAAATAAAAGTAGCTCAGTATCTACGTTAGATTGATCTTATGAGATCATCGTCAGGAAGCACAACGCAACGTGTTTTTCCGATAGGGCTAAACAAAAACACGCATTGGAGTTTGTTGAAAGCTGCTGCTATAGTGAGCGCAGTATTTTTTATTTAGGTGGTTTATGCTCGCTTTAATTTCTCCAGCCAAGACTTTAGATTATGAAACTGCATTACCAAGCGATGAATATACTCAACCTAGATTACTTCAACATTCACAAGAGTTAATTGATGTAGCACGTAAACTTTCTGCAACAGAAATTGCCAGTTTAATGAGTGTGAGTGAAAAAATTGCCACTTTAAATGTCGAGCGTTTTCGTGACTGGCAAGCAGAATTTGATCTTGCCAATGCGCGTCAGGCCATGTTTGCTTTTAAAGGTGATGTGTACACAGGCTTAGATGCTTATAGTTTGTCTGCTGCAGATATTGAGTTTGCTCAACAACACCTGCGTATGCTTTCTGGCTTATATGGCTTATTGCGTCCTTTAGATTTAATGATGCCGTATCGTTTGGAAATGGGCACTAAGTTGCATAATGCGCGCGGTGAAAATTTGTATCGTTTCTGGGGCGATATCATCACCAATTTAATTAACCAAGATTTAAAACATAACCAGTCGGCATTATTAGTTAATCTAGCTTCCGATGAATATTATAAGTCGGTGCAGGAAGCAAAAATTCAGGCTGAAATTATTAAACCTGTATTTTTAGATCAGAAAAATGGTAAATATAAAGTCATCAGTTTTTATGCCAAAAAAGCCCGTGGTTTGATGGCACGTTTTATCATCGAGAATAAATTAGAACGCGCAGAAGACTTAAAAGCATTCAATAGTGAAGGTTATTACTTCGATGCAGGCAGTTCTTTACAAGGCGAATTGGTCTTTAAACGTGACGAGCTAGCCGCCTAACTGTTGCTTTAATCGTTGAATCTCCCATCATGCTAAGGAATGGCAGATGGGAGGGCTGACAAATCTCATGTTTGTGCTATCTAAATTAAAGCTGTTTAAATGCTTCAATGGCACGTAAACGGCTGAGCTTTAAATCTACAATTGGATGAGGATAATCCAGTTTTAGGTTTGGATTTTTCACATACGGTTCATGAATGTTTTTGGCATCTAAATGTGCCAGCTCAGGTAGCCATGTGCGAATATAATCACCATTGGGGTCAAACTTTTGTGATTGGCTTACTGGGTTGAAAATCCGAAAATAGGGCACTGCATCTGTACCAATTGAGGCACACCATTGCCAGCCACCGTTATTGGCAGCCAAATCACCATCAATTAAATGTTGCATAAACCACTGTTCGCCCAAGCGCCAGTCAATCAACAAGTTTTTGCACAGAAACATCGCGCAAATCATTCGGACTCGATTATGCATCCAACCCGTTTGCAAAAGTTGCTGCATACCTGCATCCACAATGGGGATGCCTGTTTTTCCATGCTGCCATGCTGCTAAACCTGCAGGATCCTTGCGCCACGCCACCTGCGCGGTCTGATCTTTAAAAGGGCGGTGCTTGGAAACTTTAGGATAATCAAACAAAATATGTTGATAAAACTCACGCCACAGTAATTCATCTAACCAAGTTTGTTGCCCTGTATTTTCAAGATGAAAATGTCCTTGTGAATGCGCAAAAACCGCAGCCAGACATTGCCGAATGGAGAGAATGCCACAGTTTAAATACGCAGATAATTGGCTGGTAGCAGACAACGCTGGAAAATCACGCTGTTGCTGATAATCTTGCATTTGTTCACGCGTAAAATCATCCAACAATTGCTGTGCATGTTGTTCCGTGACTGCCCATAAATTTTGTTGTGCCGTTGGAAGCGGGTCGAAACCTAAGTGTTCTAAACTTGGCACTTTAGAGAGATATTGTTTAGGAAGTTGGATGGGTAGTTGTGGTTGCGGCTGAGGAAAGCAACGCGGAATACTGACATTCAACTGTTGATAGGCATATTTTTTAAATGCGCTGAATATCTGATACGGTTTCATGCTCTGATTGCGCACCGTACCCACAGGAAAAAGCGTGCGGTCATGGTACAACACCAAGTCCTGACCGTGTTGGTTCAAGGCTTGTTGAACTTCAAGATCACGTTTTAGCTCATTCACTCCCAATTCAATATTGGCATAAATATTTTGAATAGGATGAGAGTCTTTCAATGTTTGGCATAGTTGGAGCAGTGTTTGTGCAATGTCAGCCCAAGATGGCGTGATTTGAACAATCAGTGGGATATTGAGTTGTGCGAGTTCTTCTTTTAGTACATTTAATTGACGCAAGTAAAAGTCAATTTTAATCGGCGCATCGTGATGTAAACGATATTGCTGAGGCGAAAGAATCACTACGCCAATACAAGCTCCTGCTTGGCTAGCATGCCAAAGCGCGGTGTGATCTGAAATTCTTAAATCTTGTCGGAACCAAACTAAATTATAGTTTTGCATGGGAAGAATGCTTGATGTGGTCGCTAGAAAGGTGACTTCATTATAAGCATGACTGGGTAAAATTGTCTTAAATGCGAAGGGTTTAATTGTCCAATAAAACGACAATGTGTTGTGTTGATTTTTTCTGTAATGATCTTACCGCAATAGTCTGCCTGAAAGGATCTTTCAGTCATGTGCTTAGCCTAAATTTTAGAATAACAAACAAAAAAGGCAAAGTAAAAATACTTTGCCTTTTGCTTCGATCAGTACTGATCTTAGTGGTGATGACCACCCGCACCGTGTACGTGACCGTGATCTAATTCTTCTTGAGAAGCTTCACGGATTTCAACGATTTCAACTTCAAACGTTAAATCTTGACCAGCAAGTGGGAAGTTTGCATCAACAATTACGTTGTCGCCTTCAACTGCTTTTACAGTTACGATTTGAACGCCATCATCAGTTTGCGCTTGGAACTGCATGCCCGCTTGGATGTTGTCTACACCTTGGAACATTTGTGCAGGAACTTCTTGTACTAAGTCTGGGTTGTATTCGCCATAACCTTCAGCTGCAGGTACGTTTACAGTAAATTTTTCACCTACTGTTTTACCTTCTAACGCTTTTTCTAAACCAGGGATGATATTACCTGCACCATGCAAATAGGCAAGTGGTTCACCTTGAGATTTGTCGAGAGTTTCACCCTCTGCGTTAGTCAATGTGTAGTGGAAAGAAACCACGAGGTCATTTGCAATAGCAGTCATGTTATTGATCCATTCAATTTTTTAAGGGTACATCATAAAGTGAAACGTGGAATTTGTTATAGACATTTCTGCAAATTCTTCACTTTTCCGAGTTTTTTATGACATTTTTTAGTTAATCGGGGCAATTTTTATAATTTCAATGCAAATTTGTGCGTCATACCTATAAATTTGCAGATTTTATTGCAGGCTCATTTTAAGCCTTTTGTATGATGTGTAGATGACAATAAAAAAGATGGGACATTGCCCATCTTGGTGATATTTAATTCTTGAGGATCATCGGCTTCTAACCGAGTGAAGTTTTTTCATCTTCTACAGGTTGATGGCTAAAGAAATTAAACAAACTACCAAACCACATCATGATTCTTTCAAAAATATTGGCTTCAACAATGTTGACCTGTTCTTCAATCGCAAAACTGTTAATCAATTGGTTATTTTGATAAACGTGTACGGTTGCCAGTTTCATGACCTGTGCTAATGGCGCAGTCAGCAATTTTTCAGACAATTCAATATTGACATGCGTTTGTGTACGCTGTGCAGGTTCAAGTGTTTCTAATTCGCCTTGTGCATTCACAAGTTGTAGACGTTGAGTGCTTTGATCGAACTGCGACAAGTTAATTGCATGTGGCTGTTCATACAGCGATGTCGTCACAAACTTTGGCTGACTGCTTTCAATCTTGAACATGCGTAAGGTCGATTTCACTACAGGCAATTCTGCAATCATTTGTTTGGGTTTAATCGCGACTTCATTACGGGTATAGCTATAGGCTAAATTTAATAATTGATGTGCCACTTCAGCGCGTTTTTGCGCACTCTTAGTTCCCATCACCACCACCACTAAACGACGTTCAGGTGCATCACTGTCCGATGTTGGGCGGTTAGCAGTTAAGGCAAGGTTGTAGCCTGCAGCTTTGGTGAAGCCTGTTTTTAATCCATCTACACTTGGGTCTTGTTTTAATAAAATATTGGTCGCACGGTGAAAGTGCTGATTATAGGTAAAACTGGTCTGTTTTGAATAAGCCAAATAATCGGGTGTTTCAGTCACAATTGCTTGAGCCAAACGTGCCATATCTGCCGCAGAAGAGTAATGATTAGGCATAGTCACACCAGACGGATTCTGAAAATGTGTATCTTGCATGCCCAAAGCTTGCGCTTCCTGATTCATTCGGGCGATAAACTGCGGCACACCACCTGCAACACGTTCACCTAAAGTGAGTGCAGCATCGTTAGCAGACATAATAATTAAACCTGCCAATAGTTGATCTATCGAAATCTGTTCACCTGCTTTTAGATACATTTGTGATTCATCCCACATCACTTGCTGTACTACAGGTGTTGCGGTCAAGATTTCATTTCGGTCTAATTTACCTGCCTGAATATCTTTGAGCACAATATAAGCCACCATCATTTTAGTGAGTGAAGCAGGTGCACGTTGTACGTGACTATTGTGCTCTGCAATCACTTGCCCAGATTGTGGGTCTAAAATTGCCCATGCTTCGGCTTCTACACTTTCAGCTTGAATATTCAATAATGCGGCATGCGTGATTGCGCTGGATAGCCAACAGAGCAGCGCAATCAGATAAATAACACGTTTCAAAGAAGTTCCTTATGTACACCAGTCCGTTGGTGCTGTAATGGTGTCTAAACAATAAAATCGGTGTCGAGTGACTTAGGCATGCTATGCTTTTTTTTGCCGAATGACTAGCCAAAAATACCGACAAATCAGGCGATGACGCATCAATTGCTAAAAAAATGTTAAGCTTGTGGCCAAGTTCTTATTTATACATTTTGTATTGCCCATTATGTTGCATTATCAAATCGAATTTGACGATTATCGTCAGCATCTTATGCATGTCACCGTGCGTTTTTTGGCTAATCCTACTCAGGTTTTATCATTACCCACTTGGATTCCAGGCAGTTATTTAATTCGTGAATTTTCAAAACATATCGAGTCGGTGCGTGCTTATGATGAGGCAGGGCGCATTCTCAAAATTCAGAAATTTGAAAAGAATAAATGGCGTTTGTTCAATACCGATCATGAATTGATTACGGTGGAATATGATGTATATGCCTATGATTTGTCAGTGCGTGGCGCTTATGTCGATCAGACCCGTTTATATGTCAATCCTGCCTGTGCCTGTTTGGGCTTAGATGGACAAGAAGACAAAGCCATTGAAGTTGAAATATTTTTACCAGATGAGCTGAAGCATTTTCAGCTTGCAACAGGTTTGACTGCAAAAAGTTTGGTAAAAGGGCGTTATACCTTAAAAGCCAAAAACTATGCCGAATTGATTGATGCACCGTTTGAATTGGCAGAACAAACTCGTTTTAGTTTTACCGCAGCAGATATTCCACATGAATTTGTGGTTTCGGGTAAACATGCAATGAATGCTGCACGTATGCAGCAAGATATTGAAAAAATTTGTGCCACACAAATTGCTATGTTTGGTTCTGCGCCATTTGCAAACTATACCTTTATGACCATGGCAACAGGCAATAGCTATGGTGGCTTAGAACATCCGAACAGTACCAGTTTAATTACACCGCGTGATGATTTACCGAAAGCTAACGAGCCTGAACAACCCTCTAAAGATTATCAGCGCTTTTTAGGTCTGTGCAGCCATGAGTATTTTCACAGTTGGTTGGTGAAATTCATTCGTCCTGAAAATTTTGTGAATTATGACCTGAATCAGGAAGGCTATACCTCACTATTGTGGATTTTTGAAGGCTTTACGTCTTATTACGATGATCTGTTATTGCTACGCAGCGGTGTGATAGATCAAGCGGCTTATTTGGAGCTGCTCAAAGCTCAGATTGATCGTTATTTGCAAAACCCGGGTCGTGCGATTCAAACGGTGGCAGAATCCAGTTTTGATGCTTGGGTTAAGTTCTATCGTCAAGATGAAAACTCGAACAATGCAGGAACCAGCTACTATAATAAAGGCTGTTTGGTGGCTTTATGTTTAGATTTGGGCTTGCGCTTACGTGGTTCAAGCTTAGATGCCTTAATGCAGAAATTGTATGCCAATGCGCAACAGGGCATTCAAGTGCATGAGCGCACTATCTTTGAATTATGTAAAGAATTGACAGGAGATGATTGGTCGGAGCAAATCCATCATTTAATTAACACGACTGATGAATTGCCGCTCGATCAGTTATTGCCTGAATTTGGCGTTGATTATCAGCTAAAACAGGATAAGTCTTTGCCGTTTGGTTTAAAATTGGCAGATAAACCTGAAGGGGTGTTGGTACAAGCTGCCCATCGTGAGGGTTCAGCGGTAAAAGCGGGGCTTTCTGCGCATGATGTGATTATTGCGATTGATGGTTTAAAAGCTACGGTAAAATCCCTTGAGCGATATGCCAAACAGGATGCAATTTATACTGTTCATGCTTTCCGCCGTGATGAGTTGATGGCTTTTGAGCTAAATGCTGCGCAGATTGAATTGCCAGAAGTGGTATTAAATGTTACAGATCAGGCAAAAGTAGAGCAGTGGTTGAAAGGCTGATCATAAAAATGTAAACCGATGCTTTTGCATCGGTTTACTTTTAATAAAAATATTAAGAAAGTAACTAAGTGTAATGCTTAAGAGGGACCAAGGCTTAAATTATGAGAAATGAGGTGGAATATCAGTTAAAAGAGCTGATATTAGATGATGACTTCAATAGTTTGCAGAATTTAGTAAATGAAGAAGTCAATCTTATGGAAATTTTAAGAGTTTCACACAGAGAATTACAGCATTCAAATTTTTTAGCATGGCTGTTTGATCCTGCAGAAACTCATAAATTAGGAGATTTTGTATTAAAAGAGTTTATAAAATTATATTTTAAAGAAAATGAATTTCAAAATTTAGGTAATGAGTCAGGTTTATCTGTTTTTGATTTTGTTCACTTAGATTTTGATGACCTCGTAATTCATAGGGAAATGCAAAATATAGATTTATTGTTTTTATCTAAAAAGAATGAATTTTGTATGATGATTGAAAATAAAATATACTCTGGAGAAGGAAAAGGTCAGCTTAGAAAATATAGAAATATTATTGAAACAAGTTATCCTGATTATAAACATAAGATTTATATTTATTTGTCTTTGGAAGATCAAAATATTAATGATCAGGATTCAAAACATTATGTTCAGTTAAATTATGGTCATATTAGTAAGCTGATTGAACAAAAAATCCTAAAACAATCAGCTAATTTGGCTGAAAAAACCAAATTTGTTCTTGAGCAATATTTACAGACGTTAAAATCTATGTTGAATGAAAATAAAGAAATTGAAGATATCGCAAAAAAACTCTATAAGAGATATAAGTCTGCTTTCGATTTAGTTTTTAAATATAGTACCCCAAATGATACAAGTGAAATTGGAAATATTTTACGTGAACTTATCGAGCAAGAGAAGTTATTGTTACCTTATAACAGTAATAAAACTTATGTCCGCTTTCAACCAATATTTTTGCATAAAAATATTGAGAAATTAAAGGATAAAGGGGCGAATTCAAACATGAGGTGCGACAGTTTCAAAAGCCTTATGATAATCAACAAGCTGAGCAAATTTCTCTAATGGTGTAAGCCAATCTAACGCTTTTCTAGGGCGAGTATTCAGTGACATGGCAACTTGATTTAAATAATGCTGATCTGCCTGGTTTAAATCAATCCCTTTAGGTAAATACTGCCTAATTAAACCATTCATATTTTCGCATGTGCCTTTCTGCCATGGCGAATGTGGGTCACAGAAATATACATCTATGCCTAAATCTTCTTCGAGAATTTTATGTTCTGACATCTCACGTCCACGGTCATAGGTCAATGTTTTACGCAGTTCTGCGGGTAAATATTTCAGAGCTTCAGTTAAAGCCTTGCGCACTGATTCTGCCTTTGCATCAGGTAATGTTGCCAAGATACAGAGCCGTGTATTTCGTTCAATAAGTGTTGCTATCGAACTTTTATTGTCTTTACCTTTAATTAAATCGGCTTCCCAATGACCCGGTATTTTTCTTTCTTGAACTTCGGCTGGGCGCTCATGAATAGTTTTAATATCCTGTAATATAGAATCTTTTTTAGGTTCACCGTTAGCTTTTCGCTTTTTATTTTCATGACGCAGACAGGA
The DNA here is from genome assembly GCF_020982655.1 of Acinetobacter sp. PW68. Lineage (NCBI taxonomy): Bacteria > Pseudomonadati > Pseudomonadota > Gammaproteobacteria > Moraxellales > Moraxellaceae > Acinetobacter > Acinetobacter sp. PW68. The sequence continues at coordinate 1,721,038 of NZ_JAHZSX010000001.1, read as the reverse complement.
TAGTAAGTCTTTTTTCAGCTCACCCTTTGGTAATGCTCGTATAGTTGAATAAATCGTTGTATGGCTTACATTCATTGTTTGATCCAAATCAGGAAATCTCTTTAAACGCTTTGCTATTTGCTGAGGAGACCATAAACAACGGATCGCTTCAACAATAAATTTCCAGAGGATTGAATCGATTTTGAGTTTTCTATGACCACGTCTACGTCTAGCGAAGGTGTTATCAGAAGCATATTGAGCTTGATAAACGTCATTGATGCTATTTCTTTTAAGTTCACGATAGATCGTACTAGGATGTCTTTTAATAAGTTCAGCAAATTTTCTGGGTGAAAAGCCTTCTTTTCTTGACTCAAGCATTAATGCAGTACGATCTTCAAAGTTAAGATGATGGTATGACAATTTTATATACTCCATAAACCCTTTAAATTAATTAGGTGGTTTATGTCGCACTTCAAGTTTTACTCTGCCAGGTCTATTTCCAAAGCATGGAAATTTAGAAAATAATACTATTTATTTGTATGAGTTCAATATAAGAAATCATGTTGTTAATTTTGATTTAAAAATTGGAGCAGGTGAACAAGAAGTTCGTGAAAGGCTTTTTGAAATATACCGCAAACATAAAAGTTTTTTTAATCGTGTTGACAAGAATTTACAGCCTAAATGGCATCAGTCATTTCAGAAATTAATTTTGTCTGAAAATGATATTGGTGATTTTATAGAAAGTGGGGATACAGAAAAATTGAGAAAAATTCTGACTGAAAAGTTTCGTGAACTTATAGAGCAGGATTTACCAAAGTATATTCAAATACTAGAGTCTGAACTCCTTTAAAATAATGGAATAAGCCCACCATAATGAGTGAGCTTATTCCTTTTTATTTAACGCGCCCGACGTCCACGGCTTTTGGTATTAGGACGTGTGGTACCATTGGTCTTACGACGTGGTTTTTCACTTTCTTCCATTTGCCAAATACGTGGCGTACCTGATTTTTTCTTAGGCGTACCATCTTTATTTTTCTTTTGATGGATTGGCTTGCCACCCGTACCACCAGGTTTTTTCACATAAGAACGCGAGCGATACGGTTCAGCAGCGGGCACATCTTTAAAATCAGGATACAACAACGGTTCAATTTCTTTGGTTTCACCGGGTTGTAAACCCAACTGCACTAAATCAATTGAACCAATTTTGGTACGAATTAAACGCAAAGTTGGAAAACCAACCGCAGCCGTCATACGACGTACTTGGCGGTTGCGACCTTCACAAATTGAAATTTCAATCCACGAAGTAGGTACAGAAGCACGGAAACGTACAGGAGGATCACGCTCCCACAACCATTCAGGCTCATCAACTTTATACGCTTGCGCAGGCAAAGTTATTCCATCTTTCAGTTCCACGCCTTTACGCAATTGTGCTAAGGCATCTTCAGTGACATCACCATCGACTTGAACCAAATAGGTTTTGTATTTTTTATTGGCTGGATTGGTAATAAACTGATTCAAGCCGCCATGATCAGTCAAAAATACCAAGCCTTCCGAATCCATATCTAAACGCCCAGCTAAACGTAAGTCTGGATCATCTACAAAAGCCGACATGGTGAGATGTTTTTCATCTTCACGGAATTGAGAGAGAACGTCATATGGTTTATTTAAGATGACGATTTTCATAAGAAATGCTTCTTTAAATTCAACAAATTGGGAAAATTGAGAGGATTTAAAAGGAAAAACGGGCGATTTCCAATTAAATCGCAAATACAGTGCGTTTGAGATGGGTCTATTATGCGATAAGAATAGGGGAAAGTATTGCTTAAAGACAATTATTTTTTTGTGTGTGCATTAAACTACAGAAACAGACTAGGCATCTATAATGCATAAAATTAAGATAAACGTGTATGAATATAAATTAGGATGTTATGCAACAAGCTCGTTGGTGCTTTATACTAATCTTTAGCTTTTCAATGCTAGCTTTGCTCTGTGCATGTCAGCCACCCGTGTCTGGCGAGTCTGCAGGAATTCAAACCCCGTATTTATATTGGAAATTGCAACAAACTGAACTCACAGTGACTCCACTACAAATTCCAGTGAAAGGTGTGAATATTGCTCAAATACAAGATACCTGGGGTGCAGCACGCAGTGAAGGGCGAAAGCATCAGGGGACTGATATTTTTGCGGTGCGTGGGACAGCCGTCATTGCGGCGACAGATGGCATTGTGCATAAAATTGGTTTAGACCGCTTAGGTGGAAAAGTCATTTGGATTACTGGGCCTGCATTAAGCCAACATTATTATGCACACCTTGATGATTATGCCGAACATATTCATGTGGGAGACTGGGTAGAAGCTGGTGAAGTCATTGGTTTTGTTGGCACGTCAGGCAATGCCCAAAACACGCCGCCACATTTGCATTATGGCATTTATTTACGCGGGCATGGGGCTGTGAATCCTTATCCATATTTACTAGCAAGTTCACGCTAACCTCAGCTCTAATATTTTATAAATATCACATATTTTTAGCATTTATGTTTCAAGCCTATTTATATTAGGTAGCCGTCATTATTTTTAGGACAAACCATTTAATCATGAAAATTTACCAAGTTGATGCTTTCAGCCATGAATTGTTTAAAGGCAATGCCGCCGCCGTGCTTGTGAGTAAAACATGGTTAGCTGATGATTTAATGCAAAATATCGCATTGGAAAATAATCTGTCCGAAACCGCTTTTGTCAAAATGATAGATGCGGAAAACTTTGAAATCCGCTGGTTTACCCCCACAACAGAAGTCGATTTTTGTGGTCATGCAACACTTGCTAGCAGCTTTGTTTTATTTAAGGATTTTACCGAGGCAAAGACAATTCAATTTCATGTGAAAAATCTGGGAATTTTTACAGTTCAGCAACAGCAAGATGGCAAAATTTGCATGAATTTCCCGATACGCGCTGCCCAGGAAGTTGAAGATTATCCCGATATTTTACGCCAAGCTTTGACTAAACCATTTAAAAATGTCTATATCAATGCGCAAGCTTATATTGTGGAATATGAATCGGTACAAGATGTGCTAGATGAACAGCCGAATCTTGAATTATTAAAACAATTGGGACAATTGCGTACAGCTATCACAGCACAGTCGAGTGTTGATGTAGCGATTACTGCTTCTAAAAATGCACAGTATGACTGCGTATCACGATATTTCGCACCTGCTATGGGCATGGCAGAAGACCCTGTTACAGGTTCAATTCATACTGCAATTGCACCATTTTGGGCAGAAAAATTGCAGCAAACTGAACTTGTGGCTTATCAGGCTTCAGCCCGAGGTGGCGTACTGTATTGCAAAATTTTACCTAATGGTCGTATCGAAATTTCAGGTTATGCACAGCTATATTTGCAGGGCGAAATCATGATTTAAACTAGATACTGCATTAGACTTCTTTCATGCTTTAAAATTGATCAAATGCTTAGTCAAATTTACGATTGATCATTACTTTATTTTTGTCATATTGAGTTTTCATCTTTCTTTATATTGGAAAAAAAGCTGAGATGAGAGTAGTTTGCTCGTTTTGCTTGGTCTAAATCATATATTTTGCAAATTTTTACGGTTGCTTTAATCGCAGCTTGGTATGCTGTTGCGCTCAATTTGAAAATTGCCATTTTCGATGGCAAATCAAAAATAGAATGAAATTAATCGGGAAAAAGAAGTTGCTACGTTTTACAACCCTCACTTTACCTTTATGTGTACTGGCATTCAATGGCGTGGTTTTCGCCCAGCCAGTTTTAGTAAAATCTCAGCAAGAAATACAAGAATATCAACTTGATAATGGCTTAAAAGTCATTTTGGCACCCAATCAAAAAGAAAATAAAGTCTTTATGAATATGGTGTATTTAACGGGTTCATTGAATGATCCCCAAGGCAAAGGTGGTTTGGCACACTTGTTGGAACATTTGGCATTTAAAGGTACAGAAAATGTACCTGCCGAGGAATTTCAGCGCCGTTTAGATCAATATAGTTTAATGCACAATGCCAGCACCGACTATTATTCGACTAAATACACCAACATCATTCGTCCTGAAACTCGCGCAGTCAATGAGATGATTTATCTTGAAGCGGAACGCATGGATAAGTTGGTCATGCAGGAAAAATATGTGCCTGCCGAAATTGCGATTGTAAAGCGTGAACGTGAAGTGCGTATGGATCAACCGTTTTCAGTCTTGATAGATCAGGTGTGGAAATCGGCCTATGGCAATCAGTATTTTGGACGCTTACCGATTGGCGATTTAAACGAGCTACAATCCATTAAAATGCAGGAGTTAAATCAATTTTACCGCACATGGTACGCGCCGAATAATGCTATTTTAGTGATGACAGGCAAGTTTGATCAGGCAGCGGTGTTAAAACAAATTGATCAACATTTTAGTCCAATTGCTGCACGGCAAATTCCCAAACAGGTACAGGTGCCACGATTAGACAGTAATAAAATTCAGCAACGTAATTTTGTGGTGCAAAAGGGCAGTCAACTGGCCAAGTTTAATCTGTATTTAAATGGCAATGACGAAAAGATCAAAACCGCTTTGGTGCTGTCACCTTATTTACATACGTTGCAACCGAGTGGGCATTTGTATCAAACACTGGTAGAAACAGGCAAAAGTACGATGGTGCAGTCCAGCACTTGGTTAGATCAAGATTTTAATTTGGTGCTGATGGGGGCGTTGTATGCGCCCAATCATGACGCTAAGCAAGTACAAGCTGGCTTGAACCAAAGCATCGAACAGGCAAAGAACTTTAATGATGCCGAGTTACAACGTGCGAAAAACTTGATTCAAAATCAGGCAGACAGTGTGATGAATGATGCGGTGGCTTTGGGTGGTCGCTTGAGTGATTATGCTGTGGCGTATCAGGGTGATTGGACACAATATTGGCGTGATTTGAATAGTATTCAACAGTTAAATGCAGATGAACTGAATCAGCGTTTAAAACAGTTTTTCACTGCACAGCATCGGGTCATTGGCGATATTCAACCCACACCTGAAGATCAAAAACAGGCACTCACAGCAAAAAATAATCCAAATGTAGCAAAAACTTTAGACCAGCAAGATGCACCTGTTGCACCTTTGAAAGATGTGCAAAGTTATCAGCAAGAAGTGACAGACTATGTGCAAAAATCTAAACAAGCTTTGATTCAAAATGAAAAAAAGATTCAGCGTGGCAGCTTAAAAAATGGTGCCAAATATGCATTATTTCCAACTGCAACACGGGATGATAAAACTTATGCCACCATTTCGGTGAATTTTGGTACGGCACAATCATTATTTAAGCAGGGCGAAATTTTAGATTTAACCGCGTATTTGCTGCTGCGTGCATCTCAAGAGCATAGCTTGCAAGACATTGCCGATCAGTCAATTGCTGCAGGTGGTTCAGCATTTGCCCAAGCCGATGCCAATGCGATTCATATTCAAATTGTGGCAAAAAAAGAAAAGTTTAATGCTTTTTTTAACTTTGTTTTAGATGTCATGCAAAACCCAAGTTTTGAGCAAAGTCAGTTTGATTTAATTCGATCTCAAAGTTTATCCAGTTTAGAACGACCTTATACCGAGCCTGAAACTGTAGCAGCTTTGACTATGGCGCGTTTAATTGAAATTTACCCGCAAGGCGATTTACGCTATCACTTCGAGCCTGAATTTGCGAAGCAACAATTACAAGCTGCAACTCAAGCGCAGGTGCAGCAGTTATATCGTCAATTTTTTGCTATGAATCATGCGCATATTGCCATTACAGGTGAGTTTGATCCGAAACAAATCAAAAAAACTTTAGTTCAGCGTTTAGGACAATCGCGTAATACGGAAGCCTATCAACGCTTAGATTCAGCCTATACGGCATATCCTGCGAAAAAGTTGCATGTATTAGCAGAACAGCGCGAATTTGGTAGTTATCAAAGTTTATTGACCTTACCTTTGGGCCTGAATCATCCTGACACACCTGCCATGATGGTGCTGAGTTATATTTTGGGCGAATCGCAGTTGTCTTCACGTTTGGCGCAAGAATTACGTGAAAAAAATGCATTGGTTTATGGTTTTAGTAGTGGTTTGAGTTTAAGTGAATTTGAACCATCGGGTGCGCTCAGTATTTCTGCGCAATACAGTGCAGGCAAGTCGGCTCAAGTGTCACAGGCGGTGCATAAAGTGTTGCAGGATTTGCGCCGTGATGGTGTCAGCTTGCAAGAAGTTGAAGCTGCAAAAGCCGATATTTTGAAAAAACGTGTGACTGCATTGGAAGATGAACGCACTATCCACCGTATGTTGGTACCGCAATTAGAACAAGGTCGTGATTTACGCTATCGTGAACGACGTGATCAAGCGTTAGCAAAACTCAGCAAAGCCGATGTAGATGCTGTGATTCAGAAATATTTACGTTTGGAGCATCTGCTTGAAGTCGCCGCCGATCAATATGGTCAAGCCAATCTTGAAGTGCTTCCGTTAAAGCCGCTGTCTAAATAAAGATTCAATTTAATTTTGAGTAGATACAAAAAACGCATCCATTTCGATGCGTTTTTTGTCTTCAAGTTTTACTCTGCCTATCTATGCTCAATTGGCTAAAGCTTTATAAACGATAAAACTGTTTGGCATTATGATGAAACACTTGCTGTAAAGCATTTGGATGATAGGCCGCAACAATATCACTGGTTGCATCAATTAAATTGACTAAAGACGTGCTCACCCGATCCATTGGGAAATTTGAGGCAAACATCAACCGATATATTCCAAAGCTTTGTAAGGCATGCTGAATCAGTGGTGCAGTTAAATCTATAATTTCCTGTTTTGAGGCTTCACGTTTTTGCAAGTGAAATTGATGACCTAAAACAGGCATAAATAACCCTGAAATTTTACTGTAAACATTTGGGCAGTGTGCCAACTCGGCAATATCTTCTTGCCAACGAAATAGAATATTTTCTCGTGCTATTTTGGTCACGCCTGTATGTGTGCCAACTTGCCCGAACAGTCCTGCTGGTGTGCCCAAATGGTCAAGCACAATAGAAGTTTCTGGAAATTGTTTGGCCAATGCCAAGACATCACCCAATTGGGTCGAATACGTCCATGCATCAAAACTTAAATTATATTGCGCCAAAGCTTCAAAACCTTTTAGAAACTTTTTGTTCCGATATAAATGTGGTTCGTCTGCCCAAGCAAAAATCCCGTGATCTTCATGCACGGCTGCCATTTTACGAATTCCGCGAAAATGCGGAGAAGCTTTGTGATGTAATTTGAGAATTTTCTTAAAATTAGAATCGCGCGGGTCAGCAGTGGCGACAATCGCGCCCAAAGCCAAACCATTATTTTTAAAATCCAGACTTTCTATAAATTCGGTTTCACCAACTACGCCTTTGCCTTTATGGTCGTGCCAATTGGCTTCAATATGCACGACTTTTTCAGCCGTATAAAAACCTAAGTCACGGGCATAATGCTCAGGTAAATAGCGCGATGTGACCTGCTCGGTGCGTCCTAAAGTTTCAATGAGTGTTTTTGGTTTTATCATGCGAATGGTTTTATCCAGCAAATTGGGATGCTTGCCCAAAAGCTTAACAGCAAGCCGTGCGCTGTGCGGCGTGTTATAGGGATCCCACTGATGAATATGTGCATCAATAAGTGCAAATCCTAGATTCTGCATAATCATCCTGTTTTTATAACGCTGTTATTTCACTATTCAAAGCCATCACGTTGCAAAAGGGAAGGGTATTGATCGAAAAACTACAAATTGGAAAACTAGCGCATTAAAAAAGCCCCATAGGGCTTTTATGCAGAACTTAATGTTCGTGATCGTGTGAATGATCATGTTTATTGGTATGAAACTCTTCGTTATGACGGAAGCGCAAATAGTTTTCAAACTGTTCGCAGTATTCGTCGTAGTTATCTTCTAGCATCATTTGAAATTGCTGCAAAATATACGACATCACCTGATCTTTGGCATCGCGCATTTCATTGCCATCTTTAAAGTTATTGGCAGCGACCCAAGTATTAAAACGCGCTGTAGCGAACAACATGGCAGCACTGACCTGACCACGAATTTCAGCGGGTTTTACTGTAGAGCCTTTTTCAAAATGACAGAAGCCATTGGCCTGTTTAATAAATTCATCGGCACGTTCAAAAAAAGCCGCATTTAATGCTTCTTCTTCGGTTACATCGGTTGCTTCAATCTTTTGAACCATGAATTGTTCCTAAGCTAAAAATCTGAATGTTTCATTATAGGCAAAGCCTTGCAGAAACAAAACCTTTGCCTTAAGCTAAAAATAGCCTAAGCAAAATTGGAGTGGTTGATGCAAGATGCAATTGCGGTTCAAAGTTTAAAAAGTGACATTGCTTTATTACGTCAAAATATTTGGCCACCCGTACAACTTGCACATGTTGAAGGCTTGCCGATTTATTATGGAACACGCGCAGAAGTGGCAGAATACTATAAGCAATGGACAGGGTTGATTGAACGCGCACAGGATTTATTTCAACCTTTTATGCAAGATGAAGTCATTGATGCCGTGCATTTACCCAGTCATTTGAACTTGCCCTTGTTTTATTTTCATGTCGATCGGATTCGAGTCAATAAAACCCGTGCTAAAGAATCGAAAACTTTTCGGGGAATTGCTAGCCTGATCGAAAAATGCGGGCAATTTGAACCGCAGGAAATTCAAGTCATGCAGCGTTGGTTAGACAGTGATGAAAGTGCAGCACTGGTGGCACATCGTGAGTTTATTGATCTGCGTACTTATGTGTTTCAACATGGACAAAGTGATTACACGCGCACCCGTTTTTATGTGAATGGTATTGTGTTAAGTGTTGAACCGCATTTTGAACTGGTCGATGCGCGCGATAAGCCACGTAAGCAGCGCAGTGACAGTTATCAAGACCCTTTAGCGGATAACCAAACATGGAAAGTGTTTGGTAAATATCGTTAAGCTTTTAGAAAGTGTGCAATATTAAGATTAAATATAAAAAAGCTCAACATGAAATGAATCGGTGTTGAGCTTAAATGTGCTCATTATTTGATGATCACATTTTAACTAAGACCAAAAAGGCTGACTTTCAGCAAACTGCTGTAAATCCTGTTCAATCTGTATGGAAATATGACGCTCTTCAGACGCAATCCATCCCAATACAAACCATGTTTTCGGTTCCGCTTGGGTATGACTTTCGAATAAACCTTGTGCCACCATCAAATCATTAAAATGTCCTAAAGTTTCCTGTAATGGTTTTAGAGTTTTTAAATATGTTTTGACATCATCTTCTGCAAATAAATTGCTCACAAATTCTACGGTATAGCGTAAGCGTTTCACACGCTTACGCGTGCGGTGTTTAGAGTCCACATCTAAGGTTTGGAAATGACCTGCATCATCACAAATTTGTTGATGCAATTTCTGCAAGCGTTTACGTAACACTTTTTTCAATGGTTTTGATTCTGCGTCTGTAACCGCCGCTGAATGTGCAAAACTCATAAGTTGTAACAGTAATAAGGTTGTGCTCGGTGAACGGAAAATTGCATCAATCGCAATATTTTCAGATGCTGTAGGGGGTAGCTCAGTAATAGGTGAGCCTGCGTTTTCAAGTTGTGGAATCAGACTTTCACGCAAAGCATCTTGATCGCGGGTCGAACCTAACTGCTGAAAGAGGGTAGCCAATTGACTTTCCCAATTGTGATTTGCCAGCGCATCATATTCAGCAAAGATTTTTAAGGCGCTGCGTAAACGTCGAATTGCAACACGTGCTTGATGCACATGCCCACTGGCATAATCTTGACTGGCAATCGCAGTTGCATTTGGCAGCAAGTGTGCCAAACAATTCTGAGTAATTTGCGTCAACAACTCATGTATATTTTCGGGGTGTTGCAATTGCAAGGCACTTTGCTGTTGTACAGGAATCATAGTTTCATTGTTATACAGCATATTGCCACGCTGCGATTTACTACGTGTGTCGAGCCATAAATGATATTTTTTAATCCACGGCTGAATATAAGCAATTAAATCTACAATTTCACCTTGTTTCAGTTCAAACTCAACTTCGTAAATTTCAATCGAATTTTTACCTTGGCGGATTTCACCTAAATCAAAAGCAACTTCAATTTGGCTGTTTTTATAATGTGCCAATTGACTGTAGCGTAAAACATCGGTTTCAAACTGCAGAGTTAAATTGACTTCTGAACCATCTAAAGCCTTTTTTAAAATCTTCCGAGCTTGTTTATGATTTTCATAACATGCCAAATCACACAATTCAGGCGCATCATGTCCTAACTCATGTTCAAGCTCAAAGCGTTCATAATGTTGTGGACTAGGGGCTTTTAATGTTTGTCGCCAAATATCGCCCTCTAAACGCTGACGCAGGGCAATGCGTTGCTTGGCTAAGTGCTGGTCAGGACTATCATAATATTTAGCCCATAAACGTTGTTGTTGAACCAGTTTGTTCTTTTTAAATGCTATTTCGAATGCCGCACGATAATTATGTGGAATTTGAAACTTCAACTCTATTTCAGACATCGGGAATTCCCTCGATGAAAAAAGATACGTTCTCTTAACTATAGTGTAAATCCATAAATGAACAAGGAGAGAACTGTGAACAAAAGCTTGAAAAAGAAAATAATTTGTATTCAGTTTTTAATTTAAAACAGCCGAATGAATATTCACAAGGCTGCCGTTGTATTGCAGTATTTTCAGCGTGTGTTTTGAAGATATTAAAGGAACTTATTTTAAGAATTTACGGCTCACCATAAATTGTTCGGTCGCTTCCAATATACGCTGTGCATACACTTCTTGTTTTGCTGTTAGCCAACCCAAAATAAACCAGTCGCTCGCTTCCAATTCAGTTTGTTGAATATATGCGGCAGAAGATGCCAACACTTGATATTCCTGTGCTGCAAGCTGGGCATCATTCAAAGCTTTACTGTATTTCTGCAAATTTTTTACATCATAAATATGCGTCAAAATTGGGAAGCTGAATTTTAGCTCCTGAATACGCAAAGCCAGTTGATCTAAACTTTCAAAATCGTGAATATCACTGTGCTGTAATTGTTCATGTAACTGCTTATATTGCTGTTGCAATGTCTTTTGTGCGGCAGTTTTTAAGTCTAAACCCGAGTGATCGCTCGCGGCTAAACTAAACATCAATAATTCTAAATAGTGATGCACATTTTGCGTTGAACGGACTAAATTGACCAATTTTTCTTGGGCGTATAGGGTATCTTTTTTTAGATTTTCTGCAGTCGTCGGGTTTTGTAAAAACGCGCCGAGTGTGGCTTGCATGTGTTCTAAATGCTGCAAGTGATCAAAATGTTGTTTAAATGCTGCAATTTGCATGGCCCATTTGTCGCCTAATTGCTTCGACCAATCTTTAAATAAGCACAATGTTAGTTGTAAATGCTGCAAAGCAAGCTGTGCCTGATCAAGATGACTTTGCTCGGCAACTTGTGCAGAAATTGCGGCAATATTGGGCAATAAATGCTGTAATTGTTGAGCAATTAACAGGCGTAAATTTTGGTCTGCATGATCTTTTTTACTGAATTGAAATTCTTTGCTTTGAGCCGCAGGGCTGACTTTTTGCTTCACCGAAAGCAAATGTCCAATTTCAGCTTTATTGCGTACATCTAACCATAAATGAAATTTTTTCACCCACTCAAAACTAAAAGCCAGTAATTGCTGAATTGAACCTTGTTTCAGTTCAAATTCAACCTCATGTACTTCAACTTCGGCATCTGCACAACGAATGTGGCCCACATCTAAACTGATTTCAATATCAGTATCTCCAACGCTCATCAGTCGTGAGGTACGTTGAATATCAGTTTCAAACTGTAGTTTTAACTGATCCCAATTTTGCCCCAAAGCTTGATTTAGCAATTGTTGTGCTTCGGGAATGTTTTGATAAATTTGCAGATCAAGTTGTGGTGGGGTATCTGGAGTTTCAATTGGTGCAAGCGGATGGTTATGTTCAAAACTATGAAAATGACTTTGACCTGCCGCTTTTAAAGTTTGTACCCATAGCTCACCTTCTAAACGCAGTCTTAACGCCGTGCCATGCTGAGCCAAGCTGTGTGTAGATGTATCAAAATAGCGTGCTTTTAAAGGAGTTTGGGTCGATTTTTTCGGGTCTAAAGTTTTGAGTAGTGCAGTGCGACGTGCGACTGGAATTTGAAATTTTAATTCAACTTCGACCATGAAAAATATCCTGAACGTAAAGCATGTAGTGCCAAAGCAATGGCAAACAAATTGGTATTATAAATTTGTGAAAATTGCAGAACCAAGGTTTTGCAAAAGTGCGTTTGATTGTAACCAAAATATATCAAGAAGTAAGACTTGACCTTGGCTTTTTAGTGTTTGGTTTTTATTTTGGCTTAGTTTAAAGTGTCGTTGAGCGTAGCAAAAATAATTCAAATTTATAAACATCAGGATGATGAACATGAACGCAGCATTAAAGCCCGAATTTGAGCCAACTCCAGAGCCTAAGTTTGAATCGCCAATTCAGGATTATTCAACATTTTACCGTTTTTATTTAACTGAACACCGCAACATCATGAGTCGTCGTTTGCACGTTGTTGGCAGCAGTATTGGTTTATATTGTGTCAGCAAAGCCATAAGACAGAAAAAAGCCAAATATATACTGTATGGTTTGATGGCAGGCTATGCCTGTGCATGGGTTGGACATTTTATCTTTGAAAAAAATAAACCTGCCAGTTTTAAACAACCTGTGTATAGTTTTATTTCAGATTGGCGGATGTTTGCCGATGTTTTGCGTGGTCATTTAAGTTTACAAGATCGCGCTAAAGATAAAATTCCAAGTTGAATTGAGTGCTTAGTTATACTGTTTAGGCAAAAAGTAAGCGATATGTGATTATTTTCATAAAAAATGTTTAAATAAAATTAATTTTTTGTTGAAATGATAGAGTGGATATTCTAATAATGTGTCATCAAATTGAGTAATAAAAGTTTGTGACTTTCCAAGCCTAGAGTGACCTTTCTCTAGGCTTTTTTTATGCGAAAAATTTCAAGTTGCGTTAAATCAGAAATCATTCATCTTTAAGCAAGAATATATGGTAAGTAGATTACTGAAAGTAAGTTATAAAAATATAGACACATGATCATTTGTCGCACCCCCACATGCGCTCTGGCACAAATGATCATGTGTCTAAATGGGTAACATAAATATGTCGTTATTCGCTGTAGTCACCCATATGGATTTTAAGATCCATATCTTATTGAACTGGTTACAGTTCTTGTTTTGCGCAGTTCAATTAAAGCTAAATCTAGCTTTTAGCGCTATCACTGCAATTTGGTATTTTTAACATTTTGACATAATAAAACCCAAACAAAATAGAAGCTTATTGAGCCCCTATAAGTAAACTTGCTAAGCCTGAGGTTCTGACGTATGTCGCTTGAATATGTAATAATGCAGACCTTGTATTATTTGTGGCTGAGATTATGCGCGGTTTATATCTGATTACCAATGATGATCCTATCGAACTGCTTTTGGCAAAACTAGAAGGGGCGATGGCAACTTATGAAGTCGCGGTGTTGCAATATCGCCGTAAAAATGTGCCTCAAGCTCAGCAGGCATACGAAATCGAATATATGAAATCGATGTGTGATCAATACAAAGTGCCATTTGTGATTAATGATGATCTTGAAACTGCCGTGAAATATGGTGTTGGTGTGCATTTAGGGCAAGAGGATGGCTCTATTGTTGAAGCAGTTGCACGCTTACCTCAAGATGTATTGATTGGTCGTAGTTGTAATAACTCGATTGAATTGGCAAAAAAAGCCATTGCCGATGGTGCAAACTACGTGGCTTTTGGCGCAGTCTATGCAACTGAAACTAAACCAGAGGCAAGTACACTCACATTAGACACACTCACACAGGCGAAGCAACAACTCAATGTACCAATTTGCGCGATTGGCGGTTTAACTGTTGAAAACAGTCAGCCAGTCATTGATGCAGGTGCCGATTTATGTGCAGTGATAAGTGATATATTAGGACGTCCGATGCATACTGTTGCACAGCGTGTTTATGATTGGTCTGCACTTTTCAAAGCAGAAGCTTAAAGCAGAAGCTTAAAGCAGACAGCTAATTTTATTTTATTTTTTAAGTTGAGTGCCTCCATGAGCTTATCTCCAAAGCAAGAACAGTTGTTTAAACAAGCCAATAAACATATACCAGGTGGGGTGAATTCACCTGTACGCGCATTTAACGGGGTGGGCGGTACCCCTGTATTTATTGAAAAAGCCAAAGGTGCTTATTTGTATGATGTCGATGGCAAACGCTATGTTGACTATGTAGGTTCTTGGGGGCCAATGATTTTAGGCCATGCCCATCCTGCCATTATCCAGGCGGTGCAAGCTGCAGCTGAAGATGGTTTAAGTTTTGGTGCGCCAACGGTGCATGAAACGACTTTGGCCGATATTATTTGCGAAATTATGCCTTCCATTGAATTGGTTCGTATGACCAACTCAGGTACAGAAGCAACCATGACTGCAATTCGTTTAGCGCGTGGTTATACAGGCCGTGACAAAATCGTTAAGTTTGAAGGTTGTTATCATGGACACTCAGATTCGCTGTTGGTCAAAGCAGGTTCTGGCCTTTTAACCAGCGGCGAAGGTGAAGCAACTTCTGCAGGTGTTCCTGCTGATTTTGCCAAACACACGCTGACTTTGCCCTATAACGATATCGCCACCTTAAAAGAATGTTTTGCAAAGTTTGGTGCTGAAATTGCAGGGGTGATTGTTGAACCTGTTGCGGGCAACATGAACTTGGTTAAACCGATTGATGGTTTCTTGCAAGAGATTCGTAATGTCTGTGATGAACACGGTTCAGTCTTTATTATTGATGAAGTGATGACTGGTTTCCGTGTTGGCTTGGGCGGTGCTCAGGCACATTATAATGTTAAACCAGACTTGACCACGCTTGGTAAAATTATTGGTGCAGGCTTACCAGTAGGTGCATTTGGTGGTAAACGCGAAATCATGGAATGTATTGCGCCATTAGGTAAAGTGTATCAAGCAGGTACTTTGTCGGGTAACCCATTGGCGATGCGTGCGGGAATTGAAATGTTTAAACATTTACGCGCCGAAGGTTTTTATGAAAACTTAACTGCGCAACTGGAAAAATTGTTGGCAGGCTTACAAGCTGCGGCAAATGAAGCAGGTATCCCATTCAAGACGCAACAAGTCGGTGCGATGTTTGGTTTGTATTTTACTGACCAAGATGACATCACCAGTTTTGATTCTATGCTGAGATGCGATGTTGATGCTTTCCGTAAATTCTTCCACGGAATGTTGCAACGTGGTGTGAACTTGGCACCATCTGCTTTTGAAGCAGGTTTTATTTCATCTGCGCATAGTGATGAAGATATTGCCTACACCATTCAAGCTGCAAAAGAAACATTTGCGGAAATGAAGGCGTAATTTGACTTTTGGTTAACACTGTCCTAAAAGGCATAGATATCTCCACAATATCTATGCTTTAGGTTAAATTGAAGACATGCTCTTCAATTTAATATCAAAGGCTTAGATCAGCGTCTTGTTAAACACTAAAATAGCCTGGTCAAACTAAATATGAATCCTATTACTTCATTTGCTCCCGCCATCAAAGATATAGCTTCAGAACGGCTTTGTTGTGCAACTATCTTGCACTATGATTTCATTTTATTTTTCTATCTAAATTTAAAAAATATATTAAAAACAGTGTTTTAAAAAATATTTATGCAGCAAAGCCTCTTGAATGCTATAAAACCCACATTTCTAAAAGCAGACTGATTTAAAATTCAGCGTATTACTTGTTTCAGCAAAGCAAATCGGGAAATTCATCTGGTATTCGCAAATTTTGCATTGTAATTCTGTGTCAGGCTTTTTATTATTGCCGCCTTATTTTCACGATCAAGCCTGGAATTGAAATTGAGTAATTTTCTAAGCGAACACCTGATTCATCGTGACGATGAGTTTATGGTAATCCATAAACCCGCTGGCATACTCACTGTTCCAGGTAAAACAGCAGATTTGCAAGATTGTGTAATCAGTCGTCTGGTTAAAATTGAACCACGCACTTTGCTGATTCATCGTTTAGATCGTGATACTTCGGGTATTTTAGTATTCGCACTCACGAAATGGGCACAAAAGCAAATTTCGCGTCAGTTTCAAGAACGCCAAACCGATAAAACCTATCAGGCATTGGTGGCAGGGCAACTGCAAGGTGAAGGCACTGTAGATGTGCCAGTGGTCTACGATCCTGCACATCCTCCATTACACATTGCCGATGCAACCCATAACAAACCTGCGTTAACGCATTGGCGCGCATTGGAACAGTTTGAATTGCAGGGGCAAATCGTGACTCGTGTGCAACTGACGCCGATTACTGGTCGTTCGCATCAACTGCGAGTACACATGCAATATTTAGGTCATCCAATTATTGGTGATACTTTGTATGCCACGCCCGAACAGCAACAACTCATGCCTCGTTTGTGTTTACATGCAGCAGAATTAAGTTTTCTGCATCCACAAACTGAGCAACGTGTACAGTTTACTTGCCCAGTCCCATTTTAAGCGAAAAAGATTACGCAAAGCCTGTGCTTTAGGCTCTCTTTTTAGTGCGCTTTATGTCAAAATATATTGCTATACGCCCTGAATTTTTGCTCAAATACTCAGCTGGTTTTGCGCAAAAATTTATACGCCCTAACTTCTAAATAAAGGTGGAAAAATTGCAGCAGTTTGCTATTGGTCAACGTTGGTTATCAGACACAGAAACGGAATTAGGACTTGGTGTTCTGATTGATGTAGATGAGCGATCGGTCAGCATTTTATTCCCTAAAAGTGATGAAACCCGTGTCTATGCACGCAATAACGCACCTTTATCGCGTATCATTTTTAATGTAAATGATGAAGTTCAAGACCAAGAAGGCAATGTGTGGACGGTTGAATCGGTCGAAGACCGTCATGGCGTATTGCGTTATAACGTAGTGCGTCGTTTGCAAGATGGCAGTGAAGAAAAGAAATCACTGAATGAAACCCGTATTGGTGCAAGTATCCAACTTTCAAAACCATTAGACCGCTTGCTTGCTAGCCAAATTGACTATAAAGAATGGTACGACTTGCGTATTGAAGCCTTGTTGATGCAAGCCAATATGCAAAGTAGCCCACTGCGCGGCTTGGTGGGTTCGCGTGTAGGTTTGATTCCACATCAACTTTATATTGCACATGAAGTCGGTAAGCGTTTTGCGCCACGTGTCTTATTGGCAGATGAAGTTGGTTTAGGTAAAACCATTGAAGCAGGTTTGATCATCCATCAGCAACTCAAAACAGGACGTGCGGAACGTATCCTGATTTTGGTACCTGATTCGCTGCAATATCAGTGGATGATTGAAATGCGTCGCCGTTTCAATCTGCAATTCTCTTTGTTTGATTTAACCCGTACGGCATCTATTAAAGAACACGATCCTGACCTGAATCCATTCTTGACCGAACAATGCATCATTGCTTCAGTCGATTTAATGATTGACCACGATGACTTACGCGAACAAGCCCTAGAAGCAGGTTTTGATTTGCTGGTGGTCGATGAAGCGCATCACTTAATGTGGAGCGAAGAAGAAGGTGGTAATGACCGTTATGATCTGGTCGAAGAATTAGCCGAACAAACCGCAGGGGTGTTATTGCTTACAGCAACGCCTGAGCAACTGGGTGTAGAAAGCCATTTTGCGCGTTTACGTTTACTCGATCCGCAGCGTTTTAGTTCACTAGACCGTTTCTTGGATGAAGAAGCGCAATATCAACATACGGCAAAAATTGCCGAAGTCTTAATGTCAGATGCCGCATTGGAAGAAAGCCATTTGGTTGCACTGGAAGGCTTGTTGGGACATCGCATTGAAGATAACCCAGAGCAGCGTTTCCGTGCCATCCACGAATTATTAGACCGTCATGGTACAGGGCGTATTTTGTTCCGTAATACCCGTGAAGCAATTCAAGGTTTCCCAGGTCGTGATTGTCAGCCTGCGCCGTTACCTGCGCCAGAAAACTGGTCTAAAGATGGTAAATTACGTGAACAAATGTGGCCAGAAGAAGCACAGCTCGATGGCAGTTGGATGGAAACTGACCCGCGTGTAATGTGGTTAATGGAGCGTTTGCGTAGCGACTTAAAACATAAAAAAGTGCTTTTAATTGCGCGTAGCGGTCCTGTGGTAGAGGCTCTTGAAAATGCGCTCCGCCTACATGCAGGCATTCGTACCGCCATGTTCCATGAGGGCATGAGCTTGTTAGAACGTGATCAAGCGGCAGCATATTTCGCAGAAGATTCTTATGGTGCACAAATTTTATTGTGTTCGGAAATTGGTTCCGAAGGGCGTAACTTCCAGTTTGCATCAGACCTGATTTTGTTTGACTTACCTGCCAATCCCGACGTGTTAGAACAACGTATCGGTCGTTTAGACCGTATTGGTCAAGAAAACCGTATTCAAATTCATGTGCCGTATTTGGTGGGGACTGCGCAAGAGCGTATGTTCCGTTGGTATAACGAAGCACTCAATATTTTTAGCAATATTTCACCCGCTGCACAAACCTTGCAGGAAAATTTTATTGTCGATTTAAAACACTGCTTACTTGCAGACTTAGGACAACAGTTTGAAGATTTACTGGAAGCAGTCAGTGTGCAGCGTGAAGCTTTGGAAGCAGAACTTCAAGCGGGTCGAGATCGTTTGTTGGAATACAACTCTTGCCGTCCTGTGGTGGCGCAGGAAATTGTACAAGCTTTAGAAGATTACGATGACAATACTACGTTGCCTATGTTTATGAAGCGCTTTATGGCATCGACCAATATTGACTTCGATGAACAAAGCAATGGCACGGTGATTATTAAACCAACTGATCAAATGCAAGTGCAAGGTTTGACCTTAGACGAAGAAGGCATGACCGCGACTTTCTATCGGGATCAGGCACAAATTCGTGAAGATGCACAGTATTTGACCCTAGAACATCCATTCACAGAAAGCGTGATGGAAATGATCAATACACAAGGTTTTGGTAGCACCAACGTTGCGGTATTAAAATCTGCCGCTTTGCCACAAGGTTCAGTGTTACTGGAAGTTTGGTTTAAGGTGGATGTCATTGCACCGAAAGCGCTGAACTTACCGTCGAGCTTACCGCAGCAACTGATTCGTGTCTTGCTGAGCGAAAAAGGTCAAGATTTATCGCAAAAAATAGCACCCGAAATTTTAAAACCATATTTACATCATTTAGATGGTAACAGTTGCCGCCAAGTGGTGAAAGCACGTCGTGATGTGATTGAAACACGTTATAAACAGGCTTTGGAATTGGCTAAAACAGCATTGCCAGAACTTATACTACAAGCCAAAGACACGTATAATAAAAAATGGCAATATGAGATTGACCGTTTAAGCTATTTGAAACAATTTAACCCAAGTATTCGTGAAGATGAAATTACACGTTTACAGAAATTGCAAAAAGAAGGTGTGGCATTATTAGATGGTGCATCGGTCACGCCTGAAGCGATTCAGGTGATGGTGGTGGTAAAGCCATAAAAAGTGCATTCAATACAGGTGTCTAGTCGGTGTATTTGTATTGAGTCAGTTTTAATCAATCACTTTTTTTTAATATTTGGCATCTTCTAAATTGCATGGTTTAAGTTGGGTATTGCGCCTCATTTTTACGGAGCAATTTAGGGGTGCTTTTTTAATATCGCAATAAAAATTTTGTGCGAGATTTTTCACATAACAGACTTAAACAAATTAGTAATCAGTGCTTATGTGTCATTAAAATGACTCATAATTTATCTTTTTCAGCATTCTGGTCATTTGCAAAACTTAGTGGTATGCGTAGTTTAAGGGCTGTTGATCTTTTATTTATGATTGATGTGCCAAGTGTTGAATTTGTAAGCGCGTACGCATAGATCAAGTCACAGACCCGATATTCTTTTTTAAGCGTATTTTAAATGACTAAAGCTGCAATTCATTTTACCCATGCCAATGGTATTCCTTCTGCCAGTTATCAAAAGTTTTTTCAATGTTTTGAAGCAGATTATCATTTAAAGGCAATTCCACTGATTGGTATGCAAGCAGAATTTCCTGTGACCTATAAGTGGACCTATTTGATTCATCAAGTGATTCAGGACATTGAGCAGCAGTTTCCAAAGCAACAAGTGATTGGTTTAGGGCATTCTTTTGGTTCATTATTAACCCTGATGTGTGCCTATCAGCGTCCAGATTTATTTTCTCAATTGATTATTATGGATCCACCTTTTGTGATTGGATCGAAGTCGGCATTATTTGAAATTTTACAAAAATTTAAACTGAAATATGTAGATCAACTCACACCTGCCGCCGTGACCATGAAGCGTCGAGATCATTGGGCTAGCCATGCAGAAGCCTATCAAGCTTTGCGGCATAACCGTTTATTTAAAAATTTTGATGCACAATGTTTTGAAGATTATTTTGCTAGTGGCATACAAGTCGACGCACAAAGAGGTGGTGTGACATTAACAATTCCAAAACGGATAGAAGCTGAAATATTTAGAACCGTACCTGCATGGTGGTGGCACACACCACGCAAAGCCCCAGATGTACCTGTGCATTTAATTACAGCAAGGCACAGCCCATTTTATTTGCAAGGTTTACCGCAAGGCATGCAAAAAACTTATGGAATTGAGTTTAGTGTGCTCGAGGGAGGACACATGTTTCCTTTGGAAAATCCAGAAACCACAGCAACATATGTGCAGAAATTAATTCAAAAACAAAACGCTTAACAGCAAAGTCTAGCAATTAAATGCTTAAACGCGCGTGACCTGATTCAGGAAAATCGTCCGATTTATCCTGTGTTATGTTAACGAATTTTGGCATCATCCAAATGACGTGCACCTTCTAAAATCATACGAATCATAATCATGGTTTGTTCGGCAGTTTCTTTACGTGCTGCAGTGGGCATGTCTATGACTTTAGCGCCCATATTAAATACGAGTTGTGTAATGGCTTTAGCTGCAATGTCGGGATGTGCCAATTTACTGTTATTTAAACGTTCCAAACGAATTAAATCATCCTGTAATTCTTGCTGAAAATAATTCAACTGGCGCTCAACAGCAAGTTTATAAGAGGTTGAACCTGTATAACCTTCACGTAATAGCAGACTTAAATTGCCCTCATCGGTATCTAGTTGTTCAATAAATACCTCAACCGAACTGCGAATAATGCTGTTTTGTTTTGTTGCTTTTAAACGTGCTTCATGCAGAATTTGACGCAACACCACACCTGCACGATCAATCAGTTCAATCGCAAGTTCATCGATATCTTTAAAATGACGATAAAAACTGTTTGGTGCGATGCCTGCTTCACGTGCAACTTCACGCAAACTTAAAGATGCGATACTTTTTTGTGGGCCAATTAAATTTAATGCTGCCTGAAATAACTCTTGTTTTGTAATTGTGGCTTTACGCCCAACCGTACGCACGACAAGAGGCTCGCGAACCGTTTCTGATTCTGGAAAAGTCACATCATGCTTTGTTTTCATGGCAGGCTGAGTCATATTTTCAATAATTTATAAGCTTAGAGGCATTATAGCGGTTGCGCCAGTACTTGTGAAACGATTAGAAACAATACAGATGTATATACAAATATATATACATGTGTATAATAACTAAAATTTCATCGTGTGGTGCTGAATCATGCAGCTAACTGAAAAAAGAAAATCACCCTTATCCAGTATTGCAAACGCAGTACTAGATCCTTATGCAGCAAACTTCTGGTTGCAAAATATTAATCCATTATGGTCGGTGAATCAATCACTTGGCAAAATTGTGAAAAAAGATACTGCCGCACAAGGTGTGGTGAGTTTAACTTTGCAATTCAATAATAAATTCCAAGTTGGTGCAGCAGGGCAGCATCATCCTGTTTATGTGACCATTCGAGGCGTGCGTTATGAGCGAACCTATAGTTTGACTCAGCTTGATACACAACACGTTTTGTTGACAGTGAAAAAAGTTGATCAGGGCAAAGTCAGCACTTGGTTGGTTGAGCAAGCTAAAGTTGGCGATATTTTGGAGTTAGGTACGCCTTATGGTGATATGCAATTGCCTGTACAAGTTCAGCCTTTAATTCTATTGGCAGCGGGTAGTGGTATCACACCGATGTATAGTTTGCTACAGGATATGGCGAAATCTGGTCGTCTTGGGAGCACTCCAGTAATTTTAATGTATTGGGTAAAAACCTTTACAGACGCAGCATTTAAAGCACAATTTGAAGCTTGGGCACAGCAATATCCAAACTTTAAATTTCAAGTGCTTTATACCCAAGAGCCGAGTTTGGCGCACAGCCGTTTAAATGCAGAACATTTAAAAGACTTAGCGCAAATTGAGCAAAGTGCAGTGTTTGCATGTGGCCCATCGGGTTTTACCACGCAAGCTGAACAATTACTTGCACAGGCTGCCTTGCTAAAAACAGAAGCTTTTAGCATGACGCCTGTTTTAAGTGACGATGTTGGTTTGGTACAAGTTACACTGACTCAATCGAAAAAGATTATCACTATTCCAAAAGGCAAGTCCATTTTAGAAAGTCTGGAACAGCAAAATATTAAACCTAAATACGGCTGTCGTATGGGAATTTGCCATAAATGCGTATGCAACAAGGCTGAAGGTTCAACGAAAAACTTGGTCGATGGTGTTCAAAACAGCGAACCGAATAACCAATTGAAAATCTGCGTCAATTCAGCACAAACCGATTTAATTATTGATTTATAAATGAGTTACGATTATGAATATGCCAGTAAAAATAGAATATTTTCGCAATCCTAAAAACCGTGAACTCACACAATTTGAATTAGACGAGCTTGCCCGTGAATTAGACGCAATTAAACAAGAAGTTTTGGATGATATTGGCGAAAAAGATGCCAAATACATCCGCCGTATTTATTCAACGATTCGTTATAGCTCAATCGCAGGTCGTACATTATTGTTCGCAGGTTGGTTCCCGCCAGCATGGGTGTTGGGTACAGGATTGTTAGGTTTTGCCAAAATCATGGAAAACATGGAACTGGGGCATAACGTCATGCACGGTCAATATGACTGGATGAATGACCCTAAATTTAACGGTGCAAGCTATGAGTGGGATACAGTAGGGACGTCGGACAACTGGCGTCAAACCCATAACTTTA
The DNA here is from genome assembly GCF_020982655.1 of Acinetobacter sp. PW68. Taxonomy (NCBI): domain Bacteria; kingdom Pseudomonadati; phylum Pseudomonadota; class Gammaproteobacteria; order Moraxellales; family Moraxellaceae; genus Acinetobacter; species Acinetobacter sp. PW68. The sequence continues at coordinate 1,697,897 of NZ_JAHZSX010000001.1, read as the reverse complement.
AACACCATACTTATACCAATATTAAAGGTATGGATGATGATATTGGTTATGGTTTGGTGCGTTTGTTCCCCGAACAGCGTTGGAGATCAGGCTATTTATTGCAACCTTTATACAGTATTCCGTTCTGCTTATTGTTCCAATGGGGTGTCGCAATTCAGAATTTAGAAATTGGTAAAATTTTGAATGGTCGCAAAAGCAAAGCCCAAGCTAAAAAAGAATGGCAACCTATGCAGAAGAAAATTGGAAAACAATTGTTTAAAGATTATGTGTTTTTTCCATTAATAGCAGGTCCTGCGGCTTTACCTGTGTTTACAGGTAATTTTGTTGCGAATGGGATTCGTAATATTTGGACATTCAGTATAATTTTCTGCGGTCACTTTACTAAGGATGTAGAAGTATTTCCAAAGTCTGTAATGCAAAATGAAAGTCGTGGTCACTGGTATATGCGTCAAATTCGTGGTTCATCGAATTTGACAGGTTCTGAAGCATTCCACATTTTGACAGGACATTTAAGCCATCAAATTGAACACCATTTATATCCAGATATTCCTGCACGTCGCTATCGTAAAATGGCTCCAAAAGTACAAGCTGTGTGTGAAAAGTATGGCTTGAACTACAACAATGCGAGCTTAGTTAAACAGTACGGCAGTGTGCTTAAACGTATTGTGAAATATGCTTTTCCATTTAAGAAATAAGTGACTTACAAATGAGTTGTTTAGTACGAATAGATTAAGTGATTGATCTTGGTTTAAAACTATACTTCTATTTTGAATTAGAGGTGATGCTGTAAAGTGTCACCTTTTTTATTGCTTTAGGTGTTGTAGTCGTTATTTTTATGCAGAATCATCAGCTATTTTATTAAGAGAAAACTCTATTTTTATTTTCTATTTTGGGTATAAAAAAGTAATCACCATAGGCGGCATCCGCTACATGTAACTTAAAAAACCCACAATTCAAATTGTGGTTTTATTATATCATTCATCAAAATCAAGCCAGTTTTTTATAAGTTACAATTTCTGGCAATGAATGATCACTACCCACCATATAAGAATAAGTCGCTAAACTCAGCATGGCATCATCTTCATCACTATTACCATACGCATAAATAGCAGCATAATTTTCTAAATCATATTGTTCTAAAATCCGTATTTTCTTTTGTTCCTGACTGCAATCAGGTGTTGAATATCGCCCTGTAAATTGCTGCTTTTCAATTGCTGTTTCAGTACAAATCAAAGCGACATTTAACTGCTGACAAATATACTGTAAATAAATATCTACACTTGCAGAAACAACCACCACTTCATCTCCATTGAATTGATGCTGCTTTAATTGTTGTAATAGTTGTGGGTTAAGATCATGTATTAAATCTACTGCGTAGCGCTGTGCAAGTGCTAATATTTCAGCTGTATTTGCATCTTTAAACATAGCATTAAACAATTTAGGGCGCATGGCATGTGCAGGATAAACTTTTAAATAGTAAGCCTGAATCCAAGGCAAGATTTTAAGTCCTTGCTTAAAAATATGCCGCTTAGATAAAGCATAGAAAATAAACCCTGTAAAACTGTCTTTGCTGCACAGGGTCCCATCAAAATCAAATAGGGCTAGATTTTTATATTTTTGGCTTTTTGCATGCATGTTTTATAACGTCCATTGACTCGCGTAGCAAACCAATTGGTGTTGTAATCTCGACTCAGTTTAGGCCCTGAAATGACCACTTGCGGCATCATGGCATAAAATGGCTCTTTGCCCGTTTGCGCTTTATAGAGTTTCGTGACTGCTAAATATGTCGCAGTATCTTCAAATTTCTTTTCTTTTTCTTTTTTTAGGTCTGCACGAATTTGTCGTGGGGTGACTAAAATATTATGTTTTGAAAAAACAGCAATTAATTCACGTTCGGATTCACTCTTTGCATTACGCACGCTACCATCTTTAGTATAAAGTAGCAAATCACCATCTAAATCTAATTCTGCTTCAGTTAAATCATTTAGCATGCTTTGGAATGCGGCATTGCGGCTCGAATACATGCCAGAGTTATAATCAGCAAAGCGGTATAGCGGTTGATCGTAATCGGCAGGGTACATCATTAAACGATGAATCCCGTAATATAATCCGCCATATTGAGTGTATAGATCGCTGCGTAACTCTGCGATGTTACCGCTTTGGCGTTTATGCTCTTTGGCATAGCTAATATGTACTTGCATCGAGCCTAAAGTAGTAATTGGATTAAGTTTTTCGCCAATATTTTGTCCAAACAGTTTGGCAGCACCTGTTAGCGCAGACACATGATAATGTTTGGCCATATAGTCAAAAATTTCACGATACAATTCATCTAATTCACGTTCGGTTTTTACCCGACGCATTTGGCTTAAATAGTTATCTTCAGGGCTTGGGTGGTTTTTTAGTACATCCTGAAAATAGCCTGCGACCGTACCGCCAATGGCGTCGCCCAATTTATCTTTAAACTTCTCATCCAAACGGTCTTGTACTTCTTTAACTGCTTTTTCGCCCAAGCCATAGACTTGAGGGTCGGCTACAAAGTTGGACTCCTGATCAACCACGGCAATAATGGTGCACATATTTTCTTTGGTTTGTGGAATGCCTAATTGCTCTGAAATATCGTAAATATCTTTTGCCCAAGAACTACGCTCACTGACCCGATTCGGAATAAGTTTGCGGATTTGTTCTGCTTCAAGGGTTGGCTCATTGTCCTTAGACCACCAAGCGCTATCTCCACATGCAGCCAAGCTGAGTGATAAAACCAGCACGCTGAAGGATTTCATCAAAGAATTGAATACAGTGTCTTTCATAGATAAGGGAAACTCGTTCCAAAAGGATGAGCCCAAAGGGCAGATGCAGTATACTATGCCAATCGTTAAAGTTAAGAATATATATGTATATTGGTCCCTATCAACTGTCAAATAATTTGATTGTTGCCCCTATGGCAGGCGTCACAGATAGACCGTTTCGTTCCCTGTGCAAGTACTTTGGTGCAGGGCATGCGGTCAGTGAAATGATGACTTCTGATAAAACTTTGCGCCTGAGCAAAAAGAGTCTCTATCGTGCCAATTTTGATGGGGAGCTTGCACCAATTTCCGCACAAATTGCTGGTTCAGACCCGCATGATTTAGCTGAAGCCGCACGTTATCAAGTCGCTAATGGAGCGCAAATTGTTGACATTAACATGGGATGTCCTGCTAAAAAAGTCTGCAATAAATTGGCAGGTTCAGCTTTATTGCAAGATGAAGATTTGGTGGCGCGCATTTTAGATACCGTTGTTGGCGCGGTAGATGTGCCTGTCACACTCAAAACCCGTTTAGGTTTTTTGAATGGGCAAGAAAATATTTTACGAGTTGCCAAACGCGCAGAACAAGCAGGCATTGCGGCCTTAGCATTACATGGCCGTACCCGCGAAGATATGTATTTAAACACAGCGCGCTATTCACTGATTAAAGAGGTAAAAAGCATCCTCAATATTCCTGTAATTGCCAATGGTGATATTGATAGTCCTGAAAAAGCCAAATATGTCTTGGACTTTACAGGTGCAGATGCAATTATGATTGGGCGTGCAGCACAGGGACGTCCGTGGATTTTTCGGGAAATCGCACATTATTTAGCAACGGGTGAGAAGTTAGCATCGCCGAGCATTGCAGAAGTTCAAAAAGTATTACTCGGACATTTAGCTGAGCTGTATGAGTTCTATGGCGAATATTCAGGTTGTCGCATTTCACGTAAACATATTGCTTGGTACACCAAAGGTTTACGTTCAAGTAATGAATTCCGTCAAAATATGTATCAAGTAGAAAGTACGGCAGAACAATATAAAGTAGTAGAAGATTACTTTAATCAGTTACTTGCGCATGGTGAAATCATGAGTGATGTACAGGTTGAAACCGTGAACTTGTTAGACACAAAGTAATCGCATGCAAATATATGCTTTAGCTTGTTTGGAACTAAATAAAAACTCAACTGTGATACACAGTTGAGTTGCTGTGCCTATTTTTAGCGTGCGTGAATCATTTCCAAAACCAACTGATTAATTAAATCTGCGGCTTCTAATTCACGAATTTGACTGACATTACTACCAGCCCAAAACGGAGCATAACCTTGTTCACCTTGTGTAACGGCTGCTGCATGCAGCTGTTTTGCAAGATCATAGGTATACGGATAGGTGGGCACAGTTAAACGATCTGGTGTATCTATCTGTGTATGCCAATGATTAATTAAACCACGGGCAGGGCGTCCAGAAATACTGTCGGTCATTTGAGTAATGTTTTGCTGAAATAAAGCTTGTCGATAAGCTGGATTGGCGTTCGAGCTTTTGCATTGTACAAAAGCTGTACCCATTTGTACTGCAGAGGCGCCCAAGTTCAGCATTGACTGTGCTTGCTGACCATTCATAATGCCACCGGCTGCTACTAATGGTAGGGTACAGTTTTCGTGAAGGAGTTGTACTAAATCGCTGGTTTTAATTGCACTATCAAAAGATTGGTTAAAAATACCTCTGTGCCCACCTGCTTCGATGCCTTGCGCAATAATAATATCAATTCCAGCTGCTTCAATCGCCTGGGCTTCGGCTAAGTTGGTTGCTGAAACCATGGTAATGATCCCTGCATCTTTTAAAGCCTGAATTTGATGTGCATGTGGAATTCCGAAGTGAAAACTGACCGCTTGCGGTTTAGTTTCTAGTACAAGATTTAAATATCCATCATGATCTTTAAAACTTGGATAAATACAATTCAGTTGCCTTGGTGCGGTTGCGCCATATCGTTCAAAGATTGGCTCAAAATATGCAATCCATGCTTGTGCAGCGACTTCATCTAATGGGCTTGTTTCATGGCTGAAGAAATTGGTTTGAAATGGAAAATCGGTCAATTCTTGAGTGCGTAAAATTTGCTCACGTGCAGCATCGACCGTGTTTGCACCTAAACCAAGTGAGCCCAAACCACCTTGATTAGAAACATCCGCTGCAAGTTCGGGAGTAGAAACACCAGCCATTGGAGCAAGAAAAATAGGATGCTTTATATTCAGTTGTTCTAATAAGGTCATATTATTTACTCCATGTTTTTATCTACTTTGCCCAACTCTAGATTAATTGGCAAATCATATCCGTCATTTCCTTGTGAAATATTAAGATGAGCAATATCATAAAATTTGCAGATGCTTTCAGGCATAATAAGCTTGATGTATGAATTGATGAGTAAATTAATGAAGTCTTTCGTTTATAGTAGTTTGCTTGTAGTGTGTGGATTAATTGCGTGTAGCAATCCACAGGAAACTCAAGAAAATATTGATCCAAAGCAATATCAGGTGCAAGATGCAGTAGCATTGCAGCAACGTATAGATGCTTTAAACGCCAAATTGGCGCAAGACTTCAAACAATTTAAGCAAGTGGAAAGTATCGCATTTGCACATCAATTCCCTTTAGATGTGAACAATTTACAAACTTTGAATCAGCATTTGCTCGCCAGTACAGCATTAAAGCCGACTAAAATTGCCTATTGCGATATGATGAATGGTTATTTTGCCGAATTATATCGCTTAGGACATTACAATCTAGATTTACTTAAAGATGTAAAATTAGCGCGTGCAGAGCAGGAAAATTTGGTTGCAAATTTTGCCAATGCCGAATCTTATTATGATTTTATTTTGAATCGTTACACCAGTTACCGCCAAGTACAACAGACTATGGGTTATGGTTGTAATTTAAAAGCTGCATTGTAATTTCGGTAGGATTTGGGTGTATTGTTTAAATTGTGTTAAATAAAAAAACTCCTGAGACATCCTCAGGAGTTTTTGTTTTACACAATTAAATTATTGTTGTGCTTTTTCTTTCACGTTTGCAGCACCTTGTTCAACTGCACCTGCAGTAGCAGCAGTTGCATCTTTAGTGGCTTGTACAGTCGCATCAGCTGCATTTTCTGTCGCAGTTGCAACATTGTGTGCGGCGTTTTCAGTTGCTTGCGCTGCATTTTCTACAGCTGTTGCTGTAGCAGCAGCAGCTTCATGAGTTGCATCTTCAGCATCATGTGCAGCTTGAGCAGCAGCGTTTTCTAAGTGTTCACCCGTAGTTGCCCCTGTTTCTGGTGCTTTTTCTTTTGCACAACCTACAAGTGCTACAGTAGCAGCAAGACCTAAAGCAATAAGTAGTTTATTCATTATCATGTGTCCTTTATTTACATCCACTTAAGATGGGATAATGCGAATATAACCAAAAAAAAATCAATTGGATGCTAAAAATTGTTCAAATAATGTAATGGATTTATTAAGCAATCATTGCATTTTGAGTACTTATAGCGAGATTTGACTTTTTTGAACACAAACCTAATATGAAGATTTTATTATATTTTTTTATTAAAATTTAAAAAAACCTTCAAAACCAGTTTCTTGAAAAATGTGGATCAACAAAGCACATTGCTAGTGTTTTGGTCGCTGATCTTAATATCAAGATGCTTTTTTCTTCTACAAAGCGTGGTGTAATCTGGCCCTGTCCAACTTAATCCGCAAAATTTAATAAGACCTTTTACAAAGCCAATGACCATAGGTAAAGACAGAAGGAATAAGGATTTATTCATTTAAGCAGTATTGGATGGCTGCATCGGAATAGGTGTGATTTCGTCCTTGTTTACCTTTTTCTGAAGCATATTATTTCCTAGCGGGATGAACCAAATGATAATATTCCCTCCCCAATGAATGAGAGCTAGGTTATATGAATACCCATGGGTTGTAGGGTAAATTTTAGGTGGAGGATTATTCATTCAAAAAAATATACTGAGGAATAAGCTTCTTAGAGATGGGTTTGTGCAACAAAACTAATTTTTAGTAAGATGTATCACGTTAAATATTAACTTTATGATGGCAAATAGATTTTAATTTAACTTTTAAATGCAATGTGGAGAATTTGATGCTTAAAAAAGGGATTTATCAACATTATAAAGGGCAGTTGTATCAAGTACTGCATGTGGCAACACACAGTGAAACTCAAGAGAAATTGGTGGTTTATCAATGCTTATATGGCGATTATTCTATTTGGGTCAGACCACTTGATATGTTCAAAGAGCATATTACTTTGGATGACGACCGTGAACAGGAACGCTTTAAATTGATTCGGGAAGTGCAATAAATATTTGAAGCCATTTACCTATTTAAAATAATCCAATCTATTTTTAGATTGGATCGTTCAATGTGGATGCTCAAAGTTGAATAAGATCAATTATTGAATGGAAATACGGTTAAAGCTTAAATCGTATGCTAAATATTTACTCACAAAAGCTGCTTTATCACTGCGTCTTAATAAGTTGTCATAAATAAATTGTGGTACAGGATGGAATAAATCCCCAGAGCCATTTTCGTAAAATATTTTTAAATAACGTGAAGATGCACTGTATGTCCAGGATGTCACGGCAAGTGTTTTACCCATAAGCAACTCCTTTATTTTTTATATTATTTTTCACAGAATAATTCTGCTTATTTTCAACATAAGTGAAGTAATTACTAAAAAATATTACAGAATTGTAAATCTAAGATTTATTGGATTTTTATGCGTGTTTTTTGAACAGAAATACAAAAGATAAATAGAAGCGTGTTGCAGAAGTTCTTTTTCTCTTCAGCGATATCAAAGGAGAGTGACCGATTCATGAACGTTGCTTTTATTGTGAATGCATAAAAAAACCACGCGAGGAATGCGTGGTTTTTTGAGTGGTCTAATCAAAACTTAGATTTTACCTACTAGGTCGATAGATGGTGCTAAAGTTGCATCACCTTCTTTCCATTTAGCTGGGCATACTTCACCTGGGTGAGTGTGAACGTACTGAGCTGCTTTAACTTTACGAAGAAGTTCTTGAGCATCACGGCCGATACCACCAGCATTAATTTCGATGATTTGGATTTTACCTTCTGGATCAATAACGAAAGTACCACGGTCAGCAAGACCATCAGCTTCAATTAATACTTCAAAGTTTTTAGAAAGCGTCCAAGTTGGGTCGCCAACCATTACATATTGGATTTTTTTGATTTCTTCTGAAGAATCGTGCCAAGCTTTGTGCGTGAAGTGAGTGTCAGTAGAAACTGCATAGATTTCAACGCCTAATTTTTGGAATTCTGCGTAGTTGTCTGCAAGGTCACCAAGCTCAGTTGGGCAAACGAAAGTGAAGTCAGCAGGGTAGAAGAATACTACAGACCATTTGCCTTTAAGATCAGCTTCAGTTACTTCAATGAATTGACCGTTGTGGTATGCATTTGCTTTAAATGGTTTAACTTCAGTATTAATTAAGCTCATCATTGTCTCCATGATTAAGGTTTGTATTTCGTTGGTAATAGAGTATCTAATTTTGTTTTATTGCTGAAATGGTATTTTTACATTACTAGCATCGGAAAAACAAATGAGTATGTAAAAAGCGTACACTTTCATTACTGCATTATTGAGTCTTTATTAAGCCTCAAAATGATGATTGCATGACAACCTATTTCCTCAGGTTCAAATACAACCCATTTCAGCAATTGGCGAACATACATCTATTTGGGGATGCTATTTTGAAATTCAAGGGTGGATTGAAAACTTTTTAAATACGCATTCTAAATCACTGTTCTTTCGCTCAAAGGCATTACAGCGTAAAATACGCGTTTGTGTTTTGGTTAGGAAGCGTATTCTGTGCAGAGTCATTTAAATGTAGACCACCTCGTTTTGGCTCGTGATCGTCATCGTTTAAATCGACTACGAAAAGGCAAAGATGCCAATCCAAAGCAATATCAGGAATTATTTGAAAAATCTAATTTAAAAGTGTTGGAGCGTGCGCAGCGCATTCCCGATATCAAGTTGAATCAAGATTTACCTGTGACTCAATCTGCCGAACAGTTGATTACTGCAATTCAGCAACATCAGGTCATTATTGTGGCGGGTGAAACGGGTTCGGGGAAAACCACACAGTTACCACAAATTGCAATGTTGGCAGGTCGTGGTTTAACGGGGTTAATTGGTCATACTCAGCCACGACGTCTTGCTGCGCGAAGTGTATCGCAGCGTATTGCCGAAGAAGTTGGTGAAAAGTTGGGCGAGTCCATCAGCTTTAAAGTTCGTTTTAATGAACAGGGTTCGCAAGATTCAATTGTCCGTTTAATGACCGATGGTATTTTGTTAGCAGAGCTTGTCAATGACCGTTATTTAAATAAATACGACACCATTATTATAGATGAAGCGCATGAGCGTTCTTTAAATATTGACTTCATTATGGGCTATTTAAAGCAACTTTTGCCACGTCGCCCTGATCTAAAAGTCATCATCACCTCTGCAACTTTAGATGTGCAGCGTTTCAGCAATTACTTTAATGGTGCCCCTATTTTTGAGGTTGAAGGTCGCAGCTATCCTGTCGAAGTGCGTTATCGTCCAATTTCAGAATTAAGCATTGGCGGGAGTGATGATGATGAATTTGATGACTTTGAAGAAAACTTGCCACGCGCAGTGGTGCAAGCGGTAGAAGAATGTTTCGCTGATGCACAGGAAAAAGGTCATCCCGAACATGCCGATATTCTTATTTTTGCTAGTACCGAACAGGAAATCCGGGAACTGCAAGAAACCTTACATAAGCACGGACCACGTCATACTGAAATTTTGCCGTTATATGCGCGTTTGGCTTTGGCGGAACAACAAAAAATCTTTAATCCTTCAGGTGGTGGACGTCGCATTATTATTGCCACTAACGTTGCTGAAACAGCACTTACTGTACCCAATATTCGCTATGTGATTGATAGCGGTTTTGCACGTATTTCACGTTATAACTACCGCTCACGGGTGCAGCGTTTACCAATTGAAGCAGTTTCTCAAGCAGCAGCGAATCAGCGTAAAGGACGTTGTGGTCGTATTGCACCAGGCGTCTGTATTCGACTGTATTCCGAAGAAGATTTTTTAAGTCGCCCAAAGTTTACTGAACCTGAAATCAAACGCACCAACTTGGCATCGGTCATTTTACAAATGCAAAGTTTGGGCTTGGGCTCGCTCGAAGATTTTGACTTTATTGAGCCGCCAGATCATCGTTTGGTCAATGATGGTCGTAAGCTGTTGATTGAACTGGGTGCGATGATCGATAAGGGCAAAGCTCCTCTTTTAGAAAGAATGAATAGCTCTGCTACGCAAGAGGGAGATTCAAACCCGAATATTTCCGCTAAATCCACTTCTAATAAAGACGAGCTTCAAGGCAGTAGTTTAACCAAAATTGGTCAGCAAATGGCAAAAATGCCGATTGATCCACGACTGGCACGCATGATTTTAGGCGGTGCGCATTTTGGGGTATTAAATGAAGTCTTGATTATTGTAGCGGCATTAGCCGTACAAGACCCGCGCGAACGTCCGGCAGACAAACAAATGCAAGCCGATCAAAAACATGCTTTGTTCCGTGAAGCAGATTCCGACTTTTTATTTTATTTAAAGTTATGGGAAACTCTACACGAAAACAGTGACGGTATGAGTGAAAACAAACGTCGTACTTTTGCCCGCCAGCATTTTTTAAGTTGGCTACGTTTACGTGAATGGAAGAAAACTCATGAACAATTGGTGGATTTGGCGCGTGGCTTAAAATTGTCTTTTAACGAAAAAAAAGCCAGTTATGAAAATCTGCATCGGGCGTTATTAACAGGTTTGCTCTCTTTTATTGCCAATAAAACCGATGAGCGCAATGTCTTTATGGCGGTGCGCCAACAAAAAGCGCGTATTTTCCCTGCATCGACTTTGCATAAAACCAATACCCCGTGGGTTATGGCATTTGAGATGGTAGAAACTTCGCAAGTGTATCTGCGCACCTTGGCAAAAATTGAACCTGAATGGATTTTATTGGCCGCACGTGATTTGCTGAAGCATCATTATTTTGAACCACATTGGTCTAAAAAAGCAGGTGTGGTGAATGCCTATGATCAGATTTCGCTGTTTGGTTTGATTATCGAGCCGAAACGTCCTGTAAATTACGAAAAGGTCGATCAGCAAGCCGCACATGAAATTTTCTTGCGCGATGCGTTAACCACAGGCAACTTGGGTATTGCGCCTCCATTTTTAAAACATAACCTGCTCAAACTAGAAGAAGTTGAACGGGTTGAAGATAAATTACGTCGGCGTGATTTGGTGGTCGATGAAGAAACCATTTATCAATTTTATGCGGCCAAAGTACCAGCAGAAGTGGCAAGCCGCCGTGCCTTTGAAGATTGGCGTGCGACAGTAGAGCCGCAAAATCCACGTTATTTATTTGTGGAAGATGATGCGCTTTGGCTAAATGATCGTCCGACCACGCAGCAATTTCCTGACTATTTGCGTAATGGTGAGCTGCGCTTGGCGGTCAGTTACCGTTTTGCCCCAAGCCATGATGAAGATGGTGCAACCGTTAAAATTCCAGTGCAAGCGTTGGCACAGGTTGATGAAAATATCTGGTCGTGGGGCATTCCAGGCTGGCGTGAAAATTTAATTGAAGCCTTGCTCAAAACTTTGCCTAAAGATAAGCGCCGTCATTTGGTGCCTATTCCAGACACAGCCCGAAAATTGCGACAACGTGTTGATGCGGTAAATTTACGTGAGCATATTTTTAGCTTTTTGGCATTTCAATTACGTGCTGAGCACATCAGCGAAAAAGACTTTAGCTTTGAGCGGGTAGATGCGTATTTATTGCCGTTCATTAAAGTGCTAGATGAAAAAGGGCGGGTGATTGAACAAGGTCGTGATTTATCTGAATTAAAAGCACGTTGCCATACCGAAACGCATAGTCCTGTAAAGCAGTTGCAAGGAGAATTTCAAACCTTTCCTGAACGATTTGTATTTGAAGCCTCGCAAAAAGTTACGGGCGTAGTGGTTAAACAATATCAGGCGTTGGTACCAAGCAAAGCGTTTGCGGAGCTTTTACCAAAAGATGAATCGGGTGTGGTGATTCAAACCTTTAATGATCAACGCGAGGCGATTCGTCAGCACCGTGAAGGGGTGATTCGTTTGCTGTATGTGCAATTGGGTGATTTATCACGCCAATTGAAAAAACAAATTGATAAACCCTTGGCTTTGGCGTATTCGCCTTTGGGTGATAAAGCTCAACTTGAGCAAATATTGATCTATGCAACCTTGCAAAGCATTATTGGTGACTTGCCAGTCAACTTGGAAGAGTTTCAAAAATTGCAGCTTGAGGTAAAAAAGACTTTCCTCAGTCATGGTCAAACCACGCTGCGTATCTTTAATGAAATTTATATTGCATGGCAAGACATCCGCCGTCAGCTTCTTATGCTTGATGAAGCAATTTTTGCTAAAAATATGGATGATATAGAAGATCAGTTGGACTTAATGCATCTAGCAGACTTTGTGTATAGCAAGCCTGTAGAGGTGTGGAGCGAATATCCGCGCTATTTGAAAGCGTTGTTATTACGTTTAGACCGCTTACCCAACAACTTGCAAAGAGACAATGCTGCTATCGCCCAAATTGACCCTTGGATGGACAAATTGTTTAAACACAAACAAGATGCCCGACTCAAGGAATTGTACTTTATGGTGGAAGAATTACGCATTTCGCTATTCTCTCAACCCATGAAAACCAAAATGCCAATTTCTGCAACTCGGCTGCAAAAAGTATGGGAAAAGCTTGGAATCAGTTAAGATATAAGTAATTTCTAGAAGGAGTTTTACATGGGCATTCGCATTACAGGTACTGGTCTTTATCATCCAGAAGATGTTATTACCAATGAAGAATTGGTCGAAAGTTTAAATGCTTATGTGGAACAGTATAATCAGCTCAATGCTGACAAAATTGCGGCAGGTGAGCTTGAAGAACGTCGTGGCTCTAGTGCTGATTTTATTGAAAAAGCCTCTGGGGTAAAACGTCGTTACGTGTCAGAAAAAACAGGTATTCTGGACATTAACCGTTTACGTCCTAATTTACGTGAACGTGGCGATGATGAAATTTCGCTACAAGCGGAATGGGGCGTAATTGCTGCAAAACAAGCCATGCAAAATGCAGGTGTGTCTGCAGAAGATATTGATGTGGTCATTTTATCTTGCTCAAACTTGCAGCGTGCTTATCCTGCAGTGGCGATTGAAATTCAAACTGCGCTCGGTATTCAGGGTTATGCCTATGACATGAACGTGGCGTGTTCTGCTGCGACTTTCGGCATTAAGCAAGCGCATGATGCGATTAAAGCAGGTGCGCGCCGCGTATTGTTGGTGAATGTCGAAATTACCTCAGGTCATAACGATTTCCGTTCACGTGACTGCCATTTTATTTTTGGTGATGTAGCAACTGCTTCAATTTTGGAAGACACTGAAACCAAAGCAGGTTTTGAAATTTTGGACATGAACTTGTTCACTCAGTTTTCGAATAATATCCGCAATAACTTCGGTTTTTTAAACTTAAGTGAAAATGCAGATATTGACGACAAACGCTTCCATCAAGATGGTCGTAAAGTATTTAAAGAGGTTTGCCCGTTAGTCGCTAAAATGATCACTGCGCAACTGGAAAAGAATCAAATTGCGCCAACCGAGGTGAAGCGTTTCTGGTTGCACCAAGCTAATGCCAGTATGAACGAACTGATTTTGAAATTGGTGGTCGGCAAAGAAGCAGCACAACCTGGTTTGGTGCCTATTATTTTAGATGAGTTCGCCAATACTTCATCGGCAGGGGTGATTATTGCCTTACACCGTACTGCACATGAAGTCGAGAATGGTGAATATGGTGTCTTGTGTTCATTTGGCGCAGGTTATTCAGTGGGCGCGATTTTGGTCCAAAAACGTGATGCTGCATAAGTTTTGCAAAATCGCATAAGATCAGCAAACACCTAAGTAAAAGGTATTAAAAGTTCCTTCTCCTTCGGGAGAAGGCTTGGATGAAGGAATGGATCATCTGCATATTCTCTTCACACAGACTCATGAATAATAAAAACATCGAAAAACTTTATGAAAAATAATGCTTAGGTTAAGATGGAGCATCTTTTAATAGACCTATTTTGAAAACCTATGCAACCATTTGTTCTATATAACTCAGAGCAACGAAAAAAAGTTGAATTTGTTCCGCGTAAAGAAGGACATATCGACATGTATGTCTGTGGTATGACGGTTTATGATTACTGTCATATTGGACATGCGCGGGTCATGGTTGCATTTGACTACATCATTCGCTTTTTGCGCAGTCAAGGTTGGAATGTGAAATATGTACGCAATATTACTGACATTGACGACAAAATTATTAAACGCGCCAATGAAAATGGCGAGAGTATTCAAGCTTTAACAGATCGTTTTATTCAAGCCATGAATGAAGATGCGGCAAGCTTAGGTTGCGTTGAACCTGATGCTGCACCACGTGCTACTGAATATATTGATCAAATGCAAAATATGATTGGTAATTTGGTCAATAAAGGCACGGCCTATCCTGCAAGTAATGGCGATGTTTATTTTCAGGTTGAAAAATTTGACAAATATGGCCGTCTTTCAGGTCGCAAGCTAGAAGATATGCAGGCAGGCGCGTCTGAACGGGTTGATGTTGAAGTCGATAAAAAGCATCCATTTGACTTTGTTTTGTGGAAACATGCCAAAGAAAATGAACCATCGTGGGCTTCGCCGTGGGGCAATGGACGTCCAGGTTGGCACATTGAATGCTCTGCCATGTCTACTTGCTGCTTGGGCAATCATTTTGATATTCATGGTGGTGGTTCAGACTTGATGTTCCCACACCATGAAAATGAAATTGCTCAGTCTGAAGCATCGACAGGTGAACAATATGTAAATTATTGGATGCACGTTGGCTTTATTAATGTCGATGGCGAAAAAATGTCAAAGTCATTGGGTAACTTCTTCACCATTCGTGATGTGATGGAAAAGTTCCATCCTGAAGTGATTCGTTACTTTATTGTGTCATCGCATTATCGTAGCCCTGTAAACTTCTCAGATGTGGCACTCAAAGAAGCTAAAACTGCTTTATCACGTTTCTATCACTCATTTAAGGCTTATCAACAAGCGTATGGTACGCTAACGGTTGAGCAGTTAGATGAGGCATTGGTTGAGCGTTTTAATACTGCAATGCGTGATGACTTTAATACCGCCGAAGCAATTGCAGTGCTGTTTGAAGTCAATAAAGAACTAAACCGTGCGGTAAAAGAGCAGAATGCAGATCAGGCAGCAGTGTATTACTCGACCTTGCGTCATTTGACCAATATTTTAGGTTTGGTACAGCATGATGTCGATGAATTCTTGAAGTCTGATATTGGTCAGGACGCTTTGGGTCTATCTGAACAAGCCATTGCAGACCTCATTCAGCAACGTCAGGATGCGAAAAAAGCCAAAGACTTCGCCCGTGCCGATGAAATTCGTCAATCTTTGCTCGATCAAGGTGTAGTCTTGGAAGATACTCGTCAAGGTACGGTGTGGCGTCGTGCTGATTAATTGAGCGTTTGGAGGCATAGAGAGTTGACAGTTGTATGAAATTCTCTATAATTCACTTCCATATTGCGGGAATAGCTCAGTTGGTAGAGCACAACCTTGCCAAGGTTGGGGTCGCGAGTTCGAGTCTCGTTTCCCGCTCCAAAATTTTTAAAAACGCTTATCAAAAGATAAGCGTTTTTTTATGGCTGTTTGTTATGCTCGCTTACAGTCAACTTTATAGATGATCTATAAATTTTGAGTGTTCGTATCGAAATATACTTGTGAAGTGACTCTATCTACACCTTTGAATGAATAAAAATAAATCACCTAAGCTTAAAACTTGGTTGGTTTTCGCTTGAAACAAGCGTCAAAAAGCCATTCAGATAAAACAGCATACAATTGAACAAGAATTTAAGAATTATCCCGAATAAGCTAAAACAAAAAACACACGCAGAATCAAAGTGTAGAATTGCATAGATATGCTAAAATTGCGAAAATTAAATGTACTTCAATAAATCGCCTTATTGAGGTATAGAAAACACTCAATTTAAGTTGGACGTTGAATGCCAAACATGTCAAATACCATTGATTTCCAATCTGTTGCCTTAGACACTTTAAGAATAGAAGAACAAGCATTACAAGTCTTGGCCACGCAAATTGATCAGCGTTTTAGCCGTGCCTGCGAAATTATGTTGCATTGTAAAGGGCGTGTTGTGGTCACAGGTATGGGAAAATCAGGTCATATTGGTCGTAAAATGGCTGCGACTTTTGCCTCTACAGGTACGCCATCTTTCTTTATGCATCCGGGTGAAGCAGGGCATGGGGACTTGGGGATGTTGGTACGCGGTGATGTTTTAATTGCTATCTCCAATTCAGGCAAAAGTGATGAAATTATGATGTTGATGCCACTCATCAAACATCTAGAAGTTCCACTGATCACCATTAGCGGTGATGATCGTGGTCCAATGCCACAAAATGCTGATGTCGCTTTGACATTGGGTAATATTCAGGAAGCTTGTCCACTTGGCTTAGCACCCACCTCAAGCACTACAGCAACCTTAGCACTAGGCGATGCGCTCGCGGTGGCTTTACTCGATGCACGCGGTTTTACTGCCGATGATTTTGCTCGCTCACATCCTGCGGGAGCTTTAGGAAAGCGTTTGTTATTGCATGTGAAACATTTAATGCATACAGGTACAGAATTACCTAAAGTTGCACCAGATACACCCATGAATAAAGTGTTATACGAAATTTCAAACAAGCGTCTAGGTTTAACTACAATTGTCGATGAAAATGATGTCTTGTTGGGCATTTTCACCGATGGTGACTTACGTCGTTTAATTGATAAACAACAGGGCTTTGATGTGAATTTACAAGTTGGGCAAGTGATGACGCAACATCCTGCAACGATTTCACAAGAAGCACGTGCAGTTGAAGCTTTAGAACAATTACGTGACCGTAAAATCAATCAGTTTGTAGTGGTGGATGATGCTAATAAAGTCATTGGTGTGATCAGTATGCATGACTTGATTCAAGCAGGGGTAAACTAAACAATGGCATCTTATATTTTATTAGAGCAAGCACGTCATATTGAAGCTTTGGTTTTAGATGTTGATGGAATTCTAAGTGATGGTTTTGTGACCTTAACCAACAGCGGTGATGAAATTAAATCATTCGATATTCGGGATGGTTTAGGCATGAAACTGGTGCAACAAGCAGGTGTTAAAGTCATTATCATCACAGGGCGTAAAAGTCATATTGTAGAAAAACGCATGTCTGATTTAGGTGTAGATTTGGTCTACCAAGGACGTGAAGATAAAGGCACTGCATTGCAGGAAGTCTGCGAAAATTTGGGTTTATTACCAGCAGACTGTCTCTATATGGGTGATGACTGGCCCGATCTTTCTGCATTTTCGATTGCAGGTATGAAAGTCACAGTGCCAAATGGACATATTGAAGTGCGTCGTCGTGCCGATTTAGTCACTCAGGCCATGGGTGGGCGCGGTGCGGTACGTGAAATCTGCGATATGATTTTAACTGCAAAAGGTGTGTACCAAAGCTTACTTGAAAAATATCTCAGCATCCCTCATTAATTAAGTCATATATTCAAAGGTTTGAGTTACAGCCCCACTTATGGATACTAAAGTTTTATATGTTACTGCGATTGCAATTGCAGCTGTAAGTGGTGGTTATTACTATTACAGCGGTAAAGGCAAGAAACTGGAAACTGACGCTGCCCGCTCTATGACTTATACGGCAGAGCAAATTCATCTCACCCAAACAGATGAGCAGGGCAATTTATATGTGCGTGCACAAATTGATCGTTTAGAGCAAGACATGCAACAAAAAACGTCTAAGCTGGAAAACTTAAATGCATTTATGTATAAAGCGGGTGCGGTGGACGCCACTTTTTTCGCTAAACAGGCTCAAGGTTTTAATGACAATGAAAAGGTTGTGTTGTCAGATCAAGTGCTGGCAACCAAGTTACTCGCTCAAGGCAAGCTGACGCTTGAAACAGTCGAGTTAAATGTGTTTCCTAAAACACGTGAAATCAGTACCGACAAACAAGTGACTGTACAATCCCCACAGGCTGATTTTATCAGTCAGGGTTTAAAAGCCAATTTAAATGACGGGCAATACGAATTTTTTAATATTCGAGGAAAGTATGAACCATAAATCTAAGCTTACAGCTCCTAAAGCGTTGATAAAACAAGCAGCACTTGTGGGCTTGGCCGTGCTTTCATCGGCAGGTGCATGGGCAATTCCGTCAGACCGCAGTCAGCCTATTACTTTATTGGCAGACCGTGCGACCTTTAGTGAACGTACTGGCGTCACGACGTATACAGGCAATGTGGTGATTGAGCAGGGCACCATGAAACTTCAGGCAGATTCGATTGTTGCTAATCTGAACAGTAAAAAAGAAATTAGTGTCATTACGGCAACGGGTAGACCTGCACAATTTCAGCAAAAAACCGATCCTGCTAAAGGTGTAGCAAAAGGCCAAGCACAAAAGATTGTTTACAATGCAGAAACAGGCATTATTACCTTATCGGGTGGTGCACTTTTAGAACAAGATGGTGCTAGTATTCGTGGTAATACATTGCGCTATAGCATGAACAAAGGTGATGTTGAAGCAATTGGTACACCAAATAAAACAGGTTCGGATGCGGGGCGTGTAAAAATTGTCATTCCACCCTCAAGCTCAAAATCATTTCCAGGAGCGCGTAATTAATGGATCAAATGAGCGCAACACAGGACAGCATACAGCGTGATCCGCAAACGCTATGTATTAAGCATTTAGCCAAAAACTACAATAAACGCTGGGTGGTAAAAGACGTTTCGTTTCAAATGAAAAGTGGTGAAATTGTCGGATTACTTGGGCCGAATGGTGCGGGTAAAACTACCAGTTTTTACATGGTTGTAGGCTTGGTGCGCATGGATAAAGGGGAAATCCATTTAGATCAATTGGATTTATCAGACCTTGCCATGCATGAACGTGCGCGTAAGGGGATTGGCTATTTACCACAAGAAGCCTCTATTTTCAGAAAGTTGACCATCTCTGAAAATATCATGGCTATTTTAGAAACACGCAAAGATTTAAATAAACAGCAACGTCAGCAGCGGTTGGCAGAATTGCTAGCAGATTTTAAAATTACGCATATTAAAGATTCATTAGGGATGAGTGTGTCGGGTGGTGAACGCCGTCGCGCAGAAATTGCCCGTGCTTTAGCAGCTGACCCTAAATTTATGTTGTTAGATGAGCCTTTTGCAGGGGTTGATCCAATTTCTGTCGGTGATATTAAAGATATCATTCGCACCTTAAAAGATCGTAATATTGGCGTATTAATTACCGACCATAATGTCCGTGAAACTTTAGCCATTTGTGAACGTGCTTATATTGTTAGTGAAGGTTCAGTGATTGCCGAAGGTACACCGCAAGAAATTCTTGAAAATGAAATTGTACGTGAAGTCTATTTGGGAGAAGACTTTTTTGTTTAAAGTTTGAATGTTCTAAGCGTTATTGGTTTTCGCATGCTTGCTGCAAAAGTTAGATTGCTGCAAGTCATGTAAACTTTATTTTAACCATCTATACCTTTTAGGATAGAAGGTTTTTTCATGGCGGTTATCAGTCCAAATACGCTATAACTCTAAATACGTTATCATGCTAAACACGTTATAATTATCAAGTTTGTGTTTGATTGCTTGATTTGTCTGGATTGTTATGCCATTTACCATTGCTGCGACCATCACTTTTGAAGAAGAAATTAAAAAAAGTCGATTTCAGGCAATTGCTGTGCCTGTAGATAATGAGCAAGCGGTAAAAACCTTTTTGGAACAGCAGCGTGATCAATCTACCACACATCAATGTTGGGCATGGAAAATTGGTCATCAATTACGTTTTAATGATGATGGCGAACCGTCTGGTACGGCAGGACGTCCCATTTTAGCCACGATTGAAGGCAATGAATTGACCAATGTTTTGGTTTTGGTGAATCGCTGGTATGGTGGTATTAAATTGGGCACAGGCGGTCTGGTACGTGCCTATGGAGGTTGTGCAGGGCAATGTTTGGCTCTGGGAGAAAAAATAGAACTGATTGAGAAAAAGACCGTGCAATTTGCCTGTCATTTTAATGAGTGGGCAATTTTACAATACGAGCTGAATAGTCAGCAGATTGAGTACAGCGAAGACTACACCGCCGGAGGCGTGTTGGTAAAGGCATTCATGCAAGTCCATCAAATAGAACCTTTAACACTAAAATTACAAGATATTAGCCGAGGGCGTGAACAACTCAAAATCCTTGAGGATGATCAAGATGACTGATACAAATTCACCTGATCCATTATTGAAATACCGTGAGCAGCATAAGCATCGTTTAAACTATATGCCGTGGTTATATTGGTCATTAAAACCTAAACATCGTGCATGGGCAGAAGCTTGGCAGCAGGAATATCAAGCTTATTTAATGGCAATGGAAACGGTGGAGATTGGCAAAAACTGTTTTATTTCCCCTTTGGCACATATTTTTGCAGAGCCAGGACGTCAAATCAGGATTGGCGATAATACCTTTATTGCCGCCGATTGCACTTTGCATGGCCCTTTGGAAATTGGAAATGAAGTCGCGATTAATCATCATTGTATTTTAGATGGTGGCAGAGTCGGAATTAAGCTTCATGATCAGGTGCGTATCGCAGCTTATTGTCATTTATATGCGTTTGATCATGGCATGGCTTTAGATCAGCCGATTTATCAGCAAGCGGTACGTTCACAAGGCATTGAAATTGGAAAGGATGTTTGGTTAGGTGCGCATGTTGGTGTTAAAGATGGGGTGAAGATTGCGGCACACGCAGTCGTTGGGATGAATAGCATGGTCACTAAAGATGTTCAGGAGCGCGAAATCGTGGCGGGAAATCCTGCCAGATTGATTCGTTATCGTGAATAAGTACGATGCAGCAAGGCTCAATCTTTAAACTTCATTACATTTTTTCATGTCACTGCAACACGAGTTGTGTTAAGTTAAAAATAACAACTAAAAAATAGCCTGCAAAAGTCAGTAAGAGAGGCAACAATGAAACGTGTAATTGCTTGTATTGATTCTTCGCCTTGTATTAATGCGCTTGCTGAAGCTGCTGCGTGGATTGCAACACAAACTCAACGTGAATTGGTGTTATTACAAGTTTTGGATTATTACCCCGCCAGTTATCATTTGGGGGAAATTAGTGGCGTGATTGGTTTTGAAAGTAATGCCATGTTACTCAAAGAATTAGCCGAATTAGAACAAAAACAAAGTGAATTAGCACTCGATTATAGCAACAATTTATTGCAGCACATTTCCAGTATCATTCAGGAAAAGTTCGGCATTGTACCTACCCACATTCAAGAAAAAGGCGACTTTTTAGAACAAAGTTTTAGTGTGCTGAACGAAGAAGATATTGTGGTGATTGGACGTGTGGGCGAGAAATCTGCTGAACGCAATAAGGCATTAGGCAGTAATGTCGAAAACTTTATTCGTGGTGCAAATTGTACTGTGATGACTGTCGGAGAGCATTTTAAAGCACCAAACCGTTTTATTTTTGCTTATGAATATTCCCCAACTTGTATCAAAATGATGAAGCGAATTGCACAAAGTGATTTGCTTAAATTATTGCAATGTCATTTGCTCTATGTCGGTGATCACCCAGAAGTTTTAAATGAACCTGCAGATTTTTTAACAGCAGCGGGTTTAGATGTGGTGGTTGAATATCGTTATGGCGATGTGGCTGAAAATATCTTAGATTATCAACGTGAACATGGTATTCAGTTGATTGTACTGGGGGCATTTAGTCACAGTAAAATTCACCAATTTTTCTTGGGAAGCATTACCACCAATATTTTCCGTAACTCAACTGTTCCTTTGTTGGTGGCAAAGTAAAAATCGTAAATGATTCAAAAAAGATCATTTCAAAAGATTGTTTAGTTGAACTGATGTAAATGCTTGCTGACTGTCCATGGTTATCCGCATAATTTGTGGATAACTGTATGGACAGTATATGTAACATTATAATATATAATGTAAAATTGCTTTAGGTTGTTTTTTAACCTTGTGTGGACTTTACTTTACAATCGCTAAAGCAAAGCCATCATGTCCTTTGCTGCCTACAGTTTGTAATGCTGTGCACGATAAAATTCGCGAATGATTTTGCATGGCTTTGAACATGTCACGAATCCCTTCAATGCTTGGTTTGTGATTGTCAGGATTTAAAATTTCCCCTGCACGAATTACATTGTCTAAAAAGATAATTGTACCTGAGCGTGAAAGTTTAAGACTCAGTTCCAAATATTCAGGATAGCTTTGTTTGTCGGCATCAATAAAAATAAAATCAAAAGCTTCAGTATCTTCTGGCAGAGCTTTTAGAATTTCTGCAGCACGACCAACTTTTAATTCAACCTTTTGTTTTAATTGAGCGCGGTCAATATTTTCCTGTCCCAAAGCTGCATGGGTATCACGTCCTTCAATCGTGAGTATATAACCATCTTCAGGCAGCGCACGTGCTAGCCACATTGTGCTATAAGCTGCGAATGTGCCCAATTCCAACACACGTTTGCATTGATTCATTTGAATGAGCATTTGTAGCAACATGCCCTGATTTGCCGCAACTGCAAGGTGATCTGGAAAACCTTTGGCATCGGTATTTTCTAAAGTTTGCGTCAAAACTGGGTCTTCGGGAATTAAATGTGATTCGATATAGTGATCGATATCCGTCCACATTTGTTGCATAGCGTGCTCACCTTTGTTGCGATGTGTGCATTGTAAACTTTTCTGCTCAGAGTGCAATTTATTCGTAAGCGTCCGCTGAACACACCTTATGAATTCATCCTATAAGCCTTAATTTAGTCCCCACTTAAAAACAAGTGGGGACTAAAATTTATGACTACAAATCACCAGACATCCATCGCATCTCTTGCGAAAAAACGAAGAACATACAGTGCTGAATTTAAACAGCAGATCGTTCAGGCTTGTAAAGCACCGGACGTTTCAATTGCTTCAGTCGCTTTGCAACATGGATTGAATACAAATCTTGTATCCAAATGGATTCGCTTAATTGATGCTAAGCCAGGGAATGATCGCTCACCACTACCGAATAAACCTGCATTTATTGCCTTATCTTGCTCTGCACCATTAGATCCTACTCCTACTGACATGTTAACGGTTCAAATTACTTTACCCCACTCAAAAGCAGAAATTGGCTTGAAATGGCAAGTATCAGAAATATCTGCTTTAGCAGAATTACTCAAGGCACTTGCAACATGATCCGCATTGATGAAATCTGGCTTTCTACCCAACCTCTGGATATGCGAGCAGGGATGGATACGGTCATGGCGCAGATTATGAAAGCCTTTGGCTACATTAAACCGCATTGCGCCTACCTGTTCTGTAATAAACGTGGCCATCGCATGAAAGTGCTGGTACATGATGGACTGGGCATCTGGCTGTGTGCCCGGCGGTTGGAACAGGGCAAATTTCACTGGGCTAAAGTTCACCAGGGTGAAAGCGTAGCCCTCAGCCCGGAACAGTTACAGGCACTGATCCAGGGTTTGCCTTGGCAGCGCATTGGACGACAGCAAGTGGTCACAATGCTCTAAACTAGCTTGGTCCATTCTGCTATTCTCCAAATGTTGTATTTCATTCTTCTCATGACCTCAGGCATACTGCGGTCATGAATACGCTGCCTGATTTAAGCCAACTGACCCATGAACAACTGCTGGAATTTACCAGACAGTTGGCAATGCAGCATCAGTCTCTGGCACAATCAAATCAAGAATTAGAAAAATCAAACCAACAATTAGATACCAAAGTTCAGCATCTTGAAGTATCCAATCAGCAATTAGATGCTCAAGTTCAACATCTTTCCATTCTCAATCAAAAATACGAGCATGAACTTGCGCTGTTTAAAAAGCACAAATTCGGCAGTAAAAACGAACATCTCACTGCAAAACAAATCCACCTGTGGGATGAAGCGGTTGAAGAAGATATTGCCGCGGTTGATCTAGAACTGGAACGGCTGAATGCAGATAAAACCGATGCAGTGACACACAAAGCCAAAACCAATAAACCTAAACGTCGACCACTGCCAGATCATCTACACACCATCCGTATTGAGCATGAACCTGCATCAACCCAATGTGCTTGTGGCTGCCAACTTCGTCGTATCGGCGAAGATGTCAGTGAAAAACTGCATTTCAGACCGGCACAGTTCTATAAGGAACAGCATGTGCGTGGTAAATGGGTCTGTGATCAGTGTGACACCCTGACTCAGCAAGCGATGCCCGCCTATGTGATTGATAAAGGCATTGCTTCACCTGAACTGCTCAGCCATGTTTTGGTATCGAAATATGCCGATCATTTGCCGCTGTACCGTCAACGTCTGATCTATCAGCGGGCGGGAATCGAACTTTCTAGATCAACTTTATCTGACTGGATAGGTCGCTGCGGTGTGGAACTGGAACCTCTGGCCAATGCTTTAAAAGAGGTGGTGTTACAACAGCGGGTGCTGCATGCCGATGAAACGCCGGTCACCATCATGCGGATGGGTGAGAATGAGAAAAAACCGAAGAAAGGTTATGTCTGGGCTTATGCAACAACCCAATATAATCCAATTCAAGCCGTGATTTATGACTTTCAAGACAGTCGCTCTGGTGAACATGCCGAAGCCTTTCTAAAAGATTGGCAGGGCCATCTGGTCTGTGATGATTACAGTGGCTACAAAGCACGCTTTAGATCAGGTCAGGTCATTGAGGTGGGCTGCATGGCACATGCACGTCGTAAATTCCACGAACTGCATGTGACCCAAAAAAGTCAGGTCGCTGAACAGGCATTAGTGCTGATTCAGAAACTGTATGCGATAGAAGCAGAACTCAGGAAAAAGACCGATGGTACAGCGCAACACCGCCGCGAATACCGACAACAGCATAGTCAACCGGTGATGCAACAACTATATGAATGGCTCAACCAACATCATCTGACAGTGCCATCGAGTTCTCCAACCGCCAAGGCGATCAATTACACTCTTAAGCGTTGGCCAGCTTTAAGTCGCTATTTGGATGATGGCAATCTACCGATTTGCAATAATTGGGTCGAGAATCAGATGCGTCCCTGGGCCTTAGGACGCAAGAACTGGCTGTTTGCAGGCTCGCTGCGCAGTGGTCAACGAGCTGCCAATATCATGACTTTAATCCAGTCAGCAAAGCTGAATGGCCTGGATCCGTATGCCTATTTAAGTGATGTGCTGAAAAGGCTGCCGACGCATAAAGTGACCCAAATAGAAGAATTACTGCCACACCGCTGGAAATCCGACCAAAATTAAAAAATAGGCATGGGATTCAGCGGACGCTTACATTTATTCGCGGAATGGAGCAGGTGATAATCTATTTCGCAATAAAAAAAGAGGTCAATTTGACCTCTTTAGGATTTAATTCTAAACAACACTGAATTAGAAATTACACATAGATGAATGGCGGCTTAAATCTGGCCCCCAAGTTCGATAACCTTGTGTATCAATATGAATTTGTCCTGAAGCGTATAAGCCTAAGCCCATGTTTAAACTTTGACCATATTGCTGCCAGAACTGACACAGTCTGTATTTGGTACTTTCAATATAGGCATAGTCTTCGGCATTCGGGAATTGTGGCCCAATTCTAAAATCAATGGCTGAGTTAAATAAGTGACGTGAAGAATTTGCTCCACCTGCACATTGATTCAGGGGTAAATCTCGATAGACAGAAGTAACTTCAAAGTCGGTTAAAACTTTAGAAGCGACTAAATATTTAAATACACGCAGGGTAGGCACCTGATTTTGCCACAATTCACGACTTGGAATCATAAACTGCGAACGTCCACAGCGTTGCCAGTCACGTGCGGTACGCATTAATTCAAAACTTGGAATAATATTGCCCACACCATTTTGTTCTAAGAAGCGTTCATATTCACGAACTTGGCGTAAATTGTCACTCACTGCCACCCATGCATTATAAGAATAAGGCACAATTTTAGGTGCTACCTGACGTTCGTAGGTGATTTTTTCTTGAGGAATGAAAATTCGTTTTCCATCGGGCGTGGTAATCGTTGTTGTTCTGTTTGGGGTTGAGCTACAAGCCACCAAGAGCATGGGAACAATGCTGAACGAAAACAGCGCCTTGAAAAATTTCTTCATTAGGCAAATCAGATATTTATTTAAAGTGTCCGTATTCTAATCGAAAATGCGGGTAAAAATTTGAGAATATTGCAATCAAATGTGTGTTTTAGGTATAAAAAAAGATCAGCACAGGGCTGATCTTTTTCACAACAAGATCAATTTACTTTTCTAAGTATTGTAATTTGTCTGGTTTGCCATTCCATTCTTCGCGGTCAGCAGGTTGATCACCAATTTGTGTAATGTTTGGCCAAGTCTGTGAAAGTTCGGCATTTAGTTCGATAAATATTTCCTGACCTTCGGGTAACTCATCTTCAGAGAAAATAGCGTTGGCAGGACACTCGGGTTCACATAATGCACAGTCGATACATTCGTCTGGATTAATCACAAGGAAGTTCGGACCTTCGTAGAAGCAGTCTACAGGACAAACTTCAACGCAGTCTTGATATTTACATTTAATACAGTTTTCAGTGACAACAAATGTCATGGCGACGGCTACCTAACAATATGGTTCTAATTGAGAATAGTCTATTTTAGGCAAAAATCACCACAACTAACAATCGCTTTTACTGATATTTGATATAGACAGTGCTGCTAAATTTGATAAAAGGGGGATAAAACCATCAAAAAAACTTATAAATGAAAAAGACTCTCAATTAAGAGTCTTTGTTTGGTAAAAATATTGTAGAAATAACAGCGGCTAAGCGTTCAATTGTTCCTTTAAAGCATACAAT
Organism: Acinetobacter sp. PW68; assembly: GCF_020982655.1. NCBI lineage: Bacteria > Pseudomonadati > Pseudomonadota > Gammaproteobacteria > Moraxellales > Moraxellaceae > Acinetobacter > Acinetobacter sp. PW68. The sequence goes on along the minus strand of NZ_JAHZSX010000001.1, from coordinate 1,671,134 downwards.
TGTTCCAGCGCTTGTCGTGGCGTTAAATTATCGACATCTATACTGCGTAATAACTCTAAAGCCGCAGATGGCTTTTCTACTTCGATTACACGTTCAATCACTTCAGGTTCAGATGAGCTTGTTGTAGGTGCAAATAGGTCATCTTGAACGGCTAAATTGACATTTTTGTGCTGCTGTTTTTCCAAAATTCTTAAGCGGTTTTGTGCTTCTTTAATGACGTTGGCTGGAATGCCTGCCAGTTTTGCCACTTGCAAACCGTGACTTTGGCTGGCTGGGCCTTGTTGTACTTTGTGCAAGAGAATCAGGTTGCCATTCATTTCTTTGGCGGTCACGTGGTAGTTATCCACCCCTGATTCTTTGCTTAATTCGGTCAATTCAAAATAATGCGTTGCAAATAGACATAAACATTTGATGCGTTTGCTTAAATCCAACACACATGCCCACGCCAAAGATAAGCCATCGTAGGTACTGGTTCCGCGTCCAACTTCATCCATCAGCACTAAAGACTGTGATGTTGCATGGTGTAAAATTTGTGAAGTTTCAGTCATTTCTACCATAAAGGTCGATTTACCTGTTGATAAATCATCGGCAGAACCAATGCGGGTAAATACGCGATCAATAGGGCCTAATACGGCAGTTTGGGCAGGCACATAACTGCCACAATAGCCCAGTAGGGCAATCAGTGCAGTTTGACGCATATACGTGGATTTACCACCCATGTTCGGTCCAGTAATAATTGCCAAACGATGATTGTAGTCGAGTAAAGTATCGTTTGGTGTAAATGCAGTTTTGCTTAAAGCTTCCACAACAGGATGACGTCCTGCTGTAATTTTAATTCCAATTTCAGGGCTGTATTCAGGGCGCGCCCAATTGCGTAAACGTGCTTGATGGGCAAAGTTAGCCAACAAATCAATTTGTGCAATCGCGCTGCTCATCATTTGTAATTGAGCGATGTCTTGGCGTAATTCATCCAATAACATTTCGAACAGCATTTTTTCACGTGCTAAAGCACGGGACTCGCTAGACAAGACTTTATCTTCAAAACTTTTTAGCTCTGGAGTGATGTAGCGTTCTGCATTTTTTAAAGTTTGACGACGAATATAGTGTTCAGGTGCTTGCTCAGCCTGGGCGCGAGTGAGTTCAATGTAGTAGCCACTGACACGGTTGTAGCCAATTTTTAAAGTTGGGATACCGCTTTCTTGGCGTTCTTTGATTTCTAAATCAATCAGGAATTGCCCTGCATGATCACGTATTTTACGGAGTTCATCGAGTTCACTGTCAAAACCTTCTGCAATGACATTACCATCACGCAATAGTACAGGTGGATTTTCTACAATTGCCTGCATTAGCCGTTGATGTAGCCCGTGAAAATCGCCGAGTTCTTCATTCAAACTTTGAATGAGTGTGGATTGCAGCGTAGAAACAATGGGCTGTAAGGCATGACGTAAATAGGGAATTTGCGCACAAGCTTGACGCAGTTGCACTAAATCACGTGGGCGCGCGCTCCCGAGCGCGACACGGCTTAACACACGCTCAATATCACTAATTTCTTTAAGCACCAAACGCACAGGAGATTCATGATAACCTTGTATGAGTGTTTGAATTGCATCTAGTCTTGCATCTAACAATACCGTATCACGCAAAGGTTGCATCAAGGTACGACTCAGTAATCGGCTACCCATGGCAGTTTGGCAATCGTTGATGAGTTGGAATAAAGAAGTCCCGTGTTCAAATAATGGTTCGACTAATTCCAAATTACGTCGGGTTACAGGATCAAGCGCAATAAAATCGCTGCTTTGTTCTAATTGAATACTGCGAATATGCGGCAAAGCCGTTTTTTGGGTTTCTTTGGCATAGTGAATTAACGCTGCCGCTGCGGCTTTGGCTAAGGGTAAATGATCAATTCCAAAACCTGAAAGTGTCGATACAGCAAATTGATCACAAAGCGTTTTTTGCGCATTGTTTAGGTTGAAATCGACATTCGGACGTTTGGTCACAGGACAGTTAAGCTGCTTTTTAACCTGTTCGATGATATTTGGATCGACAATATCTTCATCGACCACAATTTCGCTCGGCATTAAACGCGAAAGTTCAATCGTGAGTTGTTCAGGCAAATATTCCATTTGCTGAACTTTAAAAATCCCTGCACTTAAATCTAGTAATGCGATACCAATTTGGTTTTGTTGTAAGCATAACGAAACCAAATTGGAAGATTGATGACTGTTGAGCAAGGCATCATCGGTGAGCGTGCCTGGGGTGATAATCCGTACCACTCCGCGTTCTACAGGCCCTTTACCTGTTACCTCGCCAATTTGTTCACAAATTACCACGGTTTCGCCCTTTTTTACTAAGCGAGCGAGATAGCCTTCGGCAGCATGATAGGGCACGCCCGCCATTGGAATAGGCTTGCCGCTGGTTTTACCTCGATGTGTGAGGGTAATGCCTAAAAGTTTGGAGGCTTTGTGAGCATCATCAAAAAACAATTCGTAGAAATCGCCCATGCGATAGAACATTAAAGAATGTGGATGCTCCATCTTCACTCTTAAATATTGCTGCATCATTGGAGTATGGGAAGATAGGTCAGCCATGATTTCTGTCATGTTCATGCAGTTGAAATCCTTTAATTTGAGGCGTAATTTAAATGTATCTCTGTGAATAGCTTATTTTACGGCATCTTGGTTAAATTAGTGAACCAGCATGTCATTGTTGCATGCTCTAAAAAGTGAGTAGAATGCTGAGCGGTTTGTGCTTTTATGTGGATAATATTCAATTGAACGGGTGTGTTTGGTAGCAAACAGCCAAAAAATCGCTCATAAACAGCAAGCCTAAAGTTTCAAAAATAATATCGCATAGCTCAATGATTTTAGCCGTTAAAATGTATGATTTGCAAAGTTACTTGCTTGATGTCCATCCATAAAACACTTACCAATTTTAATTGGTTTCGGTTGAAAAATACTTGAGGGGTCAAGTGTTAAATCTGCAGGATAATAAAATTTGATGAATTTGCTTAGCAATTGTTTTCTAGGCATTCATTTAGAAAGTAGGAAATGTTGTAACATTATGCTGTAGATGGTCTTATTTCTAGTTACAAGCCTTACTATGGAAAAACCTCACAACCAAAGCAAGAGATGCTACGCGTATCCTATCAGGCAAATAAACAAGTGTATTAAGACCATACTTCAATATGCGCAATATTGACACCTCTAATGCAGCTGATGGTATTGCTTTGTTCATCTTTGCTTAAAAAATAATATCTTATTTAATTATAAAGTATATACTGTATTTATCACTTTTGTTCGTATGTTCAGAGGACGTAAAATGCCTGCAAGATTTTTTGGAATTTTTTTGGGTTTAATTGCAGCGGTATTAATTATTGGTGGAATATTTATCAATATGATCAGTGGTGAAGCTACTGTCGTTGAATACTGGATTTTATTATTGCTTCCATGTTTTGGTATTCCAATTTTGTCTGCAGTGTGCCTAAAAGAAATCGACTAAGCACAACAGTATAAGTTTATTTACAATGAAATTGATAGATGATTGATTTATCGTATTTGATTTTATGACTCAAAAACCCATGTGATCATGGGTTTTTGTTGTTCTGGCAAAACATTTGGTCTTGAATCTTTATTTGATTATTTGCCAAGCAGCGTTGCAGAATTTAAGGAGCTATTGACTAAGGATTATTTGTTGCAAGCACCGTTCTAATATTGCTGTGAAATTGTATGACTTAAAAAACCGAAGCCACTTAGACTTCGGTTATATTTGCTGTAACCAATTACGGTTTATACAGACCTAAATCTTGTAAATGTAATCTAAGAATACGTCGCAACTCCAATACGGCTTCTGGTGTTTCCTGAATTGAATGTCCGCCTTTAATAATTTTTTCTGAAACAGCACCATCTAAGTGCGCACTGTTGTAATGCACCACATCGTCACTCATTAATTGATAGTCTGTGCTGTCAGTATTATTGCCAATAATACTGTGATATTTAAATCCTTTTACAGGCAAAATATCTTCAGTTAATTCCGTAAATTTGGAATTTTTACTTAAATCACTTGGCCCATTTTGAATGACACTATGCCCAATTTCTTTAGTCAGATTTTTTAAATCGACCTCATGTTGCTGTAAGGTGTCAGCAAAGGCACTTAAAAATGCTGTCGGTAAGCGAATGATTTTACGTGCAGCTAGGGTAAACCAGCGGTCTGCAAACTCTGTACCTTTATGCGGCGCAGCCAAGAATATTGCACGGTTAAAATTGGTGATGGGTTTAAGGCGCAAACGTGCTTGCAACAAAGGATCAGATTTAAAGCGTTCAAGACTTCGGTTTTTAAGCATTTGCATGGCAGGTTGTGTTAAGTCGCTATCGCTGACTAACAAACGCGCCAAAATACCGCCCATACTGTGTCCAATCACTACAGCATCTTTTTTGGCAGCAGCAGAAGGGCTAACCTGGTTAAAGCCTTGTTGAAGTAGCGCGTAAATTTGGAAACGGCTTTCTAGAATTGGCATATTAGTTGAGTAAAAGACTTGCCAAACTTGGAAGTTTTCTCGTAAAACAGGGTCGCCCATAATATCGTTGGTTAAGCGAATCCACGCTTCAGGACTACTAGCCAGACCATGAATGAGGACAATGACCTTCTTATTCGGATTGTAGGGCTCAAGTAAGTACAAATGCGGCATACTGAGTCGTTCTTCACGATCGATTAAGGACAAATAAGCCGATTTACCTAAATTATTTTGCGCTAACCACAAGCCATAAGGAGCAGAAAAGTTTGCGGCAAGTGGGTATTGCTTGTGCGCAATTTGAGCGGACTCATATTTATAAGGATCATAAGCTTTGAGCTTAAAATGGGGTCGATTTAAAATATCTTCAATAGAATTTGCACTATGCGGTTCTGCAGTGATTGTCGCGGCTAAATAACGTGCTTGATGAATGTTTGGATTTTTTCCTGCAGGATAATCATATTTTAGTGGATCAATAATGTATTTGCTGTTGCTCAAATCATCGTTTGGATTTTCAGGCAATACCACCAAAAATTCAGACCCAAAACCATCACGGCGGGTGACCGAGCGCAAACCCGAAAAGTTAAGGTTATAGGTTGACATCAATTGCTGAATTTTTTGTTGTTTCAGCTGTGGGTAGTAATCAAAATCAATATCGTAAATGCTGTTGCCAACACGAATTTGTTGTTGTAATTCATTGTGTTTATAGCGCAGCGCATAGCTGCTGACCAATTTGGCAATCGCTTGGTTATAAAAATCCCGAATTTGGACTTGTCTGTTATCAAAAATACGGTCTTGTGGCGCACGTTTAGTTTTAAACATGTAGGCGTAACTATAACGAATACTTCGATCGAGCATGTGTAATTGCTGATCTAAACATTGTTCATAATTGGCCTGATTAATTTTTTGTTGTTCTTCCGATCTTTTACTGTTCAGAATACTGATTTTACAGGACGATGAATTTTCAAGTCCAATCGCTTTCGCTAAATATAATTCACTGGCGGTTGAGAGCAGTTGTTCATCCTGAATTTGTGGGATTTGTTTCAGAGCATCTACACATTCTTCAGGGTTTTCGGCACAAAGATTCGCCTCACGTCCTGTCATCGACAAGACATTTAAACTGGCTTCACTCAGTTTTTTGCGCGATAAAATACTATCGCGCTCATTGGCAATGCTGACTTTTAATGCCTGATTTTTAACACTGACCACCTGACAACCAGACAGCAATGTTGTACTGAGCAATGCAGCAATCACAATTTTATTCATGGAGAGTTAGGCCTAATTTTTAAGATTTTTTTCCATCATACGTTTTTTTAAAGCTTTTTCAATTGCGTAGAAAGCAAAATAGACCGTTGAAACGGTCTATTCTTAGGTATTTTTGTATCGATTTTTTTTTAAGTGCGTGGCGCGATCACTTGCCAAACATTCCAACGACCTTGCTTTTCAATTTCAGCAATTAAACGGTCAGCCACTTCGGCTTCTTGCGGGTATTTGATTTTATAATTTTTCAAAGTTTGTACTGCATTTTTCTTTTGTTCCATGGCAATGTAGTTGTTTGCCGCAGACAAATAAGCTTCCTGCACACCTGCTTTCATGGCTTTGTCTAAATAAGGAATCGCTTCACGATGACCGCCCCCTTCAGACAGACCAAAACCAAACCAGAAATTCGCTTCAGCATCTTCCTGATTTATTTTTAAAATACGCTGTGCATAGTTAAGTGAGCGTGTGGTGTAAACAGAGCCTAAGTCTAGGTTACGCGCCATAACACTGGCTTTAAATGCTCGCATCAAAATATCAAAAGAGGCATTTTCATTGGCTGCTAAAGTGTCTAGTTGTTGAGTAACTTCTTTGAGCTTCGCCTCAAAACCTCGACGTTCTTGACGTTCGCTAAAACGTGGCGGATAGTGACGCGCTTTGCCTTCAACCAGTTGTAAGAAGTCATCAATTTCGGTGATATCGATTTCGTTTTCACCAGCCAAAACCGCAAATTTCAAGCTACGGGAATTGTTATTGAGCGTAGGTACAATCAATTTGTTTTGATCTAAGGTAATACTTTTGCTTGGATCATTTGGGTTCGTGACCACCATTTTAGTCACAGGCTGTGCTGCTGCTTTCTGTAGGTTAATTTCAAATGGTGGGGGGGCATCATAATTAAATGGATTTAAGGCATAGAAGGGTGCGCTTAATTCTGGTTCGGTAAATACGATAGGTTTGACTGCTTCTTGTTTTGGTGGTGCAACACAGGCGCTAACGAGCGTTGCAGCTAAAATACTGAGTGCCAAAGGCTTAAGGGTCATGGTGTTCTTCCGTTCAATTTATTTTAAAAGTGAGAGGTGATTGTGTCGAATTAAAATATTGCATGTCGGTCAGTCTAAGAAATCTGTTCCGAACATGCAATACAAAGGATGGGGCTTAGTTACACAGTGATACGAACTTTTTTTTAAGTGTCCGTTGAGTTGTATTGCATTTCACATTCACGTCTAACATCTTCAATTATTTTTAATTCTTCAGCACTATAAGCATGTGCGTGTTGTTGTTGGTTTTTAAAGCTTGGGTCAAGTAAAGATAAACGCTGACACAACAAATTCATACGTTTTTCATTTTGTTCTAAACGATCTAATAACACACGCATACCATCCAAAATCGGGTCGGACTGATTTTGTGTAGCCGCATAAGGTTGGAAACCAATACTCGCGGCATAGTCACGACGACGCGTCTCCTGATCATCGGCAGGTTTATTTTTCATGATAAAGCGCGCAGGGTTGCCCACAGCAGTTGCACCTTCCGGAACTTCTTTGGTCACCACCGCATTAGAGCCAACTTTGGCATTTTTATGTACGGTAAATGGGCCTAGAATTTTCGCGCCTGCACCGACCACCACGCCATCTTCCAAAGTCGGGTGACGTTTGCCTTTATTCCACGTGGTACCGCCTAAAGTCACGCCATGATATAAGGTAACATCATCGCCAATTTCAGCAGTTTCACCAATCACTACGCCCATACCATGGTCAATAAAAAAGCGACGACCAATTTTTGCACCAGGATGAATTTCAATTCCTGTCGCAAAACGGCTAAATGACGAGAGTAGACGTGCCGATCCTTTACAGTCTTTGTTCCATAATTCATGCGCCACGCGATGCATCAGTAATGCGTGAATTCCTGGATAAGTCGTTAAGACTTCGAGCGTATTTCGAGCAGCAGGATCGCGCGCGAAGACAGCTTGAATGTCTTCTTTGAGCTGTTTAAGCATTAGTTTGATCCTCGTCGAGTGTTGATGTAGATTTTTTCCATGAACCGTTATTCATTGCTTGTACGCGGCTAAAAATACCGCGTAGTAAATGGTATTCCATACGATCTAATTGTATACGTCCGAAAAGCCGACGCAAGCGCAAAGGCAATAATCGGGGATTTTTTGGGTCCATAAATTCAATTTCTGCCAGCATTTTTTCTAAATGTGGGTAGAACTGTTGCATTTGCGCGTGGTTGACTAAGGGTTCATCCCATTGCATCGCTTCAGAATCTGTCACTTGCATAGTCGCTTCGGGATCGGCAACTTTTCCGACAATATCGATGGCAGCCATACGCATTTCATAGCAAATCACTTGAATGGCTTGAGCAACATTCAATACACCATATTCTTCATTGACAGGAATCGTCACGTGATAATTCGCCAACGCCAGTTCTTCATTGGTTAAGCCACGATCCTCACGTCCAAAAATAATGGCAATATTTTGCCCATGCTGTGCCACAGCATTTAACGACTTTTTTGCTGCAGGACGTGCATCTAGGAGTGGCCAAGGAATAGTGCGAGTACGCGCACTGGTGCCAAAGACCAAATGGCAGTCGGCAATGGCATCTTCGAGCTGCTCAACCACTTCAATCTGTTCAATTAAATCGGTCGCACCTGCTGCCAAAGCATCAATATCTGGGTGCGGATAGGTTTTTGGAGCAACCAAAACCAATTTGCATAGCCCCATGGTTTTCATAGCGCGTAAGGCACTGCCAATGTTGGCAGGTAGGGTGGTATTCACCATGACAATACGCACGTGGGAGAGGTGTGCGGCAACAGTTGCATTGTCAGTTTGACTCATAACAAATCCAGATGGGTTAAGTTTTTAATTAAGAGTATTGATCAACTTCGGTATGGTATAAATCCATAGCATCGTCCATGCTCATATCAGCAGGTGGTGGAGCAATCGATGCAGGTTTCGCCACATCGACAGCTTTCGCGGCTTTGGATTTCACTTGATATTCGATATGCAGGCTTTCTTTACCAAAATAGTCACGCAATTTGACCAAGGCTTCATCTAAGGGTGCGATTTTCCACTGAATGCCCAAATGTAATTCTGCAGTGGCATAAGCATAGTCAAGGTGCAATAAAACAGGAATATGCGTGCATAAATCCACATTACAATAAGGCAGCAACATATTTTGTAAGTCTTGACTCAAGGTCTTGTTTAAATGTTCTGCATGCAAGTGAATTTGAATACTATTGGCGCGTTTTTGACGAATTTCATTCAAGCTAAACGCTTTGGTTAAGCGTCCCATTGGGCGGTCAAAACCTTCACGTTCGTAAATTTCGCCTTCAATCACCACCACTTTTTCAGTTTGTACAATATCTTTAAAGCGTTGGAAGCGCTCATGGTTGGCAGATACTTCAATACGTGCCGTACCATCATCTAAAGTGACCACCATCCGATTTGGGAAGTTGGCGACATCCACCACCAAGCCTGCAAAGACGGTGGTCACGCCACGACGGGTTGGCGTCAGTTCATTAATTTTACTTGGAATAAAGGCTTTTAATTCATTGCGATAGACATCAATCGGGTGACCAGTGAGGTAAAGTCCAAGTGTGTCTTTTTCACCTTTAAGTCGGACTTCATCTGACCATGGTTTTACAGGTTTGGCAGGCTTACGTTGTACTTCTTCAACTTCACCAAATAAATCCATGATGCCTGTTTCACGGTTGGAACGTGCTTGTTCCGCCGCTTGTACCGCTTCTGGCAATTGTGCCATTAAACTTGAGCGTTCGATGCCTAAACAGTCTAATGCACCCGCACGAATTAAGGCTTCAAGGGTTCGTTTGTTGATTTTTTTCAAATCAATACGATGACAGAAGTCAAATAAATCGCGGTATGGACCTTGTTTTTGGCGAGAATCAATCACCGATTGCATGGCTTGTTCGCCCACGCCTTTAATTGCGCCAAGTCCGTAGACAATGGTGCGTTCATCGCTGGCGTGGAAATGATACAAAGACATATTTACCGAAGGTGGTAAAACTTCCAGATCATTGTGGCGACAGTCATCAATCAGGAACACCACGTTATCGGTGTTTTGCATTTCCGACGACATGACCGCTGCCAAGAATTCGGCAGGGTAATGTGCTTTCAGCCATGCCGTCTGATAGGCAACGAGGGCATAAGCAGCCGCGTGGGATTTGTTAAAACCGTAGCCTGCGAACTTTTCCATATAGTCGAAAATATGGTTGGCTGTGGCGGCATCAATGTCTTTTTTCGCAGCACCTTCAATAAAGATTTGACGCTGTTTCACCATTTCTTCAGGTTTTTTCTTACCCATAGCACGACGTAGTAAGTCCGCACCACCGAGGGTATAGCCTGCACAATACTGTGCCGCCTGCATTACCTGTTCCTGATAAACCATAATGCCGTAGGTTGGTTCAAGCACACCTTCTAGCAAAGGATGCAGATACTCAAACTCGCCACCGTGCATACGGTGAATAAAGTCTGGAATGAGATCCATCGGGCCAGGACGATACAAGGACACGAAGGCAATAATTTCCTCAAATTTGCTTGGGCGTGCTTCTTTGAGCATCTTTTTCATGCCCACGGATTCAAACTGGAATACCGCTGTGGTGTTGGCATTGGCAAAGACTAAATAGGCGTCTTTATCGTCCAATGGAATATGGGCAATATCTAGCGGTGTATCGGCTTGGATGCGTTTATTGATATTTTGTACTGCATCTTCAATAACCGTCAGGTTACGTAAACCCAAGAAGTCAAATTTGACCAAACCTGCCGATTCAACATCGTCTTTATCGTATTGTGCAACACGGGCGGTTCCATCAGCATCGCACATAACCGCAGAAAAGTCGGTGATTTTGGTTGGTGCAATGACCACACCACCTGCGTGTTTACCTGTGTTTCGGGTAATGCCTTCAAGTTTTAAAGCCATTTCCCAAATTTCTGAAGCATCATCATAGTCAGGGTTAGATGGATTGGTCACCACATCTTTCAGCTGTGGTTCTGCTTCAATCGATTCTTCTAGACTGAGTCCTAAAGGTTTAGTTGGAATCAGTTTAGAAATACGGTCTGCCAAACCATAAGATTTGCCTAAAACTCGCGCGACATCTCGAATTGCACCTTTGGCGGCCATAGTACCGAAAGTGGCAATTTGTGATACTGCGTCACGTCCATAGGTACGTGCCACATAGTCAATCACTTTATCGCGCCCTGCAATACAGAAATCGACGTCAAAGTCGGGCATGGATACACGTTCTGGGTTTAGGAAACGTTCAAAGAGTAGTTCATAACGCAGTGGGTCTAAGTCGGTAATTTTTAAGCTATAAGCGACCAATGAACCTGCACCCGAACCACGACCCGGCCCAACAGGTACGCCATTATTTTTGGACCATTGAATAAAGTCCATGACGATGAGGAAGTAGCCCGGGAAGCCCATCGAGTTAATAATATTAATTTCGTATTCAATTCGCTCATCATAAGGTTTGCGAATTTCAGCCCAGTCTTCATCACGCTGTGCAACAGGATAAAGTACATTTAGACGTTCTTCCAAACCTTGCTTGGACAAGTGTGCAAAGTAGGTATCAATGGTGTGTCCTTCTGGAATTGGATAATCTGGAAGGAAGTATTTACCCAATTGCAGCGTGACATTACAGCGTTTGGCAATGTGATAGCTGTTTTCAATGGCACTTGGAATGTCAGAAAACAGTGCCGTCATTTCTTCGGCGGTTTTAAAATATTGCTCAGGACTGTAAGTTTTTGGACGACGGTTGTCCCCTAAGACATAACCATCGGCGATGCAGACGCGCGCTTCGTGTGCTTCATAATCTTCACGGCGAATAAAATGCACATCGTTATGTGCTACCACGCCAATATTATATTTTTTAGCTAATTTAACTGCTTCAGCAATAAAGGTATCTTCATCAGGGCGATCTGTGCGGGTCAGGGCTAAATAAACCCGATTGCCAAATTTTTCAATCCATTCTTCCAGCAAAGGTTCGGCTTTTTGCGGATTGGAGGTGATCAGCATTTTGCCGACATCACTTTGAATACCGAGTAACAGAATCAGGTCATCGGCTTGTTCTAAAATCCATGCTTTATTGACGCAAGGGATATTGAGTTGCTGACCTTCAATATAGCCACGCGACACCAATTCGGTCAGATTGCGCCAGCCGTGATTGTTCATCGACAATAAAGTCACACGATGATCGGCATCATTTAAACGCAGCACTGAACCTAAAATCGGTTTGATGCCTTGCCCCAAACATTTGCCATAAAACTTTACGGCAGCGTGCAGGTTAGAGAGATCGGTCAATGCCAAAGCAGGCATTTCTTCATTGACTGCAGCTTTAATCAAGTCAGGTACGCGTACAATCGACTCGGTAATCGAAAATTCTGTATGTATACCTAAATGAACAAAGCGCATGAATCAGTCCCTTAAAAAATCACGGGTTAGTTTAGCATGCTCTGCTCAAGACAAAACATGCTGCAAAGTTTTTCCTACGGTTTTCGATGATCTTGACCGTATATCAAAATTTCAGTTTTTTGGATGTTGATATGGCGTGAATCACGTATGCATGGAGAAGGAGTGTGGTTTTAACCCCTTACACACTCATACGAGTAGCAAGGAGTTAAATGGTGAATCTATTTCTGATGTGTAGATGAAAGATTTATCTGAGTTTAGATAACCAATCGCCTAAACTTTGCACCAATTGCACTAAAATTAATAAGACCACCACGGTTAGCATCACGACACTACTATCAAAGCGTTGATAACCATAAGAAATAGCAAGGTCACCAATGCCGCCTGCACCGACTGCGCCTGCCATAGCAGTTGCGCCAATTAAGCTAATGGTGGCTGTGGTTAGGTTCAAAATGAGTGAGCTACGTGCTTCAGGTAAAATAAATTTGAAGATAATCTGTAAGGGTGTAGCACCCATTGCCTGTGCAGATTCGACAATTCCTTCATTGACTTCAAGCAGTGAAGTTTCTACCAAACGACCAATATACGGGCCGACATAAATGGTCAGTGGAACAATGGCTGCCCAAGTTCCGATGGATGTACCCACTAACAATTTAGTCAGCGGAATCACCGCAATCAATAAAATAATAAAGGGTAGGGAGCGTAGTGCGTTTACAATGGGATTGAGGCCATGATAAATCACACGGTTAGGTAAAATTCCTGTTGGACGAGTGACCAAAAGGGTAATGCCCTGAATAAAGCCCCAGATACAACCAAACAACATGGCAAAGAACACCATGTGAAAAGTTTCTTGTAGGGCAGTAACAAACTGGTCAATAGATAAAGAGCTCTTCCAGAAAGACGCGGTTACCGAGGTCAGCCACTGTACAATTAAATCTCTCATGCTTGTACTCCTGACTGTTCAACTTCAACGCCATTGGCTTGCAGAAATTCAAGTGCTTGTTGAATGACGCTTGCATCACCGAGCAATTGTATAAACATTTGCCCAATCACAGCGCCATCAATTTCGGTCATATTGGCAAATAAAATATTCAGGCTGATATCAAACTGTTTAATGACGGCTTGAATTACGGTTTCCTGAGCCGATTTACCTAAAAATTTCAGACAATAAATACTGTGTTGATTCTGATTTTCCAGATTATTTAAAATATTGATAGGTAATTGTTGCTGCAACACAGTTTGAATAAAGCTTTTGGTGGTCGGATGTTGCGGTTGACTAAATATTTCTAGGGTTGAACCTGTTTCAATCACTTTGCCTTGTTCCATCACCGCGACATAATCACAAACCGATTCAATCACATCCATTTCATGTGTGACCATTACAATGGTAATGCCTTGTTCACGGTTAATTTTTTTCAGTAATTCCAGTACAGATTTGGTGGTTTGCGGGTCAAGTGCCGAAGTCGCTTCATCGCAAAGTAAAATTTTAGGATGATTGGCGAGTGCACGCGCAATACCGACACGTTGTTTTTGTCCACCTGAAAGTTCATCAGGGTAAGCGTCTTTTTTATGTTTTAAATCAATAAACTCAAGTAATTCATTTAAACGCTTTTCGCGTTCGGCTTTGCTCCAGCCGAGAAGTTTCATCGGCATTTCAATATTGGCGGCCACAGTTTTAGTCTGCAATAAATTGAAGTGCTGAAAAATCATCCCAATATGGGCACGTTCATGACGCAATTCTCGAGCATTGAGTGCAGTAAAATCTTTTTGATGAATGATGACTTGCCCAGCATTTGGACGCTCCAACAAATTGATCAAGCGGATTAAGGTACTTTTACCTGCACCACTATAGCCAATAATGCCAAAAATACTGCCTGTTGGAATTTGTAGGTTAATTTGATCCAACGCACGCAGTGTTTGACCTTTGAGCTGATAGTGCTTTGAAATGTTTTTAAATTCAATCATATCGTCAAGAAATGTCCATAAATGAAAAAACAGGCAAAGTTCGCTTTGCCTGTTTTGTTTAACGCATTATATTACTATTTTGCTGCTTCAGTGAAATAGCTGACAGGTTTATTTACCGCAACTTTTGTTCCGCCAAAGTGCTGATCAATATATTGCTTCACTGCTTCGGTATGATACAACGCACCTACTTTTTGCAAGATTGGGTCATTTTGACGATCTGCAGCAGTAGCCAGAATGTTGATATTCATTTTTGTGCTTTGGTCAATTGGCTCGTAATAAATTGAATCTTTCAGTACGTTTAAACCACCTTCCATTGCAAGGGTGTTGCCCAAAACAATTGCATCGACTTCATCTTTGACACGTACAGCCGTTGCCATTTGAATCGGTTTGATTTGAATTTGCTTGGCATTTTCTACGATGTCTGCAGGCGTACCTTGAACATTGTCAAAACCATCTTTCAGTTTAACCAAACCAGCCGATTGAAGTAATAACAACGCACGTGATTCATTGGCACCATCATTTGGAATAGCAATCGTTGCGCCCGTTTTGAACTCATCCAACTTTTTCACTTTGCTTGAGTAAATACCCATTGGCTCTAAGTAAGTTGTTGCGACCGGTGCAATTTGATCTTTATTGTTGGCATTAAACGCAACCATATAAGCATAAGATTGGAATGCGTTAAGATCAATTTCTTTATTTGCTACCGCTGTGTTCATTGACACGTAATCGGTGAAGTTTTTCACCTCAAGTTGAATACCTGCTGCTTTGGTTTCAGGTAAGTCGGCAATAAAACGCCAAATATCTGCATCTGAACCAGTTGATGCCATAGTGACAGTGTGTAGAGCAGAAGAATCTTTTTGTGCCGCGTCAGTCGCAGGCGCTTCTTGTTTGCCACAGCCAGCCAAGCCAACTGAAAGACCAAGTACAAGACCAAGGAGCTTTTTCATGAATATATCCCGAGCAAGTTTAAGCCGTGCCTAAAGTTGCCAATGATTGAGAAAGATTAAATCAGCAAGATGGATGGAATCGCATGATGAAGATTTTGCATGTTTCCCAAATACGTTGTAGGTATTGTTTGAGTATTGAAAAAAGTCTGCATGCAGCTCAATCAATAATTTTGAGATGGATGGGCATTTCACTTTTTTCAAAAGATGCACCATCATAACAATAAAAAATAATTCTATATAGTGCTGCGTATGTTATGCATATCACTGTTTTTACAACAGAAAGTGAATAAGTCAAAATAAGTTCTTATAAATAAATATATTCTGTAAATATTATAGATTTGATCAAGTGTTTAAATATTTGAGTGCTTTAGAATTTATTTTGCAATATAAATATGAAAAAATAGCAATCTGGCGTTATCTAGGTTAACTCATTCATTGATGCAATAAAAAAGCTCGTACTGTGACGAGCTTTTTGATGGTCTTAAATTTTTAGACTAAACAAAAAACTTAAGCATTTTCACGCGCAATGGCACGATAGCCAATATCTTTACGATATTGCACACCATCAAAGGTAACTTTTTCACACAGTTCAAGGGCTCTAGCTTGCGCTTCGCCAATAGTATTACCGAGCGCAGTTACACACAGTACACGACCACCATTGGTCACAATCTCACCATCGGCATTGCTTGCTGTACCTGCATGGAATACTTTCGCATCTGCCATTTGTGTCTCTAAACCAGAAATCACATCACCTTTGCCTGAAGTTTCAGGGTAACCCGCAGTCGCTAATACAATCCCGACAGTTTTGCGTTCATCCCAGTCTGCTTCGGCAGGTAAGTTGCCTGCAATACCTGCTTCAACTAAATCTACCAAAGATGACTTTAAGCGCATCATAATTGGCTGCGTTTCAGGGTCACCAAAACGGCAGTTAAACTCGATCACTTTTGGTTGACCTTTGTCGTCAATCATTAAGCCAGCGTATAAGAAACCTGTATAAACATGACCGTCTTTTTTCATACCTTCAACTGTAGGACGCATCACTTCATTCATGGTTTTTTCAAATACGTCTGCAGTCACGACAGGGGCAGGAGAGTATGCACCCATACCGCCAGTGTTTGGACCTTGGTCGCCTTCAAAAATACGCTTGTGGTCTTGTGAAGTTGCCATAGGAAGGATGTTGTCGCCATCAATCATACAAATGAAAGAAGCTTCTTCACCTGCAAGGAATTCTTCAATAACTACACGCGAACCTGCATCACCAAATTTGTTTCCTGCCAACATGTCATCAATGGCATCGAATGCTTCCTGATTTGTCATCGCCACGATCACGCCTTTACCTGCAGCAAGACCGTCCGCCTTGATCACGATTGGCGCGCCATTTTTCTCAACAAATGCTTTTGCAGCATCAACTTCAGTGAATACGTCATAGAATGCAGTAGGAATGTTGTGGCGTTTTAAGAAGTGCTTGGCAAAGGCTTTAGAACCTTCAAGCTGCGCAGCAAACTGGGTTGGGCCCCAAATTTTTAAACCCGCTTCACGGCAGGCATCGACCACACCATTGACCAATGGTGCTTCAGGGCCAACAATGATTAAATCAACAGCATTATTTTTGGCAAAGTCGATAATCGCAGGGTTATTTTGAATATCTAACGCTACGTTCTCGCATTTGTTTTCTGTTGCCGTACCTGCATTGCCGGGTGCAACAAAGACTTTAGCGACTTTGTCATCTTGTGCGATTTTCCATGCCAAAGCATGTTCACGACCGCCACTACCTAAAACTAAAATATTCATCTAAAAATCCCTCAAAGAATAAATCCCCATAGCGAAGCGTTGCTTTTCACACTAGAAAAGAAAGGGGATTGTGCATAAAACACAGTTCCCTTACGTGAAAAGTCCCCCTTTTTATTAAAGGGGGATTTCGGGGGATTATTAAATACGACTTCTAATTAATGAGTTTAATTAGTGACGGAAATGACGCATGCCAGTGAAGACCATTGCAATACCAGCTTCATCGGCTGCAGCAATCGTTTCTTCATCACGCATAGAACCACCCGGTTGAATAATGCATTTAATACCAGCCTTAGCAGCGTTATCAATACCATCACGGAATGGGAAGAACGCGTCAGATGCCATAACTGCACCCTCAACTACCAAACCTGCATGTTCTGCTTTAATAGCAGCAATACGAGCTGAGTTTACACGGCTCATCTGACCTGCGCCAACCCCAATAGTCTGACGGTTTTTTGCATAAACAATTGCGTTCGATTTTACGTATTTCGCAACTTTCCAAGCAAAGATCATATCGTCAATTTCTTGTTCAGTTGGTGCGCGTTTGGTCACAACTTTTAAGTCATCTTTACTGATCATACCCAAGTCTTGGTCTTGAACCAATAAACCGCCATTCACGCGCTTGTAATCCATTTGTGGAGCGCGTGCATCAATCGCAGGAAGCTCACCACATACCAATACACGTACGTTCTTCTTCGCGCCAGTCACTTCAAGCACGCCTTCAGCAATACTTGGTGCAATGATCACTTCAACGAATTGACGATCTACAATTGCTTGTGCAGTTGCAACGTCTAATTCACGGTTAAACGCAATGATGCCACCGAATGCAGATTCAGGGTCAGTTGCATAGGCAAGGTCATAAGCAGCCTGAATACCATCTAAAGATACGGCAACACCACATGGGTTAGCGTGTTTTACGATTACACAAGCAGGTTTTGCAAATGATTTCACACATTCAAGTGCGGCATCGGTATCTGCAATGTTGTTATAAGATAATTCTTTACCTTGAAGCTGCTTCGCAGTAGAAACAGAAGCTTCAGTTGCAGCAGGGTCTACATAGAATGCTGCAGATTGATGCGGGTTTTCGCCGTAACGTAAATCTTGCGCTTTGTTCAATTGAGTATTGAAAGTACGTGCAAACTTGTCAGCAGTACCTTCTTCTTTACCTACACGTGCACCTAAGTAAGAGGCAATCATACCGTCGTATTGTGCAGTGTGTTCAAAAGCTTTCACTGCTAAATCAAAACGAGTTTCGTATGACAATGCACCGCTGTTTTTCATTTCTGCAATAACAGTCGCGTAGTCAGAAGCATTTACTACAATACCAACAGAAGCATGGTTTTTTGCTGCAGCGCGAACCATAGTAGGGCCACCAATGTCGATGTTCTCAATCGCATCTGCAAGTGAACAATTTGGTTTTGCAACAGTCGCAGCAAATGGATAAAGGTTAACTACTACCAAGTCGATGGCATCAATATTGTGTTCTGCCATGACTGCTTCGTCTAGACCACGACGAGCCAAGATACCGCCATGAATTTTAGGGTGTAACGTTTTTACTCGACCATCCATCATTTCAGGGAAACCAGTATGCTCTGATACTTCTACGACAGCAATATTGTTATCTTTAAGCAACTTATAAGTACCACCAGTAGATAAAATTTCTACCCCAAGAGCAGCAAGTTCTTGTGCAAATTCAACAATTCCTGTTTTGTCAGAAACAGAGATTAAAGCGCGTTTAATAGTCATGATCTTCGTCACAGTTTTCAATTACAGAATAAAACAAACTAGCAAAATACAGATAAAAAAAATGCCTGCGGAGGCCGCAAGCATTTTATCACTTATTCACTCATTAAACCGTGAGCTTTTAACTTTTTACGTAAAGTTCCACGGTTTAGTCCAAGAATTTCAGCAGCGCGTGTTTGGTTACCGCGAGTGTATTCCAGAACAACAGATAAAAGAGGTTTCTCCATTTCTGCTAACACCATGTCATACACTTGTGAAGGCTGTTCACCTTGTAGTTGTGCAAAATAATGGCGAACTGCGCGATCTACGTGAATACGTAAAGCAACATCAGATTGTGCAGTAAAAATAGGAGATTTGCTATTCATGCGAATTAATCCGAAAATCAGATATCACTGGGATAAAGTGATATATCAATGTGGTCTATAAAATAAATGAACTCCGTTTTAGATCCTAAAACGGGAAGTTCTAAAACTGGAACATTTAGCTTGCCACAACTCTACACATTGGTCGAAATTTATGCGTAACAATACATTAATAATTGTTACAGACCAAAATCAAAACAAAAAAATCTACTGTGTACGCGATATATAAAAATAAAGCGCATTAGACAGATTAATATGTGTTGTGAATCTTGCGAGGAGTTTGTAGCACAAAGCTTTCGTGGCGCGTATGATACCATTGTATGAGAAAAAGTGAGCAATAAAACTGCAATTTTTTTTATTTTTTTTCGCTATTTTTTCACTTTTTTTGGGCAATTAAGGCTTGATAATTTCTAAAGTATAGTTATCGAAGTCGTTTCGTGACACTGGAACAAC
Source organism: Acinetobacter sp. PW68 (assembly GCF_020982655.1). Taxonomy (NCBI): domain Bacteria; kingdom Pseudomonadati; phylum Pseudomonadota; class Gammaproteobacteria; order Moraxellales; family Moraxellaceae; genus Acinetobacter; species Acinetobacter sp. PW68. The sequence goes on along the minus strand of NZ_JAHZSX010000001.1, from coordinate 1,651,689 downwards.
AATGTCAAACTTAAATGGTGTGTTTTGAGGAATGCGTTGAATGCGCGAAAGACTTTCGATCAAATACTCCTGTGGGGAATAAACATAAGTAGATAATGTTTGTTGTTTTTCTTTTAAAGTGATTTTGATATTAGGCAAAGCCAAGCTTTTGTCATAGTAATTGATCAGTTCACCCGTAAATTGTGTATTCACACTATCTACACGTTTCACCTTCACGCGATTTGCTGAAACTAGGCTAAAGCGTTCTTCAAAATTATTACAGTTGAAAAATTGACAGACTTGGGTGAACACAGAATTCAGTGCAGGGCTGTTATTTAAAAACTTGGGGTTAAACAACAGAATTTGAAAGATCAACAAACCAATCAATAAAAAATTAATACTTCCCCAAAGTAAGTAGTAACCATTGCCCTGCTTTTTTTCACTTTCAAGATCAGGCGCAGACAAGTTCATTGCAGGAATGTTGCCAATCGGTTCGGTACTAAAATAATTTAGGTTATTCAGATAGGTTTTCAGATCAATATTGGAATGTTCCGCTTTACGCTGAAAAATATCTAAAATATGTTGCGTTTGCGCAAGTTCAGCTGTTGCCTGTACAAAACTGTGGTTTTGAATGTGATTTAACTGTGATGTAACTGAATTTTTATTTTGTGGATAGGAAAATACCAAATGCGAAAGAGCATTAAAGGTATTGTCGCATTTAGGACAACAAACCATCCCTTGCGCAACGGTTAGCTGCGCAACGGTTACTTTATAAACAGACTGGCATTTTGGGCACTTGGTTTGCTTGTCACTCATAACTCAAAAATTACAGTTAGTGGGGATGGCGTTTTCCCGAAATACGACACCAGTTTTCTTCACGTTTTTCGACTTGTACTATATCAAAAAATTCAGAATAAACACTAGAAACTTCAGCAACTTGCTCTTCAATTACACCTGCAAGTGCGAACTCGCCCTCAGATTTAATTAAAGTTGCAAACTCTTGCGCAAGCATCATCAATGGGCTTGCCAAAATATTGGCAACCAAAATGTCTGCTTTTTCATTGCTAATGGTTTCATTGAACTCTTCTGGAAGTGCAACATATAAGTTTTCAAGTACGCCGTTGAGCTCAGCATTTTGTTTGGTCGCTAAAACTGCTTGCGGGTCAATATCAGTCGCATAGACTTTTTTTGCACCGAGCAACAAAGCCGCTACCCCTAAAATGCCTGAACCACAACCGTAGTCGATCACAACTTTATCTTTCACATCAGTTTTACCTAACCATTGTAGGCACAGGAACGTACTGGCATGGTTACCTGTACCAAAAGCCAAACCTGGGTCAAGTTTAATATTGACTGCATCTGCCTCAGGTGGTTCTAACCATTCAGGTACAATCCAGAATTTCTCTGCGATCTGGATTGGCTCGTAGTAATCCATCCATGAGCGTTCCCAAACCTGATCTTCCAAAAATTCACTGCGTAAAGGGGCATCTGGCATTTGCGCACGAATAAAGGTTTCTAAGGCTGCAACATCAATTTCTTCATCTTCGTCTTGTGCATAAATACCTGTCACAATGACTTTGTTCCAGAGTGGTGTTTCACCTGGCAGTGGCTCAAGTAAGTCCTGATTTTCCGCATCATCTAAGGTTACGCTGACTGCACCCAATGAACTGAGCAGGGTTTCAGTAAAATCGACTTGCGCTTGATCAACAGTAATATGTATTTGTAACCACTTCACGGAGATAACCTAAAATTTAATGCGAAAGCGCTATTGTAACTGAACTGGTGCAGACGCTGTTATTTTTTATTCTGATTGCGAAAGGGAAAACTCTATACGATTGGAAGTTTCAAATTCGGTTTATGCTTATAGTCGAATAATGTGACAAAAATATAACTCTAAAAAATATAAGTTAAGAATTTGTTTGAACCATCATCGCTCAATCATCCCCAAAACAGTCAAATTGCTGGATTGGGGATGATTGAGGGACTTGTTTTAGAATGCAGACTGTTCAGAGGCAGATGTCGGCGCAAATTGATTGAGTAAGGTGCCTAAAATTGCCGCAAAGATATACATGAAAATAGAATACACCGCAGCAGGCATGGCAATGGTAGAGCTTGCCATAACAGTTAGGGCAATGGTCATTGCAAGGGTGCTGTTGTGAATGCCAATTTCAAAGGCACAGGCTCGGGCTTGTTGGCTATTCACACCAAAGAAACGCGGGACAAAATAACCAACTAATAAACTGCAGGCACAGAAAAGAGCAGTGGCAAGTCCTACATCTGCCAAATAAAGCATGATGTTATTTCGCTCTTTGACGATTGCGCCAATAATAATCACAATCAGAAAAACCACAGCAAAAATACGTACAGGTTTGTTTAACTGGTCTGCCGTTTGCGGACTAAAATGACGTACCAACATCCCTAAAGTGACAGGGATAATAATAATTAAAAACACCTGCAACACTTTGGTAAACTGTAAGCCGACTTGTTGCCCATCCTGCATAAAATGCTGAATGGCAAAGTTGACAATGAGTGGCAAGGTAAATGCTGCAATCACGGAGTTTACGGCAGTAAGGGTAATGTTTAGGGCAATATCACCTTTATATAAATAGCTAAATAAGTTGGCCGTTGGCCCACCAGGAGATGCTGCCAGTAGCATGAGTCCCACTGCAAGCAGTGGTGGTAAATTCATTAGTTTACAAATGAAGAAAGCAATTGTGGTCAAAACAACTAATTGACAAAATAAAGCAATAAATACTGCTTTTGGGTGTTTGCTCACCCGTTTAAAGTCGTTAGGAGTGAGTTCTAAGCCAAGTCCAGCCATGACCACAGCCAAAGCCAGTGGCAAAAATATTGTGATTAATCCTGAATCCATAAACACTCCTTTGTTTTTATATCTACAATAATTTATTTGATATTTAACTGTTTGTTTAATCTGTGGTTAATTTAATCTTACGCACGTCTTAAATTGTGTTTTTATTGTGGTTGAAACTCTGTTCCTGTTTGTGTCGAAGGGCAAGTTTGGCAGATTGTCTAGCCAACATACTCCCTAAAATAAAGCTGAACATATACATGAAAATGGTGTAAATAGCAGAAGGAATAGCAATTTCAGTGCTTTGCAAAACCGATAGTGCAATGGTTAAAGCAACGGCAGTATTATGAATACCAATTTCAAAACAACAAGAGCGTGCTTGTTGATCAGGCACCCCCGCTAAATACGGTACAAGATAACCAATGAGCAAACTTAAAAAGCAAAATAGAGCTGTTGCGATACCAATAGCGCTGAAATAGTCAAAAACATTGGCGCGTTCGCGGAAAAGTGCATAAAAGAATAAAACGAAAATAAAATAAATGGACATCAAACGCATAGGTTTACCCAATTGTAATGCAATTTGTGGAATCGCATTACGCACCGCCATTCCTACACAAACAGGCACAATAATCAGTAAAAAGACCTGTGCCATTTTTTCAATGGGCATACCAATTTGTTGCTGATCGGTCATAAAATACAGAAAAGACAAATTAACAATAAAAGGCAGGGTAAAGGTTGCCATTACAGAATTCGTTGCGGTTAGAGTAATATTTAGGGCAACGTCACCTTTATAGACATAGCTAAATAAGTTCGAAGTAGGTCCCCCGGGTGAGGCAGCAAGCAGCATTAATCCAATTGACAATAGTGGTGGTAATTCTAAAAACAAACAAATTGAAAATGCTAAAACACGTCATTATGTAGCACCTGCACAAAACAAAAGTTAAAAATAGGCAGAATTAACCGCCTTTTCTTATGTTTGCTAGGCTAATTCGCCCACCGCCACACAATTTGGCTATTGTTATCCTTAGATTTTACCACAATCCCATCTTTTTGTAGCTTGTATAACACCGATTTAACCGCTTTAATGTGTTTATCTTGGGGCAACCCGTCCATGTTATCCAGTTTCATTACTTTTTCGGTCAATTCAAGCGTGGTAAATACTTTAGTTGGCTCATTTTTAAAAATGGTGAGCAAGTACGACTTCGGTTTACCTACGAACACCCTTAATTTAGGGCGGTAGCTAAAGTTTTCGGTGTCAAAGGCAGTCATATCATCTTGGTTTGACTGTAGAATATCAAGCGATTTAGACAAGGTTTCGATATTATCATCAAGCAAGTGCAGGTGAGCCATCACTTGTTTTCTTTCGCTCTCTAACCGCTTTATTTTAGCGATAATGGCACTTTGGGCGTGAGTCGGCATAAATATCCCTACCTATGAATTAAAATCGCTGTAATCGCATTATAGGCACTTATGCGACAAGCCATTCAGCGTTGCGGTGATTACCTTGCCAGTAACCTTTAAAATCATTTGACGGTGGCGTTTTAAGGCACTTACCTAGCACATCATGAAATATCAACCCATTGCTCATTCTGCGAGTGTCCTCACGGTAAGCTATCTCATTGGCATAGTCGCCCAAATAGATATTGTCGATTTTATGCACTTGACCGTGATACATTCGCTTAAAACGGCTAAAGTAGCTTTCGGCTAGATTATTAGTGATGCCGTCATCGCTACGGTATTCTTGACTATGATTGACACGCTTTAAATCAAATTCTACCAGTAGATTGTCATACGATGGGTGTTCGTCTGTATGGATAACGCTGTTTGGCTCAATATACAGCTTGGCAAGGTTGGAAACAGTTTTGTTGTTTTCGCTCAATGCCACAAAGGTATAGGTTGATTTAGCCCCTGCCAGTTGTGGATTGGCTTTAATTTCATCTGCGGTATAGCGGTTACGCATGACAATGACACAGCGTTTATCGGGATTTTCATTCACCTTTAAACGTCTATCAACTCTATCGGCTTTTTTATTTTCCTCACGCACACTAGAATGAACGTAACTACCGTCCATGTGAATTTCGCCATTAAGCGGAAACAACTCACGTTGGGCTTGGATAGATTCACGGATTTTATGGGCTAGGACAAAGGCGGTTTTGTATTGAACGTCCAAATCACGAGATAACTGTAATGCTGATATACCTTTAACGGCATTGACGTAAATGGCACAGGCAAACAGTATGGTACGGATTGGTAGTTTATGATGAGCAAAGATAGTGCTTGATGTCACACTAAAGCGGTGACGGCAAGACTTACATTGCCATTGTTTGCGTGTGGCGATGTAATAGGCTTTATGCTGTTTGCTACATTTAGGGCATACCACATTTTCCATACTACCCCAACGCAATTCGCACAGCATCGCATGAGCCTTGTCATCACTTAACCGTGCTATGGCAAGTGGTGACAGACTGCGAGCATCTGCGGTGAGTAAAAAGTGTTGGGGCATGGTGTAAATTACCTTGTAAGCTAATAAGTATTAGACTACAATATACACGAATGAGAATATATATTCAATAGGAAATTACACAAATGCGTATATTTGAACGATTACGCCTTATATGCGAAGAAAAAGGCTTAAATATCAAAGCGTTTGCCGAAACCACAGGTATGCCCTATCGTACCGCCCAAAGTTATTTAAGTGGGGATAGAGAGCCAAACGCTGACGGTATGAAAACAATATGTACACATTTGCGTGTAAATATTAATTGGCTTTTAACTGGTGAGGGTGAGCATTTTATCCACGATTACAACCACATAGATGATGACGAGCAAGCCCTATTATCAGTTTATCGTGCCAGTAACGAGGTAGGCAAACGTATTATTTTACGGTCAGTCGATTCATTTAAAGACGTTCCCGAACTTAATGATGAAAATTTAAGCCCTAATAACCTCTTGACACAAATCTAAGGAATTTTCATGCTACACAGCACAGCACAGCACAGCACAGCACAGCACAGCACAGCACAGCACAGCACAGCACAGCACAGCACAGCACAGCACAGCCTAACGCTATCTCTATCAACCCTGCAAGCATTTTTCGGGGGTTGATATGAAATATACGAATGAATTACAAGGACAAGAACAATTTTATAAAGACTACTTACCACGAGTTGATAAGTCTTTAACATCGGAACAAGTATTTAGTGATAATACAGATGGTGTGTTATTTGGTAATCTTTTAGAATTTAAATTGACTGTAAATGACACGAATGCCACTTTATTTCAAGCGATTAAGTATCTTTCTGCTATGCGTGTCAAAGGTAAATCAATACCTGCAAATATCGTTCTTGTTTCCTTGAATACGGATAAAGTTTTTATATATCAATCTAAAGATTATTTAGAAGAAATTGAAAAAATTTATCAATTAGGGGCATCTAAAGAAAATACTGGCTTTAAATTAAAATCTACCGCCATAGAATTAGATTTATCTCAAGAAATCGACCAAGAAAAACTTGTTAAAACGTTAAAGTCTAAAAATTTCACCAAAATAAATATTGATGAGAATTGCATTGTTGGTTGGGGTCAGCGATTTTACAAAGAGAATCCAACAGCTAGAAAAGCTGATTTCATAGGCGACCAAAGTGGTAAAGTCAATATTCTTGGTGAAATCCGCAAGCCAAATAAATTAAAGGACTATATTGAGCCTTATAAGGGTGAAGATAATGTTAAATTTCGCTACTTAATGGATAAACTCAATGATGATTTACAAAAGAAAAATTTAGGGGCTTTTTACACGCCTGAACTTTATGCTAAAAAATCACTCGAATTAGTCCGAAAAGCCATAGATAGAGTGCCTGCGGGTAACGACTACGTTATCATTGATAGATGTGCAGGAACAGGTAATTTAGAGCAATACTTAACTGATGAAGAATTAAGCCATGTCATAGTTTCAACACTCGAATATTATGAATACAAGGTTTTAATGGAAATATTGGGTGATAAGGTACGTCATGTTATTCCACCTACTGAAAAAGAAGATACATTTAATATGGGTCTTGTGCGTGGGGCTGATGCCCTATCTAAAGAATATGTCGAAAATCCCCTAATTAAACAATATGTCGATAATCCAAACTGTACGATTATTTTATTTGAAAATCCGCCTTACGCTGAAACAACCAGTATTGAGCATCAAAAAAAGAAACAGGGTGCAAAATCTAGCGAATGGAAAAAAAGCTACGTTGTTCAAGAAATGAAAAAAGACACTCAAATCAAAGGAACAGCGAGTAATGATTTAGGAAATGCTTTTATTTGGTCTGCTTTTCAGTATTATTTACGCCAGCCAACAGACAGCTACATAGTTTATTCACCTGTCAAATACTGGAAAGCCCAACACATAATAAACAAGCAATTTATAGATGGCTTTGCTTTTAATCGCCGACATTTTCACACCACTATTGATGCCTGTATTATGGTGGCATTATGGGGAAACTCTGATTGTGAAAAGGATTATTTTGAAGTCAAGGCTTTTGATATTGATGTTAAAAAAGGGATAATGGCTGCTGATGGGATATTACCCATTAGAAGAATTTACACTACTTACAGCAATCATTTTTTCGATAAACGAAAATTTGAAGATGATGAAGTTGATGGTATATATATTTCATTAGACGGAAGTGAACGAGAACCACCAAAGCAACCAAGAATAACACCACTTTTTAATGAAAATATTATTGGATATATGGCTGTCTATAGTTCGGGTTTCGATAATCCTGACCTACACGCATCCTTATTAATAGCAGGACGGTATGATGGAAATGGATTTTTTCTAAGAAGTGATAATTTTTTAGAAAAACTACCTATGTTTGCAGCAAGCCGTTATATTACATATAACCGAAAGTGGACTGAAAGAGCAAGAGTAATGAAATCTGCTGATGGGGCTGATAGCTATACTAAAGACCTTAAAGATGGCAAGCTATCAAGCTATCTTTTAAAGGTGCTTTTATTTACCACTTTAGAAATGCAAAATCACTTACGGTCTTTTACTGGTAGTGATGGTAGAATGTATAGGAATCAATTATGCCTTGATAATACTAATGGGGAAACATTAGCAACTTTAGCTTTAAAAAAGCTAAAGTTGAATGCTACCGAAAAAGAATTATTAGAGGTCTGGAAAACCATTCTTAATGAAGCTAAAAAAACTAAAAACTATCAAAATACAATCAATTATGGTGTATATCAAATATCGACAGAACTAAATACATTTCAAAAAGACCAAATAACTGATAAAAATATTTACGACTACCCATTATTAAATGGTAGTTTGAAAACTTTAAAAGAATTGGTTAAACGGTATTATAACAACGAAATAGTGCCTAAATTGTTTGAATATGAATTTTTAAAGTAATTAACTTTCACCAAAAATACGGCTATATAGCCGTATTTTTTGAACAAATGTTTTGTGCGGGTGCTACATAATGACGCTAAAACAGGCAAGATGACCAATTGTGACAAAAGCGTTAAAAAAATGACTTTAGGAAATTGACTAACCCGAATGAAATCCCTTGGCGTGAGTTGTAAGCCTAAGCCCATCATCATCACAGACAAGGTCAATGATAGAAAAAAGGTAAAAAAGCCTGAATCCATAGCACATCCTTTATTCTTTTTTTTGGTTTTAAGTTTTCCTTCTCTTTTGTAGTGTAATTGTTTTTTTTGATTGTGCAATAAACAAAGCAGTCATTTATTTACAATGACTGCTTTGGAGGTTTTATGCTTATATTCAGGTGAGTAGGGTAACCCATCAGTTCGGGAAAAACGATCCCTTCGTGAAGAAATGTGACACCCGACGATGGGGGCTCACATTGCAGCAGGACGTGGTGGCGTAAAGCCTAAAGCACATTTCCCTTTTAACTCCGTACCATTAAATGTAATGACTGTAGTTTGTGCATCTGCCGCACAAGAACGATATAATTCAGGCTCATTGCCTTGTAATTGAATTGCTTTAGATGAACTAAAGAATTGTGGTTCGCAAGTACCATTCCAGATAATTCCGCGATAGGCAAAGCTTACAGGTGCGCCCTGAGTTTTACCTTTACATACTTGCTGGAATTTTTGTGCGTTATAGACGGTTTCGACTTTATCATTTGCCTGCAATGCAAATGGACTGAACAATAAGCCAAAAAACATAGAAGAAAGTAAAATTTTCTTATTCATGATGTTTCCCTTTGTTTCTCATATCTGTGCTATTAGGATAAAAAATAGACAAATTAAAACAATGGTGATCTGGTTAATTTTTAGGTCTAAATGTTTTTATGTACAGTAAAAATGCAAATTTAGATTACAAAATATTAATTATGTAGCAGAATTAGGGGGCAATAAATCTCAATAAATCGACTGAATCTGTCAACTTATGCCACAAGTTTTGCTATAATATTCTGTCTTTATTTTTTATCTCTCCTTGACCATTATGCACTATCCTAAAGTTTACGATGTCATTGTTATTGGTGGCGGTCACGCAGGCACCGAAGCGGCGCTTGCAGCAGCACGTATGGGTCGTCAAACCTTACTCTTAACTCATAACATTGAGACTTTAGGGCAGATGAGCTGTAACCCTGCAATTGGGGGAATTGGGAAGTCGCATTTGGTGCGTGAGGTTGATGCATTAGGCGGTGCAATGGCATTAGCTGCCGATAAAAGCGGGATTCAATTCCGTATTTTAAACTCCCGTAAAGGTGCTGCGGTTCGTGCAACACGTGCGCAGGCAGACCGTGTTCGTTTTAAAGCTGCGATTCGTGCCACTTTAGAAAACCAAGCTAATTTAGATATTTTCCAACAAGCAGCAGATGACCTGATTGTAGAAGGCGATACCGTAAAAGGTGTCGTCACCCAAATGGGAATTCGCTTTGATGCGAAAACCGTGGTATTGACTACAGGTACATTCTTGGGTGGCGTGATTCACATCGGTTTAGAAAAATCCAGCGGTGGTCGTGCGGGAGATCCTCCATCAATTGCTTTGGCGGCGCGTTTACGTGAATTAAATTTACCTGTTGGGCGTTTAAAAACAGGTACGCCACCACGTATTGATGCACGCTCAGTTGACTTTTCTGTCATGATCCCGCAGCCCGGTGATTTCCCATCACCAACTATGTCATTTATGGGTGATGTGTCGATGCACCCTGAACAAGTGAACTGCTATATCACCCATACAAATGAACGCACTCACGAAATCATTCGCGGTGGTTTAGATCGTTCGCCTATGTATACAGGTGTAATTGAAGGTGTTGGTCCACGTTATTGCCCATCGATTGAAGATAAAATTCACCGTTTTTCTGATAAAGACTCGCATCAGGTATTTTTGGAGCCTGAAGGTTTAGATACACATGAATTGTATCCAAATGGGATTTCAACGTCTTTACCGTTTGATGTGCAGTTCGAGTTAGTTCGTTCAATTCGTGGTATGGAAAATGCGCATATTTTGCGTCCAGGTTATGCGATTGAATATGATTACTTTAATCCACAAGCCTTGAAATTTACTTTGGAAACCAAAGCCATTAATAACTTGTATTTTGCAGGTCAAATTAATGGCACGACGGGTTATGAAGAAGCAGGTGCTCAAGGTGTGTTGGCTGGTTTGAATGCGGCACGTCGCGCTTGGGATCAGGAACAATGGACACCAAAACGTGATGAAGCTTATATTGGTGTATTGGTTGATGATTTGATCACACTGGGTACCAAAGAGCCGTACCGCATGTTCACCTCACGTGCGGAATACCGTTTGATGTTGCGTGAAGACAATGCCGATCAGCGTTTGACCCCAATTGGTCGTGAGCTTGGTTTGGTGGATGACACCCGTTGGTCGGCTTACTGTGAAAAAATGGAAGCAGTAGAACGTGAAACAGGGCGTTTACAACATTTGTGGGCTGCACCAAATAACCCAATGGGCAAAAAATTTGTTGAAATGACAGGTGCAGATTTGTCCAAAGAATGTTCTGCAATTGATCTGTTAAAACGTCCAAATATCAGCTTTGCGCAAATTGCTGAATTAACGGGTTCAGATGTTTCTGCACAAGTAGGTGATCAAATTGAAATTGCGGTGAAATATGCAGGTTATATTAACCGTCAGCATGAAGATGTTGCACAATTAAAACGCTTGGAAGATACCAAAATCCCCGCAGATTTTGATTATGATGCAGTTTCAGGTTTATCGCGCGAAATTACCCTAAAGTTAAAGCATGTTTTACCAGAAACTTTGGCACAGGCCAGTCGTATTCCAGGTGTAACTCCAGCCGCTGTTCAATTGGTGATGATCACCATTCGTAAAAATGCACAGTCCCGTAAATCTGCATAAGATTTGATAGTTTGATAAATGCCCGCAATTTAAATATCGCTGGCATTTTTGTGCCACAAAGTAAATCATCTGCTATGTAAAGAAGAAAAGGTGTATAAGAAAAAACTTGATTTCTACTGCGTATCTTATGATTTCACAGCTAAATCAGGAGTAGTTAAATTAACACTTATAGACACACAGAGGAGTAAAAGATGACTTTAAAAATCATTCGTTATAATACAGCTGAACTAGCATGCCCATGTTGTGCAATGCCGAGTCAATTTTAACTTTAACTTCAATCAGTAATCACAATAACTAAGTTTAAAAGAAAACGATAATATTATTGCCCCAATATTTGGGGCTTTTTTAATCCTGATTCTGATGCACCGCATTGGCAACTTCAACAGGCTCAACCTGAATCAGCTTTTTACCAAAACTACGCAACCACCAAACCAATTGTGAGGTAAAAGGAACAGTGGCTGTCACCAACACATCACCATTTTCCAATGTTTCCATGATTTGATCTTTGCTTAATTGGCTTTCATCAAAGTAAATGGCATCAGCTTTTTGCATGGTGAGTTTGAGCTGAATATTTTCAGTGGCTTTGCTGTAATCGACTCTGAAACCTAATTCGCCAGATTCAATATAGGCATCTATGTCAAAATCAACTGGATGCAGGGCGCGTGAATCTAAAACTTTGGCTGCTTTAAAACGATGCAGGGCAAAGGTTTGAATATCAGTTTTATCAAATCGGGTACAAATTAAGTAAATTACTGCACCTTTTTGCACTAAAGCCAAAGGATTCAGGACATAGGTTTTATCTTCGCCTGAACCGCTACGTGATTGATAAATACATTCCAGTTGTTTGTCTTGCAGTAAACCCTCATAAATTGCCTGCTGTGCATTGCGGTCTACGACGGGCGGAATTAACGGTTGAGTTGCAGGCACAATCCTCACGCGGTTAATCCATTGGCGGACATTGTTTTGAGTCGACAGGCTGCGTCTAGCTAAGTCAAACCATGGGTTCATTTCTTCAATCAAACTTGGTGGTAACAAGTGCTTTAAATGTTCCTCAACCATCATGAAGGTCACCGCTTGAGAGCTGGTCATGTGCGGTAAACTTTGAATCGGCGCATCTGAACGCCAGCGCCAACCTTGTGGTACGGTACCATTACTTTCAATTGGAAAGCGCTGTGAAATTTGATTTAAGTCACGTTGAATCGTACGCAAACTAATATCGATACCTTCACGTTGCAAGACATCGTGTAATTCACGTGTGCCCATCCATTTACCTGTAGAAAGGCGCGATAAAATTTGCCATTGGCGATACAAACTATTCGATGTTTCTTTTTCTTGTATAGACATATTCAATATTTACTAGATCAATGCACACTGAGGAAAACTTGTTCCTCCACACAATAAGAAAACTCGGAATGTTTAGCAAGTTTTTTACTAAAAAAGGGCAGCGTTGCACCGCAGATTTTGCAGTAAATATCACAAAATTGGGATGAGTAAAGTTAATTAAATATTGGAAGTCCAAATCATAAACCACATTTGGATCATTGAGAAAAGCAAGACTGAATAGTTGTGTTTAAGTGAAAACCCGTCAGCATTTTGTATGGTAGATACAGGTTTATGTAAATAAAAGCGGTCTGAGTGGATGAGTGCTGTAGGTTAATTGGGCAAGGCGATTGAGGTGCTTTATCGCGATGAATTATCAACAGACCAGAAGCAGGAGGATGAAACAACCGTGAATTTATCTAGCAGTGATGCGCGAGAAATTTTTTGGTTAGCCCGTTATTTAACCCGTATTCAATATGTATGTCAGCAATTTCCGTTTAAACAAAATGAGGCTGCTTTGACTTATGCACATGCTTTTTGTTTGCCAGCTTTTGATGCTGCTTCTTTAAATGAATTGATTTTAAATGAAGAACAGCCTGCCTCATTTGTGATGCAGCTTGAGCAAACACTGAGAAAAATTAAAAACCTGGCACAGGTTTTCTCTAAATCCACTTATGCTGAATTAAAGCATTGTATTCAAAACGCATGTGATAACGCGAGTTATATTGGCGAAGTGTTACAGGACTGTGAAGCACTATTAGATGCAGAACCACAGCAGATATATTTATTTTTCCAATTGGGGCAGAGAATTGAACAATTAGACCGACAAATTCGGTTAAAGCAATCGACTGAAAAGACTTTGTTGCAATTGGAAATGATTGTGCAATGTCTGAAAGATTTAGGTTGGACATCACTTGTAGATGCATGGGTAGAACTGAAACAGCAACCCGATACCATGCATTTTTATCACTTTAGTGATCATATTCAGCACTTACTTTCGGTGGATTAAGCAGCACCTTGTCATATAAAATTGATCGACAATAAGATCAGAGCTAAATCATATTTCCCTCTTTCCATTACATAATTTACCTCATCTTTTTGGGGAATGTATTCCGCATCATACAGGGCAAATAACTGTCAATATGAGTTTGACTCATCTTTCACGTTCATTGTTTCATTAATGAAAAAAGCAATTATTTATAAATTATGCGTAGTTAGAAAAACATAATGGAAGCCGAAGCTCCCATTAGATCTAAAATTAATTGCTAACTTTAAGTCACTATTATATTTAACAAACTGCACTCTTGCAGCTTTTTGGCGTGATCACTTAGTCGCGTTCAACCGCAAGTGCAACCCCCATACCGCCGCCTATGCAAAGCGTGGCTATGCCTTTTTTCGCATCACGACGTTGCATTTCGTGTACTAATGTCACAAGGATACGACAACCTGACGCACCAATCGGGTGACCGAGGGCAATTGCCCCACCATTCACGTTTACTTTATCTAAGTCTAAGCTTAGTTCTTTGGCAACACCTAAAGCTTGTGCGGCAAAGGCTTCGTTAGCTTCAATCAAATCGACTTGATCTAAGCTCCAACCTGCTTTATTTAAGGTTTTCTTCACAGCTTCAACCGGGCCAAGACCCATAACTTCAGGCTCAATACCCGACATTGCATAGGCTTTAATACGTGCTAAAGGTTGTAGACCTAAGGCTGCAGCTTTGTCTGCGCTCATCATTAACACTGCTGCTGCACCATCGTTGATACCAGAAGCATTACCTGCTGTTACGCTGCCATCTTTTTTGAACGCAGGGCGTAATTTATTCAGGCTTTCAAGCGTAGTATTGGCTTTGATGTATTCATCTTCGGCAAATACAATTGGGTCGCCTTTACGCTGTGGAATGCTTACAGCTGCAATTTCATCTTTAAATTTACCAGCCGCTTGTGCTGCAGCCGCGCGTTGTTGTGAAGTTAGTGCCAATTGGTCTTGTTCTTCGCGGTTTAAACCAAGCTTTTCTACAATATTTTCTGCAGTAATACCCATGTGGTATTGGTTATAAGCATCGGTTAAGCCATCAGCCACCATGCTGTCAATTAACTGAGCATTCCCCATTTTTTGCCCGTTACGTAACTGCATATAGTGTGCGCTCTGTGACATGGATTCTTGACCACCAGCAACTACAATTTCTGCTTCACTGCACTGAATCGCTTGTACAGCCAAATGTACTGCACGTAAACCTGAGCCACATACCACGTTTAGTGTTGTTGCAGGCACTTGCACAGGAATACCCGCAGCAATTGCAGCTTGACGCGCAGGGTTTTGTCCTACACCTGTAGTGAGTACATTGCCCATAATCACCTGATCAACTTGTTCAGGCTGTACTTTGGCACTGTCTAATACCGCACGAATTGCTATTTGCCCCAATTGTGGTGCAGATAAAGAAGCGAGGCTACCCAAAAAACTACCAATTGCAGTACGTTTTGCAGCTACAATGACAACATCGTTCATTTTATATCCTTAAATTTAATGTACATCTTTTTGTATAAGCACAAGGATTTATAACATGTGCTTGGCTGTTGATATATGACTGCTTAAAATAAATTTACCAAAACTGAGCGACTTGGTGCTGCTTCAATCGTAGGTAATGCGCAAAACAGGGTAGGGGCTGGAACTTGTTCGCCCGCATACGGTGTGACACAAGTCTGCCACCAAGACTTAGAATGATACTCTGTACATGCGCGCCATTGTTTGATGACATATCACACGAACAAATAGAGCAGATAGAATTTGCAGTCAACTATCATCCATGAAAAACATGAGGTCGGTATACGCCAACGGAAGTTATGGCTAGATTTTATACTGCTGCGCATGCTTCTTGAATCTACCAAATTAAAAGCGAGAAGAAACTATCGAAGCGAGTAAAGAAAGTCGCTTAGACGATTGCATGCAACAAAACTGCTACATGCAACAGATCCAAAAAAAGAATGCTAAATGCTAGTTGCCTTACGCTGTGGACGAGAACTTAAACGACATAATAACTCATAACCAATCGTGCCATTGGCCGTAGCAACATCATCCACTAATCGGTGTTTGCCCCATAATTCAACTTGTGTGCCTAATTCAACGTCCAAACCTGTGACATCAATGGCAATCATATCCATTGACACACGACCAAGCACGGGCGTTAATTTTAAACCAATCGCAACAAAATTCGGCTGCACAAATGTACGTGGATAGCCATCACCATAGCCAATTGAAACAATAGCGATTCGCATGGCTTGTTCTGCAGTAAAGGTTGAACCGTAGCCAACGTGTTCACCTGCATCAATTTCATTGAGTGCAATGACTTCTGCATTTAAAGTCATCACAGGCTTCAAGTCCAGTGTATGCACATTATGTGCGGCAAAAGGCGTTGCTCCGTAAAGCATAATGCCTGGGCGTACATAATCAAAATGCAATTCGGGATAACGATAGATTGCAGCAGAGTTGCAGCAAGAAGCAAGAATAGGACTGCAATTGTCTTTGACATGCAAAAATTGTGCAATTTGTTGATCGTTTAAAGCATGGTCACCATCAGCATTTGCAAAATGCATGGTTAACACACTGGTAAAACCTTCGGCTTTGAGCATGTGAATCACATCAATAATTTCAGGAATTTTAAAACCTAAACGATTCATGCCGCTGTTGAGTTTGACCCAGACTTTTAAGCCTTGTGCGATGTAATCATCTTTATGTTGCAGTAGCCAATTGAGCTGTGCTTGATGATGCACCACACATTCTAATTTGTGTGCCAACACACTTTGCATTTCTTCAGCAGAAAAGACACCTTCAATCAGGGTGATGGGCTGTGTATATCCCAACTCTCGGATTTCTAAGGCTTCTTCAACGCAAGCGACACCAAAGGCATCGCTATCCTTTAAGGATGCTAAGCAGTCTTTTACACCATGTCCATAAGCATTGGCCTTGACCATACTGACAATTTTCGCTGTTGGGGCAAGTTGTTTAACACGGTTTAAATTATATTGCAGTGCCTGACTGTCAATATAAATTGTTGCTCGGCGCACCCTCGTGACTCCTTGGGAATGACAATTGGTAATTTGTGTTAGATACACTGTGGATTGATAAATAAATACTAAAAATAGTTCTATTTAAAAATATTCACTATTGTAGACTTATCGACCTCAAATAGACATGACCATCTAAGTTTTTGATCATAAATTGTCATAAGATCGAAAAATCTTTTAGGTTATTGATTGCAAGTAATTTGTAAAAGTTTCAGGCTCTATTTTATATAAAATTATACATTCTAAAAGCTATCCTGGCTTTAGATGCTCTCACTCAGGAAAATTCTGAACTGTACGAGTTGGGCAAGAATCAAATGAGTGCGGAGAGTGGGTTCGTAATTTAAATGAACTCAAAGAGAGATTAAACAATGCATTTTAAACTTGGATATGTTGAATAAATGATGAAAATATTTTGTTATCTGGGATGGAGTACTTTATTTTTTTGTCAGTCAGTTATGGCTTGTATGCCACATTCACCCAATGACGTATTTATTGCCCGTTACCAAGATTCACTGGCAGTACAGGAGAGTTCAGACTTCATTTTTGAAATCAGTTCAGGTCAATTTATTTTTCGCTCAATACTAGATGAGGTTAAATATAAAAAGCCTACCCAATGGTACAGTGGATTTTCAGGTAAAAGTACAGCTAAAAACCAATTAATTATTGGTTTAGCTTATGCACCAGATGGTGCTAAACCCCAGCAATATCAAGTAGTTTCATTTGCAACATTAAACTGTAAGAATGACCAGCTTGTTTTATCTAAACCGATTGTCCCATTTTTAGCTTGGAATAAGCAGACCTCAAATTGTTCTACAGTCGATAGAGCAGAGGTTGGGATTTTAGATGGTTTTATACAATATGATCAAGCGCATTACTTAGCAAAACTTCAACAAAAATATCCAACATGTGAACAACTTAATAAAGCATTTCCATCATTTGAAATGGAAGACAATAGTCAAAATTTAAATTTAGTCTCAAGTTGGAAACTATGGTGGGCAAAGTTAATAAGTCAGATTAAATTATGGTTTTAATAAAAAAGACCAATGCAAGCATTACTCTTCATCATCATACTGAGCATAATACTCAGGAGATAAGTTACTAAAACGCGTGTATTGTCCTTCAAAGGCAAGACGTACCGTACCAATGGGGCCGTTACGCTGTTTACCAATAATAATTTCGGCAGTGCCTGCTTCTTTAGATTCTTTATTATAAACTTCGTCGCGGTAAATAAACATGATTAAGTCCGCATCCTGCTCAATCGCACCAGATTCACGCAAGTCTGACATTACAGGGCGTTTATTAGGTCGGTTCTCTAAGGAACGGTTCAGCTGCGACAAAGCAATCACAGGGCAGTTCATCTCTTTGGCTAAGGCTTTTAAGCTACGTGAAATTTCTGAAATCTCGCCGACACGGTTATCGCCCATGCCTGGGACTTTCATTAATTGCAAGTAATCGACCATGATGCAGCCAATTTTACCGCCATGTTGTTTGGCAATGCGTCGTGCACGTGCACGTACTTCCGTAGGGGGTAGGGCAGATGAGTCATCAATATACAAATGCTTTTCTTGAAGTTGTAAAATCGTGCCTGTGACTTTTGACCATTCATCGCCACTGAGTTTGCCTGAACGTAAATTCCCCTGATGCACTTTGCCGTAAGCAGAAATCAAACGCATTGCAATTGAATCTGCAGGCATCTCCATAGAGTAGACAAGAGCAGGCAAGTCATTGTTAAACAGAACACTTTCGACCAAATTCATGGCAAACGTGGTTTTACCCATAGATGGACGCGCAGCGACAATAATCAAATCACCCGCTTGCATACCTGAGGTTTTATTATCTAACTCTACAAAGCCTGTGGTTAAGCCTGTGATGTTACCTTCCATTTTAGAAAGTTCGTCAAGTTTGTCGAATACGTCGGCAACGACACTCGATATGGCTTTTGGGCCTTGTGCTTTTGCATTGTTATTGTGTTGTTCGGCAATTTGGAAAATATTAGTTTCAGCCAAGTCTAAAATTTCACTCACGCTACGACCTTTGGTGTCATAGGCATTTTGTAAAATTTCAGAACTAACTTTAATCATGTTTCTGAGGGTCGAGAATTCTTTAATTTTCGTGGCATAGGTTTCTAGGTTATAAAAACTAGAAGGCGAGTCCGCCATGAGCTGCATTAAATACTCTTCACCGCCCGCAGCTTCAAGCAAATTTTGTTTAATTAGCCAGTCATTCACCAATACGGCATCATAAGGTGAGTTTTCTTTAGACAAAGAATCAATGGCACGGAAAATATATTTATGGCGTGTCGCGTAGAAATCAGACTCTTGTAACACATCACCCACTTGTTCAAAAGATTCGGCCACAGTCATCAATGCAGCCAAAACAGCTTGTTCAATGGCTAAGTTATGCGGTGGGGTACGAAACTCTTTAAGCGGGCTGTTCTCATTTGGTTTTAGATCAGACTTTGCGGTATGTTGCTTTGCGCTAGCAGTCGCCTGTGACATATAAATCCCTGATTTTTAAAACAGTAAATGCTGAATAATGCACGGGGGATAGAATTTGAAACTCATATTCTTTCCACTTCCCGATGATACGCCCTCTAGAAAAAAAAGCGAGTAGATTTTGGCGAAGGAGAAGTCAAAGCGTGCAGGACTATTTAGGAAATTTGTATAATTTGCATATTTTAAAGATAAAAAAAGAGCATGCGATTAGGCATGCTCTTTCTTTTTGCAGAAAATTACTCAGATACGATAGTAACGAGAACTTCAGCAACAACATCATGGTGCAATTGGATTGCGATGTTGAATTCACCAGTGTGACGAAGCGCACCGTTTGGTAAACGAACTTCTGCACGGTCAACTTCAAGACCAGCATTCGTTAACGCGTCAGCGATGTCACGAGTACCGATAGAACCGAAAAGTTTACCTTCATCACCAGCTTTAGCAGTGATTACGATGTTAACTTCGTTCAATTGGTCAGCACGTGCTTGAGCAGCAGCTAAAATTTCAGCTTCTTGTTTCTCAAGTTCAGCACGACGAGCTTCAAATGCAGCAGTGTTTGCTTCAGTTGCAGCAACTGCTTTACCTTGAGGGATCAAGTAGTTACGGCCGTAACCAGCTTTAACTGAAACTTTATCGCCTAATTTACCAAGGTTCTTAATGCGTTGTAATAAGATAATATCCACAGCTCAACCTCACTTATGATTGTCAGT
Source organism: Acinetobacter sp. PW68 (assembly GCF_020982655.1). NCBI lineage: Bacteria > Pseudomonadati > Pseudomonadota > Gammaproteobacteria > Moraxellales > Moraxellaceae > Acinetobacter > Acinetobacter sp. PW68. The sequence continues at coordinate 1,631,973 of NZ_JAHZSX010000001.1, read as the reverse complement.
GTAAGGGATCAACGCTAAGTAGCGAGCTTGTTTAATAGCAAGCGCTAATTGACGTTGGTAACGAGCTTTAGTACCTGTAATACGGCTAGGAACAATCTTGCCATTTTCAGTGATGTACTGTTTTAGTGTATCGATATCTTTGTAGTCGATGTACGTAACGTTCTCAGCTGTAAAGCGGCAGAACTTGCGACGACGGTAAAAACGTGCCATTGATGTTCTCCTTAAGCTTCAGCAGAGTCTTGGTTAGCGTGTTGTGCTTCTTCACGTTGAGCTTTACGCGCACGTTTTTCTTCAGCACTCTTAGCCAATAATGACTCTTCAGTGATAGCGTTTTCACGACGGATGATCAAGCTACGAAGGATCGCGTCGTTATAACGGAACAATTCTTCTAACTCATCAAGCGTAGTTTGACCACATTCAACGTTCATAAGAATGTAGTGCGCTTTGTGAATTTTGTTAATTGGGTAAGCCAATTGACGACGGCCCCAATCTTCTAAACGGTGAATTTGACCCTCAGCTTCTTTGATGTGAGTTAGGTAACGTTCTACCATACCCACAACTTGATCGCTTTGGTCTGGGTGTACCAAAAGTACGATTTCGTAGTGACGCATTGTCAGCTCCTTACGGTTTATGCAGCCCCTGACTAAATTGAGCCAGAAGCAAGGAGTCACAACCGAAGTTGTGTCGCAAAATTGCGAAGCGTGAATTCTAGAGCTTTTGCCAAGTAAATACAAGGCTTTGTCTAAGAAAAGATCGGCTTGGATAAAAGAGTAGGGTATTTTGAATCTATGATTAGAGTTTAAATTTTTACTGTGTATTTAAATGTTACTTACTTTTGGTGAGTTTGGTGTGGGAAGTTATTAAAGAATGAATTAATTGAAGGGAGCTAAATAATTGTTGCTCTGTACACGACAAAAATAGATAACTCATTGAAATAATGTCACAATAATTGTTTTCTAACGACGAATACTATGACACATCTCAATGAGTTATATCTTATCTTAAACAAATCTCTAAAATGGAACAAGTCACATTTAAAGTGCTTTGCGCTCATCATGCTTGTGATTATTTTAAAGCAAACATGTAATCTTTCTTCTGCATCTAAAGCCTTGCCCATCAAGTGCTTACCACAATCATTTTATCGACGTATGCAGCGCTTCTTTGCAGGTCAGTATTTTGATTATCGTCAAATTTCTCAGTTGATTTTCAATATGTTTTCATTCGACCAAGTGCAACTGACTTTAGATAGAACCAATTGGAAATGGGGAAAACGAAATATTAATATCCTGATGCTCGCAATCGTTTATCGTGGAATAGCGATACCTATCCTTTGGACATTGCTTAATAAACGTGGAAATTCAGATACGAAAGAGCGTATTGCTTTGATTCAACGCTTTATAGCCATTTTTGGTAAAGACCGTATTGTGAATGTGTTCGCAGACAGAGAGTTTATCGGTGAGCAGTGGTTTACATGGTTAATTGAACAAGACATCAACTTCTGCATTCGTGTTAAAAAAACTTCATTGTCACCAATCATTTAGGAAAGAATCATAAAATTAGTGATTTATTTCGCCATCTTAAAGTTGGTCAAATTGAATGTCGTAAACGACGGATTTTGGTTGGTCGGGTGAAACTATATATAAGTGCACTACAGTTAGAAAATGGAGAGCTTTTACTCGTCGTTTCTCCTCAGTTTAATGCCAATGCTATTCAGGATTATGCATTACGCTGGGAAATTGAAACCTTATTCAGTTGTCTCAAAGGACGCGGGTTTAATCTTGAAAATACGCGCTTGACAGACCCTAGACGAGTGAAAAAATTGATTGCGGTGTTAGCTATAAGCTTCTGTTGGTGTTACTTAACGGGTGAATGGCAACATGATCAAAAAAAAGCGATAAAAATAAAGAAGCATGGACGACTCTCAATGAGTTTATTTCGCTATGGTTTAGACTATGTTCAAATGGCGATTCAGCGTTTAATTGGTTTTGGGAAAAAAGAAGAGTTTAAGGAAATTTTGGCAATTTTAAGAAAGCAGAATCCTGATAGGATAAGGGTTCTGTGAAATTTGTCGTGTACAGAGTAATTGTTGTTGAAATTGTGAAATGTGCAGAGGGTACTCCATTAAAAGATAGAGCTAAACTCTATCTTTTAAAAAAATATGATTTGCGTGCTTGGCGCAGTTGCTGTAAAGCTAAAACATAAACTCACAACCGTAATTAAAATAACCGAAAATAGGAAAAAGCGTTTTGCCCATGATTGATCATTTTCTGCTTTGAAGCCAATGACGCCAATATAGAACCAATAAATACAAAGTGCATTTAAAATAACCAGATACAGCCAGTTTGTATAACCAAATACAAACAGTCCATTCATGGCAATAGTAAATAACACCACATAAATCAGTGATTCAATTTTCGTTCGAAAAATTGAACGAGCAACTGGCAAAATTGGAATACCCGCATTTTTGTAATCATCAAAACGGTAAATTGCAATCGCCCAAGAGTGGGGCATTTGCCAAAGTGCATAACCTAAAAAGATAAGTAGAGCAGCTAAGTCAAATTGATTTGCAACAGCGGTATAACCAATCACAGGTGGGCTTGCGCCTGAAATACTGCCAATAATGGTTTGATGAATTGTTGTGCGTTTGGTCCATAGACTGTAAAAGCCGACATAAACCACAAAACCAATCAGTGCAAAAAGAAAAGCGTATGCGTTAACTCCAAACCATAAAATGTTAAAACCAATGACGCCCAATACCACTGAATAAATCAGCGCAATAGGAACAGAAACAGTTTTTTGCACTAAAGCACGGTTTTGTGTGCGTTGCATTTTTTGGTCGATGTCTTGATCAATAATATTGTTGATCACACATCCTGAGGCGACAACAAGCGTTGTACCAAGCAGAGTAAGCAGTAGGAGAAGGAAATCTACAGAACCTTGGGCAGCTACAAAGTAGCCACCCAAAGTGGTAATAAAATTACCAAAGAGAATTCCTGGCTTTGTCAGGAATAAATACTTTTTTAGCATGACAACCAGTTTAGATCATCATGTTGTAGTGTAGGTAGTTCATGATCCATACAGAACCAACCAAAAGGATGGCAATGGTCAGAATGGTATACACGAATGCAATCACGTTCCAACGTTGCTCTGAAGAAGAATTCATATGCAAGAAATAAATTAATTGAATAAGAATCTGAGCAACTGCTGTAATCGAAATAACAGTAATTAAAATACCACGGCCAAAACCACCTGCCATAACCATACCAAAAGGAATAATGGTAAGGATAACAGAAAGGATAAAGCCAATCGTATATTGCTTAGTGTTACCGTGTGATGCACCAGCAGAGTTGTGATCGTGACTCATTAGAGAACTCCCATCAAGTAAACTACGCTGAATACACAGATCCAAACGATGTCAAGGAAGTGCCAGAACAAGCTTAGGCAAGCTAAACGACGCATGTTCGGAATAGTCAAACCATATTTCTTGATTTGAACCATTAACACGATCATCCAAACTAAACCTGAAGTTACGTGAATACCGTGCGTACCAACCAAAGTAAAGAACGCAGATAAGAACGCACTCACGCTAGGTCCATGTCCAGCATGAACTAAATGGTTGAACTCGTAAAGTTCCATACCAATAAAGATCGCACCGAAAACCCATGTCACGCCTAACCAAGTTAGAACTTTGGCAACATCTTTCTTGTAAGCAGCTAAAACAGCAAAACCGAAAGTTACAGAAGAAATCAACAGGGCAAAAGTTTCTGTTAGAACAAAGCCTAATGACTCGCCAAACAAATCTTTAGCTGTTGGAGTGCCTACTGGAACGTGGCTACTTAATACAGCGAACGCGATGAAGAGTGTACCGAAAAGTACAAGGTCACTCATCAAGTATGTCCAGAAACCAAAGACGGTGATGTCTGTATCATCGTGGTGATGATCATCATGTCCGTGGTTGTCGTGATGAAGTACTTCAGCCATGTCTTAGTCCTTCTTCAAGTGTTTTTCAAGGAGCGCATAGCGTTCGTTTTCAATACGCTCAACTTCAGCAGCAGGAACATAGTAGTCCACTTTCTTCGTGAAAGAGCTCACGATGAAGCTGATGATTGCAGCGATAAATGTAACGAATACTAACCACCAAATATGCCAGATTAACGCGAAGCCCATTACTGTAATAAACATTGCAATAATGAAACCAGCTGCACGGTTGGTTGGCATGTGGATGTCTTCATACTTCGTTGGACGCGCGTATGCAACACCATTTTCTTTGTCAGTCCAGAAAGTATCAATACCATTGATCTTTGGAAGGTGAGCAAAGTTATAGAACGGTGCTGGAGAAGAAGTCGCCCATTCAAGCGTGCGACCATCCCATGGATCGCCTGTAAGGTCTAAACGTTGGTTGCGTTGTAAGAAACCAACCACGATCTGCATAACGAAGCAGAATAGACCAATAGCAATTAACACAGAACCAAAGAATGCAATTGCCAAGTATGGATCCCATTCAGGGTTGTCATAAGTATTCAAACGACGTGTCATACCCATGAAACCAAGGATATACAACGGCATGAATGCAAAGTAGAAACCGAAGAACCAGAACCAGAATGCTGCTTTACCCCAAGTCTCATTCAGTCTCCAACCAAACATTTTTGGCCAGTAGAAAATGATACCTGCGAACATCGCGAATACAACACCACCAATAATTACGTTATGGAAGTGAGCAATCAAGAATAAAGAGTTGTGTACAAGGAAGTCCGCTGGTGGAACTGCCATTAATACACCTGTTAAACCACCGATACCGAAAGTCACAAGGAAGCCAAGTGTCCATAGCATTGGGGTAGTGTAGGTAATACGACCCTTGTACATAGTGAATAACCAAGAGAAGATTTTCACACCAGTAGGAATCGCAATAATCATGGTCATGATACCGAAGAACGCGTTAACGTTGGCACCTGCACCCATGGTAAAGAAGTGGTGAACCCATACAACAAGTGATAACACACCAATTGCAACGGTTGCGTACACCATTGATTTGTAACCGAACAAAGTTTTGCGCGCAAAAGTCGCAGTTACTTCAGAGTAAATACCAAATGCTGGTAATACTAAGATATATACTTCTGGGTGACCCCATGTCCAAATCAAGTTTACATACAACATTGGGCTACCACCCATGTCGTTGGTAAAGAAGTGGAAACCGAAGTAACGGTCAAGCGTTAACATCGCAATTGTCGCAGTTAAAACCGGGAAAGTTGCAATGATAAGTACCGCAGTAACTAATGCTGTCCAAGTGAAAATAGGCATGTCCATAAGTTTCATGCCAGGCGCACGCATTTTGATGATGGTAACAAAGAAGTTAACACCAGTAAGAAGCGTACCTAGACCAGAAACCTGAAGTGCCCATATATAGTAGTCAACACCAACACCTGGAGAGTATTCGATACCAGATAGAGGAGGATAAGCCATCCAACCTGTCGCAGCGAACTCACCTAATGCAAGTGAAGCCATCATTAAACCTGCAGCACCAGCGAATAACCAGAAGCTTAAAGAGTTTAATAACGGGAAGGCAACGTCACGAGCACCAATCTGTAATGGTACAGAGATGTTCATTAAGCCAACAACAAGACCCATTGCCACGAAGAAGATCATGATTACACCGTGGGCGGTGAAAATCTGGTCATAGTGTTCTGGGTGTAAATAGCCTTCACCACCACCTTTTGCAAGGAACAGTTGAAGACGCATCATAAGCGCATCTGCAAAGCCACGCAGTAGCATGATGACAGATACAAAGATATACATGATACCGATTTTTTTATGGTCTACAGTGGTGAACCATTCGTTCCACAAGTAGCCCCATTTTTTGAAGTAGGTAATCCCAGCAACAACTGCAAGGCCACCTAAGATCATCGCTGCAACAGTTACCAATACGATTGGATCGTAAGGAATTGCATCTGGACCTAACTTACCTAAAAAGCTCATGTCTTATTCCCCTTGAGAAGCAGTCGTATGTTCAACTGCTACATGAGTTTCAGAAGCAGGCGCTTCACCAGCCACTACAGGAGCTGAATGGTCAGCACCATGGTAGTTACTCATATAGTTATTGATCACTGATTCAAACAAGCCTTGCTCAACAGAAGAGTAATAAGTCACAGGATGTGGCTGAGTCTTATATGGACCTTCTTTTAAAGCTGTTGCAGCAAGTTTTTTCTCTAATTCAGTTTTGGCGTTACGAACCATTGCGTCAATTTGTTTCTGTGAACGGTTACCGTCACGTAAAGAAGCAAATTCAACTTGGTCTAAAACTGATTTTTGAACAGCTTGAGGATTGATAGTCGTACCTTGACCTGCTTTAACAGCTGATACCCATTGCTCAAAATCAGCTTGAGTTACAGAGTGAGCTTTAAAGCGCATTTGCGAGAAACCATAACCTGAGTAGTTAGATGAGAAACCACGGAATTCGCCCGTGTTGTCTGCTAAAACGTTCAAGTGAGTTTGCATACCCGCCATTGCATAAATCTGACCAGATAATGCAGGGATAAAGAACGAGTTCATTGTGAAGTTAGATGTTAAACGTAAGCTTACAGGCGTTTGCTCTGGGAAGCGCAATTCGTTAACAGTCGCAATGTTCTGTTCTGGGTAGATGAAGATCCATTTAAATTGTTCAGCAATAACTTGAACAGTTAAAGGAGCTTTTTCGGATTCTAGCGGACGGTAAGGGTCGTACTTGTGGGAACCCCACCAAGTTAACCAAGCTAAAATACAAATAATAATAACAGGTATACCCCATACTACAATTTCAATTGCAGTAGAGTGTGACCATGTTGGTTGATAGTCTGCGTCTTTATTCGATGCGCGATATTTCCAACCGAACCACAATGCCATAATTGCAGATGGAATAACCACCAATAGCATCAGGTAAATCGCAGTCATCATCAGGTTACTTTGACCTGCTGCAACTGGACCTTTTGAGTTCAGAAGTACTAAATCACCGCCACACCCAGTTAAGAGTGCAGCCATCGTAGATAAAGACAATACAGCTAAAATCGTTTGTCTCATTTTACAACCTCGGTGAAGAGTCCCATTCCCTAATTTAATATGGGATAGCGATTAAAGTGTCACATGATTAAAAAGATATCAAAAAGATGAAAAAGTCTTCTTAATCATCGGACACCGCTACGTTGTAGGGCATTATGCCTGATATCGACAAACTAAGCTACACATAAAGCGGCTTTAAGTGGAAGGAATAAAAACCAATTTTTATACTCGGAATTATTTGTGCTAATTTTAATTTATTTATATTTATCAATGCTGTAAGAAAAAAGGGATGATCAATCATCCCTGAGTAAATAAAAATCAAATTATTGCTTTACGACTTTGGTTTTGGCAAGTTTATCGTGTAACGCTTGTCGTTTTGCACCAAATGCAAAGCCATAATCTAAAATTGTGATAAAGGGCATAAACATCATATTCAAAATAATGAAAATGATAGAGCGAATAGTAAACACACGCATTAGGCTGACTTTTTCATTGCTTTCAGCATCGACAATTTTAATTTTAGTCAGACGTTTGCCAATACTTTGTCCAGTTTTAGCCAATAGGAAGGCTTGTATGCCCAGCATAATCAATAAGTAAATTGCCATGGCTTGCCAAGCTTGCATTGGAATCAGCTGAAAGAGTTCAGTTTGCAATTGAATGGCTTGATCAGACGTTGTTGCGGTCTGCATTTTTTGTTGCAAACCAGACAATTGTTCAAACTGGTCAGCACTTAAGAAAAAAGAGGGAAGCGCTGCTGCAGGCAACCATAACAACATATCTATAATTTTGGCTAAAGCACGTTGGTTAATGCTCGCCAATTCATTTTTCGTTGCCTGTGTTCTTGAATTTGATAATGCTGAATTTGGTCGTGATGTGTTTGTAGCCGTGTAATCTGTATTTTGAAACGGTGAATGTTCAGGGGCAGGTGGCGTGCTGACATAGCCTTGTGGTTCATATACAAGTTTACCTTGGGTGAGTTCACCTAAAGCTTTCCATTCGCTCATGCCTTGGTGCCAAGCCAAATCTGTCAGCAACACTTGTTGGCTTGCGAGCATTTGGTTGAGCTGCTCTAAGGTGTATGGCCCAGCTTGTTGATTATTTCGTGCCAAGTAAATTTGCATAAATATAAAATCTCAAAAAATGAATTTGAAAAAAAACCCACGCAGGTGCATGGGTTTTCTTTTAACACGTTTTATTACGCTTGTTGAGCTTTTTCTTCAGAAAGGAAGAACCAAGTGTCTAAAACTGAGTCTGGGTTTAAAGATACAGATTCAATACCTTGTTCCATCAACCAACGCGCAAGGTCAGGGTGATCTGAAGGACCTTGACCACAGATACCGACATATTTACCTGCTTTACGGCATGCGTGAATTGCCATAGAAAGTAATGCTTTCACAGCAGGGTCACGTTCATCAAACAGGTGAGAAACAATACCTGAATCACGGTCTAAACCAAGTGTTAACTGAGTTAAGTCATTTGAACCGATAGAAAAACCATCGAAGTGCTCAAGGAATTGTTCAGCCAATAATGCGTTGGTTGGTAATTCACACATCATGATCACTTTTAGACCATTTTCACCACGTTTTAAACCATTTAGCGCAAGCAATTCGATCACACGTTTTGCTTCAGCAACGGTACGTACAAATGGAATCATAATTTGTACGTTGGTTAAGCCCATTTCGTCACGTACTTTTTTCAAGGCACGACATTCAAGCTCGAAGCAGTCACGGAAATTGTCAGACACATAGCGGCTTGCACCACGGAAGCCCAACATTGGGTTTTCTTCTTCAGGCTCGTATAACTTACCGCCAATTAAGTTTGCGTATTCGTTTGATTTGAAGTCAGACATACGCACAATCACTGGTTTGTCAGCGAATGCAGCAGCAAGGGTAGAAATACCTTCAACTAATTTTTCTACATAGAATTCGATTGGTGATGAATAACCCGCAGTACGCGCCATAACTGCCGCACGTGTTTCACGTGGCAAGCTGTCAATGTTAAGTAATGCTTTAGGATGCACGCCAATCATACGGTTGATGATGAATTCTAAACGTGCAAGTCCAATACCTTCGTTTGGAATTTGAGCAAAGTCAAATGCGCGGTCTGGGTTGCCGACGTTCATCATGATTTTGAACGGAAGTTTAGGCATAGATTCGATAGAGTTCTTTTGAACTTCAAAATCTAAAGCACCTTCATAAATGAAACCTGTGTCGCCTTCGGCACAAGAAACAGTAACTTCCTGACCATCAGTCAAAACTTCAGTTGCATTACCACAACCTACAATTGCAGGTACACCTAATTCACGTGCAATAATTGCAGCGTGACAAGTACGACCACCACGGTTAGTAACAATTGCAGCAGCACGTTTCATTACCGGTTCCCAGTCTGGGTCAGTCATGTCTGAAACAAGTACGTCACCTTCCTGAACTTTGTCCATTTCTTTAATAGACGTTACAACGCGAACTTTACCAGAACCGATACGCTGACCAATTGAACGACCTTCACAAATGACCGTACCTTTTTGTTTTAATAGGTAGCGTTCCATAGTGCCGACATTTTCACGGCTTTTTACAGTTTCAGGACGTGCTTGAACGATGTAGATTTGACCGTCATCACCATCTTTTGCCCATTCAATATCCATAGGCGCTTGATAGTGTTCCTCAATAATTAAAGCTTGTTTTGCTAATTCTTGAAGTTCATGATCATTTAAAGAGAATTGTTGGCGATCTTGTTTTTCAACATCGACCACAACTACAGATTTACCAGCCGCGCCTTCTTCACCATAAATCATTTTTTGGTGTTTAGAGCCAAGGTTACGACGTAAAACTGCATGTTTGCCTGCTTTTAATAAAGGCTTAGAAATATAGAATTCATCTGGGTTAACCGCACCCTGAACCACCATTTCACCCAAACCATAAGAAGCTGTGATGAATACGGCATCCCGGAAGCCAGATTCTGTGTCTAGGGTAAACATAACACCCGCTGCGCCTGTTTCTGAACGCACCATACGTTGTACGCCTGCAGATAAAGCAACGACATCGTGGTCAAAGTTTTGGTGTACACGGTAAGAAATCGCGCGGTCGTTGTACAAAGATGCAAAAACTTCTTTAATGGCAATTAATACGTTGTCGATGCCACGGATGTTGAGGAATGTTTCTTGCTGACCTGCGAAAGATGCGTCTGGTAGATCTTCTGCAGTTGCAGATGAACGAACGGCAACCGCAATGTTTGGGTTGCCGTTAGAGAGTGCTTCAAAAGCAACTCGAATTTCTTGTTCTAGTGATGCAGTAAGCGGAGTGTCGACAATCCATTGACGAATTTTTGCACCAGTTTCAGCAAGCGCATTCACGTCATCTACATTGAGTGTTTTTAGCTCTGCTTGAATTTTAGCGTTTAGGCCACTTTGCTCGAGAAATTCACGATAAGCAGCAGCTGTTGTTGCAAAGCCACCTGGTACAGATACACCAGCATTAGATAAGTGGCTGATCATTTCGCCCAAAGATGAGTTTTTCCCACCCACGAGCTCAACATCGTGTTTCCCTAATTTTTCCAGACCAATTACGCGCGCTTCCAAAGTTGTTACTCCACTTTTGCAGTATTAATCACTATCTTGTCATGAAATTATAATAAATCTACTTAGCAATTTGGTTTTACTAAGCGACAGTCATGTAAGATCGGTTTACTATAAAGATTATATAGCACTAAGACAAATATTTAAGGAGAATTTTAATGTCAGAAGGTAAACAATTTAAGCGGAGTGTTTTTTTTATTTCTGATGGAACTGCAATAACGGCTGAAACCCTAGGACATTCTCTTTTAGCGCAATTTCCAAATGTGGACTTTGATATTCATATTCATCCTTATATTACGTCTGAAGAAGCGGCTATGAATGTGGTGGCAGAAATTAATGCTCGAGCACAAAAAGACGGTCAATTACCTTTGGTGTTTGATACCTTGGTTGACCTATATGTGCGTGACATTATAAACACCGCTAAAGCGATTAATTTAGATGTATTTGAAGGCTTAATCAGTAAGCTTTCGGAAGAGTTAGGAACACCGCCAACTACTTTAGTCGGGCAGACGCATGCCGTAACAGATTCTGAATCTTACAAGGCACGTATTGATGCGGTGCATTTCGCCTTAGATAACGATGATGGAGCACGAACACGTCATTATGATAAGGCTGATCTGATTCTGATTGGAGTGTCGCGTTCGGGTAAAACACCGACTTCCATCTACCTTTCTTTACAGTTCGGGATTCGCGTGGCCAACTATCCACTCACTGAAGAAGATCTAGATGACAACCGTTTGCCAGCTGTACTGAAACCGCATAAACATAAGTTATTTGGCTTAATGATTGATGCTGAACGCCTTGTGGCGATCCGTACTGAACGTAAAGCCAATAGCCGTTATGCAAGTTTTAATCAGTGCCAAATGGAATTGCGTGCCATTGAGGGCATTTATATTTCAGAAGGGATTAAATATTTAAATGTATCTGAAATGTCGATTGAAGAAATTTCAACTCGTATTTTACAAATGACAGGTTTAAAACGTCGTATTGGTTAAACAAACTATATGTATTTAAAGAGCCAAAAGATTATTTTGGCTCTTTTTTATTGGATTTTAATAGAATAAAAACCAATCTACTATTTATTTATATGATATAGCTTTTAGCGTGACTTAAAATGTAGTGATAATGGTATCAATTGGATGTTCTTGCCCATCAATACTATGCACACTATTTGCGCAGACTTTAACAATTGGCCAAGTAATCAAATGGCAATTTTCACGTTGTAAAGCTAAATAATAATGATCAGATTTGAAATAGTGTTGATGAGTATCAGCAATGTTGGGTGTGAGTTGACGTTTGAGCCAAGTGTCTTTGATTTGAGCATCTAAAAAGCGCAAAGCCAAAATATTTTTGACGCGGTTATTAAACAAGCGTCGATTTTTAAACATCAAAGGATGGCTAATTAGACGATGGATACCACGCTCGGTACTAGGTAAGACAAAATGCGGTGCAATTTGAAAGACTTGAACAGATGTTGCCTGCTGACAAAGTCTGTCGAGTTGTGCCACGCTGTCCTGATTTGCGCCAATAACTGCAACGCGTAAACCAGTGAAATCATGGTGTTTGATTTCAGTTGCAGGAATACATTTGCCTTGGAACTCTTGAAAATCTGTCAAACAGTTTTGAAAAGCGTGTCTATGAACGTCGTGTTTAGGACTGACCATGCTGAATCTCTTGATTTATTCATTTTATAAATTAGAACGTTTGCTCTATTTTGTTGGGGCAGTGCTGTTTGGTAAAGTCTTTTGTGCAGGCGAGCCAGTCATTCCTAAAGATTGAAAATTAATTCGACGGAGATTTAAGTAGCAGAAAACAAGAAAATACAAATTTTATGTATTTGAAATAATTTCCAATCTAGTTGGAAGCTGGTAATGGTGGTATTAATTTATTGATAATAATGGTGTTATTTTCAACACAAGCGGGGTTTGGTTTTATAATCCATAAATATGAGTCTAAATCAATATTAGCCGCTTCACCAGCACCATAGGCAACTCTATCGCCATTTTTATATGTTTTATTATCTATGACTCATACATCATTTCTTGAATCCCAGTAAGCACGTTGAGTTGCAAAAATAGGCAAAAAATTCGTCTGGTTTACTGAGAAGTATAAACATTTTCCTTCAAGGGTAATTATTGCTTCACTGTAGCTAGCATTACTTCCATCACCTGAATATTGTATTTTGGTATGATGATTTCTGTTTGATTATTCAGTGACGATTCAGAACAGCCTAGCACTGTAAACAAGGTGCCAAAGAAAACGGGTAGAAGCTTCTGTTTAAAAATTAACATATGATCCAATAATACCTTAAGAATTTAGTTACCTTACAGCCCTTGATTTGGCTGTAAGGTGTGTTGAATGAATTAAATATTTTTCTTCATTTGCATGAGTAAATCAAAGTTGTATAAGCGTTTTTCTGTGTCATAGATATCACAGGAAAAAATAAACTCATCGACATCATACTTTGCCAATAAGTTTTCTAATCCTGCTTTGACTGTAGCCTTAGAACCAATTTGTGCCATGCCATAAAAACTATCGACGGACATTTTTTCTGCAGGCGACCACAAACCTTCCATACTTTCGACTGGAGCTTTGAGTTTTAGGCTTTGTCCACGCATTAAACCTAAAACACGCTGATAGGCACTGGTCGCTAAAAATTCTGCTTCGTGATCGGTATCTGCAACCACGGTTGGCACACCCATTGACACATAAGGTCGTTCTAAATATTCCGAAGGCTCAAAATTGTCCCGATATAACTGAATGGCTTGAGCAAGCATACGCGGGGCAAAGTGTGAGGCAAATGAGTAGGGTAGTCCTAATTTTGCAGCTAGCTGTGCGCTAAATAAACTTGAACCGAGTAACCATACAGGAACGTGTGTACCTTGTCCTGGCGTAGCAACAATCCGTTGTTGTGGTTCAGCATCTTTGAAATAATGAAGAATTTCTAAAACATCTTGCGGAAATTGATCTTCAGTTTCTTGGCGCCCACGACGTAGCGCGCGCATAGTAACTTGATCAGTGCCTGGAGCGCGACCTAAACCAAGTTCAATACGATTAGGATATAGAGTCGCTAAAGTTCCAAACTGTTCAGCGACCACTAACGGAGCGTGGTTAGGGAGCATAATACCGCCCGAACCGAGTCTAATTTTTTTAGTATTTGCTAATAAATAACCCAAAAGTACAGCTGTTGCCGAGCTGGCAATGCCATCCATATTATGATGTTCTGCCAACCAAAAACGATCATAGCCGAGTTGTTCTGCGTGTTGAGCTAATTCAAGTGCATGATGCAGCGAAAACTGTACTGACTGATCATCACGTACAGGCGCAAGCTCAAGAATGGCAAATTTTGTGTCTTGTAGGGAACGCATCATTTATTCCAGCTTGATAAAGATAGTTTTATCATACGACGGTGCACTAGTTTTGTATATCGAAAATTTTCGATATATGGGCGAGTCATGAGATATTACTGCTTAAGAGCGCAAGACATTCAGAAAATAAAGCATACTTTATAAATGCATTTATCCATGAAAGTCGTCAGCAAACAAAAAAGCACCCGAAGGTGCTGAATGTTAGAAGTATCGCAAGTAATTAACGACGTTTACCATTTTTATAGTGACCTAAATGTAAGCCATTGTCTTTGCGATAACGGTCATTATAACGGTAATCATTGTAACGGTAGCCACGGCTATCATAGCGGCGGTCATAACGATCATCGTAGCGTTTGTTGTCATAGCGGTCATCACGACGGTCTTCGCTAACTTTTTGACCTAATACTGCACCACCTGCTGAACCGAGCCCTGCACCGACATAGCCACCATTGTTGCCCGCCATATTGCGACCAACGCTATATCCACCAGCCCCACCTAAAGCAGCACCAATCATGGCGCCATTACGGTCACGTTTATTGGCAGAAGCCGCCGCACCACCTGCACCACCAATGGCAGACCCAATCATTGCGCCAGTTTGTCCGCCCATTTGCTGACCAATCGCAGCGCCGACAGCACCACCCAAGGCGGAGCTTACAGCAACACGCGTACCGTTGGCATGTGCAGTACCCATAAGCAAGGCAGAACTTGCGATAACACTACCTAATAAAACACGATTAAGTTTCATGCGGATGCTCCTAATATTTATCGATATGCTATGTAATGAAGATATAGAACCAGATGGCAAAGATCGTGAAGGCTAATGAGGTCAATTTGCTATATTTGGTAAAGACTTTGTAATTGGACTCCTAAATTACTTCATATTGGTTAGGATTGGATTTGAGTGGATATAAGAAAAAAATTATAAAAAAAGCATCAAACCTGTGTTGATGCTTTTTTGCTGATCTATACTTGCTCTATCTATTCTTTAGACTTAACGACGGTTGCGTTTTTTCTTCCATTTACGTTCTTGGTAACGGTCATATTCTTTATCTTTTGAGATTTTATTGCCGAGTGCGGCACCACCGGCTGCACCTAAAGCTGAACCAATATATCCACCATTGGTGCCACCCATATTTTTACCAACGGTATAACCCGCACCACCACCCAAAGCTCCACCAATTGCAGATTCAGTACGATGACGTTTATTACTTGCCACAGCTGCACCACCTGCACCGCCTAATGCAGCACCCAATGTTGCTCCAGTATTGCCGCCCATATTTTTACCAATTGCTGTACCTGCAACACTGCCTAAAGCACTAGCTGCGGCAACGCGCGTGGTATTATCTGCATAGACATTGGCACTGAGCATAGAAGCTGAGGTTAAAGCTGCAGTCATTAACATAGCATTAAGTTTCATGTTGAACTCCATGTCCTTTTACAGGACTTATTTATGATCAATTTCGATGGGCTCAATTTAACAAAGTACCGTTTATAAAATGTGGAGAGTACAGACGAGATTGATGTGCTTTGGTGTGGGCTTTGTATGAGTTTGATTAAAATTGCAAAAAAAATAATCAAATACATGCGCTAATTGCAGCATTTTATGAACTTACATGGACCACAGTGCACCAAAGCATAATCTAAAATGCCACTTGCACTTGAGCAGATGAGTATTGCAAACATCGTACAGACGGAATAATGATGTTATTTGATTGGCAGAATCGGTAAACTATGCGCAATTTTTATTTCGCTGTGCTGCGTGTTGCATGTAACAGCCTTTGCATTGAGATTTTTTAAACAATGAAAGAATCGTTGCGTTTACGATTAGATCAGCTTTCTGACAGGCATGAAGAGTTGACTGCTTTATTGGCAGATATTGAAGTGATTTCAGATAACAAGCGTTTTCGTGAATTATCACGTGAACACAGTGACTTAGAAGAAATTACGGCAGTTTGGTCACAATACACACAAGCCGAAGCTGATATTGAAACAGCTGAAGCGATGTTGTCTGATCCTGACTTTAAGGAAATGGCGCAAGAAGAAATTAGAGAGAATAAAGCACTGATTCAGCAACTTGAAGCTGATTTAAATATTTTAATGATTCCCAAAGACCCGAATGATGCCAACTCGGCTTATTTAGAGATTCGCGCAGGGACTGGTGGCGATGAAGCCGCAATTTTCTCGGGTGACTTATTCCGCATGTATAGTAAATATGCAGAAAGTCAGGGCTGGAGAATCGAAATTTTATCTGAAAATGAAGGCGAACACGGCGGATATAAAGAAGTCATTTGCTTGGTGAATGGCGAAGGTGTATATGGCCGTTTGAAGTTTGAAAGTGGTGCGCATCGAGTGCAACGTGTTCCTGCGACTGAATCGCAAGGTCGAGTGCATACATCTGCATGTACCGTTGCAATTTTACCTGAAGTAGATGTAGATACTACGGTAGATATTAATCCTGCCGATTTGCGAATTGACACATATCGCGCGTCGGGTGCCGGTGGTCAGCACGTCAACAAAACTGACTCTGCAGTGCGTATTACCCACATTCCGACGGGGACTGTGGTGGAATGTCAGGAAGAGCGTTCACAGCATAAAAACAAAGCTAAAGCGATGGCGTTATTGGCATCGCGTTTAGAAAATGCCAAACGTGCAGCGGCAGATGCAGCGACTTCAGAAATGCGACGAGATTTGGTGGGTTCGGGTGACCGTTCTGAGCGTATTCGTACCTATAACTATCCGCAAGGACGGATAACAGATCATCGAATTAACCTGACTTTATATAAGTTGGATGCGGTAATGGAAGGTGATTTAACTGAATTGTTAGATAGTCTGCATCGTGAATATCAGGCAGATCAGTTGGCAATGCTTGCACATCAAAACGGTGGTTAATGAATATTGCACAAGCCTTGGCGCTACGTGGTGAAGTCGACAGTTACGAGCGTCAAGAAAATATTTGGTTGCTTGAGCATTTTTTAAGACTGAGTGCGCTGGAATTAAAGTATCGTGCAGATCAGGAATTGAGTGCCGAACAAGAGCAAATGTACGTGCATGCTTTAGCACGTATAGCAGCAGGCGAGCCTTTGGCGTATATCACAGGTTCTCAGCCATTTTGGACACTGGACTTAAAAGTCACGCACGATACTTTGGTGCCAAGACCTGACACTGAGATTTTGGTCGAAACTGTATTGTCTTTGCCATTACAACGTGATGCTGTTGTTGTCGATTTAGGTACAGGTACAGGGGCAATTGCTTTGGCTTTAGCATCTGAACGTCAAGGTTGGCAAATTACTGCAACCGATATTTACCTCCCAACGCTTGCAGTTGCCCAAGAAAATGCAAGTAAATATGCTTTAAATCAGGTGCAATTTGCCTGTGGTGCATGGTTTGAAGCATTAGCTTCTGAAGCTGAACCACGTTTTGATTTGATTGTCTCTAATCCTCCGTATATAGATGCTAATGATGCACACATATCTGCTTTAGCAGCAGAGCCTGAACGTGCATTGGTGGCAGCAGATCAGGGTTTGGCAGATATTGTGCAGATTATTTCGCAGGGTAAGTACTGGCTAAAAGCAAATGCTTGGATTGCACTGGAACATGGTTATGACCAAGCATTAGCTGTGCAAGCGATTTTTGCAGAACACGGTTTTTCGGAAATTCGTACAGTCAAAGATTATGCAGGCAATGATCGGGTGACTTTGGCGCAATGGCTTGTTGGCGAATGATCGAATCAGCTAAAGAACCTGTGAGATTTACTTCTTTGCTCGCAAACATAGACAAATGACTAGCAGGGTCTAGGTTTAAGACTCATATACGAGTCTCAACTCAACTGATTTCAGCTTAGGTTGCCTTTCACTGCCAAAATTGCAGGCGGTAGTTCTTCGCCAAGTGAACTCAGCATTTCTCGTTCAATTAAACGCACCATAGAGTTGAGTGGCAAATCATTGTCTTGCAAGCCAAAAGGTTCTTCAAGTTGTTCGCTGAGTGCATCTAAACCTAAGAATAAATAGGCAATTAAACCCACCAAAATCGGTGTCCAAATTCCCAAACTGGCTTCTAGACTAAAAGGCAAAATAAAGCAGAAGCAATACACAGTGCGGTGTAGCAGAACCGAATAAGAAAAAGGCAAAGGCGTGCTGAGAATCCGATCACAACCTGCTTGCACATTACCTAATTCAACAATGTGTCGATTCAAGCCTTGATAAATAATATCGGAAATTTTACCTGTTTTAAGTACGCGGACTAACTCTTTTTGAATGCTTTCTAAAATAAACTGTGCAGCATTGATATGTGGAAATAAAGCATCATAATCTGCAGGTGTCAGATTGACTTTGTTTTGGTAAAAATCAATGGGTTGGTTTTGATTGCGTAAACGGTTGCGCAATAAATTACTAAACAGCATCACCCGATACATCAAGACTCGACGCTGCTGATCTGGCAATACGTATGAGTCACGTGAAATATGCCGTGATGTTGCGATTAACGTCCCCCATAATTTTCGACCTTCCCACCAACGCTCATAACTGGCGTTATTTCTAAAACTGAGGAATATAGACAAAATAATCCCGAAAATAGTAAAGCCAATAGCAGGTACGCTAGGCACTTGAAAAAAGTGGTGGGAAGATAAATACACCAAAATAGTAGAAAGGATGACCACAATTGCAAGTGCCGGTAATACCGTGGGCAAAATTGTCCCATACCATGCAAACAGGAGAGTAAGGCTGTTGTTTTTATTGCGAATAATCATCTTGATCCATCCTTAAAGCTTCCTTAGTGTTTCATAGACAAACAACACTTATCAAGTTGGTAACCAGCTTTTGATTTAAAAAGTAGCAAGCAACTTAAATTCTTTTTTTATTCGATAATATAATAGGCAATAAAAAAGTGATGCCATCAAGACATCACTTTTCAATACTTTCAGCAATAAGTGCTTAAAAATATAAGTTTACATCGGGTAATCTTGCAAACAGTCAGGAATTTCAACGTGTGCCAAACTGTCTGTTTCTAAAGCTAAACATAGCGCAACAATTTTAGCGGTATCGCCCAGGTGTTCATCTTTAAGTGCTAAACCCGCTTGCAAAGATTGTAAATCTTCTTGACAAATATCTAGGGCTTGCGCTGTTTCAAGTGCATCTTCTCGTTTGAAAAATGCGGACATGACTTTACGCAACTGCTCTTCTGAGGTATCTAGAATACTTTGATTGAGTAATTCGTCTAATTGCTCAGAAGCTTGGTTGAGAGAGTGAGAGAAATTTTGAACCAGAGTGTGTTCAAGTACATCCATCATCTTAAGCATGGGTAAACCTCCAAAGATGCTCGTACATTAAATATTACAGGGGGAGTATGACAGCCGAAATGCATAAAATTTATGCTTTAAACAGGTTGAAAAGTAAACTATATTTCATTCTTTGGCAATGCTGCGCCGATGAACGTTCAGTTCACTGCCAAGATTGAAAGCCCAGACAGGAGTTTTCTTTTAACATTAAGTTGTTTGCAAAACACCTAAAAGAGTGCGTTGATAGTGGGTGATAAGTCACGCAATTATGAGTTTTTAGTTATGAGCTTTCGATATTGTCGATATGTACCATGATTGGCCTGATCTATTTTTTTAATGTACGATGAAAAGCACGAGGATCATGGAAATTTATTTGATCGCTAATTTCGTCATTATGTAGCACCTGCACAAAACAAAAGTTAAAAATAGGCAGAATTAACCGCCTTTTCTTATGTTTGCTAGGCTAATTCGCCCACCGCCACACAATTTGGCTATTGTTATCCTTAGATTTTACCACAATCCCATCTTTTTGTAGCTTGTATAACACCGATTTAACCGCTTTAATGTGTTTATCTTGGGGCAACCCGTCCATGTTATCCAGTTTCATTACTTTTTCGGTCAATTCAAGCGTGGTAAATACTTTAGTTGGCTCATTTTTAAAAATGGTGAGCAAGTACGACTTCGGTTTACCTACGAACACCCTTAATTTAGGGCGGTAGCTAAAGTTTTCGGTGTCAAAGGCAGTCATATCATCTTGGTTTGACTGTAGAATATCAAGCGATTTAGACAAGGTTTCGATATTATCATCAAGCAAGTGCAGGTGAGCCATCACTTGTTTTCTTTCGCTCTCTAACCGCTTTATTTTAGCGATAATGGCACTTTGGGCGTGAGTCGGCATAAATATCCCTACCTATGAATTAAAATCGCTGTAATCGCATTATAGGCACTTATGCGACAAGCCATTCAGCGTTGCGGTGATTACCTTGCCAGTAACCTTTAAAATCATTTGACGGTGGCGTTTTAAGGCACTTACCTAGCACATCATGAAATATCAACCCATTGCTCATTCTGCGAGTGTCCTCACGGTAAGCTATCTCATTGGCATAGTCGCCCAAATAGATATTGTCGATTTTATGCACTTGACCGTGATACATTCGCTTAAAACGGCTAAAGTAGCTTTCGGCTAGATTATTAGTGATGCCGTCATCGCTACGGTATTCTTGACTATGATTGACACGCTTTAAATCAAATTCTACCAGTAGATTGTCATACGATGGGTGTTCGTCTGTATGGATAACGCTGTTTGGCTCAATATACAGCTTGGCAAGGTTGGAAACAGTTTTGTTGTTTTCGCTCAATGCCACAAAGGTATAGGTTGATTTAGCCCCTGCCAGTTGTGGATTGGCTTTAATTTCATCTGCGGTATAGCGGTTACGCATGACAATGACACAGCGTTTATCGGGATTTTCATTCACCTTTAAACGTCTATCAACTCTATCGGCTTTTTTATTTTCCTCACGCACACTAGAATGAACGTAACTACCGTCCATGTGAATTTCGCCATTAAGCGGAAACAACTCACGTTGGGCTTGGATAGATTCACGGATTTTATGGGCTAGGACAAAGGCGGTTTTGTATTGAACGTCCAAATCACGAGATAACTGTAATGCTGATATACCTTTAACGGCATTGACGTAAATGGCACAGGCAAACAGTATGGTACGGATTGGTAGTTTATGATGAGCAAAGATAGTGCTTGATGTCACACTAAAGCGGTGACGGCAAGACTTACATTGCCATTGTTTGCGTGTGGCGATGTAATAGGCTTTATGCTGTTTGCTACATTTAGGGCATACCACATTTTCCATACTACCCCAACGCAATTCGCACAGCATCGCATGAGCCTTGTCATCACTTAACCGTGCTATGGCAAGTGGTGACAGACTGCGAGCATCTGCGGTGAGTAAAAAGTGTTGGGGCATGGTGTAAATTACCTTGTAAGCTAATAAGTATTAGACTACAATATACACGAATGAGAATATATATTCAATAGGAAATTACACAAATGCGTATATTTGAACGATTACGCCTTATATGCGAAGAAAAAGGCTTAAATATCAAAGCGTTTGCCGAAACCACAGGTATGCCCTATCGTACCGCCCAAAGTTATTTAAGTGGGGATAGAGAGCCAAACGCTGACGGTATGAAAACAATATGTACACATTTGCGTGTAAATATTAATTGGCTTTTAACTGGTGAGGGTGAGCATTTTATCCACGATTACAACCACATAGATGATGACGAGCAAGCCCTATTATCAGTTTATCGTGCCAGTAACGAGGTAGGCAAACGTATTATTTTACGGTCAGTCGATTCATTTAAAGACGTTCCCGAACTTAATGATGAAAATTTAAGCCCTAATAACCTCTTGACACAAATCTAAGGAATTTTCATGCTACACAGCACAGCACAGCACAGCACAGCACAGCACAGCACAGCACAGCACAGCACAGCACAGCACAGCACAGCACAGCACAGCCTAACGCTATCTCTATCAACCCTGCAAGCATTTTTCGGGGGTTGATATGAAATATACGAATGAATTACAAGGACAAGAACAATTTTATAAAGACTACTTACCACGAGTTGATAAGTCTTTAACATCGGAACAAGTATTTAGTGATAATACAGATGGTGTGTTATTTGGTAATCTTTTAGAATTTAAATTGACTGTAAATGACACGAATGCCACTTTATTTCAAGCGATTAAGTATCTTTCTGCTATGCGTGTCAAAGGTAAATCAATACCTGCAAATATCGTTCTTGTTTCCTTGAATACGGATAAAGTTTTTATATATCAATCTAAAGATTATTTAGAAGAAATTGAAAAAATTTATCAATTAGGGGCATCTAAAGAAAATACTGGCTTTAAATTAAAATCTACCGCCATAGAATTAGATTTATCTCAAGAAATCGACCAAGAAAAACTTGTTAAAACGTTAAAGTCTAAAAATTTCACCAAAATAAATATTGATGAGAATTGCATTGTTGGTTGGGGTCAGCGATTTTACAAAGAGAATCCAACAGCTAGAAAAGCTGATTTCATAGGCGACCAAAGTGGTAAAGTCAATATTCTTGGTGAAATCCGCAAGCCAAATAAATTAAAGGACTATATTGAGCCTTATAAGGGTGAAGATAATGTTAAATTTCGCTACTTAATGGATAAACTCAATGATGATTTACAAAAGAAAAATTTAGGGGCTTTTTACACGCCTGAACTTTATGCTAAAAAATCACTCGAATTAGTCCGAAAAGCCATAGATAGAGTGCCTGCGGGTAACGACTACGTTATCATTGATAGATGTGCAGGAACAGGTAATTTAGAGCAATACTTAACTGATGAAGAATTAAGCCATGTCATAGTTTCAACACTCGAATATTATGAATACAAGGTTTTAATGGAAATATTGGGTGATAAGGTACGTCATGTTATTCCACCTACTGAAAAAGAAGATACATTTAATATGGGTCTTGTGCGTGGGGCTGATGCCCTATCTAAAGAATATGTCGAAAATCCCCTAATTAAACAATATGTCGATAATCCAAACTGTACGATTATTTTATTTGAAAATCCGCCTTACGCTGAAACAACCAGTATTGAGCATCAAAAAAAGAAACAGGGTGCAAAATCTAGCGAATGGAAAAAAAGCTACGTTGTTCAAGAAATGAAAAAAGACACTCAAATCAAAGGAACAGCGAGTAATGATTTAGGAAATGCTTTTATTTGGTCTGCTTTTCAGTATTATTTACGCCAGCCAACAGACAGCTACATAGTTTATTCACCTGTCAAATACTGGAAAGCCCAACACATAATAAACAAGCAATTTATAGATGGCTTTGCTTTTAATCGCCGACATTTTCACACCACTATTGATGCCTGTATTATGGTGGCATTATGGGGAAACTCTGATTGTGAAAAGGATTATTTTGAAGTCAAGGCTTTTGATATTGATGTTAAAAAAGGGATAATGGCTGCTGATGGGATATTACCCATTAGAAGAATTTACACTACTTACAGCAATCATTTTTTCGATAAACGAAAATTTGAAGATGATGAAGTTGATGGTATATATATTTCATTAGACGGAAGTGAACGAGAACCACCAAAGCAACCAAGAATAACACCACTTTTTAATGAAAATATTATTGGATATATGGCTGTCTATAGTTCGGGTTTCGATAATCCTGACCTACACGCATCCTTATTAATAGCAGGACGGTATGATGGAAATGGATTTTTTCTAAGAAGTGATAATTTTTTAGAAAAACTACCTATGTTTGCAGCAAGCCGTTATATTACATATAACCGAAAGTGGACTGAAAGAGCAAGAGTAATGAAATCTGCTGATGGGGCTGATAGCTATACTAAAGACCTTAAAGATGGCAAGCTATCAAGCTATCTTTTAAAGGTGCTTTTATTTACCACTTTAGAAATGCAAAATCACTTACGGTCTTTTACTGGTAGTGATGGTAGAATGTATAGGAATCAATTATGCCTTGATAATACTAATGGGGAAACATTAGCAACTTTAGCTTTAAAAAAGCTAAAGTTGAATGCTACCGAAAAAGAATTATTAGAGGTCTGGAAAACCATTCTTAATGAAGCTAAAAAAACTAAAAACTATCAAAATACAATCAATTATGGTGTATATCAAATATCGACAGAACTAAATACATTTCAAAAAGACCAAATAACTGATAAAAATATTTACGACTACCCATTATTAAATGGTAGTTTGAAAACTTTAAAAGAATTGGTTAAACGGTATTATAACAACGAAATAGTGCCTAAATTGTTTGAATATGAATTTTTAAAGTAATTAACTTTCACCAAAAATACGGCTATATAGCCGTATTTTTTGAACAAATGTTTTGTGCGGGTGCTACATAATGACGGCTAATTTCTTGAAGTGATTGTTGAGTTTGCTCAATAATTCAATTGCCATAGCTCTACGGAATTCATTTTTTATTGCTGATAGCTAGTGCCTTCCTGCTTTAAATGTGCGTTGGTACTTCGCTTCAGATATATTAAATTATTGGGTTAATTCGTTCAGTTCTCACCATTCAACTGGCGCTAAGCAAATTTATGGTTTACTGATTTCATGGCTCAGCGCATGGGGATTTTTTTAATGCATTAAAATTAAAAGACGTTTGTCTAAATGATTAAGACTTCATATTCATCAACCACGTTTAATTCACCTAGAAAATACCCAGTACCAAATTAAAAATTTTTAAAATATCCTCCAATTTAGTTTTTAAATGCTCAGCTGGGTGCATCCATTTTGACAAGAGTTGATAACTGTCAGGACGAATTTCGTGGCTGTCCATGCAAAAAATTCATCATTCATGGCATTCGCTAGTGCAATCCACAATTGCCGTATTGAAGATTAGACACTAGAGATTTATTGGCGTTTAACAGCTCTATAGGAGTTCCGCCGTCATTAAAAATCGTATGTATAGCCCTTGTTGCTGTACAGCGTGAAAGCCTTATGGACTAAAGCAATTACAATTGTAGCTTTGCTGTACGCGAGCTGAGTTGCATTGTTGGGATGGTGCGGTATTCCATTTACAAGTTGAGTGTTCAGATCCATCATAGTAGATGCAGAGTTTGGAAATTGTATTCTAGCTTGTGCGTGATTAATTTAATTCTTAAGTTGTATTAAACTGAAAATTTATAAGGAAAATATAATGAAAATTCAAGGAAAAGTCTGTGTCGTCACAGGTGGTGCATCGGGTTTAGGTGCTGCGACCGCACGATATTTGGTTACGCAAGGTGCAAAAGTCATTTTGGTTGATATGAATCAGGAGCTTGGGCAGCAACTTCAACAGAAATTGGGCGAAAATGCAGATTTTGTGGCTGTAGATGTAACTGATGAAAACCAAGTACAGCAGCTCTTTAACCATATCGAGCATAAATACGGACAGTTAAATGGTTTGGTGAATTGTGCAGGCATTGCACCATCTGCCAAAGTCTTGGGACGTGATGGTTTGCATGATTTGGCGATGTTCCAAAAAGTGCTGAATATTAATGTCACGGGCAGTTTTAATATGATCCGTTTTGCAGCACAACTTATGGCGAAATATGACTTAGTCGACGATGAAGAAGAACGTGGCGTGATTGTAAATACTGCTTCTGTTGCTGCGTTTGATGGGCAAATTGGACAAAGCGCGTATTGTGCATCAAAAGGTGCAATTGTGGGAATGACATTGCCTTTAGCACGTGAACTGGCACGTGAAGCTATTCGGGTCATGACGATTGCACCTGGTATTATGGAAACCCCGATGCTGAAAGCATTGCCACAGCAAGTACAAGATGCTTTAGGGCAAATGGTGCCATTTCCACCACGTTTGGCAAAACCCGAAGAATTTGCACATTTGGTAGGCCATATTTTTGAAAATAGTTATTTAAATGGTGAGGTGATTCGTTTAGATGGCGCAATTCGTATGCACCCGAAGTAAGCAGTGACAATGCTGAACGGCTTTGTTGCTCAAAGATTTCATAACTATGTGATTTTAAAAGTTTTGATTGTTTTTCGACCCAAAATAAACTTATTTAAATCAGATGCTTACATATTTATGCAACATACCCTTTATCACGTAGGTTTGCGATGCACTTTTGAGCAAGTCGCTGCACATTGCGTATCTGTTTAAATACACAACAATTCAACCACCAGCATGACGGTTTGCTTTGAATAACCGTTATACTTAACGTTTTGGTTAGCAGCATAGGGCATTTTCTTGGAAAGCATATTCGATACTCAGTTAGAATTGAGTGATGCAGAAATGCATTTGTATAGCCGACAAATTTTATTGGATGGCTGGGATATTGAAGCACAAGAAAAATTAAAACTTGCCAACGTACTCATTGTGGGTTGTGGCGGGATTGGCTGTTTAAGTGCAGAATTACTAGCACGTGCAGGCGTGGGTAAAATCACACTAATTGATGCCGATGTGATTGAAACCAGTAATTTACAACGACAAATTGCTTATACCTCGGCAGATTTAGGCTTTTATAAAGCTGAAATTCTTGCAAAAAGACTAATGCAAATTAACCCTTATATCGAAATTGTTAGTTTAACCACGCTGTTAGATGCGAAAAATGCGGGTACTTTAATTGCCCAACAAGATCTGGTTTTAGATGGTTGCGATAATTTCAGCACCCGCTTTCTAGTTAATCAATATTGCCGACAATTGAATGTGCCTTTACTCAGTGCTTCTGCCATTGGTTTTCATGGGCAAATGTTTATGGTTGAAGGAGGCTCAGCGTGTTATGAGTGTCTGTTCCCGAAAGAACAGCATGCCAATGAAAGTTTGCGCTGCGCAGACAGTGGCGTATTGGCAACCACTCCCAACGTCATGGCTAGTTTACAAGCCCATCATGCTTTGTTGTACTTGGGTTTAGGCAACACCGCGCTGAAACAAAAGTTATTGCTATGGGATGGTTTAAGCATGAAACAACGCTTATTGTCTTTTGATCAAGATCACAACTGTCCAGTTTGTCAGGCAAGATAGCCTTTTTACTTGGCAATTTTTTGTTAAACTCACACTACTTTAATATGACTCAGACATGATGAAAAATAATATCTGGTTAGATGGTTTACGTTCAGTTGCTCGCATGGGTGAAACAGCCGTAGTGGCAGCCAAAGCAGGCATTAAATATGCCACTGAAAAGCCAAGTAATGCCAAACTCATGCGCGAAACATTTGAATCTTTAGGTTCAACTTACATTAAACTTGGGCAGTTTATTGCCAGCACGCCGTCATTGTTCCCACGTGAATATGTCGAAGAATTTCAAGGTTGTTTAGATCAAACCCCAACTTTGCCGTTTAGTTATGTGCAGCAGGTATTGGCATCTGAATTTGCAGGGCGTAATTTAGATGAAATATTTGCATCAATAGATGAAAAGCCTTTAGCATCAGCATCGATTGCACAGGTACATGCTGCAAAATTGGTGAGTGGCGAAGATGTGGTGATTAAAGTGCAAAAACCAGGTGTAGAAACCATTCTCTATACCGATTTAAATGTTTTGCACTGGGCGACCAAACTGCTCGAAAAAGCTGTGCCTAAAGTCAAATTTGCGTCATTGGCCGATATTGTCGAAGAAATCAAAACCCGTATGGTGCGTGAAGTCGACTTTATTGAAGAAGCACGTAACTTAGATGATTTTATTAATTATCTGAATGTGACCCAAAACAAAAAAGCCACTGCACCTAAGGTCTATCATCAATATTCCACCCGTCGCGTATTGACCATGCAGCGTTTGTATGGCGTACCTTTGACCGATTTTGATGTGGTGAAACAAGTATCTAACGACCCATCGCAAGTATTGATTACTGCCATGAATACATGGTTCGGTAGTTTGATGATGTGTAACAGTTTCCATGCCGATTTACACGCAGGCAACCTGATGTTGCTTGAAGATGGACGTGTCGGCTTTATTGATTTTGGTATTGTCGGACAGCTAAATCCTGAAGTGTGGACTGCTTGTATGGCCTTTATGGATGCCTTGCAAAATACCAACTACACGCTTATGGCGGAAAATATGCTCAAAATGGGCATGACTGACACACAAATTGATACTCAGGTTTTGGCAGCAGATTTAGAGCGTTTATTTAGTGGCGTATTGCTGGCTGATCCTCAAGAATTGCTGACTTCTAACCCTGCAGATTTAAATGACATCATGCTTGATATGCTTGCTGTGGGTGAGCGTCATGGGATTCGTTTCCCGCGTGACTTTGCTTTACTGTTCAAGCAAATGCTGTACTTTGACCGTTTCATGCGCGTTTTAGCACCTTATACCGATATTTATGCCGATCAACGATTGCAGATGGTACAAAGCATTGATCCGAATTTGTTGTTAAAGCATTAATTATCCATATTGTTCGAATCAAGCTTTCTGGTTGCATATTTTAAAGCCACCAATCTTTTTTATAATTTTTACGTGGCTTTAAAATACGGCAAATATCCCTTTCAATAGAAGGAGATAGAAGGATTTTAAATGAAATATAGAGTGTGGTCATGGATGCAATTATCATTGAAGGCTTAAAGGTAGAAACAGTCGTCGGCTGTTTTGCATGGGAGCGTCAAATTCAACAACCACTCATGTTGGATTTGATCATTGCCACCAATTTAAGCCAAGCTGCAGCTTCAGATGAGTTGCAAGACACGCTCAATTATGCAGAAATTTGCAGCATTTCAGCGCAAGTGATTCAGCAGGCTGCACCCAAATTGATTGAGCATGCAGCACAATTGGTATTGGATGCACTTTTTACGACTTTTGCCGCAGTTGAATCCATTACCATCACCATTCGCAAACCTGCCATTATTCCAGAAGCCAATTCTGTAGGAATTCGTCTTGAACGCCACCGAAACGATTTTTGCTCTCGCTTTGGCGAGTAACTGCGAAGCACCACGTCAGTTTAAAAGTGCCTATCAGCAAATTGCTGCATTGGGTGAAGTGCAATTTTCGCATATTTATCTGATTCCATGCCGTGATGGGATTGGTGCAGACTATTGGAATTCTGCTTGTTTGCTAAAAAGCCGTTTAAGCTTTGAGCAGCTGAATATCATCCTCAAAGAATTGGAAGTTGCAGCAGGGCGTGTGCGTCCATCGCATGATATTCCGCTGGATATTGATATTATTGCGTGGGGTGAAAATTTAGCTCAAATGCAATTCAATCCGAAAAAACTGCCACTGGCTTTAGATGTTAAAATTCCAATGTGGGATATTTGGCAAGATGAGGCTTTTGTGCATCCAGAGCATGACTACCCAATTGTGAGTTGTGAAGAATAAATCAGCCAATAAAAGGGGTAGATTCGTACTACACATCTTTAAATTTTGGCTGTGATCTGTGATCTCGTTTCGGTTAACATCACCGTGTCATATCTTGCTGATATATTTGTATGAAAAACCATCAAAAACAATATTTTTCTGTATTTATAGGGCTTTGCACTTAAAAAATATCCACAAAATCTGCGGATAAATCTTGGGATAAGTCAAGATCGGCTCTTTCTCTGTTATTTTTTGATCGTTTTAATCGAGATGTTTTCTATTCCAATGACATAAAAAAACGCCCACAATTGTGAGCGTTTAAGTGTTATCAATTCATTAAATATAATAACTGGTCTTGGTCATGAGCTTGGAAATCGCAGTCATGGTCAAACGTACAGGTACAGGCAAATCTACACCACCTGCTTTGAGCGCCGTATCGCGATGATGCAATTCATCTTCATTCATTTGGACTAGAATTTTACGTGAACGATCATCTTGTTCGGGTAACTGGCTGATATGATGTTCTAGATGCAGGCTCACTTGACGTTCAGTTTCTGCGACAAAGCCTAAACTGTATTTATCGCCCGCAATACCTGCTATTGCACCCATCCCAAAAGATAAACCATACCATACAGGATTAAGCAAACTGGTGTGGCTGTCTAACTCTTTTAAGCGGTCTTCGCACCATGCTAAATGGTCTTGTTCTTCAATCGCTGCCTGTTCCATTTCACGACGTACATTAGGCAATTTCGCAGTTAAAGCCTGACCGTGATATAGGGCTTGCGCACAGACTTCGCCACTATGGTTTACTCGCATTAAGCCTGCAACATGACGTGCTTCACTCACTGCCAATTTTGTTTCAACCGTATTGCCTGGGTTTTCTCGTTGAGCCGAAGTTGTGCCAGGTACTAAACTACGCAAGGCTTGGTCAAATGAATGAATAAACTTGTCGATGCCTGTGTAATGACGCATGAAATTAATCCTCCAAAGAGTCTTGTGCAGTATCTAACATTGGCTTGAGCTTTAACAAGAGCCAAAGGGTGAAAACAGCACTTAAAACAGCAGTAATACTAAATAGAACTTTTAAATCAATTTCTAAGACGCTTAAAATTAAAATCGAAAAAATGGCAGATGACACCATAAAAATGGCGTTGAGAATATTATTGGCAGCAACCACACGTGCACGGTGCGAACGAGGGGAATAAGCTTGCATCATGGCATATAAGGGTACAATGTAAAAACCGCCACTAATGCCCAGCAAAGTGACTGCGCACATGACATGATAATAGCTCCACCCTTGCTGAAAGACTTCGCTTAATCCCAAAAGTGCCCCCGTTTTTTCCGGTACAAAAGCCAATGCGCCCGCCAAATAAAAAGCAAAAATGGTTAAACCGACTGCGCCAATAGGCACCATTTTAATATTGACCTCTGTACCGCCTATTTTACGGCACAGCAAAGAACCTACACCAATACCTACAGAAAATAGCGTCAGTAGTAAACTCACCACGTTTTCAGAGGCATGCAGATTTTGTTGAGTGAGTTGGGGAATTTGGGTTAAATAAGTTGCCCCATAAAACCAGTACCAAGAATTGCCCAATAAAATGAGAAAAATCATGGGTAGGCTTTTGGCATATTTTAATGTCTGAAAACTGGTACGGAAAAAATTCCAGTCAATTTGGATGTCGGGTGCTGTAACGCGTTGCGTCAGTACAAAACGGCTTGAGACATAACCAATCAGTGCAATAATCACCACAGTTAAGCTAATCCAGACTAAATTTCCTGCAGATACTGAAATCACTGCACCGCCTAGAATCATCCCTAATAAAATTGCAATAGATGTACCTGACTGGAAAATTGCATTCCCCGACATCAGTTCATGCGGTTTTAGCACTTCAGGCAAAATGGCGTATTTAATTGGACCAAAAAAGGTCGATTGTGCGCCCATTAGAAAAAGGGCAGTCAGCAACAACCACAAACTTCCTAACAAGAAACCTGCAGTCGCAATCAGCATGATGATAATTTCCAGCAATTTGATGGCACGTACCAATTGGGCGCGTTCATACTTGTCTGCCAGCTGTCCTGCGGTGGCAGAAAAAATGAAATAGGGCAAAATAAACAGCAAGGCAGCCAAATTGTTGAGGGTGCTGACATTTGCAGATTGCTGGCTAATCAATCCATAGGTAAAGACCAAAAGCAGCGCTTGTTTATATACGTTATCATTGAGTGCGCCAAAGAATTGGGTGAGAAACATCGGCAAAAAGCGACGACTCTTTAACAAATGTTCATTTTTTTTCATGCGTGATTAACTTCGTTTAGTTTTATTAAGAAATGTGACCGCTTGATATAATTGTACAGAAAATCATGTATGATGTTTCAAGTCTTGTCACTGATGAAAAAATCAAATAAATTGGTGTTTATACGCGGGTTGATTGGGGTTTTTCCATAAAAATTAAATCAGTTTAGAGTTTTTTTATGCTTGTAAATACAAACTTTAAAAAATCAGTACTGTGTTCCAGTATGCATGCCATTTTATGCTGGAATATGCCGAAAAAGCTCGGATTAAGTCTGTTTTTAGGTTTAGTTGCATCTTCAAGTTTTGCAGAAAGTCTTAAGGTACCTAACTCCAACACCCAACTCGCTGAAAATCGTACATTACTGCAGACTCCAACTGCTGAAGAAGCACAAAATTTAGCGGAAGAAATTAAACAATTGGCTGCAGCACAAGGAAAAGACAGTGCCGAAGATCTGCAAAAAATTGAAGAAGCTTTAGAGCAAACACAAACGCCTGAATTTAATAGTCTAGAAATGCTGAAACAGCAACAACAGGCAGGGGCATCTTTTGCTGAATTTCAGCCTATCGAGTTTGAAGACTTAGAAGATTTACCCATTGCACCTGTAGATCAGCAACTTGCCAATGAAATTTTTCAAGTAGCCCAACAAGCTAAACAAGAAGCGATGCTAGACCGCAATGGTCAAGAGCCTGAAACATTGGTGCAAGATGCGACACAGCAGGAGGTGCTACAAATTGATCAAGCGCCTGTAAATATTGATCAACTCATGACAAGCATTCAGGCAGACAGAAATTTTGTAGTGGAAGCCAATCCCTCAGACACCTTGACTGAATTGGGTTGGATGACGCAGGTCGAAAATGCCGATAAACCCGGTTTTTTCAGACGTTTATTGTATAAAGTCCGTCCACCGCGTGAGCTAAACACAGCCAAAGTGCCGCGTATTAGTGCTGATGTAGTCATTACCGCAAATAGCGCTAATGGTACACAAGACTCAATTGGAGAAGTGTCGCCCAATGCTTATCGTACAGCGGTAGATCAGTTAAGTGCCAATATTAAGGCTAAATTGTCCAGTTTTACCCAGGAATCTTTTGCAGATTTTCCATCTGCATTGCCACAATTGCGTACGCTGTCAAATCAGGCTGCGCAAGCGGTGGGTTTTTATAATGCCGAGTTTAAGTTTGAAAAACTCAGCGAAAGCCGCGTGCGAGTGCATGTTGTGCCAAATCCACCTGTGACGATTAAACAGCAAAATATTGAATTTACAGGCGAAGGACAATACGAGGCACAATTTCAGGTTATTGGTGTCTTGCCTGATCAAGAAGTAGATGATGTGTTTAATCATGGTTTGTATGAACAAACCAAAAAACGTATTACCGATGCGGCTTCAGATAACGGTTATTTTGATAGTTACTGGCGTCTGCATGACGTGAAAGTCGCTCAACCTCAAAATACAGCCGATATCAATTTACGTTACGAAACAGGTGAACGTTATAAACTCGGTAACGTCGAATTTCGTATGAGCGATCCAAACAAAGAATTCCCTTTGGATATGGATATTCTGCAAAGTTTGGTCACTTGGCAGGACAATGCCGATTATACTTTTTGGCGTGTGAATGGTTTGGCCAATAATCTCACTAACTCGCGTTATTTTAACTACACCTTGGTGGATACAATTCGTCCTGATCCTGTAGAGCATCCTTTGGAATTACCGCCTGATATTCAGGCTTTGGTTGATCAACAAAAACTCTCAGTTTACGAGGCCACAGCAGCCGATCAAAAACGGGTGGTATCATCTCAGGAAGTGACACAATCTGTGGTGAATGAGGCTGAGTTTGCAGGCACAGAAGAAGGTACTAGCAACGATAAATTGCGCATACTACAAGCACAGCAAGAAGATAAACAATCGGAAGAAGAACGCTTAAAACAACAGGCACGTATCGACAAAAAAATTCCTGTGATTGTGACTTTAAATGCAGACCGCTTAAATAGTGCCGAAGTCGGTGCAGGTTTTGGAACTGACACAGGCGTGCGTTTGCGTGGGCAATATCGCCGTGCCATTGTCAATAAACGTGGTCACTCTTTTGATGCTAACTTGGAGCTTTCGCAAATTCGTCAAGCTATTGATGGACGCTATAACATTCCTTATAACCATCCACTGAATGATTATGTTGCGTTGGTTGGCGGTTATGAGCGTGAAGAACGTGACGATGTTGCACAAGGTGGCGGCTTGATGATTGAATCTGCGGTTGCAGGTGTTGACCGTGTGATTAAAAAACCAATGGGCAGTTGGCAACATACTTTTGGTTTACGTTATCGACTAGATCGCTTGACCGAAGATGGCACTGTGTTTTTAACTAAACCTGATGCGTTTATTGCCAATGGGGATGTCGAGCAACAATCGTTATTGCTTGGCTATGAAGTTTCACGTACCGACAGCAACCGTCGTGTTAATCCAAGCAAAGGTTTCCGTCAAATTTATAAAGTAGAACTAGGAAGTGAATCACTGCTCAGTGATGCAGATTTAGCCATTCTGAATGCAGGTTGGCGTTTTATATATTCATTTGGTGAAAATGACGACCATCAGTTTGTCGGGCGCAGTGACTTAGGTTATATCTACACCGAAGATTTTAATAAAGTGCCGTATAACTTGCGTTATTTTACCGGTGGCGACCAGTCTTTACGTGGCTTTGACTATAAGTCTTTATCACCACAAATCGAAGGCTTTAAAATTGGTGGTCAGGCTTTGGCAGTGGGTTCATTAGAATATAACTATCAATTTAAAGAGGGTTGGCGCGCAGCCGTATTTAGTGATTTTGGTAATGCTTACGATAAAGACTTTAGCAACGACACCGAATATAGCGTAGGTTTAGGGGTACGTTGGGCATCACCGATTGGTCCAATTCGGATAGATGTGGCTTCTGGCATTTCAGATGACAATCATCCAATCCGTTTACATTTCTTTATTGGCTCTCAACTATAAATTTAAGACTTAGAGAACATTATGGCTGAAGTTGAACAGCAACCAGAAATCCCAGTAACGCCACCTAAAAAGCGTCGAATACTCAGGAGTGTTTTACTGTCACTGCTGTTGATGCTGGTGTTATTGGTGTCCGCTTTGGTGTTGATGTTCTCAACAGACCGTGGCTCAAAGTTCTTATTGGATAGTGTATTGCAGCGCCAAGAAATTATTCAATATGAATATGAAGGCGGTAATTTATGGCGCGGGATTATTTTGCGCAATATCATCGTCAGCTTAAAACCTGTTGATGTCAAAATTGACCGTGCCGATGTCATTCTTGGTTGGCGTGCCATACTAGATAAAGAAATCCATCTTAACCGTGCCGATGTGCGTAATCTGCGGATTTATCCAAAAGGCCCACCGAGTGATGATTCATTCAAATTCAATGAAATCCGTTTACCCTTTGTTTTGCGTTTAGATACTGCCGATGTCGATCATTTATTGATTCAAACCGCTTCTGGAACTCAGGTCGATTTTTACGATATTCATTTAAACAATGCATTATGGTCGGGCACAGAGCTTAAATTTGAAGACTCCAAGATGGATATGGAGTATTTGAATGTACGTAATGCCACAGGCAATATGAAGTTTGAGGGTAAATATCCGCTTAATGTGGTGGGGGTTTTAAATATTCCATCTTTACATAACAGCTTAAATATTCACGATATTAAAGTGGTTGGCAAAGGCACGCTCGATACAGTTCAGGCAGGTGTTGCAACAAATACGCCTGACTTGCTCACAGGATGGGTAGTGTTGCACCCTATGCGCAAACAAGTGCCCATGTTTGGTGAGTTACAATTTAAAGACTACCGTTGGCCGATTTTGACCGAGCAGGAACTTTTTACTCAAGCGGGCGCAGCCAAATTTAAAGGCGACATTAACCGTTTAGATATTGATGTCAATACGGATTTGAGTGGTAAAAACATTCCTAAAGGTCAATATACAGGTTTGATGTATACCGATTTAGTTCATCAACTGAATATCAGTAATTTAAATGCACAACTCATGCAAGGTGCAGCTAATTTGGCTGGTATCGTCAGTTGGGATCAAAAAGTGAGTTGGGATTTAACAGGGCGTTTGGATAAAATTAATCCTAGAGATCCAATAATTCCTCAAGTGGTCAAAGACTTTTTACCGTCAAGTTTAGATGCCAATTTGACTTCTAAAGGTCATTTGGAAAAAGGTACACATTTAACTGCACAAGTTGATTTTGACCGATTTGAAACATGGAACTTAAAACTAGACCAAAATCCTACACAAGGTAAAGCGGCGAGTCCAATGGTATTGGATGTGCGTTGGAATAATATTGACCGTGCAGTGCCGTATGTGGGTTGGTTAAAAAGTGAATCGGGTGATGTGCAATTGGCCTTAGTAGAAGGTCAGCAAGATATTTTTGTGGCGACTAAAGTCAGCACGCATGAAAAAACCATGTTACCTGCAGGTATGTACCAAGCCAAACTGAATTTAAAAAATAATCGCTTAAATATTCCCAATTTTAAATTTGATACCGCAGATAGTCATTTGGCAGGCAGCGCCGTAATAGATTTGCCAACCGCTAAACGTCAGTTGAAATGGAATGCAGTATTGGCTGCAAAAAACTTTAATCCACAAAGCATTAGCACCACAGCACCTGTTAATGTGTTGAATGGGCAGTTTAAAGCCAATGGTTTTGCATTGCCGAATCAGCAAATTATTCATTTGAAAGATATTAATTTGACAGGGCGTTTGGTCAACCAAAATGAAAACGTACACTTAACTGGGCAAAGCACCATCGCTTTATTATTCCATGATATCAAAGCTGGCGGTGGCTTTAAAAGTTTTGCTGTAAATTACGATGGTGGCTTAAATGCCAGTGCCATTCAAGGCAGTAAAGGACATTTAAAACTAAAATTATCAGGTACACCTGAACTAATTAAAATTACCGACTTGCGACACAATGGGGTTGCAGGACAAATTGTCGCGGATGGTTTGCTGCATTTGAATCAGGGTGTGAGTTGGAATTTAAACGCCTCTTTAATTCGCTTTAAGCCGCACTATTTTGCGTCGAGTGTACGTGGTGAATTATCGGGCAACATTCGCACCAAAGGTATTTGGTCAGACACACAAAAACGGATCAACATTGAACGTCTGAATTTGGCAGGTATGCTCAATAATAAACCTGTACGAGGTACGGGTAATTTAGCCATGTTGATTGATGCCAATCAAAAAGGCTTTTTACCGCAACAGTTTGAAGCCAATAATCTATTTTTGTCGTATGCCAAAAATCAGTTACAAGCAACGGGGAATGCACAAAATCTGCGTATTAAAGTCAATGCGCCTGCTTTATATGAAATCTATTCGGGTTTGCGTGGGCGAGCTTATGGCTATATCAATGTACAGTCGCAGCCACGCTTACAAGCCACTGCCAATCTTGCAGTTGATCAATTTAGTTTAAATAATGTTTTTAGTGTGCGTAAATTGCGCCTACAAGGTGAGTTGCCAACTTCAGAAAATACACCAACACTGATGAAGGCATCCATTGAAAATTTACGCAGTGGTAACCGTGGCATTGATCACGGGCAAATTTCTTTAGCAGGTACACGTCAGGCGCATATTTTAAAACTTGAAGCTGAAAATAAGCTGAGTAAGTTTTATGTGCAATTGGCAGGTGGTTTAAATGCACAAAACGATTGGCTAGGACAAATACAGAAAGGGGACTTTGACTCTTTAAGAACCCATTTGGCGCAGCGCCAAAACGCAGCCGTCATTTATCAACATAAAACTAATGAGCTGTATGTCGGTTCGCATTGCTGGATGAGTCAGCAAAGTCAATTGTGTTTTGATCAACCTATTCGCGTGAGTAAAACCAAAGCCAATGCTTCATTTGTAACTCAAAACTTAGACTTAAATGACTTTTCTGCATTTATGCCTGA
This sequence comes from Acinetobacter sp. PW68, assembly GCF_020982655.1. Classification (NCBI taxonomy): domain Bacteria; kingdom Pseudomonadati; phylum Pseudomonadota; class Gammaproteobacteria; order Moraxellales; family Moraxellaceae; genus Acinetobacter; species Acinetobacter sp. PW68. The sequence goes on along the minus strand of NZ_JAHZSX010000001.1, from coordinate 1,594,679 downwards.
AGGTTTGGCGATTACAGGTAAGGTCAATGGATATGCCAAAGCGGCATGGGCAAAAGGTCAAAAGCCAAAAATTGATGCTCATTTGGTAACGCGTGATGGCGTCATTGGACTTGCTGGGGACGATCCGCAAGATATTGGCTCTACCTTGCGCTATGAACAAGTGGCTGTGGTCGCAAAAAGCATTGCCGAAGGGTTGAAATTGCGTGTAGATGTGAAAACGCCTGAAATTGGTACGGGTTATGCAAATGTACTAATTGATCCTTACGCTAAAAATATGCCAATGCGCGGTGAAATTGCCTTTGATCAGGTACAGCTCAAAGTTTTTAAACCGTTTATTGCCGATGTGCGCACAATGGGAGGGACTTTGTCTTTTGCAGGGAAAGTCAACGGGACTTTAACATCACCATTGCTCACAGGTGAAATGCGCCTGAAAGATGGTGTGATCAGCATGATTTCTTTACCTGTAAATCTGACCCATGTGCAGCTTTATTCATCTATACGCCAAGATCAGGCAAGTATTAATGGTGCATTTAACAGTGGTGGTGGTGTTGGCCGTTTAACGGGCAATGTAGATTGGAAAAATGAGCCACGAATTCAGTTAAATCTAAACGGTAAAGATTTATTGATTCGTCAAGCACCACTGATTACTGCAACGGTTACGCCAGATGTATCGTTAGATGTTTTACCTTTCCAGAAAAAACTGAATTTAAAAGGGCGTGTGGATGTACCTCGAGCTTTGATTTCTATGCCTGAAGTTTCTTCACCTGTGATCAACGTATCTTCGGATGTGCGTGTGGTGCATGAGGGACAAGATCAGCTGGCATTGTTGCGTTCAGCTCGTCCATGGGATATTCGTGCCGACCTTGAGCTGAATTTGGGTGATCGGGTTATTTTCCAAGGGTTTAATAGTCGTATTCCACTGCTTGGACGTTTGTATTTATCCCAACGTGGTTTAGAAACTGCAATGCGTGCCAATGGTGCGATTGGGGTAAGCCAACGTGTGAAAATTGAAGCCTATGGACAAAGTCTGGATTTGAACCGTGCAATTGCGCGTTTTAATGGCCCAATTTCTAACCCAACTTTAGACATGGATGCCAATAAAAACGTGCAGGGCAGTATGGTCGGCTTTAGAGTCACAGGCACAGCCAGTAGTCCGAATATTCAGGTGTATAACGATGCAGGCTTATCTGAACAAGAAGCATTAAATGCCTTGATTACAGGTCGTATTAATGAAGGTACCAGTGGCTTGAGTCAGACCGAAAGCTTTAAGTCAGACGTCAATAATACCATTGCCGCGGCTGGTATTAGTATGGGCTTAGGGGGTACACGTGCTTTGACCAATCAAATTGGGCGTACTTTCGGTTTAAGTGGTTTGGCGCTTGATGCTCAGGGTACAGGAGATGATACCCAAGTCAGTTTGACGGGTTATATCACCCCAGACTTGTTTATCCGTTACGGTGTAGGGGTTTTCACACCTGTCAATAAATTGACTTTGCGTTATCAAATGAACAAACGATTGTATTTGGAAGCAAGCCAAGCTTTAGAACGCGCTGTGGATATTTTCTATAACTGGCGTTTCTAAAAGCAACCTTACTTTAAAATGTATTCAACTCGAGCGCATTTTTCAAACTTGTGTATGGTTGGTTGCGTATTTATGCCAACTTTTGATTATCATAAGCACAACAGGAGAGCTTCAATGAAAAAGATTTTGGTGGTGACTGCAGTGCTTGCATTAATGGGCTGTGCAGAAAAGAAACCCTTAACCCCAGAAGAACAATGGCAAGGCTATTGTCGAAGTGTTGGCAACGCAGCGCGTACCATTATGCTAGATCGTCAAAATGCGATTGAAAAAGAAAGTGCCATAGAGCATGCCAATAAAATTGAAGATGACATTACCCGTAATTTTATCTTAGAGATTATTGCGCAAGTCTATGCATTACCAATTGAAGAAATTAATGCTGATGTTGATGCGGCACGTGAAAAAGTCCGTGCTAAATTTACCGAAAAATGTATTGCGACACCGCATGATAAAATGCCTAATTACAAACCGTTCTAAAGGAACGGTTTTTTTTGTGAAATAAAATTGAAAATGTTTTGAAGTTTTTACTATTTTTTACTGATAAATAGCCTAAGTTAATCAAATGTCTAAAACACAATAAATAACAAATAAATTGTGACAAGATCTAAATCTTAAAACTAGTAAAGCTTATCTTTTTCATGAATAATTAAATAACAACAACAGTAGGAGCGCATAATGGAAGTAGTTGCTTACCTGCATAATGCAGATTTGCTCTTAGAAGATGAATAAGGTGTCGCGGTGATTGGCGGCAGTTATTATGTGTTGAGTTTAGGTGATCGGGTATACTTACGTCAGCAAATTGATGCACTTGCAAAGATATATCAAGTTCAAATTACATTTACCAGCGCAGAACATTGCATGCTGCATGAAGATGAAATTCAAGTCAAGTTTGAAGGTAGTCGTGAACAATTACAGCACTATCTTCAAGCCACAACAGTACACTAAGGTGGAATATCATTCATTAATTAGAACAGGCAACATGAGTGTTGCCTTTTTTACGCGTTAAACTTTAGGTGAAAAGTTAGTGTAAATACCGAAAAAGTTAAAATTAAGACATGTTTTACCTGTAAATTGAAAATATGCGCATCATTTAGTTATAAAATAATGGGCATCACAAAGAAACACTCTAGTTGCATTAACTTTTAACCGGAAGTTTAGTAAAATTTTGCAGTCCATATTGTTTGTGATGCTTTAAAAGCAGGAATTCACAAATAATTTTTTAAAAAAGAGGAATAACACCGTGCTAGAAGCTTACCGCCAACACGTTGAAGAACGTGCCGCACTCGGAGTCCCACCGAAGCCACTTGATGATGCTCAAACTGCTGCATTAGTTGAATTATTAAAAAATCCACCAGCAGGCGAAGAAGCTTACTTGGTTGATTTGCTTGAAAACCGTGTGCCTGCAGGTGTTGACCAAGCGGCATACGTTAAAGCTGCTTTCTTAGCTGCTGTAGCAAAAGGTGAAGCAACCTCTCCACTCGTTTCTAAAGAGCGTGCTGTTTACTTACTAGGCACAATGCTTGGTGGTTATAACGTAGCACCTTTAGTAGACCTTTTAGACAATGCTGAATTAGGTGGCTTAGCAGCTGAAGCATTGAAAAAAACTTTGCTTGTATTTGACGCGTTCCATGACGTAGCAGACAAAGCAAAAGCAGGTAACGAAAACGCGAAAGCAGTTTTACAATCTTGGGCTGATGCTGAGTGGTTCACATCGCGTCCAGATGTTCCTGAAGAAATCAAACTTACAGTCTTCAAAGTTACTGGCGAAACCAACACTGACGACTTGTCACCTGCACAAGACGCATGGAGCCGTCCAGACATTCCATTGCACGCAAATGCAATGTTGAAAAACGTACGTGATGGCATCAACCCAGAAGTTCCTGGTGAAGTTGGTCCATTAAGCCAAATCAAAGAATTGATCGCCAAAGGCAACCAAGTTGCTTACGTCGGTGACGTTGTAGGTACAGGTTCAAGCCGTAAATCTGCAACAAACTCTGTACTTTGGTTCTTCGGTGACGAAATTCCACACATTCCAAACAAAAAAGAAGGCGGTTACTGCTTAGGCGGTAAAATTGCGCCAATCTTCTTTAACACAATGGAAGATGCGGGTGCGTTACCTGTTGAGATCGATGTTTCTAACATGAACATGGGTGATGAAATCACGCTTAAAATCGACCATGCTGCTGCTAAAGTAACAGCGTTCAAAGACGGCGCACAAATCGCTGAATCTGAACTTAAAACTCCAGTGCTTCTAGACGAAGTACGTGCGGGTGGTCGTATTAACTTGATCGTTGGTCGTGGTTTGACAACTAAAGCGCGTGAAGCTTTAGGTCTTGCACCATCTACTTTGTTCCGTACTCCAGTACAACCTGCTGACTCTGGTAAAGGCTTCACTCAAGCTCAAAAAATGGTAGGTCGCGCTTGTGGTCTTCCAGAAGGTCAAGGTGTTCGTCCAGGTACTTACTGCGAACCTAAGATGACTACTGTTGGTTCTCAAGATACAACAGGTCCAATGACTCGTGACGAATTAAAAGACTTAGCATGCTTAGGTTTCTCTGCAGACCTCGTTATGCAATCTTTCTGTCACACAGCTGCGTATCCAAAACCAGTTGACGTACAAATGCAACACTCGCTTCCTGACTTCATCATGAACCGTGGTGGTGTTTCTTTACGTCCAGGTGACGGTATTATCCACTCTTGGTTAAACCGTATGCTTCTTCCAGATACAGTAGGTACTGGTGGTGACTCGCATACTCGTTTCCCAATTGGTATTTCATTCCCAGCAGGTTCTGGTCTTGTAGCGTTTGCTGCAGCAACTGGTGTTATGCCACTAGACATGCCAGAGTCTGTACTTGTGAAGTTCAAAGGTAAAATGCAGCCTGGTATCACGCTTCGTGACCTTGTACATGCGATTCCTTACTACGCAATTAAAGAAGGTGACTTAACTGTAGAGAAGAAAGGTAAGAAAAACATCTTCTCTGGTCGTATCTTAGAAATCGACTTAACAGAAATGGAAACTGACTTGACTGTTGAGCAAGCATTTGAATTATCTGATGCTTCTGCTGAACGTTCAGCTGCTGGTTGTTCTATCACACTTTCTGAAGAGAAAGTTGCTGAATACCTTCGTTCAAACATCACTATGCTTAAGTGGATGATTTCTGAAGGTTATGGCGATGCGCGTACTATGGCTCGTCGTGTTGAGAACATGGAAAAATGGTTAGCGAACCCATCACTTCTTAAAGCTGATGCAGACGCTGAATACACGAAAGTGTATGAAATTGACCTTGCTGACATCAAAGAACCAATCCTTTGCTGCCCGAACGACCCAGATGATGCAAAACTTCTTTCTGACGTTCAAGGCGACAAAATTGACGAAGTGTTCATCGGTTCTTGTATGACAAACATCGGTCACTTCCGTGCTGCTGGTAAGTTATTAGACAAAGTTCCTGGTGGTTCTTTATCTACTCGTCTATGGTTAGCGCCGCCAACTCGTATGGACGAGCGTCAACTTATGGAAGAAGGCTTCTACAACACTTATGGTAAAGCGGGTGCGCGTACAGAAATGCCAGGTTGTTCATTATGTATGGGTAACCAAGCGCGTGTAGCACCGAACACAACTGTAGTATCTACTTCTACACGTAACTTCCCGAACCGTTTAGGTCAAGGTGCGAACGTTTACTTAGCTTCTGCTGAGCTTGCATCTGTTGCTGCTGTACTTGGTAAGCTACCAACACCAGAAGAATACCAACAGTACGCTTCTCAAATCGATAGCATGTCTGCTGACATCTACAAGTACTTGAACTTTGACCAGATGGAAAGCTATACAGACGCTGCTGCGAAAGTAGACACTAAGAAAATTGCTGCTGCTCAGTTGACCTAAGTTGGGAAAAGCAAACACAAGAGCTAATCTATGATTTGTTTGAGTGTTGAGTAGTAAGCAAGCTAAAATAAGGGCTGATCATTCAGCCCTTATTTTTTATTAAAATATTATCTAATGTTGAGTAATATTCAAAACAGCATAGATAGTGATACTTTAGTTTGCCTTGCGGATTTAAAAATAAGGATGCAAGCGCGGAAATAAATATGGTGGGGACATAGTGTGTATTTGTGAATTAGAAGATAAAATTCTATCCGAAACAGTACTTAATTTAGCCCTGAACCGTAAAATGGATGAGCTACTTTTCACATCGAAAAATTGTGATCCGCTGTGAGTCTTATGTTGAACTTAAGCCACAGTTGAGTGGTTTGGGCAGTGATACGGTGTAACCATCATCTCCACCAAAAAAATTATTGAGTGAAATAATGATCTTGATGTTTACAATTGCGACAAAATAAGGACACATAATTTTCTGCGTCATAATCGACAGTCAGTTCATCCGATCCGCAGTTCATACAGCGTTTGAGTGAATAAAATTTAAGCCGTGCTTCAATTTTTCGCCAAGAACGCCACACAGGTTGAAAGAAAATTCGTTCGTCATAACCCAAAAAGCGAAAGAATAAAATTTCGCTCATATAGCTTAAAGGTAAATTAGGCGGGCGTGGCAGGGTAGTAGTTTCCCATTTTTCAGCCACTGACCGTTCTCGATATTGCTGCACAGTCTTTTTGAGTAAATTGGTATTAATAAAGTTTTCATTGCGTGGTTTGAGTGCTTTTTGTTGGTATAAATATTCCAAAGCTGTTTGCACTAAGTAATAAATTTGCCCAACCGCCAAGACATCTAAAAGTCGGTAGCAAAAGTTCTGAAAACTATGGTTGCCCGCAATTTGTAGGCCCCAAGTTCGACAATAAAATTGCATAAACTGCACAATTTCTTGATATAGCAATAAATACAGCGCATCTTTGACTTCATCTGCCGTTTTGAACGGTGTACCCATGCTTAGATTTTCATAAAACCAATAGCGTAATTGTTGTGCTATGCTGAATAAACTTGGTTCAGAATAACCATCTAAACGGACGTTGATGTAATATTGCTGGGCATTTTCGGCAAAATCTTTGGCAATTAATATTTGCTCTTTTAGCAAATGTTTGATCATACCGTGCTGAAAAAAATAGTTGGGCGTAATATTCAAATACTTGATTTTTTCCCAATCTATAAATTCTTCATGTGGGATATGTTCCTGTGCATGCTGATCTAAAATACTCAATAAAAATAATTTATCTATAAAACGCAGTTGATTTAATTCGCGTTCAGGTGCATCCTGTTTTTTTAATTTTTGTTGTTCTTGTAAGCGGGTTTCCGCCATGATTTTTTTGCGTTGCTGGGTGCAACTTGCGCAATGACAGTTTTGTTGTTGGCTATTTTGAAAGATGCGATGTTCACAATGGCTACAATGGTGAAAATTTAATTCCTGCTCATATTGTTCTGCTTCTACCCAATACATAGATGCCTGACACAAAGGGCATAATGTGCTTTCATCTAATTGTTTTTGCAGAATTTGTAGCATTGTGAAATAGAAGCTCAAGTAAATGGTGATATGGCATTATACATGGCTTGTGTACTGAAAAGTGGAAGCTTCTGTGCTTTTGATCATCATCAAAATTCGTATGTGTTGGCAGTATTTGAAGAGAAATCGCATTTCAAAATAATAAATTTACAGGCAATAGAAATATAGGTAGTGATTTAAACAGTCTGCTTTTATGTTACTTGTACACGATTAATCCAGATAGGATTGAAAAGCTTGGGTTGAGCGCCCATATCAATCAGCAGTGTTAATGAAGATTGAAATAGATTGTGCGCAGACAGATGCTGAAAGTTGTCGTATGATCATTACAACTTCACCAAAACAAGCGCATCGCCACAAAGAATGAGGACAAGATGAATATTGCAGCAAATCCTATGGTTGAAGCCAACCAAACTATCTATTTAAAAGACTATCAAAAACCTTCATTCTTGGTGGATGCTATAGAGCTAGATATTCAAGTCTATGCAGATTATACCCAAGTGGGTGCAACATTGAAAATGCAGCGTCAGACTGCAGGCGATTTGGTGTTATTGGGGCGTGATTTAGAACTAAAATCCATTATTTTGAATGGAACTGAATTATCAGAAAGCGACTATCAATTAGATAGTGAGCAACTCCGCATTGCAAATGCACCCGATCAAGTCACGTTAGAAACCATCGTGATTATTCATCCTGAAAGTAATACTCAACTTGAAGGCTTGTATCAGGCAAGTTCTGATTTATTCGTTACCCAAAATGAGCCTGAGGGTTTCCGTAAAATTACCTTCTATCCTGACCGTCCTGACGTATTATCGGTATTTACCACACGTGTCGAAGCCGATAAAAAATATCCTGTGCTGTTGGCAAATGGTAATTTGTTAGAAACAGGCGAAGCAGGTGAAGGTCGCCATTATGCGATTTGGCAAGACCCGACCAAAAAGCCAAGCTATTTATTTGCTTGTGTGATTGGTGATTTGGCAGTCATGAAAGACCATTACGTGACATCTGAAGGACGTAATGTAGCACTGGAAATCTATGCTGAAGAAAAAGACATTCCAAAATGCAAAATTGCCATGCAAGCGTTAAAACATTCTATGCGTTGGGACGAAGAACACTACGGTCTGGCGTATGACTTAGACAATTATATGATTGTGGCGACCAGTGCCTTCAATATGGGCGCAATGGAAAATAAAGGTCTGAATATTTTCAATACGTCATGTGTATTGGCCGATGAAGAATACACCACCGATGCCGCAATTATGCGCGTACAATCCGTGATTGCGCATGAATATTTTCATAATTGGACAGGTAATCGTATTACTTGCCGCGATTGGTTCCAGTTATGTTTAAAAGAAGGTTTAACGGTATTCCGTGACCAATCTTTCTCTGAAGATTTACAGTCTGCCGCAGTACAGCGTATTGATGATGTGGCGGTACTCAAAGCACATCAATTCCCTGAAGATTCTGGCCCGTTATCGCACCCACCACGTCCAGATCATTTTGTAGAAATTAATAACTTTTATACCGCAACAGTATATGAAAAAGGTGCGGAAATTAACCGCATGATGTCAACTTTACTTGGTAAAGAAAAATTCCGTAAAGGCAGTGATGAGTATTTCCGTCGTCATGATGGACAAGCAGTGACGGTTGAAGATTGGGTCAATGCTTTAAGCGCAGGTTCAGGTGTCGATTTATCTAATTTCCTGACTTGGTACAATCAACCTGGCACACCAAAACTTGAAGTGCAGGGCGAATACGATGCGACTACACAGGTTTATCGCTTAAATTTAAAACAAAGCCTGAAAAGTAATGCCAAATATCCAAATTTAAAAGCACTGCCTATTCCTGTTGCACTGGCACTGTTCAATGCTGAAACAGGCGAACAATTTATTTTGCAGTCTGACGCTTTGGTTGAAAATTCAGTGAAAGATGGCGTGTATTTGTTTGATCAGGGGCAAGCAAGTATTGAATTTAGTGGTGTAACATCACATCCCGTTGTTTCTTTATTGCGTAATTTTTCTGCACCTGTGAATTTAGAATTTAACTATTCTAATGATGAATTGGCATTTTTAATGCAGCACGAAACCAATGGCTTTAACCAGTGGCAGGCGACTCAGACGCTATTGGAACGTATTTTATTGGAAGAACATGCGGCAGATACTTATTTGCAAGCCATGAAAAATACAATACCTGCTTTAATTGAAAAAGATCCTTTGTTGGCATCGCGTATTTTTGATGTGCCTTCCGAAAGCTATTTGGGCAGCCGCATAGATCAAAATTATCAACCTGAAAAAAATCAGCAACAACGCAATGCATTGTTAGATACATTAGCTCGGGAACTTGGTGCACTCTGCAAAGAAACCTATTTAAGTCTTGATCCAGACATGCAGTTAGATTTCTCTCAAGCGATGGGTGTACGTGCGTTAAAAAATATCATGTTGGCATTAATGGCACGTCAGGGCGATGCCGAAGCGTTTGAGCTGGCACAGCAGCAATACCATACCACTCGAAATATGTCTGAGCGTTTAGGGGCATTGCGTGTCTTGGTATGGAATGATGCACCGCAGGCCAAAGCTACTTTGGAAGATTTTTATTCACGTTTTAAAAATGAAGCTTTGGCACTTGATCAGTGGTTTATGGTTCAAGCTTCACATCCTAAAGCGACTGCTGAAACCATTCAGGCATTAACTGCGCATCCTGATTATGATTTGGGCACACCAAACCGTATTCGTTCAGTCAGTGGAGGTTTAAATAGCAACCCTGTGAATACATGGAGTTTCGGTGTTCAGCATTTTATTGACTTAACCAAATATTTGGACGACAAAAACCCAATTGTAGGTTCGCGTTTATTGCAAGTATTGTCACGTTGGTACACCTTGGCAGAGCCACAGCGTAGTCAAGTACAAGCTGCATTGCTAAGTTTGCAGTCTGTAGTGAAATCTAAAAACGTGGTTGAGACCTTAAATAGTATGTTAGGGGTTTAAACTATAAAATTAAAAGCCATTTCATCCATTCGTTGAAATGGCTTTTTTGTGGCTGGAATATATTAAAAACAAATTTAGCTTAGTCACAGCGAAGTTGATAAACCTTACTATAGTAGGTATTAATTTTGTTTAATTGAGCAAGTAATTTTTCATTAAATGTCGATTTTAGAGTTTACAATTTTTTAGTCCAATCAGCGTTTATCTAAGTTTGTAAATTTGCTCCATATTCTTCACAAATAATATGTTTGCCTTCATTTGCAGAATAGTTCTCTAAATCTTGAAGCAAGAATTTCTGCTTTAGTATTGATGGGTGCGAGTTCATACAACATGCTTGGGGCTTGATGTATCGGTTGATGTGGGGAACAGCCGAAAGTGATTTAGCTACAGATCAGAACGTAAAAAAGCAGCTTTACATTGACCCAAAGATTAAAAAATTAAAGTTTTGTTTTAACGCTTACAAGCATAAAATTTAAGAGTATAGTCATTTTTATAACCAGTGAAATGAGTTGAATGACAGTGTCTCGATTTTGTGGAGTTAGTCAGCTCGGCTGACTTGGGAAATGCAGTTTTATGTGTTAGTTTTGATGAAAATCACTTTTTTTCTGCGCTTAATTTATGCAGATGTTTATCAAAAATCACGAAAATTTGAGGCATGAAATGGTTAAACATTATGACTATTTGGTAATTGGAGCGGGAAGTGGTGGTATTGCATCGGTCAATCGAGCGGTGCAATATGGAAAAAAATGTGCATTAATTGAAGCTGCAAATTTAGGTGGGACCTGTGTCAATGTGGGGTGTGTGCCTAAAAAAGTGATGTGGTATTCAGCACAAATCGCTGATGCCATTCAAAAATATGGTCCAGATTATGGTTTTAACACTGAATTAAAACTACATGATTGGAATACCTTAATTCAAAATCGTCAAGCTTATATTCAGCGTATCCACTCATCGTATCAATCTGGTTTAGCTAAAAACAAAGTTGATGTGATTCAGGGCTTTGCTCATTTTGTAGATCAAAAAACAGTTGAAGTAAATCAGCAGCAATATACTGCAGATCACATTTTAATAGCGACAGGCACCGAGCCAACACTTCCAGACATTGAAGGGGCGGAACTAGGTATTGATTCAAACGGTTTTTTTGAATTGCAACAATTACCAAAACGCACGGCAATTGTTGGTTCTGGTTATATTGCTGTAGAGCTGGCTGGAGTTTTAAATGCGTTAGGCTCACAAGTCGGATTGTTTATTCGTAAGCAATTCCCGCTGCGTAGTTTAGATCAATTTTTAGGTGAAACATTACTTGAATGTATGCGAGATGAACATATCCAAGTGCATACTCAAGCCATTCCAAAGAAAGTTACGCGCCAAGCAGATCAGTCTTTGTTATTACACCTTGAAGATGGTTCACAGCACGAGATCGATTGCTTAATTTGGGCGGTTGGACGTAAACCAAATACACAAGCATTGAACTTGGCTGCTGCGAATGTACAGATTGATGAAAAGGGATATATTGTTGTAGATCAATTCCAAAATACCAGCCAAACGGGTATTTATGCGGTGGGCGATATTATTGGAAAAATTGAGCTGACACCAGTTGCTGTTGCCGCAGGACGCAAATTGTCGGAACGCTTATTCAATCACAAACCAAATGAATATTTAGATTATCAAAACGTTGCCACGGTGGTCTTTAGTCATCCGCCTATTGGTACGGTGGGTTTAAGTGAAGCGCAAGCCATTGAACAGTTTGGGCAAGATCAGGTCAAAGTCTATCAATCTTCTTTTACCTCAATGTACACGGCTGTAACTCAGCATCGTCAAGTGTCTAAAATGAAATTGGTCTGCGTTGGTGATGAACAGAAAGTCGTGGGCGTGCATGGTATTGGCTATGGCATGGATGAAATTTTGCAAGGTTTCGCAGTCGCAGTCAAAATGGGCGCGACTAAGCAAGACTTTGATAATACTGTTGCAATTCATCCAACTGCTGCAGAAGAATTTGTGACCATGCGCTAATAGATAGCGTGGTCGCTCACAAAGAGTACGGTTAAAAAACCATACTCTTTTTATTTTTGAATTTTTGTAGATAAAAAAATCAGAAGATAAACGTCAGACAGATAGTAGTTGCTCTCGTGATTTATTTAGCCTAATAAGAAAACCCACCGAAGAGGGCTTGTGCGATCAAACACCATCCATTGTGTTTGGGGAGATTATCTGACGAAAATGATTAAGGTTAGATTAAGAAATTTTTGTTTATTAAGTTTATCTTTACAAATTTGTAGCTGATGCTGCAAAGACTTTAAATCTATGTTACAATGTAACCTGTACAATAAAAATATCTCTATTCTCTCGTAGTTATTCATCATCATGCTTTACTGCATTTATTTTCTATGCACTGCAAATTAAGTGTGATGAATGTTGTTGTATTAAAAAACTATGCTCAAAATTTAAATTGAGCTTAATTTGTAAGTTATAAATGAATTGGTGTAAATATTGAAAAAAATGCAAACAATGCTTGCGAAAGCAGTGAATGGTCGTGAAATTATGGTGTCTTTGGTGGCATCAAAGAAAAAGCAAAATACCCGTGATGGTTTTAAATGGGTCGAAGTCGGAAAACATGTGTTGTTGGAATGTGGTCAGGAAATTGAACTGAATTTAGATGGTCGCAGTTTTTATACTGATACGCATGAAATGTTCCGTTTACCACATCGTGTCAATTAAGTTTTACTCTGAAATGAATATTCAATTCAGCCAACTGTATGAATATGCAGTTTAGTAAAATTTAAAAGTTTATCCAGAAAAATCCCGTTCACTGGCGAACGGGATTTTTTTAATTTTGTCTTTTACGGGGGCAAAACACAGTTAGTACTGAATTAAACCTTAACAACCAAAACAGGAACAGGGGACTGAGTCAGTACGTTTTGGGCAACGCTACCGAGCATCATCTTTTTCACTCCAGTACGACCATGCGAACCCATAATAATCAGGTCAGCACCAATTTCATTGGCAATTTGTACAATCCCTTCTGAAGCTGCAACACCACGGATAATTTTGGTATCTACCGAAATACCTTCACGGCTAAAAGATTGCTGAATTTCAGCCAAACGATTTTGTGCATTTTGTTCAGCCTGCATGAAATAATCGGTAATTGCAGGGGCAACTTTGTAGAAGTCCACACCTACAAAAGGATCAACTGCAATTACACTCATAATGGTGACAGGGCAATTTAGATCTTTTGCCAATGAAAGTGCTTGTTCGGCTGCAGCATAAGACATAGGCGACTCATCTACTGGAACAAGTAAGTGTTTATAAGTTGTCATGGCAAATCCTTATTTAAAATTTATGATAAAATTACGGTTTAAATTTGTGATTAAGCTTTAACTACAAGCACAGGTAATTCTGTATGGCGTAATACGTCTGTGGCAAAGCTACCCAACAATAATTTTTGGAAACCTTTACGACCATGTGAACCCATCACAATCACATCGGCATTTAATTCTTTCGCAGTTTTGATTACACCTTCAGCAGATACTAAACCCTCAACCACGTGAGTTTCTGCATTTACACCTACCGCTTGCGCAATTTCATCTGCTTCTTTTAATGCCTTTTGTGCATTAGCTGTCGCTTGCACAAAGTATTCTTTCATAATGGCAGATGAATAATTATAGTAAAAGTCTGAATCGGTAAATGGGTCTTCCGCAACAAGGCTAATTAGGGTGAGTTTGCTGTTAAATACTTTGGCAATTTCAGCTGCATGTTTGACCGCTGAAAAAGAAATTTGTGAACCATCTACAGGGACTAGAATATTTTGGTACGACATGCGGGTAACTCCAGAAATTATGATTATGCGCCTTACACTTTATTGATAGCATATAGTCTATACAGGTTCAATTTAAAATCTAAAAAAAGATTGATAATTCATTTAATTACCCGCCCAATTTGCTGAAAAAATGATAGGCTGAAGATGATAAAATTGCTCAACTCAACGGCAAAGCTATACGATAAAATAAGTTGCTATATTTCATAAATAAACAGACCCAAATGTTTTGAATAACTTGGGTTTGAATTGGGCGTATGAATCTTGAAGGAATTGTGGTTTGAAATTATTTTGGATGTTGCTGTGTTTTATGTTGTTAAGTGCTTGCCAAACCACGCAGCAGAACAGTCGAATCATTGCGAGTGCATTTAATCTCACCACAGGCTTGCAGCAAAAAATCATGGATCGGTATGCACCTAAAAACATACAAGTGCAGCATGATATTGTGTATGCAACGCAGCCCAATTTGAGTTTTGACTTGTATCAAGACAGTCAATTGCAAGATTTAGCCGCACGCCCGACAATTGTTTGGATTCATGGTGGTGGCTGGATTGCAGGTTCAAAAGCACATGCGCGTGGCTATTTTAAATTGTTGGCTTCACAGGGCTTTAATGTGATTGCAGTACAATATCAATTTGCCCCGCATGCAACTTATCCTACTCAGTTGCAACAAATTGATCAGGCTTTAAATTACATCACGCAACATGCAGAAAAGTATCAGCTTAATCCGCAACAATTATATTTAGCAGGCGATTCAGCAGGGGCGAATTTAGCTAGCCATTATGCTGCATTACTGAGTAATCCAACGTTTGCACAGCAGTCTAATTTACAGCCGACTATTCATCGCAAACAACTAAAAGGACTGATTTTGCACTGCGGGATTTATGATCTAAAAGCGTTTGTAGAAACCGCACCAGATGAAATGAATATCGTAGAGTGGGGTATTTATAATTTGGTGCAGGCTTACACGGGAGATCGGAAACAGGACAGTGAATTTCTGAAAAATATTTCGCCTATTCAGCATTTAACGGCAAACTATCCTGCGGTATTTATCAGTGGTGGTAACAAAGACTTTTTAACAGAAACTCAATCTATTCCGATGCTGCATGCTTTACAGCAACAGCAGATTCCTGTGACGACAGCATTTTATCCAGATACAAAAGCATGGTTGATTCACGAATATCAATTTTTTATGCACCAAAAAGAAAGCCAGCAAACTTTTGCTAAAACAGTGGAATTTATCCGGAGCATGGCAGCTGAGTAATTTATCGTGTATACAATAAATCAATACGATGCTTCTGGAAAAGCGTTTTTAACTACTTAAGTTATTTAGCTTTAGCTTTGTTTAAACTTGAAAACAGCCAAAACCACACAACCAAAAATCAGTCCCCAAAATGCAGAGCCAATACCTAAAAACTGCACCCCAGAAGCACTAAATAAAAAGGTCAATAAAGCGGCTTCACGTTCTGCAACGTGCTGAAAGGCGAGGGCGATGTTGTGTCCAATTGTACCGAGCAGTGCAATTCCTGCCAAAGCTGTAATAAAAACAGCAGGGAATGACATCAGCAAACTGGTGAGTGTTGCTGCAAATATCCCCATCAAAATATAAAATAAACCGCAGCTAATTCCCGCAATATAGCGTTTACTGGCATCGGGATGTGATTGATCATCTAAACTAATAGCAGCACTGATAGATGCGATATTGACACTAAAACAACCAAATGGCGCGAAAATAGCTTGTGCTGTGCCTGTCCAGCCAATTAGGTGACGTACATTCGGGTTAAAGCCATAGCTTTTGATCATGGCAAGACCGGGTAAATATTGCGATGCCATATTAATGACAAACAAAGGCAGTGCTAAACCTAAAATGGCAGACCAACTCAAATCAGGTTGCATCCAAACAGGTTGTGCAATACTCCATTGCACACTCGGCATTTGAAATTGTAAGAAGATTGGGCATAATGCGACCCCAATCAATACAGTTAAAACAATGCTATAACGTGGGCTAAATCGTTTTGCCAATACATAGGCTGCCAATAAAGACAAAATAAATGCCCATGCTTCTTGCAGACTGGTAAATAGGGCAATCCCAAATTTAAGTAGCACGCCTGCCAACATGGCGCTGGTTAAACTTTGTGGAATATAAGTCAACACCTTTTCAAAAACACCCAAAAAGCCAAGCACTGCTGTGAGTACACCACAAAATAAAAACGCGCCAATTGCTTCGTGTAAGCTATAACCGCTGCCCGTGGCGATAATCAGTGCCAAACCTGCGGTAGACCATGAGGTCGCCACAGGATATTTAAATTTCCAAGATAAAATCAGCCCGCTTAGACCAATACCTAAACCCAGCGCCCAAAACCAAGAGCTGATTTGTTCAGCATTTGCACCTAAAATTTGTGCAGCCTGAATCACTAAAACTGCAGAAACACTAATACCGACCAAGAAGGTAATAAAGCCTGCAAATACTGCGGGCACAGAGAAGTCATTTAAAAGTTTTTGCATGCTTTCTTAGACGTATTTTCTATAATTGATGAACAGATCATACACATTTGAACAAATAGTCAAAAGTGTTTTTATACTTTTTTATAGCGTTGAGCTTGCCAGTCTAAAGCCAAAACCGCAGAACAAAATACCAATGCTTGCAACGCAAATGGCTGCAATTTTATAACGCTGATTGAAATAACTGGCTAATTTGACTCCTGAAAAAATCAACACAGACAAATAACCCATGCTAATGATTTGTAAGACGATGGCTAAAATAGCAAAGCTCAGCATTGGATAGAGGTAATCAGGATTGACGAATTGCACAAAAAAAGACAAATAAAACAAAATTGCTTTTGGGTTAATAACGCTAATCATTAAAGCAGTTCGGTAGGGATGAACCCGTTCAGTTGTATTGCTCGTTGCTGTTGTAGAAAGATTGGCGTGCGAAGTTCTGTTTTGTGGAAACCATGTTTTATAGGCTGCAATCAGTAGTTTAATACCTAAATAGCCTAAGTAGAGCGCACCAACTACTTTTAATAAGGTGAATAGCCATGGAAAAGCATGCAGTAATGAGGCTGCCCCTAAAATGGTGCACACAATTAAAATCAGATCACCCGTAAATACACCGAAAGCAGCTGCATAGCCTGTGCGTATCCCAAAGCGTGAAGCCACTGACATGACATAGAGTGAGTTTGGGCCAGGTAAGAGCACAATTAAGGTGGTACCAATTATAAAAGTGCTGAGGTCACTAATACCAAACACGCAAATTCACCCCAATAAAAACCGATGTTGCAGTATAACAACATCGGTTTTGTGGCTTAGTACAAATTTTGGACTTTTACAAAGCTAGGCAAATGTTTAGACTTTTATCTGCGCATCTAAGCCGAAAGATTGGCGTAATAGGGTAGCAAGTTGCTCACGTGCTTTAATAAAGCCATCAATACCACCTTGTAACAATTGGAATGCCATCAAATCTGCTTCTAGTTGCGCTTTGAATTGTTCCTTTTCAATTGCTGCCAATGGTTTATCCTGAACTTGAATGGCATTGCTTGATAACGCTGCAGTGACTTCTCGTTCATCAGTTTCGAGTTCTGCCAATAAATTTGGTGCAACAGTCAGCAAATCACAACCTGCTAACGCCAAAACCTGATCAATACTGCGGAAACTCGCGCCCATAATTTCAGTTTGTACTTGGTGCTGTTTATAGAATTGATAAATCTTCTTTACTGAAAGTACACCCGGATCTTTTTCAATAGGGTAGTACATGACATTTTCAGCTTTTTTATACCAATCTAAAATACGACCCACAAATGGTGAAATCAACGTCACTTTGGCATCTGCACAAGCATGTGCCTGATGTAAACCAAACAATAAGGTTAAATTGGTGTGAATGCCTTCGGCTTCCAACACTTTCGCCGCTTGAATGCCTTCCCATGTCGATGCAATCTTAATCAAAATGCGGTCTGAATGAACACCATAAGCTTGGTACAGTGCTAAAAGTTCTTTGGCTTTGGCAATGGTCGCATCAGTGTCATAAGACAAAGAAGCATCCACCTCAGTCGAAACACGACCTTCAATCAGCTTTAAAATTTCTACACCAAATTTGACCGTTAAAATATCAATGCTGCGCTCAACCAATAGATCATTTGTATAACCTTCAGCTTTGGCTTGCTCAAATGCAGCTTCAATCAACGCTTTATTTTCAGGTTGATTTGCAGCCGCCGTAATGAGTGATGGGTTGGTGGTCGCATCCAAAGGACGAAACTTTTCAATCGCAGCCAAGTCACTACTATCTGCAACAATGGTGGTTAAGTTTTTGAGTTGATTTAAGGCTGTCTGTGTCATTCGAGATCTAGTTCTTAGGTTATTGCTTATACATTCAGTTATATCACAAACAGCTTTTAACCCAAGTACCAAGTAAGAGGGTTTGTGGATTATTTACCAGTTTTTCTCAGATTTCGGACGTGATTAATCAAAAAATGAGCAGCAGCGCCCAATTGATGTTCTCGGCTCCAGACCAAATCGACAAAATATTCAAATTTTGGGGTGAAATCTAGCAGCTGTAAAATTTTTAATTCGTGTTGTAGTTCAGGGTGTTCATTCAGCATTTCCAAGGGCAAGACACCCCAGCCTAAACCCTGCTTAATCATACTGCAGGCAGAATGATGATTATCGGTACGCCAATAGTGCTTAGAAAATAACAACTCAGGTTTAATCTGCCGATCACGGCTCGCCACTACAATTTGCCGATTTTGTAAAATCTGTTCAAAACTGACTTGATCAGATTCAGCCAGCGGTGAATGTCGGGCAGCGACAGGCACTAAAATTTCACGTTTTAATTCCACAAATTGTTCACTGCTTTGTAATTGTTCACGTTCAAACATAAATGCTAAATCGGCTGCTTGGGTCATGAGCAGCTGTAGTGCATCTTCTTGCGGGGCAGAGAAAATATTGATCTGTAATTCTGGAAATTGCTGTTCTAACAGCACAATATAATCTGTCCAGCGTGTGTGTAGTAATTCAGACACCACCACAATATTTAAATGTGATTCGAGTCCTGAGCTGAGGGCAAAAGCATGCTGCTTCCATTGTTTCATTTCGATAAGCAGTTGTTTGCTTTTTTCATACAAGATCTGGGCTTGTGGAGTGGGAATAGGTTCACGCCCAACTCGCTCAAACAGATTTAAGTCTAAATCAATTTCTAAATTGGCTATCGACATACTGACTGCAGACGGTACTTTATTTAATTTACGTGCAGCTGCGGAAAAAGAGCCCATTTCCATGACAGTTATAAAAATAATCAGCTGATCTTGGTTGATATTCATTATTAGTACTTGATTCATCTTTCAATATTATTGATAGATTCTAACTCGAACGTTCAAAACTATGAACATAAAATACTCCTCAGTATTTAACGTCATTGAGTGGGATCATGTTAATTTCCAAAAGAAGATTGCTACATGCGCTGAGCTATGAAGTAGTTTTATTAATTATTATTGCTTTGGCACTTAGTTTTGTATTTGAAATGCCCATGCAAGTTACTGGTGGTTTAGGTATTGCAATGGCAGTGACTTCGGTGCTTTGGAATATGCTGTTTAATCATTATTTTGAAAAGTTTGAAGCCAAACACAAACTCAATAGAACCTTGAAAATACGGGTATTACATGCCGTAGGTTTTGAAGGCGGACTGATGCTCGCGACCATTCCAATGGTGGCCTATGCCTTACAAATGTCGATCAGGCAGGCGATTTTAGTTGATTTGGTGATGACGCTCAGGATTTTGGTCTATACCTTTATTTTCCAATATTGCTATGACCATATTGAGGCTAAATTAGGTTATGCACCTCAATACCGCACATAAACTAGAAGCGACTACTTGTGTCGTTGCAGTAGGTGCCACACAATAGAAAAAGCCACTTGCAAAGTGGCTTTTATTTGAATCTAAATCAGGTTAAGACAGAATTATTTTTCAATAATTGCTGTTACACCTTGACCGCCTGCGGCACAAATTGAAACCAATACACGACCAGAACCTTTTTGATTCAGAAGTTTGGCTGCAGTTGCAATAATACGACCACCTGTTGCTGCAAATGGGTGACCTGCTGCCAAAGATGAACCTTTGACGTTCAGCTTGCTACGATCAATTGATCCTAAAGGTGCATCTAAACCTAAACGCTCTTTACAGAAGTTCGGATCTTCCCATGCTTTTAAGGTCGACAAGACTTGTGAAGCAAATGCTTCGTGAATTTCGTAATAGTCGAAGTCTTGTAATGTTAAACCAGCACGTTCAAGCATACGTGGGACAGCGTATGCAGGCGCCATCAACAAACCTTCTTTTTTACCTACAAAATCAACTGCGGCAGTTTCTTGGAAAGTCAAATATGCCAAGACTTCATGACCATTGGCTTTTGCCCATTCTTCAGAGGCAAGTAATACGCAAGATGCACCATCGGTTAGTGGAGTCGAGTTACCCGCCGTCATAGTGCGCGCGTCGCCTTTACCAAAAGCAGGTTTTAACTTCGCTAGTTTTTCTACAGTAGAATCTGCACGTAAGTTATTGTCACGTTCTAAACCTAAAAATGGCGTGATGAGATCATCAAAGAAACCTTCGTCATAGGCAGCTGCCATTTTTTGGTGAGATGAAGCTGCTAACTCATCCTGCGCTTCACGAGAGATGCCCCATTCCAACGTAGTAATGGCTTGGTGGTCGCCCATTGATAAACCTGTGCGTGGTTCACCGTTACGTGGCGCATCCATTAAATCTTTAATGTTGATTTTGGTTAATGCTTTTAAGCGGTCTTTACCTGTTTTTGCAATGTTCAATTCAAGCAATGCTTTACGCAAACCATCGCCAAATGCGATTGGCGCGTCAGAAGTCGTATCTACACCGCCTGCAACACCAACCTCGATTTGACCCAGTGCAATTTTATTCGCAACTAAAAAAGCAGCCTGCAAGCCAGTACCACATGCTTGTTGTATATCGTAAGCAGGTGTTTCAGGAGCAAGGGCAGTATTGAGTACGCACTCACGAGTCATGTTAAAGTCACGGCTGTGTTTGAGCACTGCACCTGCAACAACTTCACCCAAACGCTGACCTTGTAAGTTGAATCGTTCAACAAGACCATTTAATGCTGCTGTAAACATATCTGTATTAGATGCAGTAAAGTAAGCGCCATTAGAACGTGCGAATGGAATACGGTTACCACCGATAATAGCAACGCGGCGAACAGTGTTTTGGCTCATAATTTTATCCTGTTGAACAGAGGTATTGGTATTAGATGGTGCTTTTGTTTGCGTTGAAGCAGTTGTTTTAGCACGGCTAGTCGTGCGGGTACGTGTAGTTTTTGTCGTACTCGTGTTGGAACGGGTTGCAGTGTTGCTACTTTTGCTTGTACGTTTAGCAGTTGATGTATTTGACACAGAATCCGTTGCAGAATTTTCCACTGCTGGATTTTCTTGAGTTGTTTTGCTCATAAGGCTTTTCCAAGCATGTTAAGGGTCTACTTGATGCGTACATTAGCACAATAGTATGACAGCTGAATTGACTACAATGACATTGCAGAATGCATTCAGGTCAAGACATCTGATAATTAACTCAAGTATGATTTAGCACAAACGGGTAACGCTATTGAAATGTGGGCATTTGGCATCATATTGATGTTAAAAGATATCGTGTAATCCATCAAAAAATGAATTTATGAGAGATAATAATCATGACTGATCAATACCAAACATTTGCAAAATCTCCTATTGGTAAATTTGTCATTAAAAATTTGGGTTTACCATCCCCAACTTTTTTAGATCGTTTTGAGTCTGCAACACCAGTGGTAAAAGGTGCAGTACTTTTAGGTGCAGCCCCAGCAAGTGATTTGTCTGCATCAATTGCACAAGTTTTAGCTAATGTACATGCCAACAGTTATGCAGGTAACAATGCAGAATTGCAACAAGCTGCGGCAAAAGTGGGCTTAAATTTAGGTGCATTTAATCCAGGCGATAAAGAATCTAAATTTAAAGTGGTGGTGTTTGATGCTTCAGGTATTGAAAACTCTGAACAATTAAAAGCGCTTTATGAGTTCTTTAACCCAATCGCACGTCAAATTCAGGCTTCTGGTCGCGTGGTGGTGATTGGTACTACACCAGAAACTGCAGGCAGTGTGAAAAAAGCCATTGCACAACGCGCTTTGGAAGGTTTTGTAAAATCGGTAGGCAAAGAATTTAAAAAAGGCATTGCGGCTAACTTAATTTATGTCGATCAAGGTGCTGCAGCAAACTTAGAATCTACGTTACGTTTTGCAATTTCACCACGTTCTGCTTATGTGTCAGGTCAGGTGATTCGTGTGTCGAGTGCTGCAACAGTTGATGTAGACTGGGCAAAACCATTGGCAGGTAAAACTGCTGTGGTAACGGGTGCAAGTCGTGGTATTGGTGAAGCGATTGCCCATGTATTGGCTCGTGATGGTGCACATGTGATTTGCCTGGACGTTCCACAACAGCAAGCTGACCTAGACCGTGTTGCTGCTGAAATTGGTGGTTCAACTTTAGCAATTGACATTACTGCTGCAGATGCAGGTGAGCAAATTAAATCAGCTGCTGCTGCGCAGGGTGGTTTGGATATTATTGTGCATAATGCCGGCATTACCCGTGACAAAACTTTGGCGAATATGAAACCAGAGCTTTGGGATTTGGTAATTAACATTAACTTGTCTGCAATTGAGCGTGTTAATGATTACTTGTTAGAAAATGAAGGTTTGAATGCCAATGGTCGAATTGTTTGCGTATCTTCAATTTCAGGTATTGCGGGTAACTTAGGTCAGACTAACTATGCAGCGTCAAAAGCAGGTGTGGTAGGTGTCGTGAAGTTTACAGCACCAGTTCTAAACAACGGTATTACGATTAACGCAGTTGCTCCTGGCTTTATTGAAACGCAAATGACTGCTGCAATTCCATTTGCTATTCGTGAAGCAGGCCGCCGTATGAACTCAATGAGTCAAGGTGGTTTACCTGTAGATGTTGCAGAAACCATTGCTTACTTTGCTTCAACTGCATCGACAGGTATCAACGGCAACGTGGTTCGTGTCTGTGGTCAAAGTTTGTTAGGGGCTTAACACATTAAAGTCCTCTCCTTTGCGGAGAGGATTTAGGAGAGGGAGATAAGGGGATATATTATTCACCCTCTCTCTAGCTCTCTCCCAGAGGGAGAGAGAACTCCATTAAAGAAATTAGAAAAACTTCTCAAAGGTTCAGTATGAATACTCGCCATTTTAGTCAACTTCCAAAACCGTATTTAGCCTATCCTAAAGTGATTCAGGGCTTAATTTTTAAAAAGCCCAAAGGCGAAAAAGTGCTGCCGCAAGTTGAATATGTGGTGGATTCATTTAAGGTCGATCAAAAGCATTTAAAAGCCTATAACGCAGTAACAGGTTTTAAAAACAACGGCTATATTCCAGCAATTTACTTGGCTGTTTTGTCGCAAAGTCTGCAAATGCACATGATGACGCAAGAAGCTTTTCCTTTTGCAATTTTGGGTTTAGTGCACATTCGCAATCAAGTCAAGCAAAGCCGTAAAGTTGGGGTGAATGAACAGCTGACTTTGTCATGTAAATTTGGTGAACTTCAACCGCATGACAAAGGTGTGCAGTTTGATTTTATAACGACAGTCAAAGTAGGAAATGACGTGGTTATTGAAGGCATTACTACGTATTTAGCTCGTCAAAAAACCACCACTAAAGCAGCAAGCAAAGCAGCAGAAAGTAAAGCCCCTAATTATGCTGTTCAGGCTGAATGGGAAGTTTCTGAAAATACGGGACGCCGTTATGCTTTGACTTCTGGTGATTTTAACCTGATTCATATTCATGCCATAACCGCAAAAGCATTTGGATTTAAACAAGCCATTGCTCACGGTATGTGGAGTAAAGCTAAAGCTTTATCAAGCTTAACTTTGCCAGATGCCTATGAAGCCGATGTTTGGTTCAAACTCCCAATGTATTTGCCTTCAAAAGTTGAGTTTTTAACTGCAACAGAAGCTAAAAATACCGACTTTTTGATTCGTAACAGTAAAAATCAAAAACCGCATGTAACAGGAACAGTTACTGCGCTATAAATAGATCAAAGCCTAAATTGTAAATTTAGGCTTTCTCTTTTTGCGGCAATAAATTTAGGTCGCAGTGTCTAACCTTCCATGGATGGGAACATGCAACACATTAAAGATTACCTATTTGCACAAACTAGAAACTATGCGGGATGGGTTACACCTGAATTTGAAGATTTAGCCAAGCAATTTAGCCGCCTGCAAGATGCACGTACCCAACAAGGCGGTGCGGCACTTGCAGTATATTTTCAGGGTCAAAAAGTTGTCGATATATGGACGGGTAAGAAGTCCGCGACTGAAGACTGGCAGTCAGATACGTTATCGGTCTGTTATTCCACAGGGAAAGGGGTGTTGGCAACACTGGCGCATATTTTAGTCAGTCAGGGTTTACTCGATTACGATACGCCCATTTGTCTGTATTGGCCTGAATTTGCTCAAAATGGCAAAGCCAGTATGACGCTAAGGCATGTGCTGAGTCATCAAAGTGGTTTGTACGACATTCGCAATATCATTGCCGATGCAACTGAAATGGCAGATTGGTCACACATGCTGAATGTTTTGGCTCAAGCTAAACCACGTTTTGAAGTGGCAACTGAGGCGGCTTATCAACCTCTAACTTTTGGTTGGCTTGTTGGTGGTGTTTTAGAAAAAGCCACAGGGCAATCTTTGGCTGCATTGATGCAGCAATATTTGGTTGAACCTTTAGCTTTGGATGGTGCTTATTTTGGTGTGTCTACATCTGGGCTTTCTCGTGTTGCACGGCCATTTAAAACGTCTGTCACTCCACCAAAGTCCGTAATACCTCCAGCCAATAAGGCATCATCGCCATCCCTAAAATCTAAGTCAGTAAAACGTCCTGTGTCTATTTTAGATAAAGCCATTGCTTGGAGTGGGCAAGATCCGCAAGACTTTCAGGATGGTATGATTCCCAAGGGCATGAAAAATTTTAGCTTTTTTAGCGATGCGGGTTTACAGGCTGTGATTCCTGCAGCCAATGGCGTTTTTAGCGCACAAAGTTTGGCGCGTATTTATGCCATGTTGGCGCAGAGTGGCTCTTTAGATGGGCAGCAATTCATTCAGTCTGCGATCTTTCAACAATTAAGCCAAGTACAATACCGACAGCGTGATCGGGTTATGCCTATCCCGATGCTCTGGCGCTTGGGTTATCACCGTATTTTAAGTTTGGGTAAGGCATCAAATGGTTTTGGACACATGGGCTTCAATGGTTCAGGGGCGTGGTGTGATCCTGAACGTCAGCTCAGCTTTGCTTATACCCATAATTTTGCTGCAGGTTCTTTAATTGGTGATTATCGACTTTGGGGACTGAGTCAGGAAGCCATTCGCTGTGCAGATCGGCAATTGCAAGGGCGTAAAGGCTGGTTTTAGGCGTGATTGTACGTTCACTCTTTGCCAAAAAAACAGTATGCTTAGACCTGTAAAAAGGAGCATTCATGTATCAGGTACTTGCGCGTAAATATCGTCCTCGTAATTTTAATGAATTGGTGGGACAAAACCATGTATCACGGGCATTGACCAGTGCTTTGGAACGTGGGCGTTTGCACCATGCTTATCTTTTTACGGGAACACGTGGTGTAGGTAAAACTACCATTGCGCGTATTTTGGCCAAATGCCTGAACTGTGAAACAGGCGTGACATCTACCCCATGTGAAGTGTGTCCGACCTGTACTGCGGTCAATGAAGGTCGTTTTATTGATTTAATCGAAATTGATGCGGCGTCACGTACTAAGGTTGAAGACACACGTGAGTTGCTCGATAACGTACCTTATGCACCGACTCAGGGACGTTTTAAGGTTTATCTGATTGACGAAGTGCACATGCTGTCTACACATTCGTTCAATGCTTTGCTAAAAACTTTGGAAGAACCGCCTGAGCATGTGAAGTTTCTGTTTGCGACCACAGACCCACAAAAACTCCCTATTACTGTGATTTCGCGCTGTTTGCAATTTACTTTGCGTCCATTGCAGGTCGATGAAATTACCAGTCATTTAACGGATATTTTAGCCAAAGAACAGATTGTTGCAGAGCAAGATGCGATTTGGCAGATTGCTGAATCTGCGCAAGGTTCTTTGCGTGATGCGATGTCCTTGACAGACCAAGCCATTGCTTATGGTCAGGGTGAAATTCATCATCAAGATGTTAAAGATATGCTGGGCTTGATTGATCGCACCATTATCTATGATTTGATTTTGGCTATTCATCAAAACCAACAGCAGCGTGTGAGTCAGCTGTTATTACAATTTAGACAGCAAGCTTTAGATGTGTCTTTAGTGTTGGATCAGTTGATTTCGACACTGCATGAATTGGCGATCATGCAATATCTGCCAGATTTAAACCTAAAATACAGTGCTGAAATTAATCAAAAAATTCAGCAGCTTGCGGGTCTGATATCTGCACAAGATTTACAGTTGTATTATCAAATTGCTTGTAAAGGACGCGCCGATTTACAAATTGCCGTAACCCAAGAACAAGGCTTTGAAATGTGTGTACTGCGTTTACTGGCATTTCGACCTTTGCAAGCCAATGAAGTGTTGGTTGCTGCGCCACAAAATACTGCACAAACAGCGGCTTCCCAGCCAGTTGCTCAAATGGAGCAAACTCCACAAGCTGTGGCAACTCAAAATACAGCACAAGCGGAACAGCATGTAACTGAATTAGATGCGGTTGCAATACCTGATCTTGATGGATTTGACTATGAGGATGACGATTATTCAGATCACACCACGACACAAACCAGTGTTGCAGAACCTTCTTCAGATGATTTTTTAGATGAGGATGAGCCTGAAGCTTTAACACATCAAGATCAACAGTCGATTCAAGCGCAACAATCGACTCCGCAAGCGCTACACTCAACAGCTGCGATTTCACCAGAATCTATGTCAGAACCTGCAGTGAATGAAGAAACTGCAATACAGGCTGAGGATAAGCAATCTGAATCTATCGTGTTTGATCCAAATGCAGATGCACAATTGTTTGGTTTAGATGAAGATGCCTCATCGGTAAGCACTACATCTGATGTGCAAAGTCATGATGATTTTTTACTGGAAAGTTTTGATGCCGTTGCACCGTTAGGTGATCTTGCTGCATCAGCCGAAACATCGCTAGTTTCATCTACACTACAATCGAATAATGCTTCACCGTCAATTACACAAAATGTAAGTAATGCAGAAACCGCTTTATTTGATTTAGCAGCGACTGAAGTCGAACCGAATGTTGCCAGTGCGACAGCACAACCGCAGCAAACCATAGCATCTAATGCCGATGATCAATTAATGCCGCAGGATATTCTGCGTTTACAGCCGCAAGTTTTAGAAGGTGAGTGGACTTTAGACAAGTGGGAATATTGGTTTAGACACAGCGAGTTGTCACCTGCCGTGCAAGAATTGGCGCAGCATGGCGTAATGACGGGTAAGATTAATGCTGAATCAGTTTTTCATATTCCTGTGCAATATCAGCAGTTATTGACTCAACTGCAACATGCTTTAGAAAGTGCTTTAAAAGAACAGTGGAGTAAAACGCTGTTTAAAGTGCAATATGAAAATGTGGATGAGACAACGCCATATATTTTGCAGCAACAGCGCAAACAACGGGCTTACCAACGTGCTGAAAATTTGCTGTATCAAGAACCGATTGTGAAAGATATTTTGCAAAACTTTGATGGCGAATTACATAACATTCAGTTGAAATAAGCCTGTTTTCAGATTTTATTGGCGAAACTTTTAGGTTGAATTAAACTAGCCTTATTTTGTTAAGCACAAACTGAATCTGTGCTTTTATAAAGTTAAATACAGCAAAATAAGTACAAATAGTTAAGCATAAATGGCTTGGTAAATCTTTAAAGCATCCTGCATTTGCATTGCTCTTGGGTTATTTTGCAGTAAACGGCTTTGAAGCATCGCGTCTTCTGCCAGTTGTGGCAGCATATTTTCTGCTATGCCTAGTGCATTAAGTTTTAACACCAAGCCACTTTGATCTAAATGATTTTGTAAATGATCAATAAACAAATCACATAATCCATCTGTGCAGCCTTTACTGCGTGGGTCTAAGCAACACATCAGTTCTGCATAATACTGTTTGGCTGCAGGCGCATTAAATTTTAAAACTTCGGTCAGTACCAATGCATTGCTATGCCCATGTGAAATATGGAAATGTCCGCCTAAAGGATAGGCAAGTGCATGCACCGCAGCCACAGGAGCATTGGCAAAGGCTTGTCCTGCCAGCATTGAACCAAACAGCATGTTTTGCCGTGCTTGCATATTGCTGCCATCTTCAAGCACTAATTTTAAGTTTTGATCAAGTAAACGCAGCGCATGTTTTGCCAGTAAATCTGAATACGCATTTTTCTTGATTTTTGAGGTATAGGCTTCAATGGCATGTACCATCGCATCTATACCTGTGGCTGCAGTGATCTGTGCAGGCAGATGACGGGTAAAATTGGCATCTAAAATAACAACATCGGCATATAAAATAGGAGAAACAATGCCTGTTTTGCTGGTTGCACCTGTGGTGACAATGGAAATAGGTGTGACTTCTGAACCTGTGCCTGCCGTAGTGGGAACTAAAATGAGTGGTAAACGAGGTGCTTGAGCATTGCCGACACCATATAAGTCTGACAATTCTTGACTTTGTTCAGGATGACTCAGCACGGCAATAATTTTGGTGACATCCATTGCACTACCGCCACCAAAACCTAATACAACATCAATTTTTTTCTGTTTAGCAAAATCAACCGCTTCTAACACAATCTGTTCTGAGGGGTCGGCTTGCACATTCGAGTAAATGGCATAGTCTAGTTGTAGCTGCTCTAAAATTTCTAAAATAGGTTGATGCAATTGATGTTGTAAAATGCCAGCATCGGTGACCAATAACAAACGCTTATAATTTTTTTCGGTTAAAACCGTTTTTAGTTCAGAAATTGAACCCAATCCAGAAATAATGTTGCCAACCGTTTGAAATTGAAAATGCTGCATTGTCTTTATTCCTATTTTTTATACCTAATTCAACATTATTGTAGGGTCACGATATAGGATTCATATCATAAATAACTTAACATAAGACTCTTAAAAATAAAGTAGCTTTGAGGTTGTTTATGTCATCCAAAACGCCATATAAGGTGTTATGTGTTTGTTTGGGAAATATTTGCCGCTCTCCAACGGCAGAAATTGTACTTCAACATTTTTGTGATGAACAACAACTCAATGTGTGGGTAGATTCTGCTGGAACCAGTAATTATCACCCAGGTAAAGCCCCAGATTTACGCAGTCAAAAACATGCGCTTAAGCGCGGTTATGATTTATCTAGACTGCGTGCGCGTCAGTTACATATACAAGACTTTGTCGAGTTTGATTTGATTTTGGCGATGGATTTTGAAAACTTAAGCAATATTCAAGACTTAATGCACCGTGCTGAAGCTGAATTTGGTAGCTTGCGTGCCAAAATTGCCTTAATGAGCGAACACGATCCGCATTATACTCAGCAAGAATTACCCGATCCTTATTATGGCGAAGCCGATGGTTTCGAGAGAGTGCTCGATCAATGCGAGTCGAGTAGTCGTGCTTGGGTGAAAGTTTTACAACAACAATTTGAATTGAAGGTTTAAGTCATGCACATTCAATACAATATGCAACTCAAACCTTTCAATACACTAAATTTAGATGCAACTGCATCGCACTATGTCAAAGTTAAAAATATTCGAGATGTACAGGATGCTTTGACATTTGCGCAGAAAGAACAATTAAATGTGCTGATTTTATCGGGTGGTAGCAATATGTTATTGCCTGAACATATTCATGCCTTGGTCATGCACGTGGATATCCAAGGCATCGAAATATGTGCTGAAGATGATGCAAGTGTCACCCTAAAAGTAGGTGCAGGACAAGTCTGGCATGATTTTGTGTTATGGAGCACGGAGCAAAAATTTTATGGTCTGCAAAATCTGGCTTTAATTCCAGGTTTGGTCGGCGCTTCACCTGTACAAAATATTGGTGCCTACGGCGTTGAAGTCGGTGAGTTTATTGAATCTGTGCAGGTTTATGATCGTGAACGGCAACAGTTGAGCTCAATTGCCGCAGCAGATTGTCAGTTTGCCTATCGACACAGTATTTTTAAAGATCATCCCAACCGTTACATCATTACCCATGTGACTTTTAAACTGTTAAAACAGGCGGCGTTAAAATTAAATTATGGCGACTTAAAAGCTGCTGTAGGCGATGAGCAAACTGCTGAAAATCTGCAGCAACAAGTCATTCAAATTCGCCAAAGTAAGCTGCCTAATCCTGCAGAATATCCAAATGTAGGTAGTTTCTTTAAAAATCCTGTGATTTCGACTCAGCAATTTGACCAAATTGCAGCACAATTTCCAAATTTACCCCATTACCCACAGCCGAATGCGCAAGTTAAAATTGCAGCAGGCTGGTTGATTGATCAAGCTGGCTGGAAGGGAAAACAACTGGGTGTGGTGGGTATGTTTCATAAACAAGCTTTGGTTTTAGTCAATTATGCCGATGCCACTTTGGCAGATGTGCAACACACCTATCGTGCTGTGCAGCAAGATGTTTTGAGTCGTTTTGGTATTTCACTCGAACCTGAACCTGTGTTATTTGATGAAACAGGTTTGATTCGTGCACATCAACCGGTAGGTTAAGTGAAGATGAAACAGAATCATTGGATGCTCAGATTGGTACAAATTGCTGCCGTGCTATTTGTATTGTTTGCAGCGTTCATGATTTTTATCTATTCACCTTTTTATTCTACTTTGGTGGTCAAAACGCTGAACACTTTGGTACATATAGAAGTGAATCAAGTGGCAGCAAAAAGTCAGCAAATGGCGGCTTTTAGTGATCAAGACAGCTTGGAACCCGGTTCAGATTTATGGATTGCCCGACAAGCTTATTTGAAGCTGATGGAGCAAGAGATTCAATCTGAAAATTCGAAAAATTTAACTTTAATTCAGGCTCGTTATAAAGCCTTACAAGCGCTTATTTTAGAAGAACAAACGCAAAAAAAATTAGCATCTGAGCAAGAGTTGCCGCAAGTCCCATTGTTGGTGTCTAATGCAGCTTCTGAAGCAGTTGTAGAAGAACCATCCGAAAATGTAAAAGCCTTGCTCAATTTGGATAGTCATGAAAATCAGGTACTCATGGAACAATACTTGGAGTTTTTAAGCACTCATAAAATTGCCGAAACCGAAAGTGAGCCTGTAGATGAAGAAATCTTTAAAGATATTGCTTTAATTCAGCAACAAAATATTCCAAAAATACCTGCAAACTCTAAACCTTATGCGATTGTGGTTTTAGGTGGTGGCTTAACTTTAGATGATAATGGCAAAGATATTGTGGTCAATGACTACACACGTTTACGTTTAGAAACGACCCTAGCGGTGGTAAAACAATATCAATTGCCGATTGTACTGAGTGGTGTAGAAGCACCTTATATGCAGCGTTGGTTAAAAAAATATGATGTCGAAGCAAAATTATTAGAAGATCGCAGCATGAATACTTGTGAAAATTCACGTTTTAGTTCTTTATTATTACAAAAAAAAGGGGGGGCACCGACAGTGATTTTGATTACTGATCGTTATCACATGCCACGCACCCGCCGTTTATTTGCTTTAAATGGAATTGAAACGATTCCTGTCGAAGCTCCAATGCCGACTCAACTGACCGCATGGCGTCCAAGTGAACAAAACTATGATCATAGCCGCCGTGCCAATTATGAAATGCTTGCCGCCATTCGGGATGTCTTGATTGGTTCTAGCGCATGTCGCGAGGTGCCATAATGCCTGATATTCCATTTTTAAACCCAAGCGTGTTGAAGCAATTAGATTTGCCAGTGCCGAGTAGGGAAACCACACCACAAATTCTACAACCTTTAAATTTGAATCGTGGTTTTGAACCGAGTGTTGAGTTACAAGCCTATCGACAGCTATATGGTTTTCATTTGTTGGACTGTGAACATTGGCAAGGCTATGTGCAAATGCCGTTGTTTAAATTGCATGTGCAAATTTTTCAACCCGATTTAAGCAAAACCAAATTTGATCAGGTGAAGGGTACAGTATTTTTGCTGCATGGTTATTTGGAACATAGTGGGATTTATCAACCTATCGTCAAAGAGTTATTAGAACAGGGCTTTAGTGTTCTAACTTATGATTTGCCTGGACATGGATTGAGTGATGGTTCTCCTGCCAACATTAAAAATTTTGATCATTATCAGCAAGTATTACATGCGGTTTATCAATATTTAAAAAATGCCGATCAATTGCCAAAACCGTGGTTGGGTATTGGGCAAAGTACAGGTGGTGCAATTTGGATGCATCATTTGTTGGAGTTTGCACAGCGTCGTGAAAATCCATTTGTTGAGCGTGTGTTGCTCTTATCACCTTTGATTCGTCCAGCAAAATCGGCATGGTGGCATAACTCCGTTGGTCTGGGCATTATCCGCCGAATTAAGCGTGAAGTGCCGCGACATTTCCGACGTAATAATCATAATCCTGAATTTTTACGCTTTGTGCGTTTAAAAGACCCTCTGCAACCTAGAATGATGGGTATGGATTGGATTTTAGCCATGTCTAAATGGATGTTGGAGATGGAAGAGCGTCCAGCTTGCCGTATTCCTGTTTGGTTGGCACAAGGGGCGCAAGATCAAACTGTCGATTGGCGTTATAACATTGAGTTTATTCGGCGTAAATTTCGCCTGCAAACCTTACTTATGCTAGAAGAAGGCTCACATCAATTAATCAATGAACGTGCGGATATTCGTGCGGCTTTAACAGGTCTGATTCCTGCCTTTTTGCATGCGCATAGCTCCAAAATTTATTATTAATTTATCGACCATCTTTTAAATACGGTTCAAGATTTGCTTTGAGGTTGTTCTTGGCATCAAAGCATATCTATGCTGCGCTACTCATTAAAATACGTAGCAACTTCTAAAAATAAAATAGTAATTCTCTTCTCATTTATTTTTTATTTCATGCTCTAGTTTCATGTTTCAGTGCTATGCTCTAGTTTATAAAATAAGCTAAATTTGAAAAAACTCCTTAATTCTAGGGATAGTGTTTACATCAAAACGATTGATATATTTACAAACATAATCTAGGGGATGAATGATGGCGGAAATGGAAGCGATATTACCCGTACCGGTTTTAATTGTTGAAGATGAGCCTATTATTCAGTCACGTATTAGAAAAATTTTGCATGATATTGGCTATCAAGATGACATGCTATTTTTCGTGAGTCATCTTAAAGCCGCAATGACATGTATAGAAGATCATCCAATTGCTTTGGCTTTGGTCGATTTAGGTTTGCCCGATGGCAATGGTAAAGAGCTGATCGAACAATTACATTTTAGAGATCCGAGCGCATTAATTTTGGTGATCTCTGCATGGAGCACCCAAGACAGCTTATTTTCTGCAATTCAAGCAGGTGCAACAGGCTATGTGCTTAAAGAACGTGACGATGACGAAATTATTATCGCAATTCGCAGCATTTTAAGAGGTGGCGCACCCATAGACCCATTTATTGCCCGTGAAATTTTATCGCAAATTTCGCATCAAAAAGTGCCTGTGCTGACCGAAGATTTAATAGGTCAAGCGGATGCTCAAGCATTCAACTCAAATTATGAACAGCTCACCAATCGTGAATTAGAAATTTTAAATCTAGTGGCGCAGGGCTTAAGTAACCGTGAAATTGCTGAGCAATTATTTGTGTCGCGTTATACCGTTGAAAGTCATATCAAACATATTTATCGGAAGTTGTCTGTCACTAAACGTACTAAGGCTGTCAGTACAGCTAGAACTTTAGGTCTTTTATGATTCAAAGGCTTTCGCAGTGTGGTTTAGGCGTGTTGTTATTGCTCTATGCATGGCAAAGCTATGCGCAGCAAGTGGTGTATCCAATTAATCAATACTGTAATGTGCACGTACTTTCAATCAGCTCTGCCAAAACAGCTTCACACAATAAAAAACCTGAAACGGGTTGGGAAAATGTACAACTGCCTGACGTTTGGGATGATCGCTGGAAAAATTATAATGGTGGGGCGTGGTACAAAATAGAGTGGGAGTGGTTTTGTGAGAGTGAACATCGTTTAAATCAACCCATCGTTTTTGCGCTGGATTATCTAAATAGTGCAGGGGCAGTTTATCTGAATCAAGATTTACTTTGGGCAAGCCAACATTTAGAAGAACCATTATCAAAAAGCTGGAATATGCCACGTTACTGGATTTTACCTATTGCTGGTTTAAAACAAGGTAAAAATCAAATATTGGTCTATGTAAATGGATACGCATTTCAAAATGCGGGTATAGGAAAAATAAGTTTTAATAATGTGCATAACAATATTGAACAGCACCAGCAAAGTATATGGAATAAACGTACTTTATTTGAAATTAATGCGATTTTATCTGCCACTTTAGGCATTTTGTGTTTGATTATTTGGCTATTTTTACGCCGTGAACCTAGTTTTGGCTGGTTTGCGCTGAGTTGTGTATTGTGGTTATTATTTATTTCTCATTTTTTAACCACAGAAACCTTTCCATACCCAAGTGTATTGGTGGCATCTCAAGCCAATTTAAGCTTTTTTATCCTCTATGTTTTAGCTTTTAGTCTGTATTTAATCAGGTTTGTCAATCAACGCTTTCCAATATTGGAAGAAAGTATTTTTATTCTGAGTTTAGCGGTAATCTGTTGTGTGTTTTTAACGCCATTGGATTATGTCAAACTGGTATTTGGGATTGTCTTTTTAAGTTATGCCAGTTTACTGGTCCTGGTTTATTTTTATTTGGCGTATTTAACGTATAAATCTCGTAAAACAGAAGTATATCTGCTGCTATTTTGTTTAACCTTGATTGGCTTTTTTGCGGGTGTAGATGTATTTCGTTTAAGTAATGCGGCAACGGCAAGTTTATATCAGCCATTATCACCGTATACCTCGCCAGTAATTACTTTATTTATTGCGATTATTTTAGGCATACGTTTAAAAAGAAATATTCAAAAAATTGAAATATTTAATCGAGATTTAGAGTTAAAAGTTTTTGAAGTTGGTGATGATTTAAAACGCAGTATGTCAGAAAAGCATTATTTAGAATTGGAAAATGTGCGTTTGCAAGAACGGATTCATCTCTCGCATGATTTGCATGATAGTTTAGGTGCATCTTTGGTACGTTCCATGATTATGGTCGACCAAAGCGAACAGAATATGAGTAATCAGCAGTTTTTATCTATGCTGAAATTACTGCGCGATGATTTACGTCAAATTATTGATAGTGGTTCTTCCATTGGCTCTAAAGTACCTGAAAATCCTAAAATTTGGGTCGCGCCAGTACGTCATCGTTTTAGTCAATTGATGGATGAAATGGATATTCATTCCAAGTGGGATTTTCCAAATGAATGGGTGATTGAGCCGAATTCGTTACAGTGCTTAACTTTGATGCGGGTATTAGAAGAAAGTTTAACCAATGTGATTAAACACAGCCAAGCCAAGCATGTATCCGTCAGTATGCAATTTGTACCGCCGACGCAATTGGTACTTAAAGTGCAGGATGATGGGGTAGGGTTTGAAGCCAATAGTGTGCTTGAACATGGTATGAGTATTGGGATGCGCAGTATGAAAATGCGTTTAGAACGGGTTGGCGGGCAATTAAAATTAAATTCGACACCTGGTTATACGTTAATTCAGGCAGTTTTAACTTTAGATCCCGCTCATCCAAATTCCCCCAAGCTGAATTGATCATCTTGAGGGGTCTTAAACGAATATTTTAAGCGTCTTCAGCAGGTAACAACATTAAAATGGATTCATTGAGCAGTTTTACCAAATCTTCTAGAATATCTGCATCGTAAAGGTTTTCATCGAGCAGCACACGTTCACCATTGGCGATTTTTTGCAGCACAGGAATGGATGCTTCTGCGACACAAATCGCTTCACCATTCGCCCAAAATAAAACTTCATCTTGCTGATTTACATAAAGCAGGCGAGAGGCGGGTTCTAACATGATTTGATAACCCTGATCTAGCGCATCTTCTAAATCGCCTACACCCATTTCATCTACTTCAGGAATATTTTCAGGATATTTCGGTTCAGACATTAAGCTTAAAATCGCATCATCCAACACCGGTGAGTTTTGCAAACGTGCCCACAATTCTGCTTTTAGATAATCCAGTTCTGTCGCAGTCATTTCGCCAATTTGCGTACTTTTTTCACGAACAATGTCTTGTAGTGGCGTGCGTAACATTTCATCGGCAGAGAATTTATCGCTCACGCGATCCATCATTTCACTAATATTCGGCATACGGAAACCGAACGAGAACGTCAGACAGTCATCTTCTGCCACGCCATAATGTGCCAATCCCGGTGGCACATAAAGTAAATCACCAGGGGCAAGAACTTCATCAAAATTGACCTCCATTTCAAGCAATAATTTTAAAGGTTGCCCTGGGACAAATTCGGTTTCGGCATCACACATTTGTCCAAGTTGCCAACGGCGATGTCCATAGCCTTGTAGTAAAAACACATCATAAAAATCAAAATGCTGACCTACAGAGCCGCCTTTAGGCGCATAAGACACCATAATGTCATCACGTCGCCATTGTGGAATAAAAGGAAATTTTTTCCAAAGTTCGGCGAGATCAAAAGAGTAATGATCTACGGCTTGTACCAATAGCGTCCATAACTTTGGCATTTTTTGAAAATCTGCCTTAATCAGTGGTGATGATTTCACAGTCCATTGATTTGGATCACGATCTTTTTGTTTAATTAAACGAGCAGTCACATCTTCTTCAAGAGCGAGTTCCATCACATCACTAGGTTCGAGTAGGTGGACAATTTCTGGGAGTGCATTGCGTACCAAAAGTGGTTTTTTTTGCCAATATTCACTTAGGAATTGTTCTGCGGTAATTCCGCCCAAAACATCTAAAGGTTGCGACATAAAATAGCCTAAGCAAGTTTTATCAATAATCTCAATATTGTCTAATTTGTCGCTGTAAAGGGCAAGGTGATTTAGAGGATTTGATAAATATTCACGACTGTTTAATGACGCAGCTTAAAACTTAGGGAACTTGAATATTTAGCATTCTTAATATGCGGCATAACTGAATCATCGGCAGTCCCATCAAAGTAGTTTGGTCATTGCCTTGCATGGCTTCAAACAGACTAATGCCCAAACCTTCGCACATAAAACTACCTGCACAATTTAGCGGTTGTTCCTTTGCAACATAGCGTGCAATTTCATTGTCGGTTAAGCTGCGGAATTTAACTGTGTAGTGTTCTACAACCGTTTGTTCAAAGCCTGTAGATTGCTGCTGCACACTCAGCGCAGTATTGAAATAAACCGTTTGACCTGAATTGGCTTGTAATTGTTGTATGGCTTTTTCTGAAGTGAGCGGTTTACCTATAAAAATATCTGGCTGCTGTTCACGCCATGCCACTTGATCTGAACCAATTACAATCGCATCAGGATATTGCTGCGCGATACAGCGTGCTTTTTCAAAAGCCAAGCGTCGTGCCAAATCATCCGCATGCAATTCACCCTGTGCAGACTCATCAATATCAGGTGAAATTGACTTATACGCCAAATGTAGGCGATTCATCAATTGCTGACGGGTTTGGCTGCTTGACGCTAAAATAATTTCTGGAAGTTGCATCAGATCATCACACTGCATAATCCATCAATATATCTAAAGGCACATAAGACAATACGGATTGATGACAGGCTTGAATTTTAATCGGTGGCGCATGACCTGCTTGATAGGCCTCAACCCAACGGGTGACGCAAATACACCAGAAATCACCTGGTTGTAAGCCGTGAAATCCAACTTCAGGTACTGGCGTGATTAAATCATTGCCAATTTTTTGCGAAAAATTTAAAAAGTCAGAGGTCATTTGTGCACAAACGGTATGCTGACCTAAATCGCTTGGGGCGGTATGACAAAAACCGTTACGAAAATATCCAGTAATAGGATCAAAGCAACAACTGGCGAGAGGTTCGCCCAAAACATTTAAACGATTGATATTTGGATCGGGATGAATAGACATAAGTACGAGAAAGATGGTGGTTTTTCTCTATCATAATCAAAACTTTTGCTTTAAACAGCAATTCTACAAAAGTTGCTAACCTTTTTCTGCATAATCATTTAAAATCGTGGCGTTTTGATATCAATAAAGTGAGCTATACATGAACTTTCAGCGTATGACTGACCTCGATTTAGCAGGTAAGCGTGTTCTTATTCGTGAAGATTTAAACGTACCTGTTAAAAATGGTGTGATCACCAGCGATGCACGTTTACGTGCTGCATTGCCAACGATTCAAGCTGCTGTTGCCAAAGGTGCGGCAGTGATGGTGTATTCTCACTTAGGTCGTCCTGTTGAAGGTGAGCCAAAAGCTGAACAATCTTTAGCACCTGTAGCTGCATATTTAACCCAAGCGCTAGGTCAAGATGTTCAACTAATCACTGATTATTTAGATGGTGTAGACGTTGCTCCTGGTCAAGTGGTTTTATTGGAAAACTGCCGTTTTAACCATGGCGAAAAGAAAAACAACCCAGAACTTGCCGCTAAATATGCAGCATTGTGTGATGTATTTGTTATGGATGCGTTTGGTACCGCGCACCGTGCAGAAGCATCTACCGAAGGCGTTGCGCGTTTAGCACCAGTTGCAGCAGCAGGCCCATTATTGGCTGCGGAATTAGATGCCTTGGGTCGTGCTTTAAAAACACCTGAAAAACCAATGGTAGCAATTGTTGCAGGTTCTAAAGTGTCGACCAAGTTAGATGTATTGACTTCATTGTCTGATATTTGTGATCAACTCATTGTAGGCGGTGGTATTGCCAATACTTTCCTTGCTGCAGCAGGCTATAACGTAGGCAAATCATTATGTGAAAATGATTTGATTGAAACTGCTAAAGCAATTGCTGCAAAAGTTTTTGTACCATTACCAACTGATGTTGTGGTTGCAGATGCGGCTGAAATTAACTTTGAAGATTTCTTGGGTTCATTGGCGGCAGCGAAAGCAACTGTGAAAAAAGTTGAAGATGTTGCAGATAACGACATGATTTTAGATGTAGGTCCAGAAACTGCAAAAGCATTTGCAGAAATTCTAAAAACTTCAAAAACAATTCTTTGGAATGGCCCAGTGGGTGTATTTGAAGTTGATCAATTTGGTGAAGGCACCAAAGCACTTTCATTGGCAATTGCAGAATCTGCAGGTTTCTCTATTGCAGGTGGTGGTGACACTTTAGCTGCAATTGACAAATATGACGTTGCAAACAAAATCGGTTATATTTCTACAGGTGGTGGTGCATTCCTTGAATTTGTCGAAGGTAAAACCTTACCTGCAGTTGCAGTGCTATTAGAACGTGCTTAATTGCTAAAAAAACTTTCATTTAGAAATTCAAGAATATGTAAAAGGTTGGCTTCGGCCAGCCTTTTTTCATTTGCGTCACAATCTAGTCATAAAAATGTCATAAATGTGCAATAAACTAAACATAACGAATGACCTAACTGTAGGAAATGGCGATGATTCAAAAACTAACACTTGCTGCTTTAATTGCTGCATCTTTAGCCTTGACTGCTTGTGCCAAAAAAGAAAGCGCACCTGCGACTGAAACTGATGCATCTTCTGCAGTTGTAGATAACGCTCAAGTTTCACCAGAACAACAAGCTGCAATCGATGCAATTGACCAACCAATCATGGATGAAGGCAACACTGATATTCCTGAAGACGTTGCAAATGCACCTGCTGATGTTGCGACAGCAGACACAGAAGTTGCTGCTTCTGAAGCGCAATAAGTGCTGAAAAACGACAGATTGTAGTAATTTGTTTAAAAGTCCCTGCCTTTGCAGGGACTTTTTTTTTAAAAGGGTGATTTGTTGCTGAATTGAAACAAATCACAGGGTAGAATAGGCAACATTATTTGGGAGGAAATTATGGCTCTTATTTCATTGCGCCAGCTCTTGGATCATGCCGGTGAACATGCTTACGGCGTTCCAGCGTTTAACGTCAACAACTTAGAACAAATGCGCGCAATTATGTTAGCCGCAGATGCAACCAATTCACCTGTAATTGTTCAAGCTTCGGCAGGTGCGCGTAAATATGCAGGTGCGCCATTCTTGCGCCACCTGATTTTGGCTGCAATTGAAGAGTGGCCGCATATTCCAGTGGTTATGCACCAAGATCATGGTACAAGCCCTGACGTATGTCAGCGTTCTATTCAACTTGGCTTTTCATCAGTAATGATGGATGGTTCTTTAGGAGAAGACGGTAAAACACCAACTTCGTATGAATACAACGTCGAAGTGACTCGTCGTACTGTGCAAATGGCGCATGCGTGTGGTGTGTCAGTTGAAGGTGAGATTGGCTGTTTAGGTAGTCTTGAAACAGGTATGGCAGGTGAAGAAGATGGCGTGGGCGCAGAAGGCGTACTTGACCATTCTCAACTGTTAACTTCAGTCGAAGAAGCACGTAGCTTCGTTGCAGATACCAATGTTGATGCTTTAGCGATTGCTGTGGGTACTTCGCACGGTGCATACAAGTTTACTCGTCCACCTACAGGCGATATTCTTGCAATTGACCGCATTAAAGAAATTCATGCTGCATTGCCAAATACACACCTTGTAATGCACGGCTCTAGCTCAGTACCACAAGAATGGTTGGCTGTGATTAACCAATACGGCGGCGACATCAAAGAAACTTATGGTGTACCTGTTGAGCAATTGGTTGAAGCAATTAAGCATGGTGTGCGTAAAATCAACATCGACACAGATTTACGTTTAGCTTCTACAGGTGCAATGCGCCGTATGATGGCAGAACAGCCAAGCGAATTTGACCCACGTAAATTCTTCGCAAAAACTGTAGATGCAATGAAACAAATTTGTATCGATCGTTATGAAGCATTTGGTACTGCTGGGAATGCAGACAAAATTCGTCCAATTTCTTTAGAGAAAATGGTTGAACGTTACAAATAATTCTTAATTTTGATTAAGAACTAGAAAGCCCACAGTCCTTGTGGGCTTTTTACTGATGAATCCACAACTCCCAATCAAGAACAAAAATAATGATTGAAAAGCAATCTTCGAGCGTATCATGGAACTGATTGTAGCCGCAGCCTTTTGTAGTGTACTGGTCTCTATTTTATTAAAAGTCTGCAAGATGCAGGGTTTTAACCCTATGCAGATGATCACCTGGAAC
The DNA here is from genome assembly GCF_020982655.1 of Acinetobacter sp. PW68. Taxonomy (NCBI): domain Bacteria; kingdom Pseudomonadati; phylum Pseudomonadota; class Gammaproteobacteria; order Moraxellales; family Moraxellaceae; genus Acinetobacter; species Acinetobacter sp. PW68. The sequence continues at coordinate 1,553,597 of NZ_JAHZSX010000001.1, read as the reverse complement.
TATGTCAGTGCCAGTGTATTGTGTTTTTATTGGTTTAAACCCAATTTGGGCACGATCTCACTACAACACACGCCGTGGTGGCTTATTCTTAGTTTAGGTGTGTTGTTGCCCAGTGTCTTTTTAGCGTTAGCAAAATCGTTAGACAGCGCAGGTATTTTAAAAACTGAAATTGCACAGCGTTTGTCAGTGGTCTTGTCTTTGGCTGCTGCTTATTTTATTTTTCAGGAAAATTTTAGCCAACTAAAAATTGTGGGAATCTCACTTGGCATTGTCGCGGTCTTATTTATTTTATATTCGCATCGTGCTGCAGGGCAGTCTGCTAAAGCGCAACAAGGCATCTTATATTTGAGCTGTGTTTGGCTAGGTTATGCACTGATAGATGTTTTACTTAAATACACCACAGGTTTAGGACTGCAATTTGCGGTTGCGCTGAATTTGATGTTTGTATGTGCTTTTGTTTTAGCGATGGTATATATCTTAATCCGCGATAAAAGCATGGGCAGTATGCAAAATATTAGTGCAGGTTTAATTTTGGGTGCACTGAATTTTGCCAATATTGCCTTGTATGTTAAAGCTCACATGCTGCTTAAAGACAGTCCTGCAGTGGTATTTGCAGGGATGAATATTTTAGTGGTTCTATTTGGTGTGATCAGCGGTGTATTGTTCTTTAAAGAAAAACTGAAAAGAACGACCATAATTGGGCTTGGCTTGGCATTGCTTAGTGTGCTTTGCCTCGCTTATGCCATGACGGTTTAAGATAACTCAATACAAAGCGCAAAGGATGTCGCAATACATCTGCAGTTTCTGCAAGACCATGCAGTATTGTGATTCTATCACAAATCGGGCAGCGCACGTTCGGATAAGTTGGTTTAGCTTGATATAAATACAGCTTTTTACAACGTCGGCATTCTAGTTTTAATGGCATAGTAATTAAATTGAGCATCATACACCTCATTTTTATTTTTGATAGAGATTGAGTAAAGATTACAAATATAGATAAAGCAAAATTTAGACCAAAAAAATAGGGACAAATTTTGTCCCTAGTGTTATCGCATGTTTGTTTTACAGTTGCGTGAAAATCTCGCGTTTATCAAGGCGTGATTTTGGCAGTTTGGCATTAAAATCTTGTTCGCTACGATAGCCTAAACACAATAAAACCGAAGGAATTAGACCTTGCTCAGTGAGTTGCAGTTCTTGGGTTAAAATTGCTTCATCAAAACCGCCCATTGGCGTTGCATCAATTCCTTCAATGCCAGCAGCCAACAGCATTTGCCCAAGCGCAATAAAAGTTTGATTTTCAGCCCAGCGCTGAATATCGCCTTTTTCATTGCGGTAGTAGTCGACATAACCTGTGCGACTGTCTTTTAGACCTTGCTTGGCGGCTTCATCTTTAAAGCGTCCACTGGCAGCGTCCTGATTAAGTAGGTTTTTTAAATGCAATTCGCTGATGTCAGTTTTGGTGCAAAATAAAATAGTATGCGAAGCATCTAAAACTTTAGGTGCGTTATAGGCGTACTTTCCTACTAGAGCTTTAGCAATACGTTGTTTGGCTTCAGGGTGATCTGCAATAAAAAAATGCCACGGTTGAATATTTATGGAAGATGGTGCTAAACGCAGAATTTCTAATAAACGCTCAAATTGTGCGGTAGGAATAGTGCGACTCGCATCATAGGCTTTGGTCGTATAACGAGTTTGTGCAACGTTAAGCAAATCCATAAATCATCTCCATTTAAAGGCTATATTTGGGGCAAGTGTGCGCTAAAAGCTTAACATGCCTTGATATGCTAGCGAAATGAACCCTTATGCTATTTACGCGTTTAAGACGAGATGCCCGCCAGGCAAAGCAGCGGAAATTTTATCGCCCCAGCACGAAGTGATGCAAAAGTATTTGGATTTAGGCATAGTATTTGTCGCAGTTGGGTAAATACCAGTGTGTTGATGACTTCGTTACGCGAGTTTTTGACGAAATATAAAGCAGATGCCGAAGTGATTAACAAGGAAGGTGGTTATTCATCTGGTAGTTAAAGAGGTTTTAGTTTGCTGTGCCTGACAAAGTACCTTTAGCATCATAGCCATTTTTTATGCCTAGGTGTTGTACTTAATATTTCCAGCAACTTAGTTGCCAAGTTGCTAAAGCTTGATTCGGTTCAATCACTAAAATTTGCGCAGCATCCGTGCGCCAATCGCCTAATACAATTCTTGGCTTACCGTGTTCATTGTGAATATTTGGACGATGCGTATGCCCATGAATTAACACATCGGCGCCTTGCAAGGCTTGTGCAACTGCATTTGCATTCACGTCCATGACGTCATAACTTTTAACTTGATTGGCTTGTTGGCTTTTTTTTCGGAAACCTTCTGCAAGTTTTTGTCGAAAAGCCAATGGTGTTTTCTTTAAGATAGCTAAAATGATGGGGTTTCGAATGATTTTACGGAATTTCTGATAAGACACATCATCGGTGCACAGGGCATCGCCATGTTCTAAACGTACTCGTTGCGAGCCAATGTGCAGAGTGTACACATCGGGTAGGAGTTGCCCTGAAAACTGATCTAGAAATTTCTGACCTAAAGCAAAATCTCGATTGCCGACAATAAAGTAAATATGATTACCAGCAGCTTGGCTAAACTGCTTTAAATGTGCAACAACTTCATCGAGCCATGGTGCTGTGTAATCATCGCCAATCCATGCGTTAAACCAGTCGCCTAAAATATACAGTTGAGTGTGTTTATTTTGATAAGCGTCTAGCAAATCTAAAAACCCCCGTACAAGTCGAGGGTGATTTGTTGACAAGTGTAAATCTGCGATAAACAGATAGGTCACGGATTATTCCCTTGAATCTCCCTAAATCCCTCTTTTAAAAGAGGGATTTCTCCTCCCTGAATGAATTTTATAGCACTGCTTTAAAATGATGTGTGTAAGGGAGGTCGGGTGGGATTCTTATTCAGAAATGATTTTTGCAGATTCAATGACCACATTTTCTAGTGGAACATCTGCGTGATAACCACGGTTGCCAGTACGCACGCCTTTAATAGCGTCTACAACGTCCATACCTTCAACAACTTTACCAAACACGGCATAACCCCAACCTTGTGCAGTTTTACCAGTGTGGTTCAAGAAAGAGTTATTTTTTACGTTAATGAAGAACTGAGCCGAAGCTGAGTGAGGTGCTTGGGTACGCGCCATTGCAATCGTACCAACATCGTTGCTTAAGCCGTTGTCTGCTTCGTTTTCAATCGCATCACGTGTTGCTTTTTCTTTGAAGTTTTCATCCATGCCACCGCCTTGGATCATGAAACCATCAATAACACGGTGGAAAATTACGCCGTCATAAAAACCATCACGAACGTATTCTAAGAAGTTAGCAACTGTAATTGGTGCTTTTTCAGCGTTCAATTCTAAAACAATACGACCTTTATTGGTGTTTAATTCGACTTGAGGAAAACTCATTGTGTAATCTCCTAAACATGGACACGAATGCCATGGGTTTTTTGGTTGAGAGAAGCATAAGCAAACTGTAAACTACAAGGCAAGTAAAAACGTTATTTTCTTTGTTAAAAACAAGGAAAAGCGTTCTAATGGGTGATGTATGCTTCACTATTGAAGTTTCTGTAACCCAGTTTATCCAATTTTATTTTAGAAGTGATTGTATTGCTATGAAGCCAAATGATGTTGTTGCATCTCTGCCAAACACCCCGACACAAAGTTCAAATGCCTCTGTCGATGCTGTGCAGCAAGAACAACAGCCGGGCTTGGACTTTATACGTCAAGTCATTACCGAGGATATTGCGGCAGGCCGTATTAAGCAGGTGGTGACACGTTTTCCACCTGAGCCGAATGGTTATTTGCATATTGGTCACGTGAAAGCAATTTGCTTGAATTTTGGCATCGCACAAGAATATCAAGGGGTGTGTAATTTACGTTTTGATGACACCAACCCAGATGCAGAAGAACAAGAATATGTCGATGGTATTGCCAATGACGTGAAATGGCTGGGTTTTGAGTGGAATGGAGAACCGCGCTATGCTTCAAGCTATTTTGATCAATTATATGCATGGGCCGTACAGCTGATCGAACAAGGCGATGCTTATGTCGATTTGCAAACCCCTGAAGAGATTAAGCTCAATCGTGGTTCTTTTGTAGAGCCGGGCAAAAATTCGCCATATCGCAATACGCCAGTGGCAGAAAACTTGGCTTTATTTGAAAAAATGCGCAATGGCGAATTAGGCGAAGGTCAGGCAGTTTTACGCGCTAAAATTGATATGGCATCGCCAAACGTACACATGCGTGACCCGATTTTGTATCGCGTGCTACATTCATCGCATCACCAAACGGGCGATAAATGGAAAATGTACCCAATGTATGATTATGCGCATCCATTATCAGATGCCATTGAAGGCATTACTCATTCACTATGTACTTTAGAATTCCAAGACCATCGTCCATTCTATGACTGGGTGGTGGAAAAGGTGAAATCTGAGGCTGTGCCGCGTCAGTATGAATCTAGCCGTTTGAATATTGATTACACCATCACATCTAAGCGTAAATTGCGTAAATTGGTTGAAGGCGGTTTTGTGAATGGTTGGGATGACCCACGTATGCCAACCGTTGTGGGTATGCGTCGTCGTGGTTTTACCCCAGAAGGCCTACGTGATTTCTGTAAGCGTGTAGGTGTGTCTAAGTCAGACGGTATTGTAGATGTGGCAATGCTTGAATATTGCATCCGTCAATCATTGGAAAATACTGCAGCACGTGGTATGGCGGTGTTAAATCCACTTAAAGTGACTTTGACTAACTTGCCAGAAGCATTAGATTTGGTCCATGCACGTCATCCAAATGTAGATATGGGTGAACGTATCATTCCGCTGACTTCTGAAATTTACATTGACCGTAAAGACTTTGAAGAAGTGCCGCCTAAAGGCTTTAAGCGTTTAGTACCTGAAGGAGAAGTACGTTTACGTCATGCTTATGTAATCAAGTGTGATGAGGTGATTAAAGATGCTAACGGCGAAGTCATTGAGCTCAAATGTTCAATTGACCCTGAAACTTTGGGCAAAAACCCAGAAGGTCGTAAAGTAAAAGGCGTGATTCACTGGGTCTCTGCAAGTAAAGGCGTTGCGGCAGAAGTTCGCTTATATGATCCCTTATTTACCGAATCTGACCCTGAAGTGGGCGATGATTTCTTGGCGAATCTAAACCCTGAATCATTGACGGTGGTACAAGCCATTGTTGAACCTGCATTGGCAAAAGCACAACCTGAAGATCGTTTCCAATTTGAACGTGAAGGTTATTTTGTTGCAGATCAGTATGATCACAGTGCGGAAAAACCAGTGTTTAACCGTATTTTAGACTTAAAAGACAGCTTTAAGCCGGGTAAGTAAAATCTTATTTAGGTCTTAGCTTGCAATTTAAAAGCCCAACTTGATCAATTCAGGTTGGGCTTTTGATTTTTTCTTTAAAATATTTTGTGAGATATACAGTGTCGCTAAAATGGCAGCAATTAGCGGTTTTTATGTTGTTCCTGCTTCATCAGGATTTGCGGTAACTGCATTTTGGCTTTATCACGTAGTTTCTTCTTAATATAGAGTACCAAAGCAAAGCAAGTGGTAGTTAGGGTCAGCATCATACTATTCATATAACTCATCAATGAGCTGACATAACCAATGGTGGTCAAACGGTCCATCATCTTAAATACTTGCGGACTGCTTTCTACACCTGTAATTGCCCAAGTGCATAAATGTTCACAGTTATTCATAATCAGATGATAATTATTTTCGTGCATTCTAGAACGCATACGACGCACCACTTTGCGTCCTTTATACTTGGGCGCATGATATGACTGCACAATAATATTTTTGCCGTGACTAAACTTTTCAATACTGGTCATTTCAATCGGGTGTTTTTTGAAAAGATGTGCAAAACCTGAATAGTGAATCACCCGACCACGCCCAGCATAGATGCCATGATGGCTATAGCCGAAGTGTTTCACAATTAAATGTGCCCCTAAAGGAAATCGTGTTTTCTGCTTGAGCATCGTACGCTTGACCAATAAAGTAACATGAGTAGAGAAAAGAAATCAGGTTTTATAGTGTACTGGGTCTGACACAAATATGCGATAACCCATTCAGTTATATGCACAATTTGTAACATGACGGGTAGGGAGATGATAATGTTTCGTTCTCGGTGGAAGTGCTTATTGCTCAGTTATTTATTCTGCACGTCTACTGCACAGGCAGAAATTCGTGCATGGACGGTCAATAACAGTAAAATCAATGTAGATGTGGTGGAAGTGACACAATTGTCTCAATTAGGTTTATATCTGCAAGATCAGCAAGGGAAACCTTATCTGCAAATTTCTCAACTACAAAAAAATCTGCAGCCTTGTGAAAACGTGCAATTTGCCATGAATGCAGGCATGTTTCATCCAGATTATTCGCCTGTGGGTTTGTATGTGGAACGAGGAAGGCAACTTAAAAACCTAAACCGACAGCAACAAGGATGGGGTAATTTTTTAATTCAGCCCAATGGTGTACTGGCGTGGAATCATCAGCAGGTGTTTTTAGGCACAACCCAACATTTTGCCAATCAAGCGTTCAAAGCACAGTATGCGACACAGTCTGGCCCAATGTTGGTTATTAATCACCAGTTAAATTCACGTTTTTTGGCAGAAAGTACTTCTTATAAAATTAGAAACGGAGTTGGGTTAAAAGATCAAAGCCTTTACTTTGTGATTAGTAACACACCTGTGACTTTTCATCAATTTGCCACCTTTTTTAAAGATGAGCTTAAAACACCAAATGCCTTGTATTTAGATGGTTCAATTTCTACAGCATACATTCCGCAATTGCAACGTCATACTCTTACCCATCGCAATTTAGGACCAATTTTAGCTTATATAGATGATCAAGGCTGTAAACCCTAACATTAGAACAGTTTAGGGTTGGCTAAATTTATTGTCCGATAAAACCTAAAGCTGTGCCTTGCATCGTGCAGATTTTGACTGCTTCTTCGCTTTTCATTTGTTTGACTTCATTTTCAAATTGCTTTTTTTGCTGTTTGAGTTGTTCGTCTGAAATGCCCATGCTTTTAGCCAAAGTTTCCATTTTTTCCCAAGTATCGGCACATTCTTTTGGCATTGGGCTACACGCTGTGAAACTCAGGCTGAGTAGAGCAAGACAGCTAAGGCTGGTTTTTTTCATTCTCATTTTCTCGGTTTGAATAATTAAAATATGGCAGTGATATGATTGTTTTAAAAATATTAGCGCATGATTGTGAAGATATGATTGACTTCGTTTGAAAAGATTAGCGTTTTTGTGCAAGCTCAAACATGTCGCGATTTATAAAATTTATTGTTCTAATATAAATGCAGCTATTAAAAAAGGCACTTAGTTCAACTAAATGCCTTTTTTATCATATTCCATTACTGGAATGGTAGATGCTGGAGTTCATTTAACTCTTTGCGGCTATAACCTCGCGAAGCGAGAACCTTCTTAATCCCGATAATGACATCTTCATCTGTGGCTTTGGTTAAAGCTTCGAGAAGTTGTTCATTTGTCTTGCAAGAGCAATCATTTTCAACACAAGCAATTTGATTTTTATGCTCGTTTTGCTGTTCTGTAGAGAACAACTTTTGCCAAAAACTCATAGAGCCTTCATTCACAACCTAACATAGATCGAAATATAGCCAATATAAAAAATAAATCAAGTCGACCTAAGTGATAAAAGCAGCAATCGAGTTGCAGAAATTTCGATGATATTGCATTGTTTTAACGAAATTATGACAGTTAAAGGGCTTGTAATGCGATAACTGATTAATTTACATCATAATATTTACGAGCGATCAAAAGCAGAACTTGTAAATATTGAAGAATAATGCAACAAATTGTTTAAATCTTTTCCAGTAAAACACCTGACTCAACATGATGGGTGTACGGAAATTGATCAAACAGTGCAAATTGCGTCACTTTATGGCTTTGACACAAGGTTTTTAAATTGTCATGCAAGGTATCAGGGTTACACGAAATGTAAATAATACGCTCAAAACGCTGTAGGAGTTTTAAGGTGTCATCGTCAATTCCTGCACGTGGCGGATCGACAAAGACCGTATCAAAATCATAACTTGAAAGATCAATGTTCGCTTCTTGCAAACGGCGGAATTCACGTTCACCGTTATAGGCTTGAGTAAATTCTTCAGCCGATAAACGTGCGACTTGAATATTCTCAATCTGGTTTTGTTCAATATTCCATTGCGCTGCATATACCGAAGATTTAGCCAGTTCAGTGGCAAGTACGCGACGAAAACGGGTCGATAGCGGCAGGGTAAAGTTACCGTTGCCACAATAAAGTTCTAATAAATCTTGCTCAGAATGTTCGGCAACCGTACACGCCCATTCCAACATTTTTTGGCAAACTTGCGCATTTGGCTGGGTAAAGCTACTTTCAATTTGCTTATAGGTATAAGTGCGATCAAAAACTTGTAATTGTTCAACTACATACTCATCGGATAGCACAAACTTTTGCCCACGACTTCGTCCAATCAATTTAATGTTTAATGCTTTGCTCAATGCTTGGGCTGCAGACTCCCAATCAGACTCAAGTTTGCGATGATAAAGCAGTGAAACTAACATTTCGCCACTTAATGTTGCTAAAAAATGCACTTCAAATAAACGAGCCGATAATACGGGATCGGCTTTCAGGGCGGCTAACAGCTTTGGCATTAATAAGTTAATGCTACGGTCTGCAATCGGAAACTCATCTACACGAATAACTTTTTTCTGCTTATCTTCACTGCGTTCAAACATGGCATAAAACAGATCATCTTCAATATGCCAAATTCGGAACTCTGCCCGCATACGGTAGTTGTGTTCTGGTGAGGCAAATACTTGCAAGGCAGGCGGGTTATATTCGGCAAATTGGGCAAAAATACGGGCAACTTTTGCATCAAGTTGTTGCTGATAAGATGAGGTCATATGCAGTAAACATCACAAACACAGAGAAAGAGCGATGGTAACAAAGTTTTAAAGAGATACCTAAAACTATTATGAAAATGATGCAATCCTGCAAGATGTCAAAATAGCCTAAGCATGTTGATGACATCTTACAAGTGGAAAAATTTAGATACTGTAATTACTTTAAACTTGATGTAATTGATCGAACAATTGCTGCATGCCCTCAGTGGCAGTTTTGGAAATCCGTTGAAATTGAGCAGGAAGTTGGGCTTGCATGGCTTTTGGGTCAATATAATAAGCCTGACAATTTGCAGGAATTTCGTGTACTAATCCAGCAACAGGGTAAACCTCCAAACTTGTACCAATCACAATAAAAATATCGGCATCTTGAATCAAATCCAGTGCTTCTTCATAGGCAGGAACTGCTTCGCCAAACCAGACCACATGCGGACGTAAAGGATAGCCTTGTGGGCAAAGATCCTGTTGCAAGTTCAGCGAGTCACCTTCAATTGGAAAAAATTCTGTCGTGTATTGTGCATGAGGCCCTGAGCTTTTGGCTAAACGAATATTGCCGTGTAAATGCAAAACTTCTGAACTGCCTGCACGTTCATGCAAATCATCAATATTTTGGGTGATCACTTGTACATCAAAATCATCTTCAAGTTCAGCAATTAAGCAATGCGCTAAGTTAGGCTGCGCATTAAGAATGTTTTTTCGACGTTCATTATAAAAGCGCTGTACTAATTCAGGATTTCTTGCCCATGCTTCAGGACTTGCGACATCTTCTACACGATGCTTTTCCCATAAGCCATCACTATCTCTAAAGGTGTTGATTCCGCTTTCTGCGCTCATACCTGCACCCGAAAAAACCACTAATTTACGCATGTATTATCCTCTTGATGGATGGTCGGATTTGAGTATAAGTGTCGAAAAGTGAAAAACAAATCTGCAGCAATTTTTTCAGAGTTTTAAGTTTTTAAATATGTAAACCTTCAAGGCTTTTTGCTTGAACAGCAATTGACTGAAACTGAGTCTATGATTCGCGATAGCGCCTATTTAAACCATGCACGTTAGGTAACATATTTTCGTCTGGCTCAAAAACATTGCCTAGCAGTGTCGAAGACTTCCACCATTTTGTTTTAGCAATTTAGCTGTTTAATTTTAAAAACCGCCCAATTTCCTGACTAAACTTCAGGGGTTCGGTCAGTAACGGAGTATGCCCAGATTGGTGAAATATCACTTGTTTCGCATTTGGCATAGCTGCTACTACTTGACGTTGTCCTTCTGCCGCATACAGGGTCGATTGTGCACCTGTAAAAAAGACTGTCGGGCAACTGAGTTGGGTTAAAGTTTCACGATAATCTTCCTGATGGTGCAAATAATTGTCGATATACCAGCGAAAATAATCTAGGCGCTGCGTAGGTAAAATATAGCGTTGTAAAACAGGACGTTTAACGGCGAGTTTAAATAAAAACGGACTGATTTTATTGCTGGCTTGTAGCTCGATTAATTTCAGCCAAAGTTCGATTAAATTTTTACGCTGCAATATATCCATTTGATGAATATCAGTATATTGCGCGTGATCATGCAAAAACTCGGACAGATGAATCAATAACTTTTTAAATTGTTGGTGTTGATTGCCAAATAGGCCATAAGGCCAGTTTTCATCTACTCCAATTTTAGGGGATTGGTCAATTTGTAAATAACTGCTTAAATGGGCAGTCAGTTGCCCATACCGCATACCATGCATAGCAGTGGTTGCACCCATGGAATAGCCTATCAGTTTAAATTGCTGCAGGTTCTGCTGTTGAAGTAGACTGTTTAAATCTTGCCAATGGCTAGAAATGGCATCCAATTCTGGAACGGCACACAGGTTAGAACCTCCAAAGCCACGCCAATCTGGAATAATAAAACGATACTGTTTTTTATGTTGATATAGAAACGGCAACCATTGCCAACTGTGCATGCCTAAACCTGAAAGTACAACCACAGGCTCACCTTGACCAAATTCACGTACAAATAGGGCTTCGCCATCGAGCATGCGGTAAAAAGGCATCAGCATTTCCTTGCATGGTTGTGATTAAAGATGCGTTATTCTTTATAGCATAGCCTGATTCTTTATAGCATAGCTTGATCATATCTATATGGTGAGTAATCCTGATTTAGTTTTGATGGGGGCTTTTATTTAAAAATATACTTTTAAGATGAAGCTTCGGCATCAAATTTTTTTAGTTCAGGAATCACGTTTTCTAGCCATGCAATCCAGCCAATTTCCTGATCTATTCCCAACTGTAAAATCATTTTATGAATATACAGGGTGCGGTTATTCGCTGGTGCTTGGCTAAAGTCTTTGGCAAAAATCTGTTGATAGGTGTGCAACTTGGCTTTATGGAGCAACAAATGACGTTCCAGTTCTGGCAAGACACTGTTGCCGCCAAGTTGGGCTTCTGCACGTAAACGTACCATAAGTTCTTCGCGTAATTGCGCAGGAGGGCTTTGCTCAATCATCCAGCTTGCCAGTTCATGCCGTCCCAACGCTTCTACCTGATAGGTTTTGCTGCGACTGCTAGAATCTTCATCTTCTAAGGTTGAAATCCAACCTTTTTTTAGCATGCTATTTAGTTCACGGTAAATTTGTTGATGGGTCGCATTCCAGAAAAAACCCATAGAACGGTCAAAACGGCGTGCCAATTCAATACCATTACTGGGTTTTTCAATCAGACTGGTCAATAAAACGTGAGCGAGCGACATAAACAGAGCAACATTATTTTTCAGCTTTTATTATGCAACATGTTGCATAAAAATCAAATCTAGAATATAAAAGTATGCAACAAGTTGCATTAAGCATAAAACAGCCAGCATTTTTGCCAGCAGGGAGATTCTATGTCTGACTATCCACATTTACTTGCACCTCTAGATTTAGGCTTTACCACTTTAAAAAATCGGGTCTTAATGGGCTCAATGCACGTTGGACTAGAAGAAGCACCAGGTGGATACGAACGCATGGCGGCTTTTTATGCAGAGCGTGCCAAAGGTGGTGTGGGTCTGATTGTTACAGGTGGAATTTCACCGAATGATGCAGGCTTAACATTTGCAGGTGGTAATAAGCTTGATACTCTTCAAGAGGCAGAAAAACATAAAGTTGTGACTCAGGCTGTGCATGATGCAGGTGGCAAAATTGCCTTACAGATTTTACATACGGGGCGTTATTCTTATCAGCCTGATATTGTCGCGCCTTCAGCAATTCAGGCACCCATTAACCCAAGTAAACCACATGCACTGACTTCGGCAGAAGTGCAGCAAACCATTGCCGACTTTGTGAACTGTGCCAAATTAGCGCAATACGCAGGCTATGATGGTGTGGAAATTATGGGTTCAGAAGGTTATTTAATTAATGAATTTATTGCTGCGCGTACTAACCATCGTGATGATGAATGGGGCGGCAGTTATGAAAACCGTATTCGCTTCCCAATTGAAATTGTTAAACGTACCCGTGCAGAAGTCGGTGAAAACTTTATTATTATTTACCGCTTATCAATGCTCGATTTAGTCGAAGGCGGTTCAAGCTTTGAAGAAGTTGTGCAGTTGGCACAAGCGATTGAAAAAGCAGGGGCAACCATTATCAATACGGGGATAGGCTGGCATGAAGCGCGTATCCCGACCATTGCAACCAAAGTACCTCGCGCAGCTTTTACATGGGTGACAGAAAAATTAAAAGGTTTGGTCAAAGTACCTTTAATTACCTCAAACCGTATTAATACCCCTGAAATGGCAGAGCATGTTTTGGCTGCGGGGCATGCCGATATGGTGTCGATGGCACGTCCAATGTTGGCAGATGCATTCTTTGTACAAAAAGCAGAGCAAGGTCGTAGTGATGAAATCAATACGTGTATTGGTTGTAACCAAGCCTGTTTAGACCATATTTTCTCGATGAAAATTGCTTCATGTTTGGTTAATCCACGTGCTTGTCATGAAACAGAACTCATTTTTAAAGAAGCAGCACAGGCTAAAAATATTGCGGTAATTGGTGCAGGGCCTGCAGGTTTAAGCTTTGCAACCTATGCTGCAGAACGTGGGCATCAGGTGACGATTTTTGAAGCATCGAATCAAATTGGTGGGCAGTTTAATATCGCTAAAACCATTCCTGGTAAAGAAGAGTTTTACGAAACTTTACGCTATTTTAAGCGTCAAATTGAGTTGCAGCCGAATATTAAATTGGTGCTGAATCATACGGCTAGTTTTGAACAATTGCTCAATGCTGACTTTGATGATGTGGTTGTGGCAACAGGTGTAACCCCGCGTAAACTGGATATCGCAGGTATTAATCATCCTAAAGTGCTGAGTTATATTGAAGTTTTAAAAGAGCGTAAGCCTGTTGGACAACGTGTGGCGATTATTGGGGCAGGCGGTATTGGGTTTGATACTGCAGAATATTTAAGCCATGAAGGTGAAAGTGGCAGCCTAAATCCTGAAAAATTCTACGATGAATGGGGCATTGATACCAATTATGCGCATGTTGGTGGTTTAAAAGCTGCCAAAGTTGAAGAATCACCACGTGAAATTTATTTGTTACAACGTAAAGCATCGTCCGTGGGTGCAGGCTTGGGTAAAACAACAGGCTGGATTCATCGAACAGGTTTAAAAAACCGTGACGTTAAAATGATTGCAGGGGCAAGTTATGACCTGATTGATGATCAAGGCTTGCACATTACCGTCAATGGTCAAAGCACAGTGCTAGAGGTTGATCATGTAGTGATTTGTGCGGGGCAGGAATCTTACACAGCCATGTATGAGCAATTACAGGCAGCAGGTAAGAATGTACATTTGATTGGAGGGGCGAAAGAAGCAGGTGAGTTAGATGCCAAACGTGCAATCCGTCAGGGTGCTGAATTGGCTGCGAAAATTTAATGCAACTCCTTCTCCCTTTCCTTATGAGAAAAGGTTAGGGAGAGGGTTAATAATCGTCTCTGTCCTTTGAAAAATGGAGCTCGAGAGCATTCTTATACAAAATTTCTCTAATCTACCTTTCCTGCGCTTCGACTTAAAGCAGTGCCTTAGTCTCGCTCAGGCACTTTATATAGTAAGGAAATATCAAAATAAAAAAGGAACTTAACATGATCTTAGAAACAACAAAATCAGCCGTACAGCGTTGGCATACAATGCTGCAAAACCGCGATATGTCTATTCTGAGTGAATTACTGGCAGATGATGTGGTGTTTCGCTCACCTGTGGCGTATCAACCGTATACGGGCAAACAAGTGGTGTTTTTTATTTTAACCAATGTAATTCAGGTTTTTGAAAACTTTTCTTATCACCGTGAGTTTTATACGGAAGATGGTTGCAATGTTGTACTTGAATTTTCCGCCAATGTCGGAGATAAAAAACTTAAAGGAATTGATATGATTCAATTCAATACACAAGGACAAATTGTGGACTTTGAAGTGATGATTCGCCCGAAGAGTGGTTTAGAAGCATTAGCTGTACAAATGGGACAACGTATGACTGCCTTTATGCCAACTGAAAAATAAAATAAAGCGTGTGTATGGCGATGTTGTTGTTTTATTGAAATCGTTTTTAGGTCGCCGTGATATGAAGTAAATGGATTGCTGGGAGTAAAATGATGTCTACATTACAAAAAATAGCGCAAATTACACAAGCGGTTTTAGATCAGATCACAGGCGCAGATATACCGACACTATATTATCATCCGCATGGGGAAATCCGTCGGGTATTGGATTATTTACCCCAGCTCAAAGAAAAATACCGACCAACGCCGTGGTTGTCAAATACGCACGTGCATCTTTTGTATTTTGATTTAATTAAAAAGAAAACCATTCGTCAGCAGTATGATCAGGTTGATCAACTCACTATGCAAGATGGCGGTATCACCGCAGTTGCTTGGGTGGGGTACGACTTGCCTGCAGATACTCCCACGATTGTTTTAATGCACACCATTACAGGTTCTTTGGAGAGTATGCGTGAGTTGGTGCGTGATTTACATCAACAGACACAGTGGCGCATTGCCTTATGTTTACGTCGGGGACATGGTGATTTACCTATGCCTGTACCACAAATAAATATCTTCGGTTCGACACATGATTTGCGTGAGCAAATAGCGTTTATTCAGCAGCAATTCCCTCATTCTGAATTATATGGAGTCGGTTCTTCGGCAGGGTCAGGATTATTAGTGCGCTATTTGGGTGAAGAAGGTGAGCAAACCCCAATTAAAGCAGCATTTGCACTGTGCCCAGGATATAACACCGAATTAGGCTTTCAATACGTGCATCCTTTTTACAGTAAAGTGATGACCAAAAAATTATTCCAGTTTTTTATTCACCCCCATCAGGACATTTGGAAAAATCTTAAATCTTTATCACAAGTATTGAGTGCGACCAGTCTAGCCGAGTTTGAAAAGGCATATTTTGAAATGGCGGGTTTTGAAGACTATGACAGCTACACAAAAGCCATTAACCCTATTTATGTGTTTGAGCATGTCAAAATTCCACTTATGGTTTTAAATGCAGAAGATGATCCTGTGTGTCACATCAAAAACTTTGACCCTTATAAAGAAATCATCCGAAAAATGCCAAATATTATGGTGGTGACGACCCGTAAAGGCAGTCATTGTGGTTTTTATGAAGGTGTCGGTTTTACTAAATCTTGGGCTTCACGTTTGATTTCGAATTATTTTAAAGTACATTCGCAGTTGCAGCAGGCAAGTTAAAGTGAATCGCACAATTGCATATAGAAGTATGTATTTGCATTTAAAGTATATTCACGAATTATCCCGGTGACGACTCATTCAAGTTAATAAAAACCCAGTACGAAATGACTGGGTTTTTTTACGTTAATTCAAATCCAAGATGAGAACTGACTTGTTAAAACTGACTTTGACTAAAGCTAAGTTTTAAGTGAGAGCGCTTAGTTCTCAAGTGCTGGGGTTGCAGCAGCAATTGCAGCGGCAACAGCATCATCTTCAGATTGAGCACCTGCGTTATTGCTTGGACGTGCTTGAGTTGGTTTGTCTTCTGCAACAGGAGCTGCCGCTTTAGGTGCAGGTGCAGCAGCAGGTTGTGAAGGTGTTTCACGACGGATTTCAGTCGTGGTGTTCGCTGTTTCAGTACGTTCCACTTCTACCTGTGCAGGCGATTCTGGTTCAGCATCTTGAATGTTTTCAACAGGTTCTAGTGGTTCAAATTGAGTAGTTTCAGTAGTTTGTTCAGTTTGAACCTCTACTTGTTCTTGCTCATCTTGCTTTGGCTGTTCTTTTTTTACACATGCAGTCACTAACAACGCCGTTGCAATTGCACCACAAATTAAAAGTTTCTTATTCATAATTGCACAAAATTAAAGATCGGATAGACGGACGTATTATAGCAATAAAATGACAGATGAAAATCCTCTCAAGAAGTTCTAATTTTTTACAGGAAATGCTGATAAAATAGCCAATTGTTTATTGTTCTATGAATTGATGCGGAATGACTTTGCTTTATTGGTGCAGAGTAAAGTAAAATTGCGCAACATTGCAGGCCTGTTTAGGCTCGATTGTACGAGAAACCCAATGACCCATTTTATTTTCGTAACTGGTGGTGTAGTTTCATCACTAGGTAAAGGTATTTCAGCTGCTTCAGTTGCTGCACTTTTAGAAGCCCGTGGTTTAAAAGTAACCATGGTCAAAATGGATCCATACATTAATGTCGATCCAGGGACAATGAGTCCTTTCCAACATGGTGAAGTTTTTGTCACAGAGGATGGTGCCGAAACTGACTTAGATTTGGGTTATTACGAACGTTTCTTGCGTCGTGCGAAAATGACCAAGTTAAATAATTTTACCTCTGGTCGTGTGTATCAAGACGTTCTAAATAAAGAGCGCCGTGGTGATTACTTGGGCGGTACCGTTCAGGTGATTCCACACATTACCGACAATATTAAAGAACGTGTACTTCGCGCTGGCGAAGGCTACGATGTCGCAATCGTAGAAATTGGCGGTACAGTAGGTGACATTGAATCTCTCCCATTCATGGAATCTGTACGCCAATTGATGGTGGAATTAGGGCATAAGCGCACCATGCTCATGCATTTAACTTTATTGCCATATATCAAATCTGCAGCAGAGCTTAAAACCAAGCCAACTCAACACTCAGTCAAAGAATTATTATCTATCGGTATTCAGCCAGATATTCTCATTTGCCGTACTGAGCACGATGTTGATGCAGACACAACCCGTAAAATTGCGTTATTTACTAACGTAGAAGCACGTGCGGTTGTGGTATGTAAAGATGCAAAAACTATCTACCAAATTCCACGTACATTTTATGAACAAGACGTAGATGATTTAATCTGTGAGCGTTTTGGCTTCATTGATTTTCCAGAAGCAGATTTATCTGATTGGGATAACGTAGTCGATGCATTATTAAACCCAGAATACAGCGTTCGTGTGGCGATGGTGGGTAAATATGTTGAATTACCGGATGCCTATAAATCTGTAAACGAAGCATTGTTACATGCGGGCATTCAAAACCGCGTCAAAGTTGAAATTGACTATGTCAATGCAGAAGAGCTTGAAAGCCAAGACGTTAATAGCGTACTTAAAGAGGCTGATGCAATTTTAGTCCCAGGCGGCTTTGGTGAACGCGGTACTGAAGGCAAAATGCAAGCCATCAAATATGCACGTGAAAACGGTGTACCATTCTTGGGAATCTGTTTGGGTATGCAGTTGGCTGTGATTGAATATGCGCGCAATGTTGCAGGTATTACCGATGCAAGTTCAACAGAGTTTAACCGTTCGACTAAGTCGCCACTTATTGGTTTGATTACTGAGTGGTTAGATGAGCGAGGTGAAGTTCAACAGCGTTCTGTCGATTCTGACTTGGGTGGCACTATGCGTTTAGGTGCACAAAAATCTGAATTGGTTGAAGGTACTAAAACTCGTGAAGTGTATGGTTCTGCAGAAATTGTAGAGCGCCATCGCCATCGCTATGAAATGAATAACCGTTATATCCCTGTGCTTGAAGAAGCAGGTCTTAAAATTTCGGGTTATTCACCTATTCAGCACTTGGTTGAAACTGTTGAAATTCCGCAACATCCTTGGTTTATTGCGGTACAATTCCACCCAGAATTTACCAGCTCGCCACGTGATGGACATCCATTGTTTGCTGGCTTTATTGGTGCAGCAAAACAACAGCATCAAAAAACCAAATAAGATGGCTTTAGGGATAAACTAGGAAGTTGAAATGTCACAATTAAAACCACAAGAAATTGTACGTTTGGGTGATATACAAATGGCGAATCATTTGCCATTTGTATTGTTTGGCGGCATGAATGTACTTGAGTCTAAAGACCTTGCATTTGAAATTGCTGAAACTTATGTGGATATTTGCACACGATTAAATATTCCGTATGTATTCAAAGCCAGTTTTGACAAAGCCAACCGTTCTAGCCTGAACTCATTTCGTGGTCCGGGTTTAGAAAAAGGCATTGAATGGCTAGCTGACATTAAAAAGCATTTTAATGTGCCAATCATTACCGATGTGCATGAGCCGTATCAGGCTGCGCCTGTGGCAGAAGTGGCAGACATTATTCAGCTTCCTGCGTTTTTAAGTCGTCAAACCGATTTGGTTGAAGCGATGGCGAAAACTCAAGCCATTATCAACATCAAAAAAGCACAATTTCTTGCACCGCACGAAATGCGTCATATCCTGCATAAGTGTTTAGAAGCAGGGAATGACAAGTTGATTCTTTGTGAGCGTGGTTCAGCATTTGGTTACAACAACTTGGTTGTCGATATGCTGGGCTTTGACATCATGAAAGAAATGAATGTACCTGTGTTCTTTGATGTGACCCATGCTTTGCAAACTCCGGGTGGTCGTGCAGACTCAGCTGGTGGTCGTCGTGCACAAATTACCACATTGGCACGTGCTGGTATGGCAACTGGCTTGGCAGGTTTATTTTTAGAAGCACATCCTGAACCAGAGCAGGCAAAGTGTGATGGCCCATGTGCGTTGCGTTTATCACAACTTGAGCCGTTCTTGTCACAGCTTAAAGAGTTGGATACTTTGGTAAAAGGTTTCCAAAAGCTAGATACACACTAAATTAGACCCATTATTAAATTATAGAATCATTGATGCCTAAAGCATCACGTTATTAATCAACTGAGGAATTGTTCATGAGCCAAATCGTTGACATTCGTGCACGTGAAATTTTGGACTCTCGTGGTAACCCAACCATCGAAGCAGACGTAATCTTAGCATCTGGCGTAGTTGGCCGTGCATGTGCACCATCAGGTGCTTCAACTGGTTCTCGTGAAGCTCTAGAACTTCGTGATGGCGATAAAGCACGTTATTTAGGTAAAGGCGTTAAAACTGCGGTAAACAACGTAAATACTTTGATTCGTGATGCTTTACTTGGTAAGTCGGTGTTTGAACAAAAAGACATCGACAACACTATGATTGCACTTGATGGTACTGAAAACAAAGAAAAATTAGGTGCAAACGCAACTTTAGCCGTGTCTTTGGCTGCTGCGCGCGCTGCTGCTGACGAAAAGAAAATTCCTCTTTTCCAATACATCGCTGACCTTCGTAACAACAGCATTTTAACTATGCCTGTACCAATGATGAACATCTTAAATGGAGGTTCACATGCGGACAACAACGTTGATATTCAAGAATTTATGATTGAGCCAGTAGGCTTCACTTCATTCTCTGAAGCATTACGTGCTGGTGCAGAAATTTTCCACTCATTAAAATCTGTATTGAACCAAAAAGGTTTGAATACAGCAGTGGGTGATGAAGGTGGTTTTGCGCCAAACTTACGTTCTAACGAAGAAGCCATCACAGTTATTCTTGAAGCTATTGAGAAGACTGGATACAAAGCTGGTTCTGACATCATGTTGGCGCTTGACTGCGCATCTTCAGAATTCTACAAAAATGGTCAGTACGTTCTTGCAGGTGAAGGGAACAAGGCATTCACAAGCAACCAATTCTCTGACTATTTAGCAGGTCTTGTGAATCAATATCCAATTATCTCAATTGAAGATGGTTTAGATGAATCTGATTGGGAAGGTTGGTCTTACCTGACTTCGATTTTAGGTGATAAGATTCAATTGGTCGGTGATGATTTGTTCGTGACTAACCCGAAAATCTTACAACGTGGTATCAATGAAAAAGTAGGTAACTCAATCCTGATCAAGTACAACCAAATTGGTACTTTGACTGAAACGCTTGATGCTATTTATCTTGCTAAAGCAAATGGTTACACAACTGTTATTTCACACCGTTCAGGTGAAACTGAAGACTCTACAATTGCAGATCTTGCAGTAGGTACAGCAGCAGGTCAAATCAAGACTGGTTCACTTTGCCGTTCTGACCGTGTAGCAAAATATAACCAATTACTTCGTATTGAAGAATTGACTAATGCTGCATATCGCGGTAAAGCTGAGTTCAAAGGTTTGAACTAAGCGAAATCAGTAGATGTCTCTATTAAATGTATTTGACTCCAAGGCGAGTAAAGCATTGTTGGGCCTTGCGATCTTTTTGATCGCAGGGTTTCAATATTTACACTGGTTTGGTGAGGGTGGTTATCGTGACCATGCTGCACTGACAGAAAAAATCCAACAACAAATAGAATTAAATACAGAGCTGAAAGAGCGCAATCGCGTACTTGCAGCAGAAGTTTATGATTTAAAAAATGGGGTAGAAGCGATTGAAGAGCATGCCCGTTTAGATTTAGGCTTAATTAAGCCACATGAAACCTTTGTGCAAATGAGCACCATCAGTACACAATATAAACCAATTTATATTCAACCAAATTCCTCAGTAGATTTACGCAACAATGAATCACAACAACCTGCAGCATCAACAACCGCCGCGACACCCTAAACTTTGGGCGGTTATTCCCGCAGCAGGTTCTGGTCGTCGTTTTTCTAGAACTGACCTCAAACAATATCAGTATATTCAAGATCAAACAGTTTTAGAGCACAGCATCGCACGTTTAAATCATTTACCTTTGGCGGGTTATGTTTTAGCGATTGGTCAAGCAGATGATGTAGCAGAAAGCCTAAACTTGGCGCAAAAAGCAAAAGCACATTTTTGCGCAGGTGGTGCAGAGCGAGTGGATTCAGTCTTGAATGCACTGCATTATTTATCTGAAATCGCTCATGCAGATGACTGGGTTTTGGTGCACGATGCAGCGCGTCCTTGTGTGACAGTTGCATGCCTTGAACAGTTGTATCAGACTGCACTGGCAACAGATCAAAGTGCCATTTTGGCTATTCCTGTGCGTGATACTTTAAAAAAGGTAAGCCAAGGCACAAAAATTGAAACCACGGTAAGCCGTGACCAACTTTGGCAAGCGCAAACTCCGCAAATTGCTAAACTTGATGTGCTTAAAACAGCCATTGAATCTGCATTAAAACAGCAATTGACGATTACCGATGAGGCCAGTGCTTTAGAAGCAGCAGGGCAAATTGTAAATGTTGTGCACGGTCGTTCGGATAATATTAAAATCACCTATCCCGATGATTTAGAGCTGGCACGTTTAATTTTAGCCTCACAACAACATGGATGATAAAAATCTAGTGTAATTAACACCGCGTTAAACTTGAATCTTCAACGATTAAGCTTTAATGATTCACTCTGTGCCGCTTTGCTTCTATAATTGTCCATCCTGTCTATTTTAAATACCTTTGAGTCGCATGAATCCATCGCAGCAGTATCGTTTTTTACGTCACTCATTACGTGATGGTAGAAGCATTAAAAATGATTCCTCACGCTGGACTAAATTACATTTAGATCCATGGTTGCTGTGTTTTCTGATTTTAAATGCGATTCTGGGTTTAATGGTGGTATATAGTGCCACCGCGCAAGATATGGGGATGGTGCTGCGTCAAGCAACCAGTTTTGGCATTGGTTTTATCGCCATGATTATTTTGGCGCAAATTCCGCCTAAGGTATATCAAGCTGCCAGTCCATATTTTTATATCTTTGCAGTCATCATGCTGGCTTTGGTTTTGGTCATTGGTGAAACCCGTATGGGGGCAAAACGCTGGATCAGCTTGCCGGGTATTGGCAGTATGCAACCCAGTGAATTTATGAAATTTGCCATGCCATTGATGATGGCGTGGTATTTTTCGCGTCGTGCTTTCCCGCCTAAATTGATCCATATCATTGTCGCTTTAGTGATTATGATGATTCCTTTTGTCTTGGTGGCATTGCAACCCGATTTAAACATTGGTTTGATTATTCCTGGTGTCTTTGCGCTATTTTTAAGTGGCATGTCATGGCGATTAATCTTAGGAGCAATCACTGCATTGGCGCTCGCAGCACCATTGCTTTGGATGTTCTTTTTGCAGGAGTACCAAAAGAAAAGGGTACTCACCTTATTTGACCCAGAGTCGGATGCCTTGGGGGCAGGCTGGAATATTATTCAATCTAAAATTGCCATTGGTTCAGGCGGCTTTACAGGTAAAGGTTATTTAGAAGGAACGCAATCACATTTGGGTTATCTGCCTGAACATCATACTGACTTTATTATGTCGACCTATGCCGAAGAATTTGGTTTTATTGGCGTATTTTTACTGTTCAGTTTGTTTGCTGCCATTATTTTACGTTGTTTGATGATTGGGATGAATTGTTTCCATAATTTTGGACGTTTGTATGCAGGCACGGTTGGTCTGACTTTCTTTTTCTTTGTATTTCTAAACTCAGGGATGGTGAGTGGTATTTTACCTGTAACGGGTGACCCATTGCCGCTGATGAGTTATGGTGGAACGGCTGTTATTTCCATGTTGGCGAGTATGGGGATTGTGATGTCTATCCATACTCATCGTTAATACAGAATCCATCTGAAAGATGATGTAGGTGAGTTTTGCTATTATCATCTTTTTCTCTTTTTGTGGTTTTAAAAAGCCTAAGCAATTAGGATAAACACAAAACAATCCTTATAATATCCAGTAAATTTACTTTATTTATTAAGCAATAATTTAAAAAGAACAGCATAACAGTAACACAGAGCACCCCATGACCCATTTAATTTTTATTGCACTTTTCCCTTTGATTGCCTTAATTGCAATGGGTTATCTGCTTAAGCAATCACGTATGTTGGATGAGCCATTTTGGAAGGGTGCAGAAAAGTTAAATTACTATATTTTGTTTCCTAGCATGTTGTTTTTAAACCTCGCTACAGCAAACATTGAAGCGAAATCAATCGCACAGATTTTGTCGGTCGTAGGGATTATTGTGGCTTTAGTAAGTTGTCTGTTATATGCCTTGCGCGGCTATTTCAAAACACCCGCAGTCCGTTTTGGGGTGTATATGCAAAGCATGGTACGTTTCAATACGTATATCGGTTTGGCTTTGGTCGCAGCATTGTTTCAGGTGCAAGGCATGGCGCTGTTTGCGATTATTTTGGTGTTCTGCATTCCATTGGTGAATGTTTTATCTGTGCTGGCTTTAAGCGATACTAAGACTTTACAGGCAAAGCAAATCTTATGGTCATTAATGAAAAATCCATTAATTTTAGGGTGTATTGTTGGCGGTCTATTTAATTTATCAGGTTTGAGCTTGTGGGAAGGTGCAGCGCATTTTATTCGTCAAATAGCGTTATGCAGTTTGCCTTTGGGATTAATGTGTGTGGGCGCAGCATTACAATTTAATGGCTTGCAACGAGATGTATTCGCATTGGCATTGAATGTGTTCGGGCGTTTGTTATTTATGCCTGCTTTGGCTTGGCTAATTTGTCAGAGCTTAAATGTTCCAGTGTTGGAGTCGCAAATTTTAGTCTTGTTTTTTGCTTTACCTACTGCATCGGCAGCTTATGTACTTACACAAGTTTTAGGGGGAGATAGTCGTTTAATGGCTTCAATTATTAGCTTGCAAACCGTATTCGCCGCATTAACTTTGCCAATTGTGTTGTGGTTGCTCATTTAATCTGTCTAATACAATCTATTGTTCAGCATTAATCGTATAAACGATAGATGCCCGCAAAGCGTTCACAACCTTTTTGTTTGGTTTGAATTTTTAAGATTGCTTTAGAATAATTAAACTCATAACTGCAATCGTGCTCATTGTCGATGATTTTGTTTTTTTGATCAGGTGTTGTATAAGCTAAAAAGGCAATACTTTGGCTTTCAAGGCGGTTATTTGGATTGCGATAAGCAATACCTTCAATTTTAATGCTGTTTTTATTGAGTTGATGAATTTGTAAATGTACGGGTTGTGCAGCAAATTGACCATTTTCATATTTTAAATAATGTTGAGTCATGCTTTGATTCATTGAAGTGAAAAAATTCAGTTGATCAATTCTAAAATCAAATTGCTGAGTATAACAATTTAAGCTTTTGCATTGCTGTAAGCGTTGGATCCACAATTGCTGAGTATCTTCTAACAAGCGAATAGGCGCATCACTCATCAAATAAGCTGTTAAATGTTGATCACTTAATTTTTCACGCAATTCTGAGAAATTTTCTGTGCACACCTGCGCCAACTTTTTATTGGGTGTAGATCTACAATCAATCCCTTGTGCATAAGAGAAAGATGAATATAAACAGCCAAATAACAGCAGTGTACTTAAGTTTTTGATAAGATGAATCTCAGATTTCAACAGCATGATCGCTTATACTTTCACTATGTTGCGCTAGGTCTAATATAGCGAAATCGAAAGTATGAATACAAGATTTCAATGATTTATTTCTACAGGAGTTGAACATGGTTGCACAGATTCGTATTGGACAAGGATTAGATGTTCATGCCTTTGAAGCGGGAGATTTTGTGACGCTTGCAGGTGTTCAAATTCCTCATACACAAGGTTTAAAAGCACACTCAGATGGTGATGTAGTGCTGCATGCACTATGCGATGCATTATTAGGTGCTTTGGCGCTGGGGGATATTGGGCAGCATTTTCCAGATACCGATCCAAATTATAAAGGTGCAGATAGTCGGGTATTGCTTAAACAGGTTTATCAACTCATTTTAGACCGTGGCTATAAACTGAATAACGCCGATATTACTGTGGCGTGCGAACGTCCTAAACTTGCACCGCATACGCTAGAAATGCGCCAAAGTGTCGCTGATGTATTGGATGTAGAGGTCACACAAATCAGTATCAAAGCGACAACCACTGAAAAATTAGGTTTTACTGGGCGTCAGGAAGGTATTTTAGCAACAGCGATTGTATTGATTTCTCATACAAAATAATCGCGTTAGAATTTTATCTATACAATCTGCTGAATTAAGAAAGTTCAGCAGATTCTAAAGCTTGTTGTAAATCTTGCGTGGCTTTACGACCTTGTAATTGCAAAGAAACGGCGTGAATTAAGCCTGTCCAAGTTTCATTGGGTTTCCAGATATCATGTAAAAAGTCTTGAGCCGTTGCAATATCCACATCCATAAAATATTGACGATACAAATACATTAAACTACTGACGTGGTTGTTATTGCTGCAATGTACCCACACCATTTGGCTTTCTAATGTCAACGGCATTCTAAAATTGACCCCTTTTACCTTACAAATGGCAAAGTAAAATTGACCCCTTTGATCTCGTATTAAGTTTCAACCTGGGGTTGAATCCCAATTCTTTTTTTATCCTTCAAACGATAACTCTCACCCGATATTTGTACCACATGACAGTGATGTAATAGCCGATCTAACATCGCAGCGGTCAACGTGACATCATCCGCAAATGACTTAGACCATTGGCTAAAGGGTAAGTTACTCGTCAATATCGTACTGCCTTTTTCATAACGCTTGGCAATCACGTTAAAGAACAGATTCGCTTCTTCACGTCCAAACGGTAAATAACCAATTTCATCGATAATCAGTAACTTTGGTCCCAGTACCGCACGTTGCATATAGGTTTTCAATTTACCTTGCTGATAGGCTGTACTCAGTTGCAGCATTAAATCCGCTGCGGTAATGAACTTGATCTTAATGTTGTTCATGATGGCCTTATAGCCTAATGCCATAGATAAATGCGTTTTTCCTACTCCGCTAGCCCCCAGAAACACCACATTTTCTGCTCTAGCAATAAAGCTCAGATTGAACAGTTCAATCACCTGTGATTTAGGGGCCCCTAGGGCATAATTAAAATCATAGTCTTCCAGGGTTTTGACTTGAGGCAGGCCTGAGAGTTTCATCAGTACCTGCTGACTGCGCTGTTGCCTGGCAGCATATTCATGCGTCAAGATCGCTTCAACAAAGTCGGCATAACTTCCATCCTGACCTAATGTTTGTTGTGCATGATGTGACCATTGTGATGCGATGGCAGGCAGATTGAGCTTTTGGCAAAGCTGCTCTATGCGGTCGTATTGCAGATTCATCAGGAAACTCCCAGCAACTGGTCATATACAGATAAGGGATGCTGCAAACTCTCGTAGGGCATGACATGCTGTGCTGCTGCAACAGGTACAGTGCTGGAACCTGTATCTGATTGCGGTAATGGCGTAAATTTTTGCTGCTCCTGTTGCAGTCGAACAGCCGGTTTTTCTTGCGTGGTGGCATGAATCCGCTGATTGGCGGTTTCATGCAGCCACCGGCCAATGTGGGCATTGGCGACATCAACATCTAACAGTAAACCCGAAGTCTTCAGGCTTGCTTTCAATGGCACAATAAAGCTTGATTTGAGGTATCCATTAAAGCGTTCAACTTTGCCTTTGGTCTGTGCACGGTAGGGCTTACATACGCGAGGACGAAAGCTGTATTTCTTGGCGCAGTCGAGCAGTTTGGGATTCCATTTATGCTGCCCCTCCTGATAGGCATCCCGTTCAATCATGATCGTTTTAGCGTTATCAAACAGGATTTCTTGAGGTACTCCTGCAAAGAACTGAAATGCATTTTCTAGACCATCGATCCATGCATCGGTACGTTCATGATCATAAAATTTCACGAAAGTCGCTCTGGAATACCCTAATGTTGCGACAAAGGCTTTTAAAGTCGTGTTGTTGCGTCGAATCGTGGTGAAATCCACCTGCATTTGTTGGCCAGGTTGGGTTTCAAAACGAATGATCGGTTCCGGTTTGGCAACTGGTTTTAATGTTGCAAGATATTCCCTCAATATCCTGATCTTTCCTGGATATCCCAACCTTAAAATTTCCTGGTAGAGCACAACAGCAGGAATCCATTCAGGATGAGCTGCATTTACACGTTGGAGTAAATAGGGTTTATATGGGTCAAGGATACTTATTCTAGGCTGTATACGCTGATACTGAGGTGTGGTGTTTTGCCGTAAATATTTACGTACGGTATTTCTGGACACCCCCAGTTGACGAGTAATGGCTTTAATAGATTTACCTTGTTGATGAAGTATTTGGATTGTCACTGCTTGCTCCAAAGTTAACATGTTGAGCAGTCCAAAATGACCGCTATATTAACCAAGGGGGTCAGTTTTTAAATGCCATTAGGGGGTCATTTTTACACTGCCGCTAACACTAATAAATGATTGACCAAATCGAGCAATAATAAACATTGATCAGAGGATGGTGTTTCCCATGAAATTGGCAGTTGAATATAGTTTAGTCCAACATCCAGACAAATTTTGTCTTCATGGGGAAGGGCGTGTTCCGCATCACTTTCAGCCAAATTAATGACAGTGCCAATACCATATTCTTTAATTTGTTTTAATTCTTCAGCCGTAGGCTGACCTGAAGAAAACAAACGCTCATGAATGAACTGGAAATTTTTAATTTGGCTAAGTTGGGTTTCAATGTCATTCATGCGCGCAGAATTTCCTATGCTACAAATAGAAACGCCATCATGAAGATGGCGTTTTTAAATCTTAACGATTCACTAAAACGTCTTTTAATGCTTCATGCATTTCAAGCAAGGCTTTTTCAGTGGTATCCCAGTCGATACAACCGTCAGTCACAGACTTACCATACTCTAAATCGCATAAGTTTTCAGGAATATCTTGACGACCACCTTTCAAGTGACTTTCGACCATAATCCCAACAATAGACTTATTGCCATCTAAAATTTGCTCAGTGATATTTTTTAATACCAACGGCTGTAAGTATGGGTCTTTGTTTGAGTTAGCATGACTGGTGTCAATCATGATTTTGGTGCTGACTTTGGCTTTGCTTAATGCATTTTCAGCATTTGCAACAGAACCTGCATCGTAGTTAGGCTTGCCATTCCCACCACGTAAAACCACATGTGCATATGCGTTTCCGCTAGTACGAATCACAGAAACCTGACCTTGATCATTCAGA
Organism: Acinetobacter sp. PW68; assembly: GCF_020982655.1. Lineage (NCBI taxonomy): Bacteria > Pseudomonadati > Pseudomonadota > Gammaproteobacteria > Moraxellales > Moraxellaceae > Acinetobacter > Acinetobacter sp. PW68. Next base: position 1,525,452 of record NZ_JAHZSX010000001.1, on the reverse strand, counting down.
CCTAAGAAACTGTGGCCGTGTTTTACAGATTGCATAGCATTGGTTGCAACCGTTAAGCCACCATCTGTACCATTTTTAAAGCCGACTGGAGAAGAAAGACCAGATGACATTTCACGATGAGTCTGGCTTTCAGTAGTACGTGCGCCAATTGCAGACCAAGAAATTAAATCTTGATAATACTGTGGAGAGTTTGGATCAAGTGCTTCAGTTGCACATGGCAACCCTTTTTCGTTTAACTCAAGTAAAAGCTTACGACCAATACGCAAACCTTTTTCAATGTTAAAAGAGTCATTCATGTCTGGGTCGTTAATTAAGCCTTTCCAGCCCACTGTAGTACGCGGTTTTTCAAAATAAACACGCATTACAATGTAAAGAGAATCTTTTACTTTTTCGCTTAATTCTTTTAAACGATCTGCATATTCATGTGCAGCAACAGGGTCATGAATAGAACATGGACCAATCACCACAAATAGACGCTTGTCTTTACCATCTAAAATATTGCGGATTGTTTCACGACCACGAAGAACGGTTTGATAAGCATTTTCAGTTAAAGGTAACTCAGTTTTTAATTCTGCAGGAGTCACGAGTGGCTGAATACTTTCAATATTCACGTCATCGATGTCTGATTGTGTAAGAGGATTAGACTGTAAAGTATTCATTGCCGTCACTGGTTTGATGATACAAAAGATTGTTTAATAGCCTGAATATAACATGAATTTCACTATATTTTGTTATAAAAAGATGAATACTTCTTTAAAAAATAAGTGATGAATCGGGTAGATAAATTAAACGGTCTGTTTTGGCAAAATTCTGTCAGATAAAGCTCATTATTGGCTGGCTTGTGCTTCAGTGACTGCTGTTGCAGTTTCTGGCGTGCTAATCGGTTTTGTTTTCACAGGATTAACCATAAAGTTAATCCCGAGAATAAATAAGGTAATTCCTAAAACCTTACGAATCACTTTTTCAGGTAAACGTGAACTAACTAAAGTCCCCACCACAATTGCAGGAATCGAACCTACTAACAACCAACCCAATAGGTGAAAATCGACATTGCCTGAACTCATATGACCTAAACCTGCAACCAAGGTGAGTAAGACAGCATGCACGACATCTGAGCCGATAATACGAATCATGGGTAAATTGGGAAACATGAGCACCAATGCCATGATGCCAAAAGCACCAGCACCCACTGAAGAAAGTGTGACAAATACACCCAGTACAATCCCCATAATCACAATCAGGGCGCGCTTATCTGCAGCTTGTAGTTTAACCTTTTCAAGGTCCTGGGTCATATCGGGCAATTCTTGTTTACGGTGTTTATTAAAAAACGATTCAATTTGACTGCGAAACATAATTGAGATGCCAGTTAAGGTCAACATAAAGCCCAATACTACGGTCAGTACCATTTTATAATGGGTAGATTGGCTTAAATAATTCTCTAAAACCCAGTGGGTCGCAAATGAAGCAGGAATACTGCCCACTGCAAGCCAAATCACAATGGGCCATACAATATTCATTTTTTTGGCATGAACCAATGAACCGCAGAATTTTGAAATGGCAGCATAGAGTAAGTCTGTCCCAATTGCGATATGCGGTTCAATTTTAAACAAGCTGATCAGGATGGGAGTCATCAGCGAGCCGCCACCCACGCCAGTCACACCCACGCAGAAGCCGACCAATACACCTGCCAAAATAAACTCAATAGGACCAACCATGAAGATATGCCGAAGTCAAAAAAACGTGAATATATTATGACTTTTGGCAATAAGCTGTTGTCATGATTAATGATTTACTTATTCTTAAAACAGATATAGTCAATATAGAAAATCTGCGCAAAATTACAGATTCATTCCACGGCTTACTTTCTGTTTCTTACAAAATAATGTGGCTATGCTAAAATGTGAAAATTCATATCCATTAAAATTTAGAGGATAAAACGCTTGCAAAATCGGAAACTTAAAATAGGTATCGTTGTGGGAGAAGTATCTGGTGATACTTTAGGGGCACAACTTATGCGACGTTTTCGTGAGCAAGGCATTGATGCAGAATTTGAAGGCATTGGTGGCCCGCAAATGATTGCGGAAGGTTTTAAAAGTTATTATCCGATGGATATTTTATCGGTAATGGGCATTGTTGAAGTACTGAAAGATTTGAAAAAACTCTTTGCAGTTCGGGATGGTTTGGTCGAAAAGTGGAGCCAACATCCTGTTGATGTCTTTGTTGGGGTTGATGCACCCGATTTTAATTTACGTCTTGCCAAAAGTTTAAAACAGAAAAACTTGCCAATTAAAACCGTGCAATATGTTAGTCCTTCGGTATGGGCTTGGCGACAAGGTCGAGTGCATGGCATTAAAGCCAGTATAGATTTGGTACTGTGTTTATTTCCGTTTGAAAAAGCTTTTTTTAAAAAATGGGATGTGCCTGCAGCCTTTGTTGGACATCCTTTGGCGAGTCAGTTGCCGTTGGAAAATCCAATTGCTGCAGCAAAACTCGAATTGGGTCTAGACCCACAGCAACAATATATTGCACTTTTGCCCGGTAGTCGACGTGGTGAAATTGAGCGTTTAGGGCCGTTAGTTTTAGATGCGGCTTATATTTTGACGCAAAAATATCCGCAGTTTACCTTTTTAATTCCTGCTATTAATGATGCACGCAAACAACAAATTGAAGCGTTACTACAGACTTATCCGAGCGCATTACAAGACAAAGTGCAATTGATGGAAAATCGTAGCACAGAATCTAAAATTGGACGTCAGGTGATGAACGCGTCCGATATTATTGCACTGGCTTCAGGCACGGCGACGCTAGAAGCAATGCTATTACATCGTCCTATGGTTACGTTTTATAAGCTGAATCGGATCACGTATTGGATTGCGAAACTGTTGGTGAAAATTCCTTATTATTCATTGCCAAATATTATTGCAGGTAAAAAGGTGATTCAGGAGTTAATTCAGGAGGATGCAACACCTGAGCGTTTGGCAGTAGAAATTGAAAAGTTAATTGATATCGAAACAGCACAAATTCAGATGATGCAGCATATCACCATGCATAAGCAATTATTGTCCGATAACAGTGAAGACCCTGCGCAAGCAATTTTGGCAATTTTAGATCGTTAAACAGTTTAGTCAGCGATTGATTTGCTGTTTTCAAATCAGTATGGATGGTAAAGGTCGATGGGTAGATAATGTGATAGTTGAACGATTATGGCGGAGCGTTAAATATGAAGAGGTGTATCTCAAAGCTTATAGCAGTGTCACAGATTCGAAAAAGCAATTGAGTGCATATTTTGAGTTTTATAATCTGAAACGACTTCATTCGAGTCTAGACAAAATGACACCCAATGAGTTTTACTATGATCAGCTACCCCAACAAAATAAGGTGGCTTAACTAGAGCGGAATATCACTTATAAATACGCTTTTAGTTGTTCAAACAAGTGGGGCCACCTCTTATTATTTTTATAAAGATGTGCGCTTTTGAAATAAATTGACCTAAATGACAATTGTATCGGGGCACAACAATCATTTAGGTCTATAAAACAGCTTTGATTGAAGAAAAAAGTTGGGACTTAAATAAACTTTTGAATCATTTTACGGACATTGGTTTTCGCATCAATCACGGTCATAAAGGTATAGGCACCAATAAATTTACGACTAATGAACATAAATTCTTTAGGCGGCACACTAAAGTAACGTGAAGCCATCGACTTAGATGCCTGTTGCATGACACGGCTATGTAACTGACTTTTTTTCCAGTCATAGCGTGATTGTTCATCCATTACGCCAGCAGGTAAGTCACGGTTATTGTCTAGGTGGCTAAAGGCTTCTGTGGCCAGTAAAAATACTTTAGCCATATCGGGTTTAATGCTTTCAGGAATACTGTCAAAAAACTCGTAACCTGTCATGGCATTCACCATCATTTGTGGGTCATGGTAATAACCCGCCTTAATTAGATTACGCGCCACGGTCAGCAGTTGTTGGTCAAATTGACGAATAGCACCAAAGTCGAGCAGTACAATTTTATCGTGAATATCTTCACCATTACCTAAGCGAACCAAGTAGTTGCCAAAATTCGGGTCAGTCTGCATTTCGCCCCATTCAAATACTTCACGCACAGCAATTTCCAAAGAGGCTTCACCCAATTGGTTACGACGTTCTTGAGGTAATGACAGCATAACAGGGCTGTTAATCGGTACACCACGTTCAAAAGTCATACACAGTACTTGATCGCTACAGTATTCATCTACAATTCGCGGCACAATGTAGCGCGGATCATCTTTTAAACGGGCAGCAAAACGACGTGTCGTTTCCGCTTCAATTTGATAGTTGACTTCACGATGCATCATTTCACGCACTTCATCAAACCACTGATCAAATTCACGGGTTTGCGGCACCATGCGGGTCAATTTAAGCATATTTCTAAATAGACTCATATCTGAGTCAATCGCATCTGCCACGCCTGGATATTGGATTTTTAATACCAACTCCAAACCATCTGACTTGCGAGTTGCACGGTGGACTTGTGCTAAAGAGGCTGTGCCTAATGGTTCATGATCAATGGTGAGATCATCAAGTTTGGCACCTAACTGCGCCTGTAATTGCTGTTTAATTGCAGGCCATGCCAATGCGACAGTCTGGTTATTCAGAGTGTTGAGTGCTTGCGTAATTTCTTCAGGTAAAAAATGTTCGCCGTACAGCGCCATCATTTGCCCAATCTTCACGATAGAGCCTTTGAGTTTGCCAATTTCAGCCACCAAATAATCGGCTTGTTCTTTCATGGCTTTTTTGCGTTTACGTTCTTTTTCTTCTTCGCTTGAAAACATAGAGGTGGCATTCGAGGCTGCCCATCGTGTTCCTGCCAGTAAAGATGCCTTTGCGATGGATAAGCGTCGATCCATAGAGGAAGTCTTGAGTTGTTTAAGCTTATCGTTCTGATCTGACATTAAAATCAATCCTTAAATCAGCAATACGCAGGAAAATTAGATTGTAACGGATATTAGCCCGTCTTAACGTATTAAAAAAGTTCAACTTGCTGAACGACGAGTTTCCTGGTGAAAAAAGTATGAAAAACGGCTTAAAAGGACTTTTACATCCGATATTGTACTTTGGTTTCGGCTTTTTTCATCAATTGTGCTTTGTTGTCTTGGATAAATTTGAGAATCATTAACTTTACAGAATCGTGTAAAAAACCGTGTGCATAACCTTTCACAATAATCACACTGGGCAAACTAAAAAATAGATATTTGGCATCATCTAATGACGCATTTTCAAAAATGCCGTTTTCAATCAAAATTTGCTGAAAAAAATGTTTTTCAATTAAGACTGCTTCTGAGTGGTTGTCGTTCCAATAGCTTTGGCGCATGGCCATCAAATTATTGTGTTTGTAGCTCATAAGGCTGAAAGCTTTATCTATAAAATGAGTAATTCAATTATTGGGATATTGTCACATTTTTCAATGATTGTTGTGCATTTATCATCGACTCAGATATAAAAAGCAGGCGATTCACTATATGCTTTTTAAGCTGAATCTTGTAGCATCAATGCAGCAATTTGGGTTTTGTAAAATTATAAAATATTGAAAATTTACCGCGCTTTAAAAACAAACTGCGCTCAGGGGAAAATATGAAAGTTTGGACATTTACACTATTGGGGATGCTGACTTTGGGCACAGCTCAGGTTTGGGCGAATGGTGTTTCACAAGGCTATACACAATGTATGAACAATAGTTATGGCGAAATTTCTCAATCGCAAAAATGTATTAAAACTGAGCAAAAAGCACAAAACAAACGACTCAAAAAACACTATAAAGCCTATGTAAAACGCAGTGCGGGTAATGCCAGTAATATTCAACAACAGCATCAACTGTGGGAAAACCATGTAAAACAACGCTGTTATTTATCGACTCAAAGTGATTTTGCCGCATTCCAACGTGCGCAATGTGTTTTGCTACAGACAGCAGAGCGCGCAGATTATTATCAAGGTCAGTTTGTGGGAATCAAATAAGTAAAACCATCGCAAATAAATTACTTGGAAGATGCTTAAACATTATAAAACCGAGCAAAACAAGGTATCATAAGGCGTTTTAAAATTTACCTTGGAGCGCCTTAAGTGGATCGACCGACAATTAGCCCTGAACATTTGCAGGAAGCAGCTGAAAACCTATCAACCATTCGTGATTTTATTCGCTTTGGGGTTACAGCACTACGTCAATACGATGCACATTTAGGTCAAGGTACAGAAGATTATTTTGCAGAAAGTTCTGCATTGGTGCTGCAAACTTTGTCTTTGGACTGGAATGCAGACTCTGAAATTTTAGATGCCAAATTATTACCAAGTGAAGTGGCTGAATTTTTAAGCTTGCTCGAACGTCGTATCAACGAAAAAGTACCAACTTCTTATTTATTAAACCTGGCCTATTTCTTCGGAAAACCATTTTATGTTGATGAGCGTGTTTTAATTCCTCGTTCACCTATTGCCGAGTTAATTGAAAATCGCTTTGCGCCATATTGCCTAGATGAAGAAGGTCAAATGCGCGAAGCAAATAACAATTTACCAGCGAATGCTACACCTAAAACGCCACAACGTATTTTAGATATGTGCACGGGTTCGGGGTGTATTGCGATTGCTATGGCTTATGCTTTTCCAGATGCAGAAGTTGATGCAACCGACATATCAAAAGATGCTTTGGAAGTCGCACAAATCAACTGTGAACATCACAATAAACAGTATCAAGTGGCATTACTTGAATCTGATTTATTCGCCAAAATCCCAGCCGAAAATCAATATGATTTAATCGTATCTAACCCACCGTATGTTGATGCGGAAGATATGGCTGATTTACCTGAAGAATTCCACCATGAGCCAGAATTGGCATTGGCAGCAGGGCAAGACGGTTTAGATTTAGTTCGTAAGATGTTAGCTCAGGCAGCAGATTACCTGACTGAAGATGGCTTAATAGTGATTGAAGTGGGTAATTCTGAATGGGCGATGAAGCAAAACTTTAACACGGTTGATTTGCACTGGTTAAAATTTCAAAAAGGTGGTTCAGGTATTTTTGCATTGACCGCATCACAATGCCGTCAATATCGCGATTTATTTATTCAATCTGTTCAAGCATAAGGAGTCGTTGGACGTGGCAGGTAATAGTATAGGGCAACTTTTCCGTGTAACGACTTGTGGTGAATCTCATGGCGTCGGTCTAATGGCAATTGTCGATGGTGTGCCACCTGGAATTGAACTGTCTGCAGAAGATTTACAAAAAGACTTAGACCGTCGTAAACCAGGCACGTCTAAGTTTGCGACACAGCGCAAAGAACCCGATGAAGTTGAAATTATTTCAGGTGTCTTTGAAGGTAAAACGACTGGAACTTCAATTGGTTTACTCATTCGCAATACTGATCAAAAATCGAAAGACTACGGCAATATTGCACAGACTTTCCGCCCAGGGCATGCAGATTATACCTATACGCAAAAGTATGGTTTCCGCGATTACCGTGGTGGTGGACGTTCTAGCGCACGTGAAACAGCAATGCGCGTGGCAGCAGGTGCAATTGCAAAAAAATATCTGTTTGAAAAATTTGGTATTGTGATTCGTGGCCACGTCACGCAAATTGGTACAGAAAAAGCTGAAAAGCTAGATTGGAACGAAGTACCAAACAATCCATTTTTCTGTGGTGATGTCGATGCTGTACCACGTTTTGAAGCATTGGTGACTTCATTACGTGAACAGGGCACAAGCTGTGGTGCAAAACTGGAAATTGTGGCTGAAAAAGTTCCTGTGGGATGGGGTGAGCCTGTGTTTGATCGTCTAGATGCAGATATTGCCCATGCCATGATGTCAATTAACGCAGTAAAAGGCGTGGAAATTGGCGATGGTTTTGCCGTAGCAGCGCAGTTTGGGCATGAAACCCGTGATGAACTGACCACTGATGGCTTTTTAGCTAACCATGCAGGCGGTATTTTAGGTGGTATTTCTAGTGGTCAAGATATTCGTGTTGCGATTGCTTTAAAACCAACAGCCAGTATTACTACACCTGGAAAAACCATTAATTTGAACCGCGAAGATACGGATGTACTGACCAAAGGACGCCATGATCCTTGCGTGGGTGTACGTGCAACGCCAATTGCAGAAGCCATGCTTGCGATTGTGTTAATGGATCACTTTATGCGTCATCGTGCACAGAATGCCGATGTGGTGGCACCGTTTGCACCGATTGAGCCGAAGTAAGACTATGCTTTAAGCAAGGTGCATAGTCATTGCCAAGTGCGAAAATATGTTGTGAAAAAAGCCAAACTGTAGTGTTTGGCTTTTTTTTGCCTGAGTTTTGAGCTTCGTTCGTCTTTTTAGATTGGGAGTTTCAAAATTTTATACGTTATTTTCTATGGTGAAGATGCAGATGAATGATCTGCGGCTCTTAAAATTAGGCCTATAAAAAAGAGCGCATATCGCGCTCTTTTTAAGGGACTTATTTACACTTCATTAAAGAAACCAAGTGTAATAACCCCAAATCATCAATGGCCAAGCCACAAATGGGCTAAATAACCATTTCCAAAACCAGAAGCGTGGAATAAAACCAACACCGTGTACAAAGCCACCTGAAATACCAATCATAATAAACATCATGGCGCGATGGCTATATTCACCGTTAGCATCTAGCATTGCTGCTGGATGAAGAAGCAGTACAGCTGCGAGTGGGAATGCCAATAAACATGAAATAACCATCGCAATCTTGTTCGGTTTTTGAACTGTTGTTTCAGCGTTCACTGCAGTGTCTGTCATCTCACTATTCCTCGTCAAGGTCTTGATGAGATTCAATATACAGGGCACTCAAGACACCTGCAAAGCATGCCATCAGAATACCGAGAATCCATGCAAAGTACCACATAATTTATTCTCCTTAGACACAGCCTTAGTAAAGGCTGTGTGAATTCTCTTTAATGTGCTTGTTGGTGATAACGCCCCACATTTTGTAGTAACACCAAGTGGTGTACAACAAAATAATTGGTACGAAGATACATGCTGCTACAGTCATAACAGTTAGCGTATTTTGACTAGATACCGCATCCCACATAGTCAAGCTTGCAACAGGGTTAAGGCTTGAAGGCATTAAGAATGGAAACAGTGCAAAACCAGCAGTTAAAATTGCACCGATTACCGCTAAAGATGAACCAGTAAAACTCAAACCTGCCTTGCCTTTACCAGCTGCAAGAATAATCAAGATACCGCCCAAGATGCCCATTACTGGCGCAATCATGGTGATTGGGTAAGTTGAGTAGTTATTCATCCAACCAGGGTTACCATTGGTAAGCACTTCTTTAGCCAATGGATTCGCAACGCCATTTGTGTCGTATGGAGTAACAAGGGTATAACCTTCGATACCACCGAAGTATAACCATGCACCTGCACCTAAGAAACACACAAGGAACACAATGCCCATGATTTGTGTTGCTTTAGCAGAGCGTGCACGTAAGTCACCATCTGTACGAAGCATTAACCAAGCACCACCATGCGCACAAAGCATAGACAAGCTCACTAAACCACATACCAGAGCGAATGGGTTTAATAACGCAAAGAAGCTACCTGTATATGTTGAACGTACAGTTTCATCTAGGGTAAATGGCACACCGAGGAACATGTTACCAAAAGCTACACCGAATACTAATGCAGGAACTGCACCACCTACAGCTAGACCCCAGTCCCAAGATGTACGCCACTTGGTGTTTTCAAGTTTTGAACGGTAGTCAAAACCGACTGGACGCAAGAACAGGGCAAATAGGACTAAGAGTAGTGCCCAGTACATGCCTGAGAATGCAGTTGCATATACCATAGGCCATGCTGCAAATAACGCACCACCAGCAGTAATGAACCAAACTTGGTTACCATCCCAGTGCGGTGCAATCGTGTTGATTGCAGCGCGGCGTTCTTCGTCATTTTTACCTACAAATGGCATGATTGCCATTGAGCCCATGTCGAAGCCATCGGTAAGGGCAAAGCCAATTAGTAGTACACCAACTAGCACCCACCAAATGATTTTGAGTAATTCATATTCGATCATGCTTAAGCCTCCTCATTGGCTTTTTTCGCAGCTTCAAGTTTCTCGAAGTGGTATTTACCAGTATGAAGCGAGCTTGGGCCTAGACGTGAGAATTTGATCATCAAGTACATTTCAATAATCAGCAATACGGTGTAGAACGCAGCCAATGCAATGATTGAGCCCCATACGTCACCTGTGCTGAGTGAAGATGCAGAAAGGTGTGTAGGAAGTACTTCACCAATTGTCCATGGTTGACGACCAACTTCTGCTACATACCAACCTGTTTGCGCAGCAATCCAAGGTAAAGGTAATGAGAATAATGCAAATTTTAATAACCAAGGTTTACTTTCTGCATTGCGTTTAGCCACTGCAAAAGTTGCAAGTGCGAATAACAACAGCATTAAGAAACCTGAAGCGACCATGGCACGGAATGCCCAGAACAAACTTGGTACGTGTGGAATAGTATCCGCAGCAGCCATTTTAATTTGTTCGTCGGTCGCATCTACAACGTTTGGTGTGTATTTTTTCAACAATAAACCGTAACCCAAGTCTTTTTGAGTTTGCTCGAACGCCGCTTTAAGTTCAGGAGATTGGTCGCCCGCACGTAATTGCTCAAGTTGTTGATAAGCAACCATACCGTTACGAATACGAACTTCGTGGTTTGCGATCAGGTCTTTAATACCAGTCACTTCTTCGGTAACAGAACGCGTTGCAATAATTCCCATAACATAAGGAATTTTAACTGCGTAATCTGTTGTTTGCGTTTCTTTGTTTGGGATACCAAATAAAGTAAACGCTGCAGGAGCAGGGTGAGTATCCCATTCTGCTTCAATTGCTGCGAGTTTAGTTTTTTGAACATCACCTAATTCATAACCTGATTCATCACCAAGTAGAATTACAGATAAAGTAGAAGCTAAACCGAAAATTGCTGCAATTGCGAATGAACGACGTGCAAATGGTAAGTCTTGCTTTTTCAGTAAGTAATAACTTGAAATCGCTAAAACGAAAATAGCACCCGTTACATAGCCAGCGGAAACAGTATGTACGAATTTAACTTGTGCAACAGGGTTAAAAATTAACGCCCCGAAGTCAACCAATTCCATACGCATGGTTTCGTAGTTAAAGGTAGAACCCACTGGGTTTTGCATCCAGCCATTGGCGACTAAAATCCAGAGTGCGGACATATTAGAGCCAAGCGCAACTAGCCACGTTACACATAAGTGCTGCACTTTGGAGAGTCGATCCCATCCAAAGAAGAATAAACCAATGAAGGTCGATTCTAAGAAGAAGGCCATTAAACCTTCAATTGCAAGTGGTGCACCAAAGATATCACCCACGTAGTGTGAGTAATACGCCCAGTTTGTACCAAACTGGAATTCCATGGTTAAACCAGTGGTTACCCCTAAAGCAAAGTTAATACCGAAGAGTTTTCCCCAGAATTTAGTCATGTCTTTATAAATTTCTTTACCAGAAATCACATAAGTGGTTTCCATAATGGCAAGAATAAAAGCCAGACCTAAAGTCAGTGGAACAAAAATAAAGTGATACATCGCGGTCATTGCGAATTGGAACCGCGAGAGATCGACCACGCTTTCAGAAATCATCAACGTGTCTCCTTGATTGAGGAAGGACTGCCAGCAATACGCTCAGCAACTTGTGAATCAAAATTTTGAGGGATCGTAGGGGCATCAAACCAAATGTTTTTGATAACCATTAGCAACACGACCTTAATAATTAAAATGGCCGTGAGCTCACGAACAACTTTTCTATTTAAATCTTTAGGTACTAAGCTCACTTTTTATAAGCCTATTTTTTAAACTGTGTTTTATATTATTAAACAAAAACATACAAAAAAAAATAGCCAGCACAATTAAAATAAAAATATATTGTTAACTTATTATAAATCAATAGTTTGTTTTTAGGTGATGAAGAAAATAAATGGAGGAAAGTAGTTTTTTTAAACTTGACAGAAACACTTGTAATTAATTATTTAAAATCTGACTAAAATACTTATATTTTAAAAAAGCAAATCAGACTAAATTGCTATGAATAAAAATCAATCTAAAAATAGCAATAAATTATAGATATTATCAGGTAATAATTATTCTCATTGATTTGTTAAATTTTAATGACGATTCCGCCTATTTTTATTTTCCTACAATGGATCTCTTGAGAAAGTTAACTTGGGAACATGAACCGTACTAGGTTTGTCGGAGACTTCATCATTTCCGTCCTTTTCTATAGCGTTATTTTCATAGCTGAAAATGTTTAATTCTGCCGTAGTTAGGTTCAATTGTGATCCCATGCGCACTGATTTATTACCTAATCTGTTGTGCTATTTGGCTAAGGGTAAATTCTTAAATTTCTTTATTGGAATGAGTAACTTAACTCTTAATTTGATAAGATTTTTATTGCCTAAATTTGCCATTATAAAAGTATAAATATTCAAATATTTACGAGAACTCATCAGATCTCGTTTTCTGTCACACTCGACCTCTATACTTGCAATTTTCTTTAGCCCTGGGTTGAAAATGACCTGTATTTTTAACGTATGTTTCTTCTTTTTACCGCTATAGAATTGACTTGGTTTTTTTGATGCTCAATCTGTGACTCAGTGACTTGAACGATCAAATCATTCGCCTCGCTAAACTTTGGATTACTTTTTGGCATTGCGAAAATTCATGATTGAATCAGAACATTTTCAACTTTTTGAAGAATACGTTCCATACAGCTTTCAGCTAGATTCTAATCAGCAGATAGCTCAATTTGGGATTTATGAAAGCGAAAAAAATCAAATATAATAAAAATTGTTTCTCTAAACGCAACGAATGCGGTCTTGCAAATTTTTTATAGGCAAGTTAAGCGTATTCTAACACCGATATCATTTTTAGGAATAATTGACGAGAAACTCCAACTGGTCGTTTAAATTCATCATCATTGAATCGAGTTAAGATTTTGATATTTCATGGGGCCAACATAATCAAATTTTGACTTTCAAAAGAGGTTTATGGATTGCTAAATAAGTTATTTGATGCTGAAATTTTTTTGGCAAGATAGTGAGATTGTTTTTTTCGAACAATAATTACTTGAGCTTGAAATTCAAGTTCACCAAATTCAGGTTCAACCTGCACATAATGCAATTGTCCAAACTCATCACGCACACGTGCTTGTGCAGAAAAACCAGGACGGGCATTGCCACTTGAAATTGTGGCCAAACGTCCGAGCAAATCGACTTGGCGCACGCTGTATTTAGGTTTGATAACTTGGTCTAAACAGTGAATCATGAAGACTGTAAAAAAGATAGCAATAATAAACGCTGGAAAAATAATGTAATATGCAGGAACAAAATGCTGTTTTTGTGAGTAAATGAAGAACTGTAAAAAATATCCTGAAACACTGAAATTCATCAGTAAAAAAACAAAAATCAGTACTTTGGAAAATTTAACATCTAAAAGCGGCGATTCTGTAATCCGTTGTGAAAATACATTTTCAAGCAACTGACTTGGACGAAAATTAAAATAGTAACCAATCGTTTCGGCAGTGCTGATTAGCATTAAAACAACCAGGCTGAGATGAAAGGGCATTAAGTTCAAATCAGATAAAAACTCATGCATGCGCTAAACTCGCCTGTTGAAATATTTATAGTTGATGTGACTAGATGCAGATCATAGATCTAACTCTACATAGAGAGAATAGATAAATGATCTGGTTTTGTACAGAGCTAAGATTTGGAACTTTGAGTTTTTTTAGCTTAGGGAAAGCCGCTAAATGTTAGTCGTTGATTAAGTAAATCCCACCATCTGAATGAACGCTGATCTCGATTTTCTCGAGTGACTGACCTAAACATGGACCAGAAATACATTCGCCCGTTTCGACCATGAACAATGCGCCATGTGTTGAGCATTCAATATATTCTTGGTCGCGGTCTAAGAACTGGTTTTCTAAAAACTCTAGTTCCACTTGTAGATGTGGGCACACATTTTTGTAAGCGTAAAACATGCCATCGCGTTGGGTGATGAAAATCGTATCACCATTTGGCGTTTCGTAGGAGCGTGCTTCACGGTCAGGAATGTCTTCCATCATACAAATTTTATTCATTATGCAAATTCCTTTTGAATGTTATGCAAAAGTTTAGCGTAATCCTCTACAGCAAGACGAGGGCCGAATTGAGCAACCACTTCACTTGAAACAAGAATGGCGAGTTGAGCTGCTATTTGGAAACCTAAACCTGCATTGAGTGCATACAAGAATGAACCTGCAAAGGCATCTCCGGCACCATTAGCATCAACAGCAGTGACTGGACGACCTGGTACATTATAAGAGTTGTGTCCATCAAAAATTAAGGCACCCTGTGCGCTCAATGTAATGACAATGTATTTGCTTTTTTGTTTCAACTGTTCTAAAGCACTTTCTGCCGTTTCTGTACCTGTGTACATCATGGCTTCTTCTTGATTACAGAAGATCAAATCTACACCATCGTCTAGTAACTCATCCAAACCTTCACGTGCATATTGCACCATGGCAGGATCAGATAAAGTCAGTGCAATTTTTACTTGATTGGCTTTGGCAATTTCACGCGCCTGTTTTACCGCAGCGCGTGCAGTGTCACTCGTAGATAAATAGCCTTCGATATAAAGCCATTTTGCTGTTTTAAGTGGCTCAAAATCAATTTGTGTGGCAGAAAGTTCTGCGGTAATGCCCAAGTAAGTGTGCATGGTACGCTCAGAGTCATCACTCACTAGTACCATACAAGTCCCTGTAACACCATGACTGACTGATTTGGTTGTGGTGTGAATACCTGCTTCATTTAAGCCTTTGAGGTATATATCACCCAAATCATCGTTACCCACACGGCAAGCATAGAAGGCTTGACCGCCTAAAGCACTAAATGCAACGGTGGTATTTGCAGCAGAACCACCTGAAGCTTGGCCTTTATGTCTTTGCGTTTTAATTAAGTTGTTGTATAAACTTGCTTGTGTTTCACCATCGGTTAATTGCATAGTACCTTTTTGCAAGTTATGTTGAATGAGGAAGTCATCCGAGACTTGAAATTCTTGGTCAATTAATGCATTACCAATTGCAAAAAGGTCTACAGTTGCCATGTCTTTAAATCACAGTCAAAATTAAAAACACTAAGTTTACACCAATGCTCAGGATTGCTGTAGTTTCATGAATAAAATTCAGCAGATTGAAGGTTATTGATGAAAAATAGGGGTTTAGCAGAGTTATCAGGAAGGTGAGATGAACATCGAAATTAAAGAAGCACAAGAGTTACCAACGCAAATTCAGACTTTGGCCAAACATGCTGCTCAAGAAGGGTTTGATTTTGTCCATCGTTTAATTGAAGAATGGGAAAGTGGCAAAAACCGCTTTAATCAGCCTGGTGAATTTTTATTGTTTGTTTACGATGGTGATCAACTGGTTGCATGCGGTGGTTTAAATCAGCAATGGAATGAGCAGGATATTGAAAGTCGTATTGGACGGGTACGTCGTTTTTATGTTTTGCCAAATTATCGTAAACATGGCGTGGGCAAACAGCTGCTACAACATTTAGAGAAAAAAGCACGTGCCAATTTCTCGGCGTTGTGTTTAAACACTGACACTAAATCGGCAGCACATTTTTATCAAAAACAGAATTATGTGTATGTCGAAAATCATCCAAATTATAGTTATTTTAAATACCTGATCTAGTTTTGCTTATGCTTCAAGCATCGCATCAGAGCATTTTGTTGCTACTTTGCAAATTTCAATCAATTTAGTCGGGTTTTCAACGTGAATTATTTAAAGAACTAAAGCTATAATGGCTTTAGTTTTTTATTTGCTTATTTTTAGGAGATCACATGACTGTAGATGTCACTGAAACCATTTCCCAGACTGTACATCCTGCGTTTCAGTTGGTACGTCAACACCATGTTGAAGCCTTAGACATTTTAGTGTCTGAATTTAAACATAAAGTTACAGGTGCGGTGCATTATCACTTAGCGACAGAACATGATGAAAATGTTTTTTTAGTCGCATTTCGCACTCAGCCGATGGATTTCAAAGGTGAGGCGCATATTTTAGAGCATACTGTGTTGTGTGGTTCTGAAAAATTCCCTGTACGTGACCCGTTCTTTTTAATGATTCGTCGTTCTTTGAATACTTTTATGAACGCATTTACTGCGGCGGATTGGACGGCCTATCCATTTGCGACACAAAACAAAAAAGATTTCCAAAACCTGCTTGCGGTGTATATGGATGCGGCTTTTGCAGCCAATTTAAATCCTCTCGATTTTGCTCAGGAAGGTATTCGTATTGAGCTGGAAAATGGCGAGCCTGTTTATAAAGGCGTGGTATTTAATGAAATGAAAGGTGCGATGAGTTCGCCATCCGATCAGCTTTATCACCAATTGGCTTATCATTTATTCCCTGAAACAACTTACCACTACAATTCAGGTGGCGACCCGAAAGATATTCCAGATTTAACCTATCAAGAATTGGTAGATTTTTATAAGTCACATTATCACCCAAGTAATGCGGTATTTATGACTTTTGGCAATACGCCTGCATACGATTTACAAGAACAGTTTGAACAGTTGGCTTTGGCGAAATTTGAACAGGGCGAAACGTTGTATTCGAAGCCTGAGCGTCGTTTAGCTGCGCCCGTTGCAGTGACTGAAAGTTATGCAGTCGATGCAGAAGAACTGAAAGATAAAACTTATCATGTTTTGGCGTGGTTATTGCCTGAAGCAAGCGATATTAAATTACGCTTAGGTATGCGTTTGGTTGAAGGTGTTTTACTTGAAAATTCTGCATCACCACTGCGTCATTATTTGGAAACTTGGGCGCATGCACAATCTACAGGACCATTGATGGGCGTGGATGATTCCAACTTTGAAATGACCTTCTTCTGTGGTGTGCAAGGTTCTAACCCTGAACATGCAGCAGAATTTCAGGCGGGCGTTTTAAAAGTTTTACAAGATGTGGCTGCACAGCCTGTGGATACTGCATTGGTTGATGCAATTTTGCATCAAATTGAATTGCATCAGCGTGAAATTAATGGCGATGGTATGCCATACGGTTTGAGCTTGATTTTAAATGGTTTAAGCAGTGCAATTCACCACAATGACCCCATTCAGGTGTGGGATGTAGATACTGCGATTGAGCAAGTCAAAGAAGAGCTTAAAGACCCAATGTGGTTATCGCAATTAATTCAGACACATTTAATTGATAACCCGCACCGTGTGCAAATGACTTTGGTGCCAGATGCAGAAAAATCGGCCAAAGATGCTGCACTTGAAAAAGCACGTCTGGCTGAGATAGGCGCACAACTCACAGATGAGCAAAAAGCAGAAATCATTGCGCAAACGGAAGCTTTAAAAGTCCGTCAAGATACACCAGATGATTTGAATTTATTGCCAAAAGTTGGTTTGGAAGATGTGCCTGCAGCCTTGCATATTGTGCAGGGTGAGTTGCGTGAAATTATCAGCAACCGCATTGATTACCCTTTAAATTTATATCATGCAGGAACCAATGGAATTTACTATCAGCAAGTATTGATTCAAATTCCTGATGAAATTGTTCAATCGCCATATTTTAATTTGCTGTCTATTTTGATGGGCGAAGTGGGTGCAGGGGAATACGACTATTTAGAATTGCAACAGTTACAAACCGCAGTCAGCGGTGGTTTGGGCATGGGTGCATCTTTACGCTCTAAAGTCGATGACAAAAATCAGATCAGTGCATGGCTCACCTTAACCACCAAATCATTGGTGAATAATCTTGAAGCTATCCGCTTGCTGAAACTGGCATTTGAGCAATTACGTTTTGATGAAAAAGATCGCATTATTGAGTTGTTACAACAACGTAAAACCCGTTGGCAGTCACGTTTATCGGGTTCTGGGCACAGTTACGCCATGCAAATTGCGGGACGTCATCACAGTGCTTTGGCGCTGCGTGATTACAACAATACAGGTTTGGGCGCATTAAATTGGTTGTCAGATTTGGTTGCTAAAATTGAAAATGATGCAACGGAATACAATAAACTGATTGCTGAATTGCAATTGATTCACCATAAATTGCTGCAAGCACCTAAGAAGTTTTTGTTGGTATGTGAAGAACATCAATCTGATCGTTTGGTCGAAGAAGTTCAAGAAGTTTGGGATAAACTCACTGTCGCAGAGAGTTCTGCAGCTTTAACCAAAGTTCCTGTATATCATTCAGAGCAAGATCAGGCATGGTTGATTCAAGCCAATGTGCAATTCTGTGCAGCTGCATATCCTGCGGTGGAAGTGTCGCATCCTGATGCTGCACCTTTGATGGTATTGGCTGCATATTTGCGTAATGGTTTCTTACACAGCGCAATCCGTGAAAAAGGCGGTGCTTACGGTGGCGGTGCAACCTACGATGGCAATGCATGTTCATTCCGTTTTTACAGTTACCGTGATCCACGCTTGGCAGAAACTTTCGCAGACTTTGAAGCGAGTATTGATTGGTTATTTAATACAGAGCAATTGCCGCATCAACTAGAAGAAGCGATTTTAGGTTTAATTGCTAGTATGGATAAACCAGGTTCGCCTGCAGGTGAAGCGATTACTGCATGTTATGCATTATTGCACGCGCGTACACCCGCATTCCGCACAGTATTGCGAGAGCGTTTATTGGCGGTGACTTTAGACGATTTAAAACGTGTTGCGGAGCAATATTTGCGTCAGCAGCAAGCATCTAAAGCCGTAGTCGCACCTGTGTCAAAACGTGAAGCATTGCTCGAACTTGGTTTTGAAATTAAACAAGTGAACTGATACGTGAAATAACAACGAAAACTTGGGGTGATTTATGAGCGCGTTCAAACTTTTTGAATACAGAGGACTGTCGCTGAGTGTTGCTGCACTCAGCACTGTGTTTGTGGCGAAAACCTATGCACAAGACCCAGCTAGCTTAGTTGCACCTGCAACACCTGAAGCCTGTGTGGCTTTAGAGGCAAATGCTGATCGTTTGGCGTGCTATGATGCATTGTTTAAAATTCCTGAAGCAGAAAAAACATCACTTGTGAGTGAACGCCAAGCCGCTCAGGCACTTGCTCCTGCACCTGAAACCCTGAAAGAAAAAATTGCAGTGGGTGTGAGTAATTTATTTTCATTTGATGTACCAAAGCTTGATCCGAATGTATCTTTACTGGATAAGCGCTGGGAGCTTTCATCCGATAGTAAATTAGGCACATGGAATTTACGTGCTTATCAACCGGTGTATTTGATGCCTACTTTTTGGACGTCCGATAAAAATGAACGTCCACAAAGTTTGAATGGGCAAAATACCGTTCCAGTAGGTAAAGAACAAAATCTGACCTCAATGGAAACCAAATTTCAGCTGTCTTTAAAAACCAAAGCAGTAGAAAATCTGTTGGGGGATAACGGTGATGTGTGGTTAGGTTATACCCAGTCATCACGTTGGCAGGTTTATAATGGTGATGAATCACGTCCATTTCGTGAAACCAATTATGAGCCTGAAGCCAGTTTGATGTTCCGTACTAACTATACACTTTTGGGGCTGTATGGTCGTTTATTAGGTGTGACGCTGAACCATCAATCCAATGGTCGTTCTGATCCGCTATCACGCAGTTGGAATCGGGTTATGTTTAATTTGGGTTTTGAAAAAGACAATTTTGCCTTGATGTTACGTCCGTGGTATCGCATTGAAGAAGACCGCAGTGATGACAATAACCCCGAAATTAAAAATTATATCGGGCGTGGCGATATGTTGGCATTTTATCGCTGGAAAGAGCATGACTTTTCTTTGATGCTTCGTCATAGTTTAAAAGGTGGTGATGACTCACACGGCGCAGCGCAGTTTGACTGGGTTTTCCCAATCAGTGGCAAATTACGCGGTCATTTTCAACTATTTGATGGTTATGGTGAAAGCCTGATTGATTATAACCACCGCGCCACCTATGTTGGTTTAGGTGTGTCTTTAATGAATTGGTTCTAGGCGTATTGAGTTTGATTTCTTACCCTTGCTAGCTGAATATAAAACGCCAATCTTGATGATTGGCGTTTGTTTTTGAAGTCGGATCGTATCTAGCTTTTATCCAACTTGAATATCTGCGGTTGGATGTTTAATTCGGCTTTTTTGTGGTGTGGCGATTAAATAAGCCAAAGTCAGCGGCCCTAAACGACCTGCAAACATCAACAACATTAAAATAATTAGACTAGCAGGTTGTAATTCACCCGTAACACCACGTGATAAACCCACTGTACATGCTGCAGATACAGCCTCAAACATCAGGTCTAAGAAATTTAGTTTCGGTTCAAGGGCAAGCAAGCTAAACAAACCGATGCAAATTAACATGCCTGTAATGCTGATCACCGCCAAAGCTTTAAAGGTGGTACGTTCAGATACGGCATGATTAAACACACGCACCTCATCTGAACGTCTTAAAAAACTGATCACGCTTAAAATGACAATAATAAATGTACCAACTTTAATACCGCCTGCGGTACTGAGCGAGCCACCACCAATAAACATCAGAAGCATGGTGAGCAAGGTTGAGCTATTTTGCATACTTGCGACATCTAGGCTATTAAAACCTGAAGAGCGAGGAACGGTAGCGTGAAACCACGCATTGAGGGCTTGATCGCCAATACTCATGGCTGCAAGGGTGTGTGGATTATTGGCTTCAATCGCCCAAATGAGCAGAAAAGCCACAAAGTTTAAACTGGCAATGGTCGACAAAATGAGTTTGCTGTTGGGTGAGAGTTTTTTCCAGCGTTTGGCGCGCTTAATATCCATGAGCACCACAAAACCAATACCGCCAATGATATACAGCATACTAATAGTTAAGGTAATCAGGTATTGATCTGCAAAGCTCATTAAGCTATTTGGAAATAATGAAAATCCACCATTGTTAAAGGCTGAAACACTATAGAAAGCCGCATAGAAAAACGCATCGCTTAATGGATAATCCTGCATCCATGCCAAGGTTAAAATAACTGTGCCTATCCCTTCAAAAAACAATGAGTAGAGCAATACGCCTTTAATGGTCATTGACACTTTAGATAGGTTGGTTTGCCCAATGGTGTCTTGCGCCATAATTTGTTGTTTTAAACCAATTTTGGATGAAAAGCTCAAAACCGCTAAAATTGCAAAGGTCATGAAACCCAAGCCACCACATTGTAATAACAACATAATGACCAATTGTCCAAATACGGTATAAGCATCGCCAATATTCACCACCGACAATCCAGTAATGGTCACTGCGGATGTAGCAGTGAATAAGGCATTGATCCAGCTCATCTCACCATGATGGGAAATGGGTAGTTTTAGTAAGATTGTGCCAATACAAATAAAGCTTAAAAAGCCAAGCGCCAACAGACTAGGTGGGCTTAAATTGACAGTTTTAATTGGTTGTTTCGCTGTTTTTTTCATTCTGACTTAAATTGTTTAGATAAGCGCTTTAATGGTTCAAGTTGTCCCTCAACCACCAAAATATCACCTGTTTGTAACATTAAATTGGATTCAAGCGTATAGAAAATAGTTTCGGCACGTTTAAACAGTAAAAGTTTCACTTCGGGTGCATGTGACATCAGACTATGAATGCGTATGCCATGCAAGTTGTCTGTAATTATTACTTTTACAATATAGTGGTTGTCGTTTAGGCTCATATAACGACTCACCATCGGATAACTCAGCGATTGCGCGATGCGAACGCCCATATCTTCTTCAGGGTGAATAATTTTACTTACGCCCAAATGGGTCAAAATCATGGTGTGTGCTTTGCTTTTGGCTTTAACGTAAATTTTAGAAATACCTAAATTCTTTAAATTTAAGACACACAAAATACTGGCTTCAATATCTTCACCAATGGCGACCACCACTGCATCACAATTTTGAATATTCAGTTCTTCCAAAACGTGTTCATCGGTTGCATCGGCAATCACTGCATGGGTAATTTGATCGGCAATGTTTTCTACAAACTTTTTATTGCTATCAATCCCAATGACATCATGGTTGAGTTTGACCAATTGTGTCGCCACAGTTGCACCAAAACTACCTAAACCAATGACAGCAAATTGCGCCATAGCATCATCCTGAAAAAATTATATTATTCTTGCAATATACTAAAATATTTTATGGATTTATACTGTAGCGAAATGACTAAAAACCGCTGGAATTAGCGGTCTTTAGTATTTGTTGGCGTGTATAATCTTTTATTTTAAGAAACGCTGATAACCCAAGTTGTTGGTAATTTCTTGGTATGGATAAGTGATCTTTTCCAAAGTTTCGATTAAACCATCTGGGTTCTGTTTAGCATCCGAAGCTTCTAAACCCACCAATACACGACCTTCCGCTGCACCGTGGTTACGGTAATGGAACAGGGTGATGTTATGGGTTGGCCCTAAACGCTCCAAAAAGGTGAGTAATGCGCCTGGACGCTCTGGAAATTCCACACGAAATAGACGTTCATTTTCAATATCGGCATGACCGCCGACCAAATAACGAATGTGTAGTTTTGCTACTTCATCATCTGACAAATCATCAACATCGTATTGAGTTTTAAGCAACTCATAAATGTCGTGGCGCTCTTTTTCACCTGATTTTAGGCTGATGCCGACAAAGACTTGCGCGGCAGTGGCATCACTGGCGCGGTAGTTGAACTCAGTGATATTACGACCTTGCAGCGCACGGCAGAAGTTAAGGAACGCCCCTTTTTCTTCTGGAATGGTCACGGCAAAAATTGCTTCTTTATGTTCACCGAGTTCAGTACGTTCCGCGATATAGCGTAAACGGTCAAAATTCATGTTTGCGCCACAAACAATTGACACCATGTTTTTATTTTGCAGTTGGTGTTGCTCGACATATTTTTTGATACCAGCCAAAGCCATGGCACCTGAAGGTTCAACAATGCTGCGGTTTTCATCAAAGGTGTCTTTAATTGCCGCACAAATTTCATCGGTATTCACCAAAACTACATCGCGCTCAACAATTGGGCCTGATTGATCTGATTTTTGTAGTTGTAAGACTTCAAACGGCTTCTCACCAATTTGTGCGACAGCAGTACCATCGGCAAATAAACCAACTTGCGGCAAAATGACTCGCTCATTGGCTTCAAAAGCCGCTTTTAAACAAGCCGATTCATCATATTCTACAGGAATGACTTTGACATGCGGTGCGACATCGCCCAAGTAAGCTGCAACACCTGCAATTAAACCGCCACCACCAACAGCAACGAAAACGTATTCGACATCGCGCCATTGACGCAAAATTTCGTTGGCAATCGTACCTTGACCTGCCATGACTAATTCATCGTCATACGGTGGAATAAACGTCATGCCTTCATCTTGGGCACGTTGAATGGCATATTTGTTGGCAACATCGAATGAGTCACCATGTAGTACCACTTCGCCACCTAAGCGTTTTACCGCTTGGACTTTAATATCTGGCGTGGTTTTAGGCATAACGATAATGGCGCGAATGCCCAGTTTTTGCCCAGACAATGCTACACCTTGCGCATGGTTGCCTGCAGAGGCAGTAATTACACCACGTTCAAGTTGGTCTTTGGGTAATTGGCTAATACGGTTATACGCACCACGCAATTTAAAAGAGAATACAGGTTGTAAGTCTTCACGTTTAAAGCGAATGTTATTGTTCAGTTTTTCACTAATTCGTGGCGCTGCGTCGAGTGGGGTTTCGATTGCAACATCGTAGACCGTTGCTTGTAAAATTTGTCGAACCAAACGAGACAGCATGTTAATCTTCCATCTAACAGTTTAAAATAGGCGGGTATTGTAACAAACCCCTAGACATTTGCGCTGTAAAATCGGCAACAAATGTCAAAATAGTTGAGTGAAGTCATGAGTCTGTATGCTACCCAAGATGAAAAGAAGCAAGCGGCTGCCAAAGCTGCATTAAAACATTTGCCTAAAGGCGGGATTTTGGGGGTAGGTACAGGTAGTACTGTAAATTTCCTGATTGATTTATTGCCTGAATTACAATTAGAAGCAGCTGTGGCAAGTTCTGAAGCGACTGCTGAGCGATTAAAGAAGCTTGGTATTGAAGTAGTCGATATGAACTCTGTAGGCAGTTTAGATGCTTATGTTGATGGTGCCGATGAAATTGACCGTCATATGCACATGATTAAAGGTGGCGGCGCAGCGTTGACTCGTGAAAAAATTGTGGCTTCGATTGCGCGTAAGTTTATTTGTATTGTCGATGATTCTAAGTGGGTAGAGCAGTTAGGCCGTGAGTTTCCTTTGCCAATTGAAGTGATTCCAATGGCTCGTTCAGCAGTGGCACGTAAAATTGTGGCTTTAGGTGGCGATCCTGCTTACCGCGAAGGTGTGGTAACTGATAATGGCAACGTGATTTTAGATGTTTATAATTTAAATATTTTAAATGCGCTGGAATTAGAAAAAACCTTGAATGATATTCCAGGTGTTGTGACCAACGGTATTTTTGCTATCAATAAAGCTGATATTGCAATAGTAGCGACCAATAATGGCATTGAAGAACGTATTGCAATTTAAACTCCACACCTTTTAGAGTTAATCTCCCCCAAACCCCTTTTTTTAAAAGCAGGACTTTCTCTTCCTTTTTTTTTAAAGGTGGGCGGGGTGGATTCTCAAACAAGAACAATAATGATGTTATCCGACCTTCCTGAAATTCAAATCACAGCACATGCAAAAGCAACACGTTTACGATTGCGTGTTGAGCCGCATCAAATTCGTTTAACTGTACCGAAATATTGTACTCAGCGTCAAATTCAGGATTTTTTGCAGCAATCCGAGCAGTGGATGATCGAAACTTGGTATAAACAGCAGGCACAGCAAGGACTTATGCAGCGGGATCTACCTAATCAGTTGTCACTTTTTAATTTAGGTGAGCCTTTAAATATCTACTATCAAACACAAAAGCAAAATTTTAGTTTAGATTTAAAAAAGCATTGTCTTTGGGTCAGTGACCGTCAACCTGCGGCATATTTAAAAGCATTTATTATTGCTTATGCCAAAGAGTATTTACCAATTTATTTAAAGCAAGTGAGCAGTGAAATAGGCTTGAAATATGGTGATTGCTCAATTCGTCAGCCCAAAACTCGATGGGGGAGCTGTTCTGCCAAACATGACATTATGCTTAATAGTGGTTTGGTTTTTTTTCCGCAGGAAATCACACGCTACGTGGCAGTACATGAGTTAGCGCATACCAAGCATTTTGATCATAGTCCTGCATTTTGGGCTGAAGTGCAGCGGCATGATATGCACTATTTGCAGCATCGCAAACAGTTAAAAACGACGCCTTTGCCTTGGTGGTGGTATGATGAATAAAATAGCCAACACGTACACTACTTGACTGTGCAATAATGAAGAGGTCTTGGGCGTATTGTTTATCATTAAATGTATTTTTCAATATAAAATCAACAGAATAAAGAAAAGCCCTAAAACCCAAGTAAAACAGTTTAGAAAACTAAAACTTCCTGTCATACTATAGCGTTAGCTTATACATGCTTTTGAATTGAGGTAATGCACGTGATTTCAGTTGGTATTGTCGGTGGTACAGGTTATACAGGCGTTGAATTATTGCGTCTTTTGCTACGACACCCAAATGTAAAAGTAAATGTATTGACTTCACGTACAGAAGCGGGTCGTCACGTAGACGATATGTTTCCAAGTCTGCGTGGACACACAGATCTGTGCTACTCAGATTTAAACATCGAAGAATTAAAAAAATGTGATATGGTGTTCTTTGCTACACCCCACGGTGTTGCAATGCAACATGCTGCAGAGCTTGTAGCAGCCAATACCAAGGTGGTCGATTTAGCAGCAGACTTTCGTTTGCAAGACTTATCACAGTTTGAAAAGTGGTATGGTATGCAACATGCTTGTCCTGAGATTTTGAAAGACTCAGTTTATGGTTTGTCTGAACTCAACCGTGAGCAAATTAAACAAGCACAGGTGATTGGTAACCCGGGTTGTTATCCGACTACTGTGCAACTTGGTTTAGCGCCATTATTTAAACAAGCTGAAGCTTTAGTGAAACCTGAAAGTATTATTATTGATGCAAAATCGGGTGTATCTGGTGCAGGGCGTAAAGCCAGTTTGGGCATGATTTACTCTGAAAATGCCGACAACTTTAAGGCTTATGGCGTTGCGGGGCATCGTCATCATCCAGAAATTGTAGAAGCACTGGAAAATATTTCTGGGCAAAAAAATGTGTTTAATCACATATTATTTGTACCACATTTAGTGCCGATGATTCGCGGTATGCTCAGCACCATTTATGTAGATTTAACTGATGCTGGTGATGCAGCAAATTTACAAAACCTGTATGAGCAGTTTTATGCCAATGAACAGTTTGTAGATGTTATGCCTGCCAATAGTTCACCAGAAACGCGCTCGGTACGTGGCGCTAACCAGTTGCGTATTGCACTGTATAAGCCACAACCGAAAAAATTAGTAGTTTTGGTTGCTCAAGATAATTTGGTGAAAGGTGCAGCAGGGCAAGCAGTACAAAATATGAACCTGATGTTTGGTTTTGCAGAACATGCAGGACTTGAGGTAATTGGTTTATTACCATAAGAACACGTATTTCAACTTCACACACATTTAGATTTCGATTTAAATGTGTGTTTTGAATGAATCAAAACAAGAGATGACGATGCATAACACCGATACAGAAACCACGTCTCAGTCCAATTCAAGCATGACACCCTCATCTACACCGCCAGAAAAAAAGCCATTTCTTGAAAGCAATGCGCCTTTGGCAATTGGCGCTGCCATTTTAATTTTAGGCAGTGGTTTTTTGGGCTATTCAGTCGGGCATCGTCAGGGCTTAACTGTGGTTGGTTACGATGCCGATGCAGAACAACTGGTTGAAGTGGTGCAAGAACAAAAAACGCGTCTTGAAAGTCTAAATAAGAGCTTAAACGTTGCGATTCAAGAACGTGATGTTGCGGTCAGTAATTCCAATGACTTGTATCAAGCTTTCACTCAAGCGACTGAAGATAAGCAACGTACTGAAGGCATGAGCGCGATTTATCGTGAAGTCTTGCGCCAACGTGGTGGCTTAAGCCTGACTGTGCAAAATCTTGGGGTAAAACCATTACCAGACAATGCTTATGAATATCAGATCGATTTGGTGCAAGTGAGTCCTAGCAAGCGACGTGCAAGCGGTACGGTAGAACTGCGTTTAATTCAAGGCACAGAAGTGCTGGTTGTTCCGATGGAAGACAGCAATTTTAATTTTGATAATTATGAGCGTTTAACAGGGCGCTGGAGCATGCCTAAAGGCTTTAATCCAGACTTTATTGAAGTCCGTTTAAATGGCGCAACTCCTGTGATTAAACGCTTCAGTTGGAGCAAAGGTAAAGCCGTGGAAGCCGATTCAGCATTTATTTCTGAAATTCCACAAGCAGAAGCCAGTGCTCAATAATGTGTGATATATAAATCTTATGCGAAGTCCAAAACGATCAATTTGTTTGAACGAAATAAAAAATACGTTTCACCAATCTGGCTATGTCGATTGGCATGTGAGTCCACGTTTAAATGTGGATGATGCGGGGCATGAAGACGACGGCGATATTGCGTTACAAACAGCACCGCCTCAATTAAAGCGTCCACCTTTGTATGCTGTCGTTTTAATGAACGATGACTACACCCCAATGGACTTTGTAATTGAAATTTTACAACAATACTTTGCAATGAATCTTGACCAAGCGACTCAAGTAATGCTAACTGTACATTATGAAGGAAAAGGTATCGCAGGGGTCTATCCGCGGGACATTGCGGAAACGAAAGCGAACCAAGTCAATAATTACGCTCGATCACAAGGTCATCCATTGCTTTGTCAGATTGAGCCTAAAGATTAAGGGGGTTGCATGCTCAGTCGTCAATTAGAAGTATCGTTACGTTTGGCTGTTAGCATGGCTCGTCAGAAGAGACATGAGTTCTTAACGGTTGAACATTTATTATTGGCTTTATTAGATAATGACTCTGCTGTAAATGCGTTGAAAGCATGTGGTGCAGATGTAGTTGTACTGCGTAAAGAACTAGAAGAATATGTAGAACAACATACCCCTAAACTTGCTGAAAATAATGATCAAGCCCCGCATCCAACAGAAAGTTTTGACCGAATTTTGCAACGTGGCATATTTCATGTGCAATCGAGCGGCGGTGACCGTACAGTTGAAGGTGCCGATATTTTAGTGGCGATGTATTCAGAACGTGATTCTTTTGCGGTCTATTTACTTAAACGCCATCAAATCAACCGTTTAACTTTGACTCAATATTTGTCACATGGTACGCGTAAAGATGAAGCGCAGGCTGAAGACGAGGTTGAAGAGTTAGATGGGGAAGGTTCACACTCTGCCAATGCAGGCCCGCTAGAGCTTTACACGCTAAATTTGAATACCGAGGCACAAAAGGGAAAAACCGATCCATTAATTGGTCGTGAAAAAGAAATTGAGCGTGCTGCACAAATTCTGTGCCGTCGTCGTAAGAATAACCCATTGTTAGTGGGCGATCCTGGGGTGGGTAAAACCTCTATTGCCGAAGGTTTGGCATGGTTGATTGTGAATGGTAAAGCACCAAAGCCACTTGAAAATGCTGAAGTATATAGTTTAGATATTGGTGCGTTGGTCGCGGGTACCAAATACCGTGGTGACTTTGAAAAGCGTTTAAAACAACTATTAAATGCCTTAAAAAAGAAACCTGATGCAATTTTATTTATCGATGAAATCCACATGATTATTGGTGCAGGCTCGAGCATGGGCAGCACTATGGATGCGTCAAACTTAATTAAACCTGCGTTGGCAAATGGTACTTTACGCTGTATTGGCTCGACTACATTCCAAGAATATCGTCAGGTATTTGAAAAAGACCATGCGCTGTCACGCCGTTTCCAAAAAATTGATGTCAATGAACCTTCAATCTCTGAAACAGTTGATATTTTACGTGGTTTAAAATCGAAATTTGAAGAATTTCACCATGTGAAATATGACGATAAAGCCTTGGTGTCTGCGGTAGAGCTATCGGCTAAATTTATTAATGACCGTTTCTTGCCAGACAAAGCTATTGATGTGATTGATGAAGCGGGTGCACAGCGCCGTTTAAGAGCGGAGCAGGATGATACCTTAATCACAGTTGAAAACATTGAAGATATCGTGTCGAAAATTGCACGTATTCCACCTAAAACTGTATCTAAAGATGACAAGAGCGTACTTGAACATTTAGAGCGTGATTTAAAACGCTTAGTGTTTGGGCAAGATGAAGCCATTGAAGCTTTGGCATCTGCAATTAAACTGTCACGCGCTGGCTTAAAAACACCAGACAAACCAGTCGGCAGCTTTGTTTTTGCAGGCCCTACAGGTGTGGGTAAAACCGAAGTCACTAAGCAGTTGGCAAAATTGTTAGGTGTTGAATTAGTACGCTTTGATATGTCTGAGTATATGGAGCGTCATGCAGTTTCACGTTTAATTGGCGCGCCTCCGGGTTATGTCGGTTTTGATCAGGGCGGCTTACTTACCGATGCGATTCATAAAAACCCGCATTGTGTGTTGTTGCTAGATGAGATTGAAAAAGCACATCCTGACGTATTTAACTTATTGCTGCAAATTATGGATCACGGCTCATTGACCGACAATAATGGTCGTAAATCAGACTTCCGTAATGTGATTTTGGTTCTAACCACCAATATTGGTGCGGAAAGTATTTCCCGCGTGAGTATTGGTTTCATGGATCAAGACAACAGTAATGATAATCAGGAAGCAATGAAAAAAGCCTTCTCGCCAGAATTCCGTAACCGTTTAGATGGTGTGATTCAATTTAAGGCTCTACCTACTACCGTGATTGAAAATGTAGTAGATAAGTTCTTGACTGAATTACAAGCTCAATTGGATGATAAAAAAGTCATTCTTGAGGTTGATCAAGATGCGCGTGAATGGATGGCTGAGCATGGCTATGACCGATTAATGGGCGCACGTCCAATGCAACGTCTGATTCAGGAACACTTGAAAAAGCCATTGGCAGAAATGATTTTATTCGGTGAATTGGCTGAACAGGGTGGTAATGTCGCTGTTTCTGTGAAGAAAGAGAATGGTAAAGCGGTTGGTTTGAAACTTGAAGTATTTGAAGATCAAACTGCTGAACCTGCTTAACTTTTATCTTGCATCATCATGAATGAAAATAACCCATGTTGAACATGGGTTATTTTTTGTGTATTCCTCTTTTAAGTAAAGTCAGTTATGGATATTCAGATCACAAAAATTGCCAGTACCATACTTTTGTTTTTTATAACAGCAGTGATGGAAATATTGGGTTGTTATTTTCCCTATTTAATTTTGAACCAGGGAAAATCGCAGTGGCTTTGGGTGCCAACAGTTTTGGCTTTAGCGGCCTTTGTATGGCTGCTGACTTTACATCCTGCGGCATCGGGGCGAATTTATGCTGCTTATGGTGGCATTTATATTTGCACTGCCTTGATTTGGTTAAAGTATGTAGATCAGGTCAATTTAACACGTTGGGATATGTTCGGTGGAATGGTAGTGGTTTTAGGTGCATTGATCATTATTTTACAACCTCAAGGTTTAATACGGTAGATCGTATTTGACCTAAATACTAAACCTAAAGACAGAGGTTCCTTTAGTTTAAAAGCAATTCAGTCCACTTTAAATTGACATTCATTATTCGCTAAGTGCACATTAAACTGGGTTTTTTCTGCACTGAGTTTTAAGTTCAATACATAGGGATTTACCCGTTGGAACTGATGCTCAAAAATAGATTCACAATTATGAATTAAGTTTTGTTTAATCATATTTTTGACATTGTTATAACCCGTACTTTCTACAAACTGCGTGAAGTCAGGTGAAATAATCATGCCACGAATATTGATTTGTTTGTCTGTCGCCGTACTTTGTTCAATCACTGTATTTTGATCGACCTGATAAGGCATAGTACGAGAATCTTCATCACTAATGACATCTAAAATTTCATTTAAAGCGACGATATTTTGAATTTTATAATCTGCACTTAGAATCTTTTGTTGGACTAAATATTGATCTAATTCACTGGCTTTGGCATAGAGTGAAGCACTCGCGATCAGTGTAGTAGTGCACAGCGTAATTGTGGCAAGTGTTTTATCAATCATATTGTTTATCTAGGCTCTTTTAGAAATTTTAGAAAAATAGACCATAACTCAAGATTATAGCGAGCCAAATAAAAAAACAGCACCTTTTGGTGCTGTTTGTAACAAAACTCATCAAAGTTTTGCGAATATTTAAGACGGGTTTTAAAGCTTAGTCTTTTTTAAGATTTTCATTCAATAAAAACTCAACCAATGCTTTTTGAGCATGTAAGCGATTTTCTGCTTCATCCCACACTACAGCATTTTTGTGATCGAGCATATTTTCAGAAATTTCTTCACCACGGTGCGCAGGTAAGCAATGCATAAATAAACAATCAGGATGTGCTAAATCCATCAGGCGTTCATTCACTTGATAGTCTGCAAACGCTTTTTCACGAATTTTTTGTTCTTCTTCCTGTCCCATGCTTGCCCAAACATCGGTCACAATCAGATCAGCATTCACTGCTGCATCCTCAGCAGAATCGACCAATTCTACGCAGTGTGCAAATTCAGACAGGAAGCGCTGTTCTGGCTCATAACCTTTCGGTGTCGCAATTTTTAAATTAAAGCCCCACATGTGTGCTGCTTCAATATATGAGTTACACATATTGTTGCCATCACCAATCCACGCCACAGTTTTACCTTCAATTGAACCACGGTGTTCAACATAGGTTTGCATGTCTGCAAGGAGTTGGCATGGGTGATGATCGTCAGTTAAGGCATTGATCACAGGAACTTTAGAGTAAGAAGCAAAGCGTTCTACAATGTCGTGACCAAAGGTACGAATCATCACAATGTCAAGCATACTTGAAATGACGCGTGCAGAATCTTCAATTGGCTCACCGCGACCTAATTGTGTGTCACGTGATGATAAGAAGATCGCGCTACCACCAAACTGACTCATGCCAGCTTCAAACGATACACGGGTTCGGGTGCTGGATTTTTCAAAAATCATACCCATGACTTTGCCAGGAAAAGGCTGGAAAACTTCATTGTTAT
The DNA here is from genome assembly GCF_020982655.1 of Acinetobacter sp. PW68. Classification (NCBI taxonomy): domain Bacteria; kingdom Pseudomonadati; phylum Pseudomonadota; class Gammaproteobacteria; order Moraxellales; family Moraxellaceae; genus Acinetobacter; species Acinetobacter sp. PW68. The sequence goes on along the minus strand of NZ_JAHZSX010000001.1, from coordinate 1,493,338 downwards.
GCTGTTTACGCTTAAGCTCAATGGCGCGTTGCAAAATTTGATTCAGTTCTAAAGTCGATAAATCGCGTAATGTTAGAAAGTGACGTAGAGCCATTCGTTACTCCACAATAATTGCTGAATGAGAAAAAACAACAATTAGTTGTTGGTTGGTTAAGTGAAAAAAGAATCGGCTAATATACTATAGGATGCAGAAATTGCAAAAAACTAAGCTTTTTGATGAGCGTCTAGAAAGCGATCTACACAATAACTTACATAATTGGTTGTTTCTTGTTCTGTTTCTTGTTTTGGAATACCCATGATGATACGCCATTCAAAATTTCTTAAAATACCGAAATACAGTTGTGCAGAATAAATAGGCTGTTCACAGCAAATTAAACCTTGCTGACTGGCATGTTCCAATACTTTGGCAATACAAAGTTGCACATGCAAAGGACCGCGCTCATGTATGTGTAAGGCAATATCAGGATTGCGCTGACTTTGCTCTAATACCAGACGCATAAAGGCTGCATTTTCTGGTTCCAAAATATGATGATAAAAATTCAATAAGGTTTGAATCAAATAACCACGTAAATTTGAATCAATTTGTTCAAAGGGAATGTGAATATCCTGAAAAAATTTATCACGGCGATAATCACAAATAGCTTTGAATAACCCTTCTTTATTGCCAAAGTATTTATAGATCGACGCTTTAGAACCGCCTGCGTGTTGCACAATATCATCTAAGGATACGGCATCGTAACCACGCTCTAAAAATAGCTCAGTTGCACTGACTAATAACGCTACACATCGCTCATGACCACGCTTGGTTGGTGGTATATCTTTACCTAAAGGAGCGAAATGGGCGAGTTCGTGCATATTGAGTAAAAAATCATCAATTAAATAGAAGGGAGATTGTCATTATAACAAATATATGTACAGCGTGCTGTGTCGAAGTGTACTTGCACATGGCATGATTTGAGCTGAAAAAGCCATATTTTTAGAAAATAGTTTAAATTTTGCTTATTTAGTGTACTAAAAAGCTGTGTTTATCAAAAATAAAGAATAACCAACATCACGAAAATTTATTGTGCAATAAATTTGAAAATTATTTGACTAAAGTTTTAGAGTATAGATTCTAAAAAGCCATGGCGTGATCTCGCATTCTCGATATACTCGAATCTCGAAAAAATATAGTAAGAAAAGTGGAAAGGAAGATGACACAACTAACATCTGCGGGCTTAAGATTCAGACAAGCCTTGGAAGTCGAAAAGCCATTACAAATTATCGGCACGGTAAATGCTTATGCTGCCATTATGGCAAAACAAGTGGGCTATAAAGCCATTTATTTATCTGGTGCAGGTGTTGCCAATTATTCTTACGGTTTACCTGACTTGGGCATGACCAGTTTAGATAACGTCTTGGAAGATGTGCGTCGTATTACTGAGCGTGTTGATACACCATTATTGGTTGATATTGATACAGGTTGGGGCGGTGCATTCAATATTGCCCGTAGTATTAAACAAATGATTGCTGCGGGTGCTGCTGCAGTTCATATTGAAGATCAGGTTGCACAAAAACGTTGTGGACATCGTCCAAATAAAGAAATTGTAACCCAGCAAGAAATGGTTGATCGTATTAAAGCGGCTGTTGATGCGAAAACCGATTCAAACTTTGTAGTCATGGCGCGTACTGATGCCTTGCAAAAAGAAGGTTTGCAGGCAGTTATTGACCGTGCTTGCGCATGTGTGGAAGCAGGTGCAGATGCAATTTTTGCAGAAGCGATGACTGACATTACCATGTATAAAACTGTGTGTGATGCTGTAGGTGTACCTGTACTTGCAAACATTACCGAGTTTGGTGATACCCCTTATTACACCACTGAAGAACTGGCCGAGCAGGGCATTCGCATGGTGTTGTATCCACTTTCACCAACTCGTGCCATGCAAAAAGCAGCCCTTGAGGTGATGCAATCCATCCGTAAAGATGGCACCCAAGTCAATGTCTTAGACAAAATGCAGCAACGTAAAGAACTATACGAGTTCCTTGATTATCATACTTTTGAAAACACATTAGACAAGCTGTTCAAACAGGAGAATTAAAAAAATGGCTGAAGGAAAAGTTCTCACAGGCGCAGGATTGCGTGGACAAGTGGCAGGTAAAACTTCACTTTCTACTGTAGGTAAAAGTGGCGCAGGCTTAACTTACCGTGGTTATGATGTGCAGGATTTGGCTGAAAACTGTCAGTTTGAAGAAGTTGCATACCTGATTTTCTTTGGTGAATTGCCGACTTCAGAGCAATTGGCTACCTATAAAGCAAAATTGAAATCTTTACGAGCATTGCCTCAAGCATTGAAAGAAGTACTAGAGCGTATTCCTGCAGATTCACACCCAATGGATGTGATGCGTACAGGTGTTTCAATGCTAGGCAACTTAGAAACCGAACAGTCATTTGAACAGCAACAAGATGTAGCAGACCGTATTTTGGCGACTTTGCCAGCTATTATTTGCTATTGGTATCGTTATAGTCACGATGGCGTGCGTATTGAAGAAAATACCGATGATGATTCAATTGGTGCACAATTCCTGCATTTATTGCGCAGTGAAAAACCAAATGAATTGCATGAACAAGTGATGAACGTGTCATTAATTTTGTATGCAGAGCATGAGTTCAACGCATCAACATTTACAGCACGTGTTTGTGCATCAACTTTGTCTGACATGCATTCATGTATTACAGGCGCGATTGGTTCATTACGTGGCCCATTACACGGTGGCGCGAATGAAGCTGCAATGGAAATGATTGAAAACTGGACATCGCCAGAAGAAGCTGAGCGTGAAATGCTAGGCAAGCTAGAACGTAAAGAAAAGATCATGGGCTTTGGTCACGCGATCTATAAAGACAATGATCCACGTAACGGCATCATCAAAATCTGGTCTGAGCGTTTAGCGCAAGAGGTAGGTGATACAGTTCTTTATCCTGTATCAGTGCGTTGTGAAGAAGTGATGTGGCGTGAGAAGAAATTATTCTGTAATGCCGACTTCTTCCATGCTTCTGCGTATCACTTCATGGGCATTGCGACCAAACTATTTACACCAATCTTTGTGATGAGCCGTGTAACAGGTTGGGCCGCACACGTAATGGAACAGCGTGCTGATAACCGTATTATCCGTCCAAGTGCAGAGTATACTGGTCCTGAATTACGCAAAGTTGTACCAATTTCAGAGCGTTCAGCGGCTTAATTGGCGCTCTAAAAAGTTGCATAGCTAGAATTTTGGTTTAGTGATGCTGCATTTAGACTAAAAATAAGGTTTCATTGTTGAGCAATGAAACCTTATTTTTTTGAGGGATCATTGCTGAGATTAGCGTGACAGTAGAACAGGGTCTTCAATGCTATAACCTGTTTCAAACGGGATACCTAAATATTTTACGGTCATCAACACTTTATTCTGCTGTGGAATTTGATAGCGCTGAGAAATACTTAACCCTGTTTTATAATCTACCGCCTGTCGAATCGGACTTTTTAAATTGCCATAGCGTATGCGGTAGGTGTAGTTGAATTGGGGAACTTTAATTTCAGGATCATACCATGATGCGACATAAGCTGTCTTTTTTGAAAGGATTTGAATTTTGGCAGAACTGGCTCGGATTGGCGTCAAAGGTTTCAACCGTTTTCTAATTTTAGCTATTTCACGATCAAACTTTTGACTGTTCTGATCATAATCAATACGTTTGGTTTTTGGATTGATATACAGTGATTTAACTTCAATCAGTTTCGCAGGCGACTGCTTTCGGTTGAGTTGATAGTAGTACAATTGCGGTAAACGTCCGCGACCATCTAAATAGTGCCGCAATAAATAGATTTTTTGATCTGCTTGATCTAAACCTAAAACTTCAATATTTTGTGGACCACCAACAGTTGCAAACGCAAAACTAGGTAGCCATAAACTGGTAGTAACGAAAAGAATAGTGTTGTAGCGCATGGCATAGATCATCCATTTAATACATAAAAATGAGTGTACGATTGAACCATGAATAAATTATGTGAGTTATGCAGTTTATTCTTTAGGTTTATTTCAAGATGTCGTTGGCGTATTAGAATCTTGCTGGATTAAATTAATCAGGTTTTGAGCAACCAAATTGGTTAGTTGTTTTAGACGCTGTAATGGATTACCTTCTAAAAAATATTGGTAATGATAAGTCTGCTGCAGATATTGAATAGCGATAAAAAATGTCCCGACAGGTTTTTTAGGTGTGGCACTGCCACCTGGTTTGAGTAAGCCTGTGCACGCTACAACAAAGTCAGCACGGCTAAATAACTTTTGCCCCTGAATTGCCATGGCTTGAGTGACTTCGGGTGATTCTGCAGTATAAGTATCAATCAGTTCTGCGCTGACTTTCAGGATTTCACGTTTAATATTTGGATCGTAACTGACTAGTCCACCAAGTAAAATATTCGCACCGCTATTTTTATAAATAGAAAATTGGCTACATAAGTAACCTGAGCTGGCACTTTCAATAAAAGCCACAGTCTGTTGGCGTTGTTCAAGTAAAGCACAGCATTGTTTGATCATGATAAATCTACAAAAGAATAGAGTAAGCTGCTCAACTATACTGAATTTTATTGAATTGTGCGAAAACATAAAAAGTGAAATGCTAAAATAAAATATTTATGATTTAACTGCTTATAAATACAGCAAAATTTACAATTATAGGTTTAATCTTGACATGAACGGTGATACAAATAAAAGTAAAGCAAAAAACTAATTAAAGGATGCTAGTATGAAAACAACGGTGAAATACATCGTTTTAAAAAGCATGGATTATCAACTTGGCACATCATTATTTGAAGATGAATTTGATGCTGATGCACAATATTTTGATCAAATTCCGAGCATTATTGAATATCAAAACTTGCGTTTTAAAGTGGTGAGTAAAGAACAAAAGCGTTTACAACTGATTGATGAAAATGAAGAACATCAAACCATCATTGTTAGAGTTCTAGTGATTTAAAGGCATATCAATCTAAATTAGACAGAGACTCAATATAACATCAGACTAGTGGAGCGTATTGATGTTAGTGCTTTCCCATTTTAGCAAAAGAAAAAGCAAAATGAAGAATATTAGATGATCATTTCTGAAGCCAGACTGGGTTTGTTAGAGTTGGATCAGAAATAATAAACTTGCCGTAAATTCTATCATTCGATGCTTTTGAATGACTGCGTTAAAGGTGAAAAATAGACTTAAAAAGTAATTTTTTGCCACTGTTTGTTGGTGATATGACTATAAAATAATCGAACGAAACATAGCTGTAGTTTCTTAGTTTTCCCACATTCCCATGTGGGATTTTTTTGTCTTAAACTTAGACTAGGGCAGTATTTACTAAGATAAGCCATTATTTTTTATGTATAAAAGTGAAACAAATTAAAGATCAAGATAAGATGAATTGTTTAAAAAACTCTCAAAATTCGATTTGGTTCTTCAGTATTTTAGATACTTAAAAAATTTACTGATCATTAAAAAATAACACCATTTATATAAAATGTTATAACTTATCATTAATTATAGTGGGGGATTTTTAAATCCGTCTAACGCTACTCGGCTTATCTATTTTTTATACGTTGAATGGCTTTGTTGCACAAAGCCATACTCCTTGCTGAGCGTTATCGCAATCGGCGTAAACGCATGGGTTTACGCCTTAATTTGATTGCTGCAATTTACAACATGGAATTGATTAAAAAATGATTTTTGCAAGAGTTCTAGTATTAAATCAGTTATGTTATTTTAAGTTGCGTTAAAGAAAATAAACATGAGTATCAATATGAAAAAGTTATATAGTATTCTTACTGTTTTAACCGTGGTAACTTTAGCTGGGTGTACCAATCAGCCTATAAATGAACAAACTCAGGTCCCACAGACCATGCAAAATTGTGTCCCAGAATCTGCTGCGCAATTAGTCGGTAAAACAGACTTGTCTGAAACACAAATTAAAGCATTGACCCGAGCTGAAATTGTGAGAATGGTTGCACCAGGGCAGCCTGTCACCATGGATTATCGTATGAATCGCGTCACTGTGGTGGTCGATCCGAAAACTAAAATTATTCTACAAGCGTCTTGCGGCTAAACAATTGTAACAAAACTGCTCAATATCACCCTGAAAATTTAATTTGATTTTCAGGGTTTTTCGTTTTAATAAGCCAATCACTCAAAACTAAAGTACTACAGTGTTAATATATCGGATTCTTAAAATTTTAGATCAGGTCAGATAATGCACTTGTTTATGTGTTTGAAAAATCAAGGAAATATACATTTATGCAAGCCTTGAATATATCGACACGCTTAGGTGGATTCTACTTTTTCTACTATGCAATTGTTGGGACATTTTTGCCTTTTTGGAGTCTGTATTTAGAAGATCAAGGCTTTAATTATCAAGAAATTGGTGTTTTATCTTCTATTGCTATTTTAACGCGCTTTTTTGCTCCCTTTATTTGGGGGTGGATTGCTGATAAATCAGGCAAACGGATGCTTTTGGTGCGTATCGCAACTTGGATGGAAGCTAGCATTTGGTTGCTGATTTTTATTATTCCGAATAGCTTTCAGTCTGTTGCATTACTCATGCTGATTTTTAGCTTTTTCCAAAACGCAATTTTGGCACAATTTGAAGGCGTGACTTTGTTTTGGTTGGGCGAGCAGCGTGCAGAACTTTATGGCAAAGTGCGTAAATGGGGTTCTATTGGCTTCATTGTCGGGGTTTTTGGTATTGGTGCTATTTTGGAAATTATACCAATTTCCATGTTACCGATGTTGCTCCTCAGCATTTCTTTACTGGCATTTCTATGGTCGTTCAGTATTCAAGAACCAAGCGCGGCACCCATTGCACAAAAACAACTTGAACCTTTATTGCCTATTTTAAAGCGCCCAGTGGTCTATTCATTTTTTATTATTGAATTGATTTTACTGTTTTCGCATGCACCATTTTATAGTTTCTATAGTAATTTTTTAAGTCAGGCAGGCTTTAGCACAAGCCAGATTGGCTTATTGTGGTCTGTCGGGGTGATTGCTGAAATTATAATGTTTGCCTACGCAAGTTTGTTTTTAAAGCGTTGGTCTTGGCGTTCACTGGTTACCGTATGTTTAATTTTAACAGGTTTACGTTGGGTGATTGTCGGTTTATTCCCCTCAGTATTTTTTGCTCAATTTTTTGCACAAAGCATTCATGCCTTTAGCTTTGGCTTATTTCATATCATTGCCATGCGGTTGATTTTTCAAAACTTTTCAGCAGGGCAACAAGGTCGCGGGCAAGCACTTTACAGTACCATGTGGGGTTTAGGTGTCGCAGTAGGGAGTATTTTGGCAGGCTATTATTGGGATATTGTTTCAGGTGAATGGATTTTTATTTTTGCAGGATTATCTACACTCATTGGTCTGTGTTTTATTTGGGGATTGCCAAAACAGTTAGAATCGTAGTCAATGTCGAACGATACCAAACCTTAGTTGGTTGATACCGTTCTTTTATTCAGAAATAGAAGCAAGCAATGTTGGATCAGTATAGTTTGCTTGCATCATGCATATTGTCAAATCAAATACGGATTTTAGCGTATTGATTCCACCACGGTTGAGCCGCTTCTAGTTGTGCAGCCAGTTGTAAAAGTAGATCTTCACGTGCAAAAGGCGCGACAAACTGTGAACCCAATGGTAAATTATCTTTATTCCAATATAACGGAACAGACATTGCAGGCAGCCCTGTAATATTGGCAAGTTGAGTAAATGGCACCCATTTTAGGTTTTCTCTAACCATGCGATCGACCAATTTACCTTGCGCTAACCAATGTGCTTTACCCGCATGTATTAGTGTTTTTAAAATTGGTTTTTGCCATGCAGGAGTTTTCACTTCGCCATTTTTCGGTGCAACTGAAGCGGTTGCAGGGATGAGGTATAAATCATAACGCTCAAAGAATTGATTCATTTGCGCGACGTATACCCCCCAATTATTCAAATTGCGAATGTAATCTACAGATGAGGTTTTTGCGCCAAAGGCAGCCAAAGCCAAAGAATCTAGCTCAAAATTATCGGAATGATTTGGTAGGCGAGTTTGAATTTCAGCAATTAAATAAGCAAATTGGCTAAACCATGTGGTAATGAAATCTTTGGCCAATTGCATGCCATCAATAGTAGGACGGTCTTCAACAACTTCATGCCCTAAAGACTCTAGAAGCTGTACAGTTTTTTGAATGCTGTTGATAGCATCTTGTGAAACAACTGTACCAATTGGAGATTGGGTCGAATACGCGATTCTTAATTTTTTTGGCGCTTGCTGAATTACATCTAAATAACTGCGTTCAGGAGCTTGAATTTTAAACAGTGAATGACCATCTGCACCATGTGTTGCGTCGAGCATTGCTGCGCTGTCACGTACACTTTTACTTAAAATATGTTGCATCGCTGCACCATGCATAGCTTCACTGAGTTGCGGCCCCCATGGTGTGCGTCCACGACTTGGCTTTAAACCAAACAAACCACAGTAAGATGCTGGAATACGAATTGAACCACCGCCATCACTTGCCCCTGCAATTGGGACAATACCTGCTGCAACTGCAGACGCAGAGCCACCTGAAGAACCACCGCTATTATGTTTCAAATTCCAAGGGTTTTTACATGCACCCCAAGCATCTGGCTCAGTAATGCCTTTAATTCCAAATTCAGGCGTGTTAGTACGTCCAAAGGTAACAATGCCGCTATTTTCCCAACGATTTACAATTTCTGCATTTTGTTCTGCAAGATGATGCGCACGTTTTAAACCCAGACAGCCATATGAAGTCGGATAGCCTGCATATTGTTGAAATAAGTCTTTGACTAAAAAGGGCACACCTGCAAATGGACCTGTTAATTCTGTTTGTGTGCGCTGACGTGCATGTTCATGCATGGGAATAATAATGGCATTTAATTGTGGATTCGTTTGTTCGGCACGTGATAATGCAATATCTAATAATTCAGAAGCTTGAACATCCTTTTTGGCAACCAACTCTGCCAAGCCTAAAGCATCATATTGGAGGTATTCTGCAAGTTTCATTTCAATCCTGAAAATCTTTATTGTCAAATTTATGTTGTATGCTATTTTTGTTTAAGAAGCAAGAATGACCCGATTACGACCTCGCATCTTTGCCTGATATAGTGCCTGATCTGCTTGAATAATTAATTCTTGTAAAGGGAGAGTGGTTGGCAATTGAATATGTAACATCCCCATGCTTACTGTAAATCTTATAGGTTCACAGTTTTCTAAATGTAATGATTGATGTTCAATACAACAAGCGAATACGTTCCGCAATACGTTGAGTTTCATTTAAGTTAATATTGTTTAGTAAAATAATGAATTCCTCACCGCCAATACGACAAAATAAATCATGATTACGTAAATTGCCTTTGACTATATGAGATAGATGTTGTAGAGCACAGTCACCCACATAATGTCCATATTGATCATTCAATTTTTTAAAATCGTCGATATCTAACATAATTAAAGACAGTAAATGATTGTCTTTATGCTTTAAAGCTTTTTCACTTAACTGGGTAAAACTGCGGCGGTTAAGTGTTTCAGTTAAACTGTCATGATTTGCCAGATACAATACTTCTCTATACAACTGATTTCGGTTTTGGCTAATCACACATAAAATTAACGTGGCAAGACCTAAAATAATTAAACCCACACGAATAGAAATAATGTTGATTAAATAACTCGAATTCACTTGATCTATAAACAAGCCTGTGACGCTATGATACAGAGTTAAACAGACCAAGCTATTAATCAGTGCCAAATTAAAAAGTTGATAGCTGGCAGCTGCCCAAATTAATGCAGCCAATGGATAAAACAATGCACCTGGTCCATAAAAAATATGGGTGCAGGCGATAGAGATCAGTAATGCAAAAAAGGGCAAGATATCCTGAATTTTGATTTCTTTAACATATTGATTATTTATAAGTTCTTTGAATTTAGACCAGCGTGGGGCAGCCAAAATTAAAGGTAAGACAATTACCGCATTTAAAATTTCACCAGACCACCAAGTAAAAAAATCAATCCAACGATTTTCTTATAACATAAAGGTGTGCGGCAAATTTGGCAGCAGAAGAATGGCAAATAAAGCCCCAAAGAAACAGCCTAAAGTTACAGCAATAATATGTGGATATAGCTCTGACACATTATTATTGCTCGCTGGAAGTTTAGTGCGGGCATAATTAAAGAAAAACAACCCACTAAAAACAGCTACAAAGTTGGAAAGCGTTAAACCTAGCGTCATCAGGAAAGTATTGCCTGTGACCAAATCGGCGCCCATATAGCCAAAAAACGCACCCAAAATTCCACCAAAACTTTTTAAAGATGGAAAGCGAATGAGTAGCCCCAACAAGAGGGCGTTACTTGGCCAAAAAAAAGAAAAGTAGCTAAGTGGGCGAGTAAAAATACCCAATAAACTAGCAAAAAATACCACAATGGCTAGCAGCCCAAAGGCAAATATTTGCTTTTGAGTCGAAGATATAGTTTGCGGTATGCTAAAGTTTTGCAAGTACTAAACTCACTTTTGCAATGGGTTGATAATTAAGAAAAAAACTTGAATGAGTGTGAGGTTCACAACAGAAAGGCGATCATATCAAATAACCACTACCTACAAAGTCGATTAAATGTAAACTGAGTCACACTTTCGTTAAATAAAATTGTTGTGTTATGTTTATGCTTGCAGATTTGGATTAAAAGTATGCTAAGTTGTCTAAACGGTTTATATCTTTAAATAAATGTATGAAAAAAATATATCTAACCACAGTTTTAAGCTTATGTTCTGTCTGTGCGATTGCGAATGAAAATACAACAATACATTCAGCCAAGTTAACGCCAGTAGCAGCAGAAACGACCAATAAATTTCGTGTGGTGACCCGTCCAGAAATTGTGGGGCTGTGGGGCATGCAAATACCAAATAATCGTAAATGTATTGAATATTACAACTTTAAAAGTAATAGCGATGTGGTGATTAAAAGCGGTCAAGAATGGTCTGCGGGCGTATATGATTATCAACCTTCACAAGACCCTGCAAATTCGTTACCTGCTTTAATTTTGCAAGTTAAATATGACAATAATGAAGTGGATTGTTCTGGATATCAGGAAGACCAAACAGGGGACATTTCACAATATTTTGTAAAATGGAAAAATGCGCATACCATTAATTTCTGTAATAATGAAAAAGCAGAACAATGTTTTGCGACGTTGTACCGTGTCCTGCCTTAAACTTTTCATTATTTGCTCTATTAGAGATCTTTTATAAACTCATATCCCTCATCCTCTAGCGAGTGTATTGATCATCATGAGCGTTAAAGCACAAAAGTAGTGAATTTCAATATTTCATTAGACTCATTATTGATGATCATTTTTGGAATCTAGAATCAATTAACAAGAGCGACACATTTTATTGAGTTGAAAAGTTAGGTGAATTCTTAGAATCATTAGACTTTTTCAACCGGCAATGACCTTATTACATAAATTAGGAGCAAGCTGTGATTTAAAGGTTTGAGGAATTTTTATACAATTGAATCATAGTGTTAGATATTTTTTTTCAACAAAGCTCTGTTACAAATAAGACTTTATTTTCTCTTATTAATATATACAAATGTATTTTAATTTAAATGAAAAATTTTATCGTCTTGCTGAAAATAAAACGGCTACCGAGCCATGCAAGCATTTAGCGACACATGGCTCAGCAATAAATCCGTAATTATGCCTCGTCAATTTCTACAGGATTTAGACTTTGGACAGAACTTGCTTTAAATGGTGCAGCAATTTGCTTTAAATCTGAACCCGATGGGGCTTGATACACTTTTAAGCCAAACTCAGGAATAATTGCCAGCAAATGATCAAAAATATCGGATTGAATACTTTCATATTCTTTCCATGCAGTGGTTTTGGTAAAAGCATAAATTTCTAGCGGTAAACCTTCACTGCTCGGCTGTAGTTGGCGAATAATCAATGACTGAGATTGATTAATACCTGGATGTTGTTTCAGATAAAACTCAACATAGGCGCGGAAAGTCCCTAAATTGGTTAAACGGCGCTGGTTGTATTGTGATTGGTTTGCTAACTGCTGATTAAACTGTTCAATTTCTTCATTTTTACTATGCAAATATTGATCCAATAACAAGAATTCTTTCAGTTTGCTTTGTTCTTGTTCAGTCATAAAGTGCACAGAACTTTGATCAATTAAAATGGCACGTTTAATACGTCGGGCACCTGCTTCCTGCATGCCACGCCAGTTTTTAAAGGTATCGGTAATGAGTTTATTGGTTGGAATGGTGGTTAGAGTTTTATCCCAGTTTTGTACGGTAACAGTATGTAATGACATATCAATGACATCACCATCGGCATTTAATGACGGCATTTCAATCCAGTCACCAATCCGTACCATATCGTAGGAAGAAATTTGTACTGAAGCCACCAAAGATAAAATGGTATTTTGGAAAACCAACATCAAGACAGCAGCCATTGCACCAAAACCCGCGAGTAAGGTAAACACATCTTTTTTTAGGAAAGTGCCTAAAATCATGAGGGCACACACCACATAAATAATGAGTTTAACTAACTGCAAATAGCCCTTAATTGGCTTGTTGCGTGATTTAGGATTGCGTTGATAGAACAGGTTAAAAATATTTAAAAATTCAGAAATTGCCAAAGCAATGGTCAGGAATATAAAGGCTTGCGCAGCCATTTGCACAAAGCTTTCTACTTTATCTGATAAGTGCGGCACGGTGGTAATGCCATTCATAATCACGACAGCAGGGACAATATTGGCAATACGACGGATCACGCTATGCTGTGAAATAATTTCGCTATTGGTAAAGGTCATTTTAGAAATGAGTTTACGAATACCACGCACCACAATTTGTTTGGCGATAAAGTTGGCTAAAATTGCCAGTAAAATCACAATACTGAGTGAGGTCAGCATTTCTAACCAAGGGTATTGGTTGAACCATTCCTGAATATTTTGAATTAAATTTAAGTCTTGCAAAAGATCCTCGCTTTAAGGTTACTGTTTTTCGTCTGCATGGCATTGTAAATCTTAGCCTGCAATCCACCTTAATTTTTAATTGATGTCTGAAATTGCTAGATAGTGTATCGACTAAAGTTTAAATTTTAAGGCTGAGTAACTTTTTTGCTACATTTTAATTGTTTGTTTTTACAGTAAGTTTTAACTGAATGTATAGCTCTATTCAAAAAGCCAGTACAGATACTGGCTTTTTGAATAAATACTTAGCGTCAATATTTGCATAAAAATTTGCGTGGCCTACCACATCAAATCATCTGGAATCACATAGGCTGCATATGGATCTTCTTCATCTGTTGTTGCTTCATTTTTCTCGGCATTATTGACAATAATAAAGCCTTCCATTTTGCTATTAATACGTTCAGCGAAAGCTTTCGGTAGGAAGGCATAGCTGTCATTTTCCTTGGCAATCACCAAACTACCTGCCACGAGCGCATTGTAAATTTGTTGATTGATATACACTTTTTTTATTTTGCCGTCTAAAAATTGATAAGCAACTTCACCATCGGTATCACGAATTTTATGCTGATGTATCATTTGCATAATTGCAGCTTTCAATTCTTTTTCCTGTAAAGCTGCTTTCTTTTCTTGCTCAATGGCTTGGTCTTTGGCCAGTTTTTCTTGCTGTGCCTGTGCAATTTTGGCTTTCACTTCAGCATCTTTACTTTCGCCTGTGCGCTGTTCGTGTACGGCTTGTTTAGACAGTTTTTTTGCCTTTTTATTATCGACTAAACCCGCTTTGAGCAATTGTGCCTGTAGTGCATTTTTAACCATGATAATTTCCAAAACTTAATGTTGAAGATGTCGATAGCGAAAATAAATAATCCAATACACCAAACTCAAGCTTAGGCTGAGTCCAGCAGGTACCAGAAAAGAATTCAGTTTAAATGTAGGATAAATGGCTGCAGCGAGCAATCCACCCACAAAGAAACCAAGTAAAATCAGTAAGTGCAAAACAATACGTTTTTTTTCGACTTGTAAGCCTCTGACTCGATAACCGAGAGCTAAGCCTAAATCGGTCAATACCCCAGATAAATGTGTGGTACGGATGATGGTACCTTTATAGTAGCTGACCATGGCATTTTGTATGCCCATGGCGACTGACGCCCAAAGCAGGGCATAACGTGGGAAATAAGGCAATAACACCCAGCAAATTAAAATAAATAATGCCACCAAACTCATGGGTAAACCATAACGCCGCCCTAAGCGAAAATTACTATTTCCTAAAATGACGCCGCTATAAAATGAACCGATGACATAGCACAAAATCACGACAAACAAGAAAATCATCGCTTCTGGTTTCCAGTTGATTAGCGCCATCGCCAAGATACTGACGTTTCCAGTCATGTGTGAAACGGACTGATGTAATACGGTCACCAATCCGAGTACGTTAATAATTCCAGCGTTGACTGCCAGAAAAAAAGCACCAAATTGCACCCAAAGTGGTAAAGTTTGAAAAGGCATAGTCGATGATAGTGTAAGTTTCCTAACGCATTGTATCTTAACTCAAACCGCGGCCAACCGCAGTAGTAAATAGTACATCGGTAGATGAGTTGAGCGCAGTTTCGGTTGAATCTTGCAACACGCTAATGACCATACCAACCGCAACCACTTGCATGGCGATATCTGAAGAAATACCAAATAAGCCACACGCTACAGGGATGAGCAGTAATGAGCCGCCAGCAACACCTGAAGCACCGCAGGCAGACACCGTTGCAACTACAGATAAAATCAGCATGGTGCTAAAATCGACAGAAATCCCGAGGGTGTTTACTGCAGCTAAGGTTAAAACGGTGATGGTGACCGATGCGCCTGCCATGTTAACTGTTGCGCCTAAAGGAATTGCAACACTCGCCGTTGATTCCTGTACACCTAAGCGCTTGGCTAAGTCTAAGTTGACAGGAATGTTGGCTGCAGAACTACGAGTAAAGAATGCGGTAATGCCACTTTCGCGTAAGCATTGAAAAACTAAAGGATAAGGATTGCTGCGGGTCACAAATGCCACCATGATTGGGTTGATGACCAGCGCAACAAAGAACATTGTCCCTAACAAAACTGCCAATAATTGAGCGTAACTAGCTAAGGTGCTCAAGCCTGCATCGGCAAATGTCACGGCAACTAAACCAAAAATTCCGAAAGGCGCAAAGTTAATCACTAAGCGAATGACGCGATTTACTGCATTGGCAGCATCATTGAGCAGTGCTTTGGTGGTATCTGTAGCATGACGAAAAGCAATCCCTAAAGTCACAGCCCAAGCCAAAATACCAATAAAGTTGGCTTCGGCAATAGCAACTACAGGGTTGGCGACAAAACTAAGTAAAAGGTTTTTTAAAATTTCAGCAAGACTGCCTGGCGGGGTTAATTCTGTTTGTGTTGCAACATCTAAAAACAATGTGCTTGGGAAAAGTGTACTTGCAATAACTGCACTGAGTGCAGCTAAGAACATACCAATCGCATACATCAGCATAATTGGTTTGATATAAGCATTGCTGCTTCCGATTTTAAAATTAGCAATCGACGCCATCACCAAAAGAAACACTAAAACTGGCGCAACAGACTTTAGAGCTTTAATAAATAAATCACCCAAAAGACTTAAATAAGGCGCAGATTCTGGGAATAAAATTGCAACAACCACGCCGAGTACAATTGCAATCATAATTCGGGAGACCAAGCTCAAACGCAAAAAAGCTGAAAACATACTAAAACAAGGTAAAGGAAAAGCGGCTATTCTATACTGAAATTCTCATGGGCTTAAAAATAATTTTGATTTAAAAGTTAAGTCTGTATTTTTAAAAGTGATATTTATCAAACTGTTTAAATTTCAGAAAGATAAAAGTACTGATTGATTAAAAAGGATGTATATTGATTATCCGTTTCTAAAGATTAAATTAAAGACCCATTTCTTGCTCTTTAAGTCAGTTCAGGCGCAAGTTCTTGCATGGCTAAATAATGTGACAAATAAACTTTTCCATTTAAATGCTGTAAAAGTTTTGAATGCTGTAATTTGTCCATTACAGGGCCTTTAATTTCTGAAAAATGTAGACAGATATTTAATTTTTCGAGTTCAAGATTTAAATCTTCCAGCATTTCGAGTGCGCTTAAATCAATACTGCTAATACTAGAACAATTCACCACAACATGCTTTAACTCAGGGTTTTGACTGACTTGATTAATAAAAAAGCCTTTTAAAGTATTGGCATTTAAAAAAGTTAGATTTTCGTCAATTCGCATAGAAAGCACATGTGGCGCGGTACGTACTTGATGTCGCTCAATATTACGAAAATGTTGTGTGCCTTCAAGTAAACCAATTACTGCTATATGTGGTCGGCTAATACGCCACAACATTAGAATAAAGGTAGACACTATACCCATAATTAAACCTGTCGAAATATCAATTAACACAACACTAAAGAACGTTACCCACATGGCTAGACCATCGGCTTTGGAATAACGCCAAGTTTCTATAAAAGATTGGAACTCGACCAGTTTCCAAATTGAAACAATAATGGTTGCAGCCAAAACAGCCAGTGGTAAGTCTTGGAAAAATCCCGTGAAGTATAAACTGACAATAACAATCAGGAAGGAGGTGAATATACCTGCCATTGGTGTTTTTGCGCCTGCATCGGCATTGACAACGGTACGTGACAAACTACCCGTGACGGGAAAAGAGGAACTGACACCTGCACCAAGATTGGCTAATCCGAGTGCAATGAGTTCCTGATTGCTATTTAAGTGACTGCGTTGCTGTAAGGCAGTGGCTTGCGCAATAGACAATGACTCTACAAAACTAATCATCGAAATCATGGCTGCGCCTGGCAGAAGTTGGAGAACGAGTTGTGTATTCCATTTAGGGAGTTGAATAGGCGGGAATCCTGAAGGAATTTCTCCCACTGTTTTAATGCCGACCTGTTGCAAATGCAGTGAATAAACCAAAGCAATTGAACCGATCACCAATACCAATGGCAAGGCTTTTAAGAGAAAACCACTACCTCGAACACGTTCACGAATAGCATTACTGTTGATGATTTTAGGCGCATAAATTAGAAATAAAATGGCAGCAACACCCAAGAACACGCTATAAAGATGGGTTTGTCCCACATATTGCCCAAAGCTGTGTAAGAATTCAGGTAAGTTATTGGCTTTAAGGGGGATGTCTAAAACAAATTTAAGCTGCCCAATCGCAATCATTAATGCAGAGGCAATAATGAAGCTTTTAATGACAGGATGGCTAATGAGTTGAATTAAAAAACCGAAACGAAAAACACCTAAAAGTAGTGAAATAATGCCGACCATCAGGGCAAGTAAACAGGCTGCTTGAATATAAGCGGCTGAACCAACTTCAAATAATGGATTGAGCGTCGCAAAGGTCATCATGGAAATAATCGCGACTGGGCCAATGGACAAGGTTGGGCTGCCACCAAACAAGGCGTACATGATCATGGGGATCACGCTTGCATATAAACCCATGACAGGAGGTAAACCTGCAAGCATGGCATAAGCCATCCCTTGAGGTACCAACATGGCTATGACGATAAACGCAGACAACAGGTCAGTTTTAAATGTTTCTGCGTTGTATTTTCGCAGCCATTGCCAAGCAGGTAGTACACGTACCAATAGTGAATTGAAATCTGACATACTAAAATCTAAATCATAAATTCAGATATATTATGAACAAAAAATGCTAAGAAGTCTTTGAGATAGGAGGGAAATTAAATTTTATGAATTTGGCTGATTTATAGGCATCATTATTCAGTCTTGTGGACAATAAAGTGCGTATAGGGTATTAAGAATCTGCACCATTTTGTCATCTTTAATTGAATAAAAAATTTGCTTGCCATCACGACGGGTATTCACTACATCACTTTTACGCAGCATCATTAATTGTTGCGATAACGTAGGCTGATGAATTTGGGTTAACTCTTCAATTTGAGAAACATTTAATTCTTGCTGAGATAAATGACAAAGAATCAAAAGGCGGTCAGTATTCGCCAAAGATTTTAAAATTCCAACAACGGTATCCGCAGATTCGCGCATTGATGTGATTTCAAGCCCATCGTTCATTGTTTATTCTCTTTATTTACAGCTAACCCAATATATTAGGCGGGAGTGGAAGATAAATGATATAACATAAATCATTGGTTATATATGAGAACAATTATGCTTTTTTAAATCATATCAGCCCATCATAAATATAGGGCTGATATTCTAATAAAAAAGTTGATCAAAATGTGGTTGAGTTACAATTAAACCTATTTTTTTATCTGTTCAAAATTTTTTAATTCTTTCTCACTAAATTCACTAGATGCAGTTAACAATTCCTGAATTTCTGGGTTGTACCAAGCAAAACATTCTGACATTTTGGTGCTAAACGTATCATCTAGGCTTATATGTGTTGCATTGTGTTGTAAGATACCTTGTTGATCTAAACTGCTTACAAAACTTTTTAAGGTTGCACTATCAAAATAATAACCAGACTTAAATTGTGCAGAATCTGCAGCGCGTTGTAATATGGTTTTGGCCATTTTTTCCAAAACTTTTAGATTTAAAGGAATGTGTTGGCTATAATGCAGCAAAAGTCCTTGAATCAATACGAAATTATTTAAACTTGGTTTTGCCAGTTCCGCTAAGGCATAGAATTCATGCTGGGTAATTAGGTTCGGCAGTAGTTGTTGATTTGTTTCTGTCATCCAGTTTTGTTGGATAAAATACGCCACAATTTTTTCTATTTCTTGAGCAAGGTCCTGCGGTGCCCATGCCAAGAAAAACTCTTGTTTCAAATATGGATAAATCGCCTGCATTTTTTGCATTAATTCTGCGCGGGATAATACTAAGTTTTGTTCATTAAACTGCTGCACAATTAATGCGACACACGCCGGTAAAATAAAGCAATGTAAAATATTATTGCTAAAATAGCTCAATAAGATTTTTTGGCTTTCAGCGACTCGAATTCGTTCTATATCATCTTCTTTAAAATGCTGCACTTGTTTAAGTTTTAGTGCATATTCAATAATTTCTTGTGGATTTAATTCCGTAATAATCATACGGGGGTCATAACATAATTGTTTGAGCAAATAGCGATATTGTTCAATTCGTCTGAGTAGCTCATCTTGTGTCAAGGCATGCTGATCGGCATTTAATAAAATCAGAGAGATGAGTGCAATTGGATTAATCACTACAGCTTTATTGATATTTTCCAAAATTGCATGCGCAGTATGATCTACCGTATGAATTACAGAGCTCGGTAGTTCGTCATTGATATTCAGTTTTACATCGTGTGCTTGGTTGGCTACTAAAACATCATCTAAAAATACAGGTTCACCAAAGTTGACATAGACCTGACCAAAGACTTTTTCAATTTTACGGGCAGAGTTTAAAATGCCCCATAAAGATTCGGCTTCTTTGGGTTTGCCGTTCAATTCATTTAAATAAGATGTACCTTCAATCAGTTTTTCATAACCAAAATACGTCGGAATAAATGCAATAGGTTTGGTTGCTCCGCGTAAATGACTTTGAATAGTCATCGACAACATGCCTTTTTTCGGTGGTAACAATAAACCTGTGCGTGAGCGTCCACCTTCAATAAAGTATTCAAGTGGGGTGTTGCGTGACAATAAGCTGTGTAAATATTCCTTAAATACTGAGGTGTATAATTCATTGCCGCTAAAAGTACGGCGAATAAAATACGCACCTGCACCACGCATTAATTGACCCACAATTGGTAAATTTAAATTAATACCTGCTGCAATATGCGGCACCATCAAGCCACGATTAAAAATCACATAAGACAGCAGTAAATAGTCGATGTGGCTACGATGACAAGGGGTATAGACAATTTCATAATCTTTAGCGAGTTCACGTACTGTGTCAAAGTGATGCACTTCAATGCCATCATAGAGCTGTGTCCAAAGCTTGGTCAGTGCCAATTCAGCAAAACGCAAAGTCGAATAAGAAAAGTCCGATACAATTTCAGTTAAATAGTTTTTAGCGCGCTTTTCTGCCTCAACCATACTCACTTTTTGTTCGATACTTTCTTTGCGAATAGCTTGTTGTACAGCTTCAGTTTTCATCAAAGTATGAATTAGATTACGGCGGTCAGATAAGTCTGGGCCTAAAATCGCTTCTTTGTATTGATTAAAATTGTGTTCCAGATGTTGCTCAATAAAGTGCGCAGGCGATAAGTGTGGTTGTTGTTGTGTTGCTTGTTCAATAAGCTGACGTAAGGAAATTGCTTTATGAAACTCGATGTAGTTATCACGTGAATAGAGCGAAATATTAATGGTTTGTTTAAGCTTGTTTGGCGTAGACCATGCATCGGCAAATAATGCTTTAAACCAAGAGTCTTCGTATTCGGGTGAACGTCCCCAAAGTACAGTTACGGGAACTAACAACACATCATGTTCAGGATGTTGCTTTAGGGTTTCAATTAAACGAATCAATTTGGCAGAGTAGTGATAAGCACTGTGCTGTGGGTTTTTCTCATGCAAGACCAAAATGGAATCATCTTCCTGGTGCTCGGCAATGATCAAAGGTGCATATACGGAAGGTAAACCCCGAGATTGCGTCTGCTGATCAATCAAGGCGATATTGCTGAGAGAGGCATCTTGCAGCACATAACAAAATTGTGTTTTTTCAGAGCTTTGAGCAATACGATATTCTAATTCTGCAGTCGTGCCTAATACTTGCGGCGTCACAATCTTATTTAAGATTTTTTTAGTGAAATTACGATAAAGCTGACTGTAACGTTTATTAGACATTGCATTCCCTACATTTTGTTATGTGTTGCTATTGTCAAAAAATAAATAGCGAATTTCAAACCCAAGTGCCGATAAAATCGACAGTTAAACTGAGGTTGTCATTGCTTTATTCTAATTCGCGTTTTGTTGAAAGCTAATCATATTTTGTATAAAACAATTTTAACGAAACATCGGCAACAAAATTATAAAAAGGTATGATAATTTAAAATTAGTTTATATAGATATAACATAGGAAATTATCATGACCACAGATGCAGCTTTTCCAACACCAGCAAACTTAGGGATTGCCGTATATAGTAATAACGCCGAAGCGATTGGTAACACGCCATTGGTACGCATTAACCGTTTAATTTCTGGCGGTGCAACGGTTTTAGCCAAGGTGGAAAGCCGTAACCCTGCATTTTCTGTGAAATGCCGTATTGGAGCAGCTTTAATAGCAGATGCAGAAAAACGTGGCGTGTTAAAAGCGGGCATGCATATTGTCGAACCGACCAGCGGTAATACAGGAATCGCTTTGGCATTTGTAGCTGCAGCAAAAGGTTATGAAATTACACTAACTATGCCTGCAAGCATGAGTATCGAGCGCCGTAAGGTTTTGAAAGCTTTGGGTGCAAATTTAGTGCTGACTGAGCCTGCAAAAGGCATGAAAGGCGCGGTGGATGAAGCAGAGCGTTTAGTAACTGAACATCCAGAAACTTATTTTTTGCCGCAGCAGTTTAATAACCCTGCCAATCCACAAATTCATGAAGAAACCACAGGTCCCGAAATTTGGGCAGCAACAGGTGGGAAGGTAGATATTCTTGTTGCAGGTGTAGGTACAGGCGGTACCATTTCTGGTATTTCACGTTATTTCAAAAAGGTAAAAGGTCAGGCATTGCATAGTGTTGCAGTTGAGCCTGCAGAATCTCCAATTATTGGTCAAACAAAGCGTGGCGAAGCCCTTACACCTGCACCACATAAAATTCAGGGGATTGGCGCCAATTTTATTCCAAAAAATCTAGATTTAGATTTGGTGGATGAAGTGATTAGCATTGAAAGTGCTGAAGCAATTGATTGGGCGCGTAAAACAGCAACCCAAGAAGGTATTTTAGTCGGTATTTCTAGTGGTGCAGCAATGGCTGCTGCTGCAAAATTGGCGGCACGTCCTGAAAATGCAGGTAAAAATATTGTGGTGATTTTACCTGACAGTGGTGAGCGTTATTTATCTTCAGTATTATTTGAAGATATTAGTGCAGAATGATGTGTCTTTAGACAGTCAAAAGAATTTGAAAAATCCCAAAGTTTGAACTTTGGGATTTTTTATTTAGAGAATAAATTTATGAGGTGAGTTAATACGTTCTGAAAAGCAAATTTCTTTCTACTTAGACGCTAATATTTAGCGGGATCAGCAATGAATCCAACGAAGCTAACTATGTAAAAATCAAACAATCGCAGATACTTTATCTGGCGTCATCAGTGCTTGATTAATATATAGCTTGATTAAGCGTTCACGTGACCCAATAGCTTTTTGATAATGGGTAGAATTGAGTAATAACGACGCACCATAAGTTACTGTCCAAATATAAGACAGATAATCACGGATCGACATCGCGCTGTTAAAGGACTCTAAATAGGCTTGGGTGATGTCTTTAATTTCTAAAATACGCTGCTCACGAATATCGTATAACTGTTCAAACAATTCATTTAGTTTACGTTCATTATTGGTTAAGCGTTCTTCAATCGAGTGCAGCAAAATCGTACGGTTGGAATTAAGCATGTTATACAGCATGTACTGCGAAACATAAGTTTGAAAGTTATGGTGATACTGTTTGGAAATATCCAATAAACGCTGTTCATTTAAAATAATTAACTCTAAATAGAGCTGATTTTTACTTTTGAAATATTTATAAATTGTGCCTTTGGCAATATCTAACTCTGCAGCCAACTCACTTAATGTAATATCATTATGATTTTCCAGTAATAAAACCTCAGCCATTGCCAAAATTTTCTCTTTACGACGTCGGAAATTTTCTTGGCGTAGAGTCGTCATCAATCAATATTCCAATTACAACCAATTAAGCATGTTGGAGTCTAGTGCAGTTTGAGCAACTTGAAAATAGCACCAAGGTCTTGAAAAGGTAAGTTTTAACGTATGTTCATCAGTGAACCAATGAATTTAAAAAATATCATGTGAAAAATAGCACAATCCATAAGCCAAATCGGTTGTCAATAAAACTGAACCAAACAGGTCATTTTAGTGAAATAAAATTGGATTTCTAAAACTTTTATTCTATTTTTCATAAGCAAGGCCTAAAAGTCTAAGATCAATCAAGCATAGCAATTCAGCACTTTGCGAGATTGCAATGCTCATCTTTAGATTTACATTTAACGTGAATTACTTGCTAACTCACAGGGATGTTATTTGTAATTTTAAAAAGCATGGCTTTTACGGTAATCACTTTAAAAAGACGGTAATAAGGGACTAAAAATGATTGTAATTGTAGATGCTGTACGTACCGCAATGGGCGGCTTTCAAGGTTCACTGGCAAGTTGTACAGCACCCGATTTAGGCGCGGTTGCAATTCAACACGCAGTTGCACGTGCAGGTTTAAGTGGGACTGACATTGATGAAGTAATTTTTGGTTGTGTATTGCCTGCAGGTTTGAAGCAAGGCCCTGCACGTCAGGCGATGCGTCAAGCGGGTTTACCCGATAGTACAGGTGCAACCACCATCAATAAAATTTGTGGCTCTGGCATGAAAGCTGTTATGCAGGCAGCCGATGCTATTCAGGCAGGTTCAGCGCAGATTGTGGTCGCTGGCGGTATGGAATCTATGTCGAATGCGCCGTATTTGCTAGATAAAGCACGTGCAGGTTTCCGTATGGGACACGGCAAAGTCACAGACCACATGTTTCAGGAAGGTTTAGAAGATGCTGAAACAGGCTTGTCGATGGGCGTGCTGGCGCAAGACATGGCAGACAAGAAAAACTATACCCGTGAGCAGCAGGATGAATACGCAATTCGCTCTTTAAACCGCGCGGTAGAAGCCATTCAAAACGGTTATTTTAAAAATGAAATCGTGCCTGTCACTGTTCATTCACGTAAAGGTGATGTGATTGTCGATCAGGATGAACAACCGTTAAATGCCAAAGTCGATAAAATTAGCAGTTTGCGTCCCGCATTTAAAAAAGATGGCACGATTACAGCCGCCAATGCCAGCTCTATTTCAGATGGCGCATCTGCTCTGGTGATTACATCAGATGTGGTTGCGGCAGAGCGTGGCTTAAAACCGCTTGCAAAAGTTGTGGCATACGCGACACATTCACAACATCCTTCTGAGTTTACTCTTGCTCCTGTAGGGGCGATTCAAAAAGTGCTAGATAAAGCAGGGTGGTCGGTTGCCGATGTAGATTTGTGGGAAATTAATGAAGCCTTTGCCATGGTAACCATGCTTGCGATAGATGCTTTTGATTTAGACCCTGCCAAAGTGAATATTCAGGGTGGTGCATGTGCTTTGGGGCATCCTCTAGGTTCTTCAGGTTCACGTATTATTGTGACGCTCATTCATGCATTGCAACGTATAGGCGCGAAAAAAGGCGTGGCATCTTTATGTATTGGCGGTGGTGAAGCCACAGCGATTGCGGTGGAGTTAGTTTAAGTCTAGCTCGTCTAACTGCAGATTCATCTATAAAAAATAGAGTTCTCGAAAGAACTCTATTTTTTTAACTTTTAACTTATTAACAATAACAATGAAGTTTTATGCTTGGATAAACTGCTTCACTGATTGGTTAAATTCATTTGGCAATTCTACGTTAGAAATGTGCGATGCATTGATTTCAAACAATTGGCTATTGGCAATACGTTCAACCATAAATTGAGCATCGGCAACTGTTGTTATAGGGTCTTGCTGACCTGCAACCACTAAAACAGGCACAGTGATGTCTTTAAGTTGTTCACGTACATCCGCTTTAGCCAAAGCTTCGCAACAGCTCGCATAACCTTCGGCGCTGCCAGCTGCCAAGTCGTTTTGAAGATTGTTGACCACTGTCGCGTTGCTTTGGATAAAGGGTTCAGTAAACCAGCGTGATGCTGCAGTCGAAGCAATCGGCTGTAAACCTTGTTCGCGTACCAATGCGGCACGGTCATTCCAAGCCTGTTCTTGACCAATTTTTGCTGCGGTATTACATACCACCACCTGATTAAAACGTTCAGGGCGATGAATCGCTAACCATTGACCTGTTAAACCGCCCATAGAAATACCACAGAATGCCGCTTTTTCAACATTTAAGTGATCGAGTAGATTTACAACATCTTGACCCAATTGATCAATGCTATATGGGCCTTGCGGCGCCGATGATGCACCGTGACCACGTGTGTCGTAGCAAATGACAAAAAAATCTTGCTGGAAAAAATCAATCTGTGCTTGCCACATTTTGAAATTTGTACCAAGCGAGTTTGAAAAAATCAGTGCAGGTTTTGCAGTATCACCAAAAGTTTGGTAATTGATTTGCGCATCATTTGAGGTAAAAGTTGGCATTTTTTTTAAATCCTTAATCTTATAAATCCCCCTAAATCCCCCCTTTATGAAAGGGGAACTTTTAATGAGGATTAAACACGTTCAATAATCAAAGCAATACCTTGACCAACACCAATACACATTGAACATAAACCATATTTACCGCCAGTTTGTTCAAGTTGGTTCAGTGCTGTAGTGACTAAACGCGCACCAGATGCACCAAGTGGGTGACCTATAGCAATTGCACCACCGTTTGGATTGACTTTCTCTGAACCATCTTCAATGCCTAAGTCACGAGTACATGCTAATGCTTGTGCAGCAAAGGCTTCGTTCAGTTCAATCACGTCCATTTGTTCAATGGTCAAACCTGTTTGTGCCAACAATTTTTTGATTGCAGGCGCAGGACCAAAGCCCATAATACGTGGTTCAACACCAACAACAGTTGAAGCAATGATTTTGGCACGTGGTTTTAAGCCGTGTTGTTCAATAGCTTCTTCAGAAGCAATCAAGAGGGCAGCCGCACCATCGTTAATACCTGATGCATTACCTGCAGTCACTGTACCATCTGCTTTTACCACTGGCTTCAATTTTGCCAAGGCTTCTGCTGTGGTTGAGGCCCGTGGATGTTCGTCTGCAGCAACAACGACAGGCTCACCTTTACGTTGAGGAATTTCTACTGCAATAATTTCTTTGTCAAAGAAACCGCGTGCTTGTGCAGCAGCAGTACGTTGCTGGCTGGTCAAAGCAAATAAGTCCTGATCGGCACGGTTTACGTTGAACTGCTCCGCCACATTTTCAGCGGTTTGCGGCATAGTTTCTACGCCGTACATTTCTTTGAGTTTCGGGTTAATGAAACGCCAGCCCATTGTGGTGTCTTCAATTTTTTGATTACGATCATAAGCAGATTCAGATTTACCCATCACAAATGGTGCGCGGCTCATTGACTCAACACCACCAGCAATAATCAGGTTTGCTTCACCTGCTTTAATTGCACGTGCAGCTATTGCAATTGCGTCTAGCGATGAACCACATAAACGATTCACAGTGGTTGCAGGCACTTGGTACGGTAAACCTGCTAAAAGTGCAGACATGCGACCGACATTACGGTTATCTTCACCGGCTTGGTTGGCACAGCCGTATATCACATCATCCAATTGTTCCCAGTTTACAGATGGGTTGCGTTGCATAAGTGCTTTGATGGGGAGAGCGCCCAAGTCATCAGCACGCACAGGGGCTAAACCACCTGCATAACGACCAAATGGGGTACGAATAGCATCGACGATATATGCGTTTTTCATATTTTATTTTCCAAATATCTTAATCCCTCCCAACCTTCCTTTAAAAAAGGGAGGAGATTCTCACCTAAAATACTTGATGGAAGTCCGCCTTTGAAAAAGGGGGATTTAGGGGGATTAAGAATTATATTTAAAGACGATTAAGCCTGAGTCGCATCAATCAGCTTTGCACCAGTCAATGACTGTAATTCTTCAAAGCTTAAGCCTTCAACTTTCTCAATAACTTTCATGCCTTCAGGAGTGACATCAATTACACACAAGTCAGTGTAAATGCGGTCTACACACTTTAAGCCTGTAGCGGGATAAGTCAGTTCAGCTACAATTTTAGCTTCGCCTTTTTTGGTGACGTGGTCGGTTGTAATAAAGACTTTTTTTGCACCAACGGCCAAGTCCATTGCACCACCAACCGCAGGAATCGCGTCAGGAGCGCCAGTATGCCAGTTTGCCAAGTCGCCATTTTCAGCCACTTGGAAAGCACCCAATACTGCGATGTCTAAGTGACCGCCACGCATCATGGCAAATGAGTCACCATGGTGGAAGAATGAACCGCCTGTAAGCATGGTTACGAATTCTTTACCGGCATTGATTAATTCAGGGTCTTCTTCTCCTCCAGAAGGTGGTGGGCCAAAAGCCAATAAACCATTTTCAGAATGTAAGAATACGTCTTTTTCTGAAGAAAGGTAGTTAGAAATTTTAGTTGGTAAGCCTATGCCAAGGTTAACATAAGCACCGTCTGGAATGTCTTGTGCCACACGTTCAGCGATTTGATCACGTGTTAATTTGGTATAGCGCATGATGTTCTCCTTCACGTGACAGTTATGCAGATTGTTCAGGTTGTTTTGCGCCAACGGCAACAACGTGCTGAACGAAAATACCCGGAGTGATGATGTGTTCAGGATCTAACGCGCCTAACTCAACCACTTCAGAAACCTGTGCAATCGTCACATCGGCAGCCATCGCCATGATTGGTCCAAAGTTACGTGCAGATTTACGGTACACCAAGTTACCCCAACGATCACCTTGCTGTGCTTTAATTAAAGCAAAGTCTGCGCGGATTGGATTTTCAAGTACGTAGTCTTTACCTTCATACTTTAGGGTGGGTTTGCCTTCAGCAAGCAAAGTACCAAAACCTGTAGGGGTATAGATTGGACCGAGACCCATACCTGCAGCCTGAATACGGCATGCCAAGTTACCTTGTGGCACAAGTTCAAGCTCGATTTTGCCTGCGCGGTAAAGTTCATCAAATACCCAAGAGTCAGACTGACGTGGGAATGAACAGATGATTTTACGTACTGCGCCAGCTTTTAATAGCTTTGCTAAACCGTAGTCACCATTACCTGCGTTGTTGTTTACAATAATTAAATCTTTGATGCCAAGTTCAATCAAACCATCAATGAGTTCCGCTGGCTGACCTGCGGTACCAAAACCACCAATCATGATGGTTGAACCATCTTTAATTTGCGAAAGGACTTCTGTTAAAGAAGTTTGACTTTTATCAATCATAATGTGTCCTAGACAATTGCATGTCCATTAACTTTTGGAACTTTGAGTTGAAGGTAGGGGGGCGGTTGAGCTGTTACGTTTGGTTAATACCCAATGTGCGATCAAACCAATACAGATACCCCAAAATACAGAACTTAGCCCTAAAAACTGCATACCAGAGGCGGTTGCTAAAAAGGTGATGAGGGCCGGATCACGCTGTGATTCTTTACTCATTGCCACTGAAATATTGGTAGCAATTGCACCCAAAAGCGCAAGTCCAGCCAAAGCTGCAATCAGTTCTTTAGGCAATAGGCTAAATAGCATGACGATGCTACCCGCAAATAACCCACCTAAAATATAGAAAATACCGTTGGCAACACCTGCAATGTATCGCTTTTCTTTCAGTTCGTGCGCATCTTTACCTAAGCACAATGCCGCGGTAATAGAGGCTAGTACAATGGTAATGCCTCCCACACATGCAACGGCAAGAGAAGCGATACTGGTCGCACTAATAATAGGTTTAGCAGGCATGTCATAACCGCTAATTTTAATAATTGCCATACCTGGTAAAAACTGCCCAGACAAGCTGACTAAAATTAACGGTAATGCCAGGTTTAAGGTTGAACTCCACGTCCATTCAGGAGCAATAAACTGTGGAATTGCTAAACTAAAATTGGTGGTGACTGGGTTAATTTGACCGAGCATTAAGCTCAGTATAATTCCTGCAGCAAGCACCCAAATCATGGCATAACGTGGACTAAAACGCTTTGCCAATAAAAATACCGCCAACATCCCAAATACAATGTATGGCAGAGTATTGGTTGCAGTAAATAGGCCTAAACCAAATTGAACCAAGATACCTGCCATCATGCCTGCTGCGACTTCTTGCGGAATCCACGACAGGAGTTTGTCAAAATATCCTGTGATTCCAATCAAGAAAATCACCACGGCAGAGGTGATGTAAGCAGCAACGGCTTCATTTAAAGAAATATCTGGAAACAGCGTTACCAGTAAGGCTGTACCCGGTGCAGACCAAGCGGTCACCACAGGTACTTTATACTTAATTGATAAAA
The DNA here is from genome assembly GCF_020982655.1 of Acinetobacter sp. PW68. Classification (NCBI taxonomy): domain Bacteria; kingdom Pseudomonadati; phylum Pseudomonadota; class Gammaproteobacteria; order Moraxellales; family Moraxellaceae; genus Acinetobacter; species Acinetobacter sp. PW68. Next base: position 1,464,186 of record NZ_JAHZSX010000001.1, on the reverse strand, counting down.
AGATACCTGCGACTGCAGCACCAATAGAAATTCCCCAAATCCATGAAATCATCATATCTGGGGAAACTTGGGCTTGCTGTGCCGCTTGGAAAAAGATGATCAATGGCCCTGAATAGGAGATCAGCACTGCTAAGAATCCTGCAACAGTGGCTGAAATTGACCAGTCATTTTTTAAAGTTTGGAACAGGTAACTCATTGAATATTTGCCTCCTTGCGTCAAGCAATGATCCTGTTGAAGTTGGTCATGATCTTGGCTTAACCCTGATCACCACCACCTACAGGTACAACAGTGCCTGTGATGTACGATGATTCATCAGAAGCAAGGAATAGAATCGCATTCACTTGTTCCTGAATGGTGCCGTAGCGACCCAAGAATGTACGATCAATGGTTTGATCGACCACTTGCTGCATCCACGTTTTTTCATTTTGAGACAATGGATTGGCATTGCGAGGCACTTTACGTGGTAGTGCTTCTGTACCACCTGTTGCAATGGCATTCACACGAATACCATCTTTGGCATGTTCAAAGGCGAGGGAAGCGGTTAAGCCATTCACACCACCTTTTGAAGCCGAATACGGCACACGGTTAATACCACGTGTTGCAATAGAAGATACGTTTACAATCGTACCTTTTTGATTCTTAATCATTTCTGGCAACACGGCACGGCAGCACCATAGGGTTGGGAACAATGAACGATTCACTTCCTTGATAATTTCTTCTTCAGAAAATTCTTGGAAAGGTTTCATCCAGATTGCACCACCGACGTTGTTGATGAGTACATCTACACGGCCATAGGTATCGAGTGCTTTTGCAACGACAGATTCTGCACCTGCAAAAGTTTCAAGATTGGCTTTTACAGTAACAGCATCGCCACCAAGCTCTTCAATTTCAGCCAACACTTCTTCTACATAAGGAGAAAGGTCAGCCATGACTACTTGTGCGCCTTCGCTAGCCACTTGTAAAGCCACACCGCGACCAATGCCTTGAGCGGCACCAGTCACGATTACAACTTTGTTTTCAAATCTTTTTGAGCGATTCATTGTATTCTCCGACTATGTTTCTAGACTGTCTAACAAACTTAGTTGGCAGAGAATTTTTCAAATAGGAAGCTTGCAGGTTTAACACCTTCTGCATCTAACCAGCCACGTACCGCTTCTACCATTGGCACTGGACCACATAGGTAGATGTCTACATCACCACCGTTGAGCCATTCGTTTTCGATATGGCCAGTCACGTAACCTTTACGCTCGTGTGCAGATTCTGGATTTGCCACAACAGTGCGGTACTCGAACCAAGAGAATTTTTCTTGTAGTTCGTTTAATTTTTCAATTGCAACCAAGTCAAAGTCATTGGTCACACCAAAGACTAAACGTACAGGGTGCTCAGAACCTTTTTCTTCAAGCACTTGCAGCATAGACATAAATGGTGCAATACCCGTACCACCCGCTAACATCACCACAGGGCGTGCTACATTACGTAAGTAGAAGCTACCAAATGGACCCGTAAAGGTCATTTTGTCGCCAGCTTTAGCGTTTTGGCTTAAGAATTCGCTCATTTTGCCGTTTAGTACGTTACGTACCACAAAGCCAGTTAAGCGGTTGCCAGGCTTAGAGCTGAAAGAATACGAACGAGTTTCTGTTGTGCCTGGAATACCCACATTCACATATTGACCTGCAAGGAAGTGAATATCTGGTTGACCTTCATCTAACTGAATATCAAAGGTAATAGTCGAGTCAGATAAGTTTTCAACACGTGCCAATGTACCTTCAAATGCATGAATTTCAGTTTTACATACATCAGAAGTGGCTTGAATTTGGAATACTGCGTCTGAAGTTGGTTTACATTGGCATGCAAGAATATAGCCTTGTTCAGCTTCTTCTGGTGTCAATGCATCTTCAATATAAGTTTCTTCAGGCATGTCATACGAACCTGATTCACAAAACGCACGGCACGTTCCACATGCACCGTCACGGCAGTCCAAAGGAATATTGATCTTTTGACGGTAAGCTGCGTCTGACAGTGTTTCACCATCTGTAACAGAAATAAAACGTGTAACGCCATCTTCAAATTGAAGTGCAACATTGTGGTTTGACATGGCTGAATATCCTATATAAATCTTTGAAACTAGACCTTTCAGCCAAGATTCCATCTGGCTGAAAGGTTTTTACCTTGCTGTAAATGAATACAGTCTTAGAGGTGGTAGATATCGATTACTTGGTTGATGTAATCGTTTTTCAGCACCACGTACTTGCTTAAAATTTGCGGTTTGTCGCCAGAAAAATCAATTTCATAGCGCGACATACCAAAGTAGCTGTAGTTAGTTTTGTAACGGAAACTTAAAGTGTTCCAGTTAAAACGTACAGTGACTTTATCGCCATCACGTTCAACAATTTCAATATTGCTAATGTTGTGGCTGGTACGTGTATCAGGCATGGTCGCAGATGAGCGTTCAGTCTTGATACGGAATACACGGTCTTCTAAGCCTTGACGGTCTGGATAGTAAATCAAGGAAATTTCGGACTGTGGATCTTCGGTTAAAGTGTCATTGTCATCCCAAGCAGGCATCCAGAAAGAAGCAGTAGGGGCGTAGCACTGTAACCAGTCATCCCATTGCTCATCATCTAAAAAGCGGGCTTCCTGATACAGAAACTGTGCAATTTTTTCTAAAGTGATGTCGCTCATGCGGTTTCTCCTTCAGTGCTTGCAGCAATTTCTTTTTCAATCGCAATGCCTTTTTTGATCAGTTCTAACCAGTATTGGTGTTGAGCTAGGTACAGCCCTTCATCTTCAGTCTTAATGCCAGATAATTTCGGTTTCAGACCAATTTCATTCGCTGCATCATCCGGACCTTGGATCCAGTGTTTAGAACCACGGCACATGTCGTTCCATTCAAGTGCGATACCTGCGTAGCCTGCTTGACATGCACGGAATTCTTCAAGATCATCTGGTGTAGCCATACCTGATGCGTTAAAGAAGTCTTCGTATTGACGAATACGGCGTGTGCGCGCTTCTGGCTCTTCACCGACAGGACCGATACAGTAAATGGTCACTTCAGTCTTATCGACAGATAGTGGACGTAACACACGGATTTGTGAACCGAACTGATCCATGAAGTAAACGTTTGGATAGATACACAGGTTACGTGAACGCTCGATCATCCATTTTGCCATCGCTTCGCCGTATTTCTCGGTGTATTCGTCTTTCTTGGCAAAGTTAGGACGGTCTTCTGGGTTTGCCCATTGCGTCCAAAGGAGCATGTGACCATTTTCAAAGCCGTAAGAACCACCGCCTTGTTTGCCCCATGAACCTGCGCTCATTGCACGGATGTTATCGCCAGCTTCTTTTTCTTTACGTTGCTGAGTTGTTGCAGCGTAGTTCCAGTGTACGGCAGATACATGGTAACCATCTGCACCATTTTCAGCAGTTAACTTCCAGTTACCTTCATAAGTGTAAGTCGAAGAACCACGTAAAACTTCCAGACCGTGTTCTGACTGACCTACGATCATGTCAATAATCTTGGTTGCTTCGCCCAGGTACTCTTCCAGAGAAGGGACATCTGGGTTCAAGCTACCAAACAAGAAACCTTTGTAGCTTTCAAAGCGGGCAACTTTTTTCAAGTCGTGTGAACCGTCTTTGTTAAAGCAATCTGAATAACCTGCATCTGCTGGGTCTTTTACTTTTAACAACTTACCAGAGTTATTGAAAGTCCAACCATGGAATGGGCAAGTGTAAGTTGCTTTGTTACCGCGTTTGTAACGACATAACTGTGCACCACGGTGTGAACACGCATTGATCATGGCATTTAATTCGCCATTACGGTTACGTGCAATGATGATTGGCTGACGACCAATATAAGTGGTGTAGTAGTCATTGTTGTTTGGAATTTGGCTTTCGTGTGCCAAATAAACCCAGTTGCCTTCAAAAATGTATTTCATTTCTAGGTCAAACAAGGGTTGGTCTGTGAATACTGAGCGGTGTAGTTTAAATTCACCAGATTCAAAATTATCAACCAATAGCTCATCAATGCGGTCTAAGTGGCTGGTGTTAATTACAGGAATACGAGGCATGTCCTTTCTCCGGCTGTCCAATGAGGGGCAGTCAATCGGGAAGTGCCTGATTTATATTCAAGACACGTCCCGCTTTCCTTTTGGGAATTAAGCACTTGCGCGACGACGGTCGACTTCAGTGCTAGGCGCGTTTTCTTTTTCCTTCACAAGTTCAATATTGAACTGAATGTGTTTGAAAGGACCCTTTAGGCCACGGCGTGCAATTTCAGCTTCATCAGTTACATCAACAGCGGTTGCAACAAGGCCTTCTCGTGTAGCGAATGCAAAGTCATCCCACAGGTATTTGTCACCCTCAATGTTGAATTGAGTAGTCAGTTTGCGGTAACCCGGTGCAGATACGAAATAGTGCACATGAGATGGGCGGTTACCATGACGGCCTAATTTGTCCAATACGAACTGAGTAGTACCTTCTGGTGGGCAGCCATAACCCACTGGCATTGTAGTCAGTGCAACATATTTACCATCTTGGTCAGTGAAAATAGAGCGACGCAGGTTGAAGTCAGACTGTGACTTATCAAAGAATGAGTAGTTACCCAAGCTGTTGGCGTGCCAAACTTCAACTTTAGCACCTTCAATAATATTGCCTTCGGTATCAGTTACAGTACCTTCGATGATTAGAGTCGGGATTTTACCTTCTTCAGAACCATCATCCATACGTGCAAAGCCAACTGATTCAGGTGCGCCTGCTACATAAAGTGGACCTTCAATAGTCCGTGGTGTGCCACCGGTGATACCTGCTTTAGCATCAGCTTCATCTGCACGCAAGTCCAAGTAGTGCTCTAGCCCTAAGCCTGCAGCTAATAGACCTAACTCATTTGCTTGGCCCGCATCCGTAAAGTATTCCAAACCTTTCCAAAGCTCAGTTTGAGAAATATCAAGATCTTCAATCGCCTGGAACAGGTCACCTAACAAGCGCACAACAATCTGTTGTACTCGCTCATCTACAGGACCAGTCGCAGTATCGACGTTAATTTTCTTAACTAATACATCAATTTCTTGGCGGTTCATACTATTGCTCCTAAAAGTATGTTTTTCATATTTTAGTGGCGCATCTTTAGCTTTATTGGCTGGCTAAATTTGGCTGGCCACAATCCCTTGTTGCAGTACTTTCTGTTTGAGTTTTGGATGAGAAATCTTGCGATTCCTCATCCGGTAATCAATTAACTGTCATCCTCTCGAACTGAAGATGGATGACGGTTTAATGGCATCACTTCAATATTCATGTATGGGTAGAGCGGCAGACCTTGTAAAATGTTGTGAAGTTCTTCGTTGCTCTCAACATCAAAAATACTGATGTTTGAATACTGGCCAGTAATACGCCAAATATGACGCCATTTACCTTGACGCTGTAATTCCTGTGAATATGCTTTTTCAACGACTTTAATTTCGTTTGCAGTTCCTGCTGGCATATCCAATGGAATGTTTACATCCATACGTACATGGAAAAGCATAAGTTTCTCCTAATTACTGACGACGCAAGTTGTCAATTTTGTCTTCATCCAACTCAACGCCTAAACCCGCACCTGATGGAAGGTGTAACTCAAAGTCTTGGTACTGAAGTGGGGTTTTTAAAATTTCTTCGGTCAGCAGTAATGGACCAAATAATTCTGTGCCATAAGTTAAATTCTGGAAGGTCGAGAAGACATGCGCAGATGAAATCGTGCCTACAGGACCTTCAAGCATAGTGCCGCCATAAAGGTCAATACCTGCCAATTGTGCAACTGTGGCTACTTCACAGCCTTCAAGCAGACCAGCAGATTGAGCAACTTTGACTGCAAATACAGATGCAGCATGACGTTTTGCCAACTGATAAGCACTTTGTGGGCCTGTTAACGATTCATCTGCCATGATGGCAATATCAAATTTGCGCGTTAGACGCTCCATGGCATCAATGTTGTCAATTGCGCATGGTTGTTCAATTAAGTCGACACCGCCATCTTGTAAAAGCTGGATGCCTTTAATTGCGTCAAGCTCTGACCAAGCACGGTTTACGTCTACACGAATAGAAACGTCTTTACCTAAAGCTTGTTTAATAGCTAATACGTGTTCTACATCTTGCTCTACTGGGCGTGAACCTATTTTGAGCTTGAAGGTGTTGTGACGTTTTGCTGCAATCATTTTTTGTGCTTCAGCGATGTCTTTTTCTGTATCGCCAGATGCAAGTACCCATAAAACAGGAACCGAGTTGCGTAAGCGACCACCTAAAATTTCGCTTAAAGGTTGGTTTAAGCGCTGTGCTTGAATATCTAATAAAGCAGTTTGAATGGCACACTTCGCGAAACGGTTACCATTGATATTCTTTTTAATACCCTGTAGAGTTTGCGCAACATTTAAGCCAGCTAAAGTTTTTAGCAATGGTGCGAAATATGTTTCAATATTGGTTTTCACACTTTCTGGGCTTTCTTCACCATAGCCCAAGCCACCAATCGTGGTTGCTTCGCCCCAGCCAACAAAACCATCTTCAGTGGTGATTTTGACTAATACCAGAGTTTGGGTTTGCATGGTTGCAACCGCCATCTTGTGTGGACGGATGGTTGGTATTTCCAGCAGCAAAGTTTCTACTGACTTATACATGGTTTGCCCTTCATGTCATTGCTTTATTACATCTTGTGATATACCTTAAAAGAATAAATTGAATTGGTCTAAGATCAAATTTGCATTTTTTTATACTTTAAAGGTATTCTTAGCCATGGAACTCAGACATTTACGTTATTTTGTTGCTGTTGTAGAAGAGCAAAGTTTCACTAAGGCAGCAGAAAAACTCTTTATTGCTCAACCACCTTTGAGCAGACAGATTCAAAATTTAGAACAAGAGCTTGGAATCCAACTATTCGAGCGTGGAAGCAGGCCGCTTAAGACCACTGAGGCAGGGCAATTCTTTTATCAACATGCCGTTAAACTTTTGTCTAATGCGGAAGAAATTAAGTCGATGACAAAACGAGTCGGTATGACCGATCGTACCGTGACTATTGGCTTTGTTGGTTCTTTATTGTTCGGGTTATTATCAAGAATTGTGTATTTGTTTAAGCAGCAGCACCCGCATTTAAAAATAGAAATGGTGGAAATGAGCACCAATGACCAAATTCAAGCACTTAAAGAAGGCCGTATAGATGTTGGTTTTGGACGTTTAAGAATTTCTGATCCTGCAATTAAACGTATTTTATTACGTGAAGAACGCTTGATGGTTGCAGTCCATTCTAGCCACCCGTTCGCGACACAAAAAGAAGGTGCATATTTGGCAGATGTTGTTGATCAACATCTATTTTTATATCCAAACCACACTAAGCCAAATTTTTCTACTCAAATTCGTGGCGTGTTTTCTGAGCATGGTTTAGAACCTCGAAAAATTCGTGAAGTACGTGAATTACAATTGGCATTGGGTTTTGTTGCTGCAGGAGAGGGTGTGTGTATCGTGCCAGAAAGCGCTCAAAACATTCATTTGGCGCATTTGCATTTTATACCTCTATTAGATAACACGGCTGTAAGTCCTATATTTATGGCAATCCGTAATATGGATGAAAGTGAAGATATTCGATCTTTGTTTGACTGTATTTATCAAGTCTATGATTTGGAAGCTGTCACTTATGATCGCAATGTATTCTAGTAAAATGATATAAAACAAATACTTATAACTATATTTTTTATAAAAAGCACAGATATTTTAACAAAATACTGTTGTGTGAATTGCCTGAAAAAACTTGTTTAAGCATCACATCGCAGTATTTTTTTCGCCTTATTATTTTTATTAACACAAAAATCAATATATTACATTATTGTAGACTTTTTAGGTATGTATCCATGCCTATTCAGTTTTGGACAAATTTTAACTTTTTATTCATTGTGTGCATCTGAGTTGGAGTAACGGACTTCACAATTAGGAGGTGGAGCAAGATGCAAAGCAATAAAATTAATATCAATACCTTGATTGACGAGGCCAAGTTCACGCCATTTCATTGGGGTGTATTGTTTTGGTGTTTGATGATCATTATTTTTGACGGTTATGATTTGGTCATTTATGGGGTTGCATTGCCGCTGCTCATGCAAGAGTGGGCTTTAAGTGCAGTTCAAGCTGGCTTACTGGCCAGTACCGCATTATTTGGCATGATGTTTGGTGCCATGACCTTTGGTACGTTATCGGACAAGTTAGGTCGAAAAAAAACCATTATGATTTGTGTGGCTATTTTCAGTGGCTTTACATTCTTAGGTGCATTTGCAAGCAATCCAGTTGAATTTGGTATTTTACGTTTCCTTGCAGGGCTTGGTATTGGTGGTGTCATGCCAAACGTTGTGGCATTAATGACTGAATATGCACCAAAACGTATTCGTAGTACTTTGGTTGCGCTCATGTTTAGTGGTTATGCAATTGGCGGTATGACATCAGCATTATTGGGAGCATGGTTAGTGCCACAATTTGGCTGGAAAATCATGTTCTACATCGCGATTATTCCTTTAGTCGCTTTACCGCTCATTTGGAAATTCTTGCCTGAGTCACTCATGTATTTGACCAACAAGAAAGAAATAGAGCAAACCCGTACAATTGTGAAAAAAATTTCACCAAGCCATCAATTAAATGGTGACACTGAGTTTGTACTAAATGAGGTGACTAAAGGCGATGAAGCACCTGTAAAAGCATTGTTCCAACAAGGTCGTATGTTCAGTACTTTCATGTTCTGGATCGCATTCTTCATGTGCTTGTTGATGGTATATGCATTGGGTAGTTGGTTACCAAAATTAATGATCCAAGCGGGTTACTCACTTGGTGCAAGTATGATCTTCTTATTTGCCTTGAATATTGGCGGCATGATTGGCGCAATTGGAGGGGGGGCATTGGCTGACCGCTTCCATATCAAAAAAGTAGTGACCATTATGTTTATCTGTGGTGCAGCAGCATTAATTCTGCTTGGCTTTAACAGTCCACAAATTGTGTTGTATACCTTAATTGCAGTTGCAGGTGCAGCAACCATTGGTTCACAAATTCTGCTTTATACTTTTGTCGCACAATATTACCCATCTACTGTACGTTCTACAGGTATGGGCTGGGCGTCGGGTATTGGCCGTATCGGTGCAATCGTTGGACCAGTACTCACAGGTGCACTATTAACCATGAATTTACCGCACCAAATGAACTTCTTTGCTATTGCGATTCCAGGTGTAATTGCTGCCTTAGCAATCTTCATGGTGAATTTAAAAACGTCTGTAGAAGCTAAAGCTGCTGTGGAACCTGTTTTAAACAGCAATCCAGTCACTCAAAAAGCAACCCAATAATTTCTTTATCTTTTTTTAATCTAAAGTCATCAATGATATAGATCGCCATCTTAAGCGATGGTGATCTGTTGCTAGATTTTGATGGCACAATAATAAGTGAGTTTAGGATGAACACGAAAACATTAACCCAATCCACACATTTTCAACCTACAACGGTTCGACCAACAATGCAGCGCACGCTCATGATGAGCATGATTGCATTGAGCATGGGCGGTATGAGTGTTGCAGCACAAGCGCAAACTCAACAGCAAAAAGAAATTGAACAACTTAGACAAGAGGTTCAGGCTTTACGTGGTTTGATTGAGCAGCAAAAAGTACAAAATGCACAAACAGCAACGGCAATCGCCAATGTCCAACGTACTGCAGAAGCACCAGTTGCTAATCTTGTATTAAAAACTGCCAAAGGTGCCGAATTTAATTTATATGGTAACGTGCGTTTAGATGCTTCTTATCAGGTAGAAGGCGGCGCTAAAGATATGCCGTATAACCAAATTAACGGTGTACCACTTGAAGGAAATAATGAACAAAGTGATCGTTTAAGATCAACACTTTCAGCAACCCGTATAGGTTTAGATTTTAAAAGCCCAGTGGGTGATCAAGACGTAAAAGGTAAAATCGAAGTTGACTTCTTAGGTGGAGCAAACCTTGATAATTTACGTATTCGCCATGCTTATTTGAACTACGGAAATTGGTTGATTGGTCAAACTTGGTCAAACTTTGCGATTCCAGACTATATGCCTGAAACCATTGATGCTTTGGCGTATGTTGGTGGCGCGGTAAAACGTACACCTCAAGTACGTTATACAACAAAGTTTAGCCCACAAACCAATTTAGTGGTTGCAGCTGAAGACCCTAAAGACAGTTCAATCAACCAGCGTTTACCTGCATTAACTGCGCGTTTAAATCATCAGTTTGCAGATAATTTAAATGTCAGCCTACGTGCGATGGGACATGAAAAACGTGTCAATTCTGATGAAGAAATGGCTTGGGGCGTCGGTGTCGGTGCAAAATATGATGTTGTACCAGGCACGACTTTAAAAGCCGATTATTACCATGTAAAAGGGGATAGCAGCTTTGTGTCATTCACGAATAAAGGCGTGGTTGCTCAGACAAATGGTAGTCTTATTCAAAGCGAGTTTGACTCAATCATGGTTGGTATTACACAAAAGTTTGGTGACAACGTGCATGGTACTTTAGGTTATGGTTATATGAATTTTGACAAAGACCCTAACTATATTGCAGCTACACCAGACAAAACTACGATTAACAAAGATTTATGGCAAACTTGGGCAAACGTATTCTATAGCCCTCGTAAACCGTTAAGCTTTGGTCTTGAATATGTTTATGGTGAGCGTGAAGCATTCGGTGAAGCTGCGAATGGCAATAAAACAGGTGAAGATAATCGTTTAAATCTCGTGGCGATTTATAACTTCTAAAAATGCACTTTAAACTACAAAAGAGCTGAGTCAAAAACTCAGCTTTTTTTATTGTCGGGTGATCGGCTCTGTAATTCTAGGCATGAGTATATTGCGTGATGTGCTGTTGTATCACCTCAGACAAAACATCTAGTGCAGCAGCAATATTACTGTTCCAAGCAAAAGAGCAATTTAAACGAATAAAGTTTTGGCTGACTTGTTCAGAACGGAACAGTTGGCTTGGCGCAATGCCAATATTATTTTGAATCAATTGCTCATAAATTGTATAGCCATCTAAATATGCAGGCAGTTCAATCCATAAAAAATAACCACTAGAATAGTAGTGAATTTTGCAAGCTGGATTTAAGCGCTTTTTCAACTGCTGATAAAACACTTTCTTATGTTTTTCCAGTTCTTTGCGTAATTGGCGCAAATGTTTTTCGTAATGATGGTGTGAAAGAAAATCGACCAAAGTATTTTGGAGTAATGGGCTTGCCGAAACCGTGCTCATTAGCTGAAAATGCTCAATAGCATGAGAAAATTGTCCTGCATAAACCCAACCGACCCGCACAGCAGAACCCAAAGTTTTAGAAAAAGAAGCGCAATGCAGTACGCGTTGTTGTCGGTCAAAATACTTCATGGGTAGCGGTTTTTGCGTCCCGTAATACAATTCTTGATAGACATCATCTTCAATTAAATACACTTGATATTCTTCAAGCAAATTTGCAATCCGTTGCTTAATTTCATCTCTGACACTAAAGCCAATGGGGTTATGAATATTTAACATCAACCAGCAGACTTTAATCGGGTATTGTTTTAGTGCTTGTTCAAATGACTCTAAATCGAAACCTGAAACAGGGTGTTCTGGAATGGTAATCACCTGTAAACCAAGACGTTCAGCTGCTTGCCATGCACCATAGAAAATAGTTTCTTGTAATAAAATAAAATCTCCAGGTTTGGTCAACGCTTGTAATGACAAATTGAGCGCATCTAAAGCACCTGATGTGATGACAATATCATTTGCATGGGTGGGTATGCCTTGCAAACAGTAGCGATTTGCAATGATAGTTCTTAATTCATAATTGCCTGGTGGCATGTGGTCATGGCTCATATAACTGGCTTTTCGCTTGGCATGCTGCGCTAAAATTTGCATGAATTTGGGGTTAAACAGCAATTCTGCATTGGGGAAGGCAGAACCCAAAGGGCTGACATCTGCAGGCTGAATTGATTTTAAATAGCCAAAGACCAAAGAGTTCATTTGAATATGTGCATTTAAACTCAAGCTGCTTGGTACAGGTTGCTCCGTTTGATTGAGACGTTCTGCAACATAAAAACCTGACTTTTGTTTGGTATATACCAATCCCTGCGCTTCAAGTTCTTGATAAGCGTTCAGTACGGTCATTAAGCTATAACCACTGATTTGTGATTGTTCTCTTAACGAAGGCAACTTACTATGTGCTTTCCATGCGCCATTTTCAATAAGTTGCCGAATGTTTAACGCCAATTGTTCAGATTTATACATGGTACGACTCAATCATTTTTTTGCATCTGTTAATTATTTTGATCTATTTTTGGATTTAAAACATTAAATAAACGTTATTTTTATAACAGATGGGTGTGAATCTAAAATAATCTGTTATAGTTTTTAATGAATATTTTGTATCTATAGTAATGGATTAAAATTTTGCATAATCGCTATATTCCCCAAAATCTGGTTAGATTGGAGTTGATATGCAAGAAGATAACTCACGCAAACCTCAGAAATATGCCGATAGCAGTATTTCAGATAAAGCATTTAAGCACATGATTATTTGGTTTACCGTGTATGTGGCTTTATTTTGTATTGGCGTAGCTGTAGTGATAAATTTAGATAAGTTATAACAGTCTCTTGAATAACAGGATCTCTAAATCGGTTCAAGATATGAAAGCATTCATTTGAATTTTAATGAATGCTTTTTTGTTGATAAAACGATCATCAAGGTATATCTGAAAAGCAATAAAGATCGCAAAAATAACGGAATAGGCGTAAATTATAACTTTATCAGTAAAGCATTTGTGGTTGCAATGATTTCGAGTTGGGTGCTCTTTACCTTAATGGCTGCATTTATGCAGGCATGGCGCAATGCCTTTCAAAAACAACTCAGCACAAGTGTAGATGTTTATGGCGTGACTTTGGCACGTTTTATTTTTGCCTTGCCTTTTGCACTGGCGTATTTAAGCATTTTACAATGGCAGCAGCCTGTACAAGCAAAACTGCATTTTAGTTCGATGTTTTGGCTGTATATCATTATTGCAGCAGTGTGTCAGATTTTAGCCACAGCTTTAATGGTAAAACTGTTTCAACAGAAAAATTATGCGGTGGGTGTCGGACTTGCCAAAAGTGAAGCAGTTTTAGCCGCAATTGTAGGCGTGATTTTCCTACAAGAACATTTAAGCGCATTGGCTTGGTTCGGCGTTGCGATTGGTGGGATTGCGGTATTTCTGGTGAGTAAAGGCAATCAACGCAGTGATTTTTCATTCACAACTTTAGCCATTGGAATCGGTAGTGGACTCAGCTTCGCGGTGACTTCTTTATTGGTGCGTGAAGCCAGTCTAGAACTCGATTTCTTACCGTTTATTCATCGTGCTGCATGGGTTTTGGTGTGGGTTATTGGCTTACAATGTTTTATCTTATTGGCTTTTTTAGGTATATTTAAACGACATACCTTGTATGCCATGTGGCAGCGGGTGGGATTAACTTTTAAAGTGAGCGTCTGCAGTTTTTTAGCATCACTAGGTTGGTTTAGTGCCATGAGTATGCAAACTGTAGCGATTGTGAAAACACTCGGACAAATTGAAATATTATTCAGCTTACTAATTTCAGCCTATTTCTTTAAAGAAAAACTTGCTCGTACCGATCATTGGGGATTGGGATTGGTCGTGCTTGCGGCAATGTTGGTGATTTGGGCGTAGGGTTATATTTCAAAGCTATGTAATTTCAAATCTATGTTATATCCTTTGCATTTGATTTAAGGATCTCAGAAATATAAAAATAAAGATTCTCTATCCGTACAATCTCGTTAGAATACTCACAGCGTATCTTAGAGAATTGTCATGTCTAAACCACAGCAAAAACAAAAAAACTCAGCCTTAGCAGAATTGATAGAAGAACAAAAACTGCTCTGTGAAGAGTTTGGTTCAGCCTATATTGCAGTGAGTGGCGATGATGTTATCGCAGTTGCAGTCCAGACCTTAAATAAAGACCCAATTGTGGGATTGCGTAAAGCGCCAGAAGGGGAAGAAAAAGTTGCGTGGTATATTTATGGCGGTGAACTGGGTGAAGATGAAGTGAGCTTTGAAACCATGCCTGTACGCGAGTTGCAAGACATTTTACCCGATGTGCTTCCATACTTGGCTTTAGAGCAAGGCTACCGCTTTATGATTGATGCAGATGACTATGAAGATGTCTGGAAAGAAGGCGATGCGTCTTAAGTTTATGCGTATGCTAAGCATGGCAAAAATATTGGTGAGCATGTTACTTGGAATGCAAGGTCTGAGTGTCATGGCACAAGGTATTCAAGCACAGCAGTTGGCGTTTGAAGAATCCCCTACACCAATTACAATCCAACATGCAGTCAATGGATTGACTCAAACACAATATCAAGACTTATTAAATCAATACACGCAAATTGTGAATGACAGCAAAAAAGTATTGGATGATCCTGCTAGTCAAGCAACGGCAGAACAACAAAAACAGGCATTTTGTGCACGCTATCAAGCCTATAAAAATATTGCTGAAATTTCCGAGCACAATCCAAACTTGTATCCTGCACCTATGATGTTAATGGTGGCAAAGCGTTATTTAGAGCAGCAGCACAATAGTTTTGCAACTTCAGGGATGACCGAACAAGTTTTTTGTGCAGGTTCTACATCTAAATAGTAATCTGTCTATAAGTAAATAATAAATCTGAAGATGCCGACATTTAAAACTCAAAAATTGAGGATTACTTTTGTGCAGATTGTCAAGTCATGCATCATTTTTATTGATTTTCATGTAAAACTGACTTTGCAAAGCCTGTAGAATCTTTTAACTTGCAGGTAGTGGACTGCGGAATAGACGACATACATGAAATGGGATGAAATTGGTGAGCAGCCTTGTTCGATTGCACGAACTTTGTCGGTGATTGGTGACCGTTGGACGATGCTGATTATTCGTAATGCCTTTATGGGCATGCATCGTTTTGATGATTTTCAACAACATTTGGGCGTCACGCGGCATGTATTGTCGGATCGTTTAAAGCGTTTGGTGGAACATGAAATTTTAGTCAAAGTGCCTTATGTAGAACGCCAAGAACGTTTTGAATATAAACTGACTGAGAAAGGCTTGGAGCTTTATCCCTTAATGCTGTCTATGGCAAATTGGGCAGATAAATGGATGGATCAAGGTTTAGGTAAGCCTGTGGAATACATCCATAAAAATTGTGCTAAAACGTTTCAGCCTGTCGTGGTATGTTCAGAATGTGGCGAAGAACTGCATGCGAAACAGGTGAAGCCACAATTTACCTCAGTGTATTATCAGTACATCCAAGCACAGCAGAATTTAAAACAAGTCTAAATCAGTGTCGTATTCATCAGGAGCAATTTGTTATAAGCAGTTCGCTGGTTTAGGAATACCCGCTAAACGGCTTAAATGACGCGCCACTAAACCTGTATTAAATTTTTCCTGCAAAACAGCATTGTTAATTTCTGGGCTTACAGTTTTCATTAAAAATTTGATTAAAGGGCGGGTTGCAGGTGAGTGTCCAAATTGCTGATAAAATTGGCGTACAGCGTGCAAAATCTCAAAATGCCAAGCCGTGAGTTCGAGCGCTAAACTTTGCGCCAGTTCTTGTGCAACTTGTTCATTCCAAACAGTGTAATCCAGCAAATGTCCATCTTGATCTAATTCTAGTGTCATCTCTTGTTTCATTCACCCTTAAAAATGCTTTGAGTTTTGTATCATTACGGCGTGTTATTTTAAGCTAATACAGCGCTGATGTGCTAAACACAGCGTTGTAAAAGCTGCATAATCAATTGGATGTACGTTTTTTGCCAAATGACCATTCAATATTTCTGCATCATTTTCCAGTACATATATTTTGTCTAGCTGGGCACAAAGCGGATGGTGTTGATGCAATACCGCATCACCCATCAGTACAACGCTATCTTGCGGAGCGTACAGAGCGTTTAGCTCTGCTAAAATTGCTGCTGTGCTATCAAATCTCGCTTGGATTAAATATAAATTTGCGTCAGTCATGCTTTTCTCTTTAGATGTTTAGATGTGGTCAAATGATCAATCAAACTGTTAAACCACCAATCAATCTACCAATATAAAACCCGATCAAAACTTTGAATCAGCTCGCGATTCAGTTCCACCCATTCAATCTCATGTACCGTATTTTTGATAAACGGTGAGTGAGCATGTTTATGTTCAATCAAAATTGGGCTGAGGTCATAAAACTCAAAGCTATCGACCAAGTTGGATGCCACTTTAAAGGCATGTTTAAGTGAATCAAAAGCCAGTTCCGACTGTAATAGGCTTAATGCCGCATCTTGTAATAATACTTTGACTTCACAACCAAAAGTTGCCAGTACCATTGTTGCTGACAAGCTTTCATGTACTTGTAAGCTGTTTAAATTGGCCTGACGTAAAACCACGAGTACTGTTTTCACACAATTTACCTTTTAAATGCAACAGATTTACAAAATGAATCGCTTAAAATTGAATCAGGCGTTCTGTGGTTTGCACTGCATCGGCCAGTTCGCCCAAGCCAACCAATTCAAAGCCTGCAGCTAAATTGTGTTGGCTGAGTTGATGGCGTTTGGCATTGTCTGCATCGCTAATACCACGTG
Organism: Acinetobacter sp. PW68; assembly: GCF_020982655.1. Taxonomy (NCBI): domain Bacteria; kingdom Pseudomonadati; phylum Pseudomonadota; class Gammaproteobacteria; order Moraxellales; family Moraxellaceae; genus Acinetobacter; species Acinetobacter sp. PW68. Next base: position 1,447,567 of record NZ_JAHZSX010000001.1, on the reverse strand, counting down.
CCAGTGCTGCACTTACACATACCGGTAAACGAATAGACAATTTTTGCCATTCTGTTTTGAGATTGCGTTGATCATCGGGTACCCATTGCAACTCATTCGCTACAGCAACGCCATCTTGATAAAAAAACACACGAAAAGCCTCATTTTTCTGTTGTAAGGCTTGAGCAAGACCAAGTGCATGCCATGCATGAATAGAGGTTGGTGGGGAGGTTATTAGTAATAAGGTGCTCATCAAAATTCACTAATGCAATGTGCTAAGGCGCATTCAGACTTTATAAAAAAGGTAGTATAAATGATTTTAGTGACTGGTGGTTTAGGCTTTATAGGCTCACACATTGCATTAAGCCTCATGGCTCAAGGGCAAGAGGTCATTATTGTAGATAATTTATCCAATGCAAGTATGCAGACCTTAGAGCGACTTGAATATATTGCAGGGCGTTATGTGCCTTTTGCCAAATTGGATGTTAGAAATACGCCCGCGCTGAACAAAGTTTTTGAACAATATTCAATTACTGCAGTGGTGCATTGTGCAGGGTTTAAATCTTTAGAAGAATCAGTACTCAAACCGCTCGAATATTATAACGATAATGTCAGTTCTATTATGAGTTTATTGCGTTCTATGCAACGTACAGGCGTGCGTCGTTTGGTGCATCTTTCAAGTATAACGGTCTATGGAAAGTCTGGATTGAATTTAGAAGAAAGCCAGAGCTTTAATTACAGCTACGCCAATCCGTATGTAAAATCTCAACAGATGGTTGAAGAAATCATCCGCGATACTTTTAGAACTGATCATGAATGGAACATTGCTATTTTGCGCTTGAGTAATATAGCAGGCGCATTTGAACACGGTATTTTAGGCGAAGTCGTTGCACCATTACCTAAAAATATTGTTCCTTTGGCGATGCAAGTTGCAGTAAAACAGCGTGAAGCAATTGAATTACGTCAGCAAGCCAATACTGCAGATCAAACCGTAGAACGCAGCTTTGTGCATGTACTAGATGTCTGTGAGGCTGTCATCGCAAGCCTGCATTGGTTATTCGAACAAACACATAGCTGCGAAGCCTTTAATATTGCAGGAGATGTGGTGTCAATTCAGCAGTTACTTGCACGTATCGCTGAAGTCACCGATGCGGAAATTGCTACAGTTCCTGCAATTCATTATGAATATCCTGAGTTGGATCAATTAGGTGCAGTCGTAGATAAGGCACAACAGTATTTACACTGGCAGCCAAAACGTAATTTGGAAAAAATGCTAGAGGATGAATGGCGTTTTTATCAAAATACGCTCAAGCATTAAAACTAGCGCGATACAACTCGTTGAAACTCTATTCACGAAGACTTATAGCTGAAACAAATACAACGTAACGGAATTATTGATAATAATTATCATTTACTTGATTGTCTGGTTTTTATAAGATCAATACAAGAATACATGACATCATAACGAAATCACGAAGGAATAAGGCTGAACATGCAAACACGTATTGAACATGACACTATGGGTGAAGTTGAAGTTCCGAATAATGCACTTTGGGGCGCGCAAACTCAGCGCAGCTTACAAAATTTTAAAATAGGTAATGAGCGTTTACCACGCGCCATGATTCGCGCGATGGGCTTAGTTAAAAAAGCGGCGGCAATCACTAATGCAAACTTAAGGCAAATCCCTCAAGAACTGGCGCAGTACATTGTTGGTGCAGCAGATGAAGTCATTGCAGGGCAGTGGGATAGTCAATTTCCTTTGGTGGTGTGGCAAACCGGTTCGGGGACGCAAAGTAACATGAACTGTAATGAAGTGATTGCCAATATTGCCAATCAGAAACTAGGTCATCCGTTAGGTGCACAGAATCCTGTACATCCGAATGATCATGTCAACCGTGCCCAATCAACCAATGATTCTTTTCCAACTGCAATTCATGTGGCAGCGAGTTTGCAAATTAATGAACTGCTCATTCCTGCAGTAAAGAGTTTGCGCGATACGTTGCATGCGAAAAGTGAAGAATTTTCTGAAATTGTCAAAATTGGACGTACACATTTACAAGATGCGACACCATTAACTTTAGGGCAGGAATTTAGTGGCTATGTATCGCAGCTAGATCATGGTTTAAAACGTCTAGAACAGGCTTTAACAGGCTTGTATGAGTTGCCATTGGGCGGTACAGCAGTCGGTACAGGCTTAAATGCACACCCTGATTATGCGGTAGAAGTAGCTGAAAAATTGGCACAGCTTACAGGCTTAGCTTTTGTGACTGCACCCAATAAGTTTGAGGCTTTGGCTGGGCGTGATGCTGCGGTATTTGCTTCAGGTGCATTAAAAACTTTGGCGGTGAGTTTAAATAAAATTGCCAATGATATTCGTTGGTTAGCCAGCGGCCCACGTTGTGGTTTGGGTGAATTGCGAATTCCAGAAAATGAACCTGGTTCAAGTATTATGCCGGGCAAGGTTAATCCAACACAAAGCGAAGCAATGACCATGGTAGTTGCACAAGTGTTGGGTAATGACACCACAATTAATGTGGCAGGCGCATCGGGCAATTTTGAACTCAATGTATTTATGCCAGTGATCGCATATAACTTATTGCAATCTATTCAACTCTTGGGTGATGCTTGCAATAGCTTTAATGAACATTGCGCCGTGGGCATTCAAGCAAACCGTGAAAAAATAGATCACTTTTTGCATGATTCACTCATGTTAGTCACTGCTTTGAATCCTGTAATTGGTTATGAGAATGCAGCGAAGGTAGCTAAAAAGGCTTATAAGGAAAATAAAACCTTAAAGCAAGTTGCAGTAGAGCTGAATTTGGTCACAGCAGAGCAGTTTGATGAAGTGGTACGTCCAGAACAGATGATTGCACCAAACACCAAATAGTCAGTTTAAGCATAGTTAAAGGTCTGTGTTTGTCTGCTTATGATGCGAGATAAACACAGACTTTGTTTATAAAAATCAGCGAAACTGTTGCAGATTAGTAAGGAGTAACCCGAACATTATTGATGTTAAGTCAAATTCATTTTATTTATAAACAGATATCATGAAATAAGGAAATTAATATGAGCAATATCAATTCATCTAATCAAGAATCTAAGCCTCAAAAAGAGTCCAATGAGGATAAGGGTAAGCACGATCTTTATAAAAATACCGAGCCACAGAAAAAGCCAAATACAGAACCAGACCATCCGCTTAAGGAGCAAAAGTAAGTAGTTTGGTCTGAGATTTAAAACCAAATGGTAAGTTAGTCGCAATTTGGCGGCTCTCTTCTTTGTGGGACTTTAGCTGAAGTACAAGCAACAACACAGCATTGAATAAATTATGATTATTGATAAAATGCATCTCCCTTGTTGTTTAGGTGTTTGCTTATTACGCCGTAAATAACAATTTTTAGAATTTAAGGTTTTATTCAATGCTCTCAATTTATTTAACAGATGTTCAGCAACACGTGCAATTTAAAGATTACCCGGGTGAGCAGCCTGTTAAATTTATCTTGAATTTTAAAAAGATTTTTCCAAGTGTAATGGAGCTTTTACTACCTGTATTGCCTGAAAATGAAAATCTGGAAGAAATGACGTGGGAATCGACCACTGCAGATTTAGAATTATTTAAGTTGTTGCTCAGTGGGTGGGGCGTAATTGAATTACGTTTAAATGCGCTCAGTCAGTTCAAAGGCAAGACATTTGCAGATCAATTGGTGAAACAAGCCCAACAAAAACGTAAAGACTTCGCCAAAGCCCAACAACAATTACAAACTGTAGAGCTAGATTATTTATTTATGCATGAAACACATGCCTTAATTGATGCAGAATTGGTAGAAGTAGGTGAAAAGTTCTATTTGCCAATTTTGCGTGATTTATGGAAAGGTAAAGTATCTACAAAGGTATTGGAAGTGAAGTTTTAAGAACAAACCCATATTAAAAAGCTGCTTCGGCAGCTTTTATTTTTTTATAGAATCATACAAGACGATTAGCATCCACTTGCGAATTTAAGATTAACCCAAAATAGCCTAAGCAAAAATTTTAGAAATTTCCTCTCTTAAGAAATAATGCCTTGAATTTTCCTGTAAATCTTTATGCCAATACATCCCCATATTAATTACAGGCAAGTCTACAGGCACATCAAAAATATTCAATTTTTGGCTCATATTCAAATGCTTTAAAATCATTTTAGGAATAGTTAGTATGGCTTGAGGATGCTGCTGTAAAATCTGTAAGGCTGTAGAATAGTGCTGACAACGTAAAAAAACCTGCCGTGATAATTGCTTTTGATGCAAATAAATATCTTCTAGCAACATACCTGTACGCCGTGATGAAACCCCAATATGTGCAGAAGATAAATAAAGTGCAGTATTCATTTCTTGTTGTGAACTACAGACCACAAATTGGTCTTGAACTAAGGATTGAAACTGAATTTTATCGCCAAAGTTTTGTTCTAAATCAATTACAAAATCAATTTGTTGTGTTGCTAAATCTGCCAAAACCGTTTTGCGGTCTAATTTGTGGCTCAGAAATTGAATATCCAAGTTCAACTTTTGAAAATGCGCCACCAATTTAGGAAAAATAATCGGTTCAATTTCATCATGGATAGCAATTTTGAGCGATTGCAACATATTCGGCTCAAATTGCTGTTTCTGTATTGCAATACTTTGAATCGCCAACAAGGCATTTTTAATCGTCGGATAAATTTGCTCGGCAAAAGGCGTAGGCAGCATTTTATTGCCACTTCGCACCAGTAAATCATCTTGTAAATGTTGTCTTAAACGCTGCAAAGCATGACTGGCGGCAGATTGGCTAATACACAAAATTTGTGCAGCTTTGGAAATACTGCGCTGCTCATAAATTGCAACAAACATCGGGTATAAATTGATGTCTAAACGATGAAAAACGGCAAGATCAACTTTTGCATTGTTATGAACATGATTCATAGTGTTTTATTGAATTAAATCATTTTGTTCATATTAGTTTTCAAGTTAAGGTGTTGTAAAGCAATGAATACAATATTTTAAGGGATTTGAACCATGTTTGAGCTATCTGCACGCGCCAAAGACTATATAGAACGTACCAAAGCCTTTATTGCCCAAGAAATTGAGCCGATTGAAGCTGAATTCTGGGCAGAAGTTCACGAATTAAATCAGGGTGGTGACTGGACTAAATGGCAATGGCCAGCACAATTAGAACAATTAAAAGCCAAAGCCAAAGCTGCAGGTTTATGGAATATGTTTTTACCTTGTCCAGAATTAGGTCAGGGATTATCCGTTCAGGAATATGCACATATCGCTGAACTTTCTGGACGAAGCCTGATTGCACCTACCGTCTTTAACTGTAATGCGCCAGATAGCGGTAATATGGAAGTATTGTGGCGCTATGGTTCTGAAGAACAAAAACAGCAATGGTTGATGCCACTTCTGGAAGGGAAAATCCGTTCAGTGTTCTGTATGACTGAACCTGCTGTGGCTTCAAGTGATGCTACCAATATGCAGGCGACGGCGGTAGTTGAAGGTGATGAAATTGTTTTGAATGGTCGTAAATGGTGGTCTTCAGGTTTGGGTGATCCAAATGCCAAAATCATCATCTTTATGGCACATACACCGGATGAATCCAAAGACCGTCATCATCAGCATTCCATGGTTTTAGTTCCAGTCGATACTGCAGGCGTAAAAATCGAACGGATGCTTCCAGTCTTTGGTGACTATGATGCACCACATGGCCACGGCGAAGTCAGCTTTGATAATGTTCGTGTTCCAGTTTCGAATTTTATTGGGGGTGCAGGTCAAGGCTTTGAAATTGCCCAAGGGCGTTTAGGGCCAGGCCGTATTCACCATTGTATGCGTTGCATCGGTGCTGCTGAAAAATCATTAGAGTTGATGATTGACCGGGGTATGAGCCGTACCGCATTTGGTAAAGAGATTTTAAAACTGGGTGGTAACCTGGAACGTGTGGCAGAAGCTCGCGTTGCCATTGATCAGGCTCGATTATTAACCTTGTATGCTGCCTATAAAATGGATACTTTAGGGAATATGGCAGCACTGACTGAAATTTCTGCAATTAAAGTGGTCGCGCCAAGTGTGCTGGAAAAAGTCGTGGATATGGCGATGCAGATTCATGGCGGCGCAGGCGTGTCTAGAGATACACCGCTGACAGCCTTTTTTGCTCAAGCCCGAAGTTTACGTCTTGCTGATGGGCCAGACGAAGTACACAAAGGCATGATCGCCAAACTTGAGTTGGCAAAACGTGGTTATCGTAGCAGCCGAAAAAAATAAGTCAGTTGCGAATTTTTTATTGTGTCGCTCGATAGTGTATTGGCAATATTTTCTATATTGCCGATACATCACAAGTGAACACCGAAAATCTATGTTAGATTAAAAAAATGGGAAATTAGGGAAAAATAATGTCAGTTATTGATGTAGGCGGCACAGTACGCAAAGGTGAAGAACTCGATATTCAGGCAGTGACAGCATGGTTAAAACAACAAAATGTCGATGTCTTAGAACCTGTAGAAGTCACACAATATTCAGGCGGTGCATCTAACTGGACATATCGCCTCAAGTACAGCAATGCTGATTTAATTTTGCGTCGTCCACCTAAAGGTACTAAAGCTAAATCCGCACACGACATGGCGCGTGAATATCATGTACAAAAGAATTTAGCTCCGTTTTATCCTGTATTACCTGAAATGGTAGCACTATGTCAGGACGAATCTGTCATTGGCTGCGATTTTTACGTGATGCAACGTATTGAAGGTATTATTCCACGTGCAAAATTGCCACCTGAGCTTGATTTTAGCGAAGCGCAAGTGCATGAACTTTGTGTAAATGTCATTGATAAACTCATCGAGCTGCATCAAGTACCTTATGCAGGAACTGAGCTAGAAAAATTAGGGAAAGGTGATGGTTATTGCCGACGTCAGGTAGAAGGTTGGGATGCACGCTATGCCAAAGCGCATACCATTAACGTGCCATCTTTTAAATATGTGCGTAAATGGTTACTAGATCATATTCCTGCAGATTCTAAAACCTGCATTATTCATAATGACTGGCGTTTTGATAATGTGATTTTAGACCCCAAAAATCCAACTCAAGTGATTGGGGTTTTGGATTGGGAAATGGCAACACTGGGCGATCCACTCATGGATTTAGGCTCTGCTTTGGCATATTGGGTGGAAGATAGCGATAACCAAATTTTTAAAGCAACTCGTCGTCAACCAACTCATTTAAAAGGCATGTTCACACGTCAGCAAGTGGTGGATTACTATTTGCAAAAAACTGGATTAAGCACCGACAACTGGACTTTCTATGAAGTATTTGGAATTTTCCGTTTAGCCGTGATTGCTCAGCAAATTTATTATCGTTATTTCCACAAGCAAACCAATAATCCTGCATTTAAGGATTTTTGGATTGTCATTCATGCCTTGCATATTCGTGCCTTAAAACTAATTGGTTTGCAAAAACTGGAAGCAAATGAACTGGCGCAAAAATATATCACCAAATTTAAGGAATTGATGCCGAAATGACCACTATTTATTTAATTCGTCATGGGCAAGCATCTTTCGGGGCAGAAAGTTATGACCAACTTTCGCCCAATGGTGAGTTACAAGCCAAATTGCTCGGACGTTATTTTGATCGCATTTTAAAAGAAGCACCTTATGTAGTGGCTGGTTCAATGCAGCGTCATCAGCAAACTGCTCAACTCGCTTTGTCAGAATGTTTTCCTGAGGTCGAAATTCATACCGATAGTGCATGGAATGAGTTTAATCATCAACAGGTTTTTGCGCGGTATGAACCGCGTTTTAATCAACCTGAATTGATGAAAGAAGATGTCGCGAAAGAGGCCAATCCTCGTGCATATTTGGCAAAAATCTTTGAGGGTGCGATAGAACGCTGGACAGGCGGTGAATATCACCACGAATATGAAGAATCTTGGCCGCATTTTAAACAGCGTGTCGAAAATGCATTGCAGCATTTATGTGATGACTTAGCCCAAAAACAACCACGATATGCTGTGGTATTTACTTCTGGTGGTGTGATTTCTGTGGCTGCAGGTAACATTTTAGGCTTAACGCCCAATAAAACCTTTGCATTGAACTGGGCAATTACCAACTCAAGTATCACCACTTTGCGTTTGGTCGGTAGTGAACCACAACTGTTAAGCTTGAATGAACATCATTTTATCAAAGCTGAAAACTCAAATTTATTGACTTGGATTTAAGGATCAAACCATGACAAAAACAATTCTAATTACAGGTGCAAGTTCGGGTATTGGTGCGGGTATGGCATGTGAATTTGCTCAAATGGGTTATAACCTTGCGATTTGTGCCCGACGTATAGAGCGTTTAGAAACACTGAAACAAGAACTGGAAAGCCAGTTTGGTGTTCGTGTCATTGCAAAAACGCTGGATGTCACCAATTATGATCAAGTGTTTCTGGTATTTCGTGAATTTAAACAAGACTTTGGACAAATTGACCGCATTATTGTCAATGCAGGCGTAGGCGAAGGGCGCCGCATTGGTAAAGGCAATTTTGCCATCAACAAAGCTACGGTAGAAACAAACTTTATTTCAGCTTTGGCGCAGTGTGAAGCTGCAGTTGAAATTTTCCGTGAGCAAAATTCAGGGCATTTAGTGATGATTTCATCTATGAGTGCTATTCGTGGAATGCCAAAACATCTTACTGCTTACGGCGCAAGTAAAGCTGCTGTGGCGCATTTGGCAGAAGGGATTCGTGCAGAATTAATTGATACACCTATTCAAGTTACGACTATTTTTCCAGGTTATATTCGCACAGAAATCAACGAAGGTGCAAAAAAACTGCCTTTTGAAGTTGATGAAAAAACAGGTTCTCGCTTACTTGCAGCAGAAATTGAAAAAGCACCAATTAAAGCCTATGTACCTAAATGGCCATGGTTGCCACTAGGTTTAGCTATGAAAGTTTTACCATTAAAATTGGTCAATAAGCTCGGCTAAATCGCAGTAATCATCGTAATAAATAGCATCCTGAAATTTAAAGCTGTTGATGAATGAAAACTCTTTAAATGACACGATGCTATTTTTATATTTAAGTATCTACTTTTGTTTGGGTTTTAAAATTTGTATTTTCGGTTTTCTTATTTAAGAGTGAAGTGTCATGTGGCTTAGAGCAGCAACCCTTGCCTTAATTCCCGCTTTAGTAATTCAGGGAAGTCGCGTAAAAAAAATACGATTCGATTGCCAGAGGCTGAGGGCGAACGTGAGGGTATTACAGGGCAAGGGCAAACGCTGTCATTATTGATTTTAGGAGATTCTGCCGCTGCAGGTGTTGGGGTAGCACATCAAAATGATGCGCTATTGGGCGCTGTGGTTTCTGCCTTGCAACATCAGTATCAAGTACATTGGCGTTTAGAAGCACAGTCTGGAGATACGACCTCACAACTCATTCAAAAGATCAAAAAAATGGTAAATCAAAAATATGATGTCGTGGTTACTTCTGTTGGTGTCAATGATGTGACTCGCTTAATGCCAGCACGAACTTGGATCAAACAACAGCAACAATTTTATCAGCTTATTCAAGCGAAATTCCACCCTGAATTAATCATTGCTACTGGCGTTCCACCGATGCATTTATTTCCTGCATTACCCAATCCCTTGTCTTGGCTATTTGGACAATACGCTAAAAAAATGAACTTACAATTAGAAAAAATGATTGTACAACAAGAAGATATGCAATGGATTGAATATGATATTCAAAAATATCAATCCATGGATTTAGAAATGGCAAAAGATGGTTTTCATCCAAGTAAAGAAATTTACCAAATTTGGGGCAAAGAAATCGCGGAGAGGATTTTAGAACGGTTTTAGGTAGAATTATTATGACCTAAGATGTGAAAACCACTTTTTGCTCTCCATTCCTTTATATTTAGTAGGCTATTATTGCTAGACGCAGATTTAAATCACAAATGCTCGCGACATGACCTAACTAGCTATAGCTAGATAGGAGTAAGGACGTGAATCATGATATCGCTCATTATTTGGTGAGCTTGTACCCGATTTTGATATTGTACTAAAAGTAGTGCATGTGTTGGGTTTAAATTTGACCGTGACATATACCTCTACTTCTGCGAGCGTTTGACTCAACTTTAAGAAGTATAGTTAATGTCATATTTTACCTTGTAATAGTCTATGGCTCTGTCAAGCGCCTAACTTAACTAATAATCTGTATATTTTGGAATTAGCTTTTTTATAGATATTATTGAAAATTCCACTGTCATTTAAATCAACAATTTTCATGCAAAAAAAATAATATTGTGAAAACCTTGTGAATTTGATTTTAGCCAAATCACCTATGACCATTACACTTTTTAGCTAGAATAAGATGATGAACACAATTTGCAGCTAAGGGTTAATTTATTAATGACTGATTTTGAAATAGAAACCCATCCACTCGAACCCTTTTTACCCGCCAATGCCAAGCTGTTAATGCTGGGGAGTTTTCCACCCCCTAAAAGCCGTTGGAAAATGGATTTTTATTATCCGAATTATCAAAATGATATGTGGAAAATTTTTGGTTTATGCTTTTTTCAAGATAAAAACTACTTTTTAGATTTAGAAGCTAAAAATTTTCATCTGCATAAAATTATTGATTTTCTAAACACTACAGGTATTGCTATTTCAGATACGGCGCAGCAGGTGATTCGCTTAAAAGGCAATGCATCAGACAAATTTTTACAGATTGAGAAACCAATGGATATTGCAGCACTTTTAAGCGATATGCCTTTATGTCAAAGCATTATGACCACGGGCGATAAGGCGACAGATACACTTATGTTATCTATGCCTGAATCTGCCGAAAAACCTCAAATTGGGCAGGCGACACATTGTTATTTTGCCAAGCGTGATTTGCATTTATACCGAATGCCTTCATCTTCAAGAGCCTATCCTTTGGCTTTGGAGAAAAAGGCAGAAGCGTATTTTAAATTATTTAAAGAAATAGGCTTACTATAAGAAACTTTGAGGTCATTGCAGGGAAAGAAATTTGCTTCAATCAACTAATGCATACCCGATGTCATTACATCATCCATTCAACAGGGAATAATGACACTGTTTTCATTATAAACCGCTGAAATTGTGTGGTTTCAGGATCATAATGATAGGTTTGAATACTGCCATTTGCCTGATGATCTAACCAAATAATTTGATCGTTTTTATCTAATTTTAGTTCATACGCAATTTGTGGCAAATAACGGTCTAAAGATTGATAAACATCGTTTTGCAATTGTTCAGATTCTAACACCAAGCCAACCTCGGTATTTAAGTAGGCAGAACGAGGATCAAGGTTAAAAGAGCCTACAAAGACCATACCATCTATATCAAAGAATTTGGCATGCAAACTTGAGGAATTTTTGCCTTTTGCGGGAATTACATTACCCGTTGCAACTTCATACCAAGTACGTTTTTTTCTCTCTATATAAGGCTTAAATTCATATAAACGAATGCCTGATTTAAGTAAATCTTTTCGATACTGCTGATAAAAAGCATGTACCAAAGGTACATCATTGGCTGAAAATGAATTAGTTAATACGCGTATCTGTATTCCTTGTTTAGCCAGCTGTGTAAGTGTTTTAAGCCCATCATCCGTTGGAACAAAATAGGCAGAAACCAGTTCCAGATGTTGTTTTGGTTCACCCATTAACTTTAACATTTGCTTATAAATGAGTTGCTCGCCTTGTGCTGTACCTCGAATTTTATTTGGCGAATCTGCGACAAAATACGCTCGAACCCACTGTACAAGTCGGTGTTCTAATTTGATGTTGATTTCTTCTTGTGCATTATCCACGCGTTTACGAATTTTATCTTTATATTTGTTATTTAATTCATAGCGATGACGTAATTCACGCAATTTCAACGCGTTTCCTGTGCCTAATACTTGCTTTACCGAATAACTTAGTTCGTCATTCCAAAATTCTAAAAAAACGGCATTAGCTTGGGGAACAGCGCTGCCATAGAATAGGATATCCATATCTGTAAATTGAAAATTTTCACTGGCATCAAAATATTCACGGCTGATATTGCGCCCACCTGTCACGGCAATTGCACCATCGGCAATAATTAATTTGTTGTGCATACGGCGATTGATTTGTTTAAAACGAAACAAATAATCCATGACACGAAAATGCCGATATTTGTATGGATTGAAAATTTTTATTTCAAAATTAGGATGTTGGACAAGCTGTTTGAAAGTTTGATCAAGTTGTGTACCATTTTGATCGTCAATTAATAAGCGCACTTTTACACCACGATCGGCTGCTTTGAGCAGTTCAGCCAACATCAACTGACCGATTAAATCATCTTCCCAAATGTAATATTGTAAATCTAAATGATGCCGTGCATTTTGAATCAAATATAAACGCGAGGCGATGCTACCAAAGGCATCATTTAGCGAAAGATAAGCAGTTAAATTTTTAGCTAAGTGCGCTTCAATTTCCTGACCATTCAGCCAATGATCGACATAATGGGCAACAGGGCTATCTTTGCTCGCTTGATTCGTCGGTAAACTGCATCCTGTCAGTAAAATTGCGTAAAAAGCGAACATTCCAAGCCAGTAATAAGATCTTCGGATCTTCATAATTATTCTTAAGTCATTCTGTATTTATACATGGCGATTATCCTCATGTTAATGCTTGAAACTCTAAATAGAAAGAGGATTTTGTTATCTATCTATTAGGGATAATATGCTCATAAAATTATGAGTAGCCATCGCATTCGGTCTAGGTTAACCGTTTGAAATTGATGATGAACCATCGCAGGCTGGAGAAGTCTTGATCAAAATTACCCACATAAGGGTATGCTATACCGATGCATTTACCTTATCGGGTGAAGACTCTAAAAGGTCTTTTCCAGTAGTTCTTGGGCATAAAAATGTGGATATTATTGTTGAAGTTGGCGAAGATGTGAGCAGTGTATTAGTTACTGGTCGAACATGGAAAGGAACAGGATTTAGTGGTGAAAAAAGGGCGTTCGCGATTGCCAGACATGGTTGAAGAGGCTATGAAGGGTGATATTCAACTCGAACCATTTGTAACCCACACCATGGGATTATCTCAAATTAATGAAGCATATGATTTAATGCATGCAGGTAAATCTTTTTGTGGTGTGATTCACTTTAATCAGTGATAAGTAGCACGCTTAAATAAAGACACAACTAAACCCAAGTTTCACCTTGTTTTTTTTAATCTCCGATTTGCTAAAGACCGTAAATTAATTTTGCTTACTCTGTACACGACAAATTTCACAGAACCCTTATCCTATCAGGGTTCTGCCTTCTTAAAATTGCCAAAATTTCCTTAAACTCTTCTTTTTTCCCAAAACCAATTAAACGCTGAATCGCCATTTGAACATAGTCTAAACCATAGCGAAATAAACTCATTGAGAGTCGTCCATGCTTCTTTATTTTTATCGCTTTTTTTTGATCATGTTGCCATTCACCCGTTAAGTAACACCAACAGAAGCTTATAGCTAACACCGCAATCAATTTTTTCACTCGTCTAGGGTCTGTCAAGCGCGTATTTTCAAGATTAAACCCGCGTCCTTTGAGACAACTGAATAAGGTTTCAATTTCCCAGCGTAATGCATAATCCTGAATAGCATTGGCATTAAACTGAGGAGAAACGACGAGTAAAAGCTCTCCATTTTCTAACTGTAGTGCACTTATATATAGTTTCACCCGACCAACCAAAATCCGTCGTTTACGACATTCAATTTGACCAACTTTAAGATGGCGAAATAAATCACTAATTTTATGATTCTTTCCTAAATGATTGGTGACAATGAAGTTTTTTTAACACGAATGCAGAAGTTGATGTCTTGTTCAATTAACCATGTAAACCACTGCTCACCGATAAACTCTCTGTCTGCGAACACATTCACAATACGGTCTTTACCAAAAATGGCTATAAAGCGTTGAATCAAAGCAATACGCTCTTTCGTATCTGAATTTCCACGTTTATTAAGCAATGTCCAAAGGATAGGTATCGCTATTCCACGATAAACGATTGCGAGCATCAGGATATTAATATTTCGTTTTCCCCATTTCCAATTGGTTCTATCTAAAGTCAGTTGCACTTGGTCGAATGAAAACATATTGAAAATCAACTGAGAAATTTGACGATAATCAAAATACTGACCTGCAAAGAAGCGCTGCATACGTCGATAAAATGATTGTGGTAAGCACTTGATGGGCAAGGCTTTAGATGCAGAAGAAAGATTACATGTTTGCTTTAAAATAATCACAAGCATGATGAGCGCAAAGCACTTTAAATGTGACTTGTTCCATTTTAGATATTTGTTTAAGATAAGATATAACTCATTGAGATGTGTCATAGTATTCGTCGTTAGAAAACAATTATTATGACATTATTTCAATGAGTTATCTATTTTTGTCGTGTACAGAGTTTTGCTTAACTTTGATAAATACATTCAATAAAAATTATTTTACAAAAAGGATTGCCAAACGGAACAATACAGCGTATTTTAATTTTGACAGCTCATTTTTTGATGAAAACAAGATGTTAAAGCAACCTTTAATCGCAAACGCTTACTATTACTTTTGGCAGTTTCAATGATTGCCTGAGTCGCGTTCGGGCAAAAGGTTGCCCACCAGTTGATACCTGATCGGCAACCCTGATCAGGTTTTTTTATGTCTGGTGTTTTAAATTTTATAATTATCTCGGAGATTTAATCATGTACAACGTTAATTATTCATACTTTAGCAACTTTTATTGGTTTAAGTTTAGTCAATCTATGACCCAAGCCTTGCAATCCATTAGACCCACAACGCTGAAATAAATGATCGGACTGAAAAAAAGAGTAACAGTCCAAAGGAACAGACCAATGAATGCCTTAAATACTGCCTTACAACAACAAACCCAAAACACTGAAATTAGTTTAAGTTTACCGCATCAACTCAAAGCACAATTCCCACTTTCATCTGCGCTAAAACAACAAGTCGCACAGCATCGACAAATTATTCAGAACATTTTAGCGGGCACAGACCCTCGCTTATTGGTCATTGCAGGACCTTGTTCAATTCATGATCCGCAAGCAGCACTCGAATATGCAGAAAAATTAAAACAATTACAAAGCCAAGTTTCAGATCAAATTTTCTTGGTGATGCGTGCCTATATCGAAAAACCACGTACCACAATAGGCTGGAAAGGCTTTTTGTATGACCCAGACTTAGATGGCTCAGCAAATATGCAACTAGGCTTAGAAAAATCACGTGAACTGTATCTACAAATTATAGAAATGGGTTTACCGATTGCCTCTGAAATTTTAAGTCCAATGGCTACAGGATATTTTGATGATGTACTGGCTTGGGGTGCAATTGGCGCACGGACCAGTGAATCACAAATTCACCGTGAAATTTCTAGTGCCATGCCTTATAGCATTGGTTTTAAAAACGGAACTGATGGCTCCATTCAAATCGCCTTAGATGCAATTCAATCGGCGAGTCATCCACACCAATTCATGGGAATGAGTCAGTCAGGTTTGCCTGCCATTTTGTCTTCACAAGGTAATCCGCACGCGCATTTAATTTTACGTGGCGCAAATTCAGGACCAAATTATCATTTGGCAGAAATTGAGAAAATTCAGCAAAAAGCTAAAGGGCAGTTGCCTGCATTGATTATCGACTGTAGTCATGGCAATAGCCATAAAGATCCACAACAACAACCGCAAGTCTTGCGTACCATTGTGGCAGAACGTGAACAGACGCAAGTCCGTGGCATCATGTTAGAAAGTCATTTGGTCGATGGGAATCAAAAGATTTCTTGCGAGATGACCTATGGTCAATCTGTAACCGATGGCTGCTTGGGTTGGGATAAGACTGAGCAACTGCTCATTGAGGTCGCTGAAAGCTTAAATCGTCAGATTTTGGCTAAAACTGCATAAAAAGAAAACTCCAGAAACCCAAAAAACCTTAAATTTCAGGTTTTTTGGGTGGCTGTATTGAAAAATCTAATCTTCTTCAATCGGGTTTTAAATTTAAGCCTGAATGTCTGAATGGGGTTGTTTTGCTACAACAAATTTATAGAAAACTAAACTGATCAATGTCAAAACAGCACACAGTAAATACGCCACTGTATAACCATAACCTGCAATGATATAACCTAAAACTAAAGCACCCATGGCAATTCCAATGTCATAACAACAGAAATAAGTTGAAGTAGCAAGTGCAATGCGGTCTTTTGGTGACCGTTGAATGGAAATGGTTTGCAAACATGGCTGTGCTGAGCCAAAACCGATACCAATCAATACTGCTGCAAACATAAAGCCGATCACACTTTGTACTTGGCTCAAGACAATTAATCCTAAAGCAAATAGTGCAATTGCAGGATAAATCACCACGCTCGGCCCACGACGATCATAAATTTTGCCTGTAATAGGGCGCAAACTCATCATAGAAATTGCAAATACCACAAAGAACAAACTAGCATAAGACAGCATGTGGCGTGATTCTGCAAAAGTTGAAATAAACGACATAATGCTGGCATACGCAAAAGATACCATCATCGTCATCAGTGAAACTGGCAGAGCTTTTTTCTCTACAAAATCATATAGTCCTAATTTACGTTTTGGTGTCGATGCCACTTTTACTTTATTAGCTTGTGCCACAAGCGGAATCATCAAACAAAAAGCAAAACCCACCCAAACACTTAAAGACAATAAAGTTGAAATGGCTGAATAGGAAATGGTTTGAATCAAACCTAAGCCAATTAAAGGTCCCAATACAATCCCTAAATTTACCGACATCAAAAAATAGCCCATACCTTCACCTTTTCGACTGTCTGAAATGAAGTTATTGGCAATAGGAACGGTAACTGTGGTGACAATGCTGAACCAAATCCCATGTAAAAAACGCAGTACGAGTAAAAACACTAAACTATCTACAAAAATGTATGCCACGCTACACAGACAAAACATGATTTCAGATACGTATAAGGTTTTCTTTACACCAAATTTTTCAATAATCAGCCCGCAAAATGGACGAATCGCGATTGCAGATAACATAAACAAAGTCATGGCTAAACCTGCCTGGAACAGGTTACCGCCCAACTCATTCACAATATAAATAGGCAAAATTGTTGTTTGCGCAAAATAAAATATGAATAAGAACAAGTTATTCAATAAGCAGAAAATAAATGACTTATTCCATAAATGTTCAGTATTTATAGCAGGCATAACTTAAACCTATATATGGTGTGTGAAGCAGAGTGAAATGTGTACTTTGTTATACAGATGCTTTGTTATTGCAAGTTATCACACCCCAAGATCATGCAAAAATAATAAATCATTTACGTGAAAAGTGTAGTTTTTTTTAATAAAATTATGGGAAACATGAGGTTTTGTTTCTGTTTTTTTATTTTTATCAACTAAAGATAATTTAATTTATTTTACAAATTAGAATACAAAAAAATCAGCCGAAGCTGATTTCTTTGTATTTGAGCGACTCAAAGCTGCAAATTTTTAGGCTTATAAGCCAGATTCATATTCCGCACTCGATAAAAGTTGTTCTACATCTGCCATATTGTCTGGTTTGATTTTATAAATCCAGCCTTTGCCATACGGTTCATCATTTACAAAGTCAGGGTCATCATCTAAATTGCTATTTACTTCGACGACTTCACCTGAAACAGGTGCGTGAATATCTGAAGCTGTTTTAACAGACTCAACGACGCCAGCTTGTTCACCCGCAATGACTTTTTGACCAACTTCAGGCGTTTCTACATAGACTAAATCACCTAAAGCATCTTGTGCGTGGTCTGAAATACCCGTGACGACCAAATCACCTTCAATACGCACCCATTCATGTGTTCTTGCATATTTTAATTCCGCTGGGTGATTCATTAGATAACTCCTTAAATTGTATCGAACCTTTTTGCCATGTTTTATACATGCTTTTTGCCAAAAACAAAAGTTTATAAATACGGATCTTTACGCCAATTGCTCGGACTACGTCCACTCCAGCGTTTAAAAGCACGACTAAAATTAGCTACATCGCTATAACCCAATTCATCGGCAATTTGTTCAAGCGTGTAGTCCGTACGGGAAAGCAGGGAAGTCGCATGCCTATAACGGACTTCATCAACCAAGTTTGAAAATGAAGTCCCTTCTGCAGCCAGATGGCGTTTAAGTGTGCGGTCTGACATGTGTAAATGATCGGCAACATTTTCAATGCTTAAATAATGCTGTTCCGCGTGGGTTAAAATATCACGCACACGCATAGAAATGCGACGACGTTCACCTAGAGCTGAAAGTTCGGCTTCACATTGATTAATCGCAATTTGACTGGCAATAGGATCGGCATTAATCATTTTTAAGTCCAGATATTGCTTGTCAAAACTTAAACCTAAATAAGGCTGATCAAAACGAAATTGATGATAAGGGAATTTAGTAAAATATTGCTCAAAACCTGCAGGTTTAGGAAAGTCAAAATCGACTTCGCCCGTAAAGTGTTGGGTACCTGTCATGGCTTTACTCATGGTAATCATGCCAATGATTAAAGCAATGGCGATTTCTGTGCGTAAAGGTTCCATGTGAATGTCGCACTGCAATTGCAGATTGGCTTTTTCACCAAAAGTCGAGAAAAACAACTGTAAAAAGGGCATACGCAGTTGAATAAAACGATTGGCTAAAATCAGTGCATCACTAATTTCATGCGCAGTCATAATTGCATAGCCTATAAAGCCATGAATTGAAATACGCATTTGCGTACCAAGATGATAACCGAGCGTCGATTCACCTGTGAGTTTTAAAGCGTGTTTGACCAATTCATTGGCAAGAGGCGTTGGAATCCGAAATTCTGGGTCTGCCAACATTTCGCTATTGAGTTGAAATGGTGCAAATAAGGTATCTGCGTTATAGCCCCAACGGGATACAACATCTAAAACCAATAAGCCATAGACCCCTGGAACACCTTGTTCCTGACGTGCTGATATTGTTTTCATGCATGTTCCATTGCATTTGCTAATTTTATTTTAATTTACCTTAGCGACTGTCATCTATTTTTAGCTTAGCTTGCCAAACAACTGCATCACAATGTAGATGACATATTGCATCTTGGCATGAAAATTAAAGATATTCTATGAAAATTGTTAGACAAAACAGACTTTGACTACATGCGATAAATCTGCATCTCATCAAAGCCTGAGTAACAGCAAGATTACTGGATATCTTAATGTTTATCTGTTGATGGTTTTACAATTTTATCTTGTTCGACTAAAAAACCACCTGTTTGACGCTGCCAAAGTTGTGCATAAATTCCGTTCATCGCAACTAGTTCATCATGCGTACCTTGTTCTGCAATACGTCCTTGATCAAGCACAATTAAACGATCCATTTGTGCAATGGTGGATAATCGGTGTGCAATCGCGATTACAGTTTTACCTTGCATCAGTTCATCAAGGCTCGACTGAATTGCCGCTTCAACTTCAGAGTCAAGCGCGCTGGTGGCTTCATCTAAAATTAAAATAGGCGCATCTTTTAAGAAAACACGGGCAATGGCAATACGTTGACGTTGTCCGCCTGAAAGTTTAACACCCCGTTCTCCCACGTAAGCTTCATAGCCTTTTTTGCCACGTAAATCGCTCAATTGTGGAATAAATTCCTCTGCTTTAGCTTTGCGTACTGCTTCAAACATTTCTTCATCAGTGGCGTCAGGTCGCCCATATTTAATATTTTCAGCCACAGTACGATGTAATAGTGAAGTATCTTGAGTCACAAGTGCAATGTTTTTACGCAAACTGTCTTGGGTCACATCTTCAATATTTTGCCCATCAATCATAATTGAGCCGTGTTTAAGTTCATAAAAATGCAAGAGCAATTGAATTAAGGTCGATTTACCTGCACCTGAGCGTCCCACAATACCAATTTTTTCGCCCGCACTAATATGCAGATTAAACTGGTCAATTACGTTTTTACTGTTATAAGCAAAACTTACATCTTTAAACTGAATTTCGCCTTGAGTAACTTGTAATGGCTTCGCATCGGCTTTATCTTGTATCGCAATTGGACGTCCAAGAGTTTTCATACCATCTTGTATGGTGCCGACATTTTCAAACAGGGCAGAGGTCTGCCACATCATAAACTCGGCAATACTGTTCAATTTAAGAATCATGGCTGTGGTGGCAGCAATAATACCTAATTCAGCACGACCATTGAGCCAAAGCCAAATAGCAGTACCTAAAACACCTACATATAGCACCACACTCAGTAAATTAATGCTGATTTCATATTGAGCGCCCAAACGCATTTGTTTATAAACTGTCACCATAAATTCTTGCATTGATGCTTTGGCGTATTGGCTTTCACGACCTGCATGCGCAAATAATTTTACGGTTTGAATATTGGTATAAGCATCCGTCACACGTCCTGTCATCACCGCACGTGCATCGGCTTGTTGATTGGATACTTTGCTCAAACGTGGAACAAAATAAGCTGCGGCAAGAATAAATAAAGCTAACCATAGCAATAATGGCAAAATGAGTATTGGAGAAATTGCGCCCATCACCAGACTAATCGTAATAAAGTAAATGAATACATAGGCAAGCATATCGCCCAAAATGACCCAAAACTCCCGTACGGCTAAAGCGGTTTGCATGACTTTGGCAGACAGTCGTCCTGCAAAATCGTTATGAAAAAAATCTAGGCTTTGTTGCAGCATTAAATTATGAAAACGCCAACGCAAGCGCATTGGAAAACCGCTGTATAGTATCTGATGCTTCACAATCGACTGCGCACTGGCAAAAAAGATATTCGCCAATAAAATACAAAACATCAAAGTGAGGTTCTTTTGATGTTGCGCAAGGAAAGTATCTGGCTTACTTTGACTAAGCCATGTGACTAAATCGCCAATTTTTGCATATAACAAAGCTTCAAAGCTGGCAGCGCCTGCAGTACATGCAACCAATAACAATAAATATGGGCGCACACCTGAAGTTGCTTGCCAAACAAAGGCAAAAAAAGTGGTTGGCAAGGGTTCGGTCAAACCTTTATTTGGATAAGGATCTATAAGTTTCTCGAACCACTTGAGCATACGATATTACCTTGATGACTAAACTTAAATTTAACGACATACAAAATTAAAGGAATTAAAAACAAGTGCTTGGGATAAAACCAAGGGTGTTCACCTGAATTTTCATAACGAATAACACTCCAACTTGTAGAGCTAGTTTACGCCATAACACAGCAAATGTTGAAAGAAGAAATATAGATGGTTAATTTGCATACAAAACCATGTCAAAGATTCACTTTTATCTATAGGGTGTTGCCTAAGGCTAGGGTTTCTGTTTTGCTTTTTGACGTAACACGTACAAATATAAGCTTTCTACTTTTTCACGTGCCCAGGGTGTGGTACGCAAGAATCGCAATGATGATTTAACACTTGGATCTATGCAAAAACATCTAATTTCAATTTTACGACTTAAACCTTCAAAGCCACCGTAGTAATCCAATAATTCATCCAAAATGTCAGCAAGTTTTTTGCCGTGTAAAGGGTCATTGGAGGTGTTCATAATAGATCAATCGTATTTTGGGTGGCCATTATTATAACCCGGTACCAGGTTTGTCGGAGACAAAATTTTCTGAGATGAGAAGCATTGCTTTGCAAGACCTAGCGAAGCGTAGTGATCCGATGAAAAACCTAAATACACCCGCTGAAATCAGAGATAGAGCGGTTCAATTATTGATTGAATGTGAAAAGATTATCCATCGAATTGGGCTGCGATCACTGCGATTGTGCCTAAAATTAGTTGCACTCCTGAAACTCTACGAGTTTGGTATCAAAGATATTTATAACTGAATATTTAATTTATCATCACACCTAAAACCATAGAAAATTAGGTTTTACAGATATTTTCTTGTGCTAGTATTTTTAGAATTTAGCTATAGATCAACATAAAATTGCAGATATACCAGCTTGCCAGTGGCATCATTGATACTCACCAATAAACAGCAATTAGCAGCCCGTCCTTCAAACCAGTCAGATATGAGCTATTTATCTGCGTCAGCTCGAAGTAATCCTATTTATGGGCGGATTCAGGCGCTTGGAGTGAGGAGTCGATAAATCGGCTGCAATCATCCAAGAACCTAGTGTTTCTACTGAGATATCAAAACTATGAAAGGTGTGAGCTTTTCATGCACTAAATTTGAGCTTTATATTTCTGCTATAAGCGTCTCATCTGACGTTCTGAGATATGAAGTAGCTGAGGAGTCTAAGATTGGGTTATGCGTTGATCGCAGATTTCCTGCAAGACCGACAATCGTTTAAGTTCTTTATCCGACATAGACACCAATATATCAAAACGTCAGCTAAGCAAATTGCAGAAGTGTATATTCTAAAAGCGGACATTTTTACTTTGGAGAAACCGGACATTTCTATTTTGGAGTTACAAAAAATAATTGCGTATAATCCCTACATTATGTTACTTGCCACGTCCTTGATAACTTACTCGTTCAGTTATCAAGGATGTTAAAATAGGCAAGTAACACCAAGTGGCATTTAACATTAATGTTCATTATACGAAATCGAGGTAAACGCTATTTTTACAATCGCTTAGATGTAAATATTACGTTTCTGCAGAATTACACAAATAGATATACAACATGCCAGTACTGTGGACGTACTTTGATTTATGCTGATTTATATACACATTTAAGAAAGTTTCATAATTACGAGGGGAAACCCTTATATCTAGATTGAAAGAGGGCGAATGAATCGCCCTTTTTTATCTTGGAATTATTAATTTTCCTGATTCAGTGATTTCTACTAAATCTATCCCTTGTTCTAGAACAATATGAGCTAGTTCTGTGTCTTTGACTGGTTCAAGTTTTTTATTAATTAAAATTTTATTAAGTTCAACAGCCTTTTTACGTAATAGCTCCTTTTCTCTTTCATTCAATCTAAGCATTTGCGCCATTGGTTTGAGTTTCCGATACATATTGATTTACTCATTCTATATAAACTTGTATACATGCTTTACATGATACATGTAAATCTGTTATCTTTTGGTCAATTAGAAACATGTATACATGCTATGAATACAGAACAAGCCTTAGAGTTTGAAAAACTGCTCAAGAATCTCGAAAAGTCAAAGACTGTTCATACTGCTGATTTGCGTTCAAAAAAGGTTCGTCAATTCATGCGTGAAAATGTGCATTTTGAGGGTGACCTTTGGTATGAGCTGCTAGAGCGTCTGAACCGTACCGGGTTTGTCGGAGACCACTTTTCTTGAGAGAATGTCCCGATGAAAAAAGTAAAATACACCCCTGAAATCAGAGATAGAGCGGTTCAATTATTGATTGAATCCGAAAAAGATTATCCATCGAATTGGGCTGCGATCACAGCAATTGCGCCTAAGATTGGTTGTACTCCTGAAACACTTCGTGTTTGGTATCAAAAATATTTAGATAAACAAAATCCAGTTAAAGTACAGCAGCTTTCAGACCAAGAACGTATCAAACAACTCGAACGCGAAAATAAAGAACTGCAACGCGCCAATGAGATTCTACGTAAAGCAGCCGCTTTTTTCGCCCAGGCGGAGCTCGACCGCCCACACAAATAATGGTGGATTTTATCCATAACAATAAAGATCGATATGGTGTTGATGCGATTTGTAGGATTTTACCGATCGCAGCTTCAACCTATTACCGAACTTTAGATCTCGCTGACAATCCAGAACATCGAGCGAAACGAGATCTACATGATGAGCATCATGCTGAACAAATTCAACGAATTTGGAAAGAAAGTTCAGGTCGATATGGTGTGCGTAAGGTCTGGCAACAATTGAAACGTGAAGGTTATGTTATCGCACGTTGTACAGTTGCTCGATTGATGCAGAAGCTAGCTATACAAGGTGTTTGGCGTGGTAAGAATAAACAAACCACCCGTAGCCGAGATGATCAAAAAAGAGCAGATGATTTAGTGAAACGTAATTTTAATGCTGATCATCCTGACCAACTGTGGGTGAGTGACTTTACGTATATTCAAACTCATTCAGGCTGGGTCTATACCGCCTTTATTATTGATGTGTTCTCACGAGCAATTGTTGGATGGAAAGTATCTACACGGATGAATACAGATATGGTGCTCGATGCACTTGAGCAAGCATTGCACGATCGAGGCATGCCAAAGAATGTGATTCATCATTCCGATAGAGGTGTTCAATATCTTTCTATTCGCTATACCAATCGTTTAGAAGCTGCAAATTTACGAGCATCAGTCGGTACGACTGGTGATTCATACGATAATGCTTTGGCTGAAACGGTGAATGGCTTATACAAAACAGAGGTGATTGAATATTTAAAAGCAGATTGGCAAGGTTTAGCAGATGTACAACTTGCGACACTAAACTGGGTAGATTGGTTCAATAAAAAGCGTGTACACAGTGCACTGGGTTATGTATCGCCTTTTGAGTTTGAAGCAATGTACTATGATAAGATTAACCCGTTAGGTCAGGTGGCCTAACTTAAATAAAAAAGTCTCCGACAAACCCGGTACGGTTCAGTCGCCAAGCTGCTTATAAAGCTGCTATTGCAAACATTTTTAAGTAAGGGCTTCGGATATGGAAAAAGAGCAAGCTTTTGAGATCGTTTCAAAGATTATTTTTGACAGAGGGTGTCAATTAATCATTGGGGGCAATCCTGCTTATGAAACAGAGCGGGTTCTTTTCCATATCGAAATGTGCATGGTCGAGTGGGGCTATCGTTCTGCAAAGGTTGCAGAGTATTGCGAAATGATCAAACAAGAAAATGATCACTTGCGTTCGATGGGGATTTAATAATGTTCAATAAACAATCGAATACAGCGAGTTTACAGTGGGGATTGAATACCCCCACTAATAAGATGCCTGTAAAGATCACTGGAGCATTGAATGCAACAAGAATATATAGATCAGGCTTTGGCTGTTGCTGATTCTTTTTATAATTTGGGTTTTGCTCAAGGTTTGGCTTTTGGCATTTTTATAGCGTTCATGGTCTACATTAAAGTGTCCGATTGATTGCGTATAATCCCTACATTATGTTACTTGCCACGTCCTTGATAACTTACTCGTTCAGTTATCAAGGATGTTAAAATAGGCAAGTAACACCAAGTGGCATTTAACATTAATGTTCATTATACGAAATCGAGGTAAACGCTATTTTTACAATCGCTTAGATGTAAATATTACGTTTCTGCAGAATTACACAAATAGATATACAACATGCCAGTACTGTGGACGTACTTTGATTTATGCTGATTTATATACACATTTAAGAAAGTTTCATAATTACGAGGGGAAACCCTTATATCTAGATTGAAAGAGGGCGAATGAATCGCCCTTTTTTATCTTGGAATTATTAATTTTCCTGATTCAGTGATTTCTACTAAATCTATCCCTTGTTCTAGAACAATATGAGCTAGTTCTGTGTCTTTGACTGGTTCAAGTTTTTTATTAATTAAAATTTTATTAAGTTCAACAGCCTTTTTACGTAATAGCTCCTTTTCTCTTTCATTCAATCTAAGCATTTGCGCCATTGGTTTGAGTTTCCGATACATATTGATTTACTCATTCTATATAAACTTGTATACATGCTTTACATGATACATGTAAATCTGTTATCTTTTGGTCAATTAGAAACATGTATACATGCTATGAATACAGAACAAGCCTTAGAGTTTGAAAAACTGCTCAAGAATCTCGAAAAGTCAAAGACTGTTCATACTGCTGATTTGCGTTCAAAAAAGGTTCGTCAATTCATGCGTGAAAATGTGCATTTTGAGGGTGACCTTTGGTATGAGCTGCTAGAGCGTCGCCAAGCTGCTTATAAAGCTGCTATTGCAAACATTTTTAAGTAAGGGCTTCGGATATGGAAAAAGAGCAAGCTTTTGAGATCGTTTCAAAGATTATTTTTGACAGAGGGTGTCAATTAATCATTGGGGGCAATCCTGCTTATGAAACAGAGCGGGTTCTTTTCCATATCGAAATGTGCATGGTCGAGTGGGGCTATCGTTCTGCAAAGGTTGCAGAGTATTGCGAAATGATCAAACAAGAAAATGATCACTTGCGTTCGATGGGGATTTAATAATGTTCAATAAACAATCGAATACAGCGAGTTTACAGTGGGGATTGAATACCCCCACTAATAAGATGGGGGTAACGGTATCTGATCCTCGCATGGACTCAACGGATTGGGATTTGCAATTACCATTTGCACGTACAAACCCTGTGCCATACATGCACATGATTTCAACAACGTCAGGTGCTAAACCTGTTCAATGTCGTTTACCTGCTGACAATGAGATTGCCGTTGTCGATTGGGTCAACTTTACAATCGGTATTGAAACAATGGGGGATCGTTTTCTAAATACAGAAGATGATACAGACGAAAATCGTTGGTTAAGTGCAATTACTGCATTAGATACGCATCTTGAGCATATTTTTGGCTTTGCCACCACATCACAAAACCGTACAGGTCGTAACTTTTACAAACAATCGTATGTACTAGGTCAAGATATGGGCTTGGTCTGCATTGGCGGGCAACGTAACACAATATTAATCATGCTTTCGGGCAAAGGGTGCGCCTTTGCTGATTCAGGTTGGGAAAAACGTCTATATAACTTTTTAAATGTCATTGCAAAACGTCCAAAACTAACACGTATTGACTTAGCACATGATGATTTTGAAGGGAAAAATATCAATGTCGATTGGGGCGATCAGCAAGACAGCTTAGGCGGTTTCCAGTGTGGCAATCGTGCCCCGAATATTGAATATAAAGGCAACTGGAAGCGTCCTAATGGTCGAGGTCGTACTCTCAATATCGGCTCTCGTGAATCGGGAAAATATCTGCGCTTATATGAAAAGGGTAGAGCAGAGGGTGATCCAGATGATAATTGGCAACGTGCAGAAGTCGAGTTTAAAGCTGTAGATCGTATTTTGCCGTTTGATATGTTGCTTGCACCAAGTGAGTATTTTCTAGCGTCTTACCCATGCTTTCAACAAATTGCCCAAGATATACAGCCTGCACGTATTGAAACACTAAAGAAAAATGCAAGCATTTCCGCAAGAACTGCATTGAATACGATACGTCACCAGTACGGCAAATATATCAACTTATTCAAACAGGTTTTTACACCTGATGAACTTATCACTTTAATTTCACACCCTGACAGCTTCGCATTCCCGAAGCGGTTAGACCATGTCTCGCTTACTGCAATGAGGATGTAACGCCATGATGCAATTCAAAAACAAAGTAAAAATTTTAGGTGCTAAATCTGTCGATTTTAAAACCGAAGATGGACGCCATTACAACCACGTTGCACTGTATTGCGAAATTCCTTTGGATCAGTCGCAAGGTAATACCGTTGGCAATGCTTGTGAGATTTTTAACTGGCAGGACAGCACAAATTTAGTTTTGTTACGACAGCACAAATTTCCGCTTGAAGCAGATATTACTTTTGAAGCCGTAACAACGGGTAAATCTATGAAATACGTGGTTAAGCATGTCGAGCTGCCACCAGTAAACAAGGCATAAGGCATGTATCAGTTTCATGGTCACTATGAATGTTCTAAATGCTATTGCTGTTTTTTCTACATTGAAGCTTTAGAAAAGCATGAAAAAAGCTGTAATGGCTAAGGGATTTTTAAAACATGGCATACGTCTGTAAAGAACTACAAGTCATTGAGGGTGTGCAAACGTGTGCAATGTGGGTTGAGCAATCAAGCTTAATCCCCGAACTAACCTATACAGAAGCCAATTTAATAGGCGGTGCGTTCATGTCTGTAATGGTTGCTGTATGGGTTATCAATCAAGTCAAGTTTGCAATCAAGCGAACTTAAAAACTGGAGAGTCTGACAATGTCAAACCTTAAAAATGTTGAAGTGATGGAAAACACTCAAAAACGCCAAAGCTTTAAAAACCGTGCTTATGCGCTAGTTGCTGCCAGTGCTGTAGCTGCTCCTGCAATGGCTGCGGAAGATTGGTCAACACAAATTGTTACAACCATTACTGGAACAGTTGCGACTGTATCTGCAATCGGTCTAGCGGTTTTAACACTTTATGTAACCGCTAAAGTGTTTAAGTGGGTCAAAACTGCGATGTAACACAACTAAGGCGAGCCAAAGCGTTTTTGGTCGCCGAGGGCTCGCAGGCGTAAAAACGCAGGCGAGCTTTTTTTATATCAGGGGGTTCTATGACTGGTGAAGTGCTTGGTGCTTATTTAGTGTTGTTTATGTGGTTCGTTGTTGCGATCCGTTTGTTTAAGTAATTAAAGGAATAAGAAAAATGATTCATCGTCTAAATGTTTTTTTATTGTCTTTAATTATTGCCTTTGCGCCTGTCTATCTTATTTCAACCGCTTACGCTGCCACTCCAAAATGGGTTTTGGATTATATTAAGGCTGAAAAGCAAATAAACGAAAAGAAAAGACTTAAAGCGCAGCTAGTTAAGCAGATTAATGACTCAGGTACTAAAAAAACAATAACGGCTGTAGTTGAAACAGTACCAACGCCTAGCAAAGTCGGCTCTGCAATGATTAAGCGTATTCATTCGCCTGCGGGCGTTGTTGGCGTTGCTGCTGTAACTTCATTACTAAACGGCATCGGTTGGGTGATGGAAGAAGGTACATACGTTAAAAAAATATCTGTTGATCCTGACGAGTCTTTAAATCTAAACGAAATTTGGTTTCCTAATAGTTTAGGACAGCCAACGGTAGAAAATGCTGCTAAATATGGTGCTGCAACTGCTGAAGCTGCATGTCAAAAACTTGCTTCAACAATGTATGCTTCTACTTATAATAAATATATCTCTGTTCAAATTAACGGTACTTCTGCTGAATGTACTTTGCAACATGAAGCAAATCCCCGTTATGTACTTAAACCATCTGTAAAAATCGTTCCAAATCCTAATTATGATCCAAATAAACCACCTGAAACTAAAACTGTTCCTTTAACACCAATATTGCTCGGTGCTGCAATGATGGGCGAGGGTTACGAAGATCCTGATCCTAATTTTGATAACGATACAGTTAATACAGATCAATGGACAGGTGTAGAAGATGCGTATAGAGAAGACCCAAGTGGTATAGGAAATGAATTAAACGACTCATTAGAAGATAAGGCAGAACGTGCAAAGCCTACACCTGACAATGAGCCTGCGCCTATCGGATCGCCTGATTATGACAAAGAACCTGTAAACGATGATGATAACGACCGCAAATGGGATAACACGGGCAATGAGGGCAAAACTGAAAATACGGAAAAAACTGACCCTGAAACTGGCGACAAAACATCAGAGGGCAAATTCACATTACCTAAATTTTGCGATTGGGCGTTCACAGTTTGCGAATGGTACGAAGACTGGCAAGAATCAGACAAAAAACTTCATGATCATTTAGATGAAACAGCAAGTCACCAAAGCGATGAAAAATCCTTTTGGTCGTCTGTTCGTTCTTGGTTTGACTGGACTAAAGAAGAACCTGAACAACCGCCTGTAGAACCTTACGAAATACAAAACGAAGATGATTCACAGCTTTTAGATCAAATGCAGTCTGTGAGTTTTAATTCTGCAAGCTATTGCCCTGCCGATGTTCAAATACCTGTCAATTTTTCAGGATTGGGCAGCACATCATTAACACTTAGTTATGCCCCTTTGTGTCAAATAGCTACACAAATTAAACCTGTCGTAATCATGATGGGATGGATTTTATCTGCTTATATTGTCACTGGGCGTTATATGAAAGATGGGAGTTAAAACATGTCATTAGCTAGTTTACTTGTAAAAGTAGGGGATATATTTAGCAGCAAACTTGGAAAAACTGTGTTGTCTAGTTTGGGCATTGGCATAGTCACTACAACAATCTCGGTAACTTTATTAAATGCTTATATTAATCATGCAATTGCTTCCTATGGTGCTCTTGGTGATGTTGTTGGTCTGCTTGGTTTGGCAGGCTTCAATATTGCTCTAGGGCTTATTTTTAGTGCGCTTGGTATTCGTATGTACTTAAATAATAAATCTATCAGCTTGAGGAAATTACAATGATTTTTTTAATAGTAGGAAAACCAAGATCAGGCAAGTCACAATTTGCTGTTAAAAAAATCTTTGATCAAATTGAGCTAAATAAAAAATACTTAGCCAAGCTTGAAAATGGCGAAGAATTAGACACATCAAAAAACGAAGTTATCAGACAAGTTTATTCAGACATTGAGGGTCTAAACATTGAGGGCGTATTGCCTGCACCTGACGACTGGCGAGATGTTCCAGATGATTCTGTTATTTTTTATGATGAAGTCCATTACAGAAAAGAATATGAAGACTTAACAGGTAAGCCAAGTCAAAACCCGATGATCAAAGACTTAACGACTCATGGTCACAGAAACATTGACATATATCTAATAACACAAGCTGCAAGCCGTATTGAGCGTTCAATTCGTGGCTTGGTTGATTGTATTTATTATGCAAAGCGTCCGCAGCAAAAACCACCTTTTTGTACTATTTATGAATTTGACAAGTTCTATAACGAACCTGCTTATGCTGCTGAAAAAGGCAAAGAACACGACAAATACATATTTCACTTTAAAGACAAATACCAAAACGCCTATAAATCTGCATCAGCGCATACCAGTGTAAAGTTCAAATTACAGAAAAAGTTTTATGTAGCAATTGCTGCAATTGTTGTAATGGCTGCTCTTGCTGCTAAATTAATGTTCTCAGGCGGTTTTATTGACATTGCAAAGCAAGGCTTAAATGCAGGCAAAGAAGAAGAAGCAAAACCTATAACGGCTTTAGATACAAAAATTAAAAACTGTATGGATCAGTTTGGATGGACAGAAGAACAATGCAAAATGTCTTATGATCCTAAAACAGAACAAGAGAGAAATAAGCAACTCGAGCAAAGCACTGGCAACAATATGCAAACTGTGGTTATGCAATACAATGCAAATAAGCCTTTCGATACAGTTTACGAGCCTAATTTACAGCCTACTGATTTTCCACGTTTTTCAGGATGTATGAAGCAAAATGGAAAATATGTAGCTTATACGCAACAAGGCACAATTTTAAAAGACGTTTCTCAAGCTGACTGTCAACGTGTTGTAGAACATGGAGATCGACCATTCGACTATTTCAAGCAACCGCAACAGGTGCAAAACAATGCTTCAATACCTAATCAAACAAATAATACGCAACTTAGTCAACCTGATATTCAGGAAGCTGCAAAGATGGAACAAGCGCAGATAGAGGGCTCAATTTAACTCGATTTTTTAACTTAACTAGCGAAGTCTGTTAAGCTTAAAAAATGAGTAAACAACCGAAGGGCGTTAGCTTTGAAAACAACAATAGAGTATTTAGATGAGCTTTCCGAGAAAGTTATAAGTAATCTTGATAATGATTTATGTGGTGCGTATTACATAGCTTTTGGTGAATTAATTACTGCTTTTGTTGAATGTGGTGTTTTTAAGTCCGAGCAAGATTTGAATACAGCTTTGAATATGAAAGACAGATTATCTGAAATTCTTTTAAAACAGGCGTAAATAAGATGCCTGTAAAGATCACTGGAGCATTGAATGCAACAAGAATATATAGATCAGGCTTTGGCTGTTGCTGATTCTTTTTATAATTTGGGTTTTGCTCAAGGTTTGGCTTTTGGCATTTTTATAGCGTTCATGGTCTACATTAAAGTGTCCGATTGATTGCGTATAATATATATTATGTTAAATTGAGTACATGATACTTTAAGTTCATAGACCTCCTTGCTTAACTTAAAATCAATCACTTATATAAAATAACATTTCACATTCAGTTCACTTATGTTTATATTCTATTTACTTCATAAAGTTCTTGGTACTTAGAATGTTTGTCGTAAAAACAATTAAACTTTCAAAAAAGTATTCTAATCAAAATCACATAGTTCTATTGTTTGATACTTCAGCTACAGTACCTTGTCTCTATCCTTTACTCTATTCTACGACTGTCCTGAGATTTCAAAGTTTTGCCACACAACAATCAGATATGCTGGCACTAAAGTTTTGGTATGAGTTTTGGCATCAGAAATATTCAACTTTGTTCTGTGAGTCATTTTTGTCTTCCAAATATGAACCTGAGATTTTTTTGAATGAAATTGATAACTTTATTGTTTTCTTGGAAAATAATAAAAAGTTAGAAATAAATTTGATTCGGCTTAGATCAAATGTAGATGCTAACTATATGACGATTACACAGCGTTTGAGATCATTGTTTAAGTATTTCGTGTATCTTTTAAGGGCATCACCTTTTTCAGTATTGCCATTACGTAGCAGCTCAATGCAATGTGGCGGTGCATGCAGGATTCCAGTGGCAATTGCTGTACGGTAACTTTCTGCTTTCATCCCTACATTTTTCATGATTCATCCCAGGCTAATTTTTAAAATCTGTTTTAAAGTGATTCATCTTATGCATCCTCATTGAACGCATTTAATTAGATGGTGATTGGCAAGCGTGTTCTGCTACATGGTGATGGTGACAATGCGCTTCTTCTGCATGATGAGAGTGATTAGTTTCAGGTCCATGATCTTTTCGAATACAACAGCCTTCCACATACTGGCTACTACCATCCAGATAAAACTCTTCTTTCCAGACCGGAACTTCATGCTTCACCCGTTCCACAGCTTCCTCACAGGCAGCGAAGGCCTCACGACGATGGGCCGCATAAGCCATAGCAATAATGGCTGTTTCCCCAACCTCCAGCTCACCAATACGGTGCACTACCCGCACATAAGACACCTGGTATTTGATCTGGATCTGCTGTTCAATTTCACGAATCATTTTTTCAGCCACAGGCGCATAGGCGGTATATTTCAGGGCACGCACAGCTTTCCCCTGATGATGGTTACGTACTGTTCCGACAAAGATGCCGATTCCACCACATTCCGGAAAATACTGAATACCATCAAAATCCTCCATCCTGAAAGCAGTCTGCTGGATTCGGGCAAATTGTTTTAATGGTTTGAGTTGCATCTCAGCCTCCTGCTACCGGCGATAACAGCACCAGCGTACTGTCCCGATTTAAAACATTCTGTCTGGAAATAATGTCTTCACCGATTGCACAGGCGCAGCGTTCCAGCATGGTCTGTATATCAGGATAGATTGATAGCAACTGGTTCAGGACTTCAGAAACCTGAATTTCAGACTCGCATTGCAAACTCAAATCTGCAGGAATTTGTCGTTCAATCGCACCGAAGGCTTCTATTTTGATATGAATTAATTTTTGCTGAGTGAGTGACATATTTACCCTCCAATGCTGTGCATGCTGATTTTTCGGATCGGCTTTTGTATTGGTGATTGCTGGATCGCATGGAAGCCGGCTTCTTTATGCCAGATATAAGCGTGAAGCTTGTGCTGGAATGTCTGTGTGGCGAAATGATCCAGCGCCAGTTGTTCGATATCTGCCTTAAGGTTCAGGCCTTGTCTGGCAAATAAACAGTTATAAAATTCGCCTTGGGCATTGAGGCGTAGGCGATCACAATCACCGCAAAATGAATGGGTAATGGTAGAAATAATCCCCAAAGGCTGCCCATTGATCAGATAGCCACGGGCTGGATTGGCGCCTTGTCCTTGAGATACCTGGACATCAAATTCGGTTTTCAGTTGATCCAATATGTCCTGCTCACTGATGACATCAGACGGATTCCATTTCTGATCGCCATCGAGGGGCATAAACTCAATAAAACGCAGTTCTACAGCCTGATACTGTGCCCATTTCACCAAAGGAATAATCTGATTGTCATTGATGCCTTTGATGAGCACACTATTTATCTTGACGGACAACCCTGCCTGCTGTGCGGCAGAAATACCTTGAAGTACAGGCTGTAACTGTTTTTGGGTCAGTTGCTGAAACTGCTTTGGATCAAGACTGTCTAGACTGATATTCAGATCGTCCAGTCCTGCCTGTTTAAGCGCTTGAGCATAATCTTTTAAATAATGGCCATTACTGGTCATGGAAATACGTTTCAGGCCAATTGCTTTCAATGTCTGTAAGCAGGCAATAAAATGAACGATGCCTTGGCGCATCAACGGTTCTCCACCGGTCACCCGGATCTGCTCAATCCCGTGTCGCACCATAAACTCGCAAAAAGCATACAGGGCTTCAAAACTGAGCAAATCTTTTTTATTCATCCATTGCGGATGTTCAGGCATACAATAGCTGCATTTGAAATTACAGCGGTCAGTCACCGAGATCCGCAACTTACGTTTCTGGCGTCCAAACTGATCCTGAAAGATACTGTGAGGTGCTAAAGCTGTCATGCTGTTCATTGCTGCGGTCCATGATGAGATCTGCACGGTTATTTAACAGTCTTGAGTTACTGCCCTATTTCTTCACAATGAATGAGCAATAAGTGTTCCAACTTTGCACAAATTTATTTTTAAATAATATTAATGGATAATATTTGTTCTTTTTTAGTCCGAAATTTTGTTCGAAAAATAAAAAAAAGCAATATTTTGGTGAGCCAGAATATGATAATTCGGCTTTTAGCATTTTAAACGCTAGAGAAAGTTAAGCTGTTGATGCTGCTGTAGCTCATCAAATGAATTAATGCTGTGGAAAAACAGGGCACGATTTTTAAAACTTGCCCGCTGCATGTGCATGTCAGCAAAACAGAGTTTTAAACTGTGCTGATCATTTTCAAGGTGTTGGATAAGCGTGGGGAAGCTGCTGCGTTTCATCAGGCAGAATGGAAACAATGCCTTTTCATTGATTTCAACTACCGCCACTTCACACAAGGGATGTCGTTGCAAGGCCTGATGTAAACGTGAAATGACCTTTTTGGGAATATAGGTCACGTCACAAGGTACGAACAGCACATAATCAGATTGTACATGTGACCAGGCACTCTTCATGCCCATCAATGGTCCATGAAAGCCGGGTTCATCGTCCTGATAAAAATCAATCGAAGGAATCATCCGTTTATAAATAGAGTGATCCCGATGGCTATTGACCCAGACTTTGCTTGCCCGGGACTTCAGTTGCTGATGGATTTTAATCAGCTGGATTTCATCATCAAATTTGTGCAGCAATTTATTGATGCCATTCATGCGCCGCGCTAAACCTCCGGCCAGAATCACCACGTCGGTTTCCGGATAAGACACCGTTTTAACTGCTTTTCTTTTCATTCTATGTACTCCGTCTGGCAGGCTTTAATCAGGCCTCTAATTTCTGGCAAACATGAACCGCAATTTCCTCCGGCTTTTAGACATGCAGTCACCTGTTTTTCATGCGTGATATTTTTATCTTTAATGGTTTGAATAATTCGGTTCTTGCCGACCTTAAAACAGCTACAGACCAATGCCCCTTCACTATTTCCCATCGACATGGCCTGACCTGCCAGCAATGCTTTACGATGCAATGCACTCAGACGTTCACGTCTAAACAGGCCAGCCACCCAGTCACGATCTGGCAATAGTGCCGCCGGTGCGATATAAAAACTGGCAATTAACTGGCCATCCTGAAGCACCACACTATGACTGATATGCGCCGTTTGATCTTCGAGATTCAGCCATTCAAAGCTTTCATCATCAAAGGCTAACAGGCTCTTGATCTGCCCGGTGATGTCAGAAAAACGGCGACGGTCTGCCAATTCATAACGGATGGCCTGAGTGGTTTGAATTTTGCTCCACCACACCGTATTTTCAATCATGGTCTGAATCTGCTGTTCAAAGCCTTCCCGTACATACAACACGCCCTGCCACTGGGTATAAAACGGCTGGATCATCACCGGAGTATGCTTAAATTCTGGCTCGCCAGAAATCGGGTCAACCACCGGATTCACCACTTTTCCAATCCGCGCATCGGACGCAAACTGGTCGTTCCAGTGAATCGGTGCAAAAATCTGGCCACGTCGCATATTTTGTGAAAATTGCACACGGAGTACACAACTTCCCCAAGCGGATTTCACCTCGACCAGCTCGGCATCTTTCAGGCCATACTTCAGCGCATCTTGCGGATGCAGCTCACAATAAGGTTCGGCACGATGCTGGGACAAACTGGCAGATAATCCGGTACGGCTCATGGTGTGCCATTGATCGCGAATGCGTCCGGTATTCAGGATCAGAGGATATTCAGCAGAAATAGCATGTATGGGATTGGCGGCAACTGTCGGCACTAATCTGGCCTTGCCATCTGCATGGCTAAACTGGCCTTGGCTAAATAGTTGACCAACCTGATGAACTTCTTGCTTATCCCAGACCGGCCACTGGATCGGTGCCAGATTCTGATATTCCGCAAAACCGAGATGAGTTAAACCTTGCAGGTTGAAATAGCGAAAATTGGGTGTATTTTCACGTTGCGAAAGCGAACTATTCTGATAGGCAGATAAACGGGCATGTTCCAGAAAAATGTCATGGCTATTGTTAAAGTCAAAACCGCGAAAACCTAAAGCTTTAGCCACCCGAGAAATGGCCCACCAGTCTGCTTTAGCTTCACCCGGAGCCGGCAAAAAAGCCTTTTGCCGGGAAATACGGCGCTCCGAATTGGTGACTGTGCCATCTTTTTCGCCCCAACCCAGTGCCGGTAACAGTACATCGGCATATTGCATGGTATCGGTGCCAAGACAAATATCGGAAACCACCACAAATTCACACTTCTCCAGAGCGCGTTTAACCTGATCTGCATCGGGCAAACTCACGATCGGATTGGTGGCCATAATCCAGATGGCCTTGATTTTCCCGCTTTCCACCGCTTTAAATAAATCTACCGCTTTTAATCCGGGCTGCCGTGCGATGACCGGGCTTTGCCAGAAATCCTGCACCAGTTGCTGATGCTGCGGATTATCCAAATCCAGATGACTGGCCAGCATATTGGCCAGCCCCCCGACTTCCCGTCCACCCATGGCATTCGGCTGTCCGGTCATGGAAAAAGGTGCTGAACCGGGTTGGCCTATTTTTCCTGTCAATAAATGACAGTTGATAATGCTATTGGCCTTGTCTACGCCTTGAGAGGATTGGTTTACGCCCATGGAAAACAGGCTCATGATTTTTTCGGTCTGGGCAAATTTCTGAAAAAATAAGATTAATTTTTCAATAGCAATACCGGTACGTTTTGCCACGCTTTCAAGTGATGACTCTGTCAAGCTGCTGGCAAGCGCCTGCTCCAGACCTTTCGTATGTCGCGTAACAAAATCAAGATCGGCATGACCATTTTGCTGAAGATACTGCAACAAACCATTAAACAGCGCGACATCCTGACCCGGTAAAATCGGCAAGTGTAAGTCTGCCGCTTCACAGGTTGCAGTAAAGCGCGGGTCAATCACCACCACAAATAAATCCCGCTCTTCTTTAGCTTTCATAATGCGCTGATAAAGCACCGGATGGCACCAGGCGGTATTGGAACCCACCAAGACCACCATTTCTGTCTGCTCAAAATCTGTGTAGCTGGCCGGTACCAAGTCTTCGCCGAAAGCCCGTTTATGTGCCGCCACAGCAGAAGACATACACAGTCTTGAATTGGTATCAATATTGGCAGTACCCAGATAGCCTTTTACAAACTTGTTCACCACATAATAGTCTTCAGTCAAAAGCTGGCCGGAGACATAAAAGGCGATGCTGTCACGTCCATACTGATCAATACATTGCTGAAATTTATTGGCAATACTTGAAATGGCATGATCCCAAGTGCTTATTTGCCGCTGCTCTTTTCGACCTGTTATCGGATGTAGAAGCCGGGTTTTTAAGCCAAGTGTATCGGCAAGATGACTGCCTTTAATACACAACTTGCCCAAGTTCGCAGGATGCTGAACATCGCCTTCAATCTGAACCTTTTCACCCATCGAGGTTTGGCTTACGTGCGCGATGACACCACAGCCTACTCCACAATAAGGACAGGTCGTCTGAGTGGTTTTTATTTGGGATTCAGTAGAGCTATGTAGTTCCATAACCGGAATACTATTCATTGCTGCTGCGCTCCTTAATCATCCAAATTCACTTGTTTCACCAAAACGCTGATATCTAGCTTTTACAGGTTTGATTTAAATTTTTTCTATGTCTCAAAAGCTTTAATCCTCACCAACCCTCCTTTAATAAAGGAGAGAGGTTCCCCTCTTGTTTAAAGAGGGGTTGGGAGATTGATCCGATTACCCTGCCTTTTTTAATGCAAAATCCCGACCAAAAAGCAGTTTGCTGCGGATATTACTAATCGGTGTCTGATCTGCAATCAGTTCTGCATACCAAGCTCCATCTTCGGTATCGCCAAATAGCACCGCACCAATGACCTTGTCCTGCTGGATAATGATCCGTTTATAGATTTGACGTTTTTCATCATTCAGCACGATATCTTCAAAATCATCCTGAGGTTCAAAATTTCCGGCCGAGAAGACATCACATCCACTGACCTTGAGTTGGGTCGGAACAGTCGGTGCCTTAAAGGTCAGTCGGCCATGTTCAGCCAGATGCGTCGCACAGATAAAGGCTTGTCCCCATAAGGGTTCAACCAATCCAAAAGTCTGACCACGATGCTCAATACATTCACCCACTGCATAAATACTCGGGTCATAGGTTTGCATGGTGTCATTCACCAGTACTCCACGATTGCAGCGCAAGCCAGCCTGTTCAGCCAGAGTTTTATTTGGTCGAATCCCGACGGCAAAAACTACCAAATCAGCATCCAGCACTGTCCCGTCTTTTAAACGCAGTTGAGTCACGTGGCCGTCTATACCGAGCAGCTCTTCGGTGTTGGCTTCAGTGATGATTCGGATGCCTTTATCTTCAATTGATTTTTTCAGCATTTGACTGGCTTTCATATCCAGTTGACGATCCATAATACGGTCCATCAGATGCAGCACAGTTACATTCATCCCCTGCTGCTTCAGTCCATAAGCTGCTTCTAGACCC
The DNA here is from genome assembly GCF_020982655.1 of Acinetobacter sp. PW68. Lineage (NCBI taxonomy): Bacteria > Pseudomonadati > Pseudomonadota > Gammaproteobacteria > Moraxellales > Moraxellaceae > Acinetobacter > Acinetobacter sp. PW68. The sequence continues at coordinate 1,408,725 of NZ_JAHZSX010000001.1, read as the reverse complement.
AGCAACCCACCTCCAATCACGACGGCATTTTGCTTGGTTTTGCAGTAATCCAGCATGTGGTTAACATCCTGAATATCCCGGAAGCTAATCACGCCTTCAAGTTCAGCACCTGAAATTGGTGGTATAAAGGGTTTGGAACCAGTAGCGAGGATCAGACGATCATAAGCAACGATTTCACCATTTTCGGTATGAACCTGCTTACGTGAACGGTCGATAGAGCTGGCAGCATCTCCAGCGATGAATCGAATGCCTTTTTCGGCATACCAGTCGGCTGAATGCAGCATAATTTCTGCAAAGCTTTTCTCACCAGACAATACCGGTGACAACATGATCCGGTTGTAATTGCCCCATGGCTCTTCCCCAATCACGGTAATGTCATAACGATCTGGCGCCATATCCAGCAAGTCTTCCAGACAGCGCATGCCCGCCAGCCCATTTCCGACCAGTACCAGTTTTAAACGCTCTGTGTTCTGACCATTACTGGAAATATAGGTCTTTTGTGGAGTCGGACTCACCAGAACTTTGCCATTTTCAATTCGGGTTGGAAATACCAGTAATTTCTGCTCTTGTTCTTCCAGACAACGGCCGGTCACCAGACTGAAATGCTGCTTATAAATTGGGGATGCGACTACACGCTCACCTTGCAGATCACCCAGAATGCCACGTGCCATGACATTGGCCAGACTAAATGGATCTTGATTGCTGAGTGCATACACCCGCTGCTCCCGACCCACGCGAAAAATTGCAATCTGCTGATCTTCAATCAGGGCTGCCACACCGGTATTCGGGGTAATCTCATCCAGATTGCAGACTTCGTACCAGTTCAGTTCGTTCATGTCTTTTAAAATTGTCATTTTCATTCTCCCTGACTGTGGTATTTAGGCTTCAACCACTGGAATACGGTTTAAATCACGTTCAGCTTCTGTCTTTGGACGAATCTGGCCACGTACAGGCGTAAACTGAATATGCGGGTCATTCTGCTCGGCTGCTTTGGCATTAATAAAAGTCTTAAAGCGTTTGCGTACTTCAGGATCTTCAATCGCGGTGCGCCATTCATCCTGATAAGTGCCAATCACATGCTGCATACGGTTTTCCAGTTCAGCAGCAATGCCTAGTGAATCATGCACAATGACATCTTTCAGATAGTCCAGACCGCCTTCCATATTGTCACGCCATACGCTGGTGCGCTGCAGACGGTCCGCCGTCTGGATATAGAACATAAAGAAGCGGTCGATATATTTGATTAGGGTGGAAGTATCCAGATCCGAAGCGAGTAGTTCAGCATGGCGCGGTTTCATGCCGCCATTGCCGCATACATATAGATTCCAGCCTTTTTCGGTGGCAATGACACCGACATCCTTGCTCTGTGCTTCTGCACATTCACGGGTACAGCCGGATACTGCCATTTTGGTTTTATGCGGTGAGCGTAATCCCTTGTAACGGTTTTCCAGGAAAATCGCCAAGCCAACCGAATCATCGACGCCATAACGGCACCATGTGCTACCCACACAAGATTTCACGGTACGTAAGGATTTACCGTAAGCATGCCCCGATTCAAAACCGGCATTGATCAGTTTTTCCCAGATTTCAGGCAATTGATGCACTTGTGCACCAAACATATCGACACGCTGACCACCGGTCAGTTTGGTATACAAGCCATATTCTTTGGCAATCTGACCAATCGCAATCAGGCCATCTGGTGTAACTTCACCTCCTGCCATACGCGGTACAATGGAGTAAGAACCATCTTTCTGGATATTCCCCAGGTAGTAATCGTTACTGTCCTGCAAGCCGGCATGACTTGGTTTCAGGACAAAGTCGTTCCAGCAAGACGCCAGAATATTCGCCACCGTTGGCTTACAGATATCACAGCCCATGCCATGACCATGCTGCTGAATCAGGTCAGAGAAAGTCTTGATTTCATGCACGCGTACCAGGTGATACAGTTCCTGACGTGAATAGGCAAAGTGTTCACACAGGTGATTGTTCACCGTGACACCCTGACGCTGTAATTCAGATTTGAGAACCTGCGTTACCAGTGGTGCACAGCCACCACATGCCGTTGCAGCCTGCGTGCATTTTTTCAGCGCACCCAATGAAGTTGCACCACCTTCAATCGCAGAACAGATATCTGCTTTAGACACGTTATTGCATGAACAGATGGTTGCGCTGTCAGGCAACATATCGACACCACTACCGCCGGATTTAGAAGTGGCCTGATCAAAGCCCGGCATAATCAGACTTTCTGGTTGTTCTGGTAAAGCCAGACCATTCAGCATCATTTGTAAAAGATCGCTATATTCTTTGGCACAGCCTACCAGCACCGCACCCAGCAGTTTGGTCTTATCTGCTGACACCACAATTTTCTTATAAATCTGTGCAGCTTCATCGGCATAGAAATAGCTTAACGCACCCGGTGTCATGGCATGTGCATCACCAATTGAGGCCACATCCACACCCATCAGTTTCAGCTTGGTACTCATGTCTGCACCGGCGAAGGCATGACTGTCTTGACCGAGGACATGTTTTGCTGCAATACGCGCCATGTCATAGCCCGGTGCCACCAGACCATAAATTTTATTGTCCCAGAGTGCACATTCACCAATGGCATAAATGTCCGGATGTGAAGTTTGGCAATAATCATTGATGATGATACCGCCACGTTCACCCAACAGCAGACCGCTCTGGCGCGCCAGTTCATCACGCGGACGAATACCGGCCGAGAACAGGATGATGTCAGTTTCAAGTACCGACCCATCTCCGAACTTCATTACATGCTGGGCGCTGTCACCATCTTCAATGCTTGATGTGGCCTTTTGAGTATGCACCTTGACACCCAGGTCTTCAATTTTAGAGCGCAGTACCCGGCCGCCCAGATCATCAATCTGAACCGCCATCAGACGCGGAGCAAATTCTACGACATGGGTTTCCAGATTCAGATCTCGCAGTGCTTTTGCTGCTTCCAGACCCAATAAACCGCCGCCAATCACCACGCCGGTTTTTGCATTCAGGCTAGCTGCACGAATGGCATCAAGATCTTCAATGGTACGATAAACAAAGCAATTCTGACGGTCATTGCCCAGGATTGGTGGCACAAAGGCATAAGAACCGGTAGCGAGAATCAACTTGTCAAAACTCAGCACATCACCCTGGCTGGTGGTGACGGTTTTATGGAGCTGATCAATTTCAACCGCTTTAGTATTAAGTCGCAAATCAATGCCATAAGCATCGGCAAAATCACTACGACACAGACTCAGATCCTTGACCGACTTGCCGCTGAAATATTCGGTCAAATGTACCCGGTCATAAGCTAAATGTGGCTCTTCTGCCAAAATGGTCAGCTCAATGTCATCACCGGCCTGTTCCAGTACAGATTCGATGAATTTATGCCCCACCATGCCATGCCCAATCATGAGAATTTTCATATCTGCACTCCAACTATTGTTTTTTTAAAGATGATAAAAAGCCGCATATCACGTCTAGGCATTGATATGTCTGCTGATTGAATGTGTTGTAAATACCGCAACCCAGCGCTTTGTAATGCTGGAGGAAGGGTTGAAACGCTTGTGCGTTTTGTATTGCTGAACAACTGACCATGTCATTTATCCTGTGCTGAACGAAATACCAATCACACTCCTTGAAAGTGCAATTACGATCAGAACGGACATCGTTGGCCGTTGTTAGTATTGAAAGTCATCTTTGACGATTTAATAAATGCAGAAATCGTGCCAACTTTTTTAATAGAAAAATGCCTTGTTTCAGGCAGATGATCTACCTAAACGCTTCATTTTGATCAGCCATCAGCTGAAATCCCTAAAGCTATGCACTAAATTGAACAGAAAAATAGAATTTTATGCACCAATTTAATGGCATGTTTTTTGCTTTACTCCTGCTTGAATATTCCTTAGGCCTTACTTGAAAATATTCCATGTCCAAATTACGAATTGCTCTTATTGATGATGATCTGGAGCGCGCCCAATTCATCCAGGAATCCTTACTTTCACATGATTTTCAGGTGGTGGCCTGTTTAATCCTGAATGACCTGAATATGGTACATGTTAAGGGTATTCATGCAGATGTGATCCTGCTGAATATGGATCATCCGCATCGGGATATTATTGAAAGCTGTGTCAGCCAATATGAACTTCCGACCGTGCTGTTTACCCAGAACTCCAATAAAGACACCATCAAAAGTGCGATTGATGCCGGAATCACGGCTTATATTGTCGATGGTATTGATCCCACCAAACTAGAAAGCATTCTGGAAATTTCAATTGAACAATTCCGCAAACATAAAAAGCTGCTGAATGATTTAAAAGAAACCCAGGACAAACTGATTGACCGTAAAGATATCGATAAAGCCAAAGCGTTGCTCATCCAGCTGCATGCATTAACGGAAGAGCAAGCTTTTGCTTTATTGCGTAAAAATGCCATGAGTCACCGGATTACCATTGGTGAAATGGCCAGACGCTTACTGGATGCACAGAAGCTGTTATTGGGCCAATAAGGAAAAGCATATGTCCACATTAGAAAAAACTGAACTCAATATTGGCTATATTCCTTTACTTGATTGTGTTGCCATTCTCTGGGCCGAAAAACAGGGGTATTTTGCTGAGCAAGGATTAACCATCAATTTAATCCGTGAAGCCTCCTGGTCTAGTTTGCGTGACCGTCTGGCCTATGGCTTTCTGGATGCTGCACATTGCTTGTCTGCCATGCTGCCCGCTGCTGCCCTGGGTACAGACCAGTTACAGGTGGCTTTGCAAACCCCTCTAGTACTGAGCGTGAATCAGGCTTTTATTAGCCTGCGCCAGGATTTGTGCTATGAACTCGGCATCCAGCCTGGGGATGATGAACAGAATACCTCAAAGAAACTGGTACAGGCTTTACAACAGAATCATTCCATCAATCTGGCCTATGTTTATAAATATTCGATTCACCATTACTGTTTAAAAGAATGGCTGGCGCTGACTGATCCACAACTGGCCAAGAATATCCAGCTGATGACCTCTCCACCGCCTTCCATGGTAAAAGGAATCGCAGAACAGGTATTTGATGGCTTTTGCGTGGGAGAACCTTGGAATATTCAGGCCAAACTTGAAGGCTATAGTTTTATCGTCGCGGCAAGCCAGAATGTCATTCCAAAAGTTGCCGATAAAGTCTTGGCCATGACCCAGGAATGGGCAGAACAGCATCCATTTACTGTAGAGGCAGTGGTCAAGGCAGTACAAAAAGCGCAGGATGATTTAAAGCAGCGCAGTGATTTATCAGAAGTATGGGACATGCTGGTAGACTATCAGATTATTCAGTTTGAATGTTCCGCCCAGCGGCATGTCTATGACTTTTACAAGATCAAGAATATCATCCGGAATTTTGTTGGGGAAAGTGCCGAACCGAAAGTCGATGATTTTATCTGGCTCCTGCAGCAGATGGATAAATGGGAAAATATTGAAATGACCGCAGCCAAAAAAAAACAGATTGCGCAATCCTGTATTTATCAGCAAGAAGTGACCGTTGTTTAAAATATTATCTATTCTCATAAAAAAAGACCCAGAAAAATTTAGTTCATCGCACTTTGCCGGGAAATGCAGCACGGATCTTGAGGAAGAAGTAGTCCGTGTCGCGGTATCCATAGGCCATCCGCTTAATGACTTTGATCCGGTTGTTCATGCCCTCCAGCACGCTGGTGTTCAGCCGGTGGAGGGCACTGGAAACGATACCCTCCATATATGGCTCCAGCTTCTTGGCAAATCGTACCAAAGCATCAATTCCGCTACCGAGGGCCATGCCGGCCCATTCCCGCCAGGCGCTTCTGGCCGTCGTCTCGCTTTCCGCAAACCATAGCGTCTTAAGTTGGTCCTTGAGCACGTACACCGTAGTCAAGAACGCATTGGCGGCCAGGAGTTCGTCCAGCTTGACCGCCTGCTCGGGCTCAAGGTTGTCAGCATTGCGTAACAGTATCCAACGGCTGCTTTTGATCACCTTGCGGGCGACCTTGTCATCTCGCAGTTGATTGGCCTGATCAACTCGCACTCTATCCATCACTTCGCGGCCATACTTAGCCACCACATGGAACAGGTCGTAGACCACCACCGCGTTGGGGCACTGGGCCTTCACTTCAAGATCGAAGGCTGAGTTCATGTCCATGGCCACTGCCTCGATCTGGTTCCGGGCATCGCCTAACCACTCGAAGAACGGCCGGATCGCCTCACGCGAGCGGCCCTCGCCAATCCACACCACTTGCTGGGTGTCGGCACAGGCGACCACCGTGGCGTAGCGATGACCCTTGTGCAAGGCGAATTCGTCCATCATCAGGCGGCGCAATCGACTTCGATCTGGCTCGTGCAAATCACGTTTGAGCCGCTCCATGTCAATAGTCTTGACTGTATGCCAATGCAAGCCCAAAAGATTGGCAACATGACTGACGGGCAGCATCTGTACTAATTTCTCAATCCAGTTGCGCAATGATTGCGTAATACGGGAGCGCGGTGGTAGCCAATCGATCCGCTCTCTGGTTGGACCGCATTGTGGACAACGCAGCCGCCGCACAGGTACATCCAACTCGACGCGATACTGCATAATTGGTGACTCGCGAACTCGGCGCCAATTGATGTCATGTACCAGGAAACAAGGGCAATCGCATCGGCTACAAATTGGCGTATGCTCCTCGTCGTGTGTAAGACGGATCAGCAAAGTCTGTTCATCTAGAAGCCCATGAGACGCTGGCGAAAAGCCCTTCCAGAACAGGCTCCAAACATCAGCGCTAGTCATGATCATGGACCGATTGCGCGCTATCGGTGCCTTGTAGCGCCAAGGCATCATGTTCTTCTTGGCTGAGATGGCGTCTGTTGGGATTGATGCAGGACAGACAAAGCACTGCTGTTGCGAGGATGAGGCAATAAGCGATGATCGGCCAGGTGGTACCAGTCGATAAAAGCGTAATAATGAGTGTCCCGATAATCCCTAACAGTAGTCCACCCAAACAGAAGTAGACTGCTGTAGCGGTCCCAGCGATATGATCGAAACCTCGAAGAGCGGCATTGGGTGCCACCGATACCGCAGTGGCGATACCAACACCCACGAGCCACATCGGGGCGATGAAGCCAAGCACCGAGACCGGTGCCAATGTCTCGCCAACAGCGAGCAACAGCGCTCCCGCCATCAGACACCCCATTCCCACTCGTAAGGTCTTCAGGCTTCCCCACCGGGGAATCAGTCGTCCCATGATTCGCGCTGTAGCCATCATAGCGATGGCCACTGTAGCAAATAGCAAGCTGAAGCTAAGTTGCGATAACCCTTGCCTCCCCATCATTAGCCAGGGGGCGGTCGAGAAAAAGACGAAAAAGCTGCCCATCCCCGCGCTGTAACAGAGCGTGTACAGCCAGAAGTTCAGGTGTTTCACAGGAGTCAATAGCTGCGACCACTGTAGGTCTGCCGTCCGGTGCCGCCGAGTCTCTGGCCAGAGTCGCCAGGCTGCGATAACAGCGCCTATCATTGCCATCCCTAGCAAGCCGAAGATTGCGCGCCATCCGAGCCACGCGTCGACCAGCGCTCCTAGCAGTGGGCCTATCGCAGGAACCATCGCAAGCATAGAGCCGAGCAAGCCATAGATGACGTTGCTTTCCTCACGGCCCGAATAGATGTCGCGTACCGTCGCGAAAGTGGAAACGAGACATGCCGAAGCGCCGCAGGCCTGAAGAACGCGGAAGCTCAGAAAAAGTTCTGGCGATGAAACTACGGTGAGGCCGAATGAAGCCGCAATATAGGCAATCCCGCCACCAAGTAAAACGGGGCGGCGACCCAGCCGATCCGACAGTGGGCCGAAGAGAAGCTGTCCGGCTCCAAGCAAAACCAGGTATGCCGTCAACGTCAGCTGGATCGTCCCTGCACCGGACCCAAGTGCATCCGCCATGAAAGGCACCACGGGCAGGTACATATCCATGCCCAGTGACGCCAGCAAATCGAATGGTGATAACAGCAATAGCGTGGCGGGAAGAGAATACCGCCAAGAAAAATCTTTTGAGCGCACGAAGCCATCTCCTTAAGTTAAGAATTTGGCGGCGCTCTTGCAGAGCAACTAGGTTCTTGAGAACGCCGCAACAACCGAAAACGAAGGTTGCTGCGGCTTACTTGTCTGCTTTCTTGGTAGCGCTCATGTGCGGGTTATCTCATGGATGAGTCCATATCGTAACAATCTTCACGCTAAAGTGCAAAGAACCAAAAATTTTGGGTCTTTTAGATTTAACGTTTTATTTAGCTGAATGCCTGTTGTAAATCCAGTTGAACTGTACCGGGTTTGTCGGAGAGTCAATATTCTGAGAGACTATCCGACAAACCCAGTACGGTTCAGTTAGCATTAACACGTAGGTTGTCAGTGAATTGATGTTGTGTAATAGCCCCCAATTAAAACGGACACTTCTCAATTAAGACCTAGTCAATTGTGCTTGAACTGTGTAATCGCTTGAGATGAAGAATGACATTCATCCTGCTTTTCAGCAGTTATAGTGATGATTGGCAGTTGAAATATTTCTAAATGTACTCCTGTTCCAGCAGCAGAGCTATGTTGTACATTCAAACCATAAATTAAATTGATCGACAATCGCATCTGCAGTAATAACAGAAATAGAGGCAGGCGCTTTTTGTAAACAATCTGTACGCAAACCCTCAGTCTTTACTGTAAAACTAAAATACGGCGTGGTTTCATTGGCTGTGATGACAATCGTATCAAATTATTGAATACCATTTTCTGCATCAACCCAAGGTTCTCAACACAGCGCTGACAGAATGAAGATTTTTAAAGGCGCAGTGAATATATTCTGTTTGAATTTACAATTGTACATACAAAATCTTGCATTAAAAAAGTGGTGATGCTTGAGGCATTTAGTTGTACAGATTATGACAATTCGCGTTGAAGGAACCGAGTAAAAGTCTGGATAAATTGCTGTCCTTGCTCTGTAAAAAACCAATTTAAATGTCCAACAATCCAATCATAATAAGCAGCATCGGCATGTTTCAGGTTTTGGGTAATCCCGACAAAATATTCAAGTTCTGAAAATGCGAAATCCAAATGCACAATTTTTAGCAGTTCTGGCAAAATACTAAAGTCTTGTTGTGGGTGTATTTCTGCACAATACACTTGTAAAAACGCGCTTAAACCCGCTTCATCAACATTAATTTGTGACGTATGTTCTAAAGCCAGCCAATCTATAAAGTTACGCTCAATCGTTATCGCAAGGTCGTACAGCGCTGAATTTCGATCCGATAAGCCAAAATCAATCACCGCTGTAATATTGGCATCGGCACTTTGCGTAGACCAAAACAAATTGGAAGCATGCAAATCATTATGTGTCCAAATTTTAGTCGCCTGCTGCAATACATGCTTAATTTTAAGATGCGTCTGAAATATGCGCTCTAAAAAAACGGCATCTAAGTTTTTATCGGCAAAATAACGACTCAATTCAGGGCTATTATCAATACGTTGCTGAATAGCCGTTACAATACTTTCACTTTCTAAAAGCTGCTGATTCGAGACCAAATAACGAGTCGATCTGCCGTGTAACTCAGGAAAATCCTGCATGGCGATATGTAGTTTCGCAAGCAAACTCCCCACTTTGGCGGCATGTTCCGTATAGAAAAAAGGCGTCCACGATTGCTGATCGATATATAAATCAAAGCCAGCTGCTTTTTCATAAACCTCATAAGTCCAATCGCCCACTTCTAAAGCGGTTTGTCCGCAATTAGAGGTCATTAATGTCGCAACAGGAATATTTTTACTGGCTAAATGTTGTAAAACAGCATGCTCTTGTAAAATATCTTGGGCGCGACGAAATGAACGATGGCTACGCTTAATAAAATATGAGTAAAAATTTGTTTGGCATGTACTGGCTAAAGCCTGCATGACTTCAACCAACACTGCCGAAGAAAATGGGCGTGGACTACACCACAGAATCTGAACACTCCCTTGCAAACATGGATAATACGATTGCAGGTGGTGTAATTCTGGAACTGTAATATGAACCCAATCTTTATTTTCCCAGTCACTGCCCATGCCATGACCTAAATTAGGTGTGATTGTGGTCATTTGCAATATTCCTTAACCTAATCAGCATTGTGTAATCGTATATTCCCCGTCATCCACGTCCAACAATCATTTTTAGATGGATGCAGAGCTATTTAATTAACGGTCTTAGCTTGTCGCAAATGCAAATTCACTTCATCTACAATCTGATCTAAATCCTAAACCAGTGTAATAAGCAGCCTCACTCACAAAAGACACCATATTTTGTGAGTGAGGCAAATTATAATCTGCATACCATGATAATGAGTTCACTTCTATCAAGCCTGCAAATTTTCTCCTGTATAGGCATCATAAAAAATATTATCGGTCAGATAAAAATCTTTTATCATGTAGGAGTAAGTCATACTATTTTTTTCTGTTTCGTAATTAAAAAAAAGCGTCGTGGTCAGATGAAATTCAACCAGAAAATGACGTTTTAAACGATGATTTTGATATTCTGCTTTGACTTTAATCGGTCAATTGATTTGCGCAAAGTCAATTTCATGTTCAGTATTTTGCTTAAAACATTCAGCCAAAGACCAGCCCTGATGTTTAATGAAATCCTGCATCAAAAACTCAGGTTCAAGTTGTGCATTGATGCATCCCAACAGCAAAGATTCAACTTTTTCATTCGATAAATAAATATCTTCAACAACATGCACGCCAATCTTTAAATATGCTGCTGCAATAGAAAAATCCTAACCTAAAGGATTGTGTTTGTATAGCTATGCAATCGTAGAGTGTTATCTATATCTAGCAATCAACCATGCAGGCAGATTGAATCTTATTCACATTTTCAGCTATGCTATCAACACATCAAATTTCACTTCAAACACGCCTCGTTGCGTAGGAGTAATCTCATGTCTAAGAAGTTACCTATTTACTTCTCTGATGCTGCTTGGGCGTCATTACAAAAAATCATGGGTATGGATGGTAAGCCTAGCCCAACCTTGAATGCCATTCTAGAACAGATAGAGTTGCTAAAAGAATATGACTTTCAGCCTGTTTGCAAACGTACCGTTTTACCGCTACCGGTTGCTGTCGAATCCATTCCTGCAGGTTTTCCTTCACCTGCTCAAGACTCTATTGATAAAAATATTGATTTGAATGAATATCTCATTTCCAATGAAAATGCGACCTTTTTAAATGTGGTACGCACCACCTCTATGGTAAATGCAGGGCTTGAATACGGCGATATTGTATTGGTAGATCGCAGCAAAGAAGCCAAACACCGCAGCATTGTAGTGGCCCTAATTGACCAAAAAGACTTAACCATTAAACGCTTGATGATTACCGCCAAAATGTCCAAAAGTGAGTTGGTGGAACATTTTGGTGAAGACTACGACCCTGCTACTTTGCCTGATGCTTGGCTCAAAGCTGAAAGCCCTGACTATGACAGTATTTATTTGAAAGATGGGCAAACATTTGAGGTCTTTGCCGTGGTGACTTGGAACTTAAAAAACCTGATGGCTTAAACCCGCACACCATAATAAAAGCCAAATAAGCAGAATATTCATGAAACCTTTAAAGCAAATTTTTGCGCTGATTGACATCAATAATTGTTATGTGAGCTGTGAACGGCTGTTTCAACCACATCTGAATCATCGTCCAGTGGTGGTCTTGTCCAATAACGATGGTTGTGTGGTGTCACGTTCCGAAGAAGCCAAACAACTCGGTATAAAAATGGCTGTGCCTTTTTATCAAATTCAAGAGCAGATCAAACAACACAATATTGCCGTCTTTTCGAGTAACTATGCTCTCTATGCAGAAATGTCCAGACGTTTTAATAATACGATTCAACAGTTTGTTAGTGCCAAAGACATTGAAATTTATTCAATTGATGAAACCTTTATTGAACTGAGTTCGTATTCTCAAACCGATTTAAATGAATTGGCACAAGAAATTAAAGCAACTTTATGGAAATGGCTGGCTCTACCTGTCTGTGTGGGTATCGGTCACAGTAAAACTGAAGCAAAACTGGCCAATCATATTGCCAAGAAAAATAGCTATTTCAACGGCGTGTGCAATTTAATAGATATGGATTTATGTAGCAAAGAAGCCTTATTTCAACTCATTGATGTTGATGAAGTCTGGGGCGTGGGCCGAAAACTTGCAAAAAAACTGCATGCTTTAAAGATTCATTCTGTATTTGATTTAGCGATCAGTGATCCTGAACACATGGAACGTAAATTTTCAATTTTAATGAAAAAAACCATATTGGAACTAACAGGTACGCCGTGTATTGAACTGGAACAAACCACAGCCAGTAAACAGCAAATCATCAGCTCACGTTCTTTTGGACAACGAGTCACCGACATTCATGCACTTTCGGAAGCACTGAGCGATTATTTACAATCTGCTGTGCAAAGGCTTAGAGCAGAAAAAAGCTTATGTTCCTGTATGATTATTTTTGCGCAATCCAGTCGTTTTGATCAGCGCCAAGCTTTTTACAATCAATCGGTGACTATTGCCTTTAATGAACCAACAGATTCTGCATTAATCATGAACAAAGCCATCATGAAGCATATCTCTACCCTATTTCAAGAAGGCATTGTCTTTAAAAAATGTGGTGTGATTTTAACAGGACTTGAGCCAAAGCAAGGCTATATTCCCGACCTACTTGCAGATACGCACGTCATTGAAAAACAGGAACAATTACAGCAGGTATTAGATACCGTGAAAAATAAATATGGTATGCAAAAACTTGCTATTGGCGCATGTAAATTACAAGACCGCACGTGGGCAATGCAGCGCAGCCATTTAAGCCCTAATTATTTTAGCTGGGAAGGCTTATTGGCACTTGGCGATTAGTGCTTCTTTAGTTGTGATCTGATTCGTCTTTGATTGCGCTTCTATATACTTCAGTTACATCAAGAAAGGATATTTATAAAACCGTTCATCCAAACAACCATCTTCTTGTGATGATTATTTGGATGAACATGATCTGATTTAAGCAATATCAACCTTCATTTAGTCCGACAAACTTAGCACGTGCTTTATGCAGTTTTTTGTAGCTGTCGATTAAACGTAAGTGACGATCTAAACCCTCAAGCTGCATATTGGTTTCGGTGAGACCATAGAAACGTACAGTACCATCAACAGAACCCATGACCGCATCCATGCGTTCGTTGCCAAACATACGGCGGAAATTGACAGCATAATCGGCAATATCCATTTCATCATCTAAAATAACTTCAAGCACAACATTCATACATTGATAGAATAAGCCACGTTCTACGGTATTGGTGTTGTATTGTAAGAATGCTTCGACTAAATCTTTCGCTTCTTCAAACTGTTCTAATGCCAAATAAATCAACAGTTTTAATTCAAGGATAGTGAGTTGTCCCCAAACGGTATTGTCATCAAACTCAATGCCAATCAAAGTTTTGATTTCGGTATAGTCGTCTAGCTCACATTCTTCCAAACGCTCAACCAAAGCTTCAAGTTGCGCATCATCCAAACGGTGCAGATTTAAAATGTCTTCACGGTACAGCAAAGCTTTATTGGTATTATCCCAAATCAGGTCTTCCACCAAATACACTTCTGAATAATCAGGGACTAAAATTCGGCAAGCAGTCGCACCTAAATGTTCATAAATCGCCATATAGGATTCTTTGCCCATTTCTTCCAGAATCGCAAATAAAGCCTCGGCTTCTTCTACATTGCTATATTGACCATTGTTGGTGAAATCCCACTCTACAAACTCAAAATCTGCCTGCGCACTAAAGAAACGCCAAGACACTACACCACTAGAATCAATGAAATGTTCAACGTAGTTATTTGGCTCTGTAACTGCATTGCTGCTAAACGTTGGTTGTGGCAAGTCATTCAGACCTTCAAAACTGCGCCCTTGCAATAACTCGGTCAAGCTACGCTCTAAAGCCACTTTAAAATTAGGATGTGCACCAAACGAAGCAAATACACCGCCTGTACGTGGGTTCATTAAGGTCACACACATGACAGGGAATTGACCGCCTAAAGATGCGTCTTTCACCAATACGGGGAAGCCTTGCTCTTCTAAAGCCTGAATACCTGCCACAATACTTGGATATTTCGCCAAAACTTCTTGCGGCACATCAGGTAGGCAGATTTCTTCCTGAATAATTTCGCGCTTGACTGCACGTTCAAAAATTTCAGATAAACACTGCACTTGAGCTTCTGCAAGCGTGTTGCCTGCACTCATCCCATTACTTAAATATAAATTTTCAATTAAATTTGATGGAAAATATACCGTTTCACCATCGGATTGACGTACAAATGGCAATGAACAAATACCACGCTCAGTATTGCCTGAGTTAGTGTCATATAGATGTGTGCCAAGCAATTCATCTTCAGGGTCATAAATTTCTAGGCAATATTCATCTAAAATTTCTTTAGGCAATTCACCATTTGGGCCAGGCTTAAACCATTTTTCATTTGGATAATGCACAAACTCGGCATTGGCAATTTCTTCGCCCCAAAACTGATCGTTATAGAAGAAGTTACAGTTCAAACGCTCAATGAATTCACCTAAAGCAGATGCCAACGCACTTTCTTTGGTCGCACCTTTACCATTGGTAAAACACATTGGCGATTGCGCATCACGAATATGCAATGACCAGACATTTGGTACGATATTACGCCATGAGGCAATCTCAATTTTCATGCCCAAATCTGCCAAAATACCCGACATATTGGCAATGGTTTCTTCAAGCGGTAAATCTTTACCCTCAATAAAAGTCGCATGAGATGAAGTCAAGTTTGGCATCAGCAAAGCTTGCGCATCGGCATCAATACTTTCGACTTGCTCAATCACAAACTCAGGGCCAGTCTGTACCACTTTTTTAACAGTACAACGATCAATGGAACGTAAAATACCCTGACGGTCTTTTTCAGAAATATCTGCAGGTAATTCCACCTGAATTTTAAAAATTTGTTTATAACGGTTTTCAGGATCGACAATATTGTTTTGTGATAAACGAATGTTATCAGTCGGAATATCACGTGACTGGCAATAAACCTTCACGAAATATGCAGCACACAATGCTGATGACGCCAGGAAATAATCAAATGGGCCTGGTGCAGAGCCATCACCTTTATAACGGATGGGCTGATCGGCAATGACAGTAAAATCGTCAAATTTAGCTTCAAGACGCAAGTTGTCTAAATAATTGACTTTAATTTCCATGTAGGCACCTATTGTCTGTGCCTACTCAGACACAAAAAATTAGAATATTGATTTATAAGCCGAATCAAGGAGGAGAATTAGACTTAAAAAAGGTTTGAAGTTAGCGCAGCGGTAATAACAGCGACTCCAGAATATGCGACAACATTATAAAGTGATTTAGATGAATTGATAATGCTATAAATACAGTTTTACTGAGTTTGAGCAAAGTTACCCAATTAATATACAAAAATACAATATACCATTATATAAAGTATTGCCTTCAGGTTCTAATCGGCTTGATGGTGAAACAACATGAAATATACCGCAGTCTTTGCGGCGCATGAACTGCACACGCCGTTGATGGCGATTAAAACGCATGTGCAACTGAGTCAATTGATATTGAATCAAAACACATCTACCCAAGATACAGCCGAGAAACAACAGACTGACTAAGCTTTTCTGAGCTTTAACAGCAAATAAAGCAAGATTCAGAACAAGATCACTTAACTTTTGCCAATACCGAACATATTGCTCTACTTTACGATAACGCCATTTTTAAGGTGATTTTTGAAATAAAAGGTCAATGCGTTCTAAAATTTTATCTATGATGTAGATGCTGCGGGCTATTGAGTAGAAGAACATTGGCTAGAAAAAAATTGCTGAAACTTTCATCACCGTTTTTTTGTTCGATACCACGTCATATTTTTAAATGAGGTAGATATCCGTGCAGATCGTGCATGTGCATGGTCTTGTGATCAATCTACAACTTAATTAAAGCGTTTATAAAACCAACTGCGCCACACTCAAAATCTAATACACAGCGCAAGTACCCATGACAGCCTAAAATATAGATAAATACATCAATCAAAATATTCAACTTAAACTTATGTTTTATTTAAATAAAGTCAGATTTTTAAAATATCTTGTTGTTGCTATAAGCTTTCTATCGAATCCATTTCCGCTTGAACGATGATTATAAAACATATCAACTGATCTACTGCGGTTTATGTGGTCATCAACTTTGCATGAACTAAAAAAAATGGAGAAAGTATTTTTTATAAATGACAATGAAATATCATGCTATAAAGAAATGTGAAATTGATGTTGATTATTTGCTGGCTTTGGCATTCCGAATCAAACCTCTTTAAGTTAGTCGCTTGCTCAGTCGTTACAGAAAACAAATGAATAGATTTGGTCAGTTGTTTTAGAATATAAATATTAGCAAAAAAAACTAAAAATGTAATTTTTTAACATTGCGAATTCCCTGCAAAGTTTTCATTATAGAGCCTCATTTTGGCACACGCTTTCTACGTCAAATTAAACAAATTACAAAAAAAATGTGGAATTTTATGCCATAATTAGCAAACTTTGCAGACATCTTGCAAAGTATTATTGCAATTATTTATTGGAGCAAGCGGAATGAGTTCGACCATTTTGGTTATTCATGGACCGAATCTAAATTTGCTAGGAAAGCGTGAACCCGAAGTTTATGGTTACCTCACTCTTGAGGATATAAATCAACAGCTCATTTCACAAGCGCAAAAAGCATCAATTTCTATAGATACTTTCCAAAGTAATTGGGAAGGCGCAATTGTAGACCGAATTCATCAAGCCGCGTTAGATGGCACACAATATATCATTATTAACCCTGCTGCATTGACACATACCTCTGTTGCGGTACGTGACGCTTTGTTAGGGATCGCTATTCCATTTATTGAAGTCCATTTGTCGAATGTGCATGCACGCGAGGCGTTTAGACATCATTCATATTTATCAGACAAAGCCGTTGGTGTAATTTGCGGTTTAGGCGCAAAAGGCTATGCCGCAGCACTCGACTTTGTTCTTGAAAAAATTCAATCTACTACACAATGTTAAACTAGGGATACTGTCCATGGATATTCGTAAAATCAAGAAACTCATCGATTTGATGATTGAATCTGACTTACAAGCGATTGAAGTTAAAGAAGGCGATCAGTCGATTGCATTAACTCGTCGAAATCCAGTAGTGGCGGCAGCAGTTCCTGCAATGCCTGCACCTTCTGCAGAAGTACCATCTGCACCTAAATCTTCACCACGTGGTGCAGTTGAAACTTCTCCAATGGTTGGCGTGTTCTATGCAGCACCAAGCCCAGGTGAAGCACCATTCATTAAAGTGGGTCAAACTGTTTCTGCTGGTGAAACGCTTGGTATTATCGAAGCAATGAAAATCATGAACCCAATTGAAGCAACTCAAAGTGGGGTGATTGAAGAAATTCTAGTTAAAAATGGCGAAGTGATTCAATTTGGTCAACCACTCTTTCGCTACCGCGCTTAACACCTCGGGGATTCACAATGTTGCAAAAAGTTTTAATTGCAAACCGTGGTGAGATTGCCCTGCGCATCACCCGAGCTTGCAAAACTTTAGGGATCAAAACCGTGGGTATCTATTCAGATGCCGATAAAGACCTGATGCACTTACGCTTTTGTGATGAAGCTGTATGTATTGGTCCGGGTGCGAGCAGCGAAAGTTACCTAAATATTCCTGCAATTATTACTGCAGCAGAAATTACAGGTGCAGATGCCATTCACCCTGGTTATGGTTTCCTTGCTGAAAATGCCGAATTTGCTGAAATTGTAGAAAGTTCGGGTTTCATTTTCATTGGTCCACGCCCTGAGCATATTCGCTTAATGGGTAACAAAGTTTCTGCAATTACTGCAATGCGTAAAGCTGGCGTACCGACTGTACCTGGTTCAGCACATGCCGTTACACCACACAATGCTTTAGCTGAAGCCAAAGAAATTGGTTTCCCGCTCATTGTAAAAGCTGCGGCTGGTGGTGGTGGTCGTGGTATGCGTATTGTAGAACGCGTAGACACCTTGCTTGAATCTGTTCAGGCGGCTCAACGTGATGCAGAAATGTGGTTTGGTGATGACACGGTCTACATGGAACGTTTCTTACAAAAGCCACGCCACGTAGAAGTACAAGTATTGGCTGATGGTAACGGTCACGCGATTCACCTTTATGACCGCGACTGTTCTTTACAACGCCGTCACCAAAAAGTACTTGAAGAAGCGCCAGCGCCTAACTTACCAGAGCAAGCACGTGCCGATATTTTAGAAGCGTGTGTTAATGCATGTAAGTTAATGCAATACCGTGGTGCAGGCACTTTTGAATTCTTATTTGAAGATGATGAATACTTCTTCATTGAAATGAATACACGTGTTCAGGTTGAGCACCCTGTAACTGAAATGGTGACAGGTATTGATATCATTGAACAACAATTGCGTATTGCTGCAGGTCTAGGTTTAAACATTGAGCAAGATCAGGTTGAAATTCGTGGTCACGCAATCGAATGTCGTATTAACGCAGAAGACCCAATCACTTTCTTACCTTCACCGGGTAAAATTGAACACTTCTATGCCCCAGGTGGTGCAGGTGTTCGTGTAGATTCACACATCTACCAAGGTTATAGCATTCCGCCGTATTACGACTCAATGATTGCTAAACTGATTGTACATGGTAAAGATCGTGAAACCAGTATTGCGCGCATGCGTCAAGCCTTGGATGAAACCATCTTAACAGGAATTAAAACCAATATTCCTTTGCACAAGGACTTGATTCTGCAAGATAAAAACTTCTGCAAACAAGCGATGGATATTCACTACCTTGAAAAGCATTTGCTGAAGCAACTTGCTGGCAATGAAGAAGAAAAAGCATAAGCAATTTAAGTTTGCTCATGTTTAAAATGAAGAGCTGATGATTCAACATCAGCTCTTTTTTATTGCTCAAGATAAAAGCTAAACCATTAATCTATGCAAATTAGTCCGAATAAAAACCAATACTCCAAATGTAGTATTGGCTTAAAAATTGAATTAAAAATAGGGATCATTTTAGATCATTGAGTACTACAAACTGCGCGACAAGATTAATCTAGAAACTCCGTCATTAATGCCAATACTTCTGCGGTTTTTTCAGCATGTAACCAATGCCCTGCATGCGCGACAGTTTCAACTTTCGCATGCGGGAACTGTGCTTGAATGGCAGCATAATGCTCAGGCTTCTCAATATAAGGCGAATTACCACCACGAATAAATAAAGTATCAACATCACTATGCACCGTCTGCCATGACAAAATTTCTGCATAATGTTCATGTAACGCATTTAAGTTAAATAGCCATTGCCCTTTGCTAAATGACTTAATTAAAAATTGCACGACCATTTCTTCATGAAGATGCTCACGCATAATTTCCATCGCCGCTTGGCGGCCTTCAACTTGTGCATCTTGCACAGCAAACAAAGCGGTAAAAATTTGATCGTGACGATTTTCAGGATAAGCAAAAGGACAAATGTCCAATAAAACCAATTGTTGTAAACGCTCTGCTGCTAGAGGTGCTAAAGTCATTGCAACCTTGCCCCCCATTGAATGCCCAACTACAGAAAAATGTTCAATATTCAAACTATTCAGCGTTTCTAAAACATCGTGTGCCATTACTGCATAATTCATGTCATCACGGTGTGCAGACTTACCATGATTGCGTACATCTAATTGAATTACGGTACGCTGTTCTTGAAATGCACGTGCGAGCATGCCTAAATTACTCAAACTACCAAATAAACCATGAATAAAAACCAAAGGTGGCAACGTAGATTCAGGCTGATTTTGCGTGATTTGATAATTTAACAACATAAAATAAACTCTAAACTTGAATACAAATGATTAATCTATTTAATGAGTTTTGAGTTTATAAATCAAATTTTATATGTGCTTTTCATAGATAAACTTATAATATTGCTTAGGCTATTTGTATAAGTCAAAGCAATAGTATATAAGATGAAATTATCTTAAAATTTTATTTCAAATAATTCAAAGGCAACTTCAAATAACGAATGCCGTTGGCCTCAGGTTGTGGAAACTTACCTGCATCCATATTGATTTGAATAGATGGTAAAATCAATTTAGGCATCGTTAAAGTGGCATCACGCTGGGTTCGCATTTCAATAAATTCAGCTTTGCTTACCCCTGTATGAATGTGAATATTCTGCTCTTTTTGAGTTTTGAGCAGTGTTTGATGTTCAAATTGTTCACGTGATTCTGGTAAATAGTCATGGCATAAAAACACACGCGTTTCTTCAGGCAACTCATATAATGTTTGCACAGAATCAAACAATTGCCCTGCACTGCCTTTCGGGAAATCACAACGTGCCGTACCATAATCAGGCATAAACAAGGTATCACCTACAAATACAACATCACCGATCACATAGCTTAAACAAGCAGGCGTATGTCCTGGTGTAGGGATGTTATAGGCTTGTAATTCACCAATTGTAAAAGCTTCATGATCTGCAAACAGATAATCAAACGATTGATGTGAATTGAAATATTTAATATCCAAGTTATAGATGGCACTAAATGTTTCTTGCACAATCGAGATTTTATGGCTCATGGCAATTTTACCACCCAACTGCTCTTTTAAATATTGAGAAGCTGTCAGGTGGTCGGCATGCACATGCGTTTCTAAAATCCATTCAACCGTTAATTTATTATTATGGATGTAAGCAATGATTTCATCCGCATGAGTAGTTGTAGTTGTCGCAGATGCAGGATCATAATCCAACACGCTGTCAATGATGGCACATTGGCGTGTCACAGGATCACTCACCACATAACTGAATGTATTGGTATTTTCATCAAAAAAATGCTGAATGTCTGCGTGCATCTTATGCTCCTGCAACCTTACGATGAATGAGAATCCCCACCAACATCGCAACAATAAAATAGATTGCTTGATAATAACCTAAACCAATCAAGGTCAGACTTGGCGCAGGACAAATTCCTGCAATCCCCCAACCGATACCAAAAATAAAACTACCAGTGATCAATTTAGAATCAATTTGAGTTTGTTTAGGCAAATCAATTGGTTCATTTAAAATGGTTTTTGGTTCAGCTTTACGTATAACTCGTTGAAATGGAATAAATGCAACCGCAATTGCACCCACCATTACAAACGCCAGACTTGCATCCCATGTACCGAAAAGATCGAGAAAGTTTAGAACTTTTTCAGGATTCGACATACCAGAAAGAATCAATCCAACTGAAAAAATACCACCAAAAATAAAGGCTAAGAAATTTTTCATTTAAAATGCACCTGTGATGTGTCGGATAACATAAACGGTAATAAAGCCAGCTAACATAAAGGTACCTGTTGCTGCAATTGAGCGCTTAGATAAACGACTCATGCCACATATACCATGACCACTTGTACAACCCGAGCCTAAACGAGTACCGAAACCCACCAATAATCCTGCCACAATCATCATCAATGGGCTTGCATTCAATTCAACTTTAGGTTGAGCCACAATGCCGTAGAAAAAAGGCACAATGAAAATACCTAACACAAACCACAATGCAGGCGTTTTGAATAGCGTGTGCGGATTTAATACTTGTGCCAATAAACCACTAATGCCTGCGATACGACCATGAACATATAAGTAACCCACGACGGCAAGACCAAGTAATCCACCACCGATTAATGCCAGCAGATAATCATGCATATTTAACACCCAAACAATATATTTTTTTCTCTGTACACGACAAATTTCACAGAACCCTTATCCTATCAGGGTTCTGCCTTCTTAAAATTGCCAAAATTTCCTTAAACTCTTCTTTTTTCCCAAAACCAATTAAACGCTGAATCGCCATTTGAACATAGTCTAAACCATAGCGAAATAAACTCATTGAGAGTCGTCCATGCTTCTTTATTTTTATCACTTTTTTTGATCATGTTGCCATTCACCCGTTAAGTAACACCAACAGAAGCTTATAGCTAACACCGCAATCAATTTTTTCACTCGTCTAGGGTCTGTCAAGCGCGTATTTTCAAGATTAAACCCGCGTCCTTTGAGACAACTGAATAAGGTTTCAATTTCCCAGCGTAATGCATAATCCTGAATAGCATTGGCATTAAACTGAGGAGAAACGACGAGTAAAAGCTCTCCATTTTCTAACTGTAGTGCACTTATATATAGTTTCACCCGACCAACCAAAATCCGTCGTTTACGACATTCAATTTGACCAACTTTAAGATGGCGAAATAAATCACTAATTTTATGATTCTTTCCTAAATGATTGGTGACAATGAAGTTTTTTTAACACGAATGCAGAAGTTGATGTCTTGTTCAATTAACCATGTAAACCACTGCTCACCGATAAACTCTCTGTCTGCGAACACATTCACAATACGGTCTTTACCAAAAATGGCTATAAAGCGTTGAATCAAAGCAATACGCTCTTTCGTATCTGAATTTCCACGTTTATTAAGCAATGTCCAAAGGATAGGTATCGCTATTCCACGATAAACGATTGCGAGCATCAGGATATTAATATTTCGTTTTCCCCATTTCCAATTGGTTCTATCTAAAGTCAGTTGCACTTGGTCGAATGAAAACATATTGAAAATCAACTGAGAAATTTGACGATAATCAAAATACTGACCTGCAAAGAAGCGCTGCATACGTCGATAAAATGATTGTGGTAAGCACTTGATGGGCAAGGCTTTAGATGCAGAAGAAAGATTACATGTTTGCTTTAAAATAATCACAAGCATGATGAGCGCAAAGCACTTTAAATGTGACTTGTTCCATTTTAGATATTTGTTTAAGATAAGATATAACTCATTGAGATGTGTCATAGTATTCGTCGTTAGAAAACAATTATTATGACATTATTTCAATGAGTTATCTATTTTTGTCGTGTACAGAGTATTTTTTTATAATATATTATTATAAATATTATTCAAATATATCTATTGTTATTTTTTTAATTTTCTCATCTGATATATTGTATTTTAAATTTGCGTGAGTTAGGGCAAATCAATATACAGCAACAACAAAAGTTAATTTTATTAGATTCATTTATAAGCAAGCACAGTAAGTTCTTTTTTGTGTCAACGAATTACACGCTTAGCGGCTTCTAACACGATGCGCTTGTTTGCTGGATTCATCATCTACAATCGCAATGAGTAGAGCTGGATACGCTGGACAGGCTTATTTATTGCTTAGAGATCAGATTAAATTTTTTAGTTGTTAACTGCCAGGTGCGGAACAAAATAAGTATCTTTATGCTTTCTTTGGCTCCCCACAATATAATTTCAATTTATTATACATCTACGATATCGACAAAACTGGCATTTAAAACTTTTGCCAAATCGCTTGGCGCTAAACCAATATCCAATCCACGCTTCCCTCCACTCACATACATAGTTGTAAGCTGTTGAGCGGATCTATCAATCACCGTTTTCAGTTGTTTCTTCTGCCCGATTGGACTTATGCCTCCCACCAAATAACCTGTCAAACGTTCAGCATCTTTAGGATCAGCCATGTGTACTTTTTTACACAGAAAAGCAGCCGCAACTTTTTTTAGATTTAATTGGTGATGGACAGGTAATATCGCGACAAAGAAATGTTTATCATCACGGACCAATAATGTTTTAAATACTTCTTTGACATCTAAGCCTAACTTTTCCGCAGCGTCCAAACCAAAACTTTTAGCATTATGATCATGTTCATATTCATGTATAGAAAATTGAATTTTCTTGGCTTTTAAAAGTTTAGCTGCTGGTGTCATGAAAAAAATAGTAAAAAAACGATGCCAAAATTATACACTTGATTAAGATTAAAAGTGAATTTGCTTAGGCTATTGCTTTGATTTTAAAGCAACCTTCAAAACAAAATCCTAAAATAATTAACTTGGTTTACGTGAATTCTCGACCAAGACGTTGGCTAAGCGCTGTGCATGCGCAATCACGCGATCCAACCAACGCTGCGCTGCTAACAATTCTAAACCTGTCGCAGCATTGAGTTGATTCACAGAAGTATACTGCAACACTTTTTCACGGTTTTCGGCACGTTGATCTTCTGTCCATTTTTTTAAATTAGACAATTCAGTATGTAGACTTAGTACGTGTTTATACACATCAAAATCATCCACTTCTTTTAAATGTTCATCGAGAATTTGCACAAAATCTAAACCAACTTGGTAAATTGCGGGTTGGGTGCGTATCTCCTTAGCCAACGTAATATTTTCCAAATCACTTCGTAAAACACGTAAATACACCATCAAACGAAGCATCGCCATTAAACGCTGTTGATCGGCCTCATTTTCTGAAATTGACATTTCTTCCAAATAACGTTGGACTTGAATGAGTACTTCATCGAGCTGCAATAAACGTACTTTTGATGGCAATCTTCCCTCTTGGATAGCCAGTTTCAACATCACCAAAACGTCATACAAACTATGGTAAATCACCTTTGATGCAGCATGAATAGCCAAGGCGGGCACAGATAAACTCGCTTGATCGAGATAACATAAAACCGATTGAGTTTGATCTGGGATGATTTTCATAATCAGTTTTTCAAACTGACGCATAAATGGCAAAATAATCAAAGTACCACAAATACTGAATGCTGTATGGAATGCAGCGACAATCACCACATTGTCCCAGGTTGCCATAAGACGTTGATTCTGAGTCAATTCAAGAAATAGCGGTTTTAAAATAATAAAAGCAAAAATGGCTGAAATGATATTAAAAAACACATGCACTGCTGAAGTACGTTTGGCATTCGCAGTTGAACCAATTGCAGCAATAATTGCTGTTGCTACCGTACCAACATTCTGTCCAATCACTAAACCTAAGGCTTGTTGCAAATCAATCGCACCACTTGCCAATGCTGCTAAGGTCGCGGTAATTGCGGCACTTGAAGATTGCAACAGAATAGTCATGATAATACCGACCAAAACCAAACTGAGTTGCGCAATCACAGATCGACTTGAAAATACTGATAAATCGACACGTTCTGCAAAACCTGACATGGCAACTTGCAACATATCAATACCCAGAAAAATCAGGCTAAAACCTGCCAGTGTCATCCCAAATAATGCAACTCGCCCCTGACTAAATAATTTGAGCATTGCACCCAAACCCAGCAAAGGTAATGCAAAACTGGTAATGGAAAATTTAACACCTAAAAATGCCACCATCCAACCCGTACTGGTTGTGCCAATATTCGCACCAATAATGACTCCAATTGCTTGGGCAAAAGTAAGAATCCCTGCACTTACAAAACCGATCGTGGCTAAAGTCGTTGCTGTAGAAGACTGTACAATTAAGGTTAAACCAATGCCTGAAAGCACAGCTTTGATGGGTGAGCCTGTAAATTTAGACAACCAGACACGCAGCGTTTCGCCTGCCATTTCTTTTAGACTGTCTGTCATCATGGTCATACCAATCAAAAATAGACCAATACCACCACATAATTGTATTAAGACGTCTAGCACACTTTCTCCCTATGCAATCCGCAATTTCAAGGTACTCAAAAGCAGATATTGTACGTACTCTTAATTAATCTTAGAATTGCAGTTTATTTCTTCTTTTCCAAAAGTTTATATAAATAAAAAACTTGTCATCAATTTGACACATTATTAAAATCCAAGGTTATATCCGACACCATTGGTTTATCCAATCGCCCTATAAAAACAAAATTATATCGCTGAATTATGCCACCAGTATACAATTCAAATCTTCAGATAACTTGACTGAGTCAAGCGCTCGCATCAAAATCAGCATATATGCACATACGCTAGAATGAATAGACATAGTTTTAATATGATTTTTAATGCCTTTAGAAAATATCCATCTATTAAAATATTCAGTATTGGTTGTACTGTTTTAACGCTAGCAGCTTGCTCTCCACTAGGAGGTGGTTCTCTTGCAAAACGCTCAGCTAAACTTTCTACAGGGATTCAAAAGGCCTACGCTGTGCATCCTGATACAGCAAATCGTGTAGCACCAATCATTGTACAAAGTGCCGAACAACATAATGTTGACCCTCTGCTTGTTGCTGCAGTTATTAGGCAAGAATCTAACTATCATGGCTATGCTGTTTCACCTTCAGGCGCAGTTGGGTTTACACAAATTATTCCACGTTATTGGCAGCAGACTTGTCCTGGCGATTTATTCCACGAACATACCAATATCAACTGTGGTACGTATATTTTAAATCATTATAAAAATCAGTCTGGTAAATGGCCTAAAGCTTTAGCCTATTACAATGTAGGGCCTACAGGCTACAATAATAATAGAAAAATGAAAAAACAAGGTAAACGCTATGCGAAACAAGTCAAACAGCACCAAAAAAAATTAAAAGATGCACTTTAATGTTGACTTGTCAGCTTAATAAAGTAGCCAATTCGAGTTGAGTTAAAACCATCCACAGATGGTTTTATTTTGCCTTCTTTTTATATAATTTTTAATTTAATACAGAGATAAAAAAACACCCTCAACGTTAGTTGAGGGTGTTTGAATAATGAGCTGGCGATGACTTACTCTCACATGGGTAACCCCACACTACCATCAGCGCGAAGAGGTTTCACTTCTGAGTTCGGGAAGGGATCAGGTGGTTCACTCTTGCTATTGTCGCCAGCACAACTGTTATGGACTTGTTCGGGTCTTAGTTACATTGCTTTTGCTTGATGCTTTTGCATGTAATGCCTTACTTGGTTCCAAATGAGTTATTAACAGGTTGGCTATTGGGTCTGAAGTTTATTGTTTAGCGTTTACTAAATCAAGTTTTTGTTTGATCGTTAGATCAATATGAAATCAATTGATGCTTTATATACAACTGTTTGGGTGTTGTATAGTCAAGCCTCACGAGCAATTAGTATTGGTCAGCTTCACATATCGCTATGCTTCCACATCCAACCTATCAACGTCGTAGTCTTCAACGGCTCTTTAGGAGGCATAAAGCCTCGGGGAAATCTTATCTTGAGGTAGGCTTCCCGCTTAGATGCTTTCAGCGGTTATCCCTTCCGAACATAGCTACCCGGCGATGCGACTGGCGTCACAACCGGTACACCAGAGGTTCGTCCACTCTGGTCCTCTCGTACTAGGAGCAGATCCTCTCAAATTTCCAGCGCCCACGGTAGATAGGGACCGAACTGTCTCACGACGTTCTAAACCCAGCTCGCGTACCTCTTTAAATGGCGAACAGCCATACCCTTGGGACCTGCTTCAGCCCCAGGATGAGATGAGCCGACATCGAGGTGCCAAACACCGCCGTCGATATGAACTCTTGGGCGGTATCAGCCTGTTATCCCCAGAGTACCTTTTATCCGTTGAGCGATGGCCCTTCCATACAGAACCACCGGATCACTAAGACCTACTTTCGTACCTGCTCGACTTGTGGGTCTCGCAGTTAAGCGCGCTTTTGCCTTTATACTCTACGCGTGATTTCCGACCACGCTGAGCGCACCTTCGTACTCCTCCGTTACTCTTTAGGAGGAGACCGCCCCAGTCAAACTACCCACCAGACATGGTCCTCGTCCCGGATAACGGGACAGAGTTAGAACCTCAACATTACCAGGGTGGTATTTCAAGGACGGCTCCACTCGGACTAGCGTCCAAGTTTCAAAGCCTCCCACCTATCCTACACAAGTAAGGTCAAAGTTCAATGTCAAGCTGCAGTAAAGGTTCACGGGGTCTTTCCGTCTAGCCGCGGGTACACCGCATCTTCACGGCGAATTCGATTTCACTGAGCCTCTGCTGGAGACAGCGCCGCCATCATTATGCCATTCGTGCAGGTCGGAACTTACCCGACAAGGAATTTCGCTACCTTAGGACCGTTATAGTTACGGCCGCCGTTTACTGGGGCTTCGATCAAGAGCTTCGCTTACGCTAACCCCATCAATTAACCTTCCAGCACCGGGCAGGCATCACACCCTATACGTCCACTTTCGTGTTTGCAGAGTGCTATGTTTTTAATAAACAGTTGCAGCGGCCTGGTTTCTGAGGCTGTCAACCGCTCAGGGAGCAAGTCCCATCACCGTCAACAGCGTACCTTCTCCCGAAGTTACGGTACCATTTTGCCTAGTTCCTTCAGCAGAGTTCTCTCAAGCGCTTTGGTCTACTCGACCTGACCACCTGTGTCGGTTTCGGGTACGATTCCAGTGTAACTGAAGCTTAGAGACTTTTCCTGGAAGCAGGGTATCAGCCACTTCACTGTACAAGTACAGCTTGCTATCAGATCTCAGCATAGAGCACCCCGGATTTGCCTAAGATGCATGCCTACTTCCTTTCACCTGGACTACCAACGCCAGGCTGACTTAACCTTCTCCGTCCTCTCATCGCATTACACTGAAGTATTGGAATATTAACCAATTTCCCATCGACTACGCCTCTCGGCCTCGCCTTAGGGGTCGACTCACCCAGCCCCGATTAACGTTGGACTGGAACCCTTGGTCTTTCAGCGAACGGGTTTTTCACCCGTTTTGTCGTTACTCACGTCAGCATTCGCACTTCTGATACCTCCAGCATACTTCTCAATACACCTTCTTCGGCTTACAGAACGCTCCCCTACCACGCATAATAAATTATGCATCCGCAGCTTCGGCACATAGTTTTAGCCCCGTTACATCTTCCGCGCAGGCCGACTCGACTAGTGAGCTATTACGCTTTCTTTAAAGGGTGGCTGCTTCTAAGCCAACCTCCTAGCTGTCTATGCCTTCCCACATCGTTTCCCACTTAACTATGATTTTGGGGCCTTAGCTGGCGGTCTGGATTGTTTTCCTCTTGACTACGGACGTTAGCACCCGCAGTCTGTCTCCCGGATAGTACTCATTGGTATTCGGAGTTTGCATCGGTTTGGTAAGTCGGGATGACCCCCTAGCCGAAACAGTGCTCTACCCCCAATGGTATTCGTCCGAGGCGCTACCTAAATAGCTTTCGGGGAGAACCAGCTATCACCGAGTTTGATTAGCCTTTCACCCCTATCCACAAGTCATCCCCTGGCTTTTCAACGACAGTGGGTTCGGTCCTCCAGTTAGTGTTACCCAACCTTCAACCTGCTCATGGATAGATCACCCGGTTTCGGGTCTATACCCAGCAACTATACGCCCTATTAAGACTCGATTTCTCTACGGCTCCCCTATTCGGTTAACCTCGCTACTGAATATAAGTCGCTGACCCATTATACAAAAGGTACGCAGTCACCGAACAAGTCGGCTCCCACTGCTTGTATGCATGCGGTTTCAGGATCTATTTCACTCCCCTCACAGGGGTTCTTTTCGCCTTTCCCTCACGGTACTGGTTCACTATCGGTCAGTCAGGAGTATTTAGCCTTGGAGGATGGTCCCCCCATATTCAGACAAGGTTTCACGTGCCTCGCCCTACTCGTCATCATTATGTGTGCCCTTTCGTGTACAGGACTATCACCCACTATGGTTGCACTTCCCAGAGCATTCCACTAAAACACACATAACTTAATGGGCTTTTCCCCTTTCGCTCGCCGCTACTGAGGGAATCTCAATTGATTTCTTTTCCTAAGGGTACTGAGATGTTTCACTTCCCCTCGTTCGCCTTGCAACACTATGTATTCATGTTGCAATACCTACCTTAAGGTAGGTGGGTTCCCCCATTCAGACATCTCCGGATCAAAGGATATTTGCCGCCTCCCCGGAGCTTTTCGCAGGCTATCACGTCTTTCTTCGCCTCTGACTGCCAAGGCATCCACCACATGCACTTAATTACTTGACTATACAACCCCAAACAGTCGTTAATCCCTACAAGTAGGATTAAGACAATTAAATAAATAATCTATGATCTATTTAATCTACAGTTCAAAGTCTCGTGCACTTAAGCACCGTACAGCTTCAATCTAAATTCATATACCAAAACGCTTGATTCAGTTAATTTGCTAGTGCTCATTTCAATTCGTAATTAAACCGTAACACCGAAGCATTACTGTCAATCTTGAATTAAATGAGTTGAACAATTTATTTCAGACTCAATTTTGCCAATCTGTTAATGATTTCCTACCGCCTCGTCAGCGAGTAGTTCACTGTGATAAATCACAGAATTTAATAAATCATTAAATCTTTACGATTTAACCTATTTACTAAATTCTGTAATCTTTAGCTTAAAGCTCCAGTATATGTGTGCCTGCGCACAGCATAGCTGTTTGCTTAAATTTCAAGGAAAAGCCTTAAAGCAGTGCTTTAAGTTTTCTGATCTTGAAATTTGGTGGAGACTAGGAGAGTCGAACTCCTGACCTCCTGCGTGCAAAGCAGGCGCTCTACCAACTAAGCTAAGTCCCCAGCTTATCATCTGTGATTCGATGTATCTTCAATTCCTGTAACTTGATTGATTCAATCTAGGTCAAAGTCATGGTGGGTCTGACAAGACTTGAACTTGTGACCCCACGCTTATCAAGCGTGTGCTCTAACCAACTGAGCTACAGACCCTCAGATACATCAATGAAGAACAACTTGTTGTGGATTCTTACCAATCGTCAATCTTTCGTTAAGGAGGTGATCCAGCCGCAGGTTCCCCTACGGCTACCTTGTTACGACTTCACCCCAGTCATCGGCCACACCGTGGTAAGCGTCCTCCTTGCGGTTAGACTACCTACTTCTGGTGCAACAAACTCCCATGGTGTGACGGGCGGTGTGTACAAGGCCCGGGAACGTATTCACCGCGGCATTCTGATCCGCGATTACTAGCGATTCCGACTTCACGCAGTCGAGTTGCAGACTGCGATCCGGACTACGATCGGCTTTTTGAGATTAGCATCACATCGCTGTGTAGCAACCCTTTGTACCGACCATTGTAGCACGTGTGTAGCCCTGGCCGTAAGGGCCATGATGACTTGACGTCGTCCCCGCCTTCCTCCAGTTTGTCACTGGCAGTATCCTTAAAGTTCCCATCCGAAATGCTGGCAAGTAAGGAAAAGGGTTGCGCTCGTTGCGGGACTTAACCCAACATCTCACGACACGAGCTGACGACAGCCATGCAGCACCTGTATGTAGATTCCCGAAGGCACCAATCCATCTCTGGAAAGTCTCTACTATGTCAAGGCCAGGTAAGGTTCTTCGCGTTGCATCGAATTAAACCACATGCTCCACCGCTTGTGCGGGCCCCCGTCAATTCATTTGAGTTTTAGTCTTGCGACCGTACTCCCCAGGCGGTCTACTTATCGCGTTAGCTGCGCCACTAAAGGATCAAATCCCCCAACGGCTAGTAGACATCGTTTACGGCATGGACTACCAGGGTATCTAATCCTGTTTGCTCCCCATGCTTTCGCACCTCAGTGTCAGTATTAGGCCAGATGGCTGCCTTCGCCATCGGTATTCCTCCAGATCTCTACGCATTTCACCGCTACACCTGGAATTCTACCATCCTCTCCCATACTCTAGCTAACCAGTATCGAATGCAATTCCCAAGTTAAGCTCGGGGATTTCACATTTGACTTAATTAACCACCTACGCGCGCTTTACGCCCAGTAAATCCGATTAACGCTCGCACCCTCTGTATTACCGCGGCTGCTGGCACAGAGTTAGCCGGTGCTTATTCTGCGAGTAACGTCCACTTATCCCAGGTATTAACCAGGTAAGCCTCCTCCTCGCTTAAAGTGCTTTACAACCAAAAGGCCTTCTTCACACACGCGGCATGGCTGGATCAGGGTTCCCCCCATTGTCCAATATTCCCCACTGCTGCCTCCCGTAGGAGTCTGGGCCGTGTCTCAGTCCCAGTGTGGCGGATCATCCTCTCAGACCCGCTACAGATCGTCGCCTTGGTAGGCCTTTACCCCACCAACTAGCTAATCCGACTTAGGCTCATCTATTAGCGCAAGGTCACAAGTGATCCCCTGCTTTCTCCCGTAGGACGTATGCGGTATTAGCATCCCTTTCGGAATGTTGTCCCCCACTAATAGGCAGATTCCTAAGCTTTACTCACCCGTCCGCCGCTAGCTCAGTTACCGAAGCAACCTCGCCCGCTCGACTTGCATGTGTTAAGCCTGCCGCCAGCGTTCAATCTGAGCCATGATCAAACTCTTCAGTTAAAATCATTTTGAAGTTTTAATCTAAACTTCCAAATCTGGCTCATCAATTTTCTGACTTAAATTTCGCTCAAATAAACTTCGAGTAATTTAAACCAATCAATCAATGAAATAATTTCGATCAATCAATCAGTAAAAATCCACACAAGTTGTTCTTCATAATCTCTTAATGATCTTCTGTTATTTCGTCAATAACAGCACCAATTCAATCAACACTGTGTTGGTGTGTTGCGTATTCTATACAGTTTTTGAATAGACGCAATATGTTTTTAGGTTTTTTTTCAAAAAAAGTATCATCCGCCCAAGTTTTAAGCGTATTTGATATTTTTATCACACTTTTCTTATGATTTGTCTTTTTTTCGCACGTTGCTAAATTGGTTTTTTTTAAATAAATCCTTTTAAAGCGATAACAAAAAACAACCAGCTCAATTGAGCTGGTTGCAAATTTATATTAATTGGCTTGTTCTGCAAGCCATGACATGAATTTTTGTCGCTCTATTTTACTGGCTTGTTGCCACAATTGAATCAATTGTTGCTCTTTGTCCTGTGTTTGTTTTTGTGTAGGCAATGTGGCTGGGGTAGTTTTTTCAGATGGCAACACTGCTGCCGCGGTATAAACTGCCGCTGGCTGATTCACAGCCGTAGTGTTTTGAGTTGCATCTACTGTTTTGTTGCGTAAGCTACTACTTAACCAACCAGTTGAACTTGCTTTGGCACCTGTTTGTTGTACTAACAATTGATTCTTTTGATTATACAAGCCAACGCTAGGTTGATCTTTAAACTCTTTTGCAGCATCGAAATCTTTAGGTGGATTTACCAAAGCAAGTCGATAGTTTTCACCAACTTGAAGAATTGGAGTTTTGAGCGTAATAACACCCGATTTTAAAATATCGTGCGCACCATTATGATGTTCAAAATATTGTTGATACCGCAAGTTAATGACATTTTCACCCGCATTAACTTTCACTTGCTGTGCAGAACTGAATAAACCTGAACGAATTTCTTGATCATTTACAGCGAGTAACTTAATTTCTTCAGGTACTGTAATGGTTACTGCTGAAAATGCTGAACTACAGGCTATCAATGCAATACTTGCTACGCCTAATTTAAATGCCATATTTTACTCTGTATCATTTATTAAAGTTTGATTGCACTATGCAATGTATAAATGACAGTTTTATGACAACTAATGGTTTCAGGCATTTTCACATGAATAAGGAAGTTGCTAAGACACATCATTAACACTCCCCCCTCAAAACAAAAAAAAGTAGGATGAATCATCACCCTACTTTTTAGTCTGTGCAGTATGTATTGCTAGAGCTTAGTTAAAGCTTTTGAAACGTTCTGCATCATCCATAAATGTTTTTTCACCCGCAGGTGCTTCAATTGAACCAAACACCAATTGAGCACGCAGTTTCCAATTTGCTGGAATGTCATAAGTTTGAGCAACTTCTTCATCTACGATTGGGTTGTAGTGCTGTAATGATGCACCTACATTGATCTCTGACAACGCTGTCCACACTGCGAATTGCGCAATCCCTGTTGAATGCTCTGACCATACTGGGAAGTTGTCTGCATATAGGGGAAATTGTTCTTGTAGACCTTTTACAACATCCTGATCTTCGAAAAATAATGCTGTCCCAAAACCTGCACTAAAGCTGTTAATTTTTGCTTCTGTGTTTTCAAATGCGTCTGCAGGAACTATTTTACGTAAAGTTTCTAAAACGATATTCCAGAATTGCGTATGCGAAGCACCGTATAAAGTCACAACACGTGATGTTTGCGAGTTAAATGAAGATGGGCTTAAGCGAACCGCTTGTTTAATGGTGTTTTCAATAGTTGCCTGATCTACAGGAACGTTTTTACCAAGTGCGTAGATTGAACGACGTTTTTCTAATTGATTCAAAAAAGACATTTTTGATTCCTCTGCAGTATTTTGTAAAAATTGGTTTATTGCAGCGATATTAAGCTTTTTATTCAGCATAAACATTACATAAAATACGACAGTGTGTTTTATGTATAGAACGATTATAGTTTTATAAAGTGACAAATGAATGTGACTGCATCTATATAATAGATCTCTTTCATAAATCAAAAAACGACCTATCTATTGCTGATTATTTGTACCGAAGAATCTTAAACATTCAGGCATAATCTTTGAATGAAATACATCGATTCAAAGAAGCTTTCTGAAACACAGTTTAAGCGATATACCGGCATCTCATGGTCAACCTTTAATTTAATGGTTGAGCAATTGAAAATGCATATTCCTGCCAAAGGTAGACGACCTAAATTAAGCCTAGAAGATCAGATTCTCTTATGTTTAAGCTATTGGCGTGAATACCGAACATTATTCCATGTCGCAACAAGTTATGGCGTGTCAGAGCCCACTGCTTCAAGAATCGTACACCATGTAGAGGACTGCCTCATCAAGTCCAATTTATTTAATTTACCAAAGCATTTGCCTGAAGGTGAAGGTATTGACTGGAATGTTGTGATCGTAGATGCCACAGAAATTCCAATACAAAGGCCTAAAAAAACAGAAGAAAAGCTATAGTGGTAAGAAGAAGGCACATACTTTTAAAGTTCAAGCCATTGTTCATTATAAAACTCAGCAAATTCTGAGTTTATGCACAAGTCGTGGTGCTGTACATGATTTCGAACTTTTCAAACGCAATTTGAATCAGATTCCTGCAGGTGCCTTTATTCTTGCAGATAAGGGTTATCAAGGGATTTACACAGTGTATCGAAATAGCCTATTGCCATTAAAAGCAAAAAAACGTTGCAAACTAGATCCTGAGCTAAAGCTTTATAATCGAGAAATTAACGAAAGAAGAATTGGCATTGAGCATGTATTTGGCAGTTTGAAAACCTTCAAAATCCTTGCTGAGCGATATCGCAATCGAGGAAAAAGATTGGGATTGAGGTTCAATCTAATTGCTGGGATCTATAATTTGGAACTGAGTAAAAAATGATTTATGAAAGAGGTCTAATCTATATACCTATTCTACAGATACAGCCTTTTGCAACATAATATACTGCGGTTCGCTCTTTGCGGCGCATAATAAGAAGCTGATTTGACCAATCCCAATCAAATGCTGTCATTTAGGCATAAAGTTTATATTGATTTTGATAGTTTGCATGACACCTCTCGGTTGCTTCTTCTTCAATTGATCCAAAAACAAGTTGTGAGCGTAATAGCCATGTATTTGGAATATCAAAATGCTCTGCCACAGCGTGGTCTATGCTTTGATTAAAATGTTGTAAAGATGCACCCACACCTGAATCTGCCAGTGCTGTCCACACCACAAATTGTGCCATGCCTGAAGTTTGCTCCGACCAAATTGGAAATTCTGCAGCATGAAATAGAATTTTCTTTTGCAATTGACGAATAACTTGTTGATCTTCATAGAACAATACCGAGCCAAAAGCTGCTGCACATTGTTCAATTTTCATTTTAATACCTGCTAAAACCTGCTTGGGTACAAATTGGCGTTGCAAGTCCTGCACTGAATTCCAAAACTTTTTATGTGATTCAGAAAACAAGCCTACTTTGTGAATGATGTGCCGATAGGCAGCTACGCACAGCTTCCTGAATCAGCTCAGTCATATACGTTTGGCTAAAATGGATGCGTTTACCCAAAGCATGAATACAACGGCGCTTTTTCAATTGATCGATGAAAGTCAGTTCATTACCGTCATGGTTCGGCTTTTTCTTAAGCTTAAAGTCTTTCGTGATATCTGCTGTAAGCACATGACTAATTTTGACTTCCCCAAAAAATCAATCTATTTTTTTTCTTATTCTATCTAGACGGATGTGCTTTTATTCACATTCGTATTTTTAGCTGCTGCTTTATACAACACTCAAACCCGCTAAAAACAAAAAACTCCGCATTTTGCGGAGTTTGTATGAAACTTACAGCATTTTATATTTTTAAGCTTTAAAACTTATTTCTCAGTTTCAAACAGTGCCGCAACAAATGACTTTGCGGAGAATGGACGTAAATCATCAATTTTTTCGCCCACACCAATAAAGCGAATTGGCACATGGGTACGGCTTGCAATGTTAAATAACACGCCACCTTTTGCAGTACCGTCCAGTTTGGTGATGGTGATACCTGTTAAGCCAACAGCCTCATCAAACATTTCAACTTGATTAATGGCATTTTGACCTGTGCCTGCATCTACCACCAACATTACTTCATGCGGTGCAGTCGCATCAATTTTTTGCATTACACGCTTAACTTTAGTCAATTCTTGCATCAGGTTGCTTTTGTTATGCAAACGCCCTGCTGTATCTGCAATTAGCACATCAATGCCTTTGGCACGTGCACTTTCAAACGCATCGAAAATAACAGAAGCACTGTCTGCACCGTGACCTTGTGCAACAACAGCAACATCGTTACGCTCACCCCAGATTTGCAATTGTTCTGTCGCTGCGGCACGGAAAGTATCCCCTGCGGCTAACATGACTTTTTTACCTTCACCCTGTAAGCGTTTTGCTAACTTACCAATGGTTGTAGTTTTACCTACACCATTCACACCCACAACTAAAATCACATAAGGGGTTTTATTGGCATCAATATGTAAAGGTTTTACCCGTGGTGCGAGCAAAGCCACCAATTCTTCTTGCAAAGCCTTGTATAAAGAATGGGAATAAATTAAGTCACCACGCGCAGTACGCTCGGTCAAATTGGCAATAATGGTTTTGGTTGCATCTACACCAATATCTGCGACTAACAGTTGTTCTTCGACTTCTTCTAATAATTCATCATCAATTTCTTTACCGCCAATCAGAATATTCACCATGCCATCGGCAAAGTTTTTACGGGTTTTGGTTAACCCTTCTTTCATGCGACTAAAGAAACCACCTTTCGCAGGTGCTTCCGTGTCTGATGATGTTTCTGCAGCAGGTTCAGACGTTTCTGCTTGTTGTAGAGGTGTTGTTTCAACAATCGGAACATTTACCGCTGGCAAATTCGGTAATGTGACATCATCATCTCCGATATCAGCATCAATCAAAAATTTATTTTGCCCATTAGATTGCTGTTGCATGCCGAATCCTTGAAAAGCATTGCGTTAAAAAATCGGATTCTAACATAAACCAATTGCTTTTACCTCGTATTCCAATCACATAGCTGCATACAAAAAATACCTAAAGCAATGCTTGCCTTTCCGCTTTAATTTTTGAAAGATAAGCCGATAACGATTGATCTCCACTTGCTTATGTTCCAATTTTCGATGAAGTCTGTTTGTGCGTTGGTTTTAGGTTTAACAGCTTCAATTTGCCATGCAGAAGTTTTAACTGCGAATAACACTTTTGAAACCACACTCAACAATGGTTTAAAAGTCATTATTCGTGAAGACCATCGTTCTCCTATGGTGATGACACAAATTTGGTACAAAGTAGGCAGTAGCGATGAGTCGGGAAATACACTGGGTATTTCACACGTACTTGAACACATGATGTTTAAAGGTACAGCCAAAGTACCGAATGATGAATTTACCCGTTTAAGTCGTATTTATGGTGGCAATGTCAATGCAGCGACCTTTATCAATTACACCAATTATTATCAGCTCTATCCAAAAACTTATTTCCCACTGGCTTTAGAGTTGGAAGCCGACAGAATGAGTAATTTGTTGCTTCGCCAACAAGATTTTGAGCCTGAAATTAAGGTGGTGATGGAAGAACGGCGGCAACGTACCGATGATAATCCGCGAGCTTTGGCTTTTGAACGATTTAAATGGATTGCCTACCCAACCAGCCATTATCGCCAACCCATTATTGGTCACATGAAAAACTTGCAAAGCATTCAGCTGCAAGATGTACAGGCGTGGTACAAAAAATGGTATCGCCCCAATAATGCTATTTTAGTGATTGTGGGTGATGTAGATCATCAAGCCGCATTGTTGCAAGTCCAAAAGTATTTTGGAGATATTCCGAAAGCACCTACGCCACCGCGTAATGATGTGTTGGAGTTTGAACAATTAGGTTATCGGCACATGGAATTGTCTGCGGCTATACAAGTTCCTAATTTATATATGGCTTGGAATGTCGACTCACTAGCAACAGCCAAAAATCCTCAAGATGCCTTTGCGCTCACCATCATCAAACAACTATTAGACAGTGGGATTACTTCACGTTTAGAAAAGCGCTTGGTCAGAAATAATAAGATACTTAGCTCCGTCAGTGTCAGTTATGATCCGTATCAACGTGGAGACAGTTTGTTTAGTATTTCGGCATTGCCTGCAGCAGGTGTAGCGTTAAGTGAAGCACAAGCCGCCATTCAAAACGAAGTGGATACGCTAAAACAGGATTTGGTCAATGCAAGTGAGATTGAGCGCGTGGTGACTCAATTTGTTGCCAATTGGATTTATAGTCAGGATGATTTGGCTGGACAAGCCCGAACTATTGGCAATTTAGAAGTCAATGGATTTAGTCACCGTTTAATCGATTTTTTACCACAACACTTCCAAGCAATTACTGCCCAAGATCTTCAACGTGTTGCGCAAAATCACTTTAACAAAGAGAGACTTAGCACCTTGTATTTATTGCCTCAAAGCACTACACCTTAAACTGTGATTTTCATGAAAAAGCATTTATTTTACACGCTTATTTTAAGCACGAGTTTTGGTCTATGTTCTGCTAGCTTTGGGATGGAAACTGCCACCACAGCAGCGCATGATTTTGCTGAAACAGACGTAAGCACGCCTTTGCAATCTCTGAACTTGCTGCACAGTTTAAATGCTGTAAATGAATTGGTCGATGTTCGCGCTCCACAGGTGCATGAATTAAAAAATCATCGAAACGTACGCACTTTATTTGTCGAAAATCCTGCTTTGCCAATGGTTGATATTCAACTGACTTTTAATGCAGGTTCTGCCCGCGATGCAGAAATTGAAAAAGGTTTATTTGGCGTTGCCAATATGGCAGCGCAACTGATGGATGAAGGTACTAAAAGTTATAAGGCTGAAGAAATTGCCGCAGCCTTTGAAACCACAGGCGCACGTTTTAGTGCCACGGCGTACCGCGATATGTTTGTGGTACGGCTAAGAACACTCTCTGATCCGCAGAAAATGCAAACTGCCGTCAAAATGATGTTGGAAATACTAAAAAACTCGACTTTTGAGCGCTCCAATATCCAGCGGATGCAAAGCAATACACAAATCGGACAAAAACAACTGCAAGAAAATCCAAGCCGTTTAATGAATATTCGCTTATATCGCGCAATTTACGGACAACATGCCTATGCAGAACCCATTACAGGCACCAATGGCAGTATCAAACGGATTCAACCAACGCACTTACAACAATTTAGAGATCAGTTTCTGGTCGCGCAAAATATGAATATTGCCATTACAGGCAAATTAACCTTAAAAGAAGCAGAAAAACTTGCCAACACTATAAGCACACATATTGTCCAAGGTACTGCAGCAACAGCTTTGCCACGGCCTACACCTGCAACACGGTTCAACATCCAGCATATTCCTTATCGCTCACAACAAGCGCATGTGAGTATTGCGCAACTTGCGACCACACGCGATGATCCTGATTATTTGGCTTTGGAAATTGCCAATAAAATGCTAGGTGGCAGCAGTTTCAATTCTATTTTGATGAAAGAATTACGAGTAAAACGTGGCTACACTTACGGTGTTAGCAGTTCGTTTCGGTTTACCCAAGCAGCGGGTTTATTTAGCTTAGGCTATTCTACGCGCCAAGATCAGTTACTCGATAGTATTCAGGTCGCTCACCAAAGCTTAATTCAATTTGTGCAACAGCCCATCAATTTGGAGCAATTAAAAGAAACCAAAGCAGGTTTAATTCGTGCTTTTCCTAATCAATACAGCAGTAATGCCAGTATTAATGCCCAGCTTGGACACATCGGTTTTTATCGCCTTCCTGCAAATTATTTAAGTGATTATGCAGAACGCGTGGAGAAAATTACCGCAGAAGATGTACAACGTGCTGTTCGCAAACATTTACACCCAGATAGTTTAAC
Source organism: Acinetobacter sp. PW68 (assembly GCF_020982655.1). Classification (NCBI taxonomy): domain Bacteria; kingdom Pseudomonadati; phylum Pseudomonadota; class Gammaproteobacteria; order Moraxellales; family Moraxellaceae; genus Acinetobacter; species Acinetobacter sp. PW68. Next base: position 1,368,655 of record NZ_JAHZSX010000001.1, on the reverse strand, counting down.
TTTGGTGATTGTGAGCGAACATTTAGATAAAGCGGCATTGGAAAAAATGCTACAGGACAATTTACTTGCGCCAATATCTTTAACACCGACACCGCGCAATATGAAAACGACGCCAATAGATAAAATTACTCTTGCACCAAGGCAGGAAGTTGTTGAGCCCGATCTTGCTCCATCTGATGTGCCTGCATCAATTTTAAATAATGCACATAACGAATTGGACGTTGATTGATTAAACGCACTGCCATGTCTTGGGTATTGGCATACATAGATTGTTGCGACAAACGCTCAACATTTTGAAATTGTTGCACCCCAACTGGGCGATAAAGCGCAACACTTGCTAAAGTTAAAATAATAAAAATGATACTCAGCACAACAATATTATAAATTTGCTCGAGTTTCAGTTGAGAAATAAATTGAATCGTTTTTTGAATTGCGTTGTGCATGACCTACCTCTAATCGCCTTAGTGTAGGATGCCCTTGTGAGTTGTACAAGTTAAACAGCTCAATTTTTACTGTATCGTCACGGTAAAAATTGAGCCTTTTTCTACAAATTCTACAAAGCATTCAGCTTTAGCCAATGGTGCCACGAATTACGGCAAAGTATAAAATCAATGCAATGACTGCAAGCACCAAGAAAATAGCAAATATACTGACACCACCCTCTGCTTCGGCAGGATGCAGTTCGTCTTCATCTGCGATACGGAGTAATTCACCATCATAATTACGGTAAAATTCTATACGATCGCTTCGGTCTAAAGTCTTAGCAAAATCAGCCACACGTTTACGTTGCGCCAAGCAGTATTCACCTAAATGAACGTCTCGACGGAAAATTGCCTCATCTAGTTTTTTACGGTGATGATGTGCCAACTCAATAATTTGAGAAGTCAATGGAGGTACATCAAAAGCACATCCGTCTACGGATCTTGTCATGTTATTCTCCTTTTTTATCATGCTTAGAGCTTTAGTTTAATCAAAATTAAACTTGTTCAATGTTTAATCATGTAAACTTGAAATATGCTAATCAACCCCGATAATTATTTGACAATTCAATCAAATTGTAATATTAGTTTAACAATATAGTGTTAAATTGATATGAAGTCTAAAAGGTAGGCTTAAATAAGTAATCATAATTACAATAAGGAGTTTTATATGATTCAAACAATCTCTCACCATGACTTAGAGCATGTTTATGCAAATGCAGTGAACACGATTCATTCACAAATGGACTTCCAAGATGCGGTAAAACAACTCGAAGAAGCTGCACGCGCAGGACATGGTAAAGCGGCAATGTTCTTAGCAGAATTGTATTATCAAGGTTTCCGTGTAGAACGTGATTCATTGAAAGCGCAATACTGGCAAAACATGGCCACCATGCAAGCATAATAAAACGTCACTTAGGTGGCGTTTTTTTAACTCTTAATTTAGATACTCCAACCATAAATACATATTTATTTACGATTTTAAGCAAAGCTTAAACGGTATATTCATCAATTCTTTTTAAAATATAGCCAAATTTTACAACATTGCTTGATTATGAATCAGATTAACCAACTCCACCCTTTACCAAAGGATTTCCTACTTAAAGTTACACTATTAAAATCAATGATGTACTGCGGTGTACTTTGGGGTTTATTCCATCAAGGTTGGGCAATGAGTTCAGATCACGATGATTATATTTTCCCTTTTTGGTTAAATGCGGTACAGGCGCATAAATATGCAGCTAAGCACTGGCCACAATACATTCCTCGTAAAATTTCCGCGCAGGATTTCGAGACTTCTTTATTACCAACGCTCACTCGTTTAAATGTCACTCCAACCTTATATGGTTCGTCAAGTCAAAAAATTAAACTGACCACTTCACAAATGAAACATTTCTTTTTTAGTGAACCTGCGTTAAATATTGCTTAAATAGTAATGGAATAGCATTGATATAAAATTAACAATCGTGACGCTAAAGTATTTGCAATTTTTATATTTCACGTTACTTTAAAAGTCAAACAATAAACAACAATCAGGATACAGAATATGACCAAGGTAATTCACGTTTTACAAGATAAAGTACATCACGAAATTTACACAATTCGCCCAGAAGCAACGGTTTTAGAAGCTATTAGTTTAATGGCTGACAAAGGCATTGGTGCGTTGGTGGTTACCGATCAAAATAATCATGTGGTTGGTATTCTGTCTGAGCGTGATTACACCCGTAAAGTTGTTTTAATGGAACGAACATCTAAAAGTACAACAGTAAGTGAAATTATGACTGCTAAAGTACTGACCGTGACCAAAAACACCAGTGTTAAAGAATGTTTGAACTTAATTACAGACCATCATTTACGACACTTGCCTGTACTTGAAGATGAACAATTGGTTGGTTTGGTGTCGATTGGTGACTTGGTGAAGGCGACTATGGATGATCAACAGAAATTGATCGAGCAATTACAACAATATATCGCAAGCTAAATGACTGTTTTATTAACCTGCAAAATCTAATTGAAGTTAAATAAAAACCGCCTAAACTTACACGATTAGGCGGTTTTATCATATTCAGTAAAATTAGTTCAAACCTAATTTTTCTGCTACATAGTCAGCATCTTTATCACCACGACCTGAAAGATTGACCACAATTTTCAAGTCTCTTGCCATTTTTGGTGCTTCACGCAAGGCCCAAGCCACCGCATGTGAGCTTTCCAAAGCAGGTACAATCCCCTCTACGCGTGACAAGGTCATAAAGGCATCTAAACACTCTTGGTCTGTTGCTGTTGAATATTCCACGCGACCAATATCTTTTAAAAAGCTATGTTGTGGCCCCACACCCGGATAATCCAAACCCGAAGCAATTGAATGAACTGGCAATGGCTCACCCTGTTCATCTTCAAGCACATAACACGCCATGCCGTGTAACTGACCAGGTTTACCCAAAGTTAAGGTTGCAGAGTGTTGATCTGTATCTAAACCATGTCCTGCAGGTTCTATACCCACAAGCTTAACTTCAGGATCATTTAAGAAGGCAGTAAATGCACCCACTGCGTTTGAACCACCACCCACACATGCCACGATATAATCTGGATTTACCCCAAAGCGTTGTTGGCTTTGCATTTTAATTTCATCGCCAATAATTGCTTGGAAATCACGTACCATTTTAGGAAATGGATGTGGGCCAACCACTGAACCAATTGCATAAATATAGTTTTTCGGATCTTTTAAGTATTCTTCAAAAGCACTGTCTACGGCATCTTTTAAAGTCGCTGTACCACGTGTGACGGATATCAGGTTGGCACCTAAAATTTTCATTTTCACGACGTTTGGATGTTCTTTTTCAATATCAACCTGTCCCATGTGAATTTCACACGGAATGCCCACAAGCGCACATGCCGTTGCCAACGCGACACCATGCTGTCCCGCACCTGTTTCCGCAATCACTTTGGTTTTACCCATATATTTGGCGAGCAATGCTTCACCTAAACAGTGATTGATTTTATGTGCACCCGTATGATTTAAATCTTCACGCTTCAAATAAATTTGTGCACCACCCAACTGCTCAGATAAACGTTTTGCATGAAACAAAGGACTCGGACGTCCTACATAATTGGCAAATAAATCTTTTAATTCATTTTGAAATTCTGCTGTATGACGAATTTCTTCATAAGCAAGGTTAATTTCATCCATGGCTGCTTTTAAATGCGGTGGAATAAACTGCCCGCCATATTGTCCGAAAAAACCTTCTTCATTCGGTAATGCGATGCCATTGATTTGATGTTCCATCTCGATCCCCTCAAATTGAAATTCACGTTGCTTATCGTATTAGTATTTCATCAATATGCACGCAAAATTTTGACTGATATAGATAATAGTTAATGAAAAAAAATGGCGCTTATCGCGCCAAATATTTCGTCATATCTTCAATGCCTTTTAAAGTCATTGGGTACATATGATTTTCAAAAATTTGTCGAATTAATCCAATGGTATGTGTGTAATGCCAATAGCCTTCTTGTTCAGGATTCAGCCATGCGGTTTTTTCAAAATGCTGACGCAGACGTTGTAGCCAAACTTGCCCCGCTTCATCATTCATATATTCCACCGAACCACCAATCGAATTCAGCTCATAAGGTGCCATACTCGCATCACCCACCACAATTACCCGATAGTCGCGTCCATAGGTATTGAATAAATCCCATGTATTCATGCGGGTACTGCTACGGCGTAAATTGTCTTTCCAAACATAGTCGTATAAACAGTTGTGGAAATAAAAAAATTCGAGGGTTTTAAACTCAGTTTTGGCCGCACTAAACAGTTTTTCACATTGGGCGATGTGTGCATCCATCGAGCCACCCACATCAAACAACATCAACACTTTGACGCGATTACGGCGTTCTGGTACCAATTGCACATCTAAAATGCCCTGTTTGGCAGTTTCTCGGATAGTGCCATCAATATCCAATTCTTCAGCTGCACCTTGACGGGCAAATTTACGCAAACGACGCAGTGCCAATTGCATTTGTCGTGTACCTAAAATCTGTTCATCGTCTAAATTTCGATACTGACGCTGCTCCCAGACTTTAACAGCTGAACGCTTACGTCCAGGCCCACCAATGCGTACACCTTCAGGATGATCACCAAAAGCACCAAACGGTGATGTACCGCCCGTACCAATCATACGGTTGCCACCCTGATGCTTTTTATGCTGCTCGCGTAAACGCTCTTCCAGCATTTTCATCAATTCTTCTAAAGAACCTGCTTTTTTCAGCTCTTCGCGTTGTTCTGGCGTGAGATGTTTTTCTAATAGTTCTAAGTCGAACCAGTCTTTGGGCAATTGATGGACTTGCTGCAGTAAATCATCTAAATCAAAAGTGGAAATGCCATCAAAATAATCTTTCATGGCACGGTCAAACTTGTCAAAAAAACGCTCATCTTTGACCATGACGGTTTTAACAAGTTGATAGAATTCATCTTGATCTGCAAAAACCAGACCCGATGCCACCGCCTGATTTAAGTCAATCAATTCACGTGTGGTGACAGGTACACCGTAACGTCGCAAGGTATAAAACAAGCGCACGAACATGGCGTTGTCCTCCCTTAACGACGCGACATAAAGGCTAAACGCTCAAGCAATTGCACATCTTGTTCATTTTTGATTAATGCGCCATATAAAGGCGGAATGGCTTTGCTTTTATCACTATGACGCAAAATATCTTCAGGCATGTCATCTGCCATCAATAGGCTTAACCAATCAATGAGTTCAGAGGTAGACGGTGGTTTTTTTAAGCCGGGAACTTGGCGCAATTTAAAGAAAACTTGTAAAGCTTCTGAAACCAAGCTGCTTGAAATATTCGGGAAATGCACATCGATAATATCGCGCATGGTCGCTTCATCTGGGAAATCAATATAATGGAAGAAACAGCGACGTAAAAAAGCGTCTGGCAGTTCTTTTTCATTATTTGATGTGATGATCACGATTGGACGTTGTGTTGCCGTAATGGTTTCGCCTGTTTCATAAACATAAAACGACATTTTATCGAGTTCATGTAGCAGGTCATTTGGGAATTCAATATCTGCCTTGTCAATTTCATCAATCAACAACACACAGCGTTCTTCGCTGGTAAATGCTTCCCACAATTTCCCGGGTTTAATATAGTTTTTAACGTCATACACACGGTCATCGCCCAGTTGGCTGTCACGCAAACGCGACACTGCATCATATTCATATAAACCTTGCTGCGCTTTGGTGGTCGATTTAATGTGCCATGTAATCAACTTTAAACCCAAACTTTTAGCAACTTGCTCTGCCAATAAGGTTTTACCTGTACCTGGCTCACCTTTCACCAAAAGCGGTTTTTGCAAAGCACGTGCGGCTTTCACCGCAAGTTTTAAACTATCAGTCGCAATGTACTGATCTGTACCCGAAAATTGTTGCGCATCAACAGACATGATTTTACCTTAATTGTTTTAGTTACAGTGGTGAGGTATTTTTCTTGGCTTTATAAGTCGTTTGTTTAAGACAGTATCTTGACCAGAAATAACCGATCAATAAGCCAAGACCGATCACAAATAAAATGGCAGATAAATTAGACCAAACCAATGGGGTTTCTTTGGTTAAAACACCAAAAAGAAGTCCAAAGATGGCTGGGGCAAGTGCTGCATTGCTGCCTTCTGATACTGTTGGGGTAAGTAAAATTGCAAACAGCACAATCCAAGTGATACCACCTAACGGATTGGGCAAGCGTTTGGCAATTTGGTACCAGCACCATAAAATAATGGCACTCCCCAACAAATAAACAGAAACAGCAATTGCAGTTTCAGGAATTGAATCCAATCCAGTCATCACACTATTCATTTCTCAACTCCTGAATAAAGCTTAAGCACCACGTAAACCTTCTGGTTCCACAGCGTTTGGATTAATTAAGCCTTCTGGTGGCACTTGAATAAAGAAGCCACGTGTTTGAATAGAATCCATGACATGCAAAACATTCACACGTGCCAACTTACGGCTTTCAGACAGTTGCAAATCCATTACAAATGTCGCACGACCAAATGCAACTCGCATTGGCTCAGGTAAAACCTCTAGCGGGTTAAACGCTTCTGCTTGATCTTCAGTTTGCTCAGGACGGGCGATGTATAAATACATCTCATCTTTTTTGCTCGATTTATAAATTGAACAGTGCATAAACAACAAAACTCTAAAAACTCAGGCAAAGGATACAACAAAAAAAACCGAGATACATTAACCATTATTAACGCATTGGTCTATGTTTACACTCAAAAAAAGAATGGCGTGAAAATTCATCCATTTTCAGGTGAAAAACGGCTTTATTTAAAATGTGGATCGGTTTGATTTATTCAGCAACTTTCATCTGACCAGACAAATAACGCTCGTCGGCATGTAAAACTTCAATTAAAGGCTTGGTGAGTAATTCATAACGCCAACCTAACAAATAGTTAGGCAAATCTTGCTCATCGTTATGAAATACCACATGCTGATAAAGCGCATTGAGCCATTTTTTACGCAGCAAAACTTCTTTTGGAATTTGAGTTTCCTGTACGGCGCGTTGAATCACCTGTTCTACATTTTCGCCCACTTCTTTTGAAGAATGACGAATTGGTCGCGCCATACGTAATGGCCATTGTGATTGATCAGGCAAATATTTAATTAAATCTAAAATAGTTTTGCCATGTTCACGCACAATATGCGCACGTAAATCTTTAATAGTACTGAGCTGGAACTGATTTTTAGGATTTTTCTCGACCAAGTCCAGCATAGTAGAATTACGCAAAATAAAACTACGTGGTTGGTTTAAGGCTTTTACCATTTGCTCACGCCAAACGGCCAATTGTTGCAATTGCATGAGTTGACGGCGTGAATGACGATAGTTGCCCACATCCTGATACAACAACTCTAAAGGTGTTTCTTCACCAATTTCCTGAGTTAAATTGCGGCAATCTTCTTGTGCAAAATCCAGTAAATAATTTTGTTTTAAGTCGGTTTGTACCTTATCTGCCAATTGCATTAAATACAGCACGTCATTGGCAGCATAATTTAACTGCTCATCGGACAAAGGACGTGCAAGCCAGTCTGAACGGGTTTGCCCTTTATCAATATCGACATTGAGCATGGTTTTTAAAGCATTTTGATAGCTGACTTGTAAACCATGCCCTAAAAATGACATCCCTACTTGGGTATCAAACACGTTATTCAAGTTTTTTTTCTGCGCATAATGATAAATTAAATCAATATCTTCGCCGCAGGCATGAAAAATATTTTGCTGCGCTTGAAACAATTTTTCCCAAAATGCACTTAAATTTAAAGAAGTCCCATCTAACAAATAAACCTGATCATTAATATTAATCTGGAATACGCCTAATTTTGGCCATAAAGTATCAACCTTAATAAACTCGGTGTCTAAACCGTAAATGCTGTTTTGGCTCATTAATGCCAAGACATTTTCAAAGTCTTTTTGTTGATGAATAAATTGGAACATAGTGAGCAGGTAAAACAGGATTCGCTAGGGCTTCATTTTAAACATTAAATAGTAATTAGCTATAAAAATATGTCCAGTATTTTGATTGCTTATCTTATTTGTGATGTCGATAACATGAAAAATTTAATTTTTATCGTTTTTTTATCTTAATTTGATTTTTTTGCCTTTGAATGCAGGTCTTACTTTCTATGAATGATTGATCAGATGGCCATCAACATAATACTCACATAAATCATAGGAAATAAGCACCTAAATGCTTATTTCATTCGCATCCGATTATGCACCGCCTGACTTAAAGTATGACTATCGACATATTCAAGTTCGCCCCCTTGAGGCACACCTTGCGCAATACGAGTCATCTGTACAGGCAAATGTGTAGTCGCTTCGACCAAATAGTGTGCTGTCGCCTGACCTTCTACAGTCGCATTGGTCGCCAAAATGACTTCAGTAATGTTGCCATCGCTTAAACGCTGAACCAAATACGGAATACCAATTTCGTCAGGCCCAATGCCATCTAAAGGTGATAAGTGCCCACCTAAAACATGGTATTTACCACGGAAACTTCCACTTTGTTCAATCGCCATGACATCGGCTGGAGATTCCACCACGCAAAGCAAGTGTGCATCACGGTCATGTGAGGCGCAAATATTGCAGACTTCATCTTCGGTTAATGAATGACAAATTGAACATTCGTGAATATAACTCGTGGCTTCGTTCAAAGCATGAGCCAAACCGACTGCACCTTCTCTATTTTTCATGATCAGGTGCAATGCCATGCGTTGAGCCGATTTTGGCCCAACACTTGGCAAAATGCGTAGCGCTTGTACCAGTTGATCAAAACGATCACTAAACATACGCCGTTCCTTAGAATAAACCTGCCAAGCCCGGTGGCAAGCCCATACCTGAGTTCGCAGACTTCATTTTTTCTTCAGAAATCACTTCGGCTTGACGAGCGGCATCATTCATTGCAGCGGCAATCAAATCTTCAATCATGTCTGCATCGTCTTGCAATAATTCAGGATTAATTTCAATGCGTTTTACCACATTACGGCAAGTCATGGTCACTTTCACTAAACCACCACCCGCTTCTGCATGCACTTCAGTTTGCGCAAGTTCTTCTTTGGCTTTTTTAATGTTGTTTTCCACTTCTTTTTGCATACGCTGCGCTTGCTGCATCAACATATTAATGTTCATAAAAAATCTCCGAACAATTGATCTATTTAGTTTTAAATGAGGTCTAAACCGCGCTCGATGTCGCGAATAATATCATCAATAACTTCCAAGCCAACAGAAACACGAATTAAACCTTCACTAATACCTGCTGCTTGTTTGGCTTCTGCGGTCATTCTGCCATGAGATGTTGTGGCAGGATGGGTAATGGTTGACTTTACATCCCCCAAGTTACTGGTGATAGACAGGAAGCGCGTGTTGTCAATCACGGTCCACGCGCCTTGACGCTCACCTTTCACCACAAACGATACAACACCACCAAAGCCAGACTGTTGTTTTTTCGCCAACTCATGCCCTGCGTGATGCGGCAAGCCTGCATAATACACTTTTTCAACTTTTGGATGTGCATCTAGCCACTCGGCAAGTTTTTGTGCGCTAGCGCAATGTGCTTTCATCCGCAGGCTTAAAGTTTCTAAACCTTTTAAGAAAATCCATGCGTTAAATGGACTTAATGAGTTACCCAAAGTACGAATCACACCGTTGATTTCTTCAACCAGTTTATCTTTGCCCACCACAGCGCCGCCTAAAGCACGTCCCTGCCCATCAATATATTTGGTCGATGAGTAGATAATTAGGTCAGCACCAAATTTAATTGGTTGTTGTAAAACTGGGGTACAGAAGGTGTTATCAACTGCAAATAAAGCATTATTTGCATGTGCAATATCGGCAATGGCTTGTAAATCGCCTACTTGTGCCAATGGATTCGATGGCGTTTCAATAAATAAAAGACGTGTGTTTGGACGAATGGCTTGTTTCCAGCTGTCTAAATCTTCTAAATCAACAAAAGTGACATCGACACCAAACTTCATCACGTATTTTTCAAATAGTGAAATGATCGAGCCAAATACAGCACGTGAACAGACTACATGATCACCCGCTTTAAGATAAGCCAAAGTGATCGCATGAACGGCCGCCATACCCGAACTTGTCGCAACCGCACGTTCTGCACCATCTAATACTGCCAAGCGTTTTTCAAAAGCCTGTACAGTTGGATTGGTATAACGTGAATAGGTATTGCCTTCAATTTCACCTGAGAATTTTGCAGCTGCATCGGCAGCATTTTCACAAACAAATGATGAAGTCAGGAAAATTGGCTCACTGTGTTCGCCTTCAATTGTACGGTTGTGTCCGGTACGAATTGCCAAAGTATCTAATTGATATTCAATGTCGTCGTGTTGACTCATCTTTACTGCTCAGCCCTAAACTTAGTCCTAAGACCTGTTTGTTAAATAATTGCCAACATTTTGAGCGCCAAGCGCATTTAAGGTCAAGGTAAAATGTATAAATATCGCTTAGACTTCATTCAAATCGGCGCCACGTGTGATGGAACACCTCATGAATCAGCTACAAAGAAAATTTAATCCGCACCGAAAAAAGCTTAAAAACCTCAGCACTCGCTTATTTAAAAGCCGTGATTTGATCTTATCTCAGACCACGCCATACGACATCGTGGCACGTTATAAGTATGCGCAGATTCGCTATTACGCTTCGCCAGATAAGCAATATAAAGAGCCGCTGGTTTTTGTTGCGCCTTTAGCAATTACCATGTCGATTTATGACTTATATCCTTATCGCTCTTTAGTGAAACATTTTCAGCATAGCGGTTTTGATGTGTATTTGGTTGATTGGGGACAATTGACCTATCAACATTGTCATTTAAATTTTATGGCTTTTATTCAGGATGCAATCCCTAATTGTATTCAACTCATTTTACAACACGCCAAAGTCGAACAAATTTCACTTCATGGTTGGAGTATGGCGGGGGTATTTGCCATGTTGTACGTGGCAGATCAGCAACCCGCACATATTAAAAACTTGATGGTTTTGGGTAGTCCTGTAGATAGTCATGCTTCGGGGCGAGTTGGTAAACTCTTTCAATCGACCAATCAGCTGATTTCTAAATACCCTAAATTACAACACGCCTTTTATTCAGGAAAAATTCCCAAGCATTTTATTCATACACCAGGTTTAATCAATGCGATTGGTTTTAAGATTTTAGACCCTAGAGCATGGCTTGAAAGCAATAAACAGATGCTCTCGAATCTGCACGACTTACAAACCTTGCATGAAAATGCCACTTTAGCCAATTTTTTAAATAATATGATTGATTATCCTGGTGGGATTAATCAAGACATGATGTTAAATGTGTGGCTGCAAAATCCGCTCAAACAAGGCGCTATTCAACTGAATCAACATACCATTAAGCTTGAAAATATTAATTGTTCACTTTTGGTTGGTGCAGGTGATAGCGATCAAATTGTCACGGCCGAAGCTGCTCAACCTTTATGTGAATTGACAAGTAGTAGCGATGTCACGTTTACTCTCATTCCAGGTGGACATTTAGGTTTAATGTCCAGTCAAAAAAGTGCCAATGAATTCTGGCCTAAACTGACCACATGGTTAGAACAACGATCTAGCAAAATCGCATAAAGAGAGCAAGAACATGATTCAATCAGTTGCATTTATTGGCTTAGGCGCAATGGGCTACCGCATGGCAGCGCATTTACCCAAACATTTTGATACGGTCTATGTCTGGAATCGTAACTTTGCCAAAGCCGAGCAACATGCTGCTGAATATGGCACACAAGCGGTTGAATTGGCTCAAGCGGCTCAAGCAGACATTATTTTTTCTTGCTTACCCACCAGTGCCGTAGTTGAAAAACTTATTGCACAAGTTCAGCTGAAAGCAGGTGCAGTCTGGGTCGATTGCACCAGTGGCGTACCCGAAAGTGCAAGAAAAATGGTACAACAACTTGAATCGCAACAGGTCGACTTTTTAGATGCGCCTGTGAGTGGGCAAACCATTGGGGCAGAAAATGCAACATTAACAGTCATGATTGGTGGTAAAGCAACTGCTTTCGAAAAAGCGCTACCTGCAATTCAGGCTTTTGGTAAAGTGATTCAACATGTAGGTGAACCTGGTGCAGGCTTTGCAGTAAAAGCAGTCAACAATATGTTAATGGCTGTGAGTTTATGTGCTGCAGCTGAAGGTTTTACCGCCTTAAAAGCACATGGCGTAAACTTAAATCAGGCCTTGCAATGTATTAATGCTTCGAGCGGCAAAAGTGCAGTAACGGAAATGATTTTGCCCCAGCGAGTACTGAACCGTGCTTTTCCAAATACTTTTGCTCTACCTTTATTAGCTAAAGATACAGGCATTGCATTAGATTTAGTACGTGAAGCAGCTTTGCCTGCACCTGTACTGGCTTTAACCCAAAGTCTAATTCAAGCAGCAAATTTAAACTCCGAAAAAGACAGTGACTTTTCCACTGTCGTGAAAATGTATGAATTATGGAGTAAGATTACCCTAGAGTAAGAACTCGCCATTGAATATACAGCTATAATCCCAATAATGTGTATTAAGTGGCTAGTCACATCATCATTAAATAGAGGAAACTCTTATGAACAAGTTTAGCATTGCCGTATTTGCAAGCCTTGCAACTTTAATTGGGGCAAGTTCAACTGCTTTTGCATCTGAACAAGAATGTCAAAAACTTAAAAATGACCATGATGTGATTTACGCATCAAAAGGCTTCTGTTTTAAAGATCCTGAAGCTAAAGCCCGTTTTGGTAATGACAACTGCTATACAACAAAGCCAAAGTTCTCTGAAAAAGAACAACAACGTCTTGACACAATCAAAGCACGTCAAAAAGAACTGAACTGTAAATAATCGTTCTGAAAATAGCATAGGCTGAATTTAAGGAATCATAATGGCTTACGATGATCAAAATATTTTTGCAAGAATTCTACGTGGTGAACTTCCTGCAATTAAAGTATATGAAGATGACCAAGTGCTTGCGTTTATGGACATCATGCCGCAAGCTGATGGTCACACTCTAGTGATTCCTAAGACGCCTGCAGTAACATTATTGGATTTACCTGCAGATGCAGCGGCTTATACTATTCAAATTGTGCAAAAAATTGCGAAAGCTATGCAGCAAGCTTTGGATGTAGATGGTATCGTGTTGATGCAATTGTCTGGTGCAAGTGCAGGTCAAACTGTCCCCCACGTGCATTTTCATTTAATTCCAACCTCAGTTCATCAACTTGGGAAACATGCTGCACAAATGGGCGACCAAGAAAAAATTAAAGCCCAAGCAAAAAAAATTAAAGCAGCGCTTTAAAAATTTCAAAAATGTCATACAAAATGAATGGAGCAGCTGCTCCATTTTTTCATCTCAAGCTTTAGCCCTGCATTTTTTCAAGCAGTTTATGACAATAGCATGTAAGTCTGCTTGCAATTAAGTTATTCATTTCATATATTTTTTTAAAATTTAAAACTCAGTCATTTAAAAAATGCGAATAAAAGTAAGTTTTTGATCTAATTTGTTCTTTTTAATAATTTAGAAATATTTCCTTAATATTACTGTCGCATTTGTAAGGAATACTTAGCACCAATAGAGAACAGCGGTAGATCAACCCTACTTCTGAACAATGTTTAGGACTAAAAAATAGTCTGTATTGGAGCTACACATGAAAAAAACGCTTTGCGCATTAGCAGTTGGGGCAACCTTCTTAACACCAGCATTAACTATGGCTGCTGATGTTAAAGTTTATGGTCGTGCACACGTATCTTTAGACTATCTTGATGATGGTGCAGACTACAACGAAGTTGGACTATCTTCAAACGCTTCTCGTTTAGGCTTCAAAGCTGAACAAAAATTAGAAAATGGCATGACTGTTTTTGGTCAAATCGAGCAAGAAATTAACTTTGCTAGCGGTTCTGCAAATGATGATTTAGAGTTTGCTACTCGTGATACTTTTGTAGGTTTAAAAGGTGACTTCGGTCAAGCGCGTGTAGGTCGTTTTGACAGCCCATTTAAAGCTGCACGTGGTCCAGTCAACTTCTTTGGTGACCAAGTTGGTGACATCCGTAACGTAACTCGTGCTGGTAACTTACGTTTTGATGAGCGTAATGCTAACTCAATTGAATATAAATCACCTAAATTTGGTGGCGGTTTTAATGTTCTAGCTGCACTTTCTTTACATGAAGGTAATAGTGCTGGTTATCCTTCTAAAGTAAGTAAAACCTCAACAAAAACAATCACTGTTGAAGATGTAAACGGTAATAAACAAGTTATTACAGTACCAGGCACTACAACAACAATTGCTGAAAAAGGTGACTCTAAAAAAGATAAAGCTTACGACTTAGCTTTAACTTATAAAGAAGGCAAAGTCGATTTTGCTGCTGCTTATGAGCACTACGAAGAAGATGCTGGTCGTGGTGAACGTGATGGTTTCCGTATTGCCGCTGCATACAAAATCACACCTGAGTTTAATTTAGGTGCGCTATATCAATATCTAACACATGATGATGATAAAGCAAACCCAGATGCACAAGTCTTTGGTGTGGCAGCTGACTATAAAGTTGCGCCGAAGACTTATGTACGTGGTCAAGTCTTCCAACGTGACGTTGACACCGATGATGCAAACTCTACACTTTTAGCAGTTGGTGTTGAACATCGTTTAGATAAGGCTGTACGTGTATATGCAAACCTTGCAACTATGCTAAATGATAAGAATTCGAACCTAGTACCATGGAAAGAAGCTCGTTCAAATAGCGTAAGTGGCGTAGATGATGAAAATGCTACTGCTCTTTCTTTAGGTTTCCGTTACGACTTCTAAGTCTAACCACACTTAAAACATAAAAAACACGCTTCGGCGTGTTTTTTTGTATGCTTAAAAAACCAAATAAAAAAAGCCAGCAAATGTGCTGGCTTTGTTTATTCAAGTCAGTTTTACCAAGCTGAATTTTTCAATATTAACGTTTTAAAAACCCAGACACTAAATTCATCACTTGCTGAATATCGTCATTGGCTTCTTGCTTATTGGTTTGCTCACCTTGTGGTGTCAATGAATCAATAATTTGCGGCAATACTGCAGAAATCGCATTATAAATATCTTGCTTTGGCGCCTGAGTCTGCTGCGCAACCTGCTCTACATCGGCATCATCAAATAAACTTTGTACTTGTTCAGCACCTACATGTGCATTTTCACCTGGCCCTGTAGACACCCAATCATCCACCTGACTGGTTAAGCCCTGTCCTTTCAGTTTATCCAAAGCACCTTGCAACCCACCCTGTTTTTGAATCCATGCCAACACCAAAGGCAAAACTGCAATCAATAAACTTTGTGTACCTGAAGCACCCGCAGCAGAACGCTGTTGTTGCCCACTCAACTGACCTAGTACAGAACCCAAAATACCACCCAAGCCGCCTTGTGCAGATTGTTGGTTATTGCCACCAAGTTGCCCCAAAACCGAGCCTAAAATACCGTCCAATCCTCCTTGAGATTGATTAGATTGCTGTTTCGCGCCCAATGCCTGCTTTGCTAAAATTTCAACAATATTACTTAAATTGGTCATTTTATTTTCCTCATAATGCCCTTATGAAAGCATACGAAGTTTTGACTGAATTTCGCGCTTGAAATTGTTAAATTTTGCAATATCCTAAATTTATGTTAAGCATTTAACATTATAGTGTTTTTTTAGTTTAATCCTGCACTTACCAACGGAATTTATCCCAATTTTCAGGATTTGCCCAAAACTTAGCGTTAAACCAATCAGGCACGTGCTTATAAGTCAAAATATTAAATTGCCATAAGCATAAATGATGTTCCTCAAAGCGATGTTCAATCAATTGCGTAAAACCAAGCGCTCTAAGCAATTGCTCATCTTCACGCGTAGCAACCACCACAATACGCTTTGCCAATAAGTCACGTAGCTTCACCAAAATTTGCGAGGTGTGTTGCGGCGTCTGCGAAGCAAAATCTGAAGCATCCAAAAATACAACTGCCAAATCAAAACGTTGGGTAAAAGGCAGATTTAAAAATGCCAATGCGCTAAAATACTGCCATTTGATAGTTGGCTGCTCATCAACCGCTTGATTGTTATGCTTCGGGCTTGCTTCAATATTTTGCCCTATACACAATGCAGTCGAAATTGGCTGTTGTTGAGACAAATCATCAATCAATGCTTGAATTAAACGCATTTCAGCCATCACTGCATTCCTTTATTTTTTGAGAGAGTATTCTTATGGAACTACAAGGCATTTGCCATAAAATGCACGCAGGTCTTAAGGACCATAGTGTAACTGATGAACAGGTACACAAGGCAAATGTTGAATATAAATTTATTCTAGACCGTTCAGAAATTGATCTGCCTTTTCAGCTTGGGCAAGAACTTGAACTGGAATGGACTAGCAATATTTATTGTATTTCTTGTGGCGTTAAAACGCCAAAATCCTATTCGCAAGGACATTGCTTTAAGTGTTTTAAAACTAAAGCATCTTGTGATATGTGCATTATGAAGCCTGAAACTTGTCACTATCATTTAGGTACCTGTCGTGAAGATAGTTTTGCTCAAGAAGTTTGCTTTCAACCGCACATCGTATATTTAGCCAATTCAAGTGCCTTAAAAGTGGGAATCACCCGTTTAGGTCAAATGCCAACACGTTGGTTAGATCAGGGTGCAACCCAAGCCTTGCCAATTATGAAAGTTGGTTCACGCCGTTTATCTGGGCAACTCGAAATCATGTTTGGTTCACAAGTGGCAGATAAAACGGACTGGCGTAAACTGCTTAAAGGTGAAGCAGCACCTTTGAACTTAATTGAAGTGCGCGAACAGCTCATTGAAGAGTTTGCACCTAAAATTCAAACTATTCGTGATGAATTTAGTCAAAACTTAGAATTCAATGAAACCGTTGAATTGTTAGATCAAGAGCCACCACGTGAGTTTGTCTATCCTGTAGTGCAATATCCTGAAAAGATCAAATCGCATAATTTGGATAAAACCCCAATTATTCGCGGTAAGTTACAAGGTATTAAAGGACAATATCTCATATTAGATACTGGCGTGATTAACATTCGCAAATACACAGGTTATGAATTAAAAATCCGCGCTGAATGAGCCACAAATATTCTTAGTCAACGCTTTCACAAGCACAAAAAAACCAGCAAATTTGCTGGTTTTTTTGTAGATGTTCAGCACTTATTTGATTTTCGCTTTCGATTTCAAATATTGCGTATAGTCATCCAACTCCTGCTGAGCACGCAATTGTTGATATAACTTTGCTAACTCTTTTAGTTGCTCCGCAGTTAATGCATTTGATGTGGTATCGTTTACATTTGAAACAGCAACCACAACCAGTTCATTCGGTAAAGATGCTGTAGTCACTGACCACATGCCTTGCTTAGGTGCAAGTACACTAAAAGCAGCACGTTCAATTTCGCGCTTTAACAAACCATCTGCACGGGTGAATGTGCCTGCATTTTCAAAACGGATTTGGTTTTTGGCCAAAACGGTCGCTGCAGGCTGAGTTTTAAAGGCATCCAATGTGGCTTGAATATCTTTTTTGGCTGCATCAAAGGCTTTTTTCTCAATCAATTTAGCTTTTACGCGTGGTGTTGCCTCTTCCAAAGTTTGCACACCTGCAGCATGGTAATTACGCACTTTAACCCATACCACATCACCATTCGCTAAAGTAATATTACTAGATGCGTTACGGTCGCCATTTTTCACATCATCATTAAACAATTTAACTTTGACAGTTGGCTGACTTAAAACAGGATGCTGTGACGCTAAAGTTAAACCAGTGATCGATTCGACTTTGGCTGTTTTCACTTCTTCCGCTACCACATCTAAAGCATCACTACTCACCACCAATTCATTTAAGCTGTTGATGGTATCGGTATACGCATTTTCAGTTTTGGTTTTTTGCAATTCCGCCGTTAAACGTGGTTTTTGAGTTTCAAACGCAGGCACCTGAACCGTAGCACCTTCTGTTTGAATTACGTGATAACCATATTGAGTTTTGATAGGCTGTGATACTTCTCCAGATTTTAAGCTACCCACGGCTTTATCAAAAGCATCACCAAATACACCTATTTCATAACCTGCAACCACACCACCTTTGGCTTTAGACTCAGGATCGTCCGAATACTTTTGCGCAGCTGCAGCAAATCTTGTACCTTGCTTAATTTCAGCAACCGCTTGCTCTGCAAGTTTTTTTGCTGCGGCATCATCACGTGCATCCGTGGTGATTAAAATATGTTTCACTGTAGGTACAGCAGCACCTTTTTGAGTTTCGACAAACTTTTGATACGCCTGTTGTAACTCTGCTTCAGTGACAGTCGCATTTGCAGGTGCAATATTCGCTGGAGTCACCACAATAAAATCGACATCAACACTGGCTACCTGTTTAAAGTCATTCGCATGCTGTTCGTAATAGGCTGCAATTTCTTGCGCATTTGTAGTGATATTTTTCTTGTAGTTATCTAACTTGATGCTAGATAAATGCAAAGTACGTTGCTGGGTTTGTAAGTTGGCAATTTGCTGAATATCAGATGGGCTAACTAAAGCATAATCGGTAAAGCTAGCACTGAGCATTTTTAACGCATGGTCTTGACGTAAACTTGCCACAAGCGCCTGATTGGTCATGCCTACAGATTGCAGATAGTTGGCATACAAGCTTTCAGAAAACTTGCCATCTTGTTGGAAATTCGGTTGTTGTGCAATCATTTGTTCAATTTGTGCATCGCTCAAAGAAATCCCTAATTTCTCTGCTTGTTGTAATAACAAGGTACGTGCAACCAAAGTATCTTTAGCTTTGTTTTGAATATAATTTAGATTCAATAGTGTTTCATCACCATTGGTATAAGCCAAGTATTGTTCTTTCAACGAATTGGTCAAATTATCTAGTTCTTGTTTTGAAATTTGCTGACCATTGACCGTTTGTACAGTGTCTTCAGACTGACCTCCACTAAAATATCCTTCAATACCTACAAGTGCTAAAGGGGTCAAGAATAAAACGAGCAAAACTTTGCCCAACCAACCCTTAATAACTTTACGAAAAGATTCCATAAGTATTCCAATATTTTATTTGCGGAAGATTTTAACTGAAAACCCTCAGCGAATGAATGCGTTGACGCCTTTTATTGACATTATTAATAAAAAACGCGCCAATTGGCGCGCTTTCTTGGCATTTTAAAAGATTATGCTACTGAATCTTTTAAACCTTTACCCGCTTTAAAGCTTGGTACTTTGCTTGCTTTAATTTCAAGTGTAGCACCTGTTTGTGGGTTACGACCTGTGCGAGCAGCACGCTCTTTCACATTAAATGTACCAAAACCAACGAGGGTTACAGTATCACCCGCTTTAAGCGCTTCAGTAATAGAAGCAATTGTTGCGTCTAAGGCCTTACCTGCATCAGTCTTAGACAACCCCCCTTTCTCTGCAATTGCATCGATTAATTCTGATTTATTCATGAAGATTACGTCCTCTTAATATCGTTTATTTAAGGTCCAGAGATTTAATTTAAATTACCGTAACGCCTTTATAGCAATGCTTTGAGGGTAAAAGCAATACTCCCTGTACGCTTTTATGCAAAATAAATGGTAAAAAACGATGGAGCATAAGATACTATTGACAATTAGTCTAAAACCCGCCTCTCATCCACATCTGCATGTTTCTAAATCTAGGCTAGACACGTTTACTTTTTGCAACATCTTCTTTTAATTGTTTATTTTCTTCAATCAAGGCATCAACTTTGGCATGTAATTGTAATACTAAATGCTCTAAATGTTGAAGATCTTTTGCTGTTACTAAGCCAATTCTATTTAAAGAATGATTTACACTATGGTCAATAAGACGCTCGACCTTATCTTTGGTGTCTATCACCGATTCCTTGGCTTTTTCTGAAACCTTTTCAACAGTTTGATCGGCTATTTCTGTAGTTTTGGATTCTAATTCCTCACCCACTTTGACCAGAGAGTCAAACAACTTATTGCCTTCTTCTTCTGCGCGTGAAAATGCACCTAAACCTGCCAGCCAAATTTGCTTGGTATATTTACGAAAATCGAGTGATGATTTACGTCCTGAGCGTAATTTATCTTTATTTTTCAATGTAGTTTCCGGTTCAACCAAATGCTCTTCCACGCTATCTGTCGTTTTTTCCATGAACCTCTCTCCTGCTTATTTTATGCGCACATAAATGAAATAAACCTACAAAATGCCTTCATAATAGCAAATTAAATACTTGATCGTTTTGCTAAACTGTTCTACAAAGCAAGATTATTCGCTGTGCTTCTTAAAAGATGTATTCACTACGAAGTGCAAACCAAGGAATTCAACTTTAAATTTAGGGACTTGATTTTATGAGTGATTCGCAACAAAGACAAAATAATCCACATTTGTTGCTGACCATGCTCATGATTGTGCTGGAAACAATTTTTAGCTTTATTCTGAAACATGATCGTGTGGTCGCTTTGCAGGCTAAAAAGTTTGTCGACCAGAAAATCACCATTAAAATTAATAGCTATATTCCTTATTTCGACATTTACGTCGAATTCAATCCAAACGGCATCTTATTTGACAGCAAAGCACCTGAACAAGCTGTCGATTTGGATGTGCGCACCACACTCATGGATTTATTCAAAATCTTTATTTTAGGTAATCGTCGCAGTATTAAACACATGCGTATAGATGGCGACATTACTCTTAAAGATGAGTTTCGTGATCTAATTTTGCATTTTAGTGCACCCAAAGTTTTGGCTGACTGGAAACAATGGCTAAAAGAAGCACCTCAAGAACAAGAAGTGATCGGTTCTAAAAAGCGCATTGCTCCACTTTTAGACAAAATTGATGAGCAACGCTCTAAGATCAACACCTTACAAGTTGAGCTTAAACAGCATAAAAACCGTATTCGTCGCATTGAACGCCGTCAAAAGCGCATTAACATCGCCTTTGGAGTAATAACAGTATTATTAATTACGTTATTAGTGTATAATTTATGGATCGTTTAAACGCATTAAAATATCAATAAAAACAGCGCAAATCCTCGCGCACGATATCATAATAAAATACTTGACTAATTTACTCGGGATTCTTACAATACCCATATCTAGTCTAATCATGTGTATCGAATCATGCGCTTAACAACTCGCGGTCGCTACGCAGTGACTGCTCTACTTGATTTAGCTTTGCAGCCAACTGAACAAACGATCACGCTTGCTGAAATTGCAGCCCGTCAAACTATTTCTGTTGCTTATCTTGAGCAGTTATTCGCAAAACTTAAGCGCCACGGCTTAGTGTCTAGTGTTCGCGGTGCTAACGGTGGTTACCATTTAGCACGTAGTGCAAATGAAATCACTGTGCTAGAAATCATTGAAGCCGTAAACGAAACTGTTGATGCAACCCGTTGCGACCATAAAGGCAACTGTCAAAATGGTGCAATGTGTTTGACTCACGACTTATGGCAGGAACTCTCCCATCATATTGCCGACTATCTCGCTAAAATCTCACTTGCTGATTTAGTTGCGCGTGACAACGTACAAACTGTTGCCATTCGCCAGAACACAGCACCGTTTGATTCAGCTCTGTTATCGGTTACAGGTATTTGACATGAAACGTCCAATTTATCTTGACTACGCAGCAACCACTCCTGTAGATCCTCAAGTTGCAGAACGCATGATGGAGTGCCTGACTTTTGATGGGACTTTCGGTAATGCCGCTTCTCGTTCGCACGCTTATGGCTGGCAAGCAGAAGAAAAAGTTGAATATGCACGTGAACAAGTTGCGAACTTGATCAAAGCAGACCCACGTGAAATCGTGTGGACTTCTGGTGCAACAGAATCAGATAACCTTGCACTAAAAGGCGTAGCGCAATTCTATGCGTCTAAAGGCAAACACATTATTACCTCTAAAATTGAACACAAAGCCATTTTAGATACCTGCCGTGAGCTTGAATCTGAAGGTTTTGAAATCACCTACTTAGAGCCACAACCACAAACAGGTTTAATTACCCCTGAAATGGTTGAAGCAGCAATTCGTCCAGACACCATTTTAGTATCATTGATGATGGTGAATAACGAAATTGGTACGATTACCGATGTCGCTGCAATTGGCGAAATTACCCGTGCTAAAAAAGTCTTCTTCCACGTCGATGCTGCGCAAGCTGCAGGTAAAGTAGAAATTGATTTATCTACCTTAAAAGTAGATTTAATGAGCTTCTCTGCTCACAAAATCTATGGCCCTAAAGGGATTGGTGCGCTATTTGTACGCCGTAGCCCACGTGTACGCTTAAAAGCACAAATGCACGGTGGTGGTCATGAGCGTGGCATGCGTTCGGGCACGCTTGCAACACACCAAATTGTAGGCATGGGCGAAGCATTTGAACTTGCAGGCAAAAACTTGGCTTCTGAACAAGCCCGTTTACGTGTATTGCGTGACAAACTTTGGAATGGCTTGAACACGATGGAACAAGTATTCCTAAATGGTCACCCAACGCTAAACGTTGCCAACTACTTAAACGTCAGCTTCAACTTTGTTGAAGGTGAATCTTTAATGATGTCTCTTAAAGATGCTGCAGTATCTTCAGGTTCTGCTTGTACTTCAGCAACCTTAGAACCATCTTATGTATTACGTGCATTAGGTCTTTCAGACGAACTTGCACACAGCTCAATTCGTTTCAGTTTTGGTAAATACACCACTGAAGAAGATATTGATCATGTCCTAACTGTGACTAAAGCAGCAGTCGAAAAGTTACGTGAACTTTCACCGCTTTGGGATATGTATAAAGAAGGGATTGACCTTTCTAAAGTAGAATGGACTGAACACTAATTCATCCCAAATCTAATGGCTTTGACAGGAAGCCATTAGATTGATAAAGGTAATTTCACCCCCATATTTATATTAAGGCTGACCCCGAGGTTTGGAGAAGCGACATGGCTTATAGCGATAAAGTAATTGATCATTACGAAAACCCTCGTAATGTTGGCGTTTTAGACAAAAATGCTGAAAACGTTGGTACAGGTATGGTGGGCGCACCTGCATGTGGCGATGTAATGCGTCTGCAAATTCAAGTCAATGACGAAGGCGTGATTGAAGAAGCACGTTTCAAAACTTATGGTTGTGGTTCTGCCATTGCTTCAAGTTCTTTGGTTACTGAGTGGCTTAAAGGTAAAACTTTAGATGAAGCACAAGCGATCAAGAACATTGATATTGCTACCGAACTTGCCCTTCCACCAGTGAAAGTACACTGCTCTGTATTGGCAGAAGATGCAATTAAAGCTGCTGTAGAAGACTATCGCAGCAAAAAGACCAAAGCTTAATTTGCTAAGTTTTGTGGAAAAACAAACGGAGTTTTCATGATCAATTTAACTGAAAATGCTGCAACTCATATCAGCAATTACTTAAAGAATCGCGGTAAGGGTCAAGGTATTCGCGTTGGTGTGAAAACTTCAGGCTGTTCTGGTTTGGCTTATGTACTCGAATTTGTAGATGAAGTCGATACGCACGACCAAATGTTTGAACAGTTTGGTGTTAAAGTTTTCGTTGATCCGAAAAGCCTAGTTTACCTAGATGGCATGGAAATGGACTATGTCAAAAATGGTTTAAACGAAGGTTTCGAGTTTAACAACCCCAATAAAAAAGGTGAATGTGGCTGCGGTGAATCGTTCACGGTATAACGCCACCTCCCTCTTTTTAGCTTAAAACAGTGTACAATACACTGTTTTAATTGCATTTATGCAGCCAATTTTGCACACTAATCGCGGATTCCATCTCCCATGAATCATTTTGAGTTGTTTAATCTTCCTGTTGCACTCGATATTGATTTCGCTACTTTAAAAGCTGAATTTTTAAAGCTACAGCAGCAATATCACCCCGACAAAGCCGAAGACAAAGATCAAGCCTTGATTAAATCTAGTAAAATTAATCAGGCGTTTAAACAACTCTCTGCGGTAGATAGTCGTGCTGCATATTTGCTCTCATTGAAAAAGCAAGATTATCATCTCGATCAATCCATCCATGATTTTGAATTTTTACAAGACGCCTTGGAAATTCGTGAGCAATTGGATGATGCTAGTTGTGCCGAAGACTTAAAGTCTTTAAAAATTGAAGTACAACAATGGGTTGATGGTTTAGTCCGTGAATTTAAAATTGACTATGCCGAAGAAGATTGGGCAGAAGCGCGTGACACTGTGCGTAAATTACGCTTTTTCATGAAAGTTATGGCTGACCTAGACAAAGCTGAAGATCGTTTTCTTGATGATGACAGTTTTGATTTAGACGATGATTTTTAATTTTAGTTTGTATTTTAATATTTAACGGGCAAAGGATTTTACATAATGGCGCTCTTGCAAATTGCAGAACCAGGTCAATCAAGTGCACCGCATGAACATCGCATTGCGATTGGCATTGACTTAGGCACCACTCATTCATTGGTTGCCACAGTTCTTTCTGGTAAAGCTAAAGTCTTGCATGATGAGCAAGGTCGCGTGCTACTGCCTTCTATCGTCCATTATGCAGCGCAAAATACACATTATGGCAATGCTGCTGTGCCATTTATCACTACAGATCCTAAAAACACCATTGTTTCAGTCAAGCGTTTTATGGGTCGTTCTAAAGCTGACATCAAATTTCAACATCCATATACGTTAGTGGGTGAAAACAATCAAATGCCTGCGTTTGAAACAGCTCAAGGACGTAAAACGCCTGTTGAAATTTCTGCAGAATTGCTTAAACAACTCAAAGACCGTGCAGAAGCCAGCTTACAAAACCCTGTAAATGGTGCCGTGATTACTGTACCTGCATATTTTGATGAAGCGCAACGTCAAGCTACACGTGATGCTGCCGAACTTGCAGGTTTAAACGTATTGCGCTTATTGAACGAACCAACTGCAGCTGCTGTAGCTTACGGTTTAGATCAAGACACCAACTTAGCACAAGACCGTAACTATGTGATTTACGACTTGGGCGGTGGTACTTTTGACGTTTCTATTTTACGTTTCTCTCAGGGTGTTTTTGAAGTTTTAGCTACAGGCGGTCACACTGCTTTAGGTGGTGACGACTTAGATCGTCTGATTGTAAAATGGGCAAAAAAACAGCTGAATATTGAAAGCTTGGATGATGCAGAATATGCTCACTTTATTGTGTCTGCACGTAAAGCCAAAGAAGCGCTCAGCAATGCAGAAAGTGTTGAATTAAAGCTTTTAGAACATACGCTGCAATTAGACCGCGCAAGCTTTGAAAGTATTATTCAGGTTGCTTTAGATAAAACCATTAGTGTGTGCAAACGCGTATTGCGCGATGCCAAACTTGACCTAGACGACATTCAAAATGTGGTTTTAGTCGGTGGTTCAACACGTTCTTATGCTGTACAAAAAGCTGTACGTGAAGTGTTTAATCAAGAACCATTATGCACGATTAACCCAGATGAAGTAGTTGCAATTGGTGCATCAATTACCGCCAATCAACTGATTGGTAACAGTAAAGATGGTTCATTACTCTTAGATGTTACCCCACTGTCTTTGGGTTTAGAAACCATGGGCGGTTTGGTGGAACGTTTAATTTCACGCAATACTGCAATTCCTGTGGCACGTCGCCAAGAATTTACCACATATCAAGATGGTCAAACTGCCATGCTCATTCATGTGGTACAAGGTGAGCGTGATCTGGTAGAACATTGCCGTAGCTTAGGTCGTTTTGTGCTGCATGGTATTCCACCAATGACTGCGGGTCAGGCACGCATCGAAGTTACCTTTCAAGTCGATGCAGATGGCTTACTTAGTGTTTCAGCCAAAGAAACCACCTCTGGTGTAACTGCGAATATCGATATCAAGCCATCTTATGGTTTATCTGAAGCAGATACCGAACGTTTGCTGCTAGATGGTTTCAAATATGCAGAAGAAGACAAGCTATTGCGTCATTTGCATGAGACCAAAGTTGAAGCACAACGTGAACTTGAAGCTTTACAACAAGCCTTAAAGGTGGATGCACAACTTTTAAGCTCAGAACAGTTGCAAGCTTTAAATACTGCCAAAGCGCAGTTAGAAGCCGAGTTGACTGGGCAAGACATTAAAGCCATTGAACATGCTGTTGAACAGCTTAAAATACACAGTGATGCTTTTGCTGCGCTTCGTATGAATCAACATATTGATGCAGCACTTAAAGGCACTAAACTCGATGACTGGTCAAACTCAAACTAATTTAAGGTAAAGATTATGCCACGTATTAAAGTACTTCCACATGCGCAATTCTGCCCAGAAGGTGCTGAGTTTGAAGTCGAACAAAATGCCAACTTATGCGAAAGCTTACTTGAAAATGGCATTAAAATTGAACATGCTTGTGATATGTCTTGTGCATGCACGACCTGTCACGTTGTGGTGCGTAAAGGCTTTGACAGCCTAGAAGAAATGGATGACGTGGAAGCCGACTTATTAGACCGTGCTTGGGGCTTAGAGCCTGATTCACGCTTATCTTGTCAGGTGAAAGTAGTCAATGAAGACTTGGAAGTTGAAATTCCAAAGTACACCATTAACCATGCTTCAGAAAATCATTAATCAGAAAAATGATGCTTAATCTAAAAAACTGCGTTACGGCGCAGTTTTTTTTGCACAACTTCATCTTTAAAAAGCTTAGGGATTTAAAAGTTAGTAAGCATCCGGCTAACACAGCCTTACCAAGCGATCCTATAAGCCTTAATTTAGTTCCCACCTAAAAACAAGTGGGGACTTAATCCATGAACATGGATATATATTCAGCAACACCTCCTGTTGCTAAAAAACGCAGAACATACAGCAAAGAATTCAAACTCAGTATTGTCAATGCCTGTAAAAATCCTAATACCTCGATCGCTTCGGTCGCACTGCAACATAGTATTAATGCCAACCTTGTCAGTCGTTGGATCAGGATCTTCAGGCATCATGAGGGTGCCGTGCAGGATCCTACTCATGTGAATCCAGCATTTATTGCTTTGCCTTACACTGCTGCAATCAGCCAACCTATTGATGAGAGGATCACGTTGTGTATCACCGTGCCTCATACGAATAATGATATTCAGCTAAAATGGCAGACATCAGAAATACCTGTCTTGGCAGAATTACTCAAGGCACTTGCAACATGATCCGCATTGATGAAATCTGGTTGTCTACTCAGCCCATGGACATGCGTGCAGGTATGGATACGACCATGGCTCAGGTGGTGAGAGCCTTTGGCTACATCAAACCGCATTGCGCCTACCTGTTCTGTAATAAACGTGGCCATCGTATGAAAGTGCTGGTACATGATGGACTGGGCATCTGGCTGTGTGCCAGGCGGCTGGAACAGGGAAAATTCCACTGGGCTCAAGTTCACCAAGGTGAAACCGTGGTCCTCAACCCGGAACAGTTACAGGCATTAATCCAGGGTTTGCCCTGGCAGCGCATTGGACGACAGCAAGTGGTAACAATGCTCTAAACCAAGCTCGGCTATTCTGCTATTCTCCAAACGTTCTATTTCATTCTCTTCATGACCTCAGGCATACTGCGGTCATGAATACGCTGCCTGACTTAAGCCAACTGACCCATGAACAACTGCTGGAATTTACCCGGCAGTTGGCGATGCAGCATCAGTCTCTAGCACAATCAAACCAGCAATTAGATGCCAGAGTTCAACATCTTGAAGTCACCAATCAGCAATTAGATTCTAAAGTTCAACATCTTTCTATTCTCAATCAAAAATACGAGCATGAACTGGCGCTGTTTAAAAAGCACAAATTCGCCCAAAAGAATGAACACTTAACGGCAAAACAAATCCATCTGTGGGATGAAGCGGTTGAAGAAGATATTGCCGCGGTTGATCTAGAACTGGAACGGCTAAATGCAGATAAAACCAATGCAGCGACACACAAAGCCAAAACCAATAAACCTAAACGTCGACCACTGCCAGATCATCTACACACCATCCGTATTGAGCATGAACCTGCATCAACCCAATGTGCTTGTGGATGCCAACTCCGGCGTATCGGCGAAGATGTCAGTGAAAAACTGCATTTCAGACCGGCACAGTTCTATAAGGAACAGCATGTGCGTGGTAAATGGGTCTGTGATCAGTGTGACACCCTGACTCAGCAAGCGATGCCCGCCTATGTGATTGATAAAGGCATTGCTTCACCTGAACTGCTCAGCCATGTTTTGGTATCGAAATATGCCGATCATTTGCCGCTGTACCGTCAACGTCTGATCTATCAGCGGGCGGGAATCGAACTTTCTAGATCAACTTTATCTGACTGGATAGGTCGCTGCGGTGTAGAACTGGAACCTCTGGCCAATGCCTTAAAAGAGGTGGTACTACAACAGCAGGTGCTGCATGCAGATGAAACACCGGTCACCATCATGCGGATGGGTGAGAATGATAAAAAACCGAAGAAAGGTTATGTCTGGGCCTATGCCACTACACAGTACAATCCAGTTCAGGCGGTGATCTATGACTTTCAGGATAGTCGTTCAGGCCAGCATGCTGCAGAGTTCTTGAAAGGCTGGCAGGGTTATCTAGTCTGTGATGATTACAGTGGTTATAAAGCACGCTTTAAATCAGGCCAGGTCATAGAGGTGGGCTGCATGGCCCATGCACGTCGTAAATTCCATGAACTGCATGTAACTGGGAAAAGTCAGGTCGCTGAACAGGCATTAGTGCTGATTCAGAAACTGTATGCCATAGAAGCAGAGCTCAGGAAAAAGACCGATGGTACAGCGGAAGACCGCCGCGAATACCGACAACAGCATAGTCAACCAGTGATGCAACAACTATATGAATGGCTCAACCAACATCATCTGACAGTGCCATCGAGTTCTCCCACCGCCAAGGCCATCAATTACACTCTGAAGCGTTGGCCAGCTTTAAGCCGCTATTTGGATGATGGCAATCTACCGATTTGCAATAATTGGGTAGAGAATCAAATGCGACCTTGGGCGTTGGGACGTAAGAACTGGCTGTTTGCTGGCTCGCTGCGCAGTGGTCAGCGAGCGGCAAACATCATGACGTTAATCCAGTCAGCAAAGCTGAATGGCTTGGATCCGTATGCCTATTTAAGTGATGTGCTGAAAAGGTTACCGACACACAAAGTGACCCAAATTGAAGAATTGCTACCACACCGCTGGAAACCTAAATCGAATTAAAAAATAGGTATGGGATTCAGCGGACGCTTACAAAAGTTAAAAGAGATCAGTGTGATAAGAAATTTTAGTGTTTTTCACGAATATGAGTTTTGGCAATTTCTTCAACAGGTGGATGTTCAATCACTTCATCTTCGAGATTGAGTTTTACAATCCCCTGTGAGTTGGTCAGTTTTTGCTGGGTTTGAATTCTTTTAATCATTTTTTCTAATACGTGAATCAGTTCAGGGTATTCAAAATTCTGTACTTCATCCAAATTTAGCAACAAATGGAAGCCTTTATATTCGTAGTCAAACCAACGCTGATAATCTGACTTGCTGGCCGCATATTTTTCCATCACTTGCCAAGTTTTTACAGGGCCTTGAATCCCCTTTAAAAAGATCGGTGCTTTTGGCGCACACAAATAATCATTTTTAATCAGTTTATAAGTATCATCTGAAAGTAAAATTTCATCGACTTCTGCAGCACTTTGTAAACGTGCGGCTAAGTTAGCATCACGTCCAACAATAGTATATGCCATACGATGTGCTGCACCGTAGTTCCCAACGTGGCAATATCCTGTACTGATACCCATACGAATATGTAAAGGTGGATAACCCATTTTGACCCAACGCTCGCGTAACAATTTCATTTGGTGACGCATTGCGATTGCCATGTCTACACAAGTTTTAGCATCTTGCTCAACGCCTTGCGAATTTGGATCGCCAAAGAAAATCAGAATCGCATCACCCATGAATTTATCTACCGTCGCTTCATATTGTTTGGCAATTTCGGTCATGTGGCTTAAATAATCATTGAGTAAGAATGCTAAATCATCTGGAATCAGTGTTTCAGAAAGCTCAGTAAAGCCTTGAATATCTGAAAAGAAAATTGTCAATTTTTTTCGTTTATATTCGATTTTCGCTTCCGACTCACCCTTCATAATGGATTGCCATAACTGTAAAGGTGCATAGCGACTCAGTTGATTGGCAAATTCTATATATCGATTCATTTGCTTATAGTAATGATCTTTTTTTGCCATAGTATAGCGAATACGACGCGCTTGATACGCACTGCCCATTCCAAAATAAAAAATCATACATAAAAAAGCTAAAATCGTAAGCTCACTACTGCTTTGTTGAAAATATTCGTTAAAACCAAAAATAAAAATATTACAAAAATAAAAAACTGTGACTGCCAATAAGGAAGCGAATGCCACCCAATAAGAAGAAACTTTAATATAAATCGCGGTATATAACAGGGCCAATAAAGCGGCAAAAGTAAGTACCAAATTCAGTTGTACCGCAGACAGGCATGCCGCAACCACTACAGTATCAATAATAAACAGGATATTACGCTTAACTTGACGACTATATTTATATTGCAGCCAACGGGAAAATTTAGGAATAATCAGTAATAAAAAAGTGAGAAAAAATGGAAGATAAATTTGATAATTGGTATCGGCGTTGGTGTAGTGATAAACTACCATCAACAAGGATAAACTTGCATACCCGACTAAACGATGCAGAAATTCGAATTGTTGAGGATCTCTTTTCATCCAATTGTACATGAATAACGCGGCCTAATTCGATTTTGGATTAAAAAGCCACGCATGCTGCGTGGCAATTAATTCAATTAATCCATTCGCCAGTCAAATGGCATATCGCCTTGGCCACGCAGAGCAAGCATTAAGGTTTGACGCATGTGAGCCAAAACTTCATTGCTATACGGTACAGCTGGGGTACCCCAAACAGGTTTAGGCCAAGCTACATCATTTTGATAACGCACGACGTGATGAAAATGCAATTGTGGAACCATATTACCTAAAGCCGCCACATTCATTTTATCGGCACGAAATACACGTGATAATTGGCTAGATAGCCAGCTGGATTCACGTAAAAATTGTTCTTGGTCTGCCTGACTTAATTCGTATAGTTCTGTAACCCCTGGCACACGTGGAATTAGAATTAACCAAGGGAATTGCATATCATTCATTAAACGACATGTTGACAGAGGAAAGTCGCCTACAAAAAAAGTATCTTGAGCAAGTTGTGGGTGCAAACTAAACATATCTTTATAAATGACGCAAATTGTAATGATGAGTAATACTATCACATCCCCAGTACACTGAGTATCATTCCCATCATGTTTCCATGTAAATAAAGTGCAATTTTAACCAAATTCATCATAAATAATTTTCATCATATAATCAGAGGTTTCTTAGAAATTTTTCATAATTTACTCATGTGATATTTCGGTCAATTTGTATTTAAACTCAGCTGTGCAACGTTTTTAGCAAGCTGTTTAATAGATCGGCGATAAATTGAATCCGCTTTTCAGCATCTTGCAACATCACCATCACTTTTAAACGCTGCCCACCATCCATACGGAAATAGGTCGGATGTTTTTGCATCATTTGAATGATGCTCATGGCTTGCACAGGCGTATCGGGTGAAAATTCGATATGACCACCATTTGTGCCAATATCAATTTTAGTGATTCCCAACTGCTCTGCTTTTAAACGCAGTTGATGCACAGCAAACAATTGTTTCACAGCTTGTGGCGGAATACCAAAACGGTCAATCAATTCCATACGGATATGATCAAGCTTTTCTTGAGTATCAGTATTACTAATGCGTTTGTAGAACAATAAGCGCTGATGCACATCGCCCAAATAATCATCTGGAATCAAAGCAGGCATATGTAGGTTGATTTCTGCAGTTAAAGACAATGGCGCATCGAAGTTAGGGGTTTTACCCTTTTGAATGGCTTTGGTGGCTTTTTCTAGCATTTCCATATACAAGCTATAACCAATGGCTTGCATTGACCCACTTTGTTGCTCACCAAGTAATTCTCCCGCACCACGAATTTCCAAGTCTTCGGTTGCTAACATAAAACCAGCCCCTAAAGTTGAGGCACGCTGAATGGCATCCAAGCGTTTTTCAGCATCACCTTTTAAGCCTTTAATAGATGGTACAAGCAAATACGCATAAGCTTGGTGATGTGAGCGCCCGACACGACCACGTAGTTGGTGCAACTGCGCCAATCCGAGTTTATCTGCACGTTCAATTAAAATGGTATTGGCATTTGGGACGTCAATTCCTGTTTCAATAATGGTCGAGCAAACCAAGACATTGTATTCTTTATGATAAAACTGCTGCATGACTTGCTCTAATTCGCGTTCTCGCATTTGCCCATGTGCGACTGCAACGCGCGCTTCTGGCACCAATTCACGAATGGTTTCAGCGCTGCGCTCAATGGTTTCCACTTCATTGTGAAGGAAATACACCTGACCACCACGTAACAATTCACGTAGAATGGCTTCTTTCACAGTATCGCCAGTATGTTCCTGCACAAAAGTTTTCACCGCTAAACGGCGTGCAGGCGGTGTGGCAATAATGGATAAATCGCGCATACCACTAAATGCCATATTTAAGGTACGTGGAATTGGCGTTGCGGTTAAAGTCAGCATATCAACATCGGCACGCAACGCTTTAATACGTTCTTTGTCACGTACACCAAAACGATGTTCTTCATCGACAATCATCAAGCCTAATTGCTTGAACTGAATATTTTCTTGTAGAATTTTGTGCGTCCCAATCACAATATCGACTTTGCCGTCTGCTAAATCTTCAATGGTTTTCTGATGAGATTTGTTTGAACCAAAACGCGACAAGACTTCAATACGCACAGGCCAATCGGCAAAACGGTCTTTAAAGGATTCATAATGCTGTTGTGCCAACAATGTGGTTGGAACCAATACAGCAACTTGTTTATTGTTCTGTACCGCGACAAATGCAGCCCGCATGGCAACTTCAGTTTTACCAAAACCGACATCACCACAGACCAAACGATCCATTGGTTTTGCCAATTGCATATCATGTAAGGTCGCTTCAATTGCATTGGCTTGATCTAAGGTTTCTTCATAAGCAAAGCCACTGGCAAATTGCATATAAAGACTATGATCCAATTCGAAAGCGAAACCTGGTTTAGATTGACGGCGTGCTTGAATATGCAGTAATTCTGCTGCGACATCATGAATTTGTTCCAAAGCTTTGCGTTTGGCTTTATTCCACGCATCTGTGCCTAATTTATGCAAAGGCGCAAGGTCTGGGTCACCTCCGCTATAACGACTAATTAAATGCAAATTGGTAACAGGCACATACACTTTTGCAGCATCGGTATAATCGAGTTGTAAAAACTCATGTTCTTGCTCATCAATGCTTAAAGTAATTAAACCTGCATAACGACCAACACCATAATCAATATGTACCACAGGTGCGCCTATGCTTAACTCGGTCAAACTACGAATTAAAAACTCTTCTGAAACTTCCTGCTGACGTTTACGACGGCGCTGCACCACGCGATGTTCATACAGCTGATTTTCTGAGATTACACTCAATTGGTCTTGAATGACCAAGCCGCGGTCTAAAGGTGCATGGGTAATCGCAATAGCTTGTAAAGACTGCTGAAAGGCCTCAAAACTCTCAACTTGTGGAATTTCACCTAAAGCTGCACGTAATGCATCTTTTAATGTTTCACGGCGGCCTGCACTTTCTGCCACCAATAAAACAGGATGATTGGCGGCATCAATATATTGCTTAACGGCATGAAAGGGTTGCTCTTGTTTTGGATCAACCGCTAAACGTGGTGGTGCAAGCGTGCTTAAGTTCACCACACCTGCTTTTTGCTCAAAAGCTTCGGGGGATGCAATCACACGTCCAAATTGATTCAGTTGTTCTAATAATTGATTCGGTTGTAGAAATAATTGTTCAGGCGGTAAAATTGGTTGGTCGATGTTATGACGTCTGTCCTCATAACGATACAGCACATCTTTCCAAAATTGAGTTAAACCGTCATCGATCGCCTTATCTGTAATGACAATGCAATGCTTTGGTAAGTATGAAAATAGTGTATTTTGGCCTTCAAGCTGAGCCTGAGTGAAAAATAAGGGAGAATAAAACTCTAAACCAGGCGATGCAATGCCTTCTAGCACATCCTGATATACAGGGTTTTTCTTCGGATTTGCTGTTGGGAAACTTTCTGCATAGCGGTCACGGAAAATCGCACGACCTTCTTTTAAAGGAAATTCTTTGGCAGGTAAAACCGTAAAATTCTGCAAGCTTTCAGTGGTTCGCTGCGTTTCTGGATCAAAAAACTTTAAGGTTTCAACTTCATCATCAAATAAATCAATACGGATGGGTGCTTCTTGTCCCGAAGCATAAATATCCATAATACTGCCACGCACAGCGAACTCGCCATGATCATAGACAGTATCGACCAGATGATAGCCTGCTTGTACTAAACGCTGTTTTTGTTGTTCCAAAGCAAACTTTTGCCCAACACGAATATCAAAATGCTCACCCAACACCCATGAGGTTGGTGCAACACGTTGCGCTAAAGTGGTCGCCGACACCAATAACACGCCTTGCTGTGGCATATTGGATAAAATCGCCAGACGCTCCGACACAATGTCTTGATGTGGTGATAAGCGGTCATAAGGCAAAATTTCCCAATCGGGGAAAATGGTCGGTTTTACCCCGTAAAATTCTAATTCACTTTCCAACTGCGCCAAATGTTGTTGATTGCGCGCAACAATCACAAATAAATGCGGGTTCTGCTGACCAATTTCTTTAAATAATAATGCTGCGGCAGAACCATGTAGATTACCAATCCAGCGTTTTTCGCCAGCTTTCAGTTGAGCTAAATTGAGTTGGGAAATTTCGTGTTGGAACATGTATATAGCTTTAGGGTCTTAACAACATGGGACTTATACTAGCACGATGAATTGACGGTTTTGCGTAATTTTTTCATCCTGAATTGCATCGTTTTAATTGCAACATTTTATAAAACAGCGTGCTTTAAAGTTTGATACACGCTCCGCTTTACTTTTGATCTCGTAAAAACTGTCGATAATAATCATTCAATTTTTTTACAATCGCTTTAAATTCCTGTAGGTTTTCTTCGGTATTGCCAAGCAATGTATTAAAACGCTGTTGCGCAATTTCAAGATCAATTTTTTCATTGATAATCATGGCAGTAGAATAAAATTGCGCTAAATCATCAAACTTTTGCATACGTCGGTTGGATAAATAATTTAAACGCGCTGCTAAAACATTGTTAAGCACAATACCATCGACAATATAGCCTTGTTCTGCATCCCATTGAATTTTATGTGCTTCTAAATAGGCAATTTCTTCGAGATTGGCTTTATTTTTAAACAACCCTGTAAGTTTGCTGAACATTTTGAACCTATAAATTGGCGAAATCAAAGTGAATGCTGCAGAGTTTAAATGCTTCACTAAAATAGATGCAACTGATCAGGGTGATTTATGCTCCCCTGATGTTATAAGTCAGTGTTTCAACCCCACTTTGCTTAGGCTATTTATAATGATGCATATTTTGCATCCTGCCAAATGCAAAAAAGCATCTTGAAGATGCTTTTATAACAATCAAAAAATGACTTAAAGCTTATTTGCCATAAGTTTGCTGTAAATACTTCACAATCTTGGCCGATTCAAAAAGCTGAGTCTGGGTATTTGGATCGATTAAAAATGGGACTTGAATATTATCACCCATAACTTTTAATACCTGCTCACGCTTACCACCTGCCAGTGGCACATATTTACCCGGTTTTAAACGCAATTTTGCCAAGCCTTGATCTTGCCAACGCTCTTTGGCTACATTATGAAATTTGAATGGCAACTCCAGTTCAGTCAATACACCACGTACTACACGTGTATAAGGACTTCCCTCAAAACCCCACAGTTCAATCAGTTGTTCAGGTGCAGCGCGCTCTACAATTTGCTGATTAATCCACACACCACGTGCACCATTCAATAATGTGCCCGCAAGCGCCACATAAGGAATTTTAGGAAAATGCGCATATTTTTTTGGCGTTTTTCCACTTTTACCATAATGTTTGAATAAATGATGAATGATCTGCTGTGATTCATAGAGGTGATCACCTGTATTTTCATCAATTAAAAATGGAAACTGAGTTTTACCGCCGAGTAGTTTCACTAAAGGACGATATTTTGTGCCGCCTTTGGGACATGGATAAACTTCATAATCCAAATTTAACAAGGTCATGACTTCACGTACACGACGGCAAAATGGTGAACCTTCAAACTCATATAACTTTAAGGCTTTTTCGGGTTGCTTGGGAAACGCAGTCCCATTCACGCCACGCCCACCCTCGGTAAGCATAGATGCGATTGCCTGAATGACTTTAATTTGATGATGCACCATTTTGTTTTCCTTTTGATGTGCTTAGCAATTTGATGACTGCGCCATCAAACCGCTTATAAATCGACCAGCTTTTCCTTTGCTACAATAATACCGTTGTTGTCGGCATAGACATAATCGCCAGAATTAAAAGTGACTTGTCCGAAATGCAAACTCACATCTACTTCACCCACGCCTTTGCGGTTACTTTTTTGTGGAATTGAAGCCAAAGCATGTACGCCTAAATCAAGTGCTGCAATTGCATCGACATCGCGCACACAACCGTAAATAATCACGCCATTCCAGTGATTTTTCACTGCAGATTCAGCAATCAAGTCTCCCATCAAGGCACAGCGCATAGATGCCCCACCATCTACTACCAAAACCTTGCCCGTACCATCGGTTGCCAATAACTCTTTTACACGCGAGTTATCTTCAAAGCACTTTACAGTCACAATTTGACCACCAAAAGTTTTACGTGCACCGTAACTTTTGAAAAATTTACCATCCAAAGATGGAATCACCACTTGAAGGTCATGTTTTGGATGGTCATCTAATAAGTCACAAGTTACGAATGGTACTGTAGACACGTTGTTCCCCTTTTACTTGGTTTTTTGTATTTGTAAATTATCATAAATTTGAAATTTATGAATTTGCGATTGCGCCGCCTCGACCATAGTATGAGCCACTTGTGTAGCGCTTACTGGCTTATATCTAAAATGATCGGGAATAAATCGTGATATTTTAAGATACAGCTTTTGCCCTAAATCTTCTAAACGCCGCTGTTCTTTGCGCTCACCCAATAATAAAGATGGACGTAAAATTGATACTTTATCTAAGTCCAAGCTTTCAATATATTGTTCTAGCTCGCCTTTGACACGATTATAAAATACGGCTGATTTAGCTTGTGCACCCAAAGCACTGACCAATATGTAATGCGTACCCTTCGCCTGCAATAGTTCGGCAAAATGTGCATTGATAGTATAATCCACAGCATAAAATGCCTGCTTTGAGCCTGCCTTTTTTAAGGTTGTGCCTAAACAACTGAATGCATGACTATAACCGCTCACATCTTCATCATTGAGCAATAAAAAGTCTTCAAGGAGTAACGTCTGGACTTTTTCTAAGCGATTTAATTCCGAGCAAGGTTTACGCAAAACAACGGTGATTTTTTTACATTCAGATAGCTGATTCAGCCGTTTAACCAATTGCTGTCCAACTAAACCATTTGCACCAATTACAATTGCATTTTGAATAGAATTTGTCATTTTTTAAACAATCTCTGAGGCTTAAAGCTAATCTAACTGTTTCTTTCCTATTTTTCTGCAGCTAAAATGTTGTCAAAGCATGTCAAGACTTGACTTAACTGTCTAGTTTCATCAAAATATGGCACTTGTTTACGGGCTGGTGATAATTCTTCTGATGTTGGTTTTCGGAAGTAATTGCAGCCCGCCCAGACCAATCTATTTCAAGGAGTGCACGAGTGGCAAACTCTGCTCAAGCTAGAAAACGTGCTCGTCAAAACGTTAAAGCACGTAAACACAACGCAAGCTTACGTTCTATGGTTCGTACTTATTTAAAACGCACAATCGCTGCTATTGCTGCAGGCGATTATGCGGTTGCATCTGAAGCTTACAAAAAAGCTGTTCCAGTGATTGACCGTATGGCTGATAAAGGCATCATCCATAAGAACAAAGCAGCTCGTCATAAGAGCCGTTTGAACGCTCAAGTTAAAGCTTTAGCTTCTAACTAAGTGTTAAACAAAAGAAGCCCGTTAGGGCTTTTTTTGTGTCTGCTATCTCACTTGCGCTTCCAACTGTTACTTAAAATTAGGCATTTCAACTTACTTAAAGCTTTTTAGCCATGAATACGAGCATTTTTACCGCAGGTTGAATACAATCGCTTTATTGCGAAATATTCCGTGTCGATAATAACTTCTCGGCTTGATGCACTTGATGCGTTCAATGTTCTACTTAAACTTTCTGACGAAATTGTGAAATATCTAAAGTGTGAATCTGACCGCGCCAAATCCATTTTAACTTAGACTCTAAAAACTCGTCGCCTTCAAACCAAACAAATAAACCTTCCATCATGCCTGGCCAATCGGCTTGTGTGACTTCCTTGCGTCCAGAAATTACCGCAATAATTGCGGCCAGAATCGTATCGTGACTTACAGCCAAACTGAGTCCGTAGGGGTTGGTCGGATGAGTGTTATAAATCAGCTCAAGAACATCTACCACCCCATGAATCGGATGTTTCATGCCAGGCAAGGCCTTGTTTACAAAACTATTGATAAAGCCTAAAGCGCCCTGCTCCTGAAAATATGGACCTGCCTGCTTGATATCAAGTACAAAGCTTCCAGGCTCAACCAACAATCCTTGTTCTATAATTTCAATGTGATGGGTATTAGGTTCAAGGGTAATACCATCCGCTCCACGAATCATTAATGCAGCTGTATCGACACAACGCTGAATAGGACTTGAAATACAGTGTTGAATCACTCGATCTGTATTTCCAACCAAGTAGCCTCCCCATGCTTCGGCTAAATCACGGCCTTGATCTGTCAACTGCAAATTATAGCCAGCCAAACCCTGACCCTCGACAATTTCACGAATAGAATGACGGGTAAATAAAGTCACAGGCGTCTGTGCATCTGGCAATAAATCAATTGCTTTAAGCATACTTGCAGGGAGTAATTCTAATGCCATGATCTAGCCAAAATTTTTAACTTGGTTACTTGACACTATACCATGTTCAGCACTTTGCTCAATGTGACTTTGCCATAAGTTCAAGTGCTTGTAAGGCAATCTTTTTCATCTGTGTATTTTTATAGGCGATAAAACCACCATTTAGCAATGTATCGCGCTGATTGTATAAAAATGGCCGCCCCTTAAAATCGACCAATCCACCACCAATTCGTTCCAGCAAGCATTGTCCTGCACTAGTGTCCCATTCCGAGGTTGGATGAAAACGTGGGTAGACATCGACACGATCTTCCAAAATCATGCAGAATTTATACGCACTCCCTGCTTTTATTTCTTCAAAATCGGTTAACTGTGCCAAGCTTGTTAAATAGTCTGCATAGTGTGACTTTTTTTGACTGCTGTGGCTTAAACCAATTTTTAGAATTGAAGATGTTACCTTTGGTGCTGGCTGATAGAGATACCATTGCTGAGTTAAAATATCATATTTGAATGGCATACCCTGTTCTGGGCAAAAATAAATCGTGTGCTCGCCCGGTACAGCAAGCACCGCAAAAGTTGTTAGCGCACCACAAATTAAACTTAAATTAATGGTAAATTCTGGACGTTGATGTAAAAACTCTTTGGTGCCATCTAAAGGATCTAGCAACCAAAACTTCTGCCATTGGTGGCGCTGATCTTGTTCACCTTCTTCTGACAATACAGGCAAATTTGAAATTTCTGCCAAAGCCTGCATTAAATAATAATTGACCCGATAATCAGCTTGCGTAACAGGAGAATCATCAATTTTCTTTTCGACATCAAAAGCAGCACCTGAACAGTAATCTTGAAATTCCTGATTTAAAATTTCACATGCCTGCTGCATGATTGACAACAACTGTAAAATTAAAGTATGCGTTGGCGCCGTTGTTTTTATAAACATAACAATCCTTTTTAGACCGTATCTAAAGGTCTAATTTTTCATTACTTTCATAAAAATATTGTAATAAAAATTACGGCTGATACGTAGCAAAAAAATCAGTCTCTTAATATGCTAAATCAAGACTTTAAGTTTCAAAGGAATTCATTTTTTACATGAATTTTATTTATTCAGCGCTAAGTTAATTAATTCTTAAATGGATCAGATAAGCTTTTTTTGAACATGGAAAAAGTGAGTGCAGCACTGACCATTAATAAAATTCCCACAATAACCAAATAAGTTTCGCCACCAACAAAACCAAAAATAATTGCAGCAATACCCAATAAACCCAAAATAGTGGTAATGGCAATTCCTAAAATGGACATCACAATTCCTTATAAATTTTCTTAATGATGAAAAATTGACATTATTCTCAGGGATCGCTCTGTGACATTCATGCATCTTTTGATAGTCAAAGCGTAACATTTGATCTTACTTTACAGCATTTATATACAGAACTTATACTCAAATAGACTAATCACATCCTATTTCATTTCACTGAGCTTGCTGAATATATTAAGTGCAAATTATGACAACTTGATGCATTTGATTAAAACAACTGAAATAACTATGCTTACTCTGTAATAGACTTCTTTCATAATTTTTTAATCCCTCATTCAGCAGCCTTATCCACTTGCGGATTAATCATCATGGTGAACCATACATGGCGCAAGAGAAAGGGCTTTCATTCCAAGTTTTACAAATGATTGGTGATCAAATTTTTTCTAAAAGAATTACAATTCATTCCAAAAAATTCATAGCATTGATTCATAAAAAAACCCGATCTGCATCAATCTGGTTAAATTTAAAGGTATACAAGTTTGTACACTTAATAAAAACCGACTTAGATTTTAAATCAAAAATCGATCAATCCTTTTCTAGAAAAGTTAACTCCCCCTCATCTGAGGTAATTTTAATTTTTACTTTACGATAACTGCGTTTATCTGGATTTAATGCCGATTCTGAAACATGATGGGCGAATTTCTCATCTCCCATTAAATGCGCAAATAATTTATAGCCAATCCGCATTTTCTTAATTTTCTTCTTCTTTTTCTCAAACTCATCGAGTTGTTTATCTAAGTGTTTTAAATCTAAATACTGTTGTTCGGCCATTACTAGCTCCCTAATTTAAAAAATTTACCATTCAATTTCTATGCTTGTACAGACAAACAAATACAGAAATATGTCAAAAAAAATGTTTTTGTGAACGCTACAGTAACTTTCTACAACTGCCGCATCTCAGTTGTTTATATGAAAAACCTACACAGTACTTATCTATTTAGCCTAACATGATTTGGCTAAAAATAAGACAGTATTTTGAGTTATGCCTCAAGCATGTTTAAATGAGTCTGTTTTTTCTGCCTTTTGGCAATTGCTTTATGGTTTAAGGTGTCTAAATGCGCAAAAATATCATCATGTTTGACATGGACGGAACGCTGTTAGATCTCGCTTATGATGATTTTATTTGGAATGAACAACTGCCCATTCAATATGCAGAATTACACGCCTGCTCTTTAGAACGCAGCAAAGAAATTTTATACGATTTTTATCAAGCGCATAGCCACACCTTAGAATGGTATTCCTCACGTTTTTGGACGGCCAAAGTGGGGGTGGATATGCTTACTCTGCAACTTGAATATAAAGACCAAGTCATGTTGCGTCCACAAGCTATCGAGTTACTGGAATATTTAAAAAATAATGGCTATCGTATTTGGCTCACCACCAATGCAGATTGTGCAGGTTTAGACTTTAAATTAGCACATACGGGTTTAGCAAAATATTTTGAAGTGATTGTTAGTTCTGAAAGTATTGGTTATGCCAAAGAGCGTGTTGAATTTTGGCAAACATTGCAACAACAACATGCATTTAATCCTGAAGATTGCTATTTTATTGATGACACCGAAAAGGTGCTTAATGGTGCTAAAGCCTTTGGGATTGGACATTTATATAGTATTGCTCAGCCATCCTCAGCAAAACCTTCGCGTCAGACTTGTAATTACCCTATGTTGCACCAATTAACAGATTTAATTCCTGTCTTAGAACAATTTGAGGACACTCAAAAATATGCCTAAAACTTCGTCCCATGAAGCCATCGAAACGATCCGAATTGATAAATGGCTATGGGCTGCACGTTTTTTCAAGACCCGTTCTATTGCAAAAGCTGCCATTGAAGGCGGCAAAGTACATCACAATGGCGAGCGCGTTAAGGTTTCCAAAGAAATTCGTGTGGGAACTGAACTGACCATTCAACAGGGTTTTGATAAAAAAACTGTATTGGTCAAGGCATTATCGGGTGTACGTGGTCCGGCACCCATTGCTCAGCAACTTTATGAAGAAACTGAAGTGAGTATTGCACGCAGGGAATTGATTGCGACCCAAAGAAAGTTGCATAATCTAGCACGACCTGATCATCGACCAAGTAAAAAAGACCGTCGTGACATCAGCAAATTCAAACAAGAAAATGATCAGCAATTTGACCAATTTTGGTCATATAATGATGATTAAATAGAGCGTCATAGTTTGTCGCAAAAGCTATGACATAAATAGAACTACAGGAAAATTTCTGTCACTATATCCCATGTGGAAAAGATTGAAGTAAATGCATCCACTTGAGTATATTATTTCGTGACATCGTATTGAGGTTGTAAGATGGATGAGAATAAAAGCAAGGCGTTAAATGCGGCGCTTAGCCAAATTGAAAAACAATTTGGTAAGAACACTGTCATGCGTCTAGGCGACAACACTGTGCAAGCGGTAGAAGCCGTATCTACAGGTTCATTGACCCTAGATATTGCATTGGGTATTGGTGGCTTACCTAAAGGTCGTATAATTGAAATTTACGGCCCTGAATCATCAGGTAAAACCACAATGACCCTGCAAGCCATTGCAGAATGTCAGAAAGCTGGTGGAACCTGTGCCTTTATTGATGCCGAACACGCGCTTGATCCTCAATATGCACGTAAACTTGGTGTAGATATTGACAATCTTTTGGTGTCGCAACCAGACAACGGTGAACAAGCCCTTGAAATTGCCGACATGTTGGTACGCTCTGGTGCAATTGACATGATTGTGGTCGACTCCGTGGCTGCCTTAACCCCTCGTGCCGAAATTGAAGGCGAAATGGGTGACTCACACATGGGGTTGCAAGCACGCTTAATGAGTCAAGCATTACGTAAAATCACGGGTAATGCCAAGCGCTCAAACTGTATGGTGATCTTCATTAACCAAATTCGTATGAAAATTGGGGTAATGTTTGGTAGCCCAGAAACTACAACAGGTGGTAACGCGTTGAAGTTCTATGCTTCTGTTCGTTTAGATATTCGTCGTGTAGGTCAGGTTAAAGAAGGTGACGAAATTATTGGTTCAGAAACCAAAGTTAAAGTCGTAAAAAATAAAATGGCTCCTCCATTTAAAGAAGCGTTATTCCAAATTCTTTATGGTAAAGGCGTTAACCACTTGGGCGAGCTGGTCGATTTAGCCGTTCAACAAAATATCGTACAAAAAGCAGGTGCTTGGTATTCTTATCAAGGTGATAAAATTGGTCAAGGTAAAAACAACACCATTCGCCACCTTGAAGAGCATCCTGAGCTTGCAAAAGGCATTGAAGAGATTATTCGTGAACAACTGTTGACTACAGGTCAAGCTGCACCAGTAGAAGATAAAGACGAAGAAGAGTTTGACTTACTTGATGTTTAAGATGACCAACAAACCGATTTAAATAAAACGCTCTACGGGGCGTTTTATTGTATATGGATACCCCTTATTATGTCTGAGCCCAAATTCCCAAAACTGATTGATTATGCTGCGCTAAAACAACAATTTGGCGAAGATGAACTATCATGCAGCCAAACTAAGCAGGCATATTCAGAAACAACATCTGCCCTGCATTTTGCTTTAAATTCTACGCCTAACATCAATAAACAATACCCTGCTCATACAGAAGCCATTGATGATCAAGAATACAATGAAGACCCTGACGGACAGCAAAGCAAACGCCTAGGACTCACGGGTTCTCGTCTACGCAGCTACGCCTTTGCTGTCTTAACGCGTAAAGAATATTCTAAAAATGACTTAATTGAAAAACTGGCTTTATATGCAGAACATCGTGATGAAGTGATTGAATTAGTCAATGAACTGGCACGTGAAAATTATCAGAGTGATCAACGTCTTGCAGAAATGTTACTGGCTAGCCAAAAGCGGCAAGGTAAAGGGCCAAATCGTATTAAAATGGCACTCAAAAACAAAAAAGTGGATAGCAGTTTAATTTCAGAAGAACTTAAAGAAACTGATTGGACAGAACAAGCCTATCAACTAAAAGTAAAAAAATTCGGTACAGAAGTCGCAAATGAGCCAAAACTTAAAGCCAAACAAATTCGTTTTTTACAGTATCGAGG
Source organism: Acinetobacter sp. PW68 (assembly GCF_020982655.1). Classification (NCBI taxonomy): domain Bacteria; kingdom Pseudomonadati; phylum Pseudomonadota; class Gammaproteobacteria; order Moraxellales; family Moraxellaceae; genus Acinetobacter; species Acinetobacter sp. PW68. The sequence goes on along the minus strand of NZ_JAHZSX010000001.1, from coordinate 1,324,262 downwards.
CTTTGATATGGATGCAATTATGAAAGCAATTCGTAGAAAAGAGCAAGATTTTTAAAATAATGGATATAAGATAAAAATAAGTAAAAGATAAATAGAATTATTATTTTAAAACTGGTGGCAACCCTACCAGCAAGCCTTCGGCACATCATAGTTCCACTACCGCTGCTACCTTCCGGTCCTGACGGGGTTCGTAGAGTACAATTGCGAAGTAACCAGCAGGGCTACCATTGCAAAAACAGAGTATAGAGATTTTTAACAAACTTGCAAGCGTTGTTCTGTATTTACTTTTACAAAGCTATCCAATTGATTATTTTAAAAACAATTGAAGACATTTATAAAATAACGTCACTTAAAACTAAAACTTGGCTATGCTGATATTTCTCAAATGGCTTGCGATGTAAGCTAAAACTTCTTCAGATTACGTTATGAGTCAGTCATATAGAATGACTAAATTTCCTGCCTCATGACTTATATCAGCTAAAAAATATGCGTTGTCGCAAACATAGACGAATGATCATCAGACTCTCAATCAACCATTGTAAAATTATTTTGAGATTCAAATCCTAGATTTACCCACATTGCGCTGTGATTGATGATAAGTTTGTAAAAGCTTATTGCAATTCCACGCGCGGACGTTTTAAATGTGGAAAATACCAAATCAACAGATTGAGTCTAAGACCCTTAAGGACTCAGCTACACAAGATTAAGATGGATATTCAATTATGCTAAAAAAGCATGCACTCTGTGCTCTTGCCCTACTGTGCGCAACGCCTGTATTTGCCAATATTCCAATTGAAAGCCATAACCTCAGCCAAAGCAGTGCTGGTTATGCTAATAGCCCTGCAATTGCAACGAGTAATATGGCACCTGCCAATGTATCGACCAATATCAATTGGCAATTGATGCAAAAAAACCAGCAACTCGAAAATGACATCCGTCAGTTACGTGGCAAAATTGAAGAACAAGACAATGAAATTGCACAGCTCAAACATGAATTGCAAAATCGTTATACCGATTTAGATCAACGTTTAGAACTGCTTCAACAAAAAATAGACCCTGAATCGGCTCCTGCCGCTGAGGAGGATAACCAAAAGGATACTGCACCCAGCGCCAGCAACAACCAGTTAAATAACAATACCCCGCAATCTGAGCAAAATACAACGCATGTTAGCCCAACAGCTCAAGGTTTAAATAACAATATTGAGCTAGAAAAAGCAGCCTATACCGTTGCATTAGATGCTTATAAACAAGGTGGTGCCAAAAAAGCGATTGCACCCATGCAAAACTTTATTAAAAACCACCCAAACAGTGTGTATATCAGCAATGCTTATTTTTGGTTAGCTGAGTTTAATTTAGCGATTGAACCGACCAATTACACCGAAGCCAAAAAAAATTTTGAAATTGTCGCAATGAAGTATCCTCAATCTGCAAAAGCATCAAGTGCCTTGTATCGCTTATATAGCATTGCGCAAGACGTAGATAAAAAACCTGCTTTGGCAACGCAATACAAAAGTAAAATTTTGAGCCAGTACCCAAAGTCTGAAGAAGCAACTTTCTTTAAATAAGTCAAAAAAAAGACATCCGAGGATGTCTTTTAATATTCTGATGCTAGAAACTCAAAACTTAACGCACAATACCACGTTCAGATTGTTCTAAAGAATCAATTAAACGCTGCGCTTCTGCCACATTTGGCAAAATATCACTGCGAATTTGCTGAATGGCTTGCTCAGTGGTTAATCCAGATTTGTAAATGAGTTTAAAGGCTTCACGAAGACCTTGAATCACATCCTTCGACCAACCTTTACGACGCATTCCTTCGACATTCATTGCAAATGCATGTGCAGGATTACCAGAAACCATGACATACGCAGGCACATCTTTAAGAATAAGCGATGCACCACCAATCATGCTATAAGAGTCAATTTTACAAAACTGGTGAATCCCTGAGTTTCCACCGACAACCACATAATCCCCAACGTGCACGTGACCTGCCACACCCACGTTATTGGCAAAAATATTGTGATCACCCACCATACAGTCATGCGCGATATGCGTATTGACCATAAGTAAGTTATGACTACCAATTTTGGTCAGACTATTATCTTGCACCGTACCACGATGCAAACTGCAGTGTTCACGAATTTTGTTGTGATCGCCAATTTCTAGCCAAGTTTCCTCACCTGCATATTTCAAGTCCTGACAGACCTCACCTACGCTAGCGAACTGGAAAATTTCATTGTGCTGACCAATACGGGTGTAACCACCAATCACTACATGCGAATGAAGTTTTGTACCCTCACCAATCGTTACATTTGGTCCAATAATACAATATGGACCGATCGTGACATCTGAAGCAATTACTGCAGATGAGTCAATAATAGCGGTTGGATGAATGAGTGGGTTATTGCTCATGCTTGCTCTGTTTTCTGATGCGAAACCATAATTTCCGCGGTTGCTGCGACGACGCCATCTACGGTGGCGATACAATTATATTTGTAAATGCCTCGTTTTTGCATAACTAATTCGGATTTTAATACAAGTTGATCGCCTGCAACGACTTGTTTTTTAAATCTAACTTTTTCTGCGCCTGCAAAAAGGAATAAAGAACCTGCGCTAGGTTTCTCATTATTCATGATAAAACCTAGAATACCCGACACTTGTGCCATCGCTTCAACGATTAAAACACCTGGCATGATCGGATAATTTGGGAAGTGTCCTTGCAAGAATTCTTCATTGATTGATACGTTTTTATAACCCACGATACCGTTATCAGTGACTTCTACAATGCGGTCAACCAATAAAAACGGATAACGATGGGGTAAATATTCACGAATGGTTTGAATGTGCATTGGCAATTCAGGTTTAGTGAAGGTGCTAGAATTCGACTCAGTCATCATAATTATTTACGCAATTTAAAAGTTGATTCAAGGGACTCAATTTGAGATTGCATATCATCAAGTCTTTTCACCAATTGGGTCAATGGCACATCTGCTAATTGTCTAAGCCGCACAACAGTACGTTTCCACTTTTGATTTTCAAACAAGCCAATACCAGAGGAATATTTTCCTGATTCAGAAATATTGTTTGTGACCATTGACATTCCGGTCAAAGTCACATTATCGGCAATATTCAAGTGCCCAGAAATCGCACTTCCACCACCAATGATACAGTTTTTGCCAATTGTCACACTTCCAGCCACGGCTGTTTTTGCTGCTATTGCCGTATGAGCACCTAATTTGACGTTATGCGCGATTTGCACAAGGTTATCAATAATGACACCATCTTCCAAAATTGTATCATTTAGCGCACCACGATCTACGCTGCAATTCGAGCCAATACGAACATCATTACCAATAATCACAGAACCCAATTGCGCAATTCTGTGCCATTTACCTTGATAAGGCGCAAAACCAAAGCCTTCACCACCAATTACAGTATTGGCATGTATACGCACGCGATTGCCAAGTTTAGCTTCGCCTGTTAAGGTCACGTGCGAATCAATAAAACACTGTTGACCAATTTCGACAAAGTCATCAATTTTACAGTGCGATTGCACAATCGTATTGTCACCCACCACGCAATTTTCACCAATCACCACATAATGACCAATATAAGCACTCTCCGCAATGATGGCTGAAGGATGGATTTGTGCTGTACTTTCTATACCGCGTTGCGTATGTTTACGCTCAAATACATGAGTCAGAATTGCAAAAGCCAGATACGGATTCTCAACCACAATAAAGTTGTGATGATTGTCTAACTCAGCTTGTAGTGAAGCGGTCACAATTAAAGCCCCCGCTTGGGAGCTACGTGCTTGTGCTAAATACTTATCGCCATTTACGAATGTAAGTTGATCTGCTTGAGCACACTCAAGGCTTGCCAAACCTCGCAAACGTAAATCGGCCTGTCCAATGTATTGACCTTGAACTAGAGCAGCAATGTCTTCTAAGCGATAATATTGAGAACTCATTGATTATTTAATTGCGTTAACCTTTTGAATCATTTTATCAGTTAAATCATACTTCGGGTCATAGGCAAGTGCTGAGTTTTTATTCAAAACCACATCCAAACCATTTTCTTTACGCAATTGTTCAGCAACTTGCTTTAAACGAGTTTCAAAACCGTCGTTAATTTTGTGCAATTCTGACTGGACACGGGTTTGTACAGTTTGTTGCAAACTATTAAATTCTTTCAATTTGGCTTGAAACTGTGTATTCATTTTTTGCTTTTGAGCGTCTGATAAATTCGTAGCCTGCTGCGCGCGTTGCTGCATGGTTTCTAATTCTTTTGTCAGTTGCTCAAGCTTAGTGGTTTGTGGTTTGACCGACTGCTGCAAAGCCAGATTTTGCTGTTTGAGATAACTGCTATTTTCTACAACACGCTCTAAACTTACCACACCATAGCCTGCAGCATGTGTCACTGTAGCCAGTGTAGATAAACCAAACAATGCCAAACTCAATATTGTTTTTTTCATATGCTACATCCTGTGTTTAAACGATCCAACACGGGTCGTACTTAAAAAGTACGACCAATTTCGAATTGGATATTTTTAGTGTCATCGCCATCTTTATCATTCAACGGATACGCATAGCTGAGTGACAATGGGCCAATCATGGTAATCCAAGTAAAGCCTACACCTACGCTATAACGCATTTCACCGAAGTCGAAGCCGTAATTGTCTTTACAGTACTTTCTTAAGTCAGCAGATGAAGAAATATCGCACTGAGTATCAAAGACTTGTGCGCCTTCTGCAAAAATCACTGGACGAACTTGACGTGTCCAATCCCCTTTAAATGGCACTGGTAACGCCAATTCTGTACCGAATTGGACTAAAGCATTACCGCCCACTTCTTCCAAATCGTAATTTTCCAATGAATTATGTTCTGCATAAACACTGTCATATTTAGGCCCAAGCGTGCTGTTGTCATAACCACGCACCGAACCATAACCACCCGCATAGAAGTTTTTATAGAACGGCAAATCATTACCAAAACCTAACTTACCATAGCCACGTAAGACAAAATCCTTGCCTAATGGGAAATAAGCCTGTGCATCATAAGTCACTTTTTGGAATTCTACATCACTACCAGGCAAAGCAATTTCAGCATTAACACGATGCGACATACCATTGGTTGGGAAAATTGGACGGTTTAAGGTGTTATACGACCATCCCAAGTTTAGATTGTAAGTTAAATAATCACCAGAAAAACGATCAGCTTTAAGTTCTGTTGTACAAGGATCATTATTATCTACACAATAATTTGATGAACCAATTTCTTTACCACCATTTTCCAATAAATAGTCACGAATATACGTTGAAACTCGATTACCCGTTGTAACTTCAGTCTGGTCAATGTTTAAACCTGCGCTAATACTTTGGTTTTCATCAATTGGGTAACCGAAGTTAATGCCACCACCAAAACTGTCTGTCACATAGTTATTAACGTTATAGTCATCATCTAGTTTGGTTTTACGGTAGTACATGTTGTAACCACGACGCACACCATCAATTGTGAAGTATGGGTCTGTCACACTGAGGTTATAGTAATCCTGCGTTTCAGAACGTGATAAATCAATCGAAACTGCGTTACCTGTACCCAAAAAGTTGGTTTGGCTTAAACCCGCTTGGAATGTCACACCACCGCTTTGCGAGAAACCTACCGCCAAAGTACTGGTACCTGAGTGCTGTTCTTCTACATTAACATTTAAGTCAATTTGGTCAGGCACGTTGGGAATACGCACTGGCTTAACATCAACAGTTTTAAAGAAACCTGTACGTTCTAAACGGACTTTAGATAAGTCGATTTTTTCATTACTTGCCAATGCGCCTTCCATTTGACGCATTTCACGACGGAGCACTTCATCGGCAGTTTTACTGTTACCTGCGAAGTTAATACGACGCACTGTAACTTGCTGACCTGGGTTAATGTAGTAGTTTAAATCGACCAGTTTCGTTTCTTTGTCAATTTGCGGCACAATATTAACTTCGGCATAGTAATAGCCTGCATTGCCATATTTACGTAGCAACAATTGTTTCACCGCATTCACTTTTTCTTGTGAATAGGTTTCACCATCTTTATAAATTTGCAGTGCGGTCAGTTCTTCAGGTTTGTATAAAGCATCACCCAAAAACTTGCTTTCGCCAAACTTGAATTGCTCGCCTTCATCCACCGAAACTTCAACAAAAATATGCTTTTTGTCTTCGCTCAAGTTCAAGCTAGAGTTAGTGATATTGAAGTTGATATAGCCTTTATTAAGATATAACGCACGTAATGCTTCCAAGCTTGCTGCCATTTTTTCGCGTGCGTAGCGGTCATTACGGGTAACAATCGAACTCCAGCTACTTTCTTTAACAGCAAATGCCTGCTTAATATCGCTTTCTTTAAATACCGTATTGCCAATAATGTTGATATCCACCACTTTGGCAGCTTTGCCTTCAACAAATTCTACGGTTAAATCTACACGGTTATTTGGGCGTGCTGTGGTAATGACGCGTACATCTGCATCATAACGACCTTGCTGCATATACTGCTGTTCAAGCTCAGATTCTAAAGTTTGTAGTGCAGACTTTTTCAGCACTTCACCTTCAGCAACCCCCATTTTCTTTAAACCATCTTCCAATGCTTCTTTTGGAATAAGTTTGTTGCCTTTAAATTCAACCTTAGAAATGATTGGGCGCTCAACCACTTTAAACACTAAAGTGTCCGCTTCGCGACTGGCCTGAATGTCATCAAACAAACCTGTGGCATAGAGTGAGCGAATCGCATTGGCCAACACTGCTTCATTGACACGATCACCACTATTGACTGGAATCATTCCATAGACATTGGCTGGCGTTAAACGAACAAGACCATCTATTTTTATATCTCGCGCAATAAATTCATCTGCTGCATATACTTGTTGTGTTGCCGCCATTGCACTAACCAGTGCCAAGGGCATAAATAAATGTGTGTGCTGCATGCCAGTCTTTTCCAGTGTTAAATTTATTTCGTTTCTACGTTGTTACAAACGCATAATGTCATTAAATAATGCGAGGAACATCATACTTCCAAGCAGTACCATACCAATTTTTAAACCAACTAATTGTATTTGTTCAGAAACAGGTTTTCCACGAATCAGCTCGATAAAATAATAAACTAAATGCCCGCCATCCAACATTGGAATGGGCAATAAATTTAGAATTCCTAAGCTTACGCTCATAAGTGCCATAAAGGAAATAAAAGTTTGCCACCCCATTTCCGCACTTTGCCCTGCGACTTTGGCAATAGTAATTGGGCCAGATAAGTTATCTAAACCAATTAAACCACGCACCATTTTGACAATAGAATTCAAAATCATGCTAGACAGCTGACCTGTTTTATCTACCGCCATCAATAAAGCTTCACTCGGGCTATATTGAATGGTTTGCTTATAATCTTCTGGAATAACAATTTTCCCAGGATCACTTTGCACACCCAACACCCCCGAAACATTGCCCATATTGTCACGTTTGCCTTGCGGCATAACTTCCAGTTGCTGCACTTGATTGTTACGCAGCACATCTACTTTCAATAGTTTTTCTGGCGATGCCTGAACCACTTGCACAACATCGTACCAGTCATTCATTTTGACGCCATCAATCGCGATAATTTGATCGCCGACTTGCATACCTTGACGAATGGCCGCACCATCTTCACTTAACTTACTAACAATTGCAGGAATTTGTGGGCGATACGGTGTAAAACCCAAGACATCTAAAGGTGATTGGGATTGATCATTTAAGAAATTTTGAATGGGTAAGCTAAATGTTTTGATTTCACCTGCGCGTTCCGCCTGTACCTGAATCTTGCCTGATTCACCTACACGATCTACCAAGGCAAAGTTCAGCTTTTCCCATGTCGTCACAGGCGTACCATCAATGGCGGTAATCTTATCACCTAATTGCATTTGCGCTGCCGCCGCAGGTGTATCTTCCAGTACCTTACCCACACGGGTATTCAACTGTTCTTGAGAGGGTAAAAATAATACCCAGAACAATAATATGGCAAAAATCAGGTTGATTAACGGACCTGCTGCCACAATCGCAATACGTTTCCACGGATGCTGACGATTAAAGGCATAAGGTAGGTCTGCTTCTGCAACGTTTTCTTCGCGTTCATCTAGCATTTTGACATAGCCACCCAAAGGCAGTGCCGAAAGCTGATATTGAATCCCCGATTTTTTAGACGTCCATTTTAAAATGGTTGGGCCAAAGCCTATGGAATACACCAAAACTTTGACGCCTAATTTACGTGCAACAAAGTAGTGCCCAAACTCATGAATTGCAATTAAAGGTCCTAGCAAAAGAATCGCTGCAACCACAATAAATAAGGCACTCATGCTTTACCTTCCTTTATTCAACACAAAATGCTGTGCAACAGTACGGGCATTTTGGTCTGCCTGCAAAATCAGTTCAATACTTTCTGCAGCTGAATTTTGTATTTGGTTCAAAGTATGCTCAACCACTGTCGCAATTTCGGTAAAACGAATTTTTTTCTGCAAGAATGCTGCAACTGCGATTTCATTTGCTGCATTTAAAATAGCAGGCGCCAGACCACCTTCTTGCATGGCTTGACGTGCCAGACTTAACGCAGGAAAACGTGTGGTATCAGGTGCTTGAAAATCAAGCCGATGATTGACAAACAAATCTAAAGGCGGAACATGCGTTTGGATACGCTGCGGCCATGCCAAAGCATGCGCAATTGGCGTACACATATCAGGATTACCCATTTGTGCCAAAGTTGAACCATCCACATATTGAACCATGGAATGAATAATACTCTGTGGATGAACCACAACTGTAACAAAGTGTTCTGAAATTGCAAAAAGATGACACGCTTCGATTAATTCCAAACCTTTATTCATTAAGGTCGCAGAATCTACCGAAATTTTTTGTCCCATAGACCAATTTGGATGTTTGCAGGCTTGTGCAGGGGTAACGTGTTGCAGTTCTTCTAGGCTATGATTTAAAAATGGACCGCCTGAAGCAGTCAGTAAAATTTGTGATACGCCTAGCTGAGGTTGTCCATTTCTTTCGGTTTGTAAATAATGTTCAGGCAAACATTGAAAAATCGCGTTATGTTCAGAATCTACAGGCAATAACAAAGCACGATGTTCACGTGCTGCCTGCATCATGATGTCGCCCGACATCACCAAAGCTTCTTTATTGGCCAATAACACGCGCTTACCCGCTTTAACCGCAGCCAGTGTAGGCAATAAACCTGCCGCACCGACAATGGCTGCCATCACCACATCCACTTCAGGATGTTCGGCAACTGCGATTAAACCCGCCTCATCACTTAAAATTTCAATCCCTGAAATGTGTTGCTGTGCAAGTAACTGCTGCAATTCATCAACCTTTGCCGCAGGTACAACCACAATTTTAGGATGATACTGTTTGCATATTTGAACCAGTTCTTGAATTCGGCTATGTGCCGTCATGGCAAAAACTGAATACTGCTCAGGATGTTGTTGCAGTACTTTTAGGGTGCTTTGTCCAATTGAACCTGTCACACCCAAGATACAAACAGCTTGTGACATTTATAAATCTACGCCAATAAGTTTTAAAACATACATACCTGCAGCAAAAATTGGAGCTGCGGCAAGTAAAGAATCAATCCGATCTAGCACACCACCATGACCTGGCAAAACTCGCCCAGAGTCTTTAATACCTGCACGGCGCTTAATCATGGATTCAAATAAATCGCCCAATACTGAGCTAAATACCGTAAATACCGAAAGAATCAAAAATAAAATATGTTGTGCCAAAGTTAGGTCCAAATACACCACTTCGACAACAATCACAATTAGCATGGCAGTAAACACACCGCCATATAAGCCTTCTACTGACTTATTTGGACTGACATTTGGTGCAAGTTTTTTCTTGCCTAGTTTGCGCCCAACAAAATAAGCACCCGAGTCTGCACCCCAAACCAACAAGAACAGGTACATTAACCACCACGGTGAACTGTTCCATACGGAAAAAATTGCAGTTACTGCAGCAGAAATCAAAATAAAACCAATAAAGCTTAAGCTTGGGTTATACCATGCATCGTATTCTGGGTAAGACTTGACCCAATAAATGCTGAGTAACCATGTCAAAATAGAAGCTGCCCAAAGTAACAAGGCAATATCACTAAAATAAAGTGCCATTGCTGCCAAAGCGGCAGTCAATAGACCAAAACCCCAAGCCACAGGCTTGAGGACGTATTTCGTTTTTCTTGGCATGAGTTTAAACCACTCATAGCCTGCAACCCCTGCTGCAACAATCATCAGCATAAACATTGGATAGTGCGACTGAGTTGCAAACATGCAACTCAAAACCACAGCAACCAATACCAATGCGGTAATAATCCGCTCTAACATGTATTAATTCTCAATTTTCTCTTGTTGAATTTGCTCAGAAGTTTTACCAAAACGGCGTTCACGACCACCAAATACTGCTAGTGCATCGTCAAATTCTTCTATGCTAAATTCAGGCCACAAGGTTTGGGTAAAATACAATTCAGCATACGCAGCTTGCCAAAGTAAAAAGTTGGACAATCTAAAATCGCCACCTGTACGAATCAACAGATCGACAGGTGGTAGGTCTGCCAGACTGACATATTGACCAAAAAGTTGTGTATCTATTTGTTCAATATCAATTTTATGCGACACAACATCTGCTGCAATTTGTTTTGCAGCTTGTGCCATATCCCACATACCACCATAACTAATGGCAATTGTGAGTGTCATGCTGTTGAAATTAGCAGTCCTTTGTTCGGCATGCAACATTAACTCACGCAAATGCGGCGACAAACGCGAACGGTCACCAATAAAACGTAAGGCAATATTGAATTTTTCCATGCGTGGTAATTGCTCATGAATTGTGGTTTCCAGCAATTGCATGAGTAAATCCACTTCAAACTGCGGACGATTCCAGTTTTCACTCGAAAAAGCAAAAACGGTTAAAGCTTGAATGTGTTTTTTTCTACAATGTTCAACAATCGGGTCAAGTACATCTTTACCAGAGCGATGTCCTTCCCCTTTTTGCATTTGATTTTTTTTTGCAAAACGATTGTTGCCATCCATAATGATGGCAACATGTTTTGGCAAAGACGCGCTGTCTTCCGATGTGGTCATTGATTAGACCTTCATCAACTCAGCTTCTTTTGCAGCAAGACGCTTGTCAACTTCTGCAACGTATTTGTCTGTGATTTTTTGAATGTCATCTGCTGCACGACGTTCATCATCTTCAGAAATTTCTTTTTCTTTCAATAATGCTTTGATGTCGCCCAATACATCACGACGGATGTTACGAATGGCAACTTTGGCATTTTCTGCTTCAGAACGCGCAACTTTTTGCATGTCACGACGAGTTTCTTCAGTCAATGCTGCAAGCGGTACACGAATTGCATCGGCTGTAATTGGGTTTAAACCCAAATCTGACTCACGAATTGCTTTATCAATTGCAGACACCATTGAACGCTCAAATGGCTGAACTAATAAAGTCCGTGAGTCTTCTACACCAATGTTCGCTACTTGGTTAAGTGGCACATCGGAACCGTAGTAAGAAACCATCACACCATTTAAAATTGATGGATGTGCACGACCTGTACGTACTTTGGCAAAACCATGTTCTAAAGACTCTAAAGTCTTGCTCATACGTTCTTCGCTGTCTTTTTTAAGATCGTTAATCATAAGATCTTCCTTACTGTATTCTAAAATTTGAGTCAAAATATAGGGTTAAATTAGACCGTAGTATAAAGAGCTTTGTGGCTCACGTACATTAGTTCGTAACGTGAGTTCCTTCTTTTTCGCCCATCACTACAGAAAGCAAAGCACCTGCTTTATTCATATCAAAAACTTGCAACGGCACATTGTGGTCGCGGCATAAGCAAATTGCAGTTAAATCCATCACACCTAATTTTTCATCTAAAACTTGGTCAAAGCTAAGTGTGTCGTATTTCACCGCATCTTCGTATTTACTTGGATCTTTGTTATACACGCCATCAACTTTGGTCGCTTTTAAAATCAAGTTAGCTTCAATTTCGATACCACGTAAACACGCTGCAGTATCTGTGGTAAAGAATGGATTACCTGTACCCGCAACAAATACGCACACTTCACCTTGCGTCAGGTGGCGAATCGCATCACGGCTTGAGTATGACTCAACCACTGTACCAATAGGCAATGCCGACATTAAACGGGTCTTAATGTTACGGCGCACCAAAGCATCACGCATGGCTAAACCATTCATCACCGTTGCTAACATCCCCATTTGGTCGCCTGTTACACGGCCAACCAAACCATCTTTTTGTAATTGGCTGCCGCGGTATAAGTTACCACCACCGACAACAATACCCACTTGCACACCTAAACCAACCAAGTGTGCAATCGCCAAAGACATTTGATCGAGCACTTGCGCATCAATCCCCATGTCTTTATTACCCGCAAGCGCTTCACCCGATAATTTCAACAAGATACGTGCATAACGTGGCTTTTTTGAATCTAACATTGTTATTACTCCAATTCTAAATTCTAAACTTTAATTTTTTACAATCTGTATAGCTTGTAGCTTGCAAGCCAAATCTGCAAAGCATTATGCAGATTTGACCTGAATCAGCTTGGCAAATAAGTCGTATTCATCGGCATCGGTGATTTCAACCTCAAGCAAGTCACCTGCTTTAATCACGCTCTTGTCAATATCTTCTACAAAGACGTTGCCATCAATTTCTGGCGCATCTGCATAAGAACGTGCCACTGCGACTGGAAACTCTTCTTCCAAATCATCTACCAACACAGTCATGGTTTGACCAATACGTTTTTGCAGTTTGGCTGCCGAAATTTCTTGCTGCACCTGCATAAAACGCTCATAGCGTTCTTGCTTGACTTCTTCTGGAACATGATCAGGCAAATCATTTGCTGCCGCACCTTCAACAGGTGAGTATGTAAAACAACCCACGCGGTCTAATTGCGCTTCTTTAAGCCAATCAAGCAAAATTTGGAAATCTTCTTCTGTTTCGCCAGGAAAACCCACCACAAAGGTTGAACGAATTACCAGCTCAGGGCATTTTTCACGCCAGAGTTTTAAACGCTCTAAGGTGTTTTCGCTGTGTGCAGGTCGTTTCATCAACTTTAATACTTTTGGGCTGGCGTGCTGGAATGGAATATCCAAATAAGGCAAAATTTTGCCTTGTGCCATTAAATCAATTACAGCATCGACATGCGGATATGGATAAACATAGTGCAAACGCACCCAAATACCCAATTGGCCTAAGGCTTCACACATATCATAGAATTTGGTTTTAACAGGCTGACCATTCCAAAAGTCCAATTTGTATTTGGTATCTACGCCGTAGGCAGAAGTATCTTGCGAAATCACCAATACTTCTTTTACACCTGCACGCTTCAGAGCCGCAGCTTCTTCTAATACTGAACCCACAGGACGCGAAACCAAATCGCCACGCATGCTTGGAATGATGCAGAAAGTACAGCGATGGTTACAACCTTCTGAAATTTTAAGATAAGCATAATGTTTAGGCGTCAAACGAATGCCTTGTTCAGGTACCAAATCAATAAATGGATTATGCTTTGGTGGTTCAGGAACATATTGATGCACCGCTTCCATCACGTCCTGATAAGCCGCTGCACCAGTAACTTTGAGTACATTCGGATGCATTTGACGAATTTTATCTTCATCTTTACCCAAGCAACCCGTCACAATGACACGACCATTGGCATTCATGGCTTCGCCAATCGCATCTAAAGACTCTTGTACTGCAGATTCAATAAAACCACATGTATTGACAACAACTAAGTCGGCACCTTCATAATCAGATGCGACATCATAACCTTCAGTTTTTAACTGAGTTAAAATTCGTTCGGAATCTACCAATGCCTTAGGACAACCTAAAGAAACAAAACCGACTTTGGGGGATTTCATAGAATCTGCACTCCACTAGAATGCGCGTATTGTATGACTTTTCTTTGCATAAAAATAGAGAAATAGCCGACTCTTTGCATAATGCACCAAAATACAACCATTCAGGCTAAATGATGTAAGTATTGCACCATTTTAATGCATTTTTTATTTACAGTGTTTCAGTTATCCGTTATATCTTGAAAATTCAGTCCAGTTCCTGCGCATTTTTCTGATTCTTCGGTGATGAATGCACTAAAAATGAAAAGTTGGCGTGCATTTTGCTTAATTCGCCTCAATTCGATCCTAATTTGGAACATGGCTGACACATGACAATGCCCTTGCACAATATTTCATACAGGAAGCATTCACGAATGGATCAGACCCAGCGCATCGACTACCGTCTTTTGGTGGATAACCTTAGCACTGCAATTTTACTGGTTGATCGTGACCTGAATATTTTTTATTTAAACTCATCTTGTGAAGCTTTATTTGATATCAGTTTAATTCGGGCTTCAGGGCAACCTGTTTTAAATTTGCTGCACACGCCTGATGATGAGTTCAATACTCAAGAGGCGTTTCTAAATACCATTAAAACAGGTCAGCCCTACACTCGCCGTGAAGCAACCATTAACGTCAATTTTAAAGACATTCATGTCGATTATACTGCATCACAGTTAAATGCAGGCAAACCGTATCATCCACTTTTGCTAATTGAATTAAATCCGATTGATCGGATGCTCAAAATTTCCAAAGAAGAAAACTTTATTCAACAGCATCAAGTCGCGCGTCAACTAATTCGAGGTGTAGCCCATGAAATTAAAAACCCGCTTGCAGGAATTCGTGGTGCGACACAATTGTTAGCGCGAAGTTTAAATGACTCGAAGTATGATGAATTTACCGACATTATTATTAGCGAAGTGGATCGTTTAAGAAACTTAGCCGACACCATGCTCGGTTCACGCCAACTTCCAAGCTATGAACCGGTCAATATTCACGAGCCTTTAGAGCGGGTACGGAGCCTGATTGTCAATCAAACTAAAAACAAAATAAATATTATCCGCGACTATGACCTTTCTTTACCCGAAGTCATGGCAGACCGCGATCAATTGATTCAAGTCATGCTGAATATTTGTGCCAATGCAGTACAAGCCATGACCGAACAACCTGATTTCTTTGTAGAGCATCGACCTGAATTAATTTTAAGAACTCGTATTCAACGCTTGGTCACCATTAATGGTGTGCTGAATCGTTCCACCGTACGTGTTGATATTGAAGATAACGGCCCAGGCGTACCTGAAGACATTTTAGAGTCTGTGTTTTATCCGTTAGTGACTGGTCGCGCAAACGGTACAGGACTTGGTTTAAGCATCGCACAAAATATTATGCATCAACATAACGGAATGATTGAATGTCAATCTATTCCAGGAAAAACAGTATTTAGCTTATATTTACCTTGGGAGGCGAGTCATGTCGCGAAATAAAATTTGGGTGATTGATGATGACCGTGCAATGCGCTGGGTACTTGAAAAAACTTTTAGAGAAGAAGGATTTGAAGTTACCAGTTTTGAAGAAGCACAGTCTGCGCTAGATGAGTTAAACCAAGATGCACCCGATGTAATTTTGACTGACATTCGTATGCCTGGAATTGATGGTTTAACTTTTCTTGGCAAAGTCAAATCCAGTTATCCTGACTTACCTGTAATTATTATGACAGCACACTCCGATTTAGAATCGGCAGTATCAAGCTATCAAACTGGTGCATTTGAATACTTACCCAAGCCTTTTGATATTGATGAAGCACTTGCTTTAGTCAATCGTGCCATTTTACATATCACCAAATTACAACAGCAAGAATCTGCAAAATCGACAGTGCAGCCAATTCAATCGACAGAAATAATTGGTGAATCACCTGCCATGCAGGAAGTGTTTCGTGCAATTGGTCGTTTGTCGCAATCACACATTACTGTGCTCATTAATGGTGAATCAGGTACAGGGAAAGAATTGGTGGCGCATGCACTGCATCGCCACTCACCACGTAGCAGCAAACCTTTTATTGCGCTGAATATGGCTGCCATTCCTAAAGATTTGATTGAAACCGAACTTTTTGGACACGAAAAAGGTGCATTTACAGGTGCAAATACACAACGTCAGGGCCGTTTTGAACAAGCCAACGGCGGCACCCTGTTTTTAGATGAAATTGGCGATATGCCTTTTGAAACCCAAACCCGTTTATTGCGCGTATTGGCAGATGGTGAATTTTATCGGGTTGGTGGGCATATTCCTGTCAAAGTGGATGTGCGAATTGTCGCAGCAACGCATCAGGATTTGGAAAAACTGGTACAGGATGGACGTTTCCGTGAAGACTTATATCATCGTCTAAACGTTATTCGGATTCATATTCCTAAACTGGCGCATCGCAGTGAAGATATTCCAATGTTAGCACAGCACTTTTTGGCACGTGCAGGCAAAGAATTAGGCGTGAGTCCAAAAATATTGCGTCCTGAAACAGTTGAGTATATGCAGCAATTGCCATGGCAAGGTAACGTGCGCCAACTGGAAAACACCTGTCGCTGGCTTACAGTAATGATTACAGGACGTGAAGTCTATCCTGAAGATTTACCAACTGAACTCAAGCAAATTCCTATTGATAAATTAGCTGAACATTCTGCGCTTCATGTGGCAGATCGGGTATCTATACAGCATTGGGATGAGTTACTTGGACAATGGGCAGTACAAAAGCTAAAAAATGGCGAAATGAAACTTCTAGATATCGCCATTCCAATGTTTGAACGCACCTTGATTAATGCCGCACTGCAACAAACCCGTGGACGTAAACGTCATGCCGCCGAGCTACTCGGTTGGGGACGTAACACGTTGACGCGAAAACTCAAAGAGTTAGGAATGGACAGTGCTGAAGATGAAATTGAAGAAGATATTGAGGGCTAAGCGCGAACCAAATATCTAAAGTTTCTTGATAATTCATGATCACCATCTAGGGAAATTCAGTTGTTGAATTTCCCTCTTTTTTATATCTTTCATTCTCAAATGAAGTGTAATTAAGCACCGGTAAATCCGACATAACGTGATAAACCTTGCACGCCTAAATCCGTTTTATAAATCAGATATTGTGGATAGCGGCTTGAAGTCAGTTCTTGCCACATATCTAATTGATCATCATGTGCATGAATGTCATCGACGCTGCGTGGCATGCTTTGTTCAAACACATCCGAGGCATATTCAAAACCCAAATCCATTGCGACAAACAAAGTATGTTCACAAGGTTGAATATATTGTTCTTCTGCCCAGTCAATGACAGCATGTTGGCAATGCGGGCAAAGCAAATTTTCAGTTGCAGGCGTATTCAGTTCAATGAGTTGATATGGCATAGAGCAGCATCACCAATATAAAATAGATAAATAGAAAGTCTGTTTTGCATCATAACAAGCAATTTCTATATTTTGCGCTAGGCACAGCTTATAATTATAGAAAATTTTTTAATTGTACTTATGTCAACTCTAAAAAATGCAATTACACTTGCAGTACAACAACATGCAGGACAGCTAGATAAAGGTGATCAGCCATATATTTTGCATCCCTTACGGGTAATGTTGCAGTTACAGCAGCCTGATCAGCAAATTGTCGCCGTCCTGCACGACATTCTTGAAGATACCCACACCACAGCACAAGACCTTCAAAATTTAGGATTTCAAACGCATATTATTCAAGCGATTCAGGCGCTCACCAAACTGCCACATGAAACTCGTGTCCAAGCGGCTATGCGTACTGCACAAAACCGGCTTGCGTGTGCCGTAAAAATTGCAGATGTGAAAGACAACATGAATTTAGCGCGGATTCCCAATCCTACAGCACGTGATTTAGCTCGTTTAGAAGAATACCGACAAGTTTTAGATATTCTGCAAAAAGCACAGCAACAAAGCATGATTAAAGATTGACAACATGCAACGATAACACTTTAATTTAAGTATTGTTGCACAAATGGAATTTATTCATGCTTACAGATTTGGATGATTTTTATTGCTTTGCCCAAGTGGTCGAACACGGTGGATTTAGTGCAGCAGAACGCGCCACCGATATTCCAAAATCCAAACTTAGCCGACGCGTACACAACCTAGAAGAACGCTTAGGCGTACGCTTAATTCAACGCAGTTCACGTCATTTTGCAGTCACAGAAATTGGTATGAATGTGTATCGTCATGCGCAAGTGATGATGAATGCGGCCCAAGCCGCACACAATTTGGTCGATCATTTTAGCATTGAACCAAGGGGTGTGATTAAAGTCAGCTTACCTGTTTCAATTGCGCAAAATGAAATTGCCAAAATTTTGCCTGAATTTTTGAAAGCCTACCCTGAAATTAAAGTACAGCTAATTGTCAGCAACCGTCGTGTCGACATCGTCAACGAAGGGATTGATATTGCACTGCGTGTCCGCTCCAATCTAGATGACGATCCAAGTTTGGTGATTCGCAAATTCAGTAAAATCGAACAACATTTATTTGCCAGTCAAGCTTATTTAAACGAATTTGGTGATTTGAAAAAACCTGAAGATTTAAGTCAGCATAAAATTTTAAGCATGTCGGATGAGCATTTAGATCAATTCATGGTCGTACATAACCAACAACAGCAACCAAAAAAAATTAAGGTCAATCCTACGGTTATGGGTTCAGACTTAATGATGTTGGCGCAATTGGCACGACAAAATTGCGGCATTGTGCTATTGCCTGACACTATTGTTGAAGATTATGTTGCATCGGGTGAATTAGTTCGCGTTTTATCCGACTGGCATGCGCCTCACGGCATTTTCCATGCGGTCTACCCTTCACGCAGGGGTTTATTACCTGCTGTACGTGTATTTATTGACTATTTGGTCGAAAAACTGACCATTCGTTAGTACAAGACCTATAGGATTTCAGATACTCAACAGCAAAAAAAAAAAGCTTATCTAAGACAGATAAGCTTTGAAAATTACAATCTAAAATAAGAAAGTTGAAACAAAGAAACTACAGCAAGTATCTTTGATTTAAATTATAGCGATTGTTTATTTTCTAACAAGGCGTTTAAAACTAAAGTCTAATGTTTTATCTAGCAGTCTTAACTTGAAAGCATTCGCTTATCAAATTTCAGGATAACTCCCCGTACCTTCTGGCCAAGGTGATAACACTTCAAAACCAGTATCAGTCACGGCAACCATGTGTTCCCATTGTGCAGAAAGCGATTGATCAGTAGTCACCACCGTCCAGCCGTCTTTCAGCTCTTTCACACGTGCTTTACCCGCATTCACCATCGGCTCAATGGTAAATACCATACCTTTTTCAAGCACCAAACCTTGTCCAGGCTGACCATAGTGCAGCACACTTGGATGTTCATGATAAACCTTTCCAATACCATGTCCGCAATATTCACGCACAATGCTATATCCTTCACGATGCGCCACACTTTGAATGGCATAGCCGATATCCCCCAAAGTCGCACCTGGTTTCACCGCATGAATGCCTGCACGCATCGCCTCATAAGTGGTATCCACCAGTTTTTTGGCTTCTAGTTTCACCTGTCCCACGTAGTACATACGACTGGTATCACCATAAAAACCATCTTTAATCACCGCCACATCAATATTGATGATGTCACCATCTTTAAGGACAGTTTTGGTTGATGGAATACCATGACAGACCACTTCATTCGGTGAAATACAGGTGGTTTTGGTATAACCGTGATAACCCACATTGGCAGGAATTACTTTTAGGGTATTTACTATATAATCGTGACACAAATCATCTAAATATGCTGTTGTGACACCCGGTTTGACATGTTCACCAATCATCTGTAACACCTGAGCCGCCAAACGCCCCGAAATGCGTAATTTCTCGATATCTTGCTCTGATTTAATACTGACTCTAAGGGCGCGCATGATGAACTCCTAACCTGAAGCCTAAGATTATAGCCCTTTCAGCTTGTAAAATCCGCTTAATTTGCCAAACATGTATCCATCTTCATGTAACCAACAGTTTTTTGTTTAAAAACCAACCTTTTAAAATCGCAATTAAAACTCACACCAGATCAGCAAACCATATTATCGGGATCAGTTCTTTTTAAAAAGTATCTGAATAAACAGCAAGTTATCTAATTTTTTATATTGAAGATTACAACAGCAAAAACACACATACCATATAAACTATGAATACAACCCGTAAAATCAATTAGAAAATTAGAGCTCGATCTACTAAAATCGCTTTCTTTTGTTTACACCTCATTTTCTCTCCCATGACGAATTTACGCACACGGGATATTATTGCCTTGGGTTTTATGACCTTTGCACTGTTCATTGGTGCAGGTAATATTATTTTCCCACCTATCGTGGCACAACAAGCGGGCGAACACGTCTGGCTTGCTGCGTTCGGTTTCCTTATTACCGCCGTTGGCTTACCCGTCATTACCATCATGGCGTTGTCACGTGTTGAAGGTTCTATACAAATTTTAAGTTCGCCTTTGGGCAAAACCGCGAGCTTAATTTTAACAGTCATCTGTTATTTAGCAGTCGGTCCACTTTTCGCCACGCCACGTACAGCAACAGTATCTTATGAAATTGGTTTTTCAGCCTATTTTGGCGATTCCACCAGCGCCTTATTCATATATAGCTTCGTTTATTTTGCTTTGGTGATGCTGATTTCACTGTATCCACACAAAATTTTAGACACAGTGGGGTATGTGCTTTCCCCACTTAAAATTTTGTCACTACTCATTTTAGGCATCACTGCCTTTATTATTCCAACAGGTACAATTTCACCTGCAATTCACAATTATGTGAACAGTCCTGTATCTGAAGGATTTATTAATGGTTATCTCACCATGGATACTTTAGGTGCATTGGTATTCGGCATTGTTATCATTAATGCGATTCGCTCACGCGGGGTGACTGACAAAAAACTCGTCACCCGCTATGCCGTTTGGGCAAGTTTAATTTCAGGGGTGGGTTTAACTCTAGTTTATCTGAGTCTATTCAAACTGGGAATGGGCAGTCATGATGTTGCAGCCAATGCCAGTAATGGTGCGATAATTTTACACGCTTATGTACAACATGCCTTTGGCGGATTTGGCTCGGTATTTTTAGCTGCAATGATTTTTATTGCCTGCTTGGTTACTGCGATTGGACTAACATGCGCATGTGCAGGATATTTTGAACAAATTACTAAAATTCACTACCGCCGTTGGGTATTTATTTTAGTGGGCTTTGCTTTTGTCATTTCTAACCTTGGACTCACCAAGCTGATTGCAGTTTCAGTGCCCATTTTAAGTGCGATTTATCCACCAGCAATTGTAGTCATTTTACTCAGCTTTTTTTGGGGATTGTTCCGTATTCCAACCCGTGTGATTGCACCTACTGCGGCAGTTGCATTGCTCTTTGGTATCATTGATGCAATGAAGGCTGCAGACTTAGCCAGATTTTTGCCGACCTCACTGACCAATTTACCGCTGAGCGAACAAAACCTCGCTTGGTTGTTTCCTGCATTGCTGATTTTTATATTTGCTGCAATTCGTGATCGAATGAAAAAATAACCATTACGCATCTCGAGCTAGGCTATGTTTTCAAGTTGCGCTCTATTTTGAAGCTGCATTGTATTAAAGGCGTGTTTTATCCAAATACGAATTTAAGTTAGACAATAATTGTCAGGTTTTACCCAAACCCACACTTATTGTTTTTTTGACCAAAGCTGTTTTCTTTTTACAATTTATCAGCAAGGATCAGAACACATTCCATTAATCTTTAGGAATAATAAAGAATTGAAATTAAAATATTTTCAATAAAAAAATAAAACAAAATGAATCATTCACCAATCTTAAACACATCTCAAATTAACGCTAAAGTCGTATAGTCGCCTTCAAAAATAGCTGGCATAAAATATGCAAGTACCATTGTAATGTTATTTATATGACTTAAAAAACGCGCTAATTTTTATTATTTTTTATATAAATGATAGTAAATAGTGATATTTCTTACAGAAATGATGTTTTTTATCAAAATATGATTATAAGGACTTGAAATAGTTTCCAAAATAAGGTAGAACAATATAACCAATCTGACTAAAACGCTCTGATTTTAGTAATTTATAATAAGGAGGGATGGAGATGTTTTCACATTTCACTACGCAAGTCTTCATTAACGCTCTGAAGGCTAACCACAATCTAGTTACTTTTTTAAGCACAACTTTTGCACTAATGCTGACCCTATTGCTACAAGGCTCAATTCAAGGCAATTTGAAACCAACCTATTTTTTATATGCCTTATTGGTATGTATAGCCTTTGCGATTTGGACATCTATTGACCAAAAGTTTCGTAAACATAAAAACGTAGAAATTCATTAATTTTTACCCGAACACCCATTCATTTTAGCTTTTTTTCACTTTCACTTTGCGGCAGATGGATCACTCCTCTGCCGCCAAACTCATCAAATAGATTCTACTCACCACTTAACGGCAAACATCTGAAAATCTTCTCCCTCCCCTAAGAAAAATTAAACTGAGCAATTAGAATTACAACAATCCGTAGATTGCACCGAGCAATAACACACTCGTCCCGCCCAATTCAGCCATAATTAATAACAGCATTACCAAACTCATGCACCAACTTGGTAACGTCCATGCTGCAATTTGATGCGGTTGTTTAAATTGATTGGTGGTGTCTTTGAGCAATCCATGCAAGATATAACTCAGAATAGAAAAACTGAAAAATGCTAAATTTAGAATGACACAAATTAAAATAATAGTCGTATCCCAAATACAAAAATAAGCCAAGACCGCTAAAATTAAACTCGCAGGCGCATATAACAAGCTACTGCGATGTGCAATATCCACATAATAATGCGCACGCGCTTGGGCAGAAGCACGAATTTGCCAATATTTCCACACGCCTGTAAGTATCCCCACCCATAAAAATATGCCACTAAAGATAATCGCAAGGCGCACTGCCAAAGATAAACTTTCCATGCTGAACACTCTTTTTATTTTTCGTGCGGTTATTTAACTACACTCACAGACCACTCTGCTTGACTTTAGAGTCAGAATTAACGCAAGTCTCTTTTTAGAACTCGTGTAAATTAAATTTATTCTTATCATTTTTAAAAACATTATGAGCACTTTTGAAAGCTTAAATATTATTTGTGCAGATGGTTATACCCTAGCTGCCCGTTATTATCCAAATCAATATACGCAAGCACAGCGTCTACCTGTCTTGATTTGCCCCGCGACAGGCATTACCAAAAGTTTTTATCACGCTTTTGCCACATGGTTAAATGAACAAGGCTATGCTGTGCTGTGTTTTGATTTTCGTGGTATTGGTGATTCATTGCATGAACCATTAAAACAATGTCAAGCCAGCATTGTTGATTGGGGGCAGTTGGATATTCCTGCAGCAGTCAATACTTTACTGCAAAAAACACAAGCCGAACAGGTCGTTTTATTGGGACATAGTGCAGGCGGACAATTACTAGGGATTAATCCTGAATATCATAAAGTGGCAAAAGTGGTCGCTGTATCTGGCTCTACAGGCCACACAAAAGGTTTGAAAGGTCGTACTCGCCTACTAGCTCCAGTGATGTTTAATCTTATTTTCCCCCTTGCTAGAATTACACATGGTTATGGTCCAACCAATGCGATTGGTATGGGGGAAAACTTACCTAAAAATGTGGCTCGACAATGGGCACAATTTTGTAGCAAGCCTGGTTATGTGATCAATGCCGTTGGTAAAACAGTTACAGAGCATTATCACGATGATATTCGCTGCCCAATTACTTCTATTTGGAGTTCGGATGATGAAATTGCCACTAAAGCCAATGTACAAGATTTACTGCGTCTCTATCCTCAAGCACCGACCAGTATGATTGAACTCGAACCAGAGCGTTATCAACATAAAACCATTGGACACATGGCAATGTTTAAAAAATCACATCAAAATTTATGGGATGTGATTGCAAATCAATTGGAAGTTTAATTTTCAGTGATGACGTCACCTACAAATTAGACATTTTGTGGTTTTAGTTTCTCGCTTTTTGTTTTTTCACTGTTTAAGCAACCAAATTTGTAATCCTGTTTGGTTGCTTCTTTTTATACCATATTAAACGCTGCTCATGTTCAACTTTTAAAATCCAGATTTGTTGTTGATACAAATTTTCAGAATGGAATATCACCATCTTTTTATTGCGCCATAAAAAAAGCTCCACCATTTCAGCAGAGCTTTTTAAATGATAGATTTTTATGTTTAGCAATTAGCGTAATCGAATCAACACAGTTTTAATACGGTTGTCATCAAGTTCTGTCACTTCAAAGTGCACACCTTGATAATCCAACTGCGTACCTACCTGAACTTCGCCTTGGGTTTTATCTAAAATCAACCCTGCGACACTAATATAACCCGCATCTTCTTCAATCAGATCCATCATACCCAGTTCAAGTTCAAGCTGATATAAATCCAACATACCTGTTGCTTTCCATTCATTATCATTGATTTTAACCAAATCCAACTGCTCGTCTGCATCAGGGAATTCACCTGCAATCGCTTCAAACACATCCAGTGGTGAGATCAAACCTTGAACATTACCAAACTCATCACTGACTAAAACCAAAGAACCTTTAGAAGTACGCAACGTATTGATCGCATCAATCACTTTCATTTTTTCAAAAATGTAAATTGGACGCTGGCGTTTAATTAAAGCTTTGAGCTCTTCTTCTTCATCTAAGACATCCAACAGCTCTTTGGCACGTACAATGCTAATGACTTTATCCAAACTACCACGACACACTGGAAATAAGCTGTGTGGTACAGATAAAATCTGTTCACGAATTTGTTCAGGTGAATCTTCAATATTGACCCATGAAATTTGGCTACGTGGCGTCATAATTGATGCGACTGAACGTTCTGCCAATGTTAAGACACCACCAATCATGTAGCGCTCTTCATCCGCAAACGCTTCTTGGGCTTCGTTATGCATATCAGGGCTACTAGTTTCAACTCGACCACCCATCAATTTTAAAATTGAATCTGCAGTACGGTGACGTAACGGAATTTTTGCTTCATGCTTTGCAGCATTGCGCTGACCAAATTGGTTAAATGCTTCAATTGCAATCGCAACACCAATACCCGAATAGATATAACCTTTAGGAATATGAAAACCAAAACCTTCTGCAATCAAGCTAATACCAATTAACAATAAGAAGCTTAAACACAAAATCACCACTGTTGGATGACGGTTTACAAAAGCGGTTAATGGCTTAGATGCAAATAACATCACCAACATTGCAACCACCATCGCAACCATCATCACATAGATGTTGTCGACCATACCAATTGCGGTAATGACTGAGTCTAAAGAGAAAACTGCATCTAAAATAATAATTTGTACAACAACTGCCGTAAAACCTGCATAAACCACATTGGTCGTGACTTTGACTTCGGGTTTACCTTCCATCTTCTCATGCAGTTCTCCTACAGCCTTATAGACGAGGAACAAACCACCTCCCAAAAGAATAAGGTCACGCCCTGAGAAGGTTTTTTCAAATATGGTAATTAACGGTTCGGTTAAAGTAACCAACCAAGAGATTGCAAATAACAATCCTAAACGCATAAGCAACGCTAAAGATAAGCCGATGACACGGGCTTTATCACGCTGTTCTGGGGGTAATTTTTCTGCAAGAATTGCAATAAAGACTAGGTTATCAATACCTAATACGATTTCTAGAATAATAAGTGTAATTAAACCAACCCATATTCCCGGATCTAATAAAAACTCCATCAGTTCATATCTCCGAGATAGTTAGCAGAAATCGAAATATAAAGTAGACCTGCGCACGGCGACGGATCCATAAAAGTAACCTTTTTAGCAATAGATAGCTTAATTATGCACAATCTTGAACATTTGTAATTATATTTTTAATTTTTTTAAAAAAATAAACCATTTGATCTATAAGATGGTTTTTACTTTATTTTTCATATTCTTAATTTTTTTAGATCGATAACAGCAGCACAAAAATCCTGAGAATGGATTAAAAAATGTCAAATGAATTGTAATGTATTTTTAGACGCATTAGTCATAGATTAAAACCTCAAACCAATCTACACTTCAATACAAGTCTAACATAATGATAAACAAGAATTATTGATTATAAATTAGACCAAGGTTAATAAATTTTCCGTAAAATCCAGCGCAGTAGTCCGCACTTTCACCTAAAAGCCAAGTGTACAAATATATTTTTTTTAATAAAATGCAGCCTAAGCTGATGGTCAAATTGATAATTCAACTTACAAAACAGGATAATTCACTGATAATCCAAACTAAAACAATTCTATAGGATTAATTGATATGACACATGAATGTGGGTTGGACATAAACAAATGCCTACGCGCTTGGAAAAATAGCCATGGCAAAGCCAGCTTTTAAATCGATATTCATTATATTTCTTCAGATTTCAACCAAATTTAAGCCACTGAAAGCATCTTGCTAAGCACATGAGATTTCACATAAAATGTGAAACATCAAAAATACAATTAAAACAATGCAGGGAATATGCAATGTCCAAGAAATATTCAAAATTTCTACCATCAGCCGACCAATATGATATTGAACAGTTTCCGTATTATTGGGTCACACAAGTACATGCGCAATATGTACAAAATGTTGATCAGGCGCTTAAAAAGTATGGGTTAGATAATTCACGCCGTCGTATTTTATTGGCATTAAGGTCAAAAGCACATGCGAGTGTGTCTGATTTGTCAGACATGGTGGTGTCAAAAATGTCAACTACAACTAAAATTGTTTATCGTTTAAAAGATGAAGGTTTGGTTGAAACTTATTCTTGTGACGATGATGCGCGTATCACTCGTGTCGTGCTTACAGAAAAAGGCAATGAGATGACCAACAAAATTAATGATCTGACTAGCGTTGTTTTAGAGCAGTCTTTTGATGGTCTAACTCCCCTACAAATTGAAAAAATGATGGAAAGTTTACGTCATATTTTTAATAATTTAGCACGCTAAACATCGTATTATTTTTCTACTCTTTTCCAATTCCCAATTTAGGTTCAAAGTGCATTAAAAGATCGAAAACATTGAGCTGAAGGCGTCTTAATGTTTTCGATCTTTTTTTGTTTGTACATGCGAACACTCGAACTCATCTACAGGAAAGACCTGCACAAAGCAGTGTATGTGAGGTGGTTTCAGAGTCAGCACTTCATCTAAACGTGCAAGTAGAATAACAATAACACTGCGTTTAACAGACCTATGCACATGAAATTACTTCATCAAAACATGGTCAGAGGTATCCCTGCTAATGTAACTCGCAGATCCAATATTTTCTTCTTAACCCTGCCATCTCTTTAAACCGCAAATTTCATATATCGCTGAATACTTAATTTATCATCACCGCTAAAATCATAGTCGAAGCAGTTTTACACATATTTTCCTGTGCAAGTGATTTTAAATTTTGCTTTATTTGTCGTTTCGCAACATCTAAATTGGCTTTCATTCCACTCCTCAGCTTGACGTTTGGTGGCGTTTTCTAACAGAAAAAGTACATCCTGTACCCATGTAGCGATAAAATTATCACGAAAAATACTGCAAATACAGATAACAAAAAAGCCTCCGAAGAGGCTCATTTGTTTGGATTACACAATGAGTAAGTCAAATCCTTGGAGGATTAGTCACCTGTGTAACCTTTTAACTTTAAACGAGCTGCGTGTAAAAGTGGCTCTGTATAACCAGAAGGTTGCTCGCCACCTTTGAAGATCAAGTCAGAAGCAGCTTGGAACGCAATGCTGTTAGCAAAGTCTTTAGACATAGGCGTGTATAGTGGATCATCAGCATTTTGTTGATCTACAATTTTCGCCATGCGCTGCATCACTTCTTCAACCTGTGCACGTGTTACAATTCCGTGACGTAACCAGTTTGCTACATGTTGCGAAGAAATACGTAGAGTTGCACGGTCTTCCATTAAGCCTACATCGTTGATGTCTGGAACTTTTGAACAACCCACACCTAAGTCAACCCAACGAACCACATAACCCAAGATACCTTGACAGTTATTTTCCAGTTCTTTCAGTTTCTCTTCTTCAGTCCAGTTGGTGTCTGTTGCCAATGGTGGAGTCAATAGGTCATCTAGAGGTAGCGGCTCAGTTGCAAGTAATTCTTGCTGACGGTTTGCTACATTGATTTGATGGTAGTGAATCGCGTGAATCACTGCACCTGTTGGAGATGGTACCCATGCACAGCTTGCACCGGCTTCTGGATGCTCAGTCTTAGTTTTGTACATGTCTAACAGCATGTCTGGTTTAGGCCACATACCTTTACCAATCTGTGCCTTACCACGCAGACCAGTTTGCAGACCAATCATTACATTACGGTTTTCGTAAGCCGGGAACCATTTTTGGCCTTTAATTTCGCCTTTACGAACGAATGGACCTGCTTCCATGAAGGTATGGATTTCGTCACCGGTACGGTCCATGAAGCCTGTATTAATGAAAATAGTACGATCTTTCGCCTGAGCAATACAGTTCTTCAGGTTCACAGAGGTACGGCGCTCTTCATCCATGATCCCAATTTTGATTGATTTTGCTGGCAAGCCAAGCGCTTGTTCAGCACGCTCAAACAGTTCTACTGCAAATGCAACTTCTGCAGGACCGTGCATCTTCGGCTTCACGATGTACATAGAACCTTTACGAGAGTTCTTAATTGTATTTTCGCCACGAATATCAGCAATCGTAAGAAGCGGTGTTACCAACGCATCCATGATACCTTCATAGATTTCTTCGCCATCCACAAGGATTGCCGGGTTTGTCATCAAGTGACCCACGTTACGAAGAAGCATCAATGAACGGCCGTGAACTTTAGTTTCACCACCTTCCAAATTCTTGAAGGTACGGTCAGCATTTAGCTTACGAGTAATGGTCTTGCCATTTTTCTCGATAGACTCTTCAAGCGTACCGCGCATCAAGCCTAGCCAGTTACGGTAGCCTTCTACTTTTTCTTCAGCATCTACTGCTGCAACAGAGTCTTCCAAGTCTTGGATTGTTGTTACAGCGGCTTCAAGCACCACATCTTTCACGCCAGCTACATCAGTTTGACCAATCGGGCTGTTTGCATCGATTTGAATCAGCGCATGCAAGCCATTATTTTTCAGCACGATTTCAGTCGGTGCAGCAGCTTCGCCGTTATAGCCAACAAATTTAGATGCGTCAGCAAGAGTTGTAGTTGAGCCGTCCTTTAACGTTACAACCAGTGCATTGCCTTCAACTGCATATTGAGTGACATCGGCGTGTGAGCCTTGTGCCAATGGGAAAGTTTCGTCCAGGAAGTTTTTCGCGAATGCGATAACTTTTTCACCACGTTTCGGATTATAGCCTTTGCCTTTTTCCGCACCATCTTCTTCAGAGATGACATCGAAACCATAAAGTGCATCGTACAATGAACCCCAACGTGCGTTGGCTGCGTTCAAGCAGTAACGTGCGTTACGTACAGGTACTACGAGCTGTGGACCAGCCAATAATGCGATTTCTTCATCAACATTTTCGGTGGTAATTTGAAAATCTTCTACTTCTGGTAATAAGTAGCCAATTTCAGTCAAGAAAGCTTTGTAAGCTTCTAATTCAAATGTATTATTGCGGTGCCATTCATCAATTTTAGCCTGAAGCTCATCACGCTTTGCGAGTAATGTTTTGTTCTTAGGGCTAAGATCGACAACGACTTGCTCAAAGTTTTTCCAGTATGTATCACTGTCTAAACCAGAACCTGGTAATGCTTCATTTTCGATGAAATCGTAAAGTTCTTTAGCAATCGCTAACTTGCCTTTTTGAATACGTGCAGTCATTGTCTTTCCTGATATTGCTACTTTTTATACAAGAGATTCTAGTATACTGATTTATATTTAGCTGAATAGTATTATCACATTTCAAAATAACGATCATTTATTACAAGATGAATGCAACAATTATCATAAATCCTATTCAGAAACACGACACTATTACCAATCTAAATACACTTTTACAGTGTATAAAGTTTTTGAAATGTCGAAATTAGACTTAAGTTCAGATTTTGTTGTAAAAATCGGCGTCAGTCTTATTGCAACCTTTCAAGATTAAGCCATGTTTATGACAAAATGTCGATAAAACCAACATTCACATCTTTTCTATCATAAAAAAGCGCCTAGTTCTAGGCGCTTAAAAGATCAACTGATTTGATGTTTGGCTTCGGTGGCCTGTATCTGTCGATGTTCTTCATTTAAGTAATCATCAGACTGCATTTCCAATAAACGTGAACGCGTGCGTTCAATTTCAAATGCCAGTTTTTCGCCCTGATAAATTTCAATAATCGAATCTTCAGAAGTCAGTAATAACTTTACACCACGATCATAAAATTCATCGACCAAATAAATAAAACGACGTGTTCCTTCAGATAAGAAGTCGGTTAAATGTGGCACATTGCTCACCAAAACCGTATTGTAGATGTTGGCAATTTCAATAAAGTCTGCAGGACTACGCGGTTTAAAGCACAGTTCTGAAAATTCACACCACAAGACATCTTCAGTATGAGCAATTGTTTCAACAATACGCTGGTTGATAATAATTGGCTCAGAAGAATAATGTTGAGTATTACTCAAAGCACTGAAACGCTGTGCCATCCAGTTTTGATTATCGTGTGTTAAAGGCGATTTAAATAATTGCGCCTGTTTCAAAACACGTAAGCGATAATCTACACCAGCATCGACATTTAGCACTTGGCAATGTTTTTTGACCATTTCAATGGTTGGAATAAAACGATCTCGATGGATACCATTTTTATATAAACCGTCTGGCGCGATGTTAGAGGTTGCCACTAAAGTGATACCTCGATGGAATAATTTCTGGAACAATTCACTCAGAATCATCGCATCTGTCACGTTAGATACGAAAAATTCATCAAAACAAATCACCACAGCATCTTTATAAATTTGGTCTGCAACAGAATCGAGCGGATTACGCTGCCCTGAAAGTTTATTCAGTTCACGATGCACATGCTGCATAAAGTGATGAAAGTGCATACGTGTTTTACGTCTAAATGGAATCGAGTCGTAAAACTGATCCATAAGCCATGTTTTACCACGCCCCACACCACCCCACATATAAACACCCTGTGGTGCTGTCTGGCGGCGGAAACGTCGGAACGCTTTTTTTGATGCTTTATAGCGTTGAATTAATTCCTGCCACACACGCTCAAGTTCGTGTACAGCCTGTGCCTGCGCATCATCTGGCATAAATTGTCCAGAGGCTAAAGCTTGTGCATAACGCTCAGCAGGCGATAATGGAGTAAAGGCTGTAGTTTGTGGTGAATTAAAATCAGACATATTCATCAGTACTTATTGGGGCTTTTAGATTATAACGAAGATCGAATCGGGTGATATAGCACTTTCGCATAGTTTGCAAAATACTTAGGCTATTTCGTATATTGGCGTGGACTTTGTCCAAACCATCGCTTAAAGGCATGGTTAAATGCGGCGGGTTCTGAATAACCAAGTAACTCTGCAATCATTTCAATTGAATATTCCTGATATTCAATTAATCTCAATGCTTTATCTTTGATGAGATCTTCACGAATTTGTTTATAACTGGTGTTCTGTTGTTGCAGTTGATGGCGCAATGTCCGTTCCGGAATTTGCAAAGCATGAGCTGTTTCTGCCATGCTTGGCATACTGCCCTGTTGTAATTCCAAATAATCTTTTACGCGCTGTACCACCGAAGGCGTATCATCTTCAAGTTTAAGTCGCTCTAACTCAATTATACACTTGGCTTCATAACTGCTAAAAGTGACTGCATCGGCAGATGGAATACGTGCGGTGAGTACAGCATCATCAAACCAAAATGCTGCTTGTGGTTGATTAAAAACAATATCTTGACCGTAATAATCATAAAAAGTTTGTAAAACTTCACTTTGCTGCGGCTGTGCAAATGGCAATTCTATGCGAATACGTGGCGCACTCATCCCCATCATTTTATATAGGTCTTGAATAAATTTGAAGGTGCCTGAAATTTCACACTGTGCGCGCAACAAACCTAAATTATTGTGTAAATCATTGGGTTGATAACACAATGCCACGTGTGGCTTGCTATGTTGTAAACTCAGTTTACCGCTTAAATGCGTCAATCCCTGATATTGAATCCCTTTTTTTAGTGCAGTGGCAATATCTGGACTGGTTACCAATAACATCAATAAAGGGCCATAACCTGCCAAAGCATAATGCTGTCCAATAAACAGCCCCATTTCAGGTTCAACATCTGCACCAATAACGTTTAAAATATCCCACTCCAGACTTGGATGAATCACCGAACTGGTGTCAAGCGCATCTGCATGCAAGCCGATACTTTCCAATTTTGCATCGACATCAACGCCTGCTTTACGCATGCCTTGTATTAAATACATCAAGCCAAGTATGGATCTTTTCATAAAATGAACAGTGTGACACGGAATATCCTTTTTACCCGATTCGTCCACAGATAGAAATTGCCGAAAATATCAATTTTTATGTCAGCACGATCATGTTCGCGCATGCTGGCTTATTCTATCCTGACATTGACAAACCTAAGTTAAATAGACCTGAGTCAAACAAACTCAAGTCAAACAAAATAAATATAAGGATACCTTCATGCAGGATGCAGCAGCACATTATCAAGTCGCAATTATTGGTGCAGGCTTTGGTGGATTGGCCATGGCGATTCGACTATTACAACGCAATATTCATAACTTTGTGATTTTAGAAAAGACTAATGAAGTGGGTGGAACTTGGCGTGAAAATCAATACCCAGGTGCGGCTTGTGATGTACAGTCGCATCTGTATTCATTGTCCTTTGCACCCAAAACTGACTGGTCAAAACGTTATGCCGAAGCGCCAGAAATTTTTCAGTATATTCAAGATGTGGTGCAACAGTTTAATCTTCGTGAATATTGCCAATTTAACAGTGAAGTGGTGCATACCGAATACCATGAAAAAGACTGTGCGTGGCACATTGCTTTAAAAGATGGCAAACAATTAAGTTGCCAATATTTAATCTTTGCTTCTGGTCCACTGCATGTACCGCAAATCCCTCACATTCAAGGGATTGAAAAGTTTCAGGGCAAGGTTTTTCATTCTTCGCAATGGGATCATCAATACAACTTAAACGGCAAAGTGGTGGCCTCTATTGGCACAGGCGGTAGCGCCATTCAATATATTCCCGAAATTGCACCCACAGTCAAACAATTGTATGTGATGCAACGGACCGCAGCTTGGGTTATTCCAAGGGATGAACGTAAATATTTAGCTTTAGAGAAAAAAATCTTTCAACGACTGGACTGGTTTAGAAAGCTGCATCGCGCTCGTTTATATTGGTCAAATGAATCACGCGCAATTCCAATCATGCAACCTAGCGTGATGAAATATACCCAAAAACTGGCACAAGCATTTATTCGTTTTCAAGTCAAAGACAAGCAATTGGCACAAAAACTCACCCCTGACTACATTATGGGATGTAAACGTATTTTAGTGTCCAATAAATACTTCCCGACTTTTAACTGTGACAATGTCGAATTAGTGACTGATGCAATACAGGAATTGACCGCAGACAGTATCATCACCAAAGATGGTAAAATGCGAAAAATTGATTGTCTGATTTATGGCACAGGCTTTATTACCGATCCGCGTATCTATATACAGCCATTTAGCTGCATTGGTGAACATGGCGTTGAATTAAAACAGGCATGGAAAGATGGCGCAGAAAGCTATTACGGCATTAGCCACAAAGGTTTTCCGAACCTGTTTCAGTTGCTTGGGCCAAATACAGTTTTGGCGCATAACTCGGTTATTTTTATGATCGAATCGCAAGTCGATTACATTCTGCAAATGATGGATTTAGTGTCACAATCACAGAGCAATGCAATTGTAGTGAAAGATCAAGTACAAGATCAATTTAACCACGATGTGCAAGATATGCTGAATAACACAGTTTGGCAATCAGGATGTGTAAGTTGGTATCAACAAGAAGGTGGAAAAAACTTTGCCCTTTGGCCAACCTATACTTGGAAATATTGGCTAAAAACCAAGTCGCTGCATCCTAGTGATTTTAGATTAATCAGCAAAGCGGTATAAATTTCCGCTTTTAAAAGCAAACTGGCATAATCAACAGGTTTTTATCCTCCTCCTACCTGTTGATCTCATGCAATCTCTTTGGCTGATTTTTCAATTACTCTGCTGTTTATGCCTTGGCTTTGTACTGGCAAAACGCCTTCCACGAATAATCGAAAAAATTGCGTTTAAACTGCTTCCATATTTTAGCTATATCCTGCTGATTGCAATTGCGATGGAATTTTCGCACACGCTCAGTTCACTACAACAACCATCCTATATTCTCATGACCGCTTTACAGATTGCTTTTGCTACTTCAATCGGTGCTTTTCTGTGTTGCTATTTGCTTTACAAAGGTTTGGTGCTGCAAGCAACGAAAGGCAAAGTTTCATTACAATTGTTGATTCAATCATGCATCAATATCAGCTATGCATTTTTTGCACTATTAGCAGGCTACTTGCTCCATCTAGTTTTCAGTTTTATGGAGTTCCAAGTTCAGATCAACACTTGGTATTTGCTGTTGCTGTTTATGTGGATGATTGGACTCGATCTTGCTTATTCGCCTTTAGATCGATCTTGGCTGAATTGGAAAATTTTAATGGTGCCCGTAGGCTGTATTTTCGGTTCAGTTGCTGGGGTACTACTTTGCGCACTTTGGCTCCCCATCACTCTACAAGACTTGCTTATGCTCTCACAAGGTTATGGATTTTATTCCATGAGCGGGATTGTCGTGTCTGAACTACGCAATGCCGAACTGGGTAGTATCGCCTTGATGAATGATTTATTCAGAGAGATTTTTGCGATATTGCTGATGTATATCTTGGGATGGCGTTATCCACGTGCTGCAATTTCTGCTGCAGGCGCAACTGCAATGGATGTTACTTTGCCCATGGTCAAACAAGCCTGTGGCAACGATTATATTCCGCATGCCATGGTTAGTGGATTTGTATTGTCAATCCTTGCACCCATTGCTGTAAGTGTGTTGGCAGTGATTTAACAAGAATCAACAATTGTTCTGTTTCACTCTGAGAGAAAGTTAGTGAGAAGATTTACATAACTGTCCTCTCTCCCTCTGGCAGAGAGATTGAGAGGATTTATCTCCCTTTGAAAAGAGTTACAGATGTTAAATTTAAAGCGTCACTAAAATATCTTTCAAAGTCTGACGCGGATTTTCAGATTTTGTAATTGGCCGACCAATGACCAAATGCGTAGAACCATCTAGCATGGCTTGTTTTGGAGTCACAATACGTTTTTGATCATCAGCATTTGAACCTTCAGGACGAATCCCTGGGGTCACTAAGGCGAAATCTTGTCCTAAAGTTTCACGTAGCATTTTGGCTTCTTGTGCAGAACACACCACACCATCTAAACCACTTTCTTGAGTGAGTTTGGCTAAACGCTGAACTTGTTCAAACGGCTCAATATCTAAACCTAAATCTTTTAAATCCTCATGTCCCATAGAAGTGAGCACTGTCACCGCAATCAGTTGGGTCTGATAATTCCCTGCTTTTAAACGCTCCACACAGGTTTCCATCATTTTTCGACCACCTGAAGCATGCACGTTGACCATCCACACACCCAAGTCTGCTGCAGCACATACTGCCTGAGCTGTGGTGTTTGGAATATCGTGAAATTTCAAATCCAGAAAAACTTCAAAACCTTTGTCATGTAAGGCT
This sequence comes from Acinetobacter sp. PW68, assembly GCF_020982655.1. Taxonomy (NCBI): domain Bacteria; kingdom Pseudomonadati; phylum Pseudomonadota; class Gammaproteobacteria; order Moraxellales; family Moraxellaceae; genus Acinetobacter; species Acinetobacter sp. PW68. The sequence goes on along the minus strand of NZ_JAHZSX010000001.1, from coordinate 1,288,536 downwards.
TTCACGACGGTTGGACCTTCATGGGTAAATAACTCTTTACCAACTTTTACTCGACATAATTCAGGGTCTAATTGTTCTGCAATGGTTAAGGCGTCATATTGGCTTTTAGCATCGAGGGCAACAATGATACTCAAGAGAATTACCTATGGATTTGACAAAGAGTCACTATTATAAAGTGATTCGTGCCACGCAGATAGTCAAAAGAAAGCTTATCGCTCATCGCAACAATATGCTCAACGATACACATAAAAAAACACCCCAAAAAGAACCTTGAGGTGTTGATGATCAATTCGCTCAACAGAGTAATTTAAAGTGCATTAGAAGAACGATCCTCAGTATGCACATCTAATACCGTTTTTTCATGACGAGTATGCGCAGCAGCTTCAGCAGCAGCAAGTTGAGCTGCATGAATTTGCTCTTTACGCAGATATTCAATATCTTTACGTAGTCGCTTAATTTCCCAGCTATTTTGGAATACACGAAATACTTGCACGCCCAACAATAACCCTAGCACCAAACCGAGCGCCAATGTAATCAGAAGCAATAAACCCAAACGCATTGCAGGCACTTGAGTAAATAACAGGTCTACTGAAAGTTCAGTGCCGTTTTGCAAAACCAATGCCAGAGAATATCCAAACAGAATAACTAAAATAGCGACGAGAACGTAACGCATAAACACCCCTAGGAATTTTATTTATTTACAGACTCGTTTACTGCATCACGTAGTGCTTTACCTGGTTTAAAATGCGGTACAGCTTTAGCAGCAACCTCTACAGACTTACCTGTTTTTGGGTTACGACCTACACGTGGTTCACGGTGATGCAATGCAAAACTACCGAATCCACGAATTTCAATTCGGTTATCTGCCGATAGTGATGCAATCATTTGATCTATCATTATCTTAACAGCTTCTTCCACCAATGGCTCAGCCAGATGTGGATTTTTCAAAGCAATTCGTTCTATCAAGTCAGACTTATTAAGTGCTTCAATAGTCATCTGCGACCTCTTTAATTATCAAGCTACTTTTACCTAAAACTGATAATAACCTGTTTAAATACAAAACGGTAGCGTAATAATTGAATACTACGCTACCGTTTACAGTATTTGTGTAAAAAGTATTAGTTAATTTACATTAACAATACAGTTTACCCGCAACTTAGTTGCCCATTTGAGCTTTGATCAAATCACCAATAGTCTTAGGACCATTGTCTTGACCGCTAGCTGCTGTTTTCAAGTTAGCAACTGCTTCTTTCTCTTCAGCTTCGTCTTTCGCTTTGATAGACAAGTTGATAGAGCGAGATTTACGATCTACGTTGATGATTTTCGCTTCAACTTCTTGACCAACTTCTAAGAACTTAGTTGCATCTTCAACGCGATCACGGTTGATTTCAGATGCTTTAAGAGTTGCTTCAACTTCGTCAGCTAACTTAACAGTTGCGCCACGAGCGTCAACAGCAGTTACTGTACCTTTAACCAAAGCACCACGTTCGTTAGCAGCTAAGAAATCGTTGAATGGATCACTGTTCAATTGCTTGATACCAAGGCTGATACGGTTGCCTTCAGCGTCTACAGAAAGGATAACTGCTTCAACAGTGTCACCTTTCTTGTAACGACGGATAGCTTCTTCGCCTTGCTCGTTCCAAGAAATGTCAGACAAGTGAACTAGACCATCGATACCGCCTGGTAAACCGATGAAGATACCGAAGTCAGTGATTGACTTGATAGTACCTGAAACTTTTTCACCTTTGTCGTGGTTCTTAGCAAACTCTTCCCATGGGTTAGCACGAGTTTGTTTGATACCAAGAGAAATACGACGACGCTCTTCGTCAACTTCAAGAACCATAACATCAACTTCATCACCAATCTGAACAACTTTAGATGGGTGGATGTTTTTGTTTGTGTGGTCCATTTCTGAAACGTGAACTAAACCTTCAACGCCTTCAGCGATTTCTGCGAAACAGCCGTAGTCAGTTAAGTTAGTTACGCGAGCTTTAACGATAGAACCTTTAGGATAACGGCTCATGATCGCTAACCATGGATCTTCGCCTAATTGCTTAAGACCTAAAGATACGCGGTTACGCTCTTTGTCAAATTTAAGTACTTTAACAGTAACTTCTTGACCCACTTCAACCACTTCTGATGGATGCTTGATACGTTTCCAAGCCATGTCAGTGATGTGAAGAAGACCATCAATACCGCCAAGGTCAACGAATGCACCGTAGTCAGTAAGGTTCTTGATTGTACCAGTAACAGTTTGACCTTCTTCAAGCTGAGCAAGAAGTGCTTCACGGTCAGCTGAAGATTCAGCTTCCATCACTGCACGACGAGATACAACAACGTTGTTACGTTTAGCATCAAGTTTGATAACTTTGAACTCTAACTCTTTGCCTTCAAGGTGAGTTGTGTCACGGATAGGACGAGTGTCTACCAAAGAACCTGGTAAGAACGCACGAACTGGACCGATGTCTACAGTGAAACCGCCTTTAACTTTACCAGAGATAACACCAGTAACGATTTCGCCGTCTTCAAAGATTTTTTCAAGTTTAGTCCAAGTTTCAGCACGTTTTGCTTTTTCACGTGATAAAACAGTTTGGCCCATACCGTTGTCAAGTGCTTCAACAACAACATCAACGGTGTCACCAACTTGAACTTCAAGTTCGCGTTGTTCGTTTAAGAATTCAGCGCGGTCTACAACGCCTTCTGATTTAAGGCCAGTATCAACTGTTACCCAGTCAGAGTCGATGCTTACTACAACGCCTTGGATGACAGCACCCTTTTCAACGTTAAGGTTTAATTCGCTTTCTTCAAAGAGGGCTGCAAAAGATTCGGTCATGATATACCTGATAAAGTCAGCGGTCTTGGATCAGACAAGGCCGGTTTAGTTAAGCGTCTACATAGTCCGTATAAAACTGATCAAGCTATGCGTTCGCTGAATATATTGGGTTCGCGCCTATTAAGCGCGGCTAATACCAAGCTTCTGATCGACATAAGTCGTCATTAATGCAAATACTTCATCAATGTTCAGTTCAGAACTATCAATGATGTAAGCATCATCTGCCGGCTTAAGCGGAGCAACAGTGCGCTCCATGTCACGTTTATCGCGAGCTTGGATATTCGCTAAAATGTCGCTTATTTTAGCATCCAGCCCCATACCCTGCAACTGTTTTACACGTCTTTGTGCACGTGACTCTGCCGAAGCCGTTAAATAGATTTTGGCTTGCGCTGCAGGAAAAATACTGGTTGCCATATCTCGCCCATCTGCCACCAAGCCTGGCGCTTGGGCAAAAGCGTGCTGGCGGGCAAGCAATGCACTTCTTAGTTCTGGCACAGCTGCCACTTTAGAAGCATACTCACCTACACGTTCAGTACGAATAGTTTGGCTAACATCTTCACCATCTAGTAGCACTTGAGTTGCGTCTGATTGGGTTACGAATTGAATATTTAAGTGCGTTGCGATGTTAATGCACGCTTGCAACTCTGTATCTAAACGATCTAACAGATTTTGCTTATGCAAAGCCAAACCAAGCAAACGATACAAAGCGCCTGAATCAAGTAAATGAAATTGATAATGTGCTGCCAGTTTTGCAGCTAAGGTACCCTTACCTGAGCCACTTGGGCCATCTATGGTAATAATTTGAACGGTCATGATGTTTCCGTAATGATTTAGAGAGATTTGGCCAGTTTAGACAAGCCAATTTTAATTGCAGTTTTTAGCTGAGCCAAAATAGCCTTACTCACAAATGGCACACGAGTTTGCAACTCAATGCTGTAGGTCACCAAAGTTTTATTATCAGCCATATCCTGAAATTCAATTACCCCCAAATGATGTTTGATCAATGGGTTTTTAATGATTTTATATTCAATACGCTGATTCGGTTCGAGCAAAGTAATTTGCTCCTGCAAAGGCTTAATTGGCCCAATACCCATGCGACGTACAGAACCTACTCCATCAGGGCGCTCAGGATCAGCTGAATCTTTCACACGTACTACCTGCATAGGCGCAAAGGCAATGTTATATGTCGCATGTTTAGACAGTAATTCAAAAACCTGCGACACAGGCGCATTAAATTCTTTTTTGATTTGAATGGCATTCATGGTAAGACCTGAGAATAAATTATTAAATGATCTGTCATTCAGTTTAACGCAAATCAGCAGTAAAACTCAGGTTTGCTTTTGATCATCTAGGTCATTTATTAGCTGTTGCTGCTTTTGTTGTTTCTTTTGTGCACGACGCATTTTAAAAAAATCACTTAACTGACTCGAGCATTGTTGCTCTAAACAACCTGATTGATATTCAAAAATATGATTGTAATAACCCGATTCTAAAAGCTTTCTGGCACTGATTAATGAACCCGCTTTGGGTTCTGTCGCGCCAAACACTACCCGTTTAATTCGCGCATGAATCAATGCCCCCACACACATGGTGCAAGGCTCTAAGGTGACATATAAGGTTGCGTCTTCAGGTAAACGATAGTTTTTAATATTGGCGCAAGCAGCACGAATAGCCACAATTTCAGCATGTGCAGTTGCATCATGTAAAGAAATAGGTGCGTTATAGCCCGCACCGATTACTTGATTTTGACTCACAATCACTGCACCCACAGGAATTTCTCCCTGTGCCGCAGCCAATGCAGCCTGCGCATAAGCAAGCTGCATCCAATCTTCATCACTATAGTGTTGTTCTGACATTCAAAATAACAGCGAAATAGAATGAAAAATTAAATAATTTCGTATTGCTTTAACAATTCATTCCAGCTTTCAATAGTGGTCACAGGTGGATTATCTACAAAAATATTTTTGAGATTAATCTTGCCGTTTTGTTGCCATGCAGGTGCCAAGTCTTTATCAACTAAACGCGCACGCACACCTTCTACAAAATCTGCGTGACGGATTTTCCAGTCGGAAATTTGAGTTTCAAGTTCAAAAACTTCATTCCAAGAATGAACTTGCTTGCCCCATTGCCATAACAACCAAGTTAAAGCCGCTGTGGTTGGTGAACCTTTTTGTAGATTTTCGCTGGCTTGGCGCAACCAGTCACTACGCGCATCACTCAAACCAATAATCGACTCGTAATCACTTTCAAAACTCACACCACGGCACACGCTTTGAATCACATCCAAAGAGTTTTGTAACGGACCCGGCCCTACAGGACGATGCATACTGTTCAAGGTGTCATCAATGGCTCGAAAATCCCCTGCAGGGTAATGATTCCAATCAATATTAATGACTTTTTCTAAGACTGTAGCACGTGGTGCATCACAAATATGCGTTGCCCAACCAATACCATAAGCACCCGCTGCAGTCATGATTGAACCTGTTAAACCAGTGAACAAACCAATCGCACCACGGTCTGCCAAGAAACGGGTTGCACCTACATCTGGGTATAAACCAATATTAATTTCTGGCATAGCTAAACGCGAATAAGGTGTCACCAAACGAAATGGTGCAGCCATAAATAGACCTAAACCACCACCCATGACATAACCTTCACCCCACACTAAAACAGGCTTAGCATAGTTATGTAGCAACAAGTCCAACGCATATTCTTGTTCAAAGAACTTATTTGCAGTTGCAACTTCATCATTAATGACAAGCTGACGTAACTTGCGCACATCACCACCTGCACAAAATGCTTTTGGTGTGGTCGAATCAAGCCAAATAGCTTTTACGCTATCGTCTGTATGGAAGTCTTGGAATACTGCCAATAATGCAGAAACAATAGATTCATCTAAAGCATGTAAAGATTTTGGGCGATTCAAACGAACAATGCGCCAACCATTATTTGCTTCTTCGACAATTAAATCCGGATGATATTCTTTAGAAATGGGAGAATGTGTCATGCGTCCAGCTGCCAGTTTATAGGCTCAATGCCATTTTGTTTAAGATAATTATTAGATTTTGAAAATACTTTACATCCAAAGAAACCCCCACGGTTTGCTGCCAATGGTGATGGATGCGCTGCCTTCAAAATCAGATGTTTATTTGGATCTATACGTTGTCCTTTACGTTGTGCATATGCGCCCCACAAAATAAACACAATATGCTCACGTTGTTGATTTAACACATCAATCACATGATCTGTAAAATCTTCCCAACCCTGCTTTTGGTGCGAGGTCGGTTGTCCTGCCTCTACAGTTAACACGCTGTTGAGCAGCAATACCCCTTGCTCTGCCCAATGCGTTAAATCACCGTGTCTTGGAATAGGCACACCTAAATCTGTATGTAACTCATGGAAAATATTACGCAAAGATGGAGGTAATGCAACCCCTCTTTGTACAGAAAAGCTAAGTCCATGCGCCTGGTTAGGTCCGTGATAAGGATCTTGCCCAATAATCACGACTTTCACCTGGTTTAAAGGCGTGGTATTTAGAGCATTAAATATCAGTGAACTTGGTGGATAAATCACCTTATTCAGTTGTTTTTCTTGCAACAAAAAATCGCGTAGCGCATCCATTTTTGGACTCAATAAAAATTCGGTTAGATTATATTTCCAACTCTCATCTAACTGAATTTTATTTAAGCTCGCATATTGCTGCTCAGTAAAAGACATACCGCTATCAATCCTTGTTGATGTCTAATGATGTGATTTAAAGTTTAACTTGTAACTCAACATTCGGGTTTTGGAATGTCATCCCCTGTTTTAATTTTTCATACATCTGTGGATCTGACCACTCTATCTGTACTTGCTCAGAAAAATGAATTTGATCAAGACTCAGTAATCCCATCTGTGCATTTTCAATATCTTCCAAAAAGCTTTGTGCATAGCCTGTATCAGTTTCATGCACAATCACCGAATAAACCTCCACATCACCTTCCCCATTTTGTGTGATGGTCGATGCCAAAACTTGCTGCGCCAAATAAAAGAAAATACGTGAAAACTGCTCTGCCGATGGCGATACGGGTAAAGAAACCCAGCGTGCGCTGAATGTTTTGCAGGCTTGAATATATGCAGGATCGTCCTGATCCCAAAAACAAATGGCATGATCGAAGGCATCAAATAATTCTTTGATTACGCCTTTAAGCAAACCAAAGTCATACACCATTTGTCCATGATCAAGTTTTGAAGCTTTCAGTAATAATTCTACTTTATAGCTATGACCATGAATCGAGCGCTTACAGCGGTCTGAAGTACAATTACGCACAATATGCGCATTTTCAAACTTAAATAACTTTCGAATTAACATGGGTCTTAACGTCTTCAAAATATTTGGGGGATATTCTTTTTAATTATAATGCAAAACGTGAACAATAAGCCAATTTTAGCCCGCAGATTGCCAGACAAAAATCGTAATGATCAGTTTCAGTACAGACCTGCAAGGCATTTACATCCAAATGATAATAACTAAGTCAAGGTCGATGATAAATACTTAAAATGGCGCCAGACTTCGTCCACTAACATTGACAGATTTTTCGCTACGCACCAAATCACTGCTAAATTGACGTTTGCGCTCGCCCAAAACCACTTCAATTTTGGCTTTGAAATATTGTGATTGCACACCCAATAAACTTGTAAATTCATTGCGGAGCGCGCTATCGACAGTTTGAAAGCCATCTAGCTCCCACAAAGCATTTACATTGCTAAAGTGCTCCAAATTGGCATTCCGACGATCAAGTAGATTTTGCACTGTAACCACATCCAGTTTTTCATCTAAGCTCGCCAAAACCAAACCAGGTGCAGTATTAATATTGATAGTTGTATCCCGTTTTGGCAGGGCAGCTACATAAGGCGCAATTTGCTGATACTTCGCTCCTTCAAAGCCACGAACTTGTTTTAATTCTTCAACACTATGAAATAAGCTATTCGGCGGTAAATAAGGGGTTGGCAAACCTTGGTAATAACTCGACTCTGCCCCCATTGCGCCACTCGGTGCATCATCTGCATCTTGCCAGTCAATCACGGCTTCACTTAATTGCGCAGGTAGTCCGACACGCTGCAACAGTTTTTCAAAATATTTTTTTGCGTTTTCATTTACTTGGTCTTCGGTTGTCAGCAAACTATTTAAATTAAATTTCCCCGACTCATCTTGCAGCACACCCGATACATAACCATCTTCGACTGGAAATGGCGGCATTGGTTTTGCCCAGTTTTCTTGTAAGTAATCGACTTGGCCTGCATTTTCAGCATCATCTTGTAGTAATTCTGCAAAAAACACTTCGGCACTTTTGGCATATAACAATGCCTGATTTTGACGCATCAAATACGCGGTATTTTCACTGGTGTACATTTGCCGCTTGGCAATGGTCGCTGCCAAAATCGTGGCTAAAGCAACCAACATCAAAATCGTAATCAAGGCGATGCCTTGTTGTGATTTGATGATGCTACCTAAGCGCTGAGTCGATTTCGAATACATTGCCATTGTGCCTTTAATTGTCTTTCTTCTTTAAAAAATCAGTCTGCAATAAGCTAAATATCCATTCATATTGCACGTCACGCACGGTTAAATTTATTTTTATTCCTTTCGGAAGCAGTCTTAATTGTTCAGTTTGTTGCGAATCGACACTACTTTCAGGCCAACTACTTAATTCATTTGGATTCAATACCATAATCTCAAAGGCTTCGACTTCATCCAACATCACGCTCGACTCAGGCTGATCATTGCCCGTTTGATGCAAATTACGATATTTTAAACGATACAATTTTTTTTCATCGGCACGATATTGATATTCTACGCGCTCATGGGGTGAAATACCCTGCTGCAAGGGATCGGTCACACCAGTTTTACTGAAATTAAAACGTCCATTTTGTAAAACCAAAGCAGGTTGTTGCTGCCCTTTGACATTGGCCGTTAATGGAACAGCCTGCATCGTGTCACGTAATATTTGTTGATAGCTTTCTTGCAACTGTTCTAGATTGGCTTCATGCATCGCATTGCGATCTTTGACTTTGGCGAGATAATCAAATACTTTCCAACCCAAAGCAGACAGCACTGCAAAAATTGCAATAGCGACTAGCAACTCAACTAAAGTGAAGCCTTTCTTTGTACTCATGATTGCTGCTCACGGGCATTAAAAAACACCAAAGAAGTCACTCCTGCTTCAACTTGTCCTGTGTCTTGATTATATAAACTGATTTGAAGATCGACACGTTGCACATTCGGACTAATGGTTGGCTGTGTGGACTTGTCAATTTGCCATGTTTCGCCCTGTTGTGTCACTTGCTTTGACTCTGTTCCACTTAACCATTGCCGATTCATTTCCATCAATGCCACTTCATTCAAAGCCACAAATTGTGCTTTGGTTCTTAAAATTGCATTGGCGGTGGATTGGGTATATTGCATCGCCACTTTGGTCATTGCCATAGCTGCTGTTGCAAAAATTGCCAAAGCCACCATAACTTCAAGTAGTGTAAATCCTTTAGCTTTCATGGATTTTTCCTAAATGATCGACCTCTATTTCCGCACCTACAGGACGCTGTTCTAAATAGAACTGAATACGCACAGGTTTGGCTTCACCATTGCCCAGCCAAATCAGTGCGGGTGCATTACCTTGCAGCAACTCACTATTGTTAGCATTCGGATAGCTTTGTTCTAAAGATAAAATTTGGATAGAAACTTGTTCAGGCAACGTTCTGCTTTTAAATTCGCCATAGTTTTGCCATTTTTGATTATTTTGCAGGCTTAATTGTTGTTCTGTGGCATAAGGCTGATATTCCAACACATCATAACGCGCAGCTGAAACATCGGTTGCTTGATGCAAATTGAGTGCAAAAATACGCGCTTGATCATTGGCTTCACGATTCAGTTTACGCAAATCCAATAAAAACACTTCCCGCGCCTGCATGGCTTTACGCTGATCAACACCACCGATATTCATTAAAACCAGCGATGCCATAATCGCCATAATGACTATCACCACCATCAATTCAATGAGCGTAAAACCGCGAACCGAAGATAGTGGTGTGTTCATAGCGTATTAATTCAATTGCTCGAAAGATTGTGCTTGTTTGGGCATCGCCAACGCTTGGTCGATATAGGCGACGCGCAGAGTATCCCGTGAACCCAAATAACGCTGATAGAAACTTGAGTTTAAAATAGCCGCTGCACCATGCGTAAGTGCCCAAATTGAAGCCAGATAATCACGCACTTCCATCTTGCTGTGAATGGATTCTAAATATTGTTCAGTCATACGAATAATGATGCGTAATCGGCTTTTGCGGACTTGGTATAGTTCACTAAATAACAAACCAATGCCAACACCTGTTGTAGAAAGGCGTTCTTCAATTTGGTGAAAAAGTACGGTACGCTCAGGATGATGTAAGTGATGCAGCATAAAAAATGCTAGATGTTCAGAAAACTGTTTTTCAGCGTCTTTAATCATTTCTAGCAACATGCGCTCATTACGAATAATGAGCAACATATAGAGTTCATCTTTACTTTGAAAGTGTTTATATAGAGTACCTTTGGCCAAGTCCAGTTCTGCTGCCAAAGCATCAAGGGTCATTCCTGCTTCACCATTTTCCAAAAGCAACTGCTCTGCCACTTGAAAAATTAACGTTTCTCTTGCTCGAAACTGAGCCTGACGATCCATCTTCACCCGATAAACTCTCTTTACACGATTCAATCAATTGAAATTTTTAATATACCACCACAACATTCGGTATTTACTTTGCTCCACAATACAAATTAATGTCCTTTGAGCAGGTTTTCAAAGTTTTGTGTTGTTATGAAAGCAATTTCCTCTAAGGACTTATCATATACATCACATAGGGCTTTGGCTACATATGGAACGTATTTTGGCTCATTTGTCTTACCGCGATATGGCACAGGTGCCAAATATGGACTATCAGTTTCAATTAAGACACGATCTAAAGGCACTTGCCTGGCAACATCACGTAAATCTTGTGCATTTTTGAAGGAAATAATGCCTGAAAACGACACATAATAACCGCAATCTAACACCGCTTTTGCGGTTGCCCAGTCTTCTGTAAAGCAATGTAATATGCCATGCGTCGATTTTTCTGCACGGATAATATCCACTGTATCATGCTTAGCCGCACGAGTATGAACTACCACTGGTTTTTTTACGGCTTGTGACGCATGAATATGTCGTGCAAAACAGGCTTTTTGCTCTGCGACAAAATCGGTACTGTGAAAATAGTCCAGACCTGTTTCGCCCAAAGCCCAAACCTTGTCTGCTTGTGCCAAAGCAATCAGTTTTTCGGTAGTGGCGTGTGCCATATTTTCAGCGTTTTCACAAGGATGTACACCCACGCTATAACCGACATCGGCATGACGTGCTGCAATTTTTGACAATGCAATATGATCGTCTAAATCAACAGAGATACCCATAATTTTAGACACACCCGCTAGGCGTGCCTGTGCAATTGCTGCATCTAAGTCGCCATCATAAGGGCTTAAATCCAGCATCGTTAAATGACAATGTGTATCTACAAACACAGTTTCTTCCTAAAAGCAAACAACCTACATAGTGTAACTGTTACGATTGTCAGACTTAAGCCCCGCAAGGATTCTTTCGGCTTCAGATTTGTAATAAACGCCTTTTTCACCGCTCAGTTGAATGCCAAAGCCTTGCATTTTAATGCCATTTTGCTTTTGCGAAATCCAGATGACTTTTCCTGTGAGTGGAATTTTTTGTGATTGTTCGGGCAATGTTGCAAGCACGAAGATTTCTTCACCCATTTTCACAGGCTGTTTTGAGGGTACAAATAAGCCACCGCCCACAACATATGGCATATAACTTAAATATAGCGTTTCGACATCAGGAATATTGGCCTGAATAATACCGCCCATACGTGGTTGCATCATGTTCCCCCTTAAATATTCATTAACTTAATACAGAGCTGATCAAGCACTAGATTACTTTGCACGTTTTGCTCAAGCATTGGCTTGGCTTGCTGTAATTCTGCATATAAACCAAACAGACGTTCCAAGTCATATTGTTCAGCCAAATGCTGCAAAGCGGTGCTTAAATCCAAATTTTTAATGCTTTGGTTTAGCTTGACACAAATTAAATCACACAACAAGTATTCAAACATCTGACTAAAATCAGTAAAGCTCAACGCCTTGTTCCACTTGGTTGCAATTGCCATGGGCATATTTTTTTGCGTCACCAGTTTATACCAATCTTTCAGAAAATCTGTACGCTGCTCTAACCATTCTGCCTGTGCTAACTGCAGAGCCTGCAACGGCATTTGATTGGACAAATTCATCAATAATTGCTGTTTATTTACTTCTAAATCAGGCAAATGCTGCTGCAAATATGCCGTAACCTGTGCTGCATCAATACGGTCTAAAGCAAAGTGCTGTAAACGACTGCGAATGGTTGCAGGCAATTTAAGATAGTGATCTGCCAGCAAAATAATCACAATGCGATCACCCGGTTCTTCTAGGGTTTTCAGCAAGGCATTGGAAGATGCAATATTTAAGGCCTCAGCAGGTTCAATCACAACTACCCGCCACCCATCTACCGTTTGCTGGACAAAAGGTAATAAATCACGGATCTTCTCGATCTTAATTTTCGCGTTTTGCTTTTTATTCTCTTCATCGGTGCTGATATAGACATAATTCGGATGCGTATCTGATTTTAACCACTGACAACTGCTACATTCACCACAAGGCTGTGACTGCACATCACGCTGCTGGCATAAAATCCAAGCCACAAATTGCTGTGCAAAGGCTTCTTTACCACACCCCTCTTTGCCAAAAAACAATAAACCATGCCCCATTTTGGGAAATCGACCAGTTAGATTTTCCCAAACTTGTTGTTGCCATGGATACACTTGTCCAATTACATCACGTTGCATGGTAGGTGATTCACTTACTCAAAATGGGCAATATCCATTGCATTTAAACGGTCTAAGTCTGCTTGGGTGTCTACACCTGGGGGTAAATTGGCTTCTGCAACAGCAATAGCAATACGGTGTCCATTTTCTAAGACACGCAATTGCTCTAAGCTTTCTAGCTTTTCCAATGTTCCCATTTCCCAAGTCACATATTCTTGCAGCAATTCCACACGGTAAGCATACAACCCTAAATGACGATAAGCATGTTCATGCAATTGTGGTGTCGCTTCTTTCGCACCATCACGGTCATAAGGAATCGTAGCACGGCTGAAATACAAAGCCTGATTGTGTTTAGACATGACCACTTTAACAATGCTATCGCGGGTAAATTCATCTAGTTGTTGAATCGGCTCACACAGCGTAGACATCGAACATTCAGGTTGAGCTTCGAGCAACTGCGCCACTTGTTGTACCAATTGTGCAGGTAAAAGTGGTTCATCGCCCTGCACATTGACAATAATATCGTGTTTATCCCAACCTTTAATACGCGCCACTTCGCTTAATCGGTCTGTGCCAGAGGGGTGATCTGCCGAAGTCAAGACCACATCCACACCTTCAGCACGGCACAATGCTGCAATACGAGCATCATCGGTGGCCACACACAAATCATCAAAACCTGCCACTTTTTTTGCCTGATCAACCACACGTAAAATCATGGCGCGACCATGAATTTCCAGTAAAGGTTTGCATGGCAGGCGTGAACTGGCATAACGTGCAGGGATAACAATGTGCTTCATAATTTTCCTTATCATGTTTTTTCAGGCAGGTTTAAACCCAAGTGTTTCAATTGTTGATGTAAGGTGACGTAGCAGCCCGATGACAATACAGCATCTACAGGTACAACCCAAATTTCACGCTGAAAATCTGGATATTGCCTTAACAGTGGCAATAATTTGACGGCATCTTTCTCTGTGGTAATGATCGGTTGCGAGTCGTCAAACTGCAAATCGGTAATTTCATAGTCATGGTGATCTGGAAACTCATGGCATTGAAACTGGGTCACACCCATCGATTCTAACGTTTTATAAAACCGTTCAGGAAAGCCAATGCCCACGACAGCATAAAAAATTTGGGTCGGATCAAAAATTAATTCTTGTGCGGGATGCAATACATATGGCTCTGCAACAGCCAAATGCATATTTAGTTCAGAACTCGGGTGCGTTGCATGCTCAATCACCGTGGCATGCTCTAATCGAGATTTTGGTTCACGCAAATAACCTTCAGGTAATATTTTCTCATTGCCCAAACCACGATTATTATCTAAAACAATCCATTCCAATTGACGGTTTAAAGCCAAATGCTGCAAACCATCATCACTGATAATTAAATCCAATTCATGCTGTGAAAGCAGCAATTCAATACTTTTTTGACGATTTGGCCCCACTGCCATCGGCACACCCGTAGATTGCACAATTAGAGTCGGTTCATCGCCCACGACCTCTACATTCGCATCGATACTGACATAAACTGGAAATGGTCCTTTGCCGCCATAACCACGGCTAATCACGCCGACACGAATATCTAAACTTCGTAGATATTTAACCAAATGAATCAACAAAGGAGTTTTGCCACTGCCCCCAACGGTAATATTACCAATCACCATCACAGGTACGGGAGCGGTATAAGCGGTTTTAATCCCTGAACGATATAAGTTCTGATTGAGTAAGCTCACGCCACGGTACAATAAAGACAAGGGTCTAAGCACAACCAGCCATTTGGCTTGTTGCTGCCAAGCGTCCTGAATAAATTGTGCCAAAGACATGAATTAATGTTCCTCGAAGTTACGTTGATGCAACTGGAAGTACGCGCCTTTTTGCGCTATGAGTTCCTGATGGGTACCTTGCTCTAAAATACGCCCTTGATCCATCACCACAATACGGTCAGCATTTTCAATGGTAGATAGACGGTGTGCAATGACAATGGTGGTACGGTCTTGCATGGCCGCATCAAATGCACGTTGAATAAAGTATTCAGATTCATTGTCTAAAGCACTGGTGGCTTCATCTAAAATTAAAATTGGTGCATTTTTTAAAATAGCACGGGCAATCGCAATACGCTGGCGTTGACCGCCTGACAAATTCAAACCTTGCGCACCGAGTGGTGTATCGTAGCCTTGCGGTAAAGCCATAATAAAGTCATGAGCATAAGCTGCTTTGGCTGCAGCAATCACTGCTTCATCACTCGCACCTTCAAGCTGACCATAGGCAATATTTTCTCGTACCGTACGGTTAAATAACACCACTTGCTGATTAACCATGGCGATTTGTGAGCGTAAGCTATTTAACTCAATATCACGAATATCTTGCTGATCAAATAAAATTTGCCCCGAAGATACTTCTTGAAAACGTACTAACAGATTGACTAGAGAGGTTTTGCCCGCACCTGAACGTCCGACCAAAGCTACAGTTTCACCTGCTTTAACATCTAGATTGAAATCATGAATGGCATGGTGTCCATCGGAATATACTAAATTCACATTTTTAAATTGCAAATTACCTTTTAGCTCTGGTGTAAGCGTACCGTGATTGTCCTCTTCAGGCATATCTAGCAATTCAAAAACTGAATGCGCTGCTGCCAAACCTCGTTGTAATTTTTCATTAATATCAGTAAGAGCTTTAATTGGCTTACTCAACATACCTGCGGCAGTGATATACGCCACGAACTCACCTGCTGAAATATCACGTAGAATTTCTGGGCGTAAGGCAATCCAGATAATAATTGCCAAAGCAATGGACATAATGAACTGCACCACAGGGCTGTTCAATTGTTGCACTGCCACCATTTTTAGACCGCGACGTAGGTTTTCTAAAGAATTTTCTTTAAAACGGCTTTGTTCATAGGTCTGACCAACAAAACCTTTGACGACCAAATTACCATTCACAGTTTCTTGCACCACGTGGTTTACATCTCCCATGGTGTCTTGTACTTGAATAGATAAACGACGCATACGTTTCGCAGCTTTACGAATCAGCAAGCCAATTAATGGGCCAAATACCAAAATACATAAGGTCAAACGCCAGTTGGTATACAGCAAATAGCCCAGTAAGCCGAGTGTAATTAAACCCTGTTGTACCAATGTACGCAGCGATTCTGTAGATGCAGCGGTCAACTGCTCTACGTTATACATAATTTTGGCAGTAATGTGCCCACTGGTATTATCTAAGTAATACTGTGCAGGTAAACGCAGCAATTTAGCAAAGACTTCCTGACGGATATTGAATACCAAATTACGTGAAATCACTGCTGTATAGTAACCGCCAATAAAAGTTCCCAAACCACGGAAAAACATCAGTGCAATGACTAATAGCGGAAATAGTGTGGTGAAAGATTGGTCACGCTCCTGAATGGCATTAATAATTTTTTCCAAGAGTTTTGCCACAGATACTTCTGTAGCTGCATTAATGGCGAAACCGATAATCACCAAGATTGCCAAGCCCCAAAATGGGAGCAAATATCTCAGAAGACGGCGATAGACCTGTAAATCCTTCTTCACTAATAACCTCGAGTTGGGACTTTCGTACTGATATTGATGTTGACGAAACCAAGTTGTCCTGCGACATCCATCACTCGAATCACATCTTGATGAGTGGCTTTGGCATCTGCAGCAATAATAAACATTAAATCTCGTCGATCTTGAGAAATTTGTTTAATTGCTGTGCTTAAATCTGCCACTTCCTTAGTCGAAAGTGCCTGACCATTGACAGAATAATGCCCTGAAGAATCTACCACGACTTCAATTTTATGTTCATAAGATTTTGGTGGTACGCCTTGCGCATCTGGCAAAGTTAAATTCATACGGCTAAATTGGTTAAATGTGGTCGAAAGCAACAAAAACACCAAGATGAACAGTAAACAGTCAATCATTGGAGTCAGGTTAATATGAATATCTTCAACTTGCGAGCGTTTGAATTTCATAAACTCACCTTAGCTTACTTTTTTCACATCTTGCACATCCGCATCAAGCTGATGAGGTTGACTCTGATGAAATAATCCTGCGTGAAACAAAGTCGCTTGCTGCTCTAACTCAGCCGTATATTCTTGCACCAAACGCTGAAAATAACGATAGGCAAATAAGGCTGGAATTGCAATTAACATACCTGCAGCAGTGGTAATTAAGGCTTTAGAAATCCCTGGAATCATTAAGGTTGGATTACTTGCACCCACATCAATCACTAAAAATGATTCAATAATCCCAAGCACTGTACCCAATAAACCCAATAATGGCGCAACTGCACTGAGCGTACCCAAGAAGTTGATATTTTTTTCTAAATAAACAATTTCTTGTGAAGCTGTCGCTTCCATTTGTGCACGCGCATAGTGTTCTGATTGTTGTTTGTTACGCGCACCCGCCTCAAAAATACGGCCTAATGTACTGTTTTTTAAGTTGGCACTTTGATTCAGTTGTTGCAACACAGTCGCTAAACTTTGCCCGCGGTTGAGCAACAACGCATTGGGCAAAATACCTGCTCTCTTTAAACGCATAAAACGCTCAATGGTAATTGCAACGGTAAATACCGAGCACAATACCAACGGCAGCATCAGCCAGCCACCTGCTTTTACCAATTCCCACATTCGCTTTTCCCCAATAAAATACGAATTAAAATTAATCGGACAGGCAAATATTTAAAATACCATCCAGCTCTTCCAGAGAGTGATAACTGATGGTCAATTTACCCTTACCTTGCTTGTTATAATCAATTTTAACATCTGCACTAAAACGCTCAGAAAGACGTTGCGTGAGTTGTTGAATATCAGGTGCAATAACCGTTTTCGGCTTTTCTTGTTTTGGCGCATTAAAGTCACGTACCAACTGTTCGGTTTGACGTACCGATAAATTCTTTTCAATTACATGCTGCGCGACTTTGAGCTGATCTTTAGCTTTCAAAGTTAAAATAGCACGTGCATGACCCATATCTAGCAAGCCTTGCTGCATCAACTCTTTAACAGGCTCTGCCAAAGTGAGTAAACGCAATAAATTACTGACCGTGGTACGTGCTTTACCTACTGTTTCGGCAATTTCCTGATGACTCAAGCCAAACTCATCGTGAAAGCGTTGTAACGCCATTGCCTGATCAATTGGGTTGAGGTCTTGACGCTGAATGTTTTCAATTAATGCCAAAGCAATCGCGACCTGATCGGTCAAATCACGCACAATTGCAGGAATTTCAGTTAAACCTGCCAACTGTGCAGCACGCCAGCGACGCTCACCTGCAATAATTTCATAAGGATGTTGTTCGTCATCTATCGGACGAATCACAATCGGCTGCATTACACCATGTTTTTCAATAGATGCCGCCAGTTCCTGCAAATCTTGTTCTTGAATAAAACGACGCGGTTGATATTCACCACGTTTTAATAAATTGACATCAATTTGTTTGAGCTGACCATGATCTAAAGATTGCACTTCAAGTTGTAATTTTTCTTTCTGGATTGACCCCAATAAGGCATCCAAACCACGACCTTTGGCTAATCCGCGTTTTTTTGTGGTCATGCTTTACTTCCTTTTTTCACTTTGCTTTTTTTCAACATTTCAGCTGCTAAATTCAGGTAGGCAACTGCACCCTTTGAGCTTTTTTCAAAATAAATGACGGGTAAACCGTGTGCAGGCGCTTCTGCTAAGCGCACATTGCGCGGAATCACGGTATCGTATAATTTTTTACCAAAATAGTGTGATAATTCTTCAGACACGTCACGGGTTAAGGCATTACGCGCATCATACATGGTACGCAATACGCCAATAATTTCTAAATCAGGATTGAGTGCTTGTTGAATACGATCAATGGTTTGTGTCAGGTCTGCCAAACCTTCAAGTGCATAATATTCGCACTGCATTGGAATGATTACACTTTGCACTGCTGCTAAAGCGTTTACTGTAATTAAGCTTAAACTTGGTGCACAGTCGACAATAATATAATCAAAGTCTTTGTCAACTTCTTGCAAGGCATTGCGCAAAATAAACTCGCGCCCTTCTTGCTCAGCAATCACCAATTCAACCCCTGCCAAATCACGATTGGCACCCAAGACTTTATAACCAACTTCTGCCTTGCTAATTGCGGTTTCAATCGGCACTTCGCCCAACAATACATCGGTCACTGAATACAGCAAATCATTTTTTTGAATGCCTGAACCCATGGTCGCATTGCCTTGTGAGTCCATATCAACCAATAAAACGCGCTTTTTCAAAACAGCCAAAGATGCTGCCAAATTAACTGCGGTTGTGGTTTTCCCGACGCCACCTTTTTGGTTCGCAATCGCAATAATTTGTGCCATGATCACCCCAGTCCTTTGAAAATTAAATACGTTTTAATAAAAGTAAATGACGTTGTTCGTCTAAGCGCGGAACTTTAAGCTCGATAATTTCACAGCTGAATTCATCTTTCACTGCTTCCACTTCTTCGGCAGGAATCAAACCTTTCATTGATGCAATAATACTTTGCTCATGCATAAATGGTTTGGACGCGGCAACAAAGTCAGTTAAAGATGCAAAAGCACGGCTCGTAATCACATCAAAATGACCTAACTCACGGATGCTGTCTTCATTTTCAACACGAGTTTGAACGGCCACTACATTTTTCAGTTTTAAATCGGCAATAAACTGTTTTAAAAATCGAATCTTTTTACCATTTGAATCCAACAACACGCAATCGCGTTCAGGCTGACACAAGGCAATAATCATGCCTGGCATACCGCCGCCTGTCCCAATATCCAATAAACGACCTGCAGGTAAATCTTTGAGGATGCTCAGACTATCGAGCAAATGCTTAACCAGCATTTCTTTCGGGTCACGAATTGCAGTGAGGTTGAACGCTTTATTCCATAGCACCAGAGCATCTTGGTATTTGAGTAATAAATTTAAAGCCTCATCACTGAGCTCTAAACCTAAAGCCTGACTACCTTGCTTGAGTTCCTGAAAAAACGAATGCATCACAATTCACATCTCGAAAAAGTTAATGGAAGTATACCGATTTATAGTTACAGTCATAGGGGCGAACGCTTAGTGAATATGCACTTAAGCGTACACCCCCTGCTGAATTTGTTGATCTAACGCATTTAATCGTTCAGGAGTGCCAACATCCACCCAAACACCCTGTAATTTATGTGCTGAAATTTTTCCTTGCTGCATGGCTTGTTTAAGCAATGGTGCAAGCGGTCGTTTGCCCGATTCTAAACCGACGAACATTTGCGGATGGATCACCGCTACGCCACTATAAGTCAGATTTTCACCCGAGCGTGCTTGCTCAAAAGTATAGGCTTTGTTTGCAGCCAGAGTGAAATCACCTTGCGGATGCTGTAATGGATTTTCCACTAAAACCAAATGTGCCAAGTCGTTTTCAAGTTGCACATTTAATAGTGGCGCAAAATCCATGGTAGTCCAAACATCACCATTCACTAATATAAAAGGTTCATAGCCCAATAATGGCAAGGCTTTGATGATACCCCCTGCTGTTTCCAAACCTTCGCCTTCATGCGACCACAAAATTTTTACACCAAACTGAGAACCATCGCCCAAAGCTTCTGCGAGTTTTTCACCTAGCCATGCGGTATTAATAACAATTTCCTGCACACCAATCTTTTGTAATTTTTCGATGTGCCACACAATTAAAGGTTTGCCACCGACTTCCAATAAAGGTTTAGGCGTATGCAGCGTTAAAGGACGCATACGATTGCCCATTCCTGCGGCAAGAATCATAGCTTTCATTTAGGCAAGCACCTCATACTGACCATATTTTGCTGTAAATTTTGGCATTACTGTCGTGTGAATGAAGTGCATAAATGGTTGTAATTCTGGATAAGGCTTACTTTCTTCTAGTAAATACCACATCACGCGCGGTAAATCTTTGAGATAACCCGATTTGCCATCACGCTCAAATAAACGCACAAAAATACCTAAAATTTTGATATGACGCTGAATCGCCATCATGTCGGCATCTTTTTTAAATTGTTCAAAATCGCGTTCCTGTTTAGATGTTTCTGGCATTAAGTCATAAAATATTTTAAACCAACGATAGACACGATCCGCATTCCACTGTACATAAGCATCGCGGGTAATCGAAATTAAATCGTATGTATCTGCACCAATGACCGCATCCTGAAAATCAATCACACCAAGTTCTTTGTCATCGCCTACTTTCATTAAGTTTCGACTATGAAAATCACGATGCACAATCACTTGCGGCTGGGCCACGGCGGCATTGGCTAAAATAGCAAAAGTGCGTTTAATTAAGGCACTTTGTTCCGCACTTGGCTGAATTTGCAAGGCTGGCAATAACCAGTCAGTCAGCAGCTCCATTTCACTGATCAGTTTGTCATAGGAATATTCAGGGAAATGTGCGGTACCATCAATATCTTGCAATTGAATTAACTGTTTAAAACACTGCGCATAATAGTTATCTACAGTCTGATCATTCAGCAAGGTCGATAACAAAACATCGCCAAAATCTTCGAGCAACAAAAAGCCTTGTGTCAAGTCTTTGGCTATAATTTTTGGCACGCGCACGCCATGGGCAGCAAAAAATTCATCAATCGTCACAAAAGGACCACAATCTTCTTTTTCTGGTGGTGCATCCATGAGCATAAATGTTTTATTATTCAAATTGATTCGTGCGTAACGACGAAAACTTGCATCGCCTGCTAAAAAATGAGTTTCAAATTGATCTGAACCAAGTACAGATGTTATCCATGTTTGTATCAATTGTTCGCGTTGTGTATTCATTTGCAATAAATTCTAATACAGGCTGAGTTTTTAAAGTGCTAAGTGTAGCTACTTCTGCGCTTTTTCTCTATGATGCGACAATAATTAATTGCGATTAAGCACTCTTGGTTGATGAGATAAATGAAGCATCAGTTTAAATTTAATCCTTTAGCGACTGCGGTCTTAACTCTGTTATGTGGTCACTCTGTTTCCAGCTATGCGCAGACCACAGATCAGACTTCATCTGTCACAAATCTCAATAACCAGCAGCTTAAGCACACCATTCAAGAAGCTTATCCTGGGCAGCAGTTCTTTGAGCAATATTATGTTGATAAAGCCGCACCTGAAGCACAACAATTTGGTCACAGCCAAAGTTCTGCCTATTGTGAAGGCGCATGGCTAACGCCGATTAGCTCAGGTACTGTTGCGGTAGATGCTGCAAATGCAACTTCTACAGTGACTGCCGATTATGGTCACTATGATCCAAATGGCGATTCAGTCTTAGAAGGCAACGTGGTGATTGACCAAGAAGGTCGTCAAATTCGTGCCGATAAAATTACCATTGATCAAACTCAGACCTTTGCCAAAGCCGAAGGTCGGGTACAAATGGCGCAAGCGGGTTTACTGGCGCAAAGTGATGAAATTAATTACAACCTAAAAACCCAGCAAGGTGACTTAAACAACAGTTTTTATATTGCAGAAGAACAACATGCACACGGCATGGCAGAAAAAATTTCACGCACCTCAACCAATACGATGGTGCTGAATAATGCCACTTACAGTACTTGCCCGCCTGAACAAGCCCCGACTTGGAAAATTCAAGCCAATGAAATTAAGCTGAATCAGGAAACGGGACGCGGTGAAACACGCGGCACCAAATTGTATGTGAAAAATGTACCAGTTTTAGCTGTACCCTACTTCAATTTCCCAATTGATGACCGCCGCACCACAGGTATTTTGACACCTAGTTTTGGCTTTACCAATGATGGTGGGGTTGAGCTATCTGTACCTGTGTATTTGAACCTAGCACCTAATTACGATGCAACCGTTAGCCCGCGTTATATTGGCGATCGTGGTGCAATGCTAGAGGGTGAATTCCGTTATTTAACTGAAAATTTTGGTTCAGGCCAAATCTGGGGTGGTTATTTAGCTTCAGATGCCAAATATGATGATCAAGACCGTAAAGACTTGCACTTTTTACACAACTGGCAAATTAACAATCAGTTTTCGACTAATCTTGAATACAACTATGCTTCAGACAAAGATTACTTTGCCGATTTAAATAATAACCCGAACTCCAAAACCGATCTTAATTTACGTCGTGCTTGGGAGTTAAATTATCGTAACGGCATTCCGGGTTTAAAAGCACAGCTCAAAGTTGAAGATTTCCAAACCCTTGATTCATCTATTGAGTATGAAAAACGCCCTTATGCACGTTTACCACAATTTTTATTGAACTATAAAACAGGTAATCCTCAAGGTTTCCAAGTCGAGTTTAATAACGACACGGCTTACTTCAAAAAAGACATTGGTGCATTAGATGTAGGCGAACCAAGCGGCACCCGTATTTATAACGACTTTGCAGTGCGTTATAACTACCGCAATCCGTGGTCATTTGTTATTCCAGAAGTGTCTTTACGCAACATTAACACCTTCTATGACAAAGACACTCGAAATGCGTTGAATCAATATAACTCATCTAGTGAAAGTGAATCTGTCACTGTGCCACAATTTACATTGGACACAGGGATTACCTTTGAAAAAAATGGTCGCTTCCTACAAACGATTACGCCACGTGCATTCTATGCCTATGCACCGTATAAAAATCAAAATGATCACCCTAACTTTGATTCTGCAACAGCATCAATCAATTATGATCAATTATTCAGTCCAAACCGTTTCTATGGACATGACCGTTTAGAAGATAATAATTTCCTATCTTTAGGCTTAAGCTACAGCCTGTTTGATGAAATTGGTTTGGAACGTATTAAGGCAGGCATTGGTCAAAGTTTCTATTTTGAAGACCGCCGTGTCACACTAGAAAATACCAGCGATGATTTTGACACGCAAAGCCGTACAGGGCCAATTGTCAGCCTCACCAGCCAATTAAGCCAAAATCTCAGCATCGGTGCCAATGCTGCTTGGATGTCTAATGGCGACAATGCTCAGCGTAATGTAAATCTGCTTTACGCTGGCGATCAGGGTAACTTATATAACTTTGGCTATATTAACCGTCGTTATATTCCAAACCGCCAAGACCATTATGATCAAGTGGTTGCATCATTCATTCAACCCATTCACAACAACTGGCGTATTTTAGGTCATGCGCAATATGACCTAGACAATAGCGTAGCGCGTGAGTATTTACTGGGTGTAAATTACGAATCATGCTGCTGGGGTATTTCAGTCTATGGTCGCTCTTACTATAACGACTTGGACGATGTGACAGATACAGGTGTTAAACCAAAACGTGCCATTATGGCAGAGCTAAATTTAAAAGGTTTAGGCAGTTTCAATAATAAACTTGCTTCTTTGCTTGAAAACCGTATTTTAGGTTTTAATAAAATTAATCAATCTTGGACACAACGTTAATGAAGACAGTACAGTTAAAACGATTTTTAAAAGCATCTACCTTGGCACTGAGCATGGCTGTTAGCCTGCCTGCATTTGCCGCTGCGAATGATCAAATTGTGGCTGTAGTTGACAATAGTGTCATTTTAAAAAGTGATTTAGCGCAAAGCGTGGTTGAACTCAAACAACAACTGGAAATGCAAAAGCGTCCTGTTCCACCGCAACACATTTTAGAACAACAAGCTTTAGAGCAACTGATTGTACGCCAAGCACAATTAGAACAAGTCAAACGCTATAATATTAAAGCCGATGAAAAATCTTTAAATGAAGCAGTTTTAAAAGTTGCACAGCAAAATGGGGCAAACAGCCTAGAAGCTTTTCAGCAAAAATTAGATCAATCCGCGCCAGGCAGTTATGCATTTTTACGTAACCGTATTGCTGAAGATTTAGCAATCAATCGCCTACGTCAACAAGTCGTAATGTCACGTATTCAAATTAGCGACCAAGATGTTGATAATTTCCTGAAAACCCCGCAAGGTCAAGCAGCATTAGGCAATCAAGTACATATTTTGCATGTGCGTGTTTCAGGAACAGAAAATGCCGCACAAGTTGCGCAAAAAGTAAAAGCTGAATTAGCACAAAGCAATGATGTTCAAACCATTAGCAAAAAATACACAGGCAATGGTGTAACCGTACAGTCTGCAGACTTGGGTTTACGTAACCTAACAGATATTCCTGCAGAACTTGCTGCACGCATTACACCGTTAGATGTGGGTCAAACCAGTGAACTGATTGAAGTCCGTGATGGTATTCATGTGGTCAAGGTCTTAGAGCGTAAAAGCACTGAACAACGCGCATTGGTACCTCAATATCAAACCCGCCACATCCTCATTCAACCGACAGAAGTGGTTAGCCCTGAAAATGCCAAACACATGATTGAAAGCATTTACAACCGCTTAAAAGCAGGTGAAGATTTTGCAACCTTGGCAGCAACGTTCTCTAACGATGCAGGCTCTGCACGTGATGGTGGCAGCTTAGGTTGGGTCAACCCTGGGGTGATGGTACCTGAATTTGAAAACCAAATGAAAAACACCGCCAAAGGCGAAATTAGCGCACCATTCCAGACTCAGTTTGGCTGGCATGTATTGCAAGTCACCGATATCCGTCAACAAGATATGACACGTGAATACCAAGAACGTATGGCACGTCAAATTTTAGGTGAACGTCAATTTGATACTGAACTAGACAGCTGGTTACGTGAAACACGCAACAATGCTTTTGTAGAAATCAAAGACCCAAGCTTAGATCGTAAAAAGAACTCCTAAGCGCGTAGAGCTTTTAGATCTTTAGATCACAATCAAAACCAGTGCCACCGCACTGGTTTTTTACTTTCAAGCGTAGCTGCTCAAACTTATGTCTCATCCGTTCGACTTTCATCAAGAAAAGTTTTTATTATCTATTAGTTCCAATGGTAGCTGCAATTCTCCACACTCTTCTTCTGGCTCAGATGGGATGGTAATTTTGACTTGATTATTTAACTGCCATACTCCTTTTACAGGTTCAAATAACTTGTATTTTAGCTGAAAAATACGCTCTTCATCTGGCATTAATTCAACTTTTCTAATAATGGAACACTGCATCTCAGGAAATAATTGATCTTTTGTTTCAGTATTATAAAAATCTAAAGGCACATTGCAATCAGGATATTCTAATATCACTTTATCCGAATAATTATTAAGAAAAGATAATTTAATCTCTATAGGAATACCTTTATCTTTATCAACTTTTCGATCATATGATTTATCTTTACGTAAATCTGTTTTTTGGTTTAAATCCAAAAATTGAATTTCGCGAACGACTAGACCACACAAATCAGTTGCAGCCCCAGATAGTCTTAACGTATATTGATCCTGATTAAAGACATCATCAGTATTGCTGTCGTTAGCATTCCCAAGACCAGGTGGAGGTGGAAGCCCATTACCTGTACCTTCTAAACTAGCTCCCCCTACACTAAAATCCTGTCCGCAACCGATCATTGTTAAAAATAAAATATTAAAGCAAAATAGCTTAACCATTTTCTTCACGGTCATGTTGATAAACCCCAAATATAAAAGTTTTAGTACCATCTAGCTTGCCTTCATCCTCTGTACATTTTTCAGAAGCTAGCTTGAGTAGTTGTAGTGAATATTCGTGCCACAATTTTAGACTTTGATCACGTAAAAACTGAACAGATGCTTCTGTTAATCCATCCGCACACACAGCTTGTTCTAAAAAGTTTGTCTGATTATTTTCAAATAAATTATGTAAACCTGCAGCCAGATGGGATTGTAAATTTTTAATCAAAATTTTACGAGCTTCTTGTAAAGAAGGATCAGGAATAAACTGTCCTTTTTGCAAGAAAATATTACCGTCTTTTTCAAGTACTATGCCTAATCGGATCAACTCATTTAACACAGACCTAGGATGGCGTTCAGTAGATACTCTTTTTACCAGAATTTCGAAATTATTTTCTTCATCACTACTGAATGGTAAACACTCTCCCCAGCCTTCTGCTAACCACAAACCTATAACCCGAGAAGGAACACTAATTGGTTCAGAGATATTTGCTTCAGTCAAAGGCTTACCCGCCAGCTTTGTCTCTTTATATGCACTCACATCCTTACGGTGTAAACCAGATAATAAACTAATAGCAGAAATAGTAGGCTTTTGATCAATCCTTTCTAATTCTTGAAGAGCCTGTTGATAAAAAATTGGTTTTAAAGCAGCTGAAAATTCAGTATATCCAACACCAGAACGAATTAACCATTGGCTAAGATAATCCATGAGTGCAAGCACTTGCTTTAAATTAAACTCAGCATCATTAGTAGGAAGTTTAGTCATTACACCAACAGCAATAGAATTACAATTGAAATTTTCTCACTATTTTTAGTCTCTTACAAATTATATCAGATGAATTTTCGTATCTTGTAAATAAAAATACTCACAACCTGGCTCTCAATCTATGACTTTTTAATTTTTTACTATTTAACGTTCATCTATTTACAACTGTTAATTAAATATTCTATCATAAAAATGCGAAGTTTTCGCATTCTTTGATAAAGTATTAAATTTAAATAATCATCGTTAAGGTGTAAGTATGATGAAAATTTCACCCCTGATTCTTGTATTTACCATTTATGCTAGTTCAACGTCTTCTTATGCTGGCTTTGCAGACAGTTTAAGAGACCTAAGAGGAACCTTAAGTCAAATTAATGAAACGACCAAAGAAGTAGCAGGTACAGCCAAAGAAATGACTAAGTTTCGTGGTAATAATGAAACATCTAAAGATATTGAACGTACTATAGGACAAAAATTAACCCCAAAACTAAACAACTTACCGCTTTATGAAACGCCTAATAAATCAAGCAAAGTAAAAACTAAGCTTTCTAAAAATTCTGACATTATTTATGCAGGTAATGTCAGCTCAAATGGATTAATCGAAGTAACAACAGAATATGGAAATGGATGGGTAGAGTCTCATTTAATTCATTAATTCTTAAAATGGGGGCGATAGTGATAACATAGCTATCAGAATGTTGATGGCTATCTCTGAGAAAAATATTTCTAGCGAGTAGCTTATTATGAACAAGATAATTAAAAGTGGCTTTGTGACTGTAATAATTACTGCTTTGGTTGGTTGTAACAGTGACAGCTCAGATAATTCCAATACACCAACACCAACACCAACTCCAACTCCAACACCAACTCCAACTCCAACTCCAACTCCAACTCCAACACCAACTCCAACTCCAACTCCAACTCCAACTCCAACAACAGTAGCAGATAAATTGGCTGGAGAGTGGATTCAAGGCTCATCTAATTTAGGTATTTCTGATTGTAGTTTAGCTCAGATTGAAATTCTTAAAACTGGGGATAATTCAGTAGAAGGTAGTAATGAAGGGATCCAATATTCTCAATATAATTCATCATTAAAAACGTGTGGAGGTGAATTAGTTAGCAAGCGTTATCAATTACTTGGAGATCTAATACTAAAAGACATTCAAACTGGTATCAAATATGATAACTTCTTTTACTATCCTATTAAATATCAAAAATATAGCACAACCTCAGAAGAGAATAGAGTCTTAACTTTTTTAGATGATGACTCATTTTGTATTATTAATTCAACTAGTAATAATCCTGCTTACATTAAGTTAGAAAGGAATTCCATATCTAACCCCTACAAGGATAATCGCTGTTATGTAAAAAGTAATATCGGATTATTTACTGCAGAAAAACCTAAGATCCTTATTACAACAGCAAATTTTTTAAATGTAGATGCGGTTAATTCAACCAGTAGTACTGCATTCCTATCTCAGCTTAATGAAATGGGGAAAAATGGATATAAAATTGTCGCATACAATAATAAGGTGTATGGAAATCAGAGATGGTCCCACTTGTTTGAACAACTAAAAGCTTATTTATAAGTGATATTCTGCTCTAGTTAAGCTACCTTATTTTGTTGTGGTAGCTGGTCATAGTAAAACTCATCTGGAGTCATTTTGTCCAGACTCGAATGAGGTCGTTTCAAATTATAAAATTCAAAATAGGCATTTAATTGCTTTTTCGCATCAAAAACATTGCTGTAGGCTTTGAGATAAACCTCCTCGTATTTAACGCTCCGCCATAATCGTTCAATCATCACATTATCAACCCAACGACCTTTACCATCCATGCTGATTTGGATGTCATTTGATTTTAACACTTCAATAAATGCATCACTGGTAAATTGACTGCCTTGGTCTGTATTAAAGATTTCAGGTCGGCCATATTTTTCAATAGCTTCATTTAATGTTTCTATACAAAATGCAACCTCCATACTAATCGATACGCTATGGGCAAGCACCTTACGGCTGTGCCAATCAATCACAGCACATAAGTAGACAAAGCCTTTTGCCATAGGGATATACGTTATATCCGTTGCCCACACTTGATTACTCCGTTGAATATTCAATCCTTTGAGCAGATATGGATATTTACGGTGAGCTTGATTGGCCTGACTTAGATTTGGTTTACGATATAACGCATTAATGCCCATTTTCTTCATTAAAGTACGTGTATGACGTCGTCCTATATGATGTCCTTGACGGTTCAATAAATCACGCATCATACGGCTACCTGCAAAAGGGTATTGCATATGTAATTCATCAATACAGCGCATCAGCTTCAGATCTGATGCACTCACAGGTTTTGGGCGATAGTAATAACAACCACGGGAGACTTTCAGTAGCTTAGCTTGCTTAGATACTGAAATCTGAAGTGAGTCGTCGATTAACTTTTGTGGTTGAAGCGGCCCAGTTTCTTCAACACACCTTCTAAAAAATCAATTTCTAATGCCTGCTCACCGATTTTTGCATGTAGTTTCTTTAGATCAATGGGCGGTTCTGCTGGAGCTTTTGATTGATCGAAGGCTTGCGAGGAAGCTGAAAGCAATTGATTTTTCCAGTCGATAATTTGGTTTTGATGAACATCAAATTCAGCACTCAATTCAGCAAGTGTTTTTTCTGCTTTAATCGCAGCAAGCGCTACCTTAGCTTTAAAGTCATTTGAATGATTTCTTCTTGGTCTACGTGCCATAAAATACTCCATATATCGATGTTTATAACATCATTTGGGGAGCAAAATATCACTTATAGGAGTTGTTCAAATTTACGGAGCCATCTCTATCAAACTGTAAATAGCTATATGAAGTTAGCTAATCAGAATACTCGCTACTCTGCTATTGTGTCTGATCGAACTGCAAGCTCTATTAGCAATATCTATTTTTCATGGTTAAGTAATCTTAATGAGAATGGAAAATCTGGATACCAATTTCTTCATTCTGTAAGGCCTTCTACTGACTTAAATTTTAAAGACTATTTTTTAAAAAATGAAAATGATAATGCATCATACACTTACGATAGTGGTTATCTTTCCCCACTTGTTGACACTAATCAATTAATAAATGTACTTAATAAATTAGGTCAAGAAGGTTGTCGCATTATTCAATTTAAACAATACTTTACAGGAAATCATGTAGAAATTTTAGATAATAAAGAAAATCAACCTAAGATAGCAACTTGTATAAATAGTAGTAAACATAATGGTACCTACACATATCGATACAAAGACTATCCAACAGAGAGTACAAAACTTGAACGCGCTTTAGCATTGCAAAATATGATAAATGCTCAGGCTAAAGATGGGTATCGTTTAGTTAGTCGCTCTTTGTAAGCGTCCGCTGAATCCCATACCTATTTTTTAATTTTGGTCGGATTTCCAGCGGTGTGGCAGTAATTCTTCTATTTGGGTCACTTTATGTGTCGGCAACCTTTTCAGAACATCACTTAAATAGGCATACGGATCCAGCCCATTCAGCTTTGCTGACTGGATTAATGTCATGATATTGGCTGCTCGCTGACCGCTGCGCAGCGAACCTGCAAATAGCCAATTCTTACGTCCCAACGCCCAAGGTCGCATCTGGTTTTCCACCCAATTATTATCTATAGGTAGATTGCCATCATCCAGATAGCGGCTTAAAGCTGGCCAACGCTTCAGAGTGTAATTGATGGCCTTGGCGGTTGGAGAACTCGATGGCACAGTCAGTTGATGTTGGTTAAGCCATTCATACAGTTGTTGCATCACCGGTTGACTATGCTGTTGTCGGTATTCGCGGCGGTCTTCCGCTGTACCATCGGTCTTTTTCCTGAGTTCTGCTTCTATCGCATACAGTTTCTGAATCAGCACTAAGGCCTGTTCAGCGACCTGACTTTTCCCGGTCACATGCAGTTCATGGAATTTACGACGTGCATGGGCCATGCAGCCCACCTCTATGACCTGGCCTGATTTAAAGCGTGCTTTATAACCACTGTAATCATCACAGACCAGATGGCCCTGCCAGCCTTTCAAGAACTCTTCAGCATGCTGGCCTGAACGACTATCCTGAAAGTCATAGATCACCGCCTGAACTGGATTGTACTGTGTAGTGGCATAGGCCCAGACATAACCTTTCTTCGGTTTTTTATCATTCTCACCCATCCGCATGATGGTGACCGGTGTTTCATCTGCATGCAGCACCTGCTGTTGTAGTACCACCTCTTTTAAGGCATTGGCCAGAGGTTCCAGTTCTACACCGCAGCGACCTATCCAGTCAGATAAAGTTGATCTAGAAAGTTCGATTCCCGCCCGCTGATAGATCAGACGTTGACGGTACAGCGGCAAATGATCGGCATATTTCGATACCAAAACATGGCTGAGCAGTTCAGGTGAAGCAATGCCTTTATCAATCACATAGGCGGGCATCGCTTGCTGAGTCAGAGTGTCACACTGATCACAGACCCATTTACCACGCACATGCTGTTCCTTATAGAACTGTGCCGGTCTGAAATGCAGTTTTTCACTGACATCTTCGCCGATACGACGGAGTTGGCAGCCACAAGCACAACATTGGGTTGATGCAGGTTCATGCTCAATACGGATGGTGTGTAGATGATCTGGCAGTGGTCGACGTTTAGGTTTATTGGTTTTGGCTTTCTGTGTCACTGCATCGGTTTTATCTGCATTTAGCCGTTCCAGTTCTAGATCAACCGCGGCAATATCTTCTTCAACCGCTTCATCCCACAGGTGGATTTGTTTTGCAGTGAGATGTTCGTTTTTACTGCCGAATTTGTGCTGTTTAAATAGTGCGAGTTCATGCTCGTATTTTTGATTGAGAATAGAAAGATGTTGAACTTTAGAATCTAATTGCTGATTGGTGACTTCAAGATGTTGAACTCTGGCATCTAATTGCTGGTTTGATTTTTCTAATTCTTGATTTGATTGTGCCAGAGACTGATGCTGCATCGCCAACTGCCTGGTGAATTCCAGCAGTTGTTCATGGGTCAGTTGGCTTAAGTCAGGCAGCGTATTCATGACCGCAGTATGCCTGAGGTCATGAGAAGAATGAAATAGAACGTTTGGAGAATAGCAGAATGGAACAGCCTGGTTTAAAGCATCGTCACCACCTGCTGTCGTCCAATGCGCTGCCAAGGCAAACCCTGGATCAGTGCCTGTAACTGTTCCGGGCTGAGGGCTACGCTTTCACCCTGGTGAACTTTAGCCCAGTGAAATTTGCCCTGTTCCAACCGCCGGGCACACAGCCAGATGCCCAGTCCATCATGTACCAGCACTTTCATGCGATGGCCACGTTTATTACAGAACAGGTAGGCGCAATGCGGTTTAATGTAGCCAAAGGCTTTCATAATCTGCGCCATGACCGTATCCATCCCTGCTCGCATATCCAGAGGTTGGGTAGAAAGCCAGATTTCATCAATGCGGATCATGTTGCAAGTGCCTTGAGTAATTCTGCTAAAGCAGATATTTCTGATACTTGCCATTTCAAGCCAATTTCTGCTTTTGAGTGGGGTAAAGTAATTTGAACCGTTAACATGTCAGTAGGAGTAGGATCTAATGGTGCAGAGCAAGATAAGGCAATAAATGCAGGTTTATTCGGTAGTGGTGAGCGATCATTCCCTGGCTTAGCATCAATTAAGCGAATCCATTTGGATACAAGATTTGTATTCAATCCATGTTGCAAAGCGACTGAAGCAATTGAAACGTCCGGTGCTTTACAAGCCTGAACGATCTGCTGTTTAAATTCAGCACTGTATGTTCTTCGTTTTTTCGCAAGAGATGCGATGGATGTCTGGTGATTTGTAGTCATAAATTTTAGTCCCCACTTGTTTTTAAGTGGGGACTAAATTAAGGCTTATAGGATGAATTCATAAGGTGTGTTCAGCGGACGCTTACCGCTCTTTGTAAGCGTCCGCTGAATCCCATACCTATTTTTTAATTTTGGTCGGATTTCCAGCGGTGTGGCAGTAATTCTTCTATTTGGGTCACTTTATGTGTCGGCAACCTTTTCAGAACATCACTTAAATAGGCATACGGATCCAGCCCATTCAGCTTTGCTGACTGGATTAATGTCATGATATTGGCTGCTCGCTGACCGCTGCGCAGCGAACCTGCAAATAGCCAATTCTTACGTCCCAACGCCCAAGGTCGCATCTGGTTTTCCACCCAATTATTATCTATAGGTAGATTGCCATCATCCAGATAGCGGCTTAAAGCTGGCCAACGCTTCAGAGTGTAATTGATGGCCTTGGCGGTTGGAGAACTCGATGGCACAGTCAGTTGATGTTGGTTAAGCCATTCATACAGTTGTTGCATCACCGGTTGACTATGCTGTTGTCGGTATTCGCGGCGGTCTTCCGCTGTACCATCGGTCTTTTTCCTGAGTTCTGCTTCTATCGCATACAGTTTCTGAATCAGCACTAAGGCCTGTTCAGCGACCTGACTTTTCCCGGTCACATGCAGTTCATGGAATTTACGACGTGCATGGGCCATGCAGCCCACCTCTATGACCTGGCCTGATTTAAAGCGTGCTTTATAACCACTGTAATCATCACAGACCAGATGGCCCTGCCAGCCTTTCAAGAACTCTGCAGCATGCTGGCCTGAACGACTATCCTGAAAGTCATAGATCACCGCCTGAACTGGATTGTACTGTGTAGTGGCATAGGCCCAGACATAACCTTTTTTCGGTTTTTTCTCATTCTCACCCATCCGCATAATGGTGACTGGTGTTTCATCTGCATGCAGCACCTGCTGTTGCAGCACCACCTCTTTTAAGGCATTGGCCAGAGGTTCCAGTTCTACACCGCAGCGACCTATCCAGTCAGATAAAGTTGATCTAGAAAGTTCGATTCCCGCCCGCTGATAGATCAGACGTTGACGGTACAGCGGCAAATGATCGGCATATTTCGATACCAAAACATGGCTGAGCAGTTCAGGTGAAGCAATGCCTTTATCAATCACATAGGCGGGCATCGCTTGCTGAGTCAGGGTGTCACACTGATCACAGACCCATTTACCACGCACATGCTGTTCCTTATAGAACTGTGCCGGTCTGAAATGCAGTTTTTCACTGACATCTTCGCCGATACGACGAAGTTGGCAGCCACAAGCACATTGGGTTGATGCAGGTTCATGCTCAATACGGATGGTGTGTAGATGATCTGGCAGTGGTCGACGTTTAGGTTTATTGGTTTTGGCTTTGTGTGTCACTGCATCGGTTTTATCTGCATTCAGCCGTTCCAGTTCTAGATCAACCGCGGCAATATCTTCTTCAACCGCTTCATCCCACAGGTGGATTTGTTTTGCAGTGAGATGTTCGTTTTTACTGCCGAATTTGTGCTTTTTAAACAGCGCAAGTTCATGCTCGTATTTTTGATTGAGAATGGAAAGATGTTGAACTTGAGCATCTAATTGCTGATTGGATACTTCAAGATGCTGAACTTTGGTATCTAATTGTTGGTTTGATTTTTCTAATTCTTGATTTGATTGTGCCAGAGACTGATGCTGCATTGCCAACTGTCTGGTAAATTCCAGCAGTTGTTCATGGGTCAGTTGGCTTAAATCAGGCAGCGTATTCATGACCGCAGTATGCCTGAGGTCATGAGAAGAATGAAATACAACATTTGGAGAATAGCAGAATGGACCAAGCTAGTTTAGAGCATTGTGACCACTTGCTGTCGTCCAATGCGCTGCCAAGGCAAACCCTGGATCAGTGCCTGTAACTGTTCCGGGCTGAGGGCTACGCTTTCACCCTGGTGAACTTTAGCCCAGTGAAATTTGCCCTGTTCCAACCGCCGGGCACACAGCCAGATGCCCAGTCCATCATGTACCAGCACTTTCATGCGATGGCCACGTTTATTACAGAACAGGTAGGCGCAATGCGGTTTAATGTAGCCAAAGGCTTTCATAATCTGCGCCATGACCGTATCCATCCCTGCTCGCATATCCAGAGGTTGGGTAGAAAGCCAGATTTCATCAATGCGGATCATGTTGCAAGTGCCTTGAGTAATTCTGCTAAAGCAGATATTTCTGATACTTGCCATTTCAAGCCAATTTCTGCTTTTGAGTGGGGTAAAGTAATTTGAACCGTTAACATGTCAGTAGGAGTAGGATCTAATGGTGCAGAGCAAGATAAGGCAATAAATGCAGGTTTATTCGGTAGTGGTGAGCGATCATTCCCTGGCTTAGCATCAATTAAGCGAATCCATTTGGATACAAGATTTGTATTCAATCCATGTTGCAAAGCGACTGAAGCAATTGAAACGTCCGGTGCTTTACAAGCCTGAACGATCTGCTGTTTAAATTCAGCACTGTATGTTCTTCGTTTTTTCGCAAGAGATGCGATGGATGTCTGGTGATTTGTAGTCATAAATTTTAGTCCCCACTTGTTTTTAAGTGGGGACTAAATTAAGGCTTATAGGATGAATTCATAAGGTGTGTTCAGCGGACGCTTACCGCTCTTTAGATATATCTGCCACTAAAAAAAATGGCTTATTATTTATGAAAGATAGTGAAGCGCTAGATGTAGGAGAATTTAAAGTATTTTCAGAAGAGATTTTCTCAAATACTCCTATCCTTAAATATTTGAATAAACGCTTTAATCAGCAAGGTCAAATAGGCTGGTTGTATACAAATGCAGAATTTATATACGCAAATAATCCAAAATCTATTCAGGCAGATCTCAATGATTTTCAAATAATTGAATAATTTTAGATGGGCACTATTGCATAAAGAG
Organism: Acinetobacter sp. PW68; assembly: GCF_020982655.1. Taxonomy (NCBI): domain Bacteria; kingdom Pseudomonadati; phylum Pseudomonadota; class Gammaproteobacteria; order Moraxellales; family Moraxellaceae; genus Acinetobacter; species Acinetobacter sp. PW68. The sequence continues at coordinate 1,252,824 of NZ_JAHZSX010000001.1, read as the reverse complement.
ACTATAAGCAGTAAGCATCCAGTGCCCCCCCACTTTCGCTAAAATGCAATGCCCCAATAGTGTCCACTTAAATTTTAGTGGGCACTTATTTATGGGAGGATTACCCTGCCACATCAGTGGCAACCCGATCAAAATCAAAAAATAGGTTTGAGGTTCAGCACACGCTTACACTTAAGCTTATAAATCATAGTATGTAAATTGACCAGGAAAAGAGTAAGACATAAAAAAGCCTCTCAGAATGAGAGGCTTTTTGTTCAGAAAATCAATTAACGATTGTTCTCGTCTTCTTGAGATTCTTCAAATTTAGAATCGTTGTCAAAGCCACCTGCAGATTGACCACCGAAGCCACCTTGACCACCGAAGCCGCCGCCTTGACCACCGAAGCCACCTTGACCGCCGAAGCCGCCGCCTTGACCACCGAAGCCACCTTGACCACCGAAGCCACCTTGACCGCCGAAACCGCCACCTTGACCACCGAAGCCACCTTGACCACCGAAGCCACCACTTTGACCACCGAAGCCACCACCTTGACCACTGAAGCCTGCGCTTTGACCGCCCGCTGGTGCACCCGCTGGACGTGGGTTACGTGCAGGAACAACTGTAGAAATTGCGTGTTTGTAAACCATTTGGCTTACTGTATTTTTCAATAAAACAACATATTGGTCAAAAGATTCAATATGACCTTGTAGTTTAATACCGTTCACAAGGAAGATGGAAACAGGAATACGTTCTTTACGGAGAGAATTTAAGAACGGATCTTGTAAAGTTTGACCTTTAGACATGTTATAACTCCAAAAATAATTAAAAATCAGCGCAAAAACTATCTTTATTTTTCAATTAAAAATTATAAAAAAGTCAGTGTGTAAATTGTGCTTTATCCGTACCAGTTTCGCAAGTCTTCTTGAGCCTGCTTTATCGTAAAATGTGTGTGAAATTTATGCGATTCTTGCAACGATCTAAGCCAAGTATATTGACGTTTCGCAAGTTGTCGTGTTGCGAATAGCGCCTTATCCTCCATTTCCTGCATTTTTTCGCGACTTTCATCACCTTTTTGCAAAAACTCTAAAGCTTGACGATAACCGACAGAGCGCATGGAAGGTAAATTTGCATCTAAATCGTATTTTTCAATAAGATGACGCACCTCATTCAAAAAACCCATTTCCCACATAATCTTTAAGCGTTTTTCAATACGCTGATGTAATTCTACCCGATCAGGCACTAAGGCGTGGTTATGAAAAGTGTAACGATATGGTACATTTTTAGGTTGTTCCGCTTGCAGTTGGGTAATTGGTGTACCTGTTAATTTGTAAACTTCCAAAGCGCGAATAATACGTTGCTTATCGGAAACTTTAAATTTTTGTCCCGCCAATTTATCTGCCGCACATAATTCTGCATAGACGGCTTCCCAACCTTCACGTGCAGCTTTTTCTTCAATTTCAGCACGCACTTGGTAATTTGCACTGGGTAAATTTGAAGATAAACCTTCAAGCAATGCCTTAAAATACAGCATGGTTCCGCCCACTAAAATTGGGGTTTTTCCTCTCGCATGCATATCGTCAATCAAAGCACAGGCATCTTCAACAAACTGCGCAGCAGAATACACTTCAAGCGGGCTGATAATATCAATCAAGTGGTGCGGATAGCGCGCCTGTTCCGCTTTGGTCGGTTTGGCTGTACCAATATCCATATCTCGATAAACTAGCGCAGAGTCGACTGAAATCAGCTCAAAATGCCCCAGTTCATACAACTCACATGCCAAAGCAGTTTTACCGCTTGCAGTTGGTCCCATTAAATTGATGACCGGCAATTGATTTGACATGTAACGCTACTCTCCTCGAGCAAAAAGTTTATCTAGTTGTGCCAGTGGAAAAGCACGCCAAGTCGGGCGACCATGATTACATTGACTGGCAAATTCGGTTTGTTCCATTTGACGCAATAAGGCATTCATTTCAGAAAGACTTAGCATCCGATGTGCCCGTACTGCGCTATGGCATGCCATTCCCGCCAAAATATGATCACGCTTTTGCAACAAGGCTTGCGCTTCATCATTCGGGTCTAAATCATCAAGGAGTTCAGGAATTAATTCAGCAAAATCTGCCTTATGCAAAATCGCAGGCACACCGCGCACGATGACCTGTTCATCGCCATATTGGTCTATTTCCAATCCCAGTCTTGCTAATTGATCTTTTAAATCATCCACTCGCATGGCTTGCATACGACTGATGCTGATAACTTTTGGTATTAGCAATTGCTGCGAAGTCCAAAACTCAGGTTTATCCCAAGCGGCTTTCATCTGTTGCAACACAATTCGTTCATGCGCGGCGTGCATATCTACAATAATCAAGCCTTCACTGTTTTGCGCCAAAATGTAGATACCATGCAGTTGCGCGATTGCGATGCCGAGTGGATGCTCATCCACCGCAGGTGATGTGGTTGTTTGCGCAAGATTAGCTGAGTCTTGATCCAGTTCACGTAAAGGGGCGAGATAGTTTTTTAAAGCATTGTTGAGCTGTTGCGAACCTTGATAATTACTCTGCACAGGTCTGTTATATTGAACTGTCTGCGGCTGGCTCTGATTAAAATCGGTAAGTAGATCAATTCCCGCTTGTAAGTCAGACTGCGTAGTGTGCGCATCTACTGAATATTCTGCGGAATTTTGAGGATTCGCCTCAACATGTTTATGCAGTAAAAATTGTTCCTGATAACGCGGTTGCACCACATAAGGCGCAGCTTGTTCGACGGGATCGGCTTTCATGGCAGTGGCTAAATCTGCAGTTGCAGTCTGAAATTGCGCCAAAGTTTCTTTAGCATAATGTCGTACAAACTCATGCACTTCCCGCTGATTTAAAAACCGAATTTCATGCTTGGTCGGATGCACATTGACATCAATATTTTCAGGCTCAACTTCTAAAAATAGCAAATACGCGGCATGTTGATGTCCATGCAAAATACCTTCGTATGCCATACGCAACGCATGTGAGATAGTCTTGTCTTTTACAATACGTCCATTTACATATACATACTGCAAGTCGGCTTGTGAACGTGCATCGGAAGGGTGACCCAACCAACCCGATAAGCGCATGGTGACACTGTCAGCATCAATCCAATAGGCATTTTCAACAAAGTTTCGCCCTAAAAGTTGCTGCACGCGCTGAAAACGCAATTCGCCACTATCTGCAATGGGTAGATTCAGTTTAATGCTGTCGTTGTGTTCTAGCACAAACCGAATATCAAAATGTGTCAGCGCCAAACGACGGACAATTTCTTCAATATGCCCAAATTCTGTACCTGCTTTTTTCAGAAACTTACGACGTGCAGGCACATTAAAAAATAAATCCTGTACCCGTATATGCGTGCCTTTTGGTGCAGCGACAGCTTGAATTTGTTGGTGATCAAAAGCAGTACCATTGACTTCAACCTGATAGCCTACACCATCTTCAGTTTGGCTACTGACCAAAGTCAAACGCGATACCGCTGCAATTGAAGCCAACGCCTCACCACGGAAGCCTAAACTAACGATGGCGTGTAAATCATCGGCCGTTTGAATTTTACTGGTCGCGTGACGAGTCACCGCCAAAGGTAGGTCTTCGGCATGAATGCCACGACCGTTATCAATAATTTCAATGAGTGTACTACCACCTTGAGCCACACGGATAATCAACTCGGTTGCCCCTGCGTCTATCGAGTTTTCGAGTAACTCTTTGACCACAGAGGCAGGACGCTCAATCACTTCACCCGCAGCAATTTGGTTGGCTAAGGCAGGTTCAAGCGTGTGGATCCGACGTAGTAACACATCATTAGGCATGATTAAATTTTTGCTCCATAGCTTGTTGTAATTCAGCCGAAGATGAAGTTAGGGTGGCGGTACGGCTGAGTTCATCTTCCGATTTTTTAATTGCAATGATCAGATCTGGAGGTGGAATTTCATCACCACCTTTTGATGGCCATTCAAATAAAAACAAGGCATTTGGGGTTTCTAAATAATCACGAATGCCCATCAGCTCTAATTCATAAGGATCATTCAAACGATATAAATCAAAATGAAAAATATCTTGTCCCTGAATTTGATAAGGTTCTACCAAAGTGTAAGTCGGGCTTTTAACCGCACCTTGATGCCCCAAATGCTGTAGAAAATAACGCGATAAAGTGGTTTTTCCTGCACCTAAATCACCAATTAAATAAATCACACCCGAACGAAAATGCGTTGCCAAAACCTGCGCCAAATTTTGGGTATCTTGCTCATTATTTAAAGCCAAATTAAATGAATACTGCATAACGCTCACGACATGATTCAAAAGACCAATTATGATAGCATCGCACTGCTTTAAAGCCTATGTACTGATGGATAAAACTGTGTAAATGTGGAAAATTTATAACAGGTTGAGACACGGCTATGACTCAATATTATTCAGCTTAGCACCCAAGCTGCTTAGGCTATTCACTATATGACGAAAAAGAAACTCTCCCACCTGAATATGAGCAATTTGTAGATGACGTCAACTTATTCCAACACCTTTGTTCCACCCATGCTCGATGGTGTGAGCGCCAGCAAATTGCATTTACCCAAATTAAGCACACAACCTGACTCAATTTTTCATTATTTATGTAGCCTGTTTGCCCATATTTCTATGCAGGAATGGCAACAACGCTTTGAGGATGGTTTAGTTTATGATGCCCAAGGTAAGCGTTTAGATTTAGATACACCATATAGCGCGCATCAGGATATTTATTATTATCGCTTTTTAGCATATGAATTTGCTGTACCTTTTCAGCATCAAATTTTATTTGAAAATGAACATTTATTGGTTGTAGATAAACCGCATTTTTTAACCATGAGCCCTACAGGGCAATATGTGCAAGAAACCCTGTTAGTACGCCTGAAAAAACAAACACAGAATGAACAACTCACGCCTATTCATCGTTTAGACCGTGAAACTGCGGGTGTGGTGCTCTTTTCCAAACAACCTGAAACTCGGGCAGTGTATCAGCAATTATTTGCAGCACGTCAGGTGCAAAAAACCTACCATGCAATTGCGCCTTATCAAGCAGATTTATCCCTACCATGTACCGTGCAATTACGCATGGAAAAAGGCGAACCTTTTTATTTGATGCAAGTCGTGGCAGGAACACCAAACAGCAAAACAGAAATTCGTTTGCTTGAACATAATCAGACTTGGGCAAAATATGAATTAAAGCCTACAACAGGCAAGCAACACCAACTACGTGTGCATTTAAATAGCTTAGGTATTGCGATTAAAAACGACCCGTTTTATCCCATTTTACAGCACAAACAAGCAGATGATTTTTCTGCACCGCTACAACTGCTTGCTAAGCATTTAAGTTTTTTTGACCCGATTAGCCAGCAACAATTTCACTTTAGCGCACAGCAAGAACTGACATTGTAATATATTTGTCATTACATATTAAGGATTTTCGTTGTAGTCATATTGAAATTACAAATGGATTGTTTACAATATTGCTAAAATTTAAATCTATTTCCTTATATTAAAAATTATGAGAAAAACTGAAGTCTACCAAGTACGCTTGGACTCTCAAGAGAAAAAACAGGCCTTTGCTGTGTTTAAACAGTTGGGGATTACGCCTGCACAAGCGGTGCGTTTGTTCTTTAAGCAAGTCGTGCTGACTAAATCAATCCCCTTTTCAATTGAAAATCAGAATATTAATCTGGAACAATTGATTAAGTTACGCAAATTAAAGCAAGAGCAAAAAGCAACGCTAGTGGATGTAAATCCAAATACTGAAGCAGCTGTAACTGGCAATAATAGTGTGGAAGATTTTGAACTTGATGATGAACATTTAGACTTGTTTGATGAACTCAATGCTATTTTGGGTGAAACTGACAAAAATTAACAGTGTTGCATTTTTAAACAATTCTTTAAAAATTTACTTTAAAAACTTAGCTATGCTTCATGCAAGGACAAAAAAAGCATGGAGTATCGTAATGATTGTAAAACGCGCCACTTTAGAAGACTTAGACCAACTTGCTGTATTGTTCGATGAGTATCGTCAGTTTTATGGTGCATCCTCGAATTTAAGCCTTTCAGCAGCATTCTTAAAACAGCGTTTTGAAAATCAGGAAAGTGTGATTTTCATTCATATCAAAGATCAAAAAATCACTGGATTTGTATTACTTTATTTAGGCTTTTCTTCGGTTGCCTGCTCGACCTACTATATTTTAGATGACGTTTATGTCACCCCTGTTTTTAGACGACAAGGTTCGGCCAAACAGCTCATTGATACTGCAATTTTATTTGCACGACATGAAAATGCGCTACGGATTAGCCTTGAAACACAAAAAAGTAATTACCAATCCCACCAATTGTATGAAAAGATGGGCTTTGTCAAAGATGATGAATTCCAGACTTATCACTGCTTTTTAAAATAGTCACCTGATCTGACGATTACGGCTTTAGGCAAAGGGTTTAAATTTAATCTGACGTAAGCCATTGATCATAAGCTATTGATGAAAGTTCAGCAGAACCTCATTTATTCCATACGGTTTTTTGCCAATTCGACTTGTTCAGGGCTTAAATACATCCATTCACCCACATCTAAAGCCAAATCAGTCAAGTTTAATGCACCAACTTGCTGACGATGTAATTGTTCTACTTTATTGCCCACTGCTGCCAGCATACGTTTAACTTGGTGATAAACACCTTGATGAATGGTCATCTGCAATTCATGTTCAGCAAGCTGTTTTACCTCTGTTGCAGCAAATGTCCCTGATTCATTGCGCAATGCGACACCCTGCTCAAGTTGCTGGATTTGTGTTGCATTAATCGGGTCTGCGGTGTGCATAGCATACACTTTTGCCACATGCTTTTTAGGATGGGTCAATGCTTGTAAAAACTGTCCATCATCCGCCAGCAATAACAGCCCTGTGGTGTCCTGATCTAAGCGTCCAACACACTGCAAACCACGATTCAGCAATACATCATCAAACAAGTCAAACACACTAAAATGATGGGTCGCCTGATGCGAACACTCATAGCCTTGTGGTTTATGTAAGGCGATATAGACCTTTTCACGATATTGATAATTTTGCCCATACACCGAAAATTGCAAAACCGTTTCAGGCGCAATTTTTATCGCGAATTTAGGATTGGTCTGGGTTTCGCCCATAATGGTGACTGCACCATTTTTAATGAGTTGTTGGCAATGTTTACGTGATCCAAAGCCTTGTGATTGCAACATTTTTTCCAACAACATGATGAGCGACCTAATGATAAAAAGTATAAATATATTTGCTGCTATTCTAAACCAAATACACCGTAAATTCTGAACACATTGCGTACCTTGCCCGCTTGTAGTTCAAAACAGTTACAATAACTGCTCTTTTCCAATTTATTTCCCCTTTTATGGATCACCATGCTCTCTCAATTAGACCTTAACCTGATGGTGCTGATCGTTCTACTCGCATGCGGTATTTTTAGCCAAAATACGGCTGTGACCATTGCCGCAGCAGTACTGATTGTTTTTAGAATTACGCCGCTAAGTGAATTTTTCCCACTATTGCAGCAGCATGGCTTAAATCTGGGCATTATCATTCTCACCATTGGCGTACTGACACCCATTGCCAGTGGCAAACTTCCAGGCGAAGCAATTCTAAAATCTTTCCTGAGTTGGAAATCTTTACTTGCGATTGCAATTGGTGTTTTTGTGGCATGGTTAGGCGGGCGTGGTGTCAAGCTCATGACCAATCAGCCTGATGTGGTCGCAGGCTTATTGATTGGTACAGTCGCAGGTGTTGCTGTGCTACGTGGCGTGCCTGTGGGACCACTGATTGCAGCAGGAATTCTCACCTTGTTTATTGGCTATTCTTAACATAGATTTAGGGACGCTTGGTTTAGATGATTATATTTAGATTAACCATCTTACATCACCCAATTTCAATAAATGCAGGGTCACTAAATGTAGTCAGGAAAAACCTGCTTGAACAAGACTAACTCCGAGTTCAGCACGTAGGATGGGCACAATCGGTGGCAATTTGCATTGCTGCCATAAAACCCTTAGCAACAATCCAAAATCCTTTGTCAGCCTACATACTAAACTCACTGCGCTCTACCATAATTGTCGCAAGGCAAGGTCAGCAAGAGCATCTCACTGGTTTTAATCAAGATTTAGATGAGCTGTGTGTTTTTAGTGATTCATTCGCAGCCACTTTACAATGCGGATATTAGTACATCTAACTCGAATAATACTGCGTACGTTTTTGGGAAAATTTCTCCAATTGCTTCAAAAAGCCTTCAAAATAACTCTTTTCTTTTTCTTCGCTACGATAACCCGCATACAAAGTACGACGTAATCCTCCCGCAGCAACACAGTCTAAACGACGTGAAGTCACCCAGCCTTTTTGCTCATATTCATTCACCACCCAATCTGGCAATGCACCAATACCCCGCCCACTCGCCACCAGTTGAATCAACATTTGGGTTAAATCTGTGGTGCGAATGGCTTTAGGCTGAATATTGGCTGGAATGAATAGTTTAGACATAATATCTAAACGATGCTTATCGACAGGATAAGTAATCAGGGTTTCTTCTGCCAACTCTTGTACGGTAATGCGCTCAGCACGTACGAGTGGATGAGTATTTGACAACACCAAACGCGACTCATATTCAAAAATTGGAAAATATTCGATACCTTTTAAAGCAATCGGATCTGCAGTAATCAATAAATCAAATTCTGCAGTTTGCAATAATTCATGCGGATTGGCTTCAAAACCTGAAGCAAAATCTAAGTCTACATCTGGGTATTGCTGTCGATATTGATTCAGTAGCGGCATCAACCAGTCAAAACAACTATGACATTCCGAAGAAAAAATAATCCGTCCCGTTTGCCCATGCACAATGCGGGTAATATCGGTTTGGGTAATTTGAATTTGTGGCAAGACGTCATCGGCCAGTTTCAATAAACGCTGCCCGACATTTGAAAATGTCACAGGGCGACTACGGCGATTCACCACTTCTACACCATACCAATGATCTAACTCTTTGAGTTGATGAGAAATGGCAGATGGCGTCAGACATAAATCATTGGCGGCAGCAACCAAAGAACCATGTTCACGCAGGGCTGACAGCGTTTTTAAGTGGCGAATTTCAAGCATTGCTTGTTCCTAGTTTTCAAGTTATTGAATGCATGTTTAGACCTAGGTCGTATTTTTATTTCCAAAATAAAAAAACAAAGCCAAACATGATTCAATTTAATAATGAATTAATTTAATCTTAGCATGTAAATAATGAGTTTTCTTCATCTTTATTTTTATTCGATGATATTTACTACGAAATCAATACAATTCCATAAAAATAGTATGGCTTTCAGCATGCAGATTAGTGAGTCAAACCGTAAATTTTTAGAATCATCACTCACATTGTCGAAATAGATGAATAAATAGTGAAATTAATTCGCTGTTGTATTATTTTTTTGTATTAAATCTCATTAAAAACAACCAGTAACACGCACTTGGCAGTAAGACCATTAGAATAGTAATGATATCACGATACATCTTCCACCACTCGCTCGAAACCGTACCTGTATGTGCCCATCCCAGTAACATAAAAAAGGGGGTGGCGAAAACAAAAGCACTGATACAAATCGTCAATAAATTCAAAGCGTGGTAACGGTTTAAAAGTAGCGAAAGTAAAAAAGTGAATGGCACAATTAAAATGCAATACACTAAATACACAAGCAAATGCCCCAAAAAAACCACCGAAATAGCGTATAAGCTATATTCACGGTTCACCACGATGAAAAACAGCGCCATACAAAAAAGTAATGGCAAAGGGGCAAGAAATAAAGCTTTCGCTATCGTATTTTTTGAATATTGCATACACCCTCCCTTTGCTTGCCTAGTTCAGATATTAGCTTACTCCGACAATTTCTCTCCGCAATGCGGGCAGTATTTATAAGGCTCTTGTTCTAAACGCAGCTCTTCTTCACGACGTTCACGAATTAACTGCAATAAAATATCTTGGGTTTGTTCAGTGGTTAAACCGACTTGTTTGCGTAAATCTTCAATTTTTTCCTGATCATTTAACAAATCAATCTCACTATTTTGCAATAGCTCTCTAAATTTCAACCCTAAATGCTGCTTGCGTTGTTCAAGTTCGTTGGCTAAACCTGTGGCTAAAATACCTGCAGGCAATGCTGCCAAACCGACACCCAATACCGTAATTAACGCACCTAAAATTCTGCCCCAAGGCGTAATTGGTGTGACATCGCCATAACCAACAGTGGTTAAGGTCACTACTGCCCACCACATCGAAGCAGGAATCGAGCTAAAGGCTTCAGGCTGTGCCTTACTTTCCACGACATAGACACCTGCAGCAGACATCACAATCATAATAGAGAGAATAAAAATGACTGCCTGGAATGACCCTTTTTCGCGCTCGATCACTCTTAATAGAATTTGCAATGATACAAAGTAACGTGTCAGTTTTAACAAACGAAGTAAACGTAAGATTCTTAGGAAACGTAAATCTAGATGTACAAAGAAGTTAATATAAGCAGGTAAAATTGCCAATAAATCTATAATTGCACCACCACTGGTCAGCCATTTTAGCCGCTGTTTCCATGGCGAAATAAAAGGATCTTTTTCGGCAATACTCCAAATCCGCAGCAAATATTCAAGCGTAAACACTGCAATGGAAAAGTTTTCAAAATGGTCAAAAAATACCTGATAGGCAAGATAGACATCATTCACTGACTCTAAAATAACCGCACTGGCGTTGCCTAAAATCAGTAAAATTAAAAAATAGTTAATGCAACGACTAAACCATGTTTCATAATCATCGTCGTGTAAGTTGTTATAGACAAATTTTCGTAAGGTGTACCACGGTGTAAATGCCATACCGAATATTATATTTAAGGCTTACAGTAATGGCAGTTTAACCGAAGTTTTTCTCAAAACGATAATATTTTATGTGACGTTAAGCGAGCATTTTTAATGCAAAATTGCAATATAAGTCATCATTATCCAAGTAAATAAATTACTGAATAAACAGCAATGCTAAACGCACTTGATCATAGCCCATGCGTGGGCTGGTCGCTTCAACAATCGGACGCAATTTAATTGCACCATCATCGCTAAAGTGCTCGGCATTTTGACGTTTCATTAAACGCTTATAAATTTTACGAACTTCTTCCACCACTTCTTCACCTGGATGTGCCACTGAAATATCCAGATTTTGTTCTTTTTGCAAACGTGCCAAATGGTTGATAATGGTTGCAGGAGTTAAACCACGCTCTACTGCAATATCCTGAATATCATAGCCTTCTTCAAATAGAGCACGGGTTTCATCCAATGTAGCAGTTGCATAGTTGGTTTTGCCACCTTTGGCAATTTTCTTTTCATTGCGCAAAATTTCGGTTTCGTTCAACGTGCCACCACAATGACGAATAAATGCATTATGTTGTGGTGTTAAATCCATCAGCTCATAGTGCGTTTCAGCTTCTTCAGACAATTCCTGAAAACGGCGGTCAGCCTTAATCGCCAAACTGTCCAATTCTAAAGCTTGGCTATTAAAGCCCAATAAACGCAAACCGCTTAACGATTTTAAACGTGACAAAGCCACATAACCCTGCCCTTTTTCAAAAGTATGGCTAAGATTAATTTCAGCAGCTTCTAAAGTCATGCCTTGTGATTTGTGAATGGTAATCGCCCATGCCAAACGCAGTGGAATCTGCTGAAAACTGGCAATGGTTTTACCTGCATCATTCTCCACCGACCAAGTTTCAGGCTCGACCAGTAATACCGTACCATCCGTCAATTTTACTTTAGGCAAAATACCGTGATCGTCATCATCTTCAAAGCCAATCACCTCGCCCAAGCTGCCGTTGATATACCCCATATCGAAGTTGTTTTTAACAAACATCACTTTGGCATGTTTTTTTAGATTTAAAATTTCAGGCGCACGTACCGATGATTTTAGAGTCTCAATCAACTTTTGATTGCCATCACACACGGCATCAAACTGCTTGCTCTCAGTTTCAATTTCATTCAGATGCTTAAAATTAATATTGTCTACGTCCATATTGTGCGTATATAGACGTGTAAAAGTATCACCTATATCTTGATGGCGGGTATGTTCCAAAGCCTGAATATGTTGATGATCAATACTTTGTGCACGAATTGCATTGAGAATGTCATTTAAATAGTCATCGCCCTGACGGTGCTGCTCGGTTAAATAACAAACGCGAAATTTAGCTTCAACCCACGCATCTGACATAAAACAGAACTTGTCACGATTGCGCTCATCGTTTTTACCTACAGGCGGTAGCTGGAAAAAATCTCCCGCGACAATCACCTGAATACCACCAAAAGCGTCATCACTGTCTTTAAAATATTTTAAAACCTGATTGACCAAATTGAGTTGCTTGGCATGCAACATCGAAATTTCATCAATAATCAGCACTTGTGCATTTTCTAAATGTTCTTTGAGATATTTGCGCTCTTTCATGTTTTTTAGGTCGGCATCGGACAAAAAATCTTTAATGCCTATGCCTGCCCATGTATGAATGGTCATGCCATTCATGTGCGTTGCAGCAATACCTGTAGATGCAGTGATGGCTACAGGTACTTTACGTGCTTTTAAATAATTGATGTATTGATTCAGGGTATAGGTTTTACCCGCACCAGCAGAGCCTGTTAAAAAGACATTTTCGCCTGCTTTTAAAAGTTTAAGTGCAGTTTCCTGTTTCATAAGACCTATACCATTGCTGAACGGCTATAGCCTAACGAGTTTTTGCCCAAAAGTTAAGGCTCAAGTCTGCGAATACGACAACTGTTGTCTTATGCTTTAGCTTGCAATTGTGGATTCACCCATGCAATAAACTGCTCTGCAATGGTCACCAATAACTGTTCCGCTTTTTGATTATTCGGATATTCCAACTGATCAAATTCAAGCTGTCCTTGCCGAAAATGACACCCCAAGGTCAATTGCTGCGCATAATGTGGCGATGCCATGTGAAAAGCCACATATTGCCCTTCACTCATTAGCTTGGCATAGCTAAGTGCCAAACAGTGTTTAAAGTTTTGTGATTCTTCAATAATACGATCTAGATGAGTCATTTCCTCAAAGCACCAGCCTGAAAATTTTAGCGTCGGCAGAGGGCTTTTGGCCTGCCATGCACTGCACAGAATTTCCTTTTTTAATTTAGCCATCAGCTCTGCTTTGTAGACCTGTTGATGCCAACGCACCGCCTGATGAAATAATCCCAACCAACTCAGACTCTTAGGAATATGTGTATGCGCTGCAAAATATTCCAGTAAATAGTCACGTACATAACTGTCAAACACTGAAACTCGCGTATGCTGCGCCCGTAAATAAAAACGCTGCCGAAAATCATCGGGTTGAAGCTGATAACACTGCAACACCGTATAAAAGTCACGCTGCTGCTGACTCTCGGGCTGAATATAATCCAACAAAGCGAGCGGTAAATCCTGTGTGATTTGCTGCAAATAAGTCATATAACTTTGCATGACACGACTTAAACGCCGAAATACATGCTTGACCAAATGCTCATCATGTTGTGCCACGGTTTTCAGCAAAGTCATCCACTCATCCAAATACAAAATAGAAGGACTAATGGCAACTCGCGGATCATCCAACGATTGTTTTTCGCCATGCGGCATTAAACTGACATTATGCGCATGTGCGAACCACGCTTGCTGTGTCGCATATACATTACAGCTTTGAATGAACATACGTGCGGCTGAATATTGAAAATATTGCAAAGTTGCCAAAATAATCCGTGGATGTGCCTGACTACAATCGACAAAACTGAGCGCAGTCACTGCCACCCGCACACTGGTATGATGAATATTTAAACTAAGCCAATCCAACACTTGTGCAGACTGTTTAAACAGCCAATTCACCGCACGTGGATAATCAAATAACGGCAGTTTGGCGACTTTCTTTTGCCAAATTAAAGGGCAAGATTTTAAAAAATGCGGTTTCGCCAAAGCATCGGAACGCTGCCACACCTCACGGTGCATTAAACGCGCAAAACCCAATAAATGCCCATGTTCTTCGGCATGTCGATACAACAACCGAATATCATCCTGATGATCGATTAAATCCTGCAAATTAAATCGTTCAGGAAATGAAATACTTAAAATACGATGCATGGCTTTAGGTAAAAATTCTGCCGCACTAAAACAAAAATCATCATAACTTTGCATCAGTGCTTGCACTGGTAAAAAGGTTTCACCCTCTACAAATTCCAAAGCACACAGCATCGATAAGTTAGTTAAAACATCTTCAGGAATGTGCTGCCCTTGCTGCACAAATTTGGTCAATACTGGTTGATACTGATCGTCTGCCTGCATTAATGCCTGATCTAAAATTTGTGCCTGCATTGCATCTAAATGCAATAACAATTGCTTAACCCTTGCTGCACCATCTACCCACAGGTAAACTTGCTGCAGAATCAATTGTCGCAATTGCTGCGCCTGATTACGCAAAAATAAAGAATGCTGCGGTTTTAAATCCCCAGTCAAAAAATGCAGATCATGTAAGAAAAAATCTTCAAATGCTTCTTGCTGTTTCCCCGCAAATTCGAAGTGAGTTTCTATTAAATTTGTATGCGATTTTGGCGGATAAAATTCAAGACTAAACAGACCATTCAGCAATTCGACCCGATGCTGCAAAGGATCGATCCGAAACAAATTTTGTGCTGTAAAATGTCCAACCAAATCCATTTGATCTTGATAGATTTCTGCGGCCACACTGGAAATACGAAACAATTGCTGTGCAACGGCATGCAACTGGCTATGCTGGCAAATTGGCTGCATATACGCTCCTCATGCTTAAGTGCGGTCTATCTAAGTGTCATCTTATTTTTATTTGATTGCACCGACTAGACCCATCACGTGATACATCCCTATTTTTTGTTTTTTATTTCCATCTGCAAAAAGTGGACAATTCTTCAATCGAGCTTAAGCCACTTATTAATTGAATTACACCTGAAATTTATGTGAACGGTATCTACACCTTAAAATTAGAGATACAAAAACACTATAAACAAGATTTAAGCCCTTGCCTATAGCCTGCGCACAACTTCAGAAAAAATAAAAACCCATTAAAAAACAGATAAATTTCAATTGATTAGTTTGCATTATTTACTCAGAAAATAGGGTTGGTGTTTGGTAGGTAGGATTTCACCACAAAGCATTGTATAAATTGTATACTCAAATCACGGTTCAACACCGCGATAACAACACATTATTCCAATACCCAATGCAAGAAGGAATCTGAGCATGGCTTTTAAAAATATTGCAGATCAAACCAACGGTTTTTATATTCCTTGTGTGTCTCTCTTCGGCCCTGGTTGTGCCAAAGAAATTGGCGTAAGAGCACAAAATTTAGGCGCTAAAAAAGCCCTGATTGTGACAGATGAAGGACTGTTTAAATTTGGCGTAGCCGATACCATTGCAGGCTATCTCACCGAAGCAGGCGTTGCCAGTCATATCTTTGCAGGTGCAGAGCCAAATCCAACCGACATTAACGTACATAAAGGTGTCGATGCCTACAATGCCAATCAATGCGACTTTATTGTGTCTTTAGGTGGTGGTTCTTCACATGACTGCGCCAAAGGCATTGGCTTAGTTACCGCAGGTGGTGGGCATATTCGTGATTATGAAGGCATTGATAAAAGTACCGTGCCAATGACCCCGCTAATTGCCATTAACACCACAGCAGGTACAGCATCGGAAATGACCCGTTTCTGTATCATTACCAACACTGACACGCACGTTAAAATGGCAATTGTCGATTGGCGCTGTACACCACTCATCGCCATTGATGATCCAAAACTCATGATTGCCAAACCTGCAGGTTTAACCGCAGCAACAGGCATGGATGCCTTAACTCATGCTGTAGAAGCCTACGTTTCAACTGCAGCCAATCCTATTACGGATGCTTGTGCTGAAAAAGCTATTCGTATGATTAGTCAATGGCTGAGTCCTGCAGTGGCAAATGGTGAAAATATTGAAGCACGTGATGCCATGAGCTATGCGCAGTACTTGGCCGGTATGGCATTCAATAATGCATCATTAGGCTATGTACATGCGATGGCGCATCAATTGGGTGGTTTTTATAACTTGCCACACGGTGTCTGTAATGCAATTTTACTGCCGCATGTTTGCGAATTTAACCTGATTGCCTGCCCTGAGCGTTATGCAGATATTGCAGAATTGATGGGAGTCAATACTGACGGATTAACCACCACAGAAGCCGCCTATGCCGCGATTGATGCTATTCGTGAACTATCTAGCTCGATTGGTATTCCAACAGGTTTAGCAGAGTTAGGCGTGAAAGAAGATGACTTGGCGATTATGGCTGAAAATGCACAAAAAGATGCCTGCATGCTCACCAACCCACGTAAAGCCAATCATGCACAAGTGGTCGAAATTTTTAAAGCCGCGATGTAATTTGAATCTCCTGCTGAGTGAATCAAGATTTGCTCAGCATCTCCCATCCTTTTTTTTCAATTTTCCTCTTTTGCTGTTTTATTTTTATCCTTCCCTTTGGTAGAACCATCTCAGATGCGTTCTGCTTTTTTTTGCTGTTCAGAACAAAATGAACTCGCAGCATAAAACTAAAGCGATGTAGATGCAGAGGGTTTGCATAATTCAATTTGACAAATGCGCACAGCTCATCAAGGATATAGTCAAAATAAAATGGATGACGAACACCTTATGCTGTTAAGTAAAAAACAAAAAACAACACCAAGCTATCAACCCGATATTTTGGGTGCCGATTACCAACAAATGACGCTGGATTTTCCTTCGGATTATGAAGGCAAAGTCATTGCTACCTTGGTACGCAAAAAAGCCGAACAGAAAACCCGTAAAGCCGTACTTTATATTCATGGTTTTATTGACTATTTTTTTCAAACAAAAATGGCAGACCAGTTTAATCAGAACGGTTATGACTTTTATGCCCTAGATTTACGTAAATATGGGCGTTCGCATTTGTCACATCAACATTGGTACAATGTGCGCAGCTTGTCTGAATATGATGCAGACATTTCCGCTGCACTTGAGCAAATTGCCACAGAAGAACATGACTCAGTGATTTTGGCGGGACATTCAACAGGTGGATTAATCACCACGTTATATGTGGCACATCATCCCAATCATCCACTGATTCGTGGTTTATGGTGCAACAGCCCTTTTTATGATTTCAATATGAGCGAGATTGAGAAAAAATTCGGCATTCCTCGTTTAAGCCAATTGGGCAAATTGCTGCCAGAAATGAAATTTCCAAGCCGCCTTAATCCATTTTATGTACCAAGTCTACACAAACAATATCATGGTGAATGGTTATTTAATTTGGAATGGAAGAAACCGCGCTATCCTAAAGTGCGATTAAGTTTTGTACGTGCAATTCATGAAGCACAAAAAGAAATTCATGCCAGTGTGCATTTGGGTGTACCAACCTTAATTATGCATGCGAGTCAAAGTAGTTATCCACGCCAATGGAATGAGATTGCGCAACGTACTGACGTAATTTTAGATGTTGCGGATATGCAAAAATATGGGCATCACATGCATGGTGATATTCAGCTTTGCCAAATTGAAGATGGCGTGCATGATTTGGTGCTTTCTGCGCCAGAAGTCCGTGCGGAAGTGTATCAGTCCTTGTTTGACTGGTTAAACCGCAAGGGGCTATAAAACTAAAAACTAGAACTAAAGGAAGTGAATTAACGGCTAAATGACTTGATGCATCCCTTAAGCTGTGTATTTTAATAAAATTTGATGTGCAGGATGCCCCTTTGGCATCAATTCAATTAAACGCTCCACTGCGTCAATCGCTTCAGGGCTGCGTGCCAAATGTTTTAGTAATACATCGGTATCTTGTGCATTAAAAATGGCATCACTCAGGCGTGATTCTAAGCAATCTCGCCATGCACATAAAAATGGACTTTCAGTTTTCGCCAAAAATACCCCTGCACACGTTTGCAAGGCAGACTGCACATAACCTGCATCTAAAGCCTGCTCAGCTTGTAAAAAATCGGCTTCAATATGCGCCAAAATTCGGTAAGGACGCGAGCCGAGCATCCCCCCTAAAATATCGCGTAATTGAGACATCTCAGCTTTAAGCGTGCCCATACTGACTTTACGCTCACCATATAGAGCTTGGTGTAAAGTATCTAAACTCATGCCTTGTGGACAAAGTGCTAAAATCACCAATATTTCAATTTGACGCGGTGTCATCACCACCACTTTGCCATTAAATAACACTTGTGGCACGCGAAACGCGCGAATATAAAGCTGCTGTTTTTGCTGATCAAGCAGTGCATTTTGAATCAAAGAAGCACAGCGCTCTGCTGCCAACACCCCCAAACTGTTATGGTTTTTCCAAGTAGTCGATAAATCAATTACGCCCAATACTTGTTTGGAATAAGGGTCTAAAATAGGCGCTGCATAACAAACCCAGTCATGTAATGATGACATAAAATGTTCACTGGAAAACACACAACTTGCTTGCTGAGTTTTAAGTGACAAAGCCAAAGCATTGGTACCTACCAACTCCTCACGCCACTGCCCGCCTTCTACAAAATGCACCTGTTCCGCCACATTACGCATTTGCGCGCTCGCTGCCGTCCAAATAATTGTACTGCCCACATCGCCCACGGCTGCCACCATGTCGGACTGCTGTGCGATATGTCTTAAATCTTCTGCACAGTTTTGCACAGCACGTTGTAAGGCCGAACCACCATGTGTATGCGTTAGACTATAATTTAACGGGGCTGCCAACCGATCAACAGGAATTTCAGCAATTTGAGAGCGTTGCCAAGATTTTAAAATACTCTGCTGAATTTGCTCAGCATGCAGCGGCGATAAACTGCTGCTTTGTCTAAACTGTTCAATATGCTGCCTTTTTTCCAATAGGTCTTGTTTTTTCATCATGACTGATTCTCACAATCCTGTGGGCATTACATCCATTGTACCGCTTACTTTTGTAAGGATTTGTTCGCTGCTTGTAAACCTGCAACTTTCCAACCTTTTTCCAACCTTATATTGGTATGCTAAACAAATAACGTACTAAAGTACCTTATACCTTAGCCGTAAATTTAACCTGATTTTAGACACAGGATTGTGCTAAAAGGTAAAGATGACGGCAGATTATAAAAAACCATCAAAGGAAGAGAATTATGCGTTACGTAGATCCCAATCAACCCGGTTCAAAAGTTCAATTTAAAGCACAATACGAAAACTTTATTGGTGGCGAGTGGGTCGCCCCTGTAAAAGGCGAATACTTTGAAAATATCTCTCCTGTAGATGGCAAAGTATTTACCAAAGTCCCACGTTCATCGGTAGAAGACATTGAACTGGCTTTAGATGCAGCCCATAAAGCCAAAGCACAATGGAACAGCTCATCTCCAACCACACGCTCCAACATTCTGCTTAAAATTGCAGATCGTTTAGAACAAAATCTGGAATTATTGGCAGTAGCCGAAACTTGGGATAATGGTAAGCCTGTCCGTGAAACATTGGCTGCCGACATTCCATTGGCAATTGACCATTTCCGTTATTTCGCAGGCTGTATTCGTGCCCAAGAAGGCGGAATTTCTGAAATTGATGAAGATACCATTGCCTATCACTTTCATGAGCCGTTGGGCGTTGTGGGACAAATTATTCCATGGAACTTCCCAATTTTAATGGCAACATGGAAACTTGCACCTGCTTTGGCTGCGGGTAACTGTATTGTACTTAAACCTGCGGAGCAAACCCCTGCTAGTATTTTAGTTTTGGTCGAGCTGATTCAAGATTTATTGCCTGCAGGCGTACTAAACGTAGTCAATGGTTACGGCGTAGAAGTCGGTCGCCCATTGGCAACTAATCCACGTATTGCCAAAATTGCATTCACAGGTTCGACTCAAGTCGGTCAATTGATCATGCAATATGCCACTGAAAACATCATTCCAGTGACTTTGGAACTTGGTGGTAAATCTCCAAATATTTTCTTTGAAGATATTATGGCGCAAGATGACGACTACCTAGATAAAGCGCTTGAGGGCTTTGCCATGTTCGCGCTGAATCAGGGTGAAATTTGTACTTGTCCATCACGTGCGCTCGTGCAGGAAAGTATTGCTGACCGTTTCCTTGAAAAAGCTATCGAACGTGTTAAACGTATTAAAACAGGTCACCCGCTTGATACTGAAACGATGATTGGTGCGCAGGCGTCACAAGAACAACAAGACAAAATCTTGGGTTGTATTGCGACAGGTCGTGCCGAGGGCGCGCAAGTCTTAACGGGTGGCGGTGAACGTCATGAAGTTGGCAGTGGTTTCTATATTGAGCCGACAATTTTCAAAGGCACCAATGACATGAAAATTTTCCAAGAAGAAATTTTCGGCCCAGTGCTTTCTGTGACTACATTTAAAGACTTTGATGAAGCCATTAAAATTGCCAATGACACCATTTACGGTTTAGGTGCAGGTGTTTGGTCACGTTCTGCGCACACTTCTTACCGTGCAGGTCGTGCTATTCAATCTGGTCGCGTTTGGACGAACTGTTACCACATCTACCCTGCGCATGCCGCTTTCGGTGGTTATAAAAAATCAGGTATTGGCCGTGAAAACCACAAGATGATGTTAGAACATTATCAACAAACCAAAAACTTGTTGGTGAGCTACTCAACTAAACCTGCTGGATTCTTCTAAAGACTCGTCTTTAGAATTCCAACAGCGTTGAAGTTACCGTTTCAAGCTGCGCCCGATGTATTTGCATCGGGCGTTTTTATTGCGACATAAAATGCTATGACTTTCGCAGCACGCTCTTTCAGCGTGGTATAAACCGGAAGATCAAATTAAAAATCTATCCTTTATTTAAGTATTACACTTTAGTTAAGAATTATTTCACGTTACATTAAATCTCCCTTTCAGCCTGAAGTATCTGCCATGTTCGATTTACCCGACACTGTCTATGCCATTCAACATCTTGCATTTGAAGACCTCGGCGCGTGGGAAGATGTCCTGTATGAACAAGGTTTACGGGTACGGTATTTTGAAGCTGGTGTGGAAAATCTAGAAAAGACGTTTGCACATGAAGGATTAGTGATTATTTTAGGTGGCCCAATTGGCGTTTATGAAATCACAGACTATCCTTTCTTACAACAAGAAATAGACTTACTAAAAGTACGTTTAGAAAAGAATTTACCAACCATTGGTATTTGTTTGGGTGCACAGCTCATTGCTCATGCCTTGGGTGCCAAAGTCTATGCCGGCCATACCAAAGAAATTGGCTGGAGTACGCTCAGTCTGGCAGATGCCGTCCATCATCCACTGGCGGCATTAGCCGATACACCGGTTTTGCATTGGCACGGCGATACTTTTGATTTACCAGCACAGGCTGAATTACTGGCCAGCTCCGACCTGTATCCGAATCAGGCCTTTCGGGTCGGACCACATATTCTGGCGTTACAATTTCACGCTGAAGTTGCTGCAGACAGTTTAGAAAAATGGCTGATTGGCCATACCTGTGAATTACGTCAGGCCCAGATTGATATTCCCGCCTTACGCGCCAATCATCAGCAATACGCGCCGCAACTGCAACAGGTCAGCGCGACGATTCTGAGTCAGTTTCTGGCCGGCTTAAAATCTCAAAGCTGACCGGAAGCTTTAGATTGCCCTTACATTTATCATCGTCATAAAAAAAGCACCCTGAAGCGGGTGCTTTTTTAGCTGTTCTTGCGATTATTTTTTCGCAGCAACAGAAGCTTCAGTCGTGATGTTTACAGTAATTTTATCACCTACATTAGGTACAAAACCAGCGATACCAAATGCTGAACGGTCAAATGACGTGGTAGCATTAAAACCAACCGTTGCCGCTTTGGTCATTGGATGTGGACCTTGTTTGTTCAGTACCGCATCCAGAACTACAGGTTTCGTTACACCTTTCACGGTTAAATCACCTGTGATTTTAAAGTTCTTTTTGTCCTGAGTTTCAACTTTGGTACTTTTAAAAGTAATGGTTGGATATTTTGCTGCATCAAACCAATCTGCTGCCATTAAGTGCTCATCTAAAGCTTTTACGTTGGTGTTGATGCTGCTTAATGGAATCGTCACATTCACAGATGAGTTAGCTGGTTTTTTCTCATCAATGTTGATGGTACCTTGAATGTTTGAGAAGTTCCCTGATGGCGTAGAAAAACCGAAGTGATCCCAAGTAAACACAGTAGCAGTATGCGTTGGGTCAATTTGATAAGCCACTGGTTTAGCCATTGTCATGGTTGCTGCAGATGCAATAGCCAAACCTAAAGCAAGTGATTTCATGTTCATATTGTTCATCTCTAAAAGTGTTGATACGTTTTAATGAAGTTTAGTTTATAGATTTTTGCTGCAAATACAGGATTAAAGATAAAACGATATGTTGCATGACTGAAACGATAAATTTGTAAAAATATGCGTGTGTGTTTTATATCGCAGTTAGATGACTATGATATTGAATAAAAAAGCTTTACCCTACGCATAGAATAAAGCTATTTTGGATGATACATCCACTAAGGGCCCGAATGCATCGCAATAGATTAAAGCTTCTCAATCAAAATGCGGTCAACCTGCTTTAAACCTGATTGCTTTTCATGGTTCTTACGGCGAATTTTGATTTGCTGATCTTCAGCTAAATCCTGTAATAACAACTCTACTGCCACCATAGCTTCAAGTGGTAAGTCTTGTCCAATCCACTTTTGCTCACCCGCATCCATTAAAGTGACTTCATCATTAATTTGCTCGTACAAACTCATTTCTCATCTCACTCAATTACACAGAGGTTTATTCACAAACCTGACTACACTGACAAAATTTGTTGGATCATCGCATTGAACACCAAACAAATTTGCAAAATAAAAGACGTCCCTTTGCAGGAACGCCTTTAGAAACACTTAAATTAAAAAATTAAGCTGTTAATTCTTTTACTGCAGCAACAACCGCGTCAGTGGTAATACCAAAGTACTGATACAAGTCTTTTGCAGGTGCAGATTCACCATAAGTTGTCATACCAATGACTTTACCGTCTAAGCCAACAAACTTCCACCAGTAGTCTACATGTGCTGCTTCAACCGCAACACGTGCACGAATTTGGGATGGCAATACTGCTTCACGATACGCTGTATCTTGCTTCACAAATTCTTCTGCACACGGCATAGACACGACACGTACACCTTCAAGCTGTGCGTATGCTTCCATTGCCAAGCCCACTTCTGAACCTGTTGCAATAATAATTGCTTTCAATTCACCTTTTTCTTCAGCCAAGACATAACCACCTTTCGCCACGTTCTCAATTTGTGCTTGAGTACGGGTCTGGAATGGCAGGTTTTGACGTGAGAAAATTAATGCCGTTGGGCCTTCTGAACGCATTAAAGCAGATTTCCAGGAAATAGCCGCTTCAACGGTGTCTGCAGGACGCCATGTATTTAAGTTTGGCGTACCACGTAAAGATGCAATTTGCTCAATCGGTTGGTGTGTTGGACCATCTTCACCCAAACCAATTGAGTCGTGAGTATACACATGAATTACGCGTTGCTTCATTAATGCAGACATACGTACTGCATTACGTGCGTATTCCATAAACATTAAGAAAGTTGCCACGTATGGAATAAAGCCACCGTGAAGGGCCACACCATTTGCAATAGCAGTCATACCAAACTCACGTACACCGTAATGCACATAGTTGCCTGCTGCATTGTCCTGAACGCCTTGGCACCCTTTCCAAAGAGTTAGGTTTGAACCTGCCAAGTCTGCAGAACCACCCAACAATTCAGGCAATAATGGACCAAATGCCTGTAAAGTATTTTGGCTGGCTTTACGGGTTGCAATCGTTTCTGCTTTAGCATTGGTTTCTGCAATAAATGCATCTGCTTGCGCAACAAATTCTGCTGGCAATTCACCGCTTAAACGACGTTTAAGTTCAGCAGCTTCAGTTGGATATTTTGCTGCATAAGCCTCAAAAGTCGTATTCCATGCTGCTTCTGATTCTGCACCTTTAGCTTTCGCATCCCAAGCGGCATATACATCTTCAGGAATTACAAACGCTTCATCTGTCCAACCTAATGCTTCACGAGTCAATGCAATTTCGTCATGACCTAATGGCGCACCGTGACAGTCTTCTTTACCTTGTTTGTTTGGCGAACCTAAACCAATCACTGTTTTACAAATAATAATGGTTGGCTTTTGCGTTTCAGCTTTTGCTTCAACTGTTGCCGCACGAATTGCATCTGCATCGTGACCATCAACTTTTAGTACTTGCCAGCCATAAGACAAGAAACGTTGTTCTGTATCATCAGAGAACCAGCCTTCTACTTCACCATCAATAGAAATGCCGTTGTCATCATAATAAACAACCAGTTTGCCTAAACCTAAAGTACCTGCCAATGAACATGCTTCGTGTGAAACACCTTCCATTAAACAGCCATCACCCAAGAAACAGTAAGTGAAATGGTCTACAACTTGAATATCTTCTTTATTAAATTGTGCTGCCAAAGTTTTTTCAGCCAAGGCAAAACCTACGGCATTGGCAATACCCTGACCCAAAGGACCAGTGGTGGTTTCAATTCCTGGTGCATAGCCCAATTCTGGGTGACCTGGAGTTTTTGAATGTAACTGACGGAATGCTTTTAAATCTTCAATCGAAAGATCATAACCTGTTAAATGTAACAACGCATATTGCAACATTGAACCATGACCATTAGA
Source organism: Acinetobacter sp. PW68 (assembly GCF_020982655.1). Classification (NCBI taxonomy): domain Bacteria; kingdom Pseudomonadati; phylum Pseudomonadota; class Gammaproteobacteria; order Moraxellales; family Moraxellaceae; genus Acinetobacter; species Acinetobacter sp. PW68. The sequence continues at coordinate 1,228,104 of NZ_JAHZSX010000001.1, read as the reverse complement.
CAGTACAAAACGGTCGCGGTTTGCCCATTGTGGATTGGTTGGGTTGTGATTTAAAAATTCACGCCACACCACATCGGCAATATCTGCCATCCCCATCGGAGCACCTGGATGTCCTGAATTTGCTTTTTGCACAGCATCCATTGCCAATACACGAATTGCGTTTGCAATACGACGTTCGTTAAGCGGGGTCGTCATAGGTCAGAGTCCACAAAAAATCGTTAAATAGAAGAAGATGAATAAAATTCAAAACAGCCGCTATTCTCTCAAAAAAAAGCCTGAGGGGTAAAGCCTATGCAAAAATATTTCCGCATTAATTCCCATTCAGCGTACTTTTCGTGCAGATTCAGGACAGTTTCAGCATTTGTTTTAAGAGAAATGAGGCCAGCCATTCAGCAAAGCAAGTTTTAAGCCGCAGCTTTACAGATTTTAAAACATAGATATTTCAGTTTATAGAATTGCACATGATCGAAGAGCGAGTTTGATAGCCGACTCACACTTTAGATGCAATTCATCTCGTTTAACTACATATATCATCCAATCTTGATCTAACCAAATACTGAAATAATAGACAATTTTACAGCCACCCTGAATATTATTCACTTTTCACACAATAAATTGAATCACAGCCATCGTTCAAAACTTTAAAATAGCTTTTAAAAATGCAGAATTATGCAGATAAACTCAATTCAACGTCTTTAAAACATCCATCTAAAATATTGTTTTTAAATACAATTAACTATTTAAAAATAAAGTGTTTCTTAGTTTAAAATTATGACGGCATGCTTTAGCCAACATGAATATTTTTGAGTCAAAATATAGTCATACCGATACTTTATCTATTTTTTAGCAAAAGATATGCGATAAAAAGTCATTGAATTGAAATAAATTCAGCCATTTTAGTCGTAATGCGCTAGTCCTAAAGTCTAACTCGATGTAACATATTGCGTCTTTTGAATTTAACTGTGATAGGACTTATGCGCGAGTACGCTGTATTTACCTCGGAATCTGTAAGCGAAGGCCATCCAGATAAAATGGCTGACCAAATCAGTGATGCCATTTTGGATGCAATCTTAAAAGAAGACCCTTATGCGCGGGTTGCTTGTGAAACGCTTGTAAAAACGGGTGCGGTTGTACTGGCAGGAGAAATCACAACAACTGCAAATGTTGATTTTGAAGCCATTGTTCGTCAAACCGTAAACGGTATTGGTTATCATCATTCAGATCTTGGCTTTGATGGTTCTACCTGTGCGGTCATTAATATGATTGGTAAACAATCACCTGAAATTGCGCAAGGTGTAGACCGCCAAAAACCTGAAGATCAGGGTGCGGGTGACCAAGGTTTGATGTTTGGTTATGCCAGCCGTGAAACTGATGTATTAATGCCTGCCCCAATTTCTTACGCACACCGCTTAATGGAAAAGCAAGCTGAATTACGTCGCAGTGGTGCTTTACCATGGTTACGCCCAGATGCAAAAAGTCAGGTAACTTTTGCGTATGAAAATGGTGTGCCTGTACGTTTGGACGCAGTAGTTTTATCGACTCAGCATGATCCTGAAATTTCTCAAATTCAGCTCAAAGAAGCTGTAATTGAAGAAATTGTGAAAAAAGTGATTCCTGCCGAAATGTTCCATGCAGACACCAAATTCCACATCAACCCAACAGGGATGTTTGTAATTGGCGGCCCTGTAGGTGACTGCGGTCTAACAGGTCGTAAAATCATTGTCGATACTTACGGCGGTATGGCGCGTCATGGTGGCGGTGCATTCTCTGGTAAAGACCCATCTAAAGTTGACCGTTCTGCTGCTTATGCAGGGCGTTATGTTGCCAAAAATATTGTCGCAGCGGGTTTGGCAGACAAATGTGAAATTCAGGTGTCTTATGCTATTGGTGTGGCAGAGCCGACTTCAATTTCCATAAATACTTTCAATACTGCAAAAGTAGCAGATGAGTTGATTATTGCTTTGGTGCGTGAACACTTCGATTTACGCCCATACGGCATTACCAACATGCTGAACCTGTTACAGCCGATGTATAAACAAACTGCGGCTTATGGTCACTTTGGTCGTCAAGGTTCTGACACTGCATTTACATGGGAAAAAACTGATAAAGTCGAAGCATTAAAAGCTTCTGCGGGTCTGTAATGTAAAACTTTTCAGTGTGATCAAGCTCACTTCGGTGGGCTTTTTTTGTGGCTAAAATTTAGCTGCCAAACCACAATATCCAAAAAAATAATATGTTTTGGTAAATCACTCATGAAATTTTAAAATGCCAATCTAAGATAATGATGTAGAAGCTTAACATGGCGGTTATTCTTCAACTCGATTCCCTTATGGAGGCTCATTTAGCGAGAGCATGAGCGTAGCGTAGCGTGAAATTGCAGAAGGTATTAAGCTAGAAACTGGCATGCTTTGGAAAATTTCGACATTGAATAGTCAAGCTCTGGAAGCAAGCGCAATCTATCTATTGAATAATGGAACTAATGCTGAACGCTATTTAAAAATGCATCGCCCACGTTTATAAAGTTTTGGCGTGAAGAATAGACATGGCAAGATTTTTTGAGGTGAATGCTTCCCTGTCTGCCATTAACTAAGTTGACTTTTAAATTCGCTCATTTTTAAATTATTCATCTAGATTGAAAAATAAAAAAGTTAATTTTCTTAAATGATGAATTGAAAAAGCAGTTCAATAAATTCTGAGCCATTTTAAGACTCAGAATTTATTGAATCGTGTATAGACTAAATAAGCGTTAAGTTAGATGCAGGACTTATTGTGTACGAATCACTTCAAGCACCGTTTGTTGCACAGGCACTTCTTGATAATCTTGCAAATAAATATGCACCACTTTAAAGACAACGGCTGCCGCTAAACATGCCAAAATACACAATAACCAGAAACTAGACAGGCTGCGAATATTGTGTGAACCACAAGTACCACATACTTTTTTTGATGATTCCACCACCCGATTGCAACATGCGCAACGATACTGATGATATTGCATAGGTATTCTCCTACTTCACTGTAATTCTTGTTTTTATTGTTACACTATCTACCCTGATGCAGTGTAATTATGATTAAGCAACTGTGAATTGTAGCCTACATTTTTTAGATGATTTAGCCGACACAATTGTTTCTAAATTAGAATGTCAAAGTTCTGTTCTTCACGCAAATCGTATTTTTGAATAATCAGTCACTTTATCCATCTAAAATAAGTATGCCATACTAAAATTATGCATACTCGATTATTTGATGTTTAGACTCAAGCTTGGCTTTCAACGCATATTTTTTATCACGCGGAGTAAAATTAAAGTGATACAACTCATCAAAAAAGGCGGCTTGCGAGAACGTGCCAACCGTAGCCGTAAATACCAAGGTTCAGAAAATACAGAAGCAACTTTGCGATCAAACCGTATTTATCAACCCAATCATTTAGATAAAACTGAAAACACGACTGCAACTGAAATGCCGGACGAAAAATCATCAAATTTGGCTTTGGACGATATCAAAGTGTCTGATTAATTGGCATCAAAACTTATTTTTAAAACATACGCAGTGCATCTAAGCACAACCACACAGCAAATATTAAAAATAATGCACCCGTCACCATATCAATATAACTACCTGAATGCTGATATAACTTTTTCATTTTTGGTGTAGAAAGTAGCAACATAAATACTGCAAATGTCACAAAGGTTTGGATTGGAATAATCACTGCCAATTGGGCTTTTAAAGATGCACTTGCCGATGAACTCAGCGCCAAGGCGAATACACTACTAAAATAAATTAAGGTTTTCGGATTAGATAAATTGGTGAATAGACCCAATAAAAAGTAGTTTTTCGCAGCTGGAATTTGTACTTGAGTATCATCAAACTGTTTGCGCTGCTGCCAGCTTTGGCAACCACCCGACAACATGCCCCATCCCATTTTGGCAAGAAATAAACCGCCAATCAGCATTAAGACTTGCTGAATCCAAGGAAACTGCTGCACCAAAACCGTAAAACCCAACAGAGTCAGTATCACCCACACTACAATCCCAGATGAAATACCCGCAATAATCTGCAAGGTATTACGACGGGTAATGCTGGCTGCACTTTTGGCGATTAATAAAACATCGGGGCCTGGACTAAGCTGTGCCACAAAATGCAACGCACAAATGCTGAGTAACAAAGACATAAATACATCAGGAGAATTGAAAGTCTGATTATACCTTGTGCAGCAAGAGAATGAATAAAGCTTTAAATAGCCTCTCAATATTTGAACATTCACCAAAAACATTCATGAAAGCAACCATAAAAAAACCGAATCAGCGCGATTCGGTTTTATCTCAAGCGTCATCCATATTATTTAGGTGGATTAACATCTTTCATTTCAATTTTTTTCGCCTCAGGGGGAATTTCGCGAGCCTCACCATCAATAATACTGGAATCACGGCCACCGCTCTGCTGATTTTGCATGTCTTGCATTTGGCGCATTAGATCTGCAAACGGGTTTTGACCTGCTCTACCCGTGCTATTCATATCGCCCATCATGCCACCCATCATTTGATCCATCATGGCTTGCTGACGTTTCATCATGGCTTTCATCATTGCCGCTTTAAAGGCATTTTGTACGGCAGGAATCATCACCAGCAATGCTAAAACATCGCTAATTAATCCTGGAATCATCAATAAAAAACCCGCAAAAATTTTAGGTAAATTATTGCTCAGCGCAGGATCGGCACTCATCTGCCCCATTTGCATTTGCTGCATTTGTGGCATCACGCCTGCAGAATATTTACGAATCAAGTTCAAACCAATGAAGAAAGCAGCGACAAACCAAAAGAACACGTACCACATGCTCCCCACTAGGTCGCCCACACCAATCCAGACGAAGACTTCAAGAACTAAGCCAATTAGAACAATAAGAAATAATTTCATGAAAATTAATCTAATCTCAATAAAATAAATAAAATGCAGTAACCAAGTGCTTCATCGGGATCAAGCTTTTTTGATTCGCTGTTGTTTCAATATGGGCATTATTGTATTTTTAAAGGTTATATCTGTCATTAATATTTTCATCATTACCCAATAACAGACTTAATACGTCTATATATTTGAACGATAAAGATAAAAATACGCGGCATACGCTAACAGCAACCACAACGCAATAAAAACCGATGCTGCGATATAACTGCTGAGCTTTTAACTGATCGCATCTGCATGTAAACGACAGTGCTGGATTACTTCGGCAGGCACTAATACCAACATGATGCCGAATGGCACTAAAATCAGGTCATTTAAATAGCCCAAAACAGGTATAAAATCTGGAATCAAATCAATGGGAGAAATGGCATAAGCAGCGACCAACCATGCCAAAAGCTTTACAATGAAAGGCGTTTCAGGATCACGTGCTGCAAAGCAAACCGCATAAACATCTCGTTTGATTTACTTCACACACTGTTTAAACTAATGATCCGCTTCATGGCAGCTCTCATTTGCTACCGTATATAAAATATACGCCTCAAAACTTAAAATAAAATGAAGTCTAAAATTGAAAATGTGGCGAGGTAAACATTCTAATTGTTTAAATGGCATCTTACTGACCGAATGTTTTGAAATTACTCCACACAAAAGAGATTTAAACTCCTATAATTCAACTTGATGTAATTTTTAAGGCTTGGCATGTCACTTATTATTGGAATCGACCCTGGTTCTCGTCTAACGGGCTACGGCATTATTGAACGTGATGGTGCTAAATTACGTTTTGTAGATGCAGGAACCATTCGCACCGAAACCAGTGAAATGCCTGAGCGCTTAAAACGAATTTTTGCAGGGATTGAACGGATTGTGAAATTTCACGGCCCGACTGAAGCTGCAGTTGAACAAGTGTTTATGGCGCAAAACCCAGACTCAGCCTTGAAATTGGGACAGGCTCGTGGTGCAGCGATTGCCGCTTTAGTAAATTTAGATTTACAAGTGGCTGAATATACCGCACGCCAAATTAAACAGTCTGTCGTGGGTTATGGCGCTGCCGATAAAGAACAAGTGCAAATGATGGTCATGAAATTATTAAATCTAACCATCAAACCCCAACAAGATGCTGCCGATGCTTTGGCTGCTGCAATTTGTCATGCTCACGCATCGGGTAGCATGACCAAGTTCGCTGTGCTAAACGCCCTGGGCGGTATGGCACGTGGACGTAGTCGCTCAAATTCCAGACGTCGCTAAATCAGTGTCGTCATCGCTTATATTTTACTGATTTACAACTTGATAAATCGCTTGGCTCATGTGCTGTGCCTGCAAACCGCGCATGCCCTGCTGTGCCAACATATCCCCTGCCAAGGCATGTAACATGACAATTTCATGTAATTGAATTTGATTGTGAAACTGGGCTTTTAAACTGGCGATCATACCTGCCAACACATCCCCCATACCGCCTGTACCCATACCAGGATTGCCTGCAGTACAAATCCACAATGCGCTAGTTTGCGGTTCTGTAGATGCTGCTTGCAAAGTCAAACTGCCAGAACCTTTTAACACCCATTCGCCTGCATAGCGTTGCTGCAATTGCTGAATCGCGGCAATACGGTCTGCTTCAATGGCTGCAACCGTAGTATTCAGCAAAGTCGCAGCTTCACCTGAATGAGGTGTGGCATAACTATTTAGTTTTAATTGGGCTGGCTGATGCAATGAATGCGCTTGCTTGGCCAAAAACCATAAGGCATCTGCATCATAAACCACCTCAACATCTGACTGATTTAAAGCTGTAAACCAATTTGTATAATGTTGCTCCGCCCAAGCATCCCGACCAAGTCCCATGCCTAAACTTACGGCATCCACCTGTGAAATTAATTGCTGAATCTCTGCCTTAGACAGTGCATCAATATCACGCAGCATTAAATTTGGCGCACGGCTTAAAATCGCCACATGATGTTTAGCATGACAAACTACGGTCACTTTCCCTGCACCTGCGCTCGATGCGGCTTCTGCAGCCATCATTACAGCGCCCCCCATTTGTGCGTGCCCGCCCACAATCAACACATGCCCATAATTGCCCTTGTGTCCAAAAGCCTGCCGCGCGGGTAGTTGAATCGTCGTTGAAGTGAGTTTTGCCAAAGCTTTGAGTTCTGAATCGGCTGGAATCAAATCCAGCACATCGACTTGCCCCGTATATTCCTGTGCTTGCCCTGTAAATAGGCCTGCTTTCAAGCCTAAGGCTGTAAAGGTGTAATCAGCTTTAATCGCACACGGCAATGGCTGCCCCGTGTTGGAATTTAAACCGCTTGGAATATCAACGGCAATTTTTAAGCCTGCTTGTTGATTCATTGTGTGAATAATCGACTGCCATTCATCATTTAAAGGACGATCTAAACCAATCCCAAATAATGCATCAATGTAGCAGTCATATTTTTTCTGGAATACAAAACCTTGAATTATATTAACTTGTTCTGCCTCAGCTTCTAAAAAAGCCTGATGTAAATCTGACGATGTACCGCGCGTTATAGCATAAATATCGACTTGAAAACCTGCTTGTTTTAAATATTTTGCAGTTAAATAACCATCACCCGCGTTATTGCCTTGTCCACAACACACGGCAATTTTTTGTATTGTAGATGGCTGTGCGGCAAAAATTTTGCGAAGTTGTAAATGCAGTGTCCACGCTACTTGCTGCATTAAACCATAAGAACTGTTTTGGCGAGCAAACCAGCGTTGCTCCCATGCTTGAATACTTTGGCTATGATAAACAGGGCTATGGTACACTTGCTGCGGCATTTTCTTCCCTTCTATTTTGTTATGGCAAAATCCACCACTTCAGCACAAATTTCTCTGTATCAAGACGATCTAGTCGCCTTGAAAACGTGGATTAAAGCGCAAGCTTTGGCGCTTGGTTTTGCTGATTGTGTCATTGCCAAACCAGATGCTCAAGCAGAATTAGCACGTTTTCAGGAATATTTAAAACGTGGCTATCATGGCGATATGAAGTTTCTGGAAGAAAATTTAGACAAGCGCGCCAATCCCACACTATTAGTCCCGAATACCAAAAGCATTATTTGTGTGCGCATGAATTATTTGGTGGAAACACCACGTCCAAGGCATATTCCCGATGCACCTAACTCTGCAATTATAGCCCGTTATGCACGTGGACGCGATTATCACAAAGTCATGCGCGGACGCCTAAAAACCCTTGCGACACGTATTCGTGAAAAAGTGGGCGAGTTTGAATCACGCCCTTTTGCCGACTCAGCCCCAATTTTTGAAAAGCCGCTTGCAGAAAGTGCAGGCATGGGTTGGACAGGCAAACACACCTTACTAATTCATAAAAAATCTGGATCTTTTTTTGTATTGGGTGAGTTGTTTACTTCACTAGATTTACCTTTTGATGCACCTGCAACTTCGCATTGCGGTTCTTGCACAGCCTGCATCGACATTTGCCCAACACAGGCCATTGTTGAACCTTATATGTTGGATGCGCGCAAATGTATCGCTTATTTAACCATTGAATATCAAGGTGTGATTCCTGAAGAATTACGCCGTGGCATTGGTAATCGTGTGTTTGGTTGTGATGATTGCCAACTGATTTGCCCGTGGAATAGCTTTGCCCAAGTCACCACGGTGGATGATTTTCATCCTCGACATGCCTTAGATCAGGTCAGCTTGCTAGATTTATGGCAATGGGATGAAAGTACGTTTTTAGCCAAAACTGAAGGTAGTCCATTGCGTCGCACAGGCTATCAAAGTTTTATGCGTAATATTGCCATCGGGCTTGGAAATGCCCCTTTTTCAGCACAGATTTTGCAAACTTTGCAGCAAACGGGAGCACAGCATGATGAGATTGTGCAAATCCATATGGATTGGGCCATTCAGGAACAATTGCTTAAACAGCCTAAAATTTAAACAAAAATAACAACCAAAATAGTGCGATATTTTGAGTGCAGCTTTCTTGCCAATTTATGCAATTAACTAAATTTTAGCAACCAATTCATAGCAAAATAATAATCCATAAAAATAAATTTTGCAGCGAAATATCAGAAAAATTGCTTAAGTTTGCAACTAAATAGACTGCATGATTTTATTTTTATTCTGTTGAATATTTACTATGAAATTGGGAGATTATGCCTTTCTGATTCAAACTATTTGTGTATGATACAGACTATGAATAATAGGGATCATGGACTTTTACTTATGTCAGTACGCAATGATTGGACTCGAGAAGAAATTCAGCAGTTATACGAACAGCCTTTTCTGGATTTAGTCTTTGAAGCACAGCGTGTGCATCGCCAACATTTTGCTGCCAATACTGTACAAGTCAGTACCTTATTGTCGATTAAAACAGGTAAATGCCCTGAGGACTGCAAATATTGCTCGCAGTCTGCACATTATAATTCACAGCTTGAAGCTGAAAAACGCATTGCGGTTGATAAAGTCATTCAAGAGGCTAAAGAAGCTTTAGCATCAGGTTCTTCACGTTTTTGTATGGGCGCTGCATGGCGTAATCCGCATGAACGCGATATGCCGTATGTTTTAGAAATGGTGCGTGAAGTCAAAGCACTCGGCTTAGAAACTTGCATGACTTTGGGGATGTTAAACCAATCTCAGGCAGAACGTTTAAAAGATGCGGGCTTAGATTATTACAACCACAACCTAGACACCTCGCGTGAATATTATCCTAATGTCATCAGTACCCGCAGCTTTGATGACCGCCTAAATACGTTGGATATTGTCCGTCAAACAGGTATGAAAGTGTGCAGTGGCGGTATTGTTGGTTTAGGTGAAGACACTCAAGACCGTATTGGTTTATTGCATGAATTGGCAACTTTGCCGTTGCACCCTGAATCTGTGCCAATCAATATGTTGGTTCCAATTGAAGGCACACCACTGGCTAAAGTCGAAAAACTGGATGTCATTGAATGGATTCGTACTATTGCAGTGGCGCGTATTATTATGCCAAACAGTTATATTCGTTTATCTGCAGGACGTGAATCGTTGTCTGACTCAGATCAGGCACTGGCATTTATGGCAGGTGCGAACTCGTTATTCTCAGGTGAAAAACTGTTGACCACACCAAACGCAGGCGAAGGCAAAGACAAACAATTGTTCCAAAAACTAGGTTTAGTTCCTGAACGTGCCAAGCCAACGGTTTCGGAATTGTCGGTAGATGCGATGGCAATGGCTTAAAGTTCTTGGCTTCCATCCAAATATAAAAGTCCCGTAAAGGGACTTTGTTTTTTGTGTCACATTTAATCTTTATCCAGCAAAATAAGTCTGTTCGGCAATGCTTTTAAGAAGTGATTAAAATTCCGTAACTGGCATTCAAATACTGCCCTGCTTTAATGATATCTACCCCGTTGGCATGTTCTACCGTCAGTTGTTGCTGAATTGCATCATAATAAAACCGATCATAACAATCCTGATGATGCAGCAACCAAGTCAAAGTATCTGTCAGATTGTCATCTACAATATACGTTTTTTCTTGAAAGTTTTTAGTCATAGATACGGTCGGTTCAATATTTCTGATTACAAGATTTTAAGCGGAATACTTTGTCGGATAAAGTATGCAGAAGATAGAAAATTTAATCACGCTTGCATAAACCAAACCTCGCACAGGATAAAAAGTATCTCTAGCAAAAGCTGCAGGAATGATAAATCTAGTTTTAAGATGATTAAATGCAGGCAAGATTAAGCAAAATATTCAAGCTGTTAGCCTAAAATATAAAAGTGAGCCATAAAGACTCACTTGGTTTTAATACAGATTCAATACTTAAAATTATTGTGACTTAGAATCCCCACACTTGCGACACTCTAAATGCGCCCCGATTTCTTCCATTGCGTCATATTCATAAATATGGATACAGAAAATTTTCTTTAACAGTTTGATCATAAATGACATTCCTTTTGAAATTTATACATCACGTTTGCGATCTCATCCTGAGATACAAATGCCATCAAGGCTGATAGATATAAATTACTATTATCATAATTTAAAAAAATTGCAAATCTAATTTAGAAACTTTCCGACAAATGACAAATTCATCTACATGTTGGCTAAAATTGAGTGCATAAATACATGCAAATTCAATCACTTAATTTATATAAATTTTTAACGCTCTTGAAACAAGAAAAAAATGTTTAAAAGCTAATGTATTAAAAACCAAAGAATCGCAATAGCCAATAACATCATGCTTTCTGTTATTTCAATACTCGCGCCAACGGTATCGCCTGTAATTCCACCTAAACGCTGCATAAATTTATATCGCAAATACAAGGTGCTGAGAATAAAAGTCAGAACGGCTACCAAGCCCATCCATCCCCAAAACACAGTAGCAAACAAGGTCAATGCAATCACAATTTTTGTGCCTATTTTGGGTAAATTCGCCTGAATAGAAGTACCCAAACCGTTGGCACGCAAATAAGGCGTGCTTAAAAATAAAACCAAAGCACTTAATCGTCCCAATACAGGTACAAACAGCAAAAATGCTAAATACTGTTGCTCAAGCAATACATACACTGCAGACCATTTTAATAAGCAGCAGATCAGCAAACTCAATACCCCAATCGGGCCGCTGCTTGGGTCTTTCATGATGTCTAAGCTACGTTCAGGATCGCCAAAACCGCCGACCCATGCATCGGCAGTATCCGCCAGCCCATCTAAATGTAAACCGCCTGTTAGCCAAATCCATAGCACTAAAATTAAGCTGCTACTGAGCACCAAAGGCAGAAATTGCAATAAATGCGCCATTCCCCAAAGCACAGCCCCGATTAATAAGCCAACAAGCGGATAAAACAACAATGATTGTGCGTTTTGCGCTGCAGTTGGCATCTGTTTTAAAGAAACAGGAAAAGTGCTTAGAAATTGCAAAGCGATCCAAAAAGGTGTCATGTTTGTCCCTGCATAGCAATCTTTCCATTGGGATGTAATTGGAATGAACTCAATTGACCCAACGCTGCAGACATTTTTAAAATATCATCTAAGGGGCGTTTCTGCGCCAATACTTTGAGCAGTTTAATTACCCCGCCATGCGTGACCAATAGCACACGTTTAGGTTGTTGCTCAAGTTGTTGTAAATATTGGTTTAGATCGGACAAACCTTGCAAAACACGCTGCTGAAAATTGAGCAAAGATTCTGCTTGTGGTGGAACAAACTGAGTCGGTGTCATCCAAAATTTAGCTAAATCTTCAGGGTATTGTTCATATAAAGCTTGGGTGGAAATTGCTTCCCATTCACCAAAATGCATTTCCTGAAATTGTGCATCAATATACAGTGGTAATTGTTGTACTTGAGCAACGAACTGGGCAACCTGTAAGCAGCGCTGTAAAGGTGAACTCGCCACCATATCCCATCGTTGCCCTGTAGCTATTGCCGTGTCTAAAGTCCGCTGCATGTCTTGCCAACCTTCTAAAGTCAAAGCATCATCGGTTGAACCACGCAAAGTATGTCCCAACTCAGTTTCGCCATGTCTTAACAAATCCAACATGATCATGAAGATACTTTCTCACCTATAACCGCAGCTTCAGCAAAAGTCGCCATTTGATTATGCAAGGCGCAGGCCAGTTGGATGATGCCCAATGCAGCTCCCGCGCCACTCCCCTCACCTAAACGTAAATTTAGATGCAGCAAGGCTTGTGCATCTAAAGCTTCTAATAAACGACGATGTCCAAATTCAGCCGATTGGTGCCCAAATAACATCCATTCACGGACTTGAGGATTTAAACGCACGGCAACCAATGCAGCAGCACTACTGATAAAACCATCGACCACCATTGGCAAGCCCAACTGTGCACAGCGAATATACGCACCTACCATTGCAGCGATTTCCAATCCACCCACTGCACATAAAGCTTTAAAAGCATCATGTTGTACATAATTTTGATGCAGAGCTAAAGCAGCATCAATCACCTGTTTTTTATGTTGCAATTGCGCAGTGTCAATTCCTGTGCCTACTCCAGTCAAGGCTTCAGCAGGTTCTTGTAATAAAAAGCAAGATAAAGCTGATGCCGAACAAGTATTTCCGATGCCCATTTCACCTGCGACATAAATCGAGGCCTGCTGTGCAATGGCATCTTCCACACTTTGGCGTCCAAGTGCCATCGCATCTGCACACTCTTGTTCAGTCATGGCACAGGCTTTGGCAAAATTCGCTGTGCCTGCACGAATACAATGCCGTTCGACTCCTGCATATTCGTAGGCGTCCCCAACCGTACCGCAATCGACCACTTGCAAATGCGCCTGATATTGTCGGGCGATGACGCTGATACATGCCCCACCCGTAGCAAAATTTTGTAGCATCTGCCGAGTCACAGCTTGTGGATAGGCAGAAATATTTTCCTCCATCACGCCATGATCGCCCGCGAAAATACATATCCACAGACGTTCAATATTTGGCTGCGTTGTCCCTTGCAAAGCTGCCAATTGAATCGCAATATTTTCCAATGTTGCCAATGAACCTGTGGGTTTGGTCAATTGAAGTTGACGTGCAATTGCCTGCTGTTTCATGTGTTCGTTCGGCTTTTGACACGCTGCAAACCACCAAGTCATTAATTCTCTCCTTTTAAAAGCATTGGAAAACCTGCCACGCAAAACAGGACTTTGTCTGCAATTTTCCCCAATAGTTGATGTAATCTCCCTGTTTCATCGACAAATTTTCGGGTTATTTCGCCCATAGGCACAACGCCCAAACCTGTTTCATTACTCACTAAAATAATATCGGCTTGCAACTGAGGTAAAATTTCGAGCAATGCTGAAATTTGTTGTTCGGCAAAGTTTTCTGCAGATTGCATCAACAGATTACTCATCCACAAGGTTAGGCAATCCACTAAAATCACAGTATTAGGATGATCCAACACCTTTAATTGCTGCGCTAAATACAAAGGCTCTTCGCACAACTGCCAAGTCTGCGGACGCTGTTGTCGATGATGCTGAATCCGCGCCTGCATTTCTGCATCGCCCGCTTGGGCGGTTGCCACATAAATGACGGTTTTGCCAAGTTGCTGCGCGATTTGTTCAGCCAAACGGCTTTTACCTGAACGTGCACCACCCAAAATAAATTGAATCACATTTGCTCCAAAGGAAATTGATGCGTGCTAAATAACCGACCTTGTAAAGTGTGTGCCTGATAATAACCAAAATTTAAATACTGGATACCTAAATCGAAATAGTGAACAGGAAGATTTTGAATACGCTGCAAAATCAAATTAGTTGAACACGCTGTTTGATATAAGCCCAAAGTAATATGTGGATGATACTGCAAAGCTGCGATTTCAGCCCCGCCAACGCCAAGTGCCTGACGTATGTGTGCCAGTTGCTGTGATTGGTCCCGCACCTTTACAAATAAAGCACTATCAAAGCTATTAATGCCGCCCACTTTTAGTTGAAAAGGCTTGAGTTGCATCTGCCCTAAGGCCTGAACTTGTTGTTGAAACTGTGATTCGAGAAAGTCATCTTCCCAATATTTTTTTGCTGCATAAAATCCACAAATATATAAAGTGATATGAAACTGACGTGTATTGGGGCGAAATAACACGTCTGAAAATTGCTGTTTTAATTCTTGTAAATAGCACTCTAAAGCTAGATTTTGAACAGTCAAATACCAAAGTGCATAACGCTCACGCCCACGATGCCATTCAGGATAATCATGCTGCTGTGTTGGAATAACGTACTGATTGGCTTGAATAAACACGGAATAATTCAATGAATTTAAACGGCTTATGGTAAAACATTCACAACTGAATAGACATGAAAATCATGCAATTTATGGTGAATATTTTTCCAGTTTGGTATTTTTAACCATCAACGTTGTTTAAATAATTTTAGTTTTAATGAGATGAATAAAACTCAGAAGATAGCTGAAACAGGTCTGCAATGTTATGCTGAGATGTGGATGATATTTATCCATCTATATAAGACCCGAATCAATATGAAGTTTTACCTCATCAGAATTGGCTCAACTGGAGTTTATGATGCAACAAGAATTGATCTGTTATAAGCAACTTCCAATTTGGAATTATGACTCAATTCCACAAGGGTTCAAAAAACAACACAATACCCAAGTCGGCACATGGGCAAAGTTGACTATTTTAAAAGGTGAATTGCATTTTTCGATGCTGCAAGAATCTGGCGAAGTACAATCTGAGCATATTTTTTCTATGGAAAATCAACCACCTTTTATTGAACCACAAGTGTGGCATAAAATTGTATCTGCCAGTGATGATATTGAATGTCAGCTCAGTTTTTATTGTTTGCCTAAAGATTATTTTGTTAAAAAATACAAATTAAGCCCAACACATTCTGAAATTTTAGAGGCGCTTCCGCAGTTAAACGCGGGTAAAGCTTTGGATGTTGGCTGTGGTACAGGCCGAAATGCGCTGTATTTGAGCCAAAATGGTTTTCAAGTGGATGCTTGGGATGTGAACCCAGTGAGTATCCAAAAATTAAATGAAATTATTGCTGCAGAACAGATTTCATCTATTCAAACTGCTGTTCGGGACTTGAATCAGGATGCCACTATTACTGGTGAATATGACTTCATCAACTGTATAGTAGTAATGATGTTTTTGGCGCCTGAAACTATCCCTCCCCTTATTCAGCACATGCAGCAAGCGACCAAACCTCAAGGCTTTAACTTAATTGTTTGCGCAATGGATACTGAAGATTACCCCGTGCAACAGGACTTCCCTTTTAGTTTTAAAGCGGGTGAGTTAAGTGCTTATTATGCTGATTGGGATATTGTGAAATACAATGAAAATGTCGGTGAATTGCACCGTACGGATGCAGATGGTAATCGAATTAAACAGCGTTTTGCGACATTGTTGGCGAGGAAAAAGTAGAATTACAAAAGAAATTTGAAACAGATGATCTTTTTTAGCTGCTCGCAAACGAGGAGTTGTTTGTCCACGATACTGTCTAGGATCAAGGGTTCATATGTTATTATGTAGTGAGGTATACAATTATTAAGGTAACTTATGAAAATAGCGAATACGAAACTACTAGCTGGTGCTTGTATGGCTCTAACTTTAAGTATGCTTAACCCTGCCGTACTTGCAAATGATAACAATGATATACGAAAGACTGTTGTAGTTAAGTTTGCAAAAAAAGCTTATTCTGCAAATTATTACGGAAGGATAGATGGATACAAGTATGATTCCTACAAATTTTATGCTAAAAAAGGGCAAAAGTTAAAAGTGAAGTTGACTGGAGGAAATGTTGAAACTTACTTATGGGGTAATCAATTAAAAGACTCCATCAATCTTGGAGAATATTCTCCAGAGCTTGATGATAATGGTATTTATATTTTACCTGCGTCAGGTGAGTATGAAATTAGAGTATTTCAACCTAGATCACAAGCAAGAAAAGATAAAAAACCTCAATACTGGATGAGTATTAACATCAAATAAAGAATTGCTAGATTCGTTTAAGTTTTAATACAAGGATTCAAAAACTATTGCCAGTTAAACTGGGGCGTGATTTTTACATATATATGTTTATGTTAGTAAAATGATGTAGTTTACTTGTTTAATACTCCGAGGAATAATTTAATCTTGCTGGGTAATCCCCCCTAAAAATAATAGGATCTAAAAGTAGAATTTTCTCTTAAGATACGAGCAGGAGATTCTGCATGAAAACATCTAAATTTACTGACAGTCAGATCATGTCCATCTTGAAACAGGCAGAATCTGGCACACCTGTAGCGACCCTTTGCCGTGAACACGGCATGAGTAATGCTACCTTTTATAAATGGCGTGCCAAATATGGTGGTATGGATACATCATTAATGGCTCGACTGAAAGAGCTAGAAGCCGAAAATACCAGACTTAAAAAGATGTATGCGGAAGAGCGATTAAAATACCGAAATCATCCAGGAAGCGATGGCAATGAGCAGCACTGCTGCGCAAGGGTAAAGCCATCTTGCCGGCGTAAGATGGCACAACAGGCAGTTGCCCAGCATGCCATTAGTATTCGTTTGGCTTGTAAAGCATTTGGCATTAGTGAAACCTGCTACCGCTATCAAGCCAAACTCAGCGATGACAATGCACTCATTGCTGAACAGCTCATTGAACTCACTGAGGAAAATTCCGATTGGGGCTTTGGTTTGTGCTTCTCGTATTTACGGCATGTTGAGAGTTGCTGCTGGAATCACAAGCGGGTTTACCGCATTTACTGTGAGTTGGCACTGAATCTGCGTATTAAACCGAGAAGAAGACTAAAACGGCATGCGCCTGAACCATTGAAAGAACCAATCCGAGAAAATCAGGTTTGGTCATTAGATTTTATGCATGATCAGCTTTCCGATGGTCGCAAGTTTCGATTATTGAATGTGATTGATGATTACCGCCGCGAATTTATAGCCATTGACGCAGGGTTCTCATTGCCCACAATCAGGGTTATTCGTACGTTGAATCAATTGCTGGAGTGGAGAGAAAAACCGTTAGTGATCCGATGCGATAATGGTCCCGAATTTATCAGTCACGAATTTGTGCGCTGGGCTACTGAGCGCGGTATTCGTATTGAATATATTCAACCGGGTAAGCCACAGCAGAATGCGTATATTGAACGCTATAATCGGACCATACGTTATAGTTGGCTGAGCAAGCATTTATTTGATACTTTGGATGAAGTACAAGATTATGCAACAAACTGGTTGTGGCATTACAACCATGAAAGACCACATCAAGCTAACAAAGGAAAGCCACCTCTAATGGCTGCTTAACCTCTACTTTTAACTTCGGTTATTTATGGGAGGATTACCCTGCGATTCTAGAACGGGAATAGCATCTATTTTTGCTTTCATATAAGGAAGTTACCATAATTTTAAATATGCTTAACTTCCTAAGCCCCTATCAATATATGGCAGAGTGATATTTAATACATCGTGGTAAAGAAAGAATAATAGACTGAGTGCTCGTTTGTGGGTTGATTTGCTCACGCCGTTATTACTCACTAAATATGACAGATAACTTTTAATTTGTGTTTCGTTTAAAATACTTGGGTGTTGTTTGTTATGATAAAGGATGTAGCGTTTAATCCATTGGATATAAGCTCGTTCTGTTGATAGGCTTAAATGTCTGTATCGTCCTGTATAAGCGACTTTTTCTAATAATTTTGGTGGTTGCTTATGCGTGTAATTTTGGATTATCACAACTTGACAAGTATGTTTTTAATCTTTAAGGTATTTGAAATATAACGAGAAAAAAATAGGATGTCAAAATAGTTATGTTGCAAATTCATTTTGGTTATGCGGCAAATTTGCCGTATAACTGTAGTTAGACATCATGAGGGTAGCGGTGACCATCGAAATTTCGAACCAACTATCAGAGGTGCTAAGCGTCATTGAGCGCCATCTGGAATCAACGTTGCTGGCCGTGCATTTGTACGGCTCCGCAGTGGATGGCGGCCTGAAGCCATACAGCGATATTGATTTGTTGGTTACTGTGGCCGTAAAGCTTGATGAAACGACGCGGCGAGCATTGCTCAATGACCTTATGGAGGCTTCGGCTTTCCCTGGCGAGAGCGAGACGCTCCGCGCTATAGAAGTCACCCTTGTCGTGCATGACGACATCATCCCGTGGCGTTATCCGGCTAAGCGCGAGCTGCAATTTGGAGAATGGCAGCGCAATGACATTCTTGCGGGTATCTTCGAGCCAGCCATGATCGACATTGATCTAGCTATCCTGCTTACAAAAGCAAGAGAACATAGCGTTGCCTTGGTAGGTCCGGCAGCGGAGGAATTCTTTGACCCGGTTCCTGAACAGGATCTATTCGAGGCGCTGAGGGAAACCTTGAAGCTATGGAACTCGCAGCCCGACTGGGCCGGCGATGAGCGAAATGTAGTGCTTACGTTGTCCCGCATTTGGTACAGCGCAATAACCGGCAAAATCGCGCCGAAGGATGTCGCTGCCGACTGGGCAATAAAACGCCTACCTGCCCAGTATCAGCCCGTCTTACTTGAAGCTAAGCAAGCTTATCTGGGACAAAAAGAAGATCACTTGGCCTCACGCGCAGATCACTTGGAAGAATTTATTCGCTTTGTGAAAGGCGAGATCATCAAGTCAGTTGGTAAATGATGTCTAACAATTCGTTCAAGCCGACCGCGCTACGCGCGGCGGCTTAACTCCGGCGTTAGCTTTAAAAGCAACATTGGAGTATTAAATGAGAAAATTCATAATTCTGACCATTTTTGGTGCAGCTATCGCAGCAACCTCTGGTTGCGCATTACAAAAAGCCAAAGGTTGGGATCAGTATGGTAAATACATGGCTGCCTATGACGTCTTGAGTGCTGACTGTCTCGCAATAAACGAAAATGACAGGGATTACATTAATTATCGAATTGCTGCTTCAAAACTCTTAACTGTGATGGAGCTTGATTCTGATCTTTACAACAATACATACAAAACCATCTATACGAAATCACGCTCGAACACTCGCGAAGAGAACATGGAGTGGTGTGAAAAATTACGCCCGACCATAGTCATTGAGACTGAGGGTATGGAGGGCGACTACCAGCTTGGCTTGAAGGTGGTTGAAATTTCTAGAAGAGAAAGAGCTGAGACTTGGGCGAGAGCTTTAGAGGCAACCGCTGCAATAGCCACGGCAGTTGGTGAAGGAATGCAGGCGGCAAATCAACAAGCGGCGGCTCAGTACCGGTACATCCCTATGCCATTGAACCAGCCTTCTTTTAATAACAACCAAAAATCAGGAACTCCAATTTATAATTCTAGCGAATGCATAGGGGCGGTGGTTAGCGGTCGCTGTGCTGGCACTATTAACCCAAGCCCAAGTAATGTACTCCGAAAAAAGTGTTACGGGACAATGATAAATGGTGAGTGCAAGGGAGTTGTGGGTTATTAAGCTAACAAAGCCATCAAATTCGCTCCCTTCGGTCGCCACGCTCGCAAGCTCGCGCCGTTTATGGCGGCGTTAGTATGCAACATGAAAAGTTAGCTTTATTGATAGAGATTCGACACCTCTAATCAAAATCGGTAATTTCTTCTTTTTCAAGCTCTGTGCCAAATTAAGTCGGAACTAACATATTTGCCTCGTTTCACTGGTGCTGCATATGAAGAAGCATCACTCATGCGACCACGCATATAAGGATCGAGTGACAAGTAAATGGTTTTTAACAATATCTCGCCTTGTTTAAGTTCATTGAGCTCAACTTGCTCAATACGAAAATCGCTGTGTTTTGGCTCACCCACTGGCCGTTTAGCTAAAACGATGCGTTGATTAATAACTGTTTTCACACATATAACTCCATGTTTTATTTAGAAGTATTTCTCTTCACAATCAAAAATTAAGATTAAAATTTCTTTACATCCATTGTAGATGAGTTATAATAAAAAACAATACGACTGGTCTATTTTTACAATAGAGTAAATAATTAATATGAAGCCTACTCCTATTAAAAAGTCTGAAGCGAAGCGCTTACACATTCTTAACACCAGTTCAGACCTGATTTTGCATAAAGGTTTTACCGGTGTAGGATTACAGGAAATTTTACAGAGCTGTGAGATCCCTAAAGGCTCGTTTTATCATTATTTCCAATCTAAGGAAGCTTTCGGATGTGAATTGGTACAGCATTATGTAGATAATTACCAAGTCCGTTTAAATGATGTATGGCGTAGTGATAAATCGCCTTATCAAAAGCTGATTGAGTATTTTAATTTATGGATAGAAGATCCTGAAACACAGTGTGGTTGGGCGGATAGCTGTTTAATTGTGAAACTTGCCGCAGAAGTTGCCGATCTATCCGAAGATATGCGCTCTATTATGTCCGCTGGCGTCGATGATGTAATCCAACGTATTGCTGGTTTAATTGATTTGGGTAAACAGGATCAATCTATCCAAGCAGATACTGAGGCCTCGACGTTAGCACAAGTACTTTACCAAATGTGGTTAGGTGCAGCATTACTGAGTAAGTTGCAAAAAGATAAAACACCATTACATCAAGCTCTGAGAGCAACTAAATTTCTATTAAAAAGTGAAGATTCATAAAAATTAAAGGGGCTTAGGAAGTTAAACATATTACAAAGTATGGTAACTTCCTAAGCCCCTAAAAAAATAACCTTCCTTCCTGTATATAGAAAAATAAAGGAAGGAAAGCTATTCACTCAGGCCCCTCACCATTAAGTGAGGGTTATTTTGCTTATTGAGCCAGTTGCTCAGAGTTAGAAGTTTATTCACTACTAAGCACCACAACAGGCACTAGCTACTCTTTATTTCAACAATTGAAGTAATGCTGAGGCAGTTGCAGCAGAAGATGCTGGATTTTGTCCAGTAACCAGCAAGCCATCTGCTTGAACATGTACTTGCCAATCATCCATTTTAGAATAATGACCACCGTTTTCTTTAAGCATGTCTTCGACTAAAAATGGTACAATTTCAGTCAAACCTACAGCAGCCTCCTCAGTATTGGTGAAACCAGTCACTAATTTACCGCTAACTAAAGGCGCTCCATTACTCGCTTTCACATGACGAAGAACACCTGGGGCATGACACACTGCTGCAAAAGGTTTGCCAGACTGAATCGCCTGTTCAATCAGAGAAATTGAAATCGGATCTTCTGCTAAATCCCACAATGGGCCATGCCCGCCTGGATAAAACACTGCATCATAATCAGCTACAGAAATTTCGCTAAGTTTATGCGTCTGTGCCAATGCTTGCATTGCAGTTGGATCAGCTTCAAAACGATGAGTGGTTTCAGTTTGCGCATCGGCTAAATTACTTTTCGGATCTAGTGGTGGCTGCCCGCCTTGGGGCGACGCCAGCGTAACCTCAGCACCAGAGTCAATAAAGGCGTAATATGGTGCAGCAAGCTCTTCTAGCCAGAAACCTGTTTTCTTACCAGTATTGCCAAGTTGATCATGTGAGGTTAAAACGATTAAAATTTTCATGTTATTTCTCCGATATTTTTCAGGAATGAGGAGCACTGTTGCATGATCACTTGTCGTGTATCGTGACCATGACAGATACGCTTATTTAGATACTCGCCTCGAGAATTTGGCGACTGATCTCTAATGAAACAGTTTTATGTTCGCCTAGCTGTGTAAGATTGTGTGATTTAAGTTGCGTAATGATGATCTCAATATCTGTCTCCCCCAGTCCATAATCGCTAAGACGGGTCGGCAATCCAAGTTGCTCAAAGAAGGCCCGAGTACGAGCAATAGCAGCATCAATACGTTGTTCTTCATCACCTTCGACAATCTGCCAAACTCGAGCTGCATACTGTAGTAATTTTTCTCGCTTCTCTTGACGACGCACTTGTAGATTGGCCGGCAACACAATGGCCAAGGTACGAGCATGATCAATACCATGTAAAGCGGTGAGCTCATGTCCAATCAAATGGGTTGACCAATCTTGTGGTACACCAGCTCCAATTAGCCCATTCAGTGCCATGCTAGCAGCCCACATCAAATTCGCACGCGTGTCATAATCTGCTGAATCTTCCAAGATTTTCGGTCCAATCTCAATCAAAGTTTGCAATAGACCTTCGGCAAAACGATCTTGTACTTGTGCATTCACAGGGTAAGTTAAGTACTGTTCCATGACATGAACAAATGCATCGACCACGCCATTTGCTAACTGGCGCGTCGGCAAGCTAAAAGTTTTATTCGGATCCAGTACGGAAAATTGCGGAAAAACATAGGGGCTGCTAAATGACAATTTGGCTTGGGTCGATTTTCTGGTTACTACCCCACCGCTATTCATTTCTGAACCAGTTGCCGGAAGGGTGAGTACACTCGCAAAAGGCAAAGCTTGAGTAATTTTAGTACCATGGGTTTCTAAAATCTCCCATGTATCCCCTGTATAATTGACTGCTGCTGCAATAAATTTAGTACCATCAATTACCGATCCACCACCGACAGCCATCAAGAAATCAATCTTTTGTTCACGAATCAGCTCTACAGCTTTCATGAGGGTTTCATAACTCGGATTCGGCTCAATTCCGCCAAATTCATAAATTTCTCTTGCACCTAATGCTTCACGCACCTCAGCTAAAGTACCATTCTTACGTGCACTTTCACCGCCAAACAACATTAATACTTTTGCTTCTGTAGGCACATAGTCATTGATTTTAGCTATTGTATCGCCACCAAAAATAATGCGGGTCGGATTATAAAAGTTAAAATTCAGCATATTTTTATCCTAGGATGATCAGCTAATTGATTTGAAAAACCACCGTTATTCATCAAATAAACTTTAAAAAATTGGACAACACTGCGGCTTTTGACTGCACCATGTGCTAACTATACATAAAAATAGACCAGTCGTCTATTTTTATAAAAAAATTATTTCATCTTGCGACTTGAGTGATGGTTAAACACATTCGGGCTTGTTCTATACCACTTTTATTATTTATGTATTTTCACGAGCGATTGTTGGATGGAAAGTATAAACATGTATGACTATTGACATGGTCGTGAACGCATTGGCTAAAACAGTGAATGGCTCATACAAAATAGCAATGATTGAATATTTTAAAAGCAGATTGGCAGGGTTTAGCAGATGTACAAATGCGACAGTAAATTATATAGATTAGTTCAATATAAAGCATGTAAATAGTTGCATTCGTATATTTACCCTGCCCTGTTTTGGATATTGACCCATTTAAATGATGGGATTAAGCCAATAAATAAAGTAGCCCAACTTGAATAAAAAGCCTCTGACAAACCTCAAAGCGTTAAAGTGCTGCCTTTCATTCAAAATTTCAGGCAGCACTCTCATACATTTAAGCGTCGGTTTAAGCTGGTAGTTTACTCGCCAAAACATCTACTTGAACCGTACCGGGTTTGTCGGAGACCACTTTTCTTGAGAGAATGTCCCGATGAAAAAAGTAAAATACACCCCTGAAATCAGAGATAGAGCGGTTCAATTATTGATTGAATCCGAAAAAGATTATCCATCGAATTGGGCTGCGATCACAGCAATTGCGCCTAAGATTGGTTGTACTCCTGAAACACTTCGTGTTTGGTATCAAAAATATTTAGATAAACAAAATCCAGTTAAAGTACAGCAGCTTTCAGACCAAGAACGTATCAAACAACTCGAACGCGAAAATAAAGAACTGCAACGCGCCAATGAGATTCTACGTAAAGCAGCCGCTTTTTTCGCCCAGGCGGAGCTCGACCGCCCACACAAATAATGGTGGATTTTATCCATAACAATAAAGATCGATATGGTGTTGATGCGATTTGTAGGATTTTACCGATCGCAGCTTCAACCTATTACCGAACTTTAGATCTCGCTGACAATCCAGAACATCGAGCGAAACGAGATCTACATGATGAGCATCATGCTGAACAAATTCAACGAATTTGGAAAGAAAGTTCAGGTCGATATGGTGTGCGTAAGGTCTGGCAACAATTGAAACGTGAAGGTTATGTTATCGCACGTTGTACAGTTGCTCGATTGATGCAGAAGCTAGCTATACAAGGTGTTTGGCGTGGTAAGAATAAACAAACCACCCGTAGCCGAGATGATCAAAAAAGAGCAGATGATTTAGTGAAACGTAATTTTAATGCTGATCATCCTGACCAACTGTGGGTGAGTGACTTTACGTATATTCAAACTCATTCAGGCTGGGTCTATACCGCCTTTATTATTGATGTGTTCTCACGAGCAATTGTTGGATGGAAAGTATCTACACGGATGAATACAGATATGGTGCTCGATGCACTTGAGCAAGCATTGCACGATCGAGGCATGCCAAAGAATGTGATTCATCATTCCGATAGAGGTGTTCAATATCTTTCTATTCGCTATACCAATCGTTTAGAAGCTGCAAATTTACGAGCATCAGTCGGTACGACTGGTGATTCATACGATAATGCTTTGGCTGAAACGGTGAATGGCTTATACAAAACAGAGGTGATTGAATATTTAAAAGCAGATTGGCAAGGTTTAGCAGATGTACAACTTGCGACACTAAACTGGGTAGATTGGTTCAATAAAAAGCGTGTACACAGTGCACTGGGTTATGTATCGCCTTTTGAGTTTGAAGCAATGTACTATGATAAGATTAACCCGTTAGGTCAGGTGGCCTAACTTAAATAAAAAAGTCTCCGACAAACCCGGTACGGTTCAACTTTTTCAATAGACGGTGGCTCTGAAAATAGCTCTTCGGCCTGAGCCATCAACGCAGCTGCAACCTTGCCAGATAAATGCGCTTGGCGACCCGCCTCATCAGGAAATGCATCAAAAATACCAAATGTTGTAGGTCCAAGACGTAAGCCAAACCACGCAACTGTCGCAGGTTCTTCCATTACAATAGGTAAACCGCCTTTAAGGAAAGCTTCCACTTCGTCTTCTTTACCTGGTTTAGCTTCAAGACGGACATATAAAGCTGTTTTAAGCATGACTAAAACTCCACAATTGATTAAAATTCAAACTGATTCTGTCATTGCTAATGTATGCATGTCAGAAAGTTTTGTTGTATAAAAGTTAAAAAACATCCCATAGCAGAGCCAAAATTTAGATGTGCATTTCGACATAATGCTATGAATTTATTCAAGTTAATATCATTAACATTTGAATCAGTACAATTAAGATATGAGATGATTAAATTTAATCTTAGTTATATAAGGATCAATTGACTCTACCTTATATTTATAAGCTGACCTCTTCATTTGGAAGTTATATTGCTCAAGAAGCATTCAAGAACAATATTATCCATCTTCATATCTATGAAAGTTATTTAGCTAGGAATTTGCTGTGAAACTCTATATGTTTCTCTATAAAGCTCGCAATGAAGTAATAGCTATGGTCATAGCCTTCTCTTAGGTTAAGTGTAAGAGGATATTCTTGTTCCAAACAAATATCACTAAGAAGCTTAGGTCTTAACTGTTCTTCAAGAAAATCATCAGCTGTTCCCTGATCGACTAAAATAGGTAAATGCACTTCAGCGTTTTTGATTAATTCAATCGCATCATAGCTTTTCCATAAAGTTTCGGTTTCACCTAGGTAGTGTGTAAAAGCCTTTTTCCCCCAAGGTACTTGGCTAGGTGCAACAATTGGTGCAAAACCAGAAATACTTTTATACAGCTTAGGATTTTTTAACCCAATGACTAATGCACCATGACCACCCATGCTATGCCCCATAATGCTTTGGACTTGATTGGTCGGAAAATTTAGGTCAATCAGATTTCTGAGCTCTTCCACAATATAATCATACATCTTGAAATGCTGTGACCAGGGTGCTTGTGTTGCATTCACATAGAATCCTGCGCCTTGGCCTAAATCATAATCTGCATGATCTGGTACATCTTCTCCACGTGGGCTGGTATCTGGTGCAACAATAATGACTTTATGTTCAGCCGCATACTTTTGTGCTCCGGCTTTAGTAATAAAGTTCTGTTCGTTGCAAGTCAGTCCTGATAACCAATATAAAACTGGCAACCGCTCATCTTTGTCATGAGGTGGCAGATATATTGAGAATTTCATTGAACAGTTTAATGCTATTGACTGATGGCGATACACTTCTTGCGATCCGCCAAAAGAAGCATGTTTCTCAATTATTTCCATAATCAATTACCTATGTTGAGCAAGACTTCATGAGAAATCGAGTAAACAAAGAGTCTGACATTCTCCACAGAGAATACTCATAAAGATTTAAATTGTAGGCAGCTTTATTGCACCTATACACGATGCCTACACAGATAGATCTGTTTTACAGATAATGTGCCGTTTTAGAGGATTCCATGCATGTCAATCATGATGCACATGCATGGAAAACTATAAGGTCTGACGCAATTATTCGTAATGAATTACAGTACGAATTGACTTACCTTCATGCATGAGATCAAAGGCTTCATTGATCTGATCCAAGCCCATCGTATGTGTCACAAATGGTTCTAATTGAATTTTACCTTGCATGGCATCTTCAACCATTCCTGGAAGTTGCGTACGACCTTTTACGCCACCAAAGGCAGAACCTAGCCATTTACGACCAGTAACCAGTTGGAATGGACGGGTAGAGATTTCCTGACCTGCGCCAGCTACACCAATAATTACAGATTGTCCCCAGCCACGGTGTGCACTTTCAAGGGCTGCTCGCATCACATTCACGTTTCCAATACATTCAAATGAATGATCTACACCCCAGCCAGTCATTTCGACAATGACTTGCTGGATTGGTTTATCGTAGTCTTTAGGATTCAAGAAGTCCGTTGCACCAAACTCTTTTGCCAGCGCAAATTTATCTGGATTCATGTCAACCACAATGATACGCCCTGCTTTAGCTTGACGTGCGGCTTGTACGACTGCTAGACCAATACCACCTAAACCAAAGACCGCAACACTATCACCTTCTTGTACTTTAGCCGTGTTATGTACTGCACCGATACCCGTTGTGACACCACAACCCAGTAAGCAGACATGTTCGTGATTGGCTTCAGGATTGATTTTAGCCAATGATACTTCTGCCACTACAGTGTATTCACTGAACGTTGAGCAGCCCATATAGTGGTAAATCGGTTGACCATTGTAGGAAAAACGAGTGGTACCATCTGGCATTACGCCTCTACCTTGAGTTTCGCGAACAGAAATACACAAGTTCGATTTTCCAGATTTACAGAATACGCACTCGCCACATTCAGCAGTGTAAAGTGGAATAACATGATCACCTGGTTTGACGCTAGTCACGCCTTCACCAACCTCAACGACAACACCAGCACCTTCATGCCCGAGAATAGCCGGAAAAACACCTTCAGGATCATCGCCAGATAAAGTAAATGCGTCTGTATGACACACACCGGTATGGGAGATCTTAATTAATACTTCACCTTTCTTCGGTGGCGCAACATCTACTTCAACAATTTGAAGAGGTTGACCAGGACCAAACGCAACAGCTGCACGTGACTTCATGGAATAATTCCTCATACAGATCTATTTTAAATATGATTTTAGAATCTTGGCGATTTCAGCCAATTCTTCTTTTCGTTGTTGTTCTGTGGTTTCACCTGATACTAAAGTGTCTTTTAAATGAACCTCTAACATCTCATTCATTAAACCATTAATAGCACCACGCACAGAGCATATTTGTTGCAGAATTGCACCACATTCCACATTGTCTTCTAACGCTTTTTCAATCGCTTGCGTCTGACCTTTGATCTTTCTGACGCGTAGAAGAATCTTTTTTTTGTCTTCAACCTGATTAGGCATCAGACCTCCTTACTTGCTAGAATTAATACTATACTACCCCATAGTATAAAAAAAGCAATATTTTTTATAAATCGAAAATCAAAAAGATCTTTAGCGTAAATTTTCTTTCCCTGTTTTTAGTTTTTTTAAATTAACATCATAGAGCTTATGCGAAAGTCACAAAAAAAATGGGACTTTTATCTCCCATTTTTTATTTTGGCTCATGTTCTTTGTGATGCTGTGACCTTTTAGAATTATGTTTCAAATTTTAGCCACTTTGTAGATATTTTGAACGTTTCAAGCCTTGAAAATACTACCGACAGTTTAGATTAAACTGCCTTTACAGACTGTACTAGAATTTTTTTAGTGAGCGGATGATATTCATTATTCATTATTTAGGAATTATTAAATCCTATAAATATCATTTATTGAATTAATTTACTTTGGTACTGTGCACATCATCCCCCAGTTAAAAATAAGGAACAATTATGAATAAGATGATGAATGCTCTTATCTTAGAAAATTTTGGTGATCATGAATTTAAACGTGTAGAACTCCCCATACCTCAACCTGAGGCTGGGCAAGTTCTAGTCCGTATTCATGCCAGTGGTGTAAACCCTATTGATTATAAAATTCGTCTTGGTGAAGCACCATATGCTATGCCAGAGCTTCCTGCCGTGTTGGGAACAGATATGGCTGGGGTTGTCACTGCTGTTGGTGAAGGTGTCACCCACTTCAACGTCGGAGATGAAGTTTACGGTCTGATAGGTGGCGTTCGTGGTCTTCAAGGATCTTTAGCAGAATATGTTGTAGCAGATGCTGATCTGATCGCATTAAAGCCACGCAATATCTCTATGCGCGAGGCAGCTGTACTACCATTGACTTTCCTCACCGCTTGGGAAGGTTTAGTGGATAATGCGAAGGTCCAACCAGGGCAAACTGTACTGGTTCAGGGTGGTGCTGGTGGCGTTGGTTATATGGTTGTTCAGCTTGCAAAAGCACTTGATGCAAATGTTTGGGCGACTGGTCGTACAGCTGATCAATCACTGATTTCAGAACTCGGTGCAACACCTCTCGATTACACAACAGCATCTTCCGATGACATTATTGCTGCAAGCCCTGAGGGTCAAGGTTTTAACATTGTTTACGACACTGTGGGTGGTCCAGTACTCGAAGCTTCACTTTCCATGACAACTCACTATGGCCACATTACCAGCTGTGCTGCATTTGGTAATCATAATTTAGCGAGTTCATCTCTACGGTGTGCCACAGTGTCTGGGGTATTCGTCCTAATGCCGATGTTAACAGGCAATCACCGTGCTCATCATGGTGATATCCTTAAGATCGCGACTCGTCTCGTTGAGGAAGGTAAACTGCGTCCTATTGTTGATCCTCGTTATTTTACTCTAGACCAAGCGATTGAGGCTCATGATGCTGTTCAAGATCGCTCTGCCAATATTAAGGTCGTGATTGATGTCATTTAACGCACTTCAGGCCAAGACTTGGCGCTTCAATAGTATTGGAGATACAGATGTTCTGACATTAGAAACACTTCCTGTTGCTTTACCAGCAGCAGGAGAAGTTCTAATCCAGATGAAAACGATCGGACTCAACCGGGCTGATGTAATGTTTCGGCGTGGTACTTATATTCAAAAGGCAGAATTCCCTTCTCGTCTGGGATATGAGGGAGCAGGCATAGTTCTGGCGATAGGTGAAGGTGTACGCCAATTTTCTCCAGGAGATGCAGTATCGATTCTTCCGACTGACAATCTAGCCAAATATGGGACATATGCGGACAAGCTTCTGATTCCAGAAACTTTTTTAGTTCACAAACCCGATAGTTTAAGTTGGGAAGAAGCTTCTTCAATCTGGATGCAGTATTTGACGGCTTGGGGTGGTGTAATCCATGCTGGTGGAGTTTCGAAAGGAAAAACGATCTTGATCACAGCAGCTTCAAGTAGTGTAGGATTAGCTGCGATACAGATAGCTGAAGCAGCGGGTGCTAAGGTCATTGCAAGTACACAAACGATAGAGAAAAAGCAACGTTTACTGGATCTCGGTGTTAAAGATGTTATAGCCAGTGAAGATGAACCAGATTTGTATGAGGCGCTTGTTTCACGTTTGGGTGGAGAATATCTTGATGTCGCCTTCGATGCTGTAGGAGGGCCACATATTGAACAGATTGCAAAAGCGATGTCGGTAGGAGGAACGATGGTTATGCATGGTGCACTTAGCCCGGAGATCACACCATTTCCCCTTAAAGTTGCATTACGCAAGAGCTTAACCATGCGAGGTTTTTTGTTCCTTGAGGTTCTCCATGATCCTGTTCTAAGGGAGCAAGCCAGACGATTTATTCTTAGCAGTATAGGTGCAGGATATCTTCGTCCAGTGATCGACTGTTGCTTTGACTTTGAGGACATGCATGACGCTCAGCGCTATCTTGAATCAAATCAGCAAATAGGAAAAATTGTAGTTACTCTAAATACATGATGGTCTTATCTGATTTCTACTTTCTAGAAAAAAGCTTAGTTCCATCTGATTCAGGTTTCTATATGGCCCAACACTTCCGCTAAGTAATCAAACAATGCTCGGATTCGCAAAGGTGTCGGGCCCCGCTGTGGACGATATAAATACAGGCGCCAAACGGGAGAGGTTTCCTCATGAAGTATCTGAATGAGCTTACCACTCCTAAGCCACGGCAAAACTAGAAATCCAGGCATGTGTCCGAATCCAACTCCAGCGAGAATAGCTTGAAATTCAGCTTCTAGATCATCTGTAATAAAACGAGGCTTTGATGGCGTGAAGCTTCGACTTTCGGTGAATGTCCATGGCCAGTAACGCCCTGTTTTATGATCGAATAGTGCTGTTAGAGGGTATTTATCAAGGTCAATAATTTTTTTGGGCATTCCAACCTTATCAATTAACTCTGGCGTACCCACAGAATAAAAGTTCACTTTAGCCAATTCCCTTGCCACATATCGATTGTCCGGCAAAAATCCAAATCTGATCCCGATATCTATCCGCTCATCGATCACATCCGAGTGTGAATCTGTTAGCACACAATCCACGACAATATCTGGATAACGTGTGGCAAATTCTGCTAGTGCGGGTACTACCAATTTGCGCCCTAACACAGACGACACAGTAAGACGGACAGTCCCACGCATTTCATCTCGTTTTTCCTTGGTGTCTTTTACAAGCAGAGCATCAATCGATCCCACCGCAAAACGTGCTTGCTTTGCCAAACGCTCACCATCAGCAGTAATTTTAATTTGTCGAGTACTCCTGTAGAACAGAATTTCTCCGCGCTGCTCTTCTAGCTCCTTTATTGCCCGTGTCACTACCTGCGGGGAAATACCGAGCTGAGTTGCTGCCTCTTTAAAATTTCGACACTCTGCTGCGACACAAAAGATACGTATCATTTCCAATTTGTTCTGCATGTCCAATCCTGTGTTATGGTAATTATTCCGTAAATAAGAATTCTGAAAGATAATATTATTCATTTATTATACCTAACAAGGCTGTAATACTTAATCCATCAAATATGATTGACAGATAGGTTGAAGATTACTTGTATGAATAATATAGAAAATAAAGTTGTTGTTATCACTGGTGCAAGTAGTGGTTTAGGTGAAGCTACTGCTCGCTTACTTGCTAAAAAAGGTGCAAAAGTTGTACTTGGTGCTAGACGTACTGAAAAATTAGAGGCTATTGTTCACGACATCCGTGCTGAAGGTGGTCAAGCTGAATTTATTGGTATGGATATAACCAAACCACATGAAGTACAAGCACTTATTGAAAAGGCATTAAGCGCATTTGGTCAAATCGATGTATTGGTAAACAATGCTGGATTAATGTCTATTGCACCATTAAGTGAGCTAAAAGTTGATGAATGGGATCGTATGATCGACATTAATATTAAAGGTGTTCTTTATGGTATAGCAGCGACACTACCTGTTTTCCAAAAACAAAACTTTGGACACTTTATTAATCTCGCATCTGTTGCAGGGATAAAAGTATTTAGTCCAGGAGGTACTGTTTATAGCGGTACTAAGTTTGCTGTAAGAGCCATCTCTGAAGGACTTCGTCATGAAGTTGGGGGAACAATTAGAACGACTACTATTGAGCCTGGTGCAGTTGAGTCAGAACTAAAATTCGGTTCTTCTCATAAGGAAAGTTCAGAGTTTGTTACTGATTTCTACAAACAAGCTATACCAGCTGACTCAGTCGCTCGAGCAATTGCTTATGCAATTGAACAGCCTGAGGATGTAGATATTAATGAAATTGTTTTACGCCCAACGAGCCAAGCGTTTTAATAATTGAATAACAAAAAATGGGAGCACCTCGCTCCCATTTTTACTATATTTTTAAAGTTAAGGACAAATCTATGAAAGCCGTATCGTATGTTATCAATCACCATGATGATTTTAAAAATTCATTGGTAGATATTGAAAAAGCGAAGCCTACGCTTAAGGAGCGTGATGTACTGGTAAAAGTTCAGGCAATCTCTGTGAATCCAGTTGATACCAAAGTGAGAAAAAATTCGTCTGAAGCAAATAATCGTATTTTAGGTTGGGATGCCGTTGGGGAAATTATTGAAGTTGGCTCAAAAGTTACCGCGTTTAAAGTAGGAGATTCTGTTTGGTATGCTGGCGATTTAACCCGAGATGGTAGTAATGCTGAGTTTCAAGCAGTCGATGAACGAATTATCAGTCTTAAACCCATTACAGTATCTAATGCAGAAGCAGCAGCATTGCCATTAACTGCAATAACGGCATGGGAAATGCTGTTTGATCGGTTTCAAATTTCAGAAACAGAAGTTGGCAGTATTTTAATTATTGGTGGTGCAGGCGGTGTAGGATCAATTGCTATCCAACTCCTAAAAGCAAAAACAAATCTGACCGTTATAGCAACAGCTTCACGTGAAGAAACGAAATCTTGGGTGGAATCACTTGGTGCCGACCATGTCATTGATCATAGCAAAGATTTAAACGAACAAATCGAAGCACTAGGTATTGAAAAACCAAAATACGTATTCTCTACAAATCATACAGAAACATATACCAAGCAAATAGTTTCTCTGATTGCACCACAAGGCAAGCTTGGATTGATCGATGATCCACAAACATTTGATATTATGCCGTTTAAGACTAAATCTATTTCTATCCATTGGGAGTTGATGTTCACCCGTTCAATGTATGAAACTGATGATATTGAAAAACAAGGTGATCTATTGCAACAGGTTGCTCAATTAGTTGACCAGCAAAAAATTAGAAGTACCCTGAACCAAAATCTAGGCAAAATTAACGCTGCAAACTTGGAGAAGGCGCATAAGTTGCTTGAATCAGGTAAATCAAAAGGCAAAATTGTACTAGAAAACTTCTAAAACAAATTCAAGGTAAAATAATGACTATTTCAGTAATTGCGAACATTAAGGCAAAATCAGATCAAAAAGAGACGTTAGAAGCGCTTTTAAAAAGTGTAATAGAACCTACGCTTCAAGAAGAAGGATGCTTGAAATATGAGCTTTATATTAGCGAAAATGACTCGAGTAGATATTTCTTCTTAGAAGAATGGCGTAGCAGAGAGGATTTAGATATCCATCTAGCCTCTGATTATATTCAAAGTTTATTTGGTAATATCCAATCGCTCATTGAATCAAGTGATATTGTAGAAATCAAAAAAATATAGCTGTATTCGGACGTTATGATGAAGTACTCTTCAAATTAACATAGAGACTTAGAAAGCTAAAAAAAATGGGAGCTATAAGCTCACTGCTGTCCCACAATTTTTCACAAGAGGAAGCTTAAATAAGCTTCCTCTTGTTTAATGGGATTTTATCGGGTGAGAATAAAGCTTTTAACGTTTTTCTTTCAAACAAATTCACTTGAATGATTCTGAGTAAGCGCTGCACTGTCCAGCCTTCTTTCCCCAGATGTTGAGCGAAACTCACCAGCAAATAGGCGATTAACGCGATCCAAATTTGAGTTTGTATGGCATTACGGCTTCGACCTAGAAATGACTTTAATTTTAAATTCTGTTTAAGTGCTTTAAAGAACAGTTCCACTTTCCAACGGTCTTTATAAATTGCAGCAATCGTTGATGCTGCCAGATGAAAGTTATTACTCAGAAACTCAAACGTCCTGTTCTTATCGGCATCATAAAATTCTATACGTCTTAATAATTTGGGAGCACCTCTTTTCTTTGCATGAGCACTACTTAATTCAATCCACTCATCCGCAATAATACCTTTAGATGCTAATACGCTGCGGCTAGATTTCACTTGATAAACTGTCTTTGGGCGCAATCGGGTGACAAAGCTGACCTTTTGATGAGTCAATTGGGCAAACCATTGATAATCAATATATCCTTTGTCAAATACGACAATACTGCCAGCAGGAAATTTAAATGCTCTGCCTTGTACCATATCATTTTCAATGCCATCCCCAAGCGCCACAAATTCAGGAATGGTATTGCTGTGATTTAAGCCAACGCTAAGTTTCATGCTGGCTTTGGATTCATGCACTTTGGCCCATTCACATAAGGAAAGTGACAGATCAATATGGCTGGCATCCAGGGAATATAAGGGATTCTTAAAGCGGAATTTATGAGCTACTTTTGAGTGTTCATAAGATTTAAGCAAGGTGTAAAATAGCTGTTCATACAAGGCTGCAGGCTGTTCCTGATTGATTCGAGCCAGTGTACTGCGAGGGATAGACTTTGCTCCGAGAGCATTCAGCTTTTCTTGTTGACACTCTAGATTAGATTGAATATCCCGCAGACTTTGTCTGCAGGAAAGTTGAGACATCAGTATGGCAATGAACTGATCCCATCTTGAAGCAGCTCTAAATTTCTGACCGACATGATGTATTTGAACAAGACGTTCAAAATCTTGTCGGAGTATGGGTTTAATCAATTGATGAAATACGGTATTCTGATATGACAAAACCTGAGTCCTTGGTCGTTAAAGTGTTGGTTCGCACTTATATTTTAACGATTCAGACTCAGGTTTTTTTATTTAAATCAAACTATGGGACAGCAGTGGCTATAAGCTCCCTTTTTTTGAGACTGTAAATTAAGGCTTATGGTATGAATTCTTAAGCTGTGTTCAGCGACCGCTGATCAAATTCTTAAGAAATTTGCATCGTAATCAGAATCATATTTCTGACAATAAAAAAACTGAATGAATTACATTCGGTTTTTTACTGTGATGAACTTACATCTCTGCAATCACACCTAAAATCCCAGTAATAATCATTTCAATCGCAATAGTACCAATCAGTAACGCAGATAATCGACCTACAATATCCACATAACGGTCTATATATTTGGCATGCTTATACCTGAGATGATCATGCGCAAACTTCATCAAAATCATTAAACTACAGGTTAGCGCCAAGGTGAGGAAAATTACCAGTGCAGCGCCACTAATGGGCAAAGTCATGCCTGTCACCACGGCGGCACTAATCGTCCCCGGTCCAATCATAAAAGGCATAGCAATGGTACCTGCCAAATGTTCAGGTGCTCCCCGCATCTCACCGATGGTGTCTGCACCTTGAAACACATAGCGATAACCAATCACCAAGAAAATAAGCCCACCAAAGATTTGAAATGCCTCAAACCGCACATTCAAATATTTGCTGAAAATAGCTTCACCACCCCATGCAAATAGCATAAATACCGCATAAGCAATTAAACAGCCTTGAATCAGGGCTTTATTAAACACTTTTGCTTCTGAATTACGAATCATGCCAATCATGTAAATGCTCATCAGAAATGGATTAAGCAATGAAAAGAACAACGCAAAAGCATGTAAATATGAGATATACATGGTGTCCCCTGATTAGCTTTGTGGGTCTGGAAATAACGGACGATTTCCAGGACTGATTCGGTTTATATGTAAGAAGGTCATATGCCGTTCGTATCTGTCTAGAATGTCATTAATAACTTGCTCTTTGGTGTAACCAACCAAATCATTACCTTGTGAACCTTCATAAAGATAGGTTTCCAAACGAAAATAAAACCGTTTACCCAACTTACCACGTTCACTAAATGTGGGTGCGATATAACGTACTGGCCAGATTTGATAAACAAAGTTCTGTTCTTCTTCCAGATGAATAATCAAATCTAAATGATATAAAGTTGGATCTTGCTCTAATGCACTTTCCTGAACGTCAATATTCACGCCTCTTTTTTGCATTTCTTCCGCAACGGCTAGCACGGCGGGGCGGCATATTTCATCCAACATGCGTTTGGTATCGCTGGTTCCTGGATGATGCATAACCCGTGACAAGCGTTTTTTCCAGTTCAGAATATCTACATTACCCACCACAGGTGCTGCATTCAAACTGCTACTGGCTTGTCGATAATCTTCAAGTCTTAAAGATTTATATAAACCTGCCATCACCAAGAACATAACAAAACTAAAAGGCAACCCCATGATAATAGTTGCATTTTGCAAAGCAGTAATCCCATTAGTCATCAACATAGCCAAGGTCAGCAAGCCAATGGCAATAGCCCAAAATACACTGAGCCAGCGTGGTGCATCATGGTCGACATTGGTAAATTGTGTGGTGAAATTCCCTAAGACCAATGCACCTGAATCGGCTGAAGTCACATAAAACAACAACCCTGTAATGGTTGCGATGCCTGCAATAAAAGGAAAATACGGATATTGAGCCAACAAGTCGTAGAAACCGTGTGCTGGATTGGCAATGACGGTTTGAGCCAATGCCAGATTTCCATCAAAAATCACATTGTGTAATGCACTATTTCCGAAAATTGACAGCCACGTTAGGGTAAAAATTAACGGAATGATTAAGGTACCACTGACAAACTCACGAATGGTACGCCCACGAGAAATACGTGCAAGAAAGAGTCCCACAAAAGGCGACCAAGCTACCCACCAAGCCCAAAAGAATAGCGTCCAACTGTTCATCCATTCTTTAGGTTGCTGAAAGGCAAAACTTTCCAATGTCATACTTGGGAAACGGCTAATATAATCACCAATATTTTGTACAAAAGTATTCAGCAAAAATTCAGTATTGCCGAGGAATAAAATAAACAGCATCAAACCCACGGATACATAAATATTTACTTCTGAGAGTATGCGCAGACCTTTATTTACACCCGAAGTCACTGAAATAATGGTCATCACCACAGCAACACCAATTAGGGCTGCCTGCATCCACAGATTTTCAGGTAAATCGAACAGTACATGTAAACCGTAATTCAGTTGCACGACACCAATACCGCAGGTGGTCGCAATACCGAAAATCGTCCCAATCACCGCGGCAGTATCCACACTATGTCCAATCGGACCATGAATTTTTTGACCAAAAATCGGATAAAGCGCGGAACGGATGGTGAGTGGCAAATTGTAACGATAGCTGAAATATCCCAATGCCATGCCAATCAAGGCGTACATGCACCATCCTGTCAGGCCATAATGGAATAAAGTCCAGACCATACTCTGGCGTGCAGCTTCAAAGGTCTGCCCTTCACCTACTG
Source organism: Acinetobacter sp. PW68 (assembly GCF_020982655.1). Classification (NCBI taxonomy): domain Bacteria; kingdom Pseudomonadati; phylum Pseudomonadota; class Gammaproteobacteria; order Moraxellales; family Moraxellaceae; genus Acinetobacter; species Acinetobacter sp. PW68. Next base: position 1,190,491 of record NZ_JAHZSX010000001.1, on the reverse strand, counting down.
GTGGATGCATATAATGGGATAAAGGTTCAGCGACTGAGAAGAACATCAAATCGATACCAATCCCTGCTGAAAACAGCATGGCAGACCAACTGAGTAAACTAAATTCGGGTTTAGAATGTTTGGGGCCAAGCTTAATATCACCATAGCGTGAACAGGCAATAAAAATCACAAACACCATATACAGTGTGGCAGCCAGTAAATAGTACCAACTGAAGGTGGAACTGACCCATGCCAAAACTGCATTCAGCGTTTGATTGGCGAAGTCATTGAACAAAATGGTGGTAATTGAAAAAATTAAAATAATGAGAGCTGAAATATAAAAGACCACACCATTTAAACGGTCTTTTGGTGCTAATGTTTGATCATCAACTGCTCTTGGATTATCTGTTGCCATACAATCCTCAAGGAAGTAAATATAAGTTGAAAATCAATTTTTAAACTTCTCGCTGTCGAGAGCTTAAAAATCGATAAGTGCTATACGACAGTACTTTTGTCTCCGACAAAAATGCTATCTTCGTGTAACCGAATGTTTAGCCAGAATATAAAGATATGTGGCAGTGTAACAAATTCCCTAAATTTGCCCTGCTTACACAACCAATTCCAACATGAGAACGACATAAATAAACTGTTCTTCTCCTTAAACTCAATTTTTGTAGAAGCTTTTAGGTGTTGTATCCGATGTTTCAAGCAAGAACATAAAAAAATGCGCGTACTCTGCCACAGGTTCACCAAAACCAACTACAAATCTATCCATATGATAAATAAGCATTAATACTTAAAAAATTGAGAACAAACTTTGCAAAGCTGCATTCAATTTAAACAACATGATACTTTTAATTGATTGAACGTTCAATCAATTAAAAGTATCATAAAAAAATGCTATGATGTTTTCCATGTCAATAATTGAATCTAACACCTTTAAATCTAAGGTAAATTTTCTGGATTATCATGAATAAACGTAGAGTTAAACCTGAGCATGAACGTCGTGAAGAAATCATTCGCGCAGCCTATGAGGTCATTTACGAGGTGGGTTTATCCAATACCACTATTGCTCAGATTGCAAAAAAAGCCCAACTTTCTACAGGCATTGTGAGTCATTATTTTGGTGATAAGCAGGGTTTGATTGAAAGCTGTATGCGACAAATGCTCTTTGTCTTACGTGAAACTGCGGCAACCTATAAAGCCAAAGTTAGTCAGCCCACACCAGAAAATTTACTTAAGGCAATTATTGATGCCAACTTTGACATCAGTCAGGTGAATCAAACAGCGATGCGTGTCTGGTTAGATTTTTGGTCCGCCAGCATGCACATGCCCGATTTAGGTCGCTTGCAGCGAATAAATGACCAACGGCTTTATTCAAATTTAAAATTTCATTTACTGCAGATGATGCCTAAAGACAAAGCCAGCCATATCGCCAAAGGGCTTGCTGCTTTGATTGATGGTCTTTGGTTACGCGGCAGTTTAAGTGGTCATCAAGCATTTGATCGTGACTTGGCACGTTCTATTGCATACGACTATGTCGATATGCAACTTCGCTTAATACAACAGATACGGCAGGAACAGCAAAATGAATGATGCACAATTACATCAATTGTATATCCATGGACAGTATGTCAATGCCACTAGTGGTAAAACCTTCGATACGATTAACCCTGCTACAGGTCAAATCCTTGCGAGCGTGCAGCAAGCAAGTCAAGCCGATGTAGATGCGGCGGTTAAAAGTGCCCAACAAGGGCAACAAGTTTGGGCCGCCATGACGGCTGTTGAACGGGCACGTATTCTGCTGCGTGCCGTGGATATTTTACGTAAACGTAATGATGAGCTTGCCCGTCTAGAAACGCTCGATACGGGTAAAGCATACAGCGAAACCTCTAGTGTCGATATTGTAACTGGCGCGGATGTTCTCGAATATTATGCAGGTCTTGCAACTGCGATTCAGGGCGAACAAGTACCCCTGCGTGAAAGTAGTTTTTTCTATACCCGTCGCGAACCCTTGGGCGTTGTCGCGGGTATAGGCGCATGGAACTACCCTATTCAAATTGCGCTGTGGAAATCTGCACCTGCCTTAGCTGCGGGGAATGCCATGATTTTCAAACCCAGTGAAATTACGCCACTGACGGCCTTTAAGTTGGCTGAAATTTATACCGAAGCGGGTTTGCCTGCTGGGGTCTTTAACGTGGTTCAAGGGCTTGGACAAGAAGTCGGTCAATGGCTGACTGAACATCCAGAAATTGCCAAAATTTCCTTTACAGGTGGGGTGGAAACAGGCAAAAAAGTCATGTCCAGTGCTGCTGCATCTAGTTTAAAAGAAATTACCATGGAACTCGGCGGCAAGTCTCCACTGATCATTTGCTCTGATGCTCCTCTTGACCGCGCTGCGGACATTGCAGTGATGGCAAATTTCTTTAGTTCGGGTCAGGTGTGCACTAACGGTACGCGTGTCTTTATACCGCGCCACCTAAAAGTCGAGTTTGAACAGGCTGTACTCGAACGTGTTAAACGTATTCGTGTAGGTGACCCAATGTTGGCAGAAACCAATTTTGGTCCGCTCACCAGTTTCCCGCATATGGAAAAAGTCTTGTCTTATATTGAATTGGGCAAACAGCAAGGTGCGACACTTTTAATTGGGGGTGAACGAGCGACCTCTGCGGAACTGGCTCAGGGCGCTTATGTCATGCCAACTGTTTTTACAGACTGTCATGACGACATGCGAATTGTACAAGATGAAATATTTGGACCTGTTATGAGTCTTTTGACTTATGACAGCATCGAAGAAGTCATTCAACGTGCTAACCAGACCCCTTATGGTCTAGCAGCAGGGGTTGTAACACAAGATATCTCGCAGGCACACCGCATTATTCACCAACTTGAAGCGGGCATTTGCTGGGTTAACACTTGGGGCGAATCCCCTGCTGAAATGCCTGTCGGGGGCTATAAGCAATCGGGTGTGGGACGTGAAAACGGTTTGTCTACTTTGCAACATTATACCCGCATTAAATCCATTCAAGTCGAATTGGGCGATTATCACAGTATTTTCTAAACGCTAAATACTGACCGTTATTCTTTGTTTTTCTGTTTTTACATCCTCAACTCAACATGTCGCCACGCTCTAATCGGGCGTGGTACTGCCATAGAAAAAGGATCATTATGCATTCTACTCACTACGATTATATTATTATTGGCGCAGGCTCTGCGGGCAATGTTCTTGCCGCTCGTTTAACCGAAGATGCCGATGTCTCTGTTTTATTACTAGAAGCAGGCGGACCTGACTACCGACTCGATTTTCGTACTCAAATGCCTGCTGCACTGGCTTATCCACTGCAAGGGCGACGTTATAACTGGGCTTATTTAACTGACCCCGAACCGCATATGAATAACCGTCGCATGGAATGTGGACGCGGCAAAGGTTTGGGTGGATCGTCACTCATTAATGGCATGTGCTATATCCGTGGCAATGCCATGGACTTAGAACAATGGTCGACTTTAAAAGGTTTGGAAAACTGGAGCTATGCCGATTGCCTGCCGTACTACCGCAAAGCAGAAAGTCGTGATATTGGCGCCAACGACTATCATGGTGATCATGGACCTGTAAGTGTTGCTACACCGAAAGCCAATAATAATAAGCTGTTTCATGCGATGGTAGAAGCTGGCGTACAAGCAGGTTATCCACGTACAGATGACTTAAACGGCTATCAACAAGAAGGTTTTGGTCCTATGGATCGAACCGTCACGCCCAAGGGTCGACGCGCCAGTACAGCCCGCGGATATCTGGATATGGCAAAGCAGCGCCCCAACTTGACCATCATGACGCATGCCACCACCCATAAAATTCTGTTTAGTGGCAAACAAGCAATTGGGGTGGAATACCTGCAAGGTGCAAATCGGCAACAGTTACATCAGGTCTATGCGAATAAAGAAGTTTTGCTCTGTGCAGGCGCAATTGCATCTCCACAAATTTTACAACGTTCAGGTGTAGGCTCTAGCGAGTTATTGCGTGATCTAGATATTGAACTTGTCCATGATTTACCTGGTGTCGGGGAAAATTTACAAGACCATCTGGAAATGTATCTGCAATATAAATGCATAAAACCTGTTTCGCTCTACCCCGCCTTGAAATGGTACAACCAGCCTGCCATTGGTGCCGAATGGTTATTCAATGGAACTGGGATTGGCGCCAGCAACCAATTTGAAGCAGGGGGGTTTATTCGCTCTTCCGATGAATTTTCTTGGCCCAATATTCAGTTTCATTTCCTACCTGTTGCGATTAACTACAATGGTAGCAACGCAGTCAAAGAACATGGCTTTCAAGCCCACGTCGGTTCTATGCGCTCACCCTCGCGTGGACGCATCAAACTAAAATCTAAAGATCCATTTGAACATCCAAGTATTCTGTTCAACTATATGTCTACAGAGCAAGATTGGCGCGAATTCCGCGATGCTATTCGGATTACACGTGAAATCATGCAACAACCTGCATTAGATCCTTATCGCGGTGAAGAAATTAGTCCGGGTAAACATTTAAGCAGTGATGCAGAATTGGATGACTTCGTACGCAATCATGCTGAAACGGCCTACCACCCTTCTTGTAGTTGCAAAATGGGCGAAGATGAAATGGCCGTGGTCGATGGTCAAGGGCGTGTGCATGGTCTGCACAATTTACGTGTGGTTGATGCCTCTATTATGCCGTTAATTATCACAGGGAATTTGAATGCTACAACGATTATGATGGCTGAGAAAATTGCCGATCAAATTCGTGGACTACCAGCACTAGCTCGTTCCGATGCAGGTTTTTATCAAGCCCGTTCATCTGCATAATTTTCTCACACTCAAGCATGAGGAGACTATTTTACCTCCTCATACTTCAACTGATTAAGGGATTAAACTTTCGTTTCTTTTTTTGCATTCATCCAACGATACAATACTGGTAATAGCACCAAGGTCAATAACGTCGAAGAAATAATTCCACCAATCACCACGGTCGCCAGTGGACGTTGGACCTCTGCCCCTGTGCCCGTAGCAAGCGCCATTGGGACAAAACCTAAGGACGCTACACAAGCGGTCATTAAAACAGGCCTTAATCGCAAAATCGCTCCCTGCCAAACGGCTTCATGTAAGCGGTATTGCCCTCTTAGCTCTTTAATGAAGGTCAGCATGACCAAACCATTTAAGACGGCAACCCCAGACAAGGCAATGAAACCAATACCCGCCGACATTGACAAAGGAATGTCTCTTAACCACAAGAAAAGCACACCACCAGTTAGGGCAAATGGAACGCCAGTGAAGACCAGCAAGCTTTCTTTGATGTTATGGAAAACGGCCATCAGCAAAATAAAGATCGTCAATAATGCCAGTGGAATCACAATCTGCATTCGAGCCTGCGCTGAGGCCAAGTTTTCAAATTGACCACCATACTCAATCCAGTATCCACTTGGTAACGGATATTGCTTAAGCTGATTTTGTAGCTCTGTGACAAAAGAGCCCAAATCACGCCCTTCCACATTCGCCGTGACAATCACACGACGTTTGCCATTTTCACGGCTGACTTGGTTAATGCCATCCATCATTTTTACAGTGGCAATATCGGTGAGCAGAATGCTGCCACCATTTGGAAGCTGTATTGGCAGTTGCGCAATCCCATTGACACTACGATCTTGCTCACTGAGTCGAATCACAAAGTCAAAACGGCGGTCGCCCTGTAAAATTTCACCGACATTTTGTCCGCCAATGCTTGCTGACACATAGTCTTGTATGGTTTTGACACTTAGGCCGTATTGAGCCGCCAAGCTTTTATCAATTTCCACATTGAGCAAAGGTAAACCCGACGTTTGTTCAACTTTAACGGCGGTACTGCCTGAAACCTGTTGAATCAATTTACTGATTTTTTCAGCTTCCGCATTTAACACTTGCATGTCATCGCCAAAGATTTTGACACCGACATCACTACGTACACCCGATATTAACTCATTGAAACGCAGTTCAATTGGCTGAGAAAACTCACTGTTGTTACCGGGCAATGTCGCTAAATACGCCTGCATACGGCTACGCAGTTCATCCAATGTTTCTTTCGGGTTTGGCCATGCATCACGGGGTTTCAACATGACATAACCATCTGAAATATTCGGAGGCATTACATCGGTCGCCACTTCAGCCGTGCCTGTTCGCGCAAAAATAGCGTGTATTTCAGGGAATTTTTTCAGAAGTAGCTTTTCCGTATTTTCCTGAATACGAAGTGATTCTTCTAGACCTGTGCTTGGAGAGCGTAGTTGCTGTACAGCAAAGTCACCTTCACTTAGTTGCGGTGCAAACTCACTGCCGATACGTGTTGCAAGTAATCCTGTCAACATCAACAAGCACAGTGCAAAGGTTAAAACAACTGCTTTATACTGATAGGCACAGTCCAATACCTGCTGATAACGATTTTTTAGCCACAGCATCCAACGGCTTTCAGTTTCTTGGATGTCACCTTTAACAAAGAGTGCAACAGCCGCAGGTACAAAGCTGATCGACAAAATAATGGCTGCAACGAGTGCAAGTACAACAGTCAAAGCCATTGGGTGGAACATTTTTGCTTCTACACCAGTCAGTGCAAAAATCGGTAAATACACCACTAAAATAATCAGCTGACCAAAAATGAGTGGACGGCGGGCTTGACGCGCTGCCAAAAACACTTCTTTAAAACGTTCCGACTGAGTCAACGGTCGTTTGAGTAACTGCTGGGCATGGGCTAAACGGCGAATACAGTTTTCAACAATTACCACTGCACCGTCGACAATAATCCCGAAATCCAATGCCCCTAAACTCATCAGGTTGGCACTGATGTTCTGCTGTGCCATACCTGTTAAAGTAAACAGCATAGACAGCGGAATTACGCAGGCCGTAATTAACGCCGCACGAATATTACCCAAGAATAAAAAGAGGATCACAATCACCAAGATTGCGCCTTCGACCAAGTTCTTTTGTACCGTTTTAATGGCTTTTTCCACCAAAGTGGTACGGTCATAAACCGTTTCTATTGTGACACCTTGCGGTAAACTGCTTTGCACCTCTTGAATTTTGGCATCTACAGCTTTAGACACCGTTCGGCTGTTTTCCCCCATCATCATCATAGCGATGCCGAGTACAGTTTCTTCGCCGTTATAGGTTGCGCCTCCTGTTCGGAGGTCATGATCAATTGAAACCTGCGCAATATCCGCGACACGAATGGGGTTCCCATTTGGGCTGGCAACCGTTGTATTTTCAATATCTGCAAGACTGTTGAGTGTCCCTGGAACACGCACTGTGAGCTGCTGACCATTTTCCTCAATATAGCCTGCGCCACGGTTTTCATTATTTTCCTGTAAAGCGGTTTGCAGTTGACTTAATGAAATATTTAACTGTTGCATACGGTTTAAGTCAGGAGCAACGACATAGGTTTTATTAAACCCGCCAATACTGTTGACCTCGGCAACCCCCGCAACACGTTGCAATTGTGGACGAACGATCCAATCTTGGATCTCCCGCAAGTCCATCGCGCTATAAGCCGTACCATCCGCTTTTTTGGCATTCGATTCGGCTTTAATGACCCATTGATAAATTTCACCTAAACCCGTCGAAACTGGCGACATGGTTGGAGAAACATCACTGGGTAAATCTGCTTTGACCTCTTGTACTCGTTGATTAATCTGCTGACGTGCCCAATAGATGTCTGTGCCATCCTCAAATACGATGGTGACTTGCGACAAACCATAACGTGAAATCGAACGAGTCAACTGTAAATCTGGAATACCCGCCATTGCAGTTTCAATTGGATAGGTAATCCGCTGCTCAACCTCCAGTGCGGTAAAACCATTGGCTTGGGTATTAATTTGTACTTGCGTATTGGTAATATCGGGCACTGCATCGATCGGCAGTTTTTGATAGCTATAAACCCCGACCGCGATCCACGTGCATACAAAGAGCATGACCCAAATTGCATTTTGAATAGAGAACTGAATAATTCGTTCAAACAAACCCTCAGGCTTGGGTAAATCATGATTAGTGTGCATGATCAGCCTCGCCTTTTTCTAGTTCAGACTTAAGGACAAAGCTGCCTTGACTGACATAGCGTTGTCCTGCTGTTAGGCCTGAAATCACTTCTACCCATTGAGCGTCATTTGAAGCTTGCCCAAGTTGAACGGGCTGCGCTTTCAAATGCACTTGTCCTTTTTGTTCAGCGTCGACCACAAATACCGAAGTTTGACCTTCTATGTTTTGAATAGCACTTTTATGGACGCGAAGTGCTGTTTTGGAACTGGTATTGTCTAAAAAGATATTCACCAAAACATTTGGACGTAGTTCAGCCGCTTGGCTTTTTAATTTAGCACGTACCACCAAACGTCCTGTTTGTGCATCGGCTTGAGAAGTTAAGCTTTGAATGACGGCTTCATATTTTTGCTCAGAAGCATTCGGCTTAAATGTCAGACTCTGATTGGCTTGTAACTGACCTGAGTACTGAGCAGGCAGATTAAACTCAAGCCATAACTCTTTAAATTGTTCAATCACAAAAAGCTGATCGGCCAATTGTACGTTTTCACCCACCACGATATCTTTTTGGCTAATCACACCTGAAATGGGGGCTTTGATGGCAAAACGACCATTTACTCCACCTGTTGCCCCTAGGGCGTTTAAACGGCTTTGCACCGATTGCACAGTAATCTGCGCTTGTCGGTAAGCATTTTCTGCCCGTTGGTAGTCTTGCTTGGCAGAAATGCCCTGTGACCATAACTGCTGTTCACGTTGATAATCTTGACGTGCCAAATCCAAACTGGCTTGAGCCATCCGCAAATTGGCTTGTTGATCAATCAGTTCAGGGACAGACAGTACAGCTAAGGTTTGTCCTTTTTGTACGTTTTGACCAAGTTCAACATTCACCTGTTCCACATGCCCACCAAAGTTTGGCGAAATGTGTGCTTGCTGATCGGTATTGACCACAAGCTTTCCGGGTAGAACGGTAACTTGAGACACCACACCTTGTTGAGCTGAAGCGATTTGAATGCCTTGCTCTGTCAGTTGCTGCGCTGTTAGTTGAATTTCGCCTTCTTCAGCATGTCCTTTTTCGGCCTCGGGCTCATCCGAATGTTCAGATTCTTCATGCGCATGTTCATCAGTGGTTGTATCTTTCGAGCTAAACCAAATTCCAACAGCGATGAGAAATGTAATGAGGAGCAAAAGCCCAATCATCAATGGCTGTGATATTTTTCCAAATTGGTTTTTTAGTTGCATATTATTGTGCTCCGCCAAGGATGAGGTCTTGTATTTGTGCGATTGAATTTTTATTGATTTGGCTATAAGCATCTGAACTACTGATCTGTTCATAGCTGGTACCGAGGCTGAGTGCTTCTGCGCTCAATGCAGTCTGCCAAGCTTGACGTAATAACTGCAACTGCCCAAGGCGTATGCTTTGCAGCTGTAAGTTGGCTTGTTGAATGTCGGTAATGGACAGCTTTCCCGCTTTAAAACCTTGCAGCGTGCGGACTTGCACTTGTTCTGCCAAAGACGTTTGTTGACTCATCGAACTAAACTGTTTATTTAGTCCTTTGAGTTCATGCATGGCATTGGCGATATCTAAAATCTGCTGTTTTAACTCACGCTGTTGCTGCTGATTCAACAGGCTTTGCTGACGCTGGGCCATCGGAATGCTGTATTGCTGACGGTTAAAAATATTCAGCGGAATATCCACGCCGACACCTAATGTGGTATCGCTACTTTCATTCGGTGCTTGGCTCCGTTTCATGCCGACATTTAAGGTCGGATTGGGACGTGCCTGCACTTTTAAACTTTCAATGTTTAAATTGGACTGTTGAATGTTCAGTGCATATAGCTTTTCCAACCAACCTTCAGCAATATAGCGCTGTACTGTGGCATCGCTTTGATCTGGCCATGGCATTGAGGTCGCATTGAGTTGAATATCGGCTTTGGTTTCGCCCCAAAGGTTTGAGAGTTGACGCTGTGCTACTTGTTCTGACAGTACCGCTTGTTGGTATAAGCGCTGCATATCCAAACTTTCGATTTGCGCACGTTCATAGTCAACCAAAGCAATACTGCCCGCCTGATAACGTTTTTTGGCACTGTCTAAATTGTTTTGACTCACTTTGAGTTGTGCTGCGTACAGCGATTTTTCAACTTGTGCCAAAGCCAACTGAGACCATGCAAATTTCACCACCAATTGGCTTTGTGCTGTCCACAGTTGTTGTTGTAACTGTCCTTGTTGGTGCGCTGTTTCTGCGAGTTTTTGATTAAGCTTACGCTGTCCAAAAACATCTAAGGGCTGACTGATGGCAATACTGAGCTCTTGATTGGTATTTGAACCCAAACCATCTTGATTGATATTTAAGCTAGGATTTTGCCATAGGCCACTGTTTTTGATGTTCAGCTCTGAAATGCTTTGACGCTGTTGCCCAATGTCGCTTTGGTTTTGATAGCGCTCTACTTTTGCTAAAGCTTCATCCAAAGTCTTGATCGGTTCGGCAAAACTCCATTGCATCGCGGCTGTTGTTATGCCCACAGCAAGGGCTTGGCGTATAAACGCCTTAAATTGATTCGACATGTTTTTTCCCACTAATTTTTAGAAGAAGTGGTGGGAAATGTTTTAGGCTACCCCACCATTAGCGGGGAAAGTTCAGGAGGAGGATGTTGCCCCAATAAATCAGGGGCTTGATAGGCATTGTGCCAAAAAAACTGCGGACGCTCACGAACTTCAAACGCGAGCGGCATTTGATAGTTTATTTCTTTCGGAATAATCAAATGTGCCATTGAAGGCAAATGATCTTGATGGTCTTGATGGTCTTCACCCAATTCAAACTGATCATTTGCCGTTTGAGTATGGCTATCGGCACTGCTTTGCTGGTGTGCCTTATCATCAGACACACACAAGGTGGTTTGATGATGCCCAAAATGAAAATTTTGTTGCGTCACGACTTGAGTTTTTTGTTCTTCATGGACGCAAAAAGCTGCCGCCACGTTCCAAAGACTTTGGAACATGAATAAAGCAACTAAGACGCTAATCCACGTGGTAGAACGCATAATGTCGTACTGAAATAAAGTGACGGTATTGTAAAGCCTAGACTAAGTCTAAGGTCAAGTCTTTTTTAATGACTATGTTCATGTTGGTGTGGATGGCATTCATCTTCTTCAATCTGCAAAGTCACTTGCGTAATCCCATGCTCATGCCCCAATAACTCCACAGCTTGGTGGTATAAAGCTCTCTGATCTACATCAGGTGCAATCAAATGCGCTGTTAAATGCACATTCTTAGAGGTAATGGCCCAAACTTTAAGCTGGTGAATACCTTGTACACCCTCTAAAGCCAGCAAATCATTGCGTAAAGATTCGATATCAATTTCACTTGGTACACCTTCGAGCAAAATATTGATACTTTGTTTCAGTAGCACCCAAGTTCTAGGTAAGACCCAAAAGCCAATCAACACCGCAATAACGGTATCTACCCACATCCAACCTGTGAAATAAATCACCAGTGCGCCAATGATCACACCCACAGAGCCCAAGGCATCACTGAGCACTTCAAGATAAGCCCCTTTCACATTTAAGCTGTCTTGACTGCTCGACACCAAAATCTTCATTGAAATCAGGTTAATGATTAAACCCAGAACCGCAACAATCAGCATGCCCAAGCTTTGAATTTCAGGTGGCTGACTAAAACGCTGATAGGCTTCATATAAAATGTAAATGGCTACCACAAACAACATCATGGCATTAAACAAAGCTGCCAAGATTTCAAACCGTTGATAGCCAAAAGTACGTTTATCATCGGCAGGTTTTTGCCCAATTTTGATGGCTGCTAAAGCAATCGCTAAAGCAGCGGCATCGGTAAACATATGCGCTGCATCGGACAATAAGGCTAAGCTTTGCGTGATAAATCCTGCGACCACTTCTACAATTAAGAAGGTAAACGTCAGGGCAAGTGCGATGGTTAATTTCTTGGCATTTTTTGCAGTCACTTCAACATGACTGTGATCATGGTTATGAGAACCACTCATGTAGGACTCCTTATCATTTTATTTAACGGAATGCTTTAGCATTGAAATGGAAGCTTTTTTTAATTTAAAAATTACTCGATTTAGTATACTCGGTTAAAACAATAAAATCATCTTTCATGTGAATACGTCTTTATTTACGGCGTTTTTTCCCTGTCAAAAAGCTCATGGCCTGCGTATAGCCTGTTGGTGTAATACGCTGTACCAGATCAATTATTTTGGCATCTGTTCGGCTTTGTTGCACAAATATTTCATAACTATATGATTTTAAAATTTTTGATTATTTTTGATCCAAAATTAAATTTATTTAAATCAGATGCTTACATATTTAAGCAACAAAGCCTCGGCTAACTAAATTTTTTTTGCTTGGTTAGTTATTTTGTCAACTTAATATTTCACAAAAAATTCACTATTAAATACATACTCTTTACTTGGAAGTAAAATGCTGAAATTTATGACTGAAAAAAATTAGCCAATGCTTTCAAGTTAGATTAAGTAAATTGTACCAAATATAAATTTATATAGGTGTATTCTTCAATGGCTATAGAGTTTGTTTCAAAATCAAAACTACCGACTGCATTTGGTGATTTTGAAATTATAGCATTTCAAGACCAAAGTACTGGTGAAGAACATATAGCTCTTGCCAAAGGCATGGGTACTATTTCTAATCAACCTGTACTCGTTAGAATTCATTCAGAGTGCTTAACAGGTGACGCTTTTGGATCACTCAAATGTGATTGTGGCCCCCAATTACATTCAACCATGAAAATGATTAATGATGCAGGTCAAGGTGTGATCTTATACTTGCGCCAAGAAGGTCGCGGCATAGGACTAACCAATAAAATTCGAGCTTACGCACTTCAAGACCAAGGACATGATACTCTTGACGCCAATTTATTATTAAATTTACCAGCAGATGCTCGTAAATATGATATGTGTACCATTATGTTAGATTATTTAAAAATAAAGAATGTAAAACTCATTACAAATAATCCCCTTAAAATTAAATCTTTAACTGATTTAGGAATTAATGTTGTTGAACGTATTCCTTTAAAAGTTGGTTTAAATATCTTTAACAAAGCTTATCTTGAAACAAAGCAAAAACGCATGTCACATCTATATGATAATAGTGATTTTTAAAAAGCGATCACTTTTAGAAAAAAATCCACGTATAAAGTTCCATCTCCCTCACGGGAGAAGGCCAAGATAAAATATTGTTTTATATTCAATTATGGTTTTAAAGAATACCTATCAAAGAAGCTGGCTTATTCTTTATTTTCTCTCAGGATTTGCGAAAAAACTGTGACTTTTTCTAAAGTCGCATTCATTCCCTTATTAAAAAAAGTGTCGACGAGCGCTGAACCGATAACAATAAGATCTACTTTATTGGCTAAGGCTTTAACGTGGTTTTCATTTTTGATTCCAAAGCCAATTGCAACAGGAATATTAAAAATAGGTTTGATTTCAGCAATCTTTTTCTCAAGATTAGATAGATTGAAGTCTCCTCCTGTTAAGCCATTTTCTGCAACATGATATAAAAACCCTGTCGCGCGCGCTGAAATTTGCTCTAACCTTTCAACTGGAGTCGTCGGCGCGGTCATTGCAATTAAATGCATATTTTTTTCATTTAATTGCACCTCAAATTTTTCTCGATATCCATATGGAGCATCTAAAATCAATATTCCTTCTATAAGATTTTCTGTTTCGGCGATAAGTGTCTCAAAACCATATTGCATCATCGGATTTAAATAAGTCATGAAAATTATTGGTGTCTGGTCATCATGTAGCCTGATTACTTTTACCAACTCAATGGTCTGTTTTACCGTTTGACCTGCATCTAAAGCCCTAAGATGCGCTGCCTGAATGATCTCTCCATCTGCCACTGGATCAGAAAATGGAATACCCACTTCAATAATGTCAGCCCCTGCTTGACCCAATTGGCTTAACAGACGACAACTTTCTGTAAAATTAGGATCTCCAGCAGTAAAATAACAGACCAGACCGCTTCGATTTTCCAGTTTCAATTGCTCTAATTTTTGATCTAGACGGTTCATGCTGTAGCTCTTGTAAGATATTTTTTGACCGTGTTTAAGTCTTTGTCTCCTCTTGAACCGTACCGGGTTTGTCGGAGAGTCAATATTCTGAGAGACTATCCCGATGACAAAATTAAAATATACCCCTGAAATCAGAGAAAGAGCGGTTCAATTATTGATTGAATCTGAAAAAGATTATCCATCGAATTGGGCTGCGATCACCGCTATTGCTCCCAAGATAGGTTGTACTCCTGAAACACTACGTGTTTGGTATCAAAAATATTTAGATAAACTAAATCCAGTTAAAGTACAGCAGCTTTCAGATCAAGAACGTATTAAACAACTCGAACGTGAAAATAAAGAACTGCAACGCGCCAATGAGATTCTACGTAAAGCAGCCGCTTTTTTCGCCCAGGCGGAGCTCGACCGCCCACACAAATAATGGTGGATTTTATCCATAATAATAAAGAGCTGTACGGAGTCGAGGCGATTTGTAGAATTTTACCGATCGCACCCTCAACCTATTACCGGACTCTAGATCTCTGCGAAAATCCAGAACATCGAGCAAAGCGAGATTTACATGACTTGCATCATGCTGAGGAGATTAAACGAATTTGGAAGGAAAGTTCAGGTCGGTATGGTGTACGTAAAGTCTGGCAAAAACTGAAACGTGAAGGCTATATTATTGCACGCTGTACTGTTGCTCGATTAATGAAAAAGCTAGGTATACAAGGTGTTTGGCGTGGTAAGAATAAACAAACCACCCGTAGCCGAGATGACCAAAAACGAGCACCTGACTTGGTGAAACGGAATTTTAGAGCTGATCAGCCTAATCACTTGTGGGTTGCTGACTTTACCTATATTCAAACAAATTCAGGCTGGGTCTATACCGCCTTTATTATTGATGTGTTCTCACGAGCAATTGTTGGATGGAAAGTATCTACACGGATGAATACAGATATGGTGCTCGATGCATTGGAGCAAGCATTGCACGATCGAGGCATGCCAAAGAATGTGATTCATCATTCCGATAGAGGTGTTCAATATCTTTCTATTCGCTATACCAATCGTTTAGAAGCTGCAAATTTACGAGCATCAGTCGGTACGACTGGTGATTCATACGATAATGCTTTGGCTGAAACGGTGAATGGCTTATACAAAACAGAGGTGATTGAATATTTAAAAGCAGATTGGCAAGGTTTAGCAGATGTACAACTTGCGACACTAAACTGGGTAGATTGGTTCAATAAAAAGCGTGTACACAGTGTACTGGGTTATGTATCCCCTTTTGAGTTTGAAGCAATGTACTATGATAAGATTAACCCGTTAGGTCAGGTGGCCTAACTTAAATAAAAAAGTCTCCGATAAACCCGGTACGGTTCATTAGGTCAGGTGGCCTAACTTAAATAAAAAAGTCTCCGATAAACCCGGTACGGTTCACATTGAGCACCATATTGATCTTAGACCAATCATCAAAGAAATACTCTTGAAGCTGAGGAATGATTTTTTGCTTAAATATTTGCGCTAAGTTAGTAAGAGATGGATCTTTCTGCAAAGTCATAAAGTTGGCATGCCCAATACAGTGATCTCGGTCTAATAACACCTCAATACGCTGATTGATGACTTCTAATAACTTTCTAATATCCAAACCCATAACCTCAACGCCAGTTAGAAACTCAGGCTTTGGTGGCATTTCGATAAAAGTAAAGCGACGGCGCAAGGCAATATCTAAACCTGTTAAAGATCTGTCAGACGAATTCATGGTACCAATAATGTAAACATTATCAGGTACAGAGAAGTCATCTTTAGAATATGGAAGTGTCACCGACAATGCATCGTCTGCGCCTTGGCGTTTTGAATCTTCAATTAGCGTAATCAATTCACCAAAGATACGGGAAATGTTACCTCGGTTAATTTCATCAATGATGAGTACATAAGGTTTTACTTTTTCAATAGACTTTGTATATTCAACTTCTGAACGTAATGAATTAGCGATAGCCCATTCATAACTTTTTTGATCAACAATAATGTCACTTTGTGTCTTCAAATAGTTACGAATATGCCTAATAGATAAAGTGATATTACTTCCTGTAGATGTAAGAGCAAATAACGTGCCTGCTGAATTACTTGATACTTTAATTTCCGCACCACGTTTAGTATGAAAAATCATTTCCTCTGTTTTAGCCTGAGTAATGAGTTGATCAATCGCACTATTGATGCTTGCTTCAATCGGTGCTGATACATTATTTTGCTTAGCATCAATTTCTATTTGGGCATCTTCACAAATCTCTTTAAATACGCCTGCTTTTACATCATAGCTTAACTGCCCATTATCATCCGTTTCAGCACGAATCCCTTCCACAAAATCTTCATAACTAAAACTTTGATGGAAAGTGACAAACTTAATTTGACCTTGTTCTTTGTACTGATCAAAACGTAATTTTAGCGCCGTGCGATCTTCTTGTTCTAAAATTTCGAGAGGTTTGTTTTCAATAATGGATAAGGCATGGTTAATCGTATGGTAAGTTTTACCTGTACCCGCTGCACCAAATAAAATACGGTTTAGGGGCTGTTTTATCTGTTCTGATGGATTCATGTTAGTCTCTATTATATCAATATTGTTATAGTTTTCCGGCCAATAACCCACAAAAGGATCTCGATCAGTTTCCATTTTGTTCAAGGACATGCTTTTGAGTTCTTCTAATTTGGAGGCCGTTAATCGAATTGTTCCTAACTCATCTATTGAAAACTCTGATTCATTTTCATTTGGAATATAGAATGTGCCATCTTGATCGAAACCAACAGCAGCCACATAGCTCACTGTACTATTTCGCCCATTGAATTTATTGTTTGTGCCGAATCTAACCGGAGGCCGCTCTGAAGGTGCAACCCACCAATCCATAGGTGTTTCATGGATATATCTTGCCAACTCTAGAAAAAGCTTTCGATGCTCAGTATTTTGTTCAATGTGATTAAAATTCGGAACATTTTTAAACTGCTTTAGAATAAATTCATCCGTTAGCTTTTCTTTTCTACTCTCTGATCGTTTTTTATAGAGGTTTTCAAGTTCAGTTAAATCCTGAGTATGGCCTGAAAAGATACAGTCTTGGACATCTTTTCTTTTTATACGGGTGATTGTTTGTAAGCATCCGGCTAACACAGCCTTACCAAGCGATCCTATAAGCCTTAATTTAGTTCCCACCTAAAAACAAGTGGGGACTTAATCCATGAACATGGATATATATTCAGCAACACCTCCTGTTGCTAAAAAACGCAGAACATACAGCAAAGAATTCAAACTCAGTATTGTCAATGCCTGTAAAAATCCTAATACCTCGATCGCTTCGGTCGCACTGCAACATAGTATTAATGCCAACCTTGTCAGTCGTTGGATCAGGATCTTCAGGCATCATGAGGGTGCCGTGCAGGATCCTACTCATGTGAATCCAGCATTTATTGCTTTGCCTTACACTGCTGCAATCAGCCAACCTATTGATGAGAGGATCACGTTGTGTATCACCGTGCCTCATACGAATAATGATATTCAGCTAAAATGGCAGACATCAGAAATACCTGTCTTGGCAGAATTACTCAAGGCACTTGCAACATGATCCGCATTGATGAAATCTGGTTGTCTACTCAGCCCATGGACATGCGTGCAGGTATGGATACGACCATGGCTCAGGTGGTGAGAGCCTTTGGCTACATCAAACCGCATTGCGCCTACCTGTTCTGTAATAAACGTGGCCATCGTATGAAAGTGCTGGTACATGATGGACTGGGCATCTGGCTGTGTGCCAGGCGGCTGGAACAGGGAAAATTCCACTGGGCTCAAGTTCACCAAGGTGAAACCGTGGTCCTCAACCCGGAACAGTTACAGGCATTAATCCAGGGTTTGCCCTGGCAGCGCATTGGACGACAGCAAGTGGTAACAATGCTCTAAACCAAGCTCGGCTATTCTGCTATTCTCCAAACGTTCTATTTCATTCTCTTCATGACCTCAGGCATACTGCGGTCATGAATACGCTGCCTGACTTAAGCCAACTGACCCATGAACAACTGCTGGAATTTACCCGGCAGTTGGCGATGCAGCATCAGTCTCTAGCACAATCAAACCAGCAATTAGATGCCAGAGTTCAACATCTTGAAGTCACCAATCAGCAATTAGATTCTAAAGTTCAACATCTTTCTATTCTCAATCAAAAATACGAGCATGAACTGGCGCTGTTTAAAAAGCACAAATTCGCCCAAAAGAATGAACACTTAACGGCAAAACAAATCCATCTGTGGGATGAAGCGGTTGAAGAAGATATTGCCGCGGTTGATCTAGAACTGGAACGGCTAAATGCAGATAAAACCAATGCAGCGACACACAAAGCCAAAACCAATAAACCTAAACGTCGACCACTGCCAGATCATCTACACACCATCCGTATTGAGCATGAACCTGCATCAACCCAATGTGCTTGTGGATGCCAACTCCGGCGTATCGGCGAAGATGTCAGTGAAAAACTGCATTTCAGACCGGCACAGTTCTATAAGGAACAGCATGTGCGTGGTAAATGGGTCTGTGATCAGTGTGACACCCTGACTCAGCAAGCGATGCCCGCCTATGTGATTGATAAAGGCATTGCTTCACCTGAACTGCTCAGCCATGTTTTGGTATCGAAATATGCCGATCATTTGCCGCTGTACCGTCAACGTCTGATCTATCAGCGGGCGGGAATCGAACTTTCTAGATCAACTTTATCTGACTGGATAGGTCGCTGCGGTGTAGAACTGGAACCTCTGGCCAATGCCTTAAAAGAGGTGGTACTACAACAGCAGGTGCTGCATGCAGATGAAACACCGGTCACCATCATGCGGATGGGTGAGAATGATAAAAAACCGAAGAAAGGTTATGTCTGGGCCTATGCCACTACACAGTACAATCCAGTTCAGGCGGTGATCTATGACTTTCAGGATAGTCGTTCAGGCCAGCATGCTGCAGAGTTCTTGAAAGGCTGGCAGGGTTATCTAGTCTGTGATGATTACAGTGGTTATAAAGCACGCTTTAAATCAGGCCAGGTCATAGAGGTGGGCTGCATGGCCCATGCACGTCGTAAATTCCATGAACTGCATGTAACTGGGAAAAGTCAGGTCGCTGAACAGGCATTAGTGCTGATTCAGAAACTGTATGCCATAGAAGCAGAGCTCAGGAAAAAGACCGATGGTACAGCGGAAGACCGCCGCGAATACCGACAACAGCATAGTCAACCAGTGATGCAACAACTATATGAATGGCTCAACCAACATCATCTGACAGTGCCATCGAGTTCTCCCACCGCCAAGGCCATCAATTACACTCTGAAGCGTTGGCCAGCTTTAAGCCGCTATTTGGATGATGGCAATCTACCGATTTGCAATAATTGGGTAGAGAATCAAATGCGACCTTGGGCGTTGGGACGTAAGAACTGGCTGTTTGCTGGCTCGCTGCGCAGTGGTCAGCGAGCGGCAAACATCATGACGTTAATCCAGTCAGCAAAGCTGAATGGCTTGGATCCGTATGCCTATTTAAGTGATGTGCTGAAAAGGTTACCGACACACAAAGTGACCCAAATTGAAGAATTGCTACCACACCGCTGGAAACCTAAATCGAATTAAAAAATAGGTATGGGATTCAGCGGACGCTTACGATTGTTTGACGATAAGTATAAAAGTAAATTATTTTTTCAGGTTCAAATTGTTGCTCCCATTCGACTTCTAAGGTGCGTCCATCATTTAAGTTTTTCTTTACGGTACCAATGGCTTTGACTTTCATGCAGCTTACAAGACAACCGTAATTATTAAACGGCATATTATATTTTTGGCCATAAATTGCTTTTATTGCAATTCGATCCCCTGCTTGAATAGCATTTACGCGATCCAGATATTTATCTGTATAGCCATTCTGCCAAATGCCTTTTTCAATAAACTCAGGTGTTTTATCTTCACCATCCCAATCAGCACCAGCAACCCAAAAATTCATCATTTCCCCCAAACTCAAAATCTATTTCTTTACGCTTTAATAAATGATTTCACTCGGTTTTAAATTCCGCCCAGTCTTAGCAAGGCTACCCAAGCTTTACTTTCTTTTAATCAAGAATGCTCTCTCATTTTTTGTATATACGACATAAATACACTTACAACTTCCCTATATTTCAATTTCACACCATCCACATCTACTCAAACTGACAAATAAGTATCTGCATTAAATTATCCGCTATTTTAGCGGTATTAATCATTAAAATTATTCTCTACATATACATAAAAATCATTTCCCACACGATCATATTTAAAGGTCATGGTGTTACGACTCATCCATGGCTTTGTTGCATAAATATGTAAGCATCTGATTTAAATAAATTTAATTTTGGATCAAAAAATAATCAAAACTTTTAAAATCATATAGTTATGAAATCTTTGTGCAACAAAGCCGTACCTCTTAAATTCTGGAACTATTGGCTACCATTTTCCGTAAAAATTATCGAACGACTCCAAGTACTCAATGAATAAAGGGTATCCCCTCTAAATTTCCTGTCTATGCATATATGTAATGCGATAAGTGCTAAAATTGGAACTTAACTAGTCAAAAAGTACCGTTTAGTACCCAATATCGCACTTACCGTACAGAGAAAACACTAAGTAATTTTGAAATTTCGTGGTTCATCCAAATTAAAAGGCATTACTCGAAGCTTTTGCATAAGCCAACCAAATAATCAATATAAGCAAAGGCAAACGCTGTCATTTTTGATGAAGGGCGATACCGTTTTGACTTGCAAATTTCGCTGCCTGTTGAACTCTATACCCACGTTGCCCAGTATTTCTTTTTATTTCACGATAGATAGTTGATCGTGAACGTCCCAACTCCCAAATAAGGGTAGCGATTAAACTTTCACTTTTCAAAGTGACATAAATTTCGTATCTTTCATTTTGAGAAAGTTAGGGGGTATTTCTTCATTGTGTGCTTTCTAGTTGCGAGTTGAAAAAGTCTAATGATTCAATGAATACACCTAACTTTTTCAACTAACTACAAATGTGTCGCACTTGTGATTTGAATCTGCGATCTTTAAAAACAAAGCAGATACCAATTATATTGAAATGATGTCAATAAATCTTACAAATTAAGACTTCTGCTCAATTTTCAATTGATTGCCACCACCACCAATCTGCGCCGTCGCACTATAAGGAAGCTGTGCATTCACTTGCATCACCTGTTCAATGTGCTCAATACGTTTAGAAATGACGGTATCAATATGGACCTGCATTTGCTTTTTACTTTCAACAACAGAGGCAACGACAATATGACAACGTTCATTCAGTTTCTTCAACTGTTCTGTCTTGAAATCAAAATGCTTTGCCATTTCTCGGTCAATACCACTCATATAAAGTTTTCGGCTGTCTGATTCCTCTGGGAATTTGTTTGCTATATCCAACATCTGTGGAACTTTTGAAAACATAAAGTCGTCATTTTCGATGTCTTTTCCCAGATCAGCATACATTGCTTCAACTTTCTGAACTTGTTCCTGACTACCATTCTCCAAGAGAACCAAACGCTCTTCAGCGAGTAAATTGACCTCTTTAAGCATTTGCATCATTGAGCCTTGCATCGCCTGAAAGCCTTTGCATCGAGCTTCAATCATCACTGCTTCCAGACGAGCATTGACTTCCATCAATTCAAGCTGAGCATTTTTGACTAGATCGACACGTTCATTTTCTAGTTTAGCAACTTCCACCTTATCTGGATCATAGTTGGTCACTGTAGAGCTTGTAGAAGTCGACGTTGAATATGAGCCACCATATTCACGATCACTTCCACCTCCACTGCTTGATGCAGCTCCACCTAAAAAACTGCCAACTGCACTTGCAGCCTTACTAACAAAACCACCAATAGAACTAAACAACCCCATTATATTTTTCCTTATTTCATTAATGCTTTACGCATTTTAAAAATCAATGTATTTACGTCTTTTTCTCGCTGAGCTAAAGCTTCACTATAACTTTGAGCATCCTGCAAACATGATGCTAAGTTCTGCTGCTGAACTTTACGTAATTCTTCACTCATAATTAAAACAACATCATCACGTTCTATTAGCTGTTCTTTGGCTAGAAAATTTGTAATTTCATTCACCATACCTTGCTGCCAAACCTCACTAAAGCGTATAAGCCAAATTTTCTGTGCCGTTGTTTTGGTATTAAAGATGACCTTTTCTAACTGTTGCATAAACTGGTGAACAAGCTTGGTGAGTTCTTGCTCTTTTTCAAGCTTCTCTTGACGGTGTCCATTCGGTTGGAAGGCATAAGTAGTATGAATACCTAAACGCTTTTGTAAATAAAATTGATCTAACTCATTCTGGTACTGCTCAATACATGGCAGAATATCAAGTACAGTTTGTTCATCTATAAGTTTATTTAAGCCAGCATCCAACAAAGGCTGAAACTGTTTTAGTAAAGATAAACGCTCACTGCGCCACTCAGCAAACCACTTGGCTATTTCTTCACTTTCAATGCTATTGTCTAAACCAATCTGTATGAGGTCTTGTTGATACTTATCAACGAGAATGAGATAGTCTTCCGCTGACTTACGTAGAACACTGACTACTGTTCTCACAAAATCTAGGGATTGGTCTAGCCATTCCATTTCTTTTAATGTCTTGGTACATAGCGTTGCAGTATGTTCAGCGAGTAATTCAAAACTTGGGCGTGCTTGTTGTTCAAGCTGAGCGAGTCCAAACAATGTATTAGTCTGCTCTAAATTAGAAGAGATTTGCTGAGATTCAGATAACAGATTGATTAAATTTGAGCGCAACAGCGTTAAACCTAGATCAAGTCGTTTTTTAATCTGTTGTAATTGTGATTCAAGTAACTGCTTTTCTTCCGTAGTGACATTGATACTTACAGGTAACTTTTTGTCTAGCTCCCGCTTTAATTCGAGGGCAGTCTTCACTAGATCTAGA
The DNA here is from genome assembly GCF_020982655.1 of Acinetobacter sp. PW68. NCBI lineage: Bacteria > Pseudomonadati > Pseudomonadota > Gammaproteobacteria > Moraxellales > Moraxellaceae > Acinetobacter > Acinetobacter sp. PW68. The sequence goes on along the minus strand of NZ_JAHZSX010000001.1, from coordinate 1,167,472 downwards.
TTGTCATTTTCCCATTCATCAATTTTACCTAAAAGACTATTCAGCCATTTTTGTGCAGAAAGACTGTACTGCCACACAGATTTATTGATTTCATCAATATTATAGTTTTGTATTTCAACAAGAAAGTCATAAGACACTTTACCCACATTTGATACCGCCGCATTTGACAGATCATCATAAGTTAGACCAAGATCCAAAAGTTTTTTCTCTAATTGTCTTTTTTCATAGTAAATTTCAAAAATACTATTGTACTCATCACATTGTTTCTTAGCTATATTGAATCTGTTCTGATAATCATCATTGGATTCATTGTGAAACTGATCCAAGAAGGGCTCAAAAATCGGCATCCATCCTTTATCTATAAAGAAATTCAAAATTATTTTGCTTTTTTCCCTTCCGATCATACTCGGATGATCTGGTAATAATTTTGGATTATTCAATACCCTCAGTACAGGGAATACACTATGGTTTAAGTAATTCTGATAATTTCCTGTGACATACCAAGAAAAAGAATCATTTGTGCTGAAGCCTGTTATATAGTTAATCTTTTTTAATTGACCTAATTTATCTATATGCTTTGAAATAAATATGCCAGTAGCCTTAGATCCTCTAAATTTTTTTGGATAGTCAAATTTTAAATTATGTTCGCCTTGTTTAAAAAAATATGAACCTTTAGTTCTATCAGTTTTCTCATTATAATAAAAAATCTCAGATAGAATTTCCCATCGCCCTTTTTCAATATCGTTAGGCCCATAAGATTTTTTTAGCTCATTCCATTCACGATAGGCAACATGTTTAACGTGGTTAAAATTTGGAAATAAAAAACCAGTTCTACGATCAAATACAACAAATGGCTTATTTTTAAAAGTAAACCAATTTTGCTCTTCTATAGCATCATATAAAATTTCTTCTACATCATCATAAGCTAGTAGTTTCTTTTTTATTTCTATTAACTGACCTTTCAAGATATTGATATCTTTTTCGTCGTCATATTCAATCTGCGGAACCGTATTCATATTACCCCCTAGCATTTAAACTATTTTTTAAAAATTCTTCTGTTCTCTATTCACCAACACATCATAAATAATATGCGCAAATTGCTTCATCTTCGCAGGATCACTCATCAACTGTGTCATTTGCTCCATATGCGCTGCATTACTGTCTAATACAGCATCATCAAGCGCCGTGTCAAACTCACCCAGCATGGCCTGTTCACGAGTGTTGTTATGAATCTGTTTCATCATTCGTGTGTTCTCAGACATCTTGTCAGCAATGGTCAGAGCATAGTTGATCATGTCTTTCTCTGTCAGATTGTCCGTCACAAACAGATCATTCATACGACTTAAAATCTGCGACAAAAAGTCTTCTTTCTTGTCTTTCGGCTTTGCAGTACCCAGTTCATTACCAGGCTCAAGTTTATGCTCGGTACTATCGGCTTTAAGCTGAATATCCTGTTGGCGTAACTTGGACAAACGGTAATGCGTCATTGCAACATTGCTTAGATCAACCTCATCCTCTTCGGCCACCTGTTCACGCAGTAATGGGCGCAAGTTACGGGCAAAAAGACTGAGCTTCTCCAACTCCTTGTCGTCATATTCCACGATCTGCGACATAAACTCATAGAAACGGGTAAAACTGCCTAAATCCTTTTTAAAGATTTCCAGAGCATCACGCGCTTTCTTCGCTTCAGCAAATTCGTTTTCCGCATTGGCAATTAGTACGGCGTCCCCTGTCTGCTTACAGCGTTCTAAACGGTTCTTGGTGACATCATAATCATTCACGGCTGCCGTGTAACGATGTTGCCAGCGTTGCATCGCAGGCTTACAGATATTGGCAAGTGCCGCATTGGATTTGTTCTTGCTATAAAAAGCTTCTGTAAACTGCTCTACCTCAGTCATAAGGAAAATACCTGCTGACTTCAACTTGTTGGCCAGATCGTACACCTGATCAGGATTGGACACATCTGCCAGTTCTGCTGTTTGGTAGTAAGGTTGGAAGGCATCCAGTATATCTTGCGGTTCATTAAAGAAATCCAGAACAAAGGTGCCAGTTTCTGCTTTACCCGGATAAGTACGATTCAAACGAGATAAGGTCTGTACGCACTCTACTCCACCTAGCTTTTTATCTACGTACATAGCACACAGCTTCGGCTGGTCAAAGCCGGTCTGGAACTTGTTTGCCACAATCATTACCTGAAAGTCATCGCTATCGAATGCCTTACGCATTTCACGACCTTTCAGGTTTGGGTTCATGTTACTTTCAGTAAATTTCTGCCCCAGTAAATGACTACAATCAGAATCATTCTGGTTGAATTCAACTTCACCAGAGAATGCCACCATGGCTTGAATATTCTGGTATTTATTCTCGGCAATGTATTTATCAAAGGCTTGTTTATAGCGTACAGCTTCTTTACGTGAGCTGGTCACCACCATGGCTTTGGCTTGTCCACCGAGTAAGCCCATAATATTCTTTTTAAAGTGTTCAATAATGATATGTACTTTTTGCGAGATATTATGATCGTGTAAGCGTACCCACTGATTCAGCCTGGTCTTGGCTTTCTTGGCATCGACCTGAGCGTCTTTTTCTTCGATCTTCTGCTTGAGCTTGTAGATGACTTTATAGTTGGTGTAATTCTTCAGTACATCCAAAATAAATCCTTCTTCAATCGCTTGGCGCATCGAATAGACATGATATGCCACAGGAATATTGGTTTTAGACGGCGGCATGCTTGGATCGGGCAAGCGTCCAAACAGTTGTAAGGTTTTATCCTTTGGGGTTGCGGTAAAGGCATAGAAGCTTAGGTTTGCACTGCCCTTACGTGATGCCATCACCGCATCGAGTACATCTTCAGAAGAAAGCTGTTCATCTTCTTCACGCTCTTCAATCATCAAAGTTTCTTTGAGCTGACGCGCCGTGGAACCGCTTTGCGATGAATGGGCTTCATCGGCAATGACGGCGTATTTACGTTCTTTTAAACTGGTGCTGTTTTCAATGGCACGCAGTACGAACGGGAAAGTCTGAATGGTCACGATAATAATCGGCTGAGCCATTTCCAAGGCTTTTGCCAGTTTCTCGGATTTAGAGCCATCACCTTCTTTATTGTTAATCCGACCCACGACGCCATCGGCATGTTCAAACTGATAGATCGTATCCTGAAGCTGTGCATCCAAGATGGTTCGGTCTGTCACCACAATCACAGAATCGAACATCTTCTTATTCTGAGCATCATACAGACTGGACAACTGATGCGCCGTCCATGCAATCGAGTTAGATTTACCCGAACCTGCACTGTGCTGAATCAGGTATTTCTGTCCTGTGCCTTCAGCCAATGAGTCCTCAACCAGTTTGGTGACGACTTTCCACTGATGATAACGTGGGAATATCAGGCTCTCTTTTTTGTATATACGACCTTCCCAGTCTTCCTTTTCTTCAATCTGAAGATGGATAAAGTTACCAACAATATTCAGCAAGCTATCAGGTGTGAGTACTTCATTCCATAAATAGCCTGTTGCATACTGATTAGGATCATCAGGAATGTCATTGCCTGCACCCTGTTCTTTGGTGCCTTTGTTAAATGGCAGGAAGTAGGTACTGTCACCATTTAAATGTGTCGCCATATACACTTCATACTGACTCACGGCAAAGTGCACCAATGCACCGCGTTTAAACATCAGCAAGGGTTCAGGCTTATTGGTTTCAGGGTCTTTGGGCAATCGGGTTTTTCGGTACTGGGTCATGGCGTTTTGCACAGCCTGTTTAAACTCAGACTTCAGTTCCATAGTTGCCACAGGGAAGCCATTGATAAACAGGGTCAGATCGATGCGCCATTTTTTGGCTTGTTTGCCAGTTGCCTCTAATTCGGCTTTGGATGTACATGGGCTATACACCAGTTCAGGCACCACACGGCAGATGTTTTGCTGATAGCGTTGATTCAGTTCAGGGTTTAGGCCATGTTCAGGTTTAAACTGGCAAAATGAAAAACGTACCCCACGGGTACGGATACCATGCCGTAATACGCCCAATGTGCCATAGCTACGAGATTCAACATCGGTGGCATTGATGTCGGCTTTTTTAAGCTGAGCCACCACGGTATCTAAAAAATGACGTTCAGTATCATTCGGGAAGATGCTTTTAAACTTCTGCCACTCTTTGTCTTGGGTCTTTTGTACGAAGTCTAAAACATCCTGTTCATACAACGCTTTTTCACGGTTATAGCCTGCGCCTGAACCCACAAGCCAACCATGGCTTTGCATTTGCGCAATAATATCTTGCTGGAAGATGGTCTCTAAAGTTGCATCCGATCTCATGTTTCCCCTACCCTCTCAATACTCAAATTTCTTTATTACGGTTCTATTTGCCAAAGTGGATAGCTTTGCCAATCTTCAGGGAAGCCCATCGCTGTTTTTGATATGTTGTGATGTGTCAAAAGCAGATCAACCAGACGTTTACGCCATGTATGCTGCGGGGCGATTTTGTCCATGAAATAGAGTAGAAATACCAGACTATTATAAATTTTTCGCTCTGCCGAGTGACTAGGTTCAAAATTGCATTGCACCCGAAGCCCCATCGGCTTACTGCGCGGCTTGGCGATGGTTTTGGTAAATTTGCGGTTCCATAGTCTTGAATGATGGGCACAGGTATTTCTTAAGTAAACAAAGTGCTGTAACAGCCCTTCAAACTGTTTTTCATCGCAATCAAAATGACTGGAAATGGCTTTACGTGTCTGAATCGGTGCCAAGAGCTGATACCATTTGGACAGTTGCCCGAAACTCATCACTTCGCAGGTTGCCCAAATCGGTGGTAATTCAGGATCATCATAGCTGCGTTTATAGTGTTCTATAAAGACTTCATCTGCGCGGGACACTTCAGTTTTTAGTGATTCGAGTAAGCTGTGCCATCTAAAGGCGGGTTTAAAGTATTGCCCTTGCAGATAGGCGTGACAACCATGCCGATGCGCCAATTCATAGGCAAAACGGGTACGAACGGCAACTTCCAGACGTTCTATGGCATCCAGGATGAGTAGCCTTAATTCACGATCAAAAACATATAACTCTAAAACCTGTTCAAAACTGGTCTCTGGTTTAAAGCAATGTGGTGAGTGGGTATGTTCAAATGGAAGCCAATAGGCACCTAAGCGATAATAATTGATTTGCTCTAGGTAAAATTGTGCATCTTGCTGATTAGCAAATTGCATGCCGCGCGCTTTTAATAGCTCAATTTGTTCAGCAAAGGTTTTGGCAGGCTTGTTAAAAGATTTCATAGATAGCTTGCCCTGATTGTTATGTTTTTTAGGGCGCTAGAAACAAGTAACCCGACAGTTTGAGGATGCAATTGCTTGCCTAGCCTTGTCGGGTGTTGTTGAGCGTATAGTATCGTGGCTACGACAGACTTACAATGACTTTGTGTAACCATTTCGGTGATTAGATTATAAATACCATATACACTCATGACGTTCATAATCCTTGTTTCTCATTGTTATTATTTGGGTTTTGCCAATTGCGTAAGTCGATCTTGCCTGTCACCGCAGAGGAAATCAGGGCTGTACGGCGTTCTTGCATTACTTCAATGGCTGTGGTTGCTTTCAAAACCAACGCATCAAAAGCCTGTATTTTCTGTCTTAGATAATCTACTAACTCCATTTGTTCTTTTAAAGGTGGAATCGCTGATACAAACTCTAAAATTGAAGTTTTAGTGATGTTATTTGCCATACCTTCTGCACCACTAATTGCTCGTTCAATCAGTGTGCGCATATATGGTGTTGCCATTAAAAGCGTAAAAAATCTTGCATCACAATCTTTAGTTAGATGAATACGGAAAATCTTATCTGACAATAATAAGTTTTCTTGGACATCATTTGGGACTAAAGCAACTGATCCAATTAAGTTAATTGAACCACTTGCACGGGACATCAGTACATCACCTGCTTTTACTTGATACTGAGTATGAGGCTTAGTATGTTCAGGCAATGCTTTGTTCTGCTGAGAATGAAAAATACCGTTATTGACACAACTGGTTTTTAACACCCCCCATTGTTCTGATGTGGCTGGTATATTTTCACATTCAGGGCTTTTCCCTTGCTCCATCAAATGAATGATTCTTTTAATAGGTGCAACTTTCCAATGCTCAGGCACTTGTCCTAACCATTCCACCCCTGAATCCTTCATGTTTACATCGGGATTTAAACCTTTGGTCACGGCATGGCTAATCATTGCTTGACGCTTTTCTTTCAGCAATTCAATCAGCTTTTCTTGTTTGGCAATTAAGCTGTCAATTTTTGCGGTTTCATGGTCAAGAAAATTGGCGATTTTTACTTGTTCATCTGTTGATGGAAGCCACGCATCAGCCGATCGCAATATTGCTTGTGTAATACTGAATACCTTAACGCCTTTGACAGCCAATTGTATTTGAGAGCGAAATTCCTTTGAATCAAAAAGATAGGCATAAAATCTACTAGCACTTGAATTATATGGACGAGCAATGACAGTGTGATAACCTGCAAATATCTGCTCATCGCCTAATAAATGCGTAAAATTTCCTGAACCTTTTAAATCTTCTGAAGTATCAGCAAAAACAAAGTCTCCATTATTTAAAAGCGCATTTTCTGATGTTTTTAGATAGCTTGCATTTACACATTTTAATGGGTGCTTTTTAGGATTAACTTCAAACCCATATTTAGAATGGACTTCACCATAGTTCACACACGGAATACCTTCATCTTGAAGATTTTCTTTTGTGATAGATAAACCTTTACTAAAATTAAATAGGTATCTTAATTTACTAATTGCCCAATGGTTAGGAATCTCACCTAAACAATCAATACCTGAATCTTTATATTCAGCATATTTCTGATACTTCGCCATTAAGAATGCACCTCTTGCAGAAGTGCCGTAATTTCACGGCTGACCGCATCCAAATCCGCATCAATCTCGCTTAAATCACGTGGCGGTTCATACACATAAAAATGACGGTTAAACGGAATCTCATAACCGACAATACCAATTTCAGCATCCTGCGCATCACGCTTATCGGCATTAATCCACGCATCAGGCACATGCGGTTGCACTTCACGCTTAAAGTAAGACTCGATTAAATCGGTGGTGCTGACACTTGAGTCAAGGGCAATGTTTTCCGCATCACGTAAATCACCATCCTGCACAAACTCAACCACTTTGCCTTTATAAGCAAACTGACCGTAAAGCGGATTTTCTGCACCTTTAATGACTTTATTGATCACTGGCTCAGCATCGGCATTCTTCCAGGTGATGGCATCAATGAATTGCTTCTTTTCTTGAGTTTCAAGTTTCACATTGGCATCTTTTAAAGCTTGCTTGAGTACGTCATCAAAAGCATTAAAGTCATCACATTGCGCCGTGCCAATTTTGGCTTGTAAGGCTTGGGCTTTATTGAATAACTGACGTTGTTCTAACCACAGTTTCGGTTCAAGTACGGTTTTAATATCTTTTTCTTTCAGCTCGCTAAATTCAGCTTTAATCAGCGCACGAATCTCGGCTTCATACTCAGTCAATTGACCATAACTGTCTGCTGTCCATGTTGCACCGTATTGCTCATACAGCTTTTGCATCACGGCATTAAATGGCTTCGGTGCAAAACGTAAGGATGCTACAGCAGCATCACTCACCTGAGCCGATAAACGCAAAGGACGCTCGATGGTCACACGGCGGTAGCCAAACTCATAACTGTTAAAGATTTTGCTTGAGAAAGGCTTTTTCTGATCACTTTCACCATCATGGGCTAAGGTATCTACCGCTTCAAATGCGCCGTAGTTTTGGGTAATGGTACGGATTTCTTCATCGGTTAAATAATTACGCTTCGAGCCTAAAGACTTACGCATTTTTGAACTGAGGTTAGTAGCATTAATTAGATGCACCTTTCCTTTACGCTCAGCATCTTTTTTATTGCTCAGTACCCACACATAGGTCGCAATACCAGTGTTATAGAACATGTCGGTTGGTAGCGCGATAATCGCTTCTAACAAATCGGCTTCTAGAATATAACGGCGGATTTCACTTTCACCACTACCTGCACTTCCGGTAAACAAAGGCGAACCATTCAGAATAATGCCGATACGACTACCCTGACCATTGCTGTCAGTATCACGCATCTTGCTAATCAGGTGCATCAGGAACAGTAAAGAACCATCCGATACACGTGGCAAGCCTGCACCAAAGCGACCTTCAAAACCCTTTTGCTCATGCTCATCTTTGATGTCTTTTTCGATCTTCTTCCAATCCACACCAAATGGTGGATTTGACAGCATGTAGTCAAATTTCTCATATGCCAGTTGGTCATTGGAGAGTGTATTACCCAATTTGATGTTACGTACATCCTGCCCCTTGATCAGCATATCCGCTTTGCAGATCGCGTATGACTCTGGGTTGAGTTCCTGACCAAACACCCGCATTACCGCTTCAGGGTTATGCTCATAGACATATTCTGAACCTGAGGATAAAAATCCACCCGTACCCGCCGTGGGATCATATACGGTGCGGATAATGCCTTCTTTAGTCAAAGCATCATCATCTTTGCTAAAGACCAAACCAGTCGTTAAACGTACGATGTCACGTGGGGTAAAATGTTCCCCTGCGGTTTCATTGGAGCTTTCAGCAAAACGGCGAATTAATTCTTCAAACACCAAGCCCATTTCATGGTTCGATACGGCGCTGTAACTTAAGTCGGTTGCAGCAAACTTTTGCACAACTTTATAAAGTAAGTTGGCGTCATCCAGTAGACCAATGAATTCATCAAATTTGAAGTGTTCAAAGATTTCTCGGGCATCTTTTGAAAAGTTCTGAATGTAGTTGTTCAGGTTGGCACGAATGTCTTTTTGCCCCAGATTGCCTAAATCCAGTTCTGATGTATTGAAAAATGATAGACCATTGGTTGCCTTCAAAAGCATCTTTTCTTTGGCTTCTTCTGGCAATGGCATGAGTTTCACTTTTTCATTAGCAGCAAGCACATCAGCCTTGGTTGGAGCCAGCACACACTCCAGACGGCGCAGTAAGGTAAAGGGTAAAATCACACGACCATATTGGGATTGTTTGAAGTCACCACGTAAAAGATCGGCAACCGACCAAATGAATGCTGCTATTTGTGAAAAGTTATTATTTGTCATTAAAAAATACCGCTTGCCCTAAGGCTATAAAACTTGAAATTTATAGTGATGATTGTGCCTGATTTACAACATGTTTTGCTAGAGATAGACTGTACAAAAGAATATTAATTAGAAGTACATATGGGGGTGGGGTTTCAAAAAGTATGCTGGGATTAAATGCAGCCTTAATTGATGTAGAAAATACAAAACTTAGTAAAACCAGCCACATTCAATAACTAATAATCAACAACTTACACAAAAATATATCTAGCTCTGCACTAAGCATATTATTTTCAAAATCTGAAATTCATCAAAAACCATCCACATTTATAACCATTTTCTTGATCTTTTTTTTGAAATTGATTTTTTAGCCATGTCTTTATTTACATTACTAAAATAAGGAGCATAAACATGGCATCTAAACACTCAAATCAGAAGAAATACGCTAAAGCTAAGTTTGACTCACATCAGGTCACCCTTACCCCATACCCACCTTTAAGTAAAATTTACAATTGCTATGCACAAATCTTAAAGGCAGCAAAATTGCCTTCAATTTATCAGCCTGATATCAAGTTACTTTATCCCTCAAAAATTTCAGAGAATGAGTTCTTCGTCTTGGATAACTTCCTGCTTCTATATACTTCCAAAACACAAAGTTTATCCATCAATGCACGCTATATTGTGCAAACCGACATCGACCTGCCTCTGCTCAAATATCAACTCAGTACACGCTTATTCAAATTAATCACTGAGCTTAAAATTGATATTAAATGTATTAATCCAAATAGCGTACTACATACATTCAATGCTTCACTTTCTAAGCATGCGATTTATGACCTAAATGCACTTCACTCTGAAAAACCACGCTGTGAGTTATCGCTTGATTTGCTCGCAAAACTCATCGGCTGTAGTCGTAATCAGCTCTTGTATCAACAAAAACAAATCCACTCTAGTTACACCGACAAAATCCAGCAACTTACGCAAAAGTGCGCAGCGCTCAAACATCTTGAGCCTAACCCAGAACTATTTTGGAGGGCTCAACATGCAAACTAGGCCATTAATTCAGCGTCTTTTAGAGAAAGAATTCATACATGATGACTATGCTGAAATGCTTGAGCAATACTTAGACGGCATACCCCTTATCCCTGAATTAAAGCAATTATTAACACTCGACATCAAAGCAGAGCCGAATCATCAGGATCAACGGACACTTTTTTTACCTGCTCCACCTTCTGTTTCAGCACATCCTATTTGTGCCTATATTTATTCAGTACAACAGCACTCACAGCATTCAGTTATACAGCAATGGGCAGTCCACAATTTACATGCTGCCTGCATTCTTAAATCTATTCCAAATGCAGGTAAAAAAGACCATCAAACCACGATTATTAAAGTACTTGATCGATTTAGATTAGCAAACGAAGCTTATGCCGCATCGCAACAAGGCAAACAATTGAATCGGTATCAGCAGGAATATTTGTGGTTATGGGAGCAATTGCCTAGCCATGAGATTACCTTGGCTGACTTCGTGAAGAGTTTACGGGAATTAGAAAACGACTCTAAACTCAATCGTTTTCAGTATCTATTACTGCTTGATATACGGCGATTCTATGATTATGTCTTAGCACTTAAACCCAAGAAACATTACTCAGCACCACCCAAACACATAGATGAACCACATTATCTAGATGAGCACGGCGCAATTTTATGCTGCCCACAGGATATACCTCAGAAAGAACATCCTGCACTCTTCTTCGAACAATTACAGGACGAGCAGCCCAAACAGCAATACTCACTTAATACAGCACAAGTATCACCTTTAGCCACTCAATCCAGTTTTCTACAACATAAAATTAGCCAGCTCACACAACAACACATTATTAGACAGCAGCATGATTTTATGTGTAGCAAGCATTATCCAGACTTCAATAGCCTGAGCTTACTTGTACAACATTGTCATCAACTCTATTTAAATCATCCAGAAAAAAACAAAGCATATCTTTTTATCTTACTCAGTTTCTTGAGTGGTGTTCCTATTGAGCAATGGCTATATCTACAATCCAGACAACGCTATGCACTCAATAAACGACAGAAGGTCATTTTTGAAAACGATCAATATTTTCTACGTTCCAAATTCACACTGTTTGAGGACTCTGCTTTTGAATACAAAGACCAATTGCTTAATCAGGTGACCCATTTCGATTTGCCTTTAGTAAAAGAGCTGGTAGAGGGTTTAAGACAACCGCCAACAGTGAAGCAAGAACAGGTCGCACATGCATTAAAAAAATGCCGTGAAGAACTCTTCATTCCGTCGTTATCAACTAAAAAAATAAGTGTTTTATTACATCACTGTATTTACCATTACACTCAAAATGAACAACTAGCCGACATTCTTACAGGCATCGATGCAAATCGATCAGTTTCTATTTCATATTGTTCGTATCCAATCTACCGTTTGCAGCAAAGCTATCAGGGTACAGTACAACAACTATCAAATGATTTAGCAAAAGAAATCCATATCATTGATGATGATCGAGAAAGATTTGGTAGCTGTAAAGCGCCGAAACCTGCAACAGTGACGGCGATATTTGCATATTTACAACATCAGATTATTCAAGCTAAACACCATGGGCAAATGCTTGAGATGTTCAATCATTACAATGTCTGGCTGTGGCATATTTTGTTATTGTTCAGTGCTGCTCGACCTGTCAGCGAGTTCCCGGGTTTCTTAAAAAATTTCGATTTAAAACAACAGTGGCTTTGGATTTCTGATAAAGAAATTCACTCAAGAACGGATGATGGGCGTTTAATCCCATTATGTGATTTTGTTGTGAAGGAAATCCGCTTATTCATTACCTACTTAAATGAATTTAAACAACTACACCCAGAGCATCAACCGTATATTCAAGAAATTTTAAGCAGTAAAAGACCCCTTCTCAGTGTCTATCAACATGGTCAATGGCAAGCCCTCAGCCCTCATTTAGTCAACAGTTTCACTCGTATTATGCAACTTAATCATGCCAATTGGCTTAGGCACACAGCTCGTGCATATCTCACCGAAAAAGCAGATGAAAACTTCATTCTGGCTTTGTTTGGGCATGAGCAAAACCAACAAGAAATGGGGCAAAAATTCTCAAGTCTTTCGCTTCAACAATATAAAGAACTCGCCAACTGCCTCAACGATATGCAGCACGCTTACCAAATTGATGGGATGTATGAACATGCTTAAACAAAAACATTATGCACATGAGCGCCGTGCTAAAGATAGAAATAAAAAACAAATGAAAGAGCGCTTACATATTCAATTGATTATTGAGGAGTTTCTCTCCCAAGAAAAATTACAACAGGCACAACAATCACAAAATTTCCCAGATCTCTATAACCAAGTGATTCATCACTTAGAGCAACAAAAAGTAAGCTTTTCTTTAAAAAAGAGCTTTTATCAGCACTTCCGCAAACACATCATTCAATACAATCGTGCCAATGATACAGACTGTAAGCGTCCGCTGAACACACCTTATGAATTCATCCTATAAGCCTTAATTTAGTCCCCACTTAAAAACAAGTGGGGACTAAAATTTATGACTACAAATCACCAGACATCCATCGCATCTCTTGCGAAAAAACGAAGAACATACAGTGCTGAATTTAAACAGCAGATCGTTCAGGCTTGTAAAGCACCGGACGTTTCAATTGCTTCAGTCGCTTTGCAACATGGATTGAATACAAATCTTGTATCCAAATGGATTCGCTTAATTGATGCTAAGCCAGGGAATGATCGCTCACCACTACCGAATAAACCTGCATTTATTGCCTTATCTTGCTCTGCACCATTAGATCCTACTCCTACTGACATGTTAACGGTTCAAATTACTTTACCCCACTCAAAAGCAGAAATTGGCTTGAAATGGCAAGTATCAGAAATATCTGCTTTAGCAGAATTACTCAAGGCACTTGCAACATGATCCGCATTGATGAAATCTGGCTTTCTACCCAACCTCTGGATATGCGAGCAGGGATGGATACGGTCATGGCGCAGATTATGAAAGCCTTTGGCTACATTAAACCGCATTGCGCCTACCTGTTCTGTAATAAACGTGGCCATCGCATGAAAGTGCTGGTACATGATGGACTGGGCATCTGGCTGTGTGCCCGGCGGTTGGAACAGGGCAAATTTCACTGGGCTAAAGTTCACCAGGGTGAAAGCGTAGCCCTCAGCCCGGAACAGTTACAGGCACTGATCCAGGGTTTGCCTTGGCAGCGCATTGGACGACAGCAAGTGGTCACAATGCTCTAAACTAGCTTGGTCCATTCTGCTATTCTCCAAATGTTGTATTTCATTCTTCTCATGACCTCAGGCATACTGCGGTCATGAATACGCTGCCTGATTTAAGCCAACTGACCCATGAACAACTGCTGGAATTTACCAGACAGTTGGCAATGCAGCATCAGTCTCTGGCACAATCAAATCAAGAATTAGAAAAATCAAACCAACAATTAGATACCAAAGTTCAGCATCTTGAAGTATCCAATCAGCAATTAGATGCTCAAGTTCAACATCTTTCCATTCTCAATCAAAAATACGAGCATGAACTTGCGCTGTTTAAAAAGCACAAATTCGGCAGTAAAAACGAACATCTCACTGCAAAACAAATCCACCTGTGGGATGAAGCGGTTGAAGAAGATATTGCCGCGGTTGATCTAGAACTGGAACGGCTGAATGCAGATAAAACCGATGCAGTGACACACAAAGCCAAAACCAATAAACCTAAACGTCGACCACTGCCAGATCATCTACACACCATCCGTATTGAGCATGAACCTGCATCAACCCAATGTGCTTGTGGCTGCCAACTTCGTCGTATCGGCGAAGATGTCAGTGAAAAACTGCATTTCAGACCGGCACAGTTCTATAAGGAACAGCATGTGCGTGGTAAATGGGTCTGTGATCAGTGTGACACCCTGACTCAGCAAGCGATGCCCGCCTATGTGATTGATAAAGGCATTGCTTCACCTGAACTGCTCAGCCATGTTTTGGTATCGAAATATGCCGATCATTTGCCGCTGTACCGTCAACGTCTGATCTATCAGCGGGCGGGAATCGAACTTTCTAGATCAACTTTATCTGACTGGATAGGTCGCTGCGGTGTAGAACTGGAACCTCTGGCCAATGCCTTAAAAGAGGTGGTACTACAACAGCAGGTGCTGCATGCAGATGAAACACCGGTCACCATCATGCGGATGGGTGAGAATGATAAAAAACCGAAGAAAGGTTATGTCTGGGCCTATGCCACTACACAGTACAATCCAGTTCAGGCGGTGATCTATGACTTTCAGGATAGTCGTTCAGGCCAGCATGCTGCAGAGTTCTTGAAAGGCTGGCAGGGCCATCTGGTCTGTGATGATTACAGTGGTTATAAAGCACGCTTTAAATCAGGCCAGGTCATAGAGGTGGGCTGCATGGCCCATGCACGTCGTAAATTCCATGAACTGCATGTGACCGGGAAAAGTCAGGTCGCTGAACAGGCCTTAGTGCTGATTCAGAAACTGTATGCGATAGAAGCAGAACTCAGGAAAAAGACCGATGGTACAGCGGAAGACCGCCGCGAATACCGACAACAGCATAGTCAACCGGTGATGCAACAACTGTATGAATGGCTTAACCAACATCAACTGACTGTGCCATCGAGTTCTCCAACCGCCAAGGCCATCAATTACACTCTGAAGCGTTGGCCAGCTTTAAGCCGCTATCTGGATGATGGCAATCTACCTATAGATAATAATTGGGTGGAAAACCAGATGCGACCTTGGGCGTTGGGACGTAAGAATTGGCTATTTGCAGGTTCGCTGCGCAGCGGTCAGCGAGCAGCCAATATCATGACATTAATCCAGTCAGCAAAGCTGAATGGGCTGGATCCGTATGCCTATTTAAGTGATGTTCTGAAAAGGTTGCCGACACATAAAGTGACCCAAATAGAAGAATTACTGCCACACCGCTGGAAATCCGACCAAAATTAAAAAATAGGTATGGGATTCAGCGGACGCTTACAAAGAGCGGTAAGCGTCCGCTGAACACACCTTATGAATTCATCCTATAAGCCTTAATTTAGTCCCCACTTAAAAACAAGTGGGGACTAAAATTTATGACTACAAATCACCAGACATCCATCGCATCTCTTGCGAAAAAACGAAGAACATACAGTGCTGAATTTAAACAGCAGATCGTTCAGGCTTGTAAAGCACCGGACGTTTCAATTGCTTCAGTCGCTTTGCAACATGGATTGAATACAAATCTTGTATCCAAATGGATTCGCTTAATTGATGCTAAGCCAGGGAATGATCGCTCACCACTACCGAATAAACCTGCATTTATTGCCTTATCTTGCTCTGCACCATTAGATCCTACTCCTACTGACATGTTAACGGTTCAAATTACTTTACCCCACTCAAAAGCAGAAATTGGCTTGAAATGGCAAGTATCAGAAATATCTGCTTTAGCAGAATTACTCAAGGCACTTGCAACATGATCCGCATTGATGAAATCTGGCTTTCTACCCAACCTCTGGATATGCGAGCAGGGATGGATACGGTCATGGCGCAGATTATGAAAGCCTTTGGCTACATTAAACCGCATTGCGCCTACCTGTTCTGTAATAAACGTGGCCATCGCATGAAAGTGCTGGTACATGATGGACTGGGCATCTGGCTGTGTGCCCGGCGGTTGGAACAGGGCAAATTTCACTGGGCTAAAGTTCACCAGGGTGAAAGCGTAGCCCTCAGCCCGGAACAGTTACAGGCACTGATCCAGGGTTTGCCTTGGCAGCGCATTGGACGACAGCAGGTGGTGACGATGCTTTAAACCAGGCTGTTCCATTCTGCTATTCTCCAAACGTTCTATTTCATTCTTCTCATGACCTCAGGCATACTGCGGTCATGAATACGCTGCCTGACTTAAGCCAACTGACCCATGAACAACTGCTGGAATTCACCAGGCAGTTGGCGATGCAGCATCAGTCTCTGGCACAATCAAATCAAGAATTAGAAAAATCAAACCAGCAATTAGATGCCAGAGTTCAACATCTTGAAGTCACCAATCAGCAATTAGATTCTAAAGTTCAACATCTTTCTATTCTCAATCAAAAATACGAGCATGAACTCGCACTATTTAAACAGCACAAATTCGGCAGTAAAAACGAACATCTCACTGCAAAACAAATCCACCTGTGGGATGAAGCGGTTGAAGAAGATATTGCCGCGGTTGATCTAGAACTGGAACGGCTAAATGCAGATAAAACCGATGCAGTGACACAGAAAGCCAAAACCAATAAACCTAAACGTCGACCACTGCCAGATCATCTACACACCATCCGTATTGAGCATGAACCTGCATCAACCCAATGTTGTGCTTGTGGCTGCCAACTCCGTCGTATCGGCGAAGATGTCAGTGAAAAACTGCATTTCAGACCGGCACAGTTCTATAAGGAACAGCATGTGCGTGGTAAATGGGTCTGTGATCAGTGTGACACTCTGACTCAGCAAGCGATGCCCGCCTATGTGATTGATAAAGGCATTGCTTCACCTGAACTGCTCAGCCATGTTTTGGTATCGAAATATGCCGATCATTTGCCGCTGTACCGTCAACGTCTGATCTATCAGCGGGCGGGAATCGAACTTTCTAGATCAACTTTATCTGACTGGATAGGTCGCTGCGGTGTAGAACTGGAACCTCTGGCCAATGCCTTAAAAGAGGTGGTACTACAACAGCAGGTGCTGCATGCAGATGAAACACCGGTCACCATCATGCGGATGGGTGAGAATGATAAAAAACCGAAGAAAGGTTATGTCTGGGCCTATGCCACTACACAGTACAATCCAGTTCAGGCGGTGATCTATGACTTTCAGGATAGTCGTTCAGGCCAGCATGCTGAAGAGTTCTTGAAAGGCTGGCAGGGCCATCTGGTCTGTGATGATTACAGTGGTTATAAAGCACGCTTTAAATCAGGCCAGGTCATAGAGGTGGGCTGCATGGCCCATGCACGTCGTAAATTCCATGAACTGCATGTGACCGGGAAAAGTCAGGTCGCTGAACAGGCCTTAGTGCTGATTCAGAAACTGTATGCGATAGAAGCAGAACTCAGGAAAAAGACCGATGGTACAGCGGAAGACCGCCGCGAATACCGACAACAGCATAGTCAACCGGTGATGCAACAACTGTATGAATGGCTTAACCAACATCAACTGACTGTGCCATCGAGTTCTCCAACCGCCAAGGCCATCAATTACACTCTGAAGCGTTGGCCAGCTTTAAGCCGCTATCTGGATGATGGCAATCTACCTATAGATAATAATTGGGTGGAAAACCAGATGCGACCTTGGGCGTTGGGACGTAAGAATTGGCTATTTGCAGGTTCGCTGCGCAGCGGTCAGCGAGCAGCCAATATCATGACATTAATCCAGTCAGCAAAGCTGAATGGGCTGGATCCGTATGCCTATTTAAGTGATGTTCTGAAAAGGTTGCCGACACATAAAGTGACCCAAATAGAAGAATTACTGCCACACCGCTGGAAATCCGACCAAAATTAAAAAATAGGTATGGGATTCAGCGGACGCTTACTACAGACTTACCATTACCCACACAGCATCTCGTTTCTATTCAACGCACACCATTATTATTCAATGAATCGTGGCTAGATGGTTCAAAATTCGTAGTACAGCTCAAAGAAAAGCTTTTAAGATATTGGTACACGGCAGATGATTTTACAGCGGATGAAAGTATAGGAAATATCCTGATCTGCGCAATCCTGTATGGCGGAATCTCTAATCTTTCCAGCCTAGAAGCTTTGTTAGAACATTTAAAAGAACAAGGCCCGATTTATCAAATTCAACAAATACAAATACCCCTCATCTTTCTAGAACCTCAATCGCCGCAATATGGTGATTTATATGATCCTAAACAAACCTTAAGGAAATCTCGAAATTTTGTACCAGACCGGCTAACACAGCTCTGGATTACTCGATTTAAGACACAATTAATAGATATTCAATACGATTGCTATACTTATATCCGTTACATTTTTAATGCCTTAGAGCTTTCTTTTAACCAGAAGAAATTTAATCAGCTTTTACAAACCTCCAGTCATTCATTTATGCAACTAGACAAGGTCAAATTAAGCCCTGCGCTTGCACAGTGTTTAACTGAAGAAATAGAAAGCTGTGGCTTAAGTCCAAGTGCTTTTAAACGCTATCTCTCACCTCAGCTAATACTTGACCACTCCGATCAAACTGAAGAACCACAGCCCCAAAATATCAACAACAGAGTAAAAGAGGAAAAATTACACACTGAAGATCCTCTTGAGGCACTTACTGCTTTGCATAAACAAATTTTGACGTTCTTTAAAAATAGGCATAAGACTACCTCGGATCTATGTAACCTGCTGCACAGCCAACATGCCTATCTTCCAGAAAATGCGAAACGGCTTGGGCTTTGGCTATTTAGCTTATTTCGTCCGACTACAGAAGATATTAAGCAAATCACAGAGCTTTATCAGCTCGATCAAAACAAGTACTTGCACTATATCGCTCAACAACAAAAAATTCGCCATTCCTCAATTTATAGCTATTACACCAAGTTAGCAGAGACATGGTTACTACATAGCACTGACTTTATAGAAGAATCCAATCTCAACGACCATCTAGACGTGATCTACAACCGCATGTTAAACGGCGTCGGTAAATCTAAATCACAGAAATTCGCCCTCTTAAAACGATTCCATCAATTTCAAGAAATGCTATTCAATGCTGAATCATTTCCACTGCAGACCGAAGGTCAAGATTTCAGCTCACCAAAAGCTGAAATCATCTCAGGAAAAACCTTCAAACATCTACTCGTTCAGCTTGCACACTATCAAAACTCACGTTATACGGTACATGATTTAGAAATGTTAAGTATCGTATATACGATAGCTTTTCGCACAGGGATGCGCATTAATGAAATACTCGGCATGCGAATCAAGGATGTTGAAGGTATTCAAGCCAGTTCAATGTGGATACGTCCATATCGTGCAAAGCATCAACAACATTTACTTAAAACAGATAGTGCTGAACGCAATCTCAACGTTCAAATTCTACTAACTCAAGAGGAGCATCTTAAATTTCAACATTACTGTCAAGTACGGCGCCGTGCTTATAGGCCCAGTCAATACTTGTTCACGATGTGGAACAGTACTGAACGCCTTAAACCTAATATGGTGACACTTCCTTTTCAACGCATCCTAGATGCAATATTGCCTGGTCATCGTTATTCTTTTCATTCTTTACGGCATACTGCAGCGAATAACCTCGCTATAATTTTGACTATGGACTACGAGTTTGTAGTTGCATTCACGGACTATTCAAACGATCATTACAACCTCATCAGAAGTCATCTATTACGCTCTAAAGCACCACAAGACAGCTGGTATTTAATTGCGCACCTGCTCGGTCATATTGAACCAAACGAGACCTTCCGAAGCTATATCCATCTCAGCTATGTGATGGCAGGTTTTCAATTACGTCAATTTGATCTGATGCTTTCCACCCAAATTATTCAAAAAATCTGTCCAACTTTAATAACGCCGTTGAAACATGCTCAAGAGATCCACCTCAGTAGTTTTGACACTCAAATGCTTCAAGCGACTCATGTAATACCATTAGGCATAGATAAACAATCAAGTATGCCAATCAATAAAAAAGAAATTCAGCAAAAACCTACTGATGATTGCATCTATGGTACTGCTCGATCAGAATATCCGTCTGCACTGATCATAAAAATACTCAAAGCATTAGATCAATCTTATACACCTGAGCTTCTGTCTCAAAAGTATGACTTTCCAATTAAGACACTCATGCTGTGGCAACAAAATATACTTAAGCTCAAACAACTCAAAAATCGCAAGAACCGGCCTCGCTTCATTATTGATGCTGATAAATCACAACGCATACTTCCACATATTGAAACAATGGAAGAAAAAATAGTCTTAGAATATTTTTTTAAACAGCTCAACCAGCATAGTTATAATGATATCCATATATTAAATGCACTAGCTATTTTTGAAATGAAGGCTAACATTTCACACGCGGGATTAATCTTTAACAGTGCTGAAGTAAGACTAGCAAATCGATTTTTGACAGGTATTTATTCTTTATTTCCAGCAAAATATTGGCAGATCGCTCTACCCCTTAAAATCTCACAAGATAAGCTTACTGAAAAACTGCAGATTAAATCAATACCTTACCGAATGAACAGCAGTTTAAGTAATGCTTTTAAGCTTGAGCTAGTATCCCAAAACAATGGAAAGGCACTAACCGTCTTACGCTATTGCATGTTGGTTTTACTGATCCTATGTACGCCGTCGCAACCTAGATCATAAGCTGTCATTAAAAAGTAAACATGTATTCTTTTCCGAATTGGTTTGATACTCTCTCCACCCATTGCTCTATTTTATCAGCTGTCATGACTTGAAAATCTCGCCAATAATATTTCATCTGCTTCCATACCATCTCGATTCGATTTAACTCAGGGCTATAAGCTGGAATAAAATACAAATTCGTCGAAAAGTTACTTTTAAGTAGCTCTCTGTAATCAGCCATCTTTTTACTTCTATGAATCGAGGCATTATCAACAATAAGAACCAATCGAAGGTTATAAGTCTGTTTTACTTGTTGAGCTATTCCAGTTAAATAGGCATAAAACCAAGTGCTTGTAACTGACTCTTGTAAACAACTTGTCACCAGTTTCCCCGTTGAAAGCAAACACCCCATGACATTAACTCGTTTTAATCTTATTGCATCAACCGCATGAACATCACCTATCTTTGTCCATGCATAGCGGTTATCAGGTGTAGATGAAAACCCTGTTTCATCAACATAACCTAATATAATTTCACCACGTGCCGCTTGCTCTCGTAATTTTTCAATCTGCTGTGTTGCTTGTTCAAATGCAATCGGATCTCTTTTTTTTCAAGCTATGACGGGTACGCTTGAAGACCATACCTGAATCACGTAAAAACTTACGAATGGTTTCAACAGACACGGACACTTCGTATTCTTCATGTAGTTTGACTCGGATTTGTTCTGCATTGAGTGGACTTGTATTGACCCAATCTAGGATTTTCGCCTGATAGTCTGAGATCAATGTATTGGTACCGACCTGAGCGATGACCTTCTTTAATCGATTCAAACTCATACAATTCCCAACGTCGGCGTTGTAGCCTTATGGTTTCTGGGATACGTTCTTGTAGAGTGGCAACTTCCGCAACACTTTTACCTTCAGAAAGCCAGAGAATAGTTTGGGCACGTTGTCTTTCACGCCAATGTTTTGCATGCTTGGCCAGAAAAATGAGTCGTTCTCGCTGTTCTAAACTAAGTGGTACAGAAACAATTCGAGGCATGTGTGAACATCTGTTAACTAAAAAAACTTTTTCGCATGATTAGTTATTTTTGTCAACTTAGCTGATCTGGCTGATAACCTGAAAACTCATAAAAGTCATGCAACAATTGAGCATAGACATCTGAAAAATTTATTAAGCTTTCTGGTTGTAAACCATAATGGTCAAAATAGCGATCATCAATGAAATAAGCTAATCCTATGTGCGTGTTGAGATAAGTTGATACGCCCAGTTGCCGACAAAAGTCAGGATTATATTGCAACTGTAATTGCGTATTACAAATAATTTTTGAGGCTACAATTTTAGCTACATTGCGAATATTGAGATGGCGAATACTAGGATGCATCGATGTCAAAATTCGACTCGAAGAATAATCCATCATGATCGTTTGGCCTTCAATTGATTTAGATTTTTATCAAGTAATGATTTAGTTGCTTCTCGTTTTACAATTAAGCATCTAAACTATGTCTATATTTATATAAAAACATGACCAAAACGTCAAGTTTTTATTGTCTATTTGGCGGTAATAATGACACTTGAATTAGACTCGAATGAATTTAAGATTCGATTGAAAGAAGTCAGAAAGATACGAAAGCTGACACAGCAAGAACTTGCTGAAAAAACGGGAATACCCGTAACCTCTATTGCGCATTTTGAGTCGGGCTCACGTAAACCCTCATTAGAAAATTTTTATAAACTCATTGTCGCACTTAATGTATCAGCCGATTACATCTTGGGACGCCGTGAAAAAATGAGTACCTCAGAGATTGATCCTATTACTAATGCTTTACAGGAATTACCAGAGTTGGAACGCAAAATGATTGAGAAATTTATTATTTCTTTAGGCTCTGACTAGAGACAACCATGCATATATGAATCAGACAAAAAAAAGACCTAAAAATTAAAAAACCACCTAACGTGGTTTTTTTTTTCAAGGATCAAAATAGCTTTTTCCTCGTGAAATATTTTTTTAAAAGTAAATTCACATCATGGTTTTATAAAATTACCCCTTGAGCCTTTCTCCTTTATCCAAACGTTCCCATATAAGCCAATTTATTGTTTCCTACTAACAGAAGACCTATTCTTTTTCTGTATTTCATACCAATTCAACACCTCCGTATAATCAAAGTAGTTATGCGCTTTTTCACCATCTGCAAGCTTAAAAGGTCGTGGAAAATCGGGATTCTTTGCGATCAAAAAGTTTAGTCCCGTCCTCGACAAGCCTAATTTTTTTGCTACATCATTAAACTTTAAAGCTAACGCTTTATTTTCCTGAATCATAGTTGATTGTGGTGTATTCATTTCCAACATAAATATTTTTTCAAAAAAAGAAAAAATCATATCAGAAAAAAAATATTTTTCCAATAGTGTCAATTCGTTAAATTTAGTTCAAAAATCAGAATGAAATTCATTCATGTACCAATTGAAAATCTCATCAACATCAAAATACATCACTGCTTGTCGAGTATCTCGATCTCTCATGGGTTTTGGAAAGTTAGGAACAGCATTTTGAATTTTGATAAGTTGCTGACGATTAATCTGTAAAATTTTGCACAATATGCTACTTGAACATCGCCACACATTTTCTTCACGGAGTTTCATTAAAATCGGATTTATTTGACTATGAGGGTTTAGTAAAGTTTTCATCAATTTATTAAAACAGTTAAAACCCATTAATCTACACATATTAGAAAAATCACATCTTCAATAATCCCGTTTCGCAAAAAAAAAGCCGAAAATAAAATTTCAGCTTTTAAAATTATAACAAGAACACTTTAATCAAACATTCTTACTCCGCAGATCGAATCCAAGTGGTCAGCCCAAAATTGCATAACATCCACCCTTTCTCTTAAGTGAGCACCTTTATCATATGCACCTTTCACACCTGCTTTTTGATGAGACAATGCTGATTCAATCACTTGTTCTTTATCGCTAAAAATATCATTTAAAAAAGTACTCGCAATGTGGCGAAATCCATGAGGATTCTGCTTCCCAGTATACCCCATTCTTTTCAATGCTGAAGTGAAGGTCACGTCAGATATAAATTTTTCATTTGAATTACTTCTTGATGGAAACAAATATTCATTGCCATCCCCTGAAATCTCTTTTAATCGAAGCAATAATTTAATTGCTTGCTTCGGTAACGGTATCGCATGAGCTACTCTTCTTTTCATCAGATCAGCAGGTCTAAGCCATACTCTTGTTTCAAAATTAAATTGATCCCAACGTGCAGCTCTCAACTCACCAGGTCTAGGAAACAACACCAAGAGCAATTCGAGTCCAATGCTAGTAGTTTCAGAGCGATAATTACGGATTGCATTAACAAGATCGGGAAGTTCATCCATTACGACATGTTTCATTGAGCCTGAAGTATGATTTACTAGCCCTTTTCGTACTCTTGCGAGAGGGTTATAGCTAATTAAATTATCATCAATTGCATAATCATAAGCATTACGACAATACGAAATTAATTTTTCAAGTCTATTGAATATCCCTTCATTTAATTGTTTTTCTCTGAAAAATTCTTTCCATTCAGATGCGGAAATTTCTTTAAATAAACGGTGACCAAATACTGGCAATATATGCTTTTCTATCGACTGATACTCTTTCTTATAGGTTTTATCAGTCCATACACCTTTTTTCGTATTCATCCATTTAATCAGTAAATTACCAAACAATAGGTTCTCTTGTTGTTTAGCTTCCAATAATTTCTCATTTTTAGTTTTTAAAATGAGTTCACCATTTTGATACTTAATAGCCAACGAGCGTGCTTCTTTGACTGAGATTGCTGGGTAGCTTCCCAACCCAAGCCATGTCCACTTACCAACCGTACTCTTAAATCTTAACTGCCATGACTTTTTGCCTGTTACACCAACTTTTAAATACAGACCTGAAATATCTGAAACTCTGTACTCAGATTCTTTTGCTTTTAATGCTGCATATTGTGTATCTGTAAGTAATTTAGATTTAGCCATAAAATTTTGATTTTCCTAGATTAAACTAGGCTCCTGTATCCTGAGTTCTATTTTTTATACAGGATACAAGCCAGGATACAAATAGGGTGTTTTTATACGAGTACACCTGAGTATTCTTAAGACATAAAAAAACCCTTAACTCTTTTAGAATTAAGGGTTTAAGTATGTATTTTACAATATAAACACATGAATTTGGTGGGCCCAGACAGACTTGAACTGTCGACCAACGGATTATGAGTCCGTTAATATAAAGATTAAAAATCAAAAAGATATAACTATTAAATTAATATTATCATATACTTATTTAATTTACAAAGTTTACTATTCACTCTTTTTGTTGATTAATATATATTGATTTTGCTTACTACTTGCTTACCAGACGCTTACTAGAATGAAACTAACAAAACCCACAATTGATAAAATTGATTGCTCAGACCAAACTAAACCAACTTTCTTTTGGGATGAGAAAACACCTGGATTTGGTGTTAAAGTTACACCTAAAAATAATAAAAGCTACATTTTCCAAGGTCGTATTGGTCTTCAAAACCGTCGTATCAAAATTGGTGACGTTGATATATGGAAATTAGATGATGCTCGTAAATATGCACAAGAATTGGCGATTATGTGCCACAAAGGGATTGACCCATTAATCGAGCGTAAGAAAGCTTTAGCTGATAATAAAGAACTGCTAAAACAAGAAAAGCGTAAAACTATTAAATTTAAAGATGTATGGTTTGAATATTTAAAAGCAAGACAACCTAATTGGCGACCAAGAAGCTATCAGGATCATATCGAATTATCTAGAGGTGGTTACGATCCTGAAAAAAATAGTGTTTACGCTAATCAACCCATTTTTCAACTGTTTGAGTACAAACTTTCTGAATTAACTGCAGATGTATTATGCGATTGGCTTGATCACAATGACTTCCGTCCAACAACATCAGCTAAAGCATACAGACTTACACGAGCTTTCCTGAATTGGTGTGAGGAACACGAGGATTATGAAAACTTAGTGCCTCCAAAATCATACAACTCAAAAAAAGTTAAAGATAAAGTCCCTTCCCCAAAAGCCAAGAATGATTGTTTGATGAAACAGCATCTAAAACCATGGTTTGAAGAGGTAAATAAGTTAACTAATAGAAAAATAGCGATTTTTTTGATATGTAGTTTAATCACTGGTTGCAGAAAGAATGAGCTGCTTTCATTAAAATGGACAGATGTCGATTTTCGTTGGAAAACAGCAAAAGTCAGAGATAAAATTGAAGATGAAGGTCGCCTAATCCCTTTGACGGCATATGTTGAAAGCCTATTTTTAGAACTAAGGAAAAATTCTGATTCTAAATTCATATTTAGCAGTAAGGGTGCTGAATGTGGTCATATTGTCAATCCTTACGATAGCTTAGAGAAAATATGTAAAAAACTAAATATTGAACTTACACCCCATGGATTGAGAAGGTCATATAAAACATTAGCTATATGGGCAAAAATCAATGAAGGATCTTTAGCACAGATATCAGGTCATAAACCAAGTGCATTAGTTGAAAGACACTATATCGTACGACCTATGGATATGCTACGAGAAACACTGCAAGAATATGAGGACTGGATTTTGCAACAAGTGCGAAATGGCATTAATGAGAGTGTAAATAATTCTGTGTAAATACAGTTTTAAAGATACTTGGTTACACGCTATTCAAACGAGGGCGTTCAAAATTCTGGAGACTGTAAATTAAATTGTGTAATTGCCTGAATTTGCTATGTTCATATTCACAACGGAGTCAGGCAACATGATGAACGAACAAAAACTAAAAGACCTTGCAGCAGAATTTGCTAAAGGAATCAAAACAGAAGACGATCTCAATCAATTCACCCGATTGTTGACTAAACTCACTGTTGAAACGGCTCTCAATGTCGAACTTACCGAACATCTCGGACATGAAAAGAATGCTCGTAAGAACGGTTCAAATGCTCGTAACGGTTATTCCAGTAAGACCGTGCTGAGCGATGATGGTGAGATTGAGATCACCACACCACGAGATCGTGATGGCACATTTGAGCCACAGCTAATTAAAAAGAATCAGACTCGTATCACGCAAATGGATAGCCAAATTCTATCCCTTTATGCCAAAGGCATGACTACCCGTGAAATCGTGGCTACTTTCAAAGAAATGTACGATGCTGATGTATCGCCAACGCTTATTTCCAAGGTGACTGATGCTGTTAAGGAGCAAGTCGCTGAATGGCAAAACCGTCCGCTGGATGCACTCTATCCCATCGTCTATATGGACTGTATTGTAGTTAAAGTCCGTCATAATGGCAGTGTTATCAACAAGGCTGTATTCCTTGCCTTAGGCATTAATCTTGATGGACAGAAAGAACTGCTCGGCATGTGGATGGCTGAGAATGAAGGTGCAAAGTTCTGGCTGAATGTCCTGACTGAGCTTAAAAACCGAGGGTTGCAGGATATTCTGATCGCCTGTGTGGATGGACTAAAAGGCTTTCCTGATGCCATTAACAGCGTATACCCGCAAACCCATATCCAGCTGTGCATTATCCATATGCTGCGTAACAGCTTGAAATATGTATCATGGAAAGATTACAAGGCGGTCACTCAGGATTTAAAAGCCGTTTATCAGTCACCTACTGAAGAGGCAGCCTTGATGGCCTTGGATCAATTCGCCCAAACATGGGATGACAAGTACCCACAGATCAGCAAAAGCTGGCGTACACACTGGGAGAATCTAAATACCTTCTTTGCTTATCCAGCCGAGATACGCAAAGCCATCTATACCACCAATGCGATCGAATCATTAAACAGCGTAATACGTCAGGCGATCAAAAAGCGTAAAGTCTTTCCAACGGATGATTCTGTACGTAAAGTGATTTACCTGGCAATTGATGCAGCGTCTAAAAAGTGGAATATGCCTATTCGCGACTGGCGTTTAGCCATGAGCCGCTTTATTATTGAATTCGGTGACCGCTTAAGCAATCGCCTTTAAATTTATGAAAAGCAATTACACAAAATTATTTACAGACTCAAATTCTGTGTCACTAAATTTGACTAGATTTTAATTATATCATCTAATCGACCTTCAAAGTAAATGGATAATTGAGTAATCGTTTGCCCCCATTCCAGAATAGGCTTTGTCCATTTTTCTGATGCCTGTTGGGTACCAATATACAGTAATTTTATCAGACTATCCTCATTGGGGAAAGCTCCTTTAGTTTTGGTTAGTTTGCGGAATTGACGATGTACGGCTTCAACGGCATTGGTGGTGTAAATCGGCTTCCTAATCGCTTAAGGGTATTTGAAATAGGGGGAAAGAAGATGCCATTTGGTACGCCATGACTGAATGAACACACCATATTTTCGCCCCATTTTGCTTCTAGTTCATCCAGTGCTACTTCTGCCACCCCTTTACTCCCCCACTACACCTTCTTTTATTAGACTTTAACAATACATAGCTTCTTAGTAAAATATGAGCCTACATCAATATAGTGACAATTGTCGATTTGTGTCTGCTCTTTGACAATTGTATGACCAATATAAATTTCATCAATATTTTCGACAATATCATATTTATCTGAGTAATTACGTATTCTCCCACGCCCCCACAAAGCATTTGTATAAGCCGATGTGATTCCAGAAATTTTATAATCGCCTTTAACAAGATCTTCCTTAAAAGCATTCCAATCGTGAATATCAATGTCGGCATGAACCATAGTCAACCAGTGATGCAACAACTGTATGAATGGCTCAACCAACATTATCTGACGGTGCCATCGAGTTCTCCAACCGCCAAGGCCATCAATTACAGTCTGAAGCGTTGGCCAGCCTTAAGCCGCTATCTGGATGATGGCAATCTACCCATTGACAATAACTGGGCAGAGAACTCAATGCGTCCCTGGGCATTGGGCCGTAAGAACTGGTTGTTTGCAGGTTCGCTGCGCAGCGGCCAGCGAGCGGCGAATATCATGACTTTAATCCAGTCAGCAAAGCTGAATGGCTTGGATCCGTATGCCTATTTAAGTGATGTGCTGAAAAGGCTGCCGACGCATAAAGCGACCCAAATAGAAGAATTACTGCCACATCGCTGGAAATCCAACTCAAATTAAAAAATAGGCATGGGGTTCAGCGGACGCTTACGAAAAGAAAAATCTTCCCAACTGATGATTCCGTGAAAAAAGGTGGTATATTTAGCAATTATGGCAGCAAGCAAAAAATGGACGATGCCCATTCAGAATTGGAAAGCTGCCATGAATCGCTTTAGTATCATGTTTTAAGAGCGTGTAACAAAGTATTTTTAAAACTGTATTTACACAGAATTATTTACAACCTCCTACTATTCATATTTTTTAATAGTGGAGTTAATAAAAATAAATCAACAAGCACAATAATTATATAAATATAGATTAGTAACTTATATAGGAACTAGCCAAATTCAAATAATTGTGATTTAAATAAATTAAGACCCTTTATGCTTGCTTCTTTTTGCTGAATATCGAACATCATACTATCTAAATTTTGCTGAATTTCATTAATAATACGATTCACTAAGATTTGTTGAAGATCATCAAAATACTCCTGAATATCCTGCTGTATTCCCTCAGCAAGCTGCATGATATGCTCAGAAAGTTGCTGAACAGCATTTTTATGTGCTTTTTTGAGTAAATGGATTTGCTCATTTGTTACATGGCCTAGACCAAAATTTGACACTAAACGATCAGTAATTTTATCTATATCGATTTCTAATTTTGGTGGAGTAAACTGTGAAAGACATTCACTGACTTGAACTTTAAAAAAATCTAGATCAAAATCGGGATCACTGGTATCAAACAAATTGATTGCTGCTAACGTTACATTTTTACGTATTGTCGATATATCAACAATTTCTGTTAATTGCATTTGTAATGCAGCAACTGAGTTTTGTGCAAATAGTTCCAGTTGTTCAATACTGTCTTGAACACGAGCATAAGGTGTAACGATGATTTTTTCACGATGACCATATCCACCTAAGCCAAACTCCCTTGCAATCTCAGCCCAAAATCCTTCTTTTTTAAACTTTTCAAACTCAACTCTTTTTTCTTCCAAAGTCTCAATATTCAAAAACTGATATTGCTCAACCTTTAATTGTTGAATGAGTACATTGAGTTTATTTTTTATATTTAAGGATTCATCATTAATCACCAAATCAATTTTCGACTTACCACGTTGAAGATGATATTCCGTCGCTTGTTTTTGCTTCAATAAGCTTTCGATACTATTTTTTTCTAACAACTCTATCTTTTGTTCAATATGTTTACCTAATTCTACGCGAATTGCTCCCACCCTTTGAATAAGTGCATTTTCTAAATTTTCTAATTTAGCCTGTAATAATTCATGTTTTCTTAGCTTTTGTTGGCCAAGTAACACATGAAGCTTTTGCAAATTAGAAAATTCTCTCAACTGCTTCGCTTCGAATGTAAACTGCGTATCCTGACATAGTGCATCATACTGTTCCTGTAACTCAAGATTCAGTTCTGGCAATCCTTCTGCAATACGCCATGATAATGCTGAGATTAACTCTGGCTTAGTTTGATTGATGACATTCAGTAAAGCTTTTGATGCAGGATCTAAATCGGGATTATTCAAATGTTGGGAAATTTGTGCCTCTGCCATTTGCTGAACTTTTAAGTCAAGCAATTGCATCATTGCAGCAATCGTTGCTTGTGAACGTACTTCAATAGGATATTTTTGTGCCATTAACTGTGCTTTGATTAAAATATCTCGATCCATACGAAAGACTAAGTCACGTTGTGAACCAATCAAATAGACTGCTTTGTTATCAATCCCTGCTGAAGTTAATTGTTCTCGTAACAATTTTAAATCAGCAACCGTCAGAAACTGATTAATAATGGACAATAAAAAGACAACATCACATTGCCCTAAGAATTCACGGGTTTGTTGCCCACGAGAAATCACAGGGTCATTGAAGCCTGGGGTATCGTAGACCTCAATTCCTTGCAAACGCTTATCATCAATGTATATAGAAAACATTTTAGTGATAGCCGTATACTCTCCTTGGCTACCTACATAATTTTTAAGTTGCTGAGCCAGATCTTCTAAACTTTCAGCATAAATCCGCTTTTTAGTACCTAAATATTCACGCAGGTTTAGATTATTTGCCATCTGTACCAATTCATGGCTTGAACGAAGTTCAGGACTAATCTTACTTTCTATGAGTAGTGAAGATGCTTGTACTTGTGGCTTTAAAGATGAACTTAACTTACGCATTTGACCAAATAAGCTCTTTGGTGCTTGCTCTTGCTGCTCAGTAATTAGTTCCTGTTCGATTTTTTCATATTGTGCTTGATATGCGTGTGCTGATTGTTCTATACCATTCCAATCTTGAATACTATAAAACTCAATTTCAGCATACGGCTGTTCTGCATATGCTAATCGTGTTAAAGCTGCAGTCATGGGTGTTGCTGCTTTAGGTAGTACATCAATTGGAAATAATAAAGCATTCAAAAATGAAGATTTTCCAGCCTTCATTTGACCAACAACCGCAATTTTTAAATTACGGCCTTCTTGCTGAGCTGCTTCGATATTTATTTGATAATTTTTCTTTAAAAGTCTTAACTCAGATAAATAACGCTCTACATCATTAGAAAATAAAAGATTTTGATGCTTTTCAAGAATAGTTTTTAAATGGTTAATTGAGGATTCAATATTTGGTACGTGCACGATATTATTCAATTTTAAAACTCTTCTCTTTTAATAAACTTATCAATACTACTTTGCAAAAAAACCTTATAACTTTCATCCATATTTACTTTCGCCTCTTTACTTACATAAATATGTTGACATGAATATATCACCTCATTAGAAGAAGACTTCTTAAGATTTAGTAGATAAGCAGACAAACTATCTTTACTCTTTGTAAAAGTATATATTTCATCATCAGCTGAATCGTGCGTATGCCAGACTAGTGTTTGATTAAAATAATGATTAATATTACTTTTCACAACATTTATATTTTCACTTAACTCCACAATATCAGAATCAACCATTACTTCACTAAAGCCTTGTGCGGCAGTCCATGATTTAACTTTTGCACCAAATAATGATATTTCTTCTAATGGCTTATAAATACTTTCGTAATAATCACCTGAATAATCATCAGGATTATTTACTAATTTAAAATATTGCTTAATCTGAATGTTATTATTCAAATCCTGTTTTCCAGTACCATCTTTCAAACCTAAGCATTTGAGAAAATCTAAATCATCCTCTTGATTCGAGATACTTGCTAATAAATTTTCATCGCTAAATAGTTCAAATTGGGTATCCGTATAACGATAAGTGAGTTTACGATGATGTGGAATCACTTCACGATTATCATTTAATGCTGTACCTTCTTGCTCGATAATAAAATCAAAAATTCCTTGATGTTCTGATGATTCATCAAATTGATACTTAGAAGTAAATTTACTTCCAATATAACCCTCACCTTCTTCAAGTTTCATTGAATCATGTGCAATATTTCGAATTTGCCCTTCTTGTTCATCAATCAAAATTAAAAATGGCTCTTCTAAACTTATCCCTGATCCTACAAGTCGACTTGTTAATAACAGCCCTTGTTTATTCGTACCAAATGAGATGACATTACCCGATAATTGATCAACCATTGAATTATCTGTTCCATGACCAATAGTCAAAATGGTATTTTCCTCATTTCGTGCAACTAATTTATAGCCTTCTCCTTGCTTTTTAAATACAAAGAAATCTATAGGAGCTTGACAGCCGTTACATACGTTTTTTCCTTGATCATAATCACTGAGTACTGGTACTAGATATCGAGTTTCGTTATCTAAATTTTTATACTCATAAGTACCTTGTATATGAATATCTTTGTCAGAATGTGGATAAAATTTAGAAATTAACTCCGCATGATTATAGATATCCCAAATATCCACAAACGTATCCTCTGCAATATAAGTTTCTCCACCATCTATGTCTTCGCTCACCCATAAACTGACAATACTATTTTTAATATTTTGTAAAATTTCTGGATGTTTATACGCTGTATATCCAGCACCTGAAATAATAGCAATATAGATAGACAAAATTAGCCACTGAATTCTTAAACCCTTGGTTGGATTTAAATAAAAGTCAGTCGGTTTTGGTCTTAACACTCCAAATAAATAAAATAAATTATAAGGCAATGATGTGATTTTTTGAGCAGGTACAATATTATGGCGAGCTACATTTTTTAATATACTGTAAGGCTTTTTATTGCTTTGAGATGGAATAGCGGCAAAGTTATAACTAGCAACATCCAATCCATCACGATGCCCTTTTTCAAAGTAATAGCTTGCTTCTTTTAAGTTTTTCTTTACTGAGTATCCGAAGCTATATATCAACCCCAAAACGTAACTTGCTTCACCTCCGTGAGTTTCAGCGATAGGATACAAACGTGAAACAGCTTTTTCATCCCCTTTAACAGCAAATGTATAGCAATATTGTGCAATTAGATTTCGATCTTCCTCAGATTTTACCAACTTATGTTGATAAAAATCGATAAAGTACCACCGAGCTTGCTCATTACCCTTCTCAGCACATACTCGAATCCACTCATATGCTTTTCTATTATTAAAATTCACCGCTTCTAGACTAATTGCTTGTGCCGGATCATCAACTGTAGCTGTCTTTTCTAGATATTGAATATACGCTGATTGTAGGTCTTGACGATTGCTTCCTCGAGATAAATTCCGTAATGCTAAAACTGCTTGAGGTAATTCCTCTTTTGCTTTCATAATCAGCCAATTTAAAGCATCTGCTCTCTTCAGCTGAATTGCTTCTAAATAGTACTCAATTGCATGGTCTATATCTTGTAATTGATTTTCATAAAGCTGTGCGACACAGATAAAACCTTCAGCAAACTTATTTTCTAACGCTAATTGTATTAACGCATCTAAGGCTGGAAGATAATCATCTTCAACTAAAGCTTTATACTTATTTAATGCTAAATCAATATTTTTTGGATAACACAAACCTATCGCGTGTAATTTAGCAAGTTGGAACCTAATTTGTGGACAAGAGGATTCATGCTTTTCTAGCCACTTACGTACGGATACTTCCCCCACATACTTGCTCATGATTCCAATAGATTCGTCTATTTCCCCGCGAGCAAAAAGAATTTTTGCATAGGTAAATTGGATTTCTAACTGGCGAGATTGCAATGCAAAATGTTTTCTAAAAGATTGAAAAATCTCTATTGGACCGCTTAAAGACTGTTGGTAATACCACTCAATTGAAGGTTGACATAGAAACTGTTGTACTAAAATTTGGTGATACTGTTCTGCTTGTAACAGATCATGTTTATAATCTTCATAATAGTTTGCAAGCTTTTCTATTGCATATTGATAACCTTGATCTACCCAATGATTTAGAGCCTTCAGACTCGACTCATTCCCTGCAATTAAAGCCTGGATATATTGATCAATTGCATAATCTAAATCTTTTTCAACCCCCTCACCCCGTTCATACATACCTGCCAATTTATATTGAATATACGATGAATTATTTTTTTCATTTTCCAACCAATTTAAAGCATCTGCCAGACCCAAACATGCAGCTTCAACCATAAAATTAATTGCATCGTGTTGTTTATGCTGATCCAGTTGAAGCTTTGCATAATCAAAATATAAACTACTTTGACTTTCTACAAGCTGTTTAATATGACGCTTATATAACGATCGCTTTATACGTTTCTCATCTAAATTTTTTTCAAGTTCTTGAGATAAATCTAACGGTAATTTTTTTTGTAGCTTTTGCTGATGTTGAATGAATTGCTTTAGATCTTCAGATTTACTATCTAATCCTCTAATCAAGTCTTCAATAAATGTAATGAGCTTTTCAAAGCTACTTTCATTTTGGATAGGTGTATTAATTTTTTCTAGCCATACATGAATATCATCACCTAAAAGCATCCGACCTTTTACCGAATGAATCGGAGCAGCCCAAGCCATAATCCCTTCGATATGAATATTTTCACGCTTAAGATTAGCTTTTATTGATTCTAAAATTGATGGAAGCTCTTTGCTGGTTACTAAATCAGACTGTGTGACAACTATAAATATTGGTTTGTGGACCCCAATCTGTGATAAAAACTGTAAATCATCCTCTCTGATCGTGCCATTTTTAGCACTCACTAGCCAAACAAGATGATCGACTTGCTTCAATTGCTCTAATGCAATTTTCTCATCTGTTCTGCTTTGATGTTGGCTGTCTGCTTTGCTATAACCGGGCGTATCTAAAAATGTGAGATGCTGCCATTTGAATCTCTCTAACCCTACGTATATATGTGCTAATAATTGGGCTAACTGCAGGGGCTGTTCTTTTGAGTTAGAATCAAATAGATGACTTAATTGCTGTATCTGTTCTAGCGATAACTCTAAATTCTGCTGAAAGAAATTCTTTGCTAAATAAGTAGTTGTTTCACTATATCCCAGATAAGTTGGTACAGCAGTACAAGGTTCCAAAGCTTCTGGTAAATAATCTATATTTAAAAACGTATTTAAAAATCTAGATTTTCCAGCGCTAAAACCTCCACCAAAACCAATAACTTTTTTCTCCTCAAGATAATAATTAGAAAGCGACTCGTTTAAACAAATAACTAATTCCTTAAACTTTTGCTCTTTCTTCAATAGACTTTGAGCATCAGTAATCCCGATAGTTTTGTTTATTTGTTGCTGTAAATCATTACGTATAAAACCAGTTCTGAATTCAGAATTTAAAATCGTTGATAGAGTATTTAGTATAAGAGGTTGATTCATTGTAAAAATCCAGATTTATAAACTTTGTAAATATTGAAGCGCTTCTTTATGACCTTGATCTGCTGCTTCTCTAAGCCACTTTTTAGCCAAATTTAGATCTTTACTAGTACCCCAACCCTCTATATAACAACCTGCTAAATTATATTGTGCTTCTATGTGTCCATTTTTTGATGCTTTTACAAAATACCGAAAAGCTTGATTTCTATTTTCTTCAACCCCCATACCATGTAAATACGCACAGCCCAAATTAAAATAAGCATCAATATGCTCTTGCTGACGTGCTAATTCAAACCAATGAGCTGCCTGATACTCATCTTTTGGAGTACCAAGTGCATGGATATAACATAATCCCAGCATATTCTGAGCATCACTATTTCCCTGTTCTGCAGCTTGTACAAAGTATTGATAAGCTTCCCTTTTATTTTCTTTAACACCTACTCCATTTAATAAACAAATACCGACGTTATACTGTGCCCCAGCATATCCTTTATTTGCTGCACGCTCATAACACTCAAATGCTTTAGTCGGATTTTTCTGCACCCCCCAACCATAGGAGTAACATCGGCCTAAATTATTTTCAGCATCAAAAAATCCAAGACTTGCTGACTTTTCATACCAACCAAATGCTATTTTTTCGTCTTCTAAAGTTCCCCAACCATTTAAATAACAGTTCCCTAGTTGATTTTGACTACTTGGATGGTCTTGCATAGCCGCCTTTTTGTACCACTGAAAAGCTAAATTTAAGTCCTTTGTTACTCCACTTCCATATTGGTAACAAAAAGCTAGGTTACTCTGCGCTTCAGAGTAATTTTGATCTGCCGATTTTTGGAACCAATGAAATGCATAATCATTATTTTTTTCTACACCCCAACCATAAAAGTAACAATCACCTAAACTATTTTGGGCTTTGGCATGACCTTGTGTAGCCGAATTTAAAAAATAATCAAACGCTTTTTTATGATTTTTTTCAGTGCCGCACTCATTTAAATAACACAAACCCACAGAGTATTGTGCAGCAGCATGATTTTGCTCAGCCGCTTTTAAATAGTAATTAAAAGCTTGATGATCATTTTGAGTTACACCCCAGCCATTTAAGAAACAATCACCTAATAAATTTTGACTATCACTATTATTAAATTCTGCTGCCTTTAAAAGCCATTCGACAGCAATTCCATCATTAATCGATGTGCCATGTCCATAGAGATAACACCACCCTACTGAATATTGTGCAGGTACAAAACCTTGCTCTGCTGCTTTCATATACCAAAGGAATGCCTGCTCATCATTTTGCGCTATACCCCAACCATACAAATAACAATCCGCCAACAAATTTTGTGCATTTACATTATTTTGCTCAGCAGCTTCTTTTAAATAGTTAAAACCTTGTCTTTCATTTTCAGCTATTCCCCAACCATATAAATAACAGCAACCTAGATTAAATTTAGCATCGCTATTTTTTTCAGATGCCTCTTTGAAGCATTCAAATGCTTTTTCCTCATTCGCCGCTATACCTTGACCTCTTAAGTAGAATTCTCCTAATTTGTTCATTGCATATTCAGAATCACTTTTTGATGCAAGTTGATACTCTTGAAATGCCAAAACAAAGTCTTGTACACAGCCAAGACCCTGTTCATAACAGATCCCTAATAAGTTATGAAAGTAACTGTTATTAGGAGAAAACTTACTTGCGGCTTGGATCCACTCAAAACGCTCCTCTAAACTCACATTTTTAAGCTCATCAAAATGGTTAGCGAGGATTATAATAATATCTTGAATGACATCCATGCCTT
Organism: Acinetobacter sp. PW68; assembly: GCF_020982655.1. Classification (NCBI taxonomy): domain Bacteria; kingdom Pseudomonadati; phylum Pseudomonadota; class Gammaproteobacteria; order Moraxellales; family Moraxellaceae; genus Acinetobacter; species Acinetobacter sp. PW68. The sequence goes on along the minus strand of NZ_JAHZSX010000001.1, from coordinate 1,130,349 downwards.
GTTGATTTAGATCTTTCAGATACTGTAATGCTTCAGAATAAAATCCATTCTCTAAAAGCATTTGCGCTTTTTGATAGTCAAATTCTTGCTTCTGTGCTTCATTCTCAAAATAATCTTCTGGCAATATATTCTTAAATAAATGAGATATTGCATCTACATTTTCTATAAATTGTTCAATTAAAATTTTACTGGTTTGAAAATCGCTACGTAGTTCTTTTAAAGTTTCTTGAGCTAAGTTTTTTTCGTATGTTGAAAATTCATCCTCATGAAGACAAACTTTAGTATATAACTGGATTTCACTTTGTAATTGCTCAATTTTTTTTCGCAATTTCTCTTTTAATTGCAGCAAAATAAATTTTAATTTTTCAACACTATGATTGATAACAGGACGATTGTGTGTATTTAACCAATCACATAAATTTTTTCCATATAGTGTTTTCAGGTTTTTCTGGAAAATACTTATACCATCTAATTTTGCTACATGACTATTTAAAACCTTCATCATTAAATCTTGTTGTTCAAGATTAAATTGTTCACCCACCCAAAGCACAATATATGTCTCGCTAAACAAATTATCTTTAACAAGAGTACAGAGGTCAGAGAAGTCATCCATCGACTGACAAGGCAACAGGATAATTTGAGCTTGTTTCACTTGTTTATATTGCTCTAAATCACTCTGATGCTGGACTGTTAGGCTCAAATCATTCCATGGCCAAGCAGAAGACCCAACAAAGCTTTCTGAAATCAATTTATTATAATCATCATAAATATCAACTAGCTGTAGTTCATATATGTCTTTCTGAACAAACTTTATTTTGTGTCCCAAGTAATTTACGAACGTAAGTTGATTTTCCGAATGATAAAAGTAATGTTGTGTAAAGTTGGTTGAAATATGTGTGCCTAGCTCACTAAGATCAATATTGATCTGTTTGAGAAAGTTTTTAAAATCTCTCGTGTCAAAAGTAGTCGGTATCTTTAGTAATATTTCGTTTTTATTCACTAATTCAGTATGCAAAATATTTCGTATAATTTGATTAATTAAACTATCAATTCTTCCTGAACTTTCATCCCAAATTTCATAATCAATTTGAACTAATAAGGACAATATCGATTCTTCGATAGAGGTTTTAATTACCTTAATCGTATGTTCTTGCTCTGAAGGTATTTGAGGTTGTACCAATAACTTCTTCACTAAATTAATTTTTGGCTGTAAGGTCGAATCAACTTCTGTCTCGATTTCATTGGGAATATCAAAACTAAAACTCGCAAAATCTTGCATGGTAATTCCTTATTGCTCCAACAAATATTGAGATGAAATTTCTTTCGACTGGTTAAGTAGGTTTTGCATATTTTGACAAGCTACTGCAACACGCTGTTTTAGTAAGTTACGCTGTTCTAAATCAGTAGATAACTGGGCTTCTATTTTTTCAATATTTTCATTTTGATCAGCAAGATACTGTTCAAGATCAAGATAAATTTGCTCAAAGCAATGTTTGGTTTGCTGTTTTAATTGCTCTTGGATAGAGCTTAGAAGCTGAATCGCAATGCTATTTAAGTGCTGATCAACCACTTGACGTGCTTTTTCTAATTGCTGTTTTTCAGCAAATAGAAATCCACCTATTAATCCTGGTAAAACTAAGAAAGGTATTGTTACACCTAAAGCCAATGCCGCAATTCCACCTGCAACACCGCCAAGTACGGCTGCTTCCTTTGCTCGACTTTGTTCAAGTGTTAAATGTGCAATATGATTTTTTTCATTTAATTCATGTAGCTGTGTCAAATCGACTGCTGTATTTAATTTCGTAGCCGATCGATGTATCACTGGGTGTAAAAACTGCTGTGTCGCAAGTTGAAAAGCATTTTGTATATCGGCCTGGATACTAGCCTGTAATTGTTGTGATTGTTCAACGACGAGGTCGTAATAATACAAGCGACGGCTATTGAGTACCTGCTCAATCGTATTCATTACATCTTGGCTAATACGAGTATCAACCAATCTTAATAACATATTTTTTTCTTTCTCATACTGTGATCTTAACTCTGTTTGAGCATTTATAATCTGTTGTTTCTTATACTCTAATTGCTCTCTAGATTGATCCAAATCAAGCTGTTGTTGCAAACTCTTATGAGCAACACTAATAAGACTTTCTATTTGCTGTTTGAAACATTCTGAAAATATTTCTGATTTATTTTCCTCAATATAATTCAAGATTTCTGCAAAACCTTTTAAATCACCTTGATGTGCTGAACATCCTCTTACTAAGGAATAATCCAAATCAATCCCTGCTTGTTGTGCAACTGTTTGCCGTACTGACTCACGTTCTGCTTGCGCGATCAGATCCTCTTGGCAAATGAGTAACGATAGTGGTTTACCAAACATATATTGGCGCGCTACAAATTGTTGTTCTGCTTCACCTAAATGGGTTTTGGATACACACAAAATAAAACTACTATGTGCTGTTCCTGAATACCGAATGAGTGCTTGTTCATGTGAACCGATATTAGATTCAAGTCCTGGGGTATCAACTAAGACTAAATCTGGATGTTGTGCTAATACAGCATTGTGTAAATACATTTCTACATGATGAATCTTATCAATGTCTAAAATATGCTGTGCTCTCAATGTTTGGTAATGTGCCAACTCATATTCAGTTGATATAGATTCTTGCTCAGTTCCACTGACCACAATGACCTTTTGTTCACTATATTCAGCATAATGAAATTCTGTTGGATATGAAGTACATGCTCCTAAATCTGTGCTTTGAATATTTTGCCCTAACCATGAATTCAATAACGTGGACTTACCAACACTGAATTTCCCGATCAATGGCACCGACAATTTAAAGCTAGTAATTTGTTTTTTAAGCTGTTCAATTTGCTTTTTTAGGGATTGGGATATAATTTTTTCATCAACTAAGCTTTCCATCTCTGCCAATGCATCTAACCAACTCTGGCGTTGTTGATCGATTGTTGTGATTCGATAAGGTGTAAATACTGCAGATTTTAATTGCCAAAGTAAAAATAATGTTAAATCCCAAATCGATATCCCTTTAATAGACTCGACATGCTTTAGATATAGATCATTTACTTGATGACTATTTTGATCAAAATTATCACTCTTTAAATGATTAAAAATCATTAAGGATGACTCTTGACCCTCTTCTACCTGCTTAATTTGTTTTAATTGATATAATAAATTTTTCTGTAAATCAGGTTGATCTCTAAAGGAGAGCAAGAATATTGATGGGTCTAAATCTTCAATACCTACTTTTTCTAAAAATGCCTGCAAGTAAAGTAAATCTCTACCTTTCCACATGCCTTCCGTTTGATGAATAAAGTTATTTACCGCATTACATAGTCTAAGTTCTTTTGACATTTCACTGAAACGCATTCCATGTATTGTTTGTACATGACTCAAATTCAACCAATCTTGCAATAAGGAGTGTTTTTCAAGCTTAGAAATACGTTTTTCATGTCGATTAATCTCTTGGCGTAATGTTTGATAGCCTATAGACATTGAAACATAGATCTTTTGGAAAGCATCTTGATATTCTTGTTGCAAATAAGTGAGGTTATACTGAATTAATTTTAGCTGAGTTTGTACAATAGCAATGAATTCAATTGAAAGGCGCTGTTCAGATTGCAGTCCTTGTAGCATCCGCAATGCTGCCATCTGTGCAGTGAGAAGTGCACGCGTCTGTTCATTCGATTCATTCTGTAACTGCGCTGGGTCAAGAATTGCTAATTTAATTTTCTTTAAGAAATGAATCGAAGATTTTTTTACATTGTCCTGAGGCCCCAAAACATTTAATGCATCAAGAGCTGCGCTTTCTATAATTTGTCGATTATTTTGATTTTCAATTAAGAAATGATCAACACTTTGTTGAACTTCGAATGGGCTCTGTTGGGTAATTAATAATTTAAGGTTTTTTTCACTTAATTGAGAAATCATCATTTGACCCTCTACATCCGGAATATTAATTTCATCAAGTTGGTGATTTTCTCTAATGACATCATTAAAATTATTCATATAATCTTGATTAGCCTGATTGTCTTCCCCTTTTTGGGGTCTCAGATTTTTTTCATTCATTACTGCTTGATAACTCGTGCATGCCAATTGCCATTGCTGAGTCGAAATCTGTGCAGCTTCATTAACTGTACGCATCCAGCCACTTGCCATCTGTTCAAATCCATGTTCAAACCATCGGCTCTGTTGCATGTTCTGAAATAAAAATTGTGCTAGTACAGGAGCAAGCAAACCTATTGGCCCTGCTATCGAAACTGCAGCAGTCACCAGTAAGCTTTGTAGGCCACGATTTGCGGCAGCTTGCTGAATTGCCTGCCAGAATGTTTTTTCATTAATTAATCCATTCTGATAAGCTGTATAGATCTCTTTTACATCCCAACAAAATGTGACTAAAAATGCTGCTATACCTGCATTCATTTCAGTCACAAGTGTTAGACCACCAGCAGTAACAGCCTTTAAACTTCCTACTTGTATATTATTTAAAGTTTGATTTTGTCTTAAGTCTGCCATCAAAGCGGAACTAGCCGTATCGACTGTCAAATCACCTTGACGTATTTGGTTAAGTATTTTTAGTAAAACTGGACCTAACTCAATAGCACTAACAAATGCCACCGCTGTTATCGAACTACCGGCAAACTCACCTGCACCATCTATAAAAGAATGCTGTTGCGCAAAAAATGGGGTTTCACCAGATTGTAATGCCTGCTTACCAGCATGTGCTTCTGCATAACTTAACGGTAATGATTCAATACCATTTGTATCAACTATCCGATCTGTAAAACTGATTTGGCTTAAGGCTTCATATTGGTCTATTTGACCTGATGTTTGTGCTTGTTCTAAATGTCGTTGATGTAGCATTGAAATTTCATGATACTGATCACTTGGTACAATAATCTGCTGACCAGCATATTTTGCGACTAGTGCACCGGATTCATCAGTAAATAATTCTGCCCCAGCTGCATAGCTTTGTTCCGCTGTTGCAAAATATTTTGGATTAAATGCCAGACCTGAATCAGTAGTAATATCTATTGAACCAAATTCACGGCTGTTAACTAGATGTGCACGATCGTCTTGTGCCGAATTTGCTTGGTTTACGTTATAACTAGCCGCATGATGAGTTTCAGCAAAATATCCAGCTCCGCCAAATTGGTTATTAGTAATTTGCGATGAATTTGTCGAAAAATCCTGCCATGCACTGTTTTCTGCATCTCGTATATTTTTATCTTTTAATACATCATCTGCTAAGAAATAGCTTATTCCTGTTGAATTGTCTAATTTTGTCATTATCTAAAACATACGTGAAATATAATTCAATTATATATTTTAAAATAAAATCAAACATCTAATTTTTAATTATTTATTTATTTTGTGACTTTGAAGATAAGTAAATAGCTCTGACCAAAAAATATAGTTAGCTTGATTCTTAAACCAATCTTCATGACTTTTAGCTTCAATAGATAAAAGATACGTATGTTGTGTAAGACTCAAATAGTCTTTCTTAACGCGAGTAATCATTGAATTTTTCAGTCGATCTTTTGCATTTTTTTGATCACCTACCTCAACATTAGTAAGCTTTATTGTCTGGTCGATTATGTCGGAGAATTTTCTTAGCGAACTTTCAGTTAATTTGTCTTGTTTCACACAAGATAGCTTAGAACTCTTCTTTGGTTTAGCTTGTTTTTTGGACATTATTAGCTCCAAATTCATCATTCTAAAAATTTCATAAAGGCTTTTTTTGAGCATGAGAAATCTTTGGACCTAAATCTCAATCAAATTTAAGCTAATGATATTTTTAAAAAATCAATTATAAATTTTTTCTGGATGAGCTAGCTTTTCTTGTTAATTTTTTTGCAAGTTGTTCAGCAGTTTTGGCACTTAAACCCAGACACTGCATCAAATAATCATCTGAAAATTCCTGTCCAATGAGTTCCTGAGAGGCCTGTTTTAATGTCTGAAAGCGTAGTCGCTCTGTATCAAACATTGTTCCATCCATATCAAAAATTGCCCCCTGGACAGGATAATCATGAAAAATCAGCATTGTTACTCCTTTGTTTTGTTATACGCTTTATAGGGTAACTAAAAAAATAGGCTTAAAATTCAAATAGTAAACAAATGAAATAAATTTGATTAAAAAATAAACATAAAGGCGCCTCATCATAGCAATAAATGACTGAAACAGTCGAAATACTTGCATTATGAGGAAAAAGATGAGTCATTTTTAGCCAAAACCCCTTTTATTCATCAAGTAGCAATGCAGTTTCAGCTTCTTTTCGAATCAACATCCAACTAAAATAAAGGCCAATCGATAGGGTTAAGAACAGTAATAGATAGAATGGGAAATGGGTATTAAAACGATACAAAAATGTACTGAGTAAGGGGCCAACAATTAAACCTAATGCCTGTGTCGCCGTACAAAAACTTGCCATTTTAACCTGTGATTGCTGAGATACCGCTTGGGCAGCGCCTGTAGTAAATGCAGGTAATAAGCAAGCAACTGAAATACCATAGAAAATATAACTGGCTTGAAATACCACAATACTTTGTGCATAAAGAGATAGTAGCAACCCAAAGCACATGGTCAAAATGCCGATTAATACAAGACTATGTAGTTGCAGCTTAATCACTTTTACGATCAGCAACTGTGTCACTACCAGACAGATACCAACAACAACCATACATTGGGAGAAATACACTGCGCTTTGCTGACTACTCAGAAAGAATTTATCTTGGATATAAAATCCAGCAGTCATGTTTAATGTCACGATTGCAACATAAGTAGAAAAACCTAAAGCCAACCAAATTAAACTTTGCTTGATAATATTTTGCTGATTCAAAACTATATTTGAACTTTGTTCTGATGGCTTATCTGCATCTGACCGTATATCACTCTTTTTCTTAAAAAACATACTGAGTGCCAAACTGACTAATGCCAGTAAAGCAACCGCAAACCACATCGGAAATAATAGTCCACCATACAATAACAACGAAGTCGCCAAAGGTCCGACAATCATACCAAAGCTGTTCATCGCACCAAACAATGCCATATTCTTGCTACGAGTCGTTGTTTCAGCTGATTCTGTCATGACATAACTTTGTAGACCGATTTGTGGCATTGCCATAAAAATGCCAGTCGAAGCACGACTTAAAACCAACAAAATGAAAATCAACACTGAAGGCAAAATCGCCTCTAAGCCCAAAGCCAGTATGAAAGTAAAAAGCGCCCATGTTATGGTCATTCCCATAAAACCATAATTCACTAGATTTTCTGGAGATTGATTACTTTTATTTTTAGCAACCCATATTGAAGCGATCGCCATACAGATCGCTCCTGCTGAAACGATCACTCCACCTTGGAATTCGGATAAATGTAGCTGTCGAGTCAAAGGTTCCAGTAAAGGAAGTATCATGGAAAAACACGTTCCATTGATTAACGCAGCCAAAGCTAAAAATTTTAAATGATTGTTCATCATGGAATTCATCAAAAGAAAAGGCATCTAAAAGATGCCTTTTTGGATAAGATTAGTACTTGAGAGTGTAGCTCAAACCATAGGTACGACCTTGAGCAGCCAAGCTCGAAATATCGCCGTAAACCGTTGAAACTGCTTGGCTATAAACAGACTTATAGTCCGTATTCCACACGTTATATACACCAAAACCTAAAGTTCCTGGACCTGCTTTTGCATTGGCAATCACATCCATCACTGCAAAACCTTTGATTTCTGCTGGTGGACGAGTACTACCATTCGCAATCCCATCTTTACGTGCTTCATCCGTACCATCAATAGCCAAAGCTTGTACTCGTAAACCTAAACCATCATTGAATTGCCAGTCTGAATAAACCGTTGCTTTCAAAGGTGCTACACGAATTGCATCTAACTCTTGCCATTTACCATTTGAGTTTTTGAACTGACCACGTGTATAAGCTAAAGTCCCACCTACATTCCAATCATCTGAAACGGTATATTTGACATTACCTTCAACACCATACACACGTTCATCTGTATCAATAACTTCAATTGCAAAACTTGGAGGACCAAATTTCAATGACTTATCAGATTTGTTATAGAACGCCGTGATCCCTGTGCTTAATGCATCATCTTGTAGACGCCAGCCCAACTCAAAACTATTTACTTTGATTGGATCAATTGTTTGGTTACTTACGACAAAGTTTGCAGGAACATCTCTTAGCATACGTTGTACATCAGGTAAATTTGCACCTTGCGAGAAATTTGCGAACACCTGTTGTGCATCAGTTAAATGATAAAGTGCGCCCACATTGAAAAGTGTTGCATCATGCTTAACTGAACCACCTTTTAAGGTTTTAGCTTGGTATGTTGGAACGAAATCGGCAACCATTGCTGCAGAATATGGAACTGAGTCTTTAACATCACTATCGATGCGCTCATGACGAATACCTGCTTGTAGATTTAAGCGATCAGTTGCTTCAAATTGACTTTGTAAGAAGAAACCAAGCTTTTCAGTATCTACCTCAGGACCAAAAGCATAATTATTTAAAGGCTTAAACTTTAGACCATTACTACTGATAAAAGTATTTAGATCATAAAGTTGTGCTGTTTGTTTGCCATTTTCCTTATCGTAATCCACACCATAAGTTAGATTTAATGCACGTTCTGCCAGATTGAGTTTACTTTGAAGTGCTAAACGAGCACCAAAAACATCAATATCTGTTTCTGATTGGGTAACAATAAATGTTCTTCCACCTGGAATGGATGCATGTGCTAAAGCATTTGCACTTGGGAAGAATCGCCCTTTTTCAGTACGATAATACGCCTCTGCATTTAAAGTCTGACCAAGAAAATCCTGATTTTCATATTGTGCATTTACTGCACTGCGCTTAGTACGTGGTTGAGTATCAAGCTCTAAACCTTTTACAGCTTTTTGACTAGGTTTTGCCCCTAGAAGTAAAACAGATAAGCCTGGACCATAATCAGCGCCATATTCACTGTCCTGCTCATCGTTATAGTATTGCGCACCGATACTTAATTTTTGCTTATCTGCCAACTGCCAGCTTAAACGACCATTCACATCTACAGTTTCAGTATCTTGACGATCTGTTTGTGCAACTTCTGGACCTACACGATCACCTCGACTATCTTGAATTTCACCGCGTTGTGTATAGCTAGCACCTATAAAACCACTCCAATCCCCTTGGTTAAATGATGCAGACTGAAACGCTTCATAAGCTAAAGCATCACTTTTGAAATTATCACCTGAAGTAACGCCGAGTTTGGTTTCAAAATTTACACCATCACCCGAACCTCTTTTGGTGATGATATTGATGATCCCACCTGTAGCACCTGCACCATAAATACTACTTGCACCTGACACGACTTCAACACGTTCGATCATGTCTGGGCTAATGCTATTTAATTGGCGTGAACTATCGCGTGAGCCCGTTTGCGGAACACCATCAATCATATATTGCACTGTACGACCACGCATGGTCATCCCATAGTTACTGGTCGTACCTGAACTTGGTGTTAAAGATGGAACCAACAGTCCTAAAATATCTGCGGTACTTTTACCAGCAGCAGCTTGTTTTGCAATGTCTTCTTGGCTAATACTGTAAACAGTTCCCGCAATCTCAGCGATACTTTGAGCTGAGCGAGTTGCTGTCATAACAATCGGTGCCAGTTGATTTACGGTTGAAGTCTGCTCGACATTTTGAGCATAAAGTTGCGTACTGATCGCCAAGCTGAGCAGTGTTAATGATGTCGAAAGTGAACGAACTTTCATAAATGACCCCTAGATGAGTTGTTGCGTTTGTTTTGCTTTGCGAATAAGCAGTTGACTAAGCAACACGCTTAAAACAGATGAAACTGCGAGAATGAGATAGAAGTTTCCATAACCAAATGCTTTGGCTAAGAAACCTGAGACTGCACCGCCAATAAAATAAACCAATAGTTCGAAGCAAACTAAAATCGTAAAATCAGTACCAGCTTGTTCTTTGGAGCTGGTCTGCATGAAATGTGCATATAAGGCTGTCATTGCGATATAGCGGATGGCAAGAATGACAATGACAAAGCCACCAAGAAGTAAATGCCATTGATTCAACCAACTGAGTAAAACGGCTACACCCAACAAGGCGTAAACCAAACTGCGTGCCCAACCAGCCCAGATTAGCAATTGTGTTGCGGCTATTTTTTTTAATAAAAATGCAGCTGAAACAGCGGCTAATAATCCAATCCCTGCACCTATTACAGACATCAGCACGCCGATTTGTGACAACGACCATTTCTGATCATTCAGCATCGGATTCAGCATCGCCATAGCCGGTGCTTCGACAATTCGATAACATACGATCAAAGCTAATGCCCATAACATTTCTGGACGTTTAAATGCACGGATCAGACTTGGCGGCTGTTTTGAGATTTTCTCTACATTTGAATTTTCTTTAATCTGGAAAATAGCCAACATCGTCAATGCTGTCATAGCGGCTAAGGAAATCAGTGCAGTTTGCCAACCATAAAGCTCATACAGCCATAAAGTTGCTGCTCCACCAACCATACTGCCAAGCGCAACACCTATACTTTGCGCCATACTGCCTAGTCGATACTCAGATTCTGAAAAGGTTTCGACCGTATAGCCATCAATTGCGATATCTTGAGTTGCAGCAAAAGTTGAAATCCATAAACCGACAATAACAAATACACCAAGACCGTAATCGAATTGGGTAAGTGCCAAAGCAACGACCCCCAACACCAAAGCTATTTGCGTAAACAAAAGCCAAGTTTTACGTTTACCGAGTTTTTTGAAATAAAAACGATCAATTAGTGGTGCCCAAAAAAACTTGAATGCCCAAGGAATATAGAGCAGCGACAACATGCCAATCCAACGTAAATCTACGCCTTGATGACGCAGAATCGCAGGTAAGGCCACATTATAAAAATACAGTGGTAAGGCATGCGCGAGATATAAAACCACCACGACACTCAGGCTCAAGGCTGAGACTTTCTGAATATTTAATGAATTTTGATTCATAAATACCTCTGCAAAGCCCATTGTGTGGCTTCAGCTTTATCTACGCTCACAAAATATGGAACATGCCAAGCTTTGTGCAGAGCTGGTGTATCCAATCGAATACGATCTTCTTCATCTTGAGCAATACGAGCAAAACCCAAACAATATTGGTAAAAATCTTGTTTATATTGCTTATACCATTTGCCTTGGATTGCTTTATATTCCTCCGGAAATTCTGTATTTGCATCGGTTTGCATGATCAACACAAAATTTCGCTGATGTTCGAAATAGTGCTGAATCCGTGCTAACCATTGTTCAAATTCTGCAACAGAGACATTCGCCGCAAAGCGCATGTCTAAGATATGCATTTCATTGATATATATGCTCATGTAACACTCAGGAGTTTGGCTGGCTGATCTGCTAGCTGTTGTTGTGATGTTTGGTAATATTCCCCAAACTTGTTATAGAAAGTTTCTCTAAAGCAGTAGTACAACATCGCTGTTTTTTCAGGCATCGGTATTAAACGTTGGCTTTCATAACAAAGCTCTGCCACCACTGCTGCATAAGGTTTAACGGTATGATCTGACTCACCCACAATTTTTTTAGCTTTCGAATGTTCAAAAATGTAAAAGCTGAGTAAACGAATGGTTGGGCGCAAGAAGCCTTTGCCAAACACGGATTTGTCACCAAATAAGAGATGCCAACCGAGATCATTGTCATCACCATCGTAATAACGACCTAAACGATCACGTTTACCTTCATAAATTTCGGTATAGCCCACATCTTTGCCATCAATTCCGACGATTAATAAACGGTGATGGTCATCTGCTAACATTTTGTCGAAGTAAACTTGTAACTCTAGTTCCGATTTATTTAACTGCCACTGAGGAATTACATGTGGCTCATGCATCCATTGATGTAATAAAGGAATATCCTGTGGATATTGCACTTGGCGTAAGTAGTACTGTGTACCATCTTCAAAGTATTCAAAATAATCTGGTAATTGCTGAGAGATTGTTTTCATATCGAACCTATAAAATGACGAATAAAATTAGCCAGCTTTCGCTTGGCGAGGTTGTTCTGCCCATGTTTTCAATGTTTCTGGGCTCACTGGATTTGCAATAGGATCAAGGAAAACAGGCACAGGACGCTCTGCTTCATCGTTATAACTGGTGGTAAATAAACGAACACGGTTTAAACAAATTTTGGTGTACGTTGGGCGCAGCATCGCAAATTTTTCAGCTCGTTCAGCCAGTTCTGGATGCTGTTGGTTAAACTCAACAATCGTGTTGGAAATGGTCTGCCAAAAATCAAACTCAGAATATTCAGGATAGTCTTGCAAGAACACATTACAGATATAACGGTAATGCACCATGAAGAGACCAGTGAAAATAAAATGGCTTAGATCGATCGCTTCGTGACGGAGTAATAAGTCTGCTTCAGATGGTAACTGAGCTAACTCAGGAAAATCCTCATCCACTAAATTAATGTCGTCAATGAAGTCTTTTAATACCATGGCTTTCGGCACACCATTTTCATGTACCAACATCGTGTTTTCGCCGTGTGGTGAAAATGCCAAACCATAGCGATACAAGCAAAGTAACAATGGACTCATGCACACTTGAGCAAATTGAGCTAACCAAGCTAAAGGACTTAATCCTGATGCTTTGATCAGCACGCTCAGGATCGATTGACCAGAAATATCACGATGTAATAGAGCTGCTTGAGAGAGAACTTGTTGTGATGAATCAACATAGCGATCAACACTTTCACGCCACAAACAACCGAACAGTTCTTTAAATTGATATGGTGCGCCGTCAATGCGGTCAAAACATGGCTGGTGAATAGTTAAAGTTGCAACCTCACCCAAGAAAATCACACCTGTATTTTGTAAGTCTTGATCTTGTTGATGAATCTGTTTTAACCATGCTGTCACTGCTGGAGCAGCAAGATTACGTTTTGAGGGTAATCCACGATAAACAGCAGTATTAAAAATACTGACTGGCAGTTTAATGTAATGACGTTGTAGATTTGATGTATTGCATAATGTGCGAATGGACTGCATTGGCACATAACTATCTTGACTGATATTCAGTTCAATAATTTTCTGATCAACAATTTCATTGGCATAAGTTGGCACGAGCCATTGGTGCCATTGCCATGCATGTACGGGAATCAAAAAATAATTTTGTGGGTCTAGATTTTTTTCTTGGAGAATATTGATGAACTGCTGTAGTTCATTGGCATCAAATTCATTTTGATATAAACCACATGCACTCCAATCTTCAGTACTTCGATACTCTGCTAAATCACGATGTACAGCTAACCACAACACTTTAACTTCAGGAGAAAGTTCTGGCGCAGCGCTTAAATAATCATCATAACCAAAACCCATACGCCCCTTACTCATGATGAGCCAAGGATGACCTCGTAGCATGCCTTCAACTTTGTAATGAGGCTCAGTTAAAACCGCTGTGCTTGGCAAACGCGTTTCATTGAACAAATGTGCTTCTGCCAGCCAAGTATTGTTCATTTCTTTGATCAAATATGCTTTGGTAAATGGCTTTACATTAGAACTGTCAGACATTGCGACAATAAACTCATGTAAGTTCCAAGCAGGTTGATCATTTTCCTGACTATGAGTCACATCACGTACAGAAGCTTCCTGAATATTCCAATGTCCGAGTAGATATTGATGTCCTTGAAATTCATACTGACGATTGCCTAAATCTAAGCGATAATGCCCTGCTGACAATGCTTTAACTTCAATAATTTCTTCATATAGAAACTCTGCAATCGCCATTTCAATAAGACGTTGCCCTGCGGCACGCCATTGCTGCTGATTAATTTTTAAAGTTGCAAAGTTCATATCAGTTTCTCATAAGTTGAATGTACAGAAGCAGTTTGTGTCCGTGTATTAGCACCACGACGATTAGGGTGCGTTGTCATCACGTTCTGTTCTGTTTTCTTGAAAATTGAATGGTTTTTATTGGCAGAATTTTCACAAACGCACTCGTTTGATTGTGCTTTGTCATCTGCCATACAAATTTTTGGATTTTGAGAGAGATTAAAGTGTTGGAATGTCTGCGCCTGCTGATCGAGTTCATAAAGCGACTCACCAAGCAACTGATTGATAATTGTCGCTGCACGATAAGCACCAAGCCCTAAGTCTGGTGTACCAACACCGTGGCTATGCATTTCCTGATTCTGGACAAAAATATGACCATTTAGATGATGTACAACACGATAGTCTTCCGTGATTTGCCAACGCTGTTTATGATCAAATTCAATATAAGGTTTCAGCAACTGCATAAAACCAAAATCAGGGGTAAAGTAACCTGTTGCAGCAACCAAAAAATCACAATCTAAATGGAAAGCCTGTGTCGTGGCACGATGCTGGAAATGCAGTCGAATTTTTTGCATATCTAAGACTTCTGCATCTTTCAAATCACATTGGCTATGCAAATGTGTCTGCAAACTTTGACCCGCAATGCTACGGTGATAAAGTTTTTGATAGATTTCACGGATGGTCTTTGCACTAATGCCCTTGTACAACAAAGACTGCTGCTGCAATTGTTGCTCTTTCTTTTCAGCTGGCAAAGCATAAAAATGCTGTGCATAGTCTGGGCTAAAATGTTCCAGTCCCAATGGTGCATATTCCATTGGGAAGAAGCCCAGAGAACGAGTAAACCAGTGTAGGTCGAACTGATGATTGGATGTATCTTGCTGCTCATCAAGCAGATCAATAAAGACTTCGGCGGCGGATTGCCCTGAACCAAGTACTACAACATCGCCGTGTAGATCTATATCGGCATGAGTCATATATTGCGCAGAATGCAGACATTTTTGTGGTTGCTGCTGCTGTACTTTAGCCAAGCATTCAGGCAAGTAAGGCACATTACCGCTTCCGATGACCAGATGACGGCATAAATAACTGTGCTGAACACCCTTTGATTCAACGACTACTTTAAAACCTATCGTTTGGGGTTCAATCCTCAAGACACGAGATTGGTATTCGATACAATCAAGTTGTTCTGCAACCCATTGGCAATAATGGTTGTATTCACAACGCGGAATATGTGGCTGCTCTAGAAAATAAAACTTATACAAGCGTTGCTGATGACGTAGATAATTCAAAAAGCTAAATGGACTGGTTGGATCAACCATCGAGACCAAATCAGCCATAAACGGTACTTGCAATACCGTATTAGGTAGTTGCATACCTGCATGCCAATCGAATTGCGCCTTTTGCTCAAAAAACACGTAATCGAGTGAGCTTTTGTTTTGTAGCAAACTAGCAAGACTTAAATTAAAAGGTCCTAGACCAATTCCAATAAAATCAAGCATAACTGACATCCTTCTGTGAAATACGCAGTGGATTTGGCAGTTGCACGTAAACAGACTGATTTTCGACAGGCGCGATCAATTCGTCTAATTCATGCAAACGTGTCAGCAAGTTGCCTTTATAAGGCAGCGTTGAATTGAACAGTAATCCTTGCAATAAGGTGCTATCAGGATATTGTTGTAATTGTTCTTCTAAAAATTCAGTTAAATTCGCTAACAATTCATCTTCAGTGATATAGCCTGTCGCACCGATGGCATTAATAATCCCAAACAAAGTATTGCCAAAGAAATAATAACTAAAACGCTCATCCACAAAATCTTTCGGACCTACCGCAAAGGCTTTTTCTTTCAGTTCAGGTAGCGCTTGTAGAATTTCAGTCGCAAACTCTTCAATATAATAAAAACCTTGGTTATCACGCAGCCATAAAGTTTTAGGAAAATGATTTTCCAGTTCCAACAACACATTTTGCTGATGTGATTCAAATGCCATGCCATGGCGATGATAGACATACATCAACGGTTGCAAACTGACTTCAAGGAAACGATTAAACCAATCTAAAGCAATCTCTGAAAAATCCATCTCAGGATGAGCTTTTGAAATCTTGGCAAATAATGCGTTAAAACGATTTAAAGATTTGCTTGGATGATCCTGACACAACGAAGCAATACAAGTGACTTGCTGTTGAGGATGGAAAGGCTGATCTCTAAAAATGCAGATACTTTCATTAATCACTTCATCATCAATTTTCAAAGCGATCCAAGCTGGGTCATTGACTGCCTTTAAACTTGGACATTTTTTTAGAATATTCTGACCAAACTCACTGTGCCACAGACGATGTGTCAATTCACCACGATGACATTCTTTGGCTAAATTGACTCGAATAGAATTGGTAATCATCACCGAAAGAGATGGCTTCACCATCCACGGAGCGTTGAAACTCGCCAATGTACGAATGGATGTTGTTGGAGAGAATTGCCAGCCACGTAAACCTAAATCAATCAATTGCCCTGTTTGCTTCAATCGTTCAAACCAAGCTTTACCCTGTAAATAGCGAGCTTGCCAAGGATGCAATGGGAGTAATTTATATTCGCTATGGGTTTTAACTATATAGAGATCATTTTCAGATAAATACCACTGTAATGCCGTTTTTAATTGCGCTGAAATAGGTTCATCAGTCGCACTACCTTCCGCAATGTAATCTTGGTGCACTAGCCAATAATGAAGTTGTGTCTTGCCTTTGTGTTCAGGTGAAAACTTTAGCCAATCCTCATGCACAAAACCTGTTCTACTTTTCGGCGCTGGGTGCATGCTATGCCCCAAAATCAATGCCTGTTCAGTTTCAATGAAACTCTGACCTGCTTTGACCAAATTATCAAAATCAGCTTCACGGTGTGCTAAAAACTGTTGTAGCGCATCACGACTTTGAATCCACTTCTCTACTAAAGATGCAGCATCTAATGGAATAGACGATTCAAAAACCAGTTCTTCAAGCAATAACCCAACGATTGCAACAGGACTAAATGATCTGATTTGTCCATGGATAATAATTTGTGGAAGATCTGCTAAACGATGTCGCCCGACTCGACTGACATAAGATAAAGGAATATTACATTGTGCTTGAATAGAATGTATTGGGATTGATAACAGCGTCAAACCTTGGCTAAACCCTTGTTGTTGCGGACTTTGCTGATTTTTATTAAGCAAGTGACCTTTGCCAGTTTCTTGCGTATATGCGTTTACGAAGTGTTGTATCGCCAACCGATTGGCAAGTGATTGCATCTGTCGGTATCCTCTTATAAAGAGAGAGTTAATTTTTTTCGAATGTTTTGAGCTCAAAACACTTCTCAAATACAGCAACGACTGCATATAAGATTAAAGTAATGATAATAATTATCATTTATAATAGCAATTATAATACTTCCTTTGAAATTAACAGCACAAAGCATTGATTAATATAGATTAAATAAAAAATAGATGATTATTGATACAAAAGATAATAATTCTCATTATTATATATTCTAATAAAAATCTGAAATTTTATTGTTTTAGTAGATTGAAACAGAGCCTGTAAATAATTTTGTGTAATTGCTTTTCATAAATTTAAAGGTGATTGCTTAAGCGGTCACCGAATTCAATAATAAAGCGGCTCATGGCTAAACGCCAGTCGCGAATAGGCATATTCCACTTTTTAGACGCTGCATCAATGGCCAGCTAAATCACTTTACGTACAGAATCATCCGTTGGAAAGACTTTACGCTTTTTGATCGCCTGACGTATTACGCTGTTTAATGATTCGATCGCATTAGTGGTATAGATGGCTTTGCGTATCTCGGCTGGATAAGCAAAGAAGGTATTTAGATTCTCCCAGTGTGTACGCCAGCTTTTGCTGATCTGTGGGTACTTGTCATCCCATGTTTGGGCGAATGGTGACCGGCGCTTGATCGGCATGCAGCACCTGCTGTTGCAGCACCACCTCTTTTAAAGCATTGGCCAAAGGTTCCAGTTCCACACCGCAGCGACCAATCCAGTCAGATAAGGTCTTTCTCTTGTTTCTAGAAAGACCATGCTATCAGACCATATTAGAACTTTACTAAGTCACCTTTTAATGCCACCCCTGCTAATGCCGTACCTTTCGCACATTGGTAAGTCGTGGTGCTACGTGTTTCATTGGACTTATAGAAACTCACCAGATTGGTCACCGCATTGGCGCCTTTGGCTTTGGCTGTATTTTGAAATTGAATCAATGCCGAACGAAGTACATGATCACATGAACTTTCCGCAGATTTGGCAAAACCATTGGTCTTTTTATTGGTCACTAAGCCTTTTTCAATCACCTTACCGCCCAACTTGGTTCCCGCCAAATAAAATTTTACTGAACCATCCAAAACCCCATCAGCAACAGCACGGCTTACAGCTTCTTGGAAATTGAAATCATGCATTTGGTCAGCTGCATGTGCTGATGTAAATGCAGCTAGCCCCAGAATAGCTGTGAAGCCAAATTGCTTAATATTCATAGTAATTGCCCTCTTATTTAATTTAACGTTTTTGAAAGTTGTGTAAATACCGAATTATCTAAACGTGCCTTCCATGCCATCGCATTTTTATGAATTTTATTACCACGTTGATCGAGATTACGGCTACCTGTAATTTGTGAACTGACTTGATTACCTGAGATGAGATAGGTTACTTGTAAATAATGGCTACGACGGGTTAAACCCGCAACTACCTTTGTCTGATCTGCCTGTTCAACTACCCAACCAGTGCGCGCATTTTGCCCAACACCAAGTCGAATATTGTTCACAATATCAGCCGCAGTCGCATATTTTGCTGTCATTAATTGCCGCTGCGGATAATCAGAAATTTTTACAGTACTACAAGCTGTTAATCCCAGCATACTCACTGCTGATAAGATATATAGTGTTTTTTTAAACCCCATTTTTTACCCTCTGTTTCAGTTATGGTCTATATTATTTTTGAAAATTAATGATGTATTAATGCCACCAAAGGCAAAATTATTCGTCATAATAATTTTTGCTGACATCGGGCGAATATCACCACAAATATAATCTAATTCCGCACACGCAGGGTCAATGTTATCTAAGTTTAAAGTTGGCACGAATTGATTACGTTGCATCATTTCAATGCTGAGCCATGCTTCAATTGCACCACATGCACCTAAAGTATGACCAAAATAGCTTTTTAATGAACTGATTGGCTTTTGACCCAATATACGCACAGTTGCTTGTGATTCAGCAATATCACCCTGATCAGTCGAAGTGCCATGTGCATTAACATAATCAATATCCGCAGCAGTAAGCTGTGCATCTTTCAGTGCCAATTGCATACAGCGTCCCATCATCTCAGAATCAGGTCGCGTCACATGCTGACCATCAGTATTGCTACCATAACCGATGATCTCAGCATAAATAGTCGCTCCACGTGCTTGAGCATGTTCATATTCTTCTAAAATCAAACAGCCTGCACCTTCACCAACAACCAAACCATCCCGATTTGCATCAAAGGGACGCGGAGTTTTCTCTGGATGATCATTTTGAACGCTGGTCGCTAACAGTACATCAAACACAGCTGAACCCGCAGCGCTGAGCTCTTCTGCTCCACCTGCAATCATCACAGTTTGCTTGCCGTATTTAATCGCTTCATAAGCTTGTCCAATGGCCATCGAACCGGAAGTACACGCACTTGAGGTCGGCAGCGTTAAACCTTTTAGCCCAAAATACACCGTCATATTGACCGCGCTGGTATGTGACATCATACGAATGTAGGTCGTGGCATTGAGTTGACTCATATTATGCTCAAGCAACATGGTACCAAACTCACGCACAGCATCCACACTGCCCGCAGAAGAACCAAAAGCCACGCCTGCATCGCCACTTCTTAAGATATCAGCATGGAGTAAACCTGCGTCTTCCAATGCTTTTTCAGCACATACCGTGGACATTAAGGCAACACGCCCCATACCACGAGTAACTTTACGGTTAAAATGCTTCGGTACAGTAAATGACTCAACTGGACCAGCTAATTTACTACGTAAATCAGGATAGATCTCCCAATCGGGCATATAGCGAATGCCACTTTTACCGAGTGTAAACTGCTCAAAAATTTGCTCTGCGGTTTCACCCAAAGAAGTAATCCCAGACATGCCTGTTACAACAACACGTTTCATTAGATCAGGCCTCCATTAATTGAAAGCACTTGGCGGGTGATATAACTGGCATCATCACTACATAAAAACTTTACCGCTTTAGCGACTTCTTCCACCTGCCCCATACGTTGCATCGGAATCATTTTCAAGGCATGTTCTTTGACTTCCTCTGTGACCATTTCGGTTTCTATCAAGCCCGGAGCCACACAGTTCACCGTAATTTTGCGTTTTGCCAACTCTAGTGCCAATGCTTTGGTCGCACCAATTAAGCCTGCTTTGGCAGCACTATAATTGACCTGACCACGGTTCCCCATAATTCCAGACACTGAAGATAATGTCACAATACGTCCACCCTTTTTCAAGCGGATCATTGGCATCATCAATGGTTTCAACACATTATAAAAACCGTTCAGAGAGGTCGAGACCACGTCATCCCAGTCTTCATCAGTCAGTGCGGGGAAAGCACCATCACGGGTTAATCCTGCATTCAGCACTGCACCGTAAAAAGGACCATGCTGTGCTATATCTTGCTCTAAAATAGCGGCAATTTTTTCACGCTCATTCACATCGAACATCAGTACATGACTGGCCTGTCCAAGCGCTTGAATTTCCTGAGCCACCGCTTCGGCCTCAGACTGTCTTGAACGGGCATGGACCGTGACATCAAAGCCTGCCTTTGCCAACTCCAAAGCAATCGCTTTACCTATCCCACGACTCGAACCCGTGACTAAAATTCTTCTGTTCACACTAATTTTCCGATGATTTCATTCATATTTTCAGGCTCAAATACGCTCAACATGGCGCTGAACCGATGTTCTTGATATTCAATTTCACAATGAAACTGCCCCAAACCCTCGTGCAGATAACTTTGTTCTACTCGAATCCGCACGGTTGTGCCCAAACTAAAATAGGCACAAGGCAACTGCATTTTACGCGTTCCCAATAAAAAGCCAATTTTCGGTGGCAAGCCCTGAGTTTTTCCTTTATAACCGGCATAGACGCTAATGGTCTGCGCCATCAACTCAATGCTGCTCCAGGTGGGCAAGCCTTCTGGCTCACAAAACATCAAATCAGGTGTGATGTGAAGTTCTGCAATAGCAAATTCATCATTGACTTCAATCAAATGGCTCACGAAAACCATCGGTTTTGCATGTGGAATAAACTGTACTGCATCCATCATGGTAAAGCCTTCCCAAAAATTAAACTGATATTACTGCCACCAAAAGCAAAAGAATTACTCATCGCATAGCGAATCGGTGCAGCTAAATGCGGTGTAAGCACATAGTTTTGCCCAGCCAAAGCATCGTCCAATTCACCTGCATGATGTAGCGGTAACCAGGATTGATCTAATAAAACCTGTTGGCAAATAAAAGCTTCGATTGCACCCGCGGCCCCTAGACAATGTCCTGTTTTATGTTTGGTGCTGCTTACGGCCACAACTGTATCTGAGAAAACGGTCTGTACCGCTTTAATTTCCATTGCATCATTTTGCGGTGTAGAAGTCCCATGTAAGTTCAAATATCCAATATCGCCTGCTTCAAGCTGTGCAGCGTCTAAAGCTTTTTGCATCGCCTCCGCAGCCCCTATTCCTTCTGGATGCGGTGCTGAAATATGCCATGCATCCATTGACTCGCCACTCGACAACAACATCACGGGGGCAGGCGCATTGGACAGTAAAAACAATCCTGCCGCTTCACCAATATTAATGCCGTCACGGTTGGCTCCACAGGGCTGACAAATTCCGTTCGATAAGCTTTCTAAACTATCAAAACCATTTAAGGTTAGCTTGCATAAGGTGTCAACTCCACCTACTAAGACAGCATCAGCCAGATCTGCATTCAGCAGACGTTGCCCCGCCGCCAGTGCTTTAGCTGCCGAGGAGCAAGCGGTAGAAATGGTATAGGCTGGCCCTTCCCAGCCCAAATACTGTTGTAAGGCTTCCGCTAAACTGCCCATTTCTTGTTTTTGGTGCTGTACAGACTGCGGTACAGACTGTTGAAACTGGACTTTTAAGACAGACTCATTATCCGCGATGCCTGAGGTTGAAGTACCGACAATCACAGCAAGACGTTGTTTAGCAAACTGTGCTGTATAAGCATGAATTTCAGTTTCAATTTGCGCCAGAGCCGTCAGCGCAAAGCGTAGATTCCGTGAGTCTACACCGTTCAAGCTTTCAGGCACTGTTTGAACTAAGGTTTGATCACATGCGCCGACCCAGACCGAACGCCCCGCAATCAGATCTCCTCGTTGCGATAGGGTATTTTCAGGGTTGGTCAAGGCATGTTGAAGCTCAGCGGCATTTTGTCCCAAAGCCGACAGCGCCGCACTGAACTGAATACCCACGGCTGAAACATGCTGTAGATTTTTAGTCATGATGGTCACCTTGATCATCTTCTAAAGTATTGCTCACCGTGCTGATCATCATTTGATAAGGCACTTGCAAATTATCCAGTTTAATTGCTCCTTCATTTTGCTGAATTTTCAACACGGGTTGCTGCTGTATATAAATGGTATCGTCTTTCTGCACGACCGCATTTTGAGCTGTATGTAAGGCAGCAAAATTTGGATATGTGGCATAGAGAATATCACGCACTACATAATCAAAAGGTAATCTTTTCATTGGATCAATGCGCTGTTCAGCTTCGACCTTTTGACCATCAAAACTGAGCTTAAACAACTGCTGTCCTGTGAGGCTAAGCGCTAACATATCAAGCGACTGCCCCCGTTGTTGCTGATACAGTAAAAAGCTGAAACTCTGGGTTTTCCACTGTACTTCGATTTGATCTTGACGTTGATAATTTTGCGCAACCCACTGTGGGGTCGCGAGCCCCTGCGCCTTGGGAATCAAGCTTTGGCAGGCATTACAAAGCAGAGCACTGGCTAAAACCCAACTGACAGTTTTAAAACGCAGCTCAAGTTTCATCAGTAAGCGACTCTTTTTGCGGTTGTTCTTCTCGGCAATATTCGGCCAAAGTGCTCAAGCGTTGCTTGGCATTACGATGGATCGGGTTGCTTGCATCCCACGCATAACCTGCTAGCAAGGAAGCAATCATACGGCGGATTTTTTCATCCTGTTGAGTCGAAAATACCACATCCTGAAACTCACCTGAATACCATGATTCGACATAGGCACGGAACACTTGAATGCCTTTACGTAGCGGTTTTTCATATTGCTCCATCCAGTCTACCTTCTGACCTTGCAACACTTGCTCGACCAATGGCACAGCTAGACTAGACGATTTTAAGGCAATAGTTACCCCTGAAGAAAAGACAGGATCGAGGAACTCACCGGCATTGCCCAGTAACGCGTAGTTTTCAGATGCCAAATGTTTAACATCGGCAGAGTAGCCCACCAAAGTACGTACAGGAGTATCATGCTTAGCGTGGCGCAATAAATGCGACAAACTGACATCATCGGCCAAAATACGTTTTTGCAAGGCTTCTAAATCATAATCTGCATTACCGTCATAACCATATCTTTCAAAGAAATCTTGCTCCGCAACGACGCCAAATGAAGACCGCCCATCGGCAAAAGGAATTAGCCAATACCACGCACGATGGTCTTTTTCATGCACGGTAATTAAGATTTTCTCACGGTCAAACTCAGGATCATCCAACAAACCATCTTCAATATGGGTAAAGACCGCACGGCGCACTGGAAAGTCCGATGGACTTTCTAAGTCGAGAAACTTCGGCAAAATTCGGCCAAAACCACTGGCATCCAATAGAAATTTGCCTTGAATTTGGTAGTTGTTGCCTTGCTCACCTTTCACCGTCAAAATCGGTTGTGTAGATGCCACATCGACCGCCAAAACTTCATGACCAAAACGGATATCTGCGCCCATTTTTTCGGCTTGCTGTGCCAAAAGCTGGTCAAAGTTGGCACGTCTTACCTGCCATGTAGTGCCTGGACCTTCGCTAAACTTTTGAGTAAAGTCATAAAAACTGCGCTGCGTACCTCTTAAAAAAGCCGCGCCATTTTTAAACTGAAAGGCATATTCATCGGCATGTGCGCGAACGGTCTCCAACAAACCCGCTTCTTCCAAAAATACCATACTCTGCGGCAATAAAGATTCACCAATGGAAAACCTCGGAAAATATTGCTTTTCGATGACCGTGACTTGGTAACCTTTTTGACGCAGCAAAGCTGCAGCCGAGCTGCCTGATGGTCCCGCCCCAATAATTAAAACATCTGTCTGTTGCATGGTGCTCATTGCACTGTACCCTTTGACTCAGCTCTTTGGCTGATATTGTTGAACCACCACATGTTTCGCATCGGAGGATGTAAAAAGTGTGGCATAAATAAATGAAAAAATAACGCCCAGCAACACTGTTAGGCCAAAACTGTGAATGGCATAAGTATGACTAAAGGACAGCAAACCAAAACCAAAGAACGTCGACATCATGCACAGAAACAAAGCCATACCCACCACTTGTGGATGATCATGTCCATGGCGGTAGAAAATAGCATAATCCACCCCAATTCCAATGATCAGGAAGGTACCCATAATGCTGAATAAATTAATCTCGACACCCAGCCATGCTTGAATCGCAAACGTGGTCATTAAGGCCATGCTGACAGGCAACACCAAAGGCAGAATGGATTTTTTGCCATACAGTGCCCCTAAGCCAATGGCTAAAATCAGCAAAGCGCTGAGTAATAGCCACTGTGCCTGCTCACGGTGTTGTTTAAACAATTCAGACAGTTGATGAACGGGGCGTAACAGTTGTACATCCGCATTTTCAAGCTGTTGCACGGCTTTGACGTCATGCACATTTTGCAGCATCACCAAACGTTGTGTCGGACTCATCTGCAAAAAATGCAGAGGATGATCTTTAAAGACCGCTTCGGTCAATAACGGTTGGTCTTTTAAATGCGCTTGCCAGTTTAAAATATCCGCTGCGTTGAGCTGCAACGCTTGCGCATATTCCACTAAAGCCGGCAGAGGAATCGCCTGTAACATTTCAACATTCTTTTTTTGCTGCTCAAGCGATGGAATCCACTGCCCTAAAGCTTGTACAGCATCCAACTTGCCAGCCTGTTGCAAGGACGCAAGCTCTGCCAGTAGTTGCTGTTCGCGCTGCTCCAACTCTGCTGAGCTTCTGCCCCGTACCACAAAGTATTCGCTGCTTTGCTGCTGCATAAAACGAGAACGAATATATTGATCTTCCTGCTTTAAAGTGGCATCCATACTTTGTAAATTACGGATGTCATCATTGCTTTTCAGCAAGGTGAGACTACTACCCGTCACCAGTACAATCAATGCAATCATGCCATAACGTAGCTTGTTGTGGCTCTGCACATAACTACGCGCTTTGCCAATAAAGCCCAGTGCACGTATCGCAGGTTCCGCATTCAGCGCAGGCAAACGTGGCAGCAATAAAATACTGGTCACCCATGCGGCACTCAGTCCAACCATAGAAAAGACTGCAATCTGTTTAAAGCCCGGAAATGGGGTAAAACTAAGCACCACATAGGCCAATAGCGTGGTCATTAACCCCACAAATAGACTCGGCAATAACGGCTTTAGAACAGTAAATCCATCGATCTGTCGGTGCTGAGACTGCATGGCCATGAAGTAAAATGAAAAATCGACACAGACCCCAATCAGACTGGCACCAAAGACCAGTGTCATCAGGTGAATTTCGCCAAAAACCCAATAGGTCACAGCAAAGGCCACCAAGCTGCCTGCGCCGACTGCAACCATTTCCGTCAGCATGGGTCGTATCGAACGGAAGCCAAACCAGACTAGAAGCAAAATCCCGATGGTCGAACCCACTCCAATGGTGGAAATTTCCTCTTTGGCAGAGTTAGTGCCGAACTGTGCAAACAGCAGCGTACCTGTCCAGTGCGGTTTGACCTGCAACTGGTTGAGTTGCTGATTGATATTTTGGATAAATGCAGCGGTCTGCTCTTGGTAGGCAATGTTATAGGGGCTATTATTGAGCTGAAGTACCATCAGGCGCGAGATGCCCTGCTCATCACGAATCGTGGCAAAGCCCTGCTCTAAATTGATATCGGCATTGCTTTGTAAAGCACTTAAACCCACTGCATAACGCGGAAACAGCAGCAAGGGATCTTGCTTGAGCATTTCAGCCGTAATCGGCATGCCCAGACTCATCAGTTGCAATAAGCCCTGCTCCATCAAAGCAACATCATCTTGCCCTTGCAAAAGCTGCTGATCGGTCTTGGATAATAGCCCTGCTTTGTGTTGATACAGCGCTTGGGAAAATTGATCAGGATCAAGCTGTGGACGCACAGGTAAAAACAGCTGACTTTGGTCGGCTTGAGTTTTGAGTGCTTGCGTTGCCTGTTCGAGTTGCTGATCCGTTTTGGCATCCAACACCACAAAAACTTTGTCATTTAACTGCTGACTCACATATTGCTGTGCTTGTTCCAGATGAGCATCTTGATGTGCCTCAGGTAGCAATGCAAAAATATTGGTCTCAATCTTAATGCCTTTATTCAGCCAAGCCACGCCCAGTGCCAAAGCAATGACACACAGCACCAACAACCACAGAGCGCTAAATTTATTTTGCCAATTGGAAAAGCGCATTTTCCGCAGCCGTTAAAGTTTGAGGTTGAGCCGTTTGCTGGCTAAAACGAATGATGGTGCGGTTATTGGCTTGTTCCAAAATGGTAATACGGTCCACATAACGCTGACCTTGCGCATCGACTTGGACAAAAAGCTTTTTAAATAGACTGCTTTTCGGCGTTAAGCTGACATTCCACTGCGTTGGGCTGTAATTGGCAGACACCACATTAAAGTTTTTAGCGAGCGCCGCTTCATTGCCCGACATCAACTGTAAAAACATCGTCGCTACAGAGCCATAAGGAGTCTTATCGACTTCAATTTGACTGCTAGTCCGCTGTGTCTTTTGTACCAACTTACGCGGTGTCACCACCAAATCAGCTTTGACTGGACTTTGAATCTGCCACAGTACGCCTTGGTTTTTGCTGAACAGCACCGTGCCTTTGGACACATAGGTTTTATTCAAAGAGGCCAGTTTTTTCTGCTGCTCAAATTGGGCACGCACCACAGGCGTTGCACCGAGCTGAGCAAACACCTGCTTCAATTCAGTATTTTGAGCATTCACTGCGGGAGCAAGCAAAGTCATGACACTGGCTGTACAGGCAACGAAAATCGGCTTAGAAAATTTGTATCGAATCATGCTTGCATTACTCCGCTTTAAACTCAGACCATGCATTTAAACAGTCCAGTAACACCTGTGGTGACTGGAAGCACATTTCACGTTTTTCAATGTGTACCGCCACTTGTGAAGTATAGCCCTTGGTCAACTTTCTACCCGAGACCGCATCAAAAATCAGATATTCAATTTTCAAGCGATTTTCCCACTCTTTCAAAACAGCGCGCACACGAATTTTCTGTTCAAATTCGATGCCTTGTACATAGCGCACATAGCTTTCAATGACAGGCCATGCATAGCCCGAGTCGCGCATTTGGTTATAGTTATAGTGAAATTGATCTAACAGTTTGCAACGTGCAATTTCAAAATATTTTAAATAATGCCCATGCCACACCACATGCATGGTGTCGACGTCATGAAAAGGCACTTCAATAATTACGTCAGCATACATGCTCATTTCCTATAAATATTGAACAGCAATGCTGTCTAACAGTTCTAAATGATCAAAACGATTGACCAGCATTTGAAGCTCTTGTTGCAAAGAACGATCTTCCGCTACGTAGGTGAAGCTCTGAAGCACCCAGTATTGAAACGCTCTTAAAACAGGGCTGAGTTCTTTATCTACACCTTTAAGTTTAACTGCTTGAACTGCTGCACAACTGAGTGCTGCAATCACTTGTTCGGTCAGAGTAATGACACGGCTAGCATCACGTGCGGCAATGGTGCCCATACTGACTTTGTCTTGATTATGACATTCGGTTGAACGTGAGAAAATCGACGCAGCGAGTGTCTGTTTCAAGGCTTCTGCCGTCCATGCCGAAACCCCGATTTGCACTGCTTTAAAGCCATGATTCAGCGGTAACCGCTCAGGACTTGAACCAGTTAAATTACGCGGTAAACCATTGTTCATTTTATAGTCCACCAACTGCGCCAATTGACGATCCATCAGGTCAGCAATATTCGCAATCATGATTTTTAGACTATCCATGGCTTGGGCAATATGTCCGCCATAGAAATGCCCACCATGCAGTACCCGCAGGTTGACTGGGTCAATTAATGGATTGTCATTGCTTGAGTTCAGCTCATTTTCAATAAACTGACGCAGCCAGACTTTAGAATCTTCAAATACCCCAATCACATGCGGCGCACAGCGCAATGAATAACGGTCTTGCAGACGTGAACTTTGGTGTTCGGTTTGTACTTCACTGTTTAACCAGTCGCGTAACTGCGCTGCAATATGTTGCTGTCCCAGATGTGGTTTTTGCGCAAAAAGCACTTCATCAAAATGGCTTGGATTCCCTTCTAAAGCCAAAACATTCAGTGCAGTAATCAAAGTACTGGCAAAAGAAATCTGTTCTGCTTTTTTATAGTTGAGGCAGGCGATGGCAGTCATGACCGCTGTACCATTCATCAGGGCTAAGCCTTCTTTAGGACGCATCACCAAAGGTTGCACACCTTTTTCGGCATACACTTGTGTAATCGGTACAATCTGGCCTTGATAGTACACATCACGCTCACCGACCAATGCCCCAGCGATATAAGACAAAGGTGTCAAATCCCCACTGGCACCCACCGAACCTTCCGATGGAATCACCGGAATCACATCTTCATTCAGCATCCAGACCAAACGCTGCAACAAGGCATGGGAGACACCCGAATAACCGCGTGCCAAAGAACATAAACGCACCACCACCACAGCACGTGCGGTAATTAAGTCTAAGTTTTGCCCCATGCCGCAGCCATGAAAACGCGACAAATGCAGCGGCAGCTCATGCACTTGGTGGGCTGGAATTTCAACCAAGCACGAGTCTCCATAGCCCGTGGTCACGCCATAAATGACGCCTTCGTCTTGCAACAGCTGATCAAGGAAATCTGCACCGCGTTGAATCAATGCTGTCCATTCAGCAGAGTTAGGCAATACCACCTGTTTTTCTTTACGCGCTACAGCCAAAACATCTTCGATACTGAGCGGAGTTTCCCCAACAATTAACACAAGACTTATCCTTTATTCCAAAAATTATAAAAATTAAACCATTGATAGGGCGCTCGTATGCAATGCTGTTCCAACAGTTGCACATACTGTCTTGTGGTCTGTTGCATGGCCTGTAAACGCTCTTTACGCGGCCAGTTCAACTGCTCCGCCACTTGATGGATATGCACTTCAAAATGTGTATCAACTCGATAGCAAAACACTGCCAACACAGGAGCTTTCAACAAACTGGCCAAAATCCATGCACCCTGTGGCCACAGCGCCTGCTCACCTAAAAACGCAACCGATTGTACCCGTTCTGACTGCACAGGTACGCGGTCTGCAGCCACAATCACCCATTCACCCTGATCCAACTTATCCTGTAAAATCAGTGCTGTTTCAATTCCCAACTCATCCACCGAAACCAAATTAACATCGGCATGTTCATTCAGTTTTTTTAAAAATGCATTGAACTTGGTAGCATGTTTTTGATAAACCAACACATTAATTTTCTGCGGATGCTCTGCTTTGACGGCGCGCAGCAATTCAATATTGCCAAAGTGTGACACCACTATCACCGCACCTTTTTGATAGTGCGAACGAAAGTGCGCATGACCATGCAGCTTTAAGTTCTGCTCAGGAATATGCCCGAGCCAGCCCTCAATTTTATCTAAAATACATTCGCCAAATTGCATCAAATGCGTATAGCTGTGCCACAGCTGCGGCTCAGCCTGAAACGGCGACTGCGCACCTGCAAAATGATGCAGTTTTTTTAAGTACAACAGTGAAGCCTGACGCGCAGTATTGGAAAAGAGCCAGTACCATAAAATCACAAAGTATAAGATGACTCGGCACAGCCAACGCCCACCCAAACGGTAGAAACCCAGCATCAGCATTAGCGGTAACATCCCGCCCCGTTCTTTCACGGCGCTCCATTTCTGCATATATTTCTCTGACCGCCTTAACCTTTGACTTTCTGATAAATCAGTTTGGGGAACCGCAGCAGCATGCCACCCAACAAGCGGCTGTGCGCGCGCGCCATGCCCAAATTGTCACGCCACACATCAAAATGTGAAATACCACCTTCAGGATAAATCACATGCGTGGGCAGATTAATAAACGGAACATTGTCCCATTTCAAACGCACCAAAATTTCCGAGTCAAAGCCCATCCGCGGTTGAAACTTGGCTGTATTTAAAATGTTCACTGTCTGCGCTAGAGGATAGACACGAAAGCCACACATGCTGTCTTTAATATCAAAAGACAAGCTATTAATCCACACCCAAATATGTGTTGCATAACGGCCATAGAGACGTTTTTTTGGAACAGTCGCATCAAAAATCGGCTGACCAATAATCATGGCTTCGGGATGCTGAATAGATGTGTCTAAAAAGCGTTGCACATCCTGCCAGTCATGTTGTCCATCGGCATCCAGTTGCAAGGCATGACTATAACCACATTGAAGGGCATGCTTGAGCCCCGTAATCACCGCCTGCCCCTTCCCTTGATTGTGGGTATGTTCAACCAAATCGACCCTTGGGTAGTCCTGCGCAAGCTGATGTAACACTGCTGTACAATCAGCATCACTGCCATCATTCACCATAATGATGGGTAAGTCAAAAGCGCTTAAATGTGACAGTAACGCAGCCAAATAATGCGGATGGTTATACACAGGAATCACAAAGCAGTGTTTCATTTTTGTCTCTCGGCTTAAACGTCTACAGGGACAGCAAACAGCAAACGTCCTGATGCCAATATTTTGTCATAATTTTTCAGCACAAAACTGATCTTATGTGCTTTACGGCTGAGCACCAGTTCCAGCGTTTGATAGGGTTGGATCAGTCTTTGAAATTTTAACTGCTCAAAACCATTGCACCACAGTAAATCTGCCCAGTTTTGTTTGGCAAAATGTTGAATAAATCCAATTTGCCCTACGCCCGGATAAATCGGAAAGTTCGGAAAATGCCCTTTAAAGCATTCCAGCTCAGGAATAAATTCCAACGCATAACTGATCTGCGTATCCTGAGATTGCTGCGTCGATACTACAGGCAATGTCATCGGTTGAAAGAGTGATTTTAAATACTGTTGATTCAGCTTCGATTGAGCATTTTGTGGCATTTGCGTTAAGAACCGCCACTGCCGCGGAATCGCAATGCTTTCCAGTTTCAGTTGCAATTGTTTTTTCAGTTGTGCGGTAAAGGCTGCTTTGCCCTTTTCGATGAGCAGCCCCCTTGCATCCTCGGTCAGTACAGCCACCACCGCCAAAATCTGACGTTGTTCTTTTTCATGAATTAAAACATGGCACTGCTGTATTTCAGCCAACTCAGCGATTTTCGCTTCAATTGCATCGAGACTTAAACGCTTTTCTTCGAGTTTGACAATGCGGTCCAAACGCCCCAATAGTTGGAATGGACTTTTGGGATTATCCGCATCCACGACCTGCACTTTATCTCCAGTCAAAATCCAATCCATGCTAAAGGCATGATTGGTTTTAACGGCTAACTCTTGTTGCTCGGCGCAGTTAATTTCGACATTGGCAAAGGGAGTCCATAGCGCATCATCTGCCTGACGGTGAGCAATCCCGCCTGTTTCAGAACTACCAAATACTTCAGTAATCGGACGGTTTAGCAAAGGACGCACGCCGGCATCCAACTTTCCGCCAGAGGAATAGACCCGATGGCAGTCTTGCAACACCACATCTGTGGTCCAGCGCTTCAATAATGCAGGACTTGAAATCAGATAATTGGGCAGTTGCAGATGGGAAATTTTCTTTTGAAGATCAACCACATCTTCAGGGAAAGCCAATTGTTTCTGATAGAAACTGCGTCCACTGGCTAAAGGCCACAACAACTTAAACAGCAAACCATAAATATGTTGATGGCTCACCGTAGCAATCGCGATCGCCTGCTCAGGCAAGTCAAAACTGGCTTCTAAACCACAGACTTCATTGAACAATTGTTGCAAGGTGCGCGGAATCTTTTTCGGCTGCCCTGTTGAGCCCGAAGTATAAAAATACAGCTGTGCCTGATTGAGAAAGGCAGCATCAAATTGAAGCTCAAAAGTTGGCGTGGCTGTCGACGGCAAACGTTTTAAAAAATAAATCTGCTGTTCAGCCAGTTCTTTTTCTAAGTCGCTGACCCGATGCGGCGGCAACAGCACTTGCTTAGCTGCTTGCAAGGCTGCAAACAACAATACTAAAAACTCATAACTGTCTTCTTGCCAAAGCGCCCATACTGGCTGTTCCAACTGCTGAATTTGCATAGCCTGTACAGCTACATCCAACCAAAAAGTATGAAAGGAAACAAAACTTGAGTCCGCATGAATACACAAGGGACGCGATGAATGGAGATGGTGTTGAAAATGACAAGACATAAAATTTGTTTTTAAAAACCGTATTTCTAATCGCTATAGTTCGAGGCCACTGTTTCAGCTGCCCTGACGGAAATGCTGTTATTTCTGTGCCTGATGCAGTCGTTGCTGGCGTTTACGCAACACAAACTCCCCCAGTAACAGTCCACCCATCAAGACATAAGAGATCAAACCGTTATACAGCAACCAAATCTTCATCGGTGCAAAGAAAACAGTGATCAGGGCAATGACCGCATTGATGCAAAAAAAACCACACCAAACTTTGGTCACTTGACGTGTCCATTCTACTCCTTCTTCGGGCAGATTAGGCTCTGCCAAACGCGCAAAACGTTCAATCATTGAAGGCGGTCGAATCAAGGTGCTGGCAAAAATAGACAGTGCCCCAAGACTCATAAAGACAGGATAGAGTTTAAGCCATGCATGATCTTTTAAAATCAAACTCAGCCCGCCACATAAAATGGCAAAACCCGTCAATGGCCACAGCAAGGCATTGCCCTTACTCAATAGACGCAGGATGCCCAGTGCAATCAATACCGCACTGACCCAGACATACTGTCCATGCGCGAAAGCATAAGCCACAAAAAAAGGATAGAGGATCAATCCGACCCCTGCCACCCCTTTTAAGATGTTGTTCATGCAACTGACATATTCTGAATGACGACCACCACATCTTGAACGGTACGCACATTTTTAAAGTCTTCAGGATTGACTTGTTTGCCTGTCAGTTCTTTAATTTTTACGACCAAATCAATGGCATCTATACTATCAACATCGAGGTCTGAAGCTAGGTTTGACTCTAATTGCACATCTTCAGGCGCAATTTCAAACAGCTCTTCCATCCATTCACGTAATTTTTCTAACACGGTTTCTTGTGCAAGCATAGCAACCTCTTATGCTGTTTTCTGTGCTTCAACCAAAGCCACTAAGCTTTGAATTGATTTAAAATGTTCTTTGGTTTCTGCAGACTCTGCATTCAAATGAATGCCATAACGTTTTTTCAATGCCAAGCCTAATTCAAGGGCATCAATCGAGTCCAAACCCAGACCATCGCCAAACAAAGGCGCGTCTGTATTAATGTCTTCAATACTGATGTCTTCAAGGGCAAGGACATCAATAATCATTTGCTTTAATTCATCAGCAAGATTAGTCATTTAGAGATAACTCTTGGTTAAAAAACCACTGTAATTGTTGATTTAATTGACGTACATTTTTTGGATTGACCGTTACGTCATCCAGTACGTCTTCCACGCGGATCGCATCCAAGACTTTTACACGGATATGAAAAGGCTGTTCTGGAATGTGATACCATTTTTCGTTTTTGGTGAGTGTCGAGGGCGTACAGCTAATTAGCACAGGCCGAATCGGTACCCCTGCCCTTAGTGCAATATTGGCTGCGCCGCGCTGAAACTCGTTCAACTGCTCACCTTTTGCTGTTCTTGTTCCCTCAGGAAAGATCAACAAGGGCGCGGCATGATCCTGCTGCAATTTGTGTACACAGTCCTGAATAAATTGTTCAGAACCCGCATTTAAAATATATCCCGCACTTTGCACAGGACCTTTGGTAAATGGATTTGACCACAGTGCCTGCTTAACAACACAGTTTGCTTCCTCCATTAAACCAATTAAAACCACCACGTCAATCAGTGTCGGATGGTTAGCAATCACCAGCTCTTGTTGGCTGTGCTGTAGCTTATCTAGACCTTCAACCGTATAGGTCATAATGCCCAGTTTTACCATCATCTCCGTAAAACCTTTGAAACTGTGCTTAATGACTTTTTGAGTGCGCTGTTTGCGAACTTCTGGGTCTTGTGAACTCAACTTGACCATTGGTGCAATCAAACCACCAATCGCCACGCCGCCTAAGCCAAAGCTGGCAAAGCTCAATCCTGTCGCTGCAACGCGCCATGCATAGTTTGCTTTTTGCTTGATTCGATTTAATTTCAGCATTTCGTCCACGCTTCAGATTTAGTTTGCTCAGGATTAGTCCAAAACGTGTTAAATGCTAAAGCTTGCTGATAGGCTGGCGTTGCATTCATATGCTTTGGCGTCAGTATCAAATTTGCAGGCACTAATGAAATCATCGCTCCCATCGCAAAAGCAGAAAATGGCTGATGCTCGATATACATTTCAGGCAAGGCTTCATCATAATACACTAGCAAAACCTGACAGGCTTCTGGCCTTGTTTTTAACCACGCATAGGCTTCAATCAACCCATCATTCCACGAACCCGCCAAACTGGTCGCAGGTGTCGCATCCTGACATAAAATGGAATATAAGCCTGAAATTGCATTATGTACCGAGGTTGAAAATTGAGTCGGTGAGGGCGTTTGCTCGCTTAATACATCTTCTAAAATATTTAGTGTTTTTGATTCATCGCCATATTGCGACACCCACACAATATAATCGACTTTGTGGGTATTTAAAGTCTGTATTGCACTATTCAAAGCCAGCTTTGCTAAGCGCGATAAGCGCCGGCGTTGCATCGCAGGAATGTGTTGTATAGCTGATAACTCTTGATCAATCGAACTTAGATTTAAGCGGGACACGTGGAGTTGCATCATCATGATCAGTATTTAAAAAATTGACAATAAGCAGGCGCGTAATTATAACACCGAGTCGAATTTTTCACAAAAAATAACAAAACCATGTTGTTTTCAAAAATAAAACTGTGAAATCCATTCAATTATCAATTGCTGTGTGCTGAAAAAACAGGAGGTTTTAACTTGGTAAACTATACATACTCATCAGAAGTTTACTATGAGCAAGAAACACAAGACGTATACGGCAGAATTTAAAGCTGAAGCAATAAAAGCTATTGAGGAAATAAAGGTAATGTTTCCAAACAGCACGACAACTCGGTATTTCCATGAAAATCTTATCAAATTGATACAAGAAGCACTGCTTCGCAAGGGTCAGGGTGATCAGCACTAAAATTGCGTTTCACTAAATCATCTGCTTTTTTTTGATCATCTCGGCTACGGGTGGTTTGTTTATTCTTACCACGCCAAACACCTTGTATACCTAGCTTCTGCGTCAATCGAGCAACTGTACAACGTGCGATAACATAACCTTCACGTTTCAATTGTTGCCAGACCTTACGCACACCATATCGACCTGAACTTTCTTTCCAAATTCGTTTAATTTGTTCAGCATAATGCTTATCATGTCGATCTCGTTTCGCTCGATGTTCTGGATTTACTGTGAGATCTAGTGTTCGATAATAGGTAGAACCCGCGACTAGTAAAATCCTACAAATCGCTCCAACACCATATAACGCCTTATTGTTATGGATAAAATCCACCATTATTTGTGTGGGCGGTCGAGCTCCGCCTGGGCGAAAAAAGCGGCTGCTTTACGTAGAATTTCATTCGCACGTTGCAGTTCTTTATTTTCACGTTCAAGTTGTTTGATACGTTCTTGATCTGAAAATTGTTGTACTTTGATTGGATTTTGTTGATTCAAATGCTTCTGATGCCAGGAACGTAGTGTTTCAGGAGTACAGCCAATCTTAGGAGCAATTGCTGTGATTGCAGCCCAAGTAGAAGGATAATCTTTTTCGGATTCAATCAATAATTGAACCGCTCTTTCTCTGATTTCAGGGGTATATTTTGATTTTGTCATCGGGATAGTCTCTCAGAATATTGACTCTCCGACAAACCCGGTACGGTTCATATTCTGTTCGTGATCGGTGCGCTATACAGGCATCGAACTATCTGCTGTTTAAGCCCCTAATTAGCCTTGAAAATATAGTACGCTTACCAAACTAGGCTAAACGATTGTATGGAAGTGATAATAGAATGGCATCGTATAAACCCTAGATTATTAGTGAAGCAAATATGAAGAATAACCAGTATTGTTATCTTAAAAAAGTACCCAGTAACCGTATTATGAGCGCATTGGCAATCACTAGCCTATTATTGATTGTCAGTGGCTGCGACAGCACTATAAAAGAATCTAATCCTACTGACATTGTAGCCAATAGCGCACCAAACCCATATAACACATCCCTGTCAGATAAGAATAAAAATAACTCCAATTATAAAGCCGTTAGCAAAGATGGCTTTATTGCTGCTGATGACTCTACCTCTACCCCAGACGGTATTGAAAAAGTCATCAATGCCAACAACCAGCTCGCCGTTGATATGTATCAGCAGATAAATGGTCAACCTGATGAAGTAGATAAAAACGTATTTTTCTCGCCCTATAGCCTATCTACTGCCATGGCAATGCTCTATGCCGCAGCTGAGGGTGAAACAAAGCAGCAAATTCAAAAGACCTTTCACTATCCATCAATGGATACTCTTAATCCCAATAGCGCTGCTCTCTATAATCAATTTAACAAACCCAACCCCGATTATAAACTTGCCACGGTCAATGACTTATGGATGCAACAAGGGCTAACACCTAATAAGGCATACGTCGATACTGTGCAACGCTATTATGGCGGCCAAGTGACCACCCTTGATTTTGAAGATAATCCTGATCCTTCACGCCTCATTATTAATAAAAAAATCGCTCAGCATACCAACCAGCTGATCCCTGAATTACTGCCAAAAGGCAGTATTAAAAAAATTACGGTCGCCGTATTAACCAACGCCGTTTATTTTAAGGGCGATTGGAAAACGCCATTCAATATTCAAAGCACCAGTGAGCAGCCTTTTTATAACCATGTGGGTACAAGTCCTAATATAAAAATGATGCATACACAGGCGGATTTTGGTTATAGCGAGGACAAACAGGTGCAGGTCGTGCAATTGCCTTATAAGGGTGATGACTTATCTATGCTGGTGATATTACCAAAATCTAAAGACAAGACAGCCATGCAGCAGCTGGTGCGTGATTTAAGCGCTGATAAGATTAAAGAGTGGAATAAAGACTTAATTACGCAAGAAGTGAACCTTCACTTACCAAAGTTCAAGCTTAAAGAACGCTACGACATGAAAGATATGCTGTCAGATATGGGCATGCCCATTGCTTTTAATCAAGACAAGGCTACTTTCAAACTGTTTGATCAGCCTTTATCTACATGGATAGATGAGATCTATCATCAGGCGGTGGTCATCGTCGATGAAAAAGGCACCGAAGCAGCGGCAGCGACTGGCATTGTAGTATCTACTGAATCTGCCTCTGCTCCACCACCTGTTTTTAAAGCCGATCACCCGTTTCTTTTTATGATTAAAGACAATAAAACTGACGCAATACTATTTTTAGGTCAAGTGAATAAGCCTTAGTGGGAAACCACCTTAACTAGGGTATACCCCAAGGGAACTAGCTATTTCGCCATCTAAACCTATTAACGGACCACTTAAAACAGACTGGTATAATGGAACCGCTTATAACAGACTGTTCTAGGTAGTCAGTGAACCGTACCGGGGTAGTCTCTCAGAATATTGAGTCTCCGACAAACCCGGTACGGTTCAATCTGTTAAGGACTGCTACACGTGCATGGATCTCATTCACTTGGCTATCAAAACTCCTTGCACTGAGTTTATCTCCTAATAATTTGATGCAATGCATCTTAGTTTCAACCAAACTTCGCCGATGATAGCCTGACCATTTTTTCCATAGGTAAGCGTCCGCTGAATCCCATACCAATTTTAATTCGATTTAGGTTTCCAGCAGTGTGGCAGTAACTCTTCAATCTGGGTCACTTTATGTGTCGGCAGCCTTTTCAGCACATCACTTAAATAGGCATACGGATCCAAGCCATTCAGCTTTGCTGACTGGATTAACGTCATGATGTTTGCCGCTCGCTGACCACTGCGCAGCGAACCTGCAAACAGCCAGTTCTTGCGCCCCAACGCCCAGGGACGCATCTGATTCTCGACCCAATTATTGCAAATCGGTAGATTGCCATCATCCAGATAGCGGCTTAAAGCTGGCCAACGCTTCAGAGTGTAATTGATGGCCTTGGCGGTGGGAGAACTCGATGGCACTGTCAGATGATGTTGGTTGAGCCATTCATATAGTTGTTGCATCACTGGTTGACTATGCTGTTGTCGGTATTCGCGGCGGTCTTCCGCTGTACCATCGGTCTTTTTCCTGAGCTCTGCTTCTATCGCATACAGTTTCTGAATCAGCACTAATGCCTGTTCAGCGACCTGACTTTTCCCAGTTACATGCAGTTCATGGAATTTACGACGTGCATGGGCCATGCAGCCCACCTCAATGACCTGGCCTGATTTAAAGCGTGCTTTATAACCACTGTAATCATCACAGACTAGATAACCCTGCCAGCCTTTCAAGAACTCTGCAGCATGCTGGCCTGAACGACTATCCTGAAAGTCATAGATCACCGCCTGAACTGGATTGTACTGTGTAGTGGCATAGGCCCAGACATAACCTTTCTTCGGTTTTTTATCATTCTCACCCATCCGCATGATGGTGACCGGTGTTTCATCTGCATGCAGCACCTGCTGTTGTAGTACCACCTCTTTTAAGGCATTGGCCAGAGGTTCCAGTTCTACACCGCAGCGACCTATCCAGTCAGATAAAGTTGATCTAGAAAGTTCGATTCCCGCCCGCTGATAGATCAGACGTTGACGGTACAGCGGCAAATGATCGGCATATTTCGATACCAAAACATGGCTGAGCAGTTCAGGTGAAGCAATGCCTTTATCAATCACATAGGCGGGCATCGCTTGCTGAGTCAGGGTGTCACACTGATCACAGACCCATTTGCCACGGACATGCTGTTCCTTGTAGAACTGTGCCGGTCTGAAATGCAGTTTTTCACTGATATCTTCGCCGATACGACGTAACTGGCAGCCACAACTGCATTGGGTTGATGCAGGTTCATGCTCAATACGGATGGTGTGTAGATGATCTGGCAGCAGTCGACGTTTAGGTTTGTTGACTGTGGCTTTCTGTGTCACTGCATCGGTTTTATCTGCATTTAATCGTTCTAATTCCAGATCAACTGCGGCAATATCTTCTTCAACCGCTTCATCCCACAGGTGGATTTGTTTTGCAGTGAGATGTTCGTTTTTACTGCCGAATTTGTGCTGTTTAAACAGCGCCAGTTCATGCTCGTATTTTTGATTGAGAATGGAAAGATGTTGAACTTTAGAATCTAATTGCTGATTGGTGACTTCAAGATGTTGAACTCTGGCATCTAATTGCTGGTTTGATTCTGCCAGAGACTGATGCTGCATCGCCAACTGCCGGGTAAATTCCAGCAGTTGTTCATGGGTCAGTTGGCTTAAGTCAGGCAGCGTATTCATGACCGCAGTATGCCTGAGGTCATGACGCAGAGGAAATAGAACGTTTGGAGAATAGCAGAATAGCCGAGCTTGGTTTAGAGCATATTCACCACTTGCTGCAATCCAATGCGCTGCCAGGGCAAACCTTGGATCAGTGCCTGTAACTGTTCCGGGCTGAGGGCCACGGTTTCACCTTGGTGAACTTGAGCCCAGTGAAATTTGCCCTGTTCCAGCCGCCGGGCACACAGCCAGATGCCCAGTCCATCATGTACCAGTACTTTCATGCGATGGCCACGTTTATTACAGAACAGGTAAGCACAATGCGGTTTGATGTAGCCAAAGGCTCTCACCACCTGAGCCATGGTCGTATCCATACCTGCACGCATGTCCATGGGCTGAGTAGACAACCAGATTTCATCAATGCGGATCATGTTGCAAGTGCCTTGAGTAATTCTGCCAAGGCAGGTATTTCTGATGTCTGCCATTTTAGCTGAATATCATTATTCGTATGAGGCACGGTGATACACAACGTGATCCTCTCATCAATAGGTTGGCTGATTGCAGCAGTGTAAGGCAAAGCAATAAATGCTGGATTCACATGAGTAGGATCCTGCACGGCACCCTCATGATGCCTGAAGATCCTGATCCAACGACTGACAAGGTTGGCATTAATACTATGTTGCAGTGCGACCGAAGCGATCGAGGTATTAGGATTTTTACAGGCATTGACAATACTGAGTTTGAATTCTTTGCTGTATGTTCTGCGTTTTTTAGCAACAGGAGGTGTTGCTGAATATATATCCATGTTCATGGATTAAGTCCCCACTTGTTTTTAGGTGGGAACTAAATTAAGGCTTATAGGATCGCTTGGTAAGGCTGTGTTAGCCGGATGCTTACGTTTCGCATTTTTTCTAGGTGGAATCACCGCATGCGCTTGCCGATCTGCAATGACCTGACGGCATTGCTTGGTGTCATAAGCTCCATCGGTATAAACAGAGTCAATCCGCTCATCTTGTGGAATCTGATTAAGTAAATCACCAAGCACCTGTGAATCACTGACATTATTGGTTGTAAGCTGAACTGCTCGTATTTGTAGGGTTTTAGCATCTAAACCAATATGAAGTTTACGCCATTCGCGACGATATTCAGGTCCATGTTTCTTGCGTTTCCATTCGCCCTCACCTAGAAACTTCATGCCTGTAGAGTCCATGAGTAGATGCAGCCCATCGCTACTTTTTTGGTAGCTGATTACAATATCAATATGCTTTTGTCTTCTACAAAGCGTGGTGTAATCTGGAGCTATCCAATTTAATCCGCAATGTTTAATCAGACTTTGCACAAAGCCAGTGACCATACGTAAAGACAGACGGAATAAGGATTTAATCATTAAGCAGCATTGGATGGCTGCGTCGGAGTAGGTTTGATTTCGCCCTTGTTTACCGATGGACGGAGCATACCATTGCGTAGCAGGATCAAACCAAATGGCAATATTTCCGCGACTCATGAGTGCTCGGTTATATGCGGGCCAATTGGTTGTGCGGTAGATTTTGTGTGCAGGCTTCTTCATTTGAAAATTATATCGCTGAAAAACCCTTTACAGATAGGTTTGTGCAACAAAGCCATGTAACAGTGGAAAAACTCTATCTCATTGCATCGATTCTTGACATTGAGGTAAAAAAATTATTGCCCTAATTTTCTCTTGAAATGTATTTTTTTGACACAATATAAAAAAAACTTAATAAAAAAGAGAACACAATGACTACTTTTCAACAATCTGAACCGCAAAGTGTATCACCGCGAGACAATTCAGAAAAAATTAAAGTTTTAAGTTTAAATGGTGGTGGTGTACGTGGTTTATTTACTATCAGTTTGCTTGCCCAACTTGAAATAATTATCGAAAAACGAGAGAAAAGAACCGGTGTCAAAATTGGTGATTACTTTGACTTGATCACAGGCACATCTATAGGTGGCATTTTGGCACTTGGATTAGCAAGCGGTAAAAGTGCTCGGGAATTACAGGAAACATTTGAAAAAAGTGCGCCACATATTTTCCCGGCAAGACGTTTCAGATTAAAAAAATGGATCACACCATTCTATCCAATCTACAAAAGTGATCCTTTGTATGAAACTGTGAAAAGTATGATTGGTGACACCATCACATTCGATGATCTTAAACGTCGAGTAATGATTACATCACTGAACCTGTCTACTGGTAAACCAAAGTTTTTCAAGACACCACATAATCCTATGTTTACGCTTGATGGCGAAATCAAGTTGATTGATGCAGCAATGGCCACATCCGCTGCACCAACCTATTTCAAACCACATTTTATTAGCAAACTAAATCACTATTTTGCTGATGGTGGATTAGTTTCTAACAACCCTAGTTTTATCGGTATTCGTGAAGTCCTGATCGACATGAAAAATGACTTCCCAAATGCAGAGCCTAAAGATGTGAAAATCTTGAATATTGGTACTTTAAGCGAGAATTACTGTATCGGGCCCAAGACTTTATCCCAAAATTGCTCAAAGGGTTATTTAGGCCTATGGGGAATGGGCGAACGTCTTGTTTTAAGTACTATGACTGCTAACCAACATTTACAGCGCTTTATGTTGTTACGGGAACTAAA
Organism: Acinetobacter sp. PW68; assembly: GCF_020982655.1. Classification (NCBI taxonomy): domain Bacteria; kingdom Pseudomonadati; phylum Pseudomonadota; class Gammaproteobacteria; order Moraxellales; family Moraxellaceae; genus Acinetobacter; species Acinetobacter sp. PW68. The sequence goes on along the minus strand of NZ_JAHZSX010000001.1, from coordinate 1,088,014 downwards.
AGTACTTGGCATCTCAAATAATTACATTGAAATTGATGAAACTATTCCGAACGAAGCATCTTCTGATATTACTTTAGATAATGCATCACAGAGTAGTCTAAATGCCCTAAAAGGCATGGGAGAAAAATTGGGTGCTGAAAGATACAGCGAAATCAAAGAATTACGCGAATTTTTCTTAAGAACAGCAAAACCGTTTGTTAAATCTAATAATAATGGGGTGGCAGCATGACCTGGAATTTTCACAGCTACTATACTAATCGTGATACTGGTCTAATCGGTAAGCTAATCCTTGCTGATCATGAGAAAGATGGCTTAAAAGCATTACGTCAAATTGTCCGTGAACGAACACGCGATGTATTTGACGAAGCTAGAAAACTTGTAAAGTTATCCAAGCAATTTGATTCTGCAATTCTTCTTCGTTATGAGTTTAAGAATACCCATTTCAATTATCTTTCAGGTGATGACCAACGAAAGTTATCTGAACTCATTATGGAGCTTTCATCTGATCTTATAGCTGAGTTTATGAAGATTAATCCTCGCTTTTGGACGCAAGGAAGCTTCATGTATGACACATTGAATCGTCCATATAAACCTACTCAAGAAATGGACATTGATGATGGCACTTATCTTCCAATGCAGTTCTTTGAAGATAAGCCCGCAATTGGTCATCAGCTTCTATTGTTATTGGTAGATGCCTCTCTTAAATCTTTGGCTGCTGAACACTATGGGTGGTCATTTGAACCCAAAGAAACGTGTGGACGTATCAAAATACCTGCCGAAAGCGTCCATATAGACGTACCGATGTATGCCATTCCTTTTGAAAAATTCATTGAAAAAGAGGAGCTCATCAGAAAGTCTGCAGCCTCTCAGATCTTTGGTGAAATGTACGACAGCGTTTCAGCTGCCGACCATGCTCTCTATGATCAAATTGAAACTGACTGTGTAAATCTAGCTGTACGCAAGGACGATGCAAAATGGATTAAAAGCGACCCTAAAGATGTCCATTTGTGGTTCCAAGATGCGTGTCAACGTACTGGTCAGCATCTACGAAAAGTTTGTCGCATCCTTAAAGCATGGCGTGATGCTGGTGATTGGCAAGAAAGTAATGGTCCATCATCAATTTCTTTAATGGCAGCGGTGGTAGACATCTTGGACCGTACTACTGTAGATCCGAAAGATTTTGGATTATTGATGCTGACGGTAGCAAGAAAACTACCAGATACTTTCCGCAATGGCGTAGAGAGTCCTGATGAAAATGATGAACGTCCTTTGTTCCCTCCATACTATGAGCATGAACCTAAGCACAAAGAAGTCATGCAGAAGCTAGAGCAATTGGTTGATTCACTCGAATCCGCATACGCTGCACCTACCAAGCAAGATGCTTTAGATATTCTCAATGGTGAGTATGGCGATCGTGTTCAGGATTTAAGTCTTATCGTATCTCAAGCAGCCGCTCCGGCCTATGAAAGTGCCCCTTTAAAAGCTAAAGAAGCAGCTATTATCAGCTCTTCAATGAAAAGTGGTTGATTGAGTGTCGGAATTACATGCTGTAATGCTTGGTTGCGGATATAAATACCTGACAGCCAAGCAACGAAAGAAATATAAAGCTCTATCTTCAATTGAAGAGAAATATCCTGTTTACCTAAAAGATTTCTCAACTTCTGAAGGGATATTCACTATTGCCCTAGAAATAAACTATGACGTTTATACTATTTTGCCGTGGGCGCACATCATCAGCAAACCATCACAGTTTGATGACATGCTACTTCCCCATGTCAACAATAATGGGAATCTTTGCTACGTTGAACAAATGGAAGCCGATTGGAATCCTAATGATCTAGGTAATCTATATAGGACTATAGATTACCAAATTCAACACACTTTAAATATTTCGATTGAGTCTTTAAAGAACGGTAAAGTAGATCAGGTTGAACTTGAGGGTGAATTTGTCGCTTACTGGAAAGCTGAACGACTAGCCTATGTTCTGTCCGATTTAAACTCATTGAATGGTGAAATTGCTTATCTGACTCGAAACATTACTAAGGATGGTTTTAAATGTACTGAATCCTTATTGTTCGGTCCCAAAGATAAAGATATTCATGAAAAATGGCTAAGCCAAAGATCACTTGAAGAAACAGACAGGCGAAAACTTAATGTTTTTTGTCTTATGGTTAGACCTATCAAGCTTTCTGGCGTCCATTGGCCACCGAAAGATGCCAAGGCTCTCTTTCAATGGTTATCTCACGTAGACCACAATGCCAAAGCACATTTAATTCAGTATTTTGTGGCCCATCCAACCATTAAACATCACTTGATTGTACTGGATGTTGATAAACAAGATACATTCGGTGTAGTACTCGAATTAAATCTAAAAGCAGTACAGTTTACGACTTACGCCAATCCGAGAAAAAAAGGTAAAGGGGCAAGAAAACTTGATTTAGTAAGAGCAAGTAGCGTCCTTATGGGTAAATTCGCTTTTAATAAATTTCAAAGATTTGCATTTGAAAAGTCGGATAAAGATACGATTCTCTCCCGTAATAGATCTAGACCTGAGATTGGGGATCTTCGAACAAAGCGTATCGCTTTAATTGGCTGCGGTACCATTGGGGGGTACTTGGCAGAGCTTTTGATTCGGTCTGGTGCCGGCATGGGAAGCAAAAGTTTAGATTTATATGATCATGATACCTATGGACCACACAATTTTGGTCGCCATACATTGAGTACCAGAGATTTTGGTAAACACAAAGCAGTAGCATTAAAAGATAGACTTATTGATTCAACCCACCTCATGGTAAATGTTGAAGCTCATAAATATGGGTTTCCTATTATGAAGGCTTTCCTATCACTTTATGACATTGTGATTGATGCCACTGGTCGAGGGCCTGTTTCAAAGCGCTTAGCAAAAGTTAGCCGAGAGATTGATGCTAAAGATAGACCTATCATTGTTCATGGATTCAATGATGGCAATGGAATCGCATCAAAAGTATTCATCGATAGCTCAGATGGTTGTTACAATTGTCTATGCGGTGATCCGTCATTCTATAAAAATGGTACCGATATTCGTTTTGAGAAGCTATTAGATGTAAACCCAAAGAAAGTTTCATGTGGCAACACATACACACCGTATGATGCAGCAGTCAGTGTTATGACAGCAGCATTAATGCAAGAAGCGGTTTTATCCACTTTAGAACTCGAAAGGGACTGGAATTATAAAGAATATATCTTCATGGGTAGTCGCACGAAAAAGCCGACTTGGATTAAAAAACAAGACTTTTGTGACATATGTAATGGTCGATAAAGAACTCGTTTTCAAAGCTCTAGATGAATCCTTAGTTGTAATCTCGACTGAAGTGGCAAATATACTGCTCTCATACCGACAAATGAGCCTTTCTAGCCCCGAAAGTGCTGGAGTCTTGATAGGTGAGCGTAGAGGCATTCATATAGTCATAACAGATCTATCAGAACCTAGCCAATTGGATATCAGAAGCAGATTCATGGTGGATAGAATAAGTAAACATCATCAACAGGCTATTGATGATGCTTTCAAGAAAAGTAATGGCGAATGGCACTATTTAGGTGAGTGGCATACACATCCAGAAGATGTACCAAACCCTTCCATGACTGACTACACCAGTTGGCATAAGAGTCTCAAATCAGAATTACCGCTGATTTTGATTATTGCTGGACGAACACATTTTTGGGTAGGTAAGAAAATCCAAAACAAGATTGAAATATTAAAACAAGTTTAGAGTTTTATAACTTATATAGTTTTTACTAGTAATTTTCACTTTGAATTATTCATTTATTAATAAAAAAAGACCTTAACAAAATTAATCATTATAAGGAGTTTCTTCTAATATTTGATTAATACGTGTCTCCGTAATATTTCCCCACTCTTTTTTTAAAACTTTAAAAAGTTCAATTTCCTTCTTAAATATTAACCTTCTACTATCAAAACCTTTCGCCCTATTTTCAAGCTCGTATTGACTTGCCAAAAAAAATATAACATCAGACATTATCCAATATAATAATACGTCTATGTTAGCCGTTCTTCTACGTTCTAGCTCCATCCCCCTCTCTTCCACAATATACAAATATTCATTATTATTAATTTTAATAGATCTCTTGCGAAAGTAAAAACCACCTCAATCTAAGTTTCATGAGATATCAGAACTTAAACCGTTTTTCAGATTCTGAATTTAAACGCTTGGTTGGCGTACCTCGACCAGTTTTTACCGAAATGGTAGAGGTTTTAGAAAAAGCAGAATCACTCAAAAAGAAATCAGGTCGTCCTCATACTTTAGCTATAGAGGATCAGTTGTTATTAACGCTCAATTATTTACGCAACTACAGTACTCAACTGGAATTGGCGGCACACTACCATATCGCTGAAAGTAATGTGAATCGAACCATTAAAAAGGTTGAAGATGCATTGATGAAATCAAGATGTTTTACTCTGCCAAAACGAAGCATTACCACAGCAGACGAACACTTTAACTGGGTCATTATCGATGCGACAGAATGTTCAATAGAACGCCCGAAAAAAAAATCAGAGTAAGTTCTACAGTGGTAAAAAGAAGAAACATACGCTAAAAGCACAAGTGATCTATCATCCGAAGAGCAAACAAATCATAGGGCTAGATATATCGAATGGCAGTCAGCATGACATTAAACTGGCAAGAAAAACGGTTAAGAAATTCAAACATTGTGAATATGTTATGACCGATTTAGGGTACTACGGATTAGAGCAAGATGGCTTTAAATTATTGATGCCAATAAAGAAAAAGAAGAATATACCCTTATTTGATGTTGAGAAAAAGTACAATAAAATGATTGGAAAAATACGAGTTGTGATCGAACACATCAATAGTCAATTGAAGACATTTAGAATATTAAGTGAACGCTATCGAAATAGACGGAAAAGATTCGGTTTACGCATTAACTTAATCGCTGCACTGGTAAACCGGATAAATTTTCAATAATGACTTTCGCAAGAGATCTAATATATGGAGTGCCATCTGGCTGAGGAGATGGATAGATTTTTAAAACATCTTTAGGAGCATTTATAATGCTCCCATACTCATATATTGAGACTGTAAATTAAATTGTGTAATTGCCTGAATTTGCTATGTTCATATTCACAACGGAGTCAGGCAACATGATGAACGAACAAAAACTAAAAGACCTTGCAGCAGAATTTGCTAAAGGAATCAAAACAGAAGACGATCTCAATCAATTCACCCGATTGTTGACTAAACTCACTGTTGAAACGGCTCTCAATGTCGAACTTACCGAACATCTCGGACATGAAAAGAATGCTCGTAAGAACGGTTCAAATGCTCGTAACGGTTATTCCAGTAAGACCGTGCTGAGCGATGATGGTGAGATTGAGATCACCACACCACGAGATCGTGATGGCACATTTGAGCCACAGCTAATTAAAAAGAATCAGACTCGTATCACGCAAATGGATAGCCAAATTCTATCCCTTTATGCCAAAGGCATGACTACCCGTGAAATCGTGGCTACTTTCAAAGAAATGTACGATGCTGATGTATCGCCAACGCTTATTTCCAAGGTGACTGATGCTGTTAAGGAGCAAGTCGCTGAATGGCAAAACCGTCCGCTGGATGCACTCTATCCCATCGTCTATATGGACTGTATTGTAGTTAAAGTCCGTCATAATGGCAGTGTTATCAACAAGGCTGTATTCCTTGCCTTAGGCATTAATCTTGATGGACAGAAAGAACTGCTCGGCATGTGGATGGCTGAGAATGAAGGTGCAAAGTTCTGGCTGAATGTCCTGACTGAGCTTAAAAACCGAGGGTTGCAGGATATTCTGATCGCCTGTGTGGATGGACTAAAAGGCTTTCCTGATGCCATTAACAGCGTATACCCGCAAACCCATATCCAGCTGTGCATTATCCATATGCTGCGTAACAGCTTGAAATATGTATCATGGAAAGATTACAAGGCGGTCACTCAGGATTTAAAAGCCGTTTATCAGTCACCTACTGAAGAGGCAGCCTTGATGGCCTTGGATCAATTCGCCCAAACATGGGATGACAAGTACCCACAGATCAGCAAAAGCTGGCGTACACACTGGGAGAATCTAAATACCTTCTTTGCTTATCCAGCCGAGATACGCAAAGCCATCTATACCACCAATGCGATCGAATCATTAAACAGCGTAATACGTCAGGCGATCAAAAAGCGTAAAGTCTTTCCAACGGATGATTCTGTACGTAAAGTGATTTACCTGGCAATTGATGCAGCGTCTAAAAAGTGGAATATGCCTATTCGCGACTGGCGTTTAGCCATGAGCCGCTTTATTATTGAATTCGGTGACCGCTTAAGCAATCGCCTTTAAATTTATGAAAAGCAATTACACAAAATTATTTACAGACTCCATATATTTTCTCTTGAATTTCGTTAAAATTAAGCATCATTTAATCTCTTTAATATAGCCTTTTTCTATTAAACATTGAACATTAACTCTCTGTCCTACATTTGGTAATATCTGAATACCGCCACCCTTTTGCCCAAATGCTGGAGCAATCTCACCTTTAATAATAGATAATGGCTTTATTACTTCATAATGATAAACTTTTGCCGATGCCGATCCAGAAGCTAATGCTCTTGCCTCGTATGGTGTTCCTGCAGGAGCTAAAAAGCTACCCGTTGGCTCTCCAACTCTATCTAATTTTGCTCCAACTTCTAATGTGCTTTCAATTTTTTTAACTTAAATCAATCTCCATACCTTTATGTAAGCCTTTACAACACTCTAAAACATATGAATAAATCTTTTCTGGTTCTGAATAAACATATTTTGAATAATTTACTGGTAACCAATAATATATTTCATAATCACTTTTCCTATTACTGGTAGGAACAAGAAAAGATACGTAATATTTCTCTATGCTTTCTTCTACTCCAATACTAAATTTTAAATTTCTTGATATATAAATATCTTTAAAATTATAATCCATTTCAATTTCCTATTTTTTTCACTTTTAACATATCTTTTGTGACTTTAGGTGCATCAATAACAGCTTCTAAACTACCATTAGGTAATTTACCACCAGGAATCCACTGACTATTTGCACCAGCCTCATTACCAGATGGTAGTCTTAAACCAGCATATTTTGGATTAGATATATCAATCCGTACTAACCCACCTGTCTTAAGTTGACCCTGAGGTATTCCTAATGCATTAGCAATTTTTACTGGATCATTATTTGCTGCTCGTATGATTGCATCTGCTTCTCTTTTTGTCATAACAAATGAAGTTCCATCAATTTGTCCAATACCATATTTATTAAATGATGTATCGACCATAATTCTTGTTACACCACTATCAAATTCTGATAAATGTTTATTAATATAACTTTGTGATAAATAAGTAGATGGATCAGGTCTTTCATTAATTGGTTTTTGTATAACCCCTTTGAATACTTGTTCAACCGAAACTCCTTGTTTAAGTTCAACATCACCTCTTTTCATTATAGACTCTAAAACATGAAGATTACCTATTTGAGATGGTTGCCATCTAAAATCAGCTCGATTTAGATATGGTGACAATAAATCATCATCACGATAAAAATTATTAGTAATTTTTGCTGCAATATCAGAACCATATTTTTTCTCAATAGCAACTAATGTATTATCTGTTAATTTAATAGGGCCATTTAATGCTTTTGAAAAACCCAGACCTAACATTGCAACTTTTGCATCTTCTCGCTCTTTAGGTGTAATTTTCTCCTTAGTCAAAGGGTCATATTCAGCACCCATCACTGCAGCAATCTGTTTTAACGTTAAATCATTAATAACCTGTGCTGCCTTTTGACCTAAAGTTTTCTCGGGTATTGGACAAACATATCCTGTCGGACAAGGAACTTTTACTTTAGTATTTTCTTTAACTACCTTTCCATAATTCTCATCAATAATCGAAAACCCATTATTCTCCACCGCATTCTGCCCAATCACACCTGCCAATTGCGCGTTAAAACTCGAGTCTCCTGCAGCTCCACCTATCACAGCACCAATCCCTGCTGTTAAATCTCGAATTTGCGCCTTTTCCGCCTCTGACAGAAAGTTCGCTTGGAACTCACCATTTACAAAGTATTTTGGATCATCTTTATATTTTTCTGAAAGTTGGTTGATTAAGTAATTCGCTGCAGCTTCACTCGCAACGGCCGCACTTCCACCTGCCGTTGGGTCACCGCCATTAATATAAGCTAGCGTTGCACCTAATATCGCATGAGACACCAACTGTGCTGCTGTATTTTTATTCTCACCATGACCATATTCTTGCCCAATCACTTGCGCTGCATATGGTGCAAGCGTATTGGTCACCACTTGCAGGTCGGTTTGTCCACCTAACGCTGCAGTAATGGCTGTGGTCACAGCATTCAGTGCTCGACTACTATCTCCACCCATACCCCATGACTGTGCTTGGTCTAATGCATCTTTGTATGCAGGTAATGCCCCTTTTAGAAGATTTTGTTTAGTTACATAGTCATCTATACTGTTATATTCAGTCCACTTTTCTCCACCTTCTGCTTGCAGCTTTTCTAGGGCCTGCTGCTCTGCTGCTTGCTTTTGTTTTTCTGCTTCGGCTTGTTTGTTTTGGCTATAAGTACGTGTTGCAGCAACAACCGTCGATGTCGCATCAGATACAACCTTTTGTTTGTCTAAGATAGCTTGTAAGTCAGGAATATTATTTACTTGTTGGTTCGCCGTGTTAATGTCACTATGAATGCCTAATTCTTCTACCCTAGTCTCTTTACCGCCAATATTAATATTGCCAGCACTCAAAGTCGCATAGGTCGTACTGCTGTCTTTTTCAGAATCAGACTGCGGCAAATTTGGACTAAAGCTTGTACCATCTCTCCAGTTGGTATTGCTGGTCGGCTGCGGTGTCTGGGTTGAACTGTCTGCTTTGCCCAGCACTGTACCGCCAGATAAGCTGACACTTTTCGCATCATAGGCGCTTTGATTTTCCAGATTGCTAAACGTTAGGCTGTTAGCGGTTAAATCATTATTTTCTTTGTTCGCCGTTGAAACAATTGCGCCGCCCTGCAAATCGACACTGTCTGCTTTGACATGGTAACCGCCATCACCTGCAAATAAGCCAGACTGCTCATTTACACTAGTAGATGAACCCTCAGCCTTACTGCTGCTGACATTGCCTGACGCCTGCCATGCAGTCCCAAATGATGCTTGCACACGACCGCCAGCATTCGTTTGCTTAATTTTTTGATCTGCACTGTCTTGAGTGCTAATCACATTCAATTTACCACCAGCATTAACATCAATACGGTTTGCTTCGGCTTTTGCACCTTGCAAAGTCGTATCGCCTTTACTGTTTAAACTGATATTTTCAGCATTCAAAACAGTTTGCGTATGTGTATTACTATTGCTGTGATTGCTACCTTTTCCATAGCCCACTTCTGCATAAATATATGCACCAGTTTGCGCGCCTACAGATGCACCATAACCGATACTTGCACCTGCATTGCTATTTTTACCATCTGCTTTCGCTTGGCTTTGACCTGACTGTAAAATAATATCTTTAGCCGAATTCAGTCGAATCGCATCATTTGCCGTAACTTGAGTATTTTGCAGATGAATATCACCTGCTGTACTGCTTAAATTGACATCTCGGCCAGCTGTGATCTTATTTTCCTGAGAATTGGTATAACTGCTGTTTTGCTGGTTGCTGCTCGTACTAAAACCAATCCCCGCCTCAGCTTTAAACAATGCACCACCCTGAATATCGCTATAGCTTTGATATGCCTGAGCACCTGCAGCCACAGCTTGCAGCGCTTGAGTTCGATCATCGGCTTTGTTTTTCACGGCTTTGTCCGCACTGCCAAGTAAATCCAATATTGGAGAGCTAATGCGTTTAAACAAGCCAACTTTTAAATCTTTAGAAGATTGCGACGCACCGCCCCTGTTGTGATTTTCTAAAACTTGAATAGTTTTTGCATCAATATTCACATCCTGTTTTGCCACAAGATCTGCGCTTTGCTGTAGATAATCATTACCCGCCTGAATATTTACATTCCCGCCTAAACTTCCAACCTGACTGCGTTGCTGTTCTATATCATTACTGCTGCTTTGGCTGTTGCCTTTCATATAGCCAAAGAACTGCTCAGTATCTGAAATCTGCGCGCTGCCTATGCCTTTATTACTGCTGCTTTCAGCTTGCGACTTGGTATTTTGTGCTGACAGAATATTTACATCACGCGCAGCCAATATATTCACATCACCTTCTGATGCGACCGAACTGGCGATAATATTGACATCACCTTGCGTCGTTTGCAGTGTCGATTTACCACCTGCAGACAGCTGAGTACCCGTTACGCGGTCAATACTGCCTGTACCCTGATTTTTATTGTTGTATACCCCTGCTGGCGCAGATTTATCACGGTTATCAATACTGAAGCCGCGTTGCTTGCTTCTAGACGTTTGCGATTCTGTATCTGTGGCATAGCTCAAATGAATATTGTCTTTTGCATGCAGCAATGCATCTCCCTCAGCAGAAAGCTGAGCGCCTTGACTACGGATACTGCCTTCAGTGGCAATAATATTCAGATTGCCCTGAGCCTCAGCTTGTGTCACAACTGCCTGCGTGGTGCTGTAGGTGCTGTTCTGCGTAATTTTTTGACTGCCCCCAGTTACTACTACTGCTGTAGTCGCAGCCTGAGCGGCTTTATTCACTGCCTCTGCATGCGACATAACTTGACCAACAGCGCTATCAGAAAACTCTGTGTTGTCAGAACTCTTCTTATATGCAGAAACAGCAGCATCAATTGGGTTATAGGTGATACCCACAGATAGACCTGAATTTTTGCTCTGCACTTGCAATTGCTGATTACTGCTTGCTGTACCAGCATTCAAATCTACATTTTTCCCCTGCAGCGTTAGGTCTTTGCCAGATTGAATTAAGGCTGCTTCAGTAGTCAAATCTTTAGCCGCAGCAATAACCGTATTTCCCTGACCACTGCTGATGACACTTTGCGTTAATGTCTCTGCTGTATTTTCCTGTTGAATATTAGCATTTGATTTGCCATAGCCTACACTAGCGACGCCATCTGAAAGACTGGCGCTAAAGCCTGACTTTTTCTTAATGACTTCTGATTGCTGGGCAGATTGGTTTTTAGCCGCCACAATATTAATATTATTGCCTGCTGTGATATGTGCCGCATCATCTGCTTTAATTTGACTGCCTTGCACCGCTATATCACGACCCGCGTCAAGCACAATATTTTTGCCAGTGATATTGCTGGCAACAGCCGTATTCTGCTGATTTGCGACATAAGTTTGAGTAGATTTTTTACTCAACAAACCGCGGGATTTTTCATAATCCATCGCTTCATAATCTAGACTGGTTCGGCCTTCACTGATATTCAAATCATTTTTGGCCAAAAGTGCTGTTGTACCATTCTTGCTATCTATATTCACAGCACGTGCTGAAATATCCTGCCCCTGCACAAGCACTTTGCCTTGGCTTTGAATCTGTGTCCCTAACTCTTCTGTGCGGCTGTCATTTAAAAAGTGCTTACTATCGTTATATGATTTTTCTATTTTTGACAGTTGCACGGTATCCAGTTTGACATCGCCTTGCGCTGCAATTTGAGTTGCACCATTAGCATTTACAATTTGCGCACCATTCAACTGCGTATTTCCGCCACTGCGCAGTACAACCGTTGTACTTAAATTTTCTGTATCACTGTTTTGTCCACTTGCCTGTCCAACATATAAGCCTGCAACTCTGCCTACCGTTTCTTTGGCAAAGTAATTTTTGCCAATGGCGTTCTCTGATTTTTCTGTGCTCGTTGTCAGCGTTAAATTTTCACCAGCATCAATGCTTAAGCTTTGACCCGCTTTAATCTGACCGCCTTGTAGTACGGTGTTTTTATCCGTTTGCAAACTTACTTCATTTGACTGAATACGCCCATTGAGCAATTCTAAGTTCGCTGCTTTTAAATCAACTGCCTGACGGCCAGCAATGGTTGCACTGCTCAGCACATCACCTTTACTAATAATCGACACTTTTTCAGCTGCAATTAAACTGCCATCACCTGTTAAATCACCTTCACGGCTACGTACATAAACAGCTGGCACTAAAGCTTTTACAGATTCACCATTTGGCAAGCGTACTGTTTTTTCTTCTAGCCATACAATATCTGTAGTCAACTGTGCAATTTGTGCGGCAGTGAGTGCAACACCTGCCGTCAAATTAAATTGCTTGGCAAAACTCAAGCCATTATTCATAAGCGCTTTATATTGTGTCTCATTACTTTCATAGCCTGACAAATAGCGAAAACCTGTCAGCTGGGCAATCTGATCTTGCACCAAACGCTGTTCATAATAGCCATCGCCAATGCGCTTTTGCGTATTGGCAGGATCAAGACCCAATGCCTTTATCATAAAGTCCGAAGACAGCCAGTTTTGATAATTCGCATAAGTCGGATCCGTCTCTACCCAGTAACTGGCTTTAGAATCTGGATTAACACTGTACAGTGCATTATTCGGCACTTTAAATGCCTCATCACTCATCGCACGAATTTGCTCATTGTCTGTTATCTGCAGACTTACTGATGTATCACTGTGCTGAGTTTTAGCCGCCGTAGCATCTGTATTTAAAGCACCAGATAAATCTTTTCCTGCTTGCTGCACCTGCTCAGCTTCAGTACTGTATTTAATAACTTTATTACTGCCATTTTCGGCTTCATCAATAAAGATGGGCTTGTTCTCAGGCTCAGGTGCATAGGCTAAAGTATCTTTGCCGCGCGCTTCATAATGCCCGCCAAAGGCATTACGTTTTTTTTTGATAATTTTCTCTGTACACGACAAATTTCACAGAACCCTTATCCTATCAGGATTCTGCCTTCTTAAAATTGCCAAAATTTCCTTAAACTCTTCTTTTTTCCCAAAACCAATTAAACGCTGAATCGCCATTTGAACATAGTCTAAACCATAGCGAAATAAACTCATTGAGAGTCGTCCATGCTTCTTTATTTTTATCGCTTTTTTTTGATCATGTTGCCATTCACCCGTTAAGTAACACCAACAGAAGCTTATAGCTAACACCGCAATCAATTTTTTCACTCGTCTAGGGTCTGTCAAGCGCGTATTTTCAAGATTAAACCCGCGTCCTTTGAGACAACTGAATAAGGTTTCAATTTCCCAGCGTAATGCATAATCCTGAATAGCATTGGCATTAAACTGAGGAGAAACGACGAGTAAAAGCTCTCCATTTTCTAACTGTAGTGCACTTATATATAGTTTCACCCGACCAACCAAAATCCGTCGTTTACGACATTCAATTTGACCAACTTTAAGATGGCGAAATAAATCACTAATTTTATGATTCTTTCCTAAATGATTGGTGACAATGAAGTTTTTTTAACACGAATGCAGAAGTTGATGTCTTGTTCAATTAACCATGTAAACCACTGCTCACCGATAAACTCTCTGTCTGCGAACACATTCACAATACGGTCTTTACCAAAAATGGCTATAAAGCGTTGAATCAAAGCAATACGCTCTTTCGTATCTGAATTTCCACGTTTATTAAGCAATGTCCAAAGGATAGGTATCGCTATTCCACGATAAACGATTGCGAGCATCAGGATATTAATATTTCGTTTTCCCCATTTCCAATTGGTTCTATCTAAAGTCAGTTGCACTTGGTCGAATGAAAACATATTGAAAATCAACTGAGAAATTTGACGATAATCAAAATACTGACCTGCAAAGAAGCGCTGCATACGTCGATAAAATGATTGTGGTAAGCACTTGATGGGCAAGGCTTTAGATGCAGAAGAAAGATTACATGTTTGCTTTAAAATAATCACAAGCATGATGAGCGCAAAGTGATCCTAGACAGTATCGTGGACAACCAGCCCCTCTAAACTTTTAATATATTTCTGTTCAAAGGCTTCTGGACTTAACCAGCCGTTTGCAGAATGTCTTCTGACTCGATTGTAATAAATTTCAATATAGTCAAACAAGACAGCATTCGCTTCTTTTCGAGTCGAAAACACACTGCCATGTACCACATGACCTTTTAATGTATGAAAGAAGCTTTCAGTCACTGCATTATCCCAACAGTTTCCACGTCTAGACATACTCTGAGTACAATCATTTTTCAGTAACAGCGCTCTAAAATCACGACTACAGTACTGTGAGCCTTGGTCCGAATGAACCATAACACCAGTTGGATAACCCTGACGAGCCATTGCATAGTTAAACGTATCACACACCAACTGGCGGTCTATTCGATGGCTGGTTTGCCACCCCACGATACGACGGCTAAATAAATCTAGCATCACACATAAATACAACCAACCTTCTTTAGTGCGGATATAGGTAATGTCTGTTGTCCAGACTTTATTAGGCTGAGTAACTGTAAATTGGCGATCCAACAAGTTGGGTGCTGTAGGCAAACGATGGGTTGAATCAGTCGTATGCTTGTATTTACGTGCAATCCTGCTACGTAAACCAAGCTTCTTTAGCATCCTTCCAATAGTACGTTCGCTCATGTTGTAACCTAAATCATGCATGTCATGTACTAATGAAGGTGCACCCAATCGTGCATGATGCTGCCAATATACGGCTTTTAAGTCATTATATTTCTGTGCCGTATTGGCTTGACGTTTTCGCCAGGCATAATAGCCTGAAGTGCTGACACCTAGGTATTTACAGGCAGAAGATACGGTGACTTCATTCATATCTAGATCTTGAATTACCGTGTACTTTTCTTGGCATGATCTGTTAGAAAGTACACATGCGCTTTTTTTAAGATGTCATTGGCTTCCTTGAGCTGTTTGACTTCTTTCTCTAATTCCACGATCCGCTGTTGTTCTGGTGAAAGTTGACGTTTACTTGAACCTGCCGGATTGGTTTCACGAATCCATTTATCTAATGTTGAATAACCCACACCTAATTTCTGGGCGATTGCAGCTACAGACTCGTGTGAGTTTGAAAGTGCATAATCAATCGCTTGCTGTTTAAATTCGGGACTAAAACGTTTAGCCATTTCTTGAATCTCCAAAGATTAAAGTTACGTTATCTTTAGAGGGACGTGCTGTCCATTATTTTGTCTAGGATCAAAGCACTTTAAATGTGACTTGTTCCATTTTAGAGATTTGTTTAAGATAAGATATAACTCATTGAGATGTGTCATAGTATTCGTCGTTAGAAAACAATTATTATGACATTATTTCAATGAGTTATCTATTTTTGTCGTGTACAGAGAATTTGGATATAGAATATAAAAATAAGAGCAAATATATAAATAAATGCTCTTTTAGATGATCAATGATTAACGCATTGTGACGAATTCTTCAGCAGAAGTCGGATGAATTGCTAAAGTGTTATCGAAGTCTTTTTTAGTTGCTCCCATTTTTAAAGCAACAGCAAAGCCTTGCAGAATTTCATCCATACCGTATCCAATACCATGAATTCCGACCACTTTCTCATCAGTTCCTACACAAATTAATTTCATTTTTGTGAGTTGTCGATGTTCTGTTATCGCTGTATACATGGATGTAAAGGAAGAACTATAAATTTTGATGGCATCTTTACCAAATTTTTCTATGGCTTGATCTTCGGTTAATCCAACTGTTCCAATAGGTGGGTGACTAAACACCACAGTCGGAATATTTTCATAATCTAAATGTTCATTTGGCTTATTGTTAAATAAACGTTCAGACAGTCTTCGACCCGCTGCCACAGCAACAGGTGTTAACTCGACTTTACCTGTAATATCACCCACTGCATAAATGCCAGACTGTGTTGTATTTTGATATGCATCAACATGAATAAAGCGATTCTCGTTCAATTGAACTTGAGTCTTATTAAGATTGATCGCTTCAGTTGCAGGTTTTCTACCAATTGCCCAAATCAAGCAATCTACACTATGTTCTGTACCATCTTCTAGGTGTAATACAAGTGAGTTATCTTGAACTTTAGTCACTTTGTTAATCTGACTATGAGTATGCACGTTAATATTTTCACTGCGCATATTCTCTAATAGTGTTTTACCAAGGAAATGATCTAATCCACGCAAAGGCTGATGTTTACGAATAAATAATTGTACATTCGAACCCAATGCATTAAGAACACCTGCCAATTCCACAGCAATATAGCCAGAACCAACAATAGCAGTCCGCTTCGGTAAGTGTTCTAATCCGAAGAAACCATTGGAATCAATACCATATTCAGCACCTTCAATTTCAGGTTTGAATGCTTGAGTCCCCGTAGCAATTAAAATATGGTCAGCTGTGTACGTTTCACCATTTACTTCAATTGTTTGAGCATCTAAAAATTTTGCAAAACCTCGAATGACATCAACATTATTTTTAGCTAGTCCTGTGTCATACGATGTATGTATTCGGCTGATATAGGCTTGTCTGTTTTCAACTAATTTCTTCCAGTTAAAGGATTTCAATTCTGTATTAAAGCCATAGTCAGGACCATATTTATGAATCGCATCGGCAATTTGAGCTGAATACCACATCACTTTTTTAGGAACACATCCTACGTTGACACAGGTTCCACCAATATCACCCATTTCTATCAGTGCACATTTCTTACCATACATGGCAGCACGATTGACTGATGCAATACCGCCACTGCCTCCGCCAATCGCAATATAATCATAGTGTTTAGACATAAATGAAATTCCTGTTTTTTAGATTTAAAAAGTTAATGATATACGCTGAATTATCAGGAGACTTTCCCTTGGGAGATTCTAGGCAGCCAACTTATAAAAGTCTTCGGCCATTTGATTTGGTGTCTTAAAACCCAAACCCTTTTGAATTCTTCGATGATTATAAAATAATTCAATGTATTTTATAATATCTGCTTTGGCTTCTTCTCTGGTTTGATAGTTGTAATGATGCACTAACTCATTTTTCAGTATTCCCCAAAAGCTTTCAATCGGTGCATTATCGTAACAGTCTCCGCGCTTGCTCATTGAACCTTGAAAACCATATTGCTCAAGTATATTTCGATATTCATGGCTGCAATATTGACTTCCTCTGTCTGAATGCACAATCAGTTCTTTGGTTGGTTTTTGATTGTGAATAGCCATATTTAGCGCATTACAAACAAGCTGTGCTGTCATGCGCTCATTTAAGCTATAGCCAACCACTTGCTTCGTGTAAAGGTCTTTTACCGCTGCTAAGTACAGCCATCCTTCAACAGTCCATATGTACGTAATATCACTTGACCATGCTTGATTTGGTCTAGTCATTGAGAATTGTTGCTCCAGCAGGTTTTCATAGATCGCTCGATTATGGTCACTATTCGTAGTCCTTTTAAAACGCTTGTGTCGCTTACAATACAGGTGGTTCAGCGCTTTTATCTGACGTACAGCGTACATACTCATTTTTATGCCCTGAGCTTGTAAGTATTTGGTTAATCGAATATAACCATAGCTCTGCCTTGTCTCCTCATGGGCTATTTTCACCAATATCGTCTGTTGATTTCGTTGAATCGTTCTTTTGCTCACGCCTCTCTTGAGCCAATCATAAAAACATGAAACTGAAACATGAAGTAATCGAGCCATTAAGGTAATTGGAAAAGAATATCTTTTTTGTTTCATATAGGCGTACCTTACTGACTTTCTTTGGCAAAGTACGCTGCTGCCTTTTTTAAAAATTCACGTTCCATTTCAGCTATTTTGAGCTGTTGTTTGAGTTTTTTATTTTCTTCGAGTAGAGCGTTTAGATCAGGTGAATACTGTTTTGTACCTGCTAAAGTTCCAGCCTTTGCTTTGGTATTCCAATTTGAAAGAGTTTGCATTGAAATGCTAAGTTGTCTAGCTGTTTCCGAGACATTGCCTTGATTGGCTTCAATTAATTTGATGGCTTCAGCTTTAAATTCTGTGGTGTAAGTCTTGTGTTTCTTGCTCATGGTAAACTCCTGATGAGTGTGTTTAGTTTACCAAGTTAAAACCTCCTGTTTTTTCAGCACACATCACTCGAACACCTGCTGGAACAAGAGCACACAGATCGCGCCATGCGCTCGGTGAGCCACCAGATGAACATGGCCAAGCTGCCGATGCACCGCGACCTGGCCGGCTTCGACTTCAGCGCCTCCAGCGCAGACGCTCGTTTGATCAGCGAACTGGCCAGTCTGGCCTTTACCGACACCGCGCAGAACGTGGTGCTGATCGGTGGGCCTGGCACCGGTAAAACCCACCTGGCCACTGCGCTGGCCGTGTCCGGCATCACCCGGCACGGCAAGCGCGTGCGCTTCTACTCCACGGTCGATCTGGTCAATCTGCTGGAGCGCGAAAAGCACGACGGCAAAGCCGGGCGGATCGCCCAAGCTCTGCTGCGCATGGATCTGGTCATCCTCGACGAACTGGGTTATCTGCCCTTCAGCCAGGCCGGCGGTGCGTTGCTGTTTCACCTGCTATCCAAGCTGTACGAACACACCAGCGTGGTGATCACCACCAACCTGAGCTTCGCCGAATGGTCGAGCGTGTTCGGCGACGCCAAGATGACCACCGCCCTGCTGGATCGGCTGACCCACCACTGCCACATCGTCGAAACCGGTAACGAGTCCTATCGCCTGCAACACAGTAGCTTGGCGGCCCAGGCCAAGATCAAATCACGGGAGCGAAAGCGTAAGGGCGGCCAGGAACCGGAGGACGATGAGCCGTTCTGATTTCATGGCGACGACGGCCTGCTACATGGCTGCGTGTGGCAGGTCTTAAACAACTGAACTGGGCTAGCGAAGGAGTGGGGGCAACAGCAGCTGCGCTGGTAGACTTATCCACAGTTGCTGGTAACAAAATCAGCAATCCGCCCTGGGTCAAATTTCAATCGGCAGGGTGGGTCAATTTTCCATCAGCGCCAACACACTAAGCAACCATCAGAAAATTTTGACTGTACGCCAAAAAATTCGCATCTACCAGCATCTAAACAGGCGTTGTTGATTATCATAAAACACTGACACTGTATTATATAATCGTGCTTTTGTGTTATTTTTTTAATATTTACTGATTACGTACTTGCTTAACCACTCAGTTGCGCTAGAATTAATAGACGCGAAATTTAAATCTCTAATTTTCCAACACTTAGTAAAACCTCGTTTGCCATCCCACTACCATTGTAGGAGCAAATCAGGAGACATAAAAAATTAGCGGTAGCGTGCCTGGCCCTCTAGATAAGTATTGGAGACTGTAATGAAGTTTGAAAAGTCACAGACAGCAATCGACCACCTGACTCCCGAGCAACACCGAATTACCCAGGAGGCGGGCACCGAAAGGCCCTTCACGGGCGAGTACAACGACAACAAGGAGCCTGGCATCTACGTCGACATAGTGTCGGGAGAGCCACTGTTCGCTTCGACGGACAAGTTCGATTCGGGTACTGGCTGGCCCAGCTTCACCAAGCCGATCGTTTCGGCAAACGTGAACGAGGTGCGGGACAGCGCACACGGCATGGTCCGGACGGAGGTCAGGTCAGTACACGCAGACAGTCATCTCGGCCATGTGTTCCCCGATGGTCCTTCCGACCGCGGCGGTCTGCGGTACTGCATCAACTCAGCGTCCCTTCGCTTCATCCCGCGCGACGAGATGGAGTCCGAGGGATACGGTGAATATCTCGATCAAGTAGAGGAGGCTTAACATGCATCAGCGCGCTGTTCTCGCAGGAGGATGTTTCTGGGGCATGCAGGATCTGATCCGCAAGCGGCCCGGCATCATCTCGACCCGTGTGGGTTACACGGGCGGCGATATTCCGAACGCCACGTATCGTAATCACGGCACGCATGCCGAGGGGATCGAGATTGTCTTCGACCCGACAGTGACGAGCTACCGGAACATCCTGGAATTCTTCTTCCAGATCCACGATCCGACGACGCTGAACCGCCAGGGCAATGATCGTGGGCTCTCCTACCGGTCGGGCATCTATTATGTCGACGAGGAGCAGAAGCGCGTCGCCGAGGATACGATCGCCGATGTGGATGCCTCGGGGCTGTGGGATGGCAAAGTGGTGACCGAGGTCCAGCCGGTCGGCGAGTTCTGGGAGGCCGAGCCCGATCACCAGGATTATCTGGAGAAGCACCCGGGCGGCTACACCTGCCACTTCGTCCGTCCCGGCTGGGTGCTTCCGAAGCGCCAAAAGGTTGACGACGTACAGCCAGCGGCCGGGACCGCGGCGGAATAGGCTTCACTGCCGTTGCCACTGCGCCGGTCCGGTCCGCAATCTTCGTGACCGCGTCGTTCAGCGACGCGGTCATCGAACCCTACTTCAGAGTGACGGCTCGTTCCAGTCAGTCGCCATCGCAACACCAGGATCGCAGATTTATGCCAGACCTCTCGTCCTTTCCGATCACGCAGCGCTGGCCGGCATCTCATCCCGATCGCCTGCAACTCTACGCAGCCCCTACGCCCAATGGCGTCAAGGTCTCGATCATGCTTGAGGAGACTGGCCTGGCGTACGAGCCCCACCTGATCGACATCTCGAACAACGAGTCGAAGGATCCGGCGTTCGTGTCGCTGAACCCGAACGGACGCATACCGGCGATCATCGATCCGGCTGGCCCTGACGGTAGACCCATCGCCTTATGGGAATCCGGTGCGATCCTCCTCTATCTGGCCGACAAGACGGGTCAGTTCATCTCCACCGAACCAGGCCAGCGTTACGAGACCCTAGCGTGGGTGTTCTTTCAGATGTCGGCCATCGGGCCGATGTTCGGACAGCTAGGCTTTTTCCTGCGATTTGCCGGCAAGGACTATGAGGACAAGCGACCTCGGCAGCGCTTTGTTGATGAATCCAGGCGTCTTCTCGGGGTCCTGGATCACCGGCTGGAGGGCCGCGAATGGATTGTCGATGATTACTCGATCGCGGACATTGCGACGTTTGGCTGGGTGAATGCGCTGGTCGAATTCTACGCAGCGGGCGACATCCTCGGCCTAAGCAGCTATTCGAACGTGCAGGCATGGCTCGAACGCGGGCTGGCGCGACCGGCTGTACAGCGTGGCCTGCGAATTCCTGCGAGGCCTGCATGACCATTATCGCCGCATATTATTACAACGAAGGTAAGCGAGTCCGTGAAATCAGGCTCGATGAGCACGTCGAACTAAACGAGAATCGCTCGGGCTTCTGCTGGATCGCGCTTAGCGAGCCCACCGCAGACGAACTCAGCGCGATCCAGACGACGTATAACCTCCATCCTTTGGCGATCGACAACGCCATGCACCCGCTGTGCCCGCCCAAGCTCGAGGTCTACAACGATGAGTTGTACGTCGTCGCCCAGACCGCCGAGCTGGTCGGCGACCGGATCAGCTACGGCAAGATGGCGATCTTCACCGGTCACAATCACCTTATCACCGTGCGGCACGGCAATGCCGGAGCGCTGGGCAAACTTCGGGAGCAACTCGAGGCATCGCCGACGCAGTTCGGCAAGGGTGTCGACTATGTGCTGCACGCGATCTTGCACCGAGTGGTCGACCAGTATCTGCCCATCTTCGAAATGATCGAGGACGACGTCCTGGCGATGGAGCGACGGTCGCTGCACGATTTCCTCGGGCCAGAAGAGGTGGCGCGAATCTTCGAACTAAGGTCCGAACTCACGCGGTTCCAGCGCACGCTCGGGGCTATGGCCGAGCTGGTGCGAAAGCTCGTTCGCGGCCACTTTCCCTGCATCAGCGCCGAAATGACACCATATTTCCACGACGTCGCGGACCATGTCCACCGCGTGCAGTCCATGGTCGACGGCCTCCTGCTTGTCCTGTCCACGGTCTTCGAGGCCAGCAGCCTTCTGGAAGCGCAAAGGATCGGTGTGGTCACTCGCCAGCTCGCGGCCTGGGCGGCGATCTTGACGGTCCCGACGGCGATCGCCGGAATATATGGCATGAACTTCAAGCACATGCCGGAACTGGACACGCCATATGGCTACTTCGTCGTGCTCGGAGTGATAGCGGTGTTCTGCCTTCTCCTGTTCATGCGCTTCAAGAAGGCCAAGTGGCTATGAGTAACGCACTTCGCGAGCTTCTCCGTCCGCCGAGTCACAGCGCGCTTTGTGCGCGAGCGTGTCCAATCCAGTTCAAGATGAAGGTGCTTCCATGACATAGCAGCTGACCGACGCTCTACAAGCAGTTCAGTCCTTCATCGCCAAGGGCTAAGACCGCGAATAGCGCGTCAAGGACAGCAATCTCGTCGATCTCGAGCCAGGATCAACCATCGGTCCGTGCGGCATCTGCGTCGACGCGGCGTTGCGCCTCGAGAGCGGGGACGACGGCGAAGATGCCTCCAACATCTACGCGATCACCGATCCGGCGACAGAGCATAAAGGCCTGTTGATCGACGTGTTCGATGAAATCTGCTACCGCGACCCAGTTCAAGAGTCGGGACCTCAATGTAGAAGAAGTTGACTAACGAGCATTCGCGTCATCCGATCAAGCAAGCTGGAGACATTTATGAAAGCCATTGGTTACAAGGTTCCGGGACCCATCGCCGCGGATGCCGCGCTGGTCGACATCAATCTGCCTCGGCCTGTCGCTGCAGGATACGATATCCTGGTTGAGGTGAAGGCCGTCTCGGTCAACCCGGTCGACTACAAGGTCCGCAACAGCACGCCGCCGGCAGATGGCGATTGGAAGGTGCTGGGATGGGATGCCGCCGGGATTGTGCGCGAGGTCGGCCCCGACGTCACGCAGTTCGAGTTAGGCGACGAGGTCTATTATGCCGGATCGATCACACGGCCCGGTACCAATGCGGAGTTCCATCTCGTCGACGCCCGGATTGTCGGTCACAAACCTGCGTCGCTCTCCTGGGCGGAAGCGGCGGCGCTGCCGCTGACGACGTTGACGGCCTGGGAGGCGATGTTCGACCGCCTGGACGTGGCGAAGCCCGTACCCGGTGCGGCGGAGGCGATCCTCATCATCGGTGGCGCGGGCGGGGTTGGGTCGATCGCCGTCCAGATCGCGCGACAGCGCACGGACCTCACCGTCATCGCCACAGCCTCTCGACCGGAAACCCAAGAGTGGGTAAGAGGGCTTGGAGCTCACCACGTCATCGACCATTCTCGTCCGCTCGCGCCACAGATCGCCGAACTCGGCATCGGTGCTCCCGCTTTCGTCTTTTCGACCACACATACCGAGCAACATGTCGCCGACATCGCCGAACTGATCGCCCCACAAGGACGGTTCGGACTGATCGACGATCCCAAGGCATTCGATATCATGGTTTTCAAGCGCAAGGCGGTGTCGATCCACCACGAGCTGATGTTCACGCGGTCGATCTACGGCACGCCCGACATGAATGAGCAGGGCGAGATTCTGGATGCGATGGCAGCGCTGGTTGACGACGGCAAAATCCGCACGACGCTGACCCGGCGACTGTCGCCGATCAATGCCGCCAATCTGAAGACGGTGCATGCACTGATCGAAAGTGGCGCGGCTAAAGGCAAGATCGTCCTCGAAGGCTTCTAACGACCGCGATCGCCAAACATCTTGTCCAACCTCAAAAAGCCGAACGGGTTATGCCCCAGCGATGAGAATCCCATGACCAAATCTATTGCCACCGCCTCGATCAACCGCGAAACCGCAGTCGCCCTCATCGACGCGGCGCTCGCTGCGGCCCGTGCCATCGGCATCCCGGCTGCCGTCGCCGTCGTCGACGCCACCGGTAACCTGCGCGCGTTCGAGCGCACCGACGATGCGCCGTTCCTTACCGTCGATGTTGCCATCGACAAGGCCTGGAGTTCCGCCTCGTTTGGGTTCCCGACCCATGTCTGGAACGACTATGTGACCAACGATCCAAAAGTGGCGCCGCTAGCCTATCGCCCTCGGATGGTCGCTGTCGGCGGCGGTTATCCGATTCTGGAGGATGGGAAGTTGATCGGCGGCATAGGCATCTCCGGAGGCAACTATCAGCAGGATCAGGATGCGTGCGTCGAGGCACTCATGAAAATCGGGTTCCAGTTGCCAGCCTGACGACTGTGAGGCCATCACCGGTGGTAATGGCCAACAGATCCAACCTTTGAGAGGCCTAATGATGGAAGCGTTCGTCGTCTTTACGCGGGAAGAAACCAGCGACCCACATGCACTCGCAACCTATTCTGCAGGCGTCGGACCATCGTTCGATGGTCACGACGTTACCTTTCTCGCCGCTTATGGCGCGATCCAGCATTTGGAGGGGCCGCCCATCGAAGGGGCCGTAATCTTGCGTTTCCCGACGATGCAGGCCGCTCGCGACTGGTATGACAGTCCCGCCTACCAAACCATCGCTGCTCAACGCTTTGCCGGTTCCCGTTACCGCGCCTTTATCATTGAAGGGCGGCGGTGACATACCGACAGAAGCACTTCGGCGCTGACCACGAGGTATCGGCGTGTGAACTCGCATCTTGGGAATCTGTGGGGGGGACCAAGACAGCGGCGCTAGGGGCTCATATCGTCGATCGGATCAGAGAGTTGCTCGGCGAGAATGGGTTATCTATTGCCGAGCTGACGGAGCGGAGCCGCCCTCTCCCAACGGATTGATTCAATCGTTGACGCTCCTCCTATCCGGATCCGGGTTTTCGCACGCTGATCAACAGAGTTACAGCGCGCAACGCCTGTAGTGGGCATCAGGGGATGGGTGGCAATCAGGATGATTGCCCACCTTCCAACGATTAACCTTGCTCAAGTTGCTTCACTAGTCGCTCTGTGGGATCATCGAATGTAGCGTTTTCTGCGTAGCCACTGATTGCCTTAGAGTCTGAAAATGATGACATAGTTTTATTGCCTAACGTTTGACATGAGGGGCGGCCGAGGGCGACAGCCCTTGGACGTCCCTCTCGATGGAAGTGTTGGGCGTCTTTGCACTGAGCATGGACTACCTGTATTCAGCGGCAGTAATGAACTGTGAGAAAGACTCACACCAGACGATGACGGCTTTGTACTGCGAGACGTCTATTGATTCAGGCACAGGAACCACGAAGTTCTCGAAGGTACGAACATCGCCTATGCGTTTCATCTGCGGCTTCAGACGTGCAAAGTCTTTTTCCGTTTCCACGAACTCAGGAGATAGGTAGAGCTTGTAGTCAGGGCCAGGCGCTAGCTTGCCGGTGAACGCAATGCTCTTTGAGCCCACGTTCACTGTGCCTTGCCCCCAATGGAGGGCGTCACTGTCTTTGAGGTCGCGCCGGAACTCCCCCTTGTAGATGCTTTGGCTCGCTGCTAGCGAGGTTTCGGCTAGCGTGGGTGCAGTAGGGGCGGTAAGGATAGGAAGCGCATAGACACCAAGCGCGAAGCCCGCCGCGAGAACGCACACATGAGACACAACGAGAAGGATTGCTTTCTTCATTGGATGAAAGCCTCACAGATTGGATGAAGACGCCCAACTACTCTTATGCGGCAGAGGTGACACATAAGATGAAAAAAAAACTTGCTGCATAAGACACCTATTTGATTAAAAATACAACAAAAAGCATTGATTTATTTAAACTAAAATTATCATTAAACAAAAAAAATAACAAGGATAATATGATGACAACTCAGCACCCAAAACTATTCGATTTAGTTAGACAACGTATACGCTATAAGCATATGAGTTATCGAACTGAGCAAGCGTATTGTGGTTGGATAAAACGCTATGTAATTTTTCATCAAATGCGTCATCCACAAGAGATGGGTCGATTGGAAGTGGAATCTTATCTGTCACATTTGGTGAACGTGGGAAATGTTTCACAATCTACACATCATCAAGCACTTTCAGCATTACTTTTCTTATATAAGGAGGTACTTGGCGTAGGGCTACCTTGGTTACTAGAATTAAATCGACCCAATAAACCCAAAAGATTACCTGTAGCATTAACACACCTAGAGGTTCAGTCCGTTTTTAAACATTTATCAGGTATTCATCTGTTAATGGCTAAAATGCTCTATGGCACAGGCATGAGATTGACAGAGTTATTACAACTACGCATTAAAGATATAGATTTGAGTATAGGAAGTATAAAGCACCTTTTCACCCCTAAGCTGAAGTATCATACCCGAAATTGCTGCTCATTTTTATTGCCTAAGCCCCAGAATTTAGCTTCACAGTGCCTAAAGCAGGTCGTATTTTGGTCGATTTGACCGAAAAGTGCCTGGCGAATGGATCTCTAGCCGACAGTTGCCCCACCGGCCTGCCGCAAAGGCTGACAGTGCATGGATTGAGAACTTAGGCGCGTCAATTAAATAGGCAAGTCTGCGATGGGTCGAACAGGCTGGGAGTCAGTGGCGGGGCTCGCTCTGGCGGCAATTCGTGCTGTTTGGCAGCGTCAACCTTAGCGGCTTTCTGCCTGAGGTAATTAAGAATCAGCTCAATCACCTTCGGGTCTTCAATGCTTGCAATCACTTTGACTTGGCCACCGCAGTGTTCACAGACCTCGATGTCGATGTTGAAAACACGCTTGAGTCGTTGCATCCAGGTCATAGCGCGGTGGCGCTCTGCGGGGCTCTTGTCACACCAGCCAGTATCGAGACCTTCCGATTGATCGGGCTTTTTGCCCCGCTTAGCGGGTGTTACTTGAACGCGGTGTTTGCTGTTCGGTGCAAAAAGCCCGTGGAATCGAGTAAGGTTGACCCTAGGCTTGGGTACCAAAGCCGCTAGCTTGGCAATGAAATCCAGTGGTTCGAAGATCACATGCGTAGTGCCATTGCGGTAAGGGGTTTTGAGCTCGTAGCGGATTTGTCCATTGGCGGTCAATGCCAGACGCTTTTCCGAGATCGCTGGCCGACTGATATAGCGACACAGGCGCTCAAGCTTATCTCGCTGATGCGCTTCGGCCATGACACCGGCGTGTAGCGAGAAGCCGGCATAGTTCGCCACTCGGCTGTTGGTGTCGGCCTGATTCTCTCGCCCCGGTAAGGTTTGTAGGGTGAAGACCTTGCGCCCCTGCTGAGGACCGGTGGCGATGCGATAGGTCACTGATGCGCCCTGCAGTTGCGTCAGCACATCGCCTTCCTCCTCTTCCAGAGTCAACCAGGTATTCTCGGCATCGCGCTCTAATACGCCTCGCTTTTCCAGACAGCGAGCAATGCGATGGCTAAGCGTGTGGACGAGGGTATTCAGCTCATCGTGGGTCGGCGCTTTGACCCGATGGAAGCGCTGTTTACCATGGTCGTCTTCGGTGTAAATCCCGTCGAGAAACAGCATGTGGTAGTGTACATTCAGATTCAGCGCGGAGCCAAAGCGTTGGATGAGCGTTACCGATCCACTTTGTGCCGTAGCCTTGGTAAAACCCGCTTTCTTAATCAGATGGGTTGAGAGTATACGGTAAACGATGCTCAAGACCTTGCCCATCAGCTCCGGGTAACGGGCCAGCAAAAAGCGCAACTGGAAAGGAAAACTCAGCACCCATTGGCGAATAGGCTCTGCGGGAAATACTTCATCCACCAAAAGTGCGGCACTCTCCACCATCCGGCGGGCACCGCAGCTGGGGCAGAAACCACGCCGTTTGCAGCTGAAAGCGACCAAACGCTCGTGATGACAATCTTCACAGCGCACACGCAAAAAGCCATACTCTAGCTCCGCGTCGAGATGGAAGTCCGAGAAAACAATGCTACCGCCAGCGTCGATAACCGTAAACCACGGAGTTCCTCGTGTGCGGTAGTCTTCCATGAAGGTTGGAAACGGCGAGCCGGTCGGTTGCTCGTCGTGACCGAAAACGATAGGAAGCTCATACTTGAGCTGGTTCACGCGCAACTTCTCGAAGGTATTCTCATGCGTTCCTTCGAAGACGGTCTGGATCACTGCGAACCCCACGTCTTTTGAGCTCAACGCTGCATGCAACTTTTGTAGCGTCGGAAACCCATGCAAATGGCAACCTTGGCACCAATGCTGGAAGGCAAACAAGATTTTCGGGCCGGGCCCGATATCTGACAGTTTGAACGGCGCGATACTTTCCCCATCTTTGCCAATCCATTTTTGCACCCGCAGCTCAGGCGCTTGTCGTTCGATCTCGTTCATCTGATCCTCCAACCCCGATACAGAAGCTTAGTGGATGATCGCGCGTCGCGACGGTGCGCGAACGTCCGACCTTATTTTCCCTATTTCCTGAAGCCAGAATAGATCAGATCGACATTTCGTCCTTAATATACTCAAGCTGCCGGCGAGCGCGAACTGGGCAACCATGCGCTGGTGAGCCTTGAGCTTTGCACGCTGCCCATCCGTTTGAGAGCGAACCTGCAACTTCCGCTCCGCATACCGCAGATCAGCGTACGCAGCCTTGGGGTTATCTACCCTATAGCCATTGGGTATTGGGAATCATGCTGGCCTGACGCTATGTTCGATACGCGATTTTTTACGATGATAGAGCATCTGTATCTGATTTTTAGTCGATTGGCTTATTCGGCGGATGTGCGGGCAAATGCTTTACGCAGAGTACTGAAATGAAGGCCGGCTTCGGTCTGCCGTATCGAGCAAGAGGGGTCACTATGGTCACCAGAGGTTTCACCGGTCGCGGTTCAGGCGACCAGTCCGATCGGATTCCGCCAGGTCAGCATCTGGTGGAGGATTTCCCTGTTCTGTCGGCCGGCCCTACGCCGAGGGTAGAGCCCTCCGACTGGAAATTCACAGTCAAAATTGGTCCGAAGCCCGTCAAAACGTGGAATTGGGGCGAATTCAACACTCTACCAAAGACCCAGGTGACAAAGGATATTCACTGCGTCACCTCTTGGTCCAAACTGGATACCGTTTGGGAGGGTGTACTCATTGAAGACATCCTTGCAGATGCAGAGCTTGATCGGCCTACCGATTTCGTCTTGGCGCACTGCTACGATAATTATTCGACAAACGTCCCTCTGACGGATCTGCTTTCCGGGAAAGCGATGGTCGCCCTCAGTTATGCGGGCAAGCCACTTTCCCGCGATCATGGGGGGCCGGCGCGTCTTCTAGTGCCGCACCTTTACTTCTGGAAATCCGCCAAATGGGTGAATGCGCTGCAATTCACGACGCGTGACGAGGCCGGCTTTTGGGAGCTGCACGGCTATCACATCTACGGCGATCCGTGGCGCGAACAACGATACACCCATGACTGAAAACGAAGCGCAAGTCCGTTCGTGGCAATCATGCGTGATCGACGACATCATCCAGCAAACACCGAGTATCAAGAGCTTCTTCCTTCGGTTGAGCAAGCCGTTCGCGCACACCGCAGGTCAGCACGTCGATATCCGGCTGACCGCGCCCGACGGCTACAGTGCAATGCGCAGCTACTCGATCGCGTCATCGGCAGTTTCGACCCCGATCGTCGAGATAGCTATCGAGCGCATGCCGGATGCCGAAGTTTCGCCGTTTTTTCACGACATCGCGGCGATTGGTGACGAAATCGAAGTTCGCGGTCCGCTCGGTGGCCATTTCCTTTGGCCTGAGCCTGCCATAGATCCGGTTCTGTTGATCGGGGGAGGCTCCGGCCTCGTGCCGTTGATGGCAATGATCCGGCAGCGCCGCGCATTGGCCCAAGCCGTTCCGACAGCGTTGCTCCTGTCCGCACGAACCGCCGAGGACGTTCTCTTCTCAGAAGAACTTCATTGCATCGAAATCAGCGATCCGGCGTTCGTCCTGGCGCTCGCGATTACGCGCGAGAAACCGGTTCGCGCATCGGACTTTGCGCGACGGATCGACGGCATGATGGTCCAAGAAATTCTAACCAGGCTTCAGGGAAAGCCGACGCAAGTGTTCGTCTGCGGGTCTAACGGATTCGTCAACATCGCAACCGATAGCGCGCTGCTGGCGGGCTTGGACGCCTCCATCATCAAGACGGAGCGCTACGGGGGCTAGCGGCGCGAGCTATCTCACGTCGCGCCGATCGTAGACGTGCGCCCTGGGAAGCTTTGGCGATCAACGTGAACCGTTTTGCCGAACACAGTCTTCGTACCCCCCGGCCTCTAGAACGCCTTCGCTCGCGAT
The DNA here is from genome assembly GCF_020982655.1 of Acinetobacter sp. PW68. Lineage (NCBI taxonomy): Bacteria > Pseudomonadati > Pseudomonadota > Gammaproteobacteria > Moraxellales > Moraxellaceae > Acinetobacter > Acinetobacter sp. PW68. The sequence continues at coordinate 1,058,105 of NZ_JAHZSX010000001.1, read as the reverse complement.
ACCTGGCTCGACATCAAGCTCAATTTGAAAGTTCCTGCACTATCCGTCGTCCTGATATGCTCGACCAGCATGATGGGCGATTCGAGCGGGACCGCTTCCGTCCCAATCGAGGCTCGGTTACCTTAGAGCATCGGCTCGGCGCTACAGGAGGCGCGTGCGGCCTCTGCCTGGCGGTGAAAGCACTTTGGGCCATGTCGCCTGGATAGCGGCCAATCGTCAGCATCTGCTCCGATGTCGGCCAAGGTGCAGTCGCCATCTTTGAACGCCGCGAATTGGAGATCAACGCCATGACAGCGATCCGCGTGCAACTGCCGGAGATGCAATATGACAACTGATGTATTGCTGTACACCACGAATTGGTGCCCGTTCTGCCGCCGAGCGAAGGCGCTCCTCAAGGAAAAGGGCGTGCGATGGAAGGAGCTCGATATTGAGGCGGATCCGGCTCACCGGCAGGCCATGGCGGAAGCGTCGGGGCGAAGCTCCGTGCCGCAGATCTTCATCAATGGCACCCTTATCGGTGGCTCCGATGAGCTATTCGCGCTCGATGTCAGAGGCGAGCTCGACAAACTTCTCGGGCGCAACCCGCCTGCCACCTGAGGAGGTGCGGCTTGGGGCAGCCAGCCCGCGAGCCTTCGCCGGTTGATGAATACAAAAGGAGAGTCCGTTGGTCTCAGCCATCTGGAAAGACACTACTATCGCCACAAGCGACGAAACAGTCATCGTCGAGGGAAATCACTACTTCCCACCGTCAGGAGTCGACCTGAGCCTGCTTGAGATGAGCCCGCACACATCTGTCTGTCCGATCAAAGGCGCCGCGCGCTTCTTTCATGTTCGCGCGGGTGACGCGCTCAACGTGAACGCCGCTTGGACCTATCCCGCCCCCACTCCGGATGCCGAGGGTATCCGGGATTACATCGCTTTCTGGAAAGGCGTGGACGTTGCCTAGCAGACTGGACGGACGACTTCGCTGATAGCCATGCGGGCGCCGACATCTCAATTATCCTGCCCACCCCGGGCCTCGTCGGCTGCAGGAATCTGCCCGGCACCTTAGCGCGACCCGGCACTGGCGGTCTCGCACCCGCCGCGCCTCTGTTCTATCAATAAGGATGGATGACATGGAGCATTCCGAGTTCGATGCCGCTTTCGCGAAGCTTGCGGAGGGATACAGAGAAGGGACTTATGAAGGCCGGCGTTTCAGCTTGATCGTCCGGCGATCTGGGGACGGACGTCTCAACAGTCTGTTCGCCAGGGAGTTGGACGGGACTGACATTGTCAGCTTCAACCTCTTCCGCGTTACATCAGATAGGACATTGTTGAAGCCGTGCGAAATGTCCGCCGAAAAGGTCGTAGCGTTCGTGCTGGAGTTCCGACCGGACACCTGACGGGCAGAAGAAGATCCCGGCCAACCGGCGCGCCTGCGACGGCCGGCTATCTAAGGCTGCGCAAGCCTATAGCCGCAGCTCATTGCACTTCGTCTGGCGAGGAATTCAACATCGATACGTCGCCATCCGCGGGGATATCGGTACAGGCGCCCGTGTAAGCCAGATTGAGAAATCCTAAGCGATGACTAACACCAATGACGCCACCTTTCCGACACATTCTATTCTTGAGGAATGCACAGCGATGGCTGTCGTCAACGCTCTGAAGATTATTCTGAAGAACAGCTACGCGATCTACCTTAAGACAAAAAATGCCACTCGGGCGCATCCCGCCCCTACTTCAGGGACTTTCACTTGCTTCTCGCTCTGTCACTCACAGCATCGGCACGCCCATGACGCATGGTATCCAGGCCTCATAATTTTCCCATATAACCTTCTTGTCTTTTGCGCACCCAGAAAGACTCGAGGCTTTAACTGGACAGATGAGCCCTCGAGGGTAGTGTTCACCTGATTGGCTTTCTCATATCTGATGTTGATTCGCACAGTGTGCCAACCAGGTGATAGTTTCAAAAAACCTGCGCTTCAGAGCGAATTAGACGATCTTCGATAAGAGCGATCCGCCTCAAAATCCAAAACATCTAACATTGTCCTAGAGCCATATTTGTACCTAGTACTATGGCGCTCCCATTAACACATTTGATGATGCACAGAAAACTTAGCTCATGATAGCTTTCAGCTAACAGCTATTCGGAAGCCCGAAAGGATTCAACCGTTTAAGCGTGAACCGTCGATTATAAATACTTTCGTAAGTTAGCTTTAAAGGACGCTTTTAGTCCTTGTAAATACGCATTACGACTCCACAGCTACCAAATCCATACGGCGCCAGCAACCATTAAAACACCCGACACTACTAAAACAATAGTAGAGGCGCGATTGCTGCCTTTCAAAGTATGACCAACACCCACATCCATAACTAGGTGTCGAATTCCGGCTACGAGATGATAAATAAATGAAGAGTATACCAACCAGAAACTAACTTTGCCGAAAGGTGAAGAAAAAATCTCCTTGACTTCATTAAAACCCTTTTCTGACTCCAACGATTTGCTCAGCATATACAGTATCAGTCCCAGAAAAATAAAGAGCATAATTCCTGAAATCCGGTGCAGAATCGATGTAAGCGCCGTGAGAGGAAGCTGAATGGTTCGAATATCAAGATTAACCGGCCGCTTTTTATTCATTTTGACTCCAGTCAACAATTCTAGTGGGGGATTTCAGTTTTCGATCTCATTCATCATAGCAGCTGTAACAAAAATAAAGAAGCATGGACGACTCTCAATGAGTTTATTTCGCTATGGTTTAGACTATGTTCAAATGGCGATTCAGCGTTTAATTGGTTTTGGGAAAAAAGAAGAGTTTAAGGAAATTTTGGCAATTTTAAGAAGGCAGAATCCTGATAGGATAAGGGTTCTGTGAAATTTGTCGTGTACAGAGAGGCTAAACACTGACCCCAGTCTACTAAAAAACAAAAAGATAAGGGAGCATTTGCTCCCTTATCTTTTTAGTCAAATAAATCTGCTCTTACTTCTTCCAAAGCACGATCTGACTTAAAACGATTACATATCGGGTGAATAATTGCTCCATTTTCTAAAACACCATAGCCACCTTCTGCTTTCGATTCTCGATGATCTACTTCAGTCGACTCAAGGTATAGAGCGCTATCACATACTTCGCAATAGCTCCATGTTTTCCTTTCCTCACGTTGATAAAGATTTCTTTTGGTCGCGAGTGAAAAATTTAAAGGTTTTTTCTTCTTTGTTAGTCTTACTGATTTCACAAAGCTCACAACATCATCCACAATGCTCTCATCATAATCTCCACCAAAACGGTCAAGATAAAAATCATTAAAATTAATATAATCAAATGATTGACTCATCGAAAGAATGACGGTGTTCAAACAAACTTCATCTTCAAAATCTAAATCCATATTGAGTCCAATACAGATAAAGGCTTGATACACGTTCTTCAATCGCTCATGTGATCTGATGCCGCTACCAAACTTACCGACAGTTTCTTTGATGGCCACAGGAATTTTTTCAATTAAACTTTCAACACCACGGCGTGCTCGAGTAAATCCAATAAAATCTAACTTCTTATTCTGTATTTCAAAACAGTCTTGTTCAATTTCACAGACGATAGAGAACCAGGCCAAAAAGGATGTCACTTGAAAACGATTCTCTTTATAAAAATATAGTTTTGGGTGTAAGCCCAAACTTGGAATCCGAATACTAATCGGTGGTGTAGCGATACGACACAGCACAACTCTAAGTTTTAGCATTAAATTTTCTACACGCTGACCTTGGTCTATATTCACAGTATTCTGACTAGTATCACCAAACATGATATTCAGGAGTTCATTGACCAAGCCGATTTTTTTACCGTGTGTTAAATCCGGCTCTAAAAGTATTATCTTAAAAAGATGATCATGAATTTGCTCACCCAAAGTGATCACTTCATTTATCCGCTCGTAATTCAGTTCAGCCAAGTTAGATTTATTATCATTTATATAACAACACGCATAAATCACATAAAAAGCATCACTTCCCCTATTTTGTAAATGATATTCTTCATCTGGATCTAATCGTTTCGTATCCGAATTGATTGAACAAAAGGCTTTTCGAGCTTCCTCAGGTGTCCCAATGACTTCAATAAAATTAATTTTGGTTGATTTTAATTTTTGCTGAAACTCAGAATCGCTACATAACTCTTGAAAATCAGCTAATCCACCTAATCGATTACGAATCTGACGAATATCTCGTTTTTGTGGTGCCGTGAATTTTGGGGCTCCTATTACTTGCTCATCAATAAAGTATCTTTTGATCCAAGCATAGATAATTGAAATCCTGTGCCCACCATCGATGATATAAATATTACCAGCAGCATCTTTCCAATAGCGAACGCATAAATTGACATTACGATCATTCAAACAGTTTAGAATAAACTCCTGAATTTCAGCAGGGCTCCAACACTCTGTGGAGCGTTGATTGTCTGCTTTATATAGTTTTTCTAGGATCTCATGGTTGGCGAAGTCATAAAGTGATATTTCAAAGTTATGGTGCAGATTTGAGTGCGACATTTCGTCAGGCACCATCATTTTTCTTTGAATAATATTGGTTAAAAGCTTAGTACGGGCCATTTTATTTTCTCTAGGCAATACTTCTCTATATCTCGTAAGATTACGAAATTAGAAGTAATTAAAATTAAAGTTAGTGATTAATGAAGTAAATATTCATTAATTCAGAAGTATCTTTTTGCTAGAGAAAAAACAGATAGAAATAATATAAAGACGCATTTTAAACCTCGTTGATAGATTGTCGTTTGCCAACATCCTTTCCACGAGATGGAGGCAAACCAAATAGGGTGTGGAAATACCGCTCAACGAAACGGCCAGTCAAAGACTGCCCTACCTGGCTTACCATAAAAGCGCCATGTAGACACAAAAGAGCCACTAAAAGCGACTCTTTAGTTCGTTGAGTAACAGGTTTCCACGCCTGGTCACAGATTTTGCTGTAACATCTTTATCTTATGTGCATAAATTCAATTGGTCAAATTTTATGATCAATATTTGATCAATCAATTCAAAAATAATTCCCTATATTTTTAGAGGCTTAAGAATACAGATAAGTATCTTATAATTTCTACAATATTTAGTTGCTGTAAACTGATCGCAATGAAACTCTATATATTTAAGCAGCGTGATTTAATAAAGGAAGTAGATTGAAACTGCAAATTTTATCGGATACTCACAATTCCAAATATTCAATATCAGAGCAAGCTGATGTCATTATTCACGCTGGCGATTTTTCTAATCGCTTAAGCGGTGCAATTGAGTTTGCCGAAAAATGTAAATCTCTCAATAAAAAATTTATCTTTGTTTTAGGTAATCATGATTACTACAGCTCTAACTACAGTTCAGTCGTGAATTTCTTGAAAGAAAACTACCCAAAAAATGCACTACTTGATGACAACCATATCAAAATTCAAGATAAAATATTTGTAGGTGGCACGCTGTTTACGAACTTTCGCTCCAATTCACCACTTACATCTCCTGAGGTACTTTTACAGTCCCAAAAAGATGCTGAACAATCGATTTATGATTTCGATCAAATCATGATTGACAGTGATCATCGAACGATAACTGCTAATGACTACATTGAACTATTTAAAAAATATCATCAAAATATTATGCAATTTAAGGATCAAGATAATGTGATTGTCATTACGCACTTCCCGCCTCATTTAGCTTGTCTTGATCCATATTGGGGTACGCATCCTGTTGCATCAGCCCTCAATCCCTATTTTATTAATGACCTAGATATAAAAGGCTTTAGGTTATGGATTGCAGGACATACGCATACATCAGTGGATACTGTAGTCGACGGATGTAGATTAGTGATCAATCCTTTGGGTTATCTGCCAGAACAAGGTAAAAATGGGTTTAGAGAAAATTTGATTATCGAAGTTTAAATAGATATATTTTTCTGAAACCTTTTTAAAGCGTCAGATAACTCGATTTTAAAATTGTCTGCAATATTAATGATGAAGCATCAGTCCCTTCAAAACCTAAAATAAGTGATGTCACATGGTTTTTTGATACTCAATAGTACAATTAGGACTTTTAAACTTTAGCTCATGGTTCTAATTAGTATAAAATTACATAACACCATTAAAATTTTATGGAAAAATGAGAAGACTAATCAATTTTAAAAATATTGAACAAAGATCACGCCCAATTATTGAGGTTATACCTATGGTATTTGAAAACAACCAAGCGACGCAACGTATTGTATCACATCATTTAAAACGTATAATTCATCAACATAGAGATGAACTACAAAAGCTTGCCTATAAATAAAGCTCATTATCCACATTTAAATGTTCATACCTATATTTGGCCACTTTTTCCACCACATCAATTTATTTCAAATTTTCTGTGATACTGATAATGAAATTTATACCACATCCGAACTAGGAGAAACTCATGTCGATTTCTTTAGATCCAGAAAATGATTGGAAGAATAAAATTGCAGATCAAATACTTAAAGATCTGCTCGAGATCAACAAACTCCAAGGTAATTCTATTAAAAAAATGAAAGCAGACCAAAATGGTGTTTTCTATGTAGAACAGGAAATCTCAGTTGAGGACTTCCTTAAGACCCTCTGAATTTCATCTTGCTGATTTTTTACTACGGACCCAACTGTTATTTGCGCTCTCTCTAGAAACAATCCGCTCTACCATAATATTTACCTCACTTTACAGATTGCTCTAGTTCTTGCTTTTCAACACTCTGATACGAAGACGAACTATTCATTAAAGCATGCCCACTTTTGAATGCCAATTCTTGATGAATCTCTTGCTCAGCATACAGGTCGCACCGTGATTTTTTATGTATTCAGCTCGTTTTAGCATAAATGCTCGCTCACGCTCTTGAACGTTGGAATTCAATTCCATATTTTCCGCTTGACGAGTAGCAATATAATTATATGTAATGAATCCGCAAAGTACGATTAAAAAGAAACTGAGTTGCCTTTTTATACTTCTACTCACAAATAATCCTTTTATATCCAGTTGATACTGAAGTTATCACGTGCTCGCACTAATAAATTTAAAAACTAGAATGGATGAGACACTATAAGGGTTAATCACTCATCTCTAGGATTGAAATCTTTAAATTCATCAGCATTGCTAGCAAATTTAACAAAAAAGTTATGCCATGCAAATAATGACTCTAATTCCTGTTTATTTTGAATCGGTTTAGGCAACTCATATCCAATGATCCAGTATGGTGCTGTACAGCAAACATGCTCAGGTATAAGGACTTGCTGTAAGGCTGTTTCAGCACTTAAAAAATATAAATTATCGTTTAAGTGGACAATATTCCCTTGTAAAGCTTCTTGAATACAATGATCTACATCTATATACGTATGCTTCATTTAGTCCGCCTCCATTTTTTGAAATCGCACTCTTAAACCTGTTAAATTATTTAACGCACGTATAAATATTTTTATTTAAAGTACAACATATAAAAATACTTGCTCAATATGCAGCTTAAGTAACTGTATCTAAATGTTTATTTACAATCTTCAAAGACAAACTATAAAAAAGAATAGAAATCAATATCTGCATATACTTAGCTTTAGGATTAATATTCTTTAAAACTAGTACTTCATATTTTTTATTTTTCCGAATCTTCATCACTTTACTAAATTCTTCCCATTCATGCTCTCTATAATAGATATTGCGAAAAAAATCATTACCTACAATTGCCTTTAGATTTACTAAAAACTCCAAATAATTTGCATAACTTATTTCATCTCTAATATAAAATTTAATTTTAGCATCTACAATCAAAACATGATCGAGAAAAAGATTTGATAACCGAGTCAGTTGATCCTGAAATCTTATTTGATCTTGAGCTTTACCATAAGCCTGTTTTATCAAACGCATTGCTTGATAATTATCATGCTGAGCATATTCTGCAAGAAACTCCAATAATTCTTCAGAGGATCTTTTATGATTCCCACGTTTTTGGGTGTAATACCGATTGCTATATATCAATTCTATATATTCTAAAAAAAATTTTCTTAGTTCGGAGTCTGAACTAAAAACTATAGGATTTTGTATTGTATTTAGCTCTTCTAAAAAAACATCTTGGTCTAAGCTCAATGTATGATCCCCTCCCAAAAAGTGTGACTGGTGACCATTCATTTTATAATCAGGGGTCAATTCATTTTTATAACCTACCCTATTTCTCAAATAATCACATAATATTTTTCTGTAATTCAAAATATTAATATCAATAATAAACTTTTTACTACGACCTACTCCCGCTTTAGTATGCTTAGGTAGCAAATGCTGTAACAACTTTCTAGGTATGTAATTTTCTTGTCGATTACATGCATCGGCATACAAAATCATTCCAACATGCAAATAGTGGTTTGCTGTCATTTCTATCGATGAATGACCTAACATATAAGCCAAATGTTTCCAAACATCGGCTCTATCTTCCAAAGAAGTCGATTCAGCTAAAATATAGTTTCGAATATTTTTAACATGATTATCTGAATAATCTGTCCAAGCTATTCTGAGTTGATCACTACCCTTCAACACAATAGCAAGATTATTCGCTGCACTGTGTCTCAATGTATGAAAAGAGAAATTATATTGTTCATCACCAAAAATTAAATCCAAACAACATTTGAATACTTGTCTAACTGAACTTGCTTTAATAAGTCCAGCACCATTTTTTTCAAAGATGAACCGGTTAGCACCTAAACAAATACGATTTTCTTTTTTATTTATAACTATCATTTTGAGCAGATGACAAAATTCTAGCAATTCTTCTTCAGTCAGTAATTCACTTAAACACAAAGCACGTTGTGCATTTCTAGTTTTAAGCTGTCGATCATAATTATTTCTAATTTGTATTTTCAAAAACTCTATTTTTTCATCAAATAACCAATATTCAATTTTATTAGAATTATTTTCATGTTTTTCTAAGCTTAACGTCGTTAAGTCACTTAGTTTAAGCCCTAAAATTTCACTTATTCTCAGACCACAACGATATCCCAAAATACATATCATTCTTACCATTCGTAAGTCATGACAATCCATCTTTAGGTTAAAAAGTCTTTTTGAGTTAGGCAATAATTTATCAATAATGTATTTAAACATATCTTTTGATATATATCCGCTACGACAAACTTGAGTATTCTCTGTTTTATAATATGAAAACCAATCATCCAAATTTGGAGCATTGAACACACTAGAAATATGTTTATGAAATGCCTTAAGCTGCTTTAAAGCAGCTGAATATGTATCATGCTTTTTTTCATAACTCTCTAAGTTAGTTTCCTCAAGTGTGGTATTTTTATCATTTTTTATCTTCACGCTTAATATGTACTCATACATATCTTCAAAATCACTTTGATCTGCATCTAATAAATTAATTGAATGTTCAACAGCATAGCAATAAAGCTCTACTGAAAACACCGACTTGTAGGTTTGAAGAGAAGATAATTTAATACCATTTGTCAAATTCATTTCAAACCAACTTAGCAAACAAATTTGAACACTTAATGATGCTATATCTGGATCACTTTCGCCCTTAATAAACTCTAAATCATATTCATTTCTTACCTTTGCCAAATTAAATTTTAAAGATCTTTTGAACCGTTTTTGATCATTGCTTTTAGATCCTATCCTTAAAATTCTCTTTACTTCTTTGGGCATAGTATTAGAAAAATTATCCGTACACTTAATGGCTTGAAAAGATAACTGATTTACTTTTTCACTCTTAATTAGTTTGTTTTGGACATATTGAATCCTTAACTCCTCTAAAGGAATTTTTAATCTTTGCTCTAGCTGATTTAAGTAATTTATTGAAATTGCTGACGTAGCATACTTCCCTACATTTAATGCGGATAAAAACCCATCTATTGATACCTTTCTCTTATTCCATGCAATATAATCAATATGGTTAAATGCCATAAACCCTTTAGCTTTAAATTTTTTAACAACTTCATTATTCTGAGAAATTTTTCTTAACTCATTTAACATCCAATTTTTAAATTTATTAGTATCATTTATATCAAATCCTAAAATTTGATCTAAACTCAAATAATGTGTTTTAGGTATCTCGGCAACTAATCTATTCAAAATAATCAATGTAATAGGTTCAAGACTGACCTGACAACTCTGGTACGTATTCCCATCCAAAAACAAATTTGCATATCTTTTATTTGGAATTAGATAACTCAATAAAAAACCATTTGCTTGTAATTTTGATGCGTCCTTAACATCATAAATATATTCTAATCCATCAATAGGGCTGAGATCACATACACCATATTCAGTAAAGTTTTTAAAGACTGTTTTAACTATACTAACTAGATGATTTTCAAATGGACAATTTGAGTGAAAAATTAAACTTAATGTCAACTGAGCAAATAGAATCCTCAACAGACAATGATTAGTAGATAAATTTTCTTTACTTTCTATATCTTTAAAATATTCTGAATCACAGTTAAAAACTTCTTTTTCTATCCAAAATTTCTCTAATTGATTCTTAAAATTATTTAATTGCGAACCCTCTATTAATTTGTGTGGAGTAGCATTAATTTCCTTTTTTGCACTATTAGATATAAAATAATCAGGTATCGATAAATCTACCACTTTCGTAATATCATAATATTTATCAATAATTTTTGTTTTTTCTACAAACCACAATTCGCGCCAATACGTTAAATATTCATTTTTTAACTGTATTTCACTCATTAACTTAAGTTGAGCGTTAAGTTCATGTTGCATAACTCCAATTAATTTTTGAGTATTAACATTAAGATTACGCCATGACTTATCAGTTTTTCGCTTTTTAGAATTAAATTCATCAAATAACTTAGTGATATCACAACATAAATTTATTGCTTTATTTTTTAAGTCAGTCTGAAGTTCTAATGATAATTTACTCATACTTTTATCACCAAGCCAAGCTCAATCAACATTCCGTCAACAGCATTGAGAATTTTCGTTTTATATGCATAAAAACTAAGTGAAGACCCATAACTAAATCCAAGATCTAGACTATCGTGTGCATACAATGTCTTTTGAATATCTATCGGTAACTTCACAGAATTGATTAAAAAATGTCTAGCCCAATTTTTATACAAATAAAAATTCATTGACTCTAAATTACATTGGACGAAATCTGCCGTGATTTCCTGCAATTTTTTCCTTTTATCCATGATATAAATGAGGGATAAATCTGTATCTTTTTCAACCTTATTAGCTAAACCCTGTTCCATTAAGAAATTTTGGTATTTCGATATTTCTTCTTTCAAAAAACTGGTTATCGGTATATAACGACCAAAAGGACGACTTTCGCTTTTTTTATCATGAACGTAATAAAAGCCATTTGTTGCATCGTAATACTTCAATGGTCCTGGAGCACCTGAATTAGGGCGGATACCAAGAGTTAATAAACAAATTGTCCACATCCATATGGCATAACTATTCACCTTTTCATAAAGCGATTTTTTTTCATTATTGAGAGTTGACTCCAAATCACTTTTTAATCTATGAATAAAATTCCGAGCATCTTTTGTATTCCATAGTTTCCTACTCCCAATTTTTCTTTCGTTTCGCTCCCAAATGACAGGATAATCTATTGCTTTATCGGAGCTAGAATCATCACTAGACTGGAATTGTACGTCAGTGACGTTCTCAAGATATTTTTGATAATATTTATTCATTTCAATGGCATTGAAAACAGCATAGGCTAATTCAGGTTCATGATGAATTTTTTTATTTTTAATAAATTCTTTCAAAAGGCCTTTAGGATCAATGCGTGCCATATGGAAATGTAGTTGCTGCGCTATAGAACCAATATTTATTACACCTAAACAATATCTGGAGAACCAGTCTTTAATTTTCAAATTCAAATCCACTATTAACAAATTTTGATGATTTAAAATAGTGTCTACCCACGAAGCTGGAACATGAATATCCCAATTCTGTGCTGTAGTAAGACAAAGTTGGTTGATTAGCGTTCTATTCTTACTTTTTTCAGTATTATCTAAACCAACGTAATATCTAAAAAGATAACCATCTGCATCCTTAGCTTTAGAAATTCGCTGATCTTCTAAGAGAAGGTCTATATTAAGAAAATGTGTCGCTGACACCCCAGTAAATAACGACATTAAGAACATTGCAGCAATAGCACTTTCTTGTGAGTCTGGCTGAGCTTGAAATTTATCTATCAGTACCTGAAATACTTTTCGTAATAGAATTTGTTCTAAAAACGAAGGATTTGATACTGTAGGATAATTTCTCCTGATTATAATTTCAGCTATTTTTTTATCTGATTGTACATACCCACTTACTCTACCAGCAACACTATCAGCTTTAACATTAAGGATTGTTTGAGTATCGTCTTCAGATATTTCATCCTCAATAGAATCATAAGATCCTTCTGGAACACAAATACTTATAGCCTCTTGTGGACTAGGGTCACTAACTTTAATTCTTTTGAATTTTGATTTAGCCTTTGTGCTTTTCTTATTGTTTTTTAAATTTTCGATATTTTTTATTTTTACAATGAATATTTTTAAATATTCAAAAATCTTTTTTACTATAGTTATTTTATCAATATTAGTAACCGAGAAAAATAATTTATTAAATTTTTTATTATAATCTGAAACAAATTTTTCATCTAAATCATCAACTATTGATTCACATGATTTTATTAAAAATATATTAATCGATTCCAAAATCTCACTAAAACCATCTTCATCACGATATTCACAATTTTTCGGTGAAATCAATTTTAGTAACAAATAAAAGTAATAGTAAAGTGTTGAAATATGGCTTTCACTATAACCTTTTTTTTGTAAATTATGAGCAATATATGAAATAACAACATTCAACTCAAATACAATTTTGCTTTCAATGATTAAATTTGAAAAATAGGATTTACCATATTCAGCTTTATATAGATCAATTAATTTATTATTTTTTATTAAAAATGATTGTTCTGAACATGATTTTATCGCACTAGTATAAGAACCACTTTCATAATTTAACATTATACTGTCTATTGATTCTTTAAGGCTATACTCCTCAAAAAATCCTGCAAAATCGATATGCATAAGAGCAATACTTTCAGAAAGACTTCTTAATCTAGATTCTATTTTATTTTCATCTACTGGCATTTTTAACACTATTGATCCTTTAACGTAGGACAATTATTTATAAGTATATTTGTGATTAACTTTTTTACCTGCAGGATGATAGCTTTGAAGTTTGTGCTCATACAGTCTGAAAGCATTGAATTTTTTCAAAAGTGAAAATTATTCAGAGTTAAGCTTTAAAGCCTTCTAACCCCACCCAATCAATCACAAATTAAAAGCTTCAAGTAATTGTTCTCTTTAAATAAAATTTATACAACCCAAATAAACTTTCTGCTGGCTTGTAGATAATTCGTTATTACATTACCTAACTCGCCTAGCAGTCTAATGAATAGATATGAGCAACTAGCTCATATCATCTTCAAATTTAGTCTTCTTGTGAGCAAGCAAATTTGTAGACTTCTGCTTTACTCCATCGAAGACTACGACCATGTCTAATAGGATTTATTGGTCCATTTTCATACAGTGCCCATTTACGCAATGTTTGTTCTGCATATCCCAGCAACCTAGCTGTTTCCTTAGTTGTTAACAAAAGCCGATCATCTGTAATGGGCTTTTGTTTGTGCTTAAGTACCATATTTTGTAATTCCAGTTGATTTCAACTTATAAAAACATAAATAAATTGGTAATGAAATTGTCTTAAAATCTATTTTTTCTTTACCAGAATTTGGGTTAAGATATTTATGAGCTTAAATAAAAAAGAGAGATATATGGGACGCCCACTAAGAACTAGGATAGATTTCGCTAAAACATTGAGTTGGTATGATTTCTTTCATAATCAATTAATAGCTTTTGGGAAAATTAAGAATGATTTCGGTTTAGCAAAGTTATTATGTAAAGATACTGAAAAAAGTCATGAATCAAATTTATTTAAAAAATATAAGTTTGGATTATCTACCCCACAGCAAGAATGGATTGATATTATTGATTCGAAATGTATTGGCTCATCCAATATCATCAATCACTCAATATGGAAAAATTTAAAATATCGAACTACAGAAGAAAAGTTAATTTTAATAGAGTTAAATAATCTTCCTAATTATATATTTGAAAATTTAATAATAAATGGACATATAAAAGATTTTAATAAATCTGATTTAGAAAAATTAGCTCAATATGGATCTTTAGATAGCCTGTGTGCATTATATTTATTACATCAATGGGGTTATAGTATTGGCAGTACAAGTCTAGTAAATGATTGCTGTTCATTTATTATAAATACTTTGGAATTACTGCTAAAAAGACATGATTATCTTGAGCGCTCACACATATTTTTATTCGATGAAATATGTGATCAGATATTCATTATGGAGTTAAAGGGCTATAATCGTCCTCTTAAAATTAAATTAAATTGGCGACAATACAGAGATAGGAATTGGACTATTGAAATTCGAGAAAAATCTAAAAGAACTGAAGCTGATCTTATTGCTCACCCTAAAATCAATCATTTAATTCCTTGCATAGATGAGAACCTTGTAAATCTATATAAACAGATTCTAGGATAGAGTGGCTTTATCGCATAAACTCATTCTGGGAGCTTATTCAACAATACTATTTCCAAATGAATAAGCTCACACCTAAAATTTATCATACAAGCAATTGACACTCTTATAATCTCCTCTGAATCGGTTTAGGGAATATCTCAATTGGGTTTGGTTCAAAGCTTATTAGGCTATCTAGCTTGAATTTTTCAACGCAAGATACTCCACCCTATGTAGAAAACAAAAGCATATTGATATTGCAATTAACTATTAAAAAAGCAGCAATGGACTGCATCTAATTGTCGATTGTACGTAAGCATCCGGCTAACACAGCCTTACCAAGCGATCCTATAAGCCTTAATTTAGTTCCCACCTAAAAACAAGTGGGGACTTAATCCATGAACATGGATATATATTCAGCAACACCTCCTGTTGCTAAAAAACGCAGAACATACAGCAAAGAATTCAAACTCAGTATTGTCAATGCCTGTAAAAATCCTAATACCTCGATCGCTTCGGTCGCACTGCAACATAGTATTAATGCCAACCTTGTCAGTCGTTGGATCAGGATCTTCAGGCATCATGAGGGTGCCGTGCAGGATCCTACTCATGTGAATCCAGCATTTATTGCTTTGCCTTACACTGCTGCAATCAGCCAACCTATTGATGAGAGGATCACGTTGTGTATCACCGTGCCTCATACGAATAATGATATTCAGCTAAAATGGCAGACATCAGAAATACCTGCCTTGGCAGAATTACTCAAGGCACTTGCAACATGATCCGCATTGATGAAATCTGGTTGTCTACTCAGCCCATGGACATGCGTGCAGGTATGGATACGACCATGGCCCAGGTGGTGAGAGCCTTTGGCTACATCAAACCGCATTGTGCTTACCTGTTCTGTAATAAACGTGGCCATCGTATGAAAGTGTTGGTACATGATGGACTGGGCATCTGGCTGTGTGCCCGGCGTTTGGAACAGGGTAAATTTCACTGGGCTCAAGTTCACCAAGGTGAAACCGTGGCCCTCAGCCCGGAACAGTTACAGGCACTGATCCAGGGTTTGCCCTGGCAGCGCATTGGACGACAGCAGGTAGTGACGATGCTCTAAACCAGGTTGGTGCATTCTGCTATTCTCCAAACGTTCTATTTCATTCTCTTCATGACCTCAGGCATACTGCGGTCATGAATACACTGCCTGACTTAAACCAACTGACCCATGAACAACTGCTGGAATTTACCAGACAGTTGGCAATGCAGCATCAGTCTCTGGCACAATCAAATCAAGAATTAGAAAAATCAAACCAGCAATTGGATGCCAAAGTTCAGCATCTTTCTATTCTCAATCAAAAATACGAGCATGAACTGGCGCTGTTTAAAAAGCACGAATTCGCCCAAAAGAATGAACACTTAACGGCAAAACAAATCCATCTGTGGGATGAAGCGGTTGAAGAAGATATTGCCGCGGTTGATCTAGAACTGGAACGGCTAAATGCAGATAAAACCAATGCAGCGACACACAAAGCAACAGTCAACAAACCTAAACGTCGACCACTGCCAGATCATCTACACACCATCCGTATTGAGCATGAACCTGCATCAACCCAATGTGCTTGTGGCTGCCAACTCCGTCGTATCGGCGAAGATGTCAGTGAAAAACTGCATTTCAGACCGGCACAGTTCTATAAGGAACAGCATGTGCGTGGTAAATGGGTCTGTGATCAGTGTGACACTCTGACTCAGCAAGCGATGCCCGCCTATGTGATTGATAAAGGCATTGCTTCACCTGAATTGCTCAGCCATGTGCTGGTATCGAAGTATGCCGATCATTTGCCGCTGTACCGTCAACGTCTGATCTATCAGCGGGCGGGAATCGAACTTTCTAGATCAACTTTATCTGACTGGATAGGTCGCTGCGGTGTAGAACTGGAACCTCTGGCCAATGCCTTAAAAGAGGTGGTACTACAACAGCAGGTGCTGCATGCAGATGAAACACCGGTCACCATCATGCGGATGGGTGAGAATGATAAAAAACCGAAGAAAGGTTATGTCTGGGCCTATGCCACTACACAGTACAATCCAGTTCAGGCGGTGATCTATGACTTTCAGGATAGTCGTTCAGGCCAGCATGCTGAAGAGTTCTTGAAAGGCTGGCAGGGCTATCTAGTCTGTGATGATTACAGTGGTTATAAAGCACGCTTTAAATCAGGCGATGTCATTGAGGTGGGCTGCATGGCGCATGCACGTCGTAAATTCCATGAACTGCATGTAACTGGGAAAAGTCAGGTCGCTGAACAGGCATTAGTGCTGATTCAGAAACTGTATGCGATAGAAGCAGAGCTCAGGAAAAAGACCGATGGTACAGCGGAAGACCGCCGCGAATACCGACAACAGCATAGTCAACCAGTGATGCAACAACTATATGAATGGCTCAACCAACATCATCTGACAGTGCCATCGAGTTCTCCCACCGCCAAGGCCATCAATTACACTCTGAAGCGTTGGCCAGCTTTAAGCCGCTATCTGGATGATGGCAATCTACCGATTTGCAATAATTGGGTCGAGAATCAGATGCGTCCCTGGGCGTTGGGGCGCAAGAACTGGCTGTTTGCAGGTTCGCTGCGCAGTGGTCAGCGAGCGGCAAACATCATGACGTTAATCCAGTCAGCAAAGCTGAATGGCTTGGATCCGTATGCCTATTTAAGTGATGTGCTGAAAAGGCTGCCGACACATAAAGTGACCCAGATTGAAGAATTGCTGCCGCACTGCTGGAAACCTAAATCGAATTAAAAAATAGGTATGGGATTCAGCGGACGCTTACGATTGTACTGACTTGAAATTTTTAAGTAAAAGCAATTGGAAACGTACGAAGCATCAGCCTTAATATCAGCGGCAGTGGCTTAAGCTACATATCGATATAGATGCTAAAATCCTGGAAACAAGTACTGTACAGTAACTGCCAACGATGTCAGTGATTCACAAGCATTTAGAAACTTACTTGCTCAAATTCCTATAGATATCGACTGTTCGGCGACAATTAGGATGACCGGTTGACGACAATTATCTTGGCCGGTTGGGTGTCACAATAGGTACCTTGTTTTCTGTTCGGAGTTCAAGGTGCCTGGACAACATATCACCCACCGACAAGAGGAGCTGTATATGCAGCATCGCCAACAAGGCATGACTCAAGAAATCGCTGCTGCGAAGTCTGCCATTTCCCCCCGCACTGCCCGACGTATTGAGCAGTCCAACACCTTACCCCGCGCTAAAGCTGATAGAGATTGGCGCACCCGCTAAGATCCACTGGAAGCCGTATGGGAAACCGATCTAGTTGTTCTTTTAAACGCTAAACCAGAGCTTAC
Organism: Acinetobacter sp. PW68; assembly: GCF_020982655.1. Taxonomy (NCBI): domain Bacteria; kingdom Pseudomonadati; phylum Pseudomonadota; class Gammaproteobacteria; order Moraxellales; family Moraxellaceae; genus Acinetobacter; species Acinetobacter sp. PW68. Next base: position 1,040,138 of record NZ_JAHZSX010000001.1, on the reverse strand, counting down.
GCCTATTACTTTGCTGGAGCATTTGCAGGCGCTCTATCCAAACCAATATGACCAGCGAATTCTGAGAACATTGCAGCGTCGGGTTAAGAAATGGAAAGCACTACATGGCCCGGAGAAAGATGTCATCTTCCGCCAGCAAGCTCAACCCGGTTTACAGGGCTTCTCTGATTTTACTCATCCTGATAGCCCGATCACCATTAAGCAGCAACCCTTTGCTCATTTGCTGTATCAGTTCCGCCTCGCTTATAGCGGCTGGCGTTCCATCACTGTGGTTCAGGGTGGTGAGAGCTATTCTGCCTTATCTACCGGTTTACAGCGTGCGCTGACGCAGGCTGGTGGCTGTCCGGTGGAGCATCGCACCGATAGCCTCAGTGCCGCCAGGAACAATACGCAAAATGTCTGGACAGATGCCTATCAGGACTTGTGCGAGCATTACAACATGACGCCAACGCGCAATAACCTGGGGCAATCGCATGAGAACGGCGTAGTGGAGTGCGCTAATGGCTCATTTAAACGCCGTCTGGCGCAGCACCTGCTACTTCGCGGCCACAGTGACTTTGACAGTATCGAAGCCTACCAGGCCTTTATTGATCAAATCGTCGGCAAGCTAAACCAGCGCTCACGCAGCCGCTTTTTAGAAGAACAGCAAACCCTGCAAGCCTTACCGGAATATGATGCTGTTGATTACACCTTGCTGAGCATTAAAGTCACCCGTAGTGCCACCATTGAAGTGCGCCGGGTGGTGTACAGCGTGCCATCACGACTGATTGGCGAACGCCTGCAAGTACGGCTGTATCATAACAAACTGGTGCTCTATGTGGGCCAGCAAGTGGCGCTGACCTTGCCACGAATTTACCCGGCCCTCGGCCAAAGCCGTGCACGTTGTATCAACTACCGGCATATTATCCGCTCACTGGCCGCTAAACCGCAGGCGTTTCGTTACTCGCAACTGCGGGATGATATCTTACCTGACGACAATTACCGGCAGTTGTGGCAGTTAGTGGATGATGCGTTACCAGCACAGGATGCCTGTAAATGGATAGTCACGGTGTTATGGCTGGCGAGCGAATACGATAGCGAACAAGAGCTGGGAGAGACCTTGTTGCAAGAGGCCAGAGCCGGTCTGTTTGAAAGTGCCAAAACCATTCAGGAGCGCTTTTACACCCCGCAAAGCGCACCAGACATTAAGACAAAGCAACATAACCTGCAAAGTTATGATGCACTGCTAACGTCATTAAAGGCACAGGCGAAACACGATGTGGAGGTGCCATTTTGACTTCCTCCGTTGCATTACTGCTCAAAGAATTAAGGCTGCCGGCGTTCGTCAGGCACTATGAAAAACTCTGGCAAACCGCGGTAGAAAAAGGCTGGTCGCACAGTGACTACCTTGCGGCATTATGCGAATACGAGCTCGCAGAGCGCTTTACACGGCGCACACAAAGCTGGGTACGCGAAGGGAGGCTGGCACCGGGAAAAACCTTAAGCACTCTGGATAACAGCGTGCTCAGCCGGACAAATCAAGCGCTCATCGCCAAGTTGCACCAAGACCTGTCCTGGGCACATCACGCCGATAATATCCTGCTGATTGGCCCCAGTGGCACCGGCAAAACACACATAGCCAATGCATTGGGTTACCGGCTGATTGAGCAAGGCATACGCTGCAAACTGTTTCCAGCCATTGGCTTGGTACAACAGTTACAACAAGCCAAGCGCGAACTGGATCTGATGAGCGAGATGAGCAAGCTGGATAAGTATCAGGTGATCATCATTGATGACATTGGTTATGTGAAAAAAACCGATGCAGAAACCCAGGTACTGTTTGAATTTATCGCGCATCGATATGAAAGCGGTAGCCTGATCATCACAGCCAATCACCCGTTTAGTGCATGGGATCAGATCTTCCCAGACAGCATGATGACGGTAGCGGCCATAGATCGGCTGATCCACCACGCGACAATTATAGAATTAGAAGGAGAAAGCTATCGAAAACAACATCAGTTAAAACAAGCTGGAAGTAGGAAAAATGAGAAAACCTAACCGGCCATCATAATTGACGCGAACCGGCCAAGATAGTTGACGCCGAACAATGATTGACGATCTAACGCTCCAGAACCAAATCAGGGATCTGGCTTTAGCGAGTCGGAGCGAACCGACCGATGGTTGGCGTACCGAAGAGCTTGACCCTAAGTTGTGGAACGGTTGGCGTAAAATGATTCAGGGGGACCGGCTAGAAATCGCTGAATACGATCTGACGGCTAAGGTTAGCCAAGGGGACTCTCCTAGTGACAAGCCCGGAGTGGTTGAAGGTCTAAAACAAAGAATAAGGGCTTACAACTTTAGTAAACAAAGGACGTCATCAATAGCAGTGATATAAAAAGTTATCTTTGCCGCCCCGATAAGGCTTTACGGGGCGACTAAGTCTCACCCAACCGACAATTCCGATAGTTTCAGAATAAGCTTTGAGTTTTCTAAGATTGGAATTACTACACCACAGCACGTACTCGAGATACTACAAATAGCTTTTTGGTAGGACCGATACCGAATAAATATCCATAATACATCAGGAGAAACTTTTTTTAATTTTCTGTAACCGGTCATAAATCAGTGGCGGATAATTTGCATGATATTCACCACACTCTGGGCAATGCTCTTGTTTTAGGTACGCTTGATTGTCGAGATCTTGATAAGGAAAAACGCTGAAGAGAAGTTCGTGCTGCATAAGCGTTTTATAAAAACTCTTATGATAAGGTGCAATCTCGCTGTCTTTGATTTTGTCGAAATATAGGTCAACGCTGTTCAAAATGCTCATAATTTCTTTAACCCCGTCGAACCTTAAAATGTCGTCATCTTTGTGAATATCAACATCTAAGCTCTCTAGATCCTCAATGAAACATTTAATCGCTCGCCGGGAATGCAAAAGGATCATTTGCGACTTGCCATCAATCATCTTTTCCTGATCGTAGCTAAAATTTTTAATGTTTCTTTCGACGAACATATAAAGTTCGTGAAGCTGATTCAACTCGTGCCTCAGTTGCTCCTTCGTATATTCCTTTTCGATTTGCTGATGGAGGATGCCATTAGCGTCAATCTGAGCTTTTAACACCAGAAAGAGAAGCACTGAACCCAGAATTTGTAGAAATGGGCTTGAAATACCTCCAAGAGCATCTCCTATTTCGCCATAACCTTTCAAATATTGCAGCGGAAGAAGAGGTGCAAACAAAGGGATAAGCAGGCAAGCCGCACCACCAATGACTATGACCCAGAAAGCTATTTTGGTAACAGGAGAGTTATAGATATTCATTTTTACACCTTTTCAGAATTTTCTTTTCTGTACGCGCTAGGAGTTTTGCCAATTTTTTTCTTAAACAACTTTTGAAAGTGTTCATGTGCCGGATACCCAATGGCTTCACTCACTTCGGGAACAGACTTACCGGATTCTTTAAGCAGCTGCTTTGCTTTTTCAAGCCGACAATAGGTTAAATAATCAAGAGGTGTCATGCCTGACAGCTCCTTAAATTTGACGCTGTAGTTCGTACGCGACATCCCCGCAATCCCGGCGAGATCGTCAAGACCCCATTTTTTATCGAGACTATGATGAATAGCTTCCAAGGTTTTGCTGAGTTGCGGATTTTCGATCAGTTTGAAGAATCCAGCATTTTTATTGGATTTGTACATGTGGATTCTTAACGCTTGCACGAAGATAATTTCGGTCAGCTTTCTGACTAACGTGTTGCTTCCAGGAAGCCCTGATTTTGCTTCCTGATCTATAATACTTAAAAGCATGGCAAGCCAAGGCGAGTGGGAGTTATCAGCACTCTTGATATGCACGACATTTGGCAGCGAATTTAAGAATGGATGATCGGGTCCGCCATTAAAACAAAAATGTCCGCAAACGACGTTGGCTTTGAGCTTGCTCTGATCACCGTATTCCAAAACTTGAGCTTCGGTGAGGTTGGCTTTAGCTCTAAATTCGACCGCAGGCTCGGCCTTGATTTTTGGTGCACTGGCCATGGTGTGCTCCATCCCTTTGAAAAAGATCAAAATATCGCCCTGCTCCGCCAATGCTTTAAGTTTAAGTTTTGGCACCTCATACCAAAACTCGCCATGAGTCACGATGTGAAATCTCGCTAGATTCTCTTCCTGCGGGAGGCTGATGCCCCAGTCTCCCGCAAATGAGGTTCTATACCAGTAGCTGCTAGTAAGCTCTACCTTATCTAAAATTTCACTGAGAACATCCATATATAGCTCCTACGTAAACTGTCCAATAGGTCATGTTATACGAACTATTGAACATATTATATCTATTTTACATGCTGTAAAGTCAGTCTAGAGATGGATCCGGAAATTTGAACAACTCCTATAAGTGATATTCTGCTCCTCAAATGATGTTATAAACATCAATATATGGAGTATTTTATGGCACGTAGACCAAGAAGAAATCATTCAAACGACTTTAAAGCTAAGGTAGCACTTGCTGCGATCAAAGCAGAAAAAACACTTGCTGAATTGAGTTCTGAGTTTGATGTTCATCAAAACCAAATTATTGACTGGAAAAATCAATTGATCTCAGCTTCCTCGCAAGCTTTCGATCAATCAAAAGCTCCATCAGAACCCCCCATTGATCTTAAAAAGTTACATGCAAAAATCGGTGAGCAGGCATTAGAAATTGATTTTTTAGAAGGTGTGTTGAAGAAACTGGGCCGCTTCAACCACAAAAGTTAATCGATCACTCACTTCAGATTTCAGTATCTAAACAGGCTAAGTTACTGAAAGTCTCTCGTGGTTGTTATTACTATGGCCCAAAACCTGTGAGTGAATCAGATCTGAAGCTGATGCGCTGTATGGATGAGTTACATATGCAATACCCTTTTGCAGGTAGCCGTATGATGCGTGATTTATTGAATCGTCAAGGACATCATATAGGACGACGTCATACACGTACTTTAATGAAGAAAATGGGCATTAATGCGTTATATCGTAAACCAAATCTAAGTCAGGCCAATCAAGCTCACCGTAAATATCCATATCTGCTCAAAGGATTGGCTATTCAGCGCAGTAATCAAGTGTGGTGTACGGATATAACGTATATCCCTATGGCAAAAGGCTTTGTTTATTTATGTGCTGTGATTGATTGGCATAGCCGCAAGGTACTTGCGCATAGGGTATCGATTAGTATGGAGGTGGATTTTTGTATTTCGGCTTTAAATGAAGCGATTGAAAAATATGGATCACCTGAAATATTTAATACAGACCAGGGCAGTCAGTTCACCAGTGATGCATTTATTGATGTATTGAAATCAAATGGCATTCAAATCAGTATGGATGGTAAAGGTCGATGGATTGATAATGTGATGGTTGAACGATTATGGCGGAGCGTTAAATATGAAGAGGTGTATCTCAAAGCTTATAGCAGTGTCACAGATGCGAAAAAGCAATTGAGTGCATATTTTGAGTTTTATAATCTGAAACGACCTCATTCGAGTCTAGACAAATTGACACCAAATGAGTTTTACTATGATCAGCTACCCCAACAAAACAAGGTGGCTTAACTAGAGCGGAATATCACTTATAAATACGCTTTTAGTTGTTCAAACAAGTGGGACCACCTCTGTCTAATCAGTAAGTGGATGAAAACTAAGGAGGCTTTATGAAACTAGATTATGTGATCGTTGCCGGAGGGTGTTTTTGGGGTCTCGAAGACCTCCTTAGGAGTCTGGACGGTGTGACGTCAACGAAGGTGGGCTACTCTGGCGGAGATTTTGATGATCCTACCTACGCCGATATTATAACAGGGAAAACGGGGCACGCCGAAGCGGTTCGCGTGGAATACGACCAAGACGAAATATCTCTCGAAGAGATTCTACATTACTTTTTCAAAATCCATGATCCGACTACGAAGAATCGCCAAGGAAATGATGTTGGCACTTCGTATCGCTCGGCAGCGTTCTATCGTGACGATGCACAGAAAGCGATTATCGAAAACGTGATTGATGAGGTCAATGAGATCGGTCGCTTCGAGAATCCCGTGGTCACGACGGTAGCCTTGGAAAAAGAGTTTTATGACGCTGAGGAGTATCACCAAAACTATTTGAAGAAGAATCCCCACGGGTACACGTGCCATTTTGAGAGAGATTAAACCATGAATCAAACGAAAGAGGAAAAATGAAAGAACTTAAGAACGTTGTCATCTACACAAAAGACCATTGTCCGTTTAGTAAACGCGTGAAGGAGTACTTAACTTCTGAAAAAGTTGATTTTAAACAAATTCGCGTGGATGACGATCCCAAGACTTATGATGAGTTGAAGAAAAAAACCAACCTTCAAACTGTTCCGCAAGTTTTTGTGGATGGAAAATTCATTGGTAGCGCGACTGACTTCTTCGCGTGGATTGATAGCTAAAGAACAAACCCAAAAATAAAGGAGCAAATTTATGTTCAACTGGGAAAGCATTAACAACTATCTCGATAACGGCACTCCCGCTCCTCCTAGAAAAGTAGAAAAGAGCGAGGAAGAGTGGAAAAAAATTCTGACGCCCGCTCAATTTAATGTCATGCGGAAGAAAGGCACCGAGCGCCCTCACACTGGGGAACTCTGTTCATTTTATGAGGCAGGACGGTATGCCTGCGCGGGCTGCGACACTGAACTGTTTGATTCGAACGTTAAGTTTGATTCGGGAACAGGTTGGCCGAGTTTTTCTGAGCCCGTCGCCGACAACGTAATTCAATATGAACTGGACACGACTTACGGACGAAGAATCGAAGTGCTATGCAATGTGTGCGAAGCCCACTTAGGGCACGTTTTTCCAGATGGTCCTGAGCCCTCTGGGGCTCGATTCTGCATCAACTCGGAGTCGTTGAAGTTTGTAGAGTAATTTTAGAAAATGGAGGGGGTCGTGGGGATTAAGCTGTTCGGTCATAAGGACTGCCACAAAACCAAGATTTACCAGTCGTACTTGAAAGAAAAAGGAATCGAGTTTGATTTTTTAGATGTTCACGAAGACGACGCGGCAGCTGATGAACTGCGATCCCTTTATACTACTGGAAAGTTAAATTTCCCGACAATACTGGTTGGGACAAAGAAGCTGAGAAACCCCAAGTTCAAGGATCTCGACAAGTGGTTGGAAGCTTCGATGAAATAACGAGATCTTTTTTTTGAGGATTGTAATTAGCTTAGTAAGGAGTCAGATCAATGATTATAGCAGTTTTCCGCAGTCGTGTTGCCAAGGAGCACGGTGGGGAGTTTGAAAGAAGATACGCCGAGATGTCCGCGCTTGTCGAAGCCATTCCTGGTTACGGAAGCCATGAGCGGTTTTCTTCTCCTAACGGTGAAGATGTTCTAATTGTCGAGTTCCTTACCAGAGAAGCTTTCGATGCTTGGGATAAGCATCCCGAACACAAAAAAGCCAAGATGCTTGGCAAAGACTACATTTTTGAATCGTACGACGTGAAGGTCGGAGAACTTTTTGAACGGCACACAAAGCCGGAGGTGAAATTATGAAAACGAGAAACGTTTATATCGTAGGTGGAGCTCGGATTCCATTTATGAAATCTATGACCGCATATCGAGACGTCTCAAGTGAAGAACTAATGACGGCGAGCCTAAAGAGTTTAGTTGATAGATATAACTTGGAAGGAAAAACTGTGGGCGATGTAGCCTTAGGAGCTGTCATGCACAGCTCGGCTAACTGGAATTTGGCTCGTGAAGTCGTTCAATCCTCCGGTTTGCATCCAAACACTCCGGCATATAACGTGCAACGTGCTTGCGGAACGAGCTTGGAAAATACGATTCAGATTGCTCACAAAATTTCTAGCCACCAAATTGAAAGTGGCATTGCGGGCGGTGTTGATAGCAACAGCGATTTGCCCATTATGGTTAGTCGAACTTTCGCAAGAAAATTGATTGCGTTGAATTCTGCCAGAACGCTTGGTGAGAAAGTAAAAATCATTTTAGGAATTAAACCTAGCGATCTAAAGCCAGTGTTGCCCGCAGTGGTTGAGCCACGCACCGGAAAATCAATGGGTGAGCATTGCGAACTCATGGTTAAAGAGTGGAATATTTCTCGCCAAGAGCAAGATGAGTTAGCGCTGGCAAGTCACAGAAATGCAGCTCAAGCATATAAAGATGGGTTTTATGATGATCTCGTCTTTCCATTCCAAGGAAATAAGACCGATGGAATTTTGCGTGCTGATACAACTTTGGAAAAATTGTCGAAGTTAAAACCTGTTTTTGATAAATCAGAAAAAGGGACTTTGACGGCGGGAAATTCAAGCTCGCTCACAGATGGCTCATCCACCGTTCTTTTGGCTTCCGAAGAAGAGGCTAAAAAGAATAATTGGCCGCTGTTGGCCAAGATTGTGGATTCTCATACTTCTGCCGTGGATTACGTCGCTGGCGAAGGTTTGCTCATGGCTCCAACTGTGGCGGTCAGTGAATTATTGAAGCGAAACGGCTTAAAGCTTCAGGATTTTGATTTTTACGAAATTCACGAGGCGTTCGCTGGACAAGTGCTCTGCACGATGAAGGCGTGGGAGTCTGCTGAATACTGCAAAACACGTTTGGGACGATCAGAGCCTCTCGGAAAAATTGACCGCTCGAAGCTAAATGTCCGTGGAAGTAGCATTGCCCTTGGGCATCCGTTTGCGGCTACTGGCGCTAAGATCGTCGGAGTTTTAGCAAAGATACTGCACTCAGCTGGTCCTGGAAAACGTGGCCTTATCGTCGTTTGCACGGCGGGAGGAATGGGAGTGGCTACAATTCTTGAAAGTTAGGAGAAAAATATGTCGGATCTAAAAATGAATAAAGAAGACGGTGTTGAAAGCTATGAATTTGCAACCCCTGAAGCAATCGAAGAAGCATTGAAAATCGGGAAGCTTAGTCAAACGGTTTTCGGCATGGGTTGCTTTTGGGGACCGGATTCTAATTTTGGAGGGACGCAGGGAGTAGTGCAAACACGTGTTGGCTACGCTGGAGCATCAACTCTGGATCCGAGTTACCGCAACATCAACGGACACGCCGAAGTCGTCAGAGTGATCTACGATAAAGACCAAATCAGCTACAGGGAACTTCTTGGAAGTTTTGAATCATGGTCTGTTCATGGTAGAAAGCAGGGCCAGTATCGCCAGATACTTTTTGTTTTTGATCTGGAGCAAAAACAAGTAGCTGAAGAACTGATTCAAGCGATTGGAAAGGAGAAATCTCCCGAGGTGATTGAGGCCGGAGAACAAAATGGTTATTTTTGGCCCGCCGAAGATTACCATCAAAAGCATCGTCTTCGCAGAAACAAACAGCTTGTAAGTCTTGCAGAAGTAGATTTCGGTCCTCGCTGGGATGAACATCTGTATTTTACTAAATTAAATAGTACCGATAGAAAAGGCTTCAGTCTCTCAAGCTGGCTAAAAAAGTTGTCTCCGGAAATGCAGAAAGCTTACCGAATCGGTTAATCTGAAATTGCAGCTGGCTAAAGAACTCTATTTTCTATATGTAAAGAATGTGACGATCTCCTTCACATGGAGTCCAAGAGAGCATAAAAAATCTGTGTAAGTCGCATTACCCATGTATTTGAAAGGAATAAATAATGCCAATATCAGACCAGCTTATCGACCGAAGCAAGACCTCAGTTTTTATGAGGTCTTGAGATCAGCGCAGCATGAACAGATCTCTTACAGTGTGGCGAACACACTGGTTTGATTGCGGCCTTGGGTTTTAGCTTTGTATAACATCTGATCGGCGACTTCGAGCAACTGCTTTTTGTCGTCAAATAAATCAGCGCTGGCCAAACCTATGCTGACCGTTAATTGTCGTAATAACCACTCATGGTTAGCCACTACCAGCCTTAACTTTTCCAGTGTTTTATTTGCGGACGCTGTGTCTGTGCCTGGCAGGATCAGCACAAACTCTTCACCACCATAACGGGCGAAAAAGTCATAGTTCCTGCTATGGCGCTGAAACAGAGCCGCGACTTGACTCAGTGCCTCATCTCCTGCGGCATGACCATAGCTGTCGTTAAAACTCTTAAAGTGATCAATATCAATCAATGCCAGTACAAAAGATTGTCCTGTTCTTTGCCAGCGAGCAAATTCAGCTTCAAACTTGAGGTCAAAAGCTCTTCTGTTGTTCACCCCTGTCAGCGCATCCGTCATGCTGGTATTATGTAATTGTTCGCCGACTTTTTTCAGCTCCAGTATGGCGATCACTTGTCTGGACAGAGCCTGCAAAGAGCTTATCTGCCGCTGGTTCAGCTGCTTAGGAACATGATCATAGACACAAATAGTACCAATCACTGCACCTTCGGGATCAATCAGCGGCGAGCCAGCATAAAATCGGTAGCCAGGTCCTGAAATCACCATAGCATTGGTACTGAATCTGTGATCTAAAGTAGCGTCAGGGACCACCATTACCGCATCAGGTGTTTCCATTGCATACACGCAAAAGGACTCTTTAATTAATACAGAGGTACGCGAAATACCAACTTTTGCAATTAGATTCAGCTTTGTGTCATCGGTTCGCGTCACCATAGCCACTGGTGCATCACAGATATAACACGCCAGTTCAGTGATATCCCGCAGGTTCTGATCTGCTTCAGCAGGTGCTTTTAGTGTGGTTTCTGCACTAGCTGTTTGAGCTAAACTAAAGGTCATGTACTTCTCCGTTTTTCTACTGCATTTTTCAAAGATCCTGCATAGAAAAATGAATTAAATCGTTGATTTAACTCTAGCATAGATCTGTCAGACTTGAAGTTATCTCTGTAGCAATGGTATTGTTTTGTACAATATTCGCCTGCTTGATTTGAGTTTTAGCTGTATTTATAAACTTTTGGCTTTTCCGGTCGCAGGCTCTATAATTTGCTCGTTTAAATCCAACTCTTCGTCTAACGTCATCTATTTAGTGTGCATGCGGCCTCCGGAGCATTTTCCGTGGCTTATTTTACCGAAGCATCGGGATTGCTAAATAGAGCTGAACGCTGTAATGCGCTTTCGAACTGAGCTTTCCGTAACTTCGGCATTAGTTCATGTACCTTGCTTACTGGATGTTGGTTGACGCGCAGCAGCACGTCCGTCAGATAATCGTAAACGTTAATAGCAGTGTTGACCTTGCTTTGAATGACGCCAACATGCTTAGCACCAAGCTCCGTTCAGCAGAATCACAGCCAGTTTTTCAGTTATCCCAAGTGTCACTCTCAGATTAAAGGCCGCCATACCGGATGTAGTGCCAACAAGAAAACTAAAACACAACTTCGCTGATCATCGCTGAGTGTTTATAAATCGTCTCCCATCACCGGTATCGATAAGCAGATAAGCCTGGTTATGCCATTAGCAGTTCTTGAAGCATTCCTGCTTTCAATGTCGTCAACGTGATCACGATTTGAGTTGAGATAACGACTCTGTTGCTGAAGACTCTCAGTTAATTGCCACTCACCAGATTCAAGAACAGCACCCGCTAACTCGGCACATACTGTTGCAAAACCATAAAGCGCTTGATTATCGCGGGTAAAACGCAGCGGCATCGTCTGGCCTTTTACAAGAAGGGACCATTCCAAAACTCTGTACTTACCTTTTAATCGGTTACTGACAAAAATAGTTATACTTGTACCGCTGGCGCCAACAACTAAAAAGCTCGTGATAGCTAGTCCTATCAGAGACCATAACTCTGGTTTCCCACTTAGTAACAGTGGATTAGGCAAATGACTCCTCAAAACGAGATCAGCACCAAGGGTCAGCGCTGTTTTATACACTGCTTGTTCTAATAATGGAGTTGCATTGACCAGTGACGCAACAGCATCACAACTATAAGGTTCTAGAACTGCCGTAGCTCTCAACCATTCTGTTTCATGGGCAATCGCCAACAAATTTGACCAAATTCGAACCAGTGCCGCTATATGAATGGAGTTTTCATCAGTCAGGACGGTTTGATTAAGCTGCTTATCCAGTTCCTGATGCCAGTATTGGTATTGGCTTGTCAAAAGTACAAACAACTCAGATTGAAGCAACTTATTATTAGTTACCGGTCTTATCCTATTTGACATCTCATTGAATAGTTGTATAAATTTTTTGTCTGCTTGTTGCTCACGCTTTAGCAGATCTTGCTGTTGTTGAAGCATCTGTAAATCGTATTCAATGGCCTGCTTAAAAAGTGTGAGTAAGGAACAGTGTTGTGATGCCCGATCTGGGCTTGAAAAGTCCAACATACACAAAGTACCGAAAGTTTTTCCGCTAGGCCAAAGCAATGGCAGGCCATAGTAATAACTAAAGCCTGCTGCAAATGTTGGGTTATTGTTTTCATATCGGGTACCGATTGCATTTTCAACTAGTAATGGCTGGTTACTGGAAATGACTTGGGAACAATAAGTGTTAAGTGCCAATGGAACAGGTTCACCGCAATAAAAAGTTGGTACTGACACACTGCCAACAGCCTGACAAATTTCGTTTTTATCTAATCGATTAATCAGCACACAAGGCACTTCCGCGACTTGAGCCATCGAGTTTACAATGCCTTGCCAGCGCTCTAGGAGCAGAGCGGTTTCTATGCTCAAATCTACTGCCATTTGTTCCCTCAGTATTTAAATAGTCCCCTTTTGCATCATTCGATCTTGTTTATCTCAGAGTATCAAACAGGAAACAAAGTGATTGATGTCAATCAGGGAATTAGCAGCATTGATGCATTAAGCGGCGCACATACACTCTAAGTAAAGTGCTTAAGTCTGATTATGGCAAGAAATTGTTACTTTGTCAGGGATAGTCAACACTTTATTAGCGAGAGACTTGCTTGGCTGACATTTAAGACAAATCGCGAGATTCCAAATCTGCCACCAACAGTCGGAACTGAGTAACTCACTTGAGCTTTAAAAAGTAAAGCATTGAAATATTTATGGTATTTATACATCCTACCTAGCTCACAGCAGAGTTTAGCATCGTGCATTAATATGACCTTACACTAAAAATACGTACTAGTTGACGTCTATCAAACTCGTTTACGAGATAGTGTAGTGGTCGACAAATTTTGGCCACATCGTTATTGCCTAATAACCGATGCTCTCTTTAAATGCGAAATGAGTAGTGCACGCATTTTTAGCCTTTTGGCAAAACGTTGATGTCTCGAAATTTTCAAGCGCTGTGCCTTGTTTATTTTCAGAAACGTCTGCTTTCAGTGAGTTCCTGATGCTCGGGCGCTCTAAATTATGGGTATAGACAATCTGATTTGCCCTATATTTGCAGTTTTTCGTGAACCCTTAATTTCACAACTCTTTTAATCTGATATCCAAAGTCTGCATCCATACATAGCCCCTACGTAAACTGTCTAATAAGTCATGTTATACGAACTATTGAACATATTATATCTATTTTACATGCTGTAAAGTCAGTCTAATCAGTAAGTGGATGAAAACTAAGGAGGCTTTATGAAACTAGATTATGTGATCGTTGCCGGAGGGTGTTTTTGGGGTCTCGAAGACCTCCTTAGAAATCAGGACGGCGTGACGTCAACGAAGGTGTGTAGTGGCACTGAAATGGCGACTGCGCAAGACGTGAAGATGAGCTGTCTGATAGCAACGGATTATCAAGCAGAACCTTCTTAAATACAATTTATTCCACGCCAATACAGCGTGCTGTCTTTCAAATCACTAGGAGAAATTTATGTCACGTTTGAACACCCCTACCACAATCGACGCCGCGCCTACTGCTACCCATACCTCACTCAAGGCTGTGGAAAAACAACTGGGCCGCGTTCCTAACATGTTCCGCGTCGTTGCCAACAGCCCTGCTGCGCTGACTGGCTACCTGCAATTGAGCGCAGCATCAGCACAGGGCGGCTTGGGTACAGCGACTCTTGAGCGTATTGCCCTAGCCGTCGCTGAGATCAACGGCTGCGATTATTGCCTTGCTGCCCATTCCTTCCTAGGCCGTAAGGTGGCCAAGCTTGATGATGCTGAACTCACTGCCAACCGCAGCGGTGCATCAAATGACCCTAAGGCCGACGCAGCCGTGCGTTTTGCTGCCGCCGTAGTCCGCCAGCGCGGGCAAGTCAGCAATGACCAGGTCCAAGCGGTGCTGAACGCTGGCTACAGTGATGCACATGTAGTGGATATTCTGTTGGCTGTTGCCCTGAACACTTTCACTAACTACGTTAACGAAGTGACACAGACCGAGGTCGACTTCCCGGCCGTTCAACCACTAGGCATTGATGTCTAATCCATTGGTGCTCAACTACAGCAATTACCTAAGTTAGGTTCGACTCGAGTAAACATATAGTTTTTCTCAAGAGTCATATCATTTTAGTGGGCTACATAGAGTGAGTCCACATGGCTAAAAATAATTGGAGATATAAGATGACTATTCCCGAAATTGAAAATGGTGTCCAGACTACCAATACCCTTAGTAATAATCTCGGTGCAAAAATCACTAAGTTTGGTATAGGTGGCATCTACGTTGCCATGACGATAATATATTTGTGGTTTGGTGGCATGAAATTCACTAGCTACGAAGCAAACGGTATACATGGTTTTGTTAGTAATAGCCCTCTGCTTTCGTGGATGTATAGCTTCCTCAGCATTCAAGGATTCTCAAATTTTCTGGGTGTGCTTGAAATTTCAGTTGGCCTGTTAATCGCTGCACGAGTTTTCTCCCCTAAGCTCGCAATCTTGGGCGGTGTACTTTCAACCGGACTCTTTTTTACGACATTGTCGTTCATGCTGACTACACCCGGTGTTTTTGAGGCATCTCTTGGGTTTCCTGCGATCTCTGTGGTTCCTGGCCAGTTTTTGCTAAAAGATTTAGTCTTGTTTGTCGTGTCTATATTTATCGTAGGTACATCACTTACAGCACTGGAGCACAAAAACAAATAAGCCTCACCCGAAACAACTATAAGTTAGATGGCTCCTAAACACATTAGAGAGCCTTTATTTTTATCTTTTAAGTGCTTCAAGTACGTGCCTTACTAGAGGCTGTTGATCTTTGAGTGAAAAATGAACGGCATAGCAACAAGGTATAATGGTTTCGCCAAAAATCAAAAATACCACCGAGAACGGACGTTGCTATGCCAAGGACAATGCTAACAGATAACGCCTAGGAAGCCCTAAAGCAAATACTTAAAGAGACAGGGCGTGTTTACAATAAATATGAACACCGAAATACACTGGAAGGCATACTTTATCGTATGCGCACAGGCATTCAGTGGCGAGATTTGCCTGAAAGATTCGGTCGTTGGAACTCTGTATTTAAGCGCTTTAACCTTTGGTCAAAGAAAGGTGTGTTACAAAAATGGTTTCAAAGCATATCGTCCGATAATGATCCAGAATGGTTGTTTATTGATGGAAGTATTGTCAAAGCGCATCAAGACAGTAGCGGAGCCGCAAGCAGTTCAGATGAAGCGATAGGAAAAAGTCGGGGTGGGAGTTCTACAAAAATTCATCTCGCTGTAGATAGCGGTGGGCTTCCCGTTTATTTTGAAATATCGGGTGGTCAGATAAATGACATTGGTTATGTGAAAAAAACCGATGCAGAAACCCAGGTACTGTTTGAATTTATCGCGCATCGATATGAAAGCGGTAGCCTGATCATCACAGCCAATCACCCGTTTAGTGCATGGGATCAGATCTTCCCAGACAGCATGATGACGGTAGCGGCCATAGATCGGCTGATCCACCACGCGACAATTATAGAATTAGAAGGAGAAAGCTATCGAAAACAACATCAGTTAAAACAAGCTGGAAGTAGGAAAAATGAGAAAACCTAACCGGCCATCATAATTGACGCGAACCGGCCAAGATAGTTGACGCCGAACAATCGACTCTGCCTATACAGACAGGCTTATGACATTAAACACTCCCAACACGTGATTTTAGACCTAAAAACACATACGGTGATTCTACTAAGGAAAAGTTTAAAGTTTTGGAAAGGCAAGTGAACGAAATATATAGAGAGGAATAAATTATTGAAATGGTCAAGCGTCTAGTGATAAGCATTTGGAAAAAGTGGTCTATGGCATCAACGGCGATAACTTGGTCGAAACCGAGATGCATTGCATCAAATTATTAGGCGATAAACTCAGCACAAGGAATTTTGACAGTCAGATCAATGAGATTAATGCACGTATAGCCGTCTTAAATAAATTTACAGAATTAGATCGCCCCCATACCCACGTTTTCACTTGAATTTGAGTAATTACAGTAAATTCTATCTTTAAAGTCTTTATACAACAAAGCCTGTTAAAAATAATGTTGATTTAAGCTGCTTACCATTTGCTTACCAGAATCTAAAAACAAAAAAACCACTTAGGATTAATGCACCTAAGTGGTTGTTTTATATGGTGGGCCCAGACAGACTTGAACTGTCGACCAACGGATTATGAGTCCGCTGCTCTAACCGACTGAGCTATAGGCCCTAAAATTGAATTTGTTATAATTCAACAAGTTCAAGCGCAAAGAATACTAGCGAAGTTTTGTTAAAAAAACAAGCTATTTTCAGAAATTGCGGTATAGATAATCATCAGACAAATTTGATTATTATTGAAATAAAAAAATACACCTTCACTTTCCGAAAATTTGCCCGATGAAATTTTAAACGCTTCTCTTTACTCACTTCCAAAAACAACTCAAACATTGACCAGATTAATATCACCTACGGCAACGCAATAAGATAGAAACATTATTTAGCTTATTGAAAGATCAATACAATTTAGTAACGAGTAAAGCACGTAGTATTCATGGATTTCTTAGTGGAATATATGCTTCGTTATGTGCATATCAATTAACCCATCGGAATAAGCCAATAATTCAAATTATGGAATCATCGGCTTAAGCAGGATTCCGATTAATTAAAAAAGAGCTTTTTAAAGGGCCGCTTAAACCCATTTTGGAAAAAATCGGCGGCATTCCAGTCGACCGTAAATCTAGCAAAGATATAGTTTCGCAAATGATTGAACTTTTTGATCAAAATGAACATTTCAATTTGGTCATCGCACCCGAAGCAACTCGCGCAAAAACAGGTGAAGCCCGCAAGCCAATTCGTACAGGTTTTTGGCATATTGCCAAAGCAGCCAATGAGCCTATCGTTTTAATGTATGCCAACTCACAAACCAAACAAGGTGGGATTTTTGGCAAAATCTATCCGACAGATTTAGATCACGATATGGCACTTATCCAACAATTATATAAAGAACAAGTGGGCTTAGATATTGTCATTCCTGAGCCAAAAACAACTCAAAGCAACACTTAAAAAACCTAAAACTCTGCCCTTTATCTAAAAAAAGGGCTTATGTTAGAATGGGCGCAATTTTGATAGGCATACTGCCAATCTGTAAGGAGCATAGTTCGCATGGCGGGTCATTCCAAGTGGGCCAACATTAAGCATCGTAAAGCCAAACAAGATGCTAGTCGTGGTAAGTTGTTTACCAAATTTATTCGTGAATTAACAACTGCTGCAAAGCTCGGCGGTCCAGATGCGGCAAGTAACCCTCGTTTACGTGCTGTTGTGGAAAAAGCACTTTCAGTTAACATGACACGTGACGTCATTAACCGTGCCATCCAGCGTGGTGCAGGCGGTGAAGATAACGACGATCTTAAAGAAGTAACCTATGAAGGTTATGGTGTAGGTGGTGTTGCGGTTATTGTAGAAACCATGACAGACAACTTAAACCGCACCGTGCCAGATGTACGTCACTGTTTCTCTAAAACTGACGGTAACTTAGGCACCAATGGTTCTGTAGCATTCCTATTCACCAAACGTGGTGAAATTTCATTTGAAGATTCATCTTTAGAAGATCAAGTGATGGAAGTGGCTTTAGAAGCTGGCGCAGAAGATATTGAAGTGTCTGAAGATGGTATTTTGGTTATTACTACGCCAGAAGCTTTTGGTATAGTTCAAGATGCGCTAACAGCAGCAGGTTTGAAATCTGACAATGCTGAAGTGGTTATGAGTCCATCGACCAAAGCAGAAATTACAGACATCGACCAAGCAAAAAAAATCATGAAAATGATTGATATGCTTGAAGATTTAGACGATGTTCAAAACGTTTACACCAACGTTGAATTCTCCGATGAGGTTTTAGCACAATTAGACGCATAATCTGTCTAACTGTACTTCCTAAAAACGCACGTTATCGTGCGTTTTTAATAGATCACACAAAATAATTCTAATAAATTAAACTTTATTTAATAAACCATGACAGTTTAAAACATCATATTCTTTAATCACAAAGCTAGAATGCAAACCTGCCACATGCTCAATTTTACCAATCCTTTTTAGTAAAATTTCACTGTAATTTTCCATATCTCGTGCCACAACCTCTACAATAAAATCTGCAGCCTGTCCTGTCACCAAAAATGCGCGTATCACTTCAGGAATACTTTCTAATTCTTCCAAAAATTTGGCAAAAATATCAGTATCGTGTTTGCTCAAAGATACCTGCAACAACACATGTAAACTAAAACCCAGTTTTTGATAATTAATTTCACGCTTTAAACCTGAAATAATTTTATGATCGATCAGACTTTTAATACGTCGATGCACTGAACTTACCGACAAATTAACCCGCTCGGAAAGCTCATTCAAATTGACATCTTCATAGCTTAAAATTTCTAAAATATGCTTATCGTAACGATCCAATTCCATTTTAAGCACTCAATTTAATCAGATAAAAATTAAACACATACCGCCATTATACTTGAATTGTTTTGCAGACTAAGCATTTTTAATGAAAATTCTTTCCATGAGTAAAGCAAAATCTTTATGTTTTAGAAATAACCGCTGATCGCTAGAGCAACTACATTGACAAAGGGGATTTCATTGAACCTATTGTTTTGAAAGATTTAAATTCTCAACAATCCAATCAATAACGGCTTCGTTCATAAATTGTCACAATCATAGCCGTCTATTTTTTGCAAGTTTAAGAAATGTATTAAAAACAGAGGCGCTCAACAATAAGCACAATACGCTGCCAAACTCAGTACAGAATTTTAATTAGAATCACTAAAATTCTTTGTTCTAATTCTTGGCTCTAGGGTTTTAGCCATCAGTATACAAAAATAGGCGCAGATTGCACGTAGGTTTATTAAGGCAATAACATTCAAATACCGCGCCAATCTACACGTGCATTACGCTCAGTTTGATAAATACGAGAAACATATTGTCCTAAAGGCAAATCCAGCAAATACTTTTTATAATCTTTAAATTCTTCAGAAATGACTTCATCGTGTTCTTTTTCCCACGGCGTACCTGAAATTTCTAAAATAGGTGCAAGCATCGAACACACTGAAATATCGGCTAAACCTAAACGCTCACCTACAAAATAACGTCCATAATTATCAATCAAATGTTGATTTAAAATGACAATTAATTCATCCATCCGCTGTTTAGATTCTGCGACTTTATCTTGATCAAGTTGATAACCCTTAGATACCAAAGCTTTAATAATTGGCTTGGAATATTTAGAAAATTGACGCAAATAGCCTTTTTCACCAATTAAAATTTCCAGAGGTTCTTCACTTTCAGATAGTGTATGCGCCAAACCCCAACGACGCACATGCTGCCCCAATTCATCAGCCAAAGTATTTATGGCTAAGGCATGTTTATATTGCTCAGCATCACTGCGTAACAAGGCATGTTCGGGATAAATATCGTCCAAATATAACGCAATTTGAGTCGAATCTGCTATCCAACGCTCTTGATCACGTAAAATAGGTAATTTATTTTGCCCTGTTTTTAATTGGGCAAAAGCGCGATGCACACCTGGAATTAAGTTTTGCGCTTCATAATATAACTCTTTATGATCCAATAACCAGCGAGCTTTCTCACAAAAATGAGACAAAGGAAACTGGTATAAGATGCGCATAAAATCTCCATATTTAAATTTTGATATCCAAAGCAGTATCAATACTGTGCTTGTCATACTTTAGTCATAGCTTCTTATAATTACAATGTAATTTTTATTCAAAATTCAGGCGAGACAGTCAACACTACAAAATCAATTCCTGCTAGAAATTCAACAAACAACGCCAAGCACGTTGGATTGGAGAAACATCTGTTCGATGACCTGACTTTATCTGCCCTTTCATGTAAAATCGTGCCTAATTTTAAATAACACGTTGTGAGTTATTCATGGGTTTTAATTGTGGTATTGTGGGCCTGCCAAACGTTGGTAAATCTACGCTTTTTAATGCTTTAACCAAAGCTGCAATTGCAGCGGAAAACTTCCCGTTTTGTACCATTGAGCCAAATACAGGCATTGTACCTGTGCCAGATTCGCGCTTGGACAAATTGGCAGAAATCGTAAATCCACAACGTGTAGTACCCACCACGATGGAATTTGTGGATATTGCAGGTTTGGTTGCAGGTGCATCTAAAGGTGAAGGTTTAGGTAACCAATTCCTTGCCAACATTCGTGAAACCGATGCAATTGCGCATGTGGTTCGTTGCTTTGAAGATGAAAACGTGATTCACGTAAATGGTAAAATTGACCCATTAGATGACATTGCAACCATCAATACCGAACTTGCTTTGGCCGATTTAGAAACGGTAAGCAAAGCCATTACACGCTTAGCAAAATCTGCCAAAGGTGGCGATAAAGAAGCCGTAGCGACCAAAGCCGTTTTAGAAAAAATTCAACCTTTACTAGATGATGGCAAGCCTGCACGTGCAGCCAATTTAGATGACGATGAACGCAAATTGGTTCGTGGTTTTGGTTTATTAACCTTAAAACCAACCATGTATATTGCCAACGTGGCTGAAGATGGCTTTGAAAACAACCCGCACTTAGATGCAGTTAAAAAACTTGCTGCAGAAGAAAATGCGATTGTGGTTCCTTTATGCAACCAAATTGAAGCCGAAATTTCATTGCTTGAAGATGAAGACCGTGCAGAGTTCTTAGAAGCTCTTGGTATGGAAGAACCAGGTCTGAACGTAGTGATTCGTGCAGGTTATGCGCTGTTAGGTCTGCAAACTTACTTTACTGCAGGCGTACAAGAAGTCCGTGCTTGGACAGTGAAAGTAGGTGCAACTGCACCACAAGCAGCAGGCGTAATTCACACTGACTTTGAAAAAGGCTTTATCCGCGCAGAATGTATTGCTTATGAAGATTTCGTACAATATAACGGCGAAGCAGGTGCAAAAGATGCAGGTAAATGGCGCTTAGAAGGTAAAACTTATATCGTTCAAGACGGTGATGTTTTACACTTCCGCTTTAATGTTTAATTTTTTTATTGCTTAGTTTTAGAACAATGCTTGCAGCAAAGCATTGATTCAACAACAAACCTCGATGTAAGCATCGAGGTTTTTTTATGGGCGATTCTGCATCAGATCAGTGCAAAGCAACCTCAACTAAAACTGTACCACATTACCCTTTTGTTTCGGGTCGGTATTGCCCAACTCAGGGTGTGCCAAAGCATCAGCACATTGTTTTTTATCACGTTCATAATCAGCTTGTTTTTGCGCAAGACTGCTTGAACTGTCAATCGTCGCACGCGCCCAAATTTCCAAGCTAGTCAGGGCTTTACGACACAGCGCATATTTCCCTTCAGTTACAGAGTCGGTCATTTTGACATTAATACGCCAGTCGGTACTTAATTTACGGGCAGGTTTGCGGACTTTATCTTCAATTAAATTACGCTGTTTACGATACACGTACGGCTCAACTTCATTCATCAATTCCCACGCGGCTTGCGCATATACAGTCGCATCATTGGTGAGTTTTGGCGCAGGCTTGATTTCTACTGTTTTTTTCGGGTTGTTGTCATTGCTACACCCTTGCAATAACAGGCTACTGCATAACATTGAAGCAAGCAGGATTACAGGTGTTTTCAATTTCAACATATCGGTTCGCCCATACAAACAATTCGGCATCATGCTAATGAATTCAAGTATAATACACAATCTTCATTTGACCCATCGTTCAACTTTCTCCCACAAGGTGTGTCGTGTCCGTACACAATATTCAAACTGCGCCCGCAGCAAGTTTTTGGCAAGGTGCAAAAGATAGTCAGGCGATTATTTTCACCTATCTACCTGTTTCTTTTGCTTTTGGTGTTTCTGCTACTCAATTCGGCTTTAGCGCATGGGAAGCCTTATTTTTATCTTGCTCGATGTATGCAGGTGCAAGTCAATTTTTAGTCGTTGCATTATTAGGCAGTGGAACCTCAATTTGGATGACCGCCTTAACGGTAATCGCCTTGGATATTCGACATTTACTTTACGGCCCTGCCTTACAAAACCTGATTCAAGATCGTTTAAACCTCAAAAAAACCGCAATTTGGTCATGGGGTCTGACTGATGAAGTCTTTGCCTCAGGCATGATTAAACTGTCACAACGCCGTCAGGAATGGTCTGAATCATGGATGCTTGGACTGAGTTTATTTAGTTGGTTGTCTTGGGCATTGGGCTCATTGTTAGGCGGATTATTTGCTGACCAAGTCACTAAAATGCCACAGTTTTTGCAAGCGGCACTCGACTTTTTATTACCCGCGTTATTCCTTAGCTTCTTACTGGCCGCTTTTGAAAAGAAACAAACCTTTGTTGTGGGAATCACCATTTTAGTGTCTGCCGTGGCTTGTTATTTTATTGACTTATCTGCTGCAATTTTTATTGGGATTTCTTCAGGTATTTTGGCGGGATTATTTAAACACTATGTATTAAAACAGCCCGACCCTGAACATACAGGAGCAAAATCATGAGTTTGGAAATTATTTTGGTCGGGATTGTGGTCGGTATCGCAAATTTCGCCTCACGTTTTGGGCCATTTTTTGTGATTCAAAAGTTTCAACAAGGCTCACGGCAACGTGGTGCGTTATGGCTCAAAATCGCTTTGAGCAGTATTGGCATTGCCGCAATTAGCTCTATGCTCGTAGTTGCAACCTTGCCACCTTTGCTTGAAACACCCAATAAAAGTTTTGCGATGTTAATTGGCTTTTTAGCACTCACAAGTTTGTATTTTAAGTTTAAGAAAATCGTACCTGCCACACTTACCGCAGCCATCACCTATGGTTTAATTTATACCTATGTGCCATTTTCATTCTAATGTGTCTATGGCTTAGAGCTTAAATCGCCCAAATGATCTATTTCAAGATTCACTCTTAACTACTTTAAAGCACTGAATGCAATATAAGTAGATGACAAAATCATGATTTTGTTGCAAACAGGGCTTAACTCATTGAACAGTTCTGCTATGCTAAAAGCCCACTTTAGCAAGGACGATTCACATGAGCGTGACCATTGGTACTCCCCTTCAATCTTCTGCTTTTAAAGTTTTGCTATTGGGTTCAGGGGAACTCGGTAAAGAGGTGGTAATTTCACTGCAACGCTTAGGCGTAGAAGTACATGCTGCCGATCGCTACGACCATGCACCAGCCATGCAAGTCGCACATTATGCTTATACTTTAAACATGGCAGATGCCACAGAATTAAAACAATTGATTGAAAAAATTCAACCCAATTTAATTGTGCCTGAAATTGAGGCCATTGCGACATCCGTTTTACTTGAAATTGAAGCGCAAAATATTGCAACCGTCATTCCATCTGCCAAAGCAGTAAATTTGACCATGAACCGTGAAGGTATTCGTCGTTTAGCTGCCGAAGAATTAGGTTTACCAACATCAGCTTATCGCTTTGCCAATTCACTCGAATCTTTCCGTGCTGCGTGTGATGACATTGGTTATCCCAACTTTGTAAAACCTGTGATGTCTTCCTCAGGCAAAGGACAATCGCGTGTGACCTGTTTTGATGAAGTTGATACCGCTTGGGAATATGCTCAAACAGGCGGACGCGTCAATCAAGGCACAGTAATTGTGGAATCACAAATTGACTTCGATTTTGAAATTACCTTATTAACCGTACGTTCTAAAAACGCAGAAACTGGTGCGATCGAAACTTCATATTGCGAGCCAATTGGTCACCGTCAAGATGCAGGCGACTATGTAGAAAGCTGGCAACCTCAAGCTATGAGTGATGCTGCCTTGACTGAAGCCAAACGAATTGCACACAAAGTGACTACTGCATTAGGTGGTTGCGGTATTTTTGGTGTAGAACTATTTGTGAAAGGCGATAAAGTCTGGTTCAGTGAAGTATCTCCACGTCCACACGACACAGGTTTGGTGACATTGGCATCACAATTCCAAAGTGAATTTGAATTACATGCCCGCGCAATTTTAGGCTTACCTGTCAATACCACACGCCATAGCGTTGCAGCCAGTGCAGTGATTTATGCAGGTGTTGATGCAACAAATCTTTCATTTTCTGGCTTGAATCTTGCATTAGCACATCCCGATACAGATTTACGTTTATTTGGCAAGCCTCAAGGTTTTGAACGTCGTCGTATGGGTGTTGCGACTGCGCGTGCAGAAACCACAGAGAAAGCGCGTGAGCTAGCTCAGCATACTGCGGAGACTGTTCGCGTACATTTAAACGAAAATCAAAATTAAGCTCGTCATTGCATAACGGAATTGTCCATGATCATTACATTACCCTTGCTGAATTATGTAAAAAGCAACCATGACATTCAGGCCATTAACCAATGGCGCACCGATGTCGAAAATCAGCTACAACAATGTTTTGAAAATGGACAATCCATTCGTGAAGTGATTTTGGCGCGTTCTAACCTGATTGATGAAGCGCTCACCTTTTTATGGCAACATGCCGAATTAGACAAAACCGATTTAAGCCTATTTGCGGTGGGTGGCTATGGACGCAAAGAAATGCTCCCTTATTCCGATGTCGATATTATGGTGTTGTCGGAAGATGCAATCACAGCAGAACAAGAACAACTTATTTCGACTTTTATTTCGTCTTTATGGGATGTTGGCAATTTCAAACCTGCCATCAGCGTACGGACTATTCAAGACTGTGTGATTCAGGCAACCAGTGATTTGACTGTTGCAACCGCCTTGATTGAAGCACGTTTAATTACGGGAAATCAACAACTTACCAAATGGCCGCGTCGTATTGTTTCGCAAACTTGGACAGATAAAACATTCTTTGATGCCAAAATGGAGGAACAAAGCAAACGTTACGCGCAGCACAATGACACCGAAAGTAATTTAGAACCCGATATTAAAAATGCTCCCGGCGGTATTCGTGACATCAATCAGATTGGCTGGATTGCCAAACGCCATTTTCGGGTCAATCGTATTTACGACTTGGTACATTTAGGTTTTATTTCAGAGTTTGAATTAGGTGTACTCGAAGAAGCTGAAAGCTTTTTATGGGAAATACGTCATCATCTCCACCGTTTGACCAAACGTGATGAAAACCGTTTATTGTTTGATTATCAAAGAGATATTGCAGCAACTTTTGGCTATGTTCGAGAGGAAGGTAAACCACAAAACTACCCAATTGAACAATTTATGAAACGTTATTATCGCTCTGCACAGCAAGTTTCAACTTTAAATGAAATGTTGCTGGCCTACTTTAATGAGTCGGTCATTACCCCGCGTTTGCCTAATTATGAACGTAATATTGAAGAAATTAATGAAAATTTTAAACTGGTCGATGGCAAACTTGCCGTGCAGCACCACAAAATTTTCTCAGAAAAACCAAGTGCAATTTTAGAAATTTTCTATTTACTGGCCAATCGACCTGAAATTGAAGGAATTCGTGCACGAACACTGCGCTTACTAACACTTGCAGCCAAGCGAATTGACCAAAGTTTCCGTGATGATCCCACCCATCAAGCGCTGTTTATGGCAATTTTGCGCTCACCACACCGTTTGTATAATACCTTGGTGACTATGAAACGCTTAGGCGTTTTGGGCAATTACATCCCTGCTTTTGGACAAATTACAGGCTTAATGCAATATGACTTATTCCATATTTATACAGTCGATGCCCACACTCTACTATTGCTGCGCAATTTAAGCCGCTTCAAAGAACCTGAATTTGCGAAAGATTTTCCTGTGGTCAGCTCGGTATTTCAACGTCTCGCCCGTCGTGACATTATTTATTTGGCTGCGATTTTTCATGATATTGCCAAAGGTCGTCGCGGTGATCATAGTGAGCTTGGTGCGGTAGATGCGATCGAGTTTTGCCGTAAACATGGTTTTACCGAGCGTGAATGTAACCTTGTGGCATGGTTGGTAAAAAACCACTTATTGATGTCAGTTACAGCACAGAAAAAAGACATTTCCGACCCCGATGTGGTCAAAGAATTTGCCGAAAAAATGGGAGATATGGAGCATTTAGATTATCTCTATACCTTAACCGTTGCTGATATTAACGCGACTAATCCAACACTTTGGAACTCATGGCGCGCATCCTTAATGCGCCAACTTTACACACAAGCGCGTGATGTCATTCGTTCAGGGCTTGGGCGTCCAGTCGATTATCAAATGCTGATTGAAGACACTAAATTTGCTGCCAGCGAATTACTGGTCAATGATTTTGAACTGAGTGCTGTTGAAAAAGTCTGGCAAGAACTGGGCGATGAATACTTTATTAAAGAATCTGCAGATGAAATTGCATGGCATACCCGCGCAATTTTGGAGCATGGTGATAATCCTGCACCATTAGTGCTCATGCGCGCGCACCGAAAATCAGCACAAGATGCGGTACAAATCTTTATTTACACTCAAGACCAACCCAACTTATTTGCCACGACTGTCGCCATTTTAGACCGCATGAACCTTGATGTTCAGGATGCACGAATTATTACTGCGACCAAAGCCTTTAGTTTGGATACTTATGTGGTTTTAGACCGTTTTGGCACACTCTTAACAGACCCTGAACGTGAAGAAATGGTGATTGAGGCTTTGGTCAATGCCTTGAGCCAGTCAGATAAATATCCAGGTCTGATGCAACGTCGTATTCCGCGTCAATTACGCCATTTTGACATTGAAAATACAGTAGAAGTGACGTTCAATGCAGCACTAAATCAAAATATGGTTGAAATTGCCACACTAGATCATCCTGGTTTACTCGCCAAAATTGGTGGCTTGTTTATGATGCAAGGCTTAGATATTCACTCCGCCAAAATTGCCACCTTGGGCGAACGTGCCGAAGATATTTTCTTTGTCACCAAAAAAGATGGCAAACCAATGAATAAATCTGAAGCAGATACCTTTGCAATCCGGCTCAAAGCTGCTTTAGATGAGGCCTCTAATCAGGTCTGTGGTCAACATTAACTTCAATTTACGGAACATCCATGAACTCAAGTTTGTCTTTATTACATCCTTACCCTTTTGAAAAGCTAAACAAACTATTTCAGGACGTACAACCTGCAAATTTGCCGTTAATTCCACTATCTATTGGCGAACCTAAACATCCTGCACCTGAATTTGTCAAACAAGCTATTATTGATAATTTTCAGCATTTATCGACGTATCCGAACAGCAAATGTCTGCCTGAATTACGTCACAGCATTACCAATTGGCTGACACAACGCTTTCATTTAAAGCAAGTTAATCCAGACACACAAGTTCTCCCCGTTTCAGGAACACGTGAAGCGATTTTTTCCTTCGTACAAGCCTTGATTCGACGTGAAGATGCACCTTATGTAGTGATGCCCAATCCATTTTATCAAATTTATGAAGGGGCAACTTTATTGGCAGGCGCTCAACCCTATTTCATCAATTGCACCGAAGACAATAATTACTTGGGTGATTTTGATGCCGTACCTGCAGAAGTCTGGGAGAAAACCGCATTATTGTTTGTCTGTACACCAGGAAATCCAACGGGTGCAGTCCTTTCAAAAGCACAATTTAAAAAGCTGATTGCCCTTTCAGATCAATATAATTTTGTCATTGCATCCGATGAATGTTATTCAGAATTATGGTTTGACCAAGCGCCTACAGGTTTACTGGAAGTCTGTGCCGAACTTGGACGCGATGACTACAAAAACTGTATCGTATTCCATTCTTTGTCTAAACGATCAAACTTACCTGGTATGCGCTCAGGCTTTGTTGCGGGCGATGCAAACTTTTTAAAACCTTATTTGCAATATCGTACCTATCATGGTGCGGCAATGCCTGTACAACACCAATTAGCCTCTATTGCAGCTTGGGATGATGAACAGCACGTTGAAGATAACCGTATGCTATATCGCGCCAAGTTTGAATTATTTCAAACGGAGCTTGGGCATTTATTGCCATTAAAAAAACCAGATGCAGGTTTTTATTACTGGCTCAAAGTCGATCATGATGAAAACTTTGCGAAAATGTTGATGGAAAAAGCGCATATTAAAGTGCTTCCAGGGCGATATTTATCTCGTGAAACTGCACAAGGTAACCCAGGTGAAAACCATGTTCGCTTAGCTTTGGTTGCAGATTTGGCACAATGTGAACAAGTAATTCAACGTCTTAAAGCAATTTTATAAGTTAATGATTTCAATTATATTTAAGGCGATCATCTTATCGCCTTAATTATCTTATTTGCACAAGCGCGAACCTTTATCGTAAAGCCTTTTCAATTTCCGCCTGTAAATCCTCAGGTTTGGTGGTCGGAGCAAAGCGGTTCAATACCTTGCCATCTTTACCAATTAAAAACTTAGTGAAATTCCATTTAATTCCATTACCCAAAATACCTTTACTGTTGTTGGTCAGGTAACGGAAAATCGCATGTGCTTCAGGACCTTTTACATCAATTTTATTAAACATTGGAAAACTGACACCATAGTTTTTTTGGCAGAAGCTCCCAATTTGCTCATTGGAGCCCGGATCTTGCCCACCAAACTGATTGCACGGGAAGCCCAATATTTCTAGCCCCTGATCTTTGTATTGTTGATATAACTTTTCTAAACCTGCAAATTGAGGCGTAAAACCACATTTACTGGCTGTATTTACAATCAACAAAACTTTCCCTTCATAATCACTAAAGGCTTTATTTTGTCCATCTAACAACTCGGCTTCAAATTGATAAATGTTAGTCATGGATAATTTTCCTCATCATTTTTTTCTTCTGTTTTGAGTTCTAAAGAAGCCGAATTGACACAATAGCGTAATCCCGTTGGCTGTGGGCCATCATTAAAAACATGCCCTAAATGTGCGTCACAATGATGACAAACAATCTCGGTACGCTGCATACCATGCGAGTCATCCTGATGCTCCTCAATCACCCCTGGCTGAAGGGGACGAAAGAAACTTGGCCAACCGCAACCGCTGTCATATTTTGTTTCTGATGAGAAAAGCGCTGTACCGCAACAACGACAGGTATAAATACCCTCTTGTTGAGTATTCCAATATCTCCCCGTAAAAGCAGGCTCTGTACCTTTTTGACGTGTAATCCGAAATTCCTCTGGTGATAACTCTCTTTGCCATTCTCGGTCTGTTTTATTGAGTTTTCCCATCACTAACTCCTTTAAATCTTTGACATTCAGTGTCATGCTTCAGTACTTCTATATTTACGCTAGAGCTTGCAAAATATCTAGCTAAATTTCAGCATAGATTGTGATATTTCAGTAATCTATAATTTATTTATCTTCTTATCATTGGATGCAACTATGTCCGTACTAGGTAACACGACACCACGCGAAATAAAAAAATCATCAAAACTTGAGCATGTATGCTACGACATTCGCGGACCTGTGTTACGAGCGGCCAATGAAATGGAAGAGGCCGGCCATAAAATTATTAAACTGAATATTGGCAACCCTGCCCCATTCGGTTTTGAAGCGCCACAGGAAATTATTAATGATGTTGCATTGAACTTACCCAATGCAATTGGTTATACCGACTCCAAAGGAATTTTCCCTGCACGTAAAGCAATTTGTCAATACTATCAGCAAAAAGGCATTTTCGATATGCATGTCAATGATGTGTATATTGGCAACGGCGTATCTGAACTGATTGTTATGGCAATGCAAGGCTTGCTGGACGATGGCGATGAAATGCTGGTGCCTATGCCTGACTACCCGCTTTGGACTGCAGCAGTAAATTTATCGGGCGGTACTGCCATTCATTACAAATGTGATGAAGAAAACTTTTGGTATCCAGACATTGCTGATATGGAAAGTAAAATCACGCCAAATACGCGTGGTATTGTCATTATTAACCCAAACAACCCAACGGGTGCGGTTTATCCACGTCATGTGTTGGAACAAATTGTAGCATTGGCAAAAAAATATGACTTAATTTTATTTGCCGATGAAATTTATGACAAAATTATTTATGACGGCATTGAGCATGTTGCAGTTGCGGCTTTAGCAGGTGATCAGCTCTGTATTTCATTCAATGGCTTGTCTAAATCGTATCGCATCGCAGGCTTCCGTTCGGGCTGGATGGCAATTACAGGCGATAAATCACGTGCTGCAGACTACATTGAAGGTTTAGACATGCTGGCGTCTATGCGTTTGTGCGCCAACCATCAGGCGCAATACGCGATTCAAACGGCATTGGGTGGTTATCAGTCTATCAATGACTTAATTCGTCCAGGTGGTCGTTTATACGAACAACGTAACATTGCATGGGAAATGCTGAACGACATTCCTGGTGTGTCTTGTGTCAAACCTGAAGGCGCAATGTATTGCTTTCCGAAACTTGATCCAAACGTCTATCCAATTGAAGATGACGAAAAGTTAATGCTCGATTTACTCAAAGCAGAAAAAGTTTTGTTGGTTCAAGGTACAGGTTTTAACTGGCCAACGCCTGATCATTTCCGTGTGGTGTTCTTGCCAGCAGAAAATGAATTACGTGAAGCAATGACACGTTTAGGTCGTTTCTTGGCAAAAATCCGCTAAGACTTCACCGAATCTCTGTTGTAAAATGCCGTGTTAAACACGGCATTTTTTTTGGATTTGATTTTTATCTCTATTTTATCTTTACACGTTTTATTCATCACCACACAGTTACACAGCAAAGCAATAACATGCTACTTTGGGAGACACTTTTACACACCAGTAAAAGCATGCTGTAATAGTCACAAACAATTAAGTTCCAGGAATCGAGCATGCACTACCAAGTCCATCTTATTGATGCGCAAAAGCCATCACAAAACTATATTTGGTTGCTTGAACATTGTGCCAGCAAACAAGTGGTGGTCGTTGACCCGACCGATGCCAAACCTGTTGAAAATTTTTGTCAAAATCATGGTTTAGATATTGCACAAATTTGGTTGACGCATTGGCATCAAGACCATATTGGCGGTGTGCCTGAACTCATTGCAAAACGCAATTTACCCGTTTATGGGCCACGTGAAGAATTAAGCAAAATTCCGTTTATCACACATCCATTACTAAACCAAGACCATTTTAATTTTCATGATTTACAGGTTGATGTTATTTCCGTTCCGGGACATACCTTGGGGCACATAGTGTATTTTATAGATGCGTTGGATGTATTGTTCTGTGGCGACACTTTATTTGCGATGGGCTGTGGGCGCGTTTTTGAAGGTACACATTTGCAAATGTATCAATCTTTAAACCGTTTGGCTGCCCTGCCTCCGCGTACTCAAGTATATTGCACACATGAATATACATTGGCAAATGCCAAATTTGCACTGCATGTAGAACCAGACAATGTTTCCATTCAAGAGCGTTATCAACAGATTGAAAGTTTACGCATGCTTAATCAACCCACTTTACCGAGCAGCATCGAACTAGAACTAGCAACCAATCCATTTTTAAGAGCCGAAAGTGTCGAAGAGTTTCAGAAATTACGTGAACTTAAAGATAACTTTTAAATTGACGAATAGTTAATGAAAGGTGTGATATTTCATTTGTTACAGCAGCTTTGTTGCACAAAGATTTCATAACTATATGATTTTAAAAGTTTTGATTGCTTTTTGATCCAAAATTAAATTTATTTAAATCAGATGCTTACATATTTATGCAACAAAGCCCCTCTATGTTAATGCTGAAAATAAATACAGTCTATACTTAAAAATTATTAACAAAATATTTCCAAGTCATCTTTAGGCAATACATTTAAGACCTTAGAATAAATTGCACCACCCTAATAAAAACAATCAATATCAATAACTTATAAATTGATAATTCTTTTCAAATATTCTATTTTCTTAAAAAAACTTTAGATTTCGCAAAATCAGTGAAAAAAAAATCAAAGATATACATTGCTGCCCTTTAAAAATTAAAGAAATATCCCTATTAATATTTAAATGAATGGATGGGAGTTCTCTCGTGAAAAAAGTTGTTAAAGCAAAAAATTTAATTGCGTTTCGTATTTGGTTAGAAAAATTAGGCTATTCAGTCAAAAATTTGGCGGATGGTCACGGTTTCACTTTTAGCTTTCAAAAAGAGTATGGTTTGGTTACGTGTGAACTTTCAGGTAACGCTTTAGCAATGAAATTAGGCGAGGAATTTGAAGACCATTTAAAAGCATAAATATTGATACAATACCGATAAGTATGCGATAACGGTTGAACTTGATAGGATGCAAAAATAAAAATTCAAATCGTATTTCATCAACATTTAAAGATGATCTTGCCCATAACCTGTTTGTGGGTTTTTTATGCTGAATTTTAAATCTTGAAATGTATCAAAGCTTTGTCAAAGAGATGCAAGGATTCAAAGCTAAAATAACAGGCAATAAAAAAGCAAGGTCATTGCCTTGCTCTTTAATGTATGGTGGGGACGGAGAGACTCGAACTCTCACACCTCGCGGCGCTGGAACCTAAATCCAGTGCGTCTACCAATTTCGCCACGTCCCCAACATTGGGTACCAACTCAGTTGTTGGATTTTGATTTGGCAGAGGATCAAGGATTCGAACCTTGACGAACGGTTTTGGAGACCGTCATGCTACCATTACACCAATCCTCTATAACTTAAAATCAAGCTGGCTTGATATTTAAGTGGTGGGGACGGAGAGACTCGAACTCTCACACCTCGCGGCGCTGGAACCTAAATCCAGTGCGTCTACCAATTTCGCCACGTCCCCGATGGCTGTGTATATTATAGAGATCACTTCCTGATGACAAGCCTTTTTTATAAAAAAGCGCAATGACTGTTTAAATATAAAACAAAAACCTATTTTTTGATTTTTTCTTCTGCATATTCAGCCACTAAGCAATAATTTCAACTCAGCAATACTCGACGCACGCTGTGAATAGGGCTTTGCTAACATGTGATTCAATAGTGGTAAAAATGCCTGTAGATGCGCAGGAAGTTGAATATGCAATCTTTGACAGTGCAAATACGCCCAATCATGGTAACTGTTTGCCTGTAAGCGTTGTTGCGTTAACCATTCATAAAAAATAATGCCTAAAGCATAAATATCACTTTGTGCAGTTTTAGGCTGCCCGTGAAATA
The DNA here is from genome assembly GCF_020982655.1 of Acinetobacter sp. PW68. Lineage (NCBI taxonomy): Bacteria > Pseudomonadati > Pseudomonadota > Gammaproteobacteria > Moraxellales > Moraxellaceae > Acinetobacter > Acinetobacter sp. PW68. The sequence goes on along the minus strand of NZ_JAHZSX010000001.1, from coordinate 1,006,972 downwards.
ACTCTGGCGCCATATAACGCGGTGTAGCGGTTATCTCCTGACATTGAATATCTGTAACTTTCTGTACTTGCTCAAAATCTAATAACTTGATTTGTCCATCTAACTGTACAAGATGTTCAGCTTTTAAGTCGGCATGAATCCAATCCAATTGATGCAATGCTTCTACTGCTTCAAAGACACGCCAAAATATGTGTTTAATCTCTTCTATATGCTCAGGTAAATTACCCATCGCAAGAGCGGCTTTTGCTTCAGGCAAAATCAAAGCACGTGAATAGACCTGTAAATAATGAAATGAAATGTCATGTGACTGAATATGAATGGGTACAGCATCTATCAATTGACATGGCAATAAAAAAGATAAATGTGATGATTGCGCGTACTGTTTATAAAAGTTCCATTCTTGTGCAAAGCCCTGCTCTACTGTTGCATGAACACCTGGTTGTTGGGCTTTAAGCCAATAAAACTGCCCTTGATCTTCAAAACGATAGATATGCCGACCATGTTGCAAACTTTTTGCTTTACTACGCAACTCGAACTGCGCAGAGTCTAACTGTTCAATATCCAAATTCAAAACATTAAACAACACTTACGCTAGGGCGAATTTCTGCTGCGACTTCATTAGATACTGCTCTTTGAGGTGCAGTTAGTAACTCTAAGCAATGTTGCAAAGTTTTACCAACACGTGCATGCGTTTCAATTGATGAAATTTTGGGCCAAGTCGCGCGTTCGCCCTCACGCTGCAAAATTTTAAACAATTGTGGTTTCGGGTTTTGCAGCATATATGTGTAATGGCGCAGGTTGTAGCTTCCTACAATATTCACATCACCATAATAGCGCTGATCGACAATGCCATAACCATGATCTAGCAAACGACGCACTGGCGGTACAGCACCTGCACGCTCACGTACAAAATCCATTACCCCACGGCTAATCACTTTGCCCTGACGACGAATAATCCGTTCTGGCCAACTCAGCATATCTTTGCGATAACGCTTAATATCATCCTGCATAAACGGCACTACATGTGGATTGACCTGACTGGCAATAGTGTAATTAATATTATATAAACGTGCCATTTTTTCCTGCGGGAAATCGCTACGCACACTGCCATCCACCCAGCGGGTTTTACCCATATACGGAGTGTGTTCACCATCATAGCGCTTGTTAGTTAAACGTACTGGTGGGAATAAAATTGGCACAGCACACGAGGCCAACACCGCACTCCAAACCAACAAATCTGGCGCAGTAAAGCTATTCATAATGCGTGAGTCTTGCGATGCATCATAAGGCGCAACCGCCACATTAATATGTAAACCTGATTTTTGAAAAGCTTCTTGAAATGTTGTATCGCCTAAGTTCTTGATGAGGAATTTTTTTAAATAATGCACATCGGCAATTCCCCCATTGCCTTTAATAATTTCCCGCATTTGTCTAAATTGAAATGCTTCGTGGAAAAATGACTCCCCCCCCAATATATGTTGTACTTCTTCAGGTTTTGAAATGCCTAACATTGCAGTCATTATTGCGCCTGCACTCGAACCCGATAGCACTTTAGGCATTAAATCTTGTTCAAACAATGCCTTACAAACACCTGTGTGAAATAAACCTAGCGTTGCACCACCAGAGAACATCAATGCAGGTTGTCCGTATGCCGTTTGGCATTGCTGAAAAAAATCTATTTTTTCTGATTTGGTGAAAGCCTGACATTCATCTGAAGCGACAAAAGCCAAACTTTTGCTGACCTCATCAACATAATCTTCAATAATTTTTTTTGTACCCACATAAGTTGCAGTGAACAACATTGGATGGGCAATATTGGCGATGTCAAAAGTTAAACCTTCACGCAATATATAAATTAAATCGCGACTGCGGTCGGTAGTGCGGTAGCGGCGTAATAAATTTAAACGATGCGAAATAATTTCCGCGTCAAAATATGGTGAACTGTTGTCATATTTCCATTCTTGTGCACCAGTTTCTTCATCTATACGAATGGCAATACTTTTCCATTCTTCATAAGATTCGGCATTTTGTATTTGGCGCTTGAGCTTTTTTATGCGATAGGCTTGATGCGGATTAACATCTTCGGTAAAACCTTTAAATAACATAGCCTTCCTCAATCCTTTAGTTTATTCGCAGCACTACGCTTGCCTATGCCTACTATACACAACAATATCTAAAAATTTGTCGTACGCGTCAATGACTCAACACACTTTGATTGTCAACTCTAGGTCAATTGCGCTAGTCTTAAAGTGTAGCAATATGATCTGAATTTTTTAAGCTGAATTATCATGGCAAACCTAGATTTACCCGACAACATTTTATTATCACTTTCGCATGTACTCCAACAACTACAGCAAAGTTTACCTGCTTTAAAACAAGAAACCGACTTTTCTGCTATTGCATTCAAATGGCAAGATCAACAATTGATGGCGATTCAACAACCAAGAAAAATAGATTTAGATGATTTAAAAGGGATCGAAAAGCAAAAAGAAAAAGTCATTCAAAACACATTGCAGTTTTTAAATGGCTTACCTGCAAATGATGTGTTACTTACAGGTTCTCGCGGTACGGGCAAATCATCTATTGTACGAGCCTTGCTGACTGAGTATGCCAATCAAGGATTACGTTTAATTGAAATTGAACGTGATGATTTGTCTGAATTACCAGAAATTCAAAAAATCATTCAGCATCGCCCTGAGAAATTTATTGTCTATTGCGATGATTTAGCTTTTAACGCAGAAGATGAAAATTATCGTACTTTAAAAAGTGTTTTAGATGGTTCATTACAATCAGGTTCCAGTAATTTTATTATCTATGCGACCAGTAACAGACGTCATCTGCTGCCTGAATTTATGCACGAAAACACACCTGTCACTCGTGTAGATGTACCACAATATACTGAATTGCATCCCCAAGAAGCGATTGAGGAAAAAATTTCATTGTCTGATCGCTTTGGTCTGTGGCTATCGTTTTATCCAATGGATCAAAATCTATATTTAGAAATTGTGGAGCATTATCTACAAAAGGCGGAGATGGAACTCACCGCTGAAGCGCGTGCCGAAGCTTTACGCTGGTGTCAGGCGCGTGGGCAGCGTTCTGGTCGTGCCGCTTATCAATTCTCGAAGCACTGGATTGGGTCTGCGCAGTTAAAATCTTTGTAAAATGTTTCAATTCATTCAATGCCCAATAAACTTAATTGGGCATTTTCTTATTAAATGGCATATCTAAAATATCAACTATCCGACTGAAAATGTGATGCTAATACCGTCCACTCTGGTAATTCAGCATAATGCTGATCTGCAACGATTGTGGGTATCCAAGCAGTTTTCGACTGAAGACAAAAATTTAATCGCCGCTCTGGTTGAAGATTATTTTCCAGTAGACCTAAAGGAATCCACATATAATCCGTTTTTCCCACTTGATTAGGTACAGGGGATCCACATTGAGTACAAAAAGATGAGGTAAAGCCACTGTCCTTCTTATAAGTATGGACAGTATTCTTAGCGGATTCCCAGTTAAAATTTTGCTGAAGAACTAAGGTTGCAGCATTTGCACCAGTACCACTCTGCTTTCGGCACAAACTGCAATGACAATGATAAATTGTATGAATTTTCTGTTGAATGGAAAAATTAACCTGTCCACATAAACAACGTCCCGTATACATCTTTTATTCTCACAACTTATTTTTAATTCGTAGTTTGGCATAGAGTTTAAATAAAGCCGAACACCTTCAACAAGATTTATCATGTTGATACAAATGAAAAAAGAGGCTTTTACACCTCTTTTCATCAACCCGCTTTATGCTTCGTTTGGATTACTTAATTCCGTCATCGGCCAACGTGGTGTAGTCGTTACAGATAAACCATCTTGTTGCCCTGCTTTTAAACGCTGATAACCCGCAAAAGCAATCATTGCACCATTGTCGGTACATAATGCAGGTTCTGCATAATAAACTGCTGCACGAATTTTAGCTAAATCCGCTTCTAAACGCTCACGTAAACGAGTATTTGCGCTCACACCACCAGCGATCACCAAGCGTTTTAAACCCGTTTGTTTTAAAGCTTTTACCGATTTTTTCACCAAAGTATCAACAATCGCTTCTTGGAAACTTGCCGCAATGTCTGCATCACGGTTTGCATCACCCAACTTTTTCATTTGTACTGAAACCGCAGTTTTTAAACCACTAAATGAAAATTCTAAGCCTTGGTGCAACATTGGACGTGGAAATTCAAAGGTTGTGGCATCGCCTTGTTCGGCTAATTTGGCAATATTTGGCCCACCCGGGTACGGTAAACCCATCATTTTAGCAACCTTGTCAAAAGCCTCGCCCGCAGCATCATCAATCGACTCACCTAACAATTCATATTGGCCAATGCCATAAGCTGCCATGAGCTGTGTATGTCCACCCGAAACCAATAAAGCGACAAACGGAAATTCTGGTGGTGTCGCAGACAACAATGGTGCAAGCATGTGCCCTTCCATGTGATGCACCCCAATTGCGGGTTTATTTAAGGCAAAAGCTAAAGTTCGCCCAAATAATGCACCTGTCATGAGTGCGCCCATTAGCCCCGGTCCACGTGTATACGCCACGGCATCAATTTCAGATTTTTTGACTTGACTCTGCTCAAGCAATTGATTGATTAAAGGAATAAGTTTACGCACATGGTCGCGTGATGCCAATTCAGGTACCACACCACCATATTCTGCATGCAATTTAATTTGGCTATACAGTACTTGCCCACGCAAACCTAACTCGCTGTCATACAGCGCAAGTCCTGTTTCATCACAAGATGTTTCTAAGCCTAAAACGATCATAAAATTGCCTATAACCTGTATCAATTCTATTGCGAAACCTATTATAGACTTGTGATATGAGATGTAAATGAGTAAAATACTGACCTTCACTTGTGATCGTGGGCAATTTCGCCCAGATCTTATCCATAACTTAATGAGGATTCTTCATGCCACAAGTTAAATTGAAAGAAGGCGAACCAGTAGACGTAGCTATCCGTCGTTTCAAACGTTCTTGCGAAAAAGCAGGTGTTTTAGCTGACGTACGTAAGCGTGAATTCTACGAAAAACCAACTCAAGAACGTAAGCGCAAAAAAGCGGCTGCTGTTAAACGCTACCAAAAGAAATTGGCGCGTGAATCAGTACGTACTACTCGCCTTTACTAATTAATTTGTGATTGCCTGTCTGGATTAAATGATGACGACTTTAAAAAACCAAATCACTGACGTTTTAAAAGCGACTATGCGCGCTAAAGAAATGGATAAGTTAACGGTAATTCGTAGTCTACAGGCAGCAATTAAGCAAATCGAAGTCGATGAGCGCAAAGAGCTTGACGATGCTCAGGTTCTTGCGGTCATTGAAAAGCAAATTAAACAACGTAAAGAATCGGTTAAAGCCTTTGAAGGCGCTGGCCGAGAAGATTTAGCTAGTAAGGAACAAGCCGAAATTGAGGTGTTATCTCAGTTTCTACCAGAAGCTATGACTGAGGAAGAACTTGATTCCATGATTGCGCAAACCATTCAAGCGCAACAAGCTACTAGCATGAAAGATATGGGTAAGGTGATGAACTCTCTGCGTCCGCTCATAGCCGGGCGCGCCGATCCTGCACAAGTATCTGCAAAAATTAAAGCTAAATTAAGCTAATTAGCTCATCCCAAATTTGTGTTTATCCAAATATCCATTTAAAAGTCAGATTAAACCTGTTTAATCTATCTTTCGCTAATACTATTCAGTAAAATGCTAAACAAGGATGAGATAACTATTACTCACCCTTAGACACTTTTGCTTTAACTTTTTACTTTAAATCGCAGTTCACTTGATACTTTTTCAGCAATTGCATTTCTTTAGATGTACTGACCTGCTGAATCACATCCTGTTTATTAATATTTTGATAACGACGATCCAAATAGGCACGGTTTTCATCAGCTGCCTGATATAAACGATCGACATAACGACTAACAATGCCGCAAAACTGCTGCTGTTGCTGCGAATTAAAACCCTGCTGTTGTGGGTTTAAACCCCGTAAAAACTGTCGAATATCTTGTTTATATTGCGTATTAATTTCTTCGACAGCCAACACATACTGCTCTGCGCTCGCAGCATAAACATTTGGCAAGCTCATCCCCAAAATAAGGCATAAATAAATATATTTTTTCATTTTCAATACAGGGTAATTTCAACTCAATTTCGAGTTCTATTTTAGCATTGTATATTCAGTGAATGACTATTCTCACGACTCAATTACCAAAAAGTTCGGTTTGTATTGCGCAAAAGCTTGCTCACATGGTTCGGGAACTTTGCCTTGTATCACAGTTCCTAAACGCAAACGAATAATATCGGGTAAATCTAGCCGATAAGAATAAATCGGGCTGCCACATTCCTGACAAAATACTCGTGCTTTATTGGGACTATGAAAATATTCTTTTAGATATTTCAAGCCACGCACCACTTCAAAATGTTCACGTGCAACTGGACTATTCCATCCCATAATACCACCTTGCGCACGGCGGCAATGCTGGCAAAAACATAATATTGTTTTTTCAATTTCGGCATGGTAACGGTAATACACCGCACCACATAAACATTGTCCCTCAATCATTCTTAAACTCCTTTTCTTTATTGTTATGCCACCGTTTATACGCCCGACTTATATTTTTAACTGTCGCTCTCTTTGCATTTCAGTCACACGGTTTTTTATATTTGCCGACATCGCCTGATTATCTTTGGCTAAGCGCTGGGCGTGCAGTAATGATTTAATCGCCTCTTCTTCCCAACCTGACCAATACTGCACTTCTGCACGATACCGTAACACATTTACCGTGCGTAATGCAGAACTTCGGTCTGCATTTGCCGCTTGCTGCATTAAATTCCAGGCCGATAAATCACGCGGATTTTTTTTCAAGAAATCCTTCAAAATACTTTCTGCCTGTGCGGTTTGATTTTGACGAATCAAAACCTCTGCCCATTTATAATTCAGTGCACGATTTTCAGGCATAATTCGCGCAGGTGAGCTAATTGTTTTGAGCGCCAAATCAATTTTATTTTGTCCTAAATAAATGTCAGTTTGAATAAGTGTAAATAAATTATGTAAACGATTGTGATTTTTAGCCTGATCTATGGTTTGCTGCGCCAAAACAAAATCGCCTTGCTGGCTATAAAAATAAGCCAAAGCCAACTGTGCAGCAAAATGGTTACGGGTTGCAAATGCTTTGAGCTGTTGTTCTGTCGCCTGCTGAGAAACCACCAAGCTATATAACTTTAAAATTTCAAAGTCTTCATCACGCAGCGAGGTTGGCACAGGTGGTAATTGATTGGCACGTAAACGCGCCTCACTCATCCGCTCTGAGGTTAAGGGATGGGTAAACCAAAAGTCTGGTAAGAAGCTGACTCGGCTGGTGGTACGATGCATCACCTCAAAAAAGTCTGCCATGCTCTGTGGGTTATAGCCTGCGCTATACATATATTGCATGCCTATACGGTCCGCTTCACGTTCCTGATTACGGCTATAGGTCAATTGCTGATCCATTAAAGCGGCTTGAGAACCTATCATCACTGCTGCGCCTGCATCACCATCTGCTTGTGAGGCAACCAATGCTCCAACCACAACTCCAGCCAGTGCCAACAAGCCCTGTCCTTTAAATACCTCTTGAGATCGGCTGTAATGACGTTGCGATACATGGGCAATTTCATGCGCCATTACACCAGCAACTTCATCCATATTACGGGCAGAATTAATGAGCCCTGTATTTAACGCAAATAAACCGCCTGGCACGGCAAAGGCATTAATTTGTGGATCATTGATAATGAGTAGCCCAATAGGCTGCCCCAGTTGAGTTTGGCTGAGTAAATGCGAAAACGTATTGATTAATTGATCTTCTAGCCACGGGTTTTGTGTGACAGGCATTTTACGCTGCACTTCCCGATAGACTTTTTCACCAATACTGCGTTCTTTTTGCTGATCAATTAAACCCACACCACTGCCAATTTCAGGCACATTAAATTGTGCTGTGGTGGTTAAATTGGCACTTTGGGTAGTCGCAATACTGGCAAAACTCAAACCGCAGATCAGTAATACACGTTTCAATGGATGATCTCAAATACATATCTTGCATAATGATTGACTATAACATTGAAAAATGAACGCATTTGCAATGATGTGTTATCAATTTTTATCCAGTCACTTGTAACTTTAGGGCGTATAGCAAGCAGGATTAACCACATATTGTGGACGACGTCCTTCCAGCGCATCAACCAAATTTTTATAAGCTAAATTTGCCATTTTTTTACGAGTTGCTGTAGTTGCAGAACCAATATGCGGCAAAGTGACGACATTGTCTAACTCAAATAATGGTGATTCTTGCAGGGGTTCTTTGTCATAGACATCCAAAGCTGCGGCAAAAATTTTGCCTGCTTGCAAGGTCTGGATTAGTGCCTGTTCATCAATGACCGAACCACGCGAAATATTGACCAAAATTGCATGTGACTGCATTAAATCCAGTTCACGCTGACCAATTAAGGCTTTAGAATCCACATTTAAATCGACTACCAGCACCACAAAATCAGACTGTTGTAGCAATTCATCCAGACTCAAATATTCCGCATTAAATGCTTGCGCCACTTCCATTTTTTCACGACGATTATGGTACACCACGTTCATATTAAAACCATGAAATGCACGACGCGCGATAGCAGCACCAATATGCCCTAAACCTACAATACCAATAGTTTTACCATAAATGTTCTGTCCAAACTGCGCTGCGCCAACAGTACTTTTCCATTGTCCTTGTTTAGTCCACCGATCTAAATATGGCACTTGTCGTGCTGCACTCATCAATAAGGTAAAGGCTAAATCGGCTGTAGTTTCAGTCAAGACATGCGGTGTATGGCAGAGGCTAATCTTTTGTTGGGTTAAATAATCTACATCATAGTTGTCATAACCGACACTAACACTCGAAATCACTTTGAGTTTGTTTGCAGTATGCAAGTTGCTTTGATTAAGCAAACGCCCTGCACCAATCATGCCATCGGCATCTTGCACATGCTCAAGCAACTGTTGATTCACATCACCCAATTTAGGGCTGACCTGCACCACCTGATAATCTTGCTCTAGCTTACTTAAAATTTCTGCATCAATTTGACTAAACACCACCACTTTTTTACGCATGATTATCCCTTTTCCGTGTATATAATTGCTTAAATAGGTAAATTTTTGAATATCAGAATCGACTTAGGCTTTGAGCTGTCACGATGTGGCTTGGATCGCATCCCACAGGCTTTTTTTCAACAGTGGCTGATCTAGCATTTCTTGCAAACTGGCTAAATGCAAACACTGTTCAGATTTAAAATGCGGTAAATGACCTAAAATCAGCATGTTTTTATCTGCGCTTAAAACATCAACAAAACCTTGTACATAATTTTCTACCCCCATGCCGTCTTGTAATACTTCTAAGGCAAAAGGCCATTGTAATACATGATATTCAGCCTGCAGCGCATGCTGAATATTACGCCACAATTGTTGCTGATTCTGACTCAATGCAGTGCTTTCTACCAAAACAACACAATGCGGTAACTGTAAAGCTTCAATGCTAAAAGCTTCGACCTGCAGTATGACACGCGCTTCAGGAATATCATCTGGCGCAACCACTTCCACTGCTGTATGTTGAGGAGATGGTTCTTGCGCAGGCTTTTCGAGAATAGTTGACTGTTGTTGTTTTGATTGCTGATTGACTGTAGCTAGAACAATAATTTCACTGTGTAATTCAGGGGCAGCTAAATCGCGCCAAAGCGATGATTGTGGCAAAGTTTGAGCCACAGCCGTTCTAGAAACCCAAATATCGATCCCCAAACTGGCTAAAATCTCACGCTGATGCCCCATCATGTTTATCATCACCTAGCTAATTTTTCGCTGCACATTTTCATCACAGAAGAATATACAAGATAGCACCTATTCTACCTAGAAAGGCTGCACAATGCTGTGCTTTCTTTCACCCAATCTGACCTATTCGTATTTTTCTCAAAATCTGCTTTAAACACACCTAATCAATCAGTGTCACACAATCATCAAACTGTTTTGTTTTTGCATTTGCTCGACAATTTCTTCGGTTTTAAAACCTAAACGCCAATAGAGCAACTCCAAAACATCCAATTCATCTTGGGTGATAATACGGTCATTCCACAAACAAATTTCAGCAATGCCTAACACCATCAGTCGATCACGCAGCAGCAAACCTGCCATATCATTTAAAATTTCTGATAAATCGATGGGTTCATCTGAGATTTCTTCATAAGCAATCAATTCATCTGCAGTTAAAATACGCTCTAAAATACGTTCTCGTACATCTAACTGATTGACGCTATTAATCTGCTGCACATGCAATAAAGCATCAATTAAACGTACAATTTGCGGTTTCACTTCATGTAATGCTGCAGGCGTATGTAAGGGCAGCAAATTTAATTCAAACTTAATTCGCTCTAGCAGCAAAGCATCTAATAAACCAATCTCACCATCTTCCTGAATGATTTTTGCCAGTTTGGTTAAAAACTGCCGCGCGATACTCAGCGGCATACCGCTAATATTTTTACATGCATCATGGAAAATAGAGATATGTACTCGCCCATCCAAATTTAATAATGCATCTACAATTGCACGGCTTACTTCTGCTTCAGCAGGAATAAATTCACGATATTGGCGAATCATCAAAATGGCGACAATCACTTCACGCGAACCCGTTGCCGTTTGTAAGGCACGCTGAATCAAATCTGGACGCGGCATGTTATTGCGAATTTCAGGCTTGAGAGGCTTCATTGCATCATTAATTGCAAAGCTAATTGGTGATAAGCGCAGCAAAGGTAAAGGTTGTGGAGAGCTCCACGGTGCATAATATTCCGCATTCATTTCTTCTAGTGAGCGAAATAGGCTAAATAAAGGTTGATTGCGTAAACGCTTCAGATTTTCCAACTGCAAATCTTGTACTAAAGTTGGATCAAGTTCAAAAATACGTGCTTCGATACTTGGATGAATATTCATCCAACTTTGCGGGCTGAGCGAATTGGCAAAACACATATGCGAGATAGATTCAGAATATTCACTATGAATTTGCGAACCCGCATGATGCACATAAATTCGCAGCAAAGTTTGAATATTGGCATTGTTTTGAATCAAGCGTTTGGTTTTTAAATCATTTTTAAAAGTACGTCCGCTTAAGCTAATGTATTTAATGAAGCGAGTAATCAACACTCCCAAACTACCCAATAACCAAATGCCACCACCCACAGCAACAAAAAAAGTTGCCAGTTTATGTGGCGGTGCATCACGATGCTGTCCAAAGCCAAGTTTGGCGATGCTACTGCCCCACTTACTCAACGTGGTTAGACTACTGTAGAGGATTTTAAGCTTAGTATTATCAATGGTTTCACCGCTCAAAATATGGTTAAACTCATGGCTAAGTAGTCCATATAGCTCTTGTTCATCCAAGTTTTGTAAAGCACCCCAAGTCAAAATAATCACAATATCTTTATGACTAAAACCTGCAGTTAAGGCATTTACCCCAATTTCATCGGGCAATACATATACGGTGGGTGCTTGAATTTGAAAAGTATCTGCCAATTGTTCGCTCAGTTTAAGTGCAGTACTTTCTTCTGGGGTACTTTCAAACTGGGTTAAACGACGTGCACCCAATTGTTTTGCCAAGGAGTGACCGCCTGAACGAAAAACATAAAATTCCAAAATGACGGATACCGTCATAATCAGCACTAAAACTGTAATCCAGTATGGGCTTAGACTGTGCCAATAGATGGACTGGCTTGAATCCACATAATAAACCAACAGACCCAAAACTATGTTTAAGATAAACAGGGTCAAAGCGACTGCAACCAAACATAAAATTGCAGACCAAATCATATTTTTGTTTTTAATCAAGTAACTACTCACAGACCTCAATGTAAACATCCTGAATTACATTGTATTTGAGCCACCATCATAAATGAAAAAAGCGGGAATTTCCCGCTTTTCTCAATGAGCTGATCAGAAAAAGAATTAACTCTCTTTCACACCAGTTAAGTCTACTGACGCAGCATCAATATTGACATCAATATAACCATCTTTGCCTTTTTTAGCGAAGTCGTTACGCTTTTGTTCAAGATCATTCAGGTAAGCTTCATCAATTCCGCCAGCCACATACACACCATCAAATACTGAACAATCAAATTCAGTCAAATGCGGTACTTTATGGGTACGAACGGCTTGTTTTAAGTCTTCTAAATCTTGGAAAATTAGACGGTCTGCACCAATAATTTCACGAATTTCTTCGACATTACGATTAGACGCAATTAACTCATCTTTGGCTGGCATATCAATACCATACACATTTGGATATTTCACCATTGGCGCCGCCGAAGCAAAGAATACTTTTTTCGCACCTGCATCACGTGCCATTTGGATGATTTCGTTACAAGTCGTACCACGGACAATCGAGTCATCCACCAACAGTACATTTTTACCTTTAAACTCAAGCTCAACAGGGTTCAGTTTTTGGCGCACTGATTTTTTTCGCAATTGCTGACCTGGCATAATAAAGGTACGTCCGATATAGCGGTTTTTCATAAAACCTTCACGGAATTTAACCCCTAAAATATTTGCCAACTCTAAAGCCGAGGTACGGGATGTATCAGGAATGGGAATCACTACATCAATATCGTGCTGCTCGCCCCATTCTTTGGAAATTTTATGCGCCAGTTTTTCACCCATTTTTAAACGGGCTTTATACACAGAAATGCCATCAATGGTCGCATCTGGACGGGCAAAGTACACATATTCAAAAATACATGGACGATATTGAGGTTTAGCGGCACATTGCTGGATAAATAACTCACCAGCATCATTTATAAAAATTGCTTCACCCGGTGCGATATCACGCTCAACTTTAAAGCCCAGTGCAGTAATTGCCACAGATTCTGATGCAATAATATATTCCATACCCTGTTCAGTTTCACGTGAACCATAAATCAACGGGCGAATACCATTCGGGTCACGGAAGCCAACCAAGCCCTGACCTGTAATCATTGCAACGACACCATAGGCGCCCTTACAGCGCTCATGCACACGGCTGATCACATGAAAAATATCCTCAGGTGTCGGGTTTAATTTGCCAAGTTTTTGCAATTCATGTGCAAATACGTTCAATAACACTTCAGAATCAGAATCGGTGTTCATGTGACGTAAATCTGTTTTAAACAGATCTTCGTGAATTTCTTCGGCATTGGTCAAATTCCCATTGTGTGCCAAAGTAATCCCGTACGGCGAGTTCACATAAAATGGCTGTGCTTCGGCACTGCTTGAGGAACCAGCAGTTGGATAACGCACGTGCCCGATACCATAATTACCTTGCAATGCACGCATGTGACGCGTATGGAATACATCACGCACCATACCATTATCTTTACGCAAGAATAAACGCCCATTGTGGCAAGTTACGATCCCAGCTGCATCCTGTCCACGATGTTGTAACATCGTTAATGCATCAAACAACATTTGGTTGACAGGTAATTTACCAGCTATACCAACAACTCCACACATAGCAACCTCGCAGACCAGCTAGGGATTAATAAAAAGGATTATTCGTTGAGCCATCTGCACTAGAGCGATTTTCTTTTGCGTCAGATGAGATGTCGGAAGATGGCATGGCATCTTTCGACTTGATGTGCTGTAAAGCCCCATTGGCGGCGTCTTTAGATAGTTCGGTTGCCCACGGTGCATATGGCAACAAAATTTGCACAAATTTAGACTGTTTCCAATAAGGCGAGCTTTCTACCCAAGGAGCAATTCCTTGCATAGCAATAAGGACAATGAGCAAGCCTTTCAATGTACCAAATGCACCGCCTGCCAAACGATTTAATGGGCCAAGCTTCAAGCTCTTTAACACACCATTTAAAACAGCGGTAACAATCCAGGTCAGTACCACAATGACCAAGACAATAAATGCAAAGGCTGCAATTTTTTGTACCACAGGATCGCTGCTGAGAGCTGTCATCGAAGGTGCTAGGACAACTGCATATTTTGCCGCAACAATCAGGGCAAAAATCCATCCTACCAAGTTCGCAAAGGCTTTAATAAATCCTTGTCGCAAACCGTTCAACCCTCCAATCAGCAAGAGAATCAGAATAACGATATCAATGGTATTCATAAGTTACAAGGCGTTTACACAATCTTGAACCAGCTCAGGACCTGCATAGATTAAACCACTATACACCTGAACCAAGCTTGCACCTGCATTTTTTTTGGCAACAGCTTGTTCGCCCGATAAAATGCCACCTACACCAATTAAAGGAATTTCACCTTTCAGTGCTGCTGAAAATGCTGCCAAGCATGCGGTACTTTTCTCAAACACAGGCGCACCCGACAAACCACCTGCTTCATCGCCATGCGGCAAATTCTCCACGCCTTCACGAGACAAAGTGGTATTGGTCACAATCAGACCATCAATTTTGAATTGCAACAATTGTTTAGCAATAAACTGAATATCTTCTGGGTCTAAATCTGGAGCAACTTTTAATACCAACGGCACATAATGTTGATGTTCTTCTGCCAACTCCAACTGACGCCGTTTGAGGGTTTGCAATAATTCAGTCAGCGCATCACCACTTTGTAAACTACGCAAGTTTTTGGTATTCGGTGATGAAATATTTACAGTAATATAAGAGGCATAATTATAGACTTTTTCTAGACAAATCAGATAATCATCTACTGCATTTTCAACTGGTGTATCGGCATTTTTGCCAATATTAATCCCCAAAATGCCTTTAAATTTTGCCGCTTTGACGTTTTCAATCAGCTGATCGACCCCATCATTATTAAAACCCATACGATTAATAATGGCTTTGGCCTGTGGAATACGGAATAAACGTGGATGCGGATTGCCCGCTTGAGGACGTGGCGTAATGGTGCCAATTTCAATAAACCCAAAGCCCAAACCAGCTAAGGCATCAATATACGCACCATTTTTGTCTAGACCCGCTGCCAAACCTACTGGATTAGGGAATTCAATTCCCATACAAGTCAGAGGTTTCGCTACAGTCTTTTGACGCATCAAGCCCATTTTATGGCTCGATTTCAACAGTGATAGTGTCAGCTCATGTGCACGCTCTGGTGCTAAAGAAAATAACAGCGGGCGGGCTAGAGAATACAACATATCTGCAAAAGTCTACTGCTTTCTAAGTCGCCATATTATAGGCTTAGCCCGTTCAAAACGCTATGCTTGACATGAGTTTATTTTCCGAGTTTCGGATTTTATTTTTAGCCTTTACTGGACTGTCGCAGTTAATTTAATCTGCCCTGCTTCAGAAATTAATTCCATTTTTTCGATACTTAAACCCATTTGCGCCAATTGGGTTAAAAAATTTGCCAACACAGCATAATTGACATGACTCGCCACCAGTAGCATCTTGTCACCACTTTGCTGCGAAGCAACCGATAAACCCTGTTGCTGAGCCACACGCTGAATTTTATCGGCTGCACTGAGTTGTGCATCATTGGCAGGTTTCATGGTGACTGCATGACTTTGCATCACCACCACCAAATCTTTAAGATCATTCACCCGTTTTTGCTGTTTTTCGGCTGCGGCATGCATATACCACAACGCAGAACCCACAGCAGCAACGATCACAAAGATTGTGGTAAATACCACCAAAACACGTTCACGTGTATTTAAACGATCTAAATAATCTTGCACCAGTTCAATACGTTGATCGAACCAAGTTGACATTTTTTCAATGGCTTTCATTATTGTATTTTCACCAATCCTACTGCACCTGACGCGCTCGGCTGAATATTACCCAGCTCGACCTTAAAACCCTGCTGATTCAATTGCTGAGTGAGCGCTTGCAAGGTCGCTGCCGAGTTGGCATTCAATTCCATGTTCAACATATTGGCATCAAAACTCACACGATTAGCCACAATTTGATTTTGCATCAACACAGGGCCAACACGACTGAGCAATTGCAGCGCTTGAGTATCTGCATTTTTACTCATGCGTACCTGACTTTGAAACTGACTTTGAATATTTTGTTCGGTAATACGACTATTTGCACCAAACCAATATTGATATTGTTCTATGGCTTGAACCGCTGTTTGATCTGCTACTTTTTTAAGTTTGCTCCAACGCAGTGCATCATAGCTAAACTGTACAATTAAAATCCCAAGAAATACTGCTGCACAGGCTTTCCAATAACCTGAAACACCCGTGTCTTGCTTGGATTTTGGCAGCATATTGAATGGATGCTGTTTGGCTTTCACTAATGCAGGTACTACATAATGAAAGCTTTCTAATTGTTCTTGTGTTGCAAATGCTTCAATACTTTGCATTTGCTCTGCACTAAAGTTGGTGATTTTATAGTTTCGTTCTGCAGTTTGATAATCTAGATAAAGCGCCAGATCATCAACTGAATAACCTAAAAATTCACTTTCACGTACCAACAAGCGTCCGCAAATATTTCCAATCACCGTTTGCCCTACATCAGGTTGCGGCAAGATTAAAAAGTCAGGTAACAATGCACTGATTTTAACTGGCAACAAACTTAATACATGCAAATAGGTTTCAATACTATGCTTAGCAACTCCCAACACGGTTATTTGCTCAGGTGGCTGAAAATGATGAGCCACCTGCATCGCATCAATTGGCAATACGGTATATTCTTCTAATAAATACTTCACACCATCGGTACCCAATTGTTTATATTGAGCTTTAGGCAAAGTTTGTTGCATGATTTGCACATCACGGCTTGGGAAAAACACCACAGCATCTTTTCCTTGAAAAGCCTGCAATGCCTGAATCAAGGCATCAAGATTATCTGCCTGTGTCCAGTGTTCCCCATTTGACCATTGCCAAACCCCATTGGCTTCTGGCATCCATAAATACAGCATTATTATCGTTCTACCGTTGAATTATATTTAACTTTATACATTTATTTTATGCGTTTGGAATAAAACTTTTGATTTGGGTTGAAAGCCCCGCAGCAATTACTGCCTGCTCATAAATCCGTGCTTCTGCCAAATGATAGGGATGGAATGATTCTGAAGTCAAAATCTCTGCCATGTGCGCCACTACATTCATGTGACACACCACTGCAATTGACTCATACGGCAATTGTGACAACCATTCCACAGCAACTTTTGCATCATCTTCAGGTTTAATGGTATTGCAGACCACCACAGGCACATCTTTAAAATATTGCTGCAAATGTGCCAAAGTTTCTTGTGCACGCAGTAAAGGACTGACTACAAACACATCGGGCTGAATGATATTTTTTAAATAATCTGCCGTTTCTTGTGCTTGTATATGACCACGCTCAGTCAATGGACGCTGATGATCATTGCCCATAATCGCAGGAGCGGCTTCACCATGACGAACAAGAGTCAGTTGCATAGAATTTCCTTATACGATGATACACATTAAGTTGTGTCAATTTAACTCAAATTATACGCTCAGTATAACCTGAGAATATGACAATTCAGTTCACCAAACTGTCATATTTCAAGCAAGTTTTTATTTGCTGTGGCGCTGTTTTGATCGATGTAAAACTAAACTAGATGATGTGGCAAGACAAATTCCACATCACTACGATGTCCATTCTTCATTAAAGACAGTGCAATGTTCATGGGCGGCGCACCTTCAAAAATCACTTCATAAAGTGCACAAGTGATTGGCATATACACATCTAATTCATTCGAGCGCGCACGCACTTGCACGATGGTATTAATTCCTTCAGCTGTTTGCCCCAATTCTTCTGTGGCTTGTTGCAACGTTTTGCCTTTACCCAATGCATAACCTACTTGATAGTTACGACTCAATGGACTGCTACAGGTTGCAAACAAGTCACCAACACCCGACAAACCTAAAAAGGTCAATGGATTTGCGCCAAGTTTCACCGCAAAACGGCTCATTTCTGCCAATGCACGGGTTAAAATCATACTTTTAGTGTTTTCACCCACGTTATAGGCTGCAGCCATCCCCATTGCTACTGCATAAATATTTTTCAGTGCACCGCCTAATTCCACACCATTCACATCATCACTGGCAAAAACACGGAATAAGGCACTATGCAAAGCTTGCTGCACGGCATAACGCACCAACTCAGAATGACTGGCAATGACTGTACCTGCAGGCTGCCCCGCCACAATTTCTTTAGCAAGGTTCGGGCCAGACAATACGCCATACGGCACTTCTGGTAATTCTTCGCGGATAATATCGCTCATAAAACTAAAAGTTTTGGCTTCAATCCCCTTAGTTAAAGACACCACTGCTTGGGCACTAATAAAAGGCTTAATTTGACGCAACACACTACGGAACGAATGACTTGGAATAGCCACTAAAATAATGTCACGGTCACGGACTGCAGTTTCTAAGTCTGAAACAGCTCTTAAGTCTTGTTCCAACTGAAAATCTGGCAAATAACGTCGATTAATATGCGTTTCATTAATTTCTTTGGCAGTCGCTTCGTCACGAATCCAAATCATCGTGTCACAGCCATTACGGACTGCTGTATTGGCCATTGCGGTGCCAAAACTGCCACCACCCAATACTGTAATGCGTAACGCAGTTTTTCGATCTACAGCAACAGGTTCAACCAAATCGGTAAAGTTTACTTCTGACATTATTGTTATATCCTAAAAAATAGACTTATCCGTTCCAATAACGAACATAAGCTTGCGTATTTAACTCAGCGCGCGCAGCAATGGCTTTGGCTGCTGTTCCCACATAAATAATGCCTGAAATAAAATCATCTGCATTTAAGTTTAAAGCTTGTTTTAGCAAGTTCGACTCAACGACTGCCCCACTGCGCCACATACTGGCAAAACCCTGTGCCTGCAAAGACAATAAAAAGTTCTGTACCGCAGCACCTGTACTTAAAGTCTGCTCAAAACGTGGTACTTTTGGATGATCATGAAATTGCGTTAACGCCAACACCAAAAGTGGCGCACGAAACGGATGTTGTTTCACTCGCTCTAACTGAACTGCATCAGTTTCGCCCATATCTGTCAAAGCTTGAAAAAGTAACTCACCAAATGCTGCACGCTGTTCAGCAGTAATTACCACAAAGCGCGTAGGTTTTAAACGATGATGATCTGGCGCGGTTAAAGCGGCCTGAAATGCCATTTCAAGCTGCACAGCATTTGGTGCAGGTTCAACTAACTGCCCCATAGACTGGCGTTGATGAATATTCTGATGAACGATTTCTATCGCTGTATCCGTCATTAACTTATATAACTATTTCAAAAAGCTCAGTTAAGATTAGCATAAACTCAAAAAATTGCGCTATTTCCGTATGCTTATTTGCAAGATTCTGATTAGTATTCTGTATGTCTACACTTTTAAGATAACCCCGCACAAAACATCTAAAAATAAAGCTTTAACTCATTCATCTATAGCTTAAGAGCATAAAAATACATTATAGATTGGATTTGATGTGTATAAATGAATGACGAATTATCAACACAGCATATACAGTGTCTACATTTAAAAACGGCCAGATTATGTTGAACTAGATCAAATTATTATTTTCAATCTGCTCATTTGAATTGAAATATCATCAACTATCAATACGCGCGACAGCGTTTTAACCCTGAGGTAGATATGAAAAAAATAGTCACCTTTTCTAGCCTTGCCGTTTTTGCACTTTTAACAGCATGTGCCACCACACCGAATAATTCTCTTGCTATTCAAAAAGAAAACAACCTGTATGAAGTCACAGGTTTAGGTAAAAGTAATATTATTTCTAAAAACAATGCAATTACAGCTGCCAATAAAACCTGTGGTACGCGTGCCACTCCAGTCTTGGTCGATGAAAAAACATCTTATAACGGCGCACTCAAAGGTGTGGTAGATGAACAAACGGGACAAATGATTCAAGCAGCTGCAAATGTTTTAGGTACGATTGCAGGACGCAATACTGATATTGCTCGTGATGATGATTATCAAACTGTGCTGACCTTTAGATGTCAGGCAAAGTAAATACGACAAGACAACTCAACAACCCAATACAAAAAAAGTCGCTCCACTGAGAGCGACTTTTAAACTAAGAACAGCAAAATTTAAACTAAAAATAGCTTAAAAATTTAATGATTAGCAATAACCATCTAAACGCGTTAATGGCAATTTTTGACCAATCGCCTTTTCAATTTCTGGCAAATAGAATGCATCATCTTCAGACAAGAAGCTAATACTCACGCCACGTGTACCTGCACGACCAGTACGACCAATACGATGGACGTAATCATCAGACTGTTCAGGCAAAGTAAAATTCACTACATGCGACACACCATCGACGTGAATACCACGCCCTGCAACGTCAGTTGCAATCATGATGTTATGTTTACCATTTTTGAATTGATCAAGCATTTTTAAGCGTTTGTCTTGGGCAATCTCACCCGACAACATCACCACTTTATAGTCATCTCGCTTTAAATGATCATAAAGCTTACGCACCTGATCACGACGATTGGCAAAAATCATGACTTTTTCAATGGGCTCATCACGTAAAATTTCTTCAAGCAATTTATATTTATCGGTTTTAGCAACCATATATACCCGTTGCTCAACATCGGCATTGGTTTTCTTTTCAGGTTCAATTTCTACCGTGACGGGTTCAAATAACCATTGTTGAGCCAAATTTAATACATCATAACTAAAAGTTGCCGAGAACATTAACGTCTGACGCTGCTCTTTACGCGGTGAATAACGCACAATACGTTTTACCGCGGGAATAAAGCCCATATCTAGTAAACGGTCTGCTTCATCAATCACTAAAAATTCAATTTGATCGAGCCAAACTTCTTTTTGTTCTACAAAATCAATTAAGCGGCCTGGTGTTGCAACAATAATATCAACAAAGTTTTTATTGAGTTGTGATTTTTGCTTATCAAAATCTACACCACCCAACAAAGTCACCACATTTAAGTCGGTAAATTTGGTTAAATCTTTTGCGTCACTTTCAATTTGCAAAGCCAATTCACGTGTAGGTGCCAAAATCAAAGCACGCGGTTCACCACGATAACGCTGCCCTTGAATTGGGTTATTCAATAAATCGTTGATGACACTAATTAAAAAGGCAGCAGTTTTTCCTGTACCTGTTTGCGCACGACCAATGGCATCATGTCCAGCCAAAGTAAATTTTAAAACCTTTTGCTGAATTGGCGTCATTTCCTTGAAACCCAAAGCATCAATAGCCTGTTTCAATTGCGGATGTAAATTTAAGGTTTCAAAACCAGAAGACATAAATATATGCTCGAACTTATACAGACAAAAAACTGACCTATTATAAACAGAAATACAAATAAAAAACGCCCCAATCATGATTGGAGCGTTTTTTTAGAATAATCGAGAGATTAGTCTAGTGGCTGTACTTCTTCAGCTTGGAAGCCTTTTTGGCCTTTTACTACGCTGAATTCAACACGTTGGCCGTCACGAAGTGAACGGTGGCCGTCACCTTGGATCGCACGGAAGTGAACGAATACATCGTCGCCGCCATTGCGTTGGATAAAGCCAAAGCCTTTAGTGTCGTTGAACCATTTAACTACGCCTTGTTCACGAGCTGTCATAAGTTAATCCTCATTGATTAAAAAGAAGGACCACCCGGTGTTGCAAACAGCAGAGCAAACAAAGTTTAAAAATATTTTTATTTCTAAGCTTGTAATCATTCTGTATAACTATTAACAAAATCCCGGTTACATCCATTTGTAATAGGGCGACAAACAACGATTGTCTATCTAAAATCCTAAATACGCATCGAGCTTAACACGGGTTTATGACAATTAATAGATTTTTTTTGATTTATCTTGTTCAGTTTGAAACGATTTGAACAAATGGAAAATTTTGATTTCTGTTAAGTGACTTAGCACAATTTTGATCTATAAATTTTATTGCAAATATCTCACAAAATAAGCCAATTCTCTTGCCCTTATGCGCAGTAAGCCGCGCAATGAATAGCCCCGATGCTTCAGATGAAATTTATTTGGGATTTGTGAACGAATTTGCTAATATGATCATTCTGTTTTTTAAGGCGAAATTTTACTTCAATGCTGTGTGATGCCGAACAACCTATCATAGTGATTGATGCTATGGGACAACCTTGTCCTATGCCTTTATTGATGCTGAAACGTGCCCTTAAACATTCAGATTCTGCACGGTTTTTATTGAAGTCATCTGATCCGCACAGCCAGCAAGATGTGGCGCGTTATTGTCAGTTACATCAATACGGCTGTGAAGCAAGCCAGATTTCGGCAACAGAGTTTCATTATGTGATTGATGTTGCCAAGCCAAAATCATCGCAATAAGTGCATCTATTTGATTGTTCATTTGTTTTAATGACTTAATATTCGCCGCTTATCGCTATAAAGATTTACATATCTACACCAATTTTACTTATTTAAGTAGAATATTGGCATTAAGATAAAGACATCGGTTATTTTACCTACCCAATCCTATAAGGAGATCTCATGAGTGACAGCAGCAATCAGTTGATGCCCCTGTCATTATCTGCACCAGGGGTAAACCTCGGGGCTTATATTAGTACTGTTAACCAAATTCCTATTTTAACGGCTGAACAAGAAAAAGAGTTAGCCGAGCGTTATTATTACGATCAAGATTTAGACGCTGCCAAAATGTTGGTCATGTCGCACTTACGTTTTGTGGTGCATATTGCACGAAGTTATGCGGGCTATGGTTTACCGCAGGGCGATTTAATTCAGGAAGGCAACTTGGGCTTAATGAAAGCCGTGAAACGCTTTGACCCGAATATGGGCGTGCGTTTGGTGTCATTTGCCGTGCATTGGATTAAAGCTGAAATTCATGAATATGTTATTCGTAACTGGCGTATTGTTAAAATTGCCACCACCAAAGCACAGCGTAAATTGTTCTTTAATTTGCGTAGCCTCAAAAAATCGAGCAAAAAACTGACGCTTGAAGAAGCACAATCTATTGCCAATGACTTAAATGTGACTGCAGAACAAGTCTTGGAAATGGAAGGTCGTTTAACCGCTTATGACGCAGCTTTTGAAGCACAGGGCGATGATGACGATGAAGGTTCAACTTATGTTGCACCTGCATTGTATTTGGAAGATAACCGTTACGACCCTGCACGTTTGGTCGAAAACGAAGACTACGAAGAACAAAGCACTTCTGCTCTGCATGAAGCTATGGAGCAGTTGGATGATCGTTCACGTAATATTTTGCAGCGTCGCTGGTTAGATGATGATAAATCGACCCTGCATGAATTGGCAGCAGAATATAATGTTTCAGCAGAACGTATTCGTCAGCTCGAAAAAAATGCCATGGAAAAAATTAAAGTGGCAATGTCATCAAACTAAACTGACATTCTTCCAAATTAATGCAAGCACATCGAAAAATAAAATTGGGCAAACTGCCCTTTTTTATTGCCTTGGATTCGTACAACTGGCATACAGGCAGGCAATTCTCAGATTTTCCCAAGCTGAAAAATGTGCTAAGGTTAAGCGCAAAATTAAATAGGTCAATTTGCGTATGTGGATTGCAATTTCTGCCTTGAATTTAGCGGTTGCGGTGTTACTTGGTGCATTTGGTGCACATGGTTTAAAAGCCCGTGCGACTGAAATTCAATTGGGATGGTGGCAAACTGCAACAGATTATTTTTTCTATCATGCTCTTGGACTTTTGGCTTTAGGCATCTTGGCTAAAGTGATTCCACAACTTCCCATTAAAGCCAGTTTTATTCTGATTCAACTGGGTATTTTATTTTTCTGCGGTTCACTTTATATCATGGCATTGGACATTGTACGCGGTTTGGGCATGATTACCCCAATTGGTGGTGCGCTCATGATTGCGGGTTGGCTGACCTTAGCATGGCAAGCCATGAAACATACCAAATAAAGCCCAATCGTATTTTGTAATTTTAAGATGGATTCTCGGTCATGCAAATTTATCTGAACGGCGAAGCACAACAGACCACTCACACGACCCTTTTACAACTGATTCAGGCATTAGATTTAGAAGGCAAACGTTTTGCCGTAGAGCAAAACGAAAAAATTATTGCCAAAAGTAAACTTGCCGAAACCCCTATTTGCGATCAAGACCGCATTGAAATTATTCATGCCGTTGGTGGCGGCTAAACTCGGAGCACCCATGCAAGATACCTTTAAAATCGGTTCACGTACCTTTAATTCACGTTTATTGGTGGGTACGGGCAAATATAAAGATTTAACCGAAACAGATTTGGCGATTCAAGCCAGTGGCGCAGAAATTGTCACCGTTGCCATTCGTCGTGTAAACATTGGACAACATCCAAATCAACCCAACTTACTTTCCGTGATTCCACCAGAAAAATACACCATTTTGCCGAATACCGCGGGTTGTTTTGATGCCAACAGTGCCGTACGTACCTGCATGCTGGCGCGTGAATTGCTGGATGGTCACAACCTCGTCAAACTGGAAGTTTTGGGCGATGAAAAAACCCTATATCCCAATATCACCGAAACTTTGAAAGCTGCGCGTACGCTAATTGACGATGGTTTTGAAATCATGGTTTATACTTCAGATGACCCAATTGTGGCGCAAGAATTGGAAAGTATGGGCTGCGTGGCGATTATGCCATTGGGTAGCTTGATTGGTTCAGGCTTAGGGATTCTTAACCCGCATACCATTTCGATTATTAAAGAAAATGCCAAAGTACCTATATTGGTAGATGCAGGAGTAGGTACCGCTAGTGATGCTGCGATTGCCATGGAATTGGGGTGTGATGGTGTGCTCATGAATACTGCAATTGCAGCAGCACAAAACCCTGTACTCATGGCATCTGCGATGCGTAAAGCGGTGGAAGCAGGACGCGAAGCTTATCTAGCAGGACGTATGCCACGTAAACGTATGGCGAATGCTAGCTCACCTGAAACGGGTTATTTCTTTAAATAATCATAATAAAGTTGCACGGTCTTTTCCAAGTCCAGCAACTCAAATAAAAAAGACGTTCAGTATTAACTCAACGTCTTTTTTATTAGCTGATTCTGGCAAATAAAAGCTAATTAAGGAATCAAGCCTTCATCACGCATCGCAATTTGTACCGACTGCCGCGCAGCGACTTTATTACGGATTTCAACTACATGACTATAAGGGGTTAAATCATGCTCAATATGGTTTGACCAATTGGTGATGACAAACAAATATGCATCGGCTGGGCCGAAGTTATCATCCACCAAATATTCATGGTCTGATGACTCAATTTCTTGATCAATATATGTCAACAAACGATCAATTTCTGCATACGCTTTTTCTTTGGCTTCTGCATCTAATGGTCCAGCAAAAAATACCGCATAAGCATCATGTAATTCTGAGTTTAAATAACCTAACCATTCCAAAACTTTAGCACGACCTAAACCCGATGGCGGAATTAAGTCTTGCTTAGGGTCTTGCTGCGCTAAAAATGGCAATATTGCTACGTTTTCCGTCAAAATCAAACCCGGGTTAATTTCTAAAGCAGGTACATAGCCTTTAGGGTTAATTTCGTAATAATCGACACCCTTTTCTGTTTTATGGGTTTTTAAATCCACACGTTCAATATCAAAATCGACATTCACTTCATTTAAAATAATATGTGCTGCTAAAGAACATGCGCCTGGTGAATAATAAAGCTTCATATTTGATCCTTGTTATATAACTATCTCTTTTCTAAATCGCCTGTCACGAACTTGCAAGTGATTGAACCTATGAATTGCAAAAAACGTAAATGTCTTAAAAAGCCCTTACGCTTTGACTATCCTGCAAAATTCAGGCTTTTTCAAGTCTGTTTTAGCTGCTTTTTTTATCTCAAGATGTTTTATCATACAGCCCTTTAAAGTTTCATGAAATTGAGATAGTGATTAGCCTGAAAAAAGAAGAGTGGTTTTCCAATATCCGTACCAATGTTTTGGCGGGTTTAGTGGTGGGTTTGGCATTAATTCCTGAATCAATTGCCTTTTCTGCTATTGCAGGCGTCGATCCGCAAGTCGGCTTATATGCCTCATTCTGTATTGCGGTCACGATTGCATTTTTTGGTGGGCGTACTGCCATGATTTCTGCCGCGACAGGCGCCATGGCATTGCTTATGATTACCCTTGTTAAAGAACATGGTTTGCAATATTTATTGGCAGCCACTGTGCTCACAGGGTTGATTCAGGTTGTGGCAGGCTATTTTAAAGTTGCCAAACTGATGCGTTTTGTTTCGCAGTCGGTAGTTTATGGCTTTGTAAATGCTTTGGCGATTTTAATTTTTGTGGCGCAACTGCCTGAATTATCAAAAATGGATGGCTTAGGTTATTTGTTTGTAGGATTAGGCTTGGCGGTGATCTATCTATTTCCTTACCTCCCTAAAATTGGCAAAAGCATTCCCTCACCTTTGGTCTGCATTATTGTACTAAGTGTGGTTGCTTTATTACTTGGTTCAGATATGCGCACCGTAAGCGATTTGGGACAATTTCCTGATACGCTGCCTATTTTTCTAATACCTGACATTCCGCTAAATTTTGAAACTTTATCGATTATTTTCCCTTATGCCATGACATTAGCCACAGTCGGTTTGCTTGAAACCATGATGACCACGACGATTGTCAATGAAGCCACAGGCACAGAAGCAGATCGGCATCAGGAATGTCGTGGTCAAGGTTATGCCAATATTGTCAGTGGCTTTATGGGCGGTATGGCAGGTTGTGCCATGATTGGACAATCCATTATCAACGTCAGCTCTGGGGCGCGCACACGTCTATCTACACTTACGGCAGGCGTGTTTTTACTGTGCTTGGTGGTGTTTCTCAAAGATTGGTTGGCATATATTCCTATGGCAGCACTGGTTGCGATTATGATTATGGTGTCATTCACGACTTTTAACTGGGATTCAATCCGTAACTTCAAAAAGCATCCGAAACAAAGCAATATTGTTATGTTCGCTGTGGTGATTGTGGTGTTAGCTACCCACAACCTTGCTTTGGGTGTTTTTGTTGGCGTACTGCTTTCTGCTTTATTTTTAGTGAATAAACTGGAAAGTGAAGTTAAAGTCAGCTCATTTTTATTGGGCGAACATACTCGCCAATATGTAATTTCAGGGCAAATTTTCTTTAGCAGTTCTGAAAAGTTTTATCAATTTTTTGATTTTTCAGAAGACATCAGCAATGTCACCATCGACTTAACGCATGCACATATTTGGGATATTACCTCTGTAAATATGCTAAATACCGTGGTGAACAAATTTAAAGCCCAACAAATTAAAGTGCATATTATTGGATTGAATGAAGCCAGTCATACCTTAATTGATCAATACAGTACCCGTTCGTAATTGCTGCAAAATATTCAAACACCATTAAAGACCCAAAATGCTGAATCTTAATGATTCAACATTTTTTATGCTCAAAAGATGCAGATGGATCGCAATCTTGCGCGGTGCTGCGAAAAACCGCGAAAAAATTTGACTTCAATGGCTCAGGACTTAAAATACCGCATTCGAATTTATTAGATTTGCCAAAATTATGTCGAACGATCAATTAGACCAGCACGTTGTCGAGCTGGACAACCTCAACGAGCATCGTGAAATTGTAACGTTCATGCGCCGTTCTTCACCATTGAATACGTCACAACGTAGCGCCTTGGAACAATACGGCAACTTAATTTTGGAATATCCTGTTGGCGATTTACGTCAGCATTTTGAACACCCTGAACGCCCGCTCACCGTTGAAATTGGTTTTGGGATGGGGCGTTCTTTAGTATTGATGGCGCAGGCCAATCCTGAACGTAACTTTGTCGGGATTGAAGTCCATATTCCAGGGATTGCACAGTGCGTTTATGAAGCAGGTACAGCAGGTTTAAGCAATTTACGTGTATTAGATGCCGATGCAATTCAAGTTCTACGTGAAATGCCAGACAACAGCATTGATACGGTTCAACTCTATTTCCCAGACCCATGGCAGAAAAAACGTCACTTCAAACGCCGTTTCGTTGCCCATGAACGCATGGAATTGGTAGAGCAAAAATTAGTGTTAGGCGGTACGTTCCATGCAGCAACTGACTGGGAGCCGTATGCAGAATGGATGCTGGATGTCTTGGACAATCGTTCACGTTTAGAAAACTTAGCGGGGAAAGGCAATAGCTACCCTCGCCCTGAATGGCGTCCACAAACCAAGTTTGAACGTCGTGGAATTGAAGCAGGTCATAAGATTAATGACTTTATCTTCAAGAAAATTAACTAGTTTCTACAATAAAAAATGCTTCCCTTTGGAAGCATTTTTTTCTAGGATGGTTTTATGGCATAAGTCCAAAGATTAAGAAACGACTAAGATTGATGACGTTCTAAAATCTGTTGGCTCATCAGTGTATAAACTTCGGCAAGTGCATATTGCTGCCCTGCTGCCAATACGTCTTGATGCATGTTTAAAATATTGCGATCGCCCCGCATAGCAGGTCCTGTTTGCATTTTACGCGGATCATTCTGGGTCGCTTTATGCGCAGTTTCCATCATAAGAGGATACAGCAAACTAAAATCTACTTGCTGGTCATCCACCACTTGCTTCGCCATGTCATAACAATAATTACTAAAATTACAGGCAAATACCGCAGCCAAATGCAAACTCAAACGCTGCTCTGAAGTATAGGCATAGACTTTTTTGCTTAGGCTATTTGCCAAAGTCATTAAAAGCTGCTGATCTTCAGCAAATGCAGCTTCTATGAATAAAGGTGTTTCTGTCCAGTCAATTTCACGCTCTAAACTAAAGGTTTGTAAGGGATAAAATACCCCTGAACGTGCATGATGCTGTTGCAATACATCTAATTTGGTACTGCCAGAGGTATGCACTATCAACACATGATTTAAGTCATGATGAATTTCCTGAATCACCTGTGCAATCGCCTGATCACTCACTGCGATAATCAGTAAATCTAGGTCTGAATGAAGCTGTTCTACTTCTGCAATCGCTTCTGCGCCAACCTGTGCAGCCAAATCCTGTGCCTTGTCCAGACTACGGCTATAAATTTGCACAATTTGATGCTGTGCGTTTAAAACATGAGCCAAATGATGTGCAACTCGCCCTGCACCAATCAAACCAATTCGCATAATATTTTCAAATAAAATAAGATGAAATAATCTGCACACAGCATGCCAATAAAAAAAGGACGAAGCAATTCGTCCTAAGATTTTTTGTTTAATTCTGAATCAATTTAGAATTGACGCAAAGTTAAAATTTGCTCACTGCGTCCAAATGGCCCTTGAGTATCATGCAAGACTGCACTCGTTAAGCCAATACCATCTTCACCATATTGTTGTGTCACTTCCAAACCCAGCCATTCGCCTTGCGGTAAACGGTGTAAATGCATTTGCAAATCCAAATTTGGAAAACCCCAACCCGCATTCGGGTCTAAGCGTGGCACTACGCCATTGGCGGTATCCACCATCCCCAATAAACGCACAAAACTGGATGTGCTTTGATTTTCGACCATATCAAATTGGTTTCTTAACCAAACGATACCCTTACCTGCACGACGATCCGGATGCGCACGTGTTTCAATACTTTGAATATAGCCGCCTGGCCAACAACGCATACCATCCCAATGGGACAAATATTCAGGGTTTTCTATGGGTAAATCTTCCAGTCCTGCAATCGCGCGTGTATCTGAGGTCTTCATTTTCCATGCGCGCGCCACAATACAGGTTTTTCCTTCAGCGCACATTTCCGCTTCAATCAACTCAATGGTTTTACCTGGTCGGATCATACGGGTAGTGATACTAAACTCCCCAAAGGCAATCAAGCCAAAAATATCTAAACCAACCCGACCAATGCGCATATCATCACGCAGCATAAATTGCTCAAGCTCTGCACATAATATACCCGTTGCAGGTGCCATGTGTTGTTCATGCGGGTTCCACGCACCTTGTGCATGAATGTTGCAACGATAGTACGCAGTACAGCAACCATCGGCATGTTGTTCACGTTTAAGTAAAGTGTAATATGCTGACATTCTTTCTCTTTCCCTCATCTGACTTTTCTTGTGCTGATACTTTTACTACAAAGATTACTGATTGAATCTAGCTCAACTATTTCTACGCAAAAAACCATAATAACTCATGAGTTAACAATACCTTTTACACTGGCGGAAACCGACTAGAGCCAGCAATCCCGTCTGTGTATCTGCAGCAATTAAATGAAATTCTCCAGATAATCGTGCAAGCATTTTTTCTGCTTGTATTGCAGTTAAACCACAATCCAAAGCCAAATTCTGCATCCACCGCAATTCTATATTTTCAGTCTGCTGCATCAGATCATAGCTTAATAAAATCGCTACAGGTTTTAATGTTTGGTAAATATTTTGAAAAAATAATATTTTTTCTACTGGTACATAATGCGCCACAAATCGCCCTGGCCGCATCAAACTGCAAGTTTTCTAGCTGTGCTTGCTGGGCAAATTGATGTCTATCTGCTTTTATAAAACGTATTTGCTCATGCCATAAATGCGAGTGCCTGGTCTGAGTCAGATAATCACTCACGCCCTGCCGATAATCGATTGTAGCTGTTTGGGATAATAAGACGCATCGTAAAATAGTACGAATCCACTCAATCACATCCAGCTTTTCGACTTCAGCCAAGGAGTGTCTTCCATTTGAACCAACATATTGATTGGCAAAGATTCGGTTTGCAATGGCAAAGTTTTCAACTTAATGTAATAAACCAATAGGGTCTTGGGTGTTTTCACCTTAACCGTCAGTACCAGCACTACACACTTTCATACTTTTTGACGAACACTATCCAAAGTATTTAGTTGATCATCAAAGTTTCAGGTACTCATTCCATTAGGATAATATTCGCGCAAAGTATCGAGATTCTGGTTATTATAATAAACCTGCATCTTTTTAATCGTTCCACTTGAGATTGCTTAAGATCCCGAAAGTCATACAAGCTTCTAAGCCCAATGCTTTGACTTTACGCACCATTTATGAACAATGCTTCGGGATTGATCCGCAATAAAAAAGCCTTCACTTTGCAAAGTGAAGGCTTACAAGAAAATAGACCTATTTTAAGATTGAGGCGCCTTTTGCTCTACCACGCCTGCATCTTCCACACTACGCACTGTGCCTGTATCTACATTCAAGACTTCAAACTCAATACGGCGGTTTTTAAATTGGCCTTCTGGGGTTGCATTTGACGCAATCGGCTGCTCTGAACCAAAACCAATGGCTTGCAGCTGACCTGGGTTTACACCACGTGATACTAAATAATCGACCACGGCTTGCGCACGTTGTTGTGACAAAGTCTTGTTGGCATTGGCATCACCTACGGCATCGGTGTGCCCTTTCACAGTTAACTGCACTTGTGGCGCGCGCTGCATCAATACCGCAGCCTGATCTAAAATAGATTTATTGGCTGCTGGAATTTCAGTCGATGCAGAATCAAAATTAATGATTTGCATATTGAGTGCCGTCGCAACATCTAACGCGCGGATATTGTCAGGATTAATTGCAGCCAAAGCCTGCTCGGCATTACTAATACTGCTGGTTACAGCCTGATTGACATCGGTTACTGTGGTTTCTGCAGGTTGCTGAGTCACTACAGTCATGTTTTTAGCCAATGGACGAATTTGACTGGCTAAACGCTCTGCATCGGCATGGTTCGCTGCTTGAATAGACAGTTGATTACCCACCCAGTTTAAATTGACATTCGGTACACCTTTCAGCATTTTCAAAACACTTGGAATCACATCCTGATCAATAAATTCTGAATGATAGTTGGCATAATTTTCTGCCCCACAACCTGTTGGATGATTAAAAATTTGCTTCACTTCATTTTGCAAAATTTCCATATAGCTTGGATTATTTAACAAAATTTGACAGGTCACCAAATTACCATCACTGCCGGTACTGACTTGTAACATTGCAGCCTGATTCGCTGCGACTTGGGTCTCGGTGGTTGTAGGTGCTTGGTTGCGGTCACTGCATGCACGGAATAAAAATGCCAATAAGCCAATTAAAATAATTAAAGCTAAAATAGGCAATAACCACGAACGGCGTTCTTCTACTGGCTCAGTCACAAAAACTTCAGGTGCTTGATGTACGGTTTGTCCTGCAGCATTATTTACCCCCAATGCAGCCAATAAAGCTGTTGCCCACTGCGGCAAAGCTGCCTGAATTGAATCTAAATTATTTTGCAATAAATGTTGAATCGCAACTGGGTCTGATGAACCTGCCTGATTTTCAAGAAAGTTTAGACTAGGTGCAATTGAACGATTCAGTGTATTTTCAATTTCATCTTGTGGTGCTGTGCCACTCACCATATCCATAAATTGCTGTTTTAAAGATAGATTTGCGCCAAAGACATCCCCCACACGCGGATTTAGTTGTCGCTGCAGAATATCTATCAGTTCAGGACGTGAATTTAAAATAGACAATAAAATGGGATAAAAACTACTCAATGCCTGATTTTTTTCAAGCAAATGCTGAGTTTCCCCTTCCAATACAATGGATGACACACTTTGTTTGAGTAAGTCTATTAAATCTGTTTGCATATATATGTCCTCTTTTTTGTCTTTGTTTTCATGTTGTTTTTTAATATATATGCTTAAAATTTAAACAAATGTAATAAATTGTGGTGTTTTGATTTTGTTGTGAAATTTGAGTCAACGGAATGTAGAGTTTTCTATTTTGGGATTGTTTGTCTTGTCCTGAAATAGATTGACAGTATTCCACTTCAAACCGAGTTAAGCAATTAGCTCGGTTTTTGTTTGCTCATACATCTGATTCGGGGTGTTCATATTTAAACTTAAATGCGGTCTATAACAATTGTAAATCATGATAGATTCCGCAATTAAGTGATCTAACTCCTTCATGGTTTGACATCGCGTGGTTAAAAACTCCTGCTTTAATATTCCATTAATTCGCTCTGCTAATGCATTCTGATAACAGTCCTTGCCATCTGTCATGGAAGGACATATCCCATAATGGCGCAATGCCGATTGATATAGCTCAGAGCAATATTGAGCACCTCTATCTGAATGATGAATCATCCTAGTCGCTCGATCTGTCGCTTGCTGCATCGCCATATGTAGAGCCTGCACAACATTCTCCGCACGCATATCATTCGATAACTTATAACCTTTAATCTGTCGGGTATAAGCATCTGTCACCAAGGATAAATAATGCACACCTTCAGCACTCTCAACATAGGTAATATCACTAACAAAGACTTCATTGGCTTGCACTGCTGAATAATCCTTTAATAAATTTGGATGCTTCTTCATCCAATGCTTGCTATCCGTAGTTTTTGTATAGCGACGCTTAGGGCGAATCAATAAGTTATTTTCTTTCAATATTTTAAATAACTGATCCCGTCCACACTTTAAACCACGTTGCAACAATTTGCCTTTAATAAGCCAATACAGCTTACGTGTTCCGATACTTGGCATGAGACAGCGATATTCCATAACCAACTCAAGTATTTGTTCAGTTGCTTGTGCAGTCATTTGAGCACGTTTTTCTGCTTGATAATAAGCTTGTCGGGTGATTCCCAACCACTGACAATAACGTGAAACGCTTAGTCTTCTTTGGCTTTGCCAATCTTTGAAACGTGCTCGGTATACTTTTTTCCAAGATCAGTCCCACATTCTTTATCAATGTGATAAATCACATCCTGAATAAATTCAGTTTTAAGCTTTTCTGCGGCTAACTGCTTTTCTAATTGGCGGATTCGTTGTTGGGGTGTCAATTGGCGTTTAGAAGAAGTCGGCATATTCGAAGTCCAGTCCTGTTGTCCGTGCTTGCGTAACCATACCAGCACAGTTGATCTTCCTTGAATACCATATTTTGCCTGAGCTTGCTTATAAGTAATTTGCCCTTTTTCTACTTCATGTACCACCATCATTTTAAAGGCAAAGCTATAGTCACGTTGTGTACGTTTAACTCGTTGTTCTCGTTTATGTTCCATAAAATAAGTCTCTTAAGGTGTAAACTTATTTCAGGACGGGACAGTTAAAATTCAAAAAAAAGCCAGTCGAAGCTGACTTTTATTTAAAGTTGAAAATCAAATATCAATCAGAGCATATTAAGCAGTAAAGACGCGTACTGCTTTGCCTTTTACAACTTGATTAATCAAAGGCGTATTTTTGCCTTGTGACACAATCGTTTCTTTGTTCAGTGTCCATTCCACTTCTGGATCAACCAAGACCCAACCCGCTTCCTGTTCCCAACGACTTTGCATTTTTGCCACACGCGCAGGTGCAAGTGTCACTTTTTCTACCCATTCCAATGGACTGAACAGACCTTCCTGAATCAGTTGAATCCCAAATGGAATATAAGTATCAAATGCAGTAAAACCTGACAAAGTATCTGCAAATGGTGCCATTTTTGCAGAGCTATTTAACGGCTCATGATGAGTACAAATCGCATCAATCACACCATCTTTTACACCTTGACGCAGTAATGCTTTGTCTTGCTCTGAGCGCAGTGGCGGACGTACATGCGCTAACGAGTTAAAACCATCAATAATTTGATCGGTTAAATGCAGTTGATGCATCGCCACATCGCAAGTGACAGGTAAACCTTTGGCTTTAGCTTGTTGAATCAATTCAACTGATGCACCACAAGACAATAAGCCAAAATGCGCACGTACACCTGTGGCTTCAATCATCAGCAAATATTTGGCAATCGCTACGGTTTCTGCCAAAGTTGGAATCATAGGCAAGCCCTGACGCGATGCAATAAAACCTTCATGCACACAGCCATCTTTAGCAATTTGCGGTTCTTCGGCATAGAACACCACGGTCATGTCCAAACCTGCAGCATATTCCAGTGTGCGAATCACGACATCATCATCTTCAAAAGGTGCATTGGCATTGGACACTGCACTACAGCCGCCTTTTTTCAGTCCCGCCATATTGGCAGGCTGCTTGCCGTTTAAACCTTGAGTTTGTGCACCAATCACTTCTAAATAAATGCCACCATCCAACATGGCTTTTTCGACCAAACCATGAATGAGTGCACCGTTGTCTTGCACGATTGGTTTAGAATCGGGTGGCGTAAATAAGTGCAGAATTCCGTTTTCACGTGCGGCCTTGCCTTCAGATTTGAGCGTGCCATGTTGTTGCTGACCAGGTTCACGTAAACGTGCGCATAAATCGACCATAGTTGGCATGAGCCATTGACCTTGGGCATCTATGCTTTCGCTAATATCTGCACTTTCTGCAACCAACTTGCCATTTTCAAGATATACCGTTTGCACTCGGTCAATTTGCTGGATTGGGTCAAGCACACGTACATTTTCAATTTTTACAATCGCCATGACTTTTTCCTTATACCGCAATCGCGTCAATCAAACCTTGTTCTTGCAATTGACCTTGCATCGCCAAAGCCAATACCGCCATACGCACCGCAATACCGTTAGTCACCTGATTTAAAATCACCGACTGAGGACCATCGGCAATGCTTGAATCAATTTCGACACCACGGTTCATTGGTCCTGGATGCATTACAATACAGTTTGGTTTGGCAAGCGCCAAACGTTCTTTGTTTAAACCATACATTTTGTAAAATTCAGCTTGTGAGGCAAGTGCAGGCGAATCAATACGTTCATTCTGAATACGCAGGGTGATAATCACATCGCAATCTTTAATGCCTTCTTCCATTTTGTTAAATAAACGCACGCCTGCGCCATATTCCTCAAAACCGTACGGCAATAAGGTGTTCGGTGCAATCACGCGAATGTCTTTACAGCCCAGTGTTTGCAAGGCAGCCACATCGGAACGCGCCACGCGTGAATGTTTAATATCGCCAATAATCGCCACACTTAATTCTGCATAAGGGCGTTGGGTTTCACGGCGGATAGTCAACATATCCAACATGGCTTGAGTCGGATGCGCATGACGACCATCGCCTGCATTAATAATGGCAACCTTTGGGCAAACTGTTTTGGCAATAAAATGTGCAGCACCTGAAGATGAATGGCGTACCACAAAAATGTCGGCAGCCATCGCCTCTAAGTTCCACAAAGTGTCACGCAAAGTTTCACCTTTAGAGGTACTTGAACGGGCAATATCAATATTGAGTACATTGGCAGAAAGACGCTTGGCTGCGGCTTCAAATGTGGTGCGGGTACGAGTAGAGTTTTCGAAGAACAAATTCATCACCGTGCGCCCTTCGAGCAAATTATTGGTGATCAGTTGGTTTTGTTCATTGAAAAAGGACTGTGCTGTGTCCAGAATTTGGGTGAGGGTTTCTTTGGAAAGACCTTCGATGGTTAAAAAGTGTTTTAAATGCCCATCTTTATTCAATTGAATCTGGCTCGGAGTATGCAATGCCGCCAAATGCATGAGAGATTCCTTATACGTTAAGTTAACGCATTATACAGAAATTGATTTGGCAAAGCAGTGCAACTTGGCATGATTTAGTCAAAAGAAACTTATGATTTTAAAAATTAAGTCATGCAGAATCATTTACACTTTCTTTCATGCTTAATACTCTACAAAACGATGTGAAAGGATGGCACGTATATTTAACTACAATGCTACCCAATCATATTGATATGAGCTTAATGAACATCTGCTTGATCAATCTTCGCCTACAACAACCTACACAACATTAAGGCTGTGTAGGCAAAACCCGTACTATTCCCCCACTTAACGCAATGCACCAATATAATGATGCGACACCTGCGCCCGATAAATTTCTTCAGCTGTCGGTTCAGTCAAGTCATCTATATTTTCTACTGCATCTGATTGCTGCACTTCAGTCTGCGAAGTCGTTATTTCTGCATCAGCATCCATTAAGTTAGCCAATATACTGTTTAAGCGCAGCGCATAACGGCACAATTCCTCATCGTGTGTAGCGAGCGCCAATTGCAGCACAGCACGTGCATAGTCTGAATTTTCAACCAGATACATGACATCAATCACACGTCCACTGACCCGTCTTAATCGCGTATAAATTAAAGTGGCAACTGAAAAAATCTCGTTATTTGCTGTTAAAGCCTGTGCCGTGTTTAAAGTAGCCGTGGTCATTTAAATATTCCCCTTATCGCTTCATTGTTGTTTTGCAGTGTTTGATGCTCATCTGCAAAATGTTCACCATCACAACAATGTATGAGCAAAATACATACCAATCATGTGAATATTCAGGTTTTTATTCTTGCGCAATACAATCACTCAAAATTTTATGGGATGTCATTGCATCCTCACTGCATTTTTAGAAAAAAAAAGTAAAAATACCCTGAAACTCTTCAAACCAAGACCTTTAAAATTCTGCACGATTCACGCTAAATCACTAAGTTTTCTAGCACAAAATACGGTAAAATAGTCGATTGCTGAATTGCTTTTGGAAATTTTCATGAATTCGAAACCCCGTCTTTCTACATATTGGGTCACCTGTGCAGATGGACTTGAAACCTTATTGCAAGAAGAAATGCAAGGTTTAGGTATTCAAAATATCGAACGTTTACCGGGTCGTTTAATTTTCAAAGGCACACTCGAAAATGCCTATCGTGTCTGCATGTGGTCACGTTTAGCCTCACGTGTCCTTACGCCAATTCACACACACGAAATTGAATTCAGTCACGACGCGCGCGATGTAGCCGAAGAGCTTTATGAAGGTGCGCTTAGCTTTGACTGGTCACTCATTTTTGCCCCACAAAGTACATTTGCAGTGCGTTTACACATTGAACGTGACATCAAAGTAAATAGCCAGTTTGCGACCTTGCGCGTTAAAGATGGTGTGGTCGATTCATTTATGGATGCAGTGGGCAAACGTCCAAGCATCGACATCAAACAGCCAGAAATTACCTTATACGTGTTGGCAGGCAAAAAAGAACATACATACTGCCTTGATTTATCGGGCGATTCATTGCATAAGCGCGGCTATCGTCGTTTTATGACCGATGCGCCAATCAAAGAAAATCTTGCAGCGGCAATTCTGCAAAAAGGTCAATTACAACACATTCAGCCTGACATCATTTTAGATCCGATGTGTGGTTCAGGTACCTTTATTATTGAAGCTTTAATGATGCTGACTGACCGTGCGCCAGGTCTAGTACGTCGTTTTGGTTTTAATGGTTGGCAAGGCCATGACCATGAATTATGGATGAACATTAAAGCTGAAGCAGCAGAACGACATCAGACAGCATTACAACAACCGCTGCCAAAATTCTATGCTTTTGATGCAGACTGGGAAGCAGTCAAAGCCACCAAGCAAAATATTATTGCTGCCGGTTTTGAACACTTGCTCGATCAGATTCAAATTGAAGAACGTACTTTGGCCGACTGGCCAGATTTTCAGGCTGAAGGCAAAAAAGCCTTTATTGTCACCAACCCACCTTATGGTGAGCGTTTAGGCGATAAAGCCTCGAACCGTGCCTTGTATTTGGGTTTATCTGCCCTATTGCAAAAACATTTCCCAAATCAAAAAGCAGCTGTAATTGCCGCACAGGTCGAACAAGCCGATGTACTGGCATTTAATGACCCTCAAATTCTACGTTTGATGAACGGTAAACTACCAATTTATGTCCGTTTTGGCACGATCAAACCTGCAACAGTAGCACGTCCATTCTTAGCTGACTGGCAACCTCAGCAATTTGAACCGATTGAAGGTGCAGAAGACTTCACCAACCGCTTACAGAAAAATATGCAAAGCCTGAAAAAATGGGCTGTGAAAGATAATGTCTATTGCTTACGTTTATACGATGCAGACTTGCCTGATTTTAATGTCGCAGTCGATTTATACGGCGATCGTTTGCACGTACAAGAATATGCACCACCGAAAAAAATTGATCCTGAAAAAGCCAAAAAGCGTTTTAATCTTGCATTACAAGCAATTCGTGCTGTAACAGGCTTAGGCCGTGATGCGGTATTCATTAAGACACGTGCCCGCCAAGAAGGTAAAAATCAGTACACCAAACAAAGTACTGCTTCTAAGCGTTTTATTGTGCAAGAAGGTCAAGCGAAAATTTTGGTCAACCTGACGGATTATTTAGATACAGGTTTATTCCTAGACCACCGTCAAATGCGTTTACGCATTGCCAAAGAAGCTCGTGGCAAGCACTTCCTGAATTTATACAGTTACACCTCAACTGCAAGTTTGCATGCTGCACTTGGCGGGGCTGCAAGTACCACCAGTGTCGATTTGTCCAACACCTATTTAAACTGGTCTAAAGAAAACTTTGTATTGAATGGTTTAACGGTAGACCATGCCGATGAGCAACATCAATTCTTTGCCAGCGATTGTTTTGAATGGCTCAAAGAAGGTCATGAACAATATGATCTGATCTTTATTGACCCACCAACTTTCTCTAACTCTAAAAAATTCTACGGAACGTTTGACGTACAACGCGACCACGTTTCTTTAATTAAACGTGCCATGAACCGCTTAACCACAGGCGGTACGCTGTACTTCTCCAACAACTACCGTGGTTTTGAAATGGATGAAGAAATTGAAGCCATGTTTGATGTGCAGGAAATTAGCCATGAAACTATTGGCCCAGATTTCAAACGCAATACCAAAATCCACCGTGCTTGGAAAATTCAGCACCCACCTGTTTAAATAAACGATATGGTAATACAACAAAGCCTGTTCAATTGAACAGGCTCTGTTTTTTCGTAGGTCAGTATCTAGCTTATTGACCAGTTAAAAACTTCTTTTCACCATATTGATAATGCATCGACAGTTTAAATTCATCACCATCACGTTCAATTTGCTGATTGCCTTGCATCGCACTGAGCATCTGCTCTAATTCTTGATCAGACATGCTTTTACCCGCAGCATTCATATAATTATTCATAATAGTTTTGACCACTTGCTTGTTAAAGCTCACATCGGTTTGCACTTCTAGCAAACTTGGGAACATTTTTGCTAAGCCTTCTACAGTGGTTTGATGCCCTGGCATCACTTTACCGACCAAATCTGCCCGAATACTGCCTGTGCCTAACTTCAACTGATTCTTCTTCGATTCAAACTGAAAACCCTCATTAATCACCGCCACTAAGGCTTGTTGAACTTCCTTCTTAAAGTTTTCTGCTTCTAAGCAGGAATTGCTTTGTTTTTGAATAATATCAAAAAAGGTCTGCATTTTTGTGCGTTGCAAATCATTAACATCCCAATTTAACTGCAAATCTTGCATGGCAGGCACATTATTTAAACCTAACTCGGCAATTTTAAATTTTGAATGAATATCAACCGTACGCTCATGCAGTTGAGTATCCATACGCCAACTGAAGTCCTTCATTTTGCCTGAACCCACTGCTTTTGGGTCTTGACGCTGCATTTCTGCAATACTGAATTGGAAATAGCCCGGCTCTAAAGACTGTGCATTCAAAGCCTGATTGGTTTTAAACTGCATACCTTTTACTTGAAGATGTCCAAATTGATCGCGTACCGTCAATTGAGGCACATCAAAACTCATATTTACAATTTGCTGCTGCCCTTGACTTTGTTTCCCCTGAAACTCAATCTGCATAGGCGAAAATTTAGCTTCAAGTCCTGCTTCTTTTTTCTCTATGGCAGGTATGCTCAATTTCGTGGTTGATACGCCCAACCAATTTACTTGTGTTGTCATATTTAAAGGCTGCTGAAAGAACTCGGAAAATTGGCCCTGCCCTTGTTCCAGATTCATTTTAGAATCAATTTGGTAACCTTTCCATGTCCGCTGAATTTGATCTTGTCCGTGAAACACCAATTTTTCTTTAGCATTACACGGGTCTGAAATAATGGTCATTTTCCATTTGGCAGTACCTTTTAAAGTCCCCATGTCGTAGTCTGTATATTGCACGCTAATATTAGGTGCAGGATTTGAATTTTGTTGATAATGCTCACGCAGGCTCTTATCTGCATATAAATTTCCCGCAGCGGCAGCTCCTGCTAACACTGCAACCCCCATTCCACCCCATACTATTTTTGACATAGATTCTGCTCAGAATTTATCTATTTTTATTGAAAAAAAATTATAATTAATCTTCTTTAAAAAAGATAATTGTTTTGCAAATAAATCACTTAAATAAAATATTTATCACAAAATATTTAAAATAGCTGTCACTTTTGACCAAAAATTTTACTAATGTGACCTGAATTGTCAGTCATAAAAAACCCAGCCGAAGCTGGGTTTCTTGAAAGTTGCTAACATATAGCCAATTAGCTGAGTTTCATTTTTTCAAACAGCAAATGACCATTTTCAGCTTTAATTAAAATCGTATCGCCTGCAACAAAGTCGCCTGCTAAGATTTTTTGCGCCAACGTGTTTTCCACTTGTTGCTGAATCGCACGTTTCAATGGACGCGCACCGTAGACTGGGTCAAAACCTGCTTCAATCAATTGATCAAATGCAGTATCGTCTATCGACAAGCGCAAATCGCGTTCGCTTAAACGTGCACGTAAACGATCCAATTGAATTTCGGCAATGCCACGAATTTGTGCTTTTTCCAATGAATGGAACACCACCAATTCATCAATACGGTTAATAAATTCAGGGCGGAAATGTTGCGACACTGCTGCCATGACCACGGCACGTACTTCTTCACGTGTTGGATTGTCACCTAGTTCACGTACATCGTGAGAACCCAAGTTAGAAGTCATCACAATTACAGTGTTTTTAAAGTCCACCACGCGACCTTGTGAATCGGTCAGGCGACCATCATCCAACACTTGTAATAAGATGTTAAATACGTCCGGATGGGCTTTTTCCACCTCATCAAACAACACCACACTGTACGGTTTACGACGCACTGCTTCGGTTAACACACCACCTTCTTCATAACCAACATAGCCCGGAGGCGCACCGACTAAACGGCTAACCGAGTGTTTTTCCATAAATTCAGACATATCAATCCGAATCATGGCATCATCACTGTCAAACAAGAAGTTTGCTAATGCTTTTGTCAACTCTGTTTTACCTACCCCTGTTGGGCCAAGGAACAGGAACGAACCACTTGGACGGTTAGGATCAGACAAACCTGCGCGTGAACGACGTACCGCATTCGATACCGCTACCACAGCTTCGTCTTGTCCCACCACACGGTTATGCAA
Source organism: Acinetobacter sp. PW68 (assembly GCF_020982655.1). Classification (NCBI taxonomy): domain Bacteria; kingdom Pseudomonadati; phylum Pseudomonadota; class Gammaproteobacteria; order Moraxellales; family Moraxellaceae; genus Acinetobacter; species Acinetobacter sp. PW68. The sequence continues at coordinate 964,945 of NZ_JAHZSX010000001.1, read as the reverse complement.
GAAATCTTCCATGTGCAGCAGTTTTTCACGCTCACCCTGCAGCATTTTCGATACAGGAATACCCGTTGCAGCACTGACGACTTCTGCAATTTCATTGTCCGTAACTTTGTTACGCAATAATTTTGGTTCTTCTTTCTCTTCAACCAACTCATCTTGTGCCAGTTGTTTTTCCAACTCAGGAATCACGCCGTATTGCAAACGTGACATTTCTGCCAAGTCGTTCTCACGCTGCGCCTTTTGCAATGCCATACGTGCCTGATCTAACTGAGTCTGTATTTGCTTAGTGCCTTCAACCAAGGTTTTTTCGGCTTTCCAGACTTCTTCCAAATCATTGTATTCATTCTGAACTTCAATAATTTGTTTTTCTAGATGCGCAACTTCGGCACGGCTGCCTGCATCTTCATCTTTCTTCACGGCTTCAAGTTGCAGTTTCAATTGAATTAAGCGGCGCTCTAATTTATCTAAGGCTTCAGGCTTAGAATCTAGCTCCATTTTAATCCGTGACGCTGCCTCATCCACCAAATCAATTGCCTTGTCGGGAAGTTGACGGTCAGTGATATAACGGTGCGACATTTTAGCGGCGGCAATAATCGCCGAATCTAAAATTTTAACCCCGTGGTGCACTTCGTAGCGTTCTTTCAGACCTCGTAAAATTGCAATGGTGTCTTCTACACTTGGCTCATCGACCAATACTTTTTGGAAACGACGCTCTAAAGCCGCATCTTTTTCAATATATTGACGATACTCATCTAAAGTAGTGGCACCGACGCAGCGCAATTCGCCACGCGCCAATGCAGGTTTCAACATATTGCCTGCATCCATGGCACCGTCGCCTTTACCTGCACCCACAAGTGTGTGTAATTCATCAATAAATAAGATGACTTCACCTTCTTGTTTCGCCAAGTCTTTTAAGACCGCTTTTAGACGTTCTTCAAACTCACCGCGATATTTCGCACCTGCCAACAATGAACCCAAATCTAAAGATAAAACACGTTTACCTTTTAAACTTTCTGGCACTTCACCATTCACAATACGCTGCGCCAAACCTTCAACAATCGCAGTTTTACCCACACCAGGTTCACCAATGAGTACTGGGTTGTTTTTGGTACGGCGTGACAACACCTGAACGGTACGACGAATTTCATCATCACGACCAATTACAGGGTCTAGCTTGCCCGCCAACGCACGTTCGGTTAAATCGATGGTATATTTATTGAGTGAGTCACGTTGATCTTCGTGATTATTGCTCATGACTTTTTCATCCCCTCTAATTTTGTCAATCACGCTACGCAAACTGGCTGAAGTCACGCCTACACTGTTCAGTAGTGTTTTGGTCGCGCCCACTTCGGTCAAACCCAGCATCAACCAATCGGTTGACAAGAACTCATCACCTGCTTTTTGGGCAAAACTGTCAGCCAAATTCAAGGCTTTAACCGCATCTGGACTTAAGTTGATATCGCCTGTTGGATTGGCCAAAGTCGGTGCATCGGCAATCGCTTGCTGTAATTTGCTTTGCAAATCACGTAGGTTGGCACCTGCTTGTTGTAATAAACTGACATTGGAGGCTTCTTCGAGCAAAGTCGCCAATAAGTGAATGCCTTCAATGGCAGTATGATCTTTCCCTATCGCGAGAGATTGGGCATCGGATAAAGCTTGCTGTAGGCGGTTGGTAAACTTTTCAAAACGCATTCTTGTTATTCCTCACAACAAATTGTGTACTTGATGGATATATTGGAACGCAGGCGTAAATTTCAATTAAATTTTTATATATTTTTCAAAATCTTAATTAAAATTAACGGTTAGATTTCAATTATAATATTGGACTGATTAAAGTAAATTTCAAGTTTAATCTGGTAATTTTTTTATAGTGAGTTGAATTATTGACATACACTTGTATATCAACAAATTAAAGGCTTCTGATTATTATTCATGCAAATAGAAATATTTAGTTACAATGATTGGCAAATATACCAACCATTGTATGACCTATCAGTCAACGCTTAATCTTGTTCAATAATTTCAAAATCATGGCTAATTTCAACACCACCATCAGATAGCATTTTACTGGCAGAACAGTATTTTTCTGCTGAAAGTTCAGCCGCCTTCGCGACCTGCTTTTCCTTAACAGCCTTGCCTTTGACCACAAAATGCAAATGAATTTTGGTGAACACTGCAGGGATGCTATCGGCACGTTCTGCTGTTAACTGACATTCAACATGCGTCACTTCTTGGCGTGATTTTTTTAAAATAGTCACAATATCGAATGAAGCACAACCACCAAGTCCCATTAAGATTAACTCCATAGGACGTGGACCACGGTTTTCACCGCCATATTCTGCGGATCCATCCATCACTACAGAATGACCACTTTCTGATTTGGCTTCAAAAGCAACGTTCTCTAACCATTGAACACTTGTTTGCATTGCAACTACCTAAAAAAAACTATAAATTGACACGGGTATTTGTACACTAACATAACTTGAGTTGATAAGGAATTTCATCTCTACTGTGTGACAAGTTCAGCTTAGGTCTTGTGCGATCTATTATTTATCCATTTTCGGAACCGTTAGCATGACTTCCAACTTTTCACAGCTGAGTACTGATGCATTGTCCCCAGGACAACTGCCTGAATCAGTCAAAGCATTATTAAAACGTGCATACATCAACCGTTATCCAAAACGGACAACTATTGTTGATGCAGGGACTGAATCAAAATCATTATATTTGATTCTAAAAGGTTCAGTATCAATTATTCTTCGCGAAGATGATGATCGCGAAATTGTTGTGGCATATTTGAATCCAGGCGACTTTTTTGGGGAAATGGGTCTGTTTGAATCGAATCCGCAACGTACTGCAGAGGTTCGTACTCGTGATGTCTGTGAAATCGCAGAAATTACTTATGAAAATTTCCACGAACTCAGCAAACAATATCCCGATTTAAGCTATGCCGTTTTTGCACAGCTGGTACGTCGTTTAAAAAATACTACACGTAAAGTGACTGACCTTGCCTTTATAGATGTGTCTGGTCGTATTGCACGTTGCTTGATTGATCTTTCTGCGCAGCCAGAAGCCATGATTTTGCCAAACGGTCGTCAAATTCGTATTACACGCCAAGAAATTGGTCGTATTGTCGGCTGTTCACGTGAAATGGTCGGGCGTGTTCTAAAAACACTTGAAGAACAAGGCATGATTGAAACTGATGGTAAAGCCATTCTGATTTTTGATGCTTCTTTGGAGCAAAATGAATCCACTGATGGCAACTTTGATGACGAGTAAACCATCTATATGCTCATTAAAAAAAGCAAATCTTCGGATTTGCTTTTTTATTACCAGCTGTTAACTTTTTACCATTTTCAATTATCAAAATACCATTATTGCTGTAACTACAATGAAGTAGCAATTTTCGCAGCCACAAGTGGCGCAAAATGGTTTCAGCTCTTGTAACATCAATATATACATATAATTTTGAGCGAGAGACAATATGCAATTTAAACCATTGGCAAAGACGGGGATTTTAGTTCCAGAAATCTGCTTGGGCACCATGACCTTTGGTGAACAAAACACGCAATCAGATGCCTTTGAGCAACTGGATTATGCCTTAGAGCGTGGCGTGTATTTTTGGGATACCGCAGAAATGTATCCCGTACCGCCCAAAATAGAAACTCAAGGTGCAACTGAAACTATCATTGGTAATTGGTTACAGCAACATGGCGGACGTGATAAATTATTTTTAGCCTCTAAAATTGCAGGCCCATCGCAAGGCGGCAGTCATATTCGAGATGGCAAAACTCGCTTTAACGCGCAGGATATTCAATCTGCGCTAGATGGCAACTTAAAACGCCTTCAAACCGACTATATTGACTTATACCAACTGCACTGGCCGCAGCGTCCGACCAACTTTTTTGGCAAACTCGGTTATGGCAACCAAGAAGCACAAAATACGCAAGAAGTAACCGACCTTGCTGAAACCTTAACCGCATTGCAACAAGAAATTCAAAAAGGGCGGATTCGCTATATTGGCCTATCGAATGAAACCCCGTGGGGCACCATGAAGTTTTTACACTTGGCAGAACAGTTGGGATTAAGCAAATTTGTCAGCGTACAAAATCCGTATAATCTGCTGAATCGTACTTACGAAATCGGCATGTCTGAAATTGCCCATTATGAAGGTATTGGACTACTCGCCTACTCACCTTTGGCTTTTGGTTATTTAACTGGTAAATTCCGTCATGGTGCACGCCCTGCCAATGCCCGTGTCACGCTATATTCACGTTTTAGCCGTTACAGCAATCCACAAAGCGAATGGGCGACCGAACAATATGCCCAACTTGCAGAACAACATGGCTTGAGTTTGACGCAACTGGCGTTGGCCTTTATCAAGCAGCAATTTTTTGTGACCAGTACCATTATTGGCGCGACCAATATGGCACAACTCAAACAAAATATTGATGCTTTTGAGATCAACTTATCTGATGAAATTTTACAAGACATTGAAGCGATTCACCGTCAGCAGCCCAACCCGGCACCTTAATTTTATTTTTAAACCCTGTTTTAAAATGAAATTAAAAAAGGATGCGCATTTCCATACGTATCCTTTCTTTTATTTATCTGTCTAACTGACTGATGTCATCTTAACGACGGTTTTGGTTATATACCGCTTGTGCTGCTGGCAAGTTTTTACGCATTGCTTCAATACGCTGACTATTCGATGGGTGTGTAGACAAGAACGATGCACCGCCACCGCCTTCAAGCTTGTTCATTTTTTCCCACAATGTAATAGCAGCTTGCGGGTTATAACCTGCACGCGCCATCAGCATTAAGCCACCCTGATCGGCACGACCTTCCAAATTACGCGAATAGGGCAAGCCAATCCCAATTTGAGTACCTAATTGTGCTGCAGCAGCGCCCAATTGACCGACATTGTTCCCCGCTGCACTTAGGCCAACATTTAGTGCCAAGTTTGTTAAAGCTTCTGCACCGATTTTACTTTTAGCATGCTCTTCTAGCGCGTGCACCATTTCGTGCCCCATAATTGCGGCAATTTCAGCATCGGTCAAATTCAATTTGTTGACAATACCTGTATAGAACACCACTTTACCGCCAGGTGCAACAAAAGCGTTTACCTGATCAGACTTAAGCACCGCCAATTGCCATTGGAAAGGCTGCCCAGTTTGGTTCATTTGGTTGGCATATGGAATCAAACGCTGAAACACGGTATTAATACGTTTATACGTGGTTGAACTCGTGTCTAACTGATTTTTATTGCGTGCATCTTGTACCATTTCGTTATAACTTTTAGATGCAGTTGCATTTAAGGTGGCAGTATCTGCACCCGCCATGTCTGCAACAGTCGTACACCCTGAAACAGTGATTGCGCCTGCGGCACATAAACTTAACATCAGTTTTTTGTTCATTATAATAATCTCCGCCTTGCGAGCTATCTTCATACCAATCAATTATATGAAATCAATTCAAGGCTTTAAATCTAAAATCACTTCATAATCATATCATTTATGTAAACAATCCCTAAGCTGTGTACAGATTGTATGTCTAAGCAATCAATCACTGCCTTAGTAAAGAAATTGATAAGACAACCAAAACACTAAACAGAAGATATTTAAACCCAAGTAAATTTTAGACACTACTTCTATTTTTTCTTCCATTTCTGGATTTTTACGTTTGTAGAGTAGGTACGCATTTTGAATCAGAATCAGCGGCACCAAAATACAGGCAAAAATAACGCTCAAACCCATAAATGCTTGATACATAATATTCGGATCATGCTTTTGCGATAAAATCAGCATCATGGCAATGGTCGGTGCGCCGCCCATCGCAAACAATAAAGAATAAAAAATCGTACTGGTAATATTTTTATGCATCCTGCATAACCTTAATTAAATTTAATTTTCTAAAGCCATTGTAACAAGCCACCCTGCTCTGCACAGCGCCAGTCATCTGCAACTTTAGTCTTGAAAAAACAACTCACTCAGCATCATCTATAATGTTTCCAAAAATGAGTCGCTATTGAAACTGAAACAACAGCAATAAAAAGCCCCATCATTTAGACAGGGCTGAATACATCATCAGAGCTTAAATGCTATGCTAAAGCACAACGACTTAAGCATCAAATGGATGACGTAATACGATAGTTTCTGCGCGGTCTGGACCTGTAGAAATAATGTCGATTGGACATTCAATTAACTGCTCAAGACGTTTGATGTAGTTCACTGCATTTTCAGGCAATTGTTCTACACTGGTCGCGCCCACAGTTGATTCAGACCAACCTGGCATTGTTTCATAAATTGGCTTTAAGTTTTCGTATGCAAGCGCATCAGAAGAACCTACGCAACCTGAATCGGTATTTTCATAACCTACGCAGATTTTGATTTCTTCTAAACCGTCCAATACGTCTAACTTGGTCAAGCAGATACCAGAAAGTGAGTTTACATCGACTGAACGACGTAAAATTTCGGCATCAAACCAACCACAACGACGCTGACGACCTGTAGAAGCACCAAACTCGTGACCCACGGTACCTAAGTGTTTACCAATCGCATCACCTACGTCATTTGCTGCGTCATACACCAACTCAGTTGGGAATGGGCCTGCACCAACACGTGTGGTATAAGCTTTGGTAATCCCTAAAACATAGTCTAAATGTAATGGCCCTAAGCCTGAACCTGAGCTTACACCACCGGCAGTCGTGTTCGATGAAGTCACATACGGATAAGTACCGTGGTCAACATCAAGTAATGAGCCTTGCGCACCTTCAAACATAATGTTGTCACCGTTATTACGGTAATTATGAATTTCAGTGGTTACATCAACAACTAATGGTGCAATAACTTCACGCCACTGTTCACACAATGCCAATACTTCTTCTAACTGAACAGCTTCTACACCGTAGTATTCTGTTAATTGGAAGTTATGGTAGTCCAGCAATTCAGCCAATTGGGTACGTAGTGCTTCACCACCACGAACCAAGTCTGCAACACGGATTGCACGACGTGCAACTTTGTCTTCATAAGCAGGGCCAATACCGCGTCCTGTAGTACCAATTTTGGCATTACCACGTTTTTTCTCACGTGCTTGGTCAAGCGCAATATGGTTTGGCAAAATAAGCGGACAGTTTGGTGAAATACGTAAACGCTCTTTCACTGGCACGCCTTCTTGTTCCAGAATACCCATCTCTTTAATCAGCGCTTCTGGAGAAAGTACAACACCATTACCAATTAAGCACAGTACGTTTTCACGTAAAATACCTGATGGAATGAGGTGTAATACAGTTTTCTTACCACCAACCACGAGAGTATGACCTGCGTTGTGTCCGCCTTGATAACGAACGACTGCAGCCGCCTGATCTGTGAGCAGGTCGACGATTTTACCTTTACCTTCGTCGCCCCATTGGGTACCAAGTACCACAACATTCTTGCCCATAATAGCCTCATTACATCATGCTGTTAAAATTGAAAACCAAGACCTGCGACATGAAACATTCCTTGGCGATTAAATTTTTTCGACAGTCCACTCACCATTTGCAAGTACCAATTGGTGCGTTGCGTATGGAACTGAGTTTAAATCATCATTGCCCAACAATTGAATTACACTAAAGCCTTGCGCACGAGTTTGCTGAACTGCAGCAAGCAAATCTGCCTGAGTACCTTTAGGTGCAACCACAACTGCTGCTGATTCAAAACGGCCTGCGCTTAAAACAAACAAGTCACATGAGAAACCTGTTGCAGGGCGTGCACGACCAAAGTGTTGACCAATACCATCGTAACGGCCACCTTGAGCCAATGGCGCAGCACGATTTGGCACATACACTGCGTACATTAAGCCAGTGTGATAGTGATATGAACGTAGCTCTACCACATCAATACCAATATGTAGATTTGGCCAGCGTGCCTGAATTTCAGCCTGTGTTGCTTTCACTGCATCAAAAGCCTGCTTAAACTCAGGATTTTCCAATACTGTAGCACTTAAATTGGCTTGCAAGGCATCTAAATCACTGGCAAAGCGACCTAGAGCATAGAAATCTGAACCAAAGTTTAAATCTTGCGTAAAGTCAGCCAGTTCTGGCAATGCTTTACGCTGATATAAATCTGACAATTGGCGTTCAGTCGCTTTGCTTAGCTCTGCCTGTTGAACCAAGCTCCGGAACATACCGACATGACCCAAGTCTAAATGCACACCTTCTGCCAAACCTGCTTCTTTGAGCAAGCTGAGCATCAGATCAACCATTTCTACATCGGCATCAATGCTGTCTGAACCAAATAACTCTGCACCCAATTGCAATGGTGCACGTGTGGTATTAAAACCTTGTGGTTTAGTATGTAAAACCGTACCAGCATAGCAGTAACGTGCAATACCATCTACAGGATGTACATGTGCATCGATACGCGCTACTTGGGGTGTCATATCGGCACGAACACCCAGCAAACGACCTGAAAGTTGGTCAATCACTTTAAATGTGGCAAGGTCTAAATCTTGATTCGATTCTGAAAGAGAAGATAGAGATTCAATGTATTCTATGAATGGCGTGTACACCAACTGATAACCTCGAGATGCGAGGAAATCCAGTGACTTACGACGCAAGTTTTCAATCACTTGCGCTTGTTCTGGTAATACATCAGCTACACCATCAGGTAATAACCATGTCTCTGAAATGGGCATGTTGTAAACCTAAATTCTTGTTTGCGCGGAACGAATCCGCATAAAAAAATCGGGAGGACACCCGATTTCTCCTAGTTTAGCATGATACTTTTGCGCATGCACCTGACTTTTTCTGAAATATGCGGTAAAAAACATGAATACACGACATCTTTCAAAACCACCATTTAAAAGTCCTGATTTGGTTTAACTGCCTTTGCCAATAAACTGACCAACTCGGCGTTTTGCATTTCAAGCTGTGCTGTTTTTTGCACGGTTTTATCCAGCGCTTCTTGCTGAACCTGCATCTTTTTGGCCAAGTCTTGCATAATTTCTAAAGTCTTTTTCAGATGCTCTTCTAAATGTAATACTTTTTGCTCGACTTGCTGTTGATGCCGCATATCGTTGCTACTGTCTGCCTGATTTTTAAACTGCAACCAAATCAGAAAAATGACGGCAAGTGCGAGCAAAAAAATAAATCCCCACAACAAAATAATCATCATGCTACTACTCTATTCAAATTTTCTATGCAAACTTTGTTTTATCAATTAGCGAATTAACCGTGAATACGAATTATAAAGTTATTCAACACTATTACATGCTTTTTAGACTTTGTATATGTCTTTAAAAGTAGCGCTTACTCTACCCGCTGACTAAAAGATTCACATAAATCCAGTAACCGATTGGCATAACCCCACTCGTTGTCATACCAGGCAAAAACTTTGGCTTGATGTCCTACCACCATGGTTTGGCTTAAATCGACAATTAACGAATAAGGTGAATGATTAAAGTCACTCGATACCAAAGGCTCATCGGTCACTTGCATTATTTCGGCATAATCATGCACAGCCGCAGCACATAACACCTGATTCAATCTGTGCACCGTAATTGGTGACTGCGAAATAAAAGTTAAATCAATAGCTGCAACATTAATGGTTGGCACACGAATCGAATAACCATCAATCCGCTCTTCCATTTTTGGCATGACTTGTTTTAAAGCACCCAAGGCAGATGAAGTTGTCGGAATAATATTTTGTCCTGATGCGCGCGCACGACGTAAATCGCGATGCGCCTGATCCAATACAGTTTGATCGGCTGTCACTGCATGAATTTCAGTCATTAATGCAGTATCAATTCCGAAAGCATCATCAATAATTTTAACCAGTGGTACTAAAGCCTGCGTGGTGCAAGACACACTGGAAATAATTTGGTCAGTATTTTTGACTTCGTGATGATTGACACCATAAACAATCGCAGCATCTACAGTATCGAATGGTGCAGCGCCAATAATCACACGTTTGGCGCCCGCAGTAATATGCTGCGTTGCCGCCTCGCGGGAACGAAACAACCCTGTGCATTCCAATACCACATCTACATTTAAAGCTTGCCACGGCAACTGTGCAGGTTGAGCCTGATTCAACACCTGAACTTTTAATTGCGCCAAACCTGCAGAAATATTCAAAAAAATCTGTTCATTTTCAAGGCTAATTTCCACCTGCCCTTTAAAACGACCATGGGTACTGTCGTATTTAAATAAATGAACCAAGGTTTCTACATCGGCAATGTCATTTATGGCGACGATTTCAAAATGAAAGTCTTTGGGATTTTCAAACCAAGCCCGCAGCACATTGCGCCCGATTCTACCAAAGCCATTGATTGCCACTCGTTGCATGACCGATCCTTTCATAATGAAATCAAAATTTAAGCACAGACTATGTTAATAGATTTTGAGGCCTTACTGAAAAAAATCAGATCAATGCTGCGAATTTTCACGCAATTTGTTGTTTAATTCGGCAAATCAAAAATATCAGCTTTGACTTTCTAGCTTACATTTACGTTTTCTTAAATTTTGTATTCTACTTTATGGCAGTTCGGCATACTCCGTGACCTACAGTAAACGCTTATTTTGAATATAAATATTCATCATCTTCTAATGCAAAGATTTATTCTGCGTAATCGCAACCAAGTTTGCGTCAGAATTGTCATCTATTCACACTAAAATGATTGGTGATAGTGGCTTTTTCCGTTATAATTTGGCGTTTTTAAAATTTTAAGCCTGCATGACAGCAAAAGAATTATTTTTTGTCAGACTGTCTTGCATTTAGCCAAATCAGAATTTATGGAGTGACTTGGTTGTGAGTACTCGTTTTATGACATCAGCTGAAATTCGTGAAGCATTTTTGCGTTACTTTGAATCGCAAGGGCATACACGTGTCACATCGAGTTCTCTAGTTCCTGCCAACGACCCAACCTTATTATTTACCAATGCGGGTATGAACCAGTTTAAAGACTGTTTCCTAGGGCTGGAAAAACGTGATTATGTGCGGGCTGTATCGTCACAAAAATGTGTACGCGCAGGCGGTAAACACAACGATTTAGACAATGTCGGTTATACTGCTCGTCACCATACATTCTTTGAAATGCTAGGTAACTTCTCGTTTGGTGATTATTTCAAACGTGATGCAATTAAATTTGCTTGGGAGTTTCTAACAGGCGAACAATGGTTAGCGCTACCAAAAGACCGTTTATATGCCACGGTTTACCACACCGATGATGAAGCATTTGACATCTGGAACAAAGAAATTGGTTTAGATGCTTCTCGTATTATCCGTATTGGCGATAACAAAGGCGGCCAATATGCTTCAGACAACTTCTGGGCAATGGGTGATACAGGTCCTTGCGGTCCGTGTTCTGAAATTTTCTATGATCATGGCGATCATATCTGGGGTGGCTTACCAGGCACACCTGAAGAAGATGGCGACCGTTTCATTGAAATTTGGAACAACGTATTCATGCAGTTCAACCGCACTGCAGATGGTGTATTACACCCGCTTCCAGCACCTTCTGTAGATACAGGTATGGGCTTGGAGCGTATTTCTGCAGTATTGCAACACGTCAACTCAAACTACGAAATTGATCTGTTCCAGCACTTACTCAAAAATGCAGCAGAAATTATTGGTTTAGATACTACTGAGCTTGAAGCAACGGCACAGCAAACTGGTAAACCTGTCGACTACCCTGCTTCACTCAAAGTAGTTGCTGACCACGCTCGTTCTTGCTGCTTCCTAATTGCTGATGGCGTAAATCCATCGAATGAAGGTCGTGGTTATGTTTTACGTCGGATTATTCGTCGTGCAGTACGTCACGGCAACAAATTAGGCGCAACAGGTTCATTCTTCCATAAAATGTTGAAGCCACTCATTGAAGTCATGGGTGATGCCTATCCTGAACTTGCAGCACAACAAGCACGTATTGAAGCACAACTTCTGAAAGAAGAAGAACAATTTGCCAAAACACTTGAGCAAGGTTTGAAGTTGCTTGAGGGTGAATTAGCACAACTGAAAGGTTCCGTAATTCCAGGCGAAGTAGTATTTAAACTATATGACACTTACGGCTTCCCGACTGACTTAACAGCAGACATCGCACGTGAACGTGAATTGACCATTGACGAAGCAGGCTTTGAAGTTGAAATGGCAGCACAACGCCAACGTGCACGTGACGCAGGTAAGTTTGCGGTTGACTACAACTCAATTGTGAAAGTTGAGGGTGACACGCAATTTGATGGTTACGATGCGACTTCAGGCGAAGGTCAAATCATCGCCATCTATAAGGATGGTGAGCAAGTTGATGAAGTCGTTGAAGGTGATGAAGCTTTAATCGTACTCAATCAAACTCCTTTCTATGCAGAAAGCGGTGGTCAAATTGGCGATACAGGTATCTTCAAAAACGATACCGGTATCTTTGAAGTTCAAGACACCAAAAAATCTGGTGGTGCCTTTGTACATCAAGGTATTGTCACCATGGGCAGTTTAAAAGCTGCGCAAATCGTCGAAGCCATTGTAAAAGCAGACATCCGCGAAGCAACTGCGCGCAATCACTCTGCAACACACCTATTACACGCTGGCCTACGTCAAGTTTTAGGCGCACACGTACAGCAAAAAGGTTCATTAGTTGCTTCAGACATTTTACGTTTTGACTTTGCCAATGATCAACCTGTGTCATTTGAACAATTACAAGAAATTGAGCGCTTGGTCAATGCAGAAGTTATTGCCAATACCGCAGTTTCTACTGAATTACTGGATATTGAAGCAGCCAAAGCCAAAGGTGCAATGATGCTATTTGGTGAAAAGTATGGCGATGAAGTTCGCGTACTTTCAATGGGTTCTATTATTGAAGATAAAAACTTCTCAATTGAACTGTGTGGTGGTATTCACGTAAAACGTACAGGTGATATTGGTCTATTCAAAATCATTTCTGAAGGTGGTGTTGCGGCTGGCGTACGTCGTATTGAAGCAATTACAGGCAGCAAAGCTATTGAAGCTGTTCAAAAGACTGAACGTGACATCAACAGCATCAATGCCTTGTTGAAAGCACAAAAAGACCAGACTTTAGAAAAAGTGAATACATTGGTCGATACAGCATCTAGCCTTCAAAAGCAGATTGAACAGCTCAATCAAAAATTAGCGCACTTCCAAGCAAATGAACTTTTAAGTCAAGTACAAGAACTTGCTGGGCGTACTACGCTCATAACGACTGTACAAAATATGGATGCAAAATCACTGCGTAACTTGCACGACGGTGTAAAATCCAAACTCGACCAAGCAGTGATTGTACTTGCAGGTGTAGAGGGCGATAAAGTCAGCTTGATCGCTTCTGTTGCACCAGACTTTACTGCTACGATTAAAGCAGGAGACATCATCAAACACTTGGCGACAGAACTAGGTGGTAAAGGTGGTGGTAAACCTGATTTGGCACAAGGTGGCGCGCCACTTAACGAGAACTTTGCATCGGTGATGGCAGGTTTAACTGCTTGGCTTGCGGCAAAATAATCTCACTTTTTGTGTAACTGACCCTGCACCGGTAATTCAGGGTCATGGCTTATATGGAACAACTATGGCACTAATCGTTCAAAAATATGGCGGTACCTCAATGGGTACTCCCGAGCGCATTTTAAATGTTGCTCGTCGTGTGAAGCGCTGGCATGATCATGGCCACAAAATAGTGGTTGTCGTTTCTGCCATGAGTGGCGAAACCAATCGCCTACTCGCTCTCGCGAAAGCCATTACCGAAACCCCTGATCCGCGTGAATTAGACCAAATGGTGTCTACAGGCGAACAGGTGACGATTTCGATGTTAGCGATGGCGCTGAATTCTATTGGTGTTGAGGCAAAATCACTAACAGGTCGCCAAGTTGGTATTCAAACTGACAGCGCATTTACCAAAGCACGTATTGAATCAATCAATACCGATGTATTGACTGAAAACCTAGACGCAGGCCGTGTGATTGTGGTTGCTGGTTTCCAAGGTTTTGATGCCGAAGGTAACACCACTACTTTAGGTCGTGGTGGTTCTGATACTTCTGGCGTTGCACTTGCTGCTGCATTGAAAGCTGATGAGTGTCAAATTTATACTGACGTAGATGGGGTTTACACCACAGACCCACGCGTCGCACCAAAAGCTAAAAAAGTAGATCGTATTTCTTTTGAAGAAATGCTAGAAATGGCATCTTTAGGTTCTAAAGTATTGCAAATTCGTGCGGTTGAATTTGCAGGTAAATACCAAGTTCCTTTACGTGTATTATCAAGTTTTGATAATGACGATGATGGCGCATTCGACGAAGATTTTAAACAAAATGTCGGCACACTCATTACTACTGAATTGGAAGACAACATGGAACAACCTATCATCTCAGGTATCGCGTTTAACCGTGACGAAGCAAAATTAACTATTTTAGGTGTGCCTGACGAGCCAGGTATTGCATCTAAAATCTTGTCACCTATTGGCGCTGCCAATGTTGAAGTCGACATGATCATCCAAAACGTAGAAGAAGATGGTACTACTGACTTTACCTTTACCGTAAACCGCGGTGAACTTGCCAAAGCAAAATCAATTCTTGAAGCTACTGCAAAAGAAATTGGTGCGCGTGAAGTCGCGACACGTAGCGACATTGTCAAAGTATCTATCGTAGGTGTAGGTATGCGTTCACATGCGGGCGTTGCAAGCAAAATGTTTACTGCCCTTGCTGATGAAGGCATTAACATTCTCATGATTTCTACCTCTGAAATTAAAATTTCAGTAATCATTGAAGAAAATTACCTAGAGCTTGCAGTTCGTAGTTTACACACTGTATTTGGTCTAGATCGTGAAAGCGGCGAGTCTAGCGCACGCGCTTAATGACTCCCTGTCAGAAAATGTAATTGTCTGACAAATTTTGCGAAAAAGTACAAAAAATTAGAGCCACTATAGTTTTTTTTATAGTGGCTCTGTTATATTGAGCAATATGCTTTCATAAATTTTGACAGCGCTGTATCTTATAAAATAAATAATGATACGTGCCGTAAAAATTTACTGGTTTTTTATTTGGTTGTGACTTTTAAATTGCTTTAAAAATCAATGCAGGTTTAGCATTTTGCAAGGAGATAAACATGCTGATTCTCACCCGACGTGTCGGAGAAACATTAATGATTGGGGACCAAGTCAGCGTGACTGTGCTGGGTGTCAAAGGTAACCAAGTTCGTATTGGGGTAAATGCGCCAAAAGAAGTATCGGTACATCGTGAAGAAATCTATCAACGTATTCAACACGAGCGTGCCATGCATGAGCATTTGCAACACTTAGATCAAGATTATCAACCTTCATTTGAAGAAGATAACTACTCGCATAATGACTTTGACGTTAAACGATGAAGTTTATTGAATATAAAGCGGCTCATTTGCCGCTTTAATTTTCTTGCTGAATGCTTTTTTTAAAACTTGCCCAATCTCTAAGTCGCTCGCTGATTCTAATTATATACAGAATCTTTTATCTACAACTCAGCAATAGATTTACTTTTAAGTTAATGTTATTTTTCCATCAATTCCAAAGCCTTACGCACAGGTGCAAAACTTCGTCGATGTGCCGCAATTACGCCATGCTGCGCAATGGCTTCAAAATGTGCTTTGGTTGGGTAACCTTTGTGTTTGGCAAAACCAAATTGCGGAAATGCTTGGTCAAGCAACACCATTTCACGATCACGCGCCACTTTGGCTAAAATACTGGCTGCCGAAATCTCTGCATGTAATGCATCGCCCCCAACAACTGCATCACACGACATTGCTAAACCTTGCGGAATTTTATTGCCATCGACCAAGACATGCTCAGGTTGAATAGACAAGGCTTCTACCGCTCGACGCATTGCCAATAACGACGCTTGCAAAATATTCAGTTCATCAATTTCGGCTGCTGATGCTTCTGCAATTGCCCAAGCTAAAGCTTTTTCCTGAATTTCAACAAACAACTTTTCACGCTTTTTTTCAGTCAACTTTTTAGAATCATTTAAACCTTCAATCGGGTTATTCGGATCTAAAATAACTGCCGCAGCGACAACAGAACCCACTAAAGGCCCACGCCCTGCTTCATCTACACCTGCAATTTTCATCATCTTTTTCCATAAAAAATAGGCTGAAATATTCAGCCTAACTCACGGTGGGCGTCATCACGGCGCCTTTTTAATTGTTCAGATTCACTAAATTATTTTACTGCTTCTGCCACACATGCATTAATGGTTCGAGATACTGCATTGCTCACAATAGTTGCACGGGCAGCAGGGTCAATTGCTGCAGTGGCTAAATCTACTGCTGTCACGTTTTGTGGTGCTTTTTCACTGACACAGCCACAAATTTCAGCTTGAACATTTTGCTTTTGCGTTGTTGTCATCATACGTGTCGCAGTGTGCCATGCAGGAATGTTATTCAGTTCAGTGACACATTTCGCGTTGATGGCAATTTTAATCGCCGCCATACCCAATTGTTGAGTTGCTGTCGGTGCAGTTGTCGTTCCTGTAGTAGTACCTGTAGTTGTGGTACATGCAGATAAGGACAAAGCGATAGGTGCAAATACAGCGAGTAGTTTTTTCATGGATATTTCCTGTATTTAATATTCAAGTCATTTGGATGAAACAATGTCGCTATTGTGCCTAAACTTGTTTGGCGAAGGAATAGCTTTTTGCAATTTCTACATTCGTGTGCTTAGGCTTAAGGTCATAGTGGGGTTCAGCCCCAGATTGAAACTTAAAACAAGATCAAAGGGGGCAATTTTGAATGCCGTTGACAACATATAGAAAAATAATTTAATCATGCAGAGCAAGGTAAGCTGATAAATGCAGGTTTATCGAGTAATGGGAGCGATCATTTTCTGGCTTAGTATCAATTGAACGTATCCATTTATATAGAAGATTTGCATTCTATCGATGTTGCAAAGCGACTGAAGCAATTGAAACATTCACTGCTTTACAAGCCTGAACAATTAGCTATTTAAATTCAGCGCGGTATGGCCTTCGTTTTTCGCATGAGAAATAATAGCTGTCTGGTTATTTGTAGACATTTATTTAAATCCTCACTTCGGTATTTAAGTGAGGATTAAATTTAGGCTTAGAGGACAAGTGCATAAGATGTGTTCAGTGGGTGCTTGCCTGTAATGTCTGAATTTGTTCAATCCATTTTTGCTTTTCTTCAACCGAAATAAATGATGCTTCAAAAGAGTTGATCGCCAATTGTTTTAATTCAGCATTGCTTAAATCTAAAGCTTGGCTAATTGCAACAAAGTTATCATTCATATAGCCACCAAAATAAGCTGGGTCATCTGAATTGACGGTTACTTTAACACCCTGCTGTAACAAACGACGAATATTGTGCTGTGCCATATCATCCACCACACACAACTTTAAATTACTCAATGGGCAGACCGTGAGCGGCATTTTTTCTTCAATTAAACGTTGCATTAACACAGGGTCTTCTTCAGAACGCACACCATGATCAATACGGTTTACTTTCAGTAAATCTAATGCTTCCCAGACATATTCAGCAGGCCCTTCTTCGCCCGCATGAGCAACGACCAAAAAGCCTGCTTCACGCGCTTTGGCAAAGACACGCTCAAACTTTGAAGGTGGATGCCCGACTTCGCTTGAATCCAAACCTACTGCAATAATTTGGTCTTTATAAGGTAAAGCCTCTTCTAGCGTAACAAATGCAGCATCTTCACTTAAATGACGCAAGAAACACATAATTAAATGTGAACTGATGCCTAATTTTGTTTGTGCATCTTCGCAAGCACGTTGTAAACCATTAATCACGGTTGCAAATGCCACACCACGCTCGGTATGGGTTTGCGGGTCAAAAAACATTTCGGTATGTACCACACGGTCTTCAGCACATTTTTCAAAATACGCCCAAGCCAAATCGTAAAAATCTTGCTCATGCACCAACACTTGTGCGCCTGCATAATAAATATCTAAAAAAGACTGCAAGTTATGAAAATTATAGGCTTGTTTGACTTCTTCTACAGACTGATAAGGGATGTCAATTTGGTTGCGCTGCGCAATAGCAAACATCAATTCTGGTTCAAAAGTACCTTCAATATGCACATGCAGTTCTGCTTTAGGTAATGCTCGGATTAGCTCAAGTTGATTCATGTTCTGTCCTTTTTGCTATTGAATGGGAGAGTTTTAAAAACTGATCAAAATAAAAAAGGGTGCAAACTGAGTTTACACCCCTTTTCCGTTTAAAATATTAACCGCCAAACATGGCAAATTTTAATGCCCAAAGTACAGCAATAATCCAAACCATATAAGGTACAGATTTCGCTTTGCCTGTGAGTAGTTTAATCAGCGCATAGCTAATAAAGCCCATGGCGATGCCATCGGCAATGGAATAGGTAAATGGCATGAACACGAGGGTTAAGAAGGCAGGTACTGCTTCGGTAATGTCATCCCAATCAATATGCACAATGCCCTGAATCATCAATACACCCACAAATAACAAGGCAGGTGCTGTTGCAAAACCAGGTACCGATTGCGCGAGCGGCGCTAGAAATAAACAGGCAATAAACAACAAGCCAACAATCACTGCGGTTAAACCAGTACGACCACCCGCTGCAACACCTGCAGATGATTCAATATATGGCGTTGTTGAAGATGTACCCAATGCCGCACCTGCTACAATGGCAGAAGAATCGGCAAAAAGCGCTTTTTTCAAACGAGGTAATTTACCATCTTGTAACAAGCCTGCGCGGTGTGAAACACCCACTAAAGTGCCTGTAGAGTCAAATAAATCGACCAAGAAAAATACGAAAATTACACCAATTAAACTTGCTGTAAATAGACCTTCAAAGTCCATCTGCATAAAAGTAGGTGCAATAGATGGAATTTCACCAACCACTCCTTTAAATTCGCTTAGACCTAAAGCTGTTGAAATCGCAGTTAGCACCAAAATACTGATGATAATTGCACCACGCACTTTAAAGTGATGCATCACCACCACCATTAAAAACCCCAATAGCGCTAAAAGTACAGTGGGTTGTTTTAAGTCACCTAAGCCCACCAAAGTCGCAGGATTATCGACAATAACACCAGCATTTTTAAGTGCGATTAAAGCAAGGAATAAACCAATACCACCGCCAATGGCTAATTTTAATGACATAGGAATGGCATTGACAATTGCTTCACGGATTTTAAACATGCTAATGGCAATGAAGATAATCCCTGATACAAAAACTGCAGCCAAAGCCGTTTGCCAAGGCACTCCCATGCCTAAACACACCGAGTAAGTGAAATAGGCATTTAGCCCCATGCCCGGTGCCAGTGCTATTGGGTAGTTAGCAACAATTCCCATCACCAAACAGCCAATTGCTGCGGCTAAGCAGGTGGCGACAAAGACAGCTCCATGATCCATTCCTGTTTCAGATAAAATCATTGGATTGACAATAATGATGTAACACATAGTTAAGAAGGTGGTTACACCCGCCAAAATCTCGGTACGGAATGTAGTCTTGTTTTCGCTTAATTTGAATAAGCGCTCAAGCATTCCTGCTGAGGATGGATTAGGAGTCGTCATGACCTAGCCCCTGTAAATAAACTTAATTTGCAGCATGACTGAATTTTAAGTCAGCACTTAAAAGCCTGTGTCAGTTGCAACAATGGATTTGCCCAATAAGCATGTAAAATTACAAAAAAAAGATAAACTTAATTCACAATCAAGCATTTGATTTTATCAAAATCAAAATTTCGGAATGCTAAATAAAAAAGCCGCATAAATTTTATGCAGCTTTATTCATCTTTTTTACTTCAGGCACTCTCAAAAGTAATGCAATTGAGTTGTGATGAAGCAGTTTCAATTGGCAAATTATATCATAGGGATTTTTTTTAAATTCTAGTTTTTTGAATTAAAGATAAAATTTTACGATAAAGTGAACCACATAAAAGAGTGATGAATAAGACAATTACCAGACAGCATGTTAGAAATTTCTAGGTTTATTCTGTGACTTGCAAAGCGTGAGGTGTAGCGACTTCTGTTTTTTCTAGCGATAAATTTGCAGATTCAGTCAAAACTTGGTTCAGTTCTGCCTGCTTTCTCGTTTGCTCTTCCAAGTAAACAAGATAACCTAATAAAACGACCAACACCACCAAAATTAATACAAGATTATGTTTCATGTCATTTACTTTTAGTGAACAATTTTAATACATAGTATCAAAAATTATGTACAATGTAACTCTTAATGTGCCCACATCAAAATTCGCTCATGAGCCATTAACTTCCCCTCATTGCGCCATTGTCTGATTGATGTTTTTAAAGTGTTTTAAGAAACATAGAAAAATGTTGTTGCAATGGCACTTAACCATAGAAACGAAGCCCAAACCACATCCAATCCTGCATTCATTGTGCTGAGTTCAGTTGTTTGATTCAAAAAATACGGTGGATAAAAGCTGAGGAAATCCGCTCAGTTAGTGTTGAATGATCTTATTGCGATTGAACTAAACTCCCAATAAATATACACACTAGAAAATAAAGTGTAATTGATGAAACATGTCAGTTAGCTACCGTTAGTTATTGTTTTAAATTTAAATAAATGACTTGTGACACAGTTGAAACGCGTGATTCCCCGAAAAGACCCTAAAACAAAAAAACCACCTAACAAGGTGGGCTTTAAGTCACTGATTACTCAGTAAATATGGTAGGCATATCCAGACTCGAACTGGAGACCTCTACGATGTCAACGTAGCGCTCTAACCAACTGAGCTATACGCCTAAAGTGCTTCGCATCATATTCAGTTTTGGTTTTTAAGACAAGCCCTTTCTGTGTTTTTTCAGCACATCCGCGCAAGTTTTAAGCAAATCCAAAACTACCTGCTCTGAAGTAGAGTCATGCTCAGGCGCATAAGTATATTGTTGATAGCAGACACTTAAACATTGAAATACATCTTGCTCATTTTCATCTAGCTGCGCTGCTAAACGCTGCATCCACACACTCACTGTTTCCGCATCCTGTTTTTGCAACTGAGCGGGCAATCTTTTAGAAAATTTTTCTAAGGCACGATTCACACGAGAACCTTGCTGACGTTTTTTCCAAAAAATCCAGCCAAAATACCCTGCTAAGACTATGAGAATACTTGAAACCAATACCGCTGCCAAAGCATAGTTAGAATGTAGACCTAAGCGGCCAAACCAGTGACGCTGTGACTCGGCATCATACCCCACGACCTTACTTTGCCATTGATAACTCGCATAATCACTCCACACCCGTAAAGAACGAATAAAATTAGAATGTTGGTATTGCCACATTTGTGTGTCAGTACCTAAAACGGCTCGATCATCTGCCATTAGGTTTTGCATGCCATCATCTATACGTTGAGGTGCAATGATAGCTGTCGGGTCTATGCGCACCCATTGTTGATTGAGCAACACTTCTGTCCAAGCATGTGCATCTTGCTGTCGTACTTCCCAGCTTTGTCCATCGGGAGCAAGTTCCCCACCCTGATATCCCACGACTACACGCGCTGGAATCCCAACATAGCGCATCAGTAAGGCAAAACTTGAGGCATAATGTTCACAAAAACCTTGCTTACTCTGAAACAAAAACTCATCGACCCGATTTTGTCCGAGCGTTCCAGGTTTTAAGGTATAACTAAAGCCATTATTGCGATACCACTGCAATATATTCTGCACGTAGCGTTCGGGTTGTTGCTGACTTTGGGCAAACATCTGCAGGGCAAATTGCTGAGCTTTTGGGTCAGATTGCGTCTGCACCTGAACATTTAAACGTTGGCTAAAGCGTCGATAACGCTCGTTCTGTGCATCATCCCTTTGAATATGTGCGGATTCCCCAACCCACTGCAAAGCAATGGGCTGAATCCGACCATTTTGACGCTGCGGCACTATACTCCAATCACGGCGCAATATATATCCCTGCTGATTTGGCACGGATTTTTCCAATGCCATAATCCATTGGACACGTGGATCTGCTGCAATGTATTGATACTGAAAATCGACTTGCTCTGGCTGTAATTGTGCTGCCTGAACAGGTTGTTGATTGCTAAAATTGCTTGTCCATGTACGACCATCATATTGATCCAGCACCATCGCCCGCCAATATAGTTTTGAGCGTGGCGGCAGTTGCTGCATATTCCCCACAATACGAAATGCCAAAGCAGAAGATTGTGATAATTCAGCTATATCGCCTGGCGACATCGTGTCACTAATGCCTGTCACGCCTTTGGCATCTGGAATAGGCACATGCCATAATGGCGGCAAACGTGGAAAGAATAAAAATAATAATAAAAAGAATGGCAAAGCGTATGAGATAAACTTGCCTACATTTTTAAGGTCATGCTTTGCATCTTGGCTGCTCGAATGACGCGACGCATAATCTGCAAATGCGGTTTTTTGAATTCGATATAATCCAATTAAACAGCTGATCAAACATAGAATGACCAGCACGGTCATCCACATGCTTTGGCTGTATAAAAACGAACTAGCACTCACAAAGAGTGCAAAATTAAATAAAATAATCAGGTCGCGTTGGGTATGACTTTCTAAAGCTTTGGCAAACAAAAAGGTGCTTAATAAGGCAACCCCTGCCTCTATGCCTATCAGGCTTTGATAACTCAAATAAATGCTGGCTAAGGCACAACAGGTCAATCCATAAGTCCAAACTTTAGAAATACGCGCTGTCTTGTTTTTATAGTGACGATACAACAGCAACAACATGAGTCCGAAAATGACACTCAATGCCACAGGGCTAAACAGCATGTGAGCAGCCAAAATTAAGATCAGGCTAAGCAGAATAGATTGCTGAATCGAATTGTGCATGATCATCAAGCCTGTGCCAAAAGAATTTTTGCCTGTTTCAACTGCCGCTCACCCACACCTTTTTCAAGGGTCGCATGCGGCAAAAACATGGCATAATTCAACTGTTGTTGTTCACATTGCTCAACTAAACCCATCATCAAACTTAATTTTTCTTCGTGGGTCGGTGCAGGCATGTGTTCATAATAAATATCGATACTCTGTTGATCCTGATATTGTTCAAATACTTTTACATATAAGCCCTGACCGCGTGCAGCTTGCTTCCATGACACGGCTTGCAAGGAATCGCCCAATTGAAAATCACGCAGCTCACGAAACTCGTCTAAATCGGGTTGAAAGCTGTGTAGATGCTGTTTGTTTTCTGCGCTATATATGTCGGCTTTTGGCGCCACCCAAGTGATACGTGACAAATTCAAGTAAGTCCATGCACGTACTAGTCCAAAAGGATAAACCGAATAAATGTGTAAATGAGGGTAATGAAACTGCCCACGTTGTGCTGCAAAAAATGTCAAAATATACTGCTGTTGGGTGTCTTGAATGAGAACCTTTGCTAATTGATGATCGGCTTTAATCCATAAATAACGTGTCTGGGCGAGCTGTTGTTTGAAATGCAATTGTAATTGCAATACTTCGCCCACTTGCCCAACTTCCGGGGTCACAATTTCAATCTCTAATTCATGCAGCTGCTTAAAGGTCAAATAAAAACTGATACACAAAATGGCGCTGATCAAAAAGCAAAAGCCTAGAATCAAGTTATTACCATAATTCACGCCAGCAATAAACGTGATCAAAATCAGTACTAAATACAGATAACCCTGTTGGTAAGTAAAAACCAAAATATCTTTTTGTTTTAAGATTTTGTGCCGATCAAACTGAAAACGTGTCTTGATCCAGTTTTGCCATACCTGCTTCAACATGCGTGTACTAACTCACTTTAACCTGTTTCATCACCTGCAAAGTTTCTGCATCACTCAATCCAATACGATGTGCCGCAACGGCCACAAATACCGCTTGAATATCATCGGCAGTGGCAAAACTGCGTTGCTCGATTAAGGCATGTGCTTGCGCTGCTTTTTTTAGCGCCAAAACACCACGAGTAGATAATCCGTGACGTGCTTTACGGGTTTCTGCGGCTAAGTCGAGTAAGTAGTCTAACGCAGTATCTGATACGTGAATTTCTGTGACCAATTGCTGTAAGTTTAAAATTTCTGTTTCAGTAAAAATATGTTTCAAACTAGCAATCAGCGCATGTCTTGAGTTTTGTTGCAACAGCATTTTTTCAGCAAAACGCGATGGATAACCCAAAGACAAACGCATTAAAAAGCGATCAAGCTGTGATTCTGGCAGCGCATAAGTACCACTTTGAAACAGTGGGTTTTGTGTGGCAATCACCCAAAAAGGTTGCGGTAAGCCATAACGCACACCATCCACCGTGACTGCCCCCTCTTCCATGGCTTCTAATAAGGCACTTTGAGTTTTAGGCGAACAACGGTTAATTTCATCGGCCAATAAAATTTGGGTAAAAATAGGACCTTGCTTAAACTCAAATTGATGTTCTTTTTGATTGAACATATTTACACCAATCACATCACTAGCCAGCATGTCATTGGTAAACTGAATGCGCTGAAATTGTAGACCTGCCAAGTGGGCTAAAGCACTCGCTAAGGTGGTTTTGCCTAATCCGGGTAAATCTTCAAAAAGCACATGCCCTCCTGCTAACAAACAACCTAGCGCCAATTTGGTCTGCTGTTCTTTATCTAAAATAATGGTATTAATTTCTGTCAAAAAAGCCTGAATTTTGCCAGCATAAGATTCAATTTGTGCATTGAGCGGTTGCTGCGCTTGCGTCAGTTGTTTTTGAACTTTTTCTGTACCCCAAATCACAGTAAATCCCCTTATCCTGAAAATAAAACGGCGCATGTTTAAACATACACCGTTTTTCTAAATTTCCAAAGAAATCCTAAAGATATTCTAAGCTGCCTAAACATTGAGGGTTAAGCAGCCCATATCTCTATACTTTTCATCCTGATGCGAGATTAACACGGACACTTTTTCAAACCACCTTTTGCCGATGGATAACGCGCATCGACACAATAACGATAAAAAGTCTTCGCATCCATGGCTTCTAAATCTGGATGATGCTTACGCATGTGTTCCAAATAGTTCTGATAATCCGGTACACCAACCATTAAACGAAAACTTTGTTGCAAACGCTGCCACAAAGTAGCGATACGCGACCAGTTTTTCGGATTCAAAATCAAATCCTTTTGCGACATGATGGTCATTTTAATGATGTTGTAAATCACTGTTTTGCCCTGTTGGGCAAATTTCAGCTTAATCATGTGCTGACTCCTAATGACTGCTATTTGGCTGAATAGTTTCAGGATCACGATAAATCGCTTCGGCTTCATGTACGGTTGGCGTTGGGCTTGCCAATGCACGGCGAATTACCCTAATAGCAGCGAACAACATCACAAATGCCACAATCATAAAGAATGCACATAACACGGCGTTAATTTGATTCGACATCACAATGGTTTGCATTTCGGTGACTGTTTTAGCAGGTGCTAAAATTTCATTGCGTTGAATTGCGGCACTGAAACGATCTGCTTGCGCCAAGAAACCAATTTTTGGATTGTCGTGGAAAATCTTTTGCCAGCCTGCGGTCATGGAAGTAATGAACAAGAATACGGTTGGGATAATCGTCACCCAAACATACTTTTCTTTTTTCATTTTAAACAAAATCACTGTACCTAAAATGAGCGCCATCGCTGCCAAAATTTGGTTACCAATACCAAACAGTGGCCATAAGCTGTTAATACCGCCTAAAGGATCGACTACCCCTTGATAGACGAAAAAGCCCCAACCTGCCACTGCGACTGCCGTGCCAAGCAAGTTACCAAAGAAGTTATGAGAATTTTTCACCGCAGGAATAACAATCCCCACAGTATCCTGCACCATGAAACGGCAAGCACGTGTGCCTGCATCTACCGCAGTTAAAATAAATAAAGCTTCAAATAGAATGGCAAAGTGATACCAGAACGCCATCATCGAGCGGTTATTAAAAATCTCGGTGATGATATGTGCCATACCAATTGCAAAAGTTGGCGCACCGCCCGTACGTGAAAGAATAGAACTTTCACCCACTTCTTTTGCCAAAATAGTTAATGCTTCAGGAGTTACTACAAAGCCTAAATTTCGTACCGCTTCTGCCGCACTTTCCACCGTTGTACCTAAAACTGCAGTGGGTGCGTTAATAGCAAAGTACACGCCTGGGTCTAGCACCGTGGCACAAATCATCGCCATGATTGCCACGAAAGACTCCATCAACATGCCGCCATAGCCAATCATCCGAATGTCTTTTTCGTTATTGACCAGTTTTGGCGTCGTACCTGAAGAAACTAAGGCGTGGAAGCCTGAAATCGCACCGCAGGCAATGGTAATAAATAAGAATGGGAACATTGAACCCGCAAATACTGGCCCTGTACCATCAATAAAATGGGTCACCGCAGGCATCTTCATTTCAGGCATTGCAAACACAATCCCGACAGCCAAGCCTGCAATAACACCAATTTTTAAGAAGGTCGATAAATAATCGCGTGGTGCTAATAACAACCACACTGGCAAAACTGAAGCAATAAAACCGTAGGCAATTAAACACCACGTTAATTCTGTGCCACTTAATGTAAACAAAGGTCCCCAGGTTGGATGCTGTGCAACATTTTCACCATAAATAATACCTAACATCATCAGTACAAAACCGATAATGGACACCTCAGCAATTTTCCCTGGGCGAATAAAACGCATATAAATGCCCATGAAAATCGCAATTGGGATGGTGGCAGCGATACTAAATACGCCCCACGGACTATTAGTTAAAGCTTTCACAACAACCAAGGCGAGTACAGCGAGAATGATTACCATCACGCCCAGCGCACCTAGCATGACAATCACGCCAGCAAATGAACCCAGCTCTTGCTTTGCCATTTCTCCCAGAGAACGCCCATCACGACGTGTAGAAATAAACAAAACCAAAAAGTCTTGCACTGCACCAGCCAACACCACTCCAACCAAAAGCCAGATGGTGCCGGGTAAATAGCCCATTTGTGCTGCAAGAATAGGTCCAACTAAAGGGCCTGCGCCTGCAATTGCGGCAAAGTGATGACCAAACAATACACTTTTATTGGTGGGAACATAATCTAGACCATCTGCTAGACGATGCGCAGGTGTTAAACGCCGAGCATTTAACTCGAATACTTTGGTGGCAATAAATAAACTGTAGAAGCGGTATGCAATGCTATACACACAGACCGCAGCTAAAACTAACCAGACTGCATTGACGTGTTCGCCTCTACTGACTGCCAATATCCCAAAAGATACTGCACCCAATATGGCGACCAAAAGCCATATAATTTTTGAAGTCAGAGTTGACTTCGGCTGAACAGATTCCATTTCAATCCCTCATATTTGTTGCATTCAATCAGCGTCTTTAATTATTCGAGGTACTGCTGTTTTCCTTTGCGACTTTACTCTGCATCTCCTTGTTTTGATCTAATACTTTGGCATAAAAAAAGGGATGATTTTCATCATCCCTTGCGATAATAGTCTATTTTTAAACCATTATGCACGTTCCAAATAATCGCCAGTACGAGTATCTACACGAACGCTTTCTTCTTGCTGTACAAATAATGGAACACGAACTACAGCACCTGTTTCCAATTTTGCAGGTTTACCACCACCACCAGAAGTATCACCACGTACACCTGGATCAGTTTCTACAATTTTTAATACCACGAAGTTGGGTGGGTTTACAGTTAAAGGCACACCGTTAAACAACATAATGGTACATTTTTCGTTTGAATCATCTTTTAACCATTTTGCAGCATCGCCCATTGCTGTTTTATCAGCAGCGATCTGTTCGAAGGTTACAGGATCCATGAAGTTCCACATTTCGCCATCGTTGTAGAGGTATTCCATTTCTACTTCTACAATGTCAGCTGCTTCTAATGAATCACCAGACTTAAATGTTTTTTCTAAAACTTTACCAGAACGAAGGTTACGAAGTTTTACGCGGTTAAACGCTTGACCTTTACCTGGCTTTACATATTCATTTTCCATGATTGAACATGGGTTACCATCAAGCATAACCTTAAGGCCTGACTTGAAATCATTCGTAGAATAATAGGCCATGACTGGCACACTCCAAACTGACTAACTTAACTTTATATGCTACAAAGCAATGACCAACGCAGCTTTGCGATGCTCGCCATCTTGCAACATCTTTTTTTCATCGGACGTATTGTAAATGAGCAAGCTATAACGAAGCAATGAAAATCCACTACCGATCGCCTCAAGATATCGGTAAAATCAGCTGTTTTATAATGATTCTGATTCAAAGCGATCAAATCATTCGCGGCATTCACGCTCAATGAACACAGAATTCTTCTAGGCTATACAGATGTGTGCTTGGTTCATTTCACCTTATATTTAAAAACTTTTCTGGCATGATCAATTACCTGTACCAAGAACAAAACTGGCAATCTCAACTCAGTGACTTGATCACCGACCCGCGCGAATTATTAAATCTTTTAGAGTTGTCTGAAAAGCAGTTGCTGTCAGGTGCATTACTGGCATCAAATCAGTTTAAATTGCGTATCCCAAGGGCATTTGTTGCCAAAATGCAAAAAGGCAATCCGCTCGATCCCTTGCTGTTACAAGTTTTGCCGCATCATTTAGAACTTGAAGATCATCCCGGATTTGTCACCGACCCTTTGGGTGAGGAACAAGCCAATCAACAACCTGGAGTCTTACACAAATATAAATCACGCTTTTTGCTCACCCTGACGGGTGCTTGCGCCGTACATTGCCGTTATTGTTTCCGAAGACACTTTCCTTATCAAGAAAACCTGCCAAAAACTGAAGATTGGGACAATATCCGTAATTATATTGAAAGCCAGCCCGATATTAATGAAGTGATTTTAAGTGGTGGTGACCCACTCACTTTGTCAAATCGTAAATTAAATATCTGGATTGAACGCTTAGCA
Source organism: Acinetobacter sp. PW68 (assembly GCF_020982655.1). Classification (NCBI taxonomy): domain Bacteria; kingdom Pseudomonadati; phylum Pseudomonadota; class Gammaproteobacteria; order Moraxellales; family Moraxellaceae; genus Acinetobacter; species Acinetobacter sp. PW68. Next base: position 936,135 of record NZ_JAHZSX010000001.1, on the reverse strand, counting down.
TCTATTTCGCAAATAAAATTTTTGAGAATTCACTCACGAGTTCCGATTGTTATTCCCAACCGTATCGATGAATCGCTGATTTTCTTACTAAAAAACAGTAGGCTGCGTATTATTCTAGTGGTACACTCGAATCACGCATCAGAATTAGATGACTTTACGTGTTCGCAACTCACCAAGTTAGTTGAGCAAAATTTCACCGTTCTGAATCAGGCAGTCTTATTAAATGGGGTCAATAATTCTGCTCAGGTCTTGACCGATTTAAGTTATCGTCTTTTTGATGCGGGGGTGATGCCTTATTATTTACACGTGTTAGATAAAGTAAAAGGAGCGCATCATTTTGATTTAATGCCGCAAGACATTGATCACATCTATAAAGAGCTTTTAGCGAACTTACCTGGCTATTTAGTTCCTAAACTCGTTAGGGAAATTGCGGGCGAAAAAAACAAAACACCTTTATTTGGGGTTTCAACTTATTGAGTTAAATAATAATCATGAATATAAATACTTCAGATCTTTTTCTAGTTCCCAGCGAACTAAAGCTGGAGCAATTGAGTTTTTGTCAAAATACGGTTAAAAGCATTCAAGCATGGGCAACGGATTTATCCATTTTACAATTGGGTGATTCTTCCCAAGCCCTGTTTAATGCACTGTTAGAAATTTCACAACTGAAATGTCAGGAAACATTACGTTTTGACTTAATTCAAGCTATTCATCCAACACTTGAAAATGTACTCACCAGCCTAGAAAAGCATTTTTTCAATCAGGCCTTAATTAGTAATGACCGCAACGATCATATTGTTGAACTCGCGCTGTTATTACGCAGTCACTTCGCCAAAGTGTATATTGATATTTCCCGACGCAGTCACCAACAACTCTCTCAACAAAAGTTTTCTTTATTTGCCTTTAATTTAAAGAAGAATTTACAAACTGCACGAGTTCTATCTAGCTATTATGCTTTACAGCAATTGGCTCTACTGCGCTATCAACAACACATGCTTTATAGCCCCGCCTTGCCAAATCAGTGGCTAATTGCACACCAACTTTTAGATACTGCAATTCAACAACATTATTATTTAAATAATATTAATCAGTTACAAGGTACACAACATCAACTGATTAATATTGCACAAGCCTATGCACAGCTGATTTTATTGGAAATTTTCAATACCCATCAAATTCGACCTGCAGAAATTCAAGGTTTATATCTTTGTAGCTTTGACTGGGCAAAATTGATTCAAGTTTTACCCAAAGAAACGACATTTTCACGTTACGTGGTCGATGCAAGTAAAGATCATCCCCCTATTTACAATACGCACCAAAGCCAAGGCTTTCAGGCCAACATTTTTATTGCAACTCAATCCCTGCTTGATCATTTAAATGAAGCTCAAGGTCGTAAAGGTGTAAATTTATCACGCAATGAAAAACTGTTCTTAACTCCTGCCTTGCATTTCCACTTGCATAATATTTTGACCAATACGGCAGAACGTGTGCATGAGCGTTATGAATATTCGGCACGAATTAAAATTTGCTTTGGGTTAACTGTGGCACATTTTTATCTCTCTAATGGTAAAAACTTCAATGAAACATTGGCTTTGAGAGATAACTACCAATTCCAGAATGAAAGCCAGTTTGTCAACGCCATGCATACCAATTCTACGGTAGATATTAGCGCTGTTAAAACTTTAGACCGTCAAGCCAAACAAATTCACAATGCCGATGTTTTAGATATTAGTGTCAATGGCTATCGTATTAAATGGACGGGTGAAACACCAAAAAACCTTAAAACTGGTGAATTTATTCTCGTTCAGGAAAATAGCCAAAGTCCGTGGCGTGCTGGTGTAATCCGTTGGATTAAACAATCAGTTGAAAAAAGTTTAGAAGTTGGTTTGGAAATTTTAACTCAAGATATTTATCCTTGTTCTGTTTTTATTAAAACAGATCGACATACGGGAAATTATCATCCAACATTATTGGTACAAAGTACACAGGTTGATGAAGTCAATAACACGTTGATTTTGCCAAATCTGCAAATTTTACGTGATAAAAAAACCATACAATTACGTTTAGGTGAAGAAGAACTTAAAGTGTTCTTAATTAAACCGTTACTGATTACCCAAAGCTTTATTCGCTTTGATTTTGAGTTGTTAAATGATCAACAACAGCCTTTAATTGATGGTTTTATTCAGAAACAAGTGAATGAAGTTAAAAATCACGATATATGGGAAGCATTAAAGTGAGAAATCCATTATTATCTAAAAAGCTCAAACGTACCGAAACACGTTTACTCATAATCGATGACAACCAAATACGTTTTAATCAAATTTGTGAGCAACTCACTGCAAATGAGCACCGTGTTCAAGCTTATCTCTTAGATGACATAAAAAATTTTGAAAAACAATTACATTTAACTTGGGATTTGGTGATTTTTGGTCGTGCTTATGATATGAAAGTCGATCAGGCCCTTACTTTAATTCGTGCATCACAGCAACCGAATCTTCCGCTACTGTTACTCAAACCAGATGATTACGATGCCACACAATATACCAGTTATGTGCGCAAAGGCATCTATGACATTATCAATTTAGATTATCCTGAACGCTTCTATTTTGGCTTAATTCGCGCATTGTCTTTTAGTCGCTTACAACAGTCACAAGAACAACTTATGACTGAACTTGATAATGCGCAATCACAAGCACAGGCGCTAGTCGAAGACAGTAGCAAAGCTGTGGCAATTATTCAGGAAGGAATTCATGCACAAGCCAATGCTGAATATTTACAGCTATTTGGTTTAAAAAGTGAAGATGACATTATTGGCTTGCCATTATTAGATTTATTACAACCCCAAGATATTACAGATTTTAAATTCCGCTTTAAGAAAGTCAGTCAAGGACAGTTTGAACACGGCCATTTTGATATTCATAGCCAAAACCCGCTTCTGGCACAACAAAACCCACTCAAAATTGAATTCATTGCAGCAGCTGACGACGCCATACAAATCACCATAGATATTGAAAATACTGCGCATAATACAGCCCCTACTCAAACCACCTCAGACAAAGCGACAGCAAAGCCTAGCGCCTACCAATTGGTGAATCGTACTTTAGCCAAACAGCCTTCTAGTGATAATGCTTTGGTGGTGTTTTCGTTGGCGAACTGCCCAGATTCAATTTTCCAATCCGACTGGCAAACCACAAAAAATTACTTTGCCAACATTAAAAACTTTTTAAAAGAACAGACCAATGTACCTTTATTTAATGTGAGTAATGGTTTAGTCGTTGGTTTGTTCCAAGCAGAATCGCCTACAATTTTAGAATCAAAACTGATTGGCTTAAACTCACTCACGAAACCCCAATTACTCACGGTAGATCAACACAGCTATCCGCTTAATTTGCGTATTGGTTATGTCCCGCTCACTCAAGATATTCAAAATGAAAGCAATTTTGAACAACTGATTAGCCAAGGTTTTGCCAACGCATTACCAAAACCACAAGAACAACATAACTCAGGTTTAGCCTTAGACTTATCATTCGGTGAATCTAATTTACTTGTAATTGAACCTGCCGTTGCTGTACCACAATCCTACAGCGAATCAGCAATTATTGCTGCTATACGTCAAAGCCTAGATCGAGGTGAAATTCATCTGAAATATCAACAACTTTACGACAAGCAAGATACTAACTTATATACCTACGAAGTAACCAGCGGCTTTATTTTCAATAACGAATGGCAACCACTGACTTGCTTAATTGACTTGGCAGAAGACCCAGAATTAGCCATTAAACTGGATCGTTGGATTTTGGTTGAAGCCTGTAAACAATTACACAACTTCATTACCCAATACCCTGAAGCGAAGTTGATTGTCAATTTAAACAAATTTGTTTTATTACAAGACCGTAGCTTCCCTGAGTTTGTGTCTAAACTGATTACGATTATTGGTAGCCGTATCAGCCATCCATTAATTTTACAATTCTCAGAAGAAGATATCAGTCAAAACTTAGGTGATGCACAGAAACAAATCAGTTTATTGCGTCAGCACGGTGCTGAAATTTCTCTACGTGATTTTGGTCATTCGATTTATAGTGAATCCATCTTGAAACAAGTTGATATTCACTACTTAACCTTACACAGCGCACTGACTGAAAAACTGGCTTCAGATGACTCTACGCAAGAATTGCAGGAACAATTGAGCATTTATAGTGAAATTAAACCTGTTGAAGTGTTATTGCGTGACTTAAATGATATGAACCTGTTTGCAAATGCGTGGAATGTCGATGCACGCTTTATTCAGGGTGATTATTTCCAGAAAAAACTCGATCATTTAATTGATGTGCAAGACCAATAAAGTCTTGTGCATTAGGGTCTATATTTTTAGATCCTAAATCTAAGGCAAAAAAAACGGGCAATTGCCCGTTTTTTTTGTACTGGAGATTAACGTTTGATAGAACGTGACATACCAGCAAAACGTTGTTTGAACTTGTCGATACGACCGCCAGTGTCAACATTCTTTTGCTTACCAGTGTAGAACGGGTGGCATGCAGAACATACGTCAAGATAAAGAGTTTCTTTACCAACTGCTGAACGAGTTTCGATTACGTTACCGCAAGAACAAGTTGCAACTAATTTTTCATATTTTGGGTGAATATCGGCGCGCATCGTCGATTACTCCTAAGATTTAAGAAGGCTTAAGCTGTCATCGCAATTGGTCACTCTCATTAACAAAAATGAGGAAATGCTTTATAGCAGACCAACACCACAACAGACCATTCTTTTGGCCCACCGAGACGGATACCGTCAGAGCTAAGCACAACAAGTTGGGCAATATTATACGGAATAAAATATTTTAAAGCTAATTATTCTTAGGAATTTAATTCTTGCGGGTCAGTCGAATCTGGTTGCTTCTCAAGATAATTGGCAATCACGCCACACACCATTAACTGAATTTGATGGAAAATCATGATAGGTAAAACAATCATCCCCAAAGGCTGACCAATAAATAAAATTTGTGCCATTGGTACACCACTGGCCAAGGTTTTTTTGGAGCTACAAAAAAATGCGGCAATTTGATCTTCACGTGCAAAACCCAACCATTGCGGTACAACCCACGCCAACCACATCACAAGGGTCAATAACACGGAACAGGCAATAATCAACAGCAATAAAGTCATGCCACTGACTTGATGCCACAATCCTGCTACCACTGCCCCACTAAATGCGCCATAAACCACCATCAAAATCGAACCCTGATCAAACACCTTGACCAATTTTGGCAATTTCAGCATCTGTGGAAAAACATAAGGACGTAATAATTGCCCCAAGATAAATGGCACCAATAACAATAACGTAATTTGAATAATCGAGTTTGTCGGGTCAAAACCGTGCTCAGACTGCCCTAAAATAAAGATTCCTACTAAAACCGGGGTAATAAACATCCCAATTAAATTAGAAAAAGACGCACTGCAGACTGCGCTGGCAACATTGCCTTTTGCCACTGAAGTAAAGGCAATTGAAGATTGCACGGTTGAAGGCAAAAAACACATGAACAAAAAGCCCCAATACAACTCCTGCCCAAGAATTGGCACTAAAATTGGCTTAGCTAGCAAACCTAAAATCGGAAATAACGCAAAAGTAAAAGTAAACACCAACGCATGCAATTTCCAATGCATCATGCCTTGAATTACGGCTTCACGTGATAATTTCGCCCCATGCAAAAAGAACAAAATTGCAATGGCAACCGTCGTAATCACACTAAAAACTTCGGCGGCCTGCCCTGACACAGGCACGACACTGGCGAGGATCACCATCACAAACAAAAGAATGGTAAAACGGTCCAATGCCAATAACTTCAACATAAACACATCCTGTATTTTTTACTGTTGCAAAAAAAGCCCAGTAATTTTTACCTTTCGATAAAGGTATATTACTGAGCTCTATTCAAAAAGCGAGCATTTTAAGGTGATGTTCAATATTTTTAAAATGAATACTGAACAATATACAGTTTATTGTGTAATAAACGTTTATTTTTTACTGTTGCACAGATAAAGATTAATTATTGCGTGCGTTCTGATCTTGCTGAATCAGTTCAATCTTATAACCATCTGGGTCTTCAACAAAGGCAATGACCGTCACGCCACCTTTCATTGGTCCTGCTTCACGTACCACCTTACCACCACGTGCTTTAATTTCTTCACATGCTTTGTAGACGTCTTCCACCCCAATTGCAATATGACCATAGCCATTACCCAAATCATAACTTTCTGTATCCCAGTTATGGGTCAGCTCCAAAACGGTATGATTTTCTTCATCGCCATAACCTACAAAAGCAAGCGTAAAACGACCTTCTTCGTAATCACGCTTACGGAGCAAAATCATACCCAAAACTTCTGTATAAAATTTTAATGATTGCTCTAAATTACCAACACGTAACATGGTATGCAGCATGCGCATGACATTCATCCTTTTATTCAATCGGTTTTGCTTGTACGTTGATGCTCACCCAACAGTTTCGCTACCCACACCACTAAAATTAGAATAGGTATTCCAATTAAAGTGGTCATAAGGAAAAAGTTCGGATAGCCAATATTCGTCACTATAGTACCCGAATAACCGCCTAAAATCTTAGGGGTCAGGGTCATAAGTGAGCTAAAAATTGCATATTGCACTGCAGTAAATGATACACTGGTTAAACTCGATAAAAAAGCAATAAAAGCTGCACCTGCCAAACCTGAAGCCAAGTTATCGACAATAATGGCAAAATATAACCATGCTGTACTATATGGTTTAATCACCTTGCCCTGAATTTCAACCATATTGTTTGAAGATGATTGAACGATCGGCAAAGGTTGAATATCTACATCCAAAGGATTGGCTTCATGAGTGCTTAAGTCCACCTGATAGGTTTGACTGTGTTGCTGTATTGTTTGCTGCCCATTCCACAATACGACTTGTAGTTGTTTGCTTGGTGAGTCTGCCAAAAGCTGTCCTGCAATCGCTGCAGTAAAAATCCCTTGCGCATCCAGTTTTGCATCAAAACTTTGCCCATCTAGTTGTAGTACAATTTTTTGCTGTTCGGTTAAGGCAGGCCCTGCATATTGCCCACGTACGACAATACTGTTACTGGTTTCATTTGCGCTAATACGATTATCCGACGTCAGTGGTAAAAACTGAAGTTGCGCAGTTTCGGCCTCAGTTTGATGCAAATACGGCATCGCCACTAAACGTGACGGCATATCGCCCGTTTGGTATTGTGCACGCACCTGAATTTCATCCTGAGTTGCTAAAACCTGACTAGGCACAGCCACTTTCCAATATCCAACTTCATCGGCTTGGGTTTGATATTGTTGCTGCCCCACATAAACTTGCACATCGCTCAGTTGCTGTCCTGACTTCACCAGACCAATAAAAATAAGATTAGTGGATGATGCCAACACTGCACCGACAAACATTAATTTCATAATGTTCATGCGCTGTGCCAGTAAGCCACCCAAGAAGCCACCCACCAAGCTAAAAATAACCCCATAAACCTTAACCGCTTCGGCAATTTGTTCTTTGCTAAAGTTTAGATCCTGATAGAACACATTAGAAATTACACCTGCAATAATGTCTGAAACTCGATAAAAACCAATTAAGAGTAGTAACACCAGTGCCAGTTTCATGCCGTAGCGTTTAAAAAAATCTGCGACAGGATGCACCCATGTTTCAAATGCCATCTGTTTATTGACTGCGCCCAATTTGACCAAAATTGTGCCCATACCTACAGCCGCTGCACCCGATGCAATAAATCGTAAAGCTTCTATCGAAAATAATAAAAATGCATCTTTGAGTTGGAATTGTTGTTTTAAGGTTTCGGTTAAATTACCCGAAAAAACATAGCAGAACACAAAACTTAGTACCGCAACAAAAAACACTGCAACTAGACGGAAATAGTCACGTCGTTGATAATGCTTGTTGACCCGATTGACTTGTGGTTCACGAATCACCAGAGTCGTGATAATGCCAATCAGCATCACCGAAGCCATCGCCAAATAAGTCATTTTCCATGCACTATAAATATAGTTGCCTTTGGCTGTACCTAATGATGCTGCCAAAAATAAAGCACCTGCCCCCGCGACAATCATCCCAATGCGATAGCCCGCGTTATAGGTCGATGCCAATACGGTTTGCATTTGAGTTTCAGCCAATTCAATACGGTATGCATCAATCACAATATCTTGCGTAGCAGCAGAAAAACCCAGTAATACTGCTCCAAATGCCATTTGATATAAATGTGACTGTCCCAACGCAGGGTCAGAAAATGCCATCACGGCAATTGCACAGACAATTAAACATTGGGCAATGAGAAGCCATGCCCGACGACGCCCCAGTTTTTTAGTTAAATAGGGTACAGGCAATTCATCAATTAATGGCGCCCAAACAAATTTAAAGGAGTAACCCAAAGCGGCCCAGCTAAAGAAGGTCACTGCACTTTTATCAATACCTGCTTCGCCCAACCATAAGGATAGACTGGAAAAAATCAGTAAAATTGGAATACCTGCAGAGAAGCCCAAAAACAGCATAATTAGCGCACGACGGTCTAAAAATGTCGTAAATGCCGCTTTCCACCCTGTGTTTTGTGCTGAAGTTTGCTCAGTCTGTTGTGTGGTCATTCGATTATTATTTTCTATCAAGTCAAAGTGTTGTTATTCAATCGCGGAATAGCTTCTGTTTCAACAGTATTTATGAAATTATCCACCATAGCCTTATCATTATGTAGTAAAAATTATGGCTTTGCTTGAATTTTCCGCTTAAACCTGTATACCTTTAAACTTCTAACTGCACTATTTCGTTTTGGATTTCTACAGTGACCCAAAGACTTGATCAAATCACCCCATCAATGACAACCAGCACAACAACAGCAGTGCCAGACGCACAACAACCGCTTCTCAGCTCTGCCTTTGAACAAAGCGAAATACAAACCACATTAGAAAATACGCGACTCACAGCAACACAACTCACCCATATTCCAAATTACGATAACATTCCCGCTTCGACCCGACGAATTAAACCGCTGAATAATTTTTTAGGACAAGATCGGGCACGTGCTTCAGTGGAAGCAGGTATTTCCCTGCCATATTCTGGCTATAATATTTTTGCAGTGGGTACAGCAGGATTAGGCAAACGCACCATGATCAAGCGTTTGCTACAGCAACATGCTAAGAGCATGCCGACTCCAAATGACTGGGTTTATGTCAATAACTTCAAACACCCGCGCCAACCAATTGCCTTACAATTGCCTGCAGGTCAAGCGCCTAAATTCCAAAGCTTGTTACATCAAACTTGGCAAACTATTTTAAAGCAACTTGAACGTCGTTTTACAGCAGAAACCTATCACAACCGCATTGAAATGATTCGTCAACAAGCGGGTGATGAACAGCAACAAGCCTTAATTGAGCTGACCAGTGAAGGTGAAGAACTCGATTTAAAACTGATTGCGCAGGAAGATGAACATTGCTTTGTACCCGTGCATCTGAAAAATGACAAAATGCAAGAAATGTCTAAGGAAGATATCAATGCTTTAGACAGCAAAACCCGTGCAGAAATTGCGTCCAATATTCGTTATATGAATAAAAAACTGGAGCGTTTAGGTTTGCATTTGGGCGATTTAGAAGATGATGCACGTGACAAAGTGCAAGACTTGAACCGTGATATTGCCAAACAAGTGGTGATGCCACGTATTGATATTATTGAAAATAAATACCCTAGCGTCGAAGGTTTGACTGAATATTTACAATATTATGCCGAAGACATCATAAATAATGTCGAGTTTGTTTTAGAACAGGAAGAGGATGATTTTCGTCCTGGTACGTTTAGCCGTATTCCTGCACGCTATCAAGCTAATATTATTGTGACTCACAAACCTAACAGCGGCGTACCTGTTATTTTTGAAGATTTTCCAACCCATTACAATTTATTGGGGCATGTGGAACAACTCACGCAAAATGGCACCATCACCACTGACTTTACCTTAATTCGTGCTGGCAGCTTACACAAAGCCAATGGCGGCTTTTTGATGCTCGAAGCAGAGCAATTACTTGAACAACCTTATGCATGGCAAGGACTGAAACGCGCCTTAAAGTCAGGACAATTGAAACTTTCATCATTGGAGCACATGCTGACCTTAACAGGCAGCATTTCCATTGAACCGCAAGCCATTCCACTGAATATTAAAGTGATTCTACTGGCAGAACCTGAAATTTATTATGAAATTTTAGAGTTAGAACCCGAACTGGGCAGCGTTTTTAAAATCCGTGCCGATTTTACCGATACATTACAACGTAATGACGAAAACGAGCAAGCGTATATGCAACTGATTGCCGACTATGTGCAATCTGACAAATTATTGCCTTTTGACCGTTCTGCTTTGGCAGCATTACTTACTGACTCAAGCCGTCAAGCTGAAGATCAAAGCTCACTTTCCTTACATGCCCTCACCTTGGGTGATTTAATTCGTGAATCGCATCACCATGCAGCACAAGCAGGTGATAAAACTGTTTCCGAACAACATATCAATACTGCGCTCGATCATCGCAAATATCGCTTAGGCTATTTAAGAGAGCTGTACTGGCAAGATTTATCACGCGGTACGCAGTTAATCGAAACACGTGGGCATCGTTTAGGGCAAATTAACGCCTTGTCAGTGATTCACTATGCCGATGTCGAATTTGGCTTGCCTTCGCGCTTAACAGCTTCGGTCTACCAAGGCGGTGGCGATATTTTAGATATTGAACGCAGTGTAGAACTAGGCGGTTCTTTACATGCCAAAGGCGTATTGTTAATGGCCAGTTTCCTTAAAGCACATTTTGGCCGTGAACAAATTTTGCATTTTTCTGCTGCCCTCGCCTTTGAGCAAAGTTATGGTCAAGTTGATGGTGACAGCGCAACGGTGGCTGAGCTTTCGGCTTTGATTTCTGCAATCAGCCAGTTACCTATTGATCAATCTTGGGCCATTACAGGTTCAATGAATCAACTTGGTCAGGTACAGCCCATTGGTGGCGTGAACGCAAAAATTGAAGGGTTCTTTGATGCCTGTAAACTGCACGGTTTAACGGGTAAGCAAGGTGTAATTATTCCACGTCAAAATATGCAGCACCTCATGTTGCGTAAAGATGTGATTGAAGCCGTAGAACAAGGTCAATTCCACATTCACGCCATTGATACCATTGACCAAGCCTTAGAAATTTTAATGGCGCGTCCTGTGGGTAAACTCACTAAAAAAGGACGTTACAGCAAAGGTTCAATTTACGCTGCAGTCATGGAACAACTTGAGTATTGGCAAGCCATTGAAGATGGTGCAGAAATTGAAGAAGAGCCGAAGAAAAAGAAAAAGTCCAAGAAAGAAAAGGACAAAGCACAAAAAGCCAAAAAAAAACAGAAAACGGCTGAACCATCTAATGCAGCACCTTCGGATGAAGTCACTGCCGAGTCAGCTGAAACAACTGAACTTACAACAGAAAATTCTGTAGCAGACTAAGCGTAGTGATTCGAGTCAGTTATTCAAGTTCATTCCAGATATAAAAAAAGCGCCAAGGCGCTTTTTTTATATCAACTTTTTTGTACGGATGACTTGGGTTTGATTTGACCCAAGTCCAATACTTTTAAGCTTCAGTTGCTGGGCTATATTGCTCTACCAAAGGTTTTAACTCACCTTTTTGGAACATATCCAACATAATATCGCTACCACCAATCAGCTCGCCATTAATCCACAATTGTGGGAACGTTGGCCAGTTCGCAATTTTTGGCAAAGTGGTACGAATATCTTGGTTTTCTAAAATATTCACATAGGCAAAAGGACGACCAATTTGACTGAGTGCTTCTACTGCGCGCGCAGAAAAACCGCATTGTGGAAATTGTGGTGTGCCTTTCATATAAAGAAGAACAGCATGTTTAGCAATTTGTTCACGAATTAACGCTTCGGTATCACGTACTTGTTCAGTCATTGGTAAATCCTCAACTCATCTGTGTGGCATTATACCCAAAACCGAGCAAAACAGTACGTCTAAAGCAATAAATCCAATTTTATTTACAATTAGGCTTTCCATCTGCAGTAGATTTTGCTTATATAAGTTTTTTCCTCCAACCTAACAGATAAGAGTTAGTCATGAATAACATTACCCTTGCTCCTGTGCAAACTGATCAACCATCACATTTGATGCCTGTATTTGGCCGTCAGCCGATCAGCTTTGTCCGCGGTCGAGGTTCTTATCTTTATACTGAAAATGGCACAGAATACTTAGATGGACTTACAGGCATTGCTGTATGTGGTTTAGGTCACGCACATCCTGCGATTACCGAAGCAATTGCCGATCAAGCGGCAACTTTAATTCACACCAGTAACTTGTTTGAAGTGCCATGGCAAACTGCTGCTGCACAAAAACTGGCTCAAGTTGCAGGCATGGAAGAAGTGTTCTTCTCAAACAGTGGTGCAGAATCTAACGAGGGTGCAATTAAAATTGCACGTAAGTTTGGTCATATGCAAGGCGTTGCTAACCCTAAAATCATTGTTGCCGATCATTCTTTCCATGGTCGTACCTTGGCAACCCTCTCTGCAACAGGCAATAAAAAAGTTCAGGAAGGTTTTGCACCGTTGGTTGAAGGTTTTATTCGTGTGCCTTTTGGTGATATCGAAGCCATTGAAGAAGCTGCGATTCAGCATCCTGATATTGTGGCTATTTTAGTCGAGCCGATTCAGGGCGAAGGCGGTGTGAATACTGCTCCACAAGGTTTTAGCTACCTAGAAGATATCCGTCGTATTTGTAATCAACACAACTGGCTGATGATGCTGGATGAAGTACAAACAGGAAATGGGCGTACAGGTAAATTCTTTGCTTATCAGCATACCAACATTGTGCCTGACGTACTGACCACCGCCAAAGGTTTGGGCAACGGTTTCCCAATTGGCGCGGTGATGACGCAAGGTCGCGGTGTAGGCGTTCTTACTGCAGGAAATCATGGTTCTACCTATAGCGGTAGCGCGCTTGGTTCACGTGTCGTTTATACCGTGATTGACACCATCCAGAAAGAAAACCTAGTAGAAAATGCAGCAAAAATGGGTGGCTATATTGTGGAACAATTGCGTCAGCAATTAGCAGACCAAAATGTAAGCGTGCGTGGTTTTGGCTTGATGATTGGGATTGAATTACCAAAACCATGTGCAGAATTGGTCGATATTGCCCGCGATGAATACAAAATGATTATTAACGTAACTGCAGGTTCTGTAGTGCGTTTATTGCCAACTTTAAACATTACACAGGCTCAGGCAGATCAAATGATTGAACGCCTTGTAGTAATGATTAAAAAATTCTTGGCTTAAATAATTTGCTAAAAAAAGCCGCAGTTAAAACTGCGGCTTTTTGCTAACTCATCGATCAAGCACATTATCAACATTCATTAAGATGCTTCTTGAAACACTCGCCCACTTGGCAATTGAGAAAAATATTGTTTTAAGGCTTCCAAACAACGATGTACTTTCATCGGTTGTTGCTCATGTTTGGAAATGATTGCATATAAGGTAAATGCAGGTAATATCGACTCAGGCAAAATTTCAACCAAATTGCCATTGAGCAAATCTTTTTGAATATCCAAATACAAAATTCGCGCAAGCCCATGCGCTTGCATACACAAAGATTTAGACATCAATACATTATTGGTCGATAGACGCGAGTCCAACTCTACCTCACATTTTCTAAAATTCTGATATGCTTAAAATTGAGTTGCGGAAAATTTTTCAACATGGTTAATGCAATGAACTCATGATGTTTTAAATCTTCAGGTCGTGAAATAAGTGCAGTTTGATTTAAATAGCTAGGTGATGCGACTAAAATTTGGTCAATATGTGCAATTGGAATCACATGCTGGTTTTGATCTTCAATTTTTGGGCTCATATGCAGCTCAATACCAATGCGACCATCAATCAGATCAATGTGTTGATTGTGGATTCTAAATGCACAGATAAGCCTCGATGGGCAGATAGCTAAGGAGAAAGTACGGCAATCACATGATTCGCGCCTAATTCTGACGTGGTGGCAATACTTAAATCACCCACCAAATCATCTCTAAATTCATTAATGCGTATTTTACCACGCTCAGCAGCAAGCATTTCTTGACAACTGGGTAAAAAAACTTGTCCTACTTCAGTCAAATTCAGTTTTCTAGTAGAACGATACAGAAGTCTGACTGTTTATCTTGCTCTAGTGAACGGATTTATTGACTGACAGCACTGGTGGTGATCCCTAGCACCGCTAAAGGTGTTTTTCAACAACACAAGCAAATAGACCCATTGCTCGTAGTTGATCTAACATCAATTCCCTCTAAAAATTATAATCGTTGCCTTCATCTATAGATAAAAGCAACTTATTATATTATAAGGTGAAATTTATAGTTTGTATTCGTGAAATTTAATTTATTGGTAAAACCTGAGTCGGATTAATTGGCTTGCCATCTAGACGTACCTGAAACTCCAACATGGTACGTGTTGCACCTGAAGAACCCATTTCGGCAATTTTTTGACCTGCAGTCACATTCTGACCACTGCTCACATTCATCTTACTGTTATGCGCATAAGCAGTAATGTAACCATCAACATGTTTAATTAAAACTAAATTACCATATTCTTTCAGACCATCGGCTGCATAAACCACTTGGCCATCGGCAGCGGCATAAATTGGATCACCGACATTGCCACCGTAACGAATACCTTTAACATTAGTTGCTAAATTAAAATGCTCAATGATCGCACCTTGCGATGGTTTCACCCAACGTAATGTGCTGCTACTCACAGGTGTACTTGGTGTCGTTGAGCTGCTGGTTGTGGTGGTAGTCGATGTTACCGGTGCAGGTGTTACAGGAGTCGTCGGCAAAGTGACTGTTTGACGCTGAATTGGTGCGGCCTGCGTTACAGGGCGTGTGGTTGTGGTACGTGGTGCATTACCGCTTTTTAGGCGAATAGACTGCCCGACATAAATACGATAAGGCGGTGCAATATCGTTCATCTCTGCAATGCTGAGGTAGCTCAAACCATAACGCGCGGCAATACCACTTAAAGTATCACCCGAACGTACAGTATAAAAATTCGGCGCTGTGGCAAAACGTGCAGAATTATTTACTTGAGGTTTAGAGGCACAACCACTCAACACAATGGTAGCAACAATAGCACTGGATAAAACTAAGGTTTTCAACAATCCTGTTGGTGTGCTAAATAAACGATATTGAAACACCACGGGCATTCTTTCCTCTCTACAAATTCTAAATACTTTCTATTGCGCTTAGAGTAGCAAAAAAGTCCTTGAAATGAGGCTTACAAGCTACTTTTTCACAAAGTTATAACATTAGTTAGCCAATTGGGGGAAATTGACTGTGCAATGATTGCAAAACGTCATAATTAGTGGCGTCCATCTGAATTGGCGTCACGCTGACATAGCCATTCGCTACCGCAAAAAAATCGGACTCAATTTCTGTTAAGCCTTTTTTCGGTGCAGCCACTGCCTCGCCCGATAAACCAATCCAATACACTTGACGTCCACGCGGATCGACCTGACTGGTAATAGGTTTGGACTGGGTGCGTTGCCCTTGATACGTTACTTTTGTGCCCTGCAAAACAGGCACATCTGGAATATTGACATTAAAAATATGACGAGCTGGTAAACTTGGCAAACCTTGAGCAATAAAGTCATGCACCCACTGCGCTGCCTGCATATAATCTTGTGGATGCTGATAAGCACGTACATTATGCCCTGCAAGTGATACCGCAATCGCAGGCTGTTTCATCAAACGTCCTTCAAAAGCCGCACCAACTGTGCCTGAGTAGAGCACATCATCCCCCAGATTTGCACCACTGTTAATGCCGCTGACCACTAAATCAAACTCAAAATCGAACAATCCATTCATCGACAAATAGACACAGTCTGCAGGTGTGCCATTGACTGCCCAAACATCTTCAGAAATTTGCACAGGGCGTAATGGTCGGTCTAAAGTCAGTGCACTCGAAAAACCACTGCGTTCACTTTCGGGTGCGACAATCACCACACGACCCAAAGGTTTTAGGGCTTGCGCCAAAGCTTGAATACCGGGTGCAAACACGCCATCATCATTGGCTATTAAAATATTCACAGAAAAATCTCAAATAAAACAAATATAAAGGTTATTTACGAAAATATAGCAATGTCGTTTCAATCTTAAAGTTGTTTATGATTGTCTTATGCCTAAGCACATTTCATAAGCACACGACAACAAAATGACTGATCAGCACATTTCATTGAAATATACAAAAGATTATATATATTTAGCGCTTAACATCCACCCAAAAATATATGTGATTCTCATGATTTTAGCTTTACCATTTCGTCGTTTATTGGGTCTAGGTTTTGCTGTTGTAATGACTCAAGCTGTTGTTGCCAGTGATCTAACGGCTGAAGAAGCCAATACGATTGTGAAAGAAGATGTTGCCGCAGCACAAGTCATGACTGAAATGTGTCCTGCATTGATTGGCAAAAATGCAAAATTAGATGCCAACATTCAAGCACTGATTCAAACGTATCTACAAGACTATTCTGAATCCAACATGACGCTTGCCAAACTACAAGCCGATGCAGAATATCAAACAGTTTTAGCAGAAGCGCGTGAAGCAGCAAAAGATACAGCCAAAGAAGAGCAAAAAGTGGTGTGTCAGGAAGCTTTAGAATTGGCACTTTAAATCACATGATTTAAATACTATTTTGGGCCTGTAAATAATTTGCATGTTCACCTTTTAAGGCAAACGCTCAGCGTTTGCCTTAAATTTTATGCTTAGTTTTATATCGGATATTTATCCACCCCTCATTTACACCTGATATCAAGCCACAAAATTTCAAATTTCAGACCTCAATCTTCACATTTAATACATGAATTGCGCTCAGATCACACAGCTTTAATACATTTTCACTCTTTCAATTCTGAAATAAATGAATCATCTTATAAGCACTTAAATGAATCTCAAGATTCTGTTCAAACCATATTTAAGGTATTTTATATGCTATTTTCTGGCTTAAAAAATTCACGTGCAATTCATTTTTTTGGCGCAGTTGCGCTCAGTTTGGGTTTAAGTCAAGCCGCAATTGCGCAAGAAGAAAATATTGAAGTGACACCATTACAACAAGTGACTCAGCAAGAATTGGCAGCTATTTACGTGTTATCTGAAGTTTGCCCTTCGCTAGTCAAAGAACAAAATCAATTTCATCAGGGTTATGCAAAACTTGCCCAAGAATATATGCCTAAAGAAAAAGATGCTGTTGCTGCCTTAAATAAACTTAGCAAACAAAAAAGCTTCCAACCAATGTTAAAAGAAGCCCGTGCCGATGCCAAAACTGCGGGAACAGCCAAAAACAAAGCAATTTGCCAAGAATTGACAGCATATAGCCGATAATACAATTTGGTTACAATACTTTTATCAATAAGCCGATATCTCCCATAGAAGTCGGCTGAGCTTTGCCCTAAAATGCTAGCTCTTTGTGCATACATCAAGTATTGGAACCCCTTAGAATGACCCGAAAAAGCGCCCTTGCTGCATTATTACTATTACCAAGCTTTTCTTATGCAGCAACTGTCTTAGCCACACCACCAGAACTCAATAACAAATCATACGTTTTGATGGATTATGAGACGGGACAAATTTTAGCTTCAAAAAATGAAAATGAAAAACTCGCCCCTGCCTCAATGACTAAAATGATGACCAGTTTCATCATTGAACAAAAGTTATTAAAAGGCGAACTCACGGAAGATGAACAAGTCCGCATGAATGAGTCTGCATGGTGTCGTGGCAGCAGCACAGAATCATGTATGTATGTTCCTTTAAATGGCACTGCAACCGTACTTGAAATGCTGCGCGGGATTATTGTGCAATCGGGCAACGATGCATCTAAAGCCATGGCTGAGCACATTGCAGGTAATGAAGGCACGTTCGTTCACATGATGAATGAAGAAGCCAAACGTATTGGCATGAGCAACACTCAGTTTATGAACTCTACGGGTATGCCTGCCGATGGTCACTTTTCTACCGCAAAAGATATGGCGACTTTGGCACAGCACATCATCCATGACAGCTCAAAATACTACCCAATTTATTCTGAAAAAGAATTTTCTTTTAATGGAATTAAACAAGGCAATCGTAATGCCCTGTTATATACCGACCCAAGCGTAGATGGTCTAAAAACAGGTCACACCAATGAAGCAGGTTATTGTTTAACCACTTCAGCTAAACGTGGCCCAATGCGTTTAATTTCGGTAATTTTTGGTGCGCCTACCATGCAGGCTCGTGCAACTCAAACCCGTGAATTACTGGCTTGGGGTTATGCAAACTACGAAACTGTTCGTGTACAGCCTGCCAACCAAGTCTTGGCCAAAGCCAAAGTATGGTACGGTAAAAGCAAAGAAGCTCAAATTGGTTTACCAGAAAACTTTAACGTGACCATGCCAAAAGGCAAAGCCAACCAAATAAAAACCCAATTGGTGGTTCAACCTAAATTGACTGCACCTTTGAAAAAAGGTCAGGTGATTGGTAAATATGTAGCGACTTTAGATGGTAAAGTGATTGCTGAAAAACCGTTGGTGGCTTTGCAAGAAGTGGAAGAAGCTGGTTTCTTTGCTCGTATGTTAGACCATATCAAACAATTCTTTAGCAACTTATTCTAAGATTTATACCTTAGACTAAAGCGCAAAGCACACATGCCCGCCTGTGTGCTTTTTTATTTTATACTGTCCTTAATCCCCAATTTATAAGCTAAAGATTTGTGCATTATGAAAAAAAATGTGCGTGCTTATTTAGAGCATACTCCAAAAATTGACGCAAGCTGTTATGTAGATGAATTGTCAATTGTGATAGGTGATGTGCATTTGGCTGCCAATGTATCGGTTTGGCCTTTTGCCGTAATTCGTGGTGATGTCAACCATATTCGAATTGGTCAAAATTCCAATGTGCAAGATCATGCCATGCTCCATGTCAGCCATAAAAAAGCCGACAAACCTGAAGGTTCACCTCTGATTATTGGCGAAGATGTCACGGTTGGGCATGGTGTGACCTTGCACGGCTGCACCATTGGTAATCGGGTATTATTGGGCATCAATACAATTGTTTTGGATGATGTCATTATTGAAGATGATGTGATGATTGGCGCAGGGTCTTTGGTGCCACCGCGTAAGCGTTTGGAAAGTGGCTATTTGTACGTGGGTAGTCCTGTGCAAAAAGTTCGCCCTTTAACTGACAAGGAAAAAGAGTTTTTACCTTATTCTGCACGGCACTATGTAAAAGTAGCGGGGAATTATCAATAATCCTCTATTAACATAGCCACATCCCCCTAAATTTTGTAGAATATGCGTTTTACCCCATGGGTGCTTTTCAATGACCGCTTGGACTGCTCACGTTACTGTCGCCACCGTTATCGAAAAAAACGGAAAATTTCTGTTTGTTGAAGAACATACAGAGGGTGTGACGCATAGCGTGTTTAATCAGCCTGCAGGGCATGTTGAAGCAGGCGAAAGCTTAATTGAAGCCGCAGTACGTGAAACCATGGAAGAAACTGGGCATCTAGTTCAAATTAAGGCATTACTTGGCATTTATAGCTATACTCCGCCCATGTTTCCTGACCGCACCTATTACCGTTTCTGCTTTCTAGCCAAATCTCTGCAACACGATGTTCAAGCCCAGCTTGATCCCGATATAATCGGTACTGTGTGGATGTCTGCAGATGAACTGGCTGAATCGGCACGTGCCCGAAGTCCGTTGGTAATGAAAGCAGTGCAAGATGCACTCAGTGGTCAGTCTTATCCTTTATCGCTCATTTACGAGCACCAAAATTCTCCCTTGATTTCTAATTTGGATGCCTAATCCTATGCAACAACGTGTCATCGTCGGTATGTCAGGTGGTGTAGATTCATCTGTTTCTGCTGCACTTCTACTTCAACAAGGTTATCAGGTTGAAGGACTTTTCATGAAAAACTGGGAAGAAGATGACGGCACTGAATATTGTACCGCAATGGAAGACCTTGCCGATGCGCAAGCGGTGTGCGACAAGCTCGGCATTAAGTTGCATACAGCCAACTTTGCGATGGAATATTGGGACCGAGTTTTTGAGCATTTTCTTGCCGAATATGCCGCAGGACGCACGCCAAATCCCGATATTTTATGTAATAAAGAAATTAAGTTCCGTGCCTTTTTAGATCACGCCATCAATTTGGGTGCAGATTTTATTGCTACAGGGCACTACGCACGCCGTGGTGAAACGCAATACAACTCCAAAGGCGAAGCCTACGCTCCACTGTTACGTGGTTTAGATAAAAATAAAGATCAAACCTATTTCTTACATGCAGTGCATGGTCGTGAAATTAACAAAACCCTGTTCCCTGTGGGTGAAATTGAAAAACCACAAGTCCGAAAAATTGCCGCAGAACTCGATTTAGTTACCGCCAAGAAAAAAGACTCGACAGGGATTTGCTTTATTGGCGAACGTCGTTTTAATGACTTTTTAAAACAATATTTGCCTGCTCAAGCTGGAAAAATTGTTTTAGACAATGGTAAGGAAGTTGGTGAACATCACGGCTTAATGTACTATACGCTCGGTCAGCGTGGTGGGATTGGCATTGGCGGCTTAAAAGGCGTGGCCGAAGGCGCGTGGTTCGTCCTGCATAAAGATATTGAAAACAATCGATTAGTGATTGGTCAAGGTCACGAACATCCACTCATGCAAAGCACTATTTTATGGAGCGAAGCAATTGATTGGGTTGCAGGTGAACAAGAAATTCCAGCCTCGGGCTTCCGTTGTACTTGCCGCACTCGCTATCGCCAAGATGATCAAGATTGTGTAATTTTCAATGATGACAGCATGCCTGGCGGTGTACGTGTGGAATTTGATGAACCACAACGTGCAGTCACTCCTGGTCAAAGTGTCGTATTCTATTCAGGCGAAATGTGTTTAGGCGGTGGTGTGATTCACCATACCAATGCACCTAAACCCGATTTTATTTAAGGATTGTTTTGGATGACAGAGTTACCGTTTCAACAGTCACCAACTCTGAATGTTCGCCAAAATCGTGCCTTGGCGTTAGCGGGTGTGTTTCAAGCGACCCAGCTCACGCACATGACTGCACTCACAGGCAGACAAAGTATTGGTGAAAGCGGTAACTTTTATTTTGAGCAATTAATTAAAGCCAGTTTAAATATCCGTCCAAGTAGCAATCACAGTTCACAAACTTTGGATTTTTTTAATCATTTGGCCGATATTTCTTTGGGTTTAAAAACGCTAGAAAGCAGTATCAACCAGCCTTTTAATACAGCCCCTAAATCGCGTTTACCTAAATTATCCAATACTAAATTACCTATGTCATATGCGATGGCTCTCTTACAATTAGAAAAAAAAGTGTATAGCAATCCTAAATACGTCGAAATTATTGAGCAATCCCAGCAAAAAATTTTAAAACAACTTTCATTTTTTGATCATAACTATTTGCATCCCAGTATTATTGCCAATTTAGCCCAAACCTATGTCGATACTGCGGGACAGATTAACCCGCGCATTATGGTACGCGGCAATGCAGAAGCATTTAAGGATTCTGCACACACCAACCGAATTCGAGCTTCGCTTTTTACAGGCTTACAAATGGCACACCTTTGGCGTCAACTTGGTGGCAGTTCATGGGGCATGGTATTTAGCAAACGTAAATTATTACGTGATATTCAAGATCTGGCGCGTTTACAGTATCAGGTGGTTTAAACCATGCTGAACACGCTTTTGTTTTAGGTTTAATTCCAAAGTTTAAGGAATCGATATGAACGCTTTAACCGCACTTTCGCCATTAGATGGGCGCTATGCAAGCAAATGTGATGCTCTCCGCCCTTTCCTATCTGAGTTTGGTTTAATCCATGCTCGTGTGACTGTTGAGGTGCGTTGGTTACAAGCGCTTGCCAATCGTCCTGAAATTACCGAAGTGCCCGCTTTCAGTGCGGCAACCAATGCTGCATTAGATGCAATTGTTGCAGATTTCTCTGAAGATGATGCCAATCGCATTAAAGAAATTGAACGTACCACCAACCATGACGTAAAAGCCGTTGAATATTTCTTAAAAGAAAAGATTGCCAACATTGATGAATTGAAAAATGCAGGTGAATTTATACACTTTGCTTGTACTTCAGAAGATATTAACAACTTGTCACATGCGTTAATGCTCAAAAATGGTCGTGAAGTATTGGTTGCAGCGATGCAGCAAATCATTGATTCGATTGTTGCATTGGCAGAAAAACACGCCGATCAACCAATGTTGTCACGTACTCACGGTCAAACTGCAAGCCCGACAACGTTGGGTAAAGAAATGGCAAACGTGGCATATCGTCTGGCACGTCAAATCAAACAGTTCAAGCAAGTTGAGCTTTTGGGCAAAATCAATGGTGCAGTAGGTAACTATAACGCTCACCTTTCTGCATATCCAGAAATCAACTGGCCTGCGCACTCTCAAGCATTTGTAGAATCTTTAGGTTTAAGCTTTAACCCATATACGACTCAAATTGAGCCACACGACTATATGGCAGAATTGTTTGATGCGCTACGTCGCTTCAACACTATTCTAATCGACTTCAACCGTGACGTTTGGGGCTACATCTCACTTGGTTTCTTCAAGCAAAAACTGAAAGAAGGTGAAGTTGGTTCTTCAACCATGCCACACAAAGTAAACCCAATTGACTTTGAAAACTCTGAAGGTAACTTGGGTATCGCGAATGCAGTCTTGGCTCACTTAGGCGAAAAATTACCCATTTCTCGCTGGCAGCGTGACTTAACTGACTCGACTGTATTGCGTAACATGGGCGTTGGTTTTGCACAAAGTTTGATCGCTTTTGAAGCTTGCTCTAAAGGTATTGGTAAACTTGAATTGAACGCGCAACGTATTCTAGAAGATTTAGACAATGCTCAAGAAGTATTGGCTGAGCCAATTCAAACCGTTATGCGTCGTTATAACATCGAAAAACCATACGAAAAACTAAAAGCCCTTACACGCGGTCAAGCCATGACACGTGACATGATGGTAGATTTCGTGAATGGTAACGAGTTGGAAGGCGTTCCTGCAGCAGATCGCGCACGTTTAGCAACAATGACACCTGCAACTTATACAGGTAATGCAGCTGAACAAGCGAAACAAATTCAAGATTTAATTGCTAAAATCTAAGTTGTAAAAGTGGCAACCTAATACAAAAATGCGAAGCTTCGGCTTCGCATTTTCATTAGAATAAAACAAATCTTCCAACTTAAACATCACATGGAAAATCAATTCCGCATTCAACATTACTGTGCTTTAGGCTTGGTTATACTCGCCATGCTTGTTGCCAGTATTCAACCACTGGAATTTGAGTCTTATTTACTACATCAGGCAGGCACAGTTTTTATGCTCGCGGCTTTACTGATTGCATTTAAAAAAGTAGGACTGAATTTTTCTAGCTTTGTGCTGTATTTAATATTTTTACTAGTTCACATTGTCGGGGCACATTATCTGTATTCTTATGTGCCCTATAATGATTGGATTTTGCACAGCTTTGGATTTAACTTAGATCAGAGCATGGGCTGGTCACGCAATATGTATGACCGCTTTGTGCATTTGGCTTATGGTATTTTGCTCTACCCTGTTTTATTGCGCTTGTTTGAAGTCTGGTTTCCAAAAAACAAACCGATCGTTTTATATCTTTTAGTCATTCAATTTGTCATGGCAAGCAGTTTGATTTATGAATGGGTGGAATGGCTCATTGCGCTTGGCTTATCGCCTGAAGATGCTGAAAATTATAATGGTCAGCAAGGTGATATTTGGGATGCACACATGGATATGCTTTTAGCAACGATAGGGGCAATGTTTGCGGGTGTTCTAATGTGGATTTCACAAAAAAAAAGCTCATTAAAGTGAGCTTCTTAGATCGTCCTGAATTAAAGTTTGAATCATGCAATTAATTATCTTCATATTTTTCAATTATGGAAGTGGACAATATCGCTGCCAATCATCTTTCATTTTTTGCAATTCATTACCAGTCAATATCTCAATATAATAAATAAAATAGGTGGCATCAGGATATTGAATCTCATGTCTGTACATGACTCCACGTAGAGAAACAGAAAACTC
Organism: Acinetobacter sp. PW68; assembly: GCF_020982655.1. Lineage (NCBI taxonomy): Bacteria > Pseudomonadati > Pseudomonadota > Gammaproteobacteria > Moraxellales > Moraxellaceae > Acinetobacter > Acinetobacter sp. PW68. The sequence continues at coordinate 911,982 of NZ_JAHZSX010000001.1, read as the reverse complement.
TTCTGGGAAGTTATCCGCTTTATTCAGCTCTTCAAATTCATAGTTAAAGTAACAATTTTGCGTTGCAAGATATGCTTCAGCGACAGCCATATTTCTGCTCTAATCATAAAATATACTTTATTTTATCTGATTCGCTTCAATACTGGTCTGTATTTCGGTGGGTTCAATCCATTTCAGCAGCTTAGATTCTGACAAATGTGGGTATTTAAACCTGTCCAAGTATTCAAAGCAGACCTTGTGTCCTTTCGGCACTTTCTCTAAGTTCTGGCCAAACAACAAATGCCGACTGTATTTATCACCCTCAAATCGAATACTGACACGCTCAAATGCTTCACGACGACGAACCTTATGTAACTGATAAAACTGCACTACGCCACAGTGCTGAGATGCAATCACAGGTGAATCATTTGGCTTTAAAACACCATACAATAGAAAAATGCAGACACTGGGTAGAAAGCTCAGCCAAAATAAAACTTTCTTTGAATCATGGTTAATGAGTTTGTTTTCAGCATAGAGCATTGCGAACATCGGAATAAACACGATGCTTAAGAATCCCAGTAACAAAATAAACGTAAGCATATGCGTCCAGGATAAATCAAACTACTAGCCTTATATCATAATGATTTGATTTGAAGAAATAAAAAAGCCCACAGAAGTGAGCTTTCCCTATCATTTGTAGAGGAATAAATTAAAGTTTCGGATCACGCATTTGGACTAAGCTTGAATTTGCTTTACTTAAACTTTCTATGACTTTATTCATTACAGTTGGAATCAGACTATCTGCCATTTGTGCAGCTTGTAAACCCAGCTTTTCACCCAAAGTTGGCTTTTTACGAGTTTGAATCACATAGATATCATGCTGTGGCAACAAACTCAGCAAATATTCATCTGAGGTTTCCAACTTGTCTATCAAGTTTAGCTCCAACGCATCCTGACCATACCAATGCTCACCTGTTGCCACTTTTTCAACATTCAGTTGTGGACGGTATTTTTCAACAAAGTGTTTAAATAGCACGTGAGTTTGTTGTAATTCTTCTTCAAACTTAGCCTTGCCTGCTTCGGTATTTTCACCAAACATGGTCACGGTGCGTTTATATTCACCTGCGGTGTACATCTCAAAATCTATATTTTTTTCTTTCAGCAAACGATTAAAGTTCGGTACTTGTGCCACTACTCCAATAGAACCCAAAATGGCAAATGGCGCTGACACAATTTCTGAACCAATGCATGCCATCATATAGCCACCACTTGCCGCAACTTTATCGACACAAATGGTTAAATGAAATCCTGCATCACGTAAACGTACCAATTGCGCAGCAGCAAGTCCATAGCCATGTACCATGCCACCAGGGCTTTCTAGGCGCACCACCACACGGTCACGACCTGCTTTTGCTGTTGCCAAAACCAAAGTGATTTCTTCACGTAATTGCTCTACTGCTGATGCGGCTGTATCGCCTTTAAAGTCAAGTACATAAATTTTTTGATTGTTCTTTTTACGGGCTCGTGCTTCACGTGCCATTTGTTGGCTAAGTTGCAACAACTCAAGTTTAGATGCCGTAGTTTGCGCAATTTTTTTTCGTTGTTCGTTAATTCGCGCATTTAAATGGCTAATACGAATTTCGGCAGGTAATTTAGGTAAATGAAATAACATAGATCCGCAATTCTCAATTTTATTTGTGCTTAGCTTAAGATGAGGGCTGAACTTAAAAATTCAATATCACCTTGTTGATTTGCTTAATTTAATCGATTTTAAATCTCATTACCGTTTAATTTGTGCAAAAGCAAAATCATGCTAGGTACTAAACATTCGTCATAAAAAAACCGCAAATCGGTTTGATTTGCGGTCCTTTTATACAGATTTTGAAAATTAACCAAAACGACCTGTAATATACGCTTCTGTTAATTGATGGTCTGGCTGAGTAAATACTTTTTCAGTTGCATTCACTTCAATCAAATCACCTAAATGGAAGTATGCGGTACGGTCAGATACACGCGCTGCCTGTTGCATTGAGTGCGTTACAATCGCAATCGTATATTGAGTAGAAAGTTCAGAAATTAGCTCTTCTACTTTTGCTGTTGCAATTGGGTCAAGTGCCGAACATGGTTCATCCATCAAAATTACTTCTGGACTTACCGCAATGGTACGCGCAATACAAAGACGTTGTTGCTGACCACCAGAAAGACCTGTGCCTGGTTGATTCAAACGATCTTTCACTTCATCCCACAAACCTGCTTTACGCAAGCTGTTTTCTACAATTTCTTCTAAATCGTACTTATCACGTGCTAAACCATGCAGTTTAGGGCCATAAGCCACGTTTTCAAAAATTGATTTCGGGAATGGGTTTGGCTTCTGGAACACCATACCCACTTGCGCACGTAATAACACCACGTCAAGGTTAGGGTCATAAATATCTTGGTTATCCAACATGACTTTACCCGTTACACGGCAGCTATCAATGGTGTCGTTCATACGGTTTAAAGTACGTAAGAATGTAGATTTACCACAACCTGATGGACCAATGAAGGCAATCACTTCATTTTCATAGATATTTAAATCAATACCTTTAATCGCTTCAGATTCACCATAGTACACATGCACGTCACTGGTGCTTAACTTTACATTTGAAGATTTCGCTTCTTTTTTGCTCGAAGTTTGCGTATCAAATTTTGAAACAAACGAAGTCGTTGATTGCTTCTGTTCTACATCTGTAGATGTAAATTGGCTTTGTTGTGGATTCACTTGTTCATCCTGTTCTAAGGAATTCGGTTTCTCTGTGCTTGCTACAGTATTCATATTCTTTGCCCTCAATTACCAGCGTACTTCAAACTTCTTACGTAACCAAATTGCAAGGCTGTTTAAGCCAATCATTAGCGCAAGAAGAACGATAATGGCTGCAGCGGTACGTCCCTCGAAGAAGTTACGCAATTCATTACCCTGCCATAAGAAAATTTGCACAGGTAACGCAGTAGATTGATCAAGTGGAGTTGCTGGTACACTGGCAACGAAAGCACTCATACCAATTAATAACAATGGTGCGGTTTCACCCAAAGCTTGTGCAACACCAATAATTGCACCCGTTAAAATACCTGGTAATGCAAGTGGGAGTACATGGTGAAATACAGTTTGTAAACGAGAAGCACCCAAACCTAAAGCAGCTTGACGAATAGACGGTGGCACCGCTTTTAATGATGCACGCGTGGTGATAATCACGGTTGGTAAGGTCATTAGACTGAGTACCAAACCACCAACCAATGGTGCAGACAATGGTAAATGCATCCAACCAATAAAGATCGCAGCACCTAACAAACCGAATACAATAGAAGGTACAGCAGCCAAGTTATTGATGTTCACTTCAATAATATCAGTAATCGCATTTTTTGGCGCAAATTCTTCTAAGTAAATTGCCGATGCAACACCAATTGGAATCGAAATAAAGATCACAATGAGCATCATGAATAATGAACCCATGAATGCACCCGCCAAACCAGAAGTTGCTGGAGAACTTCGTGAGTCTGGGCTAACAAAAATATTGGTATTGAAGGTACTTTCAATAATACCTTGTGACTCTAACTTGTCTGCCAATTGACGTACTTCAGGGCTTAACTGTTGCTGCTCATCTGGCAAGCTACGGTCAATATTACCTTCTAACCATACATCTACGTTAGCATCTGCAAGTACTTTAACATCTTTAGTTTGACCAATCAGTGATGGATCAGCCAACACCATGTCACGTACACGGTACGCTTCAGAACTGGTATATAAATAGCCAAGATCATCACGCTGTGCTTCTAGCGCTTTATCTTTAGCAATAATGCCGTTCACAATGAGGGCATCCCAATCGACCATGCCCATTTCAGTTTGCCACGCAATCATACGGTCTTCGTATTGAGCTGGTGACTCACCTGCAATTGCTTTCGGTTTTGGACCTGCATTCACAACTGCTGGATCGAAATAAATTGGAAGGCTCATGCTGCTTTGCCAAAATGCTGGCAAGCCTTTGGCCAAAATACTGCCAAAAAGCAACACGACAAAGAATAAACCTGCGATAACTGCCGACAGCCCCATAATACGGAAAGTTTTTTCCTTACGATGACGCTTACCCAATGAACTGGCGATGGTTTTTTTACGTTGTTCACGTAATTCGGCAGCAGCTTGTGGATCTAACTGATCCAAAGACGATGTATTTGAAGTACTCATTAGTCGTATTGCTCACGATATTTACGCACGATGTATAGTGCAACAATGTTCAAACCTAAGGTAATCACGAACAGGGTCAAACCAAGTGCGAAAGCAACCAATGCCTGCGGACTTGCGAAATCTGTATCACCTGTTAATTGGTTCACAATCGTAATCGTAACCGTAGATACCGCTTCTAATGGGTTTGCGTGTAGTAAAGGACTATTACCTGCAGCCAACACCACAATCATGGTTTCGCCAATTGCACGTGACGCAGCAAGTAAGAATGCACCAATCACTCCTGGTAATGCAGCTGGCATCACCACGCGACGAATGGTTTCAGATTTGGTTGCACCCAAGCCTAAAGAACCATCACGCAGCGCACGCGGCACTTGCGTAATAATGTCATCAGACAATGAAGATACAAAAGGAATAATCATGATGCCCATCACTAAACCAGCGGTTAATGCACTCGTGGCATTAATATCTAGTCCAATGATTGCACCCGCAGTTTTAAGGAACGGGCCGATGATCATCATGGCAAATACACCGTACACAATGGTCGGAATACCTGCTAAAACTTCAATGGTCGGCTTTGCCCATGCACGGAATTTAGGCGATGCATATTCTGCAAGGTAAATGGCGATCATTAAACCAATAGGTACTGCAACCAATAAGGCAATACCACTCACCATCAATGTACCCCACAGTAATGGAAGTAAACCATAACTGCCATCTGCACTACCCGAGGTGCTAAAACCAGGATTCCAGACTGTACCAAAGAAGAAATCCAGTGGGCTGACGAAACTAAAGAATCGCATCGCTTCACTGAACATAGACATCACAATACCAATCGTAGTTAGAATCGCAACACCAGAACATAATGCCAAAGAAATGTTGATGATTTTTTCAACTTGGTTACGTGCGCGGAATTGTTGTGAAATACGTTTCTTTGCCCACAGCAAACCAAATAAGGCCGCACAGATCACCACCGCAAGTTTGGCATAAGAACCAATGGTTTCAATTTTCGCTAATTGCTCTGCCGCTGCAATTTCGTATGCAGCAGGTGTATCACTCACACCAAAACCAGATGCAATGGCTTGTACGCGATCAACCAAAACACTTGTACTTGCAGGGTCTAGGCTTGCAGCAATGTGCGCTGGCACATTATTTATTACCACTTGCTCTAGAATACTTGGCTCTACCAAGTTCCAAACAATCAAAATTAAAAAAGCGGGGATACCACACCATAATGCTACCAACGCGCCATAATATCCTGGGCGTGAATGTAACATTGCAGAGTTATTTCCCTTACCTGCTAGGTTACGGCTCTTGCTTAACCCGATTTGATAGGCTATGGCGATAATGGCCAATAACACACCTATGAGTAGCAGATTCATGTATTCTCCACTGTTTTTTCAATTTCAGTCTTTGAAAAAACATTTCTTAGCAAAAAGCCGATGGCAGGTCATCCCTGCCATCAGCTGTTTTAACTCAAATTACTTAACCGCTTTACCAGCTTTGAAGTTAGCAAGAACTTGTGCACGCTCTTTGTCAGACATAGAAATTAAGCCTGCTTTGTCTAACTTAGAACCTTTACCAGATACTTTTTTGCTCAAGAAGTATTCAGTAAATTCTGGTAAGCCTTTGATTGATTTAAGGTGCTCACCTTTCACGTAGAAGAACAATGGACGTGATACAGGGTAAGAACCATTTAAGATTGTGTTTTCAGATGGTGCTACGTTGTTTACAGTTGCAACACGTAAACGGTCACGGTTTTGGTCATAGAAGCCTAAGCCAAATACACCTACTGCGCTTGGAGAAGTTTTCAAACGTGCCAGTGTTTCTGTGTAGTCACCCGCGATTTCGATTACACGACCATCCTTACGGAAAGTAGTACACGCTTTCTTTTGCGCATCTTTGTCTAATGCTTTGATTGCAGCATAAGCTTCACAGCCTGCATCAACCATTTTCTCTTGGAACACTTCACGTGTACCGTGGTTAGACGCTGGAATTACAAGTGTAATAGGCTCGTTTGGAAGTGTTTTGTCAATTTGGTTCCAACGTGTATATGGGTTAGCAACCATTTTACCTTTAGATGGTAATTGAGCTGCAATTGCTGCATATACATGGTAAGGCTTTAATTTGTAAGCCGCTTTGTTTGCGTTAGAAGCAAATACGATACCGTCGTAACCAATTTTAATTTCTAAAACTTGGTTTACGCCTGCTTTTTTACAAGCAGCTAATTCTGAATCTTTAATTTTACGAGATGAGTTCGCGATGTCGATAGTGTTGTCACCCACACCTGTACAGAACTGCTTCAAACCACCTGAAGAACCGCCAGAACCAACAACTGGAGTTTTAAATTGTGGGAAAGTATTACCAAATTCTTCTGCTACAATACTAGCGTATGGTAGAACGGTTGAAGAACCCGCAATTTGGATGGTGTCACGAGCTGCGTTTGCAGTTGTTGCTACAGCTGCTGCAGATACGGCTAAAGCAATGGCGATGTTAGTAAAGCGCATTCTGTTCTCTCTCATTTATGCAAATTCGGAGTACGTCACTTATTATTAAGTTTTGTACTTATTTCGATAACTGCATTGTGGTTTTATAATATGACAGGCATGTTACAGCTTTGTTACGCTTTGGTGATATTTGCTTTTCGTATCTAGAATAATTTTTAAATCATTTAAAATCAAAAACTAACAAAACATTAGAGTGCTTATTTTTTTCAGTATTTAAATTTCAAATTGTAATAATTCATGCCAATGTCATCATTAGTTATAGTTTTTTCTTCCAAAACTGATGATTTATTCGCCAATTTCGTAATTTTTATGACATCTGCAGTGCATTATTTAAGCCAAAAACACCTAATCCATCACAAAAATTCCAGCAAGAACGGTACAACACTTCACTGCAACATTTTTAATCAGACACAAAAAAAGCCACCGTAGTGACTTCTTTTGTTGTATTTCATAACAATCTGAATAATGAAAGCATTAGTCGATTGCTGGTGTATATGTACCTGCAGCAATTGCATCTTTAATACGTTCTGCTTCAGTTAAGACCAAACCAAGTAAGTTCTTCACGTTGTCTAATGTTGCAACAGGGCTTAAAGTCGTCATTTTCAATGATTGGACATTGCCTACTTTGGTTACACCAATATTAGCTTCACCACGCGCAAATAATTCATCTGCCACGTTTTGGTTCAAGCTATCCAAGTACTCTACAGGATAAGCTTCAGGCACAACACGGAACAATACAGAAGCAAACTGAGGCTCAACCAATAACTCTAAACCTGCCGTTGCTTTAATATAGTCAGCAACATCACGAGTTAAGGTCACACCATGGTCAATCATTGAACCGTAGAGCTCTTCACCTAAGGCTTCAATAGTCATCCAAAGTTTCAACGCATCAAAACGACGTGTCGTTTGTAGTGACTTAGACACAAGGTTTGGTACACCGTGTTCTTCATCATACGCAGAGTTCAAATATTCTGCTTCATAGTGCATGAAACGATAGTTCGCTTCATCTTTCAGCAAGAACGCACCGCACGAAATTGTTTGGAAATAATGCTTATGGAAATCAAGTGTTACAGAATCTGACAACTCAATACCATCAAGCATGTCACGATGACTGTTAGAAAGAATTAATGCACCACCCCAAGCTGCGTCAATGTGCATCCACGCGCCGTATTGATTGGTGATGTCACGAATCTTTCTGAGTGGATCAATCGCACCTGCATCGGTTGTACCCGCAGTCGCAACCACACACGCAACGATCTTACCTTCAGCTTTTAAATGTGCCATGGTTTGCTCAAGTGCAACTACATCCATTTGCGCATTTTCATTGACCGGTACAGTCACAACTGACTGGAAGCCCATACCCATCATCGCCATGTTTTTTTGCACAGAGAAATGTGCATTTTCAGAACAGATGACTTTCACATTACGCATTGCATCGCTTGGAATACCATCACGCTGAACAGACCACGGATTACCATTTTCGTCTTTCCAGTTCTTTGCAATACACGCATCACGCGCTAAGAGTACACCCATCAGGTTAGACTGCGTACCACCTGAAGTGAACACACCTGCTTGACCTGCACCATAGCCAACTTTTTGACGTAACCAGTCAATCAATTGTACTTCCATCAATGAACCTGCAGGGCTTTGATCCCAAGAGTCCATAGATTGGTTAGTTGCATTGATTAACACTTCTGCAATTTGACTTGCCACCATAGTTGGGCAATGCAAATGTGCCAAAGAATGTGGATGATGAACTTTTAAACTTTTGTTTAAGAAAAGCTCAACCATGCGTTCCAATGACTTTTGTACACCCAAGCCTTCTTTTGCAGGTTGGAAAGAAATCGCTTCACGCAATTCTTTAATGCTGCCGCCTGTGTACATTTTGTCATTTTGCAACCATGCCGCGACTGCTTGAGTCGCTTGCTCCATTGCTGCACTGTAGTCAGCAATGGATTGAGCATCATTGCAGAGTAACGCTTTACGATGTTCTGCAAAATCTACCATAAACTTATGCGCCTCGAACTGCGACTAACGCTTCAGCAACTGCTTTCTTGAAGCGAGCGATAACTTCTACACACTCTTCTTGAGTAATGATCAATGGGCAAAGTAAACGGATCACCGTACCACCACGACCACCTTTCTCAAGCAACAATTTATTGTCAAAACATGCAGCCTGAACAGCAGCAGCCAATTGAGAATCTGCTGGATAAGCACCTAAACGATCTTTTTCTTGGCGTTCATCTACAATTTCGATACCAATCATTAAACCGCGACCACGCACGTTACCAATACATGGGAATTCAACAGCTAATTTTTTCAATTCAGCTTGTAAGAACTCACCACGCTCTTGTGCGTTTTGTGCCAAGTTTTGTTCTTTAATGGTTTTAAGTACCACAAGACCTGTACCCATTGCCAATTGGTTACCACGGAAAGTACCCGTGTGACCTGCTGGCTGCCATGCGTCAAACTTACGTTTAATGGCAAGTACAGCTAATGGCAAACCACCACCAACAGCTTTAGACATGACAACAACGTCTGGCTCAATACCTGCATGTTCAAAAGCAAACATTTTACCTGAACGTGCAAAGCCCGCTTGAACTTCGTCTAAAATTAAAACAATGTTGTGCTTTTCAGTCACTTCGCGGATTTTTTTCAACCATTTAACTGGTGCAGTTACTACACCGCCTTCACCTTGAATTGCTTCAAGAATTACAGCTGCAGGCTTAGTTACACCGCTTTCTACATCTTCAATGAAGTTTTCAAAATAATACGTTAAAGCATCTACACCCGCTTCACCGCCAATGCCAAGTGGGCAACGGTATTCATGCGGATATGGCATAAATTGAACGCCAGGCATTAAACCATTGACTGCGTTTTTCGCAGACAAATTACCTGTCATTGCCAATGAGCCATGTGTCATGCCGTGATAGCCGCCTGAGAAGCTGATGACTGAGCTACGACCTGTATAGGTTTTTGCAAGTTTGATTGCCGCTTCTGTGCCATCTGCACCAGTTGGACCACAGAACTGTAAGCAGTATTCTTCTTGACCACCCGGCATATGTGAAAGTAACGCTTCAGTAAAAGCATCTTTCAAAGGTGTCGTTAAATCTAGGGTATGTAATGGTAAGCCACTCGCTAAAGTGTCTTGGATGCTTTGAACCACCGCAGGATGATTATGGCCCAATGCCAAGGTTCCTGCCCCAGCCAAACAATCTAGGTACTCAGTACCTTCAACATCGGTAACCCAACAACCTAGTGCTTTCGCTATCGCTAACGGTAATTTACGAGGATAACTACGCACATTCGATTCCATCTGACTTTGGCGAGTCAAGTAGTATTCGTTTGTGGAATGGTTGGCAGGGTTTACAGAAGTAACGCTCATATCGAATTACCATCTCTGATATGGGTTGAAAGAAATAAGTCTGGTGACTTGCGGTCCTTTGACTCGGTGCTTTTTTGATCTAGCGAGATAGAGTTTTGCTCTTCAAGACTAGGAAGCGGGATAATACCTAATTTTTATAGAAAATAAACAGGTTTAACCCAAATAATGCCTAATTTCATCGAAAAAACATATCTTGCAAATGCTTCGATTGAATTATCATCTTAGATTGTGACAAAGGAAAGAAAATATAACTCTTTCCACTTCCTTTATACGTTTTTTTGCACAATCTCTCAAGTCATGCGGCATTTATTTTCAAAACAGTATAGATCATTATTTTTATTGAATTTTATACAACAATATGCACGTCAATTTTTAACATCTACTTTACAAAGCCACCACAAATTCAGCTAAATATCCTCACAAAGCAAAGTTAGAATTTAAAACAGTTAAAAAACGCTTTTAAAATCTCGATAATTTGAACAAAAGGTCAGAATATGCGCTTACTTTCTCTCGCTGCTACCCTGTGGGCTGTTGGTGCTGCAAGCACTGCTTTTGCCCAACAAAATGAATCTTTAAATTACAATATTGTCAATGTTCAAGCCGAAGCTACACGCGAAGTTTCAAATGATCAAATGCACGCTGTGTTATATATTGAAAAAAGTCACAAACAGCCTGCCGAACTTGCATCACAAATTAATCAGTTAATGAGCCAAGCCATTGCAACTGCACGTAAGTATCCACAAGTGAAAGTTGAAACCGGTTCGCAAACCACCTATCCAATTTACGACAATGACAGTCGTAAGTTAAAAGAATGGCGTGGTCGTGCAGAAGTGCGTGTGCAAAGCACCGATTTTAAAGCGGCAAGCCAATTGGTGAGTGAGCTACAACAAAACTTCCAAACCCAATCAATTAATTTTAGCGTGTCGGATGCACAACGTAAAAAAGTTGAAAATGAGCTGATGGTCGAAGCGTCTAAAAACTTCCAGCAACGTGCGCAGATGTTAAGTCAGGCATGGAATAAATCGGGCTATAACTTAGTGAATTTAAACCTGAATACCAATTCTTATTTCCCACAACCTGTGATGCGTGCCAGCATGGCTAAATTTGCAGTCGCAGAATCGGCAGTAGCTGATCAAGATATGGCAGCGGGTGAATCTAAAATAACCGTTAATGCGAACGGAACAATTCAGTTTAAATAAAAATTTGAATTTACCTAAAACAGCTCATCAAGATTCATTTACTTGAATCATCTGAGCATATAAAAATCCCGCGAGGCAAACCAAGCGGGATTTTTTAAAACTTAAATTTAATTCAAAGCTTAAAATGTAAGCAAAATTTAGTAGATCGCCATGTGGTTGCGGTGAATCATCTCCAGTGAACGTGCTTCACCTAAGACTTGATACACCTTGTCCGATGCCAAACCTTTGACCAAGTCTGCAGAGCGCGAACTAAAGTTTACACGTCCCACTGCGACACGATGGCCTTGTGTATCTACACATTCCACCACATCACCACGGTCAAAATGCCCTTCTACCGCTTTCACACCCACTGGCAATAAACTACGGTGGTTTTCTTTAATGGCTTTTACTGCACCATCATCAATCACCAAACGACCTGCGGTTTGCAAGTGAGCCGCCAACCATTGCTGATGCGCCGCAATACGGTCATTGTCGGTAATGAATAGCGTCCCCAACATTTCACCCGCCATTAAACGCGCCAACACGTTATCACTTTCACCACTGGCAATTAAAGTTGGACAACCCGATTTAGCCGCTAAACGCGCTGCACGGACTTTGGTTAGCATGCCGCCACGCCCGAACTTGCCGCCACCGCCTGCCATATCAAACAGACTATCATCCAAAGCACGTACAGTATGGAACAGTTTCGCATTAGGATTAGAACGTGGGTCGGAGTCAAACATGCCTTGCTGATCGGTCAAAATAATCAACAAATCGGCATGTACCTGTCCTGCGACCATTGCAGCTAGAGTGTCGTTATCGCCAAAACGAATTTCATCGGTAGAAACCGTGTCATTTTCGTTGATAACTGGAATCACGCGCCATTCAATCAGGTTTTGCAAGGCATCGCATGAGTTTAAATAACGACGACGATCTGCCAGATCATCGTGGGTTAATAGGACTTGTGCAGTTTGAATCTGGTGCTTTTCCAGCACACTTGACCACGTCTGAATTAGCCCCATTTGACCAATCGCAGCGCAAGCCTGAAGACTGGGTAGATCGGTGGGTCGCTGATTAAGTTTCATTCGCACCATCCCTTCAGCCACAGCTCCCGATGACACCAAAATAATTTCGTGTCCAGCATTGTGTAGATCTGCGATTTGTCCCGCCCAATGCGAGATGGCATCCAAATCTAAACCTTGCCCATTGGCTGTGAGTAAAGATGATCCGATTTTAACAACGATTCGTTTACAACCCTTGAGCTGACGTTGCCCATCTACCACTTCTATCATCTTGTCCTCAGTCACTTTTTATAGCGCTTAGCGTACGTAGTACACTTCTACTTCGCCATCTTCACCATCATCGTCTTCATCCTCATCGCCCAAAATACCTGCAAGACGTTGCTGACGACGCATCTCACGATACGCTTCTTTCGCGGCAATGGTTTGTTCACGTGTTTCAGCTTCCAGCTGATCACGGAATGATTTCATTTCAGCTGCGTACTCAGGATCTTCAATTTCGCGTTCACGTTGTTGCTCAATTTGATCCATCAAGTAATATACGACTTGTTGTGTACCCTCAGACATTAAGCCTGAAGTTTTGAACACAGGGCCATCCCACTGCAATTCTTCCAGAATGTGTTTACACCATTCTTCACGTGAATCTTCAGGGATTTGATCAAGTTTATTCAACACCAATACGATTGGTAATTTGGCCAAAGTTGGTGAGAATTTTTCCAACTCTTGCAGAATCGCTTTGGCATTGTACACAGGATCAGAACCATCAATAGGTTGAACATCCACAATGTGCAACAAAATACGAGTACGCGCCAAGTGTTTCAGGAAGCGAATTCCCAAACCTGCGCCTTCTGCTGCACCTTCAATTAGTCCTGGAATATCTGCCATGACAAAAGAACGATGACGATCTGCATCCACCACGCCTAAATTTGGCACCATGGTGGTAAATGGATAGTCAGCAACTTTTGGTTTTGCCGCAGACACGGCACGAATAAAGGTCGATTTACCTGCATTAGGCATGCCCAGCAAGCCTACATCGGCAAGGACTTTCAACTCCAGACGGATTTCACGGAATTCACCTTTCGCGCCATGCGTGAATTTACGCGGTGTACGGTTTGTAGATGATTTAAAGTGAGTATTCCCTAAACCACCATCACCACCTTGAGCGACCAATACTTTCTGACCACTTTCGACTAAATCTGCAATAATATCGCCAGAGTCTGTATCTACAATGGTTGTGCCCACTGGAACGGTCAAAACGACAGATTCACCACCACGGCCTGCACAGTTTGCGCCCGAACCGTTTTTACCACGTTCAGCACGAAATTTACGGGTATAACGATAATCTACAAGGGTGCTTGCGTTGTCGTCAGCTTGAATAAAAATGCTGCCGCCACGACCACCATCACCGCCATCTGGTCCACCAAATGGTACAAATTTCTCTCGGCGAAAACTGGCTACGCCATTGCCACCGTCGCCAGCCTCTACGGTAATGACTGCTTCATCAACAAAGCGCATCTTGCCAATCCTCTAAAAACTTTAAAAGCCGTATATTCTGCCATATTTTAGAGAATTTCTCGAATTATATTTATGCAATCACATACACAACTACTTTTTCATGCTTGGTTGTTCAAAACACTTGTTGCTTTGGGCAATGAGAAGATCGTTTTTTCTTATACAGGTTTTGTATCGACGTATTAGTCTTGGGAAGCAGTCTATTTCGGTAGCGGCATCATCACCCTACTTTTATGCGGGCTTATTATGGACAAAACTTCGCTTTACAGCTGCCAATAAAAATTTGACTATGGCAGGTATTTATCGTTCTTTGATTCAGTTAGCTGTGACCCAACCATATTTAATTCATAGCGCGTGCGGATGTGCTTTGGTCTTTGCCATTTTGTCCTTGGTTTTTACTTCCATAACTTTTGTTTTAGTCAATCTGCCTTATCATTTTAGTGATTTTCTAGTTAGGCTTTTGGTTTATTGGGTGTGATTGGAATTTTCTCGTCAAGTTGGTCTAGTGAAACGGTAGGCAAATGTCATGAGAATTTTGTCGCAATGTTATGTATTGGCTTGATGTTGTTTTCTTGCATTCCACTCTTTTTTGCACAGCAGAATATTATGGCTTATGCAGTGGGCGTATTGATGAGTTATTTTGGCCTCACTGCATTTCACGTACTGAATCAGAACTTGGTGTATCGAATTGATGCTACCGCACGCTCACGTATTAATGCCGTATATATGACCATTTATTTTTCTGGTGCAGCACTTGGTTCTCTGACGGCGGTCTACGCATGGCAGCACTGGGGTTGGATGGGCTGTGTCGCGAGTATTTTAATATTTGCCGTAGGTATTTTATTGATTGATCGTTATGATTTTAGACAGCAAGAAAGATAATTATTCTGACAGAGTCTGATTGATATTTTTTTCAAAATAATCAATCAACTGATTAACTTTTTCTGCAATTTGTGAACCTTCAAACGTAAGTTGATACTCCACTTTAGGTGGTACGGTTGGATAGACAGTGCGTAAAATCAAACCATCTTGTTCTAAAATTTTCAGGGTTTGTGCCAACATTTTTTCACTCACCCCTTCAATGCGCTGTCTTAACTCACTAAAGCGATGTAAACCCTCACTCAAACAATGCAGCACCAACATCGACCATTTATTGGCAAGGTGTTCTAACAAAATACGAGATGGACAATCTTTGGCAAGGACTTGTCCGAGTACATGACTGCTGGCATATTGCATAACTTAATCCTTGTGTAGATTGACCTTAAAAGTTGAATTAAAAATCAAGCTTACTTTTAAACATAGACTTTATTTTTGTAAGTTTAGAATAACTTATTTTTCCAAAACTTCAAATATCTATCATACGCTTTAAGCATAGAAAAAATGTATAAAAAAAGAGCCTTAAAAAGGCTCTTTTTCAAATTCTGATGTTACAAATTATGCATTTGTTTCAGCAGGAATTTTTGGATAACTTACGCCGCCCATTTGCTCAGCGATACGTAATACTTGACAGCTATAACCCACTTCGTTGTCATACCAAACGTAAGCAGTTAAACGGTTGCCAGAAGTAATGGTTGCTTGCGCGTCAAATACACCCGCAGTACGTGAACCAATGAAGTCGCTTGAAACCACTTCAGTCGAGTTGGTATAACCAATCTGACCTTGAAGGTTAGAGTGAATTGAAATTTGACGAATATATTCGTTTACTTCTTCACGATCTACTTCTTTCTCAAGCGTTAAGTTCAAGATAGCAAGTGATACGTTTGGCGTTGGAACACGTACAGAGTTACCTGTTAATTTACCTTGCAATGCAGGCAATGCTTTCGCAACTGCTTTTGCTGCACCAGTTTCAGTAATAACCATGTTCAAAGTTGCCGCACGACCACGACGATCTGCCTTGTGGTAGTTATCAATCAAGTTTTGGTCATTGGTAAATGAGTGCACAGTTTCAACGTGACCATTCACAACAGTGTATTTGTCATGCAACACTTTTAAAGTTGGTGTGATTGCATTCGTTGTACAGCTTGCTGCAGAAATAATGGTATCTTCATCAAGAATGTCAGCTTGGTTTACGCCGTAAACCACGTTCTTCATGTCGCCTTTACCTGGTGCAGTTAAAATTACGCGTGCAGCACCTGGGCATTGAAGGTGTTGAGCAAGACCTTCTGCATCACGCCATTTACCTGTGTTGTCAATGACTAAAGCATTGTTGATGCCGTAAGCTGTGTAATCTACTTCAGATGGGTTAGATGCATAGATCACTTTGATGAAGTTACCATTTGCGATAATGGCTTCATTTTCTTCATCTACAGAAATAGTGCCTGCAAACGGACCGTGAATAGAGTCACGACGTAGCAAAGATGCACGTTTTTCTAAATCACCGTCAGATGATTTACGTACCACAATAGCTTTAAGGTTTAAGCCACGACCAAGACCTGATTGACCAATGATTAAACGTGCAAGAATACGACCGATACGACCAAAACCGTAAAGAACAACATCTTTGCTTTCTACAGTTGTTGGGTTACCTGCTAAAGATTTCACAGCGTCTGCAACAAATGCATCTACATCGCCGCCTTTTTCTTTATATTCAACAGCAAGTTTACCCAAGTCAACTTCTGCTGAACCAATGTTCTCTACTTTGGTTAAAGCTTCAAGAATTGGGAATGTGTGAACAACTGAAAGTTCTACATCCATCATACGAGTACGACGGTGTGCTTTCAAAATTTGGATCACAGAACGGTTAACTAAAGAACGACCAAATACTGAAACCATGATATTTTTTTCACGGTACAACTGACCGAGTAAAGCAATCATACGTTCCGCGATTTCTTCACGGTTTTTCCAGCGACCTTGGTGCTCTGCGTGTAGGGCGATGATAGTCTCTTTGCTCACAGATACGTCCTCTAATTAATTGTATATCTAGGCATGAATTTCAAAACCCGATAATTGTAATGGAATTGTCGTCAAGATTGAATCAAAAGCTGGCATTGACCCGACTATTTTCTTATATATTCACTATAAATCCATAAAATAGTTGTAATTATTTTTGTGATTTTACTTTTTTCATTCAAAGTTCAGTTTTTCAGGCCAAAAACTTGGCAGGTATATTTAAGCTTTATCTGCATTTTCTATACCTTAAATTCAAAAATGATCTTTTTTTCAAACTAAGATGTATCGGCAAACCTTTAAACCATCTTCTTTGTATGTCTACAGAAGTATGCCAATAGATTTTTAAGATATTTATCGCTCTGATTGCTGCTCTATCTTCTGCTGTAAATCTTGCTGATTCTGTTTTTGCTTTCTTAAATGCAAACAACCTTCCATTACCAGCAACGCCACCGCCAACCAAATTGGAATATAGGTCAGCCATTCCCCTGCTTCTATTCGCTCACCCAATAACATTGAGGCAAAAGCCAACAGCACAGGTTCTAAATAACTCAATAAGCCAAAAATCACAAAAGGCAAATAACGACTGGCCAAAATATAACTACCCAGCCCTAATGCACTTAAAAAACCCAGTCCCAATACCGCCCAAATTAAATGGGTAAAATTTGCAATGACTTGCAAACTGTCACTATAGACAAAGGCCAAATACAGCGAAATAGGAATCACGAGCAGCAAATCCCACCAAAAACCACCCAACTGATCGGTTTGAAAGACACGACGTAAAAAGAAATATAAAGGATAGGCAAAAGCGACATATAAGGTTTCCCACGCCACACTGCCAATCCGCCAAATTTCGTGACTGACACCCAACACCGCCAAGGCAACTGCTGCCATTTGCCAAGTTGATAATTTTTCTTTATAGAGCACGCAACCGACCAAGACCATCACCAAGGGTAATAAGAAATACCCGAGAGATACTTGTAGACCTCGCCCGTTAATAGGTCCCCATAGAAATAGCCATAATTGCGTGGTGCATAAAAAAGAACTGGCAAGCAACCACAACAGTAAAAGTGGTTGTTGTTTAATGCGTGAAAAAATAGCGAAAATATGCTTAAAATCTCCCGACCACCACATAAATACGGTCAGGAATGGCAAGGTTGCCAACATACGCCACGCAAACGTTTCTTCGCTGTCTAAAGGCTTTAAGAGTTGGGTATAAAAGTACAACAGTCCAAAAGTGACCGATGCCAAAACCGATAATGCTACGCCTTTATACATCTACCCACTCCTGCCCAAGTGTGCATTATACCGATATTGTAATGACAGCATATTGACTGCTTAAAATTTTGCAAAGAAGTGCATCATTTTTCTACATTTTTAATAGAATTATTTTACTGCATGTTCAAATCTAAGATTTTTTTCACACATAAAAAACCACGCAGTCTGTGCGTGGTCCATCCATCTTTAAATTATTAAGCTCGCTATTTAACTGAGCAGGTTATCATGCTTTTAGCTATGGCTTAGCTCTTCTATTTCACTTTATTCTTCAGCTGACTTTTTCTTTGGTGTATGTTGGGTATAAATCACATCCCCCAAATCATAGCCCAATGATTTAGCATAATTCAGATATTCCGTAACCACAGCCTGATCGGGCTGCGCGGTGCGCGACAGTACCCATAAATATTTACGGCGTGGCTCACCTACCAATACCGTTTGGTAATCTTCATCAAGTTTTAATACCCAATAATCACCGCGTCCTACAGGTAACCAGCGTACAACTTCAGGTAAAAAGCTGACTTTAAGTTTGCTGTTAAAAGGCGCATTTTGCACAAAAGCTTCACCCAATGCGCGCATTTGTTTGCCATCTTTTCCAGTACAACGGTTATCGACCTGCACATTGCCATTTTCATTTAAGGTATAGGCTGCGGTTACATTGGAAGCACATTTATTCTGAAAATAGAGGGGTTTTCTCGCCACTTCATACCAAACGCCTAAATATTTATCTAATTCGACTTTTTCTACCGTTTTCATCGGCTCATTGGTTTTGGAATAGGCCAAAGTGGCTGCACCTAAACCTATTAGTACCGCTCCACCTAGGGCAATTTTGGCGAGTCGTGCACCTGCAAACGGGAGTTTTTTAGCAGTCATACAATACCTCTAAGCTCTAATTTTAAAGTCAATTTCATTTATCTTCTTCAAAATAACCGCAAGCTTTTCAATTTACTGTATGGATATGTAAATATTGAAACTCAAATTTACATGCACGTAGTTGGACGCATAAAGCATTTACAATAATAAGGTAAAGCTGAAGATTTAGCCCGATTGCAGCATTTGTGCTTTTAAACGCAGAATTTCATCTCTTAAACGTGCCGCCTGTTCAAATTGCAATTCTTTAGAGGCTTTTAGCATCTCTTTTTCAAGCTTAGCAATGTGTTTTGCATACAGTTTAGGATCGGCCAAAATATGCTGTTCATCGGCACTCAAAGCACGGGTTTGTGCATTGATTTTTTCATCGACCTGTTCATCATTCAGCACTTCGCCCGTATCAATTTCTTTAATGACCTGACGCACGGCACTGCGAGGTGTAATACCGTGTAAGGTATTAAATTCAATCTGTTTAGCACGACGACGGTCTGTTTCATCTATGGCTTTTTGCATAGAGTCCGTAATGCGGTCTGCATATAAAATTGCTTTGCCTTTTAAGTTACGTGCTGCACGTCCAATAGTTTGAATCAATGAACGTTCCGAGCGTAAAAAACCTTCTTTATCGGCATCTAAAATAGCCACTAAAGAGACTTCTGGCATATCCAGACCTTCACGCAACAAGTTAATGCCAACCAGTACATCATGCACACCTGTACGCAATTCGTGAATAATTTTAACCCGCTCCACGGTATCAATATCTGAGTGTAAATAAGCCACTTGAATACCGTATTCTTTTAAATATGAGGTTAAATCTTCAGCCATGCGTTTGGTTAAAGTCGTGACCAACACCCGCTCATTCAGTTCTTTGCGTATATTAATTTCTGAAAGCACATCATCCACTTGCGTCAGCACAGGACGAATTTCTATTTCAGGGTCAATCAACCCTGTTGGACGCACCACTTGCTCTACAATTTGCTGTGATTTTTCCAATTCATATTGTGCAGGTGTGGCACTCACATAAATTGTGGATGGCACGATGCGCTCCCATTCTTCAAATTTCATGGGACGGTTGTCCAACGCACTTGGCAAACGGAAACCATAATTAACCAAGTTTTCTTTACGGGAGCGGTCACCTTTATACATTGCGCCTATTTGCGGCACAGTCACGTGTGACTCATCAATAATTAGCAAAGCATCATCAGGTACATAATCAAACAAAGTTGGTGGAGCTTCGCCTGCGGGACGGCCAGACAAATGTCGTGAATAGTTTTCAATGCCATTGGTATAACCCAATTGTTGCATCATCTCTAAATCATAACGGGTACGCTGTTCTATACGCTGCGCTTCCAGCAATTTGTCGTGTTCACGGAAAAACACCAAACGCTCTTTCAACTCTTCTTTAATGGTACCAATCGCGCGTTCCAGATTATCTTTAGGCGTAACATAGTGACTTTTAGGATAAATAGTCACGCGCGGCACTTTACGCACCAATTTGCCTGTTAATGGATCAAACCAACGAATCGAATCGACTTCATCATCAAATAATTCTATGCGAATAGCATGCTGATCAGATTCAGCAGGGAAAATATCTAAAATTTCACCACGAATACGGTAAGTACCGCGCAAAAACTCTAGCTCATTACGGCTATATTGCATTTCCACCAAACGACGGATCAAATCATCACGATTCACCCGATCACCTTGCACCACATGCAGCAACATGCTCATATAAGCATTGGGGTCACCCAAACCGTAAATTGCAGATACCGATGCGACAATAATGGCATCACGACGCTCTAGCAAAGCACGTGTGGCCGAGAGTCGCATTTGGTCAATATGATCATTAATAGCCGCATCTTTTTCAATAAAAGTATCGGAAGATGGTACATAGGCTTCAGGCTGATAATAGTCATAGTAACTGACAAAATATTCGACTGCGTTGTTCGGAAAGAACGCTTTAAACTCACCATACAACTGCGCTGCCAGCGTTTTGTTATGTGCCATAACAATGGTTGGACGCTGTGTTCGGGCAATTACATTGGCCATGGTATAGGTCTTACCTGAACCAGTCACCCCCAGTAATAGCTGATCGTGATAGCCCTGTTCTATCCCTTGAACCAATTTTTCAATGGCTTGTGGTTGGTCACCCGCAGGTTGATAGTTGGTGACTAAATCGAAAGGTTGCTTATCACTCACAAAGGCAGCTCTTTTGTTTGATGCGAACCTGACATTTTAGCAGACTTGCCTGCTGCCGGGGCAGCCGAATATGTAGGTGGGATGTTGCGCTTCTGCATGCAAAGCTCCTATTGCTGTTTCTGCCCTAAAATGTGCTATGACGAATTTAGCACTAAGCGCTGCTTTAAGGCTTGACCCATAGGCTATTCAAAGGCAACATGAAATTTCAGGACGACAACCATAAAAGCACACTCATGACTTACCAATATCACGACGAATCAATTATCAAAAGCCTCCCTGAAGATACTGTTTTCGTATTTGGCAGTAACATGGCAGGACAACATGCGGGTGGTGCAGCACGAACTGCCAAAGAATTTTTTGGTGCAGTAGATGGTGTGGGACGCGGTTGGGCAGGACAAAGTTTTGCCATTCCTACCATGAATGAACATTTACAACAAATGCCCCTTTCACAGATTCAGCACTATGTAGATGACTTTAAAACCTATGCCAAAAATCATCCTAAAATGAAGTATTTTTTAACTTCAATTGGCTGTGGTATTGCAGGTTATACCGTTGAAGAAATTGCCCCGATGTTTAAAGGCATTGCGCACAATGTAATTTTCCCTGCCTCATTCCGTCCTTTTGTTGAAAAAGCACTGCCTAAACTGACGCAAAAACTATTACATACCATTTACCGCGATTCAGTTATTTTCACCCCTGCCACCGATGAATTAATTGAAGTCTTGGCTTTGAGTGAAAATGAAAAAGCTTTAGCCAAAATTATACTGAACACACAAATGTACCCAACCGACAGTAATGGTCGTGATCGGGTCTTTGAAATTCAGGATATTTTGCACAACTTAAATGGTAAGGTATTTGAATTCCAGAGCAATTCTGAAGGGCCTATGCTATTTGGTGCCGCCATTTTAGCCTTATTGGAGCTGTATAATATCAATGAGCAAGACTTTAGCGATGTTTGGCAGGGCGTGCGTGAAATTTCACCACCTAAGCCTGCCAACAAAGCCCGTAAACATGTGCGTTAATCTGATAATTTAAAATTTTAAGACCATAAAAAATGCCACAACAATGTGGCATTTTTTTAGCGCTTACCCATAGAACGACGGGTTCCACGTGGTGGTGGCCAAGTTTTATCGGCATATTGCTCAGGTTTAGGACGCACCGAATTATGCACCGCCTCATCATTGTCTTGTGCTTTGTTCGGCATTGGGAATGGGAGATTCACCAATGGTTTTTTTGAAGTAGGCTGCTGCTTACCCATGACCATCACTCTAATAAAATTTGGCTTATTTTAAAGTTTTTTGCCGCATGATGCGAGAAACTTCCACATCACTTTCAATTTAAGCCGGTTTTTATAAGAAATTGGTCTAATTTGGTGATTTTTTATTAATTTGATAAATTTTAAACGACGTAGCCATCGAATTTAGGCTAAGATAATATGCTTTTTATTTTTTTATCCCTATAAGAAGGAATATGCC
Source organism: Acinetobacter sp. PW68 (assembly GCF_020982655.1). NCBI lineage: Bacteria > Pseudomonadati > Pseudomonadota > Gammaproteobacteria > Moraxellales > Moraxellaceae > Acinetobacter > Acinetobacter sp. PW68. The sequence continues at coordinate 889,484 of NZ_JAHZSX010000001.1, read as the reverse complement.
GTGGACGTACGTCTCTCTGATCGTGTCAATGCCATCAAACCGTCCCCAACACTTGCAGTAACCAATAAAGCCGCTGAACTTAAAGCTGCGGGTCATAACGTTATTGGTTTGGGTGCAGGTGAACCGGATTTCGATACACCACAACACATCAAAGATGCAGCTATTGCAGCAATTAATAACGGTTTTACAAAATATACTGCTGTTGACGGTACGCCTGGTCTTAAAAAAGCCATTATCGCAAAATTAAAACGTGACAATAATCTTGACTACCAAGCGAACCAAATTTTGGTGTCTTGTGGTGGTAAGCAATCATTCTTTAACTTGGCGTTGGCTTTGTTAAACAAGGGTGATGAAGTGATTATCCCTGCACCGTTCTGGGTAAGCTATCCAGATATGGTGATTATTGCTGAAGGCGTGCCAGTCATTGTGGAATGTGGTGAAGAACAACGTTTCAAAATCACGCCTGAACAATTAGAAGCTGCGATCACTGACAAAACACGTTTAGTGGTGTTAAACAGCCCATCTAACCCTACAGGTATGATCTACACCAAAGCTGAATTAGAAGCTTTGGCTGCTGTACTACGTAAATACCCTGAAGTATTCATTGCATCTGACGATATGTATGAACCAATCCGTTGGGATGATGAGTTCTATAACATCGCAACAGTTGCACCAGACCTTTATGACCGCACAATCGTATTAAACGGTGTGTCTAAAGCTTATGCAATGACTGGCTGGCGTATTGGCTATGCAGCGGGCCCTGCTAAACTAATTGGTGCGATGAAGAAAATTCAATCTCAATCGACTTCTAACCCAACTTCTATTTCGCAAGTTGCTGCAGAAGCTGCATTGAACGGCCCACAAGACGTACTTGAGCCAATGGTTGAAGCATTCAAACGCCGTCACGACTTAGTTGTAAATGGTTTGAATGACATCAAAGGTATTTCTTGCTTACCTGCAGATGGCGCATTCTATGCGTATGCAAACATCAAACCATTGATTCGTGCGAAAGGCTTAAAATCTTGCACAGAATTCTCTGCTTGGTTATTGGAAGAAACTGGTGTTGCCGTTGTTCCTGGTGATGCGTTCGGTTTAGGCGGTTTCATGCGTATTTCTTATGCAACTGCAGACGAAGTGCTTGTAGATGCGCTTGCACGTATCAAAAAAGCTGCTGAATCAATTGAAGGTGTAGATGAAGCGATTGCTTCAATCGAAGCTGAAAAAGCTGCCAAATAATCTAAACCTGTTTAGATGAACAAAACCCACGATTGAATCGTGGGTTTTTGTTTTAATTACGTTTTTTCACTCATCATTTTTCCTCATTTCTGAGGAGAGAGATCACAAATAACGCTTTTAAAAAGCCTCAAGATCATTTCTTGATTGATATAAAAATTCCAATACAAAAAAATCAAAACAACAGCAATCTAAACGGTTTTATACACGAGGTTTGGTTAAAATCACCATCAAAATACCACACAACACGATCAAGGTTGCCACGACCATCAACAGGGTGAGTTGTTCACCTAAAAAAATCACACCGCCTAAAATCGCCAAACACGGTACAGAAAGTTGCACAGTACTTGCGGTAATGTGATCAATTTTTTTCACAATGCTGTACCACAACACATACGCGCCAGCCGAAGCCAATGCACCCGACAACACTGCCAAAACCACACCCTGCCAAGTGATAAAACTTTCAGGTAAATGCCAAAGAAAAAATACAGCAACAAGTGGTGTCGCCAGAATGAAATTAGATAGAGTATTGGTTAAAGCATGCTGCATCATCTTTGCAGCAATACTGTAAAAACCCCATGCAATACCTGCCAGTAACATCATCAATGCATATTTGAATGTTGGCGTACTGGCTTCAGGCAATAGCAACAAAGCCATCCCCAATATAGCACAACCTAACCCGACCCAGCGCGGCAAAGTCATACGCTCACCATGCAAAATCGCATAACTGATCATGGTGATTTGCACTGCGCCAAATAGAATTAATGCCCCGATGCCTGCATCAATATGCAAATATGCCAACGAAAAACCAAGTAGATATACAGCAAGGCTTAGTGCAGATTTCCATTGGAATTGAATTGGTTGTTGAACTTGCAAAACAACATAGAATAGTCCTAAGCACACCGCCCCGCTGCCAACTCGGAGCAAACTAAAACTCATAGGATCAATTTGCTGTTGAGCCAATGCCAAACGACACAGCAAAGAATTTGCAGCAAATGCGAGCATGGCAATGCATATTTTAATCCACACGGCTGAATATCCTTTTCAAGCTGTTTGCAAAACTTTACCGCAGTTAATAACACTATTTTAGTCCCAGTCATTTAGCTCGATTCAATACAAATCTATTTGGCTAACAATGACGAATCATCTAGATTAAACCCTTTTTAGATTAAACACCGTTTTTCAACGCAGCAATTAGTTCTGATTTAGACACTGCAGGTTGTGATGTCGCTTTATATTCACATAAATAGCGAAAAGCAGAGTCTAATTCTACACGCAATGGTTTTTGTTCAGACACAGACCATACACGTGAACGGTTGCTCCCCGAAAGTGCGCTGCCCGCCAGTTGGTACAAATACAAATCATGATCACGCTGCAATGGTTTTTTGGTGCCGTTGTCTGGATGGTCTGAAAGCAATTGGCAGGTTGATTGAATGAGCCATTTTTCACTAAACCACAATTGTAATAAATCGCCCAGATACAAATCTTGAGGTGCAAAAGGCCAGACGTGAATATATGCACCTTTTACAGCAGTATAGTATTGTTCAGGCGTAGACAGGATAGAAAGATAATGTTCTTGATAATAAGAAAATTGAGAAAAAACATCAGAAATGCTGAGCGTATTCATTCGCTTACTCCGATTTAGCCATTTTAGTGCTGGCAAGTTGGGTTAAATCCACACTGTTTAAGATGCTACTTAAACGCTTCGTTCTGTTACTCAGACTAACAACCGATTTTGTGTAACGCAAGTTTTATGGGTGATTTTTTTATAAAAAATTTTTTTTGTTCAAATAAAAAGCATATAAAATTAAAATGAACGAAACATGACAATTTATGCTTGACCCTTGCTTAAATCTGCTTATAATCGCATTCAGATTCTCCCATAGCTCAGTCGGTAGAGCGACGGACTGTTAATCCGCAGGTCCCTGGTTCGAGCCCAGGTGGGAGAGCCAAATTCTAAAAAGCCCAAGCATAATGACTTGGGCTTTTTATTTCCTATAATTGATCGATGATATGGTCTGTAAATACCTAAGCAGCAATTCATGCCCTATACAAAAAAGATGAATTTTGCTTCCTAATATAGCAATACATTTTAATACGATTCCTAATCTTAGCCTTGATCATTTCTAAATGGCTTAGGCAAACCACAATCAAAATATCTCAGCGACAAATCGACTGATAAAAAACGGGACCGAAGTCCCGTTTTCTATTTAAAATGATCAACGGTTTAAGCTGCTTGTACTGGCACACCACTATGAAAACGAAACAGATGATCTGGACTCATAATTAAGTTCTTTTCCACTTCCCGTATATGTTGAATTCGCCCCTGAATATCTTCTTCTGGGTTTTTCAGTTTTGCCGTTTTTGCCACATCCAAAGCCAGCGCCAAATAATCTTCATAATGACGTGATTCTGATTTAAGCAAATAACGGTAATACTTTCCTAATTCTTCATCCACCAGTGGCGCAAGCGCATAAAAACGCTCGCATGAACGTGCTTCTACAAAGGCACCAATCACCAAAACATCAATCAATGCTTCGGGTTCATAGGTGCGGATTTCTTTACGTAAACCACCTGCATAACGCCCTGCACTTAAACCTTGCCACGTTTGCCCACGCTTTGCCATGAACTCTAGCACCTGCTCATAATGCAACATTTCTTCGCGTACCAACTGTGCCAGTTTGACCTGCAATTCGGTAAAAAAGCTGTAACGAAACATCAAGTTCATGGCTGTGCCTGCTGCTTTTTTCTCACAGTTGGCATGATCTTGCATCAAAATATCTAAATTATTTAATGCTTCGTTCAACCATTCTTTAGGTGTTTCACAGCCTAAAAATGCAATTACAGGCTGCATCAATTCATCATAATTTATGCTAGACATAACTTTTCAAATTTTATCTTTCAATCTTAAATATACAGATTCAAATTAACGCGCTGCATCAATTGCAGCTTTCATGCGTTTTACGGCTTGTTCCAAACCGACAAATACTGCATCACCAATTAAAGCATGACCAATATTTAACTCATGGATGTGCGGGATCGCAGCAATTGGGCCTACATTCTCTAAATTCAATCCATGTCCTGCATTAATCACCAAACCACGACTGGCTGCATATTCAACACCTTGCACAATACGGGTCAATTCAGCTTGCTGTGCAGCTTCATTTTCTGCATTGGCATACGCGCCTGTATGGATTTCAATGGTCGGTGCACCACACGCAACAGCCGCATCAATTTGTGCTAGGTCTGCATCAATAAAGAGTGATACATCACAACCAATCGCTGTTAATTCCTGGGTCGCCGCCTTAACTGCTGCAAAATTTCCCACTACATCCAAACCACCTTCAGTGGTTACTTCTTCACGACGTTCTGGCACCAAACACACATGCTGAGGACGAATTTCTTTGGCAAAAGCAATCATTTCTTCAGTCACGGCCATTTCCAAATTCATACGGGTTTTCAGCAATGGACGCATACGACGTACATCATCATCCTGAATATGACGACGGTCTTCACGCAAATGCAAAGTAATTCCCTCTGCACCTGCCTGTTCACAAACTAATGCGGCCTTCACAGGGTCTGGATAGTTCGTGCCACGCGCTTGTCTTAAAGTTGCCACATGGTCAATATTGACACCGAGTAAAGCCATAATAGGTTCCTAAATTACGCTTGGGTTTGAGAATTCTGAATCCACAATTGGCGACTTTTTAAGGGCCGATCACCCAACAGTGAACTAATCATTTGTCGATACAGCCGAGACAGTAATTGTAACTGCTCTGGGTTAAAATCCCTACCTTTTTCATAGTCGCACATACTCAGGATCTCTGCGCCAAGCAAATTTGCTGGTGATGCTTGCGCGGTTGGGATAAAACCATCATTCAGTTGAAAATGATAATACATGTTTGGCTGAATCGGCTCTTGGTTCGCATCGACCGAAAAATCAATGGCATAGCCTAATTCTTCCAATAAAGTATGTTCAAACTGACGCAAAATTTGTCTTAAGAATAGATTGGGATTTTCTTGACTAGATAAGTGTTGTAAATGCACCAAAGTCTGGTGATATTGCACAAAGGTTTCAGGCATTTCCACTTCGGCAGAACACAAGCGCAACACGATTTCATTTAAATAAAAGCCCGAAAAAAATGCATCGCCAAAGAAAAAAACGGGTTGATTAACAATTTCGAGTTTAGTGAAATTTTTAAGGTCTGATTTTCCTGAAGCTTGTATGCGAATCGGTTGATATTGTGGCGGTGGCATTTGTCTTAAAATACCATCGACCCGCCCATGTTCACGGGTAAACAAATGTACAATATGGCTACGTTCACGGTATTTTCGATGATGTATTAAATAACCATGCAAGATTTCATTACGCATGATTACGTTAATTAATCCTGTTCTTTAGAATGTTTTTGTTTTGATTCTTCTTCGTCATCACCATCTGGAATGACCGCGCCGACCACAGCAGCAGTGCCTTTCACCACGCCTTTTGTAGTTTTGTAGGCGACTTTTACGGGAACTGTCACAACTTTGTGAATACAACCTTGCAAGACCAACATACATGCCACAATGGCCAAGACTTTCATCATCACAGTTCCCTTTTCGTCAAACTTAGATATCACTATATCCTAAGCTTTTTAATGCACGTTCATCATCAGACCAACCACCTTTGACTTTCACCCAAAGCGTCAGCATGATTTTTTGCTCGAACATTTTTTCCATGTCAACCCGCGCATCCATACCAATTTTTTTCAGCTTTGCGCCTTTTTCACCAATCACAATGGCTTTTTGACCAGGACGATCAACAAAAATAGTGGCATCAATATAGGTACAAGGCGCTTTCATACGACCTGTCTTTTCATTTAAAACCGCATCTTCAGTTTTAAATGATTCGATTTGCACGGTTAAATCGTAAGGCAGCTCTTCGCCCAGTTGGCGCATAATCTTTTCACGGATAATTTCAGACGCTAAGAAACGCTCAGAACGATCTGTGATTTGATCTAGCGAATACAACGGCGGTTGGAATGGCAAATAGCGTTCAATCGTGTCACGCAAATGATCTAGGTTCGCACCGCGCAATGCCGATACAGGAACAATTTCGGCAAAGTTCATTAACTTGGCACGTTCTTGAATAATCGGCAAAGCCTGATTTTTATTTTCAAAGGTGTCGAGTTTGTTAATCACCAGAATCACTGGCATTTCTGCATTTTTCAGTTTTTCCAAAACCAGTTCATCATTTTGAGTCCACTTTTGTGCATCCACCACAAACAGAACTAAATTTACATCGCGCAAAGCAGAAGATGCAGCACGGTTCATCATTTTGTTGATGGCACGTACTTCTTTTTTGTGCATCCCAGGTGTATCTACAAACACAGCCTGAGATTTTTCACGGGTATCAATACCCACAATTTTATGGCGAGTGGTTTGTGGCTTACGTGAAGTAATTGAAAGTTTTTGCCCCAATAAGTGATTCATGAGGGTAGATTTACCCACATTCGGGCGACCAACAATTGCAACAAAACCACTGCGGAAATCAGATGGAATTTCAGTTCCCTGACCGCTAAAGAACTGGTTGATTAAGTCATTGGCGTCGTTATTCGACTCGTGATCAGCATCTACGTGATCGGAATGGATGGTCATTCAGACTTTTGCTCCAAGAATTTTAAAATATCTGCCGCTACTGCCTGCTCGGCAAAGCGACGGCTTGAACCTTCACCCTTCATTACAGGTAAACTATCGACTCGGCATTCCACAATAAAATGCTGATTCGGTGCATCACCCTGAATATCTACAACCTCGTAAACCGGGAGAGGTTTTTTACGTGCTTGTAAATACTCTTGTAAGCGGGATTTTGGATCTTTGAGTTGATCGGTTGGCTCAATGTGATCTAAATACGGGCTATACCATTTTAGCACAATGGATTGCAGCAAATTTAAATCGCTACTATCGACATAAATAGCACCAATAATCGCCTCTACGGTATCTGCTAGTATAGACTCACGATGATGACCGCCAGATTTCAATTCACCAGTACTGAGAATTAAATTTTGGCTGAGCTTTAAATCATTGGCGATTTTGCCTAAGGCTTCCTGACGAACCAAGGTTGCCCGCATACGCGTTAAACGACCTTCATTTTCGTGAGGATAGGCCTCATATAAATAATTGGCGATAATCATGCCCAATAATGAATCGCCTAGAAATTCCAAACGTTCATAATTGTGTTTATGACTCACCGAACGGTGAGTCAAAGCCATTTTAAGCAATTCAGGTTGCTTAAACTGATAACCGATTCGGTTGGCTAGACGGGTCTCATTTAGCTTGGACTGAGCTTTGATCAAAACTTTTCTCGAACTTCATTACAATATCAATATTCAATAAGAAAGGTTTTCTTATTTCATATTCTTTTTTCACTTCTAAACCATCTACGTTGGTCACTTGAGCCACATCTGCAAATTTAATATCGCGAATGTTGTTCATGCTTAAACGTTTGTCCATTTCACCAATAAACTGTTGTGGTGATAGATTTTTTGGCCCATTCAACAATTGCTCTTCAATTTGATTGTCCAACATTCGATCATCGAAATATGGTCCCCAAACTGCAACTGCTACTTTTGCCATAAATGCAAAACCAATAATTGCAATTAAAATTGCAATATACGATGCCCCTTGTTGATGACGCATTTTTTATTTTCCTAATCTGCTGCATTAATCAATTTTGCCGTTACGACTAAATGACGGCAAATTAAACCCAGGCTCTTTATGCATCCAAACATAGAACGCACGACCTGTTAGGTTTTCCTCTGGTACAAAGCCCCAGAAACGACTGTCAGCACTTTGATCGCGGTTATCCCCCATCGCGAAGTAATGACCTTCTGGAACTTTAACTTCCCAATATAAACCATTTTCTGCTGAATATTTACCATTGTCTACATAGTTCAGGAATGGTGCCTGACGCGCCACGTTGACACCTTCAAGCTCGCGCATGGTAAATGTATGCGTGCCTAAAGTTTCCTGATGGTAAATTGATGTAGGTGTATCTAAACTGTCTTTTTCACGGGTAAACTGGATTGGAGTTTTGGTTACTTTTTCACCATTGATGCTCAACTGACCATGATCATAAACAATATGATCACCTGGTAAACCGACAATACGCTTAATATAACTAATACTTGGTTGTGGTGGATAACGGAACACCGCAACCTCACCACGTTCAGGCGAACCCACATCTATAATTTTGCTGTTGATAATTGGCAAACGCACACCGTATTCAAATTTGTTCACCAAAATAAAATCCCCCGTTTCTAAAGTTGGCACCATAGAATCTGAGGGAATATTAAATGGTTCATACAGGAATGAACGCAGTACCATCACTACTGCCAAAACAGGCCAAAAATCATACGCCCATGTGATGATGAAGTTTTCATTGCCTCGTCCTTTGGTTGCTCTTTGCTTAAATACAAATTTATCGAGCAGCCACACCACAATAAAAAATAATGTGGCAGGAACGAGAATCAAATTAAAATCAAAATCCATGGGTTTTTATCCTTATAATTTTAGCGTTCGACTTTGAGTACGGCCAAGAAAGCTTCTTGCGGGATTTCAACACTTCCCACTTGCTTCATGCGTTTCTTACCTTCTTTTTGCTTGGCAAGCAGTTTCTTCTTACGTGAAACATCACCGCCATAGCACTTCGCGAGTACGTTTTTACGCATCGCTTTCACAGTTGAACGTGCAATAATTTGCGCACCAATGGCAGCCTGAATAGCCACATCAAACATTTGACGCGGAATCAAGTCTTTCATTTTTTCAACCAAGGCAATACCACGGTGACGTGCATCTTGACGGTGGCAAATCATCGCTAAGGCATCAACTTTTTCACCGTTAATTAGTACGTCTACTTTAACCAAAGATGAACTTTCAAAACGAACAAAGTTATAATCTAAGGATGCAAAACCACGTGAACATGACTTCAATTTGTCAAAGAAGTCCATCACGACTTCCGCCATTGGAATTTCAAAAGTAATGGATACTTGGTTACCCAAGAATTTCATGTCCTTTTGCACACCACGACGTTCAATACACAAAGTCATGACGTTACCCAAGTATTCTTGTGGCACTAAAATATGACATTCTGCAATCGGTTCACGCAAATCTTCTACCGTTGAACCATCAGGCATTTTAGATGGACTGTCGATATACACCGTTTCACCATTTTTCATCACGGCTTCATAAATAACCGTTGGTGCCGATGAAATCAGGTCTAAATCGTACTCACGCTCTAAACGCTCTTGTACGATTTCCATGTGCAACATGCCCAAGAAACCACAACGGAAACCAAAGCCTAAAGCATCTGAACTTTCAGGTTCAAAGAACAAAGCTGAGTCGTTAATTTGTAGTTTATGCAATGCTTCACGGAACGGTTCAAAGTCGCTAGCATCAATTGGGAATAAACCTGCATAAACCTGCGGCTTAACTTTTTTAAAGCCAGGCAAGGTTTCTACTTCTGGTGTCGTTGCGAGTGTAATGGTATCGCCCACTGGCGCACCAAAAATGTCTTTAATACCCGCAATGACAAAGCCAACTTCGCCTGCTTCCAAAATACCTGTTTCGGTATGTTTTGGATTAAAAATACCAACTGAGGTAATAATGTGCGTTTGACCTGTCGATTTCATCAACATTTTATCGCCTTTACGCACACGACCTTGCTTGATACGTACTAACGACACAACGCCTAGATAGTTATCAAACCATGAATCAATAATTAAGGCTTGCAAGGGCGCATCACGATCACCTTGTGGTGCAGGAATGACACTCACCAAGGTTTCTAATACATTGTCGATGCCTAAACCAGTTTTAGCCGAACAGGTAGGTGCATCTTGCGCTTCGATACCAATAATTTCTTCAATTTCATGAATCACACGCTCAGGTTCTGCCTGTGGTAAATCAATTTTATTCAGTACAGGTAAAACCTCTAAGCCTTGCTCGATTGCGGTATAGCAGTTTGCAACAGATTGCGCTTCCACCCCTTGTGCCGCATCCACCACCAATAGCGCACCTTCACAAGCGGCTAAAGAACGTGACACTTCATAAGAAAAGTCGACGTGTCCTGGGGTATCAATGAAGTTTAATTGGTATTCCTGACCATTTGGATGGTTGTAGTACAAAGTCACCGAGGTGGCTTTAATGGTAATCCCACGCTCACGCTCAAGCTCCATAGAATCCAACACCTGCGCTTGCATCTCACGATCTTGTAGACCGCCACAGGTTTGAATGAAACGATCTGCCAGAGTCGATTTACCATGATCGATGTGCGCAATGATCGAAAAGTTACGGATGTTTTTAATATCAACAGATTTTTTAGCTTGCGCCATGGGTTACCTTAAAAAATAACACGCCCTGCACCTTAAAATTCATGCAGAGCAAAAGCCGAATAGAAATTGCGAAGGATTATAGCAGATGGATTTTTCAATGTATCCATAATAATGAGTTCCTTTTGCAGCCTCACGCATTTTTCTTTTTATTCGAGAGTTTCAGGCTGTTTATGTAAAGAATTACGTCTTAATTAAGCTGAGAATTGAAAGCCACGTCATACTGTTTGAAACAGGTGAATACCTTCTTTAACAACATCTCTAGCAATAATATGCAGCAACTTTCAATGATGCTTTATTGGTTGATTCCACTCATCTTAATGAATCATACTCACTAAAATCTAAAGGATTTACATCAGCAGTAAGCGGTTGATAGGCCTGCGTAAATGTCGGTGACATGCGTTTTGGACGACCTGTAGCAATTTCCACACAAGCCCATTGCGTATTGCCCATAAACAGCAGACTTTTATCTTGAGGGCGATAAAACGCATATTGGCGAAAAGAATACAACGCATTCAAGTCGCTTAACCATGTACGCAAAATCAGCTCCTCACCTTCGAGTGCCGCTTTACGATATTGCACATGATGTTCCACCGCCACCATCGCATGTTTTAGTTTTAAGTATTCCTGCACACCCAAACTTAATGTTTCGATATGTGCCGATGCTACATCCTGCATCCATTGCACGTACACCACATTATTGACATGCCCTAAAATATCAATATGTTCTGGCTGTACGGTGATTTTTACATCAAATATGCTGCTCATGTCATCCTTTTAACTAAAACGGCGATGTCGGTGTAGTCTAACAAAAATACCAATTTACAAAATAAAAGTCGCCCTAATTCAAGAGCGACTTTCTTAAAAAATAAGTGACTATCTAAAGTTTAGCAAGATTCTAAATTTTAGTTTGATTCACTATTTGATTTCATGCTGCATCAACTTATTGAATACGCATGCCTATAATCGCACGTTGCCCTTGACGGATAATCACCACACGTGCAATAGCGCCTTGTTTCAAGGTAGACACTGTTTCAACAAATTGGTTGGCATTTTGGATAGTGGTGTTATTCAATTGCACAATGACATCGCCTGGCATCATACGCGCCTGAGCAGCCGAACCACCACGACGCACTTCCTGAATCAGCACACCGCCTTTAATATCTAATTGGCGTTGTTCTGCAACACTTAAATCGCGAATCGACACCCCTAAAACAGGACCTTTAGCTGCTGTGTCAGGGTTATTTTTGGCAGGAGTGTCATCAGGTGCAGTGCTTACCGTAGCGGTAATATTACGGCGTTTATCATCACGTAATACTTCAAGCTGAATACTTTGATTGGGCACTGAGCGGTTTAAATAGTTCAACAATTCAGAGGTTCTGGAAATAGCTGTGCCGTTGTATTTAAGAATCACATCCCCTGCACGCAAACCTGCACGTGCAGCAGGTGAATTTGGTGAAACTTGAGTAATTAATGACCCTTCAGGTTTACTGAGTTTATAAGATTCTGCCAGATTGCGATCAATATCTTGCAAACTCACCCCTAAATAAGAGCGGGTCACTTTACCATTTCGTTTTAACTGATCGGCCACGTCCATTGCTACATCAATAGGAATAGAGAATGACAACCCCATATAACCACCCGTACCACTAAAAATACGGGAGTTCACGCCCACAACCTCACCACGCTGGTTGAACAGTGGCCCACCTGAGTTACCTGGGTTTAAAGCTACATCGGTCTGAATAAAGGGTACTGAGGTTTCACCCATCATATTCCGCATTTTTGCACTAACAATCCCTGCCGATGCAGAATAGTCAAATCCAAATGGAGAACCAATTGCAAGCACAGGCTCACCTACACGCAATTGATCGACATTGCCTGTACGCAACTCTGGGAAACTAGCACCTTGCACTTTTAATAAAGCAACATCAGTACGTTCATCACTACCCACCACAGTTGCATCTAATTCACGGCGGTCATTCAGTACAATTGTAACTTTTGAAGCATCTTCCACCACGTGGTGGTTCGTTAAAAGGTATCCATCTTTACTAATAAAAAATGCACTGCCATAACCTGTTTTTTCTTGTGGCAATTGTTGTTGTGGAATAATGACTTGATTGCCAAAAAAACGGCGTAAAATTTCTGGAACTTGTTGTTGTAAGAGTTCTTCCTGACTCATTTTTTTGACAACATTGACACTCACAACAGCAGGACTCACCTGCTCAACCAAATTAGAAAAGTCTACTGGTGGTGCTGCTTGAGTCTGCACAGTTGCCATAGTAAAAACAGCCGCATATAAACCTTTTTTTAAATTGCGATTTTTCATAAATAGCATTCACTCAATAATAATTATGACTTTGAACCCATCTTATTTATCACAAAATTACTCGGTTTTGCGTAATAAAATGTTGAATCTTTTCAGTTTCAGCTTTTAGTTTATTGCAATTAAATCAGTTTGATGAGATTGAATATTTAACCATGCTGAATCTGACTTAAAGCTCAACATCTGAAATAGATTGGACAAAATTGTCATAAAAGTTGGAATATTCCATAAAAGTTTCCCGTTTATTCTTTTTTTTCATTATTCATGCCCACTTCGCACTTGCGTTTTTCTGCAAAAAGGGGTGTCATTATCCAACTTTTTTCAAATTAGCTGATGGACATGTCTAATTTAAACACAACACATCAATTTGATGTGATTATTGTGGGAAGTGGTGGTGCAGGTTTGAGTTTAGCGCTCTCATTACCCCAGCATTTCAAAATCGCCGTTTTGGCAAAATCTACCCTAACTGAAGCCAGCACCTTCTATGCGCAAGGTGGTGTTGCTGCAGTCCTTGATAAAACCGACTCAATTGAACAACATATAGATGACACCATGATTGCAGGTGCACATTTATGTGAAATTGACGCCGTAAAACAAACGGTGGAAGGCGGTAAACCTTCGGTAGATTTTCTGCTCAAACATGGTGTGCAGTTTACCTTAGACGAACAAGAGCAATTGCATTTAACCCGTGAAGGTGGCCATTCTCAGCGCCGTATTATTCACGCTGCCGATGCAACAGGTCGTGCAATTTCCACGACTTTGGTCCAACGTGCTCAAGAACAGCAAAACATCACGATATTTGAAAACTATATTGCCATTGACCTGATTACCTCACAAAAGCTTGGTTTAAACGAAGCTAATCGCTCATTGGGCTTATATGCACTAGATGAAAGTACTCAAAAAGTACATACCTTCCTTGCTCCATTTACTGCACTTGCCTGCGGCGGCGCAATGAAAGCCTACCTTTACACATCAAACCCAGACATTGCCACAGGTGATGGTATGGCCATGGCATACCGTGCAGGTTGCCGTGTAGCCAATATGGAATTTAACCAATTCCATCCAACCTGTTTGTATCATCCTCAGGCGCGTTCTTTTTTAATTACTGAAGCCATGCGTGGTGAAGGTGCATATTTACGTTTACCTGATAGCGAACGCTTTATGCTGCGTTTTGATGAACGAGCAGAACTCGCTCCGCGTGATATTGTGGCACGTGCAATTGACTATGAAATCAAGCGTTTGGGTATTCGTCATGTATGGCTAGATATTACCCACAAGCCTGCAGAATTTGTCAAGGAACACTTCCCTACACTGTATGCACGTTTGCTGGAATTAGGCATTGATATCACTACAGATATGATTCCGGTTGTACCTGCTGCCCACTACACTTGTGGTGGTGTGATGGTGGATGAACATAGCCAAACCGATATTGCAGGTTTATACGCGATTGGTGAAACGTCTTATACAGGTTTGCATGGCGCTAACCGCATGGCAAGTAACTCTCTTTTAGAATGTTTTGTATATGGAATGGCAGCGGCCAAACATATTGAAGCACATCACACCGCAGATTATAGCTCGCCTGAAGTCCCTGCTTGGGATGATTCTCAAGTCACTAACCCTGATGAAGATGTGGTGATTTTACAAAACTGGGATGAGCTACGTGCAACCATGTGGAACTACGTCGGTATTGTACGCACCACCAAGCGTTTAGAGCGTGCCTTACACCGTATTGAAATGCTAAAACGTGAAATCACCGAGTATTATCAGGACTATCAAGTCAGTAAAAACTTGATTGAGCTGCGTAATTTGGTTCTGGTTTCTGAAATGATTGTGCGCTGTGCCATGCAACGCAAAGAATCGCGTGGTTTACACTTCACGCTAGATTATCCTGAACTCGCACCTGAATTGCGTAAGACTGTGCTTATTCCACCAAATTTCCAAGTGGAAACCCCATTGGTGAATGAGTGATCTGATTGCTTGTTACACAACAGCATTTGCATAAAAGTATCTGTGAATAAAGTGCATTTGAATTCTAATGCAAGAAAGCACCGAATCGTGTTCCATAACACGATTCGGTATTTTATCATTTTGAATATGATGACGTTAACTTACTAAACCTCCCCCCAAGAATTCATCAAGTTGAGTTTTAGATTACGGCTGCAACTTGAGTACCATCTTGAATAAATGCTTCTAAGCGAACTTGACCAGCCAATAGTTGCTGTAATTGGTGGCTAATTGTGTACTGCAATTGCTGCCGTGTCTGTTCGTCTATAGGCGCATTTTGCAATTGTTTTGACAAATGCTGTAATGCTGCTTGAGCCCCCAACTGCTGCATTTTAATTGCATACAGATAGCCCAACACCACTCCTTTCTGCACATAATTTGCAGCTAAATCATGCTGCAGATGATAAATCAAAGCACCCATCACCCGTTCATTGGCTGAGAGTTTACGCAAAGGGTCACGTGCCACACGCTGACACGGGTCTTTATAGGCATGTTCACATGAGTCCAGAAAGCTCTGTGCCAGATGCTTTAAGTTTTGCTGACGATGCGGCAACTGTGCAGCTAATCCCAACGCTACTTGTGCCGAAACAGCGCGGGTAAAATCTGCAACCAATGGGTCTGCCATTGCGACACCAATACTGTTATGCCCTATTAAACTGGATAACCAAGCCATCATGGCATGTACACCATTCCATAAACGATTTTTAATGAGTTGGATTTCGGCAATATCATCTACCAAAATCATTTGACGCATGTGTTGCAATAATGGACTGGCATTTTCCACATAAATAGGCATGTCACTTTCAGCATGAAATAAAATTAAATCCATACTTTGCAAAATGTGACTGGGCTGAAAATTGCGTCTTAAATCTTCTACATATAAGGTGGCTTGACGCTCTTGCTCAGGCTGCAATCGAGTATTGTCTTCAATTTCAATTGGCTCTGCTTCGTCATCCAACTGAAATTGCTTAAAAATATTATACTTGATGCGTAATTGGCGATATAAGTTTTGATCGCTTAATTTAGAGACCATTCTATTTACGACAGTATCGCAAAAATAATGCTGCGCCATAATTTTGGCTGCCGTATCGGGATCCAACAACGTCTCTAACGCCTGATGAATATGCGTCATCAAGAGCTGTTTTGCCCCAACTTTATTTAAAATTACCAAAATAGTTAAAGGCTGATGGAGTTCAACTTGCGCTATAAAACGGGCATATAAGCCCTGCGCAATTACTTTAGCCTCTTGCTGTAAAGCATGTTCAGGCAAACATAATGCAATGAGGCTCGACTCCACATACATTTGCTGCATCTGCTGCAAGTTCTCCGCATCAATGATGTGCATATTTTCAATTCGTTCATCATAAGAACATTGTCCATAACGAATTGAATACGTTCCAAAGGCGTTTACTGCAGAACGATATAAGGTATTCCGTGTAGAAGCATAAATACGTTTAGGACGGGTATAGCCATCCCAGTGCGATAAAATTTGGGCCAAATAGCCCCCACCTATTGCACCAAAACCATGAATCCCCACACTCAACTGATTTAAAGTTTGCGGGAAGGCCTCTTGTAAACTCGGCATTTCCAATACAGGAATAACTTGATTTAAGTCATCTAAATAAGCTTGCATACTTGCGTAATAATGCTGCGTGAGTGACAACATATTAGCATTAGGTTTTTTTATATCCCGAAATAGTATGGTTATGCCACCCGCTGCATGTGCAGATTTGATTCCATTTTCAGAATCTTCCAGCATGAAACATTCGCTAGGTTCTAGATTAATTTTTTGTGCGGCTGTTATAAAAATTTCAGGATGTGGCTTGCCCTGTTGCACCTCATCGCCACAAACTAATACATCAAAAAACTTATAGACATTGGCATTA
This sequence comes from Acinetobacter sp. PW68, assembly GCF_020982655.1. NCBI lineage: Bacteria > Pseudomonadati > Pseudomonadota > Gammaproteobacteria > Moraxellales > Moraxellaceae > Acinetobacter > Acinetobacter sp. PW68. The sequence continues at coordinate 872,673 of NZ_JAHZSX010000001.1, read as the reverse complement.
ATCAAATATTCTTCGGCAATGGCACGACGACTAGACGTAGCAACCGCCATTCTCAAGCCAGACTTTCGTAACCGCTCTAATACCTGCAACAAACCTTTTTTAATGGGCACACCAAAATTGCGCACACTTTCTAATTCTAGTTCATCAGCACGCTGACGGATCTCACGGTAAGGAATGTCTGCACCATATTCTGCTTGCGCCAGTTGTTCAGCGCTCTTTGCACTCAAACCCAAACATTGCATGAGGTATACGTCTGAAAATTCAACGCCAATGAGCTCCTGAGATGCCTGCTTCAATGTTTGAAACCGTAATCGTTCAGTATCAAACATTGTTCCATCCATATCAAAGATTGCTCCATGAACAATATTGTTCTTAAATTTAAGCATTTAGCTCCCTTGTTTTATCACTTACGGGTTGCTAGCTTAGACAAAAGCAGATTTGATCTATATGAAAAACATAAAATGAAATATTTGTGATTATTTTTTAACCAATCAAACCCTGATTTTCATGTAGTATGTGTACATATGTAACTACATGGTAAATATAAGTAACTAAAATTAAGATAAAGCTGACTTTATTCTCAGCCAATCTGTGGAATCGAATACGTCCCTGTGACATGCGCCACGGCATCATCTACACCTTCGGAATATACCCAAACCTCACCGACCACGAGGTTTTTCCCTACTTTCATTAAGCGACATTCACCACGTAAATTACGCCCTGCTGCGGGCTTGCGTAAAAAGTTGATGTTTAAATTACTGGTCACCGCCAAAGCCACCAAACCCAACTCCCCTAAAATGGCGATATAAAGTGCATAGTCTGCAACAGTCATCATAGTCGGCCCTGATACTGTGCCACCTGGGCGTAAATCACGTTCATCAATGTGATAATGTACCAATGCGCCACGTGGCGTGATGGACACAATTTCACATTTTTCCAGACTTTGCGGAAACTCTACTTTTAAAAATTCAATAATTTCTTCTTTGGTCATACTTATTATTCGCTATTTTTTTAAAAAATCTTCTAAAGCGTTTCCACTATAGAAGATTTTTCCATTCAATCAAATGTCTAACTACAACCCAATGGCTTGTTATGCCTTTTTGTGTATGCCTTTGCGTTTTATGCCTTCGCTTACAAATAGTGCATCGCTTGTGCAAATACTTGATCTGGACTTTGTGTTGCATCTAAGCGCTTCACCCGCTCAGGATGTCGCTCCCACAAAGATTGATAGCCACCCCTTACTTTCTCAAAAAAAGTGGCTTTCTCTTGCTCAAAACGATCAAGCGCTCCACGCGCACGTGCACGGGTCATACCCAGTTCAATCGGTGCATCGAGCCAAAAAGTTAAGTCAGGCATACGTGCGACAAAGTTATTATTTAAAGTCATCAACTTGCTTTCACTTAAACCACGTCCCGCACATTGATAAGCAAAACTGGCATCGCTAAAACGGTCACATAGTACAGTTTTTCCTGCAGCCATTGCTGGTAAAATCACCTGATCTAAATGCTGAGCACGCGCTGCATACATCAACAATAACTCAGTGTCTGAACACATTTTTTCTTCATGGTTGACCGCGAGTAACAAAGCACGAATTTGCTCTGCCATAGGGGTTCCACCTGGCTCACGGGTTAAAACCACCTCTTGACCTTGTGCAGTAAAATAATCATGAATACGGCGAATGAGTGTCGTTTTGCCTACCCCTTCGGTGCCTTCAAAACTGATAAACATGCTTATTCCCCCGATTTTTTCGCGCGCAGTACATTTAAATATTCCTGCACGGCACGGTTATGATCTTGCAAATTGGTGCTAAATTTATGTCCACCATTACCTGTCGCGACAAAATAAATGTTGTCAGATTGGTCTGGATGCATCGCCGCTTCAATGGCTTTTTGACTTGGCAAGGCAATTGGTGTTGGCGTTAAGCCACTCATGGTATAGGTGTTGTATGGCGTTGGAGTGCGTAAATCCTGACGGGTGATATTACCCTGATAACGATCTCCCATACCATAAATGACGGTTGGGTCAGTCTGTAAACGCATACCCAGTTTTAAACGACGTACAAACACACCTGAAACTTGCTCTAATTCCGCATCAACATTAGTTTCTTTTTCAATAATGGATGCCATGATTAAAGCTTCATATTTATTTTTATAGGGCAAATCTGCTGCACGATTATTCCAAGCATCATCCAATGATTTCATTTGACGCTGATACAGATCGGTTAAAATTTTACGGTCAGTTTCACCTTTGGCAAAGAAATAGGTATTCGGTGCAAATAAACCTTCGGGATGTGTAAAAGGAATATTTAAAGCTTTGAGCATTTGATCATACGGCAAATGCGACACTTCTTTAGTCACCAACTCATCTTCCTTCAACGCATCAATTAGTTGTTTGAAAGTCGTACCTTCGATCACCAAAATACGGTTCATTTGTGCATTTTCAGCATTGGCGATCATTTCCAAAACCTGACGTACACTCATACCCTGACGGACCTCATACACGCCTTTTTTCATAGTGTCGTGAATCATCACCCGTTGATAGAGTTTTAAAACAATTGGAAAATTCACATGATCTTGTTCTGCCAAACGATCAATAAAACGTGAGTAAGTATCACCATCATTAATCGCCAATAATTGTTTTTTTCCTTCAACTGGATAATCTTTAAATAAGCTTGACCATAAGATCAAGCCAACAACCAAAAATAGTCCGAGTATAAAAATAAGCGCACCTTGAATAGCACGCTTAGACCGCATAGTTTTGGTTTTCTTTTTAGATTTTGATGGACGCTTAGACATAAGAATGAATCTGATTTAGTTGAAGTTGCTTAAATAGTTCCACACACGGCTGCACATCTAAAACCTGCTGCCCTAAATGGCTGACAATTTTCATGGGCGTTAAAGCATTACAGAAAAACAAACTTTGAATCTGCGCAATTTCCGAAGCATGAACATCACGCTGTTCACAATGCAAATTCTGCTGTTGCATGCGCGATAAAATTTCTGCCCGCATGACACCGTGCACGCCATTATAACCAAGTTGCGGAGTAATCCATGTATTGTTTATACGAATGAAACAATTACTACTCACACCTTCAACCACACTGCCCTGTACATCAGTAACCAAAGCTTCTGCCCAGCCTTTTTGATCGGCTTCTTGTTTGAGCAATACCTGTTCAAGCCGGTTTAGACTTTTCAGTCCAACTAAATTCGGCATGCTCAGCCCTATCGCTTGCGTCAAGACGCCACTATGAATGATGTCATAATGATATGCTGTATCTAAAGATGCTTGCACTTGTGGATAGAAAAACACCCAAACATCGGCAGGATGATCAGGCAAACTGTAACCTCGCTGCCCCACACCACGACTTATAATAATCTTTAAAGTGCCATTTAATTCGCCATGCGCCTGTTTTAAAAGTGTCAGCGTTTCAGTGATCAACTCAAGATTGGCATTTAAAAAAAGTTGATGATTGGCATATTGCAAACGCGCCAAATGACGGTCAAATAATTCAATTTGATTTTGGTGAATACGTGCAGTGCTAAAGCATCCATCGCCATAATGAAACGCGCGATCTAACACATGAATCTGCTCGGTAGGCTTGGCATTTTTATAACACTGCATAGAAAAGTACTCGTTATTTATCTCTAAATATAGAAAACAATGAAGAAATTTATATTTATCATTTACTGATATCCAGCGCATTTTAAATTATTTTTTCAGCAAATAGACTACCGATATGCTTGCCTCATTCAACAACATATTTAATACATGAGGTCAAAAATGAACTTTACAAAACTGAAAATTGGACTACTGGCAGCCGTACTTTCGGCAACAACTCTGAGCGTATCTGCAAAAGACTTTCTGAATGTGTCTTATGATCCAACCCGTGAATTATACGATAACTTTAACAAAGATTTTGCTGCGTACTGGAAAAAAGCCACTGGGCAAAACATTAACTTTAAACAATCACATGGTGGTTCGGGCAAACAGGCACGTGCGGTAATTGATGGTTTGGGTGCCGATGTCGTGACTTTGGCGCTAGCTGCCGATATTGATGAAATTGCCAAACGTGGTCTACTCCCTAAAGACTGGCAAAAGAAATTTCCGCACAACTCGACCCCTTATACATCCACAATTGTATTTTTAGTGCGTAAAGGCAACCCGAAAGCGATTCAAGATTGGAGTGATTTGATCAAACCAGGGGTAGAAATCATTACCCCAAATCCAAAAACATCTGGTGGTGCACGCTGGAACTATTTGGCAGCGTGGGCATGGGCAAAACATCAACCTGCGGGCAGTGATGCCAAAGCACAAGAATTTGTGCGCCAAATTTATAAACAAACCAAAGTATTGGATTCAGGCGCACGTGGTGCAACCACCACTTTTGCAGAACGTGGCATTGGTGATGTTTTGTTAGCTTGGGAAAATGAAGCCTATTTAGCCGTGCGTGAACAACCAGGCAAATTTGAAATCATCACCCCATCCTTATCCATTTTGGCTGAACCACCTGTGGCAATTGTAGAGAAAAATGTGCAAAAAGATGGTAATCAACACTTAGCCAAAGCTTATTTAAACTATCTCTATTCACCTGCGGGTCAAAATATTGCTGCAAAGCATTATTATCGACCACGTAATGCTAAGGTATTGGCACAATATAAGTCGCAATTTAAACCATTAAAACTTGTAACCATTGACAAAGAGTTTGGTGGATGGAGCAAAGTTCAGAAGCAACACTTTGAAAATGATGGCATTTTCGATCAGATTGTCAAAGCCAACCAAACCAAATAATACTCCGAAAGGTAAATCATACCAAAGCTCTAGCTGAAAACACCCAAATTGAAAAATGCGGGTGTTTTCACAAACGCATTTTTACCTGATTCACATATATCTCTTTTATTCATATAAAATTCATTTTTAATTATTTTTTTTGCATAGAAACTCTAGTTATCCTTGTTGCAGATTATTTAAAACATGAATTTTACAGCATTATCTTACTGAGTTTTGAATCCAAGTGATCACAGCCAAAGCTGAAAATGATGGGTTCAATTCATATTCAAGCGTTATTCAGATCATTATTTCAGGCTGAAATATGCGAAGGAGCATCGACATGATTCATACCGTAATTGTTCCAGGTGTAGGTGGCAGTGAATATGCGCACTGGCAATCTTGGTTACAACGACAACTCATGTCTTGCTCGCGTGTACAACAGTCAGACTGGAATAGCCCAATTTTACAGAACTGGGTTGCTGAATTTGTCAAAACAGTTGCCCCAATTCAGAACGATATTCAAATTGTGGCGCACAGCTTTGGTTGTCTGACCACAGTGGCAGCCTTAGCACAGCAACCTAAATTGCAGGCGAAAATTAAAAATGTGGTTTTGGTTGCACCTGCTAACCCTGCCCGTTTTGGTGAATCTGGTTTTGCACAACACAGCCAAAGCAATTATTCGGCTTATTTTCAGCAACTTAAATTGACTGTACCGACACGCTTATTGATCAGTGAAAATGACCCGTGGCTAAGTTTTGCAGATGCACAGGCACTTGCCCAAGCATGGCAATTAACACCGATTAATTTAGGACAAGTGGGTCATATTAATGTTGCATCAGGCTTTGGGGCATTTCCTGAAATTTATGATTATTTGATTGCAGAAAATATGCAATCACATATCAGTATTTCTGATAACAACAAGTATTTATTCAAATTTGCAATTTAATCTTCGCAAATTATGCTTGTGCCGAATTTATCTTTTACTTTTATCTGTTTGTTTTCAAACACTCATTCTCTCTTTTGAGGAGTCATCATGTCGCAGCGATCCAAAGTGCTGCCAGGATTTGGTCTTTCTCTAGGCTTTACCCTAGCGTATTTATCCTTAATTGTTCTTATTCCCTTATCGGCTGTATTTATTAAATCGCTGGGTATCGGTTGGGATGGTTTATGGGAAATTTTAAGTTCAGAACGTATCCAAAAATCTTTGCAACTCAGTTTTAGCGCTGCGCTCATTGCAGCCTTTATTAATGTCGTCTTCGGCTTATTATTGGCATGGTGTTTGGTACGATACAGCTTTCCGGGCAAACGTATTATAGATTCTTTGGTCGATTTACCTTTTGCATTGCCTACTGCAGTTGCGGGTATTGCCCTGACTTCTTTATACGCACCCACAGGCTGGATTGGACAATATTTAGAACCACTGGGCATTAAAGTCGCCTATACCCCTATCGGGATTACCCTTGCCCTGATTTTTATTGGTATTCCATTTGTTGTGCGTACCGTACAACCTGTACTCAGTGACTTAGAAACCGAATTGGAAGAAGCAGCATCTGCGCTGGGCGCGAACCGCTTTCAAATTGTCAGCAAAGTGATTTTTCCCATTTTACTGCCTGCACTGATTACAGGTTTTGCCCTCGCATTTGCGCGTGGCGTGGGTGAATATGGCTCGGTGATATTCATTGCGGGTAACCAACCATTTAAAACTGAAATTGCACCCTTAATGATTATTTCCCGTTTGGAAGAATATGACTATGCGGGTGCAACCACAATTGCTGTGGTGATGTTGCTGATTTCTTTTGTCATGCTGTTCCTGATTAACTTATTACAAGCATGGGCAAGTCGTCGCACAGGGAGAACAGCACGATGAGTTTAAATACCAACAGCAATGCTTTGGCTGAAAAACTGCAATCACGCGATGCAACACGTGAGCCGACTTGGGTACGCTATACCCTGATTGCGATTGCTTTGACTTTCTTTTTAAGCTGTCTGATTTTGCCGCTGATTTTGGTTTTTGTAGAAGCGCTTAAACAAGGCGTCGGTGTCTATGCCCAAGCTTTAGTACATCCTGACACTTTATCGGCAGTGAAATTAACCTTACTCACCGCAGCGATTGCCGTGCCTTTGAACGTGGTATTTGGTATTGCAGCAGCGTGGGCAGTGGCGAAATTCAATTTCCGTGGTAAGGCAATTCTCACCACCTTAATTGACATGCCTTTTTCAGTTTCCCCTGTCATTGCAGGTTTAATGTTAGTCCTAATTTTTGGTACACAAGGCTGGATGGGTGGCTGGTTGATGGAAAACGACATCAAAGTTTTATATGCCGTGCCTGCAATTGTGATTGCCACGATCTTCATTACTGTACCTTTTGTGGCGCGTGAATTAATTCCTTTAATGGAAGCACAAGGCACAGAAGAAGAAGAAGCTGCAATTGTATTAGGTGCATCTGGTTGGCAAACCTTTTGGAAAGTCACTTTGCCAAATATTAAATGGGGTTTAATTTACGGCGTAATTCTGTGTAATGCCCGCGCGATGGGTGAATTTGGCGCAGTATCTGTGGTATCGGGGCATATTCGTGGAGAAACCAACACCCTACCGCTGCACGTCGAAATTCTCTACAACGAATACACTTTTAGTGCTGCGTTTGCGGTGTCCTCTCTCTTGGCACTTCTTGCAATTGTGACCCTAATTTTAAAAACTTGGGTTGAAATTCGCCAAGAAAAGCAAAACCAACGCAATGAAGATTTAACTGTTTCTTAAGGAATGACCGCATGAGTATTCAAGTTAAAAATATTGAAAAAAATTTTGGTGCATTCCATGCACTGAAAGACATCTCCCTCGATTTTCCAGATGGTCAACTGGTGGCACTGCTTGGACCTTCAGGCTGTGGTAAAACTACTTTGTTGCGTATTATTGCGGGTTTAGAATCGGCAGATCGTGGACAAGTCATTTTAGAAGGTCAGGACGCAACCGATGTGCATGTACGTGAACGTCAAGTCGGTTTCGTTTTCCAGCACTATGCCCTATTCCGCCACATGACTGTATTTGACAATATCGCGTTTGGTTTACGGGTACGTCCGCGTGCAACCCGACCATCAGAAGCCGAGATTAAAAAACGTGTGATGCGTTTACTCGACTTGGTACAGTTAGGCTTTTTAGCAGACCGTTATCCTGCGCAGTTATCGGGTGGACAACGTCAGCGTATTGCTTTGGCACGTGCCTTAGCGGTTGAACCACGTGTATTGTTATTGGATGAACCTTTTGGTGCGCTCGATGCCAAAGTGCGTAAAGAATTACGTCGTTGGTTAAGAACCTTGCATGATGAATTACACATCACTTCAATTTTCGTGACCCATGATCAGGAAGAAGCGCTCGAAGTTGCAGATCAAATTATTGTTATGAACAAAGGGAATGTCGAACAAATTGGTTCACCACGTGAAGTGTATGAACAGCCTGCCACTCCATTTGTATTTGACTTCTTAGGTCAAGCCAACCGTTTTGAAGGACAACATCATCAAGGAATTGTGCAAATTGGTGAAGATCGTGTACAACTTCTTAATCAACCCAATGCGCCACAAGGCAATGTCATTGCATTTGCACGTCCAGATGAGTTGCATATTCATGCCCAACCACAAGAAAATACCATTCAAGCGACCTTCTTACGTGAAGTTTGGATTGCTGGTAAAGTAGTTGCAGAATTGCAAGATCGCCAAGGGAATTTAATTGAAATTGCACTCACTGCAGATGAAGCTAAGCTGCACCAATTCCGTCCAAACCAAACGGTTTGGTTAAGTGTAACCACTTTACATTTATTTGAAAATCAAGTCGCATAAGGACATTAATATGGAGCCTAACCCGCTCCATCCTTTTTTAGGTTTGCACCACTATGAACTTCCAACAACTTAGAATTATTAGAGAAACCGTTCGGCAAAACTTTAATTTAACCGAAGCATCTGCGGCATTATACACTTCTCAGTCGGGCGTGAGTAAGCACATTAAAGACCTTGAAGATGAGCTAGGTGTGCAGCTTTTTGTCCGCAAAGGTAAACGCTTATTGGGTTTAACCGAGCCAGGACAAGCCTTGCTGTGTATAGTCGAACGCATGTTGATTGATGCAGATAACATTAAACGCCTTGCTGATGACTTTAATAAAGTTGATGAAGGCACGCTCACCATTGCGACTACACATACCCAAGCGCGTTATGTACTACCGCCCATTGTGAATTTGTTTAAAAAAGAATTTCCTAAAGTACATTTGATTTTACAACAAGCCAGCCCTGTAGAAATTGCTGAAATGCTGCTGCAAGGTGAAGCCGATATTGGTATAGCAACCGAATCTCTCACCACTGAAGAAAACTTGGCAAGTGTGCCTTATTATGAGTGGCGTCACAGCATTATTACTCCACAAAACCATCCTTTAGCCAGTAAAGCTGAGATTAGCCTGTCCGATTTGGCAGAATATCCAATTATTACTTACCACGGTGGCTTTACGGGTCGTTCTAAAATTGACAAAGCATTTACCGATGCAGGCGTTGATGTCAATATCGTGATGTCTGCACTTGATGCCGATGTCATTAAAACCTATGTTGAATTAGGCATGGGTGTAGGTGTGGTGAACAATGTAGCATACGATGCAGAACGTGATTACCGCCTAAAACAAATCCAGACCGATATTTTTGGGGTAAACACCACATGGATTGCGGTTCGCAAAGGACATTTACTACGTGGCTATGGCTATGAGTTTATTTCTTTATGTGCACCAAATGCCGATATTAAAGCTTTAAAACGTATCGCCTATCCCGAAGAATAAAACAGTAATACATAAGAGAGCCTAGGCTCTCTTTTTTGATCTTTAGCAAAACTCTTGCTTATTCTATACACTTAGAAATAATCAAAATAATGATTTTAATTCATAAGAAAAATGAATAAAATATAATCAAAAATAAAAAACTTAATTTGATTTTAAACACGATTCTATAATTTAGACCAAGGATGCAACATGAAATTTCACATTTTTTTCGGATTGCTGTATGTCCTGCCGCTAAGTTATGCCTCTGCCGCAGCTTTAGAACGTAGCGCTCAATCGGTACATGCATTATTTGAAAAAGGTAATTATGCGGAAGTTGCTTTGCTGCAAGTAGATCCCAATATTTCAGGTCAGGTCCAGCATCAACAAAATATTGCCGAATTAGGCGTTCAAGATTTTTCAACAGGTAATTTAGTCAATCATCAACACTTCATCCAAGCTGCATTAAAATTACAACCCCATCCACAAATTTCTGTGGCGTTATTATTTGACCAACCTTATTTTGTTGATGTGGATTATCACTATAGTCCTATTCTTTCAGGTGAACCCTTACCTATAGAAAATGCAGATATTAAGTTTGACTCAAGAAATATTACAGCACTCATTGGCTATCAACCCACACAACATTGGAACCTCTTTACAGGTCTAAGTTACCAGTCTTTTTCAGGTGATCTGAAAATTGGTACTCAAGTTGACTATACCTTTTTTGATTATCACGTAAATTTCCCCAAAGACCATGCGTGGGGTTGGTTGGCAGGTGTAAGCTACCAAATTCCTGAATATGCATTTAATACAGCAATCACTTATCGCTCTAAAATCAAACACAGGACCAATGCAAGCGAAAGTATTTGGGGATTTCCTTTAGAGATTGCACCACAACAAGCAACGGAAATTGAAACACCTGAATCGGTGAATTTAGATTTTCACACCGGTTTACCTGCACAAAATTTTCTGTACGGATCATTGCGATGGGTCAATTGGCAAGATTTTAAAATTCAACCCACTCAATTTGCTGCAATTCTGCAATCTGAAGGACTAGGTAATCAGTTCAACCTGATTGATTACCAAAAAAATCAATGGTCTACTCGTTTGGGTTTTGCCCATCAATGGTCACCTAAATGGATCACTGCGGTGGAAGGATTGTGGGATTCTGGTGCGGGTAATCCTGCCTCAAGCTTAAACCCTGTAGACGGCTATATTGGTGTTGGTACGGGCGCGGTTTATCACTTTAACCCTAAAACGTTTATGATTGCAGGTCTGCTTTATTTGCACTTTACTAAGCCAGACATGGTACAGCCGCAGTCATTCATCACGCAAATCTCAAGTTTTTCTTCACTTGAACAACGTGAGGCTTGGGTTTATCACCTGAAATTGGCACACCGCTTTTAAGCCACAAAAAAACGAGCCGCAGCTCGTTTTTTTAAGGTTTAGCTAAAGCTAACGGATATTACCAATGGTAACTTACACCTAGTTTAGCTACTGGCATCCATTCGTATTTGTCATCGTTACGGATTTTTTCAGCTTCACGATTAGCTGCTGCTTGGCCATTATCAGTGCCACCAACTTCTTGTAAGCCTACAGATTCCAAATTCACGCTTGGGTTACCTGTGTAAAAAGCACCGACTTCACCAAATACGCCCCAGTTTTTATTAATTTTAGGTGCAAAACCTAAGCCTAAATATGGTGCAATATCGTTATCATAAGACATATCGCCTTTTACATAACCTTGACCGCTTGGTGCGTTAAAGTTCTGATCACCAATTTTTAAAGTGTCATTGGCATTATTTAAACGTTTCTCTAGACCGTAGTCATTATCAATATAACCAACACCTGCTGCAACATATACGCCTTGTGCCCATTTGCTTGGGCTTGCACCCCATGGACGAATCTCAGCATTTAAATAGGTCAAGTTATTGTCCATATCCATATCGTACTTTGTACCATCGATAGATAAGTCATCCGACCAAGAAATATCACCACCGTTATAACCTAAAGCTAAGCCAACGTATGGGTTTGCAGTCCAAAGTAAGGCACCACCATAACCAGTTGTACCGACTTCAGCACGAACACCTGTTGGAATGAGTTGGTTACGGTCAAATGCATAACCATCTTGCACAACAGCTGTATCTGCCATTGCAGAACCTGCAACTGCTGCCAATACCGATGCGGCTAAAATTGTGTGTAAAGATTTCATTGTATTCTCCTCAAATTAAAACTTTTGAATTTTTCATTCGTTTTGTCATGGAAAAACTATAGGGCATGTTGCGCTCATCTTTTATGCAAGATTTGCTAGGTTTATGTTATTTTTTGATACAAATTCTTTTTTCTTGTTGATTGTTAACCAATTTAATTTCAAAACAGTAACAATTAAGCCGTATATAATCTGTTTAGCTTTCGACCTTTCATTATAATTTCTTCATTTAAAGCTTAATTTTCAATCTATTCTTGACACAATATAGTGTAAAATCTTGGGAAAATTTTTCAGGTAATTACATCGATGTCGCAGCTTTCAACAATTATTGAACAAGCATTTGAAGACCGTGCTAATTTTACAGCGGCAGATTGCCCTGCTGAAATTCGCCAAGCAGTTGAACAAGCAATTACTGGTTTAGACAATGGCACATTACGTGTAGCTGAAAAAATTAATGGTGAATGGATTGTTCACCAATGGTTGAAAAAAGCCGTTTTGCTATCGTTTAAACTCAATGACAACAAGCCAATTGAATCTTGTGACCTTCGTTTTTACGACAAAGTCGATACTAAATTTACAGACTGGACTGACGAGCAATTTAAAGCAGCAGGAGTCCGTGTTGTACCGCCTGCCGTAGCACGTAAAGGTTCATTCCAAGCCAAGAATGTCGTATTAATGCCTTCTTATGTAAACATTGGTGCCTATGTAGATGAAGGCACTATGGTAGATACATGGGCAACAGTGGGTTCTTGTGCACAAATTGGTAAAAATGTTCACTTGTCAGGCGGTGTAGGCATTGGTGGTGTACTTGAACCTTTGCAAGCGAACCCCACTATTATTGAAGACAACTGCTTCATTGGTGCACGTTCTGAAATTGTAGAAGGTGTGATTGTAGAAGAAGGCTCAGTCATTTCTATGGGCGTTTATATTGGTCAATCGACCAAAATTTATGACCGCGAAACGGGCGAAATCCACTACGGTCGTGTACCTGCTGGCTCTGTTGTCGTATCAGGTAACTTGCCATCTAAGTGTGGCACATACAGCCTATATGCAGCTATCATCGTGAAAAAGGTAGATGCCAAAACACGTGCAAAAACCAGCTTGAACGATTTATTACGCGAAGACTAATTTCCTTTCAGTCTTCAGCATCTCTACGATCAGCAATGATCGTAGGGATTTTTGTTTTTTGTATACTGTGATGAATATTATGAGTACGCTCCGATCTTCCGCTATTCCTGTTTCTGATCCGTCTGCGGGGTTACGCATTACGGAGATTTTTTATTCATTACAGGGCGAAGCCAATACATCTGGTTTACCGACGGTCTTTATTCGTCTTACGGGTTGCCCTTTACGCTGCCATTATTGCGATACCACCTATTCTTTTGAAGGTGGCGAACGTCGATCTTTAGATGACATAATCCAAACCACACTAGATTTCAAAACACCGTATGTATGTGTAACAGGCGGTGAACCTCTGGCCCAACCGAATGCGCTGCCACTGATGCAACGTTTGGCAGATTTAGGTTGTGAAGTGTCTTTGGAAACCAGTGGCGCTTTAGATATCTCTAAAGTGGATAACCGTGTATCGAAAGTGCTAGATTTAAAAACCCCTGCATCGGGTGAAATGTCACGCAACTTATTATCAAATTTAGATTTTTTAAACCCACATGATCAAATCAAATTTGTGATTTGTAATCATGATGATTATCTTTGGGCGAAGCAACAAGTTGAGCAATATCAGTTGCATAAAAAAGTCGATACCGTGTGGTTCTCCCCAGCATTTGCTGTCGAAAAAGGTGCAGTCGCCTTGCCACAACTTGCACGTGATTTAGCACAGTGGATTTTAGCCGACCATCTCCCTGTTCGTTTCCAATTACAACTACATAAATTGCTTTGGAATGATGAAACAGGTCGCTAATCTCCTCACGAATACACATTCGTACTACGGTCAATCATCACAGTTTTGCTCAAGTTCTATTGCAATATTTTAAAATTTGGAGTTCATTTATGCGCCCTCGTGCCATTGTATTGTTATCTGGTGGATTAGACTCAACCACGTGTTTGGCATGGGCACAAGCGCGTTATGAATGTATTGCACTAAGTTTTATGTATGGTCAACGCTCGACCACAGAGCTAGATGCTGCACGTGCCTTGACTAAATATGCAGGCATTGAGCATCGTGTGATTAATATTGATTTAGGCAACTTGGGCGGTTCTGCCCTGACCGATCACAGCATTGAAGTACCTGATCATGAGCAAGAAGGTATTCCTGTGACTTATGTGCCTGCGCGTAATACCATCTTCCTATCTTATGCTTTAGCAGCAGCCGAAGTTTTTGATGCAGAAGCAATTGTGATTGGCATTAATGCGGTAGATTATTCGGGCTATCCTGACTGCCGTCCTGAATTTATTGATGCATTTGCCAATATGGCACGCTTGGCAACCAAAGTTGGCGTAGAAGGCAAACCGTTAAAATTTGAGACACCTTTGTTACATTTATCCAAAGCAAATATTATTCGCTTAGGTATTGAACATGACGTAGACTATAGTCAAACGGTTTCTTGCTACCAAGCAGATGACCAAGGACGTGCTTGTGGTACATGTGACAGCTGTCGCTTACGCAAACAAGGTTTTGCCGATGCAGGTGTTGCTGACCCAACACGTTATATACCGTCATAACAAGGTAAAGTGTATGAAAAATTTAAAATCAAACATTATGGTTTCTGCGATTATGTCTGTTGCTGCATTATTCGCTACAACGACGTACGCAAATAATGACAAGTTGCAACAAGCTTATAAAAGCACCAATGTAAAAGCAGCTTTAATTAATGTTTGTAAAGAAGAAACTGCAAAAGGCAAAAAACTCACTACAGCTGAAGTAAGCAAATATTGTACATGTGCAGTAGAAGCAGATGGTAAATTAACCAACGCTCAAAAATGGGAAATTCAAAGCGCAATTAACCAGAAAAAGAGCCCTGCGACTTTAGCTTTTGTACAAAAGCAAAATAAAGATTTGCAAGCTTGTTTTGGTCCTCAGCTTACAGGTAAATTAAAAACCTTAACTGAAGAAGCAATGAAAGCGGGTGAGAAAAAATAATTTTTCTTAACAATTTCAACTAGCCACTTTATGTGGCTAGTTTTTTATGTGCATGATTTTGGAGAAAAATATGAGCACGACAATTCAATTACCAAATCAAGCTTTTCCTGCAACTACAGGCAAAGTCAACTTAACCGAGCTTGGTACAGATTGGTTAGTGGTGTATTTTTACCCGAAAGATTCTACCCCAGGCTGCACTACACAAGCTGTCGATTTTACTGCGCTAAAGCCACAATTTGATGCACTCAACACTACCATCATTGGTATTTCACGCGACTCGGTCAAAGCGCATCAAAACTTTACCGAAAAGCAATCTTTAGGCATTAACCTGATTAGCGATAAAGATGAAGTATTATGTCAATTGTTTGATGTGATTAAAGAAAAAAATATGTACGGCAAAAAAGTCAAGGGCATTGAACGCTCAACTTTTATTTTCCATCAAGGTCAATTGCTAAAAGAATATCGTAAAGTCAAAGCTGCTGGACATGCTGAGCAAGTGCTTGCGGATTTAACCGCTTTACAGGCTTAATTTTTAGTCTCTAAGCAAAAAAGACACAATAATGTGGATGATTGAATGCATTTTCAATCATCCTTTTTATTTCAAACTGGATGATTCCGTCAAATTACTGCTGTCCTGCTGCTGGTATTTATCTTGTAATTGACGATAAATTTCCGTGTTTTGAAATGCGGTTAAGAAATCAATTGTCCCTTGCGGGAAAAAATTGGGCTGAATTTCACCACGATAATAAGCTTCTCGTGCAGGCGTGGCAGACATCGCATTTTGCAAGCTGTCTAACTCTACCATTTCCCATTCAGGGAAAAACTTTAAATAATAAGATGAGTCATCTTTAAAATGCCCAATTAAACCAACACGATCTTGAGCTTGAATCAGTTCACCTACTAAAGATTTGACCATTTTTTGCCATTTTTCATCATTGTAGACATCGACGACATGCACAAATTTAATCCGTTCCTGCACTTCAGGTGAAAAGTTAGACAAAATCATCTGCTCACGCTCTTTGGCTAAAAACGGATTTTTTAAATTGCGCTCATTTTGTGCAGAACCTAATGCCAAAATCACATAATGACTACGTGCTAACGCAATTTGAATGGTTTGCAAATGTGCCAAATGAAATGGCTGAAAACGACCAATGAAAACCAAATAATCAAACGTATATTGCATAATAAATCTAACTTTTTATGAACTCATGAGTTGTGCTAACGCTGCAAATTTTCGACATAATGAGCCATAAATTCTAACCAATCAAAGCAAGGATAGTACGATGACACTGAGCTGTATTCAACAACCTCACCCACATTTGAATGCGAATTTAGACAATGGCGTACTGACTTTAGCCATCAACCGCCCAGAAGCAAAAAACGCGCTGTATGGTGAATTATATTTATGGATTGCACAAGCCTTAGATGAGGCCGATCAAGCCAATGAAGTACGTTGCGTAATTTTACGCGGCGCAGATGCAGACTTTAGCGCAGGCAATGACATGCAGGACTTTATGAAGTCTGCCGCACTTAAAGGACAATTACCTGCTGCCGAAGGTCCTCCGTTCATCTTATTAAAATCTGCTGCCAAGTTTTCTAAACCGCTAATTGTAGCTGTACGTGGGGTGGCGATTGGCATTGGTGTCACCATTTTATTGCATGCAGATTTGGTGTATAGCGACAATACTGCCCTATTCCAGATTCCATTTGTGAGCTTAGGCTTATCGCCAGAAGGCGCATCAAGCAAGCTTTTGGTAGAGCAAGCTGGCTATCACAAAGCGGCTGAACTGTTGTTGACTGCACAGAAATTCAATAGCGAAACGGCATTATCGGCAAATCTAGTTAATAGTATTGAAACCGATGTTTATGCAACAGCACAACAAAAAGCAGAGCAATTAGCGGCTTTGCCATTGGCTTCACTCAAACAATCTAAAGCCCTCATGAAACATAATGTCAATGAAATTGTGGCGTGGATTGACCATGAAGCAGAAATTTTTATGCAACGTGTCGGTTCAGCAGAAATGATGGAAGCAGTGCAAGCATTTATGCAAAAACGTAAACCTGATTTCAGCCAATTTAATTAAGTGCTGTTGAACTGAAATGCACTTATACCTATTTCAAGTGTACTAGCCGTTTTTAAAACCACATTCATATTGGCTGAATGTGGTTTTTTCTTTATTCGCCCCCATATTCTACGATGTGCTGTCAATCATTAAAAATTGAGGAAAATTGTAATGTCTAATCCAAATCCAGCCGATGTTCAAGTTGAAAAAAAGAACGTTATTTTGAACCTGCACCACAAGATATTGATGTAGAAAACTTTAAAAAAGTCATTCAAAGCCGTCGTTCGGTGCGTAAATTTACCGACAAAGCCATTCCTGCTGAAGTGTTGGATGATTGTTTAGATATGGCTTTATTGGCGCCAAACTCATCTAATTTACAACCCTGGACTTTTGTGGTGGTGCAAAACCCTGCCAAAAAAAAACAACTGGTTAAAGCCTGCTTAGGACAGCTTGCTGCCCGTACTGCAGCAGAGCTAATTGTATGTATTGCGCGGACAGACCGCGTTGATGAAATGGCAAAAAAGAATATCAGCGAGTTTCCTTTTCCTGAAGCACCCGCTGCAGTAAAAAAATATTACAAGTTTATTCCTTATAACTACAAGACTGGTTACTTAAATACAGTAGGTAACTTTAAGAAAGTCGCTTTCAAAATTGCACGTAGTTTAGATAAACAATTACCTGTAACGGCATTTAATCCTGCCGATGCCAAACTTTGGGCCAATAAAACCACAGCACTCGCCTGTGAAAATATGGTTTTGGCCCTTCGCGCACACGGTTTTGATAGCTGTATGATGGAAGGTTTTGATGAGCCGATGGTACGCAAACTCTTAAAACTGAATGATCAACAATTTCCAGTGATGGTAATTGCTGCAGGTGAACGTGCTGAAGACGGTGTCTTTTTCCCGCAATACCGTTTTGACCGTGATTTATTTATTCAGAAAATTTAATCATCAAAGACTAAAAGTTGCATAAACTCAAAGGCAGGCTCTTCGTAAGGATGGCTTGCCTTGAGCGCTTTTGCGACTGCCTGAGCATTTTGCTCAGGCACAATGGTTTCCACTCGCCACTCAGCAACGTGTTCCAAAGCATCTAACTCACCAATAAAAGGATTTGCTCCTTTTACAGGTTTAAATTGCCCTGTGCCTAAAACCTGCCATGCACATTGTTCATAATTGCCAATCCCCCCTGCACCTGCTGCAAAAACAGCCTGTTTGGTTTCTTCAAGATGAGATTGAGGCACATAGTAAATCAGTTTAAGCATATTTAAACTTCGCTATCCATTTCACGATTGACTAGAAATTATCATAAAAAATGATGATCGGTGCTGTTTTGGCAAGCTGTGCGAATTATCAAATCCTCGTTTTATACCGCTTGCCCCCCAAAAATTTAAAGTACGCTTCGCCATGAACGTATCTCCCATTTTGTATGATTTTAGATTTAAAAAGACAAGCCATGTCGCCTGCCCCTAGAGCTTTTGTCATTTTTTTGGCATGATGCAAAACAAGCACATAGTGAATAATGATAAATGACTCAAATGCGTTGGTTAGAACTGCTTTCCACAGTTCGAATTGGTAGTAAAAAACAAAGTACAGAACAGGCGCGCAGCCCTTTTCACAAAGATTATGACCGTATTATTTTTTCGCAAAGTTTTAGACAGCTAAACCGTAAAACCCAAGTCCATCCACTGACTCAACACGATGGCATTCACACTCGCCTAACCCATTCTTTAGAAGTGTCTTGTATTGGACGTTCATTGGGAATGTTGGCTGCAGAAAAAATTAAAGATCACTTGCCTATGTGGATTTCCCCTGCCGATGTCGGTGCGATTATTCAAGCTGCTTGCTTGGCACATGATATAGGTAATCCACCTTTCGGGCATGCAGGCGAATATGCCATTCGTGAATGGTTTGATGATGCTTCACACGGCAATTTCCTCGCCAAACTCAGCGATGAAGAAGAAGCTGATGTCCGTCAGTTTGAAGGCAATGCACAAGGTTTACGTCTACTCACCAAAATTGACTATCATCCAAATGATGGCGGCATGCGTTTAACCTATGCCACTTTAGGCGCTTATTTAAAATATCCATGGCTCTCCAAAACCATTGCCGAACAAGGCAACCGCCCTGCCAATCAACGTGATAAGTTTGGTTGTTACCAAGCCGAAAAAGAAATTCTCAAACAAATTGCAGAACAGCTTGGTCTGATTCAATTGGGCGATTATCACTATTGCCGTCATCCACTGACATATTTATTGGAAGCGGCGGATGATATTTGCTATGCCTTAATTGATTTGGAAGATGGTATTATTTTAAACATGCTCAGCTATGAAGAAGTGGAACCGATCTTTTTAAACTTGATTGGTGACTACGGTATTCCTGCAGAACTGGCGATGGCACGTACCACATGGCAACAAAAAATTGCCGCTTTGCGTGGTCGGGTCATGAAGCGTTTGGTCGATGAAGTCACCACGGCGTTTGCCAAACACCATTTTGAAATTCTAATGGGACAGCTCAAAGGCAGCCTTTTACAGTATTGCTCGGCAGATATTGAAATTGGTATCAATCGCGCCAAAGACTTAGCACGTGAGAAAATTTTCGAGCATCCGCAAAAAGCTGGATTGGAAATTATTGCGCATCAAAGTTTACAAAATATTTTGGATGCGTTTATTCCGCTCACCACACCCCATAAAACCCTAAGTTTTAAAGAGCAGCGTTTAATGTCCATCTTGCAACGCTCAGGTGCAGATTTTGCGCATAACCACTATGACAATATTATGCAAGTGTTGGACATTATCTCTAAGTTTTCAGATCACCAAGCCTATAACTTGTCGCAAGAATTACAAGGCAATAAGGTTGGCCTACTGTGATGACTCACCTGTATATCAATAACTTATATAAAATTGACGTAGAGTTTAAGCACGGATTTTGCCTTTTGTGAAAATGCGCTCTACTATGCGAACAGCAAATTATTTTAAATTAATCAGTGAATCACAAATATGATCGGATGTCTTATTGGCGAAGTTTTGGCTTTAGAAGCACCAACCGTGTTACTGAATGTGAATGGTGTTGGCTATGAAATTGACACGCCGCTCACCACATTTTGCCAATTACAAAAAGGGCAGAAAATTACCCTATGGACGCATTTAGCCGTGCGTGAAGATGCTCAATTGTTATATGGTTTTTTAGAAGCCCAAGAAAAAATCATTTTCCGAACCTTACTGAAAGTTAATGGTGTCGGCCCAAAAATGGCGCTAGGTATTTTATCAACCTTAAGCGTCGAGCTACTGATTCACACCGTAGAACATGAAGATATTAATACCTTGATTAAAGTGCCAGGTGTGGGCAAAAAAACTGCTGAACGCTTAATGATTGAATTACGTGATCGCTTTAAAGCCATGTCTAACGAAGTGAGCAGCAGCAATTCAACTGTGACTCAAATCCAGTTTACAGGCAATTCTGCTGTTGCCGAAGCCGAAGCCGCTTTACAATCTTTAGGTTATAAACCTGCCGAAGCACAAAAACTGATTAACGCAGTCAAGGGCGATTTTACTGAAGCCAGTGATATTATCCGTGCAGCATTAAAGTCGATGAATCGGTAAGCACATATATTGTCTAATTCACCTCATCTGATACGCGATGAATTCATTCGCAACTGTTGAGACAGAAAGTTCTATTGGAAAGACGCCGCCAAAAATGTTTTGCGGAATTTCTTATTAAAATCAGTTTACTTAAAGTTTAGATCACCTATGCAAGACCGTCTAATCAGTGGTTCTGAAAAACCCGAAGATCAAATTGATCGCGCCATTCGTCCCACCTCACTCGATGACTATATTGGGCAACCTGTGGTGCGTGAACAAATGGAAATTTTTATTGGTGCAGCCCGTGGACGCGCAGAAGCACTCGACCACACACTGATTTTCGGACCACCAGGTTTAGGTAAAACTACACTCGCCAATATTATTGCCAGTGAAATGGGCGGCAATCTTAAATCTACTTCAGGACCTGTCTTGGAACGCGCAGGCGATTTAGCCGCCATGCTGACCAACCTTGAAGAAGGTGATGTGTTATTTATTGATGAAATACACCGTCTATCACCTGTGATCGAAGAAATTTTGTATCCAGCGATGGAAGATTATCAACTGGATATCATGATTGGTGAAGGACCTGCAGCACGCTCCATTAAACTGGATTTACCCCCATTTACCCTTGTCGCCGCCACCACTCGCGCAGGTTTGCTCACCTCACCGTTACGTGACCGTTTTGGGATTGTGCAGCGCCTTGAATTTTACTCGGTTGAAGATTTGACCCATATTGTCAAACGCTCGGCGAGTCTGATGGATGTGCCTATGACCGAAACTGGTGCGAAAGAAATTGCACGTCGTTCACGTGGTACGCCACGTATTGCCAACCGTTTATTGCGTCGCGTTCGTGACTATGCACAGGTCAAAGGCACAGGTGAAGTCACACAAGAGATGGCACAACTTGCATTAGATATGCTGAATGTCGATAAAGATGGTTTAGATACTTTGGACCGTCGATATTTATCTATGTTATTAGAGCGATTTGATGGTGGTCCCGCAGGTGTGGAAGCCTTAGCTGCTGCTATGGCGGAAGATTCTGGCACTTTGGAAGATGTAATTGAACCATACTTAATTCAGCAAGGTTATGTGATGCGTACTGCACGGGGTCGTATTGCCACCAATATGGCGTATTTACAATTTGGGATGACACCACCTGAGCCGAAATAAAAGTAGGTCAAAAAAATAGATCAAAGGGAGGTATCTCCCTTTAAACTCTTAAATAATTAGGTTAATTGAGTCTGAAGATAGACCTTAATTTTCGATGACACGCACATCTTCAACGAGCATTAATTCACACGCGCCCGCCCCTGTGTCATGACGGCTTAAAGAACTGCGCCACAGCCAACCATCTGCAGCAGTAACTTCAACCAATTTACCTTTCAAATAAATCAAATCATCTTCATCAATCTGTTTTAACTGTGTCGCAATCGCGGGCGTGGCAGGAATTAAATGCGTATTGGCACTCAAACTTGCAATCTCTTGCACAGGAATTGGTGGTGCTTGTTCATAACGCCAATGATACCAACGGTTGCTTTGACGAATAGACAACTGTTTATACACTTCAGGCTTGGCCATTTCGCCCCATCCCAAGGCAAAATCGACAGGGCTAAGTTCGGCTTCACGTCCAAAATTATAATTTTCACGTGACAATACCCGAAACTCACCTTCATAGCTTTCCAAAACTTGAATGGTATAGTCTTTAAACTGATGGACTTGCTGCGAGGACTGATAGGTTGTGCTATCCGCAATTCCTCCATCTGATTGGAACAGCGTCATCCACAACAAATACAATATGGCAATCACTACAAAAAATTTAACTAAACGACTCATGTACTGCTCATTGGGATGGATCATCTGCATGTGTAAGGCAAGCAGCTAATTTTAACTTAAAAGCATGTTTGAAATCTTGTGCCATTGGACGAAGCGTTGAGAATGATAAACTGCCACGCTATACACAGCTTGACTTATAGCCCTGATTCACGTCAATTTCATCGACATGGCTTAAGCTATAAGTATTGCTTATCAAACAACTTTGTAACATCGAAGCGGAACATCATCATGGCGAATAAATTTGAATTTAAAATTCGTATCTATATGGAAGATACTGATGCAGGCGGCATTGTTTACCACGCCAACCATATTCGCTTTATGGAACGTACCCGTACAGAATGGCTTCGTGCGACGGGTGTTGATCATTATTGGCATCAACAAGATTATAACTTTGTCGTGCATAAAATTAACGTGAAATATTCACGTCCAATCTTAATGGATGACCTAATTACTGTTACAGCAAGTGTAGTTTCGTGTAAAGCGTCATCATTTGTATTGCAACAAAATATTTATCGTGGTGAAATCATGCTTGCATCTGGCGAGGTTGAATTGGCCTGTCTGGGTTCAGATATGAAACCACGTCGTCTGCCAGATGAAATTCGTAGCCTTATTCTGAAAGAATTAGGACAAGATTAAAAAAATGAATTGGCACATGTAGTAACTATGGCAACACAACTCGAATCATCTCTTCAAGTATCAGATCTTATTTTACAAGCAAGTCCTGTTGTTCAGCTGGTAATGCTCTCGCTGCTTTTAGCATCATTATACAGTTGGTATCTGATTGCCAAGTTACACATGAGCTATAAAAAGGCACAGGCAGATGATCAGCATTTCCAGAAAATCTTCTGGTCTGGTGCAGAATTAAATACGCTTTACAACAATGCACAGCTCAATTCAAAACGTGTCGGTTTGGAAGATATTTTCTATCAAGGCTTAGGTGAGTTTTTAAAACTCAAAAAACGCCAAGCGCCTGCTCCACAAACCATCGAAGGCACAGAACGTATTTTACGTGTCGGTTTAAGTCGCGACCAAGCTCAACTTGAACAAGGCTTAGGTGCATTGGCCAGCATTGGTTCGGTTGCGCCATACGTGGGTTTATTTGGTACCGTCTGGGGCATTATGAACGCTTTTATTGGACTGGCAGATGTCGATCAAGTCACATTAGCAACAGTCGCACCAGGGATTGCCGAAGCCCTCATTGCCACAGCCATTGGTTTATTTGCCGCTATTCCTGCAGTACTTGCTTTTAACCATTACACCGCCAAAGGTGAAGCGGTTTATTCTGATCGTGCTTTATTTGCCGAAGAAATGGTAGCTTTATTACAACGTCAATCTTTAGGCAATACTCAGGATCACGACTAATGGCCATTCAACGCTCAGGACGCTTCGAGCGCATTAAGAAACCACTCAAAAGTGACATGAATGTTGTTCCTTATATTGATGTCATGTTGGTGTTATTGGTGATTTTTATGGTCACCGCACCGATGATTACCAGTGGGATTCAAGTCGATTTACCACAAGCCAATGGCAACCCAATTGAATCGAAAGATGCTCCTGCTTTGGTGACGTTAAATAAAGATGGACAATATTTTTTAGAATACAAAGAACACAAAGCCGAGCCTTTGGAATTAGCCCAACTGAAACAAATTTTGACCGATGCTCAAATTCAAGCCAAAGCTGAAAACAAAGAGTTTCAGGTTGTTATTCGTGGTGATAATACACGCCCTTATGGTGATGTGATTGCGTTAATGTCTAACTTACAAGATGCGGGTTTAACCCAAGTTGGATTGCTGACTGAGCCTTTGAAGTAATTTATGAAAGATTTTAAAAAGCCACCTTTTCAACAAAAAGCTATCGCGATTGGGTTCACTGTAGGTGTCCACCTTATCGCAGTGGTTGGCTTGCTTTATTTGGGCATGAGTAAAGCACCTGAGCCACCTAAACCCATTAAAACCGTACTTATTAAACCCGAAGATTTAAAACCCTTATTAGAAACTGAATCTGCTGAAACTACACATGAAAATGTAGCAGAGCAAATTACTCAAACTGCTGAACCTGCGCTTCAACCTGCACCTGTCATTCCGACACCTGCAGCAGCCCATACACCGCCCGCGCCTCAAGTTGATACACAAAAAGCAGCTCAAGCGGCAGAGGCTCAAGCACGCGCAGAACGACAAGCTGCCGAAGCCAAACAAATTGCAGAGCGACAAAAATTAGAAGCTGAACGCTTAAAAGCACAACAAGCACGCGCTGAAAAACGTGCTCAACAAGAAGCTGACGCCAAAGCAAAAGCCCAAGCCGATGCCAAAGCACGTGCTGAAGCAGATACTGTACGTCGTAAAGAAGCCGAAGCCCTGAAAAAAGCAGAAGCGGCAGAAAGACGTCAACTCGAAGCCAATGCAGCAGCAAAACGCAAAGCTGAAGCAGATGCAAAAGCCAAGGCGGATGCTGAGGCAAAACGTAAAGCTGCTGCAGACGCAAAAGCCAAAGCAGATGCCGAAGCAAAACGTAAAGCTGACGCAGATGCAAAAGCCAAAGCTGATGCCGATGCAAAACGTAAAGCTGCAGCAGATGCAAAAGCCAAAGCTGATGCCGATGCAAAACGTAAAGCTGACGCAGATGCAAAAGCCAAGGCAGATGCTGATGCAAAACGTAAAGCTGACGCAGATGCAAAAGCCAAAGCTGATGCCGAAGCGAAGGCGCGTGCCGACGCTGAAGCTAAAGCTTCAGCTGCCAATAAAGCTGCAGAAGAAGCCGCTCAGAAAAAGGCCGAAGTAAGACGCATTGCATCCACAGCTAAACGTGATTTTGAAAATAAAATTAGACGAGCATGGGATACCCCAGCAGGTTCTTCGGGTCAACGTGCAACTGCCCGTGTGACTTTAAGTGACAGTGGCGCAGTTCAGTCTGTCGTGGTTAATTCTAGCGATCCTGATATGAAAGCAAGTGTAGAGGCTGCCGTTCGTGCTGCTGCGCCTTATCCGATGCCATCAGACCCAGAGGCACGACGTGAAGCACGTAGCTTCACCTCTACCTTTACAGCACAATAAGTTACCAGTTAGCTGAATAGCATCTATTCGGCTAACTCCTTCTCAAAATATTTATGAGTATATATAAATTTAAATTTTCACAGTGTTATAACAGTTTTATTATAAATTCATGCTTTCATTCCTACCAAAGCATGCCATTATGTACCACAATTACATCCAAAAAAGTTATGTTGATTTGAGAAAATAGCGAATGATGGAAACAACGCGTAAACACTTACTTTGTCTTGCTATTTTAACTGCGCTGAGTCCAGTTTTAAGCACACAATCTTTTGCACAATTGCATTTAGAAATTGCCAAAGCACCAGAAGAAGCACCTAAAATTGCCATTGTGCCCTTTGTCAATGATCAAAGTATTTATCCTATTGTAGAAAACGATTTAAACCGTTCAGGTAAATTCACCAGTTCATCTAAAAACCTTGCGGCGACTGCAAGCATGAACAACCCTAATGCAGCAGCATGGCAAGCCGCAGGTGTACCTTATGTCGTGACAGGAAATGTTAAAGCCACTGCAGAAGGCGGTTATGAAGTTCACTACCAACTTTATGATGTGCAAAAACAGCAATACTTATTGAATGAATTATTGAGCGTGCCTGCGTCACGCGTGCGTTCTGCTGCACACATGATCAGTGATGCCATTTATGAAGCACTTACGGGTATTAAAGGTGATTTTAGCGGACGTATTGCCTATGTACTGCGTAATCCTGCAACACCTGAACAACGCTATACCCTACAAATTGCCGATACTGATGGTGAACAACCTAAAACCATTTTGACTTCGCGTGATCCAATTTTATCGCCTGCATGGACACCAGATGCCAAAAAAATTGCCTATGTGTCGTTTGAAACCAAACGTCCTGCTATTTATGTGCAAGATTTGGCTACAGGTCAGCGTGAAAAATTAGCCAGTTTCCGTGGTTTAAATGGTGCACCTAGCTTCTCACCAGATGGTCAAAGCATGTTGTTTACCGCATCCATGCATGGCAATCCAGAAATTTATCAAATGAATTTAAGCACCCGCGAACTGCGACGCATGACCAATGACAGTGCGATTGATACCGAAGCACGCTATGCACCAGATGGTAAATCATTTATTTACACTTCAGATCGTGGTGGTTCCGCACAAATTTATCGTTATGACTTTGCCACAGGCAGCAGCAAACGCCTAACCTTCCGTGGCGCATTTAACGCACGTGGTACGCTCAGTGCCGATGGTCGTAAACTGGCATTGGTACATCGTCCAAGCGGCAGTAATTACAAAGTCGCAATCCAAGACATCAACACCAATATCACCAACATTTTAACCCCAACCAGTTTGGATGAGTCGCCAAGCTTCTCACCAAATGGGCAAATGGTAGTGTACGCGACACGCGAAGGCGCACGTGGCTTATTATCGATTATGTCTTTAGATGGTCGCTTCCGCATGAACTTACCAAGTGAGCAAGGCGAAGTGCGTGAACCTGCATGGGCGCCAAAATAATGAGTATCCGCAAGGTAAACACTTTTCAGTTCTATTTTAAAACCAAAAATCAAGCTTCATGGAGATGAGGATGAACGCAGTTAAATTATTGGTACTCCCTGTTTTGGCATCGGCTTTAGTGATGACGGGTTGTGCAAACCGCAAACCAACGACTGACTTACAAGCAGGTCAAACGCCAAGTGGTGCAACTACAGTCAACACTCAAGGTTTGAGTGAAGATGCAGCTTTAAATGCACAAAACCTTGCAGGTGCATCTGCCAAAGGTGTAACCGAAGCCAACAAAGCTTTCTTGGCAAAGCGCGTGGTGCATTTTGACTACGACAGTAGCGAATTATCTAATGATGATTACCAAACTCTACAAGCGCATGCACAGTTTTTAATGGCGAATGCTAACTCTAAAGTGGCGCTTACAGGTCACACCGATGAGCGTGGTACACGTGAATACAACATGGCTTTAGGCGAGCGTCGTGCCAAAGCAGTTGAAAGCTTCTTAATTACTAACGGTGTTAACGCAGGTCAGCTTGAGGCAGTGAGCTATGGTAAAGAAATGCCAGTCAACCCTGGACATGATGAAAATGCATGGAAAGAAAACCGTCGCGTAGAAATTAACTACGAAGCTGTTCCACCATTATTGAAATAATAATTTGCTGTTTGGGAAAAACTCGTTTAGAACGTGTTTCCCCAATACTAAAAAAGCGCTCTTGATTACAAGGGCGCTTTTTATGACCTGAAAAACTGGACGATGAATATTTTAAAAACTAACAGATGAGTGCAAAAATACAGCTTTGCTCCAGTTATTCCGACTCGACATCAGCTTTTGCAGTTTGCATAGATTCAATCAAATCATGCTTATTAAACTTTTTATATTCAGGTTTAGACTCGTAATCCTTCCAAGCGGCTTTCATCTTGTCTTCAGAAATATCGTCTAAACTAATCCCTTCGCTTGGCGTTGGAGTCGCATCAAACTTTAACGTTGTCATATCTGTGCTCCTATCTCAAATTAAATCCTTTACATCAACATAGCACTTTCTGTAGGACTTGCAAGGGTAAAATCACAGCAAATAGTCGAGTTTAATTTTTCTTTTAACGCGTTCTCATCTAAACTATTGCAGCATATTGTTATCTTAATTTTTGCAGTCATTCGGAGTTTTCCAGTCATGTCATACAGCACCCTTTCCCAATTTCTACAACAACAAACTGGAAATCTAACACCCGAACTTGCTCAAGTAATTGAAACTATTGCTAATACCTGTAAAACGATTGACCAAACATTACAAAAAGGTGCCTTGGCGGGCGTATTAGGCAGTGCGCAAAATGAAAATGTACAAGGCGAAGAACAAAAGAAGTTAGATGTAATTTCAAATGATTATTTAATTGATGCGTTACAAAAACACCCAAATGTGGGTGGTTTGGCATCGGAAGAATTAGACGAATTCACCCCTGCCCAGGAAAATGGTCAATATTTAGTGTTATTTGACCCACTGGATGGTTCAAGCAACATCGACATCAATATGTGTGTGGGTACCATTTTCTCAATTTTACCTGCAAAAAATGCCGTGACTCAGGCTGCAGACTTTATGCAAGCAGGTACACAGCAAGTCGCTGCAGGTTATGTGTTGTATGGCCCATCTACCATGATGGCGCTCACTGTTGGTGCAGGTGTAGTGTTCTTTACCTTTGATCCAGAAAGCCAAGAGTTTTTAGTGACTGCCAACAACATTCAAGTTGCTGCCGATACAAAAGAATATGCGATCAATGCTTCAAATCAGCGTCATTGGGAAGCACCTGTAAAACGCTATATTGATGAGCTTTTGGCTGGTAAAACTGGGCCTCGTGATAAAGACTTTAACATGCGCTGGGTTGCATGTATGGTGGGCGATATTCACCGTATCCTTTGCCGTAGCGGAATTTTCATGTATCCGTACGATTTAAAAGACCCTAAAAAAGCAGGTCGTTTACGTTTAATGTATGAAGCCAACCCAATGAGCATGCTCATGGAGCAAGCAGGCGGTGCGGCAACCACTGGTCGTGAGCGTATTTTAGACATCCAACCTACAGACCTACATCAACGTGTGCCTGTCATCATTGGCTCAAAAAATGAAGTCGATTTGGTCAGCAGCTACCATCAATAATTTTTAACAACAGCAGTCAGCCATCCGCTGACTGCTGTGGATTTTATCGCATGCCTACGATTTTTTTAGAATCAAAAGATAACCCGAAAATTAAACACTTACGTGGTTTAATTGAACAAAATAACTATCGCAAAAAACAGGGACAAACGGTACTAGAAGGTACACATTTGTGTCTGGCGTGGTTACATGAAAATAAAAAAATCAATTCGATTTTTACCACTGAACACGCACTGAGCCATCCTGACTATGAACGTATTTTGGCTAAATACACAGGCATGGTCTTTGTCATTGGTGAGTCTTTATATAAAGATCTAAGCACTTTAGGCACTTCCCTTGCCTGTTTAGCCATTGTCGATGTGCCAAGTTCAAGCCAAGCTTTAGACCTTAAAGCAGACACGCTGATTTTAGAAAATGTGCAAGATCCGGGTAATGTAGGCACATTATTGCGCTCTGCAGCAGCAGCAGGTATTGAACAAATTATTTGTACCAAAGGTTCTGCCTCGCTTTGGTCACCAAGGGTGTTACGTGCAGGCATGGGCGCACACTTTAGCTTGCATACCTTTGAAAATATTGAACTTGAAGATGTCTTGGCACAATTCCAAATTCCTGTATATGTGACCAGTTCACACCATGCAGAAAGCCTCTATTCCAAAAATCTGCGCAAGGCTTGCGTCTGGATTCTAGGCAATGAAGGACAAGGTGTGTCCGACTATGCTCTACAACATGCAGAAGCGGTAAGCATTCCGCAACCGGGTGGACAGGAATCTTTGAATGTGGCAATTGCAGGCTCAATTTGTTTCTTTGAAATGGTACGCCAGCGTCTGTAAATGGTTAATTTATTTTAAAAAGGCTAGCCCTGCAAAAAAAATAGATTAGACTGAAAATAATAATTTGCAATGTCAACCAAACCATTGTTTTTAGCGTTATAGAAATATGATGTTAAAAATAATGGTGGGTATCCAATGACAGGATTTTCCATCTCTATGGATTTAAACCCGAAGTCGTCACACTCGCAAAATTTGAGTGCTCTTAAGAGTACGGCTGAGCAACGTCTGAAGAATTTCATGCAAGACGTAACGGGGCGTGCCTTAGTGATGATGGAAAGTGCAACGCAAGGCCAGCACGGCATAGCGATGGATTTGGTGCAAGAGGCCTTTATTTCCTTGCATAAATCTTATGCCGACAAAGCCACAGATGAATGGTATCCCCTGTTTTACACCATTTTAAATAACAAATTACAAGATTGGCGTCGTAAAGAGGCTCGTCGCGCACAACCGTTTTCATTGTTTAAAAAAGTCAGTTTAGATAATGACGATGTTGAACAACTCGATATTGTCGATGAGCAAGCACTCAATCCTGCAGAGTTTTTAGATCAAGCTGTGACTGTAGAAGAAATTCAGGCAGCAATTGCGGGGCTTCCTGTGCGGCAACAACAAGCTTTTATGTTACGTGCTTGGGAAGGTTTTGATACGCAAACCACCGCACAAATTATGAACTGCACTGAAGGCAGTGTAAAAACGCATTATCACCGTGCCATTCAAGCTTTACGCAACAGTTTGGCACATATGAATCCGTATCTGGGAGGATCATCAGAATGAAACAAGATGATTTCTTAAAACAAGTGACATCCAAACTTGATGGATTGGCTCGCCACCATCAACACAAAGCTGCGGTCATGAATCATGTCTTGGATAATATTCAAGACAAGAAAACATCGCGCTATGGGCTTTGGAAAATGTCAGGTTTTGCATTGGCTGCAGCAATTGCAGGTTTTGTGGTCTTACCAAATTCAATAGAAATGACCACACAACCGCAGAATCAAGCAGTGTCTGTTCCTAAACTTTCTCCACAAATGGTCGAAGATTTAGAAATGTTAATGGTGTTGGGTGAGGACAAAGTTCCACATGGCAGCTAAACGAATTGTGATTGCGTGTTGTGCGCTCAGTTTTTTACAAACCAGTTATGCAGGGTTTGAACGTTTTTGGATTTTTTCCAAGGATGCAGATACGCAAATTTCAGAAACTTGGGAAAGCCTTTCTGAAGAAGAACAATTGGCATTAATTAAGCGCTATCAAAACTTAAAAGAAATTCCTGCTGAGAAAAGCGTGGCTTTGCAGCAGCGAATGGATTGGTTTACTCAACTGCCTGATAGTGAAAAGCAAAAAATGCGTGAAACTTGGCAAAAAATGAGTACACAGGAACGTCGTGAATTAGGACAACGTTTGCAACGAGCTACACCTGAACAACGGCCCTTGATTCGTCAAGAATACATTCTTAAATATCAGCAGCCTGCAATGAGTCACTAATTTTTATCTGTTATTATAGATAATCTATAAAGTGCCTAAACCCACAAATAACAAAAGCCTCATCATGTAAAACAGATGAGGCTTTTGCAATAAAGACTTGGTAAATTACGATTTTCTTGGACGTTGACGATAGATCGCCAATCCGATTAAACCAAACACACCCCAAAAACCTAAGCTTCCTCCGCCACCACCACTGGTTTCATAATTGGTATTTTTCGCTGTATTTTCTAAAGTAATGGTCGCTTCTGGCGATAATTCCAGTTCATGATCGAAAATTGTGTACTTCAGCTCATAATCAAATGGGCTAAAGCTATTTCGTACTTGAACCTGAATATTGCCACCATAACAAATTTCACGGGCATAATCCCCAGGACAAGGTGCTTGACGATCTGCCGTAAGTACCACACCTGAAGGCACTTGCATAAAACGAATTGCCAGTTCTTGTCCTGTACTATCTTTATAGAATGCAGGCTTATTGGTATTTTCTTTCAGAGTGCTGATAGAACCATCGCCTGCATCGCTATCATTCAGCAATGGATTAAAACTCACTTTGAGATCTGTACCATATTCAAGTCGTACACGATCATCTTTTGCAATTGGGGCAATATTGCTAAATTTGCCTTCAAGCAAGCCCGAAGAATGCAAATTGCTGTCTAATTTTGAGGTAATGGTGTATTTACAATACGCTGAATCGGTTGCTTCTGTGACTTTATCATTCAATCGATACATCACAATCCGTTGCAACTGTGCATCCCATTCACACTTGAATAGTGGGTCTTGGGTCAATTTATCTGTGCTAAATGTGGTACCTGAGCCCGAAATTGCACCAATCCCCAATACTTCAGTGCTAATGATAAAGTTGTCAGAATTAAGCTGTCTTAACTGAACAAATTTCCCATCTGCAGTTGGTTCATCTTGCTTTAATGCCATCGCAAATGGATCAACATATATGGCACGATATTGCTGCTTGGCTTTGGTATTGGCCAACAAATCCTGCATCGTTTTCAAATCAGCATGTGATTGAGAAACGACCGAAGATGCAGCATCTTTACTTTGATCTATCGCTGACTGAATACGGTCAATTTGTTGCTGATAATTGGCAAATAAACTTTCATAAGAGACATTACTCAAGCTTTGAATATCGGCAGCGTTTAAGCGCATTACTTCTACCGAGCCAATTTCACAGGTATTTTTTTCATCAGGATTTAAAGTCAAAGTTGCATTACTCACCCGCGCCAAACCACGTTGTTCATAATCACTACACCCCATGCTGTTTACATCAATCAAATCTTTCGCAGGGTCTGAACCAAGTTTTGGATAATACAACGGCAGGAATAAATTATAAGCAGATGGTTCTTGCAAGGGCTGCAATACTTGATCAAAGCTAAGCCCTGTCAAATCCAAATTTTTAGCACCATCATAAGAACTATTTGCTGTTTCAGGCAAATCACACTCGCCTTGCTCTGTCGCTGATCCCATTGCGAATAAGGCATTGCGAATTGTGTTGATGTTGCGCGCCTGCTCTAAGCTCGCAGGGAATGCATAACGACAAGATTTACCTTGGTTAAAGGCCAACATATTAAAAGAGAGGACAATACGTGGATAATTGTCATAAAACAAAGTACTCAATGCTTTATTTTCAACAATGGTATTACTTTGCAAATACACCTGTGACAAAGTGCTAAGCGGATGATTTTCTGCATTACTTAAGTTAAAGATATGACCTTTGCTGGTATCAGCTTGGTTTTGTGCAATCGTACTGGCAGTCAACGCAAGATCTGGTTGGCCGCAAAGATCAAAAGTACTAAGACTATTTGCAGCACCATTTTTCACAATACTGCTGCGGTCAATTTTCACCATAGAGCGTGTATTGACCAAGTTGGCACTACAATCCATTGCCAACACACTACCTACTTTGGCTTGGTTCGCATGGATATAAGCATTTTCTAAATTGACTTGACGCTCCGCTTGATGAGCAACAACGTAAATTGCACCACCTTGTTCTGCATGCGAATTTTGAATTTCGACATTGTTCGCAGCTAATGGGCCTGCCACAAATAATGCACCACCCTTGCCTGCATCTGCAGGGTTTGCATTACCACCACCATGGGCATTCCCATTTTTTAGAATGACATCGTATAGCGCCACGCTGGCTTGGGTATCTGAAGTATTGATAATGCGGCTATTGCCATGTGCATTAATAGTGGTTTTTAACGGTGCAATTGAAGGATAACGATGTGTAATTGGATCTACTTGGTTATAGTCGACCGCTGTCGCCCCATAAATACGCACCATAGATTGCGGGCGTAATTCTGAGTTTAAGGTATATTCTCCAGCCTGCAACTGAATCATATCTGTTACACCACGGTTGGTGTTGCCTGCACTACAACCACCAAACGCCATATTCTGCTTAGCTGCAACCAAAGCTTCACGTAATGAACATTTGCTTAAGTCTTCACCATTTTGATCTTCAAAGGTGGTCACCTGAATTATCGGATTATCTGCTGCCATAAGGGACATAGCAGACAGCACCATTATCCCTAATAGTGTTTTTTTATTATTTTTCATATTCATCCTTTATGCTTTTCTACGGCGTATACCCAACAAACCCAATAACGCCATTAATCCATAAGCGCTCCATGCACCGCCTGAAACATTTATTTTATCGCTTTCCATACGATTTTCATGTTCTTGAATAACTTGGACTTTCACTTCCATATAAGGTGTCGTGCTATTAAAACGTGTGGTGCTGGTGACTAATTTAATTTTAAAGACATCTGCACCATGCCAAGCAGAATCTGGGCTATATACCAAATTCCCCAACTCATCTACAGTCAATTTTCCTTTAGAGCGAGTATCAAGTTGCTCAATTTGCACACAACCTGCTTGCCATGCTTGGCCTGTCGGATTATTTGGATAAACTTGATCACAAAACTCTTTAGGCACCAAATCACTATCACCCAACAAATCACTCACCGACATCTTAGCAATTTGACCTGCCAAAATATTTTGACCAATGAGGCTCATAGTTTCAGGAACCACCACCTCAATTGCCCCACGATCACACAAGGTAATATCTGACTGACGGTTTTTACCGCGTTGATCTGAAGCAGTACAACCGACCACTTTGTGATCCGCCAGTTGTAATTGCCCACGGTTTAACACCACAGAATCTTTCAGGCTGTTATAACTGAGCAATACACGCGGACGCATAAAGCCCAAGAATGCATTTTCAGGTACTTGATATGGACAAAACAGTGCTGTTTTATCTTGACTGAGAGTTTTGCATGCACCTTCAAGCAGATTGCCAGCAAGTACCGAATTCGCAGTCCATACAGTATTTGGATAGTTGCTATCGCCTGCTCCACAGCCAGCACCGACTAAATTATTTTGTAATCTTGTTGCATCTGAACCTGCTTGCACACAGTTCGCTGCAGTACTCACACTGACAGGATGCGGATTGCCTAAAATCACACTATTGGCAATATAGGCTTTTCCTAGAGGTGCATTGAGATACACACCACGACTATTACCAATCAAGCTAATATTATTGACACCAATATCGTCTAGCACATTCATGACATAGCCTTCATTTGCAGTAAAAGTACTGCTCACGATCATATTCCCCATGCTAGGAAAAGCTTTGATTTCTTCATCTGCCAAACTTGCTGCAGAATAGAGATTGGCTGAAGTGGTAGATGCGGTCTTGTTCGCTTTAAATACTGATGTTGTAATGACAAAGCGCGGAAATTGCGTATAAATGACACCTCCTTCCTGCGCTTGGTTAGCTTCAAGCAAGCTATTTTTGATCTCAATAAAACCTGCTGGAATCTTTTCGCCAGTCACTTGTGCAAAGTTATAAATTGCCCCACCTTGATTGGCTAGCCCCTTACTCAATTTTACATAATCTAAAATTAAATGTTCATTATTTGTAAGCCCCAAGTAGAAATGTCCGGTTTCTCCAAAGTAAAAATGTCCGCTTTTAGAATATGCACTTTTGCAATTTTCTTAGCGGACGGTTTGATATGTTGGTGTCTATGTCGGATAAAGAACTTAAACGATTGTCGGTCTTGCAAGAAATCTGTGATCAACGCATAACCCAGTCCCAAGCTGCTCAGCTACTTCATATTTCAGAACGTCAGATCAGACGTTTATTGCAAAAATACAAAGCTCAAGGCCCAGCTGCATTAGCACATGCTGCACGTGGCCAAATCAGCAATTCCAGGCTTCCTGAAGAGCTCAGACTCAAGTGCCTCAATATTGTTTCGGATCAACTGCATGGTTTCGGACCCACTTTAGCGCATGAAAAGCTCACCACTGTTCATGGATTCGATATTTCAGTGGAAACACTGCGTTCCTGGATGATTGCAGCCGATCTGTGGATTCCTCGCGCCAAGCGCCTGAAACGCCCGTATCAGCCTCGTTATAACCGAGATTGTTATGGTGAACTGATTCAAATCGATGGCTCACACCATGACTGGTTTGAAGGACGCGCTGCTAAGTGCTGTCTGCTGGTATTTATCGATGATGCCACAGGAAAATTACAGCATTTACGTTTCTGTGAGTCGGAATCAGCATTTGACTATATGATTTCAACACGTTTGTATGTTGAGCAGCATGGTAAGCCGTTGGCGTTTTACAGTGATAAACATTCAGTCTTCAGGGTGAATCAAAGCAGCAAGAAAGACACCAAGATTACCCAGTTTGGACGCGTACTCAGTACCCTCAATATCGATATCATCTTCGCCAATTCACCACAAGCCAAAGGCCGTGTAGAACGGGCGAATAGAACGCTTCAGGACCGTCTGATTAAAGAAATGCGCCTGGAAGGCATCTATTCGATTGAGCAAGCGAATGCCTGGCTGCCCTGCTTTATCGAGCAATTTAATCGTAAATTTGCCAATATGGCCTTTAATCCCAAGGATCTACACCGGACTGTCACTGAAACAGCCGAAGAATTAGATGATGTTTTTACCTGGCGTGAACCCCGCAGAGTCACGAACAGCCTGACGATTACTTATGATAAATGCGTATATTTACTGGAAAATACCGAAGAAAATAAAAGGTTGATCGGCAAGTATCTTGAGTTTCTGGAATACCCGGATGGCACGGTAGCCATTGAACATCAAGGAAGAAAAATCAATTACAGCATCTTCGATAAATTAAGTCAGCTCAACCAGCGAGAGGTTGTTGAGAATAAACGTTTAGGTGCTGTTCTCAATCATATTCAACAACAGCACGAAGAATTAGAACAGCAAAACAAACGCAATCGTTCTCAAAAGATGCCGAGCAGACGTGCACAGAAAACAGTAATCAAAGAACGAAATCTGAATCCTGTGCTTGACTTGGAAGTGTCTGTATAGGACATTTCTATTTGGTTATTAGGTAGGACATTTCTACTTAGGAATAACATTATTATAAATCAGACCACCCTGTTGCTGACGACAACGTTCTTCACCGCAGCCCTGTAAAGTCAATTCTTTTAAAGAAACTTTTAAGAAACGATCTTTGCTGTCTTCAATGTGGAAAATGCGCTCATTACCGCGCATCTGAATCGTGGCGTTATTCAAACCTGGCGCAGTTTTATCATTCAGACTACTGTCATAGGTAGTTTTAATTTCAAGGTTTTCTGTAATTTTAAGTTCATTATCAATTTGATAGACGGCTTTCTTTTCTAATAAAATCACACTTGAGGCATTTTTGCCACCACAGCCCAAATAACCTTCTTCGGGCATGCCTAAATTTATATACTCGATAGCTTCACGCAAAGAACATTGTTGATCATCTGCTTTGGTGTCAGCAGTGGTGGTGACAATGATATTACTACTATATGCATGACCTGCGATAAACAGCATACCAATGCCGATGCTCTGCTTGAGCATAAGCGTACTCCTTGTAATTTTCTTTGTTTTTTTTGTTCTTTAGTTGCAAATTCCCTGCAACTTCGAATTATTTTCCGAGTAATTTGGCATAGCTTGCGCAAATTCTCAAGTAATTTTAATTTTTACCGATATTCGTCAATTAAAGCATAAATCTGACGCAGGTTTGCGCCACTTAATTTTGTTTTCTCTCCTTTGAGTAATTGCACCAACTGCTCAAGACTTTGCAGCAAAATCGAGGTCTGTTGGGGACCATGTATCAATAAATAATCAATAATTTGCGGATCGATAATAATACCACGACGCTCTAACACGGAACTCACTAAAGCTTGTCGATCTGCATACAAACTACCTGAAGGCACTTTAACACTCACCGCTTGCGTCAAACGTGATTGCAAATCGGGCAATTCGAGCTTTAATTCAATGGGTGCAAAACGTGATGAAAACACCAACTGACCACCAACTTCATTGCTGTAATTGATTAAATGAAACACCGCACGTTGCCAATGCGGTACACCACTAATCGCCTCAATATCATCTAAGGCGACCAAATCATAACGATCTAAAGAGGTAATCGCTTCAGTGGGGGCATCCAATAACTCAAGTAAGGATACTTTAATGGCAGATTTGCCAATTTCTAAATAGGAATCGCAAATTGCAGACAATAAATGACTTTTGCCTGTGCCCGCACCACCATAGACATAAAAGCGATTGACCAATCCTGCATGAAGCTGTCGAACTGCATCAATCACATGCCCCCAACCCGGACCAGAAAAATCACTGATCCGTGCATCTAATTGAGGCTCGATATCTAACTGCAGTTGACGCATAGAATTGTAATCACCTAGGAGTTTTGCTGATCTGAGGGTTTTATCTTACTTGATTTTTCAGTGTGTTGCAGTGAATTTGCTGAATGCGGATCAAGCTCAATATCAAGATGGACTTGTGCTGTATCAATACTGATGTCACCCGACATTGCATCTTCAGATACCACCACAGGTTGTCCATACAAGTAACTTTTTTCGTAATAATCACGCAAATGACGAAGCAGGACCACAATCACCGCAGCAACCGGTAAGGCAATTAACATTCCCATAAAGCCTGCGAGCTGCGCGCCTGCCAAAACTGCGAAAACCACGGCAACAGGTGAAAGTCCGATTTTATCACCCAATAAAAACGGTTGTAGAATATAGCCTTCCACCGCCTGTCCAATCATAAAGACCACAAGGACTAAAACCAATTGCATCCAGTCAATGCCAAATTGTAGGAAAGTGGCAATAATGGCTGCAACAATCCCTACAGCGAAACCTAAATACGGAATAATACTAGCAAGTCCCGCAACCATCCCAATAATCAAGCCGACTTCTAAACCAATCAGTTGCAATCCAGTCGCATAAACGACGCCCAACAAGATCATCACCAAAAACTGACCTTTAACGAAAGCGCCTAACACACTGTGACATTCTTGTACCACAGCCAACGTGCTTTGCTCATACGGACGTGGAATTAAACGGCGTAAACTGTCGAGCATGCGCTGCCAATCCAACAAGAAATAGAAAGCGATAATTGGAATGAGCACGACCGTACCCCCAATCTGGATAAAATTCAGTCCAGACTGTGCAACACGCAAGGCCATTGCTTGAATGCTATCAGCACTATAATTGGTCTGGACATAATCCATCACAATCGTGGTCATGTGCGAGGTATCAATTTCCATTTCTTCAATATTGAAAGTGGATGATACCCACGGCAAAAAGGTCGAATTAATCCAGTTAATACCTACAGGAATACTGTCACGCGCAATAATCAACTGTTTCCAAACCAATGGAATGATGTACCAAACAGCAAGCGTCAGCACGATACCAATTCCAATAAATACAATACTGATTGACAGCCAACGTGGCAAACCGACTTTGCAAAATTGTTCAACCAGCGGGCTAAATAAATAAGCCATGAAAAATGCGACCACAAAAGGAATGACCACTGGTTTTAATAAGTACAGCACCCAAAGAAGTAGAACTATCCCAGACAGGATAAAAATGCGACGTAAGGTACGATCGACCATAGAAATTCGCCTTTTTACAGTTTATTCGTTATAGAGGTTAAAATATTTGAATAAAGATAGCATTTTAGCGCATAAATAACATAAGAGTTTCGTATATTCAGGTATAATCGCCCCGCGAATGCGGAGACTTCATTATGAGCAACTCAACTTCTAACCCAACCACTGGTTTAAGCTATAAAGATGCTGGTGTCGATATTGAAGCGGGCGACGCGTTAGTCGATCGTATCAAATCTGTCGCTAAGCGCACCACTCGTCCTGAAGTGATGGGTGGATTAGGCGGCTTTGGCGCACTTTGTAAAATTCCGAAAGGTTATGAAGAACCTGTGCTCGTATCTGGCACAGACGGTGTAGGAACTAAATTACGTTTAGCATTGAACTTAAACCGCCATGACACAATTGGTCAAGATTTGGTGGCAATGTGTGTCAATGACTTGCTGGTGTGCGGTGCTGAACCTCTATTCTTCTTAGACTACTATGCAACAGGTCACTTAAATGTAGACGTTGCAGCCAATGTTGTTTCAGGAATTGGTAAAGGCTGTGAGCTTGCAGGATGTGCACTTGTTGGTGGTGAAACTGCAGAAATGCCAGGCATGTATGAAGGTGAAGATTACGATCTTGCAGGCTTCTGTGTGGGCGTGGTTGAGCAAAGCAAAATAATTGATGGTTCTAAAGTAAAAGCTGGCGACGTTCTAATTGGTGTAGCATCTTCAGGTGCACACTCAAATGGTTACTCTTTACTTCGTAAAATTTTAGACGTAAAAAATGTTGATTTAACTCAACTGGTTGATGGTCGTTCTCTGGCTGACGTTGCCATGGAACCAACTCGTATTTATGTCAAATCGATGCTTGAACTGTGCAAACAAGTTGATGTACATGCTATGGCGCACATTACAGGTGGCGGTTTACCAGGTAACTTACCACGTGTATTGCCAAATGGTGCGCAAGCAGTGATTGACGAATCATCTTGGGAATGGCCAGAACTGTTCAAATTATTACAACGTGAAGGCGGTGTAGAACAGTTTGAAATGTATCGTACCTTTAACTGTGGTGTTGGTATGGTTGTCGCTGTCGATGCAACCGATGCAGACAAAACAGTAGAACTTCTCAACAGCCTTGGCGAAAAAGCGTGGGTGATGGGTCATATTCAAGATCACGCCGAATCTGTTGAAGGCGCAGATGAAAAAATTCGCGTAATTTTTGCGTGATTTGACTCACATGATCAAAATAGCTGTCCTTGTTTCAGGCAGCGGAAGTAACTTACAAGCCCTGATAGATGCCAATCTTTCAGGGCAAATTGTTGGGGTTATTTCCAATAAGCCTGATGCCTATGCTTTACTACGCGCTCAACAAGCAGGGATTCAAACTGCCGTGATTGAGCACAAACACTATCCGAGTCGTGAATTATTTGATGATGTCATGCATCAACAATTACTTGATTGGGATGTCGATTTGGTCGTGCTTGCGGGCTTTATGCGTATTTTAAGTGCCCAATTTGTGCAAGCTTGGGAAGGTAAAATGCTCAACATTCATCCTTCACTCTTGCCGCATTATAAAGGCATGCGTACTCATCAACGTGTACTCAATACTGGCGATATCTTACATGGCTGTACGGTGCATTATGTTAGTGCTGAATTAGACGCAGGTCAGGCACTGGCGCAAGGTGTGTTGCAAGTAAATATCCATGATGATGCCGAAAGCTTGGCAAATCGTGTGCATGTGTTAGAGCATTTAATTTACCCGCAAGTGGTTGAATGGATTTGTAACGGTACGATTCAGCACACAGCACAAGGCGTGAGGTACCGCCAGCAACTAATGCAACAACCTGTGCAGTTTTGCCATTTTTAAATACTGTTTAGTATGTCGCTTTTGATATATACGAAAAACGCCTGTGAATCAGGCGTTTTTATGGTCTGTCTATTGGTTCAGACTGAATCAAAAGGAAGTAGTTTTGCTCTGCTGTACTTTAATTAAGTCTTTAATTAGCTGCACCGTAGCTTCAGGTTTTTCTAAAGGGAACATATGTTCACCTTCAACCACCTGATAAGCAATGTTGAATTTCTTGGCGGTAATTTGTGGGAAACCTGCTTTTAGGAACGGCCCTTGTTTTGCAATTATCAATTCTGTCGGCACTTGCAGTTTCGCTTGCGGCAACCACCAAAGCGAGGGATTGGTTCTAAAAATATTTACTTCGTCCATTTTTGGAATGGTCAATTGTACTCCGCCTCGAACATGGTCGTCAGTCAAAGCATGCTCAATATAAGCCTGAAAACAATCGGCATCGAAATCTTGATAAAAACCTTTCGGACGCAATAAATCAGCAGCTTGCTCACGACTTTCCCAATGATCACGACGACGCAAAGACAAAGACGCAGGCGACAGTTGATCTACAGCTTTGAGCTTAAACATTTTAGCAAAATGTAAAAACACCGATGCTTTGCCCATAATTAAAGGTGGATCAAGCATGATCACTTGTTCAAATAATTCAGGGCGTTGTAAAGAGGCTTGAAACGACAACACTGCACCTAAAGAATGTCCCAATGCAATTACTTTACGCCCCTGAGCTTGACGTACAATACTGTCAATTACTTGTTGAGTTAAGCTATGCCAATGATTATCAATCGGATAACGCTTATCTGGACCCAATAAAGGGACATAAATCACATCGTAGTCATCTTTAAGTAAATCAAACAGTTTTTGATAAACCTTCGATGGCACGCCATTGGCATGCGCAAAATGAATCAGTGGTTTCATTGCAATTTCGCGTTTTGCTCAGTCTGAATATGTTGAGATAAGGAAGTGGCAAAGCCCTCTCCCACTGCCGCGCCCATACGCCCCAACACAGAATCTAAAGGACTGTGTTCAATGGTATAGTTCACTGTTTTATCTAGATTTAAATCACGTTTCAGACTATTTAAACTGCCAATCTTATCGGCAATGCCTAAAGTCACAGCTTGCTCACCTGTCCAGAACAGACCTGAGAAAATCGCAGGATCTTGTGATTTTAGTTTCGCGCCACGTCCATCTTTCACTGCTTGAATAAAGTGACCATGCACATTATCCAATACAGCTTGTACATGTTTTTTCTGTTCAGGATCAACAGGTTGCGTCATCGACAACAAAGCTTTATTTTCTCCAGAGGTCATGGTGCGATCTTCTACACCCATCTTCTGCATTAAACCGCTCAGACCATAATTTGGCATAATTACGCCAATCGAACCCACTAAACTTGATGGATTGACAATAATTTCATCTGCAGCGGAAGCAATATAATACGCACCAGAAGCGCCAGTATCGCCAATCACGGCATAAAGTTTTTTACCTTGATGCTGTTTTTTCAAATATTGAATTTCTTGCCAGATTTCATCGGACTGTACAGGTGAACCACCCGGAGAGTTAATATTTAGCACCACCGCCTGACTGTTGCTGTTTTCATAGGCTTTTTTCAGTGACTTGATGGTGTCATTACTATTCACACTTTGCTTGTCAGATGCAATTGTTCCGACAATATCCACCACCGCGATATGTGGACCGGCTGCCGATGTATTCGTGGTTGTAGTACTGCACCCTTTGCCCATAATCACCAACAGTAAAAATATATAAGCAAAAGTTAAAAACTTAAAGAAAATCCCCCAACGACGTGCACGACGTTGTTCTTCAACTGAAGCTAAAACAGCTTTTTCTAATAGTTTCCACTCATTGCCTGTGGGCTGCTGTGCTTGTGGAGATATTTGTTGTGATTCATTTTGTGGTTTTGGTGGCCAATCGGACATGAAACAATCCAAAAAATAGTAAATTTGCTCCATTATATACACGGAATTGCCAAAAACTGTCTAAAGCCTGTATTTTCTCCTATAATATTTTACATCTTTATCCTTTCTATCAATTGATGCTGTCGTTATGACCGAACCTGCACCGACAACGGCTTTATCGCGCCTGCTTGATTTTGTCAGTCGACAACCTTTAACAGTTGCGCGTTTTATTGCAAAATCTTTGGCTTTTTTGGTCAATACACTGCGTTTGAGTAAAACCTCTCAAACCATTCAACTCAATCTACAAATTGCGCTTCCTGAGCTGAACTCACAACAACGCGAACAGATTACCCAGCAAGCAATTCGTAACGAACTGACCTCTTATTTTGAGTTTTTTCATATTTGGGGATCAAGCAATCAAAAAAATATTCAAAGAATCCATCAGGTACATGGTTTAGAACTATTACAAGATGCACTGGCTGCACAAAAGGGTTTGGTCTTAATTGTGCCGCATTTTGGCACTTGGGAAATTATGAATGCGTGGATCGCTCAATATACGCAAATGACCATCATGTATAAACCTGTCAAAAACCCTGCGGCAGATGATTTTGTGCGCCAAGCACGTAGCCGTGAACAGGCACATTTAGTCCCAACAGATGAATCTGGGGTACGTCAAATTTTTAAAGCACTCAAACAAGGCGGAACCACTGTCATTTTGCCAGACCATACCCCAAATATAGGTGGTGAGATGATTCCTTTTTTTGGTATTCCGTTGGAATCGAGTAATTTAAGCGCCAAATTGATTCAGAAAACTAAAGCAAAAGCTTTGTTCTTATATGCGTTAAGAAATGCAGATCAAGGCTTTGATATGTATATCGAAGCGATAGATGAGCACATTTATCAGTGTGATGCCAATGCAGGGACAGCTATTATTCACCGTGCAATTGAAGATTTGATCCGTCGTTATCCTACACATTATCACTGGAGTTATAAACGCTATAAAGCCCATCCAGATTTACGCGGGGTCTATCATAAACCTGTGCAAGAAGCCTTGGCAGATGTGCAGGCTGTACGTGCCCAGACACAGAACCAAACTAACGCTGCAACCACAATTTCTGCTGCCGATACGGCTGTATAAGCATACGCTGTTGTGCATCTACAGAAAAACGTACGCTGCCCTGTTGTATGGTATTGATGAACGGAATATTGAGCGCAGCCAAGCGTTGCTGAACTAAAGAACTAGGATGTCCATAACGATTATCAAAACCTGCAGATGCCACGGCCAATTTGGGTTTAAAATGTGCTAAAAAATCATAGGCAGAACTGTGCTTACTCCCATGATGACCCAAAATTAACACATCTACTTTTAAATCAGGATATTCCTGCAACAATTGATATTCAGTTGCCCAACCTGCATCGCCCATCACTAAAAAATGCTGATATGGCTGTGCTGATGGGACTGAAATATACAACACACATGACAACTCATTTTGTTGCTGTGCGGCATAGGGTAATTGACTCGGTTTAGGAGATAAAACTTGTATCTGTACCTGATGTGGTAAAGACCACTGTTGCCCTTGCTGACACAAATTAAACTTGCTATTTATTGCCACATCTACGGTCTGATTGGCAAAGACATGCTGAATATTGACTTCATTTTGCAAATGAGGAAATGCACCACTATGGTCTTGGTCTAAATGACTTAAAACCACCAAATCCAATTGCTTGACGCCATGTACCGCTAAAAATGGACGTAAAATTTGCTGTCCAATACTAAACTTACTTTCATCATAAGAACCACCCACATCAATCATCATGTTGTAATGAC
Organism: Acinetobacter sp. PW68; assembly: GCF_020982655.1. Taxonomy (NCBI): domain Bacteria; kingdom Pseudomonadati; phylum Pseudomonadota; class Gammaproteobacteria; order Moraxellales; family Moraxellaceae; genus Acinetobacter; species Acinetobacter sp. PW68. The sequence continues at coordinate 827,855 of NZ_JAHZSX010000001.1, read as the reverse complement.
CTGAACGTAAAAATAAAGCTTGTCCCTGCCCCACATCGAGTACTGTTAATTCAAATGGTTGTCGTTGGCTATCGACTATAATCAGTGGAATAAAACATAAGATTGCCCAAGTTTTAGGCAATACCGATTGTGGTAAAAATAGCAGAAATAAGCCTAAACAAAGACAAACATACACCGTTGCAGACATCGACAAAGTGTGTAACCGTGGTGCAAAAATCGTTTCCATTCCCTGAAAAATCAAGCTTAATAAAGCCACGAGCAGATCATTTAATTGGAACAGCAGCGATGCCAAAGGTTCAAAAATAAAAAAGAAAATTCCTGCCAAAATATCTAAAGGCACAATCAGCATACCAATCAATGGAATTGCGATGATATTAATAAGCGGTGCAATCCACGCCACTTGTTTAAAAAACACAATCACCAAAGGAAATAAGGCAATAAAAATTTTCCATTGTGATTCAATTAAAATTTTGCTGGCATGTTTCAGTTGCTGCCAACGATTCAGGTCTATACGAGGTTGCTCACTCAGGCTTTGATAAATACGCAGCAGAATAAAACACGCACCGTATGACAACCAAAAAGCAGCAGACAGCACACTTAAAGGATCAAACCATAGCAATAATGCAGCACTATAAATAAGTAAGGCAAAACCTTGAAGCTTCTGCTTCATCACCAGCATCGCTGTAACGAGACTGCACATGAGCAAGGTTCTTAAGGCAGGAATTTCAAAACCAACAAAGGCGGTATACAGCAATACACAACTTAAAAATGGCAACATGAGCAAATATTGTTTAGGCATCCACAAATACCAATGCGGACGATAACACCGAATAAGCTGATGCAACGCCCAACAGAGCATGCCTGCAAAAATCAGCACATGCGGTCCTGAAATTGCCAATAAGTGACTAATTCCAAAACGCTGAAATTGCGCTTCGATTTCTGCATCTAATAAGCTTTTATCTCCTATAAGAAGTGCAAGAATGAGACCTGGGTGCTGCAAAGGTTGCTGCTGAATAAACAAACGAATTTGATAACGCTGCTGCTCAATCCATAAACGAAATTTTGCCCATAACGTTTGTTGTGCACGCCAATGTTGTGTAAAGCCCATGGCATAGATTTGTTCTGGCGGAATGAGCTGAACCTGCTCCACCCGAAAACCACTCATGATATTTTGTTGTAAATACCATCGCTCTACATCAAATGCCCCTGCGGTGGCATAACTATGTGCAGGGCGAATTTTTCCACTTAATTTGTAATAGTGTCCAAGTTCTAAATTTTGCCCATGATCTACTTGAGTCTGAGCTAAACTCGCTAACCAGGTCACTGTTTGAGGATGTCGGCTTAACACCTCGATCTTTTGTGAAATACCGTTGTCATTCAGTTGATTTAACTCTCTGACATAAACTACAACTTCGGTAAATTCAGGATTTAGCTCGCGCCATTGTAAACGCTGCTGCATCTGAGTATCGGCATAGATCAAGCCGAGAGCATAACTCAAAACCCCTGCTACACCAACATTCAAACATTTCCAATAAATTGAAGATAAGCGAACTTGCAACAAATACTGCGCGATGACACAGCATAGAATCAGTAAAACCATCGCACTGGGCATGGCAGTCAGAAGATGTATTGGAAAAGAAGAAGAACGTATTCCGACACAGGCGATCCCAATCACCCAAGTCAATCCCATCAATTGCAGCATGAATATTAGACTTATTATTTTTATTAACATGCATGATAAAGCCCACCGAAGTGGGCTTCAACAAAACAATCTTATTCAAGCAATTTATTGTAAACGCTGTCACTTTTGAATGCGTTTATCAGCTACGCTGCCCCTAAGTATCTACCCAAATACCATCTTGCATATGCAAAATTGTATCGGCAGATTTTGCCAGCTCCTCATCATGGGTCACAATCAGCATTGCCATGTTAAATTCACTGCGTAATTCACGCAGCAATTCAAAAATTTTAACTGCAGTTTTACGATCCAAGTTTCCAGTCGGTTCATCGGCAAGCATGAGTGCGGGTTTCGCCACCAATGCACGTGCCAATGCGACACGCTGACGTTCCCCCCCAGAAAGCTCACCGGGTTTATGGGTTAAACGATGCGATAAACCAACACGCTCAAGCAGATACTCTGCTTGTGCCTTCACCTCTTTATAATTTGTGCCCGCACGTAACATTAACGGCATCGCGACATTTTCAAGCGCACTAAACTCAGGTAATAAATGGTGAAACTGATAAACAAAACCGAGGTATTGATTACGCAAATAACCACGCTCAGCTTCACCTAAATTGTCAAAACGCTGCCCATTTAAAAATACTTCGCCTGTACTTGGGCGGTCCAAGCCACCCAAAACATGCAACAAAGTACTTTTACCCGAACCACTTGCTCCAACAATCGATACAAACTGTCCTTGCTGAACTTTTAAATCTAAACCACGAATCACTTCAACAGTGGTTTTGCCATCGGTAAAGTGTTTAGAAACTTGCTTGGCTTCCAGAACAATATTACTCATAACGCAATGCCTCTGCTGGTTGAATTTTCGCGGCACGTAACGCAGGATAGATCGTCGCCAAGAAACTTAAAATTAACGACAAACTTACAATCACCACCACATCCTGCCATCTTAAATAGGAAGGTAAGTAGTTGATAAAGTAGGCATCAAATAAATTTAGCCCTAATGTATTGTTCAGCCATGCAATAAAGCCACTAATACTAGACGCAAAAATAATCCCCAAGATCGCACCTGAAACTGTGCCAATAACCCCAATGACCGTACCTTGCACCATAAAAATTTTAGTTATCGTGCTTGGTGATGCGCCCAAGGTTCTTAAAATCGCAATATCCGATTTTTTATCAGTCACGACCATCACTAAAGACGACACAATATTAAATGCAGCCACCAAAACAATCAGGAATAACAATAGGCTTACCATGGCCTTTTCCATTTGAATGGCGCTAAACAAGTTGCCGTGAGTATACGTCCAGTCTGAAGCATAAAAGTTAGCAGGTAACTCTTGCACAATATCTCGAGATACTTGTGGTGCAGCAAAAATATCATCCAGTTTTAGACGTACACCTTGCGCACCATCGGGTAAACGCAGCAAAGTCGAAGCATCATTCAGGGCGATATATCCCATCATTGAATCAACTTCTGCACCAATACTAAAAATACCAACTACTTTAAAGCGTTTAAAACGTGGTACAACTCCTGCAGGTGACGGCGTCGCTTCAGGTAAAACCAAGGTGATGCTGTCATTTAAGCCCAAGCCTAAGGCATCAGTCATTTGTTTACCCAAAACAATACCAAATTCACCCTTTTTCAGGTTATCGATACTGCCTGCAACCATATGGTTTTGAATGATGGATACTTTCTTTTCGTATTCGGGTTCAATTCCCGTGACCATAATACCCGACACTTGCCCTTGTGCGGTCAACATGCCTTGCAATTGCGTGAATGGCGCAGCACCAACAACATGCTTATGCTGCTCAACTTTCGTTGCAAGTTCTGGCCAATTTGTTAAAATTTGCGTTGATGAAACAGTGGCTTGAGGTATCATACCTAAGACACGATTTTTTAACTCACGATCAAAACCATTCATCACCGAAAGTACGGTAATGAGGACGGCAACACCTAAAGTTAGACCGATCATCGAAACTAAGGCAATAAAAGAAATAAAGTGGTTACTGCGCCGAGCGCGCGTATATCTCAACCCTATATATAACGAGATTGGTTTAAACATACCATCAAAGTCCGAGGTAATACATTATGGAAAATTTACAGCATCAAAGCGTCGCGTCTGATCGTCGAGTCCTGTCACGAATTGATGCTGCCCTGAGAATCAATTACCAGATCATTTCTGAAGATGTTGCGCTAAATGACCCTTATGATGCTAATTTTGTTTTACCGCGTTATTTTCTACTACTCGCAGAATTAGATCAATTTGATCATGCATTAAACTACGAATTAGAACAATTAACTGAAAAAGATCAACAAATTGCACGAATCTTATCCTTATTCAACCAAAAATTAAACCTTATTACAGGGTCTTTATACGATACAATTGTACAAAGCATGTTACCTGTACCTGAACAGATCAATTTTTCAGAAAGCGGTTTAAGTTTTTATAGTGAACGTGAATTAAACCCTGGAAGTTATATTCATGTCACGCTCAGCCATCCTGAAAACTTTTTCCACATAGCCGCAACGGCGCAAGTGGTTTACAGCCGTGAAGAAGAAAATGGGCAGTATCGTACCGGGGCGTATTTTATTACTTTATACCCTCAGGACCGCGTCAAGCTTGCTGAAGTTGTTGCTTTACAACAAACGCAATCTAAATAAAATTCATCATTTCTGCATCTTCGCGTATACAAAATTAGGTGGATGACACCATCTTTGCCAATCTTTAAGATGGTGTTTTAATTTTCCGTGCTAATGCCCGACTCGCTTTAAGATCACGATAAAAATACAGCACCAAGCCTGACAATAAAATCAAAGCGCCCAAAAAAACCATAACCGACAAAGCTTCTTGATTGAGTAGCGCACCAATTAACAAGGCAATCATTGGCGTCATAACGGTGGTTAAAGATAAAGTGGTCGCCTGAATATTCTGTACCAATTTAAAATAACAAAACATCGCAATCAAAGAAGCCATGATCACGGTATAAAGCAAAGCTACAATAGATTTAAGACTTGGCAAGCTAGTCGGTATAAATGGCCAAATAAAGGGCACAATACATAAAGCCGCAATGGTCGATACCAAGATGGAACCTGTTGCCTGTGCTACAGGTTCAACCTGCGCATTGATTTTTTTCACCCAAAAAATTGATACAGTGTAGGTCAGTACACTAAACAACATTAAAACAATACCCAGAGGGTGCACATGCTGTGTTTCGCCACCAAAGCAGATAATACCAAGCCCTAAAATGGACACTGTCATCCCAATCCATTGAATACGTGCCAAATGCAACTGAAACACAAACCGACCAATCAACCCCGCCATAATAGGTGTTAGACCAAACATCAGAGCAATAATACCTGAACTTAAATAAGCGGTGGCAAGGTAGGTAAAAATTTGAGAACCGATCAGACTAAATGAGCCTGCCAGATAACTATGCCACGCTTGTAGATGATGTGGAAATTTCACTTTTAACAGCAGCAGTAAAATAACCGCTAAAGGCAAAGCAATGAAAAAACGCAGCACCAAAGCCCAAAGCATGTGTAAATCTGACACGCTCCAAACAATTGCTAAAGGCGTCGTTGCCCAAATAAAAACCAATAAGGCATAAGTCATCATAATATTGGTTTTAGAAGGCATACAGGACTCGTGTTAAGCGGTTTTACGTTTTTGCTTTTGGATGGTTTGGTCTAAACTACTTGAAAATTCGCGTTTATCACGTTCTGAAATAGGCGCTGGCCCGCCTGTTTGAACACCTGCGCCACGCAACGTATCCATAAAATCACGCAAATGCAGGCGCGCTTTCACATTGGCAATGGTATAAATTTCACCCCTTGGATGAATTGCAATTCCACCCTTTTCAATCACTTGTGCCGCCAATGGAATATCCTGCGTGATCACAATATCGTGTTCCTTCATGCGATCTACAATTTCCTGATCAGCAGCATCGGCACCATGCATGACTTGAATAGAGTTAATCCGTACCGAAGGCGTAATCCCCACCGATTGATTGGCAACAAAAGTAACTTCAAGCTGGTAACGATCTGAAGCACGTAAAATGACTTCTCTTAGAATTTTAGGCAATGCATCTGCATCAACCCAAAGTTTAAATGGCAGCACTGTGCATCCCTGATAATAATATGCGACTAGTGTATCAAACTCATTTAATTGCAGTATGTTTAAAATGCTCAGAATTGCATGTTAAAGTGTAGATAAATGGATTTTGTTGTGCTGTATAGCTATGCACAACCTTTGCAAATGCAGTTGCAAAACATGAAATTTTAGCCAAAGACTTGAAAAATCGAAATAACCCTCGATCTAAGAGTAAACAAAAGAACCTAACATCTCAAAGTGCTTATGAACAATCAAAATAGACCAGAAATCATCCGCATTGAAGATCAGAACTTCGGCAGCCATGTTGAACATTGGAATTTACTCACGGATGAACCCTGCACCGAAGTTCCAAAATGGTTAGGGCTGGCTCTAGATGCACCAATTATGCCAATGGGTTTATGCCGTCATGAAGCAGAAATGGATCAAAGTACGTGGCTAATTCAAGGCCCAAGCCAACAATCGATTCAATTGATGCAAGTGATTGCGGTTGAAAATAACAAACCACAAGCTGTACAAACTGCCTTCCCTTGCTTTGAAAGCCCTTACAAAGTTGAAGCTAAAATTGAACGTATCATTAGTTGCAAATCTAATACTCAAGCGGTGCTTCGACTCAATTTAGGTAACAATAGCATTGTCTATGCTTTTGATAGTTTATACAGTGTCAACCATCAACATTACCAAAAAGATCAAAGCTATTGGGTGAACTTAAACGCATGGGCGTATGAACTAGAAGCTGTAACTGAAGGTGAACAATTGGTAGTCGATGATCCTGCTTCAATTAAACATCACCGCGCGCTGAATGATATTTTAGCGGCTAATGATGGTGTTGCCCCTGCTAACCTGCAAGAACAAATTGATGCATGGCAACCTAAGTCTGAAGATGATAAAGCACCCGTCACAGTCGATTTTTCTAAAATGGTGGCATATTTATATGGTGAAAATATTGGTCAGGAAGATGAAGCATGGTTTCAGGGCAACGTGGTTGGCAAAACCAGTTTTGAATTCATGAATCAAAACTATACTGTTTATGATGTCACCCTGATTCATGACGAAAATCAGCCTGCTATTTTGATTCGTATTGCCACCAAAAACCCTGCCCATCAAAATTTTGAAATTGGACAATACATTCGTGGCAACATTTGGATTCAAGCCCACATTCACAATAAAAAACAGTAAGTTATTTATTTAACCTTTCTAATCGCCCATCGATACAATGTATCTAAAAGATGGGCGATTTTTTATTTTATTTAGGGTTAAATCGTTGCCTTTATAAAAGAATTGTGGATAAACTGCCGGTTATTTAATCGTTTTAAATTCAAAATAGGCACATTTATCCACAGTTTTAAATTTTATTATAAATTCAAAAATCAACTCAATTTAATATATAAGTTGTGGATAAATTATTTAAAATAGAATTGCATCAGATAATCGCAAAGCCTTAAACAGCAAGGATTTGGAAAATCTGCTGTAATTATTTCAATATCGATACTTAAATCTGCTTAAAATAAAATTAGTACTTTATTTAATCAATTTTTTATGCTAAAAATATAGCCGTATTTAAATATTTAACGATAAATAGATCATCGGAAAATAATATCTATGAAAATCGTGCAAGAAGAAAACTTACAGCATGTTGAACATCAACTTGAGCAACGCTTTCAGCTCGACCCGATGTCTTGTGTATTTTTTGCATTAGGCATGCTGCTCTCCGCCTATGGCTTACACTTTTTTGTGTTCTAAGCTTTACTCGCTCATAACCCACTATAACATCTTACCTATTTCTATAAAAAAACCCAGCTAATACAAGCTGGGTTTTTGCTTTCACCACTTTCTATTAATCATGACGTTTTGCAAAGTCATCCATAAAGTTAACCAAAGCTTGTACGCCTTCTAATGGCACTGCATTATAAATACTTGCACGCATGCCACCTACAGAACGGTGACCTGCCAGGTTCAACAAACGGTTGTCTTCAGCTTCTTGCAAGAATTGTTTTTCTAGTGCGGCATCAGCCAAAGTAAACGGAACGTTCATAATTGAACGGTTTGCGCTATAAATTGGATTCGCGTAGAAATCGCTTGAATCGATATAACCGTATAACAGTTTCGCTTTTTCTAGGTTAGCTTGATGAATCGCATCTACTCCACCGTTTTGCAATAGCCACTCAAATACTAAACCAGATAAATACCATGCATAAGTTGCAGGTGTATTCACCATTGATCCGTTTTTCGCCTGTGCTGAATATTCCAAAATGCTCGGAGTTTCAGGCTTGGCTTGATCAAGTAAATCTTCACGTACAATCACGATGGTTAAGCCTGCTGGGCCAATATTTTTTTGCGCACCTGCATAAATCAGACCAAATTTAGAGATATCTAAAGGTGCAGATAAAATGCTTGATGAGAAATCACATACTAACGGCTTGTCCGTTTCAGGAATATTGGCAAACTGTAAACCACCAATGGTTTCATTATCTGCATAATGCACATAGGCAGCATCACTCGATAAGTTCCATTGGCTTTGTTCGCTAATGGCATGCTTACCTTCAATCTGAATGCCTGCTTCAACGACATGAATATCGCCATAGCGCTGCGCTTCTTTTAAAGCTTTTTCAGACCAAATACCCGTATGGATATAATCTGCCTTATTATTTTTACCCAACAAATTCAATGGAATTGCAGAAAATTGTAGCGATGCACCACCTTGCAAGAACAATACTTTGTAGTTCTCAGGAATATTCAATAAAGTGCGTAAATCTGCTTCTGCCTTTTCTGCAACTGCCACATAGTCTTTGCTACGATGGCTCATTTCCATAATGGAAAGTCCCTTGCCATGCCAATCTAGCATTTCAGCTTGGGCTTTTTCTAAAACGGCTGTAGGTAATGCAGCAGGACCAGCACAGAAATTGTACGCGCGCATGATTTTTCCTTATCTATGTGAAACACAATAAAATGATGGCATTTAACCACATCTTGCCCTGACTTGCATAAAATTATTTCAATGCCAAGTGGCAGATGCAGTCATAAAATCAATCTTAATCAATTTTCGCACAATGTACATTTTGACATCAGCTATGCACAATAAATTTATTTACTCACCAAAGACCTGAATATTTAAATTCCGAATTTTAGGTTGATTCTTTGCGGTTAGCGCATTTGTTCCCTCATCAAAACTGACATCGTATTGCACCAAGTTTTTAGGATAGGCAATTTCATAGCTGACTTTGTATTGCTGACTGTGATTGGCTTGCTGCTCAATTTTCTTGATCATTAAGGTGCGGGAACGCTCTGTATCTTTAGGAATGGCACTAGTGAATTTTTTCATGACCCGTTGATTCTCCTGAAAATACTGTTGTAACTCAGGTTCTAAATGTGACAAAAATTGCTCGTATTGCCCCTTTTGTAGGTCGGTATATGCTGAGAATGCAACCTGTTGTTGTGCTTCTGTCGGTTCAGGCACATTGTCTTGTACCTGACCACAGCCTACTAAACTTAAAATTGTAGCGCATATTACACATCGTATTTTCATCGTCATGTTTATTTCCATTTATGCGGCATAAGAAGAAGGACGCCGAAGCGTCCTTAATTCATGCAATGCGAGCATCTTGCGCTCACACTTTAGTCAGTTGAGTTTTGGTCATCTGAAGCAGATTCAGTTTGATTGTTTTCTACTGGAGCATCTTCCGCTTGCACATCAGCTGCTGCAGGAGTTTCTGAAGATTCTGCATTTAGCTCCTCGGCCAGTAAATCGTCCTCTTCTTCCACAGCTTCAATTGCCTCTACACCCACCAATGTTTCGTTTTCACCTAAGCGGATTAAACGCACACCTTGTGCATTACGACCTGTTTGTGCCACTTCAGAAGCGCGAGTACGCACTAATGTACCGCCATCAGAAATCAGCATCAGCTCTTTGCTTTCATCAATCGCAACTGCACCGACCAATTCACCATTACGTTCAGAGGTCTTAATGGCAATCACGCCTTTACCGCCACGTTTTTTGGTTGGGAAGTCATCTACAGGTGTACGCTTACCATAACCATTCGCCGAAGCACACAAAACTTCGCCTGTTTCTGGTACTACAACTAGCGATACAATACGACTGATGAGTGCTGAATCTGAATTATCTTCATCATCGCTATCTACTTCTGCATCTTCGACATCTTCAACTTGCGCAGAACCAAAGCTGACGCGCATACCACGTACACCTTTGGCCGCACGACCCATTGACCGCACATCAGTTTCAGCAAAACGAATGGCTTTACCTTCATTAGAGAACAACATAATTTGCTGTTCGCCATCGGTAATTGCAACACCAATTAAAGTGTCTTCTTCATTCAATTCAATGGCACGTAAACCATTCGAACGCACGTTACTGAATTGTTCCAATTCAACACGTTTCACTGTACCTGATGCCGTTGCCATAAAGACATAGAAGTTTTTACGCAAGGCTTCTGCTTGTGATGCAAATTCCGCAATAATCTCATCATCTAAATCGGTTGCAGAAAGCTCTACACCCAATTGTTTCAATTGCACACGTAATGCGTCAGATAAATCATCACCATCTGCTAATTCAGCAAAGGCAGCCTCTAATTCTGGATAATGTGCAGCAATGATTGCGTTGGTTTGTAGATGTGCCGCATTGGCTTTCACATAGCTACGGAAGTCTGCCAACCGCTCAGTAAATTTCTTCGGTGCATCAATGACAGGTAAAATCGCGGTGATGGTTTCGTTGGCATCTAACGGCAACAAGTTCACCATTGGACGACCTTTAGCACCACGCGATGCTTGCGGCACTTCAAACACTTTCAGACGGTACACTTTACCCACATCGGTAAAGCACAACACCGTTGCGTGGTTGGACGTCACAATTAAATGCTGCACATAATCGTCTTCTTTCATCGACGTAGCAGATTTACCACGACCACCACGACGCTGCGCTGCGTAATCTGACAATGGTTGAGTTTTTGCATAACCTGTTTGTGATACTGTCAGTACCACTTGTTCTTCTGGGATTAAATCTTCACGCGAGAAATCAATGCGAGATTCTACAATTTCAGTACGACGTGCATCGCCATATTGCTGTAAAACTTGCGCCAACTCTTCACGAATCACGCCCATCAACAAATTAAAGTCATTCAAAATTGCAGTTAATTCAGCAATTTGTGCCAAAATTTCAGAATATTCTGCATGTAACTTGTCTTGTTCTAGACCTGTTAAACGATGCAAACGTAATTCTAAAATTGCGGTCACTTGCGCAGGTGATAAACGATAGATCTGACCATCTAAACCAAACGGGCGGTTAGGGTCTTCGCCTTCAATTTCATCTGGACGTACAGAAACTGAACCTGCTTTTTCCAATAACGCAACTACACCACCTGCTGCCCACTCGCCTGCCTGTAAACGCTCACGCGCTTCGGCTGGGTTGGCAGAAGATTTAATGGTTTCGATGATGGCATCAATATTGGCCAACGCAACGGTTAAGCCTTCTAAGATGTGTCCACGTTCACGCGCTTTACGCAACTCGAACATGGTACGGCGGGTCACTACTTCTTGGCGGTGACGAATAAATGCCGCAATAATATCTTTCAGGTTCATCAATTTTGGCTGACCATTGTCTAGGCAGACCATGTTGATGCTGAATGAGTTTTCTAACTGCGTATTTAAGAACAGGTTATTCACAATCACTTCAGCGTTTTCACCACGCTTCAGATCAATTGCAATACGCATCCCTTCTTTATCAGACTCATCACGTAATTCTGAAATACCTTCGAGTTTCTTCTCTTTCACCAGTTCAGCAATACGCTCAATGGTTTTGGCTTTGTTGACCTGATAAGGGATTTCAGTAAAGACGATGGTAGTACGACCAGACTTTTGATCTTCTTCAAAATGATACTTACCACGAATATGCAAACGGCCTTTACCTGTACGGTAAGCATCGACAATGCCTGATTTACCGTAAATGATGCCCCCTGTAGGAAAGTCCGGACCTGTAATATGTTCCATCAACCCTTCAATTGAAATATTTGGGTTGTCTGCATAAGCCAAACATGCATGCACCACTTCAGTCATGTTGTGCGGTGCCATATTGGTCGCCATACCTACAGCAATACCTGCAGCACCATTGACCAATAGGTTTGGAATACGCGTAGGCATCACTTGAGGAATACGCTCAGAGCCGTCGTAGTTATCTTCCCAATCGACGGTGTCCTTTTCTAAATCGGCCAGCAATTCGTGGGTAAGTTTGCGCATACGGACTTCGGTATAACGCATGGCTGCGGCACTATCGCCATCAATCGAACCGAAGTTACCCTGACCATCGACCAATTGATAACGCAAACTGAAATCTTGCGCCATACGAACAATTGTTTCGTAAACTGCAAAATCACCGTGAGGGTGATATTTACCGATGACGTCACCGACTACACGGGCAGACTTTTTGTAAGCTTTGTTGTAGTCATTGCCCAATTCGTGCATTGCGAATAGCACACGACGATGCACAGGTTTTAGACCATCTCGTACATCTGGCAGCGCACGTGACACAATCACGCTCATCGCATAGTCTAAATACGAGTGCTTGAGTTCATCCTCAATGGCAATCGGTCTAATTTCCGATACGCTCATGCATACTCCTTATTCTGCAAACAAATTTTGCTTGCATTTTATATGTCGTAAAACTTGCAAATGATTAGCCTGAAATGCAGGCTAAAAATAAAAACTAGCGAAAAATTATAGCATATACGCCTGTGTTTTTGTGCTTTAGAGATGATCTTAATCTTGTTAATTTACTTAAATTTAATGGTGGTTTTTTAGGTAAATCATATTCACACCCAAGAAACAAAAGTGCGTCATATTTTTAAGCGTAACGTCAAAATATCTTCAGCATCCGCGTGCTCAATATGTACCCACATATACGATTAGTTCACATGATGCACTTATAGCTAATCACTGCGTCTAAATTAAAAATACAACGAAATGAATCGAGAATATTAAAAAAAAGACAATAAAAAACGCCTCTATGTTATTCACATAGAGGCGTTATAGACTGTGTTCAGTAATTAGATTTTAGAAACCAATTCTGGAACAACAGTGTTCAAGTCACCCACTAACCAGTAGTCAGCTACTGCGTTGATTGGCGCTTCTTCGTCTTTGTTGATCGCAACGATCACTTTAGAGTCTTTCATACCTGCCAAGTGCTGAATCGCACCAGAGATACCTACAGCGATGTACAAATCAGGTGCAACGATTTTACCTGTTTGACCTACTTGCATGTCGTTTGGCACGAAGCCCGCATCAACCGCTGCACGAGATGCACCTTGCGCTGCACCAAGTTTGTCTGCTAATGGATCAAGTACTTTGTGATAGTTCTCACCAGAACCTACACCACGACCACCAGAAACTACAATACGAGCTGCAGTTAATTCTGGACGCTCTGATTTCACAATTTCTTCAGAAACAAATTTAGAAATACCAGCATCACCTGTCACAGTCGCAGCTTCAACCGCAGCCGAACCACCTTCTGCAGCCACTGGGTCAAATGCTGTACCACGTACAGTACCTACCACAATCGCTTCTGAAGATTCTACAGTTGCAATCGCGTTACCTGCATAAATTGGACGTTTGAATGTCTTTGCAGAATCTACAGCGACGATGTCTGTGATCATGCTAACATCAAGAAGTGCAGCCGCACGCGGTAAAATGTTTTTACCAGTTGTTGTAGAGGCAGCAAGGATATGGCTATAACCTTTGCCTAATTCTGCAACAAGTTTTGCTACGTTTTCAGCCAATTGATTTGCATAAGCTGTATCATCAGCAAGTAATACTTTGCTTACGCCTGCAACTTTAGCTGCTTGGTCTGCAACTGCTTGTGCACCAGAACCCGCAACCAATACAGTGATATCACCACCGATTTTTTGAGCTGCAGCAACAACGTTTAATGTTGCACCATTTAGTGCTTTATTGTCGTGCTCAGCGATAACTAAAATACTCATGATTTTTATCCTTCTGTATTAGATCACTTTCGCTTCGTTTTTCAATTTTTCTACAAGCTCATCTACAGATTTCACTTGTACGCCCGCTTTACGCTCGGCAGGTGCTTCAACTTTTACAGTTTTCAGCTTAGAACCTGTTGCAACGCCATAATCTGCAGGAGATTTGGTGTCTAGCGGTTTTTTACGTGCTTTCATGATGTTTGGAAGTGCCGCATAACGTGGCTCATTCAAACGTAAGTCAGTGGTGATGATTGCAGGAAGTGCAAGCTCAACAGTTTGTAAACCACCGTCAATTTCACGTGTTACCTGAACTTTGTCGCCATCTACTTTTACTTCTGAAGCAAAAGTACCCTGACCTGCACCCAGTAAAGCGCCAAGCATCTGACCAACCTGATTCGAGTCATCATCAATTGCTTGCTTACCAAGAAGGATCAATTGTGGTTGTTCAGCGTCAACAACGCCTTTAAGAATTTTAGCGATTTCCAGCGCACCCAGTTGGCTGTCATCAGCTTCAACCAGAATACCGCGGTCTGCACCAAGCGCCATTGCAGAACGGATTTGTTCCTGCGCTTCTTTAGGACCAATGGATACCACTACGATTTCTGAAACAGTTCCTTTTTCTTTTAAACGAACCGCCTCTTCCACTGCGATTTCACAGAATGGGTTAATTGACATCTTAACGTTAGTCAGGTCAACTCCACTATTATCCGGCTTAACGCGAACTTTAACGTTGGCATCTACCACTCGTTTTACAGCAACAAGAGCCTTCATGTAATCCTCGGCTGTTTTAGCAAAAGTAAATATTGAGAAAAGTTAATAATAACTCTTCGCTTTAAATTTTTTAGGTGTCCTATCTTGCTATGTGATTGGCATTTCGGTCAAGTCTGAATTGTCTAAACAAGTCTAAAAATGACCAAAATTAACTGAACGATGCGTTCATACTTTTTTATTTCTAAAAATAAACAAACCAAACGACGATTATATATTTAATTTTAAACTTTGATTTATATTATTTTTTATACTTGTCTATGTCATCACTAAGATTAATTAAAATTCAGTTTGAATTCTGTTCCGCCTACAACAAAGGTAAATTTCCTTACATAAAACCCTATAATCTGACTGTCATTTAAGATAGAAAACTTTATTTTTTTACAGTTTGTTTCAGATATAAATGCGCTTTTAAAATGTGACTGTTGGTTCACAAATCCGTATTTAGCAATTGATTGAATATGAATTAAACAATCTATTTTATTTTTATGGATATTTATGTACATTCACTACACTAGCTCCCTGATAAGGGAGATAAAAAACTCAGCTTAAACTTGCTGAGTTTCCAAGAAATCACGGTGGATATGACTCAGATCAATCAATTCATACGCATGTAAATTAAAAATTTCCCAGACTGCAATAAAATCTTGTTTCGAATCTATTTTACTGCTTGGATTTGGGCCTGCTTGCCACTGTTGATCTGAAATCCACACATAGCTTTGTTGTGTTTGTGGATGAATCGCTTGCATTTTACCTTCGGCATTAATGCCCTGCACTACACAATCGGCAGGTAATTCTTTTTCAATCATCGGCAAACTTATTTCAACAAAATGTTTCACTTGACGCAGGCCATAACCTGCAAAAATTTCTTTTTGGCTTGGGCTCAATTGTTCATATTTTTCTTGAAGATTTGAAATCATGGTTTTGCCTATCATTTGATATCCAAAGTGTTATGCAGTGGAACAAAAATAATGCCATCCATGTCTATTATTCATGTGACCCACTCTTTCTGCTTCTTTTATACTTCATAACTCACTTTTTTATTATTCTACAATAGTTGCAATGACATCTAGGTGAAAGCGCTTTGCTTAAAATATTAAGTACAGCACTAAGACTTAGCAACTGACTGTGAGAATAATATTTCAGTATGAAATAGCTATATTATAACCAGCAAAAATAATGCCTACTTTAAGCAAAAGCTTTACTTTTTACTCGCACGTGGATGTGCCTGATCATAAACCCGTGCTAACTGATCAAAATCGACATGGGTATAAATTTGCGTGGTACTTAAATTGCTATGCCCAAGCATTTCTTGGACTGCACGTATATCCCCACTATTCGACAGCATGTGACTGGCAAAACAGTGCCTCAATAAGTGCGGATGCAAATCGACATTAACACCTGCGCGCTGCGCCTGAAACTTCACCCGATTTTCAATTTGTCGTGCTTTTAAAGGTTCGCCTTTTTGGGTAATAAACAATGCTGCATCGGGTACAAAATCGCCCTGCCACAGAGGATAAATCTGTAACCATTGCATCACTGCATCTTTGGCTTTACGACCAAAAGGCACAATGCGGGTTTTATTGCCTTTACCTGTTATGCGCAGCAATTGACGGTTAAAATCCAAATCGCGGATATGTAAACTTTGTACTTCTGCTAGGCGCAAACCACTCGAATATAGCAATTCTAAAATCGCTTTATCGCGTCGCCACATTTGTTGTTGGACTTCAGTTTCAGGTTCTGGCTGATCCAAAATTTGATGAATCGTTTCAATATCAATCAAACCTGGCAAAGGTCTTGGCTGACGTTTTAACTGAAAATTATCAATTGGATTAAATTGTAAATATTGTCCATGCTCAGCCCATTTCATAAACTGACGAATCGCTGACAACATGCGCTGCAAACTGCTGCTATTTAATTGTTGCTGTTCTACTTTTTGCGCTAAATAATGGCGCAAATCTGCAGCTTCTACATCATATAAGGCAAGTTGTTGTTGCTCACAAAAGTTAAAAAAATCATTTAAATCGCGCGCGTAGGCTTTTAATGTATGTGGTGACTGCTGTTGTATTTCACGCTCTTTGAGCCACATCTTTAATAGTTGCTGCGGATCGTACATTAGTCACGCTCCGATTGCTGAAATGCGGCAAACTGAGATAAATAAGCAGCAATGTGTTCAGCCGCCTGATCTGCATGTGTTTCTAAAAACAAATGATCACCATCATGCACAATTTTTAATACGGCTTGTGGAAATTGTTGTTGTAAAAACTCACCTACCGCCAGTGGACTTATAGGGTCTTGATCACCCCATAACAACAAAATAGGCATGTTGATTTTAGCGAAGTCTGCTGTGTAATCGACTTTTGCCTCAACAAACCAGTCAGGATAATTTAAATCACTTGCTTTATAGTCTTGTCGCCAATCTTGCGCCTGAAAACTGCTTAAATCCATGCCACCAGATGTTGCAGCCAATACCAATCCTTTCACTTTTTCTGGATATTGCAACGCGGCAGCAACTGCAAAAATACCGCCCATCGACTGTGCAATGATAATGCAATCATCTGGGATATTCGCCAACACATAAGCCTGCAAACTTGTAAAATCATGTACCTGTGAATGTGCAGGTTGATGATTAAACTCAGGATAAGCCACAATTTTTACAACATTCTGCCACGGCAATTTTTCAATCTTTTCGATTAGAGGATGAAAAAATGCGGTATTGCCTGAAGCGCCAGGTAAAAAAATCAGTTGCGGCATAATGAGTAGAAGTTTTTAGAATGACGTTCGGTACAGCATACCTGATCCATGCCGCAAGATACAAAAAAGCACCATTCGTTTTGAATCGTGCTTTTAAGTAAGATTAATCATCCGTTCATGTTGGAACGAAGCATCAACCCTGAAAATAATTTAAATCCAAATGACCGTGATAGACGTTAGCAGTTGGCCCTGTCATCCACACCACATCACCTTCACGCCATTCGATTTGCAACTTACCACCTGCCAGTTCAATTTCAACTGAATTAGACAATAAGCCACGACGCATACCCGAAACGGCTGCAGCACATGCACCTGTCCCACAAGCCAAGGTTTCACCCACGCCACGTTCAAACACACGCAAACGTGCATGTTTTTCGTCAATGATTTGCATAAAACCTGCATTGACGCGCTGCGGGAAACGCTCATGTGATTCTACTTGTGGGCCAATTCCTGCCACATCGGCAGTCAATACATCGGGCACAATGGTGACAGCATGCGGATTGCCCATATTCACCACATCAATGGTCAATGCAGCACCATCTTTCAGCGCGATGTCGTATAAATTATCAGGCTCATCTGCAATGAATGGAATCTCATGCGGTAAGAATTTTGGATAGCCCATATTCACCCGCACCCAACCATTTTGCCCCAATTCAGGTTCTACAATGCCTGCCTTGGTTTGCACCTTGATTTTGGTTTTGGTCGTAAGCTGACGTTCATGCACAAAACGCGCAAAACAACGCACACCATTGCCGCACTGCTCCACTTCAGAACCATCGGCATTGAAAATGCGATATTTAAAATCAACATTTGGCAAATCGGGCGGTTCCACAATCAGGAGTTGGTCAAAGCCAATCCCGAAGTGGCGGTCTGCAAGGCGTTGAATAGTCAGCGCATCCAAATACGCACGCTGGCTGATGAGATCAACCACCATGAAGTCATTGCCCAGACCATGCATTTTGGTAAATTCTAATAACATCTCGAATTCCCCTTATGGCAATAAACGCTCTCTTTCCCACAGCGATTCAATGCTTTCACGTTCACGAATTAAATGTGCTTGATCTGCATCGACCATGACTTCAGCTGCACGACCACGGCTGTTGTAGTTAGAACTCATCACAAAACCGTATGCGCCCGCACCCATTACAGCTAAAACATCATTTTCTTTGATCGCAAGCTGACGTTCTTTACCCAAGAAATCACCTGTTTCACAAATTGCACCAACCACATCCCACTCTAGCGTTTCAACATCAGTACGTGGGGTTACGGGCTGAATGTCCATCCATGCTTCATATAACGCAGGACGGATTAAGTCATTCATGGCAGCGTCAATAATCGCAAAGTTACGATGATTGGTCGGTTTGAGTAAATCAACTTTTGTTAGCAGCACGCCCGCATTGGCAGAGATACTACGACCCGGTTCCATATACACTTTAAGACCTAACTTTTCTAAAGCGGGACGTAAAGCATTGGCATATTCTTCAACCGTTGGTGGAGTTTCATCTTTATAAGTCACCCCTAAACCACCGCCAATATCAATGTGTTTTAGCTGAATACCCATTTCTTTTAAGGTATCAATCATCACAATCACGCGATCTAAAGCATCGACAAACGGTTGTGTTTCGGTCAATTGTGAACCGATGTGACAGTCAATTCCAACGATATCTAAGTTTGCTAAAGAAGCCGCATATTCATAAGTGCTATATACCGAATCAGACGGAATCCCGAACTTGTTTTCTTTTAAGCCTGTAGAAATATAAGGATGGGTTTTGGCATCGACATCTGGGTTAACCCGTAATGAAATTGGTGCTTTGACATTCATGCTTGCCGCAACTTTTTGAATACGGTCTAATTCTGCATGCGATTCTACGTTAAAGCAGGCAATCCCAACTTCCAACGCTTTTTGAATATCGGCTTCAGTTTTACCTAAACCTGAAAAAACAATTTTCGATGCATCACCACCTGCTTTGAGAACACGCGCCAATTCACCGCCTGTCACAATATCAAAACCTGCACCCAACTTAGCCAATACATTCAATACCGCAAGATTAGAGTTTGACTTTACCGCAAAACAAATTTGATGATCGATAAAGTGGAAAGCACGATCCATATCTAAATAATGCTTTTCAAAAGTCGCTTTTGAATAAACATAGAGTGGTGTGCCAAATTGCTGTGCGAGTTGTTGTAGCGAACATTGCTCGGCGTGCAAAACCCCTTGAATGCGGGTAAAACTCATGAATGTATCCTTTATCTAGAAAGCGTTAAGGTGTAGTCGATGTAGATGCAGCAGGTGCAGCAAACTGCTGTTGCACAGGTACGGCTGTGTCTGACGATGTTGCCGATTGCGTTGCACGTTTAGGCGCAGCATCTGGATATAACAAATATTTTGCGCGTTTGTCGTAATTTGGGTCATTGGGTAACTGTAATGTACCTGACTGACCACAACCGACCAAAACCACTGTTGTAAGCAAAACACTCATGCAGCAAATGACGGTACGCATCTGACCACCTATAAAATATTTTCGATGAAGTATAACGCGATCACTGCCGCGACCAAAGTGCTAATGCAGAGAGATTATATTGAGCTTAGTAAAAATTCTAGCTTACTTACTATTCTGCTGGCATTGATTGACTTTGTCAGCTCTAAAAAAATGCGACTTCACACACAGATAAAGTTAATTTTATTTCTAGGCATCAATTGTCAAAATCTAAAAACTATGCAAAAAATATAGCGTGCTTAACACCAAGTTCTTTTAACATGAAGTTTAAAAACTGGCATATCACTTGCTTAATTTTTACAATTGTTCAATTACTGTCACAAACTAAGCATTTATACACTGCGTTTATAAGAAGAAATTTATGCAAAATTTACAATCGATGATGGAAACCTTAAGCGGTTGGGTCTGGGGTCCATACATGCTAGTTCTCATTGTGGGAACGGGCGTTTTCCTCACCTTTCGCTTATTGTTTTGGCAATTCCGTATGCTGCCACTGGCTTTTAAACAAGTCTTTTGCAAACACGACAAAGCTCAAAAAGAGCAGGGTGATATTTCACATTTCGCATCACTCATGACTGCACTCTCTGCCACCATAGGAACGGGAAATATTGCAGGTGTTGCAACGGCTTGCGTACTGGGTGGACCAGGTGCAGTGTTTTGGATGTGGATGACCGCCCTGTTTGGTATGGCGACCAAATATGGTGAAGGTGTTTTGGCGGTTAAATACCGTATCAAAAACGAAAAAGGACAAATGTCAGGCGGCCCAATGTACTACATTGAGCGTGGACTAAAATGGAAATGGCTGGCGATTATCTTTGCCTTTTTTGGCACAGTCGCCTCGTTTGGAATTGGTAGTTCAGTACAATCCAACACCGTAGCTTTAGCAGTTGAAAATAGCTTAGGTGTAGAAACTTGGATTACAGGTGTGGTGATTACCGTATTTTCTGCCTTGGTGATTTTGGGCGGAATTAGCTCAATTTCCAAAGCTTCTTCGGTGATTGTTCCAATTATGGCCATTCTGTATGTTACAGGCGGTTTAATTATCATCCTGAATAATTTACACCTTGTGGTGCCTGCACTCGAGCTAATTTTCCGTGATGCTTTTACTGGTGAAGCGGTTGCGGGCGGTGCAATTGGTGCAGTAATTCGTTACGGGGTTGCACGTGGCGTATTCTCCAACGAAGCAGGGATGGGTTCTGCCCCAATTGCTGCTGCGGCTGCAAAAACCGACCACCCTGCGCGTCAAGGTTTAGTGTCTATGACAGGTACCTTCATTGATACCATTATTGTCTGTAGCATCACGGGGATTGTTTTGGTAATGGGCTTCATTATGGCAGGTAATAGCTTTGGTGGTGCAACAGGTGCTGTACTCACCACACAGGTTTTTGACCAGTTATTGCCAGGCTTTGGTGGTTGGGTCGTCACTTTCGGGATCATCTTCTTCGCCTATTCCACCATTCTCGGTTGGAGCTATTATGGTGAAAAATGCTGTACTTATTTATTCGGCGAAAAATACGTGTTGATTTACCGCTTAATTTATATTGCTTCAGTGTTCATTGGCACCATCGCCACCCTAGATTTAGTCTGGTTATTTGCCGATACCTTTAATGGTTTAATGGCTGTACCAAACTTAATTGCCTTGTTGTTACTTTCTGGTGTAATAGCCAAAGAATCCAAAGACTTTATTGCGAAACGCAAGTCTGGCGAGTTGTATTAAATAAGCCCAATTCATTGAATTATTCCCTTCAAATCATAAATCATACAATCACCCACGTGGTTGTATGATTTTCCATGAAAAATCCAGATAACATTCATTTCGCGAACATTCCTCTGTATGCTGTAGTCAGTTTTTTAATTGATGCAATGACTGGGTTATGGCAAAAGTAAAAAGTGTCTATCGCTGTGAACAATGTGGTGCAGATCATCCTAAATGGGCAGGTCAATGTTCAGAATGTGGGGAATGGAACTCACTTCATGAGGTCAGTATTGCCCCTGCGGTGACGCATCGTGCCCAACCTAAAATGGGCGGTGGTTATGCAGGACAAGCGGCCGCCATTACCACCCTCAATAAAGTGTCTGTATCGCACGAAACCCGTTTAACAACAGGCATTGGGGAATTTGACCGTGTTTTGGGTGGCGGTTTGGTTACGGGCTCTGTGGTACTGATTGGTGGTGATCCTGGTATCGGGAAATCGACCATTTTGCTACAAACTGCCACTCACATGGCAGCTACCAATAACACCGCTTTATATATCACAGGTGAAGAATCTCTTTCTCAAGTGGCGTTACGCGCACAACGCTTGGACTTACCCACCGATCAACTGAAAGTCATGGCAGAAACCTGTGTCGAACGGATTTGTGAAGTTTTGTCGCATGAACGCCCTGCGGTAGCCATTCTGGACTCGATTCAAACTTTATATACCGAAACGTTGCAGTCTGCTCCAGGTGGTGTTTCACAAATTCGTGAATCAGCTGCCTTGCTGACCCGTTTTGCAAAAAATAGTGGCACTGCGCTGTTTATTGTCGGTCATGTGACCAAAGAAGGGGCTTTGGCTGGGCCGCGCGTCCTTGAACACATGGTCGATTGCGTCTTGTATTTTGAAGGACAGTCAGACTCACGCTACCGTATGATTCGAGCAGTCAAAAACCGTTTCGGTGCAGTGAATGAACTGGGCGTTTTTGGTATGACCGATAAAGGCTTACGCGAGGTTGCCAATCCATCTGCGATATTTTTAAGCCGTTATGATGAGGCAATTCCAGGTTCTATTGTCATGATTAGCCGCGAAGGAACGCGACCTCTTTTAGTTGAAGTACAAGCATTGGTGGATGATGCACATGGCCAGCCTAGACGTGTGGCTTTAGGTCTAGAACAAAACCGTCTGAATATGCTATTGGCGGTGATGCATAGGCATGGTGGCGTACAAACGTCAGGGCAAGATGTGTATGTAAATGTGGTCGGTGGTTTAAAAATTACCGAAACAGGTTCAGACCTTGCTGTATTGCTTGCTTGTGCCTCTAGCTTGCGTGGCAAAGCGCTACCACAACAATTGGCCGTATTTGGTGAGGTCGGTTTATCGGGTGAAATTCGTCCCGTGCCGAATGGTCAAGAACGCTTAAAAGAAGCGATTAAACACGGATTTAAATACATTATTGTGCCGCGTGGCAATGCTCCACAAAAAGCCATTGCAGGTGTGCAAATTATTGCGGTGGCGCGTTTGCATGAAGCCTTAACTGAAGCTATGAATTTAAGTGAAAACTTAGGCTAAACACTTGGATAATATTTTTTGTGTTTCAAGAAAAATATCATATTTATATTGAAATTCGCAGCAAATGCCTGCATAAATACACAGCTTAACTTTATTTTAATATAGGAAAATTTGATGGAAGTTCGACAGCGTGGTTTGATCGCAGCAATGCTCACAGCGACTTTATTGGTAGCGCCGTCAGCAGCAGAAGCAAAACGTGCAGGTGGTGGTAAAAGCCATGGCATGAGTCGTTCGGCTGCTCCAACTCAGTCTTACCAACAACCTCGTCAAACAACACCAGCACAACAACCAACAACTGCACCAGCACAGCAAAAATCTGGTCCAGGCGTAGGTGGTATGGTTGCTGCAGGTGTTGCAGGTGCGGCAATTGGTGCGGTTGCTGCCAATGCCTTGGCTGATGATCAAGCTGCAAGTGCTGCCGAAGCGCAAGAGGAAAAAGGTGGTATTCCAAGTTGGATTTGGATTTTACTCGCTGCTGCTGTTGCCTTCTTCATTTTCCGTAAGATGGGCGCAAAAAAAAAACTAACGCCTAATCCGTATGCGCCAAATAGCGGTGCCAATCAGGCACCGTTTGCGCAAACACCACCAGCTGCTGCACCACGTAATGACAATACCAATATTTTTGGTCAATCTGTTGGGGGTTCTGCGGCTTCTACACAAGCGCCTTTTGGTCAAACTGCCAATAATAACGCTCCATTTGGTGCAGCTTATACCAACAGTGGCAATCAATTGCCTGATGGCTCAGAGCCTGCAAGCTTTTTACGTGTAGCACGTCAGCGTTTTAACCATATTCAGTCTATGAACACCGCTAGTAATATCGCAGAAATTCAGCGTTATTTAAGTCCTGATCTATATCAGTCGATGTATCAAGACATTATGGCGAACCAAGACCAAGATGTGGCTGAGTTTTCTAACTTGAATGCCATGGTGGTCGATTCTGCAACTGAAAATGGTCAATATGTCGTAAGTGTACGTTTTACTGGTACAGTCAGCGAAGACCTGAACAGCCTACCACAACCATTTACAGAAATTTGGCACTTTGTAAAACCTGCATGTTCTAATCAAGACTGGTTGGTAGCAGGCATTCAACAAGAGCAATAATTTCAGTTTTTCAAAAAAAACAGTGACTTCGGTTGCTGTTTTTTTATGTCTTTATTTAAGTTGAGATCAATCCGTATAAACAGCACGTTTAACTCTTCTTTGACATCAACACCTAATTCATCCTCACCTGCCACAATAAATCCAAGCGCTCGATTGATTCATTCTACTAAATCAGTATAGAGATGGCTCCGTAAATTTGAACAACTCCTATAAGTGATATTTTGCTCCCCAAATGATGTTATAAACATCGATATATGGAGTATTTTATGGCACGTAGACCAAGAAGAAATCATTCAAATGACTTTAAAGCTAAGGTAGCGCTTGCTGCGATTAAAGCAGAAAAAACACTTGCTGAATTGAGTGCTGAATTTGATGTTCATCAAAACCAAATTATCGACTGGAAAAATCAATTGCTTTCAGCTTCCTCGCAAGCCTTCGATCAATCAAAAGCTCCAGCAGAACCGCCCATTGATCTAAAGAAACTACATGCAAAAATCGGTGAGCAGGCATTAGAAATTGATTTTTTAGAAGGTGTGTTGAAGAAACTGGGCCGCTTCAACCACAAAAGTTAATCGACGACTCACTTCAGATTTCAGTATCTAAGCAAGCTAAGCTACTGAAAGTCTCCCGTGGTTGTTATTACTATCGCCCAAAACCTGTGAGTGCATCAGATCTGAAGCTGATGCGCTGTATTGATGAATTACATATGCAATACCCTTTTGCAGGTAGCCGTATGATGCGTGATTTATTGAACCGTCAAGGACATCATATAGGACGACGTCATACACGTACTTTAATGAAGAAAATGGGCATTAATGCGTTATATCGTAAACCAAATCTAAGTCAGGCCAATCAAGCTCACCGTAAATATCCATATCTGCTCAAAGGATTGAATATTCAACGGAGTAATCAAGTGTGGGCAACGGATATAACGTATATCCCTATGGCAAAAGGCTTTGTCTACTTATGTGCTGTGATTGATTGGCACAGCCGTAAGGTGCTTGCCCATAGCGTATCGATTAGTATGGAGGTTGCATTTTGTATAGAAACATTAAATGAAGCTATTGAAAAATATGGCCGACCTGAAATCTTTAATACAGACCAAGGCAGTCAATTTACCAGTGATGCATTTATTGAAGTGTTAAAATCAAATGACATCCAAATCAGCATGGATGGTAAAGGTCGTTGGGTTGATAATGTGATGATTGAACGATTATGGCGGAGCGTTAAATACGAGGAGGTTTATCTCAAAGCCTACAGCAATGTTTTTGATGCGAAAAAGCAATTAAATGCCTATTTTGAATTTTATAATTTGAAACGACCTCATTCGAGTCTGGACAAAATGACTCCAGATGAGTTTTACTATGACCAGCTACCACAACAAAATAAGGTAGCTTAACTAGAGCAGAATATCACTTATAAATAAGCTTTTAGTTGTTCAAACAAGTGGGACCATCTCTGTATCCTCATTCATCAGTACAATTTATTTCCCGCCGTTCTCTTTGTATCTAATCAGGAATAAATCAATTCACCTTATCCGTATCACTTTATTATTTATTGTTGATCTTCATTGACTTAACCAATAAAAAAGCCCTGCAAACGGGCAGGGCTAAATTGTTATGGATAACTCTATTATTCAGGCAATGGAATAAATTGTTTATCGGCATTTTGAACTTTGCGCTCACCAACTACGACTTGCAAATCTAAGGCTTCTTCACCACGTTCCACTGAAACAGTCACCGTCGTATGCGGTGCTTGTGCAGCAACATAATTAATTAAATGCGAGGTTGAAGTAATCGCTTCATTATTCACTTTTAAAATTTTATCGCCACGTTTTAAACCAGCCTCTGCTGCAGGGCCGCCGGGTAGTACATCGGCCACCACTACACCGCCTTGTGTAGGTTCTAAAATATTGTCTTGTTGCACAGGCAATAAACTAATGCCTAACCAGCCACGAACCACACGTCCATCTTTTAAAATCGAGTTTAAAACCTGTTGACAGACTTTCGCAGGAATTGCAAAGCCAATGCCCAATGAACCACCCGATTGCGAGAAAATTGCGGTATTTACCCCAATCAAATTTCCTGCAACATCAATCAATGCACCGCCTGAGTTACCTGGGTTAATTGCTGCATCGGTTTGAATGAAATCTTCATAGGTATTAATGCCCAAGTCAGAACGTCCTGTCGCAGAAATAATACCTTGCGTCACGGTTTGTCCCACACCAAATGGGTTACCAATCGCAAGCACGACATCGCCCACCTCATTGCCACTGAGTTTAAATGGCAATACAGGCAGTTTTTCTAGGTCAATTTTAATTACCGCCAAGTCTGTGTCTGGGTCAGTTCCAACGACTTTTGCAACTGCACGGCGTCCATCATGCAAAGCCACCACAATTTGCTCAGCCTGCGCAATCACGTGATTATTTGTTAAAATATAACCATCTGGACGAACAATTACCCCAGAACCCAAACTATTTTCATTTGGGCCTTGCTTAAATTGATCTGGCAACTGGTTACCAAAAAATTCACGAAACGCAGGATCATTCAGTAATGGATGATCCAATTGTTTAACTTTTTGTGTGGTAAAAATATTCACCACCGCAGGCGCTGCCACTTTAACCGCAGCACTATACGACACCACCCCACCCGTGCGTGTTGTATCAATTAATGGTTCAACTTTTTCGGCAGGCATTTTGACCCCATCGGCAGCTACAGGCGCTTTCGGTTTTTGCAGCTGTTGCCAAGTCACAAAGCCAATAATGACTAGAATGAGTAACACCCAAGGTAACCAGGTAAAGGTCCGGCGCACGTTTTATACCTCTAAATAAATTTTTTTGATGATTAAGTCATTGAATGAGCTATTGTAAAACGAAATACAAATAGAAACATAAAAAAGCCCAAGAGTTTTGTCTTGCTTTAGTTACAATACAAAATATGTTTCGATATTCGCTAAATATGTGCAATTTGAGAGAGTTATGGCGCAATTAAAAGAAATTATTCAATGGTGTGATCAAACTTTAAATACACATGAATTTAAAGATTACGCGCCAAACGGTTTACAAATCGAAGGCAGGTCTGACGTTCAAAAAATTCTTTGTGCAGTAACCGCCTCTCAAGAAGCTATCGAGGCCGCTATTGCGCAAAATGCAGACTTATTGTTGGTGCATCATGGCTATTTTTGGAAAGGCGAACCTTACCCAATTACAGGCATGCGCGGTAAACGCATCAAAAGTTTAATCCAACATGATATTTCTTTGGTCGGTTATCACTTACCGCTCGATTCACATCCAAGTCTAGGCAATAACGCAGCCATTGCTGAATGTTTAGCGTTAGAAAATTTGCAAGCCTTAGATCCTAGTGAACGTCATCCTATTGGCAATATTGGTTTTTTAAAGCAAGCCATGAGTGCAAGCGAATTTCGTGATTATCTTACAGCACGTTTAGGCTTTAATACCATTCATCTTCCTGCCGATAAAAGTCAAATTCAAAAAATAGGTTTTTGTACTGGTGCAGCACAAGATTTTATTGGCAAAGCGGCTGAACAAGGTTGTGATGCCTTTATTTCGGGCGAAGTCAGTGAACGCACTTATTATGAAGCCAAAGAGTTAGGTGTGCATTATTATGCCTGCGGACATCATGCGACTGAGCGCTATGGTGTACAACGACTCGCAAAAGCTATTTCAGAACAGTTTAATATTGAGTATAGTTATTTTGAATTAAATAACCCAATTTAATACACTGTTTCACCTAACATTTCACTCAAATGACAGCTGTGTCTAACATCGTCTTTAGATGTATACATTCGAGTCTAATTCTGTATGGTTATTTAAACCTAATGCGCAATTTATCTCGAAATCTATTACAATAGAGCCACTTAATGTTAAAACCCAGCAAAATGCAAGGAATTGAAAACATGACAACCATTACTTTACCAGCTTTACCATACGGTTACGAAGATCTTGCTCCACACATCAGCAAAGAAACTTTAGAATACCACCACGACAAACACCACAACACTTATGTTGTGAACTTAAATAACTTGATCGCGGGTACAGAGCTTGAAGGTAAAACTTTAGACGAAATTATCAAAGCAACTGCAGGTGATACAGCTAAAGCTGGCGTATTCAATAACGCAGCTCAAGTTTGGAACCACACGTTCTACTGGAACTGTATGGCGAAAAACGGTGGCGGTAAAGCAACTGGTGCTTTGGCTGCTAAAATTGATGAAGCTTTCGGTTCTTACGAAAAATTCGCTGAAGAATTTGCTGCTGCAGCAACCACTCAATTCGGTTCAGGTTGGGCTTGGTTAGTGGCTGACGAAGTGAATGGCAAACTTTCTATTATGAAAACTTCAAATGCTGACACACCAATGGCACACGGCAAAGTTGCAGTATTAACAATTGACGTTTGGGAACACGCTTACTACATCGACTTCCGTAACGCACGTCCTGCTTACATCAAAACTTTCTTAGAAAGCCTGGTAAACTGGGATTACGCAAATGCGAAATACGCAGGTCAAGAAGCTGGTGTAGAAAAATAATTTCTATTTTTTATGTAGAAAAACTGCTCGTTATGGGCAGTTTTTTTATTTTTGCAAATGAAATGAATATTTATAACGCAAACAATCCATTTCTAATGATGAACATGTTGACGACTTAAACTTTCATCCCTAAAATGCCCCACAGATTCTCCAATAGCTCAGTCGGTAGAGCGACGGACTGTTAATCCGCAGGTCCCTGGTTCGAGCCCAGGTTGGAGAGCCAATCTATTCTCCCATAGCTCAGTCGGTAGAGCGACGGACTGTTAATCCGCAGGTCCCTGGTTCGAGCCCAGGTGGGAGAGCCAAGATTTTAAAAATCCCACGCAGCATGACGTGGGATTTTTTTGCAATTTTTATCGTTTTTATAGTGAATAAGATGTTCTAATCGAATTGAACATCCCCAACTCTCCCCATAAATTAAAATTAAAAAACATGCGATCAAGATCGAGCAGCTCCTCTTGTGATGCCTCTATTTTTTCGCTACCTTAAGTGCATCAACAACAATAAAACTTGAAAGCCCATGCAAGCGCCTTGGTTAAAATCCCTGATTTTTTGGACAATTCTGGTTGTGGTGATTTTTTCAATTTTTCAATGCACACAAAAATCTGAAAGCAATAAAACTGCTGCTGCGCTCATGTATGAACGTCTATATCAATGCAGTCGAGATCTGAAAGTACAGCAACAAGCAACATTAAGACAAATTCAAAACCAAGTGAAAGCAGACCTGGCCCAGCAAGAGATGCTGGAATTAATTAATTTATGTCGCAAAACTAACCATCTACAAACACGCGAAGATTATATAAAAGCGATTCGGTCACTTTAAAGTCCTATAAAACTGGCTAGGCGCTTATTTTTAAAGCAATTAATCTGCTTTTTAACGCTTTTTTTCAATTCCAGCTTGACCAAAAACATATACCCACATAGAATGCGTGTCAGATTCTCCCATAGCTCAGTCGGTAGAGCGACGGACTGTTAATCCGCAGGTCCCTGGTTCGAGCCCAGGTGGGAGAGCCAAAATTCTTAAAAAAACCCACGCAGCATGACGTGGGTTTTTTTTATTCCTGCTGTTTATTTGGGTCTAACGGCACCGCATCATCTATGTTTGAATCCAGTCAATCGACTTTCTTGCTTATTGGCAGCTTGGCGAGCCTTGCCCTGTTTATCTTAATTTTTAAGCCATTATTTTTTCCAAAGAAAAGTTTTTATCCCAAACCGATTATGACGGCTTTTGAACGCAGAATGTTTATGCGTTTAAAACAGGCTTTTCCTGAGCATCACATCTTGGCGCAAGTGGCATTTAGCGCATTAATTACGAACAGCCACTATAAAATTCGTGCCCTGTTTAATCGTAAAGTGACTGATTTTGTAATCTTAAATGCGGACATGCAAGTCATTGCAATTATAGAGTTAGATGATCGCAGTCTTTTCCTAATTGACCAAAGTTGTCAAATTGATTCTTTATAGATTTTTCATTGACATAGTACATTTTTTAACCTTTATTTATTTGACAATCGTCATGGATGGAACATTCTGTGAAAGTTAAATACCTTAAGGATTATGATCACTCAGACACTTTAGATATTGCTAGCCGTTACTGGCTAAAACAAGAAGAACAGAAGCTTAATAAGCTTACTGCACTAGTAGCCCTCTATTGCGCGTATATCGAATGTTTGAAGGGTACATCGAGTCAACACTCAATATTCAATTTAACATCGTCTGCTGCACTGGAGGATCATGTAGAGTGCTTTATAGGATTTATCTACACTGAAATAGATACAAGTAATTACAACAAATACCACTATAGCTATGAAGTTCAGTTAGTATTCAATAATCTAGCTTTATTTCTAAATAAAAGGAAAACTACAATTTTCCTTTCATTTAATACAATAAGTGAAGACGTAGAACATTGTATATTTCTATATAAAAATACTGAAAAAAATATAGAAAAAATTGAATATTATCAAGGTTGGAGCATTTGCAGCAATGATAAGAAAATTATGAATCTAAATATCAGTATTATTTACGATGCATATGGAAAAGAGTTCACACATAAATTACATCAAATAATGATAACTTATGGAAAAAAAATAATATCAACCACATTGTCAAAAAAAATTGGATATCTAGTTAGCTTATTTAGAATTTTAGTTCTAGTTTATCCAAATATTAAAAACTTATAGAGGGCAATGGTAATCCCCCCTAAAAATAATAGGATCTAAAAGTAGAATTTTCTCTTAAGATACGAGCAGGAGATTCTGCATGAAAACATCTAAATTTACTGACAGTCAGATCATGTCCATCTTGAAACAGGCAGAATCTGGCACACCTGTAGCGACCCTTTGCCGTGAACACGGCATGAGTAATGCTACCTTTTATAAATGGCGTGCCAAATATGGTGGTATGGATACATCATTAATGGCTCGACTGAAAGAGCTAGAAGCCGAAAATACCAGACTTAAAAAGATGTATGCGGAAGAGCGATTAAAGGCCGAAATCATCCAGGAAGCGATGGCAATGAGTAGCACTGCTACGCAAGGGTAAAGCCATCTTGCCGGCGTAAGATGGCACAACAGGCAGTTGCCCAGCATGCCATTAGTATTCGTTTGGCTTGTAAAGCATTTGGCATTAGTGAAACCTGCTACCGCTATCAAGCCAAACTCAGCTATGACAATGCACTCATTGCTGAACAGCTCATTGAACTCACTGAGGAAAATTCCGATTGGGGCTTTGGTTTGTGCTTCTCGTATTTACGGCATGTTGAGAGTTGCTGCTGGAATCACAAGCGGGTTTACCGCATTTACTGTGAGTTGGCACTGAATCTGCGTATTAAACCGAGAAGAAGACTAAAACGGCATGCGCCTGAACCATTGAAAGAACCAATCCGAGAAAATCAGGTTTGGTCATTAGATTTTATGCATGATCAGCTTTCCGATGGTCGCAAGTTTCGATTATTGAATGTGATTGATGATTACCGCCGCGAAGGCCTAGCCATTGAAGCAGGGTTCTCATTGCACACAATCAGGGTTATTCGTACGTTGAATCAATTGCTGGAGTGGAGAGAAAAACCGTTAGTGATCCGATGCGATAATGGTCCCGAATTTATCAGTCACGAATTTGTGCGCTGGGCTACTGAGCACGGTATTCGTATTGAATATATTCAACCGGGTAAGCCACAGCAGAATGCGTATATTGAACGCTATAATCGGACCATACGTTATAGTTGGCTGAGCAAGCATTTATTTGATACTTTGGATGAAGTACAAGATTATGCAACAAACTGGTTGTGGCATTACAACCATGAAAGACCACATCAAGCTAACAAAGGAAAGCCACCTCTAATGGCTGCTTAACCTCTACTTTTAACTTCGGTTATTTATGGGAGGATTACCGCGTAAACTGCATATTGGTATAGATGCTAAAACCCTGCAAATAAAAAAAGTTCAGCTTACAACCAACAACGTGAGTGATTCGCAAGTCCTTGGATATTTACTTAATCAAATGCCGTTGGGTGAGCAAATAGATTCCGTCTATACAGACGGAGCATATGATATGAAACAATGCCGCCAGGTCATTGCGGAGCGGCCGCATGCATTGGTTCCACCTAGAAAAAGATGAAGATTAGGAAAAATAAAAAATTTCATTCTCAGGAGCGAAATGAATTACTTCGAATAATTAAAAGTCTAGGCAGAACATTATAGAAAAAATGATCAGGCTATCATCATCGGATCTTGGTGGAAACCAAGATGTATTGCAATAAATTAACAGCAATAAGTTTTCCTAGTCAGGTAAATATGATTCATGCACGTGTGGCAGTGTTAAATAGACTTAAGGAATTAGGTCGTCCACACACCCAAGTTGTCACTTAAATTTAGATAACTTGGGGAAAATTTAGCTTTTGAGTATATGTGCCACAAAGCCTATCAAAATTAAGACTTTAATGAGTGAAATTTATTCATTAAATTTGCTCTCTTTTCTACTATGTAATTTCATATGAAATTGACTGTTTTTATTTGACAACTAAATTTATGAAATTAGGAAAACTTCACATATTGGCAAAGAACAAGAAGATGCAGAACGGGACGAAATGTTTCACGAGGCGGGTTATCGCGTTGTCCGATACACCGAAATTCCGAGTATCAGACAATTGCAATCAGATCTGAGCTGAAATCATCAACTTGATATTAAGGTGTAGCTTCTGAAGCGGCTTGTATCTGACTAGCCTGCTTCGCTTGTTGTTCTGCAGCTTCACGCGCTTCAATACGCGCAATAATTTCTGCCTGTTGTTGTTTATATTTTTCCTGATTTTTAGCATCACTATTAACTGCTAAAAATGCCATGCTAACCAAGAAAATAGGAATCAACAAACCTAAGCTTGCCAAGAAAATCATCTTTTTTAGGCTTGGCTTTTTTGCAGCTGCTTGCTGTTCAGACTGTGACATCATCTTTTCCTAATTCTAACTTCAAAATGACGCTCAATATATCAGAATAATGCTGATAGTGCTTTGTACATCAGGTATGTACGTTCTAATGCTCAGTTTATTTTTTAACAGAAAAAATTGATCAGCCATCTAATAAAAAAGCACCCGCCGCACAATACCATCAGATGCTTTACTCAGTTTTTTATCGCACAAAAATATTTACATTAAAGCCAATACAATTCCTACAAAAATAATCAGCCCCACCCAACGGTTATGACGAAATGCCCAAAAACAGCGTAGCGGGTCTTTATCTTTGGTTTTACGCCATTGATATATAAAGTCTGCCACCACCACCAACAACGCTGCCAAACCAAATGGAATCAGTATATTTTCCAACCACAATGCCGTACCAATTAAAAGTACACTGCCTGCTTGCAACAATGAAATAATTTGAATGTCGTAGCGACCAAATAAAATTGCGGTAGATTTCACTCCAATTTTTAAATCATATTCACGGTCTGTAATTGCGTATTGAGTGTCATACGCCACAGTCCATGCTAAATTGCCAAAATACAATAACCAGCAAGTGAGATCAGGCGTTGCGCCAACAGCGGTATAAGCCATGGGGATAGACCATGAAAATGCCGCTCCTAAGAACACTTGCGGCAAATGAGTGTAGCGTTTCATAAACGGATAAATAAACGCTAAAAACAATGCCCCAAAAGACCAATAAAACGTTTCAATCGGTAAGAACAACAACATGGCTGCGCTAAGTGCAACCAAACCCAAGAATACATAAATGGCTTCTTTGGCACTAATCACACCCGTGGCTAAAGGACGTGTTTTGGTACGTTCTACATGACCATCTACCTTACGGTCAGCAAAGTCATTAATAGCACAACCTGCGGCGCGCATAAAAATTGTGCCTAGAATCATAGGGATTAATATCCCGATAGATGGCATGCCCTGATTGGCAATCCATAAAGCCCACATCGTTGGCCAAAACACCAGTTCTGTGCCAATTGGTTTATCGAAACGACACAAATAATAATATGCTTCTAAACGCTCACGCCACGTGATCTGCTGTGCCAATGCCATACCAATCTCGTATCTTAATATTGTTGAATAAATTGCTCAAAACGAGGTAAAAAAGTTTCTTGCACAATAAATTTACAGCCATGCCAAGTATAGCAACTCTGCCGTGTCCAGCCTTCATCGAGCAAAACCACACGTCTTTGACATAGAGGATTGGTGCGCTGAAACAAAAACCAGCCAATCGGTTTATTGCCAATGTGCCGAAATAAACGGGCTTTGCTTTGTAAACTTAAAATCGGAAAAATACTTTTGGCTTTGACCCATGGCTGTTCATCACAGCCATATAAATAGCTTTCACGCACCCATGAGGTGTGCCAATGTGGCATTTGCATCCACTGGGCATCTTGTAAATTTAAACGCTGAAAAGATTGTTGCAGCGGTTCAACTTTAAATTGTCCGCCTGCGAGCTGAGTCAGTTGTTGGGTCAAAGAACCTGCTGCGTATAGCCATGTTTTTAATTCAGAAGGCAGATTTGCCTGCTTGGGAAAAATAGGCTGTGTTCGCATGTTCCGCCACCTTAACAAGATAGCCTAGTGTAGCCCAAATTTAGGCAAAGTTTTGTGACCGAGGGCGCAATTCTCTGCAATTATCCACAATAAATTAAGCGATTTGTTATATTTTGATAAAATCCATGCCAACTTAAAACCATGATTGAGCAATCTAAAACAAAAAACCCGCCGAAGCGGGTTTTTCAAATTTGAAATTTTCGAGTATTACAAGCTGTAGTACATATCAAATTCAACTGGGTGAGTAGTCGTGTTCAAACGACGTACATCTTCAGTTTTCAATTCAATATAAGCATCAAGCATGTCTTTGGTGAATACACCACCTTTTAATAAATAGTCGTGATCTTCTTTCAAAGCATCAAGCGCCATTTCTAGGTTGTGTGCCACAGTTGGGATTTTTGCTTCTTCTTCAGGCGGAAGGTCATACAAGTTCTTGTCTGCTGCTTCACCTGGGTGAATCTTGTTTTGAATACCGTCAAGACCCGCCATCAACAAAGCTGCGAAACCTAGGTACGGGTTCATCATTGGATCAGGGAAACGTGCTTCAATACGTTTGCCTTTCGGGCTAGAAACATAAGGAATACGAATAGATGCAGAACGGTTACGCGCAGAGTAAGCCAACATAATTGGCGCTTCAAAGTGCGGTACTAAACGCTTGTACGAGTTTGTAGATGGATTCGTGATCGCATTCAATGAACGGGCATGCTTGATGATACCGCCAATGAAGTACAGTGCCATTTCAGACAGACCTGCGTATTCATCACCCGCGAACAGGTTTTTGCCATCTTTAGAGATGGACATGTGTACGTGCATACCTGAACCGTTATCGCCTACCATTGGTTTAGGCATAAACGTCGCAGTTTTCGCGTATTGGTGCGCAACGTTCCAAACCGCATATTTGAACTGTTGTACTTCGTCAGCTTTACGAACCATGGTGTTGAAGCTCACACCAATTTCTAACTGGCAAGATGCAACTTCGTGGTGATGTACTTCTACACGACCTGGGCCCATGATCTCTTCGATTTTTGCACACATATCTGCACGCATATCATGGTGAGAATCAACTGGAGGAACCGGGAAGTAACCGCCTTTCACTCGTGGACGGTGGCCAGAGTTACCAGACTCGTAGTCTTTACCTGTAGACCAAGCCGCTTCTTCAGCGATTAATGTATGACGTGCGCCAGACATGTCGATGTCCCATTTCACTTCGTCAAATACGAAGAATTCTGGTTCTGGACCAAAGAATGCAGTATCACCAATACCTGTAGATTTTAGGTATTCTTCTGCACGGCGAGCGATAGAACGTGGGTCACGGTCATAACCTTGACCAGTTGAAGGTTCAATGACATCACAAGTCACAACAACTGTAGGCTCGGCGAAGAACGGGTCGATGAAACCTGTTTCAGCATCTGGGCGTAAAATCATGTCTGACGCTTCAATACCTTTCCAGCCAGAGATTGAAGAACCATCGAACATTTTACCGTCTTCAAATGTATCTTCATCAATAGTGTCTGCTGGGTAAGTCACGTGTTGCTCTTTACCTTTAGTGTCTGTAAAACGGAAGTCTACCCATTTTGCGCCACTTTCTTGGATGAGTTGAAGGACCTTGTTCGCCATGCTCAATTTGCTCCGATGTTTTTTTGTTGCACTTACGAAGTGCGTGTTAGTAGTTGGCAGTTATTAAGCAATTAGCGTACCAACTTTTAAAAGCAAAGATAAAACTATGAATTCCGCATGAGAATACATCATTTTAAAAATTACTTTATCGTTATTATACTGTCAGAAATACGATTTGCACCATATTCAAACATTGTTGATGTGATTAGATTTAAAACTGCAAAATATGGCACCATTTTAGTGCATTAATGTTTTATTTCTGTTGAATTTTAGATCAGAATTAGCTAAACCATATCTAGGCAGACATTTTGTTGCGCCATGCTTGCATTAAGCAAGACAAACTATCCAATAATATTAAACAACACTTTATTTTTTAATGAGCAAAAATAATTAAATCGCTTTACAATTTCTAAATCTGCATTCTTTTTGAGCAAATAGATTGAAAGGACACATTACTGCAAATTTGTTTTTCTTACAAAACGCTGCAATCAAACCACCGATTTGAGTCGCAATAGCATGCGGCAGGATGCTACTTTTAGCGCATTTTTTATGCTGTCTTAAGTGTGAAGCTAAAATATAACTGCTGAATAACTCAGTTTGAACCAATGATCATTTCTTTCAGAGCGAACCTGAATAATGCATCACAAGCTTTGAAGTGGCGAATTCGCTAATAAGCTTTAACAGCGATTATCATATAAATAGTCCGCAGAAAATGCTTATTTTTTGCTATGATGATAAGTGCTTCCTTATTCCATCTTCTTTTCGACAAGAAAAACAAAGCCCTTTCTCATTTATAGGCGTAGGAATAAAGCACATTATCTCAGACTCTTTAACACTTAGAGTGTTTAATTTTCAATAGGTTAGCTCATGCTTTTGATGATCGACAACTATGACTCTTTTACCTATAACATCGTCCAGTATTTTGGCGAGTTAAATCAGGAAGTAAAAGTCGTTCGTAATGATGCCGTGACATTAGAAGACATTGAGCGATGGCAACCCAAGTATTTGGTGATTGGTCCAGGTCCATGTTCTCCCTCTGAAGCAGGTATTTCAATTCCTGCCATTCAGCATTTTGCAGGCAAAATTCCATTACTGGGCGTGTGCTTAGGCCACCAAAGTATTGGACAAGCTTTTGGTGGGAACATTGTGCGCGCTAAAACTGTCATGCATGGTCGTTTATCGGATATGTATCACAGCAATACAGGTATTTTTAGCAACCTGCCTTCACCATTTTCTGCAACCCGTTACCACTCTTTAGTGATTGATCAGGCGACTTTGCCTGATTGTTTAGAGGTCACTTGCTGGACTAACGAAGCAGATGGCTCGATGGAAGAAATCATGGGTGTTAAACATAAGACTTTGCCTGTAGAAGGCGTGCAATTTCACCCTGAATCGATCCTGAGCCAACACGGCCATCAAATTTTTAAAAACTTTTTGGACATTTACGCCTAATGAACGAGTCAAATACCATGAATATTCAACAAGCTTTAAATCACATTACTAAACAAATTCATCTGACTCAGCCACAAATGGAAGATGTGATGCGTGCCATCATGTCGGGCGAAGCAACTGATGCCCAAATTGGTGCGTTAATGATGGGCTTACGCTTAAAAGGCGAAAGTATTGATGAAATTACTGCTGCTGCACGTGTGATGCGTGAATTTGCCATCAAAATTGATGTCAGCGATATTCCTTATTTGGTGGATATTGTTGGTACAGGCGGAGATGGCCAAAACCTATTTAATGTGTCTACAGCATCTTCCTTTGTCATTGCTGCTGCTGGTGCAACTATTGCCAAACACGGTAACCGTGGTGTTTCCACGAAATCAGGCTCATCTGACCTATTAGAACAAGCAGGCATTAATCTTGATTTAAATATGCAACAAACTGAACGCTGTATTCGTGAAATGGGCGTAGGTTTCTTGTTTGCTCCGAATCATCACAAAGCTATGAAATATGCGGTGACTCCACGTAAAGAATTGGGGATTCGCAGTATTTTCAACCTGCTTGGCCCACTGACCAACCCTGCGGGTGTGAAGCGTTTCGTGATTGGCGTATTCAGTAATGAATTGTGCCGCCCAATTGCAGAAGTGATGAAACAGCTGGGTGCTGAGCATGTCATGGTGGTGCATTCTAAAGATGGTTTAGACGAAATTAGCCTTGCTTCGAGTACTTATGTTGCAGAACTCAAAGATGGTGAAATTACCGAATGGGAACTTACACCTGAAAGTGTTGGTATTGAATCTCAAACCTTAACTGGACTGATTGTGGAAAACTCGGCTGAAAGCTTGGCACTGATTAAAGATGCTTTAGGTAAAAACAAGTCTGACAAAGGCGAAAAAGCGGCCAATATGATTGCCCTCAATGCAGGTGCGGGTATTTATGTATCAGGCTTGACCAACAGCTACCAACAAGGTGTGGCTTTGGCACATGACATTATTTATGGCGGACAAGCCTTGGAAAAAATGGGCGTGTTGTCTGAATTTACCAAAACGCTTAAACAGTATGAAGCTTAAGACAGGTTAGGAAGAATCATCATGGTTGATATTACAAATACAATTTTAGGTAAAATTGTAGAACGTAAGCAGGAAGAATTTGCCGAGCGTCTAAAGCAACGTAGTTATGCAAACTTAGAGGAATTAGCACGTGCAGCAACACCTGTACGTGGCTTTGCACAAGCCTTGCACAGCAAACGCCCTGCTGTAATTGCCGAAATTAAAAAAGCGTCTCCATCTAAAGGCATCATTCGTGAAAATTTCAATCCTGCCGAAATTGCA
Organism: Acinetobacter sp. PW68; assembly: GCF_020982655.1. Lineage (NCBI taxonomy): Bacteria > Pseudomonadati > Pseudomonadota > Gammaproteobacteria > Moraxellales > Moraxellaceae > Acinetobacter > Acinetobacter sp. PW68. Next base: position 788,735 of record NZ_JAHZSX010000001.1, on the reverse strand, counting down.
CAACAATATGAAGCCGCAGGTGCTGCCTGCTTATCTGTACTCACAGATATAGATTTCTTTCAGGGTGCAGATGAAAATATTCAAATTGCCCGTTCGCACTGCAGCCTACCCGCCCTGCGTAAAGACTTTTTAATTGACCCTTATGGCGTGATTGAAGCGCGTGCTTTGCATGCGGACTGTATTTTGCTCATTGTGTCTTGTTTGTCTGATCAGCAATTGCAAGAAATGTCTGAAACGGCGTTTGAACATCATTTAGATGTGTTGGTAGAAGTGCATGATGAAAGCGAACTCGAACGTGCACTAAAACTGTCTGAACGCTGCATTTTAGGGGTCAATAACCGCGATTTAAAAACCTTTCAGGTCGATTTAAATAACTCGTTGCGTTTAAAAAATCTTTTGTCACCTTCTCGCCTTTTGGTTACAGAAAGTGGGATTGCGACTCCTGAAGATGTACGCATGATGCAGGAACACGATATTCACAGTTTCTTGGTAGGCGAAAGCTTTATGAAACAAGAACGTCCAGACCTTGCCTTTCAGGCACTGTTTGGTCAGCCTGAAAATCTTTAATTCATTCAAAGTACCATGAGTAAACATGATTCCTCGCTTTCTAAAGAACAGTACAAGCTACTGAAGTCTTTTAAAAAGCAAATCACTCAGCCACATTCTGCTCCTATTGCCAAATCGTCTGAACCTAAAGTTCAGACACCTGAGCAACAGCAGGAAGATGATTTGGCGTTGTTTCATCAGCAAATGCAAGGTGTCCGAAAAATGGATGCGGGCAATATTGCTAAACTTGAAGCACCTGCCAGAAAAAAACCTGATGCACAAACACTGGCCAAACGTGCTGCAGCGATGGGGCCAATGGAAACAGATGAAACTTTGCTGTCCGATACGCAAGCCATGCTGAATCCTGTTGGTAGTCAGGCTGCATTGAGTTATCGGATTGCAACCCTGCAGCATAAAGTCTTTGAAGATTTAAAAGCAGGCAACTTACGCTGGTTTGAAGCTGTAGATTTACATGGCTGTACCGTAGAAGAAGCGCGGGTAGCGGTGTTGCAAATCATTCAAATGGCCAAAGATGAAAATCAGAACGTGATTAAAATTGTACATGGCAAAGGCCCTGAAGCCATTTTAAAAACTTATGTGAATGGTTGGCTGCGTCAGCATCGTGATGTTTTGGCTTTTGTGAGTGCGCCTGAAAAACAAGGTGGCACTGGTGCTGTTTTAGTGTTGCTCAAACGCAGCGAAAAAAAACCAAAGTTTAAACAGTAATCGGTTTCATCTTTTAAACAAGGCATTGCAATAGTTTTCTGTTACAATGCCGTCCTTGTTCAATATCAGTGTAAGTGAACACGTCTTATGTCTATGCAGCAATCCTACGCAAACATCCTAACCGCCGTTGGTGAAGATCTTAATCGTCCAGGTCTAAAAGATACGCCGATGCGTGCTGCTAAAGCTTTTTCGTATTTAACTTCGGGCTATAGCCAAACCTTAGCCGAAGTGACCAATAATGCCGTATTTCCATCCGACAATCATGAAATGGTTTTGGTGAAAAATATTGAGTTCTACTCACTGTGTGAACATCATTTATTGCCATTTTATGGTCGTGTGCATATTGCCTATTTACCTGAAGGCAAGGTTTTAGGTTTGTCTAAATTTGCTCGCATTACCGAAATGTTTGCACGTCGTTTGCAAATTCAGGAAAACCTGACTCAGCAAATTGCAGAAGCCGTGGCTGAAGTGACCAAAGCACGCGGAGTTGCTGTGGTGATTGATTCAGCCCACATGTGCATGATGATGCGTGGTGTAGGCAAACAGGAATCGACCACACGTACTGTATCTTTTGTAGGTGACTTTAAAACCGATAAAGAAGCACGTCGCGAATTTTTAAGTGCGGTGCCTGAAAGTTTTTAAATTGAGTCTTAATTCCACAATCAAACAAAAAATCCCGAAATTTATGTTCGGGATTTTTTTGATTTTAGATTAATACATCTTCATATTTAGCCCATATAAACATTATTACGACCATTATTTTTTGCAACGTATAATGCTTTATCTACAGAATCCAAGAAGCGTTGATAGTCTGGATGACCATCATATTCAAATACGCCTATACTGACGGTAAAACTAAAACTTGCACCTGTTGAGGTATTTACCGTTCTTTCAGCAATTCGTCTGCGAATATTTTCTGCAACTTTTACAGCCCGCTCTACATTGGTATCGACCTGTAACAATAAAAATTCTTCTCCACCAATACGGAAGGCATAGTCACTACCTTTGGTATATTGCAAAATTGAGTCTGCTAAAAACTGCAGTGCTTCATCCCCTGCCGCGTGTCCATAACGATCATTAATATATTTAAAATGGTCAGCATCAATTGCAAGAATGGTCAGCGGTGTTTTGTGTTTACGGGCAAAATTAATTTCACGCGCCACAATTGTACTTAAATAACGACGGTTAAGCAGTTGGGTTAAGGCATCATTGCCCGAACTGATATATTCAGACACCTGAAAAATCTGATCAATTAAGTACAAAATCTCACGATTCTTAGCACGAATCAGTTGAATCATTTCCACAACCTGAGCCTGATTTTCACAGCTTTTAATTTGTTGAATCAGCTCATCGACCTGATAAATACGTTCTGTAATCGTACCGACCTGTTCTGTATCAGAAAAAGCATAAGCCGCTTTATGAATAAACCACAAACCAAATTCAGTTTTAGATAATATAGGCTGTTGTAAATTATGATGATCTGAGACGACTTGAAACATCAACTCATTTTCCCAATCCAGCAAAGTCCCGCGTTGTCGGTCTTTTTGTACTGCAACATCTTGCATGGCAGAAAATAAGCGATAGGTATGTTTCATATCATTATGAACTTCGACCTTCATTTCATAAGATCGACACATAATTTCTGTGGCAAAACACAGAATTTGGCATAAATAATTAATTTGATTGAGATTGGTATAAGCTTCTTGCGCTAAAAAAACAAATGCTTTTTTAATAATAATACGCACACCACGAATAACCATCCATGATGGAATATGTACGCGTGCATGCACATCGCCTACTTTAAATTGTTTTTCTACAATTTCTAAATAATTTTGCTTGAATGGTACTTCAAAGCTTGAGACTAACCATTGATGCAACGAGTTCTTTAAACGATTTTGTACCATTTCAACCGAAAGGAACTCTAAGGCTTGTTCTTCTAGCATCATTTGTTTGTAGAATTCGAGTACAAATGCATCTGCATGGCGTTGAACAAACTGAAATGTAGCTTCTAAATCAGCTTGGCTATACTGCTCGCAAATTATTTTCCACTGATCTGCGAGTTCACGCATACATTCTTGATACATTCCAACCGCAATCTAGACGATCAAATTTTAACGAATTTGTAGAATAACTCAATTTATATTTATTTTTTTGTTATATAAATCAGATTTTTATAAATATTTTAAAAAAATAAACATAGCCTAAACTAGTCTTGTTCCAGTCCTGTTTATCCTGTTGTTGATATTCCCAACCCAATCGCAACACATGTTGCGGATTGAGTACATATTGCAACTGGCTAAGCAGCTTAAATTGCCATTGATGACGATCCTCCCAATAGGGTAATTCAAGCTGAACCAAACTATTCACTCGCACAGACCAAATATTTTGGCAACCCAGTTTTGGGCCCACTCCGACACGCCAACCTTTGTCTAAAGCCTTACCCGCTTGCACATGATTTTGAATTTGCGCATAACACAAATGCTCACGCGCTTGATTAGCCACGCTATAACCAAACTGTGTTTTTAAACTCAAAACACCGTGCTGTTCTGTTTCGCTAAAAGCACCATGCGAATTTAAGGCTTCTTGCTGCCAACCCAAATTAAAACCCCAACTGAGTGGTGTTTTAAATGCGGTTAATGGGTTATAAGAATTCACAGAAAGTAAATCTAACTGATTCAGTTTTAAGCGATCTTCACGATATTGCACCGAAGCTTCTAAAAAGTTGAGCTGTGTCCCTGTACGAAAACCACCTTGTGGATCAAGTAAATCATGGTAAGCCTGTCGATGACTCAACTCAAAAAATGGCTTGCCTTGAACTTCTCCAGTACGCACAGCAAAGTTACGTGCATGATGCCCCTGCACAGGATCAACCTGAGGGCGTGCTACATCCTGACGCTGCTTTTCTAAATTGATCTGACTTCTTAAACTTAAAATTTGTCTGAGTCGCGGTTGTGCAGCTTTGGCTTCAATTTTGCGCCCAATTAGTTTTAGATATAAATCATCATAGGCCATTTCTAGAATTTTAGCCTGATCACTTTGGCTATGATTTTGCAAAATTGCCGCCACATTTTCAGGTTCTGCTTCGGCTACTTGATGGGCAGTTTTTGCCAATGCTGTACCATGTTGTCTGGCTTGCGCCAATAACTGAGTTTCCAAAGCAGGACGATAGACTACATCGGCCACTAAATTTTCCTGCTCTACGGCTTTTAGTGTTTCAATTGGAATAGATGCGACTTTAAACTGCTGCTGTAAATTGAGTTCAGGGCGCACCAAATCCATTAAACCCAATAAGCGATAGGCACAGTTGTCACTAATAAAATAATACGGAAATTGCACATGCTTCATTTCCCAAATGTGCTGCACTAAAAATGTGGTTTCTTGTTCATTCAGTGCCAGTTCATATTCCCATAAATCACGGCTTTCTAAATCGCCATATTCTTTTACTTTTCGGTAATACGGCATCAGTGAGTATTCACCTGGATACTGCCCTGTAAGCCCTTTCCACGCATAAGACCAACCTTCACTACCAGTCACGGTTGCCGCATAATTGACCGCATAGGAAATTAAGTTCAATTGTTTTTGATCTTTCGGGTCTAAGCGCAACAAAGTATGCCCAAACATAGAACTTGGATTGCCCATAAAGTCTGTGGCGTAAATTAGCACCGCTTTATAAGGTTTAATTTGTCCAATCCATTCATCCAATTCAGGACATTGCACCTGCGCCAAATCTTGTTGAGGAATTTGTAATTGTTCAACCAACCAGCGACTACGTGCAGGAAATTTGCACTGCACCGATTGATTGGCAGGTACTGTTTCAAATAATGCCTGAACATTGCGAAGTAACTCTTGGTCTAAATTGCTTCCGCCTTGTTCCGACACAAAATAGCCTGCATATTGCACTTCACTTTTGCCTTGCTGCGCATACATTAAACGCTGCCAAGTCACCTGTTCTGCCAAGTATAAGTCTTTGGCTTTTTGCACATATTGCGCTGCAGATTTTGCTAATTTATTTGTATTTTGTGCTGCAGAAGTCACTGAAAGTGGCTGAATCTGTATTGGAGATGTTTCAGGAGATAATGCAAAAACCGTAGGAGATAAAAAAACTAAACTAATTAAAATAATGGATTTCATGGACATTTTATAAATTTTATATATATATTCAGGTTTAAACGTATTCTTGTGCTATAAAAAAAGCCCTGCGAATAATGCAGGGCTTTTATTCAAACTTAAACGTATGCTTTTAATACGTCATCATTTGCCATTACGTTTTGTAAAGAAGCCAGAACTTCTAAGGACGTTTGGTTTTCTGCAGAGTAGATAGAAGCAAAGTTTTGCTTAGAAACTGTAAAGAAGTGTGCTTTATCTTCAGCTTTAATGCTTAGCAATTCAGCCAATACGTTTAAGCTTTCACCTTCACCAACTGCCATATCACGTGCCAATGATTCAGCGTTTTCATTGGTAAAAGTCACGACTTGTGCAGTTACTGTACCTGTACCGCTACAACCTAAAGTACCAAATGTAATACCAAATAATTGGTTAGCAAAAATACCGTTGGTGGTTGCTGCTAAAATTTTAGCTACTTTACCAGACTGACCTGCCCAAACTTGTGAACCGATACCACAACCTGCATCACGGTCTGCAAATGCTGCTGTAGAACCCACTGCCAACACTGCAGCCAATGCTAATTTTTTCATCATAGTCGTACTCCAGAAATTTATTATCCGAAAAGTTATGCTTCGAATCATTATTATTGCTTTGTGTAACTTTTATTACACCGCTTTAAGATAGCGAGATGCGACTAAGAACGCAAAACATTTATACCAAAGTCATGCATTATTTTTGTAGCGTAAGATCATCCCTGAATTGAGTCTGTTTTCGGAGCCTCATCTTTAAGTGTCCATCGTCCTTGAGCATCACGAATACCAAGTATTTGCATGACTAAAACTAGACTCAATAGCAGCAACAAGTACCAAGACCCCAACTTGCCCCAACCCACCATGTGCCACGTATCGACCTGACTTGGATATAGCCAAATTTGATAAAAGGTACTGATATTCTCTGCCACCCAAATAATAAATGCCAATAGCAACAATATAGGTAACATTGGCAGCTGCAATTGATGCTGTTGCAATTGAAAACGGATTTTGGTTTTCCAGAAAATCAGCACACTCCACGCAAATAAGCCGTAGCGAATATCTGGAATAAAAAATTTGCTCATGAAATTAATATAAGACAAAACCGCTAAAGCCAGCATATTCGGGAAAGTTGGCAAATTCAGTAACGATACCCGATACAAACGCAAGGAACGTGCAAAAAAACTACCAACTGCTGAATACATAAAGCCTGCAAACAGCGGCACAGTCATAATTTTAAACACAGCAGGTTGCGGATATTGCCATGAAGCAATCTGTGGATGGGTCAGAAAAATTTCCATGATCATTGCCAAAATATGAAATAAAGCAATCACCTTGGCTTCAGCCCAAGATTCTAGTTTTAAATATAAAAGACAAACCTGAATGATTAAGGCATAGAATAATAAATAGTCGTAACGGAAAAATCCGAAATATTCCTGGCTACCCATTGATGCAGTGAGTGCAAATGCAATCAGCAATAAAATTCCAAATAAGGCAGCCGAAGCTGCCTTAGTCGAAAACTCAAGTCCTGACTTTAACCATGTTATCCACATGATCTGACAACCTGACCGAAGCTGAAATTACTCTGATACATCTAAAAATGATCCATCTATATCATTACGTGATTATAGATATTTGGCACTGTATTCATGAACCGTGTCGATAAATACTTTAGGACGTTCAGGATCTACCCATTGGGTAATGCCGTGACCTAAGTTGGCCACATAACCTGTTTTTTCACCATTGGCATAGGCATCATCAAGCATCGCACGTGTCGCTTTGGCAATTCCTTCAGGTGAACCATATAAAGTCGCTGGATCTAAGTTACCTTGCAATGCGGCTCGACCATTTACCGTTTGACGTGCGACATTTAACGGTGTGGTCCAGTCCAGACCAAAAGCATCTGCACCTGTTGCAATCATTGGCTCAAGCCATTGACCGCCACCTTTGGTAAATAAAATAACAGGGATTTTACGTCCATTTTTTTCACGTTGCAGACCTGACACAATTTTCTGCATATAGTTCAGTGAAAATTCATGATATTCACGATGGGCCAATGCACCGCCCCAACTGTCAAAAATTTGCACTGCCTGCGCGCCTGCATCAATTTGTGCATTTAAGTATTCGGTCACTGCATCGGCCAAACGGTCTAATAGTGCATGTAAAACTTCAGGCTGTGCGTACATCATGTTTTTGGTGAAACGGAAATCTTTACTTGAACCGCCTTCTACCATATAGGTTGCTAAGGTCCACGGACTGCCTGAAAAGCCAATTAAAGGTACTTGTCCGCCTAAAGCAGAGCGAATGGTCGATACTGCATTCATGACATAGTCTAAATCTGACTTGGCATTGAATTTAGGTAAATTGGCAACATCTTGCTCAGTACGTACGGTTTTATGAAACTTTGGCCCTTCGCCTGCCTCAAAATACAGTCCTAAACCTAAAGCATCTGGAACGGTTAAAATATCGGAAAATAAAATTGCAGCGTCTAATTCATAACGGCGCAGCGGTTGCAAGGTCACTTCACATGCAAATTCTGTATTTTTACATAGAGAAAGGAAGTCTCCTGCCTGCGAACGTGTGGCACGATATTCTGGTAAATAACGTCCTGCCTGACGCATCATCCATACGGGCGTGCAATCTACTGGCTCACGTAATAAGGCACGAAGAAAACGATCATTTTTTAAGGTCGTCATTTACTTTCCCAACTCATTTTCAATCTTGCAGCCATCATATCAAAAAGGTTGAAGTTTTAATAACTTCATTTCTGGTTGGTCTTTTTATCCTGAACTTTACGTGCAATTTCAATTTTTATTTTCGTGAAATACATCACATAAACAAAAGCATCGGTAAAAGCATCATCCTCTTGCACATTTACACAAAACAACTACTGCATCTCCTTAGTTTTTCTGTAATACTTGGCTAGTTTTTATCTATGTAAATGAATAATTCTCAAGGTTGAATTACATGTTCGTTCGCACAATACTCGCAATGAGTTTAAGTTGCATTTTTGCAGGAACTACTTTTGCTGCATCTACTGCTGAACAACCGTTAAATCCACAAGTGATCAGCAATACTGCGGTTGAAGATCCAATTGATCCTTTAGCAACAGAAGCTTCTGCAGCACAAAGCACGCTCAATGCAACCGATACTGCTATTACGCAACAAGAACAAAATGATTTAAATAAGGCATCACAAACCTTAGATGATCTACACAAAACTAAAGATACCACTGCCGATGTAGGTGCAGCACCGACCACAACCACGCCAAGCCAGCCTGTTGAAACCACAACCACTGCAGCGCCAAAAGCTTCGTGGACTTTAGACGGTCTTAATAATGCCACTTGGTATGAAAATATTGGCAAAGGTCAATTTCCAGTGTATGCGCGTGCGCATGTCATGTTGAATAATGCCCATGCTTCTCCGGGTGCAATTGATGGTACCAGTGGTAAAAATACCCTGAAAGCCATTGCATCTTTCCAGCAAATGAACGGCATTAAACCTACAGGTATTTTAACCCAAGAAACTTGGGATGCTTTGGTGGCACGTCAAGGTTCACGTCCTGCATTTGTAGAATACACAATTACTGAAGCTGACCTAAAAGGTCCGTATGCCAAGTCCATTCCACATGACTATGCAGAACAAGCCAAAATGAAAGGCTTGTACTACACCCGTGTCAGTGAAATGCTAGGTGAAAAATTCCACATGGATGAAAATTTCTTAAAGAAATTAAATCCAAATGCGACATTTAACAAAGCGGGTGAAAAGTTATTGGTGACCAATGTCCGCAATGACTTACCAGAAGACATTCACCTGATTGTGGCGCACAAAGGTGCAAAACAATTGTATTTGTTCAATAAGCAAAATCAAATGGTGGGTTCATTCCCTGCAACCATTGGTAGTGCAGATACACCATCACCAACAGGTACCTATAAAATTACGGGTGTTGCACCAAACCCTTGGTATAGCTATTCACCTAGTAACTTTATTCAGGGTAAAAACTTAAAACCACTGTCTTTACCACCTGGCCCGAATGGCCCTGTAGGTAATATCTGGATTGGTTTGAGCAAAAAATCCTTTGGTATTCATGGTACGCCAAACCCATCGACTATTTCAAAAACAGCATCACACGGTTGTATTCGTTTAACCAACTGGGATGCCAATGACTTAGGTCGTAAAGTACGTTCTGGTGTGACTGTGAAATTCCTTGAATAGTCGCACACCGTATAATCCCCCTGCTTAGGCAGCAAATGGCCCACGTTTTACGTGGGTTTTTTGATGTTTGAAAAAAGTATGCTTTTACAGATTACCACCCTAAATGTTGCAATTTTAGAACGGCATGTTGCAGAACGGCTGTAGGTTGGCAACATAAAAAAGCATAAGATGGCTTTAAGTTAAAAAAATGATAGGAGCATGATCATGAATGCTTATTTACACCGTAGCGAAGATCGTGGTCATGTAAAAATGGGTTGGTTAGACACCAAACACAGTTTCTCTTTTGGTAGCTGGTATAACCCGAAATATATGGGTGTGAGTGCTTTACGTGTCATTAACGATGACCGTATTGCAGCACACAATGGTTTTGGCACACACCCACACGACAACATGGAAATTTTGACCTGTGTTTTAAATGGTACGATTTCCCACCGTGACAGCATGGGCAATGAGCGTCATATCAGTGCAGGTGAATGGCAATTGATGAGCGCAGGTACAGGCGTTCAGCATAGCGAAATTAACAATGGTGATGAAGAAGTGCACATGTTGCAAATTTGGATTCAACCTAATGTACGCAATGCAGAACCGACTTACCAACAAATTCAGCGTGACCCAAATGCCGAACCGAACCAATGGCACCTGATTGTAGGCCCGAATGACAATGCACCAATGCATATACGCCAACAAGCAGAAGTGAAAACTGCAGTATTGCAAGCAGGAAAACAGCTAGATGTTGCAGCAACACAAGCTGTTAACTATGTGCATGTGATTCGTGGTGAAATCAGCATTGGTGAGCATACCGTAAAAGCAGGCGATGCCTTGTTATTTGCTAATGATGCCGTGATTGAAGCAACGCAAGACAGCCAATTTATTTGGTTTGATTTACCAAAACAGTAACTGCTTATTTTTGGTAGTGCCTGTAAATACTTTTGAGTTACCCTCTTGCCCTCTACTACAGAGGGCTTTTTTATGGTTATGGTTGCTGTTTTCAGTTTTTAATCATAACTTTTAGTCACAATGGTGACCTTACACTGTTGTCTGTAAATACTGTGCGACTTGCTCCGCCACATCTCGAGCTGTTCGGGAAACGCCAATTAAAGTTGCCGATGCTGCACCAGTCCAATCACCATAACCGACCAACCACAAATTTTGCTGTTGTAGTGCTCGATTTTCTAACACATCGACTGTGCCGTGTGCATTGACCACACCCAAACTTTGCAAATGTGACACTGCTGCCTTAAAACCTGTACACCAAATAATGGCATCAATGTCCTGTTCACTTCCATCTGCCCAAACTGCAGTATGTTCAGTTAAATAGTCAAATGGCGGTAGGCCATGCAATACATTGCGTTGCCGTGCATCTTTGACACTTGGAATCATCACAATATCACCCAAACTGCCAATCGGTTGTTCAATGCTGCGACCTTCTTGCTGGGCTTTTAAGCGTTCCGTGGCACGTAAAAATAAAACCCGTCCATCTACATCATCGGCTAAAAAACTTGGGGGTTGCTGTGTAACCCAAAAGGTTTCAGCCACTTTAGACACTTCTGCCAAAATTTGTGCGCCAGAGTTACCACCACCGACAATCATCACTTTTTTGCCCTGAAAAGCTTCAGCATTGCGGTAATGGGTCGAATGAATTTGTGTACCTAAAAATCGTTCGCATCCTGTATAAGCAGGAATAAAAGGCTGACTCCACGTTCCAGTGGCGCTCACAACGGCTTTGGCACGCCAGCTTTACTGTGCCGAACAAACAATTAAATCATTGCCTTCAGTTAGGACTTTTTCGACCTGCACAGGACGCAACACAGAAAATTGATAGCGTGTTTCATACGCTGTTAAATAGTCAATCACTTCTAATCGTTTCGGATATTCCTGTTCAGTTTTTGGCATTAACCAACCGGACAAAGAACTCCATGTATTGGGAGAGAATAGCTGCAAAGAATCCCACGCATGTTGCCACGCACCGCCCGACTGCTCTTGATTATCCAAGATCAGAAAATTGATTTTTTGCCGTTTTAAAAAGTAAGCCGTGGCTAATCCTGCTTGTCCGCCACCAATAATAATTACATCGGCATCCATGGTTTGATTCAAAATGGCTCTCCTGCTCGCAATACGCAGCCTGTTGCTATGTTTGATTCTAACCTTGTATGAATAAAGTCTATGGACAATTCATCTATAAACTTTAATCGAATGGTTTATTCTATTTTTGATCTTAGCGTACAAATACAGTGCATGAGGAATTAAAAATTCAATCCATCGAACTCAACTTATGCAAGCACGTAATTAGAAGCAAGCAATCTTGGAAAATGATGCTGCAAAAAAGCCAAGTCCTTCAACTTGGCTTTGTTTTGTAAGATAGCTTGATGTGCAAAACTGTAGAATCAAGTTCAGGTGTTAAAACGCCCTGCCGATGAGCTAATTCAGTTCATGTCGCCCGAACCGATGGAACAGGAACTCATTGCACTGCAAGCCGAATTGTATGAACTAAAAAAGTCGATTTATACCACCAGTCAAAATGACTACAGTATGTTCAGCTCAGTCGGGCAATCAGCAGCTTATCAACGGGTTTGTGACTTACTCAAAAAACCGGCAGGTGCCAAAGTTTCCATTTTGCTGCAAGGTGAAACAGGTGTCGGGAAAAAAGCCATTGCTCGTGGTGTGCATGAACTCAGTCAACGTAAAAAACATGCTTTTGTCGCGGTCAACTGTGCAGCTATTTCACCTGAACTGATTGAATCTGAGCTATTTGGTGTCGAAAGGAGCGTTTACAGGTGCACATCAATCACGCTTAGGTAAATTTGAACGCACCCATGGCGGTACTATTTTTAGATGAAGTGATTGAACTTTCACCACGCGCCCAAGCGGCTTTGCTGCGTGTGCTACAAGAAGGTGAAGTGGAACGTGTCGGAGATTCACAAACCCGTCATATTGATGTTCGCGTGATTGCTGCAACCAATGAAGATTTAGAACAAGCGGTTAAAGCTGGGCGTTTCCGTACCGATTTATACTACCGTTTAAATATTTTTCCTGTGCAAATTCCACCACTGCATGAACGCCGTGAAGATTTAGCGTTTTGGTTGCACATTTCTTAATACGCTTTGAAAAAATGTATGACAAACAGATTCATGGCATCAGTGAAAAAGCCACTGATTTTATGCAAAGCTATGCTTGGCCTGGCAATATTCGTGAACTGGAAAACCTGTTGGAACGTGCAGTACTGCTGACGTAAGATCAACAACTGAATTACCAACTCAATGTTTGTGTACCTAGACGGAAAATTGCGTCACCCATGGCATCTGGATTGGCAAATTTGAGACCTTTCATTAAGTCACCTTCAGCAACACTGTACTGATCCATACACATTTTGCAGATATAGACATCACCACCTTTGGCGATAATACTTTTCAGCATGTTTTGATGCTCTGCATATTTATGTTCAAAACGGTTAGATGCCAACATTACGCCTTGATCGACCAAATAAATCGTCAATGGATGACCTTTGCCAAATTGGTTATTGCTCATGCCAATAACCATTTTGGTGCGGTGTGCATCACTGCTAGTAAGCAAGACAAAAAGTGGATCTTTTTTGCTCTCTGCCATTGCTGGATATAGACTGGCAAAGTTCAGCAAGACCGATAAACATAACAACTGAATCTATTTCATAGCAGAACTCATACTCAATTTAAATTTGGTCAAAATATTAGCATAATAAATATGCCATATTTAAATAATAAATTAAGACAATAGTCAGTATGCAATAAAGCCAAGCACCAAAACTTTTGCAAAAATTAAAATTGATCACTGTAAAATGACCTCAGCACTAACAATCACAATTCTATACGTCCAAAAAAACAAAGCGCCACCGGAAACGGCAGCGCCAAGCATGTATATAAGAGCAATCTTTTCTATTAGAAATGCAGGATTAAGCCGCTAAATTTTTCTTAAGCTCATCTTCAACAATACCAATTTCCAACTCACTGAAACGACGGATTTCCCCTTCTGCGTGTTTTTCTAACATACCGCCAATCAATGGCACCTTAACCTTAATTGTCCAGTTTAATTGAATATCAATTTTTTCATGATTGCCCGTCACACTACGCTCACCTTTGGCTTCTAAAGGCAAGTTTGCACCAAGCTCCACTGTTGAAGTTAGGTCAGTTAAATGGGTCACATCATTTCGTTTTAAACGAAATGCATCTTTTAATAATTTTTTAGCCATATCTGGAATATTCACATCCAAATTATAGGCACGGCGTAAAATATAAATATCCCCGTTCTTTTTAGATTCTAAAATTTCCAAATTTTCACCAGGAATACGTTTGCAAACTGCTTCATGCAAAGCAACATCTGCCACTAAACGCTTAAATTCGTCAATTGAAACGCCATGAATCGTCGCGTTCACAGTAAATTGATGTGCCATTTGAGTTCCTTTTATGTTGTTTTTGATGGAGTAGGTCTAGCATCATCGTGCAATATAATTTAGCTGATGCCCAACAGGTATAAGTTGTTTTATATCCTACATACAACTTTATTTTCAGGTTATTAAAGCGTTTGTTCCTTCTGCTGTCATTGACTCTATTTTGTCTATTCTGTGTGAATGATGCCAAATTCAGCAGCATAGGTTTCATGACTATAAATAATTAAATAATGCCCACATAATTCAATTTTGGCATAAAAATGTTCTGCGCCATCATCTAGTCCTGTGGCACACCATGTCGTCCCTTTAGGAAAATTATCTAACCACTGGGCTTGGTAAAAATCTGCAATCGAATCAAATTGTAAATAACGCTCAGGATACGCCAAAATATCCATTGCCAATAAATCAAATTGTTTAAGCTGCGCCTGTTTAAAATCAATCAGATTACTCATCGCTACACACCATCACAGCGCAGAATGTACTGTATGTTGTTGACGGATTTTATACCATTCGCGCCAGCCCAAATAAGCCAGCACCACAAAGCCTGCATATAACACAGCCGTTAGCAGCAACTCTTTGTAAATAAACATGCCGATATACACTAGATCGACCACAATCCATAACACCCATGTTGCCAAGTATTTACGACTGGTCCAATAGGTTGCCAATAGACTCATGGCGGCCAGTTGTGCATCCAATAAAGGCAGTGAAGCTTGCGTCCACCACTTTAAAATCAGCCCAAACAATAAACCAAGTAAGCTACACAGTGCAATTTGCAGCCACATTTTAGAGAGTGGCAAGCTCTGAATGACGATATGTTGTTTTTGCTGCTGTGCAGTTTTCCACTGCAAAAAACCATAAACAGCCATGCCCATAAATAGGGTTTGTAATACCGTTTCGCCATACAATTGATATTCAAAGAACAAATAGGCATACAGCAAACAGGCAATAAAATTCACCCCCCAGCAAGCAATATGTCGCTTAATGGTTAATGTCACGCCTAAAACACTAATCAACACAGCAATGATTTCTAGAACCGACATTGTTGCTGCCTATGTAAAAGAAAAAGGCATGATACCTCTTTTCGGGAAAATAGCGCAAAACTCAACATTTAACCAAACGCTTAACTGATTAGAAGATGCTGCAATTCATTTAAAAAAACTTCTCTAAACCATAAATAGAAAATCAGGTATGGAAATTAATCTGCTTTAAATTGCTCTGAATTATTGTATTTATGCTCTCGTCCAAAACGGTCTACATGGGTAATATAAACTCCGTATTTGCCGACATAATATTCAAGGGATTGCTCGCAAAAGCTCCAGTAAATCGACCATTCACCCAAGTCTAACTGACGAATTTGCGTATGCGCTTTGGCAGGCATTTTATTCAGCACTTCTTGTTGAATGGTTTCGGCATCTTCAGGGTCATGACTAGATACTTTTAAGCTTAAAAATATTTCTGCGATATCATCAAATAATTGCTGTTCGTATTCGGCAACTTCTTCCACCACCTCTTCTACAGGGCGCGGTGCTTTGTGGGTAATCGGGTCTTCGACAATATTGGCAATATCTTGACAGCTTTGCTGAAAAGTACGATTTATTTTTATTTTGAACCAGACTTTCCAGACTGCATAAACAGCAATCAACAACAAAATCCATAACAATAGTTTTGCCATCTTGGTCTTCGCTCTTATTTCAGGCGTTTCAATAAAGTATAACTATTTCAGAACATAGCGTCTATTCACTGCTACACGATTCAACGCTTAAGCTTTAACAGATCAATCAGCCTGCATCGCCAAAAAGCGCAGTATTTAATTACATAATGATACTGAATGCCTCAAAATTAGGACTTGTGCTGTTATATAACGCAGCAAAACACAACAATTTTCTGCTATTTCTTTAAACGCTTTTCACTTCCAATAGAGCCTTGTTTTATCTATCACACTAAGCCTAGATGATTAGAGCTGCACAAATTCAAGATGTCACCAATTTGGTTGCGGTATTACATGCCAGTATTCGCTCTTGTATTCAAGATCATCAACGTAATGAAGCCAAAATTCAGGCATGGCTAGAAAATAAAAGCTACGAAAATATTTTAATGCTGCTGCATTACAACAATTGTTGGGTCTATGTCTTACAGCATGTGGTAGTCGGCTTTATTATGATGAGTGATCACGGGCAAATTTTACAACATGCCATTGCACCCGAAATGCAACAACGCGGTATTGGTCAAGCCTTATTATTTGAAGCAATAAGCGAGTTACAGCGCAAAAATGTATCGCACATGAGTGTATTTAGCACGCAGACCGCTTTAAGTTTTTATGAAAAAAATGGTTTTGAAGTACAACCACAAAAAATTAGTTATGGGCATAGAGATGGTCCCACTTGTTTGAACAACTAAAAGCTTATTTATAAGTGATATTCTGCTCTAGTTAAGCTACCTTATTTTGTTGTGGTAGCTGGTCATAGTAAAACTCATCTGGAGTCATTTTGTCCAGACTCGAATGAGGTCGTTTCAAATTATAAAATTCAAAATAGGCATTTAATTGCTTTTTCGCATCAAAAACATTGCTGTAGGCTTTGAGATAAACCTCCTCGTATTTAACGCTCCGCCATAATCGTTCAATCATCACATTATCAACCCAACGACCTTTACCATCCATGCTGATTTGGATGTCATTTGATTTTAACACTTCAATAAATGCATCACTGGTAAATTGACTGCCTTGGTCTGTATTAAAGATTTCAGGTCGGCCATATTTTTCAATAGCTTCATTTAATGTTTCTATACAAAATGCAACCTCCATACTAATCGATACGCTATGGGCAAGCACCTTACGGCTGTGCCAATCAATCACAGCACATAAGTAGACAAAGCCTTTTGCCATAGGGATATACGTTATATCCGTTGCCCACACTTGATTACTCCGTTGAATATTCAATCCTTTGAGCAGATATGGATATTTACGGTGAGCTTGATTGGCCTGACTTAGATTTGGTTTACGATATAACGCATTAATGCCCATTTTCTTCATTAAAGTACGTGTATGACGTCGTCCTATATGATGTCCTTGACGGTTCAATAAATCACGCATCATACGGCTACCTGCAAAAGGGTATTGCATATGTAATTCATCAATACAGCGCATCAGCTTCAGATCTGATGCACTCACAGGTTTTGGGCGATAGTAATAACAACCACGGGAGACTTTCAGTAGCTTAGCTTGCTTAGATACTGAAATCTGAAGTGAGTCGTCGATTAACTTTTGTGGTTGAAGCGGCCCAGTTTCTTCAACACACCTTCTAAAAAATCAATTTCTAATGCCTGCTCACCGATTTTTGCATGTAGTTTCTTTAGATCAATGGGCGGTTCTGCTGGAGCTTTTGATTGATCGAAGGCTTGCGAGGAAGCTGAAAGCAATTGATTTTTCCAGTCGATAATTTGGTTTTGATGAACATCAAATTCAGCACTCAATTCAGCAAGTGTTTTTTCTGCTTTAATCGCAGCAAGCGCTACCTTAGCTTTAAAGTCATTTGAATGATTTCTTCTTGGTCTACGTGCCATAAAATACTCCATATATCGATGTTTATAACATCATTTGGGGAGCAAAATATCACTTATAGGAGTTGTTCAAATTTACGGAGCCATCTCTCATTTCACACCCATGCTCAAACATCTCAATAGCGAACCCGTAGAGTACACTTAAAAACCAACTTTCCAATATAATAAGCGCGCATAAAAAACCGCTTTCAGATGAAAGCGGTTTTTTATTGTATGCGGATTCGATTTTATAAACGTATCTAATTTTACAAACGAACTAGGGCAATTATTTTTTCTGCAAGTTCTTCAGCACTGATCGCAGTCAACTCTGCATCTGCGCCACTGTTTACATCGCTAATCACCACAATGCCTGTTTCGCGCAGTAGTGCAACCTGCGCAGCATCTAAACCTGCTTTGGCAATGGCAACAATACCCTGCTGAATCAGCAAACTTTCAAGCGCTTGCGCCTGTTCAAGTGCTTGGCTTGGTACACATACCGCTGCAGGTTTTTGACCTAAACGTGCAGCACGGTCTTCTGCTGTGACTACTGCATTGTGTGCAGACCATTCTACACAAGCTTCAACCATACCTGCGCCAATGGTCACGTTATTTAAACGGTCAATGAAAATAAACGAACCTGTATAACGACTATCTTGATAACGGTCAAATACTACAGGCGCATCAAATTCGATGGTGACATTGGCAATTGCATTCAGTTCAAGCTGTTCAACCTGTACCTGTTCCAAAGTATTTACGTTGGTGCGGTAATGAATGGCTGTGACTTTCGCAGGAACGGTTTGTGTACCCACTTTTAAGTTATATAACTTGCCAATAGATAGTGGCTGATCAGCCATCCACACCACAGTGGCATTTACAGCTCGTGAAATTTCAGGGCGTGCCTGATCTTCACGCACCAACACATTACCACGTGAAATATCAATTTCATCGTTCAGTGTTAGGGTAACGGCTTGACCTGCAATTGCATGTTCAAGATTGCCATCAAAAGTCACAATCTCTTTAACTGTCGAGCTTTTCCCTGAGGGCAATGCCACAATGCGGTCACCCACATGAATATCACCCAAAGCAATCGTACCGCAAAAACCACGGAAGTCGAGGTTTGGACGGTTGACATACTGCACTGGGAAACGGAAATCATTTTGAGCCGATTTACGGTTAATTTCTACCGACTCCAATGTTCCCATTAACGTATCGCCAGTGTACCAAGGCGTATGCTCAGACTTGTTCACTACGTTATCGCCGTTTAAGGCTGAAATTGGAGTGAAAATAATATTCGCTGGTTTACGATCACCCAATTGATTCACAAAGTTCGCATATTCCGCCTGAATTTCGTTGAATCGTGCTTCGGAATAATCCACCAAATCCATTTTATTGATGGCCACCACAATATTGTTTATGCCCAATAAACTAGAAATATAGGTATGACGACGGGTTTGCGTTTGTACACCATAACGTGCATCAATCAAAATAATCGCCAAGTCACAGGTCGATGCACCTGTGGCCATGTTACGTGTATATTGCTCATGCCCTGGCGTATCGGCAATGATGAACTTACGCTTTTCGGTAGAGAAATAACGATAAGCCACATCAATGGTAATGCCCTGCTCACGCTCAGCTTGCAAACCATCCACCAATAAAGCCAAGTCAGGTGCATCGCCCGTAGTGCCGACTTTTTTCGAGTCACGAGTCACCGCTTGTAACTGATCTTCATAAATCAATTTTGAGTCATACAATAAACGACCAATTAATGTCGATTTACCATCATCTACGTTTCCGCAAGTTAGAAAGCGCAGTAGATCTTTGTTTTCGTGCTGTTTTAAATACGCCAAAATATCTTGGCTAATTAAATTCGATTGATGAGACATTGCTCAAAGCTCCGCATATTCTTTAGAAATCGGTTTTTAATCCTTAATCTCTCTAAATCTAACTGGATAAAAGGGAGGCTTGGCTCCGCTTTTTATAAATCCCTCTTTATAAAAAGAGTTTTAAGAAATTCTAGAGGAGAGATTAGAAGTAACCTTCTTGCTTTTTCTTTTCCATTGAGCCAGCTTCATCGTGGTCAATCATACGACCCTGACGTTCTGAACTGGTTGCCAATAGCATTTCCTGAATAATTTCAGGCAAGGTATTCGCTTCTGACTCGACTGCACCCGTAAGCGGATAACAACCTAAAGTACGGAAACGTACAGATTTCATTTGAGGAACTTCACCTTCTAGCAGTGGCATACGTTCATCATCGACCATAATTAAAGTACCGCTACGTTCAACGACAGGACGTTTTGCAGCCAAATACAACGGTACTAATGGAATACTTTCGAGGTAAATGTATTGCCAAATATCCAATTCAGTCCAGTTAGACAATGGAAACACGCGGATGCTTTCGCCTTTATTGACCTTGCCGTTATACAAATTCCACAATTCAGGACGCTGATTTTTCGGGTCCCAACGGTGTTTTGCATCACGGAAAGAATAAACACGCTCTTTGGCACGTGATTTTTCTTCATCACGACGTGCACCACCAAATGCCGCATCAAAACCGTATTTGTCTAAAGCTTGTTTTAAGGCTTGGGTTTTCATGATGTCGGTATATTTAGAACTACCGTGGTCGAACGGGTTAATACCTGCTTCAACCCCTTCTTTATTCTGATGAACAATCAAGTCAAAACCGTGTTGTTTTGCCATGTTGTCACGGAAAGTGATCATATCTTTGAACTTCCAGCCCGTATCCACATGTAGCAGTGGAAATGGCAGTTTCGCTGGATAGAATGCTTTTAAAGCCAAATGCAACATTACCGCTGAATCTTTACCAATCGAATACAACATGACTGGATTTTCAAATTCGGCTGCAACTTCACGGATAATATGAATACTCTCAGCTTCAAGCTGCTTAAGATGAGTAAGTCTTTCCTGATTTATTGACATTGATCACACCGGATATACTTAAACTTGTGTACGAATAACACAGATAGAATTTGATTTTCATTATAGTGACTTAGTTATGCAAACTATTGCTTGTTTTATTATATTTATATGCAAAAAGCTCATATAAAAGAAAACCAATAAGTAATATAAGCTTTATTTAATCAATAGTTTATTCTGTTACCCATTAAAGTTTAAGGTCATTTTCGCTGCGTTTAATACACATCAATCACGCTAAAGTTGCTCTTTTTTAAATAACTTACTAGATTATTCATCTAATTTAACGCGTCAAGCATGAACAAGAAATGCTTAAAGTAAAACATATTTTTATTTTAGGATGCTCCCATGTCACAGATTAAACAGATCAAATCCAAACTTGAACAGACGCAACTGGCTGGTTTTTTGTATCAGCACAGTCCTGAACTACTCGTCCTGCAAGCACCTTTAAACGATGATACTTCAATGCTGAATATTTTTGTGCAGCATCAACACAGTGCAGATCAAATACGGCTGCCATTTGGATTAGGTTGTCGTGATCATCAACTTTCGGTTTTTTTATTGGCGTAACATAGCAATCAAGACCACAGCTATGAAATTGGCGGGGATCATCTAAAAGCCGAAGAAAAAACCTTTACTGAATGTATGCAATCTATAAATATACTAAAGGTTTTTATTTGGTAGATGCCCCTATAAATACAAGCACGACAGAATTGTATCAGTCGATTGAAACACAATTATTCGCGCAAGAAAAATTATATTTCTTAAACACGACTATTTAAACTAACCCAAGGGATGCACAAGTGGCTTGGCTAAATTAAAAATGCAGCATGATTTATGGCTCGCAAGCCAACGCCAGCGACCTATGATCAAAAAATTGGTGGCAAGTGTTTAATTCTTAAGTTGCAACAAAAAAACAACCTGCATTTCTGCAGGTTATTTTTTTATGTAATCAACAATGCGCTAAAACTTAGTTTTTATGACGCATGTGTGGGAATAAAATCACATCACGGATACTTGCAGCATTGGCAAACAACATGACCAAACGGTCAATCCCGATGCCTTCACCAGCAGTTGGAGGTAAGCCGTATTCCAAAGCTTCAACGAAGTCTGCATCGTAATGCATCGCTTCATCATCGCCTGCGTCTTTTTCTGCAACCTGTGCTTGGAAACGCTCAGCTTGGTCAATCGGGTCATTTAATTCCGAGAAACCATTCGCCAATTCACGACCACCAATAAAGAACTCAAAACGGTCAGTAATGTGTGGATTATCGTCATTACGACGTGCTAAAGGTGACGTTTCTGCAGGATATTCTGTAATGAAAGTCGGCTGACGCAATTGAGTTTCTACAGTTTCTTCAAACACTATCGTTTGTAGTTTGCCCAAACCAAAACCTGGTTTCACCTGTTCTTTCAATTCTTCCTGCACAAATTTAGCCAAGAAATCACGGTCATTGACATTTTCTGGCGTGAATTGTGGATTATGCTCAAGAATGGCATCAAACATCGAAATTTTCTTGAATGGACCTTTGAAGCTATACACTTCATCGCCATACGGTACATCGGTAGTGCCCAAAATATCCAAAGCCAATTTTTCTAGCATTTGCTCTGTCAATGCCATTAAATCTTTATAGTCGGCATAAGCTTGGTAGAATTCGATCATGGTAAATTCAGGGTTATGACGTGTAGACACCCCTTCATTACGGAAGTTACGGTTAATTTCAAACACACGTTCAAAACCACCCACCACTAAACGCTTTAAATATAATTCAGGTGCAATACGCAAGAATAACGGCATATCTAAAGCATTATGATGCGTTTCAAATGGACGCGCAGATGCACCACCAGGAATCACATGCATCATTGGCGTTTCAACTTCCATAAAACGCTGTTCGGTTAAAAATGCACGAATACCCGATATGACTTTAGCACGAATTTCAAAGGTTTTACGGGTGTCTTCATTTACGATCAAGTCTAAATAACGCTTGCGGTATTTCGCTTCGGTATCGTTTAAACCATGATATTTGTCTGGTAATGGACGTAGAGATTTGGTCAACAATTCAAAATGTTCAATATGAACGTATAAATCGCCTTTGCCTGAACGACCAATATAGCCTTTCACTGCAATAATATCGCCCAAGTCGAGGCTCTTGATCGTATCTAAAGTTTCAGCACTAAGTTCTTTACGCGCCACGTACAACTGAATACGACCTGTCATGTCTTGAATGACGATGAATGAACCGCGGTTCAACATCACACGACCAGCCACAGACACATAAACTTTTTCGCCTGCTTCAATTTCTTCTTTAGAAACTTCTGCGAATTGTGCCTGCAAATCTCCTGCGTAGTTTTCACGCTTAAAAGTATTTGGCCAAGGGCTGCTTCCCTTCGCCTTCGCTTGTTCTTGAATTTGCTTTAACTTGGCATGACGCTGCGCAATTAAATCGTTTTCGGAAATAGTGGGTTCTGAAGTCGATTGAGCGTTATGTTGCGTCATCTCTGCCTCGAATAATTACTAAAAAAAGAAGTTCAATAGAATAGCAGATTTAGATGCGATTTCGTATGCCTTCTCTGACTCGGGCAATTTATTTTTTCAATTCCCCCTTGCTTTTGTGATTTTTTGTAGACTTAGACCAAAAGCTAACTTCTTTCTCAAATCAAGCGCACTACAATATTATTCAGAAATAGATGAAAAAGACCGTATTTTGCTGTTTTTTTAAACTTCGCGATGTATCAGTCTAAATATCTTATTTTCTACCCTCTTTATCTTAGGCTCAGTTTGTATCAAGATGCTTAACTTCGTGAATCTGGCAATGAATACATGTGCTTTAAAAGTCTTGTTTTTACATGGATTAGATTCCTCACGTGAGTCGACTAAATTCCATGCCATAGATGCAAAACAAAAATTTTGTATCGATGTCGATTATCGCAACTTAAATTATCAAACCGTTGCCGATTTTTATCACAATATCATCCAAAAAATTAAGCCTGAAATTTTGGTGGGACATAGTCTAGGTGGCTATTGGGCGCTCAAAATGTCATTGTCGCATCATATTCCGTGCGTGGTGGCAAATCCAAGTTTAGCTCCCACATTTCGCAATGATTATCCTGCAATTTCAGAAGTTGACTTGCAGCACGATATTCCACAATTGGCTTATTTAGAGTTGGGCGATGAAATTTTGGATATGCATGCCGCACAAGCATTTTTAGAAAACTATATGCAGACCTCTACTTTTGAGTCCGGGCATCATCGCTTATTACATCCAGAAAATATTAATTCTTGTATTCAACAAATTGAGCAAGCTTATTTGGGCAAATAGTTTTTCCATAAACTTTTTCTAGCCATTGATTCCATAAAAAAAGCCTGATCACAACTATGGAGATCAGGCTTTTTTACAGCAGTTACAATAACTTAAAAGGATTAAGCCACTGCTTGTTCTGGTTTAGATTTATTGTCCAATACGGACCAAATATCTAAACCTAAATTTTTGTGTAAATCTGGTAAGTCTAGGAAAATGCTTGCACCTAAAACTTGATGCTTACATTTTTCTGCCAATTGTTTTACTGCTTTTAAAGTACCGCCAGTCGCCAATACGTCATCTACAATAATCACTTTTTGTGATTTTACATCGGCAGCCATTTCTAAACGGTCTAAACCGTATTCTAAGCTATACCCCACACCCACAACTGGTGGTGGCAATTTACCTGCTTTACGTACAAGTACCAAACCTTTGCCTGTACGCTGTGCTAAAAGGCTCGCCAATACAAAACCACGCGCTTCTACTGCAATAAAGCTTTCAACTTCAGCTAATTTTTCTGCAGGAATGTTGGCAATTAAAGCATCTGTTAATGAATCCAAATTATTCATGAACAAAGGCGTTAAATCATAAAAATCTACGCCTGGTTTTGGGAAATGAGGAACTGTACGAATATGCGACCACAAAAAAGTAGACAAATTGCTCATGGAAGATCAGAAATGTGACTAAAGAATGGTTGAATTTTACCGTTTATTTTCACACAAGGCTAGTGATCGAATCGGCAAGACCGCCTTCAATCACGCGCCCTAATATTATAAGATTTTGATTTTTATAAACTTAAATATAATTAAAAAATTAATATATATTTGTTCGATCATAAAATAGCAAAAATATAAGATTCTTACTCTACGACCAAGGTCTTAAAGATTGGTTATAGGCATAAAAGGTGATTTTTTCCTGCAGTCTTGCTCTCATTACAGTAAGGTATCTCTCTCAAAACAGGTTTTTTTTGTATAGTTTTGTCCCATGCGACTATTCATTCTATAAAAGCACAGATTAAAATCGCTTATTGACTTTACTTTAGCCTTATAACTGCGTAAAAACTTAATCAAATAGAGATATCATACAACTAGTTGTAGATAAGTTTTTTGCTGATCTGGAAATTTATAGGTCGGTTTATGGAGAATGGAATGAAAAAGTATCAATGCATCGTTTGTGGATGGATTTATGACGAAGCAGAAGGCTGGCCTCAAGATGGTATTGTGGCAGGTACATTATGGGAAGATATTCCTGATGATTGGACTTGCCCAGACTGCGGCGTTTCAAAAGCTGATTTTGAAATGATTGAAATCTAAGACCACGAAAAGACCATGTCCGATGGTCTTTTTTTAACGCCAACTTCTATGCCCTTATTATTTGGAGTACACCTTAATGCATCCCATCGTTATTATTGGTTCAGGCATGGCAGGTTATACAGTTGCACGCGAGTTTCGTAAGCTAAATGCAGAACAAGCCTTAATCATGATTAGTGCAGATGATGCTGCCAATTATGCCAAACCAACTTTATCTAACGCCTTGGCGGGCAATAAAGCACCAGCTCAAATTGCATTGGGCGATGCCGCAAAAATGGCAAGCCAACTCAATATGCGTATTGAAACCCACACTTGGGTGAAAGCAATTGATGCAGAGGCGCATGTACTTGAATTAGAAAAAGAGGGAGTGAGCAGTCAACAACCTTATTCTAAATTGGTTTTGGCAGTGGGTGCGAGTCCTATGCGTTTAGCAATTGCGGGCGATGGCAGTGATGATATTCATGTGGTAAATAATTTAAGTGATTACACTGCATTTCGCCAACAGCTTGAACAACGTCAAGATAAACGTGTGGTGATTTTAGGTGCGGGTTTGATTGGTTGTGAATTTGCTAATGACTTGCAACAAACAGGACACCAAGTCACGGTGATTGATCTTGCACAACAACCGCTAGCTCGTTTATTGCCAGATTATGTAGCAAATGCTTTTAAGCAAAACCTAGAAGAAACGGGCATCCATTTTGTATTAGGTACAACCGTTGAAAAAGTTTCAAAAATAAAAAATGACGACTATTTAGTGACGATTACCAGTGGCCAGTCTTTAATTGCCGATGTCGTGCTGTCTGCAATTGGTTTACAACCAAATATTGCTTTGGCTAAAACAGCAGGCATTGAAACCAGTCGTGGCGTACTCACCAATGCACAACTTGAAACCAGCCAAGCAGATATTTATGCAGTGGGTGATTGTGCGGAAGTGAATGGTATTTTATTGCCCTATGTCATGCCAATCATGCAGCAAGCACGCGCCTTAGCCAAAACCTTAAATGGTGAAACCACTCAGGTACACTACCCTGCCATGCCTGTTGCAGTGAAAACACCAGCTGCACCACTGACCGTTTTACCTGCGCCACTTGGGGTAGATGTTAATTGGCATACCGAAGAATTTGACGATGGCATGATTGTAAGAGCCTATGACCAAACCGATACCTTACGTGGCTTTGTCCTATTAGGTGCAACTGCGGCTAAACAACGCTTGAGTTTGACCAAATTAGTGCCAGACTTATTGCCTGTATCGGAATAAAATAAAAACAATAAAGGGCGATTGATTTCGCCTTTACCTGACATGAGGATCACAACATGAATAGTGCACTTCAGTTCCACACTTCGCCCTATACGGCATTTATGCACGAAACTAAAGTCGATTTAGGCAACGGCATTCAGTTGCATGTCGAAGTGGGCGGAAAAACTGAAGATCCACCTATTTTACTGATTATGGGTTTGGGCGCACAAATGTTGTACTGGCCCGATTTCTTTTGTAAATCACTGATTGATCAAGGTTATCGGGTGATTCGCTATGACAACCGTGATATTGGTTTATCATCCAAAGTTCGGCACAAAGGTCCTCGTCTGAACACCTATAAAATGATGGGGCGTTTCAGCTTAGGTTTGCAAAACCACGGTGCACCTTATAACTTGTTTGATATGGCAGATGATGCTGCATTACTATTAGAGCGCTTAGGCATTGAAAAGACCGAGGTGATTGGTGCATCTATGGGCGGCATGATTGCACAAATTTTGGCAGCCAAATATGCAGATCGCGTGAGTAATTTAGGTTTATTATTTACCAGTAATAACCAGCCTTTTTTACCACCACCATTTCCAAAACAACTGTTCAGCTTACTAGAAAGACCAAAATCGCAAGATGAAAATAGCATCGTTGATCATAGTTTAAAACTCTTTAAGGTGATAGGCTCACCAGGTCATGTAAATCAACTCGAAGCGATGCAAACTGCACGCAAATTATATCAGCGAAGTTATTATCCTGCGGGTGTACTTCAACAGTTTTTAGCAATATTATGTACAGGCTCGTTGCTACATCTGGACAAACAAATTCAGCAACCTACCCTAGTGGTACATGGTTCGCAAGATCGTTTGCTCCCACCAGGGCATGGTAAGGCTGTTGCGAAAGCGATTCCGGGCGCTAAGTTTGAATTAATCAAAGGAATGGGGCATGATATCCCTCCACACTTTATTCCTCATCTTAGTGAACTGTTTGCTCACCACTTTAAATCATAATCATTAGGACACTATGGCTGCATTACCATCTTTAAGACAGCTGTCATACCTCGTTACACTGTCTGAAACGTTACATTTTACAGAAGCGGCTCGCCGTTCTTTTGTAACTCAGTCGACTTTGTCTGGCGGGATCATGGAACTAGAGCGCCTGCTTGGCGGTGTACTGGTAGAACGTGATCGACAGAATGTACGTTTAACCCCATTGGGTGAACAAGTCGTTGCACGCGCGCGGGTTCTGTTAGCAGATGCACAGGATTTAATGCGTTTAAGCCGTGAAATGAGTGAGCCTCTCACAGGTGATTTACACCTAGGCGTGATTCCAACCATTGCCCCATTTATTTTGGCGCAACTGTTAGACGAAGTGCATCAGCAGCTACCTAAAATTCACTTGCATTTACACGAAGCTCAAAGTGAAAAAATTGTCGAAAAATTGGAACACGGCAGTTTAGATATGGTTGTGTTAGCCCTGCCATTCGATACGCGTGGCTTGAAAGTCGCAGAGATTTCTAAAGAAGATTTGTTCTTGGTTTCTCACAAAGGCGATCATCAATCGGCGCAGGCTCACTCTTTAGATGATTTGGATTTATCACGTTTAATGCTACTTGAAGAAGGTCATTGCTTACGTGATCATACTTTAAGTGCTTGCCCAATTGGTGAGCGTAAAAACGATCAACGTTTAAAAGCCAGCTCTTTGCCAACCTTGGTTGAAATGGTCTCTGCAAATTTGGGCTTTACTCTATTGCCTGAAATTGCAATTCATAATGCCATGATCAAATCGAATCCAGATATACAGATCAAAAGTATTGAGGCTGCACCAAGCCGTACTCTGGCTTTGGTGACGCGTAAAAGTACACCACTACAAAGTGAATTTGATGTTTTGCTACAGATTTTACAAAAGATCACTCAAAACACAGACTAAATTTAGACACACCAACCTACTTTTCATTAAGGAGCCAACTAGGCCACTGCTGTCCCATAGTTTGCTTTAAATAAAAAAACCTGAGTCCTAACAGTTAAAATATGAGTGCAAACAAACACTTTAACGACCAGGATTCAGGTTTTGTCCCATCAGAATACCGTATTTCATGAGCTAATTAAACCTGTTGTGCGACAGGATTTTGAACAACTTGCTAAAGTACACCATGTTGGACAGAAATTTAGAGCGGCTTCCCGGTGGGATCAGTTTATTGCCATATTGATGTCTCAATTCTCTTGTAGGCAAAGTCTGAGAGATATTCAATCCAATTTGGAGTGCCAACAGGAAAAGCTAAGTCATCTCGGAGCAAAGTCTATTCCCCGAAGCACGCTGGCACGAATCAATGAGCAGCAGCCTGCTGCCTTGTATCAACAGCTATTTTACAAGTTGCTTAAATACTATGAACACTCAAAAGTAGCTCATAAATTTCGCTTTAAGAATCCCTTGTATTCCTTGGATGCCAGTCATATTGACCTGTCGCTTTCCTTATGTGAATGGGCCAAAGTTCACGACTCAAAAGCCAGCATGAAACTCAGTATAGGATTGAATCACAGCAATGATATTCCTGAGTTTGTTGCAGTTGAAAATGGCAAAGAAAATGACATGGTACAAGGCCGCAAATTCCAGTTTCCTGCTGGCAGCATTGTAGTTTTTGATAAAGGCTATGTCGATTACCAATGGTATGCAAATCTGACTGCTCAAAACATTGGATTTGTCACACGTTTTAGGCCTAAATCTGTGTATCAGGTGATCCAGCAACATCCAGTGCTTGAATCCAAAGGTATTCTAAAAGATGAAACCATTCAGCTGAATAGCGCACATGCCCTAAAAAGAAAAGCCCCAGTGTTAAGAAGAATTGAATATAGAGATCAGCAAAGTGGCAAGCACTTTAGCTTTCTCAGCAATAACTTTCATTTAGCCGCCTCCACCATTGCGGCGATTTATAAAGATCGTTGGAAAGTTGAGCTGTTCTTTAAGGCGATTAAGCAGAATCTCAAATTAAAAGCGTTTCTAGGCCGCAGCAGGAACGCAATTCAGACACAAATCTGGATTGCGATGATCGCCTATTTATTGGTGAGTTTCGCTCAACATTTAGGAAAAACAGGTTGGACAGTTCAACGTTTACTCAGAATAATTCAAGTGAACTTGTTTGAAAGAAGAACTTTAAAAGCTTTATTTTCACCCGATAAAATACCCATAAAACAAGAGGAAGCTCATTTGAGCTTCCTCTTGTGAAAAATTGTGGGACAGCAATGCCAACTAGGCTCCTTTTTATTTTCGTTCAAAAAATCCTTATATTTTTGCAATTCAATATGTTGAAGTGATTTATGAATATAAATAAGTTCCAATATGTGCTCTTAAACACAAATTTAACATTTCATTGTTCATACTAACTAAAATAAAAAGCAGTCTCGAGTAAGCTTACTCACATTTTCAAAACGATAAAAAGTACCTAACAACAAATACTTAGATTTACTCTTTTCATATAATAATCACTATATCTAAGGGTATTCAGTTACAGTAATAACACGCACAATCTATTTATCAAAATTATTTATAGAACAGCACAGGAGTATTTGACATGATTCACAGAGATCTCATTTTACCTGTACCCGTTCTGCTGATTGATGATCAGATGGAAGCATCAGAAAATTTAAGCCATATTTTACAAAATTTTGGCTACCCTAAAGAGGTGTTACTTTGCAGCCCATCGCTCACAAATGCAGTGTTGATGGTGCAGCAACATTTACCTAATTTGGTATTTATCAATTTACAGTCTTGGTCAAAAGCACAAATTGATTTTATTCAAAATCTCAAACATTTCCGTAAAGACACCTTAATTGTGGCGGTGCTGCCTTCAAGTATGCCCAAACAATTGCTACAAGCTATTCATTTAGGCATTTCAGCCTATGTCTTTAGCGACCAATCTGCGACAGGCATGCAAAACCAGATTCGCACCATTTTACGTGGCGGATCACCGCTAGATGGTAACTTAGCCAATGAAATTTTAGCCTGCGAACAATCCATTGTCGCACATGGTCATTCTTTGGCACTCTCTAAAACTGAACATGAAATATTGGCGCTTTCAGGACAAGGTTTACCCTCACAGCAGGTTGCTGCCAACCTGAATGCTTCCGAACAACTGGTGCATGCTTATGTAAAAAGTATTTATCGGAAAATTATGACTGCGGATGATGCGATGGGCTGTTTTTCTTAAATTATTGATTAATATAAAAGATAAATCAAAAAACATAAGTATTAAATAAGCATCAAATGAATATTGGAAACGAAAAAGAGCGATGTCTAGCATCGCTCTTTATCCTGCTATACAAGTTTTAAACTAAATAATACTCTCGGTAAGGATTCGCTGCGCATTATGCGGCTCTTCACCATCAGCCGCTTTTACACGCACCCAAGATCCATCGCCCTGCAACAGCCATGCCTGTTGATTATCTTGCATATAGGTCAATAAGCCCTGCTCATAAATCCGCTTTTTCAAGGCTGGATCTTCAATTGGAAAACACGCTTCAACGCGGTTAAATAAGTTACGATCCATCCAGTCTGCACTTGAACAATAAATACGCGGATTGCCGTTATTAGAGAAATAATAAACACGGGTATGCTCAAGGAAACGCCCTACTATCGAACGCACACGAATATTTTCCGATAAGCCTGGCAAACCTGGACGCAAGCAGCAAATTGAACGGATAATAAGATCAATTTGCACACCTGCCTGAGAAGCCTCATACAATTTATTGATCAATTGCATCTCAGTCAGTGCATTCACTTTCACAATAATTTGCGCTGGCTTGCCTGCTTTGGCATTGGCAATTTCTTCATCAATATAATTGACCAACTGCGCGTGCAGGGTAAATGGTGCATGCAATAACTTTTTCAGTTTTGCCATTTTGCCCATGCCTGTCAGCTCTTGGAAAATACGATGCACATCTTCACATAGCTCTTTATCTGTGGTCAGTAAACCATAGTCGGTGTAAATACGCGCATTGCCTGCGTGGTAGTTACCTGTGCCTAAATGCACGTAACGCACCAATTTATTATTTTCACGGCGCACCACCAAAATCATTTTGGCGTGGGTTTTGTAACCCACAATACCGTACACCACTACAGCGCCCGCTTCTTGCAACACGTTAGCCACAGCAATGTTAGATTCTTCATCAAAACGTGCGCGCAGTTCAATTACCGCAGTCACTTCTTTACCGTTGCGTGCAGCTTCTGCAAGCACTTGCACAATTTCAGAATCTGCGCCACTGCGATATAAAGTTTGTTTTATTGCCAAGACTTGTGGATCACGTGCAGCTTCACGCAGCAAGTTAATCACAGGAGCAAAAGATTCAAACGGATGGTGCAATAAAATGTCTTGTTTTTGCATTGCTGAAAAAATATTTTCAGACTTTTTCAACACCTTTGGAATGGCGGGTGTATGTGAATCATAACGTAAATGCGGACGCTTAAAATTTGACAATAAACGTGCCAAGTTGACTGGACCATCGACTTTATAAAGTTGTTCTTCTTCAAGATCAAATTCATCTAACAAATAATCATAAATGGCTTTAGGGCAGTTCTGCGTGACTTCCAAACGAACAGCACGACCAAAACGGCGTGAATTTAATTCGCCTTTTAGGGCTTTGGCTAAATCTTCTACATCTTCATTTAACGCCAAATCTGCATTACGGGTGACACGAAATTGATAACAACCTGTTGCGGTCATGCCTGGGAATAAGTCTGACACATGCTCGTGAATAATCGCAGAAAGCATGACGTGATGCTCTTTACCGCCTGTAAGTTCATCGGGTAAACGAACTACACGTGGTAATGAACGTGGTGCGGGAACAACCGCCAAATCAATTTGACGACCAAAAGCATCTTTTCCTTCCAAAGTCACAATAAAGTTGAGACTTTTATTGACCAACCGTGGGAATGGATGTGCAGGGTCTAGGCTAATTGGAGTTAATACAGGGGCAACTTGCTCTTGGAAATATTTTTTTACCCACGCCGATTGTGCAGGAGTTAATTCACCGCGACGTAAGAAACAAATGTCTTCTTCACGTAATTTTGGCAAAATTTCCTGATTTAAAATACGGTACTGACGTTCAATAGCAGCATGTGCTGTTTTAGAAATTTGATCTAACACTTGTTTAGGCGTTAAACCATCTGGAGTTCGGCTTTCATTGCCCAGGTCCAATTGTTCCATCATGCCTGCAACACGAATTTCAAAAAACTCATCCAAATTACGTGAAAAAATTAGCAGGAAGTTCATACGTTCCAACAAAGGATGCAACGGATCTACAGCTTGCTCAAGCACGCGCAAATGGAAATCTAAAATAGACAGTTCGCGGTTAATGTAGCGATCATTATATGTATATTCTGGTTGCGCAGGATTCGCGCCTGTTGCCGTATTCATACCCACCTATGCTTTTTTAAATGTTTGGCACTGCTACAAGTATGCTTCAATTTTGTGACATTTTCATAAAAAAAGCCTAAAAAATTAGGCTTTGTGAATGTATTCAGATTTATAGTATGTTTTCCCTCGATTCAGGGTATTTCCGCATAACGCATATAACGCTGTACCATCCGTTTACGGGCTTTTAACGCCCCCGCATTACGGTGTTCCTGAAAATATTTGGGATTAGTTAAAATTGCAGCCAAGAAAATCGCTTGGTCACGGCTTAAACTTTTTGCACTTTTGCCAAAATAATGCTGTGCCGCAGCTTCAGCACCATAAATATTATCGCCAAATTCTACCGAATTTAAATAAACTTCCAAAATTCGCTGCTTTGACCACATACGTTCCATCATCCAAGTGGCTACCACTTCTTGCCCTTTACGCAAAAAAGAGCGCTTGTTGTATAAAAATAAATTTTTAGACAACTGCTGCGAAATAGTCGATCCACCCGCAACAACTTTACCTTCGTCTTTGTTGCGCTCTAATGCAGTCTGAATACCTTCCCAGTCAAAGCCATGATGCTGCATAAATTTACCATCTTCTGCAGTCACTACAGCGCGTTTTAAGTTGTCGCTGATTTGGTCATAGTCACGCCATTGATGTTGAATAGGCTTGCTTGGTTCAGCCCAATAATCTAAACGCATCATCATGGTCGATTGCACAGGTTGCGTACGCCACCATGCCAAGCTGGTAAAAATCCACAATTGAACCAAAAGCACCACACTGACAAGAATTAACAAAGTTCGTATCAAAAAAGCTTTCATGTCAGTGCATTGCTCCTGAAGCGTGATTTTTTCGTGTTAAGCTTAGAATTATTGACAGCCTATTTAAGCCTATGTCCCAACATCCCCCGATTGCTGTACGGCATAAACCTGAAATTCATTTGTGGTGGTTTACCGCACTGCTGATTGCAGTCAATGTGGCTTTGTTTGCATGGCAAGTGTTCAACGGTATGAACATTAGCAATCCAAGCCCGCAAGATGCAATACGCTGGGGTGCTGATTATGCACCTTTAACCTTTTTGGCGGAACCCATTCGCCTGTTCAGCAGCATGTTTTTTCATTTCGGTTTAGTACATTTAATGTTAAATATGTGGGCTTTGTATATTTTTGGCAGCGTCAGTGAGCAGTTGTTTGGGCGTGCTTATTTTATAGTGTTATATGTTTGTGCAGGTTTAATGGGCAGCCTGCTCAGTGGCTATGTCAGCATTCAAGACAGTTATACCCTACTCGAGCAAGGCGTCGCCAATCCGAAACTGTTACCTAGCGTGGGTGCAGGTGCTTCAGGAGCGGTGATGGGACTTGGGGCTGCACTGACGGTATTGGCTTTATTGCCCCAATTACCGCGCCAAAAATTTCTGTTAGATGGCAAAACTTTAGTGATAGTGATGGCGCTGAACTTAGGCATGGGCTTTATGATCAGTGGCATTAATAATGCTGCACATATTGGTGGCATGCTCATGGGCGCAGCCATGACACTCATTTGGTACCTTGGACAACGCAGCAAACACCGTAACTTAGTGAACAGTTTTGCGATGCTCCTTGCACCATTGGGTTGTGCTGCATTTTACTGGTATTGCCATAAACTGCTTGCTCCAATTCAACCTCTTTGGCAAGAACTGCTTAGCATGATGCAACGCAGTCTGGGTTGAGCAATCAACCTTACAACTAGCAGAACACCATAAACGAGAGATGAATCAGGACTGATTCATCTCTCTTAAACTTTGTAGTGGTGGAATATCGCACAAATAACTTAAACGATAACGTCCTATCAAGGCACACAACACGGTCATAAATACAGGCAAAATCAGCCAGATTTCCCAGTGCGGTTGCAGCATTAAATCCATGCGGTAACTGGCAACAGCACTAATGACTTCGGCAAATAAACACGCCACAATTCCCGCCATAAACCCCATAAAACCAATTTCTAGACTTAACATACGTTTGAGCTTTTGTTTAGAACTGCCAAAAGAACGCAGCAATGCCACTTCGCGTTTGCGCTCATCCATCAACAAGTTTAAACACGCGATTAATACCAACAACCCAGACACACTCACCAAAATGGCTAAAATGGTGATGATCTGCACCAACACATTCACAATGCGTTTAATTTCATCCAAAATTAGGCTGACATCTATAAATACTGTATTGGCAAATTGCTGAATCAATTGAATCAGTTTCGGTTTATCTGCCTCAGGTACATAGAAACTACCCAAATAACTGCCTGCATTTTCATCCATAGTTTGCGGTGAAAAAATAAAGAAAAAATTTGGACTAAAGCTTTCCCACTCCACCGTACGCAGATTAATCACTTCGGCTTCAAGTATGCCTTCAGGAAGACTAAAACTGAGCCGATCACCAATTTGAATTCCCAACTCGGCAGCCGTATCTGCTTCTACTGAGACTTGCCCCACTGCACTAAAATTGGCTTGCCCATTCACAATCACATTATCAGCAGGATAACGATCCGACTGTGTCAGGTTGAGTTCGCGA
Organism: Acinetobacter sp. PW68; assembly: GCF_020982655.1. Lineage (NCBI taxonomy): Bacteria > Pseudomonadati > Pseudomonadota > Gammaproteobacteria > Moraxellales > Moraxellaceae > Acinetobacter > Acinetobacter sp. PW68. The sequence continues at coordinate 753,426 of NZ_JAHZSX010000001.1, read as the reverse complement.
CTTAACGTATTGCTTTGCTGAATTAAGGCTTCGGCAAAAGGTTGATCATTTTTGGCAACCAAACGCCCACGTATATTTGGATAAAGTGGCGTACTATTCCACTGCTGCTGCGCGAGTTGTTGTTGAAATTCAGGCATATCAAACGGTGGTAAGCCGTAAACAAACTGATTGGGTGTTCCTTCGGGCAATTGTTGTTGCCAACGATCTAACAAGTCAGTACGCAACACTGCAAGTACCGTAATCAAACTTAATCCTAAAGCCAATGCGGTAATTTGAAAGGCCGTGACAGCAGGCGCACGAATATACGCTGCGACTCTACCTTTAGAATGACGTATTAATTTTAATACACCCCACACCACCCCATACAGCAACACACACAATGCAATAATCGCGCCAATCACCCATGCACTGAGCACTACACTTTCGGTCAAGACCACACAAAATACGATCAGACTTAGCGTTCCTGTCAGCAGCATCCACCACCAAGCGCGCATGTTTTTGTCTTGTTGGCGAATCACGCGGATCGGTGCGGTATTCAGTAATTGCAATAAATTAGGCAGTACAAAACCCAACAACACTACAGCACTGGTGAGCATGGCAATTGGCAATGGCCCAAGCAACATTTCTATGGCTGAAAATTGAATTTCCAAATGCGGAATCAGTTGCAGCATGATTTGCAACAAAGCATAGCCCAAGATCACGCCCAAAATACTGCCAATGCCCATAGCGATAATTAAGACCAAAGCCAGCAACGCCAAATAAGCGGCTAAAATTTGACGTTTACTCGCACCAATACAACGTAATAAGGCGATATGATCCTGATTTTGTTGCACATAACGCTGACTGGTCAAACCAATCGCAATCCCGCACAATAAAATGGTCAGGATGTTAGCCAACTGTAAAAAGGTATCTAAATTGGCAATTGGGCGCATTAAGCGCGTATTGCCTTCACTGGCATTGCGTAGTCTTAAACTGCTTTGTTCTTCAAAGTTTTGTTCAGGGTTGGCTGTTTGCTGTGCCTGTGTAGGCTGCTGTGTATGCGTTTTAAAATACTGCTCAAAATTTTGCGTATCTTTGGCGCTGCCTGCCAACAACAAACGGTAATCTATACGGCTACCCACTTGAATGGCGTGGGTACGTGCTACATCGGCCTGTGAAATTATCACTGTCGGCGAAAAACCTGAAAAACCGAGTTCCTGATTAGAATCATGTTCAATTTTGGCAGTCACCGTAAATGCTGCATCGGCAATATTCACCGTTTCACCCAGTTTAACGTGAAGTAAATCCATAGCACGTTGGCTCAGCCAAATTTCGCCAGACTGAATCTTGTCCGCTGCAGGACTGACCCGCAACGCACCGCGTAGCGGAAAATTATGCTCAATCGCTTTGACATTCACCATCACAAATTGAGCTTGAGTATGTGCCATCGAACTAAATACAGTCACATTCGACTGTTGTAATTGATGTGCAGTCGCCTGATTCTGCCAATCTTGTGCAATCGGTTCATTGTCACTCAGTACTAAATCACCCGCCAGCATTTCTGCCGCTTGCAACGCCACTGCATTTTGAATTTGCTCATTACTAAACTTTAAGGCTGTAGTCGCGCTAATCGCCAAAGTCAGCGCAATAATCAATAAGTAGACACCACTGCTTTTAAAACTCTGCTTTAACAGTGGATGAAATAATGCGTTCATTTCATCCTCCTGTTATGGCAGCAGTTGGCTTAGCTGCAAATTGCTCAACCAATTGTCCATCAATTAAGGCGTAATGGCGCTGACATTGTGCTGCTAGTTTCGGGTCATGCGTGACCAACACCAAGGTTGTGCCCAACTCGCGGTTCAACTCAAATAACAACTGCTCAATTTCAGTTGCAGTTTCACCATCCAAATTTCCTGTCGGTTCATCAGCAAAAATAATTTTAGGTTCACGAATTAAAGCGCGTGCAATGGCGACACGTTGTTGCTCGCCTCCCGAAAGCACTTTCGGCGTTTGCTGTGCCTGACGCTCTAAACCGACACGTTTCAGCAAATTCAGCGCTTTTTGTTCTGCTGCTGCATATTTAAATTTTTCCTGCAAACGTAGGGGCAACATCACATTTTCTAGAGCAGTTAAATGCGGCAATAACTGAAAAGACTGAAACACAAAACCAATATGCTTTAAACGAACTTCTGCACGTTGTTCTTCATTTAATTCTGCAATTGACTCACCACAAACCAGTAATTTTCCACTGCTGGCTTGATCTAAAGTTGCCAAAATACCCAATAAGGTCGATTTTCCCGAGCCCGAACGGCCTGTAATGGCGACTTGTTCACCTGCTTGAATATCGAGGTTTAAATTCTCAAAAATGGTCAATTGTTTTTGTGCAAGTTGTATCTTTTGTGTCAAATTTTGGGCAGAAATAATCGTTTGTGGCATGATATTAGATTCTTTAGTGTTTTGAGTCATATGTTTCCCATTATGCAAAATCGCAATCTAACTAATCGTGTCTTCCCGCGTGTGTTGCTGCTTGGACTATGTTTCAGCCCATTCGTGGTATCTGCAAAAACCATTATGATTGTAGGTGACAGCTTGAGTGCAGGTTACGGCATACAACCACAACAAGGTTGGGTTCACTTATTGCAAAAACGTTTAGAACAACAGTATCCGAAACAGCATAAAGTGGTCAATGCAAGTGTCAGTGGCGAAACCACCAGTGGTGCTTTGGCTCGTCTGCCTAAATTGCTACAGACCCATCGTCCAGACGTTGTAGTCATTGAGTTAGGCGGGAATGATGGCTTGCGTGGACAACCGCCACAAATGATTCAAAAAAATTTAGCGAACCTGATTCAGCACAGCCAAAAAGCCAAAGCGAAAGTGGTGATTTTTGGGATGAAAATGCCACCTAATTACGGCTCGGCGTATAGCAAAGCATTTGAAAATAACTACAAAGTGGTGAGTCAGCAATATAAAGTCAAATTGCTGCCGTTTTTTATGGAAGGTATTGCGGGCAATAAACAATTGATGCAAAAAGATTTAATTCACCCAAATGCCAAAGCTCAGCCTATTTTATTGAATAATGCTTATCCATATATCAAAGGCGCTTTATAAAGCGCCTTTGAGGAAAATTTACTTAATGTGCGGTTCAGATTAAAAATCAAAAAAAACCACTTCACCTGTTTCCAGTGAATATTCTGCACCAACCACTTTCAACTGACCTTGTTCAATCAGGTTTTCTAAAACCGCTGAACCATGACGCAATTGATTTACCGATGCAAACACATTAGAACGCACTGCATGCTTAGACAATTTCGCCAAATCATTTTTCAGTTCAGTCTGCATTAAGGTCTCAACTGAAGGTCGAACACGGTTCACAATCGACATTAAATTTGCCGATGGCGGGCAGTCTGGGCACATTAGAGTATCAATTGTCGCTTGAATTGCACCACAGTGACTGTGTCCTAAGACAACAACCACAGCACAGTCATAACGCTCTGCCGCAAATTCAACACTACCCACCTGTGATGGCGCAACCACGTTGCCCGCAACACGAATTACAAAAAGATCACCCAATCCTTGGTCAAATACCATTTCTGCAGGGACACGTGAATCTGAACATCCTAAAATAATGGCAAATGGATTTTGGTCTTCTGCCATTTCTGCACGTTGTTGGTGCGACAATTGCTTCGGATGTTTGGTATCACCAGAAACAAAACGTTGGTTTCCTTGTTTAAGACGTTCTAAAGCTTCTTGAGCTGTTAGCATTCTTGATTTACCACCGATCTTTGAAGTTGCAATATTCTAAAGCCAGTCTTTATGAATGTCACTTGCAAAAAAATATACAGCCGCGCTTTTCTTTATTCATTTTTGTTATAAATTTTTTCACTTTTTATAGAGGTATGTCACATTTTCTACCAATTTCAAAGCTTTGGTCAAAAAGCAATGGATGACTTTCATTTTTAATCGCATACAATAGACAGATTACAGATGTGCAATTAGATCTAAGAGCTAATGCCGATCATTATTGGAGCCTGTTTTTGGTTCGTCAGGGGAAGACGTTTTGATGATGAAATGTATTCGATCACGTTATCTACATACGATTTTTTTGGCTTTGGGACTAAGTACATCTTGCCTTGTGCATAGTGCTGCGCCTAATCAATATACTTTCACAAAAAACAATAATATTAATAGCAACAACGCGACTGAACTTAAATTATTACAACATCACTTACAGCAACAGCGCAAACAGGCAGGACTCACCTCTAAAAGAATTCGTGTTGGAGATGTCGTTTGGAGCTATAATGAAGGTGGCTCACAAAGCAAACCCACAATTTTATTGATTCATGGTTTGGCAGGCACACGTGATAATTGGAACCGTGTCGCAGAATTTTTAACACCGCATTATCATGTGATTATTCCAGATTTACCCAATAGCGGTGACACCAAAACACCAAGCAATTTTGATAATTCAGTACCGAACGTAACTTCACAACTGCGTCAATTTATTGAAGCAATTGACTGTGAAGAAAACTTACATGTGGCAGGACATTCTTTAGGCGGCCCAATTGCAACATTGTATGCCTCGCAATACCCCTTTGATACGCAAAGTTTATTTTTACTCAATAGTGCAGGAATATATAAACTTGCCAATACGCCTTACACCAAAAACCCATTATCTTTAAATGACTTAATTGTGAGCAAACATGGTGATTTAGCCAACATTGCTAAACAAATCATGCAAAACCCGCCTGCTATCACCTCACAAATTCAACATGCGCAAGAAGAAGCCCTAATTTCACGCTCGGAACAAACCCGTAAAGCCATTGAGCAAATTGTCAAACTCAACCGCATTTATACTCCTGACTCATTTGCGCGTTTAGCAGGGTCAATTGAAGCACCAACCCTGATTTTGTGGGGTAAACAAGATCGCATTATAAATGTTGAAGTGGCGAATGAGTTACAGTCTTTACTCAAACGCGCCGAAAAACCCGTGATTCTCAATAATGTTGGACACATGCCTTTATTGGAAGCCGAAAAACAAGTCGCACAATATTATTTGCCGTTTCTGTCTAAAACACAGAACCTAAAAAATCCCCTTGCTGATAAACTGATTCCTCTAAATTAATTATTATATAAAACCTTTATGCAGAAACATCCCATCATTGAGCAACTGATTGACGCTCAGCTTGATTTTTTAGATCAAGAATTTAACCAAAGTGAAACGATACAAACTGAGTTTGTGCAGTTTTACCAATGGTTTCGCAAACAAACTTTACAAGATCTATGGACATCGGAAGCCATTCATCAACTGATTCAACAACAAATTTTAAATACACCTGCCAGTTCTTTTTTAGTGGAACAAATTGCCGAGCATATTCGTTTTGCACTGGTACACCCTGTTAATGACAGCAGTAAAATTGCCGACGTGATACCTGTGCTAACCATCGACAAAATTGCACAATATGTTGCAAGTAAAAGTGGACATCGTCAGCGTTTGATTAAAACCGTGGTGAATAATCCTGCCTTTGCCGCCATGATTACCCAACTCATTCAACATTCCATTCAAGATTATATGGATAATTCGGTGATCGCCAAAAGCGTGCCTGGTGTATCACGCTTTATGAAAATGGGTAAATCGGTTTTGGAAAGCGTTACCGATACCAATTTAGAGCAGGCCATTCAGCATTATTTGCAAAAAAATGTGCAGAAGCTGACTCAAATGAGCGAATCGGTGCTTAATCAACATTTTGATGATGAAAAACTGTATCACTTCCAAGCGAATTTATGGCACAAAATTAAAGACTTACCGCTTTCTGTTTTAAAAAATTATATTGAAGTGCAAGACCTATCTCAAACTGTCAATTTAGGACATGAAATTTGGGATCACTTGCGCCAAAGTGACTATTTGAAACAGCAAGTGCATGATGGGGTGCATGCGTGGTATGTACGCAATCAAGCGCGCCCTTTTGACTTGTTATTGCACGACTTAAATATTGATGAAGCGCTAGTCCAGCAACAATTACAACAATTATTAAATCCCGTCATTCAGAAAATGATTGCTGAAGGCTATTTAAAACAACGTGCACGTCATTATTTAGAGAAATTTTATTATTCTGAAAAAACACAACAAATTTTAAATCTACAAACGAATGAGTAGAGTCTACTGGCGATTTCAGTTAAATAATAACCTCCTAAAATTTAGGAGGTTATTTTTAGCCAGATTAAAACTTATTTAAAATAAGCACCTTCAGATTGGCTGTGGTCAGTCTGATCCACCACACGCATTAATTCAGGTACGTGTTGTTTCAAGGTCGTTTCTACACCTTGCTTTAAAGTCACATCAATCGCTGAACAGCCCTGACAACCGCCACCAAATTTCAATACTGCAGTTAAGCCATGTTCTTCATCTTCCACCACTTCAACCAAAGCACAGTTACCGCCATGCCCTGCTAAACCTGGGTTAATTTCAGACTGTAAAACATAAGTAATGCGTTCTTCTAACGAAGCATCTGGACCTACACGTGGCACTTTTGAGTTAGGTGCACGGAAAGTCAATTGACCACCAAAACGGTCTTTGTTGTAGTCAATTACAGCATCCAATAAATACGGAATTGACGGCGTATCAATAAACGCAGGAAAGTCTGGATATTCCTGTTTGTAGTCTGTAGGTACAACTTCATCGGGCGCACTATAAGCCATGCAACATTCAGCACGCGGTGTACCAGGATTTTCCACAAAAACACGCACACCAATACCTGGTGTATTTTGCTTTGCCAATAAATCCTTCAAATACTCTTGAGCAGTTGGCGTAATCAATAAGTTTGGAATTTCATCTACAACTGCTGTGCTGCTGTTCTCAGTCGACATAACAATAATTTCCTCAAGCTGAAGTGGCTATTTTAACTTAAGATGCGGGGCAATAAAAAAAAATCAACCAAAATTGTCGGATTTATTCCTAAAGTTCGACTCCAACTCAGTTTTGATGCATTATTAACGCAGAATTCAAGTAAAAGAATAGGCGTTTATGCTCGATTTACCTTTTAATCATACCGTGACCATTATCATTATTACGGTCATCGTGTCTATGTTGGCATTTTCTAAACAAGAATTAATGAATCGCCTGATCTTTTGGCCGCCTGCGATGCAACGCGGACAATATGACCGCTTCATTACCCATGGATTTGTGCATGCCGATGGTGCGCATTTGCTGTTCAATATGATTACCTTGTTTTTCTTTGGCAGCATTATTGAAAGCTTTTATCGCCAATACATCTATGATTTAGGTTTTGTTTTATTCTATTTGGGTGGTTTGATCGCTGCGATTATTCCAAGTTATTTAAAGCATAAAAATGACCATCGTTGGGCTAGCTTAGGCGCATCAGGCGCTGTATCTGCAGTGTTGTTTGCCTATATTTTGTTTGAGCCGTGGAAGCTGATTTTTGTGTTCTTTATTCCTGTGCCTGCCATTATTTTTGCGGTGCTGTATGTGGCGTATAGCATTTGGTCGGGTAAACGTGGTAATTCCAATATTAATCATAGTGCGCATTTATGGGGTGCGGCGTATGGTGTGATTGTGACTATTTTAATTGAACCGCGTATCTTACCTCACTTCCTGAATAAACTAGCGCAACTTCCGTTTTAACTTTTCAAACTATAACGACTTAGTAGATATACAACTAAGTCGTTGCTGCTTTTAAGTATCTTTAAATCCTTCAATAGACCGCTTTCATAAATCCTCTTAAAACCATCATTTATAGCTTCTTATCCAAACCTTACCTCATTGGGAAAAGCGACTTTCAATCACCATTTTATGAACTGCTGATACGTATTTTTTGATTGATGAAAGCATCTGAATGATTCAATACATCAACTTTGTGACACACGATAAAACACACAACAAATAAGATGCTGTTACTCAGCAAGCACTTATACTAAAAATATAAAGACTAAAACTATCAAGCAATCAGGAGTCAGCCATGAAAAAATTTGCACTTCTAAGCGCCCTGTTATTTAGTTTAGGATTAAGCGCCTGTGCCGTACATACCCCTGAAGGCAGTGTGGTGATTGATCCTGACCGCACAATTTATCCGAAAGGTTATTATCCACACCAACATCCGCATGGTGATGGTGATTTTTGTCCTCCAGGTCAGGCGAAAAAAGGACGCTGTTAAGCGGTTGATCTGAGTGAATAAAACATTACTGATACAGCATCAGACTCATTTATGATTCAAACATAGACATTAAAACACTGACCTTTAAACCCCTATAACATCTCATTCATATTAAAAACCTTTACGCTGCGTGAAGGTTTTTTTATTCAAATTTCACTCAATTTTGGTAGTTTTTGCTACCCCATATCGTAACTTGGCGTAGATAATGTATACATCTGTATATTAATTTCATTTTATTTTGCGAGTTTTTGCATGTCCACTTCTTACGATGGCTTACAGTTCCCAATTCATCCAAAAAAACATAAACCCAGCACCTCAAACACGGGCAAGCAAATTATTGCCGAAGCCTTAGCCACAGTCGATCATCAAAGCTCCGTTGATGCTTTGGCAGAAAAAAACTGGCGTAAGCACTATCCAAAACATTTTAAAGCCCTTGTGATCAACGGTATTCGTAAACAAGCTAACGCCATTCAAATTGCAGAAGATGGTTTAAGAAAAGCGCATCAAAGTTTTGAATTTTATCGTCATGAGCAAAAATATGTGCTGAAAGATGTCATGCACTTGCCTACTGAAACTTTATATACTTTTAAATTACAAGGCAGCAGCCAAGCAGCACCTGAATGGTATGTGCCGTATCGTGGGCAAAAATTACAAGGTCAAGCCCTACTAGATCAAATTGCAATTTGGCTCGCAGCAGGCATTATTGAACCTAGTCATGCCGAAGCGTTAAATGCAGCGGTGGCGCATCCCGAATGGTTTGATTTGTCTGACCGAAATATGGTGCTATTTGGTGCAGCATCAGAAGCAGGTCCACTCACATGGTTAGCCAAATGGAAAGCCAATATTATTGCAGTCGATTTACCAAACAGCCGTGTGTGGAATAAAATTCTAAACACTGTGCAACAAGGCAATGCTATCTTATACGCACCAAGTACAACACAACTCGCGGCAGATACTCCATTTGACGTTTTAACAGAACAATTGGGTGCAAATCTGCTCACGCAAACCCCAGAAATTGCACATTGGTTAGCCCAAAAATCTGAAACGCTAGATTTAGCAGCCATTGCCTATTTAGATGGTGAAAAACACGTGCGTGTTGCGATGGCGATGGATGCCATTATGCAATATGTCAGCGAACATAAAGCTGACAGCAGCCTTATGTTTATGTGTACCCCAACCGATGTTTATGCTGTTCCTAAAGAAGTGATTAGTGCATCAGCAGAGAAATTTCAGCAGCGTTCGCAAGGGCAAAAGCTACTCACCAAAAGTATTGAAACCCTTTCACGCAGCCATTTTTTTCAAAAGAATCTGCACCATTTGATTGCTTCAGACAATGGTCAACATTATGGTATTGCCGACTGTTTGGTAGTGGAACAAGGACCAAACTATGCTTTGGCAAAACGCATCCAGCAATGGCGTGCAATTTTAGCCCGTCATCAAGGACAGCATGTCAGCATCAATATTGCACCTTCGACCACCACACACTCTGTGACCAAAAATCCATTACTCAAAGCAGCATTTAGTGGCGCAAGTTTGTTTGATGTTGAAGCATTTAGCCCTGAAACCACCAATGCGATTATGGCGGCATTGTGGATTCATGACTTACGCAATCCAAACTCGGCAGCCAATCCTGAAGTGAAACTTGAGCATCCGCTCGAATTGATGATGGAAGGTGCGAACCATGGTGGATTGTGGCGCGTGGCGTATTTGGCACGAACGGCCCTACCTTTCGCTGCGCTCTATGGCTTTGCTGCAGATAAATTACCGCTGGACAAAGTCATCCAAAAATTTAAAAAGTAATGTAAACCGCTAATCTATCTATTCAAAAACTTGCCTGCAAATATTTCTCTAGACTGATCTGCAGGTATAAAAAAAGCGCTGTATCATCACAGCGCTTTTTTCAACCACTCAAAAAAGTTGAGAATGGATTAAAACACTTTTAAGAACAACCAGAACAAGCTACCCGATAAACAAATTGTCGCAGGTAAAGTGAAAATCCAAGCCGAAAGAATTGTACGCACCATTTGGAAATTCAGACCCGATTTATTTGCCACCATGGTACCTGCCACCGCACTGTTCAGTACGTGTGTAGTTGAAACTGGCATCCCCAAACCATCTGCAGCAGCAATCGTTGACATTGCCACAAGCTCGGCAGACATACCTTGACCATAAGTCATGTGCTGCTTACCGATACGTTCACCAACAGTCACCACAATACGTTTCCAGCCGACCATCGTACCCAAGCCTAGTGCTAAGGCAACGGCAACTTTGACCCAAGTTGGAATGTATTGTAAGAACGAATCTAAATGGCTACGGTAGCTTTTAACCACTTTCTTCTGTTCTTCCGACATTTCAGGCAAGGCATTGGCTTTGTCTAAACGCTTGAACGAGGTGGTGCTTAAATACATATCGTTACGCATTTCTGCCACGTCAGCTTCAGGGACGTCTTTTAAGTTGCCATATTGCCCCACACGCTCACCCAAATGGTCGGTTAGACTTGCCAAAGCAGGTACGACTTCAGGAGTAATTTCTTTGGTCTGAATATAACTAGTAATAATCTGACGCGCTTTTTCATCTGGCATATCGGCATGTTGTGGATAAATCACATCAGCCGTTTGCGTTGAAAGCTGCTGGAACGATTGAATGTGGTTTTGACCTAACTCTTTATTTAATGAGTACGCCAACGGCACAATCCCGATCAAAATCAACATGATTAAACCCATGCCTTTTTGACCATCATTTGAACCATGCGCAAAACTTACCCCAGTACAGGTAAAAATGAGAATGGCACGAATCAGGGGTGGTGGTGGTTTATTACCTTCAGGTGGCTGGAATAACTCCATTTGTTTCTTGAAGATTTTTTTCACCAAGAGGAACAAAATCGCAGCAAAGGCAAAACCAATTAATGGCGAGAACAATAAAGCCTTACCGACTTTCATGACTTGTTCCATGTCTACACCACTAGCGCCTGCACCTGAGTTAAGCAAGTAGTTCATAATCCCCACACCTAAAATCGAACCGATTAAAGTGTGTGAACTTGAAGCAGGAATACCAAAGAACCACGTTCCTAAATTCCAGACAATTGCGGCAATCAACATGGCAAACACCATGGCAAAACCTGCACCTGAACCGACATTCATAATCAGTTCGACTGGAAGCAAGGCAATAATACCGTAGGCAACTGCGCCACTGGCGACCATCACCCCAAGGAAGTTACAGAAACCCGCCCACATTACTGCCACAGGTGCAGACAAGGCATTGGTATAAATGACCGTTGCCACAGCGTTGGCTGTGTCATGGAAACCATTCACAAATTCAAAGCCTAAGGCAATGAATAAAGCAGTAGCCAATAAAATCACCGAGTACATGCTCAACGCAGGTACGTGGGATAAGTCCGCAGACAATTGGAAACCAATATAAATAAGGGTAGAAACGATGATCGTTAAAAACACCGGCATAAAAAATTTCGGTGTAGGCACATGAACATTGGTCGATTTAGTGGTCGACTTGTGCGCTGAATCTACAGGAGTTGGTTTAGAATTCATGCAAGCAGAAAAGAGGATTTAAAATCCCCTTATTGTTCAATTAAATTGTGACAATTATATGACAAAGAGCTGCTATATAAAGCAACTTTCATACTTTATTTTCATACTTTAAGCTGTGTTTTAGGTGCATAAAAATAAAATAAATATTTAAATTTAAACACTTAGAATAAATAAACCTACTTTCCTTACGCCATTCTCTCAAATTTAGATTTATTACACGGTTGTCATATTTGTCTAAAAGTTCAGACAAATTTCAGGTTGAGCCAATTTTGCCTGAGCAATATGACAAAGCGATGACGCATCAAAGAAAATTAAAATTAGAATACGTATCATCACTGCTTTTATTTGGGATCAAAACCTACAGTACACTCCCCCTTCAAAATTCTAAAAATACCGCTTTATGCACTATTTTTACGACTTCCACTCGCTCTGGTCGCTTCAAGTGCACGAAAGCCTTGCGAACTCTGCTAAAATAGCGCTCATTTCGGATTCAGTCATAAAGGGTTTTTTATGTCAACGCTTACCACCCTGAAAGCGCTTCTTGCCCAAAGAATTTTAATTATCGATGGTGCCATGGGTACTATGATTCAACGCCATCAATTGGAAGAAGCCGATTATCGTGGTGAACGTTTTGCAGATTGGGCACATGACCTCAAAGGCAACAACGATTTATTGGTACTAACTCAACCGAAAATTATTCAAGACATTCACGAAGCCTATTTAGATGCGGGCGCAGACATTATCGAAACCAATAGCTTTAACGGCACGCGCGTTTCCATGTCTGACTATCACATGGAAGATTTGGTTCCAGAAATTAACCGTGAAGCAGCCCGTTTAGCCAAAGCAGCCTGTGAAAAATATTCAACACCAGACAAACCACGTTTTGTGGCAGGTGTACTTGGGCCTACATCACGTACTTGTTCAATTTCACCCAATGTAAACGACCCTGCATTTCGTAACATTACATTTGATGCACTTAAAGAAAACTATATTGAAGCTGCGCATGCCTTAATTGAAGGTGGCGCAGATATCCTGCTTATTGAAACTGTATTTGACACCTTAAACTGTAAAGCCGCGATTTTTGCAGTGAAAGAGGTGTTTAAACAGCTCGGACGTGAATTGCCGTTAATGATTTCAGGTACCATTACAGATGCTTCGGGACGTACATTAACGGGACAAACTGCAGAAGCATTCTGGAACTCGGTACGTCATGGCGATTTACTTTCTATTGGTTTTAACTGTGCCTTGGGTGCAGATGCCATGCGTCCACATGTCAAAACCGTTTCAGACGTTGCCGATGTATTTGTTTCTGCGCACCCGAACGCAGGCTTACCCAACGCATTTGGTGGCTATGACGAAACGCCTGAAGAAACTGCAGCTTTCCTCAAAGAGTTTGCTGAAAGTGGCTTGATCAATATTACAGGCGGTTGCTGTGGTACAACGCCTGATCACATTCGTGCGATTTACAATGCAGTAAAAGACATTCCACCACGTAAAATTCCAGAGATTAAACCTGCTTGCCGTTTAAGTGGTTTAGAACCATTTAACATTTATGATGATTCTTTATTTGTAAACGTGGGCGAACGTACCAACGTTACAGGTTCTAAAAAATTCCTGCGTTTAATTCGTGAAGAAAACTTTGCCGAAGCCTTAGATGTTGCACGTCAACAGGTAGAAAGCGGTGCGCAAATCATCGACATCAACATGGATGAAGGCATGCTCGATTCAGAAGGTGCAATGGTGCACTTTTTGAACTTGGTAGCATCTGAGCCAGATATTTCTCGCGTACCCATCATGATTGACTCCTCTAAATGGGAAATCATTGAAGCAGGCTTGAAATGTGTACAAGGTAAAGCAGTTGTCAACTCTATTTCCCTAAAAGAAGGCTATGACGAGTTTGTCGAAAAAGCCCGCCTCTGCCGCCAATACGGCGCAGCAGTTATTGTTATGGCCTTTGACGAAGTCGGACAAGCCGACACTGCAGCACGTAAACGCGAAATTTGTAAACGCTCTTATGATGTCTTGGTCAATGATGTTGGCTTCCCTGCCGAAGACATTATTTTTGATCCGAACGTGTTTGCTGTTGCGACAGGTATTGAAGAACATAACAACTACGCCGTCGATTTTATTGAAGCTACGGGCTGGATTAAACAAAACCTGCCACATGCCATGATTTCTGGCGGTATTTCTAACGTGTCGTTCTCCTTCCGTGGTAATGAGCCAGTGCGTGAAGCGATTCATGCCGTGTTCCTGTACTATGCGATTAAACAAGGCCTGACGATGGGCATTGTGAACGCAGGTCAGTTGGCCATTTACGATGACATCCCGAAAGAACTAAAAGATGCGGTTGAAGCAGTTATTCTGAACCAGAACCAAGGCGAAAGCGGTCAGGATGCCACAGAAAAACTACTCGAAGTAGCAGAAAAATACCGTGGTCAGTCAGGTGCACAAAAAGCCGAAGAAAACTTGGAATGGCGAAACGAATCTGTTGAAAAGCGTCTTGAATACGCTTTAGTGAAAGGCATCACCACCTTTATTAATGAAGACACCGAAGAAGCACGCTTAAAAGCCAAACGTCCATTAGATGTGATTGAAGGCCCGTTAATGGATGGCATGAACGTGGTCGGTGATTTGTTTGGTGCAGGTAAAATGTTCCTGCCACAAGTGGTGAAATCTGCGCGTGTAATGAAACAAGCCGTTGCATGGCTCAACCCGTACATCGAAGCTGAAAAAACCGAAGGTCAGTCTAAAGGTAAAGTCTTGATGGCAACGGTGAAAGGTGATGTACACGACATTGGTAAAAACATTGTTGGCGTGGTCTTGGGCTGTAATGGTTATGATATTGTCGATTTAGGCGTGATGGTACCTGCAGAGAAAATCTTGCAAACGGCTATTGATGAAAAAGTCGATATTATTGGCTTGTCTGGCTTAATTACACCATCTTTAGACGAAATGGTTTTTGTTGCTAAAGAAATGCAGCGTAAAGGCTTTAACATTCCATTGTTGATTGGTGGTGCAACTACATCTAAAGCGCATACGGCAGTTAAAATTGATCCGCAGTTCTCAAACGATGCTGTCATTTACGTTGCCGACGCTTCGCGTGCCGTTGGTGTTGCGACGACCTTACTCTCTCCTGAAATGAAACCTGCTTTTGTTGCAGAGCACCGTGCGGAATACGCTAAAATTCGTGAACGTATTGCCAATAAACAACCTAAAGCCGCGAAATTGTCGTATGCGGAAGCCATCGACAATGGTTTGAAAATTGATTGGGACAACTATACGCCCGCAGTACCAAACTTAATTGGGACTCAAGTGCTGACTAATTATCCACTTGAAACCTTGTTGCCATACTTTGATTGGACACCATTCTTTATTTCTTGGAGTTTGGCGGGCAAATTCCCAAAAATTTTGGAAGATGAAGTGGTGGGTGAAGCTGCAACTGACTTATACAACCAAGCGCAAGCCATGCTCAAAGATATTATTGCAAATAATCGCTTTGATGCACGTGCAGTCTTTGGGATTTACCCTGCCAACCGTTCTGCGGCAGATTCAGTACAAGTATATGATGCAGCACGTAATCAAGTAACGCATACCTTCCATCATATTCGTCAACAGTCAGACAAAGTAACAGGTAAAGCAAACTTGTCTTTGGCAGACTTTGTCGCAACTGCAGAGCAAGGGCAAGATTACTTGGGCGGCTTTACCGTGTCGATTTTTGGTGCGGAGGAAATGGCCAATGAGTTTAAAGCCAAAGGGGATGATTATTCTGCCATTTTGGTGCAGTCTTTGGGTGACCGTTTTGCAGAAGCGTTTGCAGAGCATTTGCATGAGCGTATTCGTAAAGAATTCTGGGGCTATCAGCCAAATGAGCAGCTAAGTAATGAAGAGCTAATTAAAGAGAAATATGTGGGGATTCGTCCTGCACCAGGCTACCCTGCTTGCCCTGAACACTCTGAAAAAGCCACACTATTTAACTGGTTAGGTTCAACTGAAAAGATTGGCACACAGCTGACCAGCAGCTTTGCGATGTGGCCGCCTTCATCTGTCAGCGGCTTCTACTATGCTAACCCTGCTTCTGAGTACTTTAACGCAGGTAAAATCTCGTTAGATCAGCTTGAAGATTACGCACAGCGTAAAGGCTGGAGTTTAGATGAAGCGAAGCGTTGGTTAGCTCCAAACTTGGATGATTCGATTAATTAATTGCTTTATGCCGCATGGGTAGTTCATCGGCCCATGCGCTATACATAATGTCATTGCAAAAGCCAGTGAATTGTAAAATTCACTGGCTTTTTGTTTTATAGGGCAATTCGATACTTAGTCGAAATTTGTTGAGTGATTCGTAAGCGTCCGCTGAACACACCTTATGAATTCATCCTATAAGCCTTAATTTAGTCCCCACTTAAAAACAAGTGGGGACTAAAATTTATGACTACAAATCACCAGACATCCATCGCATCTCTTGCGAAAAAACGAAGAACATACAGTGCTGAATTTAAACAGCAGATCGTTCAGGCTTGTAAAGCACCGGACGTTTCAATTGCTTCAGTCGCTTTGCAACATGGATTGAATACAAATCTTGTATCCAAATGGATTCGCTTAATTGATGCTAAGCCAGGGAATGATCGCTCACCACTACCGAATAAACCTGCATTTATTGCCTTATCTTGCTCTGCACCATTAGATCCTACTCCTACTGACATGTTAACGGTTCAAATTACTTTACCCCACTCAAAAGCAGAAATTGGCTTGAAATGGCAAGTATCAGAAATATCTGCTTTAGCAGAATTGTAAGCATCCGGCTAACACAGCCTTACCAAGCGATCCTATAAGCCTTAATTTAGTCCCCACTTAGAAACAAGTGGGGACTTAAATTTATGACTACAAATCATCAGACATCCATCGCATCTCTTGCGAAAAAACGAAGAACATACAGTGCTGAATTTAAACAGCAGATCGTTCAGGCTTGTAAAGCACCGGACGTTTCAATTGCTTCAGTCGCTTTGCAACATGGATTGAATACAAATCTTGTATCCAAATGGATTCGCTTAATTGATGCTAAGCCAGGGAGTGATCGCTCACCACTACCGAATAAACCTGCATTTATTGCCTTATCTTGCTCTGCACCATTAGATCCTACTCCTACTGACATGTTAAAAGTTCAAATTACTTTACCCCACTCAAAAGCAGAAATTGGCTTGAAATGGCAAGTATCAGAAATACCTGCCTTGGCAGAATTACTCAAGGTGCTGGCAACATGATCCGTATCGATGAAATCTGGCTTTCTACCCAACCTCTGGATATGCGAGCAGGGATGGATACTGTCATGGCTCAGGTGGTGAGAGCCTTTGGCTACATTAAACCGCATTGTGCTTACCTGTTCTGTAATAAACGTGGCCATCGCATGAAAGTGCTGGTACATGATGGACTGGGCATCTGGCTGTGTGCCCGGCGGCTGGAACAGGGAAAATTCCACTGGGCTAAAGTTCACCAGGGTGAAAGCGTAGCTCTCAACCCGGAACAGTTACAGGCATTAATCCAGGGTTTGCCTTGGCAGCGCATTGGACGACAGCAGGTGGTCACGATGCTCTAAACCAAGCTCGGCTATTCTGCTATCCTCCAAACGTTCTATTTCATTCTTCTCATGACCTCAGGCATACTGCGGTCATGAATACGCTGCCAGATTTAAGCCAACTGACCCATGAACAACTGCTGGAATTCACCCGGCAGTTGGCGATGCAGCATCAACAACTCGCAGAAGATAAACAACAATTAGATGCTCAAGTTCAACATCTGGAAGTATCAAATCAACAATTAGGTACCAAAGTTCAACATCTTGAAGTCACCAATCAGCAATTAGATTCTAAAGTTCAGCATCTTTCTATTCTCAATCAAAAATACGAGCATGAACTGGCGCTGTTTAAACAGCATAAATTCGGCAGTAAAAACGAACATCTCACCGCAAAACAAATCCATCTGTGGGATGAGGCGGTCGAAGAAGATATCGCAGCCGTTGATCTGGAATTAGAACGATTAAATGCAGATAAAACCCATGCAGCGACACAGAAAGCCACAGTCAACAAACCTAAACGTCGACTGCTGCCAGATCATCTACACACCATCCGTATTGAGCATGAACCTGCATCAACCCAATGCAGTTGTGGCTGCCAGTTACGTCGTATCGGCGAAGATATCAGTGAAAAACTGCATTTCAGACCGGCACAGTTCTATAAGGAACAGCATGTACGTGGCAAATGGGTCTGTGATCAGTGCGACACCCTGACTCAGCAAGCGATGCCCGCCTATGTGATTGATAAAGGTATTGCCAGTCCTGAACTGCTCAGCCATGTGCTGGTATCGAAGTATGCCGATCATTTGCCGCTGTACCGTCAGCGCCTGATCTATCAGCGGGCTGGCATTGATCTGTCCAGATCCACGTTATCTGACTGGATTGGTCGCTGCGGTGTGGAACTGGAACCTCTGGCCAATGCCTTAAAACAGGTGGTGCTGCAACAGCGGGTGATCCATGCCGATGAAACGCCGGTCACCATCATGCGGATGGGTGATGATGAGAAAAAACCGAAGAAAGGTTATGTCTGGGCCTATGCCACCACACAGTATAATCCAGTTCAGGCGGTGATCTATGACTTTCAGGATAGTCGTTCAGGCCAGCATGCTGAAGAGTTCTTGAAAGGCTGGCAGGGCTATCTAGTCTGTGATGATTACAGTGGTTATAAAGCACGTTTTAAATCAGGCCAGGTGATTGAGGTAGGGTGCATGGCCCATGCACGTCGTAAATTCCATGAACTGCATGTAACTGGGAAAAGTCAGGTTGCTGAACAGGCCTTAGTGCTGATTCAGAAACTGTATGCGATAGAAGCAGAACTCAGGAAAAAGACCGATGGTACAGCGGAAGACCGCCGCGAATACCGACAACAGCATAGTCAACCAGTGATGCAACAACTATATGAATGGCTCAACCAACATCATCTGACAGTGCCATCGAGTTCTCCCACCGCCAAGGCTATCAATTACACTCTGAAGCGTTGGCCAGCCTTAAGCCGCTATCTGGATGATGGCAATCTACCGATATGCAACAATTGGGTAGAGAATCAGATGCGTCCCTGGGCGTTGGGACGCAAGAACTGGCTGTTTGCAGGTTCGCTGCGCAGTGGTCAGCGAGCGGCAAACATCATGACTTTAATCCAGTCAGCAAAGCTGAATGGCTTGGATCCGTATGCCTATTTAAGTGATGTGCTGAAAAGGCTGCCGACGCATAAAGCGACCCAAATTGAAGAATTGCTGCCACACTGCTGGAAACCTAAATCGAATTAAAATTGGTATGGGATTCAGCGGACGCTTACGCAGAATTACTCAAGGCACTTGCAACATGATCCGCATTGATGAAATCTGGCTTTCTACCCAACCTCTGGATATGCGAGCAGGGATGGATACGGTCATGGCGCAGATTATGAAAGCCTTTGGCTACATTAAACCGCATTGCGCCTACCTGTTCTGTAATAAACGTGGCCATCGCATGAAAGTGCTGGTACATGATGGACTGGGCATCTGGCTGTGTGCCCGGCGGTTGGAACAGGGCAAATTTCACTGGGCTAAAGTTCACCAGGGTGAAAGCGTAGCCCTCAGCCCGGAACAGTTACAGGCACTGATCCAGGGTTTGCCTTGGCAGCGCATTGGACGACAGCAAGTGGTCACAATGCTCTAAACTAGCTTGGTCCATTCTGCTATTCTCCAAATGTTGTATTTCATTCTTCTCATGACCTCAGGCATACTGCGGTCATGAATACGCTGCCTGATTTAAGCCAACTGACCCATGAACAACTGCTGGAATTTACCAGACAGTTGGCAATGCAGCATCAGTCTCTGGCACAATCAAATCAAGAATTAGAAAAATCAAACCAACAATTAGATACCAAAGTTCAGCATCTTGAAGTATCCAATCAGCAATTAGATGCTCAAGTTCAACATCTTTCCATTCTCAATCAAAAATACGAGCATGAACTTGCGCTGTTTAAAAAGCACAAATTCGGCAGTAAAAACGAACATCTCACTGCAAAACAAATCCACCTGTGGGATGAAGCGGTTGAAGAAGATATTGCCGCGGTTGATCTAGAACTGGAACGGCTGAATGCAGATAAAACCGATGCAGTGACACACAAAGCCAAAACCAATAAACCTAAACGTCGACCACTGCCAGATCATCTACACACCATCCGTATTGAGCATGAACCTGCATCAACCCAATGTGCTTGTGGCTGCCAACTTCGTCGTATCGGCGAAGATGTCAGTGAAAAACTGCATTTCAGACCGGCACAGTTCTATAAGGAACAGCATGTGCGTGGTAAATGGGTCTGTGATCAGTGTGACACCCTGACTCAGCAAGCGATGCCCGCCTATGTGATTGATAAAGGCATTGCTTCACCTGAACTGCTCAGCCATGTTTTGGTATCGAAATATGCCGATCATTTGCCGCTGTACCGTCAACGTCTGATCTATCAGCGGGCGGGAATCGAACTTTCTAGATCAACTTTATCTGACTGGATAGGTCGCTGCGGTGTAGAACTGGAACCTCTGGCCAATGCCTTAAAAGAGGTGGTACTACAACAGCAGGTGCTGCATGCAGATGAAACACCGGTCACCATCATGCGGATGGGTGAGAATGATAAAAAACCGAAGAAAGGTTATGTCTGGGCCTATGCCACTACACAGTACAATCCAGTTCAGGCGGTGATCTATGACTTTCAGGATAGTCGTTCAGGCCAGCATGCTGCAGAGTTCTTGAAAGGCTGGCAGGGCCATCTGGTCTGTGATGATTACAGTGGTTATAAAGCACGCTTTAAATCAGGCCAGGTCATAGAGGTGGGCTGCATGGCCCATGCACGTCGTAAATTCCATGAACTGCATGTGACCGGGAAAAGTCAGGTCGCTGAACAGGCCTTAGTGCTGATTCAGAAACTGTATGCGATAGAAGCAGAACTCAGGAAAAAGACCGATGGTACAGCGGAAGACCGCCGCGAATACCGACAACAGCATAGTCAACCGGTGATGCAACAACTGTATGAATGGCTTAACCAACATCAACTGACTGTGCCATCGAGTTCTCCAACCGCCAAGGCCATCAATTACACTCTGAAGCGTTGGCCAGCTTTAAGCCGCTATCTGGATGATGGCAATCTACCTATAGATAATAATTGGGTGGAAAACCAGATGCGACCTTGGGCGTTGGGACGTAAGAATTGGCTATTTGCAGGTTCGCTGCGCAGCGGTCAGCGAGCAGCCAATATCATGACATTAATCCAGTCAGCAAAGCTGAATGGGCTGGATCCGTATGCCTATTTAAGTGATGTTCTGAAAAGGTTGCCGACACATAAAGTGACCCAAATAGAAGAATTACTGCCACACCGCTGGAAATCCGACCAAAATTAAAAAATAGGTATGGGATTCAGCGGACGCTTACAGTGATTCGACTGTTAGAGGTGTTTTCTTAACTACGCTTGTGTAGCCAAATATCAGCTTCTTTAAACAAAAAAAACCCTTGAAAAATCAAGGGTCTTTTTAAATTTGGCGGAAGCGGTGAGATTCGAACTCACGGAGGACTCACACCCTCGTCGGTTTTCAAGACCGGTGCATTAAACCGCTCTGCCACGCTTCCAATGGCGGCTATCATATAAAGAAAAATTCAGCTTGGCAAATAGTTTCTAAAAATTATGATCCAAATGTTCAAAATAAAATCAAAAATCAGTCATTTTCTGCAATTTCAGGCTTTTCATAGCGTATCGAATTAATAAACCAGCTCTTTTTGCCCAGCGGTGTCTGCACTTCCACCTCATCATCCACCTGTTTAGACAACAAAGCCCGAGCCATTGGTGAATCAATCGAAATATGTTGTGGATGATGATCATAAATTTCATCCACGCCCACAATTCTCAAGGTCCTTTGCTCGCCTTGTTCATTTTCAATTTCGACCCATGCGCCAAAATATACTTTACCCTCTTGTTCAGGTGCAAAATCGACAATGCGCAACTCTTCTAAACGCTTGCCCAAATAACGCACCCGACGGTCAATTTTACGCAAAAGCTGTTTGTTATATTGGTAATCTGCGTTTTCCGAGCGATCGCCGAGACTTGCCGCCCAGTTTACTTTTTTGGTGATTTCAGGGCGTTCTTCATGCCACAAATGCTGTAACTCAGCCACGAGTTTATCGTGTCCAGAACGTGTAATTAAGTTAGATTTCATGGTGTTTTTGCAGCCAGTTTTTTACATTTGGTTAACATCAATCCTATATTTTATTGCATTTTTATACACAATAAAAATTTATAAAATTTATTCCCTAATGAAATTAATATCTTATGTTGTATTTTTTAAAAAACTTATGTACAAAATTTGACATCCAAAATTTTCATCTTTATTATTCGCACATCTTTTTATTTTGATCACTTTTTGACCTGTGTAGAAATTTTACACATTTTCCCTTTAATCCCAAGTCATTTTGAATGACGTCATGACTGCCCAACCCTTATTGAATTTATCAAACTTGAAAAAGTTCAAGGCATGTTGCCTTTGCTTTTTAGGGCATAAATTACTTGTAGCGGAGCCAACATGCACAGTAGTTCAACGTCTGGGTCTAGGCTTAGCCTTCACTCATTTTTTAATCACCTCCCATTCAAAGTCCTCGCTTTCAGTACTGCTCTTCTCCCATTTCACAGTATTAACGCAGGCAAAGCCGTTCATCAATTTGACAGCGTCGTCAATCAGAATAAATTGACCGTTGTGTCAGTGGTAAATCCAACCACAGTGTTTAAAGATGGACAACATTTACACGGCTTTGGTTATGACCTTGTGCGTAACTATGCCGACAGCATGAATGTGAAACTCGAATTTAAAACGGTAAGCGACAATGCGACCGCATTAAAATGGGTGTCTTCTGGTAAAGCGAACTTTGCCATGACCACGTCGAGTATCCAAAGTATTGAAAAGCAGCAACTCACGGCATTTTCAGCCAGTTGCGGTGATTTAAATACTTTAAAGCGCAATGGTTTAAATACTGAGCTGAACTGGGTGTTTAAACACGCAGATGATCCACTGAGTCAAACCGCAAGCAACTTTGTGTGTCGTGGCAAGCAAAACGGCGCCATTAGCCAATTGGCTTCATTTTATAATCGTAATGTGGTCAAACAAGAATCGTGGGATATCATCCAGCGTGATTTGCGTAATCGCTTACCTTTATATAAAGCCAACTTTAAAAAGACGGCCACGCAGTATGATTTAGATTGGCATCTTTTGGCGGCAATTGGTTATCAGGAATCTTACCTTAAGCCAAACTCAGTTTCGCCAACAGGTGTGCGCGGTATTATGATGCTGACCAATAACACAGCCAAAGCAATGGGCGTTAGCAACCGTACCGATCCTGCTCAAAGTATTCAGGGTGGTGCCAAGTATTATGACCAAATGCTGAGCCGTTATGAACATATTCCGTTTCCTGATCGTAACTGGTATGCCCTTGTCGCTTATAACATGGGTCCTGGTGCAGTCAGTCAAATTCAGAAGCGTATTCGCTCACAAGGAAAAAACCCGAACAATTGGGTGAACCTGTATGCGTATTTAGACAGTAACAAAGCCAGCAATGGTCGTTATCGTCAAGCAGTGCAATACGTGACTCGTATTCGCGCTTACCTTGAGCATATTAAGACCACACCGCAGTTGGTGAATATCTAAAACTTGCCTAGCGTAATTGAATTGCAGTGTTTATCAGCTGCAATTCAAACATGAATAATGCGCTGTTAAAGCTGCAGCGCATAAAAAAGCCTAGTTGATACATCAGCTAGGCTTTTTTTGTACTATAGCGGGAAATACGTCTGCTACAGTGCAAATCGCTTGAATTAAGTAGATTGCTCAAGAATCTTCTTAAATAAGTCCTTTTGTTCTTGGCTTGGTTTTGCAGTTTGTAATGCCATTAATTGTGACATATCGCCCTGAACTTTAATTTTACCAGTCATAAATGCTTGCATAGCCGCCGCCATGTCAAACTCTAGGAAAACTTTACGTAAAGTCTCCGCATCCATATTTAAAGTTGTTTTTGCGTTGTCCGCCAAACCTTTTTGGATTTTACCGCCCTCTAAAGACAACTCTGTGTTGCCTGCAGCATCAGTCACCACTAAGTTAATTGCCAGATTTGCAAGTGCTGGAGGTAGGTTTAAATCACCAGCTTGAGCCGTTAAATTTTCTACAGTTGCAAACCAATCATCAGTTAAAAAAGCAGGCATGATTTTTCCTCAATATATTTGTGCATGTGTGTTGTCTATCCAGACACCATCATTATTAAGCTTTTTGCTTGCTGATTGTTATAGCATGAACCTTTCGCGAAAGGCTAAGAAATTTTGTACGGGACGTTCAGTTTTTGTATTTTTAGTCGATATAACGACTTTCTCAAATAAATCAAATTCATAAAAAACACCAAGCACTGGCTTGGTGTTGATTACATTTTGCAGGGATTGACAAGCTGTTATCGCTTAGTCTGCAGCGTAGCCTAAATTGACCATATTGATGCGTTTGTTCTGCTCTGCTGCGTTTTGTTCGGCCTGATCGGCAAAATCAAATACGCGCTGACTGTCTAACGCTTCAAAGTCGAACAATTCACGGTCTGCCAACTGCGATGGCGATACATTCTGTATTGCACCAAAAATACTATGTAAACGCTTAGGATGTGCTTTATCCCACTCACGTAGCATGTCGTTAATAATCGCACGCTGTAAGTTTTCCTGTGAACCACACAAATTACACGGAATAATTGGGAATTTACGCATTTCTGCATATTTAATGATGTCTTTTTCTTCCACATAAGCCAATGGACGAATTAGCATATTTTTCTTGTCTGATGACAGCAACTTCGGTGGCATAGCTTTCAAGCTACCGCCATGGAACAAGTTTAAGAAAAAAGTCGCCAAAATATCATCACGGTGATGCCCAAGCGCCACTTTGGTTGCCCCTATTTCCTGAGCAAAACCATACAAAGAACCACGACGCAAACGCGAACACACTGCACAGTAAGTTTTACCTTCAGGCGTTAAACGCTTGGTGATGCTATAGGTATCTTTTTCTAAAATGTAATAAGGGATGTTATTTTCTTCTAAATAACGCGGCAATACATCTTCAGGGAAGCCCGGTTGTTTTTGGTCTAAGTTCACAGCCACCACATCAAAATTGATGGGTGCGATGCGCTTGAACTGCAACATAATGTCCAACAAGGTATAACTGTCTTTACCACCAGAAATACACACCATGACTTTATCGCCATCTTCAATCATGTTGAAGTCACGAATCGCATGCCCGACTTGGCGACGCAGCTTTTTCAACAAACGATAATACGCAGAGCTAGTTGGAAGTTCTGGTTTGAAATTAAAGCCTTGATCGGACTCAACTGGTGAGAACATAGACGCGATTAACCCATGAAAAAAATTACCGCGCAATTTTAGCCGATTCAGACCCATCCCGCATCAAAAGAATGTAATTTCATCGCAATCTTCCTTTTGGTCGAAAAACTTAATTTCTGACTGCGCGTTTCATTTTTGTCTGAGCAGATCTTTTTATAGCAAGTTTGAACCCGCAAGTTCACTTTTTCACCAAGATGTTTATCTTTTGGACTTTTCCACAGTTTTCCACAAAAGTTGTGGATAACTTTGTGGATTTAAAACAACTTGACAACCCCTCTTCTCGATATTCTAAGGCTTCTCTTTAAGTTGGTTGTTTTTTGATCGATTTTATTTTTATTTAAAAATCATGTATTTAAGCATGTCAAGCTGAACCAATTAAAAAAAAATAAATATTTTTTTTTGATTACTCTGTCAGCAATTGAGCTTGATTTTTTTCAACACTACTGGAAATGAATTTGTACAAAGCCTTTTCATCTGTGAGATTTTTGTTAAACTCCTTATAACTGTTTAGGGACAGCTTTTAATGTATTCACAGCATGAACAATAAAATTAATGCCTTTTTACTGTATATTTTGGGGACTGCCAGCATCATGCCTTTGGCAACCACTACGCACGCAGGTCAAATTTATATGTATAAAGACAGCAATGGGAGTACCTTGCTGACCAACCGTAAAAGTGCAGATCGTTCACTGACTAAAGTAAAAGTCACCTATTATCCAGACAGTAATATTCACAGTTATCGCAACTGGGGCAATTCCGAAGCATCAGTATTGCCAAGTTATAGCCGCAATAAAAATGCCTTTGACCACATTATTCAGCAAGCAGCACAGCAACACGGTGTTTCAGAAGGTCTAATTAAAGCCGTGATGCATACTGAATCAGGTTTTAATGTCAACGCCCGCTCGCCAGTGGGTGCGCAAGGTTTAATGCAGCTCATGCCTGCGACAGCACGGCGTTTTAATGTCAGCAATGCTTATGACCCGCAAGAAAACATTATGGCAGGGGCAAAATATTTATCTTGGTTACTCAAACGCTTTAACGGCAACACCACTTTAGCTTTGGCGGGTTATAATGCAGGCGAAGGGAATGTGGCAAAATATGGCGGCGTACCACCTTTTCGTGAAACACAGGACTATGTACGTCGTGTGACCAGTCGTTATAGCAACCTGTATGCCAGCGGCATTAGTGCAAGTGCTAACAACAATGCGATCACGGCAAATAACACTAGCAATACTCAGAGTCAAAATGCCCAAGTGATTGCGCAGTCAGACAATTACACTGCCAGTAATCATCAAGTCGCAGCAAACAAACGCCCACAACGTCAAATTATTATGGCCGCCGATGGTCGCTTTACCGATGCACCTGCAGGTTCATACGCGACAGGGAATGCCACAGCTTCGGCACGTATTTTTATTTCAGAATAAAAGCTAAAGCGCTTCATTTGTGCTTGCGGCAACGCAAGCTATTTTGAAATGCCAACTGCAATATCAGCCAAAATATTTTTAGTACAGTTTTATTATTTTTTCTTGAATTTTTAATACATACACCGCATATTTACGGCATGGTTTATTAATAAATCAGATTACATTTTTAATATAAGAGGATTTACTCAATGATGCGGATTGGTTTGTTCTTGCTAACCAACCTCGCGGTACTGGTGGTAGCTGGCATAATTTTGTCACTCTTCGGTGTCGGTAGTTACCATGGCGCGGGTGGCTTAAACCTAGGCAACCTGTTGGTCATCTGTTTTGTCTTTGGTATGGTTGGCTCTTTAATTTCACTATTCATGTCTAAATGGATGGCGAAAAAAACAACTGGGACTGAATTAATTGACCCGAATGCCCCTCGTAACCAAGCTGAAGCGTGGTTATTAAATGAAGTTGCACAATTGTCGCAACGTGCTGGTATCAAAATGCCAGAAGTGGGTATTTTCCCTTCTTACCAATCGAATGCTTTTGCAACAGGTTGGAATAAAAACGATGCTTTAGTGGCTGTATCTACAGGGCTACTTGAGCGTATGAACAAAGATGAATTACGTGCAGTTTTAGCACACGAAATTGGTCACGTTGCCAATGGCGACATGGTCACCTTGGCACTAATTCAAGGTGTGGTCAACGCATTCGTCATGTTCTTTGCCCGTGTTGCAGGTGACTTCATTGACCGTAACGTATTTGGTCGTGAAGATGGCGAAGCACCAGGCTTGGCTTATTTTGCAATTACCATTGTACTGGATATCGTATTTGGTATTTTGGCCTCTTCAATCGTGATGTGGTTCTCGCGTCAACGTGAATACCGTGCCGATGAAGCTGGTGCACGTTTGGCAGGTAAACAAGCCATGATTTCTGCATTATTACGTTTACAGGCAGAATCTGAAATGCCAGATGCAATGCCAAAAGAAATGAAAGCTTTTGCGATTTCTGCAGGTAAAGAAGAAGGTTTTAGCTTGGCAGCGTTATTCCAAACTCACCCAAGCATTGAACAACGTGTTGCAGCCTTACAGCAATTAAATTTACCTTAATGCGCATAGCAACATATTAGCAGTTACACAAAAAAGCTTCCTCAGGGAAGCTTTTTTCATGTCTGTAAATGAGATCTGCTGCGTAGTTTTGGACTTTAAACAGGTTCTTTTAAACAGCAAAACTTTGTGACCAGTGCCACAACCAACTTGCACCGAGCCAGACTGCCCAAATAAAGAAAATAAGAAAAATCACGCCAAGCAAATCAGGCAAATGTAACCACAGCCATGCCACCACTGGATTACGCCAAAATGCCGACTGCTGCTGTTTGCGCTCCAATCGCTCATGTAAAAACGGATGCACCACATGATGTTCGCTGTGAATCTGATATTCTTCGCGGATATGCGTATGCACTACATCTAAAGCTTTACGGCTTGGGCGAATAAATACATCAAATACTGTACCGACAATGGGTACAAAACCAACTACTGCATCTACCACAGCAAGTTTAATCACTGGGGTGAGTTTAGTTTGCGGTACACCAATTTGTTTGGCTTTATAAATCGCATAACAGGTCAGTGCAAAACCTGCGACATCCCCCGCGACAGGTACAGTGCCTAATGCGGCATCGGCTCCTACACCCTGCTTGGTAAATGGAATACGCACCACAGAATCCATCATATTGGCAAACTTGGCTAAATCGCGTTCTAGGCGAACCACCTCTTGCTGGCTGAGTTTTTTTGTAGATGCAGACTCTGGCATAGAAAAATTATCATTAGGCAAATGCAATCTCATTGAGAATAAAGCTGTTTTTTGCTCAGGTCTATATTATTTTGATAAATAGAGTTTTGATCATTGGAAAAAGTTTTAAGATAAGCGGGCAATAAGTCACCTCATCACCGACAGCATTTAAAGTAACAACTGAGAGGCGATAAATAAGTACACTACCACGCCAGTTGCATCACAAATCGACGTTACCAAAGGCGCAGAGGCACTAGCAGGGTCTAGTTTCATGCGATACAAAATAAAAGGTAGACTCATGCCAATTAAACAGCCCATCAGCACAATGCCCAACATACTGAGTGCTAAAACCACAGACACCATCATATCGCCACGGTAATAGCCTAAAATTGAGACGGCAAAAGCCATCGTACCACCCAAACACAGCGCTACCAAACTTTCGCGGCAGAGTAAATGCAACCAATCTTTGACTTGCACATCACCTGTAGCCAGTGCCCGCACCATTAAAGTTGCAGACTGAGAGCCCGCATTACCCCCACTCCCGACTAAAAGTGGCAAGAAAAACACCAGCACAATATGTGCTGCAATAATTTCTTCATAATGGGCAATGCCGATTCCTGACAATAAACTACCAAATACCAAAATCACCAACCACGACACACGTTTACGATATAAAAATAAAATTGGCGCAGTTTTTATGCTCATACCTGGTGAAGACGCGACCGCACTAGATTTTAAAAAGTCTTCCGTGGTTTCTGCCTGTACCACGTCCATCGCATCATCATAAGTCACAATGCCAAGTAAATGCTGTGCGTTATCTACAATCGGCAAGGCCAAAAAATCATAATGGCTGAGTTTTTGCGCAATACTTTCCTGATCTTCTGTCACTAAACCAGTAACTAAATCGGTGCGCATCACATTTTTAATTTTCTGTTCAGGTGAGTTTTGAATTATTTCTCTTAAAGAAATCACCCCCAATAGTTTCATCAGTTCATCGACAATATAAATCAGGTATAAAGTTTCCCGATCTGCGGTCATTCTGCGCAATTCATCTATGGCTTGTTGCATGTTCAGTTCTGGTGAGAGCACCACGAAATCCGAACTCATAATCGCGCCCGCAGATTCTTCAGGATAACCCGCCAAAGACTGAATCTGTGCGCGCTTTTCTTCCGTAATATGTAAGCTGACAAAGTGCTGTAAATGCGGTGACAGTAATTTAAATAAGTCGGTGCGGTCATCTGAATGCATGGCTGAAATCAGTTTGACCAATTGCTGAGGTGCAATCGCTTCGGCAATTTGAAGTTGCGAATGCAGTGGTAAAAATTCCATCACCAAGGCAGCACTGTCAATTTGTTCAATTAAACTCAGCTGTGCTTTCAGACTCAAGTGCTGCATTAAGTCGGCTAAATCGGCAGGATTAATACTGTCTATCAAGCTGCGCACTGTACTTGGCTGATGTAATTGCAAGGCATGTTCTAACTGTTCAGCGTGCAGATTGGTCATTAATCTCACCCACTCCATCATTCCAAAACGTAAAATGAAGAATGGGCAAAGTTTCTCAGCCCAAACCAACCCTTTAAAAACCCGAAAATCTGTAGATTTATACAAGATTTTTAGCGTTTCATATCATAGCCTATAATTTTACTAAGTACTTAATAAAAAACATCTTTAGTTTGTGGGTGATGAACGACTCACTTGAAATACATAACGAATCAACACATACATAAACGGAATAAAAATAAGCACTAAAATTGTGCCAAAAACGACACCGCCCAAAACACTTACCCCAATTTCCTGACGGCTTGCTGCGCCTGCACCAAATGCAAATACTAGCGGCAAAATACCTGCACCAAATGCCAATGAGGTCATTAAGATTGGTCTGAGCCGCAAACTTGCACCTTCTAAAGCAGCTTGAATCACCTGTTTGCCTTGTTGCTGCGCAGCCGAAGCAAATTCCACAATTAAGATGGCATTTTTACATGACAAACCAATGGTGGTCAGCAAGGCAATTTGGAAATAAATATCGTTCGGGAAACCTGCCAAATAGCTGAAAATAATATTTCCACCAATTCCTAAAGGAATGGCACTCATGACCGCTGTTGGAATACTCCAACTTTCATACAAGGCCGCAAGGCACAAGAAAATAAACCCGATGGAAACCAAATACAGTAACAAAGCCTGATTGCTAGACTGATTTTCTTCAAAAGACAACCCACTCCATGCCAAGTCAATGCCCTGCTGCTGTGCCACCATCTGTTCTAAATCACGCATCGCTTGCCCCGAGCTATATCCTTCAGCAGTATCGGCTTCCATTTGCAAAGCGCTATAACCCATAAAACGATTGACGACTTCTGGCCCACCACTCCAGCTGAGTTGAGCAAACTGGCTAAAAGGTACCATTTGATTTTGCTGACTGCGTACCGACCATTGGTTCAAATCTTCAGGTTTGCCACGAAACTCGGCATCACCCTGCATAATCACGCGTTTAATTCGACCACGGTCAATAAAATCGTTGATATAACTGCCGCCCCAAGCTGCAGCTAAAGTGCTATTAATCGCCGTTTGATTTAAACCTGCTGCCATCGCCTGTTTCTGATCAATCGTGACGTTTAGCTCTGCTTTTTCAGGATTAGCGCGTTGATCTAAATTTTTAAAGCTTTGATATTGAGTGGCTTGCTGCTGCAAATTTTGAAATTGCTGGGTTAAAAAATCACGTCCTGTACCATTCACATCGCGCATCCAAAACTCTAAGCCATCGGTTTGCCCCAAACCACGGACTGCTGCGGGCATGCCAATGGTAATTTGTGCATTGGGATGCTGTCGAAAATGCTGCATGGCACGTTCACGAATGGCTTGTGCAGTATGTTGCTGCCCTTGACGTTCATTCCAATGTTTTAGCGCAATAAAACCCTGCCCTAAATTCTGCCCTGTTCCTGAAAAATTACGTCCATAACGAATCATCACCAAATCGACATTATGGGCTTCATGCTGCATAAAGTATTCGCGTATGCTTTCGCCCACTTCACGACTTTTAGACAATGGCGCACCTTCCTGTAATTTAAATTGCACCGACAACATACCCTGATCTTCATTAGGAATAAAACTGGTAGGTAAGGCACGGTAAAACAAAGCAAAAACCGTCAATAAGCCTGCAAAAATAACCAGACAAACCGCTTTATGCTGAATCGTCCAGCCTGATAATTTGAGATAGTGTTGTTTTAAGCTTTCCAGTTTTTGATTAAACCAGATCGCCCATTGGGCAGGTTGTGGATTGGGTTTTAAAATCAAGGCACACAAAGCAGGCGTTAAAATTAAGGCCACACCTAAAGACAGCACCATCGCAGTGACCAAGGTGATGGAAAACTGGCGATAAATTACCCCAGTCGAACCACCAAAAAATGCCATAGGGATAAATACTGCGGTCAAAACCAAGGTAATGCCGACCAAAGCACCGCTAATTTCCTGCATCGATGCGATGGATGCCTGTTTAGCCGAGAGCTGCTGTTCGTGCATTAAACGCTCGACGTTTTCGACCACGACAATCGCATCATCCACTAACAAACCAATCGCTAAAACCAAAGCAAATAAGGTCAGCGTGTTAATACTCATGCCAAAGAGTTGCAACACGGCCATGGTGCCTAAAATCACCACAGGCACGGTTACGGTAGGAATGAGCGTCGCGCGCCAGTTTTGTAAAAACATGAACATCACGATGACGACTAAAATCACCGCTTCAATTAAAGTTTTCACCACTTCTTTAATCGATTCCTGCACGAAAGGTGTGTTATCGCGTGGATAGACAATTTGGTAACCTTCGGGTAATTGTTGTTTTAAATGCTCAATTTGTTTTTGAATTAAGGCTGAAGTTTGTAACGCATTGGCACCAGACGATAATGAAATCCCCATCCCTGCCGATGGAAAACCATTAATGGTATTAAAGCTTTGATAATTTTCTGCACCAAGTTCAATACGTGCCACATCTTTTAAATAAACAAAGCCACCTGCCTGATCTGCTTTTAAAATAATATTTTCAAATTCTTCTACCGTTTTTAAGCGTGAACCTGAGGTGACTTTGGCATTGAGATATTGTTCTTGTGCTGTGGGTAATTCACCAATTGCGCCTGCTGCGACTTGGGTATTTTGTGCCAATACTGCAGCACGTACATCACTTGGCATCAGCGCATATTGTTTTAACTTTATCGGATTCAGCCAAATCCGCATTGCATATTGTGCACCAAAAACATCGACCTCACCCACGCCTTCAATGCGTGCCAGCTCTTGCTCTAAATGACTCATCATATAGTCAGACAAGGCTATATTGCTGCTTTTGCCTGTGGCATCGTACAGCCCAATGACCATGTGGGTATCACCCAATGATTTAAAGACATTTACCCCCTGACGCTGCACATCTTCAGGTAAGCGGTTAATTGCGCCATTAATCGCATTTTGTACCTGGACTTGTGCGGTATCGGGGTTGGTACCATTTTCAAAACTAATGCTGATGCGACTTCGTCCTGAAGAATCACTGCTAGAACTGAAATACAGTAAGTGATCTAAGCCTTTAATTTGCTGTTCTAAAACCTGTGTGACGCTTTCTTCAACGGTTTCTGCCGAAGCTCCCGTATAGGTTGCGCTGACAGTGATACGAGGTGGTGCAATGTCTGGATAGCGTTCTACTGGTAAATTTAATACTGAAAAAATCCCGAGTGCCATCACCATAATGGCGAGCACACCTGCAAAAATTGGACGTTCAATAAAAAATTTAGACAGCATAAAACTGGATCACTTATAGATAACAATAATGAGATTTATATGAAATGAATCAAGTGGATGAAGATCATCAAAAAAAACTTGAAACCGTATTTCAAATTAACACAGCTAAATAGAACTTCGATGACTGCACATCAAAAAATCTAGTTTTGTCACAAAAATGTTGATTGGTCTTCATTTTTTCTCACAGATTTTTGTGTACACCCTCCCAATTTTGGGATAGCACCTAAACTCATCTAATTTCTATACTGCAGACATGACAATTTGAATAACAAGGAATTCGTGATGAAAAAAACTTTATTATGCTTAACTTTAGCAGGCTTACTGAGTGCATGTGGCGGTTCAGACAATGATTCTGATAGCAATCCGAATCCACCGCCGAGTTCAACAACACAAATTGGTGTACTAACCGATGGACCTGTAGTTGGGGTTAAATATCTCAGAGCTTCGAATTCAGGTGAAAGTATTGAAGGTACAACCAATGATAAAGGTGAGTTTGAATATAAGGAGGGCGATACTGTTCGCTTCTTGATTGGTGATGTGCAACTGGGCGAAGTCATTGAAGCTAAAGCACGTATTACCCCACTAGATTTAGCTGAAAGTGAAAATGCCCGTACCAACTTAATGGTATTGCTACAATCTTTAGATGCCAATGGCGAGCATAGCGATGGAATTCAGATTAGTGCGGAGACTCAAGCAGCCTTCAAAGCTGTAAATCTAGATTTTGAACAAAGCAGCACAGACTTCGCAACTGAAGTGCTTAGCAAAACACCCCTCACAGAAGATCAACTCGTGACACCAGAAAAAGCTGCAGAAAACTTCCAAGCCACCTTTTATAAAGATATTGCTGGAACTTGGGAAATTGGACGCACCAATACATCTGCTGTTGTATTACATATTTTACCAGACGGACGTTACGTGCTAGGTGAAGCAGATGAAGCTGATGTAACGGGGCAACCTGGTATTGAAATAGGACGACTAAATTGGAATGCTTTAACTTCAGCGCTGAGTCCTGATATCTCAGTCGATACAAACGGTGACTATGGGCTTTCACATCCTGACAATGATGGTCATTACCGCTTAAGTTATAATGGCACAGATCTAGTGCTGACTGATGTAGGAAGTAATAGCACCTATACTTTAACTAAAGTAAAACAATCATCAAGTTTAGTCGGCACATGGAAGTTCTCAGACACTCAACTCTTTGCCTTCTTTGACAATAACTACTACTTCTTCCTTGATGGTATAGGTGGTGACGATTGCGGTTGGGCTGGAATTGAATATGGTAAGTTATCCATTACTGCGAATACACTCACACCTACCGAAGTTTTTTATGACACCAACGAATGTGCTGGATTCCATGATAGCTATGACAATTCTAAATCAATTGTAAACTATACTATTTCAGGCACAAGTCTGACCATAGGCACACAAGGCGAACCCTCTGTTACCCTTCAACGTAGTAACTAAAATACTCAGAAGCAGCTTAAGCCAGATTTAGGCTGCTTTAACCAATATGCTCAAAATGAATGGTACAGCCCATTAATAAATGCATGAGCTCAATTTGCGAGTTGCATTGGGTTTTTTCATAAATATTTTTAAAATAAGTGCGCACCGAACTGAGCGTAACTCCACAATGTTCCGCAATTTCTTCTAAATTACAACCATTCAACAACAACTCACACAGCTCAAACTCACGTTTAGACAATTGATAAGCTTGCTGCAAATAGGCTTTTGACAAGGCATAGTGCTGATGCTTATCGGTCAGAAATACCGCAATTTGATGTTGTCCTGCATCTTGATGCTGTATATTTTTTAATTTAGAAAAAGGTACGATAGTCAGCATTAATTGTTGTCCTTTCGCATCTGACAAAGACAATACACCGCCTACATCTGCGTTTAAAACCGACTGTCCCAACAACGCTGAATGTAATAATTGATCTAAACGACTTTGATCATAAGCATGGGTTTTTAAACGATTACACAAGTCCAAATCTAAACATGAATCGTGTTCCAGCATGCTTTGAGCTAAAGGGTTTGAATAAGTCAAACTCAGCTGATGATCAAGCAAAATCACACCTGTTTTTAAATGATCGAGCACGCTATACAAACTTAAATTTTCTTGTTTAACCAAACTAAACTGACGATGGATTTGTAAAGCACGGCGCAAATGCACACCCAAATGCTTTAAAAAATCCAACTCTTTTTGTTGATACGGCGCTACATCTGGCGCACGGTGTAGTCCCAAAACCGCCCAACGATGTGAACCCTGATCGAGCAAAACAGCCGAGATATAACTAATTCCCGTCGGATTTAAACAGCGTTCATAAAAGATATATTCATCACTTTCAGGGTTTTCCCCATAATGCGATAAATCCGAGCTCGCTACTTGCCCCACACCTAAATTTTCCCACAATACTCGGTGTAACTGCATGTCAATCACGCGAATCCGCTCATCACGATAGGCATGCAAAGCTTCATCTGGAATATTGTGACTAAATAAAAAATCGTAACTTGGACTAAATTGATCTAAGGCAGTAAAAATGGCAGTTTTACTGTCTGTATATTGAACAATTTTTTCAATTACTTGCGGCCATAAACTCACATCTACAGCGGCATCATAAATACTGCCTATAATTTCGTGTTCTCGGTTATCCATTTTTATCCCCTTTATGCCTACTCCAATCTGCATTACATTTATTTAATCATTTGTTTTTATTATTGTTATAAACAAGAATAATGAGTTTTATTCACAAAAAAAAGTAGTTTAGATATATATCACACATTTAATGTGTAAATAAAAAATAGCTAGGTGATTTTGTCTTTTCATGTGCGCAATCTCTACATTACAAAAACCTGCGCCATAAAAAAACCCCGTATCTGACGATACGAGGTTTTTGAAGTTTGGGTACGCTGAGGTTTACATCATACCACCCATGCCACCCATGCCACCCATATCTGGCATTGCTGGCTTGTCTTCTGGAATTTCAGTAATCATACATTCTGTTGTTAACATCAGGCCAGCAACAGACGCTGCATGCTCAAGTGCAGAACGAGTTACTTTTGCAGGGTCAAGAATACCCATTTCCAACATGTCGCCATATTCACCAGTCGCAGCGTTATAACCATAGTTACCTTCACCGTTCTTCACAGCATTGATTACTACAGATGGCTCATCACCAGCATTGGCTACGATTTGACGAAGCGGAGCTTCGATTGCACGACGAAGAATGTTGATACCTACGTTTTGGTCATCGTTAGCACCAGTCAGACCATCAAGTGCAGATGCAGCACGTACCAGTGCAACACCACCACCCGCAACAACACCTTCTTCAACCGCAGCACGAGTTGCGTGAAGCGCATCATCCACACGGTCTTTCTTCTCTTTCATTTCAACTTCAGTTGCAGCACCAATTTTGATGACTGCTACACCGCCTGCTAATTTAGCAACACGTTCTTGAAGTTTTTCTTTGTCATATTCAGAAGTAGATTCTTCGATTTGCGCACGGATTTGCTGAACACGCTCAGAAATCTGATTTGCATCACCAGCACCATCCACAATCACGGTGTTTTCTTTAGAGACTGTAACTTTGTGCGCGCTACCCAAATGCTCTAGTGATGTTTGCTCCAAAGACATACCAATTTCTTCAGAAATAACCGTACCGCCTGTCAAGATTGCAATATCTTGAAGCATTGCTTTACGACGATCACCAAAACCAGGCGCTTTCACCGCACATACTTTGATGATGCCACGCATGTTGTTCACAACAAGCGTTGCCAGCGCTTCGCCCTCAACATCTTCAGCGATGATTAATAAT
This sequence comes from Acinetobacter sp. PW68, assembly GCF_020982655.1. Lineage (NCBI taxonomy): Bacteria > Pseudomonadati > Pseudomonadota > Gammaproteobacteria > Moraxellales > Moraxellaceae > Acinetobacter > Acinetobacter sp. PW68. The sequence continues at coordinate 716,501 of NZ_JAHZSX010000001.1, read as the reverse complement.
GGCTTGCCTGTTTTTGCAACCGCTTCTAGGACAGTAATCAGTTCACGAATGTTGCTGATTTTTTTATCAACAAGAAGAATGAACGGGTTTTCAAGTTCTGCAGTCAAAGTATCTTGTTTGTTCGCGAAGTATGGCGAGATATAACCGCGGTCAAACTGCATACCTTCTACAACGTCAAGCGCGTCTTCAAAGCCTGAACCTTCTTCAACAGTGATTACGCCTTCTTTACCAACGCGTTCCATTGCTTGTGCAATAAGTTTACCTACTGTTTCATCAGAGTTTGCAGAGATCGAACCCACTTGCTCAATCGCTTTAGTATCAGATGCTGGTTTAGCCGTTGCTTTAATGTCTGCAACGACTGCCTTAACAGCAAGGTCGATACCACGTTTCAAATCCATTGGGTTCATACCCGCAGTTACAGATTTGATGCCTTCATTTAAAATGGCTTGTGCAAGTACTGTTGCAGTGGTCGTACCGTCACCTGCGATATCATTGGTTTTGCTAGACACTTCTCGTACAAGCTGAGCACCCATGTTTTCAAACTTGTCTTTTAACGTGATTTCTTTCGCAACAGATACACCATCTTTAGTGATGTGTGGCGCACCGAAAGAACGGTCAATCACTACGTTACGACCTTTAGGGCCTAAAGTTACTTTAACTGCGTCTGCAAGTACGTTTACACCTGCGATCATTTTTGTGCGAGCTGAATCACCAAATTTTACGTCTTTAGCTGACATGTTTAACTCCAAATATTTTTAAATAATGTTCAAATTTGCTTTGAATATGAGTTCTGAACTTAGCCTTCAAGTACCGCTAAAATATCAGACTCTTTCATAATTAGAAGTTCTTCACCGTCTACTTTAACTGTGGTGCCTGCATAAGTACCAAACAAGACTTTGTCGCCCACTTTTACGTCTAAAGCGCGTACGCCATTGTCTGTGATTTGACCATTCCCTACTGCAATCACTTCACCTTGGGCTGGTTTTTCTGCAGCAGAACCTGGAAGCAAGATACCGCCAGCTGTTTTTGTTTCTTCTTCAACACGACGAATAACTACACGGTCATGTAATGGACGAATGTTGCTCATAAATAACTCCATTAGACTAGGTCAATGTATAGATTCCTGATGACGACTTAATTATTCCTTTGGTCATCATCAAAATAAATTTTAGATGACACTGTTGTGGGGATGGAAATAAACGCTTCAAGGGGGAAAGATAAAAATATTTCAGTTTTTGTTGTTTTTTTAAACAAGCTAGCTAGATTGGTGTTTTATTCTGCACTTTGTTGCCATAATACAAATTGCTTTTGTGCGGCATCAAAAATGTAATGCTGCACATCACCATCGTGACACAATACATTCAAGCTATTCGGCATACCCTGATGCAAACGATACGAAATTGCAGTACCCGCATGAATATCCAGCACAGGATGCGCTGCACCTAATGCATAAATTTGATTTAAATCATACACAGCTGGTTGATGCAAATGCCCATGCAGCAAGGCATATAAACCATTTTTGCTCCACTGTTCTAATGCAATTCGCCCTAACACTGGACAATCTTTAATTCCGTGACGATCATCTGGTGGTGTATAAAATGGTTGATGCGCCACTAGAATTTTTAACTTATTTCTTGGCGCAGTTTGTAGAAAAGCATCTACCGCCTGAATTTGATTCAAAGAAATATGTCCACGGGTATGAAAACGTCGCCTAATACTGTTTATTCCAATCACATAAAAGTGGTCGGTTTCCATAATTGTTTCCATACGCCCAAAAAACAGTTGATACCGTGCAAATGGGCTAAAAAAACGATTCCAAAGATGATATAGCGGTATATCGTGATTACCTGGCACAACCAAATACGGTAAATTCAAACTGTCTAAAAAATGCTTACAGGCATAAAACTGTGTATAGCGTGCACGTTGGGTTAAATCACCACTTACCACTACGGCTTCGGGCTGCAACAAAGCACACAACTGTTGAATCGCCTGCATACAAGCTACATTTTCAGTGCCAAAGTGCAAATCAGACAGATGCAGCAGCATGCGGCACCTTAATGTTTAATGCGTTTTTCAATACAGTAATACGTAGTGGCGGGCGCATTTTAACAATTTCTCCATCTAGCGCCACGGTCAGTTGTGGAGATTCACTATGAATGACCACCTGCTCTGCTGCAAAACTGTAAATATCATTGGCTTGCTCAGCCTTACCCTGAATGAATTGCCACAGAATTTTAAACAAAGTCAATTTATCAGACTTTGCCACTGCGACACCTGCAACTTTGCCCGCTGCAGCCGCTTTGGCAATCCGTAAATTCATTTCAGACAGTTGCAATTGATTATTCCCAAAGAAAATGAGCGGAGTTTTCAGTGGATAGCGCTTTGTATCGATCTCTAGTTCTAGTTTTAGTTCTTTACGGTCACGCAGTAGTACATCTAAAGCCGAGGTGTAAGCATGTAAAGGCAAACGACCTAAATATTGGTTATAACGCTCACGTTTTTGAATAAATAAAGGGTATAAACCCAAACTGGCATTGTTTAAATAAATATGTTGATTGATTTGTGCCACATGCACGGCGCGCGTCGTGCCTGTGGCAATAACCTGTGCAGCTTCAATTAAATCTAGCGGGATATTCAATACACGCGCCACGAAATTAAACGTCCCTAAAGGTAAAATTCCCATCGGAATGTGAGTGCCAATCAGTTTACCCGCCACAGCATTTAAAGTACCATCACCACCTGCCGCAACCACAACACCGCTTAAATGCGCTGCTTGATGCCGTGCTAATACCTGTTGCATGAGCTGATCAAAGTTCCCGATTTCACCCATTTCAAACAATTGGATTTCAAAACCATGCTGTGACAAAACATGCAACAGTTCTTCATATACACCTTCTTGCTGTGTGGCATGAAATCCAGATTGTTGATTATAAATAAGAGATAATGGCTGCAAAGTTGTCGACATTTTCTTCAATCATTTTAAAGCTTTTGCTCTAATTTCAACCAATTGATGCAGAATGAAAAGCAGCTTTATGTAAAAATCGAATGATGACCATTCATTTAATCAATAATCACTCCATACTGAAATACACACATAAACCACTGTTTTAATTTAAAATAACTTAGCTAAATAACGCCCATAATTTTTTTAAATAATAATAAGTAACGCAAAAAAAATGTAAGCCTATGTTTCATATATATTATTCATAATTTATACGGATGATTTCACATTGAGCTAATTCAAGCCTATGTCTTATTTTTTTTAAGTTTTTGTGCTTTAATACAGCCACTTTTTTTCATATTTCATCTGAACCATGTACCCCATTGTTCGGATTGTACTTTGTACATAACTTGTACACATTTAAGATAGGCCTCACCATGACCCAAGTGAACGCACCAGAATTCGTTCGTCACCCAAAGCTTATTGCATGGGTTGAAGAAATTGCAAAGTTAACAAAACCAGCAAAAATTGAATGGTGTGACGGTAGCGCAGAAGAATATCAACGTCTAATCGACTTGATGATCGCTAACGGCACCATGCAAGCATTAAACCAAGAAAAACACCCTGGTTCGTACCTTGCAAATTCTGATCCTTCTGACGTTGCTCGTGTTGAAGACCGTACTTACATCTGCTCTGAAAACAAAGAAGATGCTGGTGCGACGAACAACTGGGAAGCGCCAGCTGAAATGCGCGCTAAATTAAACGGTTTATTCGACGGTTCAATGGCTGGTCGTACCATGTATGTGGTTCCATTCTCTATGGGCCCATTAGGTAGCCACATTGCGCACATCGGTATTGAATTAACTGACTCTCCTTATGTTGCTGTCAGCATGTCTAAAATGGCTCGTATGGGTAAAGCTGTTTATGACGTATTGGGCACAGATGGCGAATTTATTCCTTGCGTACACACTGTGGGCGCACCTTTGGCTGAAGGCGAGAAAGACGTAGCTTGGCCATGTAACAAAGAAAAATATATCGTACATTATCCAGAAACTCGTGAAATTTGGTCGTATGGTTCTGGTTACGGCGGTAACGCATTATTGGGTAAAAAATGCTTAGCGCTTCGTATTGCTTCTGCAATGGGCCGTGAACAAGGCTGGTTAGCAGAACACATGCTTATTTTAGGCGTGACCAACCCACAAGGCGAAAAACACTACATCGCAGCAGCATTCCCGTCTGCATGTGGTAAAACCAACTTTGCAATGTTAATTCCACCTGCAGGTTATGAAGGCTGGAAAATTGAAACTGTAGGTGACGATATTGCTTGGATCAAACCAGGTGAAGACGGTCGCTTATATGCAATCAACCCTGAAGCTGGTTTCTTCGGTGTAGCACCTGGTACCAACACCAAGACCAACCCGAACTGTATGGCAACCATGCACAAAGACGTGATTTATACAAACGTTGCTGTGACTGACAACGGCGAAGTATGGTGGGAAGGTCTATCTAAAGAAGCGCCTGCTAACTTGACTAACTGGAAAGGCCAACCACACACTGGCGCAGAAAAAGCAGCTCATCCAAATGCGCGCTTCACTGTTGCAGCAGGTCAATGTCCTTCTATTGATGCTGACTGGGAAAATCCAGCAGGTGTTCCAATTTCAGCATTCATCTTCGGTGGTCGTCGTGCAGACACTGTGCCTCTAATTTCAGAAGCATTTGACTGGGTCGATGGCGTATATAAAGCAGCAACTATGGGTTCTGAAACCACTGCTGCTGCGGTTGGTCAACAAGGTGTCGTTCGTCGTGACCCATTTGCAATGCTGCCATTTGCGGGCTACAACATGGCAGACTACTTCTCTCACTGGTTAGAAATGGGTGAGAAAGTTGGTGAAAAAGCAAAAGCTGCAGGTAACAAATTACCAGGCATCTACAACGTAAACTGGTTCCGTCGTGACGCAGAAGGCAACTTCGTATGGCCTGGTTTTGGTCAGAACATGCGCGTACTTGAGTGGATCATCGATCGTTGCGAAGGTCGTGCAGAAGCTGTTGAAACTCCAATTGGTTTCGTTCCAACGTATGAGCAATTGAACTGGTCTGGTTTAGATTTCTCTAAAGAGCAATTTGAAACTGTAACAGCGCAAGATAAAGAACAATGGATCAAAGAGTTAGAAAGCCACACTGAGTTATTTAACAAGCTTGGTGAGCGCTTACCTGCTGCATTGAAAGCACGTCAAGCTGCCTTACTTGAAGCGGTTAAATCTGCATAATTCAACGCAGATTGCTAAGAAAAGGTCACTTCGGTGACCTTTTTATTGCCCTGATATTTTAGTGACTAAAAACTCGAAATCCGAGCTTTAATCACACTCTCACACGAAGCGTCAATACTGAATAATGTGAAGATTCATGGTAAAAAAACGACCTCACGAGCACACGCTCATCAGCCCCAAATATAGACAGCCTGCCACACCACCAACAAAGCCCTGCTTTGTCCTCTGAGCTATGGCATACTTAAAACAACAATCAAATGACATCAAAACCAGGGACATGATCATGAATAAATCCATGAAGAATACAATGATTATTTTGGCTATGACGGGACTTGGGTTAGGTTTATCCGCTTGTCAAACTTTGCCAGAGCAAAATGAGAATAGTTTTGTCGGCTATAAAGTTGAAAGTAAAACCGATCACACCGCAGTATTGGCTTATACGCTTGCAGGACGTCAAAACCAACAGCGCGACGAAAGTAAATTACAGCGTGCTTGCCAAAAAGAACTTGGTACGCATAAAACTTATCAATTGCGTATTTTAAATATTAATGAAGTGGTGAATCCTGCAGCGAACCAGCAAGACCCTTATGGTCGCCAACTTGGACAAAGCCGCACCTCTATTGGCTTATCGAACACACCTGAACTACATAGCAGTGAAAACTATGCTACACGTCAGGCCCTAGATGCACGCCCGAGCACATTGCGTATTGTGCGTTATAGCTGTTCTTAATTTTATATAACGACAATATCTAAAATATAAGACGTGATGATTTATCGCGTCTTATAAAAACTCACATTACGAAACTCTTTGGCTTCATCTAAATCAGGCCATGTGGTCGCACTGCGTTCATCTATTTTTATATATTGTGGATGGCTAAAATTTTTCACACGACTGTCTGCCACCCACACTTCGGGTGCAAACTTTAAAAATTCATCTAAAAAGAAACGATTGCATTGGTCATACAACACATCTGCTGCAAACAATACATCCACTTGCTCGGATTGATACAGGTCATCTAAATACTCAAGCGCGACATCATTTAATTCTGCGTTGGCACGACAAGCCGCCAGACTCACTGGGTCAATATCACAGCAAATCACTCGTTTTGCACCTGCCATTTTAGCCGCAATAGCCACCACACCAGAACCTGAGCCAAAGTCCAAAACCACCTTATCTTTGACATGCTGCGGCTCTGCCAGCAACCATTGCGCCATAGCGAGTCCAGAAGCCCAACAGAAAATCCAGTACGGCGTATCATTCCAAATACGACGAATGACTTCATCATCTAGCTTGTCGGTCGGAAATATAGGCGGAATAAGCCACAGGGAAATAGGCGTTTCAGGCAATTGCTGTGCCAGTAATTCACAATTTGGAATCACATCATGCAAAGCATCTAGGAGATGTTCAGGGGCTTGAGGAAATTGAAAGGTACAGCTCATTGGATTTTTATTCGTTTTAATTTAAAAAAGTACCCTCTGCTTTTTTAAAGAAGAGAGATAGTGGGAGGATTTTACTCCCTCATACCAAGCTTCTCTTAAAGCGAGAAGGAGCATCCATTAATTTCGCAATGAATTCTCCCTCTTTTGCGCTTCATTTTAAAAGCAGTGCTTTAAATTTTGCTCAGGAGAGGGAGAATAAGCTTAACCTAACGCTTTCTCAGCCGCTTCAACCGTTTGACGAATCAACGTTGTAATCGTCATGGGACCAACCCCACCTGGTACAGGCGTATATGCAGAAGCAATCTCTTCAATGCCTTGCAATTGAATATCACCAACACCACCGCCATCACGTGGATGGAAGCCTGCGTCAATAACTACAGCACCTTGTTTAATCCAATCTTTTTGAATTAATTCTGCTTTACCTACCGCTCCTACAATAATGTCTGCTTGTTTCACAAAACTTGCAAGATCTTGGGTACGTGAATGGCAAATGGTTACTGTTGCATTTGCTTCAAGAAGCATCGCAGCCATTGGTTTACCTAAAATTGCAGAACGCCCCACAACAACAGCATGTTTGCCTGCAATTTCAATGTTGTTTTCTTTTAAAATGGTCATAATGCCTGCTGGCGTTGCAGAACCATAAGCAGCCTCACCCATCGCCATGCGCCCATAACCAAGGCAAGTCACACCGTCTACATCTTTTTCAAGCGAAATTGCATCAAAGCAAGCACGCTCATCAATTTGCGCAGGAACTGGATGTTGCAACAAAATACCGTGCACATCCGGATTCGCATTCAATTTTTCAATTTCTGCCAAAAGTTGTTCTGTGGTGGTTTCTGTAGGTAATTCCACCTTTAAAGAATCCATGCCCACACGGCGGCAAGCATTGCCTTTCATGCGCACATAAGTTGCAGATGCACCGTCATCACCGACCAAAATAGTCGCTAGAATTGGGGTACGACCTGATTTTGCTTTTAACGCTTCTACACGTGTTAACAGATCAGCTTCAATTTGTTTTGCCAATGCACGACCGTCTAAAATTAATGCCACGGCACATCTCCAAATGTTGATATGAATCAATTTTGCAAATAATACATGATTATTTAGACTATTTTATTCTATATGCCGAATTAATGTGCATCTGCTCATTTAATAGTATTGTTTTTTTTTCAGAGCTTGCTAATATACGCATCAACAAGACGTGGCGGGGTGGCAGAGTGGTCATGCAGCGGACTGCAACTCCGTGGACGCCGGTTCGATTCCGACCTCCGCCTCCAATCTTGTAAAACTATGCCCGAGTGGTGAAATCGGTAGACACAGGGGATTTAAAATCCCCCGCCCACAAAGCGTGCCAGTTCGAGTCTGGCCTCGGGCACCATTTTAAACACATTAAAATGGTGCAAGTAAAGAACCCAGCATTTAGCTGGTTTTTTTATGCCTGCGATTTAGCCCTCTCCTATCCATATTCATTTCTCTGTATGACCTGCCTATGAAGCCCCAACAAGCACTGCTTTATGTGCAGCAATTACAGCAACAATACCCTGCTGCCTTTAAACGAAATATTTTGTTTTACGGTTTTATTCAGAGCAAAGGCATGCTGGATGAATGGAAAGAGTTTATTCCATGGCTCTTGGCCTGTATGATTTTTATTCCTATTTCTATCAGTTTAGCTTTGGGGATTCAAAACACCACAGCACAGTATGATGCTTTTCAAGCCAATGCCTTGTCTATTTTAGCGATTATGCTCGGCTTTATGCTGCTATTACCTTATGTGTTGTATCAGATCAAACACAGCTCTGCATCGTGGTATCAGTTTCAGCAACACGCCCCACTCAAAATTGCAGTCCTGATTATTTTACAAGCGCTAAATTTTGCCTATTTTCAAAGTACGATTCTGCAAGGAGTCCTTTTCTTTTTTTGCATAAGTTTTAGCTTTGTTCGCTTGTATAAAGAAAATATGTTTCGTGACCACGCCAGTCTGGAACAAAAATATTGTTTAACCCAGATTCGTCGTGCTGCTTACTGGTCGTATCGTCAGGCTGCTAAAATTCAATTCCGCTTATATTTCACTAATAAAAATAGCCCCCGCTTTACACAACTCACTCAGCAATATCAGCACGCACTTGAGTTACATCAACAGATTATGCAGGCTGAGCAAGCCTTATGTAAAAGCATTAAACACATAGATTTAGACAGTTATATTCAAGAGAAACTCGAATAAAAATTTCACGCCTTACATTAAAAAAAACCGAGCAACTTAAGCTCGGTTTTCTGTAAGCATCACACCAATTTTTAGGCGGTTTTAGCAACTTCAATGATTGGTTTTAAGTGTACATCGTAGGTCATTTGATGACTACGTGTTGAATCTATTTTGTATTCACGTGCCTTCACCGTATCCACAAACTTCCAATCGGCAACCACTTGATCATGATTAAAAGTCACTGTTAAATAACCGCGCTGATTGAGGTTGCAATAATCCAGCTCATCAATCAGTTCTTGAAAGGCATATTCCAACGCTGCCATTTCGTCTGCAGGCACATTTAAGTAATACTCAATTCCTGGCGATGATACCGAACTGGTCGCGAACTCCACCCCAACCTCATGATTGGTTTCATGGGTATGCAAGCTTGCAGCCCAAGCATTATGAGTATCACCTGCTAACACCACTGCTTTTTTCCCAAGCTGTTGCAATGTCCCATACACAACTTCACGATCGTAAGCATAACCATCCCAAGCATCGAGATTATAAGGTGCAACCGCCCTCAAACGCGCTTTATCCATTGCTGTCAAAGTTGGATCATTCGCTTTTAAGCGCATTTTTAGCGTGAGCAACTCAGTAATTTTTTGCTTCATTTGTGCAAGGGTTTCAGGTCGCTGATCACCATTGGTAATTTGCCCTAAAAGCAATAACAATTCTTGTGGAATCAGCATTTTTGCCATCAAGACTTGTTGACCCAAAACATTCCAAGGGGCTGTAGACTGGATCAACTGCCCTTGCAACCACTGACGTTGCGCCACACCCATCAATGTACGTTGTGGATTTAATAAATCTGTCTGGAATTTAACCGCATCAATACCTGTTGCAGTCATATAGTCGTTATAATTTAATTGCTTATGACGCGCTAAAATACGGGTATCTAGCATCATCAAATTGACTAGACCACCAAAGTCAAATTGGCGATAAATATTCAAATGATCATTTTCAGCGACTGGACGAATTGGCATCCATTCAAAATAAGCCTGTAATGCCGCAAGCTTACGTTCTATAAAACTGCCTTCATCTTCTTGATGATTATCTGCGCCCGCTTCCCAAGTATCATTACTGAGCTCATGGTCATCCCAAATCACAATAAATGGATGGCGTTGATGTGCGGCTTGCAAATCGGCATCGGTACGATATAAAGCATAGCGTTTACGATAATCATCCAAATTGATTATTTCTTTATCATTGTCTGTTGCAAAGGTACGTCCTAACTGTTGTGCATCATCAGTTGCGTATCCACCTTGTCCATATTCATAAATATAATCCCCCAAGTGAATAATCACATCCAGATTGCTTTCCTGTGCCATTTCTTTATAGACATGGAAATATCCTGCAGGGTAGTTTGAGCAAGAGCAAACTGCAAATTTTACCTGATCGCTGCGTTGTGACAAGGTTTTGGTCTGTCCTACAGCTGAAACTATATTGCCAAAACGGAAACGGTAATAATATTCAGTCCCTGCCCGCAAACGATCTGCGTCCACTTTCACTGTAAAATCTTGCGCTGCATTGGTTTGTACTTTGCCAGTATTCACCAATTGCTTAAACGCCTCATCACTCGCAATTTCCCACACCACCTCAAGACGCGCTGCATTGTCATTAGGTGTTAAGCGTGTCCATAAAATCACACGATCATGCAGCGGATCACCACTGGCGACACCATGCAAAAACTGCACTTTTAATGCATTTCCTGCTGTAGATTCATTATCATCTCCACATGCAGTTAATGCGACTGGCAATGACAATACCCCAAAACCAGCCAAACTTTTTTGAATCAACTCGCGGCGAGTTAAGCGAATGTTCATGAATATTCCTTTTATTTTTCTTGAGCGCTCAACATAGAAATTTATGATTTCGCTTTGATCTCAAATTCATGAAATATTGATGACAAACAACAGAAATATGCTTCAAACCGAACTTTTTTCAAGCTAATAATTTGAATTGATTGAAAAGAACGCAATTGTAAATAAATTTACTTGCCAAGTTTTATTTCGTCCTCTATTATTGCGCACATGCCCGAGTGGTGAAATCGGTAGACACAGGGGATTTAAAATCCCCCGCCCTCAAAGCGTGCCAGTTCGAGTCTGGCCTCGGGCACCATTTTAAATGGATTTAAATCATTGAAATAGTGCAAATAAAGAACTCCAGCATTACGCTGGTTTTTTTATGCCTAAAAAATATAATATTGAAAACAATAACATTTATGTATTGATGATTTGAAATGTTTCTACAACGCTTTATCTTCTCTTTCAAGTGGATGACCTGTTTATGCTGCTTGCTCAGTTTTGCAAGCCATGTACAAAGTTCCAGCCTTGAGTCCGCAACCGAGTCCGTAAGCCCAATTGAAACTGATGCAGAATTTTATGATATTTTTGCGGGAACAGTGCAATATAAAAACCAAGAGTTACAACTACGTCGTTGCAGCTTAGGCAACGATTTATATTTATTAGATTTCCAAAATCCTGAAGAAGCAAACCAACTCAAAACTTTGCTGCAACAAAATACAAAGTTTTGGGTGAATTTAATTGCACAGCCAAGTGAACATAATGGTCAATACACGCTAAATGTTCGGGAAATTGCAGAACTACATACACAACAAAGTTGCCATTTGAATGATGTTTTGAATGATTTGTTAAATCATCTATAAGTGAAAGCTGAAAGAGAGTGTCTATCACCACTCTCGTGTTGCAATCAACTCTTCCATTTCAATCTCAAAATAGCCTTGCTCTTGCAGCACCATCATCATCGCCTCAGCAATATAATCTGCTGCGGTATCATCCAAATCTGAATCTAGATCTTCAAATTGTGGTTTCATTTTATTGATGGCTTGCACGGTCTGGTCAGCAAAATGATAAATATCCGTTTCAGATAAATTGGATTTAGACACATGTTTTGCAAACTGTTGAATCAGTTGTTTTAACTCAGCAACCAAAATATCAGGATAAAACTCATCATCAAACATGGGGAGAAGTAAATCTGCAAACATACAGGCACTCAAAAATACAGAGATTCAAGCGTGCCTATATAGCATAAGCAGGGCTTTAATTCTAGCTTCACCCAAATCTACAAACAGCGATTAATTTGCCAACTGCATTGCTTGCCAAACTTTAATGGCATCAGACATGGCTTTCACATCATGCGCACGCACCATACAAGCACCTTGCTGAATACTGAGTAAATGAGCCGCTACTGAACCGACTGCACGCTGTGTTGGCTCTGCCCCACCTAAAGCTTCACCAATAAAGCTTTTTCGAGACAATGCCGATAAAATCGGATACCCCATACCATTGAGTTGATGCAACTCATTTAACAATTTCAAGTTTTGCTGTGCATTTTTTGGCAAACCAAAACCCGGATCAATCATGATATTTTCAGGTTTAACCCCTACCGCCAAAGCATCGGCGACACGTTGCTGCAACTCTGCAATTACATCTATAGTGACATCATCATATTGATCTAAATTGTTCATGGTGGTCGGTTCACCACGCATGTGCATAATAATCACGGGGATATTTAACTCAGCAGCTGTTTGCAACGCATTTGGACGGGTCAACGCACGTACATCATTCCAGATATGCGCCCCTGCAGCTACTGATGCACGAATTACTTCAGGCTGAGATGTATCAATCGAAAGCACCACATCATAAGCAGATAAGGCTTCTACCACAGGCACGACACGACGAATTTCTTCTTCCACACTCACAGGACTGGCTCCCGGACGTGTAGACTCACCACCAATATCAATCACGGTTGCACCTTCGGCCATCATTTCCAAAGCACGTGCTACAGCAGCATTTTTTTCATTATGTTGCCCACCATCACTAAACGAGTCTGGCGTCACATTTAGAATTCCCATCACATGCGGTTGAGATAAATCTAAACTCAAACGTCCGCATTGCAATACGCGCTTGGGTAATGGCATGAGCTGCATGCTGGTCTTCCTTTTAATTTGAAAAGCTTATTTTAACAAGGCTAATTTTGAAGATGTTGAATTCTTTTCACCCTCAAACCATTTTATAGCCTATAATTACAAGATTGCGCACATGCTATAGCGATAAAAAAAGAGCCTTATTTAAAGGCTCTTTTTTAAATTCACAGCATTACTTAGCGTGTTGGTATTAGCTCGCTGGTAATGGCGGCGGTGTGCTAGGACCATCAGTTGGTGTTACATCAATCACAGGATTGTCTGCAATATATACCTTCGGTGGCTTTGGCTCACGACCCTCCATAATGTCACGGATTTGGTCACGATCAATGGTTTCCCATTCCAACAATGCTTTTACCATTGCGTGGGCAATGTCTTGGTTATTTTCCAAAATATCGCGGGCAACTTTATATTGCTCATCAATAATACGACGAACTTCAGCATCCACTTGTTGTTGAGTTGCTTCAGAAATCGTACGACTGCCTAAACTGCCCATGAATGATTGCTGTGTATCATCTTCGTAGACCATTACGCCTAACTTGTCAGACATACCATATTTGGTCACCATCGCGCGCGCCAATTTAGTCGCACGCTCAAAGTCATTCGATGCACCTGTCGACATTTGATTAATGAAGACTTCTTCTGCAATACGACCACCAAACAAGATAGACAAGTCGTTCAGCATTTTGTCTTTATAATGGCTAGTTTGGTCATGTTCAGGCAATTGCCATGTCACACCCAATGCCCAACCACGCGGCATAATCGTCACTTTATGCACAGGGTCTGTACCCGGTAGCATTTCAGCAACAATCGCATGGCCTGCTTCATGATAAGCCGTCGCACGACGTTCTTCTTCACGCAGCACCATCGACTTACGTTCAGGACCCATATACAACTTGTCTTTGGCATCTTCAAAGTCGTGCATATCCACCGTGTTTTTATTACGGCGGGCAGCAAACAATGCAGCTTCATTCACAAGGTTTGCCAACTGCGCACCTGAGAAGCCCGGTGTACCACGTGCCAAGACTTTGACATCTACACCTGTAACTGAAGGCAACTTTTTCAAGTGAACATTCAGAATTTGCTCACGACCTTTAATGTCTGGCAAGCCAACCATTACTTGACGGTCAAAACGACCTGGGCGCAATAAAGCTTTATCCAGTACATCGGCACGGTTCGTCGCAGCGATGACAATAATGCCTTCATTGCCTTCAAAACCGTCCATTTCTACCAGCATCTGGTTCAATGTTTGCTCACGCTCATCGTGACCACCACCTGTACCAGAACCACGGTGACGACCAACTGCATCAATCTCATCAATAAAGATAATACATGGCGCATGGCGTTTGGCTTGCTCGAACATATCACGAACACGAGATGCACCCACACCTACAAACATTTCAACAAAGTCAGAACCTGAAATGCTAAAGAATGGAACTTTCGCTTCGCCTGCAATGGCTTTAGCAAGTAAGGTTTTACCTGTACCTGGTGGGCCAACCATCAACACGCCTTTAGGAATTGTTGCACCTAGACGTTTGAATTTTGCAGGGTCTTTTAAGAAATCTACAATTTCAACTACTTCTTGTTTTGCTTCATCACAACCCGCAACATCTGCAAATGTGACTTTAATTTGGTCTTCAGACAACATTTTAGCTTTAGATTTACCAAAGCTCATCGGGCCGTTTTTACCACCTGCACCGCCACCCATGTTGCGCATAAAGAACATGAATAACAAAATGATTAAAAGTACAGGGAAACTTGCGATCAATAGTTGCATTAACAAACCTTGACGTTGAGGTGCAGTACCTTCAACAACAACGTTGTTTTTAATCAGATTCGGCATCAGTTCAGGATCTTGAACTGCTGGACGAATACTTTCAAAGGACGAGCCATTGACTTTTTCGCCACTAATTCTTTCGCCATCAATTGTGACTTGCTTAATTTGACCAGCATTCACCGCTGCAACAAACTCTGAATAGTTCATTGCAGTTGGCTTTTCACTGTTATTGATGTTGCTGAAAATTAGAATCAGCACACCAAGTATAATCAGCCACAATACGGCATTCTTGAAGAGATCGCTCAAAGCTTTATTCCCATATCAATCTAATTTGATCATGCCCGTTACTGGGTGACCTTTCATTCAAAAAAGCTGAAGATCAGCTAGACAATTTATTAAAAACGTACAAAATGCACAATTTTTAACGGCTTGGCAAGTAAACTTTATTTAGACGCTTTTTTACGTCCTTGTCCAATAAGGAATACTTCTTTGGAACGTGCGCGTGAAGCAGCGGGTTTTGCTGTCTTTAACACATCAAAACTGTCCACGACCTGTTTACGAAATTCGTCAAACCCCGAACCTTGGAACACTTTGACCACAAACTGACCACTCGGTCCCAATACGCGATTGGCAAAATCAAGAGCCAACTCACATAAGTAAATTTGACGCGGTTGATCTACAGCTTTATTACCTGATGTATTGGGGGCCATATCAGAAATTACAACGTCTACCGTGCGTCCGTTTAAAATATTTAACAATTTTTCGAACACTTCTTCTTCGCGGAAGTCACCTTGTAAAAAGGTCACATCTGGTAGTGCGTCCATTTCTAAAATATCGGAAGCGATCACCAAACCTTTATCGCCTACAAGTTTCCCTGCAATTTGCGACCAACTGCCTGGTGCTGCACCTAAGTCCACCACAGTCATACCCGGTTTGATCAGTTTATATTTTTCTTGAATTTCAAGTAGTTTGTATGCAGCACGTGCACGATACCCTTCTTTTTGCGCTCTTTTCACAAAGGGATCATCTAGGTGCTCTCTCATCCACGCACGACTACTTTTGGATAATTTTTGGTTGGTAATGCGTGTTGCCATAACTCTCTTAGTAACGAATAGCCATCTAAATTGCGATTGTACGTGAAAATTAGCAAGCTTGCAGTAGACATCTGTATCTAAATGCCAATAACTGACAAGTTTTTTCTATTAAATCCATCGCTTATTTCTGTACTGTGGCATAAAAAACCACACTCATCACAGATAGATAAAGCTAAGCAAATGTTCAATTTTTGATATTTTGCACTGCTGCACCTTCGCGGATTATTTGCATAGAATTTACAGCGTTTCAAATTGGCTTTTGTTATACTAGGCCGTTTTTAAAATTAGGTTATCTTTATGGCGGCTCTCTCTATTCAGGAACGCAAGCGTTTACGTCAAATTGGTCATGCACTTAACCCCGTAGTGATGGTTGGCGGTCAAGGTTTGACTGAAAATGTAATTGAAGAAACCAACCGTGCTTTAAATGATCACGAATTAATTAAAGTCAAAATTGGTGGTGAAGACCGTGAAGTACGTGCAGCTGTAATTACTGAAATTGCTGCAGCAACAGGTTCTGAAGTGGTACAAACCATTGGTAAAATTGCTTTGCTTTATAAAAAAGCAGCAAAACAAAATGCTAAGTTGTCAAATTTAGTTCGTCACGCGCATTTGTCTAACTAAGCTGAAATGGCAAGTTACGAACTCAGCGCCTTTGATCGTCAGTTTCAAGCGATTTCTTTGGTCGGTGCAATTGAACAACAAAGTCCGTTTAGCTTAAATGTAGGTTATTGGCTGCGTGATCCGAATCAGTGGGTCGAATGGCCTGCATTGGTAGCTTCACATCCACGTCAGGACTTTTTGTGGGAACAGACCTGCTTTGAAATTTTCATTGGCGTTCAGGGCGAAGATTTTTATCGTGAAATCAATCTCTCCCCTTCTCAAGCTTGGCAAGCCTATGCCTTTGAAGAATATCGTTATCCTGAGCAAATGCCACCTGTAGCCGCTTATGATATTGAGTTGAATCAGCTAAAACGTACGCATTACGGTTTAAATGTCAGTCTGGATTTAACCGAATTTATGCTGAAACATAAACTGAAATGGACAGATTTGTTTATTGGGCTGACGGCTGTGCTCAAAACCAGTCAGGGCGAGCAATTTTATGCCATGCAACACAGCAGTCCTGCCGCCGATTTTCACAATAAGCGGGATTGGCTACATCAGTTCTAACTGTGATTAATGATAGTTTAGATTGAAACAACTAGTTTTTGGTCTGAGCGAAAAGTTTAAATAAAAAAAAGTGAGGCGTATGACCTCACTTTTTTTATGGCTGAATCTGCAACAGTTTAAACGGGATTATGCTTGATCAGCTTCATCATTCGTTTCAGTTTTTGATGGATTTACTTTTTTCCACGCTTCCAATGTGTGCTCTTTAGAACGCTTAAAAGTTTCAGCCAATTGGTCTTTGTGTTTCACTGAAATGCTGCTGACATCTTCTTTCAACTCTTTACCAAGTTTAGAAAGATCTTCAATGATTGCGCTAAATTCAGTTTTTACAAAATCTTTTAATTCACCCAAATCTTTAGGTGAACTGCCAAATTGTGCTTTTAAAGCTTCAATTTTTTGCAACACATCTTGCTTTAACTGACCCAATTGCTCTTGCACGCTGGCATTGAGTTGTTTGGCTTCGGCTTGAACTTTTTCTTGCGTTTCCGCAACTACATCAAGCACCTGCTCTTTGGCATCATGCGTTACTTTCTCAAGCTTTTCAGCACTCTCATGCACCGTATCTTTAATGGCTTTGTTATCAGCTACTGATTTTTGTTGTTCAGTCATTTTGCTTCACCTAAGGTCGTTGTTGTTTATAAATTAAGCATAAGGCAATTTAGACTAAAATGGGTTTTGAATTGTCTAACAATCGTATATTGCTTACATTTAGACTACAAGCCACAACATAAACCTAGCAAAAAAAGCAAGCCTTTTATCTTACATATTCGTCAGATTCACAATGGACTTTTGGCGAGTTCATGCGTATAATGCAATGTTAAGTTCAAGCGAGCAGACATAGGAGGGTAGGTTTAAATATTGACCTTCCTTTTTTTTCGTCTACTCGCTTTTTTACAGCCCTATTTTTGTGGTTTTAGTTCAGGAGCTTTGGTTTGAGCACCCCCGCCATTTTAGCCCTCGCCGACGGTACAATCTTTAAAGGTACGTCTATCGGTGCGACGGGAAGTACGACTGGTGAAGTCGTTTTTAACACTGCCATGACTGGCTATCAAGAAATTTTGACCGACCCGAGTTATGCACAACAACTTGTGACTTTAACTTACCCACATATTGGGAACACTGGTTGCAATGATGAAGATGTTGAGTCAGGTCGAATTCATAAAGTATGGGCAAACGGTTTAATTATCCGTGATTTGCCTTTATTACACAGTAACTTCCGTTCTGCTCAATCTTTAGGCGAATACTTACAACAACACAATGTTGTTGCAATTGCCGATATTGACACCCGTAAATTGACCCGTATTTTACGCTCCAAAGGTGCGCAAAATGGTTGTATTCTTGCTGGTGAAAATATCACTGAAGAAGAAGCAATTGCGAAAGCACGTGCATTTGGCGGGTTAAACGGCTTAGATCTTGCAAAAGTATGCTGCGACCCTGAAGGTTTTGAATGGACTGAAGGTTCATGGGAACTTGGCAAAGGCTTTACTCAACCTGAACTTAAATATCATGTGGTTGCATACGATTACGGTGTCAAAACCAACATCCTGCGTATGCTGGCAGACCGCGGTTGTCAATTAACCGTTGTTCCTGCACAAACCCCTGCTGAACAAGTCCTTGCGTTAAACCCAGATGGCATTTTCTTGTCAAATGGCCCTGGCGACCCTGCTGCATGTGACTACGCAATTGAAGCTGTAAAAACAATTGTAGAAACCACGAATACTCCTGTATTTGGTATCTGTTTAGGTCACCAAATTCTTGCACTTGCATCAGGTGCAAAAACAATGAAAATGCCGAACGGACACCACGGCGCAAACCATCCTGTACAGAACTTAGAAACTGGTACAGTGATGATTACTTCTCAGAACCACGGCTTCGCGGTAGATGAAAGTACCTTACCAAACAATGTACGTTCAACGCATCGTTCATTGTTCGATGGCACAAACCAAGGTATTCATCGTACAGACAAGCCTGCATTTAGCTTCCAAGGTCACCCAGAAGCAAGTCCAGGTCCACATGACTGCGCACCATTGTTCGATCATTTCATCGAACTTATTGAAGCCGCTAAGAAGTAATTAAGGAGCGAAATAATGCCTAAACGTACGGATATTAAAAGCATCTTAATTATTGGTGCTGGTCCTATTGTTATTGGTCAGGCCTGTGAGTTTGACTATTCTGGTGCTCAAGCATGTAAAGCGCTGCGCGAAGAAGGTTACCGCGTTATTTTGGTAAACTCGAACCCTGCGACCATCATGACTGACCCTGCAATGGCAGATGCAACTTATATCGAGCCAATCACTTGGCAGACTGTTGCAGCAATCATTGAAAAAGAACGTCCAGATGCAGTACTTCCGACCATGGGCGGTCAAACTGCGTTGAACTGTGCGCTTGCATTAGATGCCAACGGTATTTTAGCCAAATACAATGTTGAATTAATTGGCGCAACCAAAGACGCGATTGAAAAAGCTGAAGACCGTAAATTGTTTGATGAAGCAATGCGCAAAATTGGTCTTGAGTGTCCAAAAGCTGCGATTGCTGAATCTATGGAAGAAGCCCTTGAGATTCAATCTCGCTTTGGCTTCCCTGTGATTATTCGTCCATCATTCACGATGGGTGGTTCTGGTGGCGGTATCGCATACAACAAAGAAGAATTCCTTGAAATCTGTGAACGCGGTTTCGATCTTTCTCCAACTAAACAGTTATTGATTGATGAATCACTCATTGGTTGGAAAGAATACGAGATGGAAGTTGTACGTGACAAAAACGACAACTGTATCATTGTATGTTCAATTGAAAACTTTGACCCAATGGGCGTGCACACAGGTGACTCAATTACCGTTGCTCCTGCGCAAACCTTAACGGATAAAGAATACCAATTGATGCGTAATGCATCTTTAGCGGTACTTCGTGAAATTGGTGTAGAAACAGGTGGTTCTAACGTTCAGTTCGGTATTTGCCCGAATACTGGCCGTATGGTTGTGATTGAGATGAACCCACGTGTATCTCGTTCATCTGCACTTGCATCCAAAGCTACTGGTTTCCCTATTGCAAAAGTTGCAGCAAAACTGGCTGTAGGCTACACCCTTGATGAATTGAAAAATGACATCACAGGCGGCACAACACCTGCATCATTTGAACCATCAATTGACTACGTTGTCACTAAAGTTCCACGTTTCAACTTTGAAAAGTTCCCGCAAGCAGACGCGACTTTAACCACACAGATGAAATCTGTAGGTGAAGTCATGGCGATTGGTCGTAACTTCCAAGAGTCTGTAAATAAAGCCCTTCGCGGTTTAGAAACTGGTGCTTGTGGTTTTGACGAAAAAATTGAAGTGGGTGCTGAAGGCGCACGCGACAAGATTTTAGTTGAATTAAAAGTTCCAGGCCCTGAGCGTATTTGGTACGTGGCTGACGCATTCCGTCACGGCTTTAGCTTGGACGAAGTTTTTGAAGCGACCAAAATTGACCGTTGGTTCTTAATTCAAATTCAAGACATCGTTAATACTGAAAATGAAATCAAAACTTTAGGTTTTGGTGATCTAAACGCTGACAACATCCGTTCGTTCAAACGTAAAGGTTTATCTGACTTGCGTATTGCGAACTTGATGGGAATTTCACAAAAGCAATTCCGTAAACACCGTTGGAACTTGGGCGTAACCCCAGTTTACAAACGTGTGGATACCTGTGCTGCAGAGTTTGAATCTGACACAGCATATATGTATTCAACTTACGATGAAGAGTGTGAATCAAATCCTTCAGCGAAAGACAAGATCATGGTAATTGGCGGTGGTCCAAACCGTATTGGTCAAGGTATCGAATTCGATTACTGCTGTGTACACGCTGCGCTTGCAATGCGTGAAGATGGTTATGAAACCATCATGGTGAACTGTAACCCTGAAACAGTATCTACCGATTATGACACTTCAGACCGTTTGTACTTTGAACCAATTACTTTGGAAGATGTGCTTGAAATCGTTCGTACGGAAAAGCCAAAAGGCATTATTGTGCAGTACGGTGGTCAAACTCCACTTAAATTGGCACGTGCTTTAGAAGAAGCAGGTGCGCCAATTATTGGTACATCACCAGATGCAATTGACCGCGCAGAAGACCGTGAGCGTTTCCAGCAAATGATTCAACGTCTGCAATTGCGTCAGCCAAACAACAGCATTGTTAAATCTGCTGAAGAAGGTATCGCAGAAGCAGCGAAAGTGGGTTATCCGCTGGTTGTTCGTCCATCTTATGTATTGGGTGGTCGTGCAATGGAAATTGTGTATAACGAAGAAGAATTGAAACGTTACCTGCGTGATGCAGTTCAAGCTTCTAACGATGCACCTGTACTGTTAGACCGTTTCTTGGATGATGCGATTGAAGTTGACGTAGACTGCGTATCTGACGGTAAAGATGTGGTGATTGGCGGTATTATGCAGCACATCGAACAAGCTGGTATTCACTCTGGTGACTCAGCATGTTCAATTCCACCTTACTCATTGTCAGATGAAGTACAGGACGAAATGCGTCGTCAAACTGTTGCCATGGCAAAAGAGTTGGGCGTTATTGGTCTAATGAACGTACAGTTTGCAGTGAAAGGCAATGACGTTTATATCTTAGAAGTGAACCCACGTGCATCACGTACTGTTCCGTTCGTTTCTAAGTGTATTGGCGAATCATTGGCTAAAGTTGCAGCACGTTGTATGGCGGGTCAATCTTTAGAAGCTCAAGGCTTTACTAAAGAAATTATTCCGCAACACTTCTCTGTGAAAGAAGCTGTGTTTCCATTCAACAAGTTCCCTGGTGTAGACCCAGTGCTTGGGCCTGAGATGAAATCTACAGGTGAAGTCATGGGCGTGGGCAAAACTTTTGGTGAAGCATTCTATAAAGCTGTGCTAGGCTCGAATGATCGCTTACCAGGAATCCCAACTGAAGGCGAAGTGAAACATGCATTCTTGTCTGTACGTGAGTCAGATAAACCGCATGTAGCGCGTATTGCAAAACAATTGGCTGATTTTGGCTTCAAACTTGTTGCAACAGGTGGTACGCACAAAGTCATCACCGATGCAGGTATTGAGTGTGAACGTGTGAATAAAGTGACTGAAGGTCGCCCACACATTGTAGACCGCTTGAAAAATGGTGAGATTCACCTCATCATCAATACTTCTGAAGGCAAACAAGCGCAGCAGGATTCATTCTCAATCCGTCGTTCTGCATTGCAAGGTAAAGTGTATTACACCACGACCTTGAATGGTGCAGATGCTGTATGCCAAGCCTTAGCGATTAAATTACCAATGGATGTATATCGCCTACAAGATCTTACTGTAGGTTAATATATTTCAATAGAGTCCCGTCACCTTTCGGGTGGCGGGCTTTTTTTCATTTATAGACTTCAATTTTTTAAAGAGGGACAACTATGCAACGTTATCCTATGACTCCCGAAGGCAAACTTGCCCTAGAGAAAGAATTACACCAACTGAAAACTGTGGATCGTCCACGTATTACTGCAGCGATTGCAGAAGCACGTGAACATGGCGATTTAAAAGAAAATGCTGAATACCATGCCGCACGTGAACAGCAAGGTTTCTGCGAAGGCCGCATTCAGGACATCGAAGGTAAACTGGGTGCTTGCCAGGTGATTGATGTTAAAGAACTGGAGCAAAACGGTCGTGTAGTTTTTGGCGTCACTGTGACTATTGAAAATCTGGACACTGAAGAACGCAAAACTTACAAAATCGTGGGTGATGACGAAGCTGATTTTAAAATCAATAAAATTTCAGTGAACTCACCAATTGCACGCGGTTTGTTGGGTAAAAATGAAGGCGATGAAGCCAAGATAGTTACTCCGCAAGGCGAAGTGGAATACGAAATTGTGAATGTAGAATATCTTTAAGAATTAAAGATAACTGCACGTGATGCCCCTCTTTGAGGGGTTTTTTATTGCCTATAAATCATACAGCCGATCTTATAGATTATACTGCGATAAAAATAGAGGAAAATAAGATGGAAAATCGCATTATTCATGCATTTGTTTATGCGCTTTCTGGGGCTGTGTTAGGACTGATTTTAATTCCAGTCTGGGGACTCTTCATCAATATACAAACCAGTCCTGTCAGTATCGTATTGGCATCATCACTCTTTTTTGCCATTTGGGGATTCTTATTTCCAAACAGTGCTAAAAATGTTTTTATGTATTTGTGGAATTTTTTAAGATAAATACTTTAAGCTTCAAATCACTAAAGCAATCTCTTTTGAGGAATTATTATTTATCAATTAAAGTTGCCTTTTGGTGGTTGAACTATCCAGACTGGCTAAACGTTAGTCAATTGATTTTACGGTGTTTATTTAAAAACAGAAGATATGGAATTAAAAATACAAAGATTAATGCAGGTATAATAGTAAAAAAGATCAGATACCACACATAGCGTTGATTGGTTTTATATAAATGAACATGATAATCAATCCCTCGATAAAAGTCGGGTGATTTGATGTTGAAGATCAAATATCTATATTTCAATGGATATTTCAAATCATCAATATATTGAATATCAAAACCTTGATCCATCATATAACCATATTGGCATTTATCTTTTAAGATTAGATCACAAACAGGGGTTGCCTCTATATCAGCATTATTAACATCCATTACCGGGAAAACACCAGTTCCTGAAAACCTATTTAAATTAGCTTTTACCCCCCCTCATAATCACTTTTGCTTGTTTGAGTTCACTGACATAACCCTCTATATCCAAAACAAGAATAGCGACCTTTTTATTTAAACCTGTTGCCATAGCGACTACCACGACAGTCATCACACCAACTTTGATATGCTCCCATAGCAGCTTTTTCTTTTGTACTTTAAGCTCTTCAATCGGGGTCGTCGCATAAAAATGACCTAACCAAAAACCAAAAAATAAAGTACTGCTAAAGAACCAAATGGTTAACCATTTCATGCCATCAAAATTGGCATCGGCAAAAACCCAGTACAGCATCCCACAGGCGTAAAAAATAATAGCCGTAAGCGCTAGTGTGTAACGGTTAATGTTAAAAGCACTCATAAATTACGATTATCCTTAAAATTTATTTGAGCAATTTTTTTGGTCGCACTTTCTCAACTTCATTAAATAAACTAAATGTTTGATTCACATAATTCACAACACCTGAGATTTGATCCATGTAACTCAGTAATTCAGGTGTTTTCATGCAGAATCGCCAGCTTGTATCTTAAGGGAAAATTCTACTTTTAAATCCTATTATTTTTTTAGGGGGGATTACCAAAGTAAAGGTATGAATGATTCTTTTTATTTCATCTGCTCTTTTTTCTTCAAACTCATTTTCGACGAACATTAACTTCTCCGCCCACCTAGCTTCTGTCAGGATGAATATTATAAGAAATCAAAAGTAACTCATATATAATTCTATTTCATTAATTTTTTATACATACACCATGTCCGGAACGCTGATTAATTCCCCTGTCAAACACTGGTGCGAATTTGAGTTTATCTCCAAAACTGTAAAAAACCCCAATATCCATATTAAAGGCAATTATTCTTATTATTCAGCTTATTGGGATCAGGGCTTCGAGCGTTGTGTCGTGCGCTATTTGCACGACAAACCCGCCACAGCAGAAAAGCCTATTGATCAGCTCTTTATAGGCAATTTTGTCTGCTTTGGTGCGGAATGTGTGATTATGATGGGGGGCAATCAATTGCATCGCAGTGATTGGATTTCTGCTTTTCCATTTGACACCCGTAGTTTTGTAGCTGAAGGTGATACCAAAATTGGGGATGGATGCTGGATTGGTAGTCGTGCCATGATTATGCAAGGCGTTGAACTAGGTGAAGGTGCAATTGTGGCGACAGGTGCAGTGGTCACACAAGATGTACCGCCTTATGCCATCGTGGCAGGAGTACCTGCTAAAGTCATCAAATACCGTTTTAGTGAAGTAGAGATTGCTCAACTTTTGGCACTAAAACTGTATGATTTAGATGAAAAATATTTACTGAAAATCCGCGAACAATTACAGAGTGATGATGTTCATCAACTAATCAATTTTTTGAAAAACACGCAAACAAAAATTGATTAAAACTTTAGTTGAATTGAAAGCACAGCTTCACAATTTCATGCTAAATTATGGTGAAATAAGGACTTACAGCACTCAATTATCTTTATGAAATTACTGGGTTTTATTCTATATAAATTCAGCGTAAGATAAGACAGCACTCAGAGCGAATATTTTATTAAAGTATTGAAATTACAATAAGGAGAAACACTCATGGCTTACCAAAACATCCTCGTACCAGTGGACGGTTCTGAAACTTCTTTTGCTGCTGTTGCAAAGGCTGCTGAACTTGCAAAAGCATTTGGTAGTAAAATCACTGTGGTACAAGTACTTACACTTGACCCGTATATTGCTGCAGAATACATCACTGCAAACCAAACCAATGACTTGATTGAACGCGCGCGTGCTTCTATCGTGAAAACTTTAGAAGAAGCAAAGCAAAAATTCACTGAACAAGGTGTTGAAGCTGAAACTAAACTACTTGAAGGTCAAGTGATTGCACGCGAAATTACCAACGCTGCGAAAGAGTTAAATGCTGACCTTATTGTGATTGGTTCACATGGTCGTACTGGCTTGAAAAAATTATTCTTAGGTAGTGTTGCGCAAAGCATCCTAAGCGAAGGCACTACACCTGTACTTGTGGTACGTCAATAAGATTGCGTGTTCCTCATTTCTACGGAAGCGAGGAACTTCCCCCTCTCATTTATTAGTTTTTTTGTTTATTCCGAAACTTTTATTGCTTCTTTTCACTCAGCAAACTTGCTTCAGTATCATCACATCTCAATATTAAACACTCAATTTAACAGTAAAGTTTAATTCTGCCATTGGTATTGTTTTAAATTCACCTTCCCTGCAATGACCAGAACCCCTTCCTTTTGCAATTTTACCGTTTGTATATTTTCTCCTTGGGCGTTGAACTTGCTTAGGCTAATTTTTCCTTGCGCATTAATCACCCGATGCCACGGCACTGTATGTTCTGCCGATAAATGCTTAAGGACATAACCGACCAAACGTGCATGTTTGGGCAGCCCCGCTAGACGTGCCACTTGCCCATAGGTCGCAACCTGACCTGCTGGAATTAAACACACCACGTTCAAAATCATGTGAGCTAATTCATCACTCGGTTTATGGCTTAAAGTTTTTTGCACCCATCCACTCGCGTTGATTTAGCCGATAAAAAAGGAGCGACTGACTACACTCCTTTTGTTTGTAAAACTTGAATTTGAGTCTTTAAATTGCGGCATTGAATGTATCACAATCATTAATCAAGCCTGATTTTAAGCCAGTCTGGAACCATTGTACGCGCTGAACACTGGTGCCATGGGTAAAGCTATCAGGTACGACTTGTCCACGTGCACGTTTTTGCAAATAATCATCGCCAATTTTATGTGCTGCATCCATGGCTTCTTCGATATCGCCTTGTTCAAGGAATTGAGTACGTTGATGGTTATGATGCGCCCACACCCCCGATAAACAGTCCGCTTGCAGTTCCTGACGCACCGAAAGCTGATTGCCCTGCACTTCACTGACTTGCTGACGTGCTTTATGCACTTGCTCTGAAATTCCTAAAATGGTCTGAATATGATGCCCAACTTCATGTGCCACAACGTAGGCTTGGGCAAAATCACCTGCCTGATCATCTCGGCTTAATTCAGTCTGATTTTGTTCACCACCAATACCCATTTGCTGACGCATGGCTTGGAAGAATGAAGTATCAATATATACTTTTTGATCGGCTGGGCAATAAAACGGCCCCATTGCCGATTGTGCCGTACCACAGCCAGAATTAACCACACCTGTAAATAACACCAGTTTAGGCGGCACATATTGGCTATCTAGCTGCTGCTGAAACACTTGTGACCATGTATCTTCGGTATCCGCCAAAACAGTACCCACAAACTCAATTGCCTCTTGTTGTTCAGGACTTGGATTATCTAGACCTTTGGTTTCAGCACTTTGTGCATGCGAGGTGACTTGCTTGGTCGCTTGATAAGCTGATTGAGGATCGACCCCAAAAAACTTCCACGCAACAAAGGCCACCACTAAGCCCAAAATACTGATTCCACCCGCTTTAGCTCCGCCTCCACCACGGCGGTCTTCTACATTCGTACTAACTCGACGACCTTTCCAACGCATTATTCTTATCCTTTCTCAATTTTTTGAATGATAGTTCATTCTAAATATAGTCTAAGTCTTGAAGCAGGGCTTATTGACTCTGTTTAGACTTTGGCCATACTTTTTGAATCAGTGTAACCACAATCACAACCAATACACCCGCTAAAATACCCACCGCAAAATTCATTAAGGTTGGCGTTACAGCCCCTACAATGCTGCCCATAGTTGGGATGTCTTGAACATACTCTACTGTATCTTCTGTGAAATGGTGCACAAATGGAATAGCATGATTGATAATACCACCACCCACTAAAAACATGGCAGCAGTCCCAACAACCGACAAAGTTTTCATTAATATCGGGGCGAATGCCAATAAGCCACGACCAATACGTTGTTTAAAATTAGATGCTTGTTCAGTCAGATGTAAACCAATGTCATCAATTTTGACAATAAATGCAACTAAGCCATAGACCCCAACGGTCATGGCAATGGCAATTACGCTTAATACGGTCACTTTGGTTAAGAAACTGGCGGCTGCGACTGTACCTAATGAAATCACCACAATTTCAGCCGATAGAATAAAGTCAGTACGCACTGCACCTTTAATTTTTTCATTTTCAAAACGAGCAAGGTCTTGCTCAGTCTGAATCAATTCTAATTGCGCTTCTGCGGCAGTTTTTGCTTTTTTGTGCTGTAGGGTGTGCATGATCTTTTCAACACCCTCATAGCTTAAGAACAACCCACCAATGACCAATAATGGATTAATCAACCATGCGGCAACCACGCTAATGAGCAGTGCCAACGGTACTAAAATCAATTTATTAACAAAAGAGCCCTTAGCTACCCGCCACACTACAGGTAACTCACGATCTGCACGCACACCACTGACCTGCTGCGCATTCAATGCCAGATCATCACCCAATACCCCTGCTGTTTTTTTAGCAGCCATTTTACTCATGACGGCTACATCATCTAAAACGGTTGCAATGTCATCTAATAAAAGTAATAAGCTGCTCGCCATTGCTTTGTTATCCTTATGCGATTTTCTATCTATTTTAAAACTGTACGCAAATAAACTCTGTATTTACTTCATTAATTTTTTAAACGAATTCAATTCAATCTGTTTAAGGAAGTGACATTGAAAAATGTTATGCCTTACAATGTAGCAATTCATCGGTACATAGATGTCGTAGATACGACTTGGAATAAAAAATGAGTAATCAAGATAATCGTCCTGTGATTTTGACGGGCGATCGTCCGACTGGACAGCTACATTTAGGTCACTTTGTGGGTTCTTTACGTTCACGTGTAGGTTTACAAGACTCGCATCATCAACATCTGTTACTTGCCGATGCTCAAGCCTTAACTGACAATGCCGACAACTTTGAAAAAGTACGTCGCAATATTATTGAGGTAGCAACCGATTATTTAGCGGTGGGGATTGATCCAACAAAAACCACCATTTGCGTGCAATCTTGCCTGCCAGCGCTAAACGAACTTACCATGTTGTATTTAAACTTCGTGACTGTGGCACGTTTGGAGCGTAACCCAACCATTAAATCTGAAATTCAGATGCGTGGTTTTGAGCGTGATATTCCTGCAGGTTTCCTGTGCTACCCTGTAGCTCAAGCAGCCGATATTACTGCATTTAAAGCAACGGTCGTTCCTGTAGGTGAAGACCAAATTCCAATGATTGAACAGACCAATGAAATTGTGCGTCGGGTGAATCGTCAAATTGGTCATGACTTGCTACCTGAATGTCAGGCATTGTTGTCAAATATCGGACGTTTACCTGGTTTTGATGGTAAAGCGAAAATGTCAAAATCACTGGGCAATACCATTGTGTTAGATGCCACAGACAAAGACATTAAAAAAGCTGTCAATGCAATGTACACCGACCCAAATCACCTGCGTATCGAAGACCCAGGTCAGGTTGAAGGCAACGTAGTATTTACTTATTTAGATGCCTTCGATACCAACAAAGAAGAACTTGAAGAACTGAAAGCGCATTATCGTCGTGGTGGTTTGGGCGATGGTACGGTGAAAAAGCGTTTGGAAGGCATTCTAAAAGAATTGATTGGGCCTATCCGTGAACGTCGTATCGAGTTGGCAAAAGACCCAGATTACATTATGGACATTTTGAAATCGGGTACAGATAAATGTCGTGATATTACTCAGCAAACTTTAGACGAAGTGAAAGCTGGATTAGGCGTTTTCCGTTTCTAAACCATTTTTTCTAAACACCTGTTTTATCACGTATTGCTTAAAACCAAAGCCTCTAATTTACTAAAATTAGAGGCTTTTTTATTTCTGCAAAACCTTCAAAATCTCGTGATTTTACTCACACAAAACACTTATTAGTTACGTTACTTAACATCACGTAACTCGAATACTGAGGAAGAGTATTCAGGTTTTGCTTATGATAATCACATGCTTTAGGAGCAATCCTAATTTCATAACATTTCTCCTTTACCGAAACTGTGTATGCAGATTCGTAGTTCCTACGCAATGATCACCCCAATCATTGCGTATTTTTTTGTCTGAATTATCGCCTTGATACCTGCATATACCTAAACTTTTAGCAAATTGTATACATCACAACTGACTCTTTATTAGAGGTAATACAGGACTCAACAGCATCATTGCAAAATTCTACTTGAAGCCAACGGTATTCCAATTAAAGTAACTCTATTCTGTTGTACAGCTTTAAATGTGATGCCCTTATTTATGTCTGGACTCATCCGAACTATTCAGCGTATCAGTCAAATTGGACTCTTGATGACGATTTCCACTTACGCACAAATACACGCCTTGGTGGTGATACCAGACCACCCTATTCAGCATGTTTTGCATGAGCCACTAAAACTGCCTAACGCAAATTCACCCAAACCTAATCTACACAAGCATCACATTGCAAAAATGCGCATCATGCACATTGATTTAGATTATATGTTTGACACCGACAAAGCCCAACAAAAGCGAAATATACAAGCCTTAATTCAACGTATTAATGCCATTCAGCCCAATACCATTTTTTTGCAGGCTTTTGCCGACCCAGATGCCAATGGTTCAGCCGATCAGGTTTATTTTGAGAACCGCCATGTACCAGTGCGGGACAATTTGTTTCAACAGGTGCATCAACTCATTCGTGATAAAACTCAGGTTCAACAAGTCTATGCTTGGCTACCAGTGCTGGCTTGGGAATTACCCAAAGCTCAAGATTTAAACTATGTAGAACATCGTCAAGGCGGTCAAAAAGGCTATATTCGCCTTTCTCCTTTTGAAGAGAAAAACTTGGCAATTATTGTCGATATTTTCCGTGATTTTATTCAGCACAACCCTGTAGATGGTGTGCTGTACCATGATGATATTACCTTGTCAGATTATGAAGACTCTTCGGCTTCGGCACGTAAGTACTATCAAGAATGGGGCTTTTCAAAACGAATTTTCAACAATATTCGACACCCTTTGCAGGGACGTTTAGCCAAACACAAAACTGCGTACTTGGATCAATTGGCTGCGGGCATCACCCAAGTTTTAAAGCAATACCAACCGAATTTATTGGTTGCTCGGAACATGTATGCACCTGTGGTGCTTCAACCACAAAGCGAATAGTGGTTTTCACAATCCATGCCAAGTACCTACCGTTATTATGATTACAACGCAATTATGGCCATGCCCTATATGGAACAAGCTAAAGATCACAAAAAATTCTATTTAGATTTAATTCGACATGCAAAAAAATACGACCCAAATTTGGATCGTACTATTTTTGAGGCTCTAGACTAGCAGAATAGATATGTTAGTCTAGAGCCTTATAAAATATTACTTATTACATAATTTTTACTTAATTAATTGATTAAAAAAACTTTATATTTCAATTATTGCACGCTTTCACACATAAAAAATCCCCTTTTACGGGGATTAAATCGATCATTATGTTCTGCTTAATAGGCAATCTAATGATTGAATGATCTGTTAATTAGATTGCCGAAATTTAGCTTAAGCCAAACCTTTTTCCTTAAGTACTTGCAGCATGGTAGAACCTAATTCTGCAGGACTACGTGTATATGCCATTCCCGCTCGCTCAAAGGCAGCAAACTTTTCTTCTGCTGTGCCTTTACCGCCTGAAATAATTGCACCCGCATGCCCCATACGCTTGCCTTTTGGTGCAGTCACACCTGCAATATAACCCACTACAGGTTTGCTGACATTGGACTGAATATATTCAGCAGCCTCTTCTTCTGCCGTTCCGCCAATCTCACCAATCATAATAATGGCATCAGTATCTGGGTCATCTTGGAATAATTTTAAAGCATCAATCTGATTCATTCCTGGAATTGGATCCCCTCCAATACCAATACAAGTCGATTGTCCAAGTCCAAGTTTTGTAGTTTGAGCTACCGCTTCATACGTCAGCGTACCTGAACGTGAAATAATTCCAATACGGCCTGGTTGATGAATATGTCCTGGCATAATGCCAATTTTACATTCGCCTGGTGTAATCACGCCTGGACAATTCGGCCCAACTAAACGTGTTCCATTGCTATTGGTTTCCAAATAGCGCTTAGCCTTGAGCATGTCGATGGTTGGCACGCCTTCTGTAATCACGACAATTAAACCTACGCCTGAATCTACAGCTTCCACAATCGAATCTAGAACAAATGGTGCTGGTACATAAATCACGGATGCATCTGCAGCTGTTTCACGTACCGCTTCTTTCATAGTGTTAAACACGGGTAATTCTAAATGTGTTTGACCACCTTTACCTGGCGTGACCCCACCCACCACTTTCGTGCCATAGTCGAGTGCTTGTGCTGAGTGAAAAGTCCCGTTCTTACCCGTAAAACCCTGAACCAATACTTTGGTGTTTTTATCAATTAATACGCTCATGCCTGATTCTCCTTAAGCTTTCACTGCAGCAACAATTTTTTCTGCAGCATCGGACAAGCCATTTGCAGAAATAAGTTTTAATCCTGATTCATCTAGTAATTTAGCACCTAGCTCTGAGTTGTTTCCTTCTAAACGAACCACCACAGGCACAGTAACATTTACCTCTTGAACCGCTGCAATAATTGCTTCTGCAATCATGTCACAACGTACAATTCCACCAAAAATATTGATTAACACGCCTTTGACTGAGTGATCTGCCAAAATAATTTTAAAGGCTTCAATCACACGCTCTTTGGTTGCACCACCACCTACATCTAAGAAGTTCGCAGGCTGGCCACCATACAACTTAATAATATCCATCGTTGCCATTGCCAAGCCCGCACCATTGACCATACAGCCAATGTTGCCTTCCAAAGCTACATAGTTCAGGTCAAATTCTGAAGCACGCAATTCACGCTCATTTTCTTGTGACTTATCTCGCAGCGCCAATACCTCAGGTAAACGGTACAACGCATTAGAGTCGATTCCGACTTTAGCATCGACACATAAAATCTCACCATTTTCGCGCACTGAAAGTGGATTAATTTCAAACAATGCAAAATCATTATCAATAAATGCCTGATAAGCCGCAGTCATAATTTTTACAAACTGAGTGATTTGGCTATCTTTTAGTTTTAAGGCGAAAGCAACTTCTCGCGCCTGAAATGGCAATAACCCCACCAATGGATCGACTTCTACTTTAATAATTTTTTCAGGGGTTTCTTCTGCGACTTTTTCAATTTCAACCCCACCTTCGGTAGATGCCATAAAGGTGACACGACGGCTTGAACGATCTACCACAGCACCTAAGTACAATTCGCGCTCTACAGGATAAACATCTTCAGCCACTAAAATACTATTTACAGGCTGACCATAGGCGTCGGTTTGATAGGTGACCAAACGTGTTCCAAGAATTTGGTTGGCATAGTCTGCTGCTTCTTGTGCAGATTTTACGACCTTCACGCCGCCCGCTTTACCGCGACCACCTGCATGCACCTGAGCTTTCATCACCGCAAATTTACCGCCCAGTTGCTCGAAAGCTTGCACGGCTTCTACGGCTGTAGTTGCCAAAATGCCTTCTTGTACTGGCATACCATATTTTTTTAATAGCGCTTTTGCTTGATACTCATGTAGATTCATTGACTAACCTTTTACTACTTCTTTTATTCAGTTATCACCACCAATATCAAACCAGAGTTTTAATATTGCTTTCCTTGTGTGGTGTTTTTCCTATGCTCTTTACTTTTAGATGATTATTCCCATAAATACAACCATCAAATGCAAAAAGAGCGGCCTAAGCCGCTCTTTTTAGTTTTATTTGCGTTTACGCTGAATCGCGTGAATCGCACGCCCATCTACAGCTAAAGCGGCTTCATGCACCACTTCAGAGAAGGTTGGGTGACCAAATGTCATTAATTGTAAATCTTCAACTGAAGATACAAATTCAAGTGCAATCATACCTTGGTGAACGATGTCAGACGCAGCAGGGCCAATCACGTGCATACCCAATAAACGATCTGTTTTTGCATCTGCAACAAACTTCACGAAACCAGCACCTTCGCCTGCAGCTAAAGCACGACCATTTACCGCGAAACCGAATTGACCAGTTTTCACTTCGTGGCCTTTTTCTTTCGCTTGCTCTTCAGTTAAACCAACCCACGCCGCTTCAGGGTGTGTGTAAATCACTGAAATGATTGTGTCGTAGTTGACTTGTGCAGCATGACCGTGAATACGCTCAACTGCCATTACGCCTTCTTCCATTGCTTTGTGTGCAAGCATTGGACCACGTACCAAGTCACCAATTGCATATACACCTTCAACAGAAGTTGCACACCAATCGTTCACTTCAACCAAACCACGTTCAGTCAGTTTAATACCGCAGTCATCTGCCAATAAACCTTCAGCATAAGCACGACGACCTACACAAACGATCAATTTATCGAAAGTTTGTTCTTTGTCTTCGCCGCCTTGGGTATATTTAACAGTCACTTCACGACCATTAACTTCAGTACCTGAAACTTTCGCACCGATACGGATATCCATACCTTGCTTGGTCAATAGTTTTTGGTAGTCTTTTGCCAAAGCTTTGTCAGCCATTGGTAAGAATGCATCCATTGCTTCAAATACAACAACTTCTGCACCTAGACGACGCCATACTGAACCAAGTTCAAGACCAATTACGCCTGCACCAATCACACCTAAACGCTTAGGCACTTCTGGGAATTCTAATGCACCAGTAGAATCAACAATAATGTCTTGATCTACAGGAGCAACAGGAATATTTACAGGAACTGAACCAGTCGCAAGAATCACATACTTAGGCTCTAAAACTTGAGTTTCGCCTTCATGAGAAACGAACTCAACTTTTTTACCTGCAAGCAATTTACCCGTACCTTTTAACCACTCAACACCGTTACCTTTTAATAACTGATCAATACCGCCAGTTAATTGGTCAACGATTTTGTCTTTACGTGCTAATAGCTTCGCAAGGTCAAACTGTACTTCACCTGTAGTGATACCATGATCAGCCAAGTGATGAACCGTATCTTCATAACGATGTGAAGAATCAAGTAATGCTTTAGATGGGATACAGCCCACGTTTAAGCATGTACCACCCAAAGATGGTTTACCTTTGTGAATACGTTTTTCGATACACGCAACTTTAAAGCCAAGTTGAGCCGCACGAA
Source organism: Acinetobacter sp. PW68 (assembly GCF_020982655.1). Taxonomy (NCBI): domain Bacteria; kingdom Pseudomonadati; phylum Pseudomonadota; class Gammaproteobacteria; order Moraxellales; family Moraxellaceae; genus Acinetobacter; species Acinetobacter sp. PW68. The sequence goes on along the minus strand of NZ_JAHZSX010000001.1, from coordinate 681,852 downwards.
TTGCCGCTTCATAACCACCTGGGCCACCGCCAATAACAACAAGATCAAATTGTTGAGACATTTTTATCTCCAAAAATGGGCTTAGAGGATCGCTCCAAGCCCACTGATTTATTCTTTAGAATTAAAGGTCAAGGATGAGTTTAGCTGGCTCTTCTAACAATTCTTTGATTGTTACAAGGAAACCTACAGCTTCTTTACCATCGATTAAACGATGGTCATAAGAAAGCGCTAAGTACATCATTGGCAAGATTTCAACTTGACCATTTACCGCCATAGGACGCTCTTGGATTTTGTGCATTCCCAAAATAGCAGTTTGTGGCGTGTTTAGAATTGGTGTAGATAACAATGAACCGAAAGTACCACCGTTAGTAATAGTGAATGTACCGCCAGTCATGTCTTCAATACCAAGCTTACCGTCACGTGCTTTATAAGCATAGTCACGAATACCGTTTTCTACTTCAGCGTAGTTCATGCGGTCTGTATCACGTAATACAGGAACCACTAAACCACGGTCAGAAGAAACCGCAACACCGATGTCGTAGTAACCGTGATATACGATGTCATCGCCATCAATAGAAGCATTTACTGCTGGGTAGCGTTTTAATGCTTCAGTTGCTGCTTTTACGAAGAAAGACATAAAGCCTAAACGTGCACCATGGCGTTTTTCAAATGCGTCTTTGTATTGTGCACGCATTTCCATGATTGGCTTCATGTTCACTTCGTTGAATGTGGTTAACATTGCAGTTTCTTGAGTCGCTGCAAGTAAACGCTCTGCCACGCGTTTACGTAAACGTGTCATAGGAACACGTTTCTCGATACGCTCACCTACCGCAACGCTTAATGGCGCAGCTGCAGCAGCAGGTTTAGCTTGATGATTTGCAACATCTTCTTTAGTGATACGACCACCGCGACCTGTACCAGACACGTCTGCAGCATTGATACCTGTTTCAGTCAATGCTTTACGTACTGCTGGTGCTTGGTCAGCAACAGGTTGTGCACGCTCAACAACTGGCGCAGCGCCCGCTTCAGTTTTCGCTGCAGCTTGCTCTACTTGATCTTCAGACTGAACAGCTTGAGTTTGAGCCGCGCCAGATCCAGCACCCGCTTCAAATTGAGCAATTACTTCGTCTGAAAGAACAGTGTCGCCTTCATTTTTGATGATTGCAACGATTGTGCCATCCGCAGGAGCGACTACTTCCAAAACAACTTTATCGGTTTCAATATCACAGATCACTTCATCACGTGAAACTGCTTCACCAGGTTGTTTGTGCCAAGTTGCAATCGTACCGTCTGCAACTGACTCTGGAAATACCGGTGCTTTAATTTCGGTTGCCATTATTTCGAATCTCCTGTTATTCAGCTACGATCGCAAGCGCGTCATTGATGAGCTGAGCTTGTTGTTTTGCATGCAAATATGGTGAACCACACGCTGGTGCTGCAGATGCTTCACGGCCCGCATAACTAATGCGAATCTGTTTACCAGTTTTCATTACGTCATCATATAATCGTGGCGCGATGAATAACCAAGCACCTTGGTTCTTCGGTTCTTCTTGAGTCCAAACCAGTTCTTTTACGTTTGGATAAGAAGCAAGAACTTCAGCAAGACGTTGTTCTGGATATGGGTACAACTGTTCAATACGAACAATTGCAGTATTGTTCAATTCTAATTCACGACGTTTTTCAAGCAAGTCGTAATACACTTTACCGCCACACAATACTAGACGAGTCACATCTGCTTTGTTGATGTTGTCAATTTCATCAATCACAGTCTGGAATGTACCAGTTGCAAGCTCATCAAGGTTAGACACGGCTAACTTGTGACGAAGTAAAGACTTCGGCGACATGATGATCATTGGCTTACGGATTGGACGAATTGCTTGACGACGTAAAGCGTGGAAAATCTGTGCAGGTGTGGTTGGTGTCATCACTTGCATGTTCTCTTCCGCACAAAGCTGCAAGAAACGCTCTAAACGTGCAGATGAGTGCTCAGGACCTTGACCTTCAAAGCCGTGTGGAAGAAGCATTGTTAAACCACACACACGCTCCCACTTGGTTTCGCCAGATGAAATGAACTGGTCGATTACCACTTGAGCACAGTTTGCGAAGTCACCGAATTGCGCTTCCCAAATAATCAGGCTCTTTGGAAGAGTCGTCGCATAACCATATTCAAATGCCAATACTGCCATTTCAGACAATAATGAGTCATAGATTGCAACACGCGGTTGGTTCTCTTTGATGTGGCAAAGTGGAATATAAGTTTTACCATCGACTTGGTTATGCAGTTTTGCATGACGATGTGAGAAAGTACCACGACCAACGTCTTCACCAGTCAAACGAACAAGGTAACCATCATCCAACAAAGTTGCGTAAGCTAAAGTTTCAGCTGCACCCCAGTTCAGTGGCATTTCACCTGTTTGCATTTTCAAGCGATCATCAATCACTTTAGCAACTTGGCGCTGCATCACGAAACCTTCTGGAAGTTTACGCATGGTTTGACCAAGTTCTTTCAAACGCTCGATTGGGAAAGTTGTATCCCAATCGTCTGTATAGTCGTGACCTAAGTATGGCGACCAATCTACAAACATTTTGGTATTTGGCTCAAGTACCAATGCGTTCGCAACGTGATTACCCGCTTCTAAATCTGCACGGTAATCTTCAATCATTTGATCTGCTGCTGCGCGATCCAACACACCTTCTTGTACCAATTGGTCAGCATACAAAGTACGTGTAGTGGCCTTTTTGTTAATCACTTGATACATCATTGGCTGAGTTGCTGCAGGCTCATCCGCTTCGTTGTGACCACGACGACGGTAGCAGAACAAATCAATCACAACGTCTTTACGGAATGTATGACGGAAATCGTGTGCCAATTGAGATACAAAAATCACTGCTTCAGGATCATCGCCATTCACGTGGAAAATTGGCGCCTGAATCATTTTTGCAATGTCAGTACAGTATTCAGTAGAACGTGCGTCACGTGGGTCAGATGTTGTGAAACCAACTTGGTTGTTAATCACAATGTGAACTGTACCACCTACGGTATAACCGCGAGTTTGTGACATTTGGAAGGTTTCTTGGTTAACACCTTGACCTGCAAATGCTGCATCACCGTGAACGATTAATGGCAATACATCATCACCACCAATGTCTTTACGACGTACTTGACGCGCACGTACAGAACCTTCAACCACAGGTCCAACAATTTCTAAGTGCGATGGGTTAAATGCAAGCGCCAAGTGCACTTCACCACCTGGAGTCATCACGTTCGATGAGAAACCTTGGTGATATTTTACGTCACCTGAACCTTTTTTGTGCAAGCTCTTACCTTCGAACTCACCAAACAAGTCTGCTGGGTTTTTACCCATAATGTTCACAAGCAGGTTTAAACGACCACGGTGTGGCATACCAATCACGACTTCTTTACATCCAACAGTACCTGCACGTTGAATGATTTCATTGACCATCGGGATAAATGATTCACCACCCTCTACACCAAAGCGTTTCGCACCAACGTATTTATTACCTAGAAATTTTTCTAGGCCTTCAGCGGCAGTTAAACGTTCAAGAACGTGTTTCTTTTGATCTGCAGTAAATGTGAACTTACCACGCGCACGTTCTAAGCGTTGTTGAATCCAGCGTTTTTCTTTGGTATCAACAATGTGCATGTATTCTGCACCGATTGAACCGCAGTAGATGGCGTCCATGGCTTCAACCATTTCGCCCAATGTGGCTTGAGATTTGCCAATTTCTAAATTACCTGTATGGAAAACAGTATCTAAATCGGACTTAGTTAAGCCATGCGCAGCAAGATCAAGATCAGGCACGTCTTCACGTTTTGCCAAACCTAGTGGATCTAATTTTGCTTTTTGGTGACCACGGTTACGATAAGCAGCAATCAGTTGCAACACGCCAATTTGACGTTGTTCATGTTCAGAACTCACTGAACCCTGAACAATCGCTTGAACGCGATTAGAATTACGACCTAATAAAAGGAATTGCTCACGTACATTACTGTGTGGTTGATCACCCTTCGGGAATTTATCGAAATATTCGCGCCAATCAGCACCGACTGATTCCGGTGACGTTAAATAATGCTCGTAAAGTTCTTCAATATACGCTGCACTATCAGCGGAAAGTTCAGTGTCAAGACGCAGTGCGTCAGCAACTTCTTGCATTTGTGGACCCATTTCCTATTGCAAAAACATTTTCCAGGATGCTTTTTAAGCAAACCCATGATTGATAATGTCAAATTGGTAACATGACATTAGCCCCCAATCGACATAAGTCATGAGGCGTTATCACTACATTAGGAAAACCCAATGTCATTTATGAATCATAACGCCCTCACTGGCATCATCACTCACTTATATACTCGACCTAAGCCGAGCAATTTTTTGCAAAATCGTTTTAGAAAAAATAAGTGCTCAGTCTTAGCTTTTCTAATACGACTTTTCTGCAATAGTCCTGATTTAATAACACATCATTTGCACTTAAAATGTTGATAAAATGTATAAAAATTCAACATTTTTCAAATGTAGTTATTTATTAATCGTAACATGATCTCGGAAATACAATTGATTTTTTTGACACATACCTCCTATAAATTGGCGAAATACATTGATTCTATTTTCATCTAACATATGGTGCTTTATTTAAAAAACAGATGCAATTTAGACCAAAGTCCAACACCGCTATTTCAGATAAAATAAAAGAGAGCACATCTCTCAATCTGCCCTCTCACTTACACGTTATATGATAACATCTATAAATAAATATTGCAGCTAAACTTAGCATTTACCCATGCATTACAAAAAAATAGCAGCACTGGATTACAATTCTGTGCAACTTTAGTCGGCTAAAAGCCATTTTTGTCTATTAACCCACCAATTATTCTTAAAAATATCGAATTTTCATTTCGAATCACACTTTTTACTCTTTTTTATTTACGCACTCATCAAAAACAAGCAACTTATCACACGACTTTTACAGTAATTTTGCAAAAAAAAGCACACCCTTAGGTGTGCTTTTCTCAACTGATCACGCAGTCAATTATCCAGCCATATCTAGAAGCATGTTACGGATGTGACCGATTGCTTTAGTTGGATTCAAGCCTTTAGGACATACAGATACACAGTTCATGATGCCTTTACAACGGAACAAAGAGAATGGGTCGTCAAGACGAGCCAAACGCTCTTGAGTTGCGGTATCACGCGAATCGATAATAAAACGATATGCATTTAACAAAGCTGAAGGACCCAAGAACTTGTCAGGGTTCCACCAGAATGATGGGCATGAAGTTGAACAACATGCACAAAGAATACATTCATACAAACCATCAAGATGTTCACGATCTTCTTGAGATTGTAAACGCTCTTTTGGAGGCGCAGGTTGGTTGTTGATCAAGAACGGATGAATCTTGTTGTACTGATCGTAGAACTGATTCATGTCTACAACCAAGTCTTTAATTACAGGAAGACCTGGAAGCGGACGAATTGTGATCACTTCTGGTAAATCGTTTAGGTTCCAAAGACATGCTAAACCGTTTTTACCATTGATGTTTACACCATCAGAACCACAAATACCTTCACGACATGAACGACGGAATGTCAAAGATTCGTCTTGTACTTTCAATTCAAGAAGTGCATCAAGCAACATACGGTGCTTATCAGTCAATTCAAGCTTAAAAGTTTGCATGTACGGTGCTTTATCCTTATCAGGATCGTAGCGGTAGATATTAAATGTACGAGTACCTCTACTCATCTTACTTCTCCCAATTAGAATGTACGCGGTTTAGGTGGAATAGCAGCTACAGTAAGCGGCTTGTAACGTACTGGTTTGTACTCAAGACGGTTATCTGTAGAGAACCATAAAGTATGCTTCATCCACTCATCATCACGACGACCATAAGAATAAGTTGGGTGATCTGGTGGTAACTCAAAGTCTACAACCGTATGCGCACCACGACATTCTTTACGTGCAGCAGCTGAGATCAGTGTCGCTTTAGCAACTTCATACAAGTTTTCAACTTCTAATGCTTCTACACGTGCAGTGTTGAATACTTTAGATTTGTCTTTCAAATGAATGTTGCGAACACGTGGCTCAAGCGCAAGAATTTGTTTCACACCTTCATCAAGCAATGCTGAAGTACGGAATACACCTGCGTGGTCTTGAACGATGTTACGAATTGCATCAGCAACTTCTTGAGCGTTTTCACCTGAAGTCGATTCGTCAAGTTTACGAATACGGTTCACAGTATTTTCAAGTACAGTTGTTGGAAGTGGTTCGTACTCACCATCATGTTGCTTAGTCACATACTCAATGATGTGTTGACCAGCAGCCTTACCAAATACAACCAAGTCAAGCAATGAGTTTGTACCTAAACGGTTTGCACCGTGTACAGATACACATGAACACTCACCAATTGCATAGAAACCTTTTACTGGTTTAGCAAAGTCACGGTCACCCGCGTTGGTTGTATATGTATCAGTTTCTGCATTGTAGTTCGCAACCAGCTCTTGAGTTTCACGGCTTTCTGGAACAACCACTTGACCATGAATATTGGTTGGAATACCACCCATTTGGTAATGGATTGTAGGCACAACAGGAATTGGCTCTTTAGTACAGTCAACGTTCGCGAATTTCTTACCTATCTCAAATACAGATGGAAGACGCTTCATGATTGTGTCTGCACCTAAGTGCGTCATATCAAGCAAGATGTAGTCTTTGTTTGGACCACAACCACGACCTTCTTTAATTTCTTGGTCCATAGAACGTGATACGAAGTCACGTGGCGCCAAGTCTTTCAAAGTTGGTGCATAACGCTCCATGAACGGCTCGCCAGAATCGTTACGAAGGATACCACCCTCACCACGACAGCCTTCCGTTAACAATACGCCCGCGCCCGCAACACCTGTTGGGTGGAACTGCCAGAATTCCATATCTTGTAATGGAATACCTGCACGCGCAGCCATACCAAGACCGTCACCAGTGTTGATATATGCGTTTGTAGATGCACGGTACACACGACCTGCACCACCTGTAGCAAACAATGTCGCTTTCGCTTGGAATACTGCGATTTTACCTGTTTCTTGGTCAATTGCAGTCACACCTAGTACATCGCCAGCTTCGTTACGGATCAAATCAAGAGCGATCCATTCTACGAAGAATTGAGTGCCCATTTTCACGTTGCTTTGATAAAGCGTGTGAAGAAGTGCGTGACCTGTACGGTCAGCTGCAGCACATGCACGTGGAACTGCTTTTTCACCGTAGTTTGCAGAGTGACCACCGAATGGACGTTGGTAAATTGTACCGTCTGCGTTACGGTCAAATGGCATACCCAAGTGTTCTAATTCATAAACCACTTGCGGCGCTTCACGCGTCATGAATTCAATCGCGTCTTGGTCGCCCAACCAGTCAGAACCTTTTACCGTGTCGTAAAAGTGGTAGTGCCAGTTATCTTCTTGCATGTTACCAAGAGATGCACCAATACCACCCTGCGCTGCAACAGTGTGTGAACGTGTAGGGAATACTTTGGTCAATACCGCAACTTTCAAACCTGCTTGAGCAAGTTGGTAAGATGCACGCATACCTGAACCACCACCACCAACGATGACTGCGTCAAAGAATTGGTGTGGAATATTTGTATAATCTTCTTTAGGGTTAATCGCGCCCATGATATTTTCCTATCAATTCGCCCAGAAAATCTGGATTGCCCAGATTGCGTATGCAAAAACAGCAATAATCACTGCTGAAGTCAGCACTAGGCGTAAACCTGAAGCTGAAGGACCCATTTGGCGAGTAGTCACATAGTCAGTGAATACTTGCCACATACCGATCCAAGCATGTGCAACAAGAGATAAGACTGCCAATAAAGACATAATCTTCATTGGTAATGTCATCATAAAGCCGTACCACTGTTCAAAGTTGAATCCACCGTTAAGAAGAATCCAACCAAATACCACAACGGTATAAACAGCAAGAACAACAGCACTAATACGTTGGACAAACCAATCGCGAGAACCTGACCCCGTTAAACCTGTAGCACTTTTCATTAGATTACAATCCATACAAATGCTGCAACGATACCGATAGCAGACAAGATCAATGAAATAGTAGCTGCAATGCGACCACTTTGCAGTTCTTCTGCAAAACCAAGGTCAGCAAGTAAATGCTTAACACCAGCAATGAAGTGATAGATTAAGCCGGCTACAAATACCCATACGATAAAGCGCACAAAGAAACCGTTAAAAATTTCTTGAACTTGAGCAAAACCTTCAGGTGAAGACAAAGACTTGTCTAACAACCATAAAAGTACCGGTACGAGTAAAAATACGATGACACCAGAAAGACGGTGTAGAATTGATGCAATAGCCACGGGTGATTTTAAGTTTACTTCTAAAACTTGACCCATGGACAAATTGACAGGTCTGTTGCTTTTCACAGCGGGCATCCTGTAAGTAAAAACTCCATCCGGAGTTTGTTGGAATAAATTCGAAGGAAAGCTGGCATAGTCAGGCAAATACATGCCCAACCTTAAAACGACACTGAATTATAAAACGTCAACTGTCAAAATACAAACAACTCAACTCGGCTTTTTGGCTAAAAAAATCTTTAAATAAGAATCATTAACAATTATATAGGAGAGCTACCTGCAACTTATAACAATATAAAAACATAAACCCATGTTTTTTAAGTCAATTATTAAAGTACAAATTATATGTAGAGCATTAAGCACTTTTAAAATATTTAGACTAAAGTTAAATTTACTCTTTGTTTTTATAATATGCTTTGAGGTTTTACTATCCTATAAATACTTAGATAATATTAAGTAGCAGTATATATGTATACAGTCCTATTCTTGCTGCCATTTACAACGACAACAAATACGTTCATCTAGCCCCAGACATCCATCTATTATTCATTTTATCTTTACTCAAAACACCTTAGCTAAATAAATTTTTAAATAATAATCACCATGTGAATGAATAACTTATCCAGTATTTTTTATAAGTTGACAAAAATAACTAATCATGCGAAAAAGTTTTTTTAGTTAACAGATGTTCACACATGCCTCGAATTGTTTCTGTACCACTTAGTTTAGAACAGCGAGAACGACTCATTTTTCTGGCCAAGCATGCAAAACATTGGCGTGAAAGACAACGTGCCCAAACTATTCTCTGGCTTTCTGAAGGTAAAAGTGTTGCGGAAGTTGCCACTCTACAAGAACGCATCCCAGAAACCATAAGGCTACAACGCCGACGTTGGGAATTGTATGAGTTTGAATCGATTAAAGAAGGTCATCGCTCAGGTCGGCCCAATACATTGATCTCAGACTATCAGGCGAAAATCCTAGATTGGGTCAATACAAGTCCACTCAATGCAGAACAAATCCGAGTCAAACTACATGAAGAATACGAAGTGTCCGTGTCTGTTGAAACCATTCGTAAGTTTTTACGAGATTCAGGTATGGTCTTCAAGCGTACCCGTCATAGCTTGAAAAAAAAGAGATCCGATTGCATTTGAACAAGCAACACAGCAGATTGAAAAATTACGAGAGCAAGCGGCACGTGGTGAAATTATATTAGGTTATGTTGATGAAACAGGGTTTTCATCTACACCTGATAACCGCTATGCGTGGACAAAGATAGGTGATGTTCATGCGGTTGATGCAATAAGATTAAAACGAGTTAATGTCATGGGGTGTTTGCTTTCAACGGGGAAACTGGTGACAAGTTGTTTACAAGAGTCAGTTACAAGCACTTGGTTTTATGCCTATTTAACTGGAATAGCTCAACAAGTAAAACAGACTTATAACCTTCCATTGGTTCTTATTGTTGATAATGCCTCGATTCATAGAAGTAAAAAGATGGCTGATTACAGAGAGCTACTTAAAAGTAACTTTTCGACGAATTTGTATTTTATTCCAGCTTATAGCCCTGAGTTAAATCGAATCGAGATGGTATGGAAGCAGATGAAATATTATTGGCGAGATTTTCAAGTCATGACAGCTGATAAAATAGAGCAATGGGTGGAGAGAGTATCAAACCAATTCGGAAAAGAATACATGTTTACTTTTTAATGACAGCTTATCTTTTTAGACAAAAAACGCGCTTTACTCACAAAGATTTCATCATTTCCTACTCAAAATATAATGTGTTATGACTATTTTATGGAGTTCAATCAGTCATTTTTTGATCAATCAATATCGAATTTAAATACCAGACTCACTGCCTATTCCAACCAATCTGACAATCCTACCGTGTATATAACAACATGTAAGTTATGAGAATTAGATAATTTTAAGTAATGAACTGAATCCTGCCAAAGAAATAGCATATCAAAACCCGCATTTAAAATTGCTTACAATAAATCCTTATTGTTGATTTTTTTATGCACATCTGACAAATTTTGACTTATGATACGGCGGCTGTGCTGTGATTTTATTGATTTTTTACTGGAATTTTTTCGACTGTCTCTAAAACAGTCGTCTGCTTAATCCATAAGTATAATTGACAAAATTTCAGTACTCTCTAATCTTAGAGCTAATTTTTAATCCGTCTGACTTGCGCATTAAAAGATTGATACTTCGAGTCAGATCAACATTCACCAGGACAGGAGATCTATTGAATGTCTGAAGCAACTGGCAAAAAAGCCGTATTACAGCTTGATGGAAAAGAAATTGAATTACCAATTTACAGCGGCACATTAGGCCCAGATGTAATTGACGTTAAGGATGTGTTGGCGGCAGGTCACTTTACTTTTGATCCTGGTTTTATGGCAACAGCGTCTTGCGAGTCTAAAATTACGTTCATTGATGGTAACAAAGGTATTCTTTTACACCGTGGTTACCCAATTGACCAATTAGCGACTAAAGCTGACTACTTAGAAACTTGCTACTTATTATTAAATGGCGAGCTTCCAACCGCAGAACAAAAAGCTGATTTTGACGCTAAAGTTCGCAACCACACTATGGTTCATGACCAAGTAAAACGTTTCTATAACGGTTTCCGTCGTGATGCTCACCCTATGGCAATCATGGTAGGTGTCGTTGGTGCGTTATCTGCGTTCTATCACAACAACTTAGATATCGAAGATGTTAACCATCGTGAAATCACAGCGATTCGTTTAATCGCGAAGATTCCTACTTTAGCGGCTTGGAGCTACAAATACACTGTTGGTCAACCTTTCGTTTACCCACGTAACGATTTGACTTACGCTGAAAACTTCCTGTACATGATGTTTGCAACTCCAGCAGACCGTGACTACAAAGTAGATCCAATCCTTGCGAAAGCAATGGACCGTATCTTTACACTTCACGCTGACCACGAACAAAATGCTTCTACGTCTACAGTACGTTTAGCTGGCTCTACTGGCGCTAACCCATATGCATGTATCGCTGCTGGTATCTCTGCACTTTGGGGTCCTGCTCACGGCGGTGCGAACGAAGCTGTTCTTAAGATGCTGGATGAAATCGGCACTGTAGAAAACGTTGCTGGCTTCATGGAAAAAGTGAAAACTAAAGAAGTTAAACTCATGGGCTTCGGTCACCGTGTATATAAAAACTTCGATCCACGTGCGAAAGTAATGAAAGAAACTTGCGACGAAGTTCTTGGTGCGCTTGGCATCAACGATCCACAGCTTGCTCTTGCTATGGAACTTGAACGTATCGCGCTTTCTGATGAATACTTCATCAAACGTAACCTTTACCCTAACGTAGACTTCTACTCAGGTATCATCCTTAAAGCGATTGGTATCCCAACAGAAATGTTTACTGTGATCTTCGCGCTTGCACGTACAGTTGGTTGGATCAGCCACTGGTTAGAAATGCACAGCGGTCCTTACAAGATCGGTCGTCCTCGTCAGCTTTACACTGGCGAAGTTCAACGCGACATCAACCGTTAATTCGGTCTGCGTTGTAGCGTGTAAAACGACACGACAAAAAACCACCTTCGGGTGGTTTTTTATTACTTTTGTTTAGCTGATAAACTCGTTACTGCTTAACTTATTCCAAACAACCAGCAAGCCACAAAATAAAATTTAGATCATTGCAAAATTACGCTATATTTTATGATGTCAGCCACTTACAACTCATTTCTATGCTACAACTTCATTTATTCATTCTCAGCTTATTTATGCGACTGCTGAAACTCGATCAGTTTAGATGTCGTAGCTTAACTGCAATGGAAAGACAGTTGTGCCAATCTGTATTTGGCAATCTGATTGACTACAGCCAAGTCAAAGTCATGAACCATCCTTATTTGCCTTGGCAGCCACAGCATATTTTTATGGCGCCATGTGGCTACATTCATGTGCGGAATCGGCATTATCTAGCCGACTACAGCCAAGCACAGCGTGGCTATCAGGCGATCTTTATTCATGAGATGACGCATATTTTACAGCATCAACAAAATATTAACGTCTTACTGCGTGGCGCAGTATTACAAACGGCGTATTTTTTGAGTTTTAAGCGCTACAATCCCTATCAATATCGTTTAATTGCAGCAAAACCCTTTTCTGCGTACAACATTGAGCAACAAGGTGAAATTGCCAAAGATATTTTTCTTAAAAAAATAGACAATATCATTTTAAACAGCCCGCACCACTTAATTTAGCCTGCTCATCTTGATACACACTTTTTTCACGACAAATACCAGCAACAAGCAGCATAAAAATATAATGCTTTTCAAACAAATAGCATAAAAATGCTGACACATTTCCATGATATTCTCATAGACAAGACAATAAAGTGTATTCGATGCTAGCATCTATTCTAAATTAAGATAAAATAGCAAAAGTCTCCATTTTTGCACTGCAAAATAAGATCTTTATCTGTTAGATAATAAATGGTTTTTATTTGTGCCTTTCGGCAGTCGTTTAATCCACAATACACTGCGCTGAAATTTTTATAACAATAATCATCAGCCACTTACGTGTATTTTACACCTATAGGAATAGGACTTAATTTAAATGAAATCTTTTAAAATTGCCCTTGCACAGTTCTCTCCACACATTGGCAATCTCGAAGCAAACGCGCAAAAAATGCTTGAACAAGCAAATGAAGCGAAAAAACAACATGCAGATTTGATTATTTTTCCTGAACTTTCAACTTTGGGCTACCCTGCAGAAGATTTATTACTTCGCCCAAGCTTGAATCAACGCACGCAACAAGCATTTGAACAATTACGCGAAATTAAAGATATTGTTTTAGTTTTCGGCTTTGTTAATGAAACTGAAGATGGTCAGCGCTTTAACTCAGCAGCCGTCATGAAAGATGGCAACATCTTAGGCATTTACAATAAACAAAATTTACCAAATTACGCAGTTTTCGATGAAAAACGCTATTTTGACGAAGGTCATCAACATTTGGTATTTGAATATCTTGGTCATAAGTTTGGCGTTTTGATTTGTGAAGATTTATGGTCTTTGCCAACGGTACAACAATTAGCACAGTTGAATGTTGAAACTGCACTGGTCTTAAACGCTTCGCCGTATGAAGTGGGTAAACCGCAGCATCGTGTACAGACCATGACCGAGTTAGCGAAGCAATTACATCTCAATGTGGTTTATGTCAACCAAGTTGGCGGTCAAGATGATTTAATCTTCGATGGTACGAGCTTTGTGATTAACCAAGCAGGCAATGTTGCGCTACAAGCCCCAACCTACCAAGAAGGTTTGTTCTACGCTGAATATGACGCTGCGCTGAAGCACTTTAGAAGCGCCGAAATTAGCCCCGCTTTAGACACCCTTGCTGAAATCTATCAAGGTTTGGTACTCGCAACCCGAGACTATGTGCAACGCTCTGGCTTTCCAGGTGTGATTCTAGGCTTGTCAGGCGGAATTGATTCAGCGCTCACCCTTGCTATAGCGGTTGATGCAATTGGTGCAGACAAAGTACAAGCAGTGATGATGCCGTACACCTATACCGCGCAAATTAGCGTTGAAGATGCTGCAGAGCAAGCCAAAACCTTAGGCGTGACTTTTGGTATTGCCGAAATTCACCCTATCGTCAATAGCTTTATGCAAACGCTTTATCCTTTCTTTGGCAACAGCCCAAGCGACACTACAGAAGAAAATCTACAAGCCCGTGCCCGTGGTACGATTTTAATGGGACTATCGAATAAGTTTGGCAACCTCGTGCTTTCTACAGGTAACAAATCTGAGCTAGCAGTTGGTTACTGCACGCTTTATGGCGATATGGTCGGTGGTTTTGCTGTATTGAAAGATGTGTACAAAACCATAGTGTTTGAATTGGCAAAATACCGTAACAGCATTGCCGATATCCCTGTAATTCCTGAACGTGTCATTACTCGTCCACCTTCAGCCGAATTGCGTCCTGACCAAAAAGACCAGGATTCTTTACCACCATACGAAGTGCTCGATGCAATTTTGTATGCGTATATTGAAGAAGATCAAAGCCAAGAAGACATCATTAGCAAAGGCTTTGAACGTGCAATGGTTGAGAAAGTCATTCAATTGGTTGATCGGAATGAATACAAACGTCGTCAAGGTGCATTAGGTCCACGTATAAGCTCGCGTGCTTTTGGTCGTGAACGTCGCTATCCGCTAGTCAATGGTTGGAAAGCAGGAATTTAAAGCTTAAAGCATAGCTTAACTAGATTCATAAAAAACCAAGCTGTGGCTTGGTTTTTTATAACTGCTATAAAACCAATGCTGCACCAAAAGCAACTTAAAAATTTGGCAAAAAAAAGACCAAGCTGTGAGCTTGGTCTATTAAAATGGTGGCTATGACGGGACTTGAACCTGTGACCCCCGCATTATGAGTGCGGTGCTCTAACCAACTGAGCTACATAGCCGTAAACTGTGTGCGCATTATCTAAACTTAGCTCTGCATCGTCAAGCATTTTAATTTACAAACGCTCACAGTTTAAGCAAAAACAGGTAGATTTGTTTAATTTTAATCAAATTAGTATTTTCTTACGGAAATCGTTAAATATTTTCAGCAAAATTTATATTAAGTCACCAAAAAAAAGACCACGTTAGTGAACGTGGTCTGAAAATGGTGGCTATGACGGGACTTGAACCTGTGACCCCCGCATTATGAGTGCGGTGCTCTAACCAACTGAGCTACATAGCCAAAAACTGTGCGCGCATTATCTGCTGTAATCTAAGCAACGTCAAGCCTTATCACATTTCAATTGCTTAAAATTTGGCGAAGTGAACCGATAAGCCGGGTTCTGTCGAGAACGATCATTCCTCTAGGCGTACAATCACTTATACGCTCAAGCGACCTACCCGAATCCAGTACGGGCCGTACCTCAGGATTCCTATTTGGTCTTGCTTCTGGTGGGGTTTACCATGCCATGAACTGTTACCAGCCATGCGGTGCGCTCTTACCGCACCCTTTCACCCTTACCTTCAATTTCTTCCGAAAAAGAAACGACACGAAGGCGGTCTACTCTCTGCTGCACTTTCCGTCGGCTCACGCCGCCCAGGCGTTACCTGGCACCCTGCCCTTTGAAGCCCGGACTTTCCTCCCCTGCTTCAGTCACGGAGAGATCCACAGCAGCGATCGTCTGGTTCACTTCGAGGGCGCATTTTAACAAATAAATGCACTAATTGCTCGTGCTTTTTTGATCAATCAGTTTTTGATATTTTGCTAGCAATTGCTCCTGTGTTTCGACATGGTTAGGATCATGCGGAATACAGTCCACCGGGCAGAATAACTGGCACTGCGGTTTATCATGATGCCCGACACATTCGGTACACAGCGCCGGATTGATTTCATAAATCAGCTCATCCATGAAAATGGCCTCATTCGGGCACACAGGTTCACAGACATCGCAGTTAATGCATTCATCGGTAATATATAAAGACACGCTACCAACCTTGTTGATGTTTGCGTTCAAAGGCTTCGACGACGATTTGCGGTACAAACTTGGTCACATCTCCTTTTAAACGCGCAATTTCACGCACCAGCGTGGATGAAATAAACGAATATTGCTCTGACGGGGTTAAAAATACAGCTTCAAAATTGCTATCTAGCTGACGGTTCATATTTGCCAACTGAAATTCATACTCAAAATCTGAAACAGCGCGCAAACCACGCAAAACTGCAGTCGCATTTTGCTCACGAAAAAAATTAACCAACAAACCATCAAAGCCGACAAATTCAACATTAGGCAAATGCTTTAAAGATGCCTGTGCCAATTCTACACGCTCTTCCAGAGTAAAAATTGGATTTTTATGATGTCCTATAGCAATTGCGACCACAACCTCTTCAAACATTTTTGCGGCACGTGTCACCAAGTCAATATGACCATTAGTAATTGGGTCAAAGGTGCCCGGATAAATTACGCGAGATTTAGACATCCATTATGCTCTAGTTGGTTTTGTCAAAGTTAGTTTAACAAATTCAAAAAAATTTAGTGAGCAAAGTCTACCAAATTATGAAATATCAGAGCAGTTTCGCCAGCAGTTGTGATGATTTTGATTTGTCAGCAAGCCTTGGTTTGAGGCACAATAGTCATAAGTTTGGAAGTAATTGATTATGGCGAAGCTAACTGTAGTTAAAAAAAATACGGGCGGAACAATTGCACAGAATAAACGTGCACGCCACGATTATTTTATTGAAGAAAAATTTGAAGCAGGACTTTCTTTGCAAGGTTGGGAAGTCAAATCTTTGCGCGCTGGACGTATGACTATTACTGAAAGTTATATCCTGCTTCGTGATAATGAAGCTTTTTTATTTGGCGCACAAATTCAACCTCTTTTGTCGGCTTCAACACATGTAGTGCCTGAAGCAACCCGCACCCGCAAACTATTACTGTCACGACGTGAAATTGAAAAGTTGATGGGTGCAGTCAATCAAAAAGGTTATTCTTGTGTACCTTTAGCTTGTTATTGGAAAGGTCCTTTAGCGAAGCTTGAAATTGCTTTGGTGAAAGGTAAACAATTGCACGATAAACGCGCTTCTGAAAAAGACCGTGATTGGCAGCGTGATAAAGCACGTTTGATGCACAAATAATTCTGCACATTCCGCCCATAAAAAATGCTCGATGTTGATTTCGAGCATTTTTTTATTTTTATGGAAGTTAAAAGTAGAACAATTCTTAGGCTTTAAGTTTTAATTCCACCAAGTATTTACCAAATTTGACTGCAGTTTCCAAATCACCTTCGGGTGGCGTAACTTCAACACTGGCATTGTCAGACTGCGTCATTAAACCTAAAAAGCTCGACATGCGGTTAATATCATGTGGACTACGCCCTGTAGGCATAAACGGTAAACCTGACCACAACATGCCATGCTGCATCGCAAATAAGTTAATTTGTTGCAGCACTGCCAGTTTATCGCCGCTTAAACCACCGCCATTGGTAAAACCTGCCGCCAGTTTGCCCTGCCAAGTTCTAGCCAACCAACGCTTAGACGATTGCTCCATAAACTGTTTTAAAGCCGAAGTAATGCTACCCATATAAGTTGGACAGCCCATAATGATAATATCGGCTTGGTCTAGACTGTCCCATTCAATTTCACCCACATCCATCAAAGTCACCTGAGCATCCATTTGCGCAGCACCTTGTGCAATATGCTGTGCCACCTTTGCAGTATGACCATAAGGACTGTGATAAACCACCGCCACACGAATAGCAGCGCAAGAAGATGTTGAATGAGTCACTGACATGAGAATGTTTAAAACCAAATAATTAAGTCAAGTTTAACACTAAGCCTGCATAAACACGAATGTTGCCATACGTCCTGTACGTGCTTGACGGCGGTAAGAATAGTAATCATCGGCTTGTTGATAGGAGCACTGATCACCACCCAAAACCGTTGTAACGCCATGCTGCTGCAAAATAAAACGCGCAATTGCATACAAGTCGGCAAGATATTTAGCATGCTGCTGCCCAGCAATAAAGGCCGAGTCTAATTCAGGATATTTATCGCAAAACGCCTGTTTCACCTCTACGCCAACTTCAAAGCACGGCTGACTAATCGCTGCACCCAACCACGCCCATGCTGGGACGCTTTGCATTTCGGCAATGGTGTTTTCGATAATACCGTTGGCAAGGCCACGCCAGCCCGCATGCAGATTCGCAACTTCAGTGCCTTCAGCATTACCCAAAACCACTGGTAAACAGTCTGCAGTCATCATCATTAAAGCATGCGCTTTACGCTGAGTGACCAAACCATCACCTTCTAAGGCTTCACAAGTGATTTGCTCATTAATGGTCTGACACAACACACTATGTGTTTGCGTCATCCACGTCATCTTATCGACCCCATATTCCGCAAACTCTGCCAGCAAACTCATACGATGCTGCTGCACACGCCACGCATCGTCCTGCACATGCAGTGCCAGATTAAAACCAGATACATCGGCACAGTCTGTTGCTAAAGCCTGTGCATGTTGTATACGGGTTTGCCCGACATACACACCTTTAGGTAATCCTTGAACGAATTGCATACATCTATCCTTAATCGTTTTCTGGCGTTGCTGTATCTGGGTTAATCTTGTTGATGCTATCCTTACAACAATTAATAGGCAGCATTTTCACTGCGTAACACGTCTACCAATTGTTTAAAGTCTTCCGGCCACGGCGCTTCAAACATCATTTCTTCTTGAGTTCGTGGATGCACCAAACCAAGTTTGACGGCATGTAAGGCCTGACGTTTAAATTTACGCAACGTATCGTTTAATAATGCAGATGCACCTGCGGGCACACGTACACGTGGCGTATAAACAGAATCACCGACCAAACCATAACCAATATAACTTAGATGCACACGAATTTGATGTGTTCGCCCAGTTTCCAAACGCGCCTGAACACGAGTGAAGTGCTGAAAGCGTTCTTTAACATTGTAATGTGTGACGGCATCTTTGCCGCCTGGCAAGACCGCCATTTTCACCCGATCTACAGGATGGCGTTTAATCGGCTCATCAACTGTACCGCCCGCAATCATGTTGCCGTACACCACCAAGTCATATAAACGATAGACTGACTTTTTTGACAGTTGCTTGGTCAAGGCAAACTGTGCTTCCAGATTTTTGGCAACCACCAATAAACCCGACGTATCTTTATCAATACGATGCACCAAACCTGCACGAGTCAACTCAGCCGATTTTGGATAATGATGTAGCAAGGCATTCACTAAAGTCCCTGAGCTATTGCCTGCCCCCGGATGCACCACCATACCCACAGGTTTATTAATCACAATGATGTCATCATCTTCATAAATAATATCCAATGGAATATCTTCAGGCAGGCTACGGGTTTGCGCTTCAAGCTCGACTTCTAGGGTGAGAAGCTCATCACCTTCACACTTATATTTGGGTTTGACCGTGTTACCATTTACCAACAAATGACCGTCTTTGAGCCACTGTTTTAGCTTTTCACGTGAAAATTCACTCCAAATGATGGCTGCAACTTGGTCGATGCGTAGTCCTAAATGGCTGTCATCCAATTGAAATTGCAACGATAAACGTGTTGCAGTTGAGCCTGAAGTATGGTTATCTGCATCCTCAGCATCTTCAAGTAAATTGAACTCAGTTTCAGGTAAATTGGAATGGGTAGATTGTGCTTGACTCATTTGCTCATTCAGACAAAAGTGGTTTAATAGCGCAATTGTAGCTCATTGCCCGTATTAACAGAGGAATTTTTATGTCGCTACCACGTTATAAAATAACAATGCTTGCTTTTTCACTCGGCGTTGCGTCTGCAATTGTGGGCTGTAGCAGCAATCCAAAAAAAGAAGTGGTCGATACTGGTCCGCAATCTAGCGAACAGGTTTATATTGAAAAAGCAGAAAAAGCACTGGATCGTGGTCAATACACCGATGCCGTTAAGCATCTCGAAGCTTTAGAAACCTATTACCCAACGGGTGATTATGCGCAGCAGGCGCAGCTTGAATTGTTGTATGCAAAATTCCAGCAAAAGGATTATGAAGGTGCAATTGCTGTTGCAGATCGTTTTATCCGCATGAACCCGCAGCACCCTAAAGCCGATTATGCCTACTATGTACGTGGCGTGGCGAATATGGAACAAAACTATGATGGCTTGTTGCGTTATACCTCGCTCAAGCAATCGCACCGTGATGTTAGCTATTTAAAATTGGCCTATCAAAACTTTGTCGATTTTATCCGTCGCTATCCATCAAGCACTTATGCGGTAGATGCGGCACAGCGTATGCAGTTTATTGGTCAGGAACTGGCTGAAGCCGAAATGAATGCAGCACGTTATAACATTAAACGTAAAGCATGGGTGGCTGCAGTTGAGCGCTCATTGTGGGTGATTGAACACTATCCGCAAACACCGCAAATTCCTGAAGCATTGGCAACGGTGGCTTACGGTTATGGTAAATTGGGCGATCAAGCCACGGCTCAGCAATATATTGATGTGTTGAAGCTGAATTATCCAAACTTGGTCAAAGCGGATGGTAGCGTGAATTTACGTGCTGCGCGCCATGATGCCAGCTGGCTTAATCGTGCAACTTTGGGTATTTTCGGACGTGAAGCGCAAAGCAGCACCGAAGCACAGCAGTCAGATGCTAAAGCGCAAGCAGAGCCGTCACGCAGCCTCACCAACCGTTTGAGTTTTGGTTTGCTCGATCGTCCAAAATCTGAAAACGACAGTGCTGAATAAAACCTTTACGACTGTTTTTCAGTTTTGAAAAATGCAAAGGGCAAGTTATGATACTTGCCCTTTGGTCTTTTATGGGCTTGTTTCCTGCCCTAGAAAAAGATAAAAAGAGAATACTCAATGAGTCAATCAGCACAGTCTGATGTATTCGACCTGTTCGGCGAACCTTTCACTACCAAGAGATAACAGAAAAAACCGTATGGCCATTCCACAGCACACGATTGATCAAATTTTAGATCGCACCGATATTGTCGATCTGATTGGTCAGCGCGTGAAATTAAAAAAAACTGGTCGTACCTATTCGGGCTGCTGCCCGTTCCATCAGGAAAAAAGCCCGTCTTTTCACGTCTATCGTGACAAGCAGTATTATCATTGCTTTGGTTGTCAAGCAAATGGTAACGCCATCCGTTTTTTAATGGATATTGATAACCGTAATTTTATAGATGTCATGAAAGACTTGGCCAGTCAAACAGGCATCGAACTCCCGAAAGATCAGCACGACAATAAAAAACTTTCTTATAAACGCGAAGCCAAAAAGCCAACACCGATAGCTCAACCCAAGCCAACAGCAAAAGAACAAAACGAAATTTCTGCGACTCAAGCTGCAACAAACGAGCAGGCTTTGGTTGCTACAGGCATCGACTTTGATCCTTTTGCCGAATTTCAAAGTGCTGAATACGCAAATTCGGAATTTCAGAACTCGGAATTTCAAAACAGTGCCGACCCGTTTGCAAGCTTTGAGCAATGGGACAGCACGCAGGAAACTCCTGCACAGGAAGGCAACTTATACGACTTGCTAGAAAATGTAGCGCAATATTATGAGCAGCAATTGCCGCACAGCCCTGCCGCGCAGCAGTATTTTCAAAAACGTGGTTTAACCGCACAAACCTTGCAGTTTTGGCGTTTGGGTTATGCACCTGAAGATTGGCAGCATTTAGAAAAAGCCTTTCCGCAAGATATTGCAGGTTTAAAACTTCTAGGCTTGATTCGTACCAGTGACAAAGGACGTGACTTCGATTTACTGCGTGATCGGGTGATTTTCCCAATCCGTGACAGCAAAGGTCGTGTGGTCGGCTTTGGTGGCCGTGCACTGAATGATGAAATCAAACCCAAATACATCAACTCGCCCGACTCGGAAGTGTTTCATAAAAACCAATTGCTCTATGGTTTATATGAAGGACGCAAACTGAAAGCCCAAGACTATTTAATGGTTGAAGGCTATATGGATGTGATTGCCTTACAGCAATACGGCGTTTATGGTGCTGTAGCAACACTTGGTACAGCAAGCAATACCGATCATTTAAATATTCTGTTCCGTCAAAATAACCGCATTACCATCGCTTTTGATGGAGATGCCGCAGGTCAAAAAGCCGCACGTCGCACATTGGAAATTGCGCTGCCTTTGTTAAATGATGGGCGTGAACTGAAATTCTTTGTTTTACCGAATGAGCACGACCCAGACTCACTTATTCGTCGTGAGGGCATCGAAAATTTCCGACGTTTATTAGATCAGGCGCCTTTACTGTCAGATTTTGTTTTTGCACATCTCACCCAAGGCCATAATATCAGTACCCCTGAAGGCAAAAGTCAGGTCATGGGCGAACTCCGGCAATTGACCGAACTTTTGCCCAAAACGGGTTCTTATCGTTATTTGCTGCAACAGTTTTTTCGTGAAAAGTTAGGCTTTAACCGTAAATGGCAGGCACAGACCAATAACGATGCATCTTTGAGTTTTAGCACCAAAGTTGATGCTGAAGAATATGTGATTGCGATTCTAATCAATCATCCGTATTTGTATATTCACTTTGAACCGTTACGTGCACTGATTCCAAGTGATCACCTGCTGCATCAAATCTTAAATATTTTAAATACTATTTTTGATGATCTACCCGATGATCCTGAACAAGCCAAATATTATATTTTGGGTGCATGTTCGGCGTATCACTATGAATTACAGCGTATTTTACAACAAGCCAATGTCAGTGATTACACAACCTCTCCCGAGCATGTTGATAAATTGGCTCAAGATTTTTCAACTAAATTGCAATACGACTGTTTACAGCAAAAAATTCGCTCTAAAAAATTCAGCAGCATTGAAGAAATGAAGCGTTTGAAACATCAAATTTATGAAATTGATAAAAAAAGATCGCTAACTTTGCTAGAGGAATAAACAATCTGGTCTTATAGAGTGAGTTTTATATCGACCAAACTCAATCATTTTTTGTGAATCACGATGATCCAGCTTATTTACGACGACTTTTGATTGTCGCTGCCAAATTTTCCTGCATAAACTCAAAACATTCAGGCTCATCGCCTTTGGCTGCTTCACGTAATAAAATAGAAGTTGGATGGAGTAATTTTTGAGTTAAACGATAAGAAAATTCTTGCATAACCCGTGCAGCATCTTCACCTTTGGCAATACGCGCCATCGCCAAGTTTAATTCTTCCTGACGTAAGCTTTCGCCATGTTCACGGTAAGCATGAATGGTTGCACCCGCTTGCTGAACTTTTTGATGGGTTACCAACTCAGTCACAAGCTGATTAACCATGACTTCTGCTTCCACAGCAGCTTGACGACGCTGTGCCAAGTTTTCATCGATCACGCTTTGCAAGTCATCGACCCCGTACAAATACACGCCATCCAAGTTTTCTATTTTAGGATCTATATCACGTGGTACGGCCAAATCGACTAACAACATTTGCTGATATCGGCGCTTTTTTAAAGCTGCTTTCACCTCATGATAAGCAATCACCTGATGCAAGCTTCCCGAACAACTTGAAATCACATCGGCACGATGTAAATTAGCCGCAAGCTGATCAAACTCAATAATTTCAACTTCTACCTGATGCGCAATTTCCTGCGCCAATGTTTCGGCACGGGCACGGGTACGGTTACAAATTAATATTTTAGCGACGCCCATTTCTGCTAAATGCTTTGCCACAAGGCTATTCATTTCGCCTGCAGCCACCACCATCACCGTCAGTTTTGCAGGGTGACTAAAAACTTGTAACGCCAGTTGCGCAACCGCATAACCCATCGACACAGCATGGCTACCTACGGCAGTTTCTGAACGTACCCGTTTGGCAGCATAAAAAGCATATTCAAAAATTCGGTTGAGTTGTTGCGAAACCGTATGCGCGTCTTTAGCTAAAGACAGGGCAGTTTTGACCTGACCTAAAATTTGCGGCTCACCCAACATGAGAGAATCTAGCCCACTGGCTACACGCATTAAATGCGACACCGCCTGTGCATTCTCATAACGATAAACATGACGACTCAATTGCTGTGCATCGATACCATTCACTTGTGCAAGCCAATCCAACACCTGTTCTGGATGTTCAGACATGGCGTAGACTTCGGTACGGTTGCAGGTAGACACCACCACCAAATCATTCAGTTCGGGATGTTGGCTTTGCTCAGCAAGTAAGGCACTTAATTTTTCTGGGTTAAATGCAATTTGCTCACGCAACTCTACAGAGGCGGTTTGATGGTTGACACCCAATGCAAAGAAAGACATATCAGATCATCATTTCGCTAAATTTATGCTATTGTGCAATAACGGTGTCATAAAAAGCATTACTTGGATAAAGAAAAAATTGCGTCAAACAAATAGCCGACCATACGGCGCTACAATTAAGCAATATTCTACCACATTCTTACTGGTCGGTAGCATGGCTTCAGTTGCTCATCTTAGAGCATCTGAAGAAATTTATCATGCAAATTCAAATTATAATGCGGTAAAACAAACCATGGTCGCAGAGTTTGCCTTGGCTTATGGTGATATTCCAACGGCATTACACAACTATACTGTCTTGGCAATTAAGAATAACTCGACCTCTATTAAGCAACGCGCCCTAAATGTTGCGATTGAACAAAACGACCTAAGCGCCGCACTAGACATTGCAACACATTGGGTAGTACAAGAACCATCCGATGTGCCTGCGCTGTTTTATTTGGCGCACATTGCGCTAAAAGCACATGAGTACGACTTAGCCGCAGAAACCTTAGACAAAATTCTAAATATTGATGCAACGGCTGACTTAGAACAAATTTTGGCAGGCATTTCTCCTGAATCTGTGGAAGACCGTGAGTTTTTGATTCAAGCTCTGCGCACCAGCAAAGCCAAATTCAATCCATCGATTTTGGTATTAATTGCAGGTTTAAAAGCGCAAAATGGACAATATCAAGCTGCCCTCGATACCATTAACCAAGCGTTGCGTAAACGCCCGAAAGTCACTGGCTATATTTTAATGAAAGCCAATTTATTGAGCGCGCTCGGCAATGAAGAAGAAACAGCAGCTTGGTATGCCAAATCTAGCCGTAAACACAAAAATAATTTTGAAGTCCGTTTAGCCGAAGCCAAATATCTGGTCAAAAAAAATGAAGCAACTTTGGCGCTAACAAAGCTGGAAGCCATTTTAAAAAAATGGCCTACGGAAGATGAAGCCTTATTTATTGCAGGTTTGACCAGTATTGACTTACAACAATACGAAAAAGCTGAAAAGTATTTGGTAGAGCTGCGCTATTCGGCACAATATCAAAACGAAGCCTATTTCTATTTGGCGGTCAATGCCGAACGTAAACAGCATTTTGAAACAGCCAAAGCCTATTATCGTTTGGTCGATGGTAGCCTCTATACCGTTTCACGTCGCAACATGATCAGTATTTTTGCCCAGCAAGATAAACTAAACGATGCACTGCGCTTTTTAACGCAGGAACGGGTCAATTATCCACAGCATGCCAGTTTTTTATATCAGGCACAGGCCGATATTTTAAAACGTATGGACAATAAAAAAGCGGCTCTGCGTTTGCTGGATGAAGCCATCAAAAACCTACCCGATGATCCTGATCTGATCTATTCAGAAGTCTTACTACTCGATGCACATCAGGAAAAAGACAAACTGGATCAACTGCTCACCAAGTTACTGGAAATTGAGCCGAACAGCCCAACCTATTTAAATGCGTACGCCTATACCCTTGCGCTTCAAAATCGCCGTTTAGACGAAGCGCGTCGCTATGTTGAGCAAGCACTTGAGTTTGCTCCTGAACAGGCCTCTATTTTAGATACCTTAGGTTATGTCAGCTATTTACAAAATGACTATACCGCTTCGGCTCAAGCGTTGGAAAAAGCCTACGCACTGAGTCATAGTGCCGCGATTGGCTCACGTTATGCAAAATCGTTGTATATGCAAGGTAATATTCAAAAATTCAGCCAAGTGTTACAACAATTACAACAAAATCATCCGAATGATCCGCAATTGCAACAATTAAATTCGCTATTGTTACCGCAGCCAGTTAAAAAGAGTTAAATGATTCATGCGTTTATTTTCAAAATTAGGATTAACCCTTTTTGCCACCAGTAGCCTTGTGCTGACAGGTTGTCAGCCTTTCGTACAAAAACCAGCCAATGTTTCACAGCAAGTTGAAGCTGAAAATCAATTTAACTTGCAAGGCAAAATTGGCGTGCGCACTCCACAGCAATCTGGCAGTGCCTTTTTTACTTGGGTACAGCAGCAACAGCAGTTTGACATTGAACTGAGCGGCATTTTAGGCGTTGGGAAAACACAAATTAACGGAAAACCTGGACAAGTCACCCTCAATAGTGCCAAAACAGGGTTAATTTATGCAGAAAGTCCTGAAGAACTGTTAGAACAAGCCACGGGCTGGCAAGCGCCTATCACCCACTTGGTCGATTGGGTACAAGCCCGACCTGCAACGGTCAATGCCCAAATTCAAAAAGATCCCCAACAGCGCCCAACTCAATTTATTGAAGATGGTTGGACAGTCGATTTGAGCTATAACGACAGTGCCAGTTTGCCAAACCGCCTGATTTTGAAACAGGGACTTGAATCAGGGCAAGAAAACCGTATTACAATGCTCATCCAAAATCGTTAATCACTTGCCAAGTTTAGTCATGATTCGTGTACCCTCACCTGCCAAATTAAATCTGTTTTTGCACATTACTGGGCGTCGTGACAACGGCTACCATGAATTGCAGACTATTTTTCAACTGATTGATTTATATGACTGGCTAGAATTTGAAATCAATGATACTCAAAGCATTCACATTCAGGGTTTAAACAGCGTCGATTTAGAACAAAATCTGATTTACAAAGCCACGCAAATTTTAATGCCTTACGCGAAACAAACCACAGGTTTAAATATAGCAATTGAGAAGCACATCCCTATGGGTGCAGGGCTTGGCGGCGGTTCATCCAATGCCGCAACCACTTTAATTGTGGTCAATCAACTTTGGCAATGTGGCCTCGATACTCAAAAACTGGCAGAACTGGGTTTACAGCTCGGAGCAGATGTACCGATCTTTGTGTATGGTCGCAATGCATGGGCAGAAGGCATTGGTGAACAGTTAACATTCATAGACTTAGCCCCAAAACAATATATTGTGTTAAAACCTGACTGTTTTATCAGCACTCAACTACTTTTTTCACAAAAAACATTGACAAGAAACACGAAGCCCACTAAATTCTGCGGCTATCAGATAAAGCCATCTGACTTTGGAAATAATTTTGAGCCTGTGGCGCGAAATTTATACTCCGAAGTAGATGAAGCAATGCGTTATTTAGACCAGTTTGGTCAAGCAAAGCTTACAGGTACAGGTGCTTGTGTCTTTACTGAAGTGACTACAGAAATGAATGTAGACCACATTTTGGCGAACTCACCATGTACTGCGTACTTAGTGTATAGCTTAAATGAATCTCCATTACGACATTTCACAGTACAATAGGGGTATCGCCAAGTGGTAAGGCACCGGTTTTTGATATCGGCATCCGTTGGTTCGAATCCAGCTACCCCTGCCATCTCATTCACCTGTAGATTACTGTATTAGGGGTATCGCCAAGTGGTAAGGCACCGGTTTTTGATATCGGCATCCGTTGGTTCGAATCCAGCTACCCCTGCCATCTTACAGTGATCAAATCTAGGGGTATCGCCAAGTGGTAAGGCACCGGTTTTTGATATCGGCATCCGTTGGTTCGAATCCAGCTACCCCTGCCATTTTCTCGCATTAGACAGAACACCCTTTATTCGCGTTATCCTGTTAACTCACCTTGACAGAGTGCCGTAAAAATATTAAAGTTCTGCCGCATTAGGGGTATCGCCAAGTGGTAAGGCACCGGTTTTTGATATCGGCATCCGTTGGTTCGAATCCAGCTACCCCTGCCATCTATTCCTACATACACCAACCGCCAAGGGTGCTTCATGCCCAATCTTGTCGTTTTTAGTGGAACCGCGCATCCACAATTCGCTCAAAAAGTCGTAAGCCACTTGCACATTCCTTTAGGTGCTGCATCAGTTTCTACCTTCTCTGATGGTGAGATTGCTGTAGAGATTACCGAGAATGTCCGTGGTAAAGACGTATTTATCGTACAACCTACTTGTGCGCCAACCAATGACAACCTCATGGAAATCTTGGTGATGGCTGACGCGTTGCGTCGTGCAAGTGCAGGTCGTATTACCGCCGTGATTCCTTACTTCGGTTATGCCCGCCAAGACCGTCGTCCTCGTTCTACGCGTGTTCCAATTACCGCTAAAGTGGTTGCAGATATGCTCACCACTGTAGGTATTGACCGTGTGGTGATGATTGACTTGCACGCAGACCAAATTCAAGGTTTCTTCGACATCCCTGTAGACAACATTTATGGTACGCCTGCGCTATTGGCTGACCTGCGTCAACAGTCACACGACAACCTCATGGTAGTTTCACCAGACGTTGGTGGTGTGGTTCGTGCACGCGCTGTTGCAAAACAAATGGGTGATATCGATCTTGCAATTATCGATAAACGTCGTCAAAAAGCGAATGAATCACAAGTGATGCATTTGATTGGTGATGTAAAAGATCGTGACTGTGTCATTGTAGATGACATGGTAGATACTGCAGGTACATTATGCAAAGCTGCCGATGCGCTCAAAACTTTTGGTGCTCGCCGCGTAGTTGCTTATGCGACCCACCCTGTACTTTCAGGCAAAGCGATTGAAAACCTGAAAAATTCTGTGATTGATGAACTGGTTGTTACCGACACCATTCCTCTTTCAGAAGAAGCACAAGCACTTGGTAAAATTCGCCAAGTATCTGTAGCAAGCATGGTTGCAGAAACAATTCGTCGCATTAACAACGAAGAATCTATTAGCGCAATGTTCGATTCTTATCTATAATAATGCGCTGAATTTTCAAAGCCCTGCCACTTTGGCAGGGTTTTCTATCACTAGATTGGTCGCAGATCTAGTTTATTTAAACTCAAAATAAGGATGTCTATCATGGCAAACTTCGTATTAAACGCTCAAGCGCGAGAAGCAGCTAACCAAGGGAAAGGTGCGAGCCGCCGCCTTCGTCACGCTGCATTAGTTCCAGCTATCATTTATGGTGGCGACGCTGAACCAGTATCAATCACTTTAGAACTTCGTGAGCTTGTAAAAGTTTTAGAAAGCAATGCTTTCTTTGAAGAAGTTGTAGAAATCAAAGTCGGTGACAAAGTTGAAAACGTGAAAATTCAAGCGTTACAACGTCACCCTGCTAAAAACACACCTATGCACGCTGACTTCAAACGCGCATAAGTGTTTATGGTGTAATTAGTGGCTAATATTTCACTGATTGTTGGTTTGGGCAACCCTGGTAAAGAGTATGCCCAAACCCGCCATAATGCAGGCTTCTGGTTTGTAGAACGCCTTGCAGATCAATATGGCATCGCATTAAAAGTCGATCCTAAATTTCATGGGATCAGCGGACGTGGTAATATCGAAGGTCAAGACGTTCGTCTGTTATTACCCACAACCTTTATGAACCGTTCTGGTCAAAGTGTTGTTCCCTTCGCCAAATTCTATCAAATTGCACCTGAGGCAATGCTGATTGCTCATGATGAACTGGATATGAGCCCAGGGATCATTCGCCTAAAAACGGGTGGTGGTCATGGTGGACATAATGGTTTACGTGACATCGTGCCGCACACAGGTCCAAACTTCCATCGTTTACGCATTGGTATTGGGCATCCGGGTTCAAAAGAACGCGTGTCTGGTCATGTACTGAGCAAAGCACCGAGTAGCGAGCAAACTTTAATGGATGATGCACTTGCACATGCATTAGGTCGTATCAAGTTACTGGTCAATGGCGAAGTACAACAAGCCATGAATCAAATCAATGCCTATAAACCGAACTGATGAATCCACAATTGTTGAACAATCACACTTGCCATGTCGCAATTTTCAGAGCAAAATGCGCTTTCTGCTCGGAACTGACATCCAGCAAGCAGTGTTTGAATTCAACCATAAGATAAAATCTTAGGTCCACTAAGGAGACGCTCACCATGCTATCTCGTTTATTAAAATGCAAAATCCACCGTGCTTTTGTAACTCATGCAGAACTTCACTACGAAGGTTCATGTGCAATTGACGGAACACTCATGGATTTGGCTGGCATTCGTGAATATGAAGAAATCCACGTATGGAACGTGACCAATGGTAAGCGCTTCACAACTTATGCAATTCGTGGTGAAGACAACTCAGGCATCATTTCAGTCAATGGTGGTGCTGCACACCAAGCCGATGTAGGCGATATTATTATTATTGCAACCTTTGGTGACTTCACTGAAGCAGAAGCCAATGCGCACGAACCACGTTTGGTCTATGCAAACCCAGACAATACCGTGAGCCACACTGCAAACTGTATTCCTGTACAAGTGGCTTAAGCCATTCCTGTACAAAATAAAAAAACTCGCAAATTTTGCGAGTTTTTTTTATGGCTCAATAAAAGTCTGTCTACTCTTTGCAGACCTCATAGCAAGACTTACAAATTAGTCATCTTGCAAGCTATGCAATAAGCTATGACTGATGCCATCGGCACGTAAGAATGCAAAATCATAACTTGCGGTTGCAAGCGCCAACACACGACGTTCAAACTCTTGCCACAAAGGTCGCACTTCTTTGTCGTGAATGCCCAAGCCGCTTTCATCGGTAAAATGTCGATTTTTTTCACAAATTTTCAATGCATGATACAGCTTACGCCCTTTTGAAGCATCATCACGTAAACGCACACGCTTAGAGCGGATAAACTCTTCGACATGACACAGGTCGGCAAAAGGCAGCATAGGCACTAAAATCTGATCAAGCTGTGCATCTAAGCGACGCCAAACGGCAGTGTGTTGTTCAGGCGTATAACTATTCCATTGAATCACTTCATGGTTAAAACGACGGCAACCTCGACAGACAGCATCACCAAACACCGTAGAACAACGACCTGCACACGGGGTTAAAGTGGCAATTTGACGATCCTTACTCAACACAACACTCCAATATTTAACAACACCTGTTGACGCATCAATATGAACACAACATTCTTCTTTGAAACGAGTGGCATCATACTCCGTTCTGCTCCATTTTTAAAATGTTGTGTCGTGCTTTACAAACCATGTACCGCGCTCGGTTTTCTCGCATATTCACACAAAGCAGGTTAGAATATGCGCCTTAAATTTTTGTCTTTCATCTATTGGAGTACTCCATGAACGCTACTGTAGAACAGCTTGCACCTGTAGAACAGCCAGCGACCACGACTTGGGTTGTTGCCGCACTTTATCAATTCAAAGAAGTTTCAGATCCTGCCGATCTTCAACAACGCTTATTAGATTTGGTAAATTCAATCAACCTTTGCGGTACTCTTATTGTGGCAGGTGAAGGCATTAATGGAACTGTGGCGGGTGATCGTGCCGCCATTGATCAAGTTCATCAATTTCTGTGGGATGAAGGTTTTACATCAATGGAATACAAAGAGTCACATAGCTCTGAAAAGCCATTCCGTAAAATGAAAATCAAGCTCAAAAAAGAAATTGTGACTTTGGGTGTAGAAGTAAAACCACGTGATTTAGTCGGTCACTACCTAGACCCGAAAGAATGGAATGAACTGATTGCCCGTGACGATGTTATTCTGATTGATACCCGTAATGACTATGAATACAAAGCAGGAACGTTTAAGGGCGCAATTGACCCAAAAACTGAAACGTTCCGTGAATTTCCAGAATATGTGAAAAAAAACCTAGAACAGCATAAAGACAAAAAAATTGCGATGTTCTGCACAGGCGGGATTCGTTGTGAAAAATCGACCTCTTTATTGTTACAAGAAGGTTTTACCGAGGTCTATCACTTAAAAGGTGGCGTACTCAAATACTTAGAAGAAACACCAGCCGATGAAAGCTTATGGGAAGGCGAATGTTTCGTATTTGATGGTCGTACAGCGGTAACACATGGCATGCAAGAAGGTCAAAACACCAAATGTCATGCTTGCGGTTGGCCATTACTGCCTAAAGAAGTTGAATTACCAAGCTATGAACACGGCGTATCTTGCGTGTACTGTATTGATAAAACCAGCGAGAAACAAAAAGAAGGTTTCCGTATGCGCCAATCACAAATTGCCGCAGCTAAACGTAAACGTCTGTAATCAATACAGGCTCATACACATCAATAAGGCTAATTAAAGCCATGTTAATGTTGTATCGACCATCGATCATGAAAAGTCCTCATCCTGTATGGGGATTTTTTTATGTCCATCTATACGCTTCATGCAAGATTACATAGAACATAAAATTACAACGCATGTTTACCAAGCATTGCGCAATATCCCCTGATTAGGTGATAGCATTCAATCAAAATAAGCCACAAAATTTGTGGCTCTATTCGTGCGGATGTTCAGCACAAACTCAACATATTCCGTGACCCAAAATTCAAGGATCGTTATGTATTCCTAAATTTATATGCCGCAATCAGGAGTGACGCTATGCCTAAAACAACAATTTCAAATTCAATGCACACACTACGTTTTACGCCTGTAAAAGCGGTGACTGCTGCGCATAGTGCAACAATGCAAGATTGTTTGGAACATAAATCACATACTTTTATTGTAGCTTTAGGTGCAATTTTAGGCGGTATTATTGCGGCATTTGTAGGCTACCATCTGCAAGCGCATTTCTTGAATTACGCCCTGCTCTGTGCCATCCCTATCCTCGTGGCGTATAGCTTAAGACGTGTATATATCTATACCCTGACCCATGCAGAGCTTGATTAAGTCCAGATTGCGCAAGACTTTACTGTTTGACCAATACTGCTTAGGATAGAAGCACTTTTCTAAAGCACGACTTGCATGAACTTAACTGAATGGATTATTTCCATTATGGAACAACTGGGCTACCTAGGTATTGCCCTGTTGATGTTTCTGGATAATGTCTTTCCACCTGTTCCCTCTGAAATTATTATGCCCTCTGCAGGCTACTCTGCATCGCAAGGGCAATTATTGCTATTGGGTGTCATTATTGCGGGCTGTATCGGCTCATTGGTCGCGGCGGCAGTGTTGTATTGGGTGGGTTATCGCTGTAAACACGAAAGTATTTACCACTGGGTGAATCGCTACGGTAAATATCTATGGATTAAAGAACAAGATGTCCGAAACTCCCTACATTGGTTTGAACAATATGGACATCGGATTGTATTTTTTGGGCGCATGATTCCCGCCATTCGTTCTCTGATTAGTATTCCTGCAGGCATGAGTCACATGCCATTTTGGAAATTTATGTTTTATAGTGGTTTAGGCACAATCATCTGGACCACTTTTTTAGCCTGCCTGGGTTATTATTTTGGTGAAAACCAACAATTGATGCAGCAAATTTTCAGTCAGGTCAGTCATGTCATTATCGGCTTGGTGCTCTTAGTCATCGCCATGCTTTTATACCGTAGGCATAAACGTAAAATGCGTGACTAATGCGCTCGTTGCTGCGTAATTGAATCAATTTTTTGGGGAAAATCAGACATGAAACCATATTTATTATTTTTTGCTGCGGTTTACAGTATTGCGCTGGTCTTACTCATTAGCGTATTGATTTTTGGTCTGAACTTAGGTGGCTTAACCTTACTCCCTGCATTAATTGCCGCAGCATTCATTAGCGCAGGACATTTTGTCAAAAAAGAACAACGCTTACCGAGCAGTGATGAAAAAATTCAACTGGTCTGGGGCTCAAGTGCAGTCGCGATTATTATTGGCAGCTTCTTTGTGTTTTTCTTAGTGCTCATGAACCCGAATGCTGAGGCCATTTTACAAGCTGCAGATAAAGCAGGACTGGCTTTGTCTGCGGTGGTGATGCTGTGTTTGATTGCAATTCATGGCGCAATTTTTCATGTTGCTTATGGTTGGTATGCGAATCGTTATTATCACAAAACGTTTTTATAAGCTTACCTAAAGCGCGTATTTTACATTGAACCATAACAGTAAACACTTAAAATTAACATCAGGCTGATATATGACACATAAATTTACGTCGGACATGCGCTGTAACTGAAACACATTCTGAATAGAGTACAAATCTACATTGTAGCAGCGTAAATTAAACCTATTCATAGCGGTTTATGAATATAAAAACGCAATAACGCATACAAAGAGAAAAAGGTGATTCGGATGTCAGATTTTGAACGCAATGATAAGATTGACCGTGATGTGGTTAAAAACTTACCCAAAGAAGAGCGTGATCGTTTAAATGCCGACCCAATTACAGGAGAACCTGGTGCACACCCTGTTGGTACAGGTCTTGGCGCAGTTGGGGGTGCGGCAACAGGTGCAACCGTTGGCGCATTAGGTGGTCCAGTAGGTGCTGTGGTGGGTGGTGCTGTAGGTGCCGTTGTTGGTGGCTTGGCTGGTAAAGGCGCTGCAGAAGCAGTAAACCCTACAGAAGAAGAAACGTACTGGCGTGCCAATAGTCTCAATACAGACTATTATGCTCAAACACGTAGTCATTACCCCGATTTAGAATATGAACGTGACTATCAAAATGCCTACCGTGTTGGTTATGAAAACCGCCCACACTATGATGCACATACCCGCTTTGAAGATGTGGAACACGATTTAAAAGGGAAATGGGAACATATTAAAGGGAGTTCTCGCTTAACGTGGGAACAAGCCAAATTTGCGGTAAAAGATGCTTGGGATCGCGCTACACGCTAGTGGGCAAAGTTCCGCTACATATATAGCACAAATCTATTCATCTTAGAGCCACAAAAAAGCACTGCATTTAGCAGTGCTTTTTGCGGATAAACCCTTCATATATGCAAAAAACTGAATCTCTCAAATAAATTTTGCAGCTTAATCAGGCGTGTGATACATTAAATACAACTCATTCAGATTCTCAGGAATTTCTTCTGCTATTTCGTCCATTAACTGACCGTTTCGACGGAAAGCTTCCATCTGTGGATCTTCTTCATCAATGCCACTGAACACCATCATTGGCAAAGTTAAATCAACCAATTGTTCTTCAAATTCAGGTCTAAACCACGCTTCTTCGTTTAAGAACATCGCATCGACAAAGCCAACGCTCCAATCACCTAAACTTGAATCAACTTCTGCTTCTTCAATTTCAAATGGAAACTCAATGCCTTCTTCATTGGCTAAACTTTGGCGAATGCTTTCTAACCAAGCCTCAATTTGCGCAATAATTTCGGCAGGGACTTTCTTTTGATTGCCTTCAAACAATTCATTTAACCATGGGTCAAATTGAGGTCCAACTGCAATGGCGCACAAGAAACCATGCGTTGCAGCGAAGTCTAGACCATGCTCGTTTTGGTCGCCATCTAGATATTCACTTAACAGGTCTAAATCTAAAGCAGTCATTTCAAATCCATCGGTGTCAATTTAGGGGTGTAGCATAACATTTTCAATGCCCGATACAGTACCTGATTTTAGTCATCTTCGTCGTCATCATCGTCAAAATCGTAATCAAAATCTTTGAGCTCACGCTCCAAACGACGTTGTGCGAGTAAATCATCAATCAAACGGCGCTTTTCTAAAGATTCTTTCGCGCTTATTTTGTTTGATGCCTCATCGAAATTAACATCATCATCACCGTAGTTATCATCTAGTTCAAAATCTGTAGAAGACACTAAAACTACCTCAGAATGAAAAAATGTGAAGGGTCAAGCCGCTATTTATCTGCCTTTTTCACCATTGTCAAGTTTTATTTATTTTTTTCAAATAACTGCAACATAAACCGCTTGCAGCCTTGGGGGAAATTTGTGTATTTATGGACAAGTTAGTATCATTATTTGAGATTCGCCCCAATCATAAAAATATTTTGTGGGCAAAAAGGAAATTGACTTGAAAAACAGTATTAAAGCCCCATATTCCTATCAAATTCTTCATTCAAACATCATTTTAAAATCATGCTTGATTGATCAATTCCCCCCTTATTTAAAGCGAATTGTGCTATCATGCACGGTTTTTCACTGCCACAGATTCAACGAAGAGTAAGCAAAGATGAGCGATATGAATTCCCCTACTTCGCAAGTAGCGGCTCTGATTAGCCGAGGCAAAGAGCAAGGTTACCTAACTTACGCTGAGGTTAACGATCATCTCCCGGACTCAATCACAGAAAGCGAGCAGATTGAAGACATTATTCAAATGCTTCAAGACGTCGGTATTCCTGTGCATGAACGTGCGCCTGAATCTGATGATGCAATGT
The DNA here is from genome assembly GCF_020982655.1 of Acinetobacter sp. PW68. Lineage (NCBI taxonomy): Bacteria > Pseudomonadati > Pseudomonadota > Gammaproteobacteria > Moraxellales > Moraxellaceae > Acinetobacter > Acinetobacter sp. PW68. The sequence continues at coordinate 645,759 of NZ_JAHZSX010000001.1, read as the reverse complement.
TTGAGGGTAATGCGGAAGCTGCCGACGAAGTTGCTGAAGAAGAAGCTGCCGCCGTACTTGCCTCTGTAGAAAATGAGCCTGGTCGCACCACAGACCCTGTGCGCATGTATATGCGTGAAATGGGTACGGTTGAGCTGTTAACGCGTGAAGGTGAAATTAGCATCGCGAAACGTATTGAAGAAGGGATTCGCGATGTACTTCACTCGATTGCCTACTGGCCAAACGCTGTGCAAGTGGTACTGCAAGAATATAAAGATTATGAAGCAGGTGAACGTCGCCTTGCTGATATTTTATCAGGTTATTTAGACCCTGAAACCGATGAAGAAATTCCAGAAGTTTTAGAGGACGAAGCCGATTTAGACAAAGAAGAAGATACCAGCAACAAACCGACCAAAGACGTTAAACTTGATGATGACGATGAGGAAGAAGAGGCTGAAGCCGAAGAAGAATCAGAAGCAGATTCAGGTCCAGACCCAGAAATTGCAAGAATGCGTTTTGGTGAATTGGAACAGGCTTATCTTGCAAAAATTGCAGCTATTGAAAAACATGGTCGTGAAAGTGCCGAAGCACAAGAAGCTTTAGAAGCTTTAGCGACGGTATTCATGATGTTTAAATTTACGCCACGTTTATTCGATATTATTTCGGAAATGATTCGTGGTACACATGAACAAATTCGTACTGCTGAACGTGAAGTGATGCGTTATGCGGTACGTCGTGGTCGTATGGATCGTACTGTATTCCGTACCTCATTCCCAGGTCAGGAATCTAACTTTGCTTGGTTAGATGAGCACATTGCCAAAGCACCTGCCGACCAAAAAGGTTATTTGGAAAAAGTACGTCCAGATATTTTGGCATTCCAACAAAAAATTGCCGACATTGAAAAAGAGTTAGGCTTAGATGTGAAAGGCATCAAAGACATTTCTAAACGTATGGCAGTAGGTGAAGCTAAAGCCCGTCGTGCGAAGAAAGAAATGGTTGAAGCCAACTTACGCTTGGTGATTTCGATTGCGAAAAAATACACCAACCGTGGTTTACAATTCCTAGACTTGATTCAAGAAGGTAACATCGGCTTGATGAAAGCGGTAGACAAGTTTGAATACCGTCGTGGTTATAAGTTCTCGACTTATGCAACATGGTGGATTCGTCAGGCGATTACCCGTTCTATTGCCGACCAAGCGCGTACCATTCGTATTCCAGTACACATGATCGAAACTATTAACAAGATCAACCGTGTATCGCGTCAATTGCTTCAAGAAATGGGTCGTGAACCGACTCCAGAAGAATTAGGCGAACGTTTGGAAATGGACGAAGTTAAAGTTCGTAAAGTGCTGAAAATTGCCAAAGAGCCGATTTCTATGGAAACGCCAATTGGTGATGATGAAGATTCTCATTTGGGTGACTTCATTGAGGACAGCAACATCACCTCACCTGTTGATGCGGCAACCTCTGAAGGCTTAAAAGAAGCGACCCGTGAAGTGCTTGAAAATTTGACTGAACGTGAAGCCAAAGTTCTGAAAATGCGTTTTGGTATTGATATGCCAACCGATCATACTTTGGAAGAAGTGGGTAAGCAGTTTGATGTGACCCGTGAACGTATCCGTCAGATTGAAGCCAAAGCCTTACGTAAACTTCGTCATCCTTCTCGTTCTGAACACTTACGTTCATTCTTAGAAAATGACTAAAATTGCTGCATAAATGAGCTATTGAAATTTTAAAATTCAGCCTCATTTATTCAACAAGACCAAAAAACGCCTGCCCTAAGCAGGCGTTTGATATAGAGATAGAGACACACGCTTATGACGTTATTCAACCGTACCCCATCTCGTGAACTGCAAGAGCATCTTTGGGTGTTTCCAATGGATTACCCAATTAAACTCATTGGTGACGCGGGTGATGAACTGCGTATTGCTGTGGTTGAAATTTTAGTGAAACACTTCCCTGAGTTTGATGCACAAAGCATCAGCATTACCCCATCACGCACAGGCAAGTATCATTCAATTACAGCACAATTGCGTTTTGAAGAATTGGAACAAGTGCATGCCATTTATGCAGATTTGGCAGCCTGCCCTTTGATTAAAACTGCATTGTAATTTTGTAGATTGATTTTCAAATAACACGCTTTCGGGCGTGTTTTTTTGTTTCTGTGCTGCTAAAATCTTATTCCATCCACAAATCCCCTACACCCACGACATTTTCGTATAATAAAATCAATTTCTTGCTTTTATGGATAGGACTGCATCTCTGTGGATACTGCACAACGGCCAAACCTGATTATTCGTCAATATCATGACCTGACTGACTATGAAGCACGTTTTCAGGAAATGAAATACTGGACTGAACAACGTGATGCTGACAGCCCTGACCAACTCTGGATTTTGCAACATCCTAATGTACTCACCCAAGGGCAAGCAGGTAAAGCCGAACATATCTTAATGGCAACGGATATTCCTGTAGTACAGACGGATCGCGGTGGTCAAGTTACATGGCATGGCCCAGGTCAATTGGTTGCCTATTTCATGTTTGACCTGAACCGTTTAGGCTGGAATGTCCGTACGTTGGTGTCTTATGCCGAAAATTTGATGATTGAACTGCTAAAAAAATACGGCGTTGATGCCTATGCCAAAGCCGATGCACCAGGAGTATATGTCAATGAACGAAAAATTGGCTCGCTCGGTTTTAAAATTCGCAAAGGTCGTAGTTATCACGGTTTAGCTCTTAATATTGATTGTGATTTAACAGGTTTTCAAAGTATAAACCCTTGCGGCTATGCAGGTTTGGAAATGGTACGTGTGATGGATTTAGTCAATGACTATCCACATTTTGAAAACTTCTGCGCAGATATCATTGCAACTTTACAAAACAGCGGTTACTTTAATGACGTACAAGTCATTCACGTATAAATGGCTTTCTTTTCAATAAGAAATAAAATAGAGTATTTACTCTAAATAATGATTTATAACACAGGGATTCAGCGCGTGATTTCAACTAAATCTGTGAAACCCGCTTTGCAACTGGCCTATGTCAAACTCATGATGGATGTGATTGGCAGAGGTTTAGTCATGGCAAGTCAGGTCGATGAAGAAATTAAACAAGAAGTTGCCAAATTTCCCAGCAACTTTGTGTTGTCTATGAAAGTTTTTCCGAATGGTCCAGCCTTTGTTGCCAAAGTCACTGCGGATCATCAATTAGAACTGTTACAGAATACGGCACAAAAACCCGATTTAACCATTACCTTCAAACACTTAAATCATGCATTTTTAGTGTTTTCATTTCAGGAAAGTACCGCACAGGCTTTTGCGCATGACCGCATGATTGCCGATGGTGATGTATCTTATGCAATTCGCTTGGTACGTTGCCTGAATAAAATGGAAGCGCTCATCTTGCCTAAATTACTGGCAGAACTGGCGGTAAAACAATATCCGACTGAACTCAGCTTAAAAGAAAAACTATCAGGTGCAGCCAATATCTATTTAAAAGTTGCCCAATCTTATTTCAAACGGAGTGCATAACATGGCGAAGCCTTATTACGAATTTTTTTGCCCAGTCAAAGTCATTGCAGGTCATGCTGCGTTAGAACATATTCCGTTTGAATTGGCGACACTCGGTTCACAACGCCCAATGATCATTACTGACAAAGGCGTGCGTTCCAACAATTTGCTTGCCCCGATTGAAGCAGCTTTTGAATCTACCGATGCCGTGATTGGCTATGTTTTTGATGATGTCCCGCAAGATTCAAGTGTGGCAACAGTTCGTCGTGCTGCGCAGTTGTACCGTGAAAACAACTGTGATGCCATTATTGCGGTGGGTGGCGGTTCAGTCATTGACACCTCTAAAGCTACCAATATTTTAGTCAGCGAAGGCGGTGATGACTTGTTGCAATATTCAGGTGCACATAACTTACCGCGCCCACTGAAACCATTTTTTGTGATTCCTACTACATCAGGCACGGGTTCAGAAGTCACGATGGTTGCGGTGGTATCCGACACCGAAAAGAACGTCAAAATGCCGTTTGCATCGTATTACTTAATGCCACATGCAGCCATTTTAGACCCGCGTATGACGCAAACTTTGCCACCACATTTAACAGCAATGACGGCTATGGATGCCATGACGCACGCCATTGAAGCTTATAGTTGCATGGCAGCCAACCCAATTTCTGATGCTTATGCTACGGCAGCAATTAAAAAAATCAGCAATAACCTGTTCAATGTATTAGACAACCCAAGCGATGAACAAGGCCGTTTGGAACTGGCACAAGCATCAACCATGGCGGGGATTGCGTTTTCAAATTCTATGGTGGGTTTGGTCCATTCCTTAGGTCATGCCTTGGGTGCTGTGGCGCATTTACCACATGGACTCTGCATGAATTTATTTTTGCCATACGTGTTGGAATACAACAAAGACGTCAATGCTGATAAAATTGCCGAACTGCTATTACCATTGGCTGGCGCAGATGTTTACGCACAAACCCCTGCACATTTACGTGCCGATAAAACCATTTCGACACTCTTAGCCATTCGTGACCGCTTATACGCACTGACCAAATTACCACGAACTTTACAAGAAACGGGTAAAGTCAGCGAAGCGCAATTAGATGAAGTGGCTGAAAAAGCCCTGAACGATGGTTCGATTATTTATAACCCGAAAGAGGCCAATTTAGAAGAACTCAAAGCTATCTTAAAAAAGGCTTGGTAATTCCTACAAAATAGGCCAATATAACCGAAAATCTAGCCTGATGTTTTTCTAAACATCGGGCTTTTCATTGGTAGACTGCTGCGTCTGATATTTTTTCATCAATGTGGCATATTTTCTGCTAAAAAAGAAAACAAAGATACTGACAAAGCGCATCATTATGGAGTAGATTGGCGCGTTTTTACTTTTTATGTAGGGGGGATTGTTCGTCTCAAACAATCCTGAACAAACATGACTGATCCTTGATCAACGATTAAGAGGATAACGCCGTTGACAAATATCTCTGGGACTCAATCGGCAGCTAAACTGCAAAAAACGCTAGGGCTCTGGCACATCATTATTATTGGTTTAGCCTATATTCAACCGATGACGTTATTCGACACTTTCGGTTTAGTATCGGAAGAAAGTCATTTTCACGTACCCACATCTTATATTTTTGCACTAGTTGCCATTTTGCTCACGTCTTTGAGTTATGGTCACATGATTCGTCGTTACCCATCTTCAGGGTCGGCCTATACCTATGCACAAAAATCCATTCACCCCAACGTCGGCTTTATGGTGGGTTGGTCATCCTGGCTGGATTACCTGCTCTCGCCAATGGTCAATATTATTTTGGCGGTGATTTATTTAGAAGCGTTATTCCCTGAAGTGAATCACTGGATTTGGGTGGTGGTACTCACCGCATTCATGACAGGTGTTAACTTGCGTGGTGCGCGCTTTGTGGCGAACTTCAACAGCTTGATTGTGTTAATCCAGTTGGTGGTGATTGGTGTCTTTACTTGGATGATGTTCACCAAATTACAAGCTGGTTTTAATGCCGATGGCCCTATTACCGCAGAACAACGCTATCAGTTATGGAGCTTAGAGCCTTTCTGGAATGAACTTACCTCGGTAGGTGCATTAATTACGGGTGCAACCCTACTCTGCTTCTCATTTACAGGCTTTGACTCACTCAGCTCACTTGCAGAAGAAACCAAAGATACAGAGAAAACCTTACCAAAAGCGATTTTCTTAACTGCACTAATTGCAGGCGTAATCTTCATTGTTAGCACCTATTTCATGCAAATTTATTTCCCGAATGAACCGGGTAGCTACTTTAAAAATATCGCAGAAACTCAGCCAGAAATTTTACTGTTGGTGGGTGGCTCGCTGTTCCAATCTTATGTACTGACCTTTGCAATTGTAACGGTCATGGCATCTGGTATTTCAGCGCATGCAGGTGTATCACGCTTAATGTATGTGATGGGTCGTGATGGCGTGATCAACAAAAAACTCTTTGGTCATATCAGCCCACGTAACTACACGCCTTCATACAACATTCTAATTGTGGGTGCTGTAGCCTTAACTGCTGGTTTTATGGATCTAGATTTTGTGATTTCATTGATCAGTTTTGGCGCTCTCACCGCATTTAGTTTTGTGAATTTATCGGTGATTTCACGTTATGCGCTGCGTGATGGTCGCACCAAAGGCTTTAAGGACATTCTCAATTTTGTGATCGTACCGTTATGTGGCTTTATTGCAGTGTTTGCTTTATGGCTCGAAGTCGATGAAACTTCATTGAAGTATGGCTTATGGTGGGCGATGTTTGGGGTTTTATACCTCGGTTATAAAACCAAAGGCTTTAAACACCCTGCTCCGCAGCACAATGAGTTTGATGATCGCTAAAACAAATAGCTTCTCAATCTTCAGATCAGGCGCTTTATGCGCCTTTTCTTATGTCTAAAATGTCCCGTCCTGAAATAAGTTTACACCTTAAGAGACTTATTTTATGGAACATGCACGAGAACAACGAGTTAAGCGCACACAACGTGATTATAGCTTCGCCTTTAAAATGATGGTGGTACATGAAGTAGAAAAAGTGCAAATTACTTATAAACAAGCTCAGGCAAAATATGGTATTCAAGGAAGATCAACTGTGCTGGTATGGTTACGCAAGCACGGACAACAGGATTGGACTTCGAATATGCCTACTTCTTCTAAACGCCAATTGACACCCCAACAACGAATCCGCCAATTAGAAAAGCAGTTAGCCGCAGAAAAGCTTAAAACTGAATTTATTCAGGATGTGATTTATCACATTGATAAAGAATGTGGGACTGATCTTGGAAAAAAGTATACCGAGCACGTTTCAAAGATTGGCAAAGCCAAAGAAGACTAAGCGTTTCACGTTATTGTCAGTGGTTGGGAATCACCCGACAAGCTTATTATCAAGCAGAAAAACGTGCTCAAATGACTGCACAAGCAACTGAACAAATACTTGAGTTGGTTATGGAATATCGCTGTCTCATGCCAAGTATCGGAACACGTAAGCTGTATTGGCTTATTAAAGGCAAATTGTTGCAACGTGGTTTAAAGTGTGGACGGGATCAGTTATTTAAAATATTGAAAGAAAATAACTTATTGATTCGCCCTAAGCGTCGCTATACAAAAACTACGGATAGCAAGCATTGGATGAAGAAGCATCCAAATTTATTAAAGGATTATTCAGCAGTGCAAGCCAATGAAGTCTTTGTTAGTGATATTACCTATGTTGAGAGTGCTGAAGGTGTGCATTATTTATCCTTGGTGACAGATGCTTATACCCGACAGATTAAAGGTTATAAGTTATCGAATGATATGCGTGCGGAGAATGTTGTGCAGGCTCTACATATGGCGATGCAGCAAGCGACAGATCGAGCGACTAGGATGATTCATCATTCAGATAGAGGTGCTCAATATTGCTCTGAGCTATATCAATCGGCATTGCGCCATTATGGGATATGTCCTTCCATGACAGATGGAGGCCTTGCGAAACAGTGTTTCTCATACCAGAATGCATTAGCAGAGCGGATTAATGGAATATTAAAGCAGGAGTTTTTAACTACACGATGTCAAACTATGAAGGAGTTAGATCACTTAATTGCGGAATCTATCATGATTTATAATTGCTATAGACCACATTTAAGTTTAAATATGAACACCCCGAATCAGACGTATGAGCAAACTAAAACCGAGCTAATTGCTTAACTCGGTTTGAAGTGGAATACTGTCAATCTATTTCAGGACAAGACAAAATGGGTTATAAGTTTTTATCAGTAAAATAACCAAAAATAAAAAAGCTGAGTACAATTTTATCTCAGCTTTTTGTTCATCAACGCAGATCATTGATACTCAAGATCGCACTAAATTTGAAATAAATTAATGGTCAAATTAGAGCAATACTTTAAAACCTTGCTGACGCCATGCTTCATACACAATCACAGCCGTTGCATTAGACAAATTTAAACTGCGTGAGTTTTCTGCCATTGGTAAACGAATCCAGTGCTGCTGCGGAAACAACATGCGTACAGCTTCAGGCAAACCGCGAGTTTCAGGCCCCATCAACAAGGCAACAGGTCGGTTTAAATCTGAAGTATGTGGTGTTTCTGTACCTTTGGTGGTCAATGGATAAATCGCATCCAAGCCCACACCTTTACGATCTAAATCAGCCAAACATTGCTCAAGATTGTCCCAAATTTGCATACGTGCCCATTCGTGATAATCCAAACCTGCACGTTTCAGCTTTTTATCATCCAATTCAAAACCTAATGGCTTAATCAAATGTAATTGCGCACCTGTATTGGCACATAAACGAATGATATTGCCTGTGTTAGCTGGAATTTCAGGCTCATATAAAACAACGTGGATCACAAATTTTCTCTACTTTTCACAATCTCTCCTAAGCTCCCTTAAAAATGTAGCAACTCTCCTCTTTTAAAAGAGGGATGGCGAGAGATTCATTACCATTTTAACTGTTCACGTAAATTGACCACCTCACCAATAATGGTCAAGGTAGGCGCCTGAATTTGGTGCTGTTCGACTTTGCTGACAATATTCGCCAACGTCCCCACTACCACTTTTTGTTCAGGTGTCGTGCCTTTAGAAATTAAAGCGACAGGCATATCCGCCCGTTGTCCATGCGCAATCAGTTTTGCACAAATGCTTTCCAAGCCAACCAAGCCCATGTACAGCACCAAGGTTTGATTTTCATACACCAATTCTGACCACGGCAATTCAGGCGAACCTTCTTTTAAATGCCCGGTCAAGAAACGTACACTTTGTGCATAATCTCGGTGGGTCAGTGGAATACCCGCATAAGCCGCACAGCCCGACGCTGCAGTAATGCCTGGTACGACCTGAAATGACACACCTGCTTCATACAACTCTTGAATTTCTTCACCGCCACGCCCAAAAATAAAAGGATCACCACCTTTTAAACGGCAAACTCGCTTACCTGCTTGTGCATATTTAACCAATAACGCATTAATACCTTCTTGCGGCACAGCATGGTTAGAGCGCGCCTTTCCAACATAAACTTTTTCAGCATCACGGCGGCACAATTCCAAAATGGGTGCAGACACCAAACGGTCATAAATCACCACATCGGCTTGCTGCATTAAACGCAAGGCTTTTAAGGTCAGTAACTCAGGATCACCTGGCCCTGCACCAACCAAATACACCTCGCCTTTTGGCGTTTGCCATTCCGCTAAAGCCTGTTGGATACTTTGGTTTGCAGCGTCAAGATTGTCATTGAACACCTGTTCTTTAAGAGGACTGGCATATAGCTCCTCCCAAAAAATACGGCGCTCTTCTGGATTTACAATTTTCTGTTTTACCGCTGCACGCCACTGACCTGAAAACTCAGCCAGTTTGCCCATACCATGCGGAATACTGCTTTCCAGTTGAGTACGAATTTGACGTGATAACACGGGAGATGTGCCATTACTTGCAACTGAAATCACTAAAGGCGAACGGTCAATGATCGCAGGCACCATAAAACGACAATGTGGCGGATCATCAACACTATTGACCAGCACATTTTCGGCTTCGCAAGCTGCAAAAACTTGCTGATTGACCAGGTTGTTATCTGTTGCAGCAATCACCAAACGATAGTGACGCAGCGCAGTAGATGAACTAAAAACATCTTGCACATACTGCCCCTGACTCTGCTGCACCAGTTGCAGTAAATTGTCATCAATTTCAGGAGCAAGTACATCAATTTTTGCGCCCGCTTTAGCCAGTAACAGTGCTTTACGATAAGCAATATGTCCACCACCCACAATCAGGCAACGTTGCTGCTGCAACTTTAAAGAGATTGGGAAAATTTCCACGATACGCCTCTATATTTTTTAGATCTGATTGAGCTAAAGCAAAAACCATGCACAAATTCGATGCATTTTAGTCTATATGACTAATACCGCCCATATATGGACGTAACACTTCAGGAATTTCGATTGAACCATCAGCACGTTGATAGTTTTCCATCACTGCAAGTAAAGTACGACCTACAGCTAAACCTGAACCATTCAACGTATGCACCAATTCGATCTTCTTCTGATCTACGCGGTAGCGTGCTTTCATACGTCGTGCTTGGAAATCTCCCATGTTTGAGCAACTTGAGATTTCACGATAGGTATTTTGGCTTGGCACCCATACTTCTAAGTCATAAGTTTTGGTTGCACCAAAACCCATATCACCACCACAGAGCAAAATTTTACGATATGGTAAGCCTAATGCCTGCAAAATGCCCTCTGCATGTGCAGTTAGTTCTTCAAGCGCCTGCATTGAGTGCTCTGGTTTTGAAATTTGCACCATTTCGACCTTATCGAACTGATGTTGACGAATCAAACCACGAGTATCGCGACCATAAGAACCTGCTTCGCTGCGGAAACAAGGTGTATGCGCGGCATATTTTAATGGCAAGCGTTCAGGGTCAATGATTTCATCTCGAACAAAGTTGGTGACAGGAACTTCGGCAGTTGGAATCAAATAATATTCTTTTTCACCTTGTAATTTGAACAAATCTTCTTCAAATTTAGGCAGTTGACCTGTACCACGCAATGAATCTGCATTAACCAAATACGGTACATACGCTTCGGTATAACCATTCTGAACAGTATGCGTATCTAACATGAACTGTGTAATCGCACGTTGTAAACGCGCCAATGGTCCTTTCAGAACACTAAAACGAGAACCTGTTAATTTGGTTGCAGTTTCAAATTCCAAACCACCCATCATTTCGCCAAGATCGGTATGATCTTTAATTTCAAAATCAAACTGGCGTGGTGTACCCCATTTCAATACTTCTACATTATCAGCTTCATCTTTACCTTCTGGCACGGACTCATCGGGCAAGTTTGGAATAGACAGCAATTTAGCTTCTAACTCATCTTGCAATTCTGCCAAAGCCACTTCAGCAGTTTTAATTTCATCTCCAATGGCAGCCATACGTGCCATAATTTCAGAAGCATCGCCACCTGCTTTTTTAATCTGACCGACTTGTTTGGCACCCGAATTACGTTCTGCCTGTAAGGCTTCGGTTTTAGATTGCAATTCTTTACGACGTGCTTCAAGTGCTGCCCACTCTGCCACATCTAACTGCACACCACGTTTTGCCAAGGCTAAATTTACAGCCTCAATATTATTTCTGAGTAATTTCGGGTCAATCATAGCCAATCTTGGAATAAGAAAAAAACTGGCTATAGTGTAAGCGCTTCGAGTTAAAAAATACAGTAACCCGATTCACAGCTGCACCTTATTACAGCAATCTCTGCGTATTTTTGTGCAATTTTATTGGCTCGGATACTGTGGCAAACTTGGCAAATATTCAGGCTTAATTAATTTCTCCGTCGCATAATAAGGCAGAATCAATTCAGGCATACCTTCTGCATAAGATGCCAATTCATACAAGGGATAGACAAAGACCAAACCATTGGCACCATAATAAAAATTATCGCTCAGTTTAAATTTTTCAAGGGAAATATCATGTTCGTCTAGCCAGTTATAATTATGGTTAAACAATTCTTCGGTCATTTTAGCTTCCGTATTGGGCAGCATAATATCTTGCAGCGCCAAACGCTTTTTCTGTTTTAAATCAAGAGTCACAAATTCTTGGTGATGAATACCATGTGCTGCACCCGCAGGGTAACTGTAGCTTTGCAAACTAAACGTCGCTAAATTGGCATGTTGCCCGATATAACGCACATAGCTTGAACTCTGACTCAGCCGCATAGGATCAGTTTCTTCTACTTTTGGCGTTTCAGTTGATGCTGCAGCCTTGGAAAATGCAATTGGGTCTGCCTTTTGCAGGCGCTGCATAAAATATTCATCAATCCACGCTACATTGGTTTTTACCGTCTGAATATCGTAAGCAGTACAACCTTCTTCATCACAAATTTGCTGCTGTGGCAATTTTAGTGCCACCACTTTAGCTTGAATCAGAGGAATATCGGCTGTGACAGATGCAGACGCAGCTTGCTCTGTTTCGGCTTTAGAAGTTGCCTCACTCTTTGGCTGACATGCAGTCAACAACAATACTGAACTTAAAGTGACAGCACCCAAAAACACCTGTGATTTTAAATATTGCATTAAATTCCCCCTCAGCCACGATTCACATAGTCTAATGATTAGAAATGCAAACATACATAAATTTTACGATAAAATTTCTTCAATTGAATTAGTCAAGACTATAGATAACTCATACTGTTCAATCCTAGAGCAGTTGTGTAACGGAATAATCGGGTGATAAAGTTGCTTAAAATTTCTGATCAGATTTTTGCGTAATTATTTTTATTTTTTATTATAAATCAAAATGCTATCAGCACTTCATTAATGCATAATAATGATCTTTGATGACTCAGTCTATATCCTGCTTACAGCAAAATGTGAATTATCCCAAGATTTATCCACAGAAATTGTGGATTTCTTCGAGAAGCTGCTCAAATAAATTTCCGCTATGCTGAAGCTGTAAACCTTCTCCCTGTGGAAGAAGGCTAGAAAGGGATAGCAAATTATGCTTTAAAAGAACGTATAAAAACATTCAGTTATTGATCAATAATGTCCGTGCCTTTTGGCGGCGTGAAGTTAAAGGTCGATGCAGGAATATTGGCATTGACTTTCACATTGTTAAAACGCACATGCGTGGTTTGACCCAATGAATCCTGCAGAATCATTAAAGTTGGCGCGTTACGTGCACCAAAACTAATGGTTAAACTCTGAAATACACCATCATCACTTTTTGGGTATAAAGTGTAATAGGTTTTTGACTTATTCGGCTGGGTCACACGATACGACTGCATGATTTGATTGGTATTGCCCGAAAGCAACAATGCAGGTGTATTTGCCACTTGATCATCTAGGCTTTGACGTACCGCTTGCTGTAAGTCTGGATCATAAATCCATACGGTTTTACCTGTGGTCACAATTGTCTGTTTGGCTGGACTGGTGGTTTCCCAAAAGAATTTACCCGGACGTTCAACTTTCATAACCCCTTTAAAATTCTGGTTCATGTGTTGTGCCGATAAACCACGGTTTGGCAAAGCCTTACCATTGTTGCTAACTTTTGTAGTTTGCTCAAAGTTGGCAGTAAAACTTTTAATGCCATTCAATTGTTTAACAAGATTTGCTGTCGCTTGTTGCTCCGATGCTGCCACTGGCGCAGCAAACACTGTAGTACTCATGATTGGCGCTAAAGTGGTTGCACCCAATGCCACAGCACACATCGTTTTACGAAGCATATTCATAGATTCACCTTTTTATATTTGCTCAATCGCAATGTTTTGGATGTCCCATCTTAAACCAATTTCTGGCGCTAATATGATAGAAAATAAGAAGTTTTGTATGCTTATTAATATAAAATGTAGAAATTTATCCATCATGATGAAGAACTAAAATTTATCTTTTGACCCTAACTCTCCATCGTATAGACATAAAAAAACCCACAATCACTTGTGGGTTTTTTCACTATTTCAGCTTACGCTTCAACAGATACGTAGCGACGGCCAAATTGACCTTTCACTTCGAATTTTACTACGCCGTCAGCAGTAGCAAATAAAGTATGGTCGCGGCCCATACCTACGTTTGCACCAGCGTGGAATTCTGTACCACGTTGACGAACGATGATGTTACCAGCAGTTACAGTTTGACCACCGTAAACTTTAACACCTAACATCTTAGGATTCGAATCACGACCGTTCTTAGTCGATCCACCGGCTTTTTTAGTTGCCATGTCTATTTACTCCTAGTGATTAGCCTGCAATACCAGTAATTTTCAACTCGGTAAACCATTGACGGTGACCTTGTTGCTTACGGTAGTGTTTACGACGACGCATTTTAACAATACGGATTTTGTCGTGACGACCATGACCAACCACTTCTGCAGTTACTTTAGCGCCAGCAACAACTGGAGCACCGATTTGAACGTTGTCACCGTTTACAACCATTAATACGTCATCAAACGTAATAGTTGCGCCAGTTTCAGCTTTCAATAATTCAACTTTAAGGGTTTCACCCTCAACAACACGGTGCTGTTTACCACCGCTTTGGATTACTGCGTACATAATGTACTCCAAACATGCCCGTGTCGTCGTGCCGATAAAGGGATATATCGATCTTAAAACGAACGCCACTGGGGGTTATTCAAGGGCAAGGATTTTAAGCCATATTGACACAAACAACAAGCCATTTAACGGCAATTATCGCACAACAAGGTTGATTATTTAATACCCAGCCACGTTAATGACTTTTGCCGCCTTATTCATCTTCAAAGGATCAATTAATATAGACAGATTGTGTTGGCGTAAACTGCCTGGCTTGTTAAAATCATACCAAGTTAAGCAAACATCTGAATTTACCCATAAAGTTATTGACTTCGTTTTCAAGTAGAATTAACAATTACAGCATTTGACAGTTGACTAACTATTGCATTCATTGTGTTATTTTCGCAGACTTAAGCAGTTTTCTTAACCCTAAGATACGTTACAACTGATTCAATTACGTTGTCATTCAATATTATTGAGGTTTCTCTTCACATGACCATCGACTTTAAGCAAGACATTCTCGCCCCTGTTGCTTCTGATTTTGCTGCGATGGATACATTTATTAATGAAGGGATTACCTCTAAAGTCGCGTTGGTGATGGCAGTCAGCAAGCATGTGGTCGAAGCTGGCGGTAAGCGGATGCGTCCAATTATGTGTCTACTTGCGGCCAAAGCTTGTGGCGCAGAAGATTTAGAACGTCAACGCAAACTGGCTGCGATCATTGAAATGCTGCATACAGCAACTTTGGTACATGATGATGTGGTGGATGAGTCTGGCTTACGTCGTGGTCGGCCTACTGCCAATGCAACTTGGAATAACCAAACAGCAGTTTTAGTCGGTGACTTTTTAATTTCCCGCGCCTTTGACCTATTGGTCGACTTAAACGATTTGGTGTTGCTGAAAGACTTTTCAACAGGCACTTGTCAAATTGCCGAAGGTGAAGTTATGCAATTACAGGCACAGCATCAACCTGACACCACAGAACAAATTTATTTAGACATTATTCACGGCAAAACTTCACGTTTATTTGAACTTGCCACCGAAGGTGCAGCAATTTTAACAGGCACGCCACAGTACCGTGAGCCGTTGCGCTTATTTGCAGGACACTTTGGCAATGCCTTCCAAATTATTGATGATATTTTAGATTACACGTCAGACGCTGAAACATTAGGTAAAAATATTGGCGATGATTTAATGGAAGGCAAACCCACTTTGCCTTTAATCTCTGCATTAAGAAATACCACTGGCGAACAACATCAAATTATTCGTCGCAGTATTGCGACAGGTGGTACTTCAGACCTCGATCAGGTCATTGCCATTGTGCAGTCCTCTGGCGCTCTCGATTATTGCCGCCAACGTGCCACAGAAGAAACTAAAGCCGCAATTAACGCTTTAGAAGCATTGCCAGATTCAGAGTCTCGTCAGGCTTTAAAGAATTTAGCCTTAATGGCTTTACATCGCATTCAATAATTTAAGCAGCTTATGCATATAAAACTCAACGATTTACTTAGAAAAATGCAAGAACAGCTAGATACACCCAAAGCTGTTCTGGATGAAAGTCTGCTGATTGAACTGGTCAATCGTATCCGTCCAACTGACACTCAAGATTTAGAAGAAACCCATGAAAAGTTTCAGGCTTTTTTGCAAGCACTTCTGCTAACGCCTGATGCCAGCTCAACCTTGCAACATTTTGTTTTACGTCTAATCAATCAATACAAACAAACCAGTTTATTTGCCGACACGGGTATTTTATCGCTCGATGGCTTTTGGAATCAGTTATTTCAACGTTTAGGCGCACATTTTTTACCGCTGATTCATGATGAAAGCCAACTGCAAGATTTAGTCCGTCGGGTTTTTCCACTACGCAGTGACAAATACTGGCTCGACAATATTGAAGATGCCGAATGGCAGCAATTGTTTACTTTGCTGAATCGCGGACATGGTGGACAAACGCAAAAACGCCTGATCCGCAGTGAAATTATTAAAGCCCTGACAGTGTTGTCGTATCGGGTCAGTGGCATTGGTTTGTATCCTGAATTTATTAATGCCTACCCTGAACTGAGTGAATATGATTCACCTTTTTTGGCACAAAACCGTGAAATCAACGAATTTATTCAGCTTTATAAAGTTGCCGATCAGCAACACGATCAAATCAGTGCCATTCAACCACCCGATGCCTCTCAAGCTTTGGTAATGATTGACCAATGTCATGATGTCAGCAGTAAAATTCGTCGTGCGACTAAACGTACTGGCGTCAGTATCAGCCTGACCTATTTATTGTCTTTACTGGAACAATGTTTAGAGCGCATTGAGCTGTTGCTAAATTTAATCGTGGCGCAAGACAATGTCGCTTATGTTTCCGCAGGACAGTTACTTGTAGATGTAACTTCGGCGTTGTATAGCGAACGCAGTGTACGTTCCTTGCTTGCAGAAAATAGTGAGTTAATTGCCTTACAAGTTACTGAAAATGCCAGTAAAACGGGTGAGCATTATGTTAGTACCGATAAAGATGGCTTTTGGGGCATGTATAAAGCTGCAGCAGGTGCAGGTGTTTTAATTGCCATAATGGCGACTTTAAAAACCCTCGCCTCGCGTTTAGTCCTTGCCCCGATGATGCAGGCTATCATCAACAGCATGATTTATTCATTTGGTTTTATGCTAATTCATGTCTTGCACTTTACCGTTGCCACTAAACAACCCGCAATGACAGCAGCAGCACTCGCCTCGACGGTTCAACACCGCAAAGGCTCTAAGATGGCGCAAATCGCCGAACTTGCAGCCTTAATTATTAATATTATCCGTACGCAATTCGTCGCTATTTTGGGCAATATTTCGATTGCAATTCCAGTTGCAGCCTTAATTGCGTTTAGTTGGGATGCCATGTTAAATGAACCGTTGATGTCACACGCCAAAGCATCCCATTTGCTACACGACTTAAATCCGTTTACGTCACTTGCCATTCCGCATGCAGCCATTGCCGGGGTATTTTTATTTCTGTCTGGTTTGATTGCGGGTTATTTCGATAACATGGCCGTATACCGTAAAGTCGGGCCACGCCTAAAAGCTCATCTGCATTTAAAAAAGTTACTCGGACAAGAACGTCTCAATACATTTGCCACCTATATAGAACGAAACTTAGGGGCTTTAGCAGGTAACTTCCTGTTCGGGATTATGCTCGGTAGTACCGCTACACTGGGATATATTTTGGGTTTACCTATTGATATTCGCCATATTGCCTTCGCTTCTGCCAACTTTATTCAGGGTTTAATGAATATTAATGGCTCACCTGAAATTGGCCTGATTATTGTGTCATTCTTAGGGGTGCTGCTGATTGGTTTAACAAACTTATTTGTCAGTTTTAGTTTAACCATTATCGTGGCATTACGTGCACGTCGGGTGCGTTTTGAACAGTGGAAACCTCTGGCAAAATTAGTGATGACTCACTTTTTAACCCGTCCGAGTGATTTCTTTTGGCCACCGAAACAACCCTTAACTGTAGATGATGATTCATCCTCAAATACTGATCAGAATGATAAAATTTAGTGTAGATTTAAGCTGCGCAACAAGTAAAAAAATCTTCTTGTTTATATTGGCTTGAAATAAAGTGTACTGACTAGTACACTTTATTCCATTCATGAACCGTGCGTAAATCGGTTAAACTTTCAGGGATTTCAGCATGCCCAAAATACTGCTTTATCTCGGTGGTTTACTATTTATAATCAGTGTTTTAGTGCTAAATATTCCAAGTTGGCAACAGGTTGATTTTGCCATTGTGGAGTTTGTAAGTACTCAACGCACCGCACATTTGAATCAATTGGCAATCACACTTTCTGTATTAGGGGGCTTGCCATTTGTATTATTTTTAACATGCCTATGCTTTTTCTATTTGGCATGGTATAAAAAATACGCAAAAATTGTTTTTATCAGTGTAGGACTGGTCGTAAGTATTGCGCTGTCGTGGCTGCTCAAATACCTATTCGCGCGACCCCGCCCGCCTGAAGCATTGCATTTGGTGGAAACTTTTGGCGATTCATTTCCTAGTGGCCATAGTTTTTATGCTGCAACTTTAGGTTGTTTGGTGATTTACCTGAGTTTGCAACATCCAGCACATAAAAATTTATCTGTGTGTGCATGGTTATGGATGTTGCTGATGGGCATTTCCCGTGTGTATTTGGGAGTGCACTATCCTTCAGATGTCCTCTCCGGTTGGAGCATAAGTTTTATTTGGATCACATTATGGTATCTGTTTTGCGCTCATTATCTGCAAGACAAACCAATACATAAGTTTAGATAAAAATCTAATAGAGGTGAAAGAATGATGTCTGCAAAGCTTTGGGCACCCGCCCTGACTGCTTGCGCATTAGCCACAAGTTTAGCGCTTGTGGGTTGTAGCAAAGATCCAAAAGATGCACAGCAAACAGGTGCAGCTCAGCAAATGCCACCGACTGAGGTTGGTGTACTAGTGGCACAGCCACAAAGTGTGGAACAGTCTGTAGAACTGTCAGGACGTACCACAGCCTTTGAAATTTCAGAAGTTCGCCCACAAACGAGTGGTGTGGTTCTGAAACGCTTATTTACTGAAGGCAGCTACGTACGCGAAGGTCAGGCACTTTATGAAATTGACTCGCGCACCAACCGTGCCAGTTTAGACAGTAGCCGTGCAGCACTCACCCGTCAACAAGCACAACTGAATGTGTTGCGGGTTAAAGAAGGTCGTTACCGCCAACTGGTGGGTAGCAATGCCATTTCTAAACAAGAATATGATGACATTGTGGCACAGGTCAAACTTGCCGAAGCCGATGTTGCTGCGACTCAAGCAGAAGTACGAAATGCCGAAATTAACTTAGGTTATTCGACTGTACGCGCACCAATTTCAGGGCAAACTAACCGCTCTACGGTAACTGCAGGTGCACTGGTTACGGCGAGTCAAGCGGAACCCTTAGTGACTATTCAGCGCTTAGATCCAATTTATGTAGACATCAATCAGTCTAGTGCAGAATTACTTCGCTTACGTCAGCAACTGAGTCAGGGCAGTTTAAACAGCAGCAACAACACCAAAGTGAAGTTAAAACTTGAAGATGGTAGCTACTACCCTGTTGAAGGTCGTTTGGCTTTTTCTGATGCCAGTGTGAACCCAGAAACAGGCACGGTGACATTACGCGCCGTGTTCCCTAATTCAAATCACTTATTGTTGCCTGGTATGTTTGCCACTGCGCAAATTGTGCAAGGTGTAATTCCTAACGCGATCTTAATTCCACAAGCTGCGATTAGCCGTACACCTACTGGTCAGGCAATGGCGATGATTGTGAATGCTAAAGGTATCGTTGAACCGCGCCCTGTAACCACAGTTGGTACGCAAGGCAGCAACTGGATTGTGACTGAAGGTCTGCAAACCGGCGATAAAGTGATTGTAGACGGTGTTGCTAAAGTAAAAGCTGATCAGCAAGTGGTTGCTAAGCCGTATCAACCTCAAGGCGCTGCTCCACAAGCCGCACCTGCTGCACCAGCAAAATCGGGTGATGCAAAACCAGCCTCAGAAGCCCAAGCCACTGAACCAAAAACTACTTCAAATACATAAGGAGTAGACGTTAATGGCTCACTTTTTTATTCATCGCCCCATTTTTGCATGGGTGATTTCATTGGTGATCATGTTGGCGGGGATTATTACCCTCACCAATATGCCAATTGCCCAATATCCGACCATTGCACCGCCAACGGTCACCATTGCTGCAACCTATCCGGGTGCATCTGCTGAAACTGTGGAAAACACGGTAACACAAATCATTGAACAGCAAATGAACGGCTTGGATGGACTGCGCTATATTTCATCCAACAGTGCGGGTAATGGTTCTGCATCGATTACATTAAACTTTGAACAAGGCATCGACCCAGATATTGCACAGGTTCAAGTACAGAATAAATTACAATCTGCTACGGCGCTGTTGCCTGATGATGTGCAACGTCAGGGCGTAAAAGTCACCAAATCAGGCGCAAGCTTCTTACAGGTTCTCGCTTTTTACTCACCTGATGAAAGCCTTTCTGCCGATGACATTAAAGACTATGTTAACTCTAACATTTCTGAACCGCTGAGCCGTGTTGCAGGTGTGGGTGAAGTGCAAGTCTTTGGTGGCTCATACGCTATGCGTATTTGGATGGATCCTGCCAAAATGGCAAGTTTGCAAGTCACACCAAGTGATATTGCTCAAGCCATTCGCACCCAAAACGCACAGGTTGCGGTAGGTCAATTGGGCGGCGCACCTTCAATTCAAGGTCAAGCTTTGAATGCGACGGTTACTGCGCAAAGCTTGCTGCAAACACCTGAACAATTTAGCAATATTTTCCTAAAAAATACCGCTTCGGGCGCTCAAGTGCGCTTGGGTGATGTCGCACGAATTGAACTTGGTGCAGACAACTATCAGTTTATTTCTAAATACAACGGTAAGCCTGCAGGCGGTGTCGCAATTAAATTGTCTACAGGTGCTAACGCCCTCGATACTGCTGCAGCTGTCGAAGAACGCCTCAAACAATTACGTCCAAACTACCCTACAGGTTTAAAGGATGAATTGGCCTTTGATACCACACCATTCATTGAACTTTCGATTAAGAGTGTTGTTAAAACTTTAATTGAAGCGATCATTTTGGTCTTTATTGTGATGTTCCTATTCTTACAGAATTGGCGTGCCACAATTATTCCAACTATGGCCGTACCTGTGGTAGTACTGGGTACTTTTGCCGTGATCAATATGTTTGGCTTCACGATTAACACTCTGACCATGTTTGCCATGGTACTGGCGATTGGTTTATTGGTTGATGACGCAATTGTTGTGGTGGAAAACGTAGAACGTGTCATGGTCGAAGAACATCTTGACCCTGTAGCGGCGACTGAAAAGTCAATGAAACAGATTTCAGGCGCACTGATCGGGATTACATCGGTATTGTCTGCAGTATTTATACCTATGGCATTCTTTGGTGGAACAACAGGCGTTATTTATCGTCAATTCTCTATTACTCTTGTGACTGCAATGGTGTTGTCACTGGTGGTGGCGTTGACCTTTACCCCTGCCCTGTGTGCCACGATTCTCAAACAGCACGATCCAAACAAACCTGAAAGCAACGGTATTTTTGCGCGTTTCTTCCGCTGGTTTAACCGCAGTTTTGATAAGCTCTCGGTTAAGTATCAAGGCGGTGTTAACCGCATGACGCATCATAAAATCTTCTCGGGGGTTTTATATGCAGTGGTACTGGGCATTATTGTGTTATTGTTCCAAAAACTACCATCATCATTCTTACCTGATGAAGATCAGGGGGTGGTGATGACATTGGTACAACTCCCGCCAAATGCAACTCTGGAACGTACTGAAGCCACCATGACCAGCATGAGCAACTTTTTCAGAGAAAATGAAAAAGAGCATGTGGAGTCGGTATTTAGTGTTTCGGGCTTCTCTTTTACAGGGATTGGTCAAAACGCAGGTATGGCATTCATTAAGCTAAAAGACTGGAGTGAGCGTACGAGCCCTGAATCACAAGTCGGTGCAATCATCCAGCGTGGTATGGCACTGAACATGATTGTGAAAGATGCCACTTACATCATGCCATTACAGCTTCCTGCGATGCCAGAATTAGGGGTCAGCTCAGGCTTTAACTTACAACTGAAAGATGCTGCGGGCAATGGTCACGAAAAACTCACCATGGCACGTAATATTGTCTTGGGTGAAGCAGCGAAAGACCCACGCTTAATGGGGGTGCGTCCAAATGGTCAGGAAGATACGCCACAGTACCGTATTATTATTGACCAAGCGCAAGCAGGTGCGGCAGGTGTCAGCATTGCTGAAATCAACAGCACCATGAGCATGGCTTGGGGTGGTTCGTACATCAATGATTTTATTGACCGTGGTCGTGTGAAAAAAGTCTATGTTCAAGCTGAATCAGACTCACGCATGATGCCTGAAGACCTGAACAAGTGGTATGTCCGCAACAATAGTGGTGATATGGTGCCATTCTCTGCCTTTGCAACAGGTGAATGGACTTATGGTTCACCGCGTTTGGAACGCTATAACGGCGTATCTGCCAAGAACATTCAGGGTTCACCTGCGCCAGGTGTCAGCTCTGGTGAAGCCATGCAAGCAATGGAAGAAATTGTCGCAAAACTACCTTCTATGGGCTTAAACGGCTTTGATTATGAATGGACAGGTTTATCGCTTGAAGAACGTGAATCGGGCGATCAGGCACCATTCCTCTATGCACTGTCATTACTGATTGTATTCTTATGTTTGGCAGCCTTGTATGAAAGTTGGTCTATTCCATTTTCGGTGCTGTTGGTGGTACCGTTGGGTATTGTCGGAGCATTATTGCTCACCTTCAGTGGTATGATTTTGTTCAAAAACCCGAACCTATCCAACAACATTTACTTCCAAGTGGCAATTATTGCCGTGATTGGTTTATCTGCTAAAAACGCGATTTTGATTGTGGAATTTGCCAAAGAGCTACAAGAAAAAGGTGAAGACCTGTTTGAAGCCACTTTGCATGCTGCAAAAATGCGTTTACGTCCAATCATTATGACCACGTTGGCCTTTGGTTTTGGTGTATTGCCGCTTGCACTTTCATCAGGTGCGGGTGCAGGTAGCCAACACTCGGTCGGTTATGGTGTTTTAGGTGGTGTGATTAGCTCAACCTTGTTAGGTATCTTCTTTATTCCTGTATTCTATGTCTGGATTAGAAGTATCTTTAAATACAAACCAAAACAACAAAATCATCAGGAGCATGTATCGTGATGCAAAACTTATGGTCGCATACAGGCCGTGGTATTGCGGTTTCTGCCCTCGCGCTTGCTTTGACAGCTTGTCAAAGTATGCGTGGGCCAGAGCCCGTCGCTCAGGCAAGTATTCCAAGCAGCTATACTGCTGCTGCATCGGGTATTTCTGTGGCTGAACAAGGTTATAAAGATTTCTTTGCCGATCAACGCTTATTACAAGTCTTAGATATGGCATTAAACAATAACCGTGATTTACGCACAGCGACGCTGAATATCCAACGTGCCCAACAAGCCTATCAAATTACCGAAAACAACCAGTTACCCACAATTGGTGCTAGCGGTGGCGTACTACGTCAAGATCAAGGTACTGCTTTAGGAACTCACACACGCTATAACGTTGGTTTAGGTGTGACTGCCTACGAACTGGATTTTTGGGGTCGTGTACGCAGCCTAAAAGACAATGCCTTAGATAATTTCTTGGCAACTCAAAGCTCGCGTGATGCCACACAAATTTCTCTGATTGGTCAGGTCGCACAAGCATGGCTCAACTACTCGTTTGCCAATGCCAATTTGAAACTGGCAGATCAAACTTTAAAAGCTCAGCTTGAATCTTACAATCTGAACAAAAAGCGTTTTGATGTGGGTATCGACAGCGAAGTACCTGTGCGCCAAGCACAAATTTCGGTAGAAACAGCACGTAATGACGTTGCCAACTATAAAACCCAAGTGGCTCAGGCACAGAACTTACTAAACTTGTTGGTGGGCGAACAAGTTCCAAGTACGTTATTGCCAACGCAGCGTGTAACACGTATTACTAACAATACCGCAATTGGCGCAGGCTTACCTAGTGACTTGCTAAATAACCGTCCTGATATTCGTACTGCAGAATATCGACTATCGGCTGCGGGTGCCAATATCGGCGCAGCAAAAGCTCGTTTATTCCCAAGCATTAGCCTTACGGGCAATGCAGGCTATGCGTCAACTGACTTGAGTGATTTGTTTAAATCAGGCAGTTTTGTTTGGGCAGTGGGCCCGAGCATCGACTTGCCAATTTTTGATTGGGGCACACGCCAAGCCAACATCAAAATTTCTGAAACGGATCAGCAAATTGCTTTGGCAGACTATGAAAAATCAATTCAGTCTGCGTTCCGTGAAGTAAATGATGCCTTAGCAGTTCGTCAAAATATTGGTGATCGTTTAGCGGCACAAAAACGCTTGGTTGATGCGACCAATACTACTTACAAATTGTCTAATGCACGTTTCCGCGCAGGCATAGATAACTATTTAACCGTGTTGGATGCACAGCGTACATCTTATGCAGCAGAACAAGGTTTATTGTTGTTGGAACAAGCCAATTTGAACAATCAGGTGGAGTTGTATAAATCTTTGGGTGGCGGTGTAAAAGCCAATACTTCAGATGCCACTTCGCAACCTGCATCATCGGCAGAACGTAAAGCGCAATAAGCCTTTGCGTCTACCTAAATTTGCTGCTTAACAGCTCAGACACAAAGACTAAATCAGCTCACTTCGGTGGGCTTTTTTTATTGCTTTTTGCCAATACATTTCATATCTTCAATACGTCTTGTTTTTAAATATTAGAATCTTATGTTGCTCAGTAATCTTGAATCTGTACCGGGTCATCGTATTTCACGGCAAATTGATGTGGTCTATGGCAGCACCGTACGCAGTAAGCATGTGGGGCGTGACTTGTTGGCAGGACTCAAAAATATTGTCGGTGGTGAATTAACGGCTTATACCGAATTACTAGAAGAATCACGCCAAGAAGCAATGGATCGTATGATTGCTAAAGCACGTGGTTTAGGTGCCAATGCCATTGTCGGGATTCGCTTTTCTACCTCAAATATTGCCCAAGGTGCTTCGGAATTATTTGTTTATGGTACAGCGGTGGTGGTCGAAGCAGATATTCCTAAACTTCCAGACCCATTTCCAGCATCACATTAAAGCAAAGATTATTGGACAGGAATAACATCACATGGATAATTTAATTCTGCAAATTGTTGTCTTTGCGATTTTATTTGCCGTAGGTTTTGGTTTTGGCCGACACAACGAACGCAAGCATTTCAAATATTTAGCCGAACAAGAACTGCGTTTAAGCTATATTCAAATTGATAATAACCGCTTCCAGACCAGTCCCAATTTTGGGCAATTGATACATAGTAATGTGGTCATTTCTCACGATTATTTTAAGTTTGTGATTGCCAATATTCAGAACTTCTTTGGCGGGCGTTTGAGCAGTTATGAAAGTATTGTCGAGCGTGCGCGTCGAGAAGCAATCGTCCGTTTAAAATTAGAAGCTGAAAAAAAGGGCGCAAATCATATTATGGGGCTGCGTTTAAGCACCACAGAATTGAGTATGCAAGGCGGTATGGTCGAAGTTTTTGCTTATGGAACGGCGGTTCAGAAATAATGTTATCCCTCTCCTTAGAAAGTGACACTTCTTATCTTACGGATGAGAAGAAGTATCATGTACTTTTGTGGATGAGGAAGTCTAACAATCAAAATTCCCTCTCCTGAGCAAGTTTTAAAATACTGGTTAAAACAAAGCGCAGATGAGGGTTAGGCAGAAACACTTCTTTAATTTCACATATCAATAAACAAGTTACTTCACTTTAGTTTTACGAATCATTTTATATAAAACACTTGGCGATAAACGCGACACCCACACGCCCAATTTTTCTTTAGCGCCCCCGACCACAATATATTCATCGCCTGCCATGAGTGCTTTAACAGTGTCTTTAGCAAAAACATCGGCATCTAAACCATTTTCAATGGCTTCATCTTGATGTCCTTGTGGTTTGCCTTCACCATTCAACGCATTAAAAGACACATTGGTATTTACAAAACCAGGGAATACAACTGAAACCTGTACGCCCTGCTCTGCTACTTCTGCGCGCAAACTATTCGCCCACATGTGAATGGCACTTTTCGCTGCAGAATATGACGCGCGATATTGCGTGCCCAATAAGGCCGCAACACTAGACACAAAAATAATGCGGCCATGTTTTTGCTGCAAAAAGGTCGGCAATACAGTTTTGGTCAGAAAGACCTGAGAAAAATAGTCCACTTCCATAATGGTGCGTTCGGTTTGCATAGAGGTATCAGCAATTAAAGCGCGCTGACTTAAACCTGCATTATTGATTAGCCAGTCAATGCGTCCTTTACGTGCCAAAACTTGCTCATAGGCATGTAACACCTGACTTTCATTGGTAATGTCTGCACGTATAGAAAGATGACGTTCAGGATTCAGCAAACTCATGCGTACTTTTTCAAGTTCTTCATAACGACGTGCGGTTAAAATCACTTGGGCTCCTTGTAAAGCACACTCTTTTGCCAATGCCTTACCAATGCCAGAAGATGCACCAGTAATCCACACCACTTTATGTTCCAAGTTTTCCCGTTTTGCCATACCCTTTGTCCGCGTTATTGAAAAATTTATGTCATCAACATTTAAGTCTTAGGCTTTTCAGGATGCTGTAAAAACCCAAGAAAATGGTTTAAATATATTTCTGCACTTTCTAAATCGAATTGCGCACCCATTTTTTCTAAGCGTTTATACCCCAGTTGTGTAGTCAAATGAATCACACCGTTTAAAGTTTTATCGACCACTACATTAAATTTCAGCATTTTTTTCGGATCGCGAATTAAATAACCTACGCCCTGATCAATAATTTGAGCAAACCCTTTAAATGCAGGCGCAATGCATGCACTGTTGCCCTGCCGAATTTGCTCAATGCAACCCAAAGTTTCTTTCATAACAATACTATCGACAGGATAAGTCACAAAAGCTTGCTCTTCCTGCTGATCCATCATGCTTGCCAGATAATTCACCATAGGTGTTAAACGTTGATTGCCAAAAAACGATACCGACCATGGCATATATTTTTGCATGGTTTGTATGACTTGCTGAATAATTTTTTCAGACTCACCATCTAGTGAATGGCTAGAACGTGACATTTCACCAAAAAGCTGCTCAATAATTTCACAAGAAATATCGGTCAGTACCGCCCCCAAAGCTTTAGATAAACTCTCCAATTCACCCGCATTGAGTTGTTGATGAATGCGTTGAAATCTTTGATATGTGTCTGGTTTTAATTCTAAAGATACAGCATAAGTCATAACTGAACTTGCCTATTTTGACCGTATTGATGTGTTTTCATCTATTTCTAAAAACCGTTGCTTAAACCTAGTTTAAAACAGTGTTGCAGGCAACGGAGAACTTGCAGTTTTTATCATACTTGACGTCCATCATACGATGAGTTTACCGACATGCCAATTGCGATAAGTTTGGCTGAGTTGAATCTCGCTTAGCGGGCCATTTTTTTGCTACAATAGTTGCAATTTTTTATTCACTTTTAACCTGTTCTTACTATGACTGATTCAGCGCAAAATATTGCTACAACCTACGATCCTACCGAGATCGAGAAAAAATGGTACAAGACTTGGGAAGACAACGGCTATTTCAAGCCGTCAGAAAAAGGCGAATCATTCTGTATCATGATTCCGCCGCCAAACGTCACAGGTAGCTTGCACATGGGTCATGGTTTTAACAACGCCATTATGGATGCCCTTACACGCTTTAACCGTATGTCAGGCAAAAATACCTTATGGCAACCGGGTACAGACCACGCGGGTATTGCCACACAAATGGTAGTAGAGCGTCAATTGGGCGCGCAAAATATCAGCCGCCATGACTTAGGTCGTGAAAAATTCATCGAAAAAGTCTGGGAATGGAAAGAACAATCTGGCGGTAACATCACTCGTCAAATCCGTCGTTTAGGTTCCTCAGTAGATTGGTCACGTGAACGCTTCACCATGGATGAAGGCTTATCGAATGCAGTGAAAGAAGTTTTCGTGAAACTGCATGAAGAAGGTTTAATTTACCGTGGTAAACGCCTTGTAAACTGGGATCCAAAATTACAAACTGCCCTTTCTGACCTAGAAGTTGAGTCTGATAAAGAAGAACAAGGTTCATTGTGGCACTTCAAATATTTCTTTGAAGATAAATCGCTTCGCACACACGATGGTAAAGATCATATTGTGGTGGCAACCACTCGTCCTGAAACATTGTTAGGTGATACAGCGGTTGCGGTTGCGCTTGATGATGAGCGTTACTCGCACCTTGTTGGTCAAAACATCATCCTGCCAATTACAGGTCGTGCCATTCCAATCGTTAAAGATGAATATGTGGATAAAGAATTTGGTACTGGCTGTGTGAAAATCACGCCTGCACACGACTTCAATGACTATGAAGTGGGTAAACGCTGCGAATTGCCAATCATCAACATCTTCAATAAAAATGCGGAAGTATTGGCTGAGTTTGAGTACATCGCAAAAGCGGGCGAGCAAATTTCTAAAACCATTGCTGCACCTGCAGACTACATTGGTTTAGAGCGTTTTGAAGCACGTAAGAAACTGATTGAGCAAGCGGAAGCTGAAGGCTGGTTAGATCAGATCCAACCATACACGCTAAAACCACCTCGCGGTGACCGTTCAGGCGTGATTGTTGAGCCATTATTGACCGACCAATGGTATGTCAAAATTGCACCGTTGGCGCAGCCTGCAATTGAAGCAGTGAAAGATGGTCGCATCAAGTTCGTGCCTGAGCAGTACAGCAATATGTACATGGCGTGGATGAACAACATTCAAGATTGGTGTATTTCGCGTCAATTGTGGTGGGGGCACCGTATTCCCGCTTGGTATGATGCTGAAGGTAATGTATTCGTTGGTCGTGACGAAGCAGAAGTTCGTGCGAAAAACAACATCCCCGCTGACGTTGAATTGAACCAAGACGAAGACGTACTCGATACATGGTTCTCATCAGGTCTGTGGACATTCTCAACTTTAGGCTGGACAGGCGATGCTGAAAAAGACAAAGCCAACTACTTCTTAAACACCTTCCATCCAACAGATGTATTGGTCACGGGTTTTGACATCATCTTTTTCTGGGTTGCCCGCATGATCATGCTGACCATGCACTTCATGAAAAATGAAGATGGTACGCCACAAGTGCCGTTCAAAACTGTGTATGTACATGGTTTGGTACGTGACAGCGAAGGTCAAAAAATGTCGAAGTCTAAGGGCAACGTACTTGACCCATTAGACTTGATTGATGGTGTTGATCTTGAAACTTTAGTACAAAAACGTACCACAGGTTTGATGAACCCGAAACAAGCGGCAAAAATTGAAAAATCGACCCGCAAAGAATTCCCAGAAGGAATTCAGGCTTACGGTACAGACGCGGTTCGTTTTACCTTCTGTGCATTGGCAAACACGGGTCGTGACATCAAGTTTGATATGAAACGGGTGGAAGGTTACCGTAACTTTGCCAACAAAATTTGGAATGCAACTCGTTTTGTATTGATGAATGTTGAAGGTCAAACGGTTGGTCAAGAAGCACGTCAAGACCTTTGGGAATTGCCTGAGCAGTGGATTGTGAGCCGTTTACAAAAGGCAGAACAAGCTGTTCATCAAGCGTTTGCAACGTATCGTTTAGACTTGGCTGCGCAAGCGATTTATGACTTTATCTGGAATGAATACTGTGACTGGTATGTAGAGCTGACCAAACCGGTTCTGAATGATGAGTCTGTTTCTGAAGAACGCAAAGCCGAAGTGCGTCGTGTATTGCTTGCGGTGATGGAAGCCTCTTTACGTCTTGCTCATCCAATCATGCCGTACTTGACTGAAGAAATTTGGCAAACCCTTGCGCCAATGATTGGCTTGGGTGGCGAAACCATTATGTTGGCAAACTACCCTGTTGCAGATGAAGCCAAAATCAACGAACAAGCCGAAGCAGATATGCAATGGCTTCAAGGTTTGATTGGTGCGGTACGTAACATTCGTGGTGAAATGGGTCTAGGTAATGCACGTTTATTGCCTGTGCTTTTACAGAACACGACTGAAGCAGAAAAAGCACAAATTTCTCGTATTGAGCCGTTGTTTAAAGCATTGGCGAAAGTTGAGAGTATTACCTTCTTGGCAGATGGTGAACAACCGCCATTGTCTTCTTCTTCTGTAGTGGGTCACGTATCTGTTTACGTTCCAATGAAGGGCTTAATTGACCCGAAAGCAGAATTAGGTCGCCTACAAAAAGACTTAGACAAGGTTCAAAAGCAGCATGACCAAATTGCAACTAAACTTAGCAATGAAGGTTTTGTGGCAAAAGCCCCTGCTGCTGTGGTTGAAGGTGAGAAAGCCAAACTTGCTGAGTTTGCTAATCAATTAGCGAAAATTAAAGCGAATATGGAGCAGATTGCGGCGCTTTAATGTGTTGTTAGTTTGATCTAAAATCCCCTCAATTGAGGGGATTTATATTTAGTCATCTTCCCAATCAAACTCATCATCCCAATTGATATGAGAAGAATCATCTAAATAACGAGTAAAATTAAATTCATCCAAGTTTGCATAAAATTGAATTAGCTTGTTCACTTCTTGATTAACTATATTCTCTTGCTCTAATTTTACTTTAGGTAAATGTATATCATGGCGACCACTTTCAGCTGCGAAAATATTACCTTGATCATATATTGCTTCTGTCTTGTAATTACCTTTTGCTAAATCATAACCAAGATACTGAGCAAATTTTTGCCATTTCCATGCTTCAATCAAATTATTCTCTTTTAATTCTTTGATTTCATCAAAGCTATCACAGACGATTCGATCGAATATTTCTCTCAGGCATCCTTCATCACCACGTTTTGCTAATGCCAATTCTATATCTGATGGATAAGTTGAATAACTATAGTTCTCTATATCTTCATCAACGTCTACATAATCATCATTATCTCTAAATTGGTAAAGTTCTAGCTGAGCAGGAAAACTTCCTAAATCAGCAGCTATTTTCAAATACTTTACATAGTTCTCTTTATATTCATCATTCTGCTCTTTTTCTTGAATAAAATGATCTAAGTCTGGCTTCCAAGTTGGACTAATTTCTTGACCTTGCAAATATCTATGATACAGATAGTTCATATCTTTATTTTGTTCATCAAAATCATTTTCACAATCACTATAAAATTGTGCAATCAAATATGGATAAATCGAATATTCAGGAAACTCTATAAAAGTTTTTTTTAGGCGGGTTAGTACATTATTTCGTATTGATTCATCATCTAGGGCTTCTCGAACAAGCTTACTAATTTCTTCAGCTGTTAAATATAAAAAATGATAATCTGAAATATATTTTTGAAACACTGGGGCTACA
The DNA here is from genome assembly GCF_020982655.1 of Acinetobacter sp. PW68. Classification (NCBI taxonomy): domain Bacteria; kingdom Pseudomonadati; phylum Pseudomonadota; class Gammaproteobacteria; order Moraxellales; family Moraxellaceae; genus Acinetobacter; species Acinetobacter sp. PW68. The sequence goes on along the minus strand of NZ_JAHZSX010000001.1, from coordinate 614,759 downwards.
GTAAGTGATATATTTAATTCCCCACAACGTTCTACAAACAACTCTGCATTCAATTGATCATCTATTGAATCTATATAAATTGGGTAAGAACTTAGTTTTAAACTATTAAATGTTTTAAAACCAAAAAGTGCTGCAACTATTTCATTTATATGAGAACGTTTAATCTCTATATTATGAGATTTAATAGCTTGTTGGATTTCAAAAGCTAATGTGCTAATAGTAGACATGTTTATCCTTAAAATTGTTTCTTAGAATCAAAATTGGACACACGTTTAAACTTTTGAATCTAATAACGAAACAAAATAAAGAAAACATTTAAGAAGATTTGATTACTCAATATAAGAATTGATTTGTCTTTTTTTACTCGTGTGTAAGTAAGGTGGACACCTATACTTCATAATAACAATCAAAAGATAAAAATCAAGTCTTTTATAACTTCCCAATTTTGCTTATTCCCAACTCAATGACTAAGCCAATCTCATGACAGTAAAAACTTACAATATACGGCTCAATGACCTGCTGACGTCTAAATTTAAGCGCTATAAAGCTTTTGGCACAAAGTCGCTGCCACAGCAAATTTTCAGCATCCGTAGCAGCATGGCGCATAGATTTGGCAAATTGTAAGAGTTGTGAATTCATCCTCTGATTCATTATTTTTTGTATTTATAGTTTTTAGACAATATTACAGTTTTTTTGTTTTCCTAAACCACTCAAATAATTGCAGTTCTTTACTCAAAACCACTATTTTACCCACGCAATTTAAGCATAGTATCAAGCATCAAAATAACAAAATAGACAATCTATGGATTGGTTCACCATCTTTATTCACGATACGACATGGGCATTTGTTGCCGAATTAATGATTCGGGCAGCACTCATGTTTAGCATGATTATTCTATTTTTGCGCCTTACAGGGAAACGCGGAGTACGCCAGCTTTCTATTTTTGAATTGGCCATTATTTTATCGCTCGGTTCCATTGCGGGCGACCCTATGTTCACTGAAGATTTACCTTTGGTACACGCCTTGGTGGTGATGACAGTGGTGATTGGAATGTATCGCCTGACCACATGGCTCATGATGAAATACCAACCCTTTGAAGATTTGATTGAAGGTAAATCGCTATATATTGTAGAAAATGGCGAACTGGTCTTAGAAAAAATTAAATACGGCAAAATGTCGCATGATGAATTCTTTGCCGAAATGCGCCAACAAGGTGTGGAGCATTTGGGACAAGTACGTGTCGGTTTACTAGAAAGTGATGGCAAATTCAGCATGTTATTTTTTCATGACGGTGCCACACGCTATGGTTTACCCTTATTTCCTAAAGCTTGCCAACCCGTGTACCGCACAACTCCAAACACATATTATGCATGCATGTATTGTGGGCATGTCCGTTTACTTGAACACGCCAATGAAGCCTGTCCGCGTTGTAATCACCAACAATGGACACTGGCAATCAATACTGCGTACCGCAGCTAGAATATGTTGATTTTAGCTGCAACACACCTCTATGCGACTTAAATTGTCGCAGGATTGTCATAATTCAAAGTTATACTGCCTGCGCTGCCGAAGTGAAGCACTGAAAGCGCAAATAATAATTTTTGAAAATACAAAAACGAGATCGGTATTGGCTTCAATGTAGATACCTTTTTTACTCCAGCGACTCTTTAAGGGTCGCTTTTATTTTTTCCACGCAATGACTTTTTAACGTGGTTGAAGCCTATTATTCTGCATTGATGATCTACCTTATTATTCAAGTGCTGACGAGCGAGCGCCTTTCGCAAGCTTTGCCCATTTCCAGATCGGTACAATACAAAAAATCGCAACAACACAAATCAACAGCAAGTAATTCGCGTAGCCTAAAGCATCGCCCAACATTCCACTCAGGGTATAGAGTACCCCACTCACAGTCGCCATAATCGCAACCTGAAATGTAAAGTCAGTCCCTGCATATTGTTTACGGCTGTATTGCATAATCAAGGTCAGCATCACCACAAGTAACATGGCAGAACATAAATCTTCCGCAGCATTAATGCTATAAATCAGCCAATGTGCCACATCAACCTGTTGTTCATATAAATGAGCCAAATAAGCATAGGCCACTAAACTCAAAATTTTAAGCACAGAAAAAATGATAAGGGCATGCGTTCTAGACCACCATTTCAGCATCAACCCTGCGATGCCTGCACCCAGTAAAGCGGCCATTGCCCCCAACATGGTCACGTAAATGCCAATTTGAGAAAAGCTTAAGCCTAAATCCACCATTAAAGGTTTTAATAAGGGGCCAGCTAAACCATCGGCAATTTTAAAGCTGAGTAACACCCACAGCCATGCGTACAGAACAGGCGTTTCCACAAAATAGCACAGATATTCACGAATCGCAGCAAGGCGTGCGGGAAATGACATTTTTCTTTGAGCTTGAACAAGCACTTGTTTGGCAGCATGTTGTGGCTCTTTAAACATTAAAATGGGTAGAGTATTTAAAAACACCAATGCCGCTAAAATCAGAAAGGTTTTTTGCCAATCTAGCCAATCCAATGCCCACAGCATTGCTCCACCACCCACAATAAAGCCCAGTCGTGAACCAACCACCTGAAAAGTATTGCCCCAATGTTGCTGTTTGGCTTGTAAAATATTGACCGCCAAACCATCGGTAGCAATATCTTGAGTTGCACCGACCAAATTCATACTGAGCAAAGCTACAAAAAACACCCACAAATAGATTGGATGATTTAAAGACTCAATCGGTAAAAAGGACAGCCCGATCAGCACCAAAACACTCAGCCATTGGCACGGCAAAATCCAGCTACGATAATGCCCCAAATATGAATATCCAAAGCGATCTACCAATGGCGCCCAAAATACTTTGATTGACCACGGCAGCATTAACAAACCAAAACCGCCAATGTGTGCCAAAGACACTCCTTGCGCACGTAAAATCACAGGCAAGGCATGAGTCATAAAGCCAACAGGCAAGCCCTGCGCCCAATACAGAGAAAATAACAACAAATAGGTTTGGCGCAAATTGGGCATGGCATCTCGGTTAAACAGGGACAAAAGATCAAAATAACGCAGTACTACACTCTTTTTTGAATAATGGATTGTTATTTTTCATCACTTTCACATTCAGATTTCGACTATTTTGCCAATGTATCAGACAAAGCGAAAGTCTAATATCTTGAATAGATTTAGATTCATGCGTCATGATATTGGATCTTTTTTGTTGTTAATCACGCACGTCAGGATGACATCGCATTCATGAAATTCAGCAATCCTTTTACACGCAGAGTACGGCAATTTCCACAGTTACCCGACCAAGTGCCACAACGTGGAACAGCCAGTAGTCGTGCTTTATTTAAAAATATCTTTTTGGCGCAAGGCTGGCAAATGGTGGGCGAGTTTCCTAACTTGCCCAAAGCAATCGCCATTATTTCTCCGCATACGTCAAATATTGATGCGTGGCATGGTTTTACCGCCCTACTCGGTTTAGGTATTCAAATTACTATTTTTGGTAAGCACACTTTATTTGAAACCCCACTCAAGCCACTTTTAAACTGGATTGGGGTCATTCCTGTGGTGCGACATTCTCCACAAGGTCATACCCAAGATATTATCGAGATTGTACGAAAAAAAGAAAAAATCTGGATTGGTATGGCGCCCGAAGGTACTCGCAAACAAGCCGAAAATATTCGCAGTGGCTTTTACCATATTGCCTACGGTGCCAATATTCCAATTGTGATGTTCTCTTTTGATTATGCACATAAAACTATTCATATTTTGGGCGTGTTTGTTCCTACAGGTAATTATGCTCAAGACTTAGATGCCATTTATGCGCACTATAACGGCAAATTTTCGGCTAAAAATCCACATTGGTTGGCGAAACCGTTACAAAAGCTTTTGAAAAAGGGCTAGTCAAAGTTTCTATTTTTTGTTCAGATGGGCGCAATATTCTTTGATCTAAATTTAGATTTGATATGCAACTAATTCGTTATTCTTTAGTGGGCGTACTTGCTCTAACTTTGGCTGGCTGTGACAAAACAACAAAAACACCGCCAAATACCACACCTATCCAAGCACGTGAGCCTGTGATTGCACTGGCTTTAGGTGGCGGCGGTGCCAAAGGCTTTGCACATATTGGCGTCATTAAAGTTTTAGAATCTCACGGGATTAAACCCAAAATTGTCACAGGCACCAGTGCAGGCAGCTTTGTCGGCAGTTTATATGCCAGCGGCAAAAGTCCTTATCAGCTCCAACATATTGCCCTAACCTTTAAAGAATCCGACATTCGTGATTTAACCTTAAACCGTCAGGGTTTTATTGCAGGTCAAAAGTTACAAGACTTCGTCAATCAACACGTGGCGAATAAACCGATTGAGAAATTTCCAATTCGTTTCGCTGCCGTTGCCACACGTTTAGATAATGGACGTAAAGCCGACTTTATTAAAGGTAATGCAGGTCAAGCTGTGCGCGCCTCTTGCAGTATTCCGAATGTTTTTGTGCCTGCCACCATTGGCGGAACGCAATATGTGGATGGCGGCTTGGTCAGCCCGATTCCCGTACAGACGGCTAAAGCCATGGGTGCCGATTTAGTCATTGCGGTGGATATTTCTGCACGTCCAACAGGCAATCAACCTGTCAGCATGTGGGGCTTACTCGATCAAACTTTAAATATTATGGGGCAGCAAAGTATTCATCAGGAATTGGCGCAAGCCAATATCGTGATTCAACCGAAAGTTGGACATATTGGCACACTGGATTTAAAAGCCAGTAACCAAACCATTTTAGAAGGTGAAAAAGCTGCGCAATTACAAATCAAAGCAATTCAGCAAGCCATCACTCACTTTAAAAAATCACCTGCCGCGCTGAAACCTGCACCGCGTCCGAAATTTTAAGATTCAGTGATTTTTTTAATATTCATAAACTTATTGATCTGTTAAAGTGATGAGAGCGCATCTTTTTAAGTCGATGCGTTTCTCTAAGCAACTAGAATCAACCTATCGTAAAAATACGCGAGTAGATGTATGGAATTCGTTCTTGAACCTTGGCACTGGTTTGTACTAGGCGTTTTATTAATGCTTTCAGAACTGCTCTTGCCTGCGTTTGCCGCTTTATGGTTTGGCATTGGGGCAATCATGGTCGGTATTTTATACTGGATGTTCCCCATGATGGGCACCACAACCCAATTAGTGATGTGGATTATCTTGTCGGTACTGTGTACCCTGGCGTGGTTTAAGTTTATCAAACCCTTATCTACAGATAAAACTAAAGCAGGTTTATCACGCGAAGCCACCATTGGACAAATGGGCATGGTCATTCAAACCAACTTGGAACATGATCAAATTAAAGTCCGTTTCCCCATGCCTGTGCTGGGTTCAGATGAATGGAACTGCCGTACCACAAGCCCAGTACAAGTGGGAGATCGGATTCGCGTGATTGATATTTTGGGAAATGATTTAGTGGTGCAGCCGCATCACAGCGCACATGACAACGAAAAAGTGAGAAATTAAAATGTCTGGTGGATCTATTATTGTTTTAGCGATTTTAGCCTTTGTTGGAATTACGATTTTTAAAGGCGTGCGAATTGTTCCGCAAGGTTATAAATGGATTGTGCAACGTCTGGGTAAATACCACACCACACTTGCACCAGGACTCAACTTCGTCATTCCTTATGTCGATGAAGTGGCCTATAAAGTCACCACCAAAGATATTGTGTTAGATATTCCATCTCAGGAAGTCATTACCCGTGACAACGCAGTTTTGCTTATGAATGCAGTGGCGTACATTAACCTCACGACTCCTGAAAAAGCAGTGTATGGTATTGAAAACTATACTTGGGCAATTCAAAACCTGGTTCAAACCTCATTGCGTTCTATTGTAGGTGAAATGGATTTAGATGACGCCTTGTCTTCGCGTGATCATATTAAAGCTAAACTCAAAGCAGCCATTTCTGATGATATTTCAGACTGGGGGATTACCCTTAAAACTGTAGAAATTCAGGATATTAAACCATCACATACCATGCAGGCAGCGATGGAAGAACAAGCTGCAGCAGAACGTCAGCGTCGTGCTACCGTAACCAAAGCCGATGGTGAAAAACAAGCGGCTATTTTAGAAGCCGATGGTCGTTTAGAAGCTTCGCGTCGTGATGCTGAAGCACAAGTTGTATTGGCAGAATCTTCACAACGCGCTATTGAAATGGTCAGCTCTGCGGTAGGTGATAAAGAAATTCCTGTGGCCTATTTATTGGGTGAGCAATACGTAAAAGCCATGCAAGACATGGCGAAATCGAACAATGCCAAAACTGTGGTCTTACCTGCAGATGTCTTGAATACCATTCGTGGTGTTATGGGTCGCAATAATCCATAAGCAAATCAGCAAAACATCAAGAAGATAGGCAGCTTTCAAGCTGCCTATTTTTATGCGTATTCAGAAAAAAGTCTGAAATATTTTTTAATGTATGTTTAAATTTCGCGTTTATTGATGAAATCAGTACCGCAAATAAGATGTCTGCACTCACCAAATTGAGTGACTTACATCTAGCAGCGGTCTGTATTTTGATCGACTGTCCAAAACCCAAATGGATACTGTATGAGCGCACTCAACCCCACCATCATTACTTTCCTGTTTTATATTGTCGCCATGATTGTCATTGGTTTATTGGCTTATCGCGCGACTCGAAATTTCTCGGACTACATTTTAGGTGGTCGTCGCCTGGGCAGTTTTGTTACCGCACTTTCTGCAGGCGCATCCGATATGAGTGGTTGGTTGCTGATGGGCTTGCCTGGTGCCATTTATCTTTCAGGTTTATCTGAAATATGGATTGCAATTGGTCTGGTTATTGGCGCATGGTTAAACTGGCTTTTGGTGGCAGGCCGTTTACGCGTACACACCGAAGTACAGCACAATGCTCTGACTTTGCCTGACTATTTTTCAAATCGTTTTAATGATCAAAGAAAAATCTTAAGAATTGTATCTGCCTGCGTAATTCTAGTTTTCTTTGCAATTTATTGTGCTTCGGGCATGGTCGCAGGGGCGCGCTTATTTGAAAGTATGTTTGATTTGCCTTACAGCACTGCATTGTGGATTAGTGCCATTGCGACCATTAGCTATGTGTTTATTGGTGGTTTCTTGGCAGTCAGCTGGACGGACACCATTCAAGCTGGCTTGATGATTTTTGCGCTCTTGCTGACCCCAATCATTACCCTACTCAGCTTTTCTGACCTCAGCCAAGTTACACTTGCTTTAGAAGCAGCTCGCCCGCAAGCGCTGAATTTAGTCGGTGATTTAAGCTGGGTGGCGATCATTTCCCTCATGGCATGGGGCTTAGGCTATTTTGGACAACCACATATTTTAGTGCGTTTTATGGCGGTTGATTCAGTCAAGTCTATTCCGAATGCACGTCGTATTGGCATGACATGGATGACATTATGTTTAGGCGGTGCGGTGGCTGCAGGCTTTTTTGGTATCGCCTACTTCCAACAACATCCTGAACTGGCAGGTGTGGTCAATGCCAACCCTGAAACAGTATTTATGGAACTTACCAAAATTCTGTTTAACCCGTGGGTAGCAGGTGTGGTACTGGCGGCAATTTTAGCTGCTGTGATGAGTACCCTAAGCTGTCAACTTTTGGTCTGCTCAAGTACTTTAACTGAAGATTTTTACAAATCTTTCCTGCGAAAAAATGCTTCACAAAATGAATTGGTCTGGGTCGGACGCGGCATGGTTCTCATGATTGCACTGCTTGCTATTTGTATGGCGGGTAATCCTGAATCGAAAGTCTTGGGATTGGTTTCTTATGCTTGGGCAGGCTTCGGTGCAGCATTTGGTCCACTGATTATTTTGTCTTTGTTCTGGAAACGCATGACTTTAAATGGTGCATTGGCGGGGATGATTGTCGGCGCACTTATGGTGATTCTTTGGAAAAACCTTTGGGCAGATACGGGTATTTATGAAATTATTCCAGGCTTTGTGTGTTCTTGGATTGCGATTGTTGTGGTGAGTTTATTGGGTAAAGCACCAAGTCATGAAGTGACAGAGCGTTTTGAACAGGCCGATCAGCAATATAAAGAATCGCAATCAGCTGTAGATTGATCTGCATAGAGATAAAAAAGCAATTAAAAAACCAGTGCCTTGAATTGCACTGGTTTTTTTATGTCTAAAATTAGTTTTGATGCACTCAAATCAAGTCAATGAATCGGTGGTTTTTTCTTTCTCTGCTGCGGCTTTTTTTCTTGGCTTACGAAACCGTTTGGCCGGCCAAACCATCGTAAAACGTGCACCGCCCAAGTTCGGACTCTGATCGACTTCAACCTTCCCACCAAACCAATAAGCAATGCGGCTCACAATAGGTAATCCTAAACCGTAACCACCTGAAGCGCGGGTACGGCTGTCATCCAAACGGGCAAAGACTTCAAATACACGTGCACGGTCTTGTTCAGGAATCCCTGGCCCATCATCTTCCACACAAACATAGGCCATGCCTTGCTCGTTAATGCCGCCACTGATCAAAATTTTATGCTCACAGTAACGGACTGCATTGCCCACCAAATTCTGTACCACACGGTGCAGGTAACGGCGTTCAGCTTCCACTTCCAACGTTACAGGTGGTGCAAGCAACTGAATATCTTTTTGAGTTTTCAGCGCTTCGGTTTCCGTAACCACCTGCTCTAGCACTTCAACCAAAACAATTTTTTCAATCTCTAAAGATGGCATGCCCTGTTCAAGCTTGGCATAGGTCAGGATCTCATCAATCAAGGTGTTTAAAGCCTCGATATCTTTATCAATCATTTCGACTTGCTGTAAGCGGTATTCATAATCATCTTCTTCTGCCAGCATTTCCATACCAAAACGGATACGTGCCACAGGCGTGCGCAGCTCATGCGAAACAGCACGCATCAGTTCACGCTGCGCCTCAATCAAACGCTGAATATGGTCGGACATGCTGTTATAGCTCGAAGCTAAACTTGCCATTTCATCTGTGCCATCTACAGGCAAACGCATGTTTAAATCGCCCGATTTGGTACGGTCTAAGGCATAGTTCACTTGGCGAATCTTACGCTGCATAGGCAAGATCAGACCGTAAACCCCTAAGCTCAACATAAACATACTGAGCAAGGTAATGCCTGCTGCCAACTGGAATGGCATCCAGTTAAATAACGGTACAGGCCCTAAAACCAAAACTTCTGAGGGGGAGTTTGGCATCGGTGACACAATCGAGATGGTTGTACCACGCACAGTGGCATTATCACGATATAAAATAATGCTGTGATCGAGTCTTAAACGACCAATCTGCTCTGAATCGAGTGGAAGTTCCTGAATATTTTTAATATTGATCGGGTAAGAAAAATGCTGCTGAATTTTGGCCAGATATTCTTTTTCCTGACCCGGGTAATACACCAAATAATCTAAAACAAAAATCGGCAATGCTTTCATTTGCCGTTCTGTGATTTTATCTGCCTTGATATATAAATAATGACTTGGATCATCTTTCATGCCCAAAATAATATAGGCAATCATATTTTTGGCATCATAGCGCACAGCGGCTTTACGTTCTTTAATCCGTCTAAGCTCTGCGCGCGACAAATCTACTTTGTCTGCCTGCACATAATAGATGGTCAATTCCAGCAAATCGGATGCGTCAGAAATCCAGTCTTTCTTTTGCTGTTCGTTTTGCTGTCGTGCAATCCCTTCACTAATAATATAAGCCATACCATCAGTTAAAGATTCACGATATTCTTGCGCACGCTGATAGTTGATGATTTGCACCAATAAGTACGCCAAAATGGCAACTACTGCAACTAAGATCACCAATCCTGCATAGATACGCAAGAATATACTGTGTTTAAGCACAAAACCTGCCCTATGTGACTTACTTTATATTTGAGTCGATATTATTTGACTCAGTAAAAATGCATATTACATGCCGTTGGTTTCTTTGACAAACAAATAACCTTTACTGCGTACAGTTTTAATACGTTTTGGATTCTCAGGATCATCACCAATTTTTGGACGAATACGCGAAATACGCACATCAATTGAACGGTCTTGACCATCATATTCAATGCCCCGCAGACGCTCAAAAATATCTTCACGAGATAAAATACGCCCTGCATTCGAAGCCAATAACCATAATAAGTCATATTCTGCGCTGGTGAAATCAACCAATTCACCATTTAAAGTCACAGAACGGCCGCCGTTATCAATCACTAAATCATCAAATTCAATGCGCTGTGCGACTTCATCTTCAGTCACATTGTCGGTACGGCGTAATAAAGCACGAATACGCGCCAACAATACGCGCGGCTGCACAGGTTTTGCAACATAGTCATCGGCACCCATTTCCAAACCTAGCACCTGATCCATATCTTCGGTACGTGCAGTCAACATCAAAATCGGTTGGTGATAATGTGGACGAACTTCACGGCAAATAGTTAAACCATCGGCACCTGGTAACATCACATCGAGCACCACAAGATCTGGTTGCTCGGCAATAATACGGCGAATCGCGCGGTTGCCATCTGGTTCTACCCCAACTTCTAAACCATTACGAATTAAGTATTCCTGCGTAAGTCGTGCAAGACGTTCATCATCTTCAACAATTAAAATTTTTGTTAACTTTTCTTCTTGACTCATAGTCTGTCCCTTTATTGGATTCAACCTATCCTTTTAAAATCTGAGAGATAGGGCTTGATATAGTTTGCAATATACACACGTTTACATTGTAAACAAGATACTGTTCACCAAAATGATACATCTGCGTAGTATTTTGTTGTATTTTTATTAAGCATTGAATTTATAGTATTTTTCTAGTTTTAGTGATTTTTGGGCACATTTAAGAAATATTAAGTTACAAAATGGGTATTTTTTGCACTAGATCAAGCCCTTGCTTGATTTAGAAAAATTATCTCCTAACTTTTCAAGTTATCCACAAGGTTATCTATAAGCAGTTTTTCCGAGCTTTGCTATGCTATGCCCTTGTCTGATAAGGCTTATAGCCAATAGGACAAAATTCGGTATTTTTGAGATAAATTTTAATTCAGAAAAAGTCAAAATTTAAAAAAAAGTCAATATTGATCTACCCTCAATTTTCCCGTATCTTGTGTTCAATTCAATTTTAAACCACTAAGTCTTGTGTTTATTCCTCAAACGCTGTGGCCTAAATTTTGCCCAGTTTAAATGGTCCATAAACATAACAATAGATGACAATGGAGCTATGCTGACATGAGCGTAATCACATCAACCCCCGGTCAATTACAAGTGATTAAACGCACTGGTGATGTTGCCGCTTTCGATGCTGAAAAAATTGCAGTTGCAATTGGCAAAGCGTTTCTGGCTGTAGAAGGTCAACAAAGCGCCGATTCAAGCCGCATTCATGATCGGATCGAACAACTGACTGAAATGGTGTTGAACACATTCAACCGCCGTTTACCGTCTGGCGGAACCATTCACATTGAAGAAATTCAAGACCAAGTTGAACTTGCGCTTATGCGTACAGGCGAGCAAAAAGTTGCTCGTGCTTATGTCATCTACCGTGAACAACGCTCAGAAGCACGTAAGCAAGCAGGTGAAAACCATCACCCGACTTTACAAGTGACCGACGCAAACGGTCAGCTTAAACCACTAGATTTAGGTGCTTTAAAAGCAACCGTGAATAAAGCGGCAGAAGGTTTAGAAGGCATTGATGTAGATGCCATCATTGATGAAACCGTGAAAAACCTCTACAACGGTGTAAAAGAGTCTGACATCTCAACCACCATGATGATGGCGACCCGTACCCGTATTGAGCAAGAGCCGAACTATACTTATGTGACTGCGCGTTTATTGCGTAATGACTTGGTGGCAACAGGTTTAGAGTTTTTAGGTTTAGCAACAGATACACCTGAAGGCGAAGCATTAGAAACTTTCCTGAAAAAAGGTGTTGAGCTTGATTTGCTTTCTGCAGACTTACTTGAGTTTGACCTTGCCAAACTTGCTGCAGCGATTCAACCTGAGCGCTCAAACCAGTTTACCTATCTAGGTCTGCAAACTTTATTTGACCGTTATTTCATTCACTCAAATGGCGTACGCTTTGAACTTCCACAATTGTTCTTCATGCGTGTGTCAATGGGTCTGGCGCTTAATGAAGATGACCGTGAAGCACGTGCAATCGAGTTCTATAACTTATTATCTAGCTTCGACTACATGGCGTCTACACCTACCCTGTTTAACTCAGGCACGCTACGTCCACAGTTATCGAGCTGTTACTTGACTACCATTTCTGATGACCTTTACAACATTTATGGCGCAATGCGAGATAACGCAATGCTGTCTAAATGGGCAGGTGGTTTAGGCAATGACTGGACACCAGTTCGTGCCTTGAACTCATACATCAAAGGAACAAACGGTAAATCTCAAGGTGTTGTTCCGTTCCTTAAAGTTGCTAACGATACAGCTGTTGCGGTCAACCAAGGTGGTAAGCGTAAAGGTGCGGTATGTGCGTACTTAGAAACTTGGCACTTAGACATCGAAGAATTCCTAGAGCTGCGTAAAAACACAGGGGATGACCGTCGTCGTACCCATGATATGAACACAGCCAACTGGGTGCCTGACTTGTTCATGCAACGTGTCTTTGAAGATGCAGAATGGACATTGTTCACGCCGTCTGAAACACCAGACTTACACGACTTGACAGGCGAAGCCTTTGCCGAGCGTTATGCGTACTACGAAAGCATTGCCAAAGAAACTAACATGCTGCATAAAAAACTTCGTGCGAAGGACTTATGGCGCAAAATGTTGTCGATGCTGTTTGAAACAGGTCACCCGTGGATCACATTCAAAGACGTATGTAACTTACGTTCACCACAACAACACGTTGGTGTCGTGCACTCATCTAACTTGTGTACTGAAATTACCCTCAATACTAACCAAGATGAAATTGCAGTATGTAACTTGGGTTCAATCAACCTTGTGCAACACGTTCAAGGTGGTGTGTTAGACCGTGAGAAATTGGCACGTACTATTAAAACTGCAGTGCGTATGCTCGATAACGTCATCGACATCAACTACTACGCTGTACCACAAGCACGTAATTCAAACTTGAAACATCGTCCTGTAGGTATGGGCATCATGGGCTTCCAAGATGCGCTTTATGAAATGAACTTGGCTTATGGTTCAGACGCTGCAGTTGAATTTGCCGATGAATCTATGGAAGTGATCAGCTACTACGCGATTCAAACGTCTAGCGATTTGGCGGTTGAGCGTGGTACTTACGAAACATTTAAAGGTTCATTGTGGGATCAAGGTATCTTACCAATTGACTCTTTAGACATTGTGGCGAAATCACGTCCAGAACGTATGTTTGAAGTAGACCGTACACAGCGTTTGGATTGGGACAGCTTACGTGCCAAAGTTCAAAAAGATGGTATGCGTAACTCAAATGTGATGGCGATTGCACCGACTGCAACCATTTCAAATATTTGTGGCGTTTCTCAGTCTATTGAGCCGACATTCCAAAACTTATATGTGAAGTCGAACTTGTCTGGTGAATTTACAGTAATCAACCCTTACCTCGTTCGTGCATTGAAAGCGCGTGATTTGTGGGATTCTGTAATGGTGAATGACCTGAAACACTTTGAAGGTTCAGTACAAAAAATTTCACGTATTCCTGAAGAATTGAAAGCAATTTTCGCGACAGCGTTTGAAGTTGAGCCACGCTGGATTGTAGATGCAGCATCACGTCGTCAAAAATGGATTGATCAGGCGCAATCGTTGAACTTGTATATTGCAGGTGCAAACGGTAAGAAACTTGACCTGACTTATAAAATGGCATGGTTACGTGGTCTGAAAACGACTTATTACCTACGTGCATTAGGTGCGACTTCTGCAGAGAAATCGACCATTAACACAGGTGCATTGAACGCAGTAAAACCTGCAACCGTAACTGCAGCTCCTGTGGCAGCCGTTGCACCAGAAGCAGCTGCAGCAGTTGATGAAGATTTTGCTCAAGCAGCGCCAGTGCCAATGGCATGTTCAATTGACAACCCTGATTGTGAGGCATGTCAGTAATTAACTAAAGGTATCGACATCGGAAAAAGGCTACCTCTGTAGCCTACTGATGAGTCTTCAGAGCATGGGCTACATGTAGCATAAGTTTTCTATATTGAGGATTTATGAAGAAGAAAGATATCTTTGGTAAAGAGCTTAAGCTTACCAAAAAGGAAAAAGCAAAACATAAAAGTCGCATGGAAAAATTTGAAACACTTTCTTTGTCTGTGATTCAAATTCAAAGACTCTTAGAAATGCTGTATAAATATTTAATTCATATTGGAAAATCAGTTTTTCCAGATGAAAAAACTAAGCAAAAACTTTATAAAACTGCTTTATGGTTTGTTAAACAGTTTGTTTGGTTCATTGTCTTGCCAAGCATTTATCAGATCATTAGCAATATATTGGTATCAGCTTACTCAAATAGTTTTATGTTTTGATAAATACTATTTAGCTAAATAAAGGAAAAGCTATGTTCCAAATGACTCATAACTATCAGTTAGGACTAGCGGTTCTAGTTTTTTCCTTTATTTTCTTTTATGTACCGATGGTTTATGCATTTTTAGCCATTCGGAAACAGCAGCGTAAGCAAGATCAATAAAGTGATTGCTTAGGAAGATAAGATGACACTTCAACTTGATTTAGAAAAATATGCTAACTCAAATGCAGTTCTCATCCAGATTTATATAAATCGTATGGTACTTGGTGTTTCCTCTGTTACAGGGCAAATGGCTGAGTCCGCTTCCTTTTCACATCCTCGTTCTTTATTGGGTAACTACAGCATAGCTGAAGACACACTGACCAAGCTGATAAAACAAGGCAAATTTAGCTTTTTAGATTCAGCACCCATTATGTTTATTCAGGCTATGGAACGAACAGAAGCAGGCTTAACACAGGTGGAAATACGGGCATTGCAGGAATTAGGGTTAGCGAGTGGCGCAAGGGCTGTGGCTGTTTATGATGAAACAGGCAAATTATTAACCCCAAACTCACTTCCCTCTCCAGTCAATCTTAAACGTTTAAAAAACATGTTGGGATTAACGGTTGGAGTGATGGTATTGCTGTGCCTGATCTATGTTTTAGTGTTTAAAACTGTCACATAAATAAATTAAGATTAGAGTGAGATAAATTATGTCTATCCTAAGTTGGGACGATTTCGAAGATGATTCGCAAAAACCGGCTGCTCCTGAACACAAGTCTGCGCCCGTCGAGCCGCAAAAAGCGCATGATACGCAGATGGTATCTCATGCAGAGCAACCACAGAAGACTGTGGCAGCTGCACAACCCGCTACAGCCCCTAGAAGTGGAGCAACAGATTCAACCGATCCGTTGGCAAGAGCATCTAACGCTCTAGAACAACTGGATGTTGCTCCAGGTCTTGAAGAGTTGGAAATGGGTGCGTCACGCGTACAGGTTGATGATAAAGCCATGATCAACTGTCGTGCAGACTTAAACCAGCTTGTACCGTTCAAATACGAATGGGCATGGCAAAAATATCTAGATGGTTGTGCAAACCACTGGATGCCGCAAGAAGTCAACATGAACCACGACATCGCATTGTGGAAGTCTGAAAATGGCTTAACTGAAGATGAACGCACCATTGTTATGCGTTCACTTGGTTTCTTCTCTACTGCAGACTCATTGGTTGCTAATAACTTGGTATTGGCAATTTATCGCCACATTACCAACCCTGAATGCCGCCAGTACATTTTACGTCAAGCCTTTGAAGAAGCGATTCACACTCACGCTTACCAGTACTGTATCGAATCTTTAGGTATGGATGAAGGCGAAGTCTTCAATATGTACCGCGAAGTACCATCGGTTGCGCGTAAAGCAGCATGGGGCTTGAAGTACACGCAATCTTTAAGCGATCCTACTTTCAAAACAGGTACACCTGAAAACGACCAAATTTTGCTACGCAACTTAATCGCATTCTATTGTGTACTTGAAGGTATTTTCTTCTACTGCGGTTTCAGCCAAATCTTGTCGATGGGTCGTCGTAACAAAATGAACGGTGTTGCAGAGCAATTCCAATACATTTTACGCGATGAATCTATGCACTTGAACTTTGGTATCGATATGATTAACCAAATCAAGATTGAGAACCCGCACTTGTGGACTGCAGAATTCCAGCAAGAAGTGATTCAAATGATTCTTGAAGGCACGATGCTTGAAATTGAATATGCGCGTGACACTATGCCACGTGGCGTATTGGGTATGAACGCAGGTATGATGGAAGAATATTTGAAATTCATCTGTAACCGTCGTTTAAGTCAGCTCGGTTTACCTGAACAGTTTGTTGGCGTAAACAACCCGTTCCAATGGATGTCTGAGATGATGGACTTGCGTAAAGAGAAGAACTTCTTTGAAACGCGTGTGACCGATTACCAGACTGGCGGTGCATTGAGCTGGTAATACCGCGCGTCACGTCTAAATTAAAGCATAAGTTGAAATTTATAAAGCATAAGCTGAAATAAATTAAACTATAAGCTGAAATCCAGAAAAAACAAAAAGATAATGTCATAAATTATTATGGCATTATCTTTCACTTCAAAATATTAATGAAATAATCCCAACAAATATAAGTAATTTTCGTAAAAAACTTCTAAGAAAGCCATAGTTAAAAATTATTTCATCTTATGGTTTTAATTTTATGCCACCAAAATATTTCACTCACCTCATGTGACATATAAGCAGTAAATGATAGTTGCTATGAGATTTTTGACACATATTTCGAAATTATTACATTAACGTAAAGTGATCCATTTAATGCTATTTTCTACAAATGGATGTTATCGACAGATAATATAAAAGGAGCCTATTAATTAGTCTCCTTTTATATAGATAGAGAAATAAAACTTACCTCCCTAATAATCAGTTTTGAAGAAACCTGGCAGAGTAAAACTTGAAGTGCGACATAAACCACCTAATTAATTTAAAGGGTTTATGGAGTATATAAAATTGTCATACCATCATCTTAACTTTGAAGATCGTACTGCATTAATGCTTGAGTCAAGAAAAGAAGGCTTTTCAGCCAGAAAATTTGCTGAACTTATTAAAAGACATCCTAGTACGATCTATCGTGAGCTTAAAAGAAATAGCATCAATGACGTTTATCAAGCTCGATATGCTTCTGATAACACTTTTGCTAGACGTAGACGTGGTCACAGAAAACTCAAAATCGATTCAATCCTCTGGAAATTTATTGTTGAAGCGATCCGTTGTTTATGGTCTCCTCAGCAAATAGCAAAGCGTTTAAAGACATTTCCTGATTTGGATCAAACAATGAATGTAAGCCATACAACGATTTATTCAACGATACGAGCATTACCCAAGGGTGAGTTGAAAAAAGACTTATTATCCTGTCTACGTCATGAAAATAAAAAGCGAAAAGCTAACGGTGAACCTAAAAAAGATTCTATATTACAGGATATTAAAACTATTCATGAGCGCCCAGCCGAAGTTCAAGAAAGAAAAATACCGGGTCATTGGGAAGCTGATTTAATTAAAGGTAAAGACAATAAAAGTTCGATAGCAACACTTATTGAACGAAATACACGGCTCTGTATCTTGGCAACATTACCTGATGCAAAGGCAGAATCAGTGCGCAAGGCTTTAACTGAAGCTCTGAAATATTTACCTGCAGAACTGCGTAAAACGTTGACCTATGACCGTGGACGCGAGATGGCAGAACATAAAATACTTGAAGAAGATTTAGGCATAGATGTATATTTCTGTGACCCACATTCACCCTGGCAAAAAGGCACATGCGAAAATATGAATGGTTTAATTAGGCAATATTTACCTAAAGGGATTGATTTAAATCAGGCAGATCAGCATTATTTAAATCAAGTTGCCATGTCACTGAATACTCGTCCTAGAAAAGCGTTAGATTGGCTTACACCATTAGAGAAATTTGCTCAGCTTGTTGATTATCATAAGACTTTTCAAACTGTCGCACCTCATGTTTGAATTCGCCGAGTTAATTTTTAAAAACAAAGCGTCAAAACCATCATTAAGACAATTAGTTCCCAAATTTATACGTAGTGATGCCTCAAAAATGTCAAATACAATTATGTATTTGCACAAATCTACCTCTCCTCGTGAATATGAACCGATTTTTTTGTTTTTATTTGGATTTCCAGAACCTACTCTTTTTTCTAACAAAAGCAGCTTATCTAGGGAACAAAAAGACTATGAAAAAAGATTATCTGTTTATGAAAAACCTCATTCAAAAAATGTAATTGAGCAAATGCTGAATGTTGTTAATGGAAATATTGTATCCGAAGAAATAAAGATCAATGAATTTCGCCTAAGTGATGCTTATCATCATGAGCTTGAAAATATTAGACAAATCAAATCTAAAATATCTAAACTCTCAACGAGTATATCAGAAGTAGATCTACGTATAGATCTCAACCAACAAACGATCGAAGAACTCACTGAATCATCTAATGAAATTGATTCTGATTATGTTCAAAATTTCTATGATGATGCAGCTATCTATTTACCAAATTTGCAGAAGAAATTTGATGATGTACTAAATTTTCACTCAAAAATGGTTGAAAATAAAGTAAATTTCATCGAAAAATATCTTTCAAAATTGAAACAAGATAGAAATGAACTCCAAAAAGATCTAGATAAAGCATTATTTGAAGAAAGTAGTTTATTGCAAGCCCTCAGTAACAGTGGAACATTGAATGATTTAGAGGTTATGCGCCTGGAATTGAACAGACTTCTTGAACAAAAAGGTGGATTAGAAGCTTCTCTACAAAAAATTAATGAAACGACTGAGCAATTACAAAAAATTTCTACAAATTTAGAAGAAATCAACGGAAAAATTGAAAGATACATTGCTGACTTTAATGAGAAAGTTACTGTATTCAATACTTTTTTTCTAAGTATTCTAAAAAGCTCTAAGTTGACAAAAATAACTAATCATGCGAAAAAGTTTTTTTAGTTAACAGATGTTCACACATGCCTCGAATTGTTTCTGTACCACTTAGTTTAGAACAGCGAGAACGACTCATTTTTCTACCAAGCATGCAAAACATTGGCGTGAAAGACAACGTGCCCAAACTATTCTCTGGCTTTCTGAAGGTAAAAGTGTTGCGGAAGTTGCCACTCTACAAGAACGCATCCCAGAAACCATAAGGCTACAACGCCGACGTTGGGAATTGTATGAGTTTGAATCGATTAAAGAAGGTCATCGCTCAGGTCTACCCAATACATTGATCTCAGACTATCAGGCGAAAATCCTAGATTGGGTCAATACAAGTCCACTCAATGCAGAACAAATCCGAGTCAAACTACATGAAGAATACGAAGTGTCCGTGTCTGTTGAAACCATTCGTAAGTTTTTACGAGATTCAGGTATGGTCTTCAAGCGTACCCGTCATAGCTTGAAAAAAGAGATCCGATTGCATTTGAACAAGCAACACAGCAGATTGAAAAATTACGAGAGCAAGCGGCACGTGGTGAAATTATATTAGGTTATGTTGATGAAACAGGGTTTTCATCTACACCTGATAACCGCTATGCGTGGACAAAGATAGGTGATGTTCATGCGGTTGATGCAATAAGATTAAAACGAGTTAATGTCATGGGGTGTTTGCTTTCAACGGGGAAACTGGTGACAAGTTGTTTACAAGAGTCAGTTACAAGCACTTGGTTTTATGCCTATTTAACTGGAATAGCTCAACAAGTAAAACAGACTTATAACCTTCCATTGGTTCTTATTGTTGATAATGCCTCGATTCATAGAAGTAAAAAGATGGCTGATTACAGAGAGCTACTTAAAAGTAACTTTTCGACGAATTTGTATTTTATTCCAGCTTATAGCCCTGAGTTAAATCGAATCGAGATGGTATGGAAGCAGATGAAATATTATTGGCGAGATTTTCAAGTCATGACAGCTGATAAAATAGAGCAATGGGTGGAGAGAGTATCAAACCAATTCGGAAAAGAATACATGTTTACTTTTTAATGACAGCTTATGAAGAGGAATATATATTTTCATATGAAAAGAAAGATAGCGATGAGTATTACAAATTTAAAATAGCCAATATCAGCGGAAACGTTGGTGGTGGTAAGAAAAAGGGGCAAGTTGCTGCATTTGATTTAGCATATATTTCATTTATAAATGAAGTTGGCCTTTTGTTCCCTCAATTTGTTCTACACGATAGTATTGAGGATATTCATGCCAACCAAATAGAAACTTTATTTAGTCTAGCAAATGAAATTAATGGGCAATATGTAGTCGCTGTACTTAAAGACAAAATTAAATTTCTTGGAAATGATTATATAAACCAAAATACTATATTGTGCCTAGATCAGCATAATAAGTTCTTCCGTATCTAGCAATATTATTGAAACAGAATTTTGAACTGGGCTAGGTTTATCAGAGACAGTTTATTTGTATTTAAATTAGGCCTCCTAAACATGCACGTTAATCTTATCTGTAGTAACTCAAATAGCAAAACATATCTAATTGCTATGTAGCATTTTTGATTAAATCACCCCACCCAGTATAACGTTTCTAACTCAACATCAACTCACCCCAAAACCCCTTATTAATTATTAATTAATTGATTTAATAAGATTTTTTTTGATCATGATCAATCAATGTAGTGTTTCATTTATTGAATTTATAAAAATTTCATTTTATGGTTTATAAATTGTATTTTATTTCAATTTATTCTTTAGATTTTACTTAAATAAATATATTTTAAAATTATGCTTTCTGCTCTAAGTCGCTAATTATTAAACAAAGATAGAAGTTAAAAAATTTCACTTTATGATTGAATCCACAGTTGTCATTTGCGACACATAAAATGTCATTGCGCGACACATGAGTTATCATTGAGAAAACCGCCATTCATGGCGGTTTTTTAAAGATACGATCGAGTATTTAATTCTTTGTGGCACAAACACATAACACTATGCTTTATTTAATTTATTTATTTTTAAAAATTTCCACAAACCTTTAAAATCGTTATCTTACAAAATATTTATACAACAATGCCGTTTTTTTACTTCTTTTATTCATTATGAGAATAGGACAATAATCTAACACCCCAAAAACGATAAAAAACAAAATAAAGAAAGGCGCATCACGCGCCTTTTTTATTCAGGCTGCTCACATTTATGCAGGAATACGCAACACTTGACCAGGGAAAATGTCATCGGCATTTTTCAGTAATGGACGGTTAGCTTCAAAGATTTTGTTGTATTGGTTGGCATCCCCATAAAACTCTTTAGAAATTTTAGATAAGGTATCGCCTGATTTTACTGTATAGAACTTACTTTCTGGTTCTGGAGTTGCAACGGTGAGTTGATCATCCACTTGTGCAACGTGGTCAATATTACCCACAGCAAGAATAATTTTTTCACGATCTGCCTGACTGTTGACCTGTCCACGCACTGTCGCTAAGTCCGTGGTTGAGTTATAACTCACAGATAAACCTGTCACAGGTAAACCTAAACTTTTCACATGCCCCAAAAGCTTATTTGCAATTTCTTGTGCTGAAGGTTCTACTGGTGTACTTGGTGCAGCTTGTGGTTCTGCAGCTGCTGTATTTTTCTTACCAATCCCTTTTACAAAATCAAAAAGACCCATGAGGTGCTCCTATTTTTCTGCTGTTATAAATCGTCGCTCATTTACATAAGCACGTTGCGGTTCTCATTCATTTATAACCAAAAAATAAGCCGCTTCGGTTGTGATTAGACACGAGCTTGGTAACAAAGCGTAAATCACATCACACATATAAAAAGATGCGTTTTTTCATGTTCGCGTGCAAATTTGCAAAAATGACAGCGCATAAAAAAGCCACCTTGCGGTGGCTTTCATTTCAGCAGTGCTGAAATCAACAATTAACCAAGTTTTTTAGTTACGTAGTCGATTGCTGATTGAACTGTTGTGATTTCGTTAGAATCTTCGTCTGGGATTGTGATGTCAAAATCGTTTTCGAAAGACATTACAAGCTCTACTAAGTCTAAAGAGTCAGCACCTAAGTCATCCATAAAAGATGCTTCGTTTTTGATTTCTTCAGCTTTAAGACCAAGTTGTTCTGCAACCGCTTGTTTAATGCGTTGTTCGATATCGCTCACAGGAATTCTCCTCATTGCTTGTGGCGTTTTTAATGCCGTTAGTTTAATTGAATCTATAAAATTTTGAAAGTTTATAGTTGAGCTTAGCTCATGTATAAACCACCATTTACGTGTAACACTGTACCAGTGATGTAACCAGCTTTGTCTGAAGCCAAGAAACTCACTGCATTTGCGATATCTTGTGGATCACCTAAACGGTTTAATGCCACTTGCTCACTCATTTTTTTGCGAATTTCTTCACTTAGCTGATCTGTCATTTCAGTTGCAATAAAGCCCGGAGCAACCGAGTTTACTGTAATTTGACGACTGCCCATTTCTTTGGCAAGGCTACGGCTGAATGCTTCAATACCGGCTTTTGCCGCAGAATAGTTCGCTTGTCCTGGGTTCGCAAAATGTGCTACCACAGAACTAATATTAATAATGCGTCCAAAACGTGCTTTGGTCATGCCCTTCAAGACACGTTTAGATAAACGGTAAACTGCCTTTAAGTGAATGTTGAGAATGTCATCCCAATCATCTTCTGACATACGCAGTAACAAATTATCTTTGGTAATGCCCGCATTGTTGACCAATACCAAAACTGAACCATAGCTTTGTTCAATTTCAGAAACCAATGCATCAATGGCTGCACCATCACGGACATCCAATACTTTACCTGCACCGTTTTCTACAAAACTTGCCGATAATTTTTCTGCGCCCACTTCAGAAGTGGCAGTACCTACCACAAAAAAACCGTCTTGAATAAGTTGCTGAGCGATGGCGGCCCCAATCCCTCGGCTTGCACCTGTGACTAATGCAACTTTACGTTCTTGTGTCATGCAATTTTCCCTTCTGCCACCAAAATGGCATTTAGCGCATCTTCCATACGACTTTGTGTGTCGAGTGGGAATGCTTTTTCGATATTCGGTAAACGCTTCGCAAGATTCGCCAATACGTTGCCTGGCCCACATTCCACGATATATTCAATACCTTGATCTTGTAGGTATTGCATAGTTTGTGTCCACTGCACCGATTGATACAATTGCGCAGTGAGTGCCTGACCTAATTGCGCAACATCTGCCGCGATTCCAGCGTTGACATTTTGTATTACAGGAATACGCGGTAGCTCAATGGCAGTTTGTTCCAAAGCTTGTGCAAACTGTTCTGCCGCAGGTTTCATCAATGAACAGTGCGAAGGTACAGATACTGGCAGCGCAATGGCTTTACCACCATTTTCTTTGGCCAATGCCATTACAGCTTCGACTAAAGTTTTATCACCTGCAATGACCAATTGCCCTTGCGCATTGTAGTTGGCTGCTTCTACTGAGCCACGACCTTGCACATTCACTTGCTCGCATAGCTCAAGCACTTTGGGATCTTCTAGACCCAAAATAGCCGCCATTGCACCCTGACCTTGTGGCACAGCGTTTTGCATTAATTTGCCGCGCAAGTTGACCAGTTTAACGGCATCGCCCAAGCTCAAACTGCCTGCAGCAACTAATGCACTATATTCGCCCAATGAGTGTCCTGCCAAGTATTTTGGTGCAACACCACCCAACTCTAACCACAAGCGCCATAAAGCAATACTTGCAGTCAGTAATACAGGCTGAGTAAATTCTGTTTGATCTAAACCTTCACCACTTTGTGCAATGTGCCATAAATCAAAGCCAATCGCCTCAGAGGCTTCAGCAAATGTTTCGCGCACACCGCTAAACTGTTCTGCAAGCTCAGCCAACATACCGGCTTTTTGGGAGCCTTGACCAGGGAAGACAAATGCAGTTTTGGTGGCTTGAGCTGCTTGCTCGAGTCGTTTAGCAGACATAAAAAATCCTTTAATTAAGATGTACAAATTGTAGTTTTTTACAGCTACAATCCACACCTTCTCATGTAAGCTCAGTTATGGAGCGAAAATTTAACACTTAATTTTGCTTTTAGTAATTGCCAAATACAACAAAAATCGGGCACAAAAAAAGGGAGCTTACGCTCCCATTTTTTCTACTAAGCTTGACGCTTAATACATCACCAATTATTCAGCATCTGCTGCTTTAGCGAATAATTGACGACCACGGTAGAAACCATCTTTAGTTACGTGGTGACGACGATGAGTTTCACCAGTAGCTTGGTCTACAGTTAATGCATTCTCGGTTAAAGCGTCATGTGAACGGCGCATGTCACGGCGAGAGCGACTTTTACGGTTTTGCTGAACGGCCATGATGGCTCCTTACAAAGATCGAAAAAATGGATCAGAACAAATTGAGTTGTCTTAACTGGAAATTATAACATAATTTTCAGTTAAGTTTACCTTTCAAACTTGCCAAAACATCAAACGGATTATCACGTTTTTCTTCGGCAATGTTCTGAATGGCAGGTTGATGCTTATGCTCGCAAGCGTCATGCTTAGGAGATAAGGGCAACAACAATAACAATTCATCTTCTATAAGTGACAGTAAATTAGCCGTCGCAGGCGAATCATAATCGCCTTTGGTGGTGGCTTCACTTTCACCTAATACAATGAAATCAGCATCCTCATCCAAGCGCTCTATCAGTGACTCATCATCCACAAGAGCTAGATGAAAATCTAAAACGAGGTCTATTTCTACAGAACCCAAGCAGCGCTGGCATTCCATTGGAACTTTCGTTTCAATATGACCATCTAGCCATACAATGCGATGATACGCATCCATTGATAGCTTACAGTCTATGTTAACCAATTGATCATCAATTGATCCAACAGCTTCACGGGCGATACGAGCAAAGCGATACGATGGCAGGTTACCTGACCATGTAAAGCCCTGTTCAGCCCATTTAAACGGCTCAATCTGTGCCGGAAAGGTATTTGCTGACATAATTAAGGCGGCAATTCTACAAATTCATCAGTACTCTGTCAAAGATTAAGATACAATTTTGTACTTATTTAGACAGACCAATTTTGGATAACACAGTCATGCATCTGTTGCAGCCGCAAACAGAAGTGAATTTTTCATCACTTGTGAGCACACTTCCAACCACCAATTCTGACACTTCGCCCCCCCAAGTGCAACTCTCGGACTGGGCCAAACTGAATACAGAAGCGGAACAGGTGGACTGGCTCATCTTACACTTTAATCACTGGTTTTCCCACCTAAATGTGAACTTGGTCAAAGGTGACTTTGAACCTGAGTACTTTCCTGCAACAACAGGCCAACCTGCACGAATTCAATTTGCGCATGGCTTCTTTAATAGTGCACTGCATGAAATTAGCCATTGGTGCATTGCAGGTGAACAAAGGCGCTTATTACCAGACTTAGGCTATTGGTATGCCCCCGATGGTCGTACTCAAGAGCAACAGACCTTGTTTGAACAAGTCGAAATTAGGCCACAAGCCATAGAATGGCTATTTGCTCAAGCGTTTGGGCGTAAATTCCGTGTGTCTTTAGATAACCTAACAGGTGAAGGTGGAGATGGCCGCACATTTAAAGACAATGTCTTTGCCCAAGTACAGCGTTATTTTAACGGAGAAGCCAAACTGCCACGCGATGCCAACCGCTTTATTGACTGTATATGTTACTGCACCCGAGGTGGCAAAACATTACAAAGTGCAGAGTTTGAACGTAAAAATTTAGATTAAATGCAATAAAGCACAAGACAATGATTGCAAGTGACATCAATCCCCTTTCATAATGAGCCTAACGTCACACTTACGCTACTGAGGAATTCGCATGTTGCATTTAAGAGTACATCCTGAAAATCCACAGCCGCGTCTCATCAGCCAAGCGGTTGAACGCATACGCGCAGGCGATGTGGTGGTTTATCCAACCGATGCTGCCTATGCAATTGGTTGCCAGATTGGAAATAAAAACGCGATGGAGCGCATTTCACAAATTCGTGGTTTAGGCGCAAAACATCAATACGCCATTATTTGTGCCGATTTATCGGATATTGCTACTTACGCCAAAGTCGACAATGCTATGTATCGTCTACTGAAAAACAATACCCCTGCTGTCACGACCTTTATTTTACCTGCGACCAGCGAAGTGCCACGCCGCTTAATGCATCCCAATAAAAAAACCATTGGTTTACGCATTCCAAGCAACCCTATTTGTCGCATGCTGCTTAAAGAACTGGGCGAACCTTTACTGACCAGCACCCTGATTTTACCAGGACAAGAAGATCCTTTAGATGATCCATACGAGATTGATCTACAACTCAACAAACGCATAGATGTACTGATTGATGGTGGCTTAGGCACACTCAGCACCACCAGTATTGTTGATTTGTCGGGTGACAATCCGAAAATTGTGCGTCGTGGTGTGGGGGATGTGAGTGCTTTTGAATAAGCATTCACTACCTTCAAAGTGATTGACAGCACGGCAGTTTAAAAGCCTTGCTTGCATGAATTAAACCGATGACTTTATTTCAGGTATTGTTAAATTTGCAGCAGTTCTCGGATGAGATGCACATTTATGTGCAACATCCTTGGACATTAGAGTCCGATGCAATCGTATGTTCCAAAACTGCATTCACAGCAACAATGCCTGAACCTCCCGCTACTTATACTTATTTTTTAGATGCAGCATTATGCAAAGCACTTTTGGCACAATCAGAAAGCCGTAATCTTTGCCTGCAAGACAGCTGCATGGCAATGATTGAATACGCATTACAGAATAAACAGAAATAATTACTTAAAGATTGAATGAGTTAATTTTTACAACTTGCCTTAAATCTCCCTCAATCCCGATTTATTTTAGGCTTTTTTTGATATTTGGTCGTAGAACAGATTTATTTCAATCACGATATCCTTTAGACTAGCCGCTATTAATTCTGAGCTATTTCTCCATCTCCTTCTTATCTGAAGCGGAAATAGCATTTGCATGCTTTTGAAAATTCGCGTGGCCCAACACTGTAATGAATCAATCCCTCCACAATGCGATGGAACCTGCCCAACACATTCGTGTGTTAGATGAATGGCAAGAGTCGATTCCAGAGGATTTGTATATTCCTCCTGCAGCATTTGAAATTCTATTAGAGCATTTCGAAGGACCACTCGACTTTTTAATTTACCTGATTCAAAAAAATGGCTTCGATTTACTCCAGTTAGATATCGCCCCAATTGCATCGCAATATCTGTCGTATATGGATGCCATGAAATCACTGAATATTGAACTTACAGCCGACTATATGGTGATGGCTGCACTATTGGCCGATTTAAAATCACGGCTGTTATTGCCAAAAGCACCAAGCGCCAGTGCAATTGAGAAAGACCCGAAACAAGAGCTGATTGACCGCCTAGAAACATATTTAAGAGTCAAGCAAGCGGCGGAACGCCTTGGGCAAATGCCAGTTTTAGAACGTGATACCTTTGCCACCAATGTTGGCTTAGGACACACTGCTGTGAATAATGTCGGCTATGCAGCCGATCAATTACGTGATGCCTTATTCTGCATTTTTAACCGTCCTGAACCTGTCACGCATCAAATTTTGCAAGAACCTGTCTTACTTGAAGAACGGATTGCATTTATTGAAGCCAAACTCGCCTCGGGTGAAGTACTGAGTTTTGAGACCTTGCTTAAACCAAGTCAGGGTCGAATGGGCATGGTGGTGACCTTTATGGCGATTTTAGAACTGACCCGCCAGCAAAAAGTGTGCATTATCAGTAGCGGCATTGAAGCACCATTGAGCATTCAAGGGGCGCAAGCATGAATCCAGAACCAATGATTTCAAGTTTGTCCGATGGCGAACAACAGCATGAAGTACTGATGCAACTTGAAGCCATTATTTTTGCCAGTGATAGCGCCGTATCTTTGGCGCGCTTAAAAGAAGCCTTTCAGGACAAATACAGCAAAATGCAATTACGTCATTTTTTACAACAACTTGCCATACTGCAACATGGTCGCTCGATTGAACTGATCGAAACCGCACAAGGTTTTCGTTTTCAGGTACGGGCAAAGTATCGTACAATAATTACACAGGTATGGCCTGAACGTCCGACCAGACTTTCGCCGTCACTACTAGAAATACTGGCAGTGATTGCCTACCACCAGCCTGTGACCCGTGCGGATATTGAACAAATTCGTGGAGTATCAAACAATAGTCAAATTTTACGAACATTATTTGACTGGAACTGGATAAAAGAATCTGGTTTCCGGGAACTCCCAGGAAGACCTGCGTTGTTAGTTACAACGCCCCAATTTTTAAATGCGTTTGGCTTGAATTCCTTAAGTCAATTGCCTCCCCTACAGGATGCCAAGGAAGCTTTCATGGCACTCGATGCATCTGCATCTGTGTCTTGAATAGGTAAACTGTTGATGATCATTTCTAAGGTTGTGCTGTTATGAGTGAAAAGTTGCAAAAGGTACTCGCACGAGTAGGCTTGGGTTCTCGCCGTTATATGGAAGAAGTCATTGCCGCTGGTCGTGTGAGTGTCAACGGCCAAGTTGCCCAAGTGGGTGAACGTATCGAACCAGGTGATGAGCTTCGCATCGATGGTCGTAAAGTTCAGTTCCAAATTGAAGATGAAATTCGTCGTCGTGTTCTGATTTACTATAAACCAGAAGGCGAAATTTGCTCACGCAACGACCCTGAACAACGCCCGACTGTATTTGATAACTTACCTGCAATTGCCAATGATCGCTGGGTGATGGTTGGTCGTTTAGACATTAATTCGACAGGTTTATTACTATTCACCAACGATGGTGAATTAGCCAACCGTTTAATGCACCCATCGAACGAAATTGAACGTGAATATGCGGTTCGTGTAATGGGTGAAGTAACACCACAACTAAAAAACAACATGCTACGCGGTGTAGTGCTAGATGATGGCCCTGCCAAGTTTGAATCTTTCTCTGAAATTGGCGGTGATGGTATTAACCGCTGGTATCAAGTGGTAGTAAAAGAAGGTCGTAACCGTGAAGTTCGTCGTATTTTTGAATCACAAGGTCTGAAAGTCAGCCGTCTATTGCGTACCCGTTACGGTACAGTGATTTTACCACGTGAATTGCGAACAGGTCGCTGGATAGAGTTGGATAAAAATGACATCGACAACCTTGCCAAAGCAGTTGAATTAAAACCACGTCAAGGCACAGGTTTGTACGGCATGGCAAAACGCCGCAATGAACGTATGCAGGAAAAACCTTTGGCCGCACGTCGTGGTGGTTTCTTACGTCAGCAACGTCGTGATACTGAAGAAGCTGCGCAAAATACAGGTTTTGCACCGCGTGAACGTCGTCAGGATGGTAACAGCTACGGCAACCGCGAACCACGCCAAGAAGGGCACAGTTACGGCAACCGCGAACGTCGCCAAGATGGCAACAGCTATGGCAACCGCGAGCGTCGCCAAGATGGTAATAGCTACGGCAACCGTGAACAACGTCAGGATAGTAACAACTATGGCAATCGCGAGCGTCGTGATGAAAATGCACCACGTAAACCGTTTGGCAATAAAAGCTTTAAGAAATTCTAAAAGCTGAATATGCTAAATTGACTAAAAAAGCCACACATTCATGTGTGGCTTTTTATTAGGCAAATTTATTGAACAAAAAATAATAACCATTAAATATTCGGCAATACAGGAATTTCAATCCACTGTGCATTCGGAAAGCTTTTTGCCAAATAATTTTTTAAATACTTGGCAGTATCCTGCGAAATTAAAGGGTCTTGTGATTCATCGTTCAAATTATATGCCAAGGCATGCAAATTCAAACCACGTGTTTTTAAAGCTTCCAAACTGAGCAAAGTGTGGTTAATACTGCCCAAGCGCCCAGAACTCACCAAAATAACAGGATACTGTTTTTTCGCAATATAGTCGATGGTGAGCAAGTCCGTGGTCAGCGGCACCATGAGCCCACCTGCACCTTCTAATAATACCGCATCATACTTTTTTGCCGCCAATTGCGCAGTTGCAGCCTCAATTTTAGCAAAATCAATCTCACGACCATCAATTTGTGTGGCCAAATGCGGTGAAGCAGGGTAACTAAAAATTTCAGGCATAGTGAGCTTGTCATCATCTTCAGGTAACCATTCACTGCCCATAATTTTCCGATGCTGTTCAATATCTTCTGAAACATCTTGATTGCCTGTTTGAATCAACTTTTGGGTAATGGTTTGAATACCCTGTTCATTCATAGTTTTGGCCAAATAACCTGTGGCATAGGTTTTGCCAATCCCTGTATCAATACCACTCACAAAATAAACTTGAGCTGTCATGGCATTCTCCGTGCAAGACAATAAATAGGATGATACGTGAGCGTATAATTTTTTTGCTGTGAGCTATGCTGCTGACTAAACTGTTCATAGCCCCGATAAAACTCGGTTAAAGTCGTTTTATTCCAACGCTGCCCTTGCGCTGTACCAGTGACACCTGTGGCTTTTAAGTGCTGCAAAATCTGTTTGGGATGTTCAAAACTTAATGATTCAAGCTGCTCTGAACAGTGTAATACTTCAAAGCCGTACTGTTTAAGCTGTTGTTGTAACGCATCCATACTCAAATAATGTAAGCCCTGACCTGTTAATTGCTTAATTTCATTCAAGTTTTGAGGGCCAAACGTCGAAAAGCACAAATACCCTTGCGGCTTTAACGCTTGATTCGCCTTACGCAACAATGCTCCAAAATCTTCCACCCATTGCAAAGCCGAGCTTGAACAAATTAAATCCAAAGACTGCGGAAAGTCGAGCTGTTCTATATCGCCAATTAAGCCAAGTATTTGCGTAGTACTTGACTGCGGATGATGCAGATACGCTTGTAACACTTCGGCATATAAATCATTTAAAATCAGGTGTTGAATTTGAAATTCACGCAGTAACAAGTTGGTTAAGTTTCCCGAACCACAACCGATTTCTAAGACTTTTTTAAAGTAAAGCTGAGATTGATCTGACAACTTTTGCTGCACAATATATTTTTGCATTTTTGCCATTAACTGCTGACAAATGTGCTGTTGTACCACGGCATGCGTTTTATAACTCTGATGTGCGCGGGCAAAACGCTGTGCAACTTGTGCTTTATCTATACGCATATGCACACTCAAAGCAAATCCAGTAACGGAATTAAATCTACCGTTTCAAATTGCGTATTTAAACAAATACGCAGTCTGGAGCTGCCTTGCGGCACAGTCGGTGGACGTACAGGCATCACATAAAAACCTGCCGCCTGTAATTGTTGGGCTTTGCTTACAGTTGCAATAGAGTCGCCAATTATCACAGGCACAATTTGCGAAGTAGATGGGCAAGCAAAACCTTTGGCCCGAATCCCCTGCTGCATATATTGGCTCAAGGCAGCCAAATGCTGACGCTGTGTCTGCATCTGCACAATCTGATTCAGCGTAAATTGCGTCCATGCCATGCAAATAGGTGGCTGCGCAGTACTAAAAATTAGCGGACGCATCCGATTAATCAAGTAATCACGGATAATCGGATCACAGATCAAATATCCCCCAATTGAAGCAACGGCTTTGCCAAACGTCCCGACCAGAAAATCAATGGCATCAATTACGCCATATTGTTCGGCACAACCTAAACCTTGCTGCCCACGTACGCCAATGGCATGTGCTTCATCGACATATAACATGACTTTGGCAAATTGCTGTTTCAGCGCGACCAAAGCGGCTAAATCAGTTTCATCACCATCCATACTAAAAATAGATTCAGTCACCACAATAATACGTTCATAATTTTCATCAGCATGATATTGCGTCAGCAATTGCTGCAAATGCGCCAAATCATTATGTCGATAACGCAAATATTTGGCAGATGACAAACGAATGCCATCAATCATGCTGGCATGTACCAGTTTATCGGCCAAAATGAGAGTTTTCGCATCTGCTAATGCAGGTAAAATACCAATATTCATGTGATAGCCGCTATTAAACAACAAGGCAGCTCGTCCATGAAATAATTGCGTTAATGTGTCTTCAAGCTGTTCATAAGCAGGAAAATTTCCAGTCAGCAAACGTGATGAAGAGGCACTCATTAAACGCTGTGCATTCGGTATTTCATCAAAAAACTGTTCACGCAAGCGCAAGTCAGAAGCTAAACCCAAATAATCATTGGAAGATAAATTCAGCATGTGTTGTTGCTGAATTTCAATGGTTTTACCTTGCTGCTGATTGCTGCGAAATTGACGAAAATTGCCCTGTTGACGAAGTTGATCAAGCTGTTCTGCATAGTGATCGAGTAAACTCATACGCTCGCTCCTTGCATGCCTGTCACCACTTCAACCAATTGTTGTAATAAGGTATTCAGTTCTGCAGCTGTAATCACAAAGGGTGGCATCACATAGACCAATTGACCAAATGGACGCACCCAAATACCGCGTTGCACAAATTCTTGTTGCAGGCTTTGCATATCGACAGCATGCTTAAGTTCTACCACACCAATTGCACCTAAAACCCGCACATCTTGCACCCATGCCAAATTAGCCAATGGCGTTAAATGCTGTTCAAGTTGCTGCTGAATACGTTGAATATTGGTTTGCCAGTCTTGTTCTAATAATAATTGGGTACTTTTGACTGCAACCGCACAAGCCAGTGGATTTGCCATAAAGGTCGGACCATGCATAAACACACCTGCCTCACCTTGCGAAATCGTTTCTGCAACAAGCTTCGTGGTCAAGGTAGCAGACAAAGTCATATAACCACCTGTCAGTCCTTTGCCAATACACATGATATCGGGTTCGACCTGAGCATGTTCCCATGCAAACAACTTACCTGTACGCCCAAAACCTGTGGCAATTTCATCAAAAATTAACAACACATCATATTGTTCACACAGCAATTTGGCTTGACGCAAATATTCAGGATGATAAAAACGCATACCGCCTGCACCTTGCACAATCGGCTCAATAATCATGGCGGCAATCTGCTGATGATGCTTTGCTAAACTTTGCGCCAATTCTGCAATATCGGCAGCATTCCACTCTTGATCAAAGGCTGTTTTCGGTGCAGATACAAAATAACGACGTGCCAAACTTGAGCCAAAAACCTGGTGCATGCCTGTAACAGGATCACAAACCGACATGGCATTCCAAGTATCGCCATGATAGCCAGAACGGGTGGTTATAAAATTGGTTTTTTCAGTTTTGCCTTGTGCAGTCCAGTATTGCACCGCCATTTTCAGCGCAACTTCGACAGCAACTGAACCTGAATCTGCATAAAAAATTTTATCTAAACTCGGTGGGGTAATTTCGAGCAACAAACGCCCTAACTCAATGGCTGGGCTGTGGGTTAAACCACCAAACATGATATGTGCCATGCTGTTAAGTTGTTCGGTCACAGCACGGTTCAATTCTGGGTGATTATAACCATGAATCGCGCACCACCACGATGACATGCCGTCAATCAATTGACGATCATCTTCAAGTTCAATGGTGCTACCAAATGCTCGCTTGACTTTGAAAGTTGGCAAAGGCTGAGTCATAGAGGTATAAGGATGCCAAAGATGTTCACGATCAAAAGCCAAATCCATCTGTTCTATCATCCCACCATCACCCTTGAACTTGTAAAAACTTGATGTGCCAAATCTTAAACCTGTCTGTCTGCAAATAAAATTGCGAGATTTATCACTTATACCCGAGTTGACGGATTTTTCTGTAAATATTGGCAGATTTTGCTAGTCAGCTCATTGGCATGGAACAATGGCAGCCCATGTGAGCCTGGTAAAACGTCTACGCTTAAAAACTTTGCAGCTAAATTTTGCAGTTTAGCCCCAACTTTGCAATCAACTAAAACATCCTGCTCGGCAAAAAAATGATACTGCTGACCTGGGTAACTTTTAAAGATCTTCACCAAGTTTAAGTTTTCCAATAAATTTAAACCCTGTTGAAGCAAAGATTGCGGCTGTGGCTGAACCAAACTTTGTAATTGTAATAAGTCAGTTTTACTGCTAGTGACGCCTTGACACACCATAAAACCAAAACGCTTTAGGGTTAGAATCGGGTCTTGTGCAAAAGATTGTTTAAACTGGGCAAATGTCGCTTGTGGCATGGCTGTATCCCAATCTGCTTGTGCAACAAAACACGGATTAGATGCAATGCTAATTAAGGTTTTATATTCTCCATATTGACTGGCAATCGCATCGACCAATAGCGTTGCCAATTGTCCACCTAGTGACCAACCGATAATCACATCAAACTGACGTGCAAATTCGACCTGTTGCTGCATGACCTGCGCATCGGCAGCATTAAAAATATTGATGAGATCAACCCGAAAACCTTGTGCGGTCAAGGCTTGCTGTAACGGATTTAAGAGTGCAATACCACCGCCCCAGCCTGTAATCAATAAAATCTGTTGTTGCACCTAGCTTTTGCTCTCAAGTTAGAAAATCAGCTCAGTATAATACTGATTCGGCTCAATCAACATCTACCAAGCACCAAGATACATCCTTTAAAAAAACCAATTAATCTAAAGAAGCCCATCTATAAAAAAACCCGATTTATCAAAAATCGGGTTTTGGTCTATTTTGCTTTGATCAGATTACATTTGCGATTGAATGTAGTTTTGTAAACCAATCAATTCAATTAAACGTAATTGTTTTTCCAACCAGTACGTATGATCTTCTTCTGTGTCGGTCATTTGCTGACGCAACATATCACGGCTGACATAATCGCCTTTTTCTTCACACAATTTTACGCCTTGCGCCAATTTTTCACGGACTTCATATTCGAGTTTTAAATCGGCTTTTAAGCAAGACACCACATCTTCACCCACGTCGATGTCATCGCGCTGCATATTTGGAGTGCCTTCAAGGAACAATACACGACGAATTAAAGCATCGGCATGCTGCGCTTCTTCCTGCATTTCATGGTCAATGCGTTCAAAAATTTTGCTTAAACCCCAATCTTCATACATACGTGAATGGATCAGGTATTGATCGCGAGCAGCCAGTTCGCCACCAATCAACATATTTAAATAGTCTACGACTTCTGGATTGCCACGCATTTGCTGTACTCCTTTTCTTAATCTAGTCATTATGACCACATTTATGCAAAATTGCAAAAGTTAATTGTTGTAAATATATGATTTTTATAAAATAAAAATGATAAACATACGCATTTGCAATATACCTTAAAAATTCCCATATATAAAACAACTGTTTGGCAAAAATCAGCTTTTAAACTGGCAATACAATGATTTTGCTTCAATTTGTAAAGAGTGAAAGAAGCCGTACTGTGACACTCAGGTATCGTAAAAAATGCCTCAAAAGCAGATTTTAAAATTCAACTGCTATATGATAGTCACGAGTTCCATCAGTTTCCTAAAATAATGACAAATCTAAATACATCAGCACCCATTTTAGTCACAGGCGCAACAGGCTATATTGCCAGTTGGGTCATTAAAAACCTGCTTGAACAAGGACATACTGTACATGCCACAGTTCGTGATCTGAATAAAACTCTCAGTTTTCAACATCTGACGGATATCGCCGAAAAAGGCACAGGAAATTTACAATTATTCCAAGCCAACTTACTTGAAGAAGGCGCTTTTGATGTTGCCATGCAAGGTTGTGAAATCGTGCTACACATGGCTTCACCTTTTGTGGTCACTAATTATAAAGATGCAATCAAAGACATTATTGAACCTGCCGTAATTGGCACCGAAAATGTGTTAAACAGCGTAAATCGTACTGCATCGGTAAAGCGTGTGGTGGTGACTTCAAGTATTGCTGCAACCTACGGCGATGCGATTGATATTTTAACGACGACCAATAACTGTTTTGATGAAAGTCACTGGAATACTAGCAGCAGCCCAGAACATCAGCCTTATCCTTATTCTAAAGTGGCGGCAGAACGCAAAGCATGGGAAATGGCGCAGGCACAAACCCGCTGGGATTTGATCTGCATCAACCCTGCGTTGGTGCTTGGCCCATCTTTGACCAAAAACACCCAATCGGGTAGCGTGGAAGTGTTATTGCAGTTTGCCAATGGCATGACCTTGGCAGGCGTCCCTGCTATGTGGAATGGCATTGTCGATGTGCGTGACGTGGCCGATGCTCACATTCAGGCCGCATTCAACCCAGCGGCTGAAGGGCGCTATATTATTAGCGGTGGTACACTCAGCTTATTAGAAATGGGGAAAATTTTAGCGCAGCACTTTGGACGCAAATATCCATTCCCACGCAATCAGTTACCTAAATTTGCCTTTAAAGCCTTTGGCCCTCTACTTGGTTTTTCCCGTAAATTTGTAGAACTGAATATGGGCTACCCAATTTATTTTAATGCAGAAAAAAGTCAGCGTGAATTGGGGATGCGCTACCGTAATATTAAAACCAGTTTAATCGAACATTTTCAGCAACTCATTGATGATGGCATTGTAAAGAAGCGTTAAATCTTCGATTTCTCTCAGTAAAAACAAAGGCACTTCATCGTTGAATTGCCTTCGTACTTAATAGTGGATAAAAATGTATGGATGCTGTTTATTCAAGTACACCATATTTCTGCATCAGCTGAATAAACTCTGCTTCATTCATAACTTGTACACCCAACTTTTCGGCTTTTTCTAGCTTTGAGCCTGCTTTCTCACCCGCCACGACACATTTGGTTTTAGTCGAGACACTGCCACTCACCCGTGCACCCAAAGCCTGCAACAACTGAGTCGCTTCATCGCGTCCCATTTGGCTCAAGGTCCCTGTAATCACCCAGCTTTCGCCATTCAAAGGCTGACGTGTCGGTGCAATTGGAGCATCCCAGTGAATGCCTGCCGCCAATAAACGATCCAACACTTCTAAATTATGCGGCGCTTGGAAAAAGTCCAAAATCCATTCTGCGGTAATATCTCCCACATCTGGAGTTTTCTTTAATGCTTCTAAATCAGCGTCACGCAAAGCCTCTAAAGTTTGAAACGTATTGGCAAGCATCCGTGCGGTGGTTTCGCCAACACCACGAATTCCCAAGGCATAAATAAATGCTGCCAACGTGGTTTTTTTGCTGTTTTCAATTGAGTCAATCAAGTTTTGAACCGACTTCTCACCCATTTTTTCAATGCCGAGCAAGGTGTCGCGGTGTTCGTGTAAATGATAAATATCGGCCACATTTTGCAGCAAGTTCAAATGCAGCAATGACTCCACCCAACGATCCCCCAAACCTTCAATATTCATGGCTTTACGCGATACAAAATGACGAATCGCTTCAATACGCTGCGCAGCACAATACAAACCACCTGAGCAACGCGCCAACGCCTCACCTTCAGGCATCACCACAGGTGAATCACACACAGGGCATTGTTTAGGTAAATGCACTTCTTGTGCATCGGCAAGGCGAAATTCAGGCCAGACTTTTTCAACTTTGGGAATCACATCTCCACTACGGTAAACACTGACCGTATCGCCTAAACGGACATCCAAACGATGAATTTCACCAATATTATGTAACGTAACATTGGATACCGTCACACCGCCTACGGAAACGGGGTTTAAACGTGCCACAGGGGTTAACGTACCTGTGCGCCCCACTTGCCAATCAATATTCTCAATGGTGGTTAAAGCTGTTACTGCAGGGAATTTATAGGCAGTCGCCCAGCGCGGCTCACGACTTAAAAAACCCAATTGCTGTTGTTGCTTCAAATCATTGACCTTAACCACCATGCCATCAATTTCAACGCTTAAATTCGGACGCTCAAGGTTAATTTGCTCATAGACCGCCTGAACCTCTTGAATGCTCTTACAGACAAAATGACGTTCACCAATTTCAAAGCCAAACTGCTCCAACCATGCCAAACTGTCGGACATGGTACTTTGTCCATGAGGTGGCACACATTGCGCAATGCCATAAGCATAGAATGCCAAAGGACGTGATGCCGCTATATTTGGATCTAACTGACGCAAACTTCCTGCTGCTGCATTACGTGGATTGGCAAAGGTTTTTTCACCTTTTGCTATATTGGCCGCATTGAGTTTCTCAAAACCAAGTTTTGGCATCAACACTTCACCGCGCACTTCCAAAAGTTCAGGAATGGCAGCTTCTGTTGCTGTCAAGACTTTAGGTAAATTACGGATGGTTTTAATGTTGTGGGTAATATCTTCCCCAGTTTCCCCATCACCACGGGTCACACCACGCACTAAAATACCGTGCTCATACCAAAGTGAAATCGCCAAACCATCAAATTTAAGTTCGACATCGTATTCAATATTTTGATTAGGCAAACGCTCTTCGACACGTCTTGCAAAAGCAAATAATTCTTCCTGATTAAACACATTGCCTAAAGACAACATGGGTACGGCATGCCTAACCGTAGTGAACTTCGCCAAAGGGGTGCCACCGACTTTATTGGTCGGTGTATCGGGTTGTACTAAATCTGGATGCTGTTGCTCTAACGCTTTGAGTTGATGGAAAAGCTGATCATATTCGCTGTCTGCAATTGTCGGTTGATCCATCACATAATAGGCATGATTGTGCTTGGCAAGTAGTTGAATCAATTGACGCATTTGCGCCACGACAGTTAAATCTACAGACATATTTCCACCATAAAAAAAGGCGGTCTTGTTCCGCCCTTCAATTTTTCTATGTAGCGTATGCTACCGCTTGTATTGCTGCACATTATAAAAATGCAGCTGTAAAGTTGCAATTTATCTAGCTGCACTCAGTTCAATTACACAGCACTTGAAAACAGCTTGCACCAAGTGCGAGATCGTAATTTTAAGCATGACTTGCTTGACCAGCACGATAATCGATTGCCTGATGACGCCAGTGCTCGCGTAATTGTGGGGTAAATTCCAAATGGTTTTGGTCATAGACCGTTCCATCAATTTCACGTGCAATCAGTCCCGAAATACTAACCATGGTGTCAAAGGCATTTTGCACATCGCTATGCGGCAAAGCGAGGAAGAACGCCAAACCTTTGACTTGTTCAGTCGATAAGGTTTCTAAATCAAAACCATCTGCGCCTTCATCATTAATTTGTAAAACCGAGAATAATAATTTGGTGCCATCTTCGTTATAACGATGAAAACATGACATTTCACCAAAACGTAAACCGTATTTCATCAATACTTTTAGGGCTTTATCGCCCGAAAGTATGCGACGTTCAGGGAAGATATTCAGCGCAATAAAAGATTCAGCTGTTGCTAAGGCACTTTCTTCATCCATGATTTTTTGTTCGTGCAAGTGTGAATCTAAAATACTACTTTCTTCATTAAAGTCAGAAATTTTTGCAGTTTCAATGTGTTGATTCAGTCTGTATTCAGTCGAAGCTTTGTTTTGCTCAGCAGTCTCTGCATTTGGTGCTGTTTCTGCAATCACTTGCTGAATTTCATCCGACAATGAATATTCTGTAGTTACAGCTGTCGGCGTTGGCGTATCTTGTTCTGCTTCAGATTTGGATGCTGTAGCGGATGGATCAAGCGCAGAAGTTTTTGTATCTGCCTGCAAACTCGGTTCAGCTTTGGCGGTTTCAGGATTTGAAGAAGCTACAATATCATCTGTTAAAGCCTGCGGTTCAGACTTGGTAGGCGCCTCTGGTGCAACGTCATCTGCTATTAAAGTAGGCTCCACACGTGGTGGCTTAGCGTCGCTTTGCAATTGGTCACGTACATGGCGTGGAATAATCGGTTGTTGACAATCTTCATTGAACTGCAATTCAGAATCCAATGACGGTGCTGAATCTGTAGGTTTTTTGAGAATCATTTTCAAACCAAACGCCATGATCACAATAGCGATGACAATTCCAACGATTGTGGTGATTTCCATATTATGCCTCCGCGACTAGGCCGTATTCTGCGGCTTCTTCTAAATTTACGGTTACTAATTTTGAGGTTCCCGGTTCAGGCATGGTAACACCTAAGAGGTCGGTTGCCATCGTCATAGCAAGTTTATTATGTGTAATGTAAATGAATTGCACTTGTTCAGAAAGTTCTTTTACTAAATTACAAAAGCGTCCCACGTTGGCATCATCCAACGGCGCATCAACTTCATCTAGCACACAAAATGGCGCTGGGTTTAAACGGAAGATTGCAAAAACCAAAGCCAAAGCTGTCAGGGCTTTTTCGCCCCCTGAAAGTAAGGCCAAAGAACTGTTTCGCTTACCTGGTGGACGCGCCATCAATTTGACCCCAGATTGCCAATCATCTTCCAAACTCAGACTGGCTTCACCGCCATTAAAGACTTTAGGAAATAGCTCCTGCAATTCGGTATTGATCTGATCAAAGGTGTTCATAAACAGTTTACGAGTTTCCTGATCGATACTTTTCATTGCCGCCTGCAACTGCGAAACAGTATTTTGCAAGTCTTCAATTTGATGGCTTAATTCTGCAAAACGAGCGGTGACTTCTTCATATTCTTCCGAAGCTGCCAAATTGACCGCACCCAATTTATCAAACTGCTGCTGTGCTTTGGCCAGCTTCTGCTGATGTGCAGTCACATCAATTTGTAAACCAGTAATGATTTCACTGTTTAAATCTTTTAACAGTTCAGAATAATGCTGATAGTCCGACTTGGCCGACTGCCACGCCAAACGCTTTTCTTCAAGCTGTGCACGTAGCTGCTCATCTTGCTGCTGCTGTTGCTGGCGCTGTTCGGTCATTTGCTGCTGCTTGGATTGGACACTGTGCAATTCCACTTGCCATTCCTGCCAAGTTTTTTGCAGCTTTTCAGTCTCTTGCTGCTGCTCTGAAAACTGAGTTTCCAAAGCAGGTAATTCCAACTGAACAGGATCGACAAACTTTTTGGCTTGTTCCATTTGTGCCACGATTTGTTGATATTGTGCTTTTAAGAAAGTGGCATCTTTTTCTAAGAGCTCAATTTGCTGCTGAGTTTGTACCGCCTGACGACGTAACAGCTCCACTTCTTGTTGTTGCTGCTGAAATTGCTGCTGTGAACTATCGAGTTGTTCATTCAGCTGCTCGACCTGAAATTGCAAGGTTTTATACTGCGGCAAAGCTTGCTCAAGTTTAAATGCCAAAGCATGCAAATCAATTTCCAGATCATCTTTTTGCATGGCATCTTCTTCGAGCTGTTCATCTAATTGTGCCAATTGATGCTGTAATTGCTGTTGCTGTACCGCAAAAGCTTGTGCCGCACTTTCAGCTTTCGCTATTTGTACATCTAGTGTTTGCAAGGCTTGCTGCTGCTGTTTGAGCTGCTGCTGTTGTTGCTGCAATTGCTGCTGCAACTGTTGTACTTGTTGCTGCAATTCAGGCAATTGCTGTTCTGCTTGCTCATATTGTGGCAGGTGCTGCGCCAACGCCTGTTCAATTTGCTCCAAGCGAATCCGATGGCTCAGCGCTCCTTGCCCCGCCTGTGCGGCTTCATCATAAAACAGCCCGATGACCCAATCTGGTCCGACATGATAACCATCTAAACTGAGGATAGACTGCCCTGCCTGCAGTTGCGTTTGCAATGCTAAAGCCTGCGATAAACTTTCTGTAATTGCGACACTTTGCCACAAACTACTTTGCGGTGACGCAATCCAGTCACTGAGGGACTCACACCCCGAAAGCTGTATTTTCGATGTTTGCGAGTCTAGCGTCACTTGGACTTTTAACTGACGTGCGCGGCTGTCCTGAAATTCAGTATCTGCCTCTACCACCTGCGCAGACAGCCATTTAGCCAAAAACTTTTCAATCAAATTGGCATGTGGTTTCGCCACATCTGCAAGTTGTAATACTTGCATCAACTGCACCACATCGGCTTGGGATTTTGGGCTTTGCTTAATGAGCAATTGATTGAGGTTTTTCTGTTCTGACTGCAAAATCTGAATCTCAGATTTTAAGGTCGCACACTGCGCTTTGTGCTCATTATAGCTTGCCTGCAACGTGGCGAGTTGCTGAGTGCTGTCTTGAATATTCAGTTCTAGTGTCAGCATTTCAGCCTGCAAGCGGGTTTTTTCGTCCTGCAGTTGTTGCATTCCCTCTTGCTGATCTTGCGGCTGAATTTGTGCAAACTGCTGTGTCAGGGTTTGTTTTTGCTGTTCAATACGGCTGATGTTTTTCGCCAGTTGCTCACTTTGCGCCTGCATGTGCACATGCTTTTGTTGTTGCTGTTCTACTTGCGCTTTGACTTGGGCATATTGTGCCGCTTGGGTTTGCTGCTGCGCTTTTAAATCCTGAAATTGCTGACTCTGCTGCTGCGTCAATTGCTCTTGCTGCTGTAGATTTCCCTGTTGATTTTCTTGCTGATCAACCAGACTCTCTAGCTGCAATTCAATCAACTGCAAACGCTCTTTGGTTTGTGCTTTTTGTTGTTCGAGTTGCGATAAAGTCGCGGTATTTTGCTGAAACAGACTTTGTTTTTGTTCTAAAGTCATTTTCAGTTCAGCCAGTTTCTTTTCTGCCTGTTGCCATTCTTGCTGTAGCGGTGTCGATAGATGAATTAAACGCTGAAATAACTCACTGGTTGCGGTTAAGTCATGTTCCAAAGTGCTTAGCTCAGAGCGCACTAATTTAAAGCTTTCCCCCAACTCATTCATACTCAGGGTATATTCTTGCTGTAAACGTGCACTTTGTTCACACTGAAAAGACAACACTTCGACTTTAATGGTGCGAATTTCGCTTTCGAGCGCTTTGTATTGAATTGCTGTTTCTGACTGACGTTTTAAGGTTTTCAGCTGCGATTTTAGTTCCGAAGCAATATCTTCCAAACGCGCCAGATTCTGCGTGGTGTGATCCAAATGCAGCATAGTTTCACGACGACGCGCCTGATAACGTGATACGCCTGCCGCTTCTTCAATAAACACTCGCATTTCTTCAGGCTTGGCATCGACCAAACGGTTGATCATACCCTGTTCAATAATTGCATAAGAACGCGGGCCTAAACCTGTACCCAGAAAAATATCGGTGATGTCACGACGACGACACTTGGTTCCATTTAAAAAATATTCAGACTTACCATCACGGTTGACCTGCCGACGTACCGACAGTTCATTATAGGCGTTATAAGCACCGCCCAATTTGCCATAGGTATTGTCAAAAC
The DNA here is from genome assembly GCF_020982655.1 of Acinetobacter sp. PW68. Taxonomy (NCBI): domain Bacteria; kingdom Pseudomonadati; phylum Pseudomonadota; class Gammaproteobacteria; order Moraxellales; family Moraxellaceae; genus Acinetobacter; species Acinetobacter sp. PW68. The sequence goes on along the minus strand of NZ_JAHZSX010000001.1, from coordinate 571,782 downwards.
GCAGTTCAACACTGGCTACACCTACAGGTTTGCGTTTGGCAGTTCCTGTGAAAATTACATCCTGCATACTGCCGCCACGCAACTGGCGCGCACTAGATTCGCCCATCACCCAACGAATGGCGTCAATCACATTGGATTTACCACAACCATTCGGCCCCACCACAGCGGTACGGTTGGCTTTAAAATGTAAGGTCGTACTGTCGGCAAAAGATTTGAAGCCAGAAAGTTTTAAACTGCTTAAACGCATAATGTCCCAATTAACGGCGTGAACGTCTTGCCCATGCAAGCTCGATCTGTTTCATACGGGTCAGAGATTCCAACACCAGATTGCGCAAGTGTCGACAAAAATCATCCATAAATAAAGAGGCTTGTTGTGATTTTCGGATTAAAATTGCATCAATTACCAGTTTAAATAGATCAAACGATTCCTGTAACTCTCGACGTGACGTATTCAGGGTTAAAAAATAGCTGCGCCGTAACGACGGCAGCAACTCTTGATAGAATTTCATCAGGTACAGATTGGCCACCATATCAGGCTGCTGCGCCAGATATTGAAAAATTAGATCATAAAATTTTTCGGTATGGCCCTGCCGGTATTCGGCCTCAATCTGCTCCATCAGCTTTTGCAGCTGTTCAATTTCATGATGGCGCCAGGTTTCTGCAATGCGCTGTACAATCTGCCCCAGCAGCAGGCTGCAGGTATCAAACAGGGCACGCACCTGCTGGGCCGACATTTCCGACACAATCGCGCCGCGCCGCGGAAAAATTTCAATGAGATGGGTACGTTCCAATAACAACAACGCTTCACGCACCGAACCACGACTGACGTCCAATTCTTTGGCAATACGCAATTCCTGAATACGTTCACCTTCAACCAAATCACCGCTAATAATCTGTTCTGCGATGTGGCGGGCAATTTGTTCCGATAAACTTTCTGATTCTTGTTGTTGCATACTGTTCCTATCTTGTTTTTATAAGATGCAGTGATGAGAATTCAGAGCCACACTCATTGAGGACATCTCAAGATCATCCCTTGACTGCAAGCATAGCTCCGATACAAGCATCTTTCTTTTTACTGCGAAACAGCTCACAACGCCATGACATTGTCCGACAATTTGATGGCGCTAGAGCCAATTTTACCCGGCTTAAAAAAAACACAGCTTAAAACAAAAAAGCAGCGACTCAACTTAGAAAAATACTCGCATGCCCTGATAAACAAAATAACACCCAACGGTGGTGAGCAAGCAGGCAAAACATTTTTTCAGCATTGCTGGCGATAACAAATGCGCCACTTTTGCACCGACCTTGGCAGTAATAAAGCTCATCACACTAATGCCTATAAACGCATAAATGTGGATATAGCCAATGGTATTGGGTACTGTAATTTCGGCTTGCTGACCAAACCACATAAACCCGAGTGCCCCTGCCACCGCAATTGGCAAACCACAAGCAGCTGAGGTGGCTACCGCTTTTTGCATGACCACGCCATAACGGTTTAAATACGGCACGGTTAAACTGCCACCGCCAATCCCGAAAATTGCAGAGGCAATGCCAATCCCACCTCCCGCCATGACTTGCTTGGCTGTTGAAGGCAAATGATGTGAAGGATCAACCGCAATATTTGCGCCTCTAAACATCTTAAAAGCCACCCACAGTGCAAAACCGCCAATCAATAACTGCAAACCCTGACCCGAAAGGAAATCGGCAATACCTGCACCAACAAATGCACCCACAATTAAACCCGGTGCAAGATTACGAAATACAGGCCACATCACCGCACCTTTTTTATGGTGTGCCGTAACCGAGCTGATCGAAGTTACAATAATGGTTGCCAACGATGTCCCAACCGCCATGTGCATTAACACCGATGGGTCATAATTGAGTTGAGTGAAGACAATATATAAAATTGGCACAATAATTAAGCCGCCGCCCACGCCAAACAGCCCTGCTGCAAATCCAGCAATTGCACCAATCAATAAATATATGATTAACTCCATAAATATATTCCACTATGTGTAAATTCGTATGGATGTAGAAACCCGACAACTGCAACAACAACTCACAGATGCAGGACAGCTTCCAGAAGTACTCATATTGAAGCCGATTACCACCTCCACCAATGATGATGTACGGGAAATTGCACAAAAAGGTGTGCAGAGTGTCTTGGTGTGTAGTACCAGACAAACGCATGGTCGAGGACAACGTCAACGGCAATGGGTATCACCCGAAGGGAACATCTATTTAAGCACATTGCTAAATTTACGAATACCTGTAAATGGGCGTTTGGCTTTAGAAGTTGCGTTAAATATCTTGCAAATGCCGAGTCTACAAGCGCTGGATTTACAAGTAAAATGGCCAAATGACTTATACAGCCCACAAGGCAAATGGGGCGGCATATTGATTGAGCCAATTTCTGCACAGCAAGTCATAGTTGGAGTTGGGCTTAATCTTGCTCCTGTCAACTCACCCGTTATTGATCAAAAAACCACGTCCCTGACTGAACTAGGTTTGGTATCTCTTGACCGTGTGCGCCTGATTGCAGAGCTTTATCTTGCCATTCAACAAGCCTGCGACTGGTTTAATCACGATTGTTATAATTTGGCCTCCCGCTTCAATCATCATGCCGCATTTATGCGACAAACAGTTGAGTTTGAACATTTTAAAGGCAGCTGTCAGGGTACTTTTTTAGGCATTCAGGATGATGGCGCGGTGCAAATTGAAACGGCGCAAGGACTTGAAATTTTTTATCAGGGACGTTTACGCCCTGTCGATCTTGCCGAGTTACCTTCATGAAAAATTTATGGCTAGATATTGGCAATACGCGCCTGAAATACTGGGTTACAGAACAAGACCGCATCATAGAACATGAAGCAGAATTGCATTTACAATCTCCAGCCGATTTACTGCTGGGCCTGATCCAGCATTTTAAAAGCCTGAACCTGACCCATGTCGGGGTATCTTCTGTTCAGGACCAGAAAAATAATGAACGGATTCAGCAGATTTTAAAACCCCTGAATATTCCAGTGATTTTTGCCCGAGTACAGGCCGAATATGCCAACCTGAGCTGTGGCTATGATATTCAGCAGCTCGGAATTGACCGCTGGTTGCAGGTACTGGCCGTGGCTGAAGCCGACAAAGATTTATGTGTGATCAGCTGCGGCACCGCGCTGACCATTGACCTGACCCAAGGCCATCAGCATTTGGGGGGCTATATTCTACCTAATCTATATTTGCAGCGTGATTCGTTAATTCAGCACACCAAAGGTATCCGGATTCCAGAAGCAGCCTTTGATGACCTAAGTCCCGGTACCAATACTCTAGATGCTGTGCATCATGGCATTTTACTGGGGCTGCTCAGCAGTATTGAATATGTGATGCAGCAATCTTCGCGTCAACTTGTACTGACCGGTGGTGATGCACCCCTGTTTGCCAAATTCCTGCAACATCACCATCCATTAGTTGAGCAAGATTTAATGCTGAAAGGTTTGCAGCGCTACATCCAGCATTGCTCCACGGCCAATGAGCCTAGACGGCTTATTCCACAATAATATGAGGTAGTATCGCCTGCCAGACTTCTACCAGTTCGGTACAGCCTTGAGAGTCAATAAAATGTCCTTGATGCTGTGCCTCAATAATCCTTGCATCCAGACTGCGCGCCTGTTCTAGACTAAATTTTGGCAGTACCCGGTCATCGCCAGCCGAGTAAATCACAACCCGATGCGCAATTTGGCGCTTTAGCAAGTCAAAATCAATTTTACAGGCATCAATAAAAGGATTGACCTCGTCCAGCCGGCCCAAACGGCCATTAAAGCCGGCCACCAGCACCACCTGTTTAATTTTCTGGGTTTTCAGTTTTTTGGTCAGAAAGTGCAAAGTAGCAATACAGCCCAGACTGTGAGCAATGAAAATGGTGTTTTCGTCAATCTCATCGACCTGCTCATCCATTTGCCGCTTCCACACTTCCAGGGTTGGCGTAGGCGATGGATCGAGTCTTAACACTTTCAGACTGGCTTTTTGCTGGTCGGCATACTCCTGAATCCAAGGAAACCAGTTTTCATCTGGACTGGCGGTATAACCATGTACCACATAAATTTGTGCCATTGTTGTGCTCGCTGTTCGTTCCTGATGCACATCAGTGTGCCCGAAACAGCGCGGCTTTTGGGTAAGCGTCTGTTGGGTTTTCTTAAAGATCACCGCAGCACGCTCGCCTGAATAGTTTAAAAATGGAGAGCAACAAAAAGGCGCACCCGGCGCCTTGATGCTTTGAATTCCATACTATTTCGGTTCTTTACCGCCGAACAGCGGACCCATACCGCCACCACCGCCAAACTGCTTTTGCAGATTGCCCAATGATTTCATCATTTTTGCCATGCCCGATGGATTGGCAAATTTTTTCATCATTTTTGCCATTTGTGCATGTTGCTTGATGAGTTTATTCACTTCCGCTACTTCCATACCACAACCCGCAGCAATACGTTTTTTACGGCTTGGGTTCATCAGGTCTGGGTTACGGCGTTCTTTAATGGTCATCGACTGGATAATCGCTTCCATCTTTTTCACTTGCTTTTCAGGGTTGGCTTGTGCAATCGCATCTTGAATACCTGAATTGCTCATGCCAGGCAACTTGTCCAGGAAGCCCATCATGCCGCCCATTTTGTTCATTTGTTCAAACTGCATCAACATATCTTCAAAGTTGAAGCTACCGCCTTTTTGCAGTTTTTTCGCCATTTTTTCGGCTTTTTCTTTGTCGATTTTACGTTCAACTTCTTCGACCAAAGACAGCACGTCACCCATGCCCAAAATACGTTGTGCAACACGTTCTGGGTGGAATGGCTCTAGGGCATCGAGTTTTTCACCCATCCCCAGGAATTTAATTGGTTTACCTGTAATCGCTCGCACTGAAAGTGCTGCACCACCGCGTGCATCACCATCAGTCTTGGTCAGGATCACACCCGTTAATGGCAAGGCATCATTAAAGGCTTTGGCGGTATTTGCCGCATCCTGCCCCGTCATAGCATCCACCACGAACAAGGTTTCAGTCGGTTTAATCGCTGAATGTAATGCCTTGATTTCGTCCATCATGTCATCATCGACATGCAGACGGCCTGCGGTATCGACAATCAGAACATCAGCAAACTGAATTTTTGCCTGCTCGATCGCACGGTTAGCAATATCTACAGGGTTTTCATTGGCATTCGAGTCAAAGAAAATCGCACCTACTTCACCAGCAACTGTTTGTAGCTGTTTAATCGCTGCAGGACGGTAAACGTCGGCAGACACCATGGCGACTTTTTTCTTTTGACGTTCTTGTAAAAAACGTGCCAATTTTGCAGCTGTGGTGGTTTTACCCGCACCCTGCAAACCTGCCAACAACACTACAACTGGTGGCTTGGCAGCTAGGTCAAGGCTTTCATTGGCCTCGCCCATCATTTTTGTGAGTTCGTCATAGACAATTTTGACGAACGCCTGACCAGGGGATAACTGAGTCATCACTTCCTGACCCAATGCCTCTTCCTTAACTTTCGCGATGAATTCACGAGTTACAGGTAACGCCACATCGGCTTCAAGAAGTGCCATACGTACTTCACGTAACGTATCTTTAATATTGTCTTCGGTTAGCTGCCCTGAGCCAGTAACATTTCTTAAACTCTGCGTGAGTCGTTCTGTTAAGGTATCAAACATTGCAAATTCCGCTTAAAATAGCCATTAGCAAAAAAATGTTTCTTTAAAATAGAAAATTTATGCACAAGATGCTATAGGATACTGTAGTTCGCATCGAATTTATATAAATGAATATTCATCATCCTGAAAAAGGTTTGACATGATCAGTCTCCCCTTGGTTTATACGATTTTAGCATTAATCGCTTATACCAGCTCTTTTTGGTATTTATTTTCTCATTTAATGTCTAAACGTGCGCCAAATCACTGGTTTATTCGTTCTCTGCTTAGTTTGGGCTTAGTGCTGCATGCTGCAGTGTTATATAACGATATGCTGACGCCAATGGGTGTCAATTACAACGTGTTTAACCTGATGTCATTTACTTCAGGTCTGATGTTATTGCTGAGCTTATTGTTCAGTAGTTACCGTCCTGTGATTGCACTGAATTTAATTGGTATTCCTGTCGCTGCTGCGGGTTTAATTGCAGGCTTTTCATTCAGTCAGCATAATTTATTTATTAGCAAAAATTCGATTGGCTTAGACATTCATATTATTTTGTCGCTGGCTGCTTATGCTGTCTTGCTCATGGCGACCATTCATGCGGTGTTAATGTGGTTTCAGAACCGTGAACTGAAAAACAAGCAAAAACGTCGAGTTTGGGTCAATTTACTACCCTCTTTGCAAGATATGGAATCTTTGCTGTTTGATATGCTAATCGCAGGTTTTGCCCTACTGACTGTCGCACTAGGCTTTGGCTTCTTTACGGTAGAACATTTCTTTGCACAGCATTTAGCGCATAAAACCGCCTTTAGTATTATTTCGTGGTTTGTCTATGGTGCATTACTACTTGGACGCTACAAGTTTGGCTGGCGTGGTCAAAAAGCGATTCGCTTTACCATTATTGGTTTCTTTTTATTGGCGCTCGGTTTTATTGGTTCTAAGTTTGTGTTGGAAATGATTTTGGGGAAGTAATATTCTTTTGTTCAGTTTACCTCATTAAAAGCGTGGAACATGATAAATTATTTAAAAAGCCCAAGTATCTGTACTTGAGCTTTTACCGAGCGATAAGCTTATGATTAATATAATAAAAAATAGCTGTTATTCCAAAGTAGAAATGTCCTATCTTAAAACCAAATAGAAATGTCCTATACAGACATTTCCAAGTCAAGCACAGGATTCAGATTTCGTTGTTGAATTGCTGTTTTCTGTGCACGTCTTCTTGGCATAGATTGAGAACGATTGCGTTTGTATTGCTGTTCCAATTCTTCATGCTGTTGTTGAATATGATTGAGAACAGCACCTAAACGTTTATTCTCAACAATCTCTCGCTGGTTAAGCTGACTTAATTTATCGAAGATGCTGTAATTGATTTTTCTTCCCTGATATTCAATCGCGACTGTACCATCCGGGTATTCTAGGAACTCAAGATACTTGCCGATCAACCTTTTATTTTCTTCGGTATTTTCCAGTAAATATACGCATTTATCATAAGTAATCGTCAGGCTGTTCGTGACTCTGCGGGGTTCACGCCAGGTAAAAACATCATCTAATTCTTCGGCTGTTTCAGTGACAGTCCGGTGTAGATCCTTGGGATTAAATACCATATTGGCAAATTTACGATTAAATTGCTCGATAAAGCAGGGCAGCCAGGCATTCGCTTGCTCAATCGAATAGATGCCTTCCAGGCGCATTTCTTTAATCAGACGGTCCTGAAGCGTTCTATTCGCCCGTTCTACACTACTTTGGCTTGTGGTGAATTGGCGAAGATGATATCGATATTGAGGGTACTGAGTACGCGTCCAAACTGGGTAATCTTGGTGTCTTTCTTGCTGCTTTGATTCACCCTGAAGACTGAATGTTTATCACTGTAAAACGCCAACGGCTTACCATGCTGCTCAACATACAAACGTGTTGAAATCATATAGTCAAATGCTGATTCCGACTCACAGAAACGTAAATGCTGTAATTTTCCTGTGGCATCATCGATAAATACCAGCAGACAGCACTTAGCAGCGCGTCCTTCAAACCAGTCATGGTGTGAGCCATCGATTTGAATCAGTTCACCATAACAATCTCGGTTATAACGAGGCTGATACGGGCGTTTCAGGCGCTTGGCGCGAGGAATCCACAGATCGGCTGCAATCATCCAGGAACGCAGTGTTTCCACTGAAATATCGAATCCATGAACAGTGGTGAGCTTTTCATGCGCTAAAGTGGGTCCGAAACCATGCAGTTGATCCGAAACAATATTGAGGCACTTGAGTCTGAGCTCTTCAGGAAGCCTGGAATTGCTGATTTACCACGTGCAGCATGTGCTAATGCAGCTGTACTTTGAGCTTTGTATTTTTGCAATAAACGTCTGATCTGACGTTCTGAAATATGAAGTAGCTGAGCAGCTTGGGACTGGGTTATGCGTTGATCACAGATTTCTTGCAAGACCGACAATCGTTTAAGTTCTTTATCCGACATAGACACCAACATATCAAACCGTCCGCTAAGAAAATTGCAAAAGTGCATATTCTAAAAGCGGACATTTTTACTTTGGAGAAACCGGACATTTCTATTTTGGAATTACAATAGCATTACGTATAAGCTGTATTATGTTAATTTTAGATAAGCTAAATTATATTCCGCTAATAATTTTAGTCAAAAAAAGAGGGATTAAATTTTTGACTATCTTTTAACAGTCATAGAGATAAAGCATAAATAAATAATAAGGAAAGCAATTTTTGATTATAACAATCTGTATTTTTACAATTATTATTGGTTTCATCATATTTATTAAAACCTTATTTGATAAAAATTATATTAATACTCAAATTTATTCATTTATGAACCGTAGTTTTTGGATCTGTATAGGTCTCCTTCCTATAGTTATTTATATATTTATTAGAGACTTATGTAGTCCTCAAATTCCTACTAATGCAAGTAATTCATATACCTTAGGAATCGTTTTCATCACATTGATTTCACCTATTATTGTCATTATTGGATTTTTAATAGGTCATGTAGTTTTTCTTGCGATATTCATGATTATTGATTTAATCATTTCAAAATTCTGTGGTAATAACATAAAATTTATATTTAGTATTCTATTAACTACTTTAGTCATGATTTTCTTTTTGGAATTTATTTGGTGGGAAGTATTTTACTCTGAAGGCTCTATTCCAATCCGAATTTATGTGTGGAATATTACAATATTAACTTTACCATGGATGCCAATCATTGGTGCTCTAGCTATCCAAAAGTGGAAGCAACAGAAATTTTTATCTAGAAATAACAATTTATAATTCAGATATTTCCAAGGCCGATTTAACATAATGGTGGTTATACACAAAACAAACAACAACAATAAAGGCTAAAACCTTATCTCACTCTACAACAATTCAAAACCCTTTTCCTAGACATCCTCCATAAAAAAACGTATAACTCCACTTTTTGTTTGAGCTGGTAGCATCCTGTGAAACTAATTCTTGCACCCATGGAAGGCTTAACCGACCCCATCATGCGTGATGTACTCACGTCTGTAGGCAGTTTTGACTGGTGTGTGACAGAGTTTATTCGGGTCACAGATAGTATTTTACCAGACCATATCTATCATACTTATTGCCCAGAACTACTCACCAACGGTAAAACCGCTGCAGGCACGCCTGTACATGTGCAATTTTTGGGGAACAACCCTGATATGTTGGCGGCCAATGCAGCTAAAGTTGCAGTCATGGGCGCACCTGCGATTGATATGAACTTTGGCTGTCCTGCTAAAACGGTCAATCGTCATCGTGGCGGTTCAGTCTTACTCGATGAGCCCGAAGTGGTTTATGAGCTAGTGAAAGCCGTACGTGATGCTGTGCCTGCCCATATCCCTGTTTCTGCCAAAATGCGTCTAGGCTATATGGATCGGAACTTCATGCTGGAAAATGCGCACGCTATTGAAGATGCAGGCGCAGCATGGGTCACGGTGCATGCGCGTACCAAAGCAGATGGCTATACACCGCCTGCCTTTTGGGATCAACTGCGCCCTATACGTGAAGCATTGAAAATTAATGTTATTGCCAATGGCGAAATTTGGAACAATGCTGATGCCAAACAATGCCAGTTAGAATCGGGCTGTGAAGATTTAATGATTGGTCGTGGTGCGGTCACCACCCCAGATTTGACCCAATGTATTCGTCAAAATTCAGACCAACCTTTGCTAAGTTGGCAAGATTTGCTGCAACTGCAAATTCGCTTTATTCACGGCCCTGCCAAAACTGAAATTGGGATGCTGGGACGCTATAAACAATGGCTTGGCATGATGTCGAAACATTATCCCGAAGCCAAAGCTTTATGGGATGAAATCAAACGTCTGAAAAAACTGGATGAAATCATTGAAAAATTGGTCGCGCACACGACTTAAACAGTGAATCTATCAGACTTAAGATTTATCTAAAAAATTTCAGCTTTTATTGGTGGACATTATCTATTCAAGCTTACTGACAAAGCTTGGCATTTCCCACGCACTGCCTGCAAAACCTTTGCATTGTCCTGCATCAAACTGATAGCTTTTGACAAACTGCTGACCATTCCACGCCCATTCAATTTGACTGAAACAATCGCCAATTCCACGCCCTTTTTGATAAGCAAAAATCTGTCCGTTGCTGAACTCTGAAGCAGAATCGGTTACAAATTGCTGTATCTTTTGCAATTTTTTATCCATGACCCAATAAGCCACACCCCAATTATAAGCCCCTCGCCAACAACTTGCCTCAACCAACACCCTATCCTGATTTAAAGGATAAGTATGAATTTGCTGTTCAGCTTGTTCAGGTTCAAACAGCATATAACAATCTTCACGATCTACGGTTTTCTGTAAAATCGGATATAACTTTTCTGCACTGGCTGCACTAAGCAGCTGTGCTTTGGTAGTTCGGTATTGAGGCTGCATGAGAATATTGATTTTAGGTATCGCTTGCGCTTTTAAGACCTGCGTGGATGCTTGATTGCCTTTTGCCAATATTGCAGAGTCTGTGTCCACACGCTTTTGAAATTCATCCATTTTTAACAATACCGCACTCATGCCTGCACCAGACAATTTCCAGCGTTGTTGAGCATGTTTCAACTCTATTACCACATGCTGACGCGCCTGTGCCAACAACTTTTGTACACTGGCAGCAGATAAATAAGCGATACGCTCATGAAAGTTTAATTGTTGCAAAACACGCCCATTTAAAAATAAAGTCGCTTGAGCAATATCTTCCTGAATTTGCAATTGTCCTTGTACAGCAGTCTTTGCACCTGCTTGACGGGTCAATAGCATGCTAATCGGTTGTTCAAAATTATCATCGCTTTGGTATCCTGCGGCACGGCAGGTTCCTGTATTATCACAAGCCAACTCCCAATCTTGATGCTGAAAATACAATCCTTGTAAAGCAGTCGACTGGCTTGAAGCAATCTTTTTTTCAGTAGTGATAGGGGCTGCAAAAATACTAACGCTACCTAACAAACCACTGATCGCCAGCAACATTTTTAGATTGCATCTGAAATTCATGATCTTCACAACTCCTGAAATGGTCATCTATGATTTAACGGCTTCATCTAGGCTAAATTTAGCGCCTTGCCTACTTATCTCAATAAAAAACACGCCACAGCATACTTTTCTAATGCAATTGAACATCAAGATTTTCTGTAAAAGATTACGATTCCTGCGTTAAACCTTGACCGTGGCACTTGCGCCATTAGTTTTCACCGACTCAATTCCTTTGTCACGTGATTGTTCAGAAGTATAAAGCTGACTTGTCCCAATAATTAGATGATTAACAACTTTTAAATTAAAATAGGGCTTACCATTCTTAGATGTCAGTCGATCATAACGTGCATCATCCTGACTATTCTTTTGTACTGAAGCGATGCCATTTTTAGCAGAAGCTTTTGCCTTATATTGTTCACTGGTTAAGATAATTTCGCCATTGCCCGCTTTAAATTCAAAGCGATACTGAAAATTGCTTGCTTGTGAATTCTCAAACCATCCAGACATAACTCTTGCCCCCGGTTTTTTGTGACTAATGATGTATATTATTCAATGAGGCTAGCGTTTGAACTGTCTAAAAATTATTCTTTTCGCTAGAATATAAAGAGCTTAGGTACAAGAAAGCAGTATTAATTTTGTACATTCTTAAAGTTATTTTTGCTCAATTTGAATCATAATATACTTAAATAAACCCCGAAATGCGCAGGTCACTCAAGTTACCTGCGCTATTGAAATCTATTTAACTTAAGCTTTTTTCACATATTCAGATTTTAATTTCATAGCACCCATACCATCAATCTTACAATCAATGTCATGACCATCTGCTGCCTCTGGAATTAAGCGAATATTTTTCACTTTGGTCCCCACTTTTACAGCTGCCGAAGAACCTTTAATTTTCAGGTCTTTAATCACAGTTACCGTGTCACCATCTGCCAACACGTTGCCATTTGCATCTTTAATCACAGCAGCAGTTTCTTCAAGCTGTTCCCCTTCTTTCCACTCATGTGAGCATTCAGGACAAATCAGCAGGTCGCCATCTTGATAAGTGTATTCTGATTGGCATTTTGAGCAATTCGGCAAAGACATAAAAAACCTCAAAAACTATATTGTAGCATTTTTTATTTAATTTTCATAAACTTAAAAGTATTACAAAGCATAAGGATAATGCATAGAATCATACGATGGATTTTTAATCCATTGATGTTAAAGATTGCTCCAAAACATGTTTTAACACCACCACATGATTGTGCTGCTCATCTTTAGCTGCTGTGACTAAAGTAACTTTCTGTTGCTGTGCCAATTCACGTAAAGCCTGTACTGCAGCGTGTTGTCGGGCTAATTCAGCTGTATAACGCTGCTGAAACTGATTCCAATGTTGCTCAGGGTTTTGATGATACCATTTGCGCAGTTCAGTCGAGGGCGTAATTTCTTTGAGCCATAAGTCAATACGAGCACGTTCTTTACTCACACCACGCGGCCATAAACGATCAACTAGCACCCGTGTTCCATCTGCCTGAGTCGCTTCAAGATAAGCGCGTTTCATTGCAATATCCATATTTTCACCTCTGCATCTTTCATGATGTCTTCATCAGCGCCAGAGTTTTAGGCAGCAGATTATGTATTAAAAATAAAAAAGCATGTGATCAACACATGCTTTTCAGATAACCGATTTAATCTTCGTAATCGTCTTCGTCTTCATCATCGTAGACGTAAGCCATACAGCCCCAACCATCGTATTCACCGCCATGTTCTTCAGCAATTTTAGTGAACCATTGTTCTAAATCAACAATGTCTGAATACTCTGGTTCCATGTAAACATAAATGGTAATGATCCATTCAACGGCATCAGATTCTTCATCTTGAAATAATGAAATTTTTTGTTCTTCGGCCAACAAATACAAAGCACATTTTTCAGCTTGTTCTTGTGTGGTAAATGCGATGGAGTACTCAATCTCATGTGGCTCTGTCAGGTCATCCCCATCTTCATGCATTTGCCAAAGTACATTGCCATTATCATCATCAGGGAATTGTTCATAGTCACGTGTCATGCGAATGTCCTTGTTATCTTTTTAGCCAATATATATTTGGCAAGTGACAAAATAGTGAATTCAAGATAGCATAAATTTACTCGAAGGACTCAGCTTTCATTTCGTTATACACTGACTTTAGTCTCAAACACCCAAAAGCTTGTTTTTAGACACCGCAATTGCTCTAAGTATTTGCCGCCAGTTTAATTTGTGGCGTCTGACAAGAGCTTTTCTGTTTAAATGCCAACAGCAAAGCGGCAAACTTTAATTCTTCTTGTCGAAGTGTCAAATAAGAGTCCAGAATTTTTGCGTGTCCAAATGCAGCCGCATAATGATTCAGCAAAGTAAAATCATCCTGCAAAGCTTGAAGTGATTCAGCCAAATTATGTTCAGTCAGCTGCGCCAAATATAAATCTGCTTTGCTATTAAATGCTTGAGTCAGTAACGTCATTGCCGCTAGACGGCGTTGCTCATCGACAAAAGCACAATGCGCAACTTCTTGATTTTTGACTGCATCTTGAATCTTGTGTCGTACTTGCTGCAAGTGTTGTGCTGTATCACTGTAGCCATAACCTTCAATCAGATCATCCAATAGCTGCTGAGCAGGCAACTGAAAATCAGGCGTATGATTTTCAATTTTATGATACAGCGCGGTCATAATCTGTTCGAGTTGCTGACGTTCTTCAACCAAGTTATAAAAAGCACCCAATTGATCTTGTGCAGTTTTAAGCATTTTGGCTTTGGTTTTTTGCTCATGCTCGGCTAAAAAATCTCGGACTTTTTCAACTTGTTGCTTGCACTGCTCCCGCGTATTTTCCGCTTCGGATTTAACCATTTCTACAAACATTTCAACTTGTTGGCGACGTTCTAATACATATTTCTCAACGTCTAAAATATGTTGATAGTTCTGCAAGGTTTCTAAACGACCTTTTAAACTGCCTATTTCAATGCGTAGCACAGCCAGCTGATGCTCTAATTCATTACTTTCCAACTCATCGGACGCTAAATTGGAGCGAGTGCGGTCTAAATTGCTTTGTAAAGATTGAATGCTGGCAGATAACTCACGGCTACGCTGAGATTGCCAAAAAATAATCACCACCAATACAATAATGATTGCAGCCAATATATACAGCATATAACTATACAGCATATGACTCTACCCCGCATTGGTCTGCCAGATGCTGAAAAGTCATCTTCAGTTTTAAAGACGCTTTCTAACCCGCTTTGACAGCCCACCACACTCAAAAACACAAAATTTTAAAACAGCGAGTCATTCACCTCCTTCATTTATGCCAAGGCAAATGAATAACGACAGCTCTAAGGATACGTTAGCGAGTTAGCGGCACGAAGACTATCCCAATTTTTGAGTATTTTCACAAAAAAATTGAAAAATATGCGCCTGTTAGAAAATTAAATCCGAAAATCCCTAAAAAGGAAGCTGTGCTCGAATTGCAACAGGAACTTGGCTTAAAGGTTGCGTGAAAGCCAAATAACTGGCATGCAGCGCCATCCGACCTAAAGTACTTTTTTTCGGTTCAGGATGATATAACTTATCGCCTGTAATGGGATGTCCAATATATTGCATGTGTACCCGTAACTGATGAGAACGTCCTGTGATTGGGGTGAGCAAAACACGGGTAATATCTTCAACCGCACAATATTCCAAAGCTTGATACAGCGTTTGCGCAGGTTTACCTAAATCAAAATGCACAATTTGGCGTGGACGGTTTTCCCAGTCAGTAATTAAAGGCACATCGACACTGCCCTCACCTTCAAGTTTGCCTTGAATTAAAGCAATGTAGTTTTTTTCTACTGTTCGTGCCTGAAACATTTTACTCAATGCGACTTCTGCATCACGATGCTTGGCAAACATGAGAATACCTGAGGTGGCCATGTCTAAACGATGGGCAATTTTTGCCTGAGGATAATTTGCGAGCACTCTTAAATATGCGCTGTCTTGATGTTGAGGCAAACGTCCAGGCACAGACAATAAACCTGCAGGCTTATCAATCACCAGTAAATCGTCATCTTCATAGACAATTACTAACGGATCTTGTGGAGGTGCGTAAATAAAGTTGTCGTTTAAAGCCATGAACTACAGCACGCAAAGTGGTGCGGGCAAAATATCAAGCACAACCCGAGCTGTCAATTCAGTCGGGCGATGTGCTTTTTTATGTAAAATTTAGATTTTTAATTGGCTTAGTCTGCCAAACTTAGTCTGCTAAATAGTATTCCACCGTAGACACCACACGAACTTTTTTCAAATAAGGGGTATTGCTGTCACGGTCTTCAATACTAAATACACCCTGATTGGCCGATTTAATTTTGCCTAAACGACTATCAGAATCTGCAGCAAACTTTTCTGCAACACTGCGGGCATTTTGTGTGGCTTGCTCAATCATGGCAGGTTTAATGTCATTAAGTTGGGTATATAAATATTCGGTGCGTTGCCCATAATCTTCACCACCAAAGGCTATTCCATTTTTACCTAAATCGACCAAGCGGCTTTGTGCGCTGCGCACTTTATCAATATTTTTGGTATAGACCGTAATGGTTTGATGTGCGGTATAACGTAAAGCGACATTGCCATCGCCTCCATATTGCTGGGCATATTTATCGGTAATTACAGGTGCTGCAATGGTCATTTCTTCAGGGCTAAAACCTTCATTTTTTAAAAAGTTTTGAATTTGAGAGGTTTGGCTTTGCATGGTGTCATATAACGCTGCCAAGTCTTGACTGGCTGTACTAAAACGAATTGGCCATACCGCCACATTGGCTTTTACTTCACGCTCAGACAAACCTTTGACTGAAACCACACGCTCATATTGTTTAATTTTAAGTGCGCTATTGCCCAAAATCCAACCTGCGAGCACCATCCCCAAACAAATTAGACCGCCTAAAATCAGTGCAGGTTTAAATTGATTCATGTTTACCAACTCCTCAAATTGCGGGCTTTTCGCCTCTATTTCGATGACCGTGTGTTTTTAATGTACTGTTTAAAGCGATGTTTCTATGCTTTTCGATGCTTGTTTATCGAGTTTTAAATTAAGGTCGCATCATATACAGCGCGATAAGTGGCGCGATATTCAATAGCAATACCCCAATTTTATAGACTGCCATGCCACCATAATGAATGGCATCAAAACTTGCATCTGACAGTTTGAACCATCTGCCATGTAACTGTCGAAGCCAGTCATGCGCGAAAATCACCACCACAAACCACAGCATTAAAATGGCATAGTTAATCAGTGCGCAGGTCAGTAATAAACGACACCAAAAATCGTAATCAACACTCATATCCCACCTAATTAGATGTGGATGATCATTACAAATTAACAGATTTAAACGAAAAACTTGATGGGAGTTTTGTAGCGGAAAGATGGTTTAAAATTCATTTAAGTTATTATTTTTTCTTAATTTTATTTCTTAATCTTGTTTTATTTTTTATATTTTTAACAATGTTCTTTAGGGTGTTAGGGAAAACAACTGTGGTTTACTTCAACTATCATGCTGGATAAGTCATGATCTTATAGCCTATAAACTTCTGATTTATAGCGTCCTAAGCCGAATCGAGACCTTTTGGGTAAGTACTACACGCACGTTGTACGCAACTGGTAGCAATCTACTCTTTTCGATCCCCATCACACCCTTGAGATATATAGTAGTGATTTGAGGATGGGATTGTTTCCCCGAAATGATTTTATTTTGATTTATTTTTAAAATTTTTATCACTTTTTAAGTTATATTTTAAAAAATTTCCCAAATAGGCATTTTTTATGCGCACAAACCATCAAATAAAGCTTAAATATTAAATTTATTACCACACTTATTTTTGAATATTTTCAAACTGACCAAAAATCTATGTGGACGATTCAACAACTTTCTTTTTGCCTCGAATCCAGCGAATCGCCCAAATTAAAGCAATAACCACCACAAACACCACCAATACAGGCACAACGAAAGACAACACTGAAAGTACGGCAGCCCCAATCCACTCTCCTGTTGAAATTACAGGATTCGCAACACCGCCTGTGGTTGCCGTTGATACACCACGCACCGCCACTGTGCTCATTTGCACAACACCTGCTGTACCGCCACCGACAATAATGGCTGAAGCCCAACTGGTAAATTGCGACATTTCACCACTACTTACAGCCATTGTGGTGAGTGTACCTGCAATCATGGCAGCAGGTGTTGCCACGGTATCGAGTAAATTATCGACCCACGGCACATAATACGCAGCAATTTCACTGATTGTTGCCACAGTCAAAGCCAGACAAACCGCA
Organism: Acinetobacter sp. PW68; assembly: GCF_020982655.1. Taxonomy (NCBI): domain Bacteria; kingdom Pseudomonadati; phylum Pseudomonadota; class Gammaproteobacteria; order Moraxellales; family Moraxellaceae; genus Acinetobacter; species Acinetobacter sp. PW68. The sequence continues at coordinate 554,304 of NZ_JAHZSX010000001.1, read as the reverse complement.
GGCATTGCCAACCATTCAAAACCTTTTAAAGGTTCAAACCAACCCATGAGCGCCGCAACACTCATGACCAGCAAAGGCACAAAAACCCGAAAACCACTGGCAGCACTTAGCCCAATGCCGACACATAAACCGAGTATTGTTTCCATGTTCTACCTCATTGCCTTGGGTTTTCTATGGCTAAAATAGCAAAAAGCCCCATCGGGTGATAGGGCTTTAGATTAAAACAGGATCTGCTGTTTTATGTCGTGTAGCTTAGGCAACCTTGTTGTTATATTGGGTGCCATGGCATTTGGTACACGGTGGTAGACGGTCTGTACCAATTTCTAAGTAAACGCGATGCCCGCATTGGACACAAAAATAGAAGCCTGTTCCTGGTTTATCACCTGCAGTTACCATCTTTGTTCTCCGTATGATTTAGAAATGGTCAATCCAGTATATCTATTCTGTGATGATTGTCTATTGTCCATTTTGACAGGTGATGAGGGCAGTTGGGCGAAGGATGATTTTGTTAGAAAATTAAGCCGATTTTTTTTAGAGATTCACATAAAAAGTATAACGGGTTAAAACAACTTTCAAAAAATAAACTTATACACCTTCAGGGTTTCAATTTCTAAATTTGTTAACAGTGAATGGCTTTGTTACATAAATATGTAAGCATCTGATTTAAATAAATTTAATTTTGGATTAAAAATTAATCAAAACTTTTAAAATCATATAGTTATGAAATATTTGTGCAACAAAGCCTTTTTCATATACAAATTTATCATTATATTTACTGCAATCTTAAAAACTAAAAACCCCATCATCAAGATAGGGTCTTTTAGAATAAATTTCAATCAGCTATGGACTAAATATCAAGCCACATTCCCTTCCAAGAAGTCCTGTGCAAAACGTTGCAATACACCGCCCGCTTCATATACAGACACTTCTTCTTCGGTATCTAAACGGCAAGTCACAGGCACTTCAATCATTTGATTTTTGCCGTCTGCAGTTGAACGCTCAATCACCAAAGTTAAGTCTGAACGTGGCGCAATATTACCCATCACGCTATAGAGTTCTGTACCATCCAAACCTAAAGTTTTACGGTTTACACCCGCTTTAAACTCAAGTGGCAATACGCCCATGCCCACCAAGTTGGTACGGTGAATACGCTCAAAACCTTCAGCGACAATTGCTTCCACACCAGCAAGACGCACACCTTTTGCAGCCCAGTCACGGCTAGAACCCTGACCATAATCCGCACCTGCAATAATAATTAACGGCTGTTTACGGTTCATATAGGTTTCAATCGCTTCCCACATACGCATTACTTCGCCTTCTGGCTCAACACGCGCTTTAGAACCTTGCTTAATTGTGCCGTCTGAACGTACCACCATTTCATTAAACAATTTTGGATTCGCCAAAGTTGCACGTTGTGCCGTCAGGTGATCACCACGGTGCGTTGCATAAGAGTTGAAATCTTCTTCTGGCAAGCCCATTTTTGCCAAATACTCCCCTGCTGCCGAATCTAAAACAATCGCATTCGATGGAGATAAATGGTCTGTGGTGATGTTATCGCCCAAAATTGCCAACGGACGCATATTGGCTAATGTACGTGGAGCCGCCAATGCACCTTCCCAATACGGCGGACGACGGATATAAGTACTTTGTGGACGCCAGTCATATAGCGGACTTTCAGATTTTTCTGACTCACCCAAATCAAACATTGGGATATACACTTGGCGGAATTGTTCAGGTTTAACTGACTCTTTCACCAAAGCATCAATTTCAGCATCAGATGGCCAAATATCTTTTAAGTAAATTGGGTTGCCATTTTGATCTGTACCTAATGCATCTTTTTCGATGTCAAAACGGATGGTACCCGCAATCGCATAAGCCACAACCAATGGTGGAGATGCCAAGAAAGCTTGTTTCGCATACGGATGGATACGACCATCGAAGTTACGGTTGCCCGAAAGTACCGCGGTCGCATATAAGTCACGGTCAATAATTTCTTGTTGAATCGCTGGGTCTAATGCACCAGACATACCGTTACAGGTGGTACATGCATAAGCCACAATACCAAAACCAAGTTTTTCTAAGTCTTTGAGTACGCCTGCTTCTTCCAAATACAATGCTGCGGCTTTAGAACCTGGCGCAAAAGATGATTTCACCCAAGGTTTACGCACAAGACCAAGCTCATTAGCCTTACGTGCCAACAAGCCTGCTGCTACAGTATTACGTGGGTTTGAAGTATTGGTGCACGAAGTAATTGCTGCGATGATGATAGCGCCATCTGGCATCAAGCCATCAGTACGGTTTTCTACCACACCCGCAATGCCTTTTTCTTTCAGGTCAGATGTTGAAACACGCGCATGCGGATTCGATGGACCTGCAATGTTACGAGTTACCGTTGAAAGGTCAAAACGTAGTACACGTGGATATTCTGCCTGAGTCATTTCAGATGCCCAAAGACCAATTTCTTTGGCATAGCTTTCAACCAGTTTGACCTGATCTGCTTCGCGACCTGTTAAGGTTAAATAGTCGATGGTGTTTTGATCGATATAGAACATGGCAGCAGTTGCACCATATTCCGGAGTCATGTTGGAAATCGTGGCACGATCACCCACCGACATGCTATCTGCGCCTTCACCAAAAAATTCTAAATAAGCACCGACGACACGCTCTTTACGCAAAAACTCGGTTAAAGCCAACACGATGTCTGTTGCCGTAATACCTGCCTGACGCTCACCAACCAACTCAACACCAATAATATCTGGCAGACGCATCCAAGAAGCACGACCCAACATTACGTTTTCAGCTTCAAGACCGCCTACACCCACAGAAATGACACCCAAAGCATCGGTATGTGGTGTATGTGAGTCTGTACCGACACAAGTATCTGGGAATGCAATGCCTTCACGGTTTTGAATCACTGGGGACATTTTTTCCAGATTGATCTGGTGCATGATGCCATTGCCTGCAGGAATCACATCAACATTTTCAAACGCAGTTTTCGTCCATTCAATAAAGTGGAAACGGTCTTCATTACGACGATCTTCCACTTCACGGTTTTTACGGAAAGCATCTGGGTCAAAACCGCCATATTCCACTGCCAAAGAGTGATCGACAATTAACTGGGTTGGCACTACAGGATTCACTTTAGATGGATCACCACCTTGATCGGCAATCGCATCACGCAAGCCTGCCAAATCTACCAATGCGGTTTGACCTAAAATGTCGTGACATACCACACGTGCTGGATACCACGGAAAATCATGCTCTTGTTTACGTTCAATCAACTGTTTTAAAGATTGTTCTAAAATTGCAGGATCACAACGGCGCACTAACTGCTCTGCAAGTACTTTTGAGGTATATGGAAGTTTGGCATAAGCGCCTGGCTGGATATCTTCAACGGCTTGACGCACGTCATAAAAATCGAGCTGAGTGCCTTGCAGCGGTTTGCGGTAGTTGTTATTCATCTGGTATTCGCCCTTACTCTATTGTTCTCAACATCTTATGGGATGATTGTTTCCACCCGTCGAAAGCATTGTACGCTGCCAAAAACCCATTTCCCAAATCTTATATATTTCATAAACTTAAGTATAAAAATAGGGTTTTTTGAAATATTTAATTACATTTTGTGTAAAATTCTTGCCCTTAAAATGCTTTTTTTTCAAAAATAGCGCAAAATTGACCTCATTCTTTAGTCTTAGATTTCATTGTGAAAGGTTATTCATGCGCGATTTAGCTTTCTGTGCTTTAAGTTTAAACGGTGTCGATGCACAAAAATTCCTGCAAGGTCAGGTAACGATCAATGTCGAAACATTAGCTGAAAATACAACGCGTTATACTGCAATTTGTAGTTTAAAAGGACGCGTTCAGTTTGGTTTGTGGCTTAAAAAAATCACGTCTGAATGCTTTGAAATCGTCAGCACAGCTGACCAAGCAGAAGATTTAGCCAAACACATTAAAAAGTTTGGTGCATTTTCAAAAATGCAGCTTGAAACCATCGGTACGGTTTACCCAACCATTCAGGGCAATCAAACGGAGTTTTCAGTTGAAGTCACTGATTTAAATGCATGGCAGCTACAAGCCATTGACGCAGGTCAAGCGTGGATTCAAGCCTCAACAGCAGAATTGTTTCAGCCACAGGAATTGCGTTTGCATCAACGAGATGGCGTGCATTACGACAAAGGCTGTTATTTGGGTCAGGAAGTGGTGGCACGTTTATGGTTTAAAGCCAAACCAAAACGCTGGTTGCATTTAATTCAGGGTTCAGGCGAAGTCCCTGCACCTGCCGCCAAACTGAATAATGATATGGAAGTGGTGAACAGCCTTGCAACTGCAGATGGCTTTAAAGCGTTAGTGGTTGCTAGACCCAATGCTTTGCAAGAATTATCTGTACAAGTGTTAGATTTACCTGAACATTTAAATGGCGATGTCGCCCGCCCGCAATAGACTTAAAAAAAATTGGTTATATCACGAGGGAATCACAAGATTCCCTCGTTCTTTTCTGTGATTTGAATAATTCACAGTTTTTATATTTACATTCACACTTTTCAACTTATGATGAATGCACCACTACAAAACAAAAGTACATCAATGGATGTGATGTGCAAAAGAGAACAAGGTAAAACTCAAATGATAAAAAAACTACTCATGGCGGGCGCAATTGCCCTCTCTAGCAGCATCAGCATGGCAAATAGCAACATTGCAACCGATCCTGCTTTTGCCAAGATTGAACAATTAATGCAAGCCAATAAAGTTAAAGATGCTTTTCAGGAATTAGAAAAGCTTGCCAAAGCAGGCAATGCACAAGCCTTGTATAACTTAGGCTATTTGACGCAAACTGGACAAGGCACAGCAAAAAATGAAAAGAAAGCCATTCAGTTGTATGAGCAAGCTGCTCAAAAAGGCTACCCCGTTGCAAGTTATGTTTTAGGTAAAAACTACCTCACTGGCGCACTGGGTTTAAAACAGGATATCGCCAAAGCCAAACAATATTTACAGACTGCATCCAGTCAAGGTTTTAATGATGCCACAGTAGATTTAGCCGTTTTATATTTCTCAGAAAATACGGCAGCATCTGACCAAAAAGGTTTAACGCTATTACAATCCTTAATTGCCAAAGATCATTATCAAGCCATACATGCCAAAGCCTTGTATGATATTAGCGCAGGCTTCAAAAACAAAGATGAAGCCCCCATTAAGCAAGGGTTGCAAAGCATTCAAAACTTGGCAGAAAAGGGCTATATTCCTGCATTAATGGCAGTAGGCAATATGTTTGTGAATGGCAATATCGTGCCGCAAAACTTGCCTGAAGCAAAAAAGATTTTTGCCTCACTGGCACAGGAAAATATACCACAAGCCAAAGAATCATTGGCTGTGGTTGAAAAAATGATGGCAGATCAGGCCAAATCTTCCAACAAAGCGATTGCAAAGAAAAGTTAAGTGAGCCTTCTCTTTATAATGACACACAAAAAGTCTGTATCAGCGTGATACAGACTTTTTTGTGATTTAAACACTTCAAACCAAAGTTATAAATATTTACCCGATTGTGTCAATAAAATCGCCACCATCACAAAACCCAATATTGTACTCAACACCAAGGGGGCCAAGGCTTTTTCATGTAAACCATAATGCTGCCCGAAAATACCAAAGGCAATGGGCATGGGTAAAGCTGCCAGTAAAGTCCCGACAAACAACATTTCTCGGTTCACATCTAATGCCCATAAAATCCCAAAGATCGTGAGTGGCATCAGCAATACTTTGAATACAACCAAAACAATACTTTGCAAATTGACCGACTTGACTTGCATACCGACCAAACTCCCACCAATCACAAATAAAGCCAAAGGTGAAGCCGTTTTTCCCAACATTTCCAATACTTGTGCAATAGCTTGCGGCAGTTTGAAATTCATGAATACGCACAGCATGCCTAATAAAATAGATAAAATTACGGGATTTTTCAGTAAGCGCTGCACAGTTTCGGCATACACTTGCCCACCTGATTTCGCCGAAGATTGCAGTCCACGTTCTGCCAAAATTAGCATCAATGCCACAATAATTAAATTTTCGACAATTAAAGTTAAAGACAAATAAATTGCAGATTGACTGCCAATCAACAAAGTCAAAATAGCAGTGCCAATAAATCCTGTATTCGACATTGATGCACCCATTGCCAAAACACTGGCATGGGTTAAACTTGAATTAAAATAATGCCGATACAATAAAAAAGCACCCATAAACAGCAGAATAGAGCCAAGACCATAGCCTAAAAAGTAAGCAGGACTCCAAATTTCTGCCAAACTCTTACTGGCCAAGGCCTGTAATAAAAATGCAGGCAAGGCGACTTTCATAACAAACTGCCCTAGAACCTGAATTGCATTTGCATCTATAAACTGGCTTTTTACGGCAATATATCCCAACAGCACCACAGCACAAATGGGAAATAAAATACTCAGTAACACCCTGACATCCTTTTTCAGTGTTGCCCATGATCGACATGGTTTTTACTGATTTAGCTTACACCGATGCTCCCGATAAAGCACGGCAAAATAGTTTAAGTTTCACTTATTTTAAGCAGATAAAATATTAGGATTCCACTTCCGTATCTGTGGATTTAAACGGCACAAATAAACTACGGAACCCATGCGGCTGACAGCGTAAATATTGCGGGGCAATTTCAATTTTTTCGCCCAATTCTGCCGCAGCATGCCATGGCCAACGTGGGTCATATAAAATGGCACGTGCTATCGCAATTGCATCGGCTTGTTCATATTGCAAAATACCTTCTGCCTGCATCGCTTCAGTAATCAAACCCACCGCAATTACAGGAATTTTTACAGCTTGCTTAATTGCATGAGCAAACGGCGTTTGATAACCCGCATGCACATCAATTTTTTGATCGACATGCAAACCGCCGCTAGACACGTGAATATAAGCCGCACCTAAATGCTCTAGTGCCTTTGCCAAACCCACAGAAGATTCCACATTCCAGCCTTCTGCATCATCCATCCAGTCTGTTGCAGAAATTCGCACGCCAATTGGATAACCTTGGGGTACAGCATTTTGAATCGCCTGAAATACTTCCAATGTAAGGCGAATCCGATTTTCCAAACTTCCGCCATATTCATCTTGGCGGTGATTAGACAATGGCGACATAAATTGATGCAATAAATAGCCATGTGCGGCATGAATTTCGATTAAATCAAAACCTGCATCCACCGCTCGTACTGCGGCACTGGCAAAGTCTGCAATAACCTGTTGAATTTCATCTTGCGTTAAAGCATGTGGTGGATGTTCGTGCGATTGAAATGGCAACCCACTGGCCGATACCGTCTGCCAGCCATGTTCTTCATTCGGAGCAAACTGTCCTTTGTCCTGCCACGGTTTATCAGTTGAAGCTTTACGACCTGCATGTGCCAACTGCACAGCAAATGGCATAGGCGATAAACTTTTAACTTTATGCAATAGTGCTTTCATCTGCGCACGCTGCATGTCATTCCATAAGCCTAAATCTGCATAACTAATACGTCCTGCTGCCTGCACTGCCGTGGCTTCTACAATACACATCCCTGCGCCCGACAAGGCATAATTGGCCCATTGCTGCTCATGCCAATAGCTCAATTCACCTTGTTCATTGGCAGAATATTGACACATCGGGGCGATAACAATTTTGTTGGCAAGTTGCAGTGATCCAAATTGAATCGGCTGAAAAAGTAATGTCACGCTGCAAGCCCTCATACTGTGCGATTCACCAAAAGCGAATCATTAAATAAAGAAGTAATCACTCAGAATCTGCCATCTGTTTTAGATGGTTTTTTCTATAATAGATGTTCAAAAATGATTTATTTATAACGTGTTGTATGGTTTTTGCAAAGCCTACTTTTGCTTTGCACAGAATAATTTTGCGACAGCACACTATGGCTTGTATTCTATGGCTTGCATTCTATGGATAATGCCCAATATTAAGCGCATTACTGTATGTCCTTGCCTGCTTAATTTCTCCAAGCGGATTGAATTTGAACCATGCCAGAATTACCAGAAGTTGAAACTACCAAAACTAGTCTATTGCCGCTACTTGATCAAAAAGTCCTGAATGTAGAAGTGCGTCAAGCCAATTTACGCTGGCCCATTCCAGAAAACCTACATAAACTCACAGGACAAAAATTACTGCAATTGACCCGCAGATCCAAATACATTCTGGCGCAATTTGAACAGGACAGCATGTTGTGGCATTTAGGCATGTCGGGCAGTTTTCGTCTTTGCGATGCGCAGGAAGATTTACGCAAACACGACCATCTGATTATTCAGTTTGAAGATATACAATTGCGCTACCATGACCCACGTCGCTTTGGCTGTATTTTATGGCTAAATGAAAGCTCTCAACTCAAACTGATAGATCCACTTGGCCCTGAGCCGTTGAGTGATGCCTTTAACCCCGACTATCTTGCACAGAAGCTCAAAAACAAAAATGTTGGCATCAAAGTTGCAATTATGGATAACCATGTCGTGGTGGGTGTGGGCAATATTTATGCCACGGAAAGTCTGTTTAATTTAGGTATTCACCCTGCACAACCTGCATCATCACTCAGCTTGAAACAGATTGAAAAACTGGTGCTCGAAATCAAACGCATTTTAAAACAAGCGATTGATTTAGGCGGTTCGACCTTGCGTGATTACAGTAATGCGATGGGCGAAAATGGCTATTTTCAGCAAACCTTGTTGGCGTATGGACGTGCAGGTGAAATGTGTGTGAACTGTGAAACCACACTAGAAAATTTAAAACTGGGCCAACGTGCCTCGGTATTTTGTCCTGAATGTCAGCCTTTGAAAAAAGTACTCACTTCCACTAAAGCCGCAACAAGCAAACGAGGTAAAAAAGTATGAGAACCGCTATTGTGCGTCATATCTTAGTGAAAGATAAAGAAACCTGTGAACAACTGAAAAAGCGGATTCAATCAGGTGCTGATTTTGCCAAAATTGCCAAACAATTTTCGACCTGCCCTTCAGGAAAAAAAGGTGGGGAATTGGGTGAGGTCAAAAAAGGACAATTGGTACCCGTGATTGATAAATTAGTGTTTACCGCAGCAGAACGCGTACTACACGGCCCTGTAAAAAGTCAGTTTGGTTTTCATTTGGTAGAAGTAAAGTTTCGGATGTAATTTTTATGCCTTCAGCGCCTCTCCATCCTAGAGAATAGGGTGCAAACAAACGGCGCATAAAGCGCCGTTTGTTTTGATTGCGTATTAAAAATTATTGACGTTTTTTCAATTCATCACGAATTTCACGTAGCAACGCGATATCTTCTGGCGTTGCTGCTGGTTCTGGCGCTGCTTCTTCTTGTTTACGGCGCATACGATTAATCATTTTCACCATTAAGAACACCACCCATGCCAAAATGATGAAGTTAATTAAAATCGTAAGGAAGTTACCATAGGTCAGGACATTTACACCTGCTTTGGTTAACTCATCTAAAGACTGTAAATTGTTTGGGTTATCTCCCAAAACAAAGAACTTTTGTGTGAAATCCACACCACCGCCAGTGATCACAGTAATCAATGGCATGATGATATCTTTCACTAATGAGTCAACAATTTTACCAAAAGCCCCACCAATAATCACACCGACAGCCAAGTCGATCATGTTGCCTTTTACCGCAAATTCGCGGAACTCTTGAATAATACTCATTTAAATCTCCAGTTTTTTTGACTTTAATTTATGTGACGAAGTATACATTAATTTTATAGCTTCATTTCCACGTAATTTACTCGGAAATCATCTGCTTTTATATATTAGTTTGCTAATTTTAAACAAAAATGCCATCAATAAATTGATGGCATTTTTAAATTTTGCTGCCCCGCATGAGGACAACATCATTTTTAAAACTTATTTACCAGAACGGTTACGTTTACGTTCGTTTTCAGTCAAGTAACGCTTACGGATACGGATTGACTTAGGTGTTACTTCAACTAATTCATCATCTTCAATGAATTCAAGCGCTTGTTCAAGCGTGAATTCAATTGCAGGTACCAGTGTCAACGCATCATCAGTACCAGAAGCACGTACGTTAGTTAACTGTTTCGCTTTAGTTGGGTTAACCACCATGTCGTCTGAACGAGAGTTAATACCAATGATCATACCTTCGTAAACTTCTAACTGAGGTTTAGCAAATAGACGACCACGGTCTTGCAAGCTGAACAATGCATAACCCAAGCACGTACCTTGAACCATAGAGATCAACACACCGTTTTGACGTTTCGCAACTTGACCTGCTTTCATTGGGCCATAGTGTGAGAAGCTTGACGTCATGATACCCGTACCAGAAGTCATGGTCATGAATTCAGAACGGAAACCAATTAAACCACGTGAAGGCACAGTGGCTTCAATACGGATACGGCCTTTACCGTCTACTTCCATATTGGTCATCTCACCTTTACGGTTACCCATTTGTTCCATCACAGCACCTTGGTGCTGTTCTTCTACGTCAAAAGTCACGTTTTCGTATGGTTCTTGCATTTCGCCATCAATCTCTTTCAAGATGACTTGCGGACGAGATACACCCATTTCGAAGCCTTCACGGCGCATGTTTTCAATCAATACAGAAAGGTGAAGCTCACCACGACCAGATACTTTGAAACGGTCTGGACTGTCAGTATCTTCTACACGAAGTGCAACATTGTGAATTAATTCGCGGTCTAGACGTTCACGAATGTTACGTGAAGTCACGAACTTACCTTCTTTACCCGCAAAAGGTGAGTTGTTGACTTGGAATGTCATCGATACGGTTGGTTCGTCTACAGAAAGCGGCGGTAAAGCTTCTACATTTTTCGGATCACAAATCGTGTCAGAAATATGGAGTTCGTCCATACCTGTTACACACACGATGTCACCTGCAGAAGCAGATTCAACATCAACACGCTCTAAACCGTGGTAACCCATGATTTTTAAGATACGACCGTTACGTGTTTTACCTTCTTGGTCAATCACGGTTACTGGTGTATTCAGCTTCACAGAACCACGTTGAATACGACCCACACCAATCACACCCACGAAGCTGTTATAGTCGAGTGAAGACACTTGCATTTGGAATGGACCATCAACATCAACTGCTGGTGGCTCAACGATATCGACAATGGTTTGGAACAACGGTGTCATATCTTCCGCTAATTCATCTGGTGCAGGACCCGCAACACCACGTAAGCCTGATGCATATACGATTGGAAAGTCTAATTGCTCATCAGTTGCACCCAAGTTATCAAACAAGTCAAATACTTGATCAATAACCCAGTCTGGGCGCGCGTTTGGCTTGTCTACTTTGTTGATGATCACGATTGGCTTTAAACCACGTGCGAACGCTTTTTGCGTTACGAAACGTGTTTGCGGCATTGGGCCTTCTTGTGAATCAACTAAAAGAAGTACGCAATCCACCATCGACATGACACGTTCAACTTCACCACCGAAGTCGGCGTGTCCTGGGGTGTCCACAATGTTAATGCGGTATTCAGTATCTGTACGTTTATCTAACCATTTGATTGCAGTGTTTTTTGCAAGAATGGTAATGCCACGTTCACTTTCAATAGCGCCTGAATCCATGACACGCTCAATCTCGCCCGCTCGCTCACCGAGTGCGCCCGATTGTTGTAAAAGTTTATCCACAAGAGTTGTTTTTCCGTGGTCAACGTGCGCAATAATTGCGATGTTGCGGAGAGTTTTAATATCTGACATGTAAATTCAATACGCTATAAATTTGAGGGCAAATTATACAGAAAAATACTAAAGTTTTATAGTGACACTTTATTGACACACACAATTTTTTTTGATGAGAAACACGCTTTTGATTTTGTAAAGCTGTGTAACTCGATTAGAATAGCGCCACTTTTGCAATATCTTTACGACTTATGTCTGATTTTAACCAATCTCCCTCCCCAAAAGCCCCACTTGATCTGGTCTATGGTCTGAATGAGCGTCCAAAACCACTTATCGCTTTTTTAGCCGCTTTTCAGCATTTACTGGCAATTATTGTTCCGATTGTCACACCAGGCCTCTTAATTTGCTTGGCTTTAGGCGTTTCCAAACAAGATACCAACATGATCTTGTCAATGTCTTTGGTCATTTCAGGTATTGCAACCTTTTTACAATGTAAAAAAGTCGGCCCTTTTGGTGCAGGTTTACTCATTGTACAAGGCACCAGCTTTAACTTTATTGGCCCAATTATTGGTATCGGCTCTGCCATGGTTGCTGCAGGCACACCTGTTGAATCAGTCATGGCGGCAATTTTTGGTGTGGTCATTGCAGGCTCATTTATTGAAATGGGCGTTTCACAAATTTTACCTTGGGTAAAAAAGCTGATCACTCCGCTCGTGACAGGTATTGTTGTACTCCTGATTGGTTTGACCTTAATTAAAGAAGGTTTAATTAGTATGGGCGGTGGCTATCAAGCCATGAGCAATAATACCTTTGCCAATACTGACAACCTGATTATGTCGTGCACAGTCTTGGCCATTATCATTATTTTAAACCGTATCAATATCACATGGATTAAAAGCTCTGCCATTTTAATTGCCTTGGTGATTGGTTATGCAATGGCAGGCATGATGGGTCATCTTGACTTTTCAGGTCTGAAAGATGCGCCTCTGGTACAGGTCCCAACACCAATGCATTTTGGACTAGATTTCTCTTGGAGCTTGTTCATTCCCTTAGCATTTATTTATTTAGTGACATCATTAGAAGCCATTGGTGATATTACCGCGACCTCTAAACTTTCCAATCAACCTGTCGATGGCCCACAGTGGATGCAACGTATTAAAGGCGGTGTATTGGTGAATGGCGCAAACTCTTTCTTGGCAGGAATTTTCAACACCTTTCCAAGTTCAGTATTTGCCCAAAACAATGGCGTGATTCAACTCACAGGTGTTGCTAGCCGTTATGTTGGCATCTGGATTGCAGCCCTCCTCATCATTTTAGGCCTGCTCCCTGCGGTCGCAGGTGTGATTCAGGCTGTGCCTCAAGCCGTATTAGGTGGTGCTGTGATGGTGATGTTTGGTGCCGTTGCCGCTTCGGGGATTAATATTCTTTCAGGTGTCGTTTTAGATCGACGTGCCTTGCTGATTATCGCAATTTCCTTGGGCTTAGGCTTAGGTGTTGCACAAGTGCCACAAATTCTAGAACACTTACCTGAATTATTCCGTAATATTTTCAGTTCAGGCGTTGCCACAGGCGGTATTGCAGCACTCATTTTAAATATTGTGCTTCCTGAAAGTAAAAAGTAATTGCATGTCCAAAAAACACTGTCTGAGCTGAACTTAGACAGTGTTTTTCTATTGGAGAGAGAACCATGAACCCCCAAAGCGAAGTTTTACTCAGACAATATGATTATTTGTCTGGTCGTGTTCTACTGATCAATGCCCCAACCGATCAACTCCTCGCAGAATTGGGTGACTCAATCCAAGCCTCTGTGTGGACATGGAATTTTAACGACTATCAATACTTTCAAAATCAACAAGCGCAAGTGCATTTTGGTGCAGAATTGCCTGTAGGTGAATTTGATCAGGCGGTTATTTTTGTACCGAAATCCAAGGAATTACTCAATTACCTAATTCACTCCATTGCCGCACAACTCCCACAAGGCAGCAGCGTATTTTTAGTTGGTGAAAAGAAAGCTGGAATTGAACGGGCTGCAAAGCAATTACAACCTTATGGCAAGGCACTCAAGCTAGATAGCGCACGCCACTGCCAACTTTGGCAACTAATTTTAGACTGCAAGGTTCAAAATAAGACCTTAGCAGATTGGGTGCAAAGCTATACAGTTGCTACACCTAAAGGTGATTTACAGATTTGTGCATTGCCGGGTGTATTTAGCCAAAAACACTTAGATGTTGGCACAGCTGTGTTATTACCTTATTTAAATCAGGTGACTGCTGGAAAAATTGCAGATTTTGGCTGTGGTGCGGGCGTGATCAGTGCTTATTTAGCCAAACTCAACCCAGAAAATCGCATTTTTGCTTTAGATGTCGATGCATTTGCTTTAGCCTCAACACAAATGACGTTTGAAAAAAATCAACTCAACCCACAACAGCTTGAAATTAAAGCCGTGACAGGCATTGAGGATGCACCGTTATTTTTGCATGCCATCGTGAGTAATCCCCCGTTCCACCAAGGCATTCAAACACATTACGATGCCAGTGAAAATCTGTGTAAAACTTCACGTCGTCACCTGAAGTCGGGTGGTGAACTTTGGATCGTGGCTAATCGCTTTTTAAATTATCCACTCTTAATTGAACAAAGTTTCGGTCAATGCACAATCAAGGCAGATCAACAAGGCTTTAAAGTACTGTTTGCCAGTACTCAAAAAAATACGAAGGACGCATGATGAGCGAAACTCAAAACAATCGACAGTTACAGCGTAAGCTCGGTGCGCGTCATTTAAACATGATCGCCATTGGTGGCTCAATTGGTACAGGTTTATTCCTTGCATCAGGGGCAACTATTGCCAACGCAGGTCCTGGAGGCGCCTTACTTGCGTATGCCCTCATTGGTGTGATGATTTATTTCTTGATGACCAGTTTAGGGGAACTTGCCACCCACAATCCAACGTCTGGGGCTTTCTTTACCTATGGCAGTAAATATGTCGAAGGTGGTTTTGGTTTTGCACTCGGCTGGAACTACTGGTACAACTGGGCCATTACTGTGGCATTTGAATTGGTGGCTGTACAATTCATTATGAAATTCTGGTTTCCCGATATTCCTGGTTTCTATTGGAGTGCCTTATTTCTAGCGGTTGTATTTGGTATTAATGCCTTAACCGTCAAAGGTTTTGGTGAATCTGAGTTTTTCTTCTCACTGGTCAAAGTCCTTGCGATTATAGTGTTCATCATCATTGGTCTATTCATGATTATCAAAATCATGCTGACTCCAGATGTTGCTACTTTTGCCAATTGGAGCAAAGGAGAAGCGCCATTTGTAGGTGGATTATCTGCCTTAATTGGTGTGGCGATGATTGCAGGATTCTCATTTCAGGGTACTGAAATGGTGGGGGTTGCAGCGGGCGAATCTAAAAATCCCAAAAAGACCATTCCAATTGCAATTAAACAAATTTTCTGGCGCATCTTATTATTTTATATCGTCTGTATTTTCATCATCGGCACACTCATTGCCTACGATGACCCACGTTTACTCCAAGCAGCAGCGACCGATAATATCGCCCTTTCTCCTTTTACTTTACTGTATGAACAGGCAGGTTTTGCTTTTGCAGCAAGTGTTATGAATGCCGTGATTTTAACGGCTATTTTATCTGCTGGTAACTCAGGCATGTATTCCTCTACCCGTATGCTATTTGATATGGCACGCAAAGGTAGCGCACCAAAAGCTTTTGCCCGCTTAGATGCTCGTGGCGTCCCAATGAATGCACTGTATGCCACAACAGCAATCGCTGCACTATGTTTTTTAACAACATTTATTGGCGAAAAACAAGTATTTAACTGGCTTCTGAATATGTCAGGCATGTGTGGCTTTATCGTTTGGCTCGGAATTGCTGTATCTCATTACCGCTTCCGTAAAGGCTATTTGGCACAAGGCTTCAAACTTGAAGATTTAGATTACCGCGCCAAATTCTTTCCTTTTGCACCATGGTTTGCCTTTATTTTGTGTGCAATTGTCGTGTTAGGGCAAAACTACCAAGCAGTGCTCGAAGGTGAATGGCTCGCTGTTTTATCGACTTATATTGGTATTCTTTTGTTCTTGGTCATTTGGTTAGGCTATAAATGGAAACACAAAACTAAACTGATTGCATATCAGGATATGGATGTGAAACCACTACACCCTGATCATGACTAAAAAAATTCTTCTTCTATTGCATTTCATTTGAGAAGCTAAGATTCAAAAAACAGTCAACATATGGCTGTTTTTTTAGCGTAAATTTCAAGCAAATTCGAGTTACAACATATTTTGTTATCAATATTACGGCGAGAGATCACGCCACAAACTGCTCAATGTTGATTTTATAATCGTTAAACAACGATTTGATCGACTGATAGACATCGAGTCCATATTTTAAAAGTTTGATCTGCGACGACGCTTTGGAGTTTTTAAATGAATTAACGATAAACTTGGTATAAAAATTCGACTAAGTTTACGAGTCAACAGACCGAAATATTAAGCACAATCTGCCTCTACCTTATTTACTCTTTATTCTAAAAATCATACTTTTACAATATTTTTTAAAAGTATTGAATGTAAATCATTTCAGGCACTCTTTAGTCAATATATTTCATAAAAATAAGCATAAAAAAACGACTCCGAAGAGTCGTTTTTTCAACTTAACTCAAATTATTGAGCTTGTTGTTCAACAGTCACTGTACGGCTGCCAGTGATCGTCGCGAATACACGACGGTTCATAGCACGACCTTCTTTAGTGTTGTTGTCTGCAATCGGTTGATCCCAAGCGAAACCTTGAGTAGACAAACGAGCTGGATCTACATTGTATTCATTTACAAGTGAAGATTTAACAGAGTTCGCACGCGCTAAAGATAAACGTTCGTTCAATGCACGTGGACCAGTGTTGTCAGTGTGACCTTCGATGCGAGCAGTAGCGTTTGGATATTCAACTAACTTCTCAGCAACTTTAGCAATTTCTGGCTTGTACTGATCTTTGATGTTTGATTTGTTGGTATCAAAGAACACACGAAGTTCCATGTTCAGGTCTTCAGTCAACTCTTGTGGAGCTGGTTGAACTGGAGCAACTGTTTCAACTGGAGCAACTTCTACTACAGGAGCAGCTGGCTTCAAGTGACCGCCAAGAACTACGTTAAGACCAGCTAAAGCTGTGTAGTTCCAGAATTTTTCGTCAAAGTGGTAAGTACCACGTGCTTCTGTACGAAGAGATAAAGCATCGTTCAAACGGAAGAACGCACCTACACCAGCATTACCTAAAGTACCTTCTTCACCGTCACGGTATGCCAAAGCAGGGTGATCAAAATCATACTTATAGTGACCAGCACCTAACAATACGTATGGCTTGATTTTGCTGTCATAGTTTTTTGTGATCAAGTCAGAAGTCGCATAGAAGTTACCTGCGATGTTCTTCGCTTTATATTCACCACGGTTTGTATCAACATCACCTTTCACTTGGCTATATTCTGCTTCAAAACCTAACCAAGGAGTAAGCTCAACACCAAGCGCAGCACCTACGAATAAATCATCCTGTAGTTCTGGACCATTTGTTAATTCCCCATCACTACCGCCATTGTTATGCTGTGTATCAAACATAGTATAACCAAGCATTAATGGGGTAACAGTTACGCCCGCGTTTGCAGCAGCTAAAGGAGCAGCTACGAGCATTGCTAATGCAATACGACTCATTTTCATGGATTTATCCTCCAGAGATAACAATTGTTGTTCAAGCTCAAGCCTAAATTTTCGACTACCCTGAGATAGGCTTTCTTATACCCCAGTATTATTTTTAAGCTAGTCACTTTGAATCATACAAACACTTTATTACTTTTCCAAGTGCTTGATAATTTTAATCAAGTAAATTATTGACAAAATTACTTACAATTTCCGTTGTAATTCGGTAACTTTCTACTCAATTTTTTATTGTGAATAGCTTATCTTTCCTGCGCTTTATTTTAACAGCTTTCTAGAAAGTTGTTTAATATTTATTATACAGCAGATAAAGCGCTATAAAACAACGAATTACTCAAATTAATCATAAAAAAACATAACAATAACAGGTATAGACTTATGTCGAATATAAGCAAAAATGGCTTCACGCTGTTTGAATTGATCGTCACGTTAGCGATTAGTGCGATTTTAATCATGGTTGCCCTGCCCTATTTTCATCAGCTGATGGCACAACAAGAACTCAAACGAATTCAGTACTCATTGCTGTCTAGCCTAAAAATAGCACGCTCCCATGCCCTCACCCACCACAGCAATGTGGTGATTTGTCCTACACAAAACTTTGTTCAATGTAGCAAGCAAAACTGGAATACTGGTTTTTTGATCTTTATGGATCGTAATCGAAACCGCCAAATTGACGACAATGAATACATTCTTTATACAGAAAAAACTGCACTTAAATACGGAACTTTGGATTGGCGTGGAACTTTAAACATTCCTAGTGTGACTTTTAATGCTCAACAAGGTTTGCCGATCGGCTCGAATGGTAGCTTCTTTTACTGTTCCACTCACCTTACAAGCAGGCGCTTCATACTCAGTAAAATGGGGCAAACCCGAGCTGAAGACATCAATTTATGTTAACTCAGCAGTCTAAACGATCTTTACATTGTCACTTTATTCTCTTCTTTTTTTGCCTATACTGCAGAGTTGATCTATTCCTACTTGGAATTCAATCTAGACATAAGCACATATAAAATTGGGAGAATAAAATGACGGATATCGTGATTGTGAATGGCGCTCGTACTGCTATGGGTGGTTTTCAGGGCAGTTTATCCACACTAAGTGCACCTGAACTTGGTGCAGCAAGTATTCAAGCTGCAATTCAACGTGCAGGTCTACAACCCACAGATATCGAGGAAGTCATTATGGGTTGTGTTTTACCTGCAGGCTTAAAACAAGGTCCTGCACGTCAAGCCATGCGTCAAGCTGGTTTGCCAGATTCAACAGGCGCAGTGACCATCAACAAACTGTGTGGTTCGGGTATGAAAGCCGTCATGCAAGCGGCTGATGCAATTAAAGCCGGTTCTGCTTCTATCATTGTTGCAGGTGGTATGGAATCGATGAGTAATGCGCCATATATTCTGACCAAAGCACGCGCGGGTTACCGTATGGGGCACGGTGATGTGAAAGATCACATGTTCCTAGATGGCTTAGAAGATGCAGAAACAGGGCGTTTAATGGGATCATTTGCACAAGACATGGCCAATAGCAAAGGCTATACCCGTGAACAAATGGATGATTTTGCGATTCGCTCCCTCAAACGCGCACAAACTGCCGTAAATGAAGGCTATTTTGTCGATGAAATTGTGCCTGTAAATGTTTCAACACGTAAAGGGGACGTGGTTGTCGATAAAGACGAACAACCGTTTAATGCGAATAT
Source organism: Acinetobacter sp. PW68 (assembly GCF_020982655.1). Lineage (NCBI taxonomy): Bacteria > Pseudomonadati > Pseudomonadota > Gammaproteobacteria > Moraxellales > Moraxellaceae > Acinetobacter > Acinetobacter sp. PW68. The sequence continues at coordinate 535,262 of NZ_JAHZSX010000001.1, read as the reverse complement.
TGAAAAAATTCCAACTCTTCGTCCTGCTTTTGCCAAAGATGGTACGATTACCGCTGCCAATGCCAGCTCAATTTCAGATGGTGCTTCGGCTTTAGTCCTGACGTCTGCAGAAAATGCAGCAAACAAAGGTTTACAGCCATTGGCGAAAATTGTGGCTTATGCCACCAATTCACAACATCCATCAGAATTCACTATCGCCCCTGTTGCTGCAATTCAAAAAGTATTAGATAAAGCGGGTTGGCAAGTTGCAGATGTAGATTTATGGGAAATCAATGAAGCTTTTGCCATGGTCACCATGTGCCCAATAGATGAATTCAAGCTTGATCCTGAAAAAGTGAATATCAATGGTGGTGCCTGTGCGCTTGGACATCCTGTGGGTTCTACAGGTTCACGTATTATCCTGACTTTAATTCATGCGCTTAAACGTACAGGTGGCAAACGTGGCGTGGCCGCTCTCTGTATTGGCGGTGGTGAGGCAACTGCAGTCGCGATTGAATTGCTTTAATGCATTGCAACCCCTATTTCGTAAAGCAGAATTAGGGCAGATGGAATACAGTCATTCCCAACCCTTCTTTATTCAAAAAGCAAAAAGACGAATCATTGATTCGTCTTTTTGCTTATAGCTTGAAAAAGTTTAGAGCAATTCAGCGCGCAACTGTTCAGGCGATTTCATTGACAATAAACCTGGCGCAACATCGTAAGCAGTTTTTGCACCATATTGCTGCATTTGGTTTAAACGATAACAAGCACGTGCATAAGCTACCAAAATACTCGCGGTAAACTCCGGATTGCTGTCTAACTTCAATGAGAATTCAAGCACTTGTTTTTGTTCATCGCTGGTATTGCCACTGCGAATAACAAAACCACCATGCGGCATGCGTTGGTGATCTTTGGCCAAAGTCGCTTCATCAATGAAATTTACAGTTGTGTTGTAGTCTGCGAAATAATCTGGCATGGTCACAATCGCTTGCTCAACGGAAGCTGCATCGGCACCTTCTGCAAGTACGACATAACATTCACGAGTATGTTTGTCTTTAGTGCTTAATACAGGGCGCGCACCGCTACGCACTTGCTCAATCGCATCATTAGATGGAATGGTATATTGCACACCTGCTTTTACACCATCAACACGACGAATGGCATCTGAGTGTCCCTGGCTTAAACCTTTCCCCCAAAATGTATAAGTTTCGCCATCGGGTAATAAAGCTTCACCAAATAAACGATTGATTGAGAACATGCCTGGATCCCAACCAATTGAGATAAGTGCAGTTTTCTTATTCGCTGTCGCAGGTGCATCTACAGATGCATAATATTCAGGAATACGCGCATGCGTATCGAAACTATCGACAATATTAAATTGGCTGGCTAATACAGGGCCTTGTTGTGGCAAGTCGTCTTTTGAACCACCACATAAAATCAGTACGTCAATTTTGTCTTGAAAATCGGACAGTGAATCCATTTGAAAAACTGCTGTTTCAGCATAACATGGTGAAACGCTTTCAGGCGCACGGCGGGTAAAAATACCTACCAATTGCAAATCTGGGTTTTTCTGAATTGCCGTTTCAACGCCACGACCTAAATTGCCATAACCAGCAATACCAATACGGATAGAATTTTGCATAAAGACAAATCACTTCATTATGAAAAAATTGAATAAATAAATCAGAGGATAATCACATCCAATTATCGTCTTGATTGATTTTTGATACTTTAAAATAAAGTTTATATAGGGCTACGATGCTTCGTCAGTGTGCTTATACTACAGCACTTTACCGCAAATTAAATCATTAAGATGTGAGATAAAACAAGCAGTTTGATGATTTTAAGGCAAACAAAAAACCTGCGCATGGCAGGCTGTTTGTAAATGTGTGAACCGCTATATTTCAATGAAATCTATCTATATTTAGATAAACTCATCATCAATATATTACGCACCAGTTTGATAATTTGGTTTTGGTACAGCAGTAGACGCTTGATAAGGGCGGGTAAAATCCGTCAAACCTGCCGCAGCTTCTTGCACGTCTTTACCCTCTTTAATCACGAAAGTATCGAAACCTGCACGCTTCATATAGTTCAAGACATCTTTAAATACATCACCGACTGCACGAAGTTCGCCCTTAAAGCCTTGACGGCGTAACAATGCCGCAAAAGAATAACCTCGACCATCGTTAAAACCTGCGAACTCAATAAAAATCGCATCGAGTTCTGCCAATGGAAATTCATGGTTTTCAGGCGAAGCATCTACCGTTAAATACAAAGCTTTTTTACCTGAAATTTGTGCCAACAGATCAAGCTGTTCAACGCTAAGCACCACATCACCTTGCGGTAATGCTGCATCTTCAGCAATCACTTGATAAGTATTGTCTGCAATCGTGCCATCTTTCGCGAGCACAGGGAGTGCAGTATTAAGCATAAGCGCGCTCCTTAAATGGTTGAATGCCGACACGACGATAAGTGTCGATGAAGTCTTCACCCTCACTACGCAAATCTAAGTAGGTATTTAAAATTTCTTCCACGACATCTGGAATTACTTCGGCAGCAAAAGATGGCCCTAAAATATCACCAATTGAAGCATCATGGTCTGCATGCCCACCTAAAGTGATTTGGTAAAATTCGGCGCCTTTTTTATCGACACCTAAAATCCCGATATTACCAACGTGGTGATGACCACAAGCATTCATACAACCTGAAATATTCAAATCCAGTTTGCCAAGATTATAAATGGTATCCAAATCATCAAAACGTCGTGAAATAGCTTCTGAAATTGGAATAGATTTGGCGTTGGCAAGTGAACAGAAATCCCCCCCCGGACAGCAAATAATATCGGTAATAAAGCCAATATGTGCACGCGCCAAGTTGTTAGCATCTAGGACTTGCCACAATGCAAATAAGTCTTTTTGTGGCACATCTACCAAGGCAATATTTTGTTCATGCGTGGTACGCAATTCACCAAAGGTATATTGATCTGCTAAATCTGCAATTAGATTCATTTCTTCGGTTGTCATGTCACCTGGTGCAACACCTGCACGCTTCAATGAAATAGTGACAATACGGTAACCCTGCACTTTATGTGCATTGGTATTGATGTTGAACCATTGCTTGAATTTTGGATACTGTGCAAACAGCTCACTAAAATCTTCATCGGCATAATTTTGATAAGCAAATGGCGTGAAGTTTTCATCCATTTTCTGCAAAGTTTCTGCATCAATTTTTAAAGTTTTCACTGTATGTGCAAACTCAGCTTCAACTTTTTCTGCAAATACTGCTGGCGTTAACGCTTTTACCAAAATCTTGATACGTGCTTTATATTTATTGTCACGGCGACCGTGTAAGTTATAGACACGCAATACTGCTTCTAAATAAGCAATCAAATCTTCACGTGGCAAGAATTCACGAATCACACTACCAATAATTGGAGTACGGCCTAAACCACCACCCACTTTAATTTGGTAACCCGTTTCACCTGCCGCATTTTTAACAATATATACGCCAATGTCGTGAAACGCAGTCGCTGCACGATCCACTTCTTCAAGTGCTGAAACAGCAATTTTGAACTTTCGTGGCAAGAATGCAAATTCAGGATGGAAGGTAGACCACTGACGAATTAACTCACAAGTCGGACGAGGGTCGGCAATTTCACCTGCCACAACGCCTGCATATTGGTCTGTGGTGGTGTTACGAATACAGTTGCCTGAGGTTTGAATAGCATGCATTTGTACTGTTGCAAGCTCAGCTAGCATATCTGGCACATTTTCAAGTGCAGGCCAGTTAAACTGAATATTTTGACGTGTTGATACGTGTGCATAACCACGGTCATAGTCTTTGGCCAGCTGCGCCACTTTACGCAATTGCTTAGAATTCATCAGACCATAAGGCACAGCAATACGCAACATTGGCGCATAGCGTTGTACATACAAACCATTTTGCAGACGTAATGGACGATATTCGTCTTCAGTCAATTTGCCTGCTAAATAACGTTCCGTTTGGTCACGGAACTGTGCAACACGTTCATTAATCAGTTGCTGATCGAAATCAGTATATAAATACATGGCGTACAGCTAGTCATTTCTATTATCACGGCTGACAGCATAGCGAGATTCAATCTATCAACAAAATGTGTTTTTTACATATTTCTTAGCGATTTTATTGATAAGACATTGCAATGGCACAGCCTGCAAGCCTTTGCCGAAATTTCCAGACTATTTACATAACTATCACAAAATAATGCATGCTTTAGCAATTTTTATGCTAAAGCATCTATCTTCGTTTTTATTTCGTGTTTAAGTTGAGTTTCCTACATATTTTTAGCTATTGAGCATGATCACCATTGTCCTACACCTAAAGCCTGCCCAATATAGTCATAGCGCATTTTTGAACGTGAAAATTTAATAGGACAAGCCAACTGAGTTTCGGTTTGTGTGGCATTGCCTTGGATTGGAACATTTACAATCCAACCGCGCTGCTTTGCCAAGGGTGAATGTAAAGCTTCATCTAAAGTTAAAACGGGTTCTACACAAACATCGTGTTGTGCAAAGATATGCTGCCACGTGGCAAAATTTTGCGCTTTAATCTTGGCCTGAATGGCTTGTTTCACTTGTATATGGTCTTGCGGGTCTAAAGATGTGCCTTTTTCGAGCAAAATGGGCAAATCTAAAATTTGTGCCAAGCCTTGCATAAATTGTGGCTCTAAGCTGCCCACCGAAAGATAACGACCATCGGCCGTTTCATAATAGTCATAATAACTGCCTCCATTTAAGTAAGATTGCTCAGCATATTGAGGCAGCTGTGCCGCCAAAACAGCAGAAGCTGCCATATTATTTAATGTGGCAGCACAATCGGTCATCGAAATATCAATATATTGCCCTAAGCCACTGCGCTGACGCTCAATCACCGCACTCAAAATTCCAACCAAAGCATGCAATGAACCACCTGCTACATCGGCCACCTGAATACCTAGCGGTGGCGGCCCGCCTGCTTGACGTCCGCTGTGCCCTGCAATTCCAGACAAAGCTAAATAGTTGATGTCATGTCCTGCTCGTTGTTGATAATCACCTGTTTGTCCATAACCTGTGATGGAACAATAGATCAGTCGCGGATTAATTTTTGCCAAGCTGGCATAGTCCAGTCCTAAACGCTGCATCACCCCTGGTCTAAACTGTTCGAGTATAATATCGAAATCAGTAATTTTCTCGTGAATAAGGTGAATACTTTCCGGAGATTTTAAATCGAGAGTAATGGACTGTTTATTACGATTCAAATAACTATGCGAAGTCGCCTGTCCATTGGCATAGGGCGGAAATAAACGAATCAAGTCAGGTCGGCTTGCCGATTCAATGTGAATGACCTCTGCGCCCATATCCGCCAAATACAAACTGGCAAAAGGACCTGGTAATAAGGTGGAAAAATCCAAAACTTTTAAACCGCTTAGTGCATGTGTCATTGTTGTGATTACTCAATTTTTACTGATTTTCCGTTCATCTTATAAACAGCAAAACTGTAACACAATGTCATGTTCAGCCATTTACCTTGATCATTTCGGCAATTTATTATGTAAAATAAGTAAAATTGGTATTGTAAATTGCCAATTTCAATTTTTTAGCGTCATTTAGGTCAAGCTTACGTGAATACAAAAGAGACTGAAGGATTTAACATGAGCCGCGATACCATTAGTATCCATTTTGTCAATGCTGCGCTCACAGGTGTCAAACGACTCGGCATGGACGTCGAAACCTTATTATCTCATGTCGGTATTGAAGCAGAACTTCTGCGCCAACCGAAAGCACGTATTTCACCTGAACAATATACCCGCTTTATTAAAATGCTGTGGATGGTGACCCAAGACGAACACGTCGGTTTTGATTCTCAGCCACGTCGTTTGGGTACATTCGCAATCATGTGCCAATTGGTGATTCACGCCAAAACATTGGGCGATGCCTTAGAACTTTCTTCGCAATTTTATAAGCTTTTTGGTGATGATTGGTCAGTTACATTAGAACGCGATAAACACGAAGCGCGTTTGGTGCCCTCTATTCCACAAGTCATGGATCCTGATCACTTTATTACTGAAAGTATGTTGATGATTTGGCACGGCTTGGCCTCTTGGCTGATTGAACGTCGCCTGCCTTTAGAGCGTGTGCATTTTGGCTATCCTCGTCCTGCACACGCAGATGAATACGATGCGTTGTTCTTTGCGCCTGTTATGCAATTTGACATGCCACGCACTGAAATTACCTTTGCTGCCGACTATCTAGATTTACCAATTCGTCAAACTCAAGAAACCTTAGACGAATTCTTAAAAACTGCACCTGCACAATTATTGGTGAAATTCAAAAACACCAATTCTTTAACTTCGCGTATTCGTGATGTGTTAAAGAGTCAGATTGGCGAAGAAATGCCAACCTTGAACGATGTTGCATCAATGTTGTACCTGTCGCCACAAACCTTGCGTCGTCGTTTGGCTGCAGAAGGTAAAAGCTATCAAGGGGTAAAAGATGCGCTACGTCGTGATGCCGCGATTCATCTATTGCTGAATCCTGAACTCACTCTAGAAGATGTAGCACAACAAGTTGGCTTTAGTGAAACCAGTACTTTCCACCGTGCTTTCAAAAAGTGGACTGGCGTCACCCCTGGTTTATACCGTCAGTTGCATGGTTATCATTAATTCACAGCTAAAAAATTCACATTCACCCGTAATTTCAGTTAATCGCCCTTGCACACTGCAAGGGCTTTTTTTATCGCTCTATTTTAGTTTCAATCTTTCTAACAAATTTCTGTGTCATCCCAATTAGCAAAAAACCTCACTGACCTTTACCGTTCTTGTCATTGCACTTCAAAATTTTCAGATTACACTCAAAAGCAATCATAAAGAAAACTATCGACAAAGGATTGATTATGAGCGAGGCCTATATCATTGATGCTATTCGCACTCCGCGCGGCAAAGGAAAAAAAGATGGCGCATTACACGAAGTTAAACCCATTCGCCTACTCACGACTTTATTAAATGAATTGCAACAACGACACAGCCTAGACACCTCACAAGTAGACGACATTGTTTTGGGTTGTGTCACACCAATTGGCGATCAGGGTGCGGATATTGCCAAAACTGCTGCGATTGCCGCAGGTTGGGACAATGATGTTGCAGGCGTACAAATCAACCGCTTTTGTGCCTCGGGCTTAGAAGCCGTGAACCTCGCAGCGCAAAAAGTCCGTTCAGGTTGGGAAGATTTAATCGTTGCTGGGGGTGTGGAATCTATGTCGCGCGTGGCAATGGGTTCTGATGGTGGTGCTTGGGCATTCGACCCTGAAACCAACATGGCCTGTGACTTTATTCCCCAAGGCATTGGCGCTGACTTAATTGCCACTTTAGATGGTTATAGTCGCACCGAGGTCGATCAATTTGCAACCGCATCGCAACAAAAAGCAGCCGCAGCACAAGCGCGGGGATATTTCGAACGCTCGATTGTACCCGTTAAAGATCAGGCAGGTGTGGTGATTTTGGCACAAGATGAATTTATCAAAGCACAGACCACAGCTGAAAGTTTGGCACAGCTCAAGCCAAGTTTCGCGATGATGGGACAAATGGGGTTCGATGCCATCGCCTTGCAAAAATATCCTGAAGCAGAACAAGTCAATCATGTGCATCATGCAGGCAATTCATCGGGTATTGTTGATGGCGCGGCATTGGTGTTGATTGCATCGGAACAGGCGGTACAACAACACAATTTAAAACCACGCGCCAAAGTGCTTGCCACTGCACTGGTCGGCACAGATCCTGCGATTATGCTCACAGGACCAGCACCTGCAGCACGCAAAGCCTTAGCCAAAGCAGGACTGAACATTGAAGATATTGATCTGTTCGAAGTTAATGAAGCCTTTGCAGCCGTGGTTCTGCGTTTTATTACCGAGCTTCAGGTCGACCCCGCCAAAGTCAATGTGAATGGTGGTGCCATTGCCTTGGGTCATCCACTTGGCGCGACAGGTGCTATGATTTTAGGCACTTTACTGGACGAACTAGAACGACAAGATAAAAAACGCGGCATGGCTACATTATGTGTAGGCGGTGGGATGGGAATTGCCACCATTATTGAGCGAGTATAAGGAGTATAAAAATGAGCGCCATTCACTATCAAAAAAATGCCGATAACATTGTAATTCTAACCTTTGACTCGCCGAATCAATCGGCCAACACCATGAACGCTGACTTTAGAGATGCATTAGCGCAAGTGGTGCAAAAGTTACAAGCAGACGAACAAGTGGCGGGGGTTATTTTTGCCTCTGCAAAAAAAACTTTTTTTGCAGGCGGTGACTTAGATGAGTTGATTCAAGTGCAGCCTGAACATGCCAGCTCATTTTTTCAGATGATTGAACACCTAAAAGCACAGCTGCGTTATATTGAAACTCGTGGTATTCCTGTAGTAGCTGCCTTGAATGGCACAGCACTCGGCGGCGGATGGGAACTTGCCCTGTGCTGTCATCATCGTATTGCAATTCGTGATCCAAAAACCAAGTTTGGTTTACCCGAAGTGACTTTAGGTTTATTGCCTGGTGGCGGTGGTATTGTGCGGATGGTACGTTTATTGGGATTACAAACTGCCCTGCCACTGTTGATGGAAGGCAAACAGCTGAGTGTGGAAAAAGCACAAAGTTTAGGTTTAATCCATGATCTTGCTGAAAATGAAACAGAATTACTCAGCAAAGCCCAAGACTGGATTCTCGCACATCCACAATCACAACAAGTATTTGATGTCAAAGGTTATAAAATCCCAGGGGGAACGCCACCCACGCCTGCTGTCGCGCAAATGCTTTCGATTGCTCCTGCCATGTTACGCGACAAAACCAAAGGCTGTTACCCTGCGCCAGAAGCAATTTTGAGCGCAGCAGTAGAAGGTGCACAAGTTGATGTCGATACAGCATTACGCATTGAATCCCGCTATTTTACCCAGCTCGCAACAGGTCAAATTTCTAAAAATATGATTGGTACCTTTTGGCATGGGCTGAATGCGATTAAATCGGGCAGTAGCTGTCCGCAAGGCATTGCGCCGCATCAAACGCAAAAAATCGGTATTTTAGGTGCAGGCATGATGGGTGCAGGCATTGCTTATGTCACGGCAAGCAAAGGTATTGCGGTTGTTCTTAAAGATGTATCCATCGAACAAGCTGAAAAAGGCAAAGCTTACAGTCAAAAAATACTAGATAAACAAGTATCGCAAGGTCGTATAAGTGCAGAGCGAGCGGCACAAGTCTTAGCCAAGATTCATCCAACGGCACAGGCTACCGATTTACAAGGCTGTGATTTGATTATTGAGGCGGTATTTGAAAATCCTCAACTCAAGGCGCAAGTCACACAAGAAGCCGAAGTTTTTCTAGCAGAACAAGGTGTGATGGCATCCAACACCTCAACCCTACCCATTAGTGAACTTGCCCAAGCGGCGCAAGACCAGCAGCGTTTTATTGGACTGCATTTCTTTAGCCCTGTCGATAAAATGCCATTGGTCGAAATCATTAAAGGAAAAAATACCTCTACCGATACTTTGGCAAAGGCCTATGATTTTGTGCAGCAGATTGGTAAAACACCGATTGTGGTCAATGACAGCCGCGGCTTTTTTACCAGTCGGGTGTTTGGCACTTTTGTGCAGGAAGGCTTGCGCTTACTGGCGGAAGGCGTACATCCTGCCAAAATTGAAATGGCTGCTTTAAAAGCAGGCATGCCTGTTGGCCCACTTGCCATTCAGGATGAAGTATCTTTAACCTTATCTGAACACGTGGCACAGGAAGCACGTAAGGCGTTGCAAGCCGAAGGGAAAGACCGACCACTGTCGAGTGCAGATGAAGTCATTCAAACCATGATTCATCAATTCTCGCGTAAAGGTAAAGCAGCTGGTGCAGGCTTTTATGACTATCCTGAACAGGGTAAAAAACAGCTTTGGTCGGGGTTAAACCACTGGTATCAAAATACCAAAATCGCTGAACAAGAGATGATTGACCGTTTCTTATTTGTGCAAGCACTGGACAGCTTACGTTGCTTAGAAGAAGGTGTTTTAGAATCTGTCATTGATGCCAATGTGGGTTCCATTTTTGGCATTGGTTTTCCTGCATGGACAGGTGGTGCTTTGCAATTTCTAAATCAATATGGTTTAAAACAGGCTTTAGCACGGGCACAGCAACTTGCAGCAGAATATGGCGAGCGTTTTAACCCACCTAAAATCTTGCAAGACCGTGTTGCCACAGGTGCAGCAAGTATTTAAATCTAACTTATAGTTCAAAGAGGGATACGTCATCCTTCTTTTTATTTGCTTAAAATTAAAAGAATGATCCCTACATGAATAGAATTTAATCCGTTTTTTTATGAATTTTATGTTATAAAGTTACATAATTTTAAGATTTAGATTCAAATTGGGTAGATACACATGACTGAACACCTTACTCCTGAAAAATCACCTTGGGGTTGGAAAGCACTCTTTATTTTCTGTATTTTGGGTGGAATTTTCATGTTTATTTTCTGGTTAGCGGTCACGAATGAACCTGATTACATGCCTAGCCAGCAACAAAAGCAGAATACTCAGCAACACGCCTTTAAAAATGCACCTGCCATGTCACAAGAAGCTTTGGCAAAAGCACAAGCAGATCGTGAAGCACGTGAAGCTATATCTGCTGAAACTGCAGATGCACACAGTATGACTGAAACAGAACATGCCAATATGCCTGAAAACCATGAGTCAGCGCCCGCACATGGACATTAATATGCGCTAGCCGCTCAGTTCATACAGTTCATAAAAAAAACCGCCATGATCGCATTCCATCAGGGCGATTTTTTATTTTGTACGATTAAAAAATCAGGACTATCGACAATTCATTTAAAACACCAATCGCATATCTACATGTGGAATACCACAATCTAAATACGACTCACCCTCCACCTGAAAACCCAAGCTTTGATAAAACGGAATCGCATGTTTCTGCGCAGACAACTTAACCCAAGGACGTTGCTGCTGCTTTGCCATCTGAATAATATGCTGCATTAGAACACGTCCCACACCTTTACCACGCTGTGACTTCAGTACCGCGACCCGCCCAATATTGTGATTTTCCAATAAGCGTGCTGTTGCAATCGCCTCCTCTGCTACATAAACCACAAAATGCAAAGCAACAGCATCCTGTGCATCCCATTCATCTTCAGGGGCAATCTGCTGTTCTTGAATAAAGACTTGCTCACGAATAGATTTGGCCTCTATCGCAAACTGTGCCCAAGTGCCGGATTGAATTACATAATTTTGCATCTTTTATCTGATTCCATTTTGCTTAGCACTTAGAACCAATGCCCTGCTGATCCCACTGATCATTCAACAACAACTCCAAAGAATGTTTTTGAATACCGTACATGGTTTTTAAATAACGAATTTGTGCCAAAACAGTCTGATCAGGTTCACTCCAATTTTGACGTTTAGTTGCCAAAATCATTTTGTTTTTACTGGTGTGTTCCAAAGAAACAAACTCAAAAACTTTAGTGTCATAACCATACGCTTTAAGTAATAAAGCGCGGATGGTATCGGTCAACATTTCTGCTTGCTGTCCTGCATGAATGCCAAACTGCAACATGGGTTTAAGCACACTCGGACTTTGCAGTTGTGGACGCAATTCTTTATGGCAGCACGGCGCACACATAATCATTTGTGCATTCAGGCGAATACCCGTATGAATTGCAAAATCTGTAGCCACATCGCAAGCATGTAATGCAATCATGACATCCAAATGTTCAGGTTGATAGGTACGCACATCGCCTTGAAAAAACTCCAGCTGCTGAAAATCTGCCGCCTTTGCTACCGACTGACAGAACTCGACCATTTTCGGATTCAATTCCACCCCTGTAACCCAAGGTTTCAATTGCTGCTTTTGCAAATAATCATACAGTGCAAAGGTCAAATAGCCCTTACCTGAACCAAAATCCACCACACGCACGCTTTGCTCAGAAAGATGAATATGCGCCAATGCACCCGCAAAAATTTCAATAAATTTATTAATCTGTTTCCACTTGCGCGCCATGCTTGGAATGATCTGCGCCTGCGCATCGGTAATACCTAGAGGCTGTAAAAAAGGACTACTTTGCTCAACATAGCGTTGCTTTTCACGATCATGCCCTTGTTGCTCTTTGGGTTTTGCAGCAGCTGTTACCGCTTTACTCATACTGAGCATGGCTTTCTTTTTATTCTTTTTAAGCTGAATTTCTTGATCGAGCGTAAATAAATTCGCCTGTTTACAATCTGCCAATAACTGACTCAATTGTGACTGGGCTTGCGCCAAAGGATAATTTTTGGTGATATCCTGCGTTTTATGACGATACAAACAACTCAACACCTGCTCTTGATTGAGTTGAATAATACGCAGGGTAATTTTTTCTAATTGTTCCAATTCGCCTTTGTACTGGCTAAGCACTACACGATCAAGTTTTTGTGTATCAATGGCTTGCTGAAAAGCCTCCAAGAATTGTTGTTCCTGCGCAGAGGGAGAAGCCAAAGTCGACATAGTGAAAACCTGAAAAAATTACAATTCAAGTTTAAATGTTATTACCCTAAAAGCAAAATTGAATTACTATACAGTTGTATAAATAAAAAAGAACACCTATGAAATTGAATGCGCCTTTAGTACCAGATTATGACCATCAAGAGGAACGGATTAACTATCTGAGCCACGGTATTGGTGCAGCTTTGGCATTAATTGGCGGTATTTTTTTACTGATCAAAGGCGCATACTGAGTACAGGACAATGGCTAGGTTTATGGGCCTATGCCATTAGTATGGTGTTGCTCTTTTCTGCCTCTATGCTGTATCACATGGCAACTGCTGCAGACCGCCGCTATTTTTATAAAAAGCTTGATCACACTGCCATTTATTATTTAATTGCAGGTACTTATACCCCATTTTTATCCATCGCGATTCCTACTCAAAAAGCACAATATTTGTTAATTGTCTTATGGATTATTGCCTTGATTGGCACCCTATTTAAACTGGTATTCATCAACCGTTTTCATAAAATTTCTTTAATTGCCTACTTGGCGATGGGTTGGTTAGCCGTTCTGGTCATGGACAATATGCAAGCCTATTTAAGCAGCCAAGCCCTGAACTTTTTGTTGATTGGCGGGATTGCCTACACCGTGGGTGCATTGTTTTATGCCTTAAAACGCGTAAGATATACCCACGCAATTTGGCATGTATTTGTCCTTATTGGTGCAGGCACACACTTTCTGGCAATTTATCTGTATGTGATTTAATCACGCTGAATATCGTTCATGCCTTACACATGAAACGGTCAGATTTGAATGATACGCATGGATGCAGTTTTGTGACCAACTTGTTGTTCAAAAAAGCATAACTACAAAAGGTGTTGACTATTCTTCTGCCCATGCGGTCTATGACGAATTGCACTTTCATTTAAAATTCATTTTACATAAGGTCCTGTATGGCATCTTCATCTACTGCTGCCGCTGAACAGCCGACTCAAAATTCTAAATTTCGAGTACTGACTGCAAGTTTGGTCGGTACCACCATCGAGTTTTTTGACTTTTATATCTACGCCACTGCGGCAGTCATTATTTTCCCGTATCTGTTCTTTCCGACCAGTACTGACCCAATGACGGCAACTATTCAATCTCTAGCCACTTTTGCCATTGCCTTTATTGCCCGTCCAATTGGTGCAGCTTTATTTGGACATTTGGGTGATCGGATTGGACGCAAAGCCACTTTGGTCGCGGCATTATTGACCATGGGGATTTCTACAGTCTGTATTGGTTTACTGCCAACATATGCACAAATTGGGATTGTCGCACCATTATTATTGGCATTGTGTCGTTTAGGACAAGGTTTAGGTTTAGGCGGCGAATGGTCAGGCGCGGTACTATTGGCCACAGAAAATGCCCCTGAAGGTAAACGTGCTTGGTATGGCATGTTCCCACAATTGGGCGCTCCGATTGGTTTTATTCTTGCCACAGGTTCATTCCTTATTTTAGGTGCGCTGATGTCTGAGCAAGACTTTATGACATGGGGCTGGCGGATTCCGTTTATTTCCAGTGCCTTATTGGTGATTGTCGGTTTGTGGATTCGCTTAAAACTGCATGAAACACCTGCCTTCCAAAAAGTGTTGAATAAGCAAAAAGAAGTCAATGTGCCCTTTATTCAGGTCTTTAAAAAACACGCTAAAATGCTAGTGCTCGGTACAATTGCTGCAATTTGTACCTTTGTGGTGTTTTATCTGACTACGGTATTTGCCTTGCAATGGGGGACTAAACAACTGGGTTATTCACGTGAAGAGTTTTTAAAACTTCAACTTTTAGCCACATTGTGTTTTGCCGCTTTTATTCCCCTCTCAGCCGTTTTAGCGGAAAAATTTGGACGTAAAACTACGTCTATTGCGGTATGTATCATCTCTGCAATTTTTGGCTTATTCTTTGCCGATATGCTTGCTTCAGGCAGCACGTGGATTGTCTTTATTTTCCTGTGTATTGGCTTGGCGATTATGGGACTCACTTACGGGCCCATTGGTACAGTATTGTCTGAAATTTTTCCAACGTCTGTACGTTATACAGGCTCGGCACTCACCTTTAACTTAGCGGGTATTTTTGGCGCATCGTTTGCCCCACTGATTGCTACTAAACTCGCCACCACTTATGGCTTGGCTGCAGTGGGTTATTATTTAAGTGCGGCATCGATTTTGTCTTTAATCGCATTCTTAATGATTCGAGAAACCAAGCATGACGATGTAAACAACCAAATTTAAGCGTAAATATTGCATCAAAAAACCAGCCGAGGCTGGTTTTTTCATGTAGGTAAGGTGCAGGCGCTTATAATAATTCAATAATATCAATCGTGGGTGGCACACCAAAACGAAAAGGAACACCCACCATTCCTGTGCCCACAGTCACAAATACATCGGCATGATCATGCCGATATAAACCTTTTTTATGCCCCAAAATAGATACTTTTTTCATCACATAATCGGTCAGCCACGGCAGTTCAACCTGCCCACCATGAGTATGTCCTGCCAACATCAACGGGCGTGTCGGCAATTTCGGCACCATATCGACTGTATCTGGGTTGTGCGATAACAACACCCACGGCTTGTCCTGAGGTAAATCAGGCATATAGCGCATATCGGTTTTACCTGCCCATAAATCGCCAATACCGAGCAAACGAAACTCATCAAACTCGACAATTCTGCCTTCAATATCAATCACGTTATTTTGTTCTAAAGCCGTTTCTAACAGCTCTTGAATGGGTGGGCCTGGATACTGTTCATCATGATTGCCATTTACAGAATACACAGGCGCACAAATTTCTTTTAATACTGCCAATTCTTCGACCAATTTATTTTCAGGCTCATAAGTCCAGTCGCCTGCCACAACCACAATATCGGGATTTTGCAAATTGAGTTTCTTCACAATTTGCTTCAATTGACGCTCATGTCCAGAAAATAAACCAATATGTAAATCTGCAATTAAAGCAATTTTGACGGGCTTGGATAAACGACGATCTGGATGAATTTGATATTGAGTAGTTTTAACTTGAATCAAATGCGGCTCAATAAAACGTGCATAACTCAACACGGCACTGACTAAAAATACAAAAATTGCTTCGTGGATGGAGTAATAGCCCTGAACACCCGCATAAACACTAAAAAAAACCAAAGGCGGCAACAGGTAAGATAAATAAAATGCCAGTAAATGCACAAAGGCCTTAAACGGGTGAATGGTTTCTGTATTGGCCTGACTGCGCCATGCTTGCGAAACTGCCCACAACGCCAAAATCGCCATACCAATATAGAAATACAACACGACTGAATCGTTATTCCACATATTTATTCTCTATTACTTCATACTTCTGCTATTCAATGCTGCGCTAAACCCAGATGTTCCATTTAGCCCCTGCACGTCATATATCTGTATTGTCATATTTATCTTTTCATAGCTGACAATTATACTCAAACCCTATTTTTAACTTATTTGCTCCCCGTGCTAAAAAGGAATTTAATTTGGCAAACCGCAGCTCATCCGCTTCATTTCAAAATATTCGGCACAACCTTTTATGGCTGAGTTGCGCCTTCGTTTTGACACTCTCAGGCTGTAGCACGCTGCCCAAACAAATTGAACATCCGATTCAAATGGCGTTTGAAACCCCAACCGATCAAACCAGTTTGGCTAAAATCGTACTGCCGCTACGCGAAAAATATCCGCAGCTTACGGGTTATCATGTCCTATATGATCCACTAGAAGCCCTAGCAGCACGTATCTACCTGATTAATAAGGCAGAAAAATCTTTAGATTTACAATATTATATTTGGGATAACGATAAAATTGGCGCGCTTGCGCTACATGCCATTATTCGTGCGGCAGATCGTGGCGTGAAAGTCCGCTTATTGGTAGATGATAACAATGCCAAAAAAATGGAAGGCATTTATCTCGCGCTCGATCAACATGTCAATATCGACATCAAACTATATAATCCATATCGCTTTCGACATTATCGTGCCATGGACATGATTTTGGATTTGAAGCGTATTAATCGTCGTATGCACAACAAAAGCTTTATTGCCGATAACCAAATTTCTCTGATTGGTGGGCGCAATATGAGCAATCAATACTATAACGTCAGCGACAATTATCAATTTTCTGATGTCGATGTGATGTTAGTCGGCTCAGCTTCGGATGAAATTATTCACTCTTTTGATGAATACTGGAATGATGACTATGCTTATTCAGTCAAGCAACTGGTCAATCCACGACATTACACCTTGCGCTATGAAAGCTTAAAACAGCAATTAGAACAGCACGATCAAGAAGCCACTGTACAAAATTATTTAGATTTGGTGACTCGTTCTAAAGCGATTGAAGAGTGGATGACGCATAATATTAAGTTCGATTGGGTCAGTGCTGAAGTGGTCAAAGATGCGCCGAGTAAAATTAAAGACCGCGCCTCAAAAGAAGAACATCTTAACTTTCAACTGCTGACGCATTTAGAAAAGCCAAGCAGTAGTGTCGATATTATTTCTGCTTATTTTGTCCCTGAGCAATCAGGGGCAGAAAAACTAAAAAACTTAGCGAATGATGGCCTTCAGGTACGCGTACTGACCAACTCCTTTAAAGCCAACGATGTCCCCGTAGTACATGCTTTTTATGCCAAATATCGGGAAGATTTATTGGCAAATAACGTGCAGCTATATGAGTTTTTGGCACGACCTGAAATGGAAAACCTAAATACACATACGCAAGAAATTTCCAAAAAAGCCAAAGTCAGCATGAAAGGTTTAAGCCGTTCTAGTTTACATGCCAAGCTAATGGCGCTAGATGAAAAACAGGTGTTTATTGGTTCGTTTAATTTTGATCCACGCTCGGCATATTTAAATACTGAAATTGGAGTAATTTTAAATAGTCCACCATTGGCTCGCGCAGTTCACCAGACCATGGATGTCAATTTGTCCAAATATGCTTATAAACTGGTTTTAGATGCGCAGCAAAACATTCAATGGCAGATGAAAAATCCACAAGGTGAAACTCAAATTCTAAAAAAAGAACCAGGGATGAAATGGTATCAACGTGCGGCAATGAAAATTACCTCATGGCTGCCCATTGAAGGCTTTATGTAGCAACGAAATATTGAAGCTGTTAGATGGTGACCATTATTCTTAAAACAACGTGATGCGCTTAGGCTATCTTTAACATGAAGATGCGCCTAAGCATTTTTTATGATGTCAGCGTTTGTGGTTTTAATACCTGACGATGTAATTCAGCCAAGCCTTCTGTCATGCGTTCCTGAACCACAGCAGTTAAAGATTCAATATCATGCCCTTCTACCGCAATTGCAGGTAAAGCCATTAAATGCGCTGTCACTTTCGGCATTTCCAAAACATCTTTCACATGATCAACAAAGGTCATGTCATTAATAAACGGCGCAACAGTATCTAACTCACCTTGCTGATTCACATAACAAATCAGACAAATTTGCACAGGTCGTTTGGCTTCAATCGCGGCCCCTAAAATACGACCATGCACTTTTTTAATTTTGCTTCCATCTGACGTAGTCGCTTCAGGAAAAAACAATACGGGAATATCTTGTTTTAGAAATTGCGTGATTTGTTCACGAATTTTGACCGAATCGCCAGAGCCACGCTTAATAAATAGCGTTCCACCGCCTTTGGCTAACTTACCCAATAACGGCCATTTTTCAATTTCAGCTTTGGCCAGAAAAAACACCCGCGCACTAGAACCCAATACTGCCACATCTAACCACGAAATATGATTACTGACCCATAGCGCAGGATCATGCGGAATTTCACCATGAATTTGTACTTCGATATTAAAAACTTTGCACAATTGACGGCAAAAATATTGTACATAACGCGTATTATTCGGGTTGTTGGTGTCTTTATACAATTGATGACGATAGACCAAATAAAACCCTTCACCAATCGCGCCAGCCGTTGCCAGAACTTTTTTGCTATACAAAGCAAGCTTTGCCAAACCATGTATTGGAGATGTGTGAGTTTCAACAGCTGGGTTCATAGGGTCATCACTAATTGTTAAACGCAAAACAACGTATAAAGGTTTATATTTTGCTCATTCTATACTGTTCAATCTGAACTTGCATAGATCAGAAAAACCCAAAGCTGCATGCAGACATGCGACTTTTGGAAAATTAGAGCGCTTTGAGAAATCAAAAAATAATTATGAGAAATAAGTTAAGTGGATATAAAAAACTCCCTGCTTCCTGTGGGAGAAGGTGAAGAAAAAGGCCTGAATTATTGATTTAAATCGGTCTAAACGGATTCTAATCTCAATAAACAAACTCTATATTTAGGTCATCCTCAGATTTGAGTTTACACACACTGAAATGGCACTAACTCAAGGTGCAGGAAAAATCCAGTCATCTAATTCCCTGCACAAACATTTTTTCTACTAGAATAAAGCTTTAACATGGAGATTGCGCTGAGTGGAAAATTTTGTGCCACATCAAGATGGCGAGCGTGTTGTACTGGTCAGTGTCACTGTCCAAATTTTAGAAGACCTTGATGCCGAAGAGTTTCAGCTCTTGGCTGAATCTGCGGGTGCAGAAGTTTTACAACACGTCCACACTCAACGCAGCAAACCAGATGCCAAACTCTTCATTGGCTCAGGCAAAGCCGAAGAAATTGCTGCATTGGTCAAAGAACACGAAGCCAGTTTGGTCATTTTTGATCATGCGCTCAGTCCTGCGCAGGCACGTAATTTAGAAAAAGTGATGCAATGCCGCGTGGTGGATCGCACCGAACTTATTTTAGATATTTTTGCTCAACGCGCCCGCACTTACGAAGGTAAATTGCAAGTCGAATTGGCACAATTACAGCACTTATCTTCACGTTTGGTGCGTAGTCGTAGCAACTTAGACAGTCAAAAAGGTGGTATTGGCTTACGTGGCCCTGGGGAAACCTTGCTGGAAACCGACCGCCGCTTATTGCGTATTCGCATGGGACAACTCAAAACCAAACTTGATAAAGTTCGTCAAACGCGTGCGCAAGGTCGTGTGGCACGACAAAAAGCCGCCATTCCTACCGTTTCATTAGTCGGTTATACCAACGCAGGTAAATCGACCTTATTTAATATTCTGGCGCAAAGTCATGTGTATGCTGCAGACCAACTGTTCGCTACGCTTGACCCCACTTTGCGGCGTTTGGAATGGGATGGTATTGGACGTCTAGTATTGGCAGATACAGTCGGCTTTGTAAGAAACCTGTCTCACTCTTTGGTTGAATCATTTAAAGCAACCTTGGAAGAAACTTTAGAAGCCAGTTTATTGCTGCATGTGATTGATTCAAGCAGCCCTGATGTGTTGGAACAAATTGAAGCTGTCGAGGGTGTGCTGAAAGAAATTGGTGCAGATGTACCCATTTTACGGGTTTACAATAAAATTGATGTTTCAAGCGAAACAGCCAAGATTATCTATGACAAACCACATCAACCCGACCGTGTCTATGTGTCGGCACATTCAGAGCAAGGTTTAGACTTGTTAAAGCAAGCCGTACATGAATGTTTGATGGGACAAATTCAAAAGTTTGATCTAAAATTACAACCTGCTTATGGCAAATTGCGCAATCAACTGTATGCGCTTAATGTCATTCAAGCAGAACAGTACGATGATGAGGGTCAATTACATCTACAAGTCAGCATGGCACCCCATAAACTGGAACAACTAATTAAACAGGCGCATTTACCGATAGATGAAATTTTAGGTGCGCAGGCAGAACAATTTAAACGTCTGCTTAAAGCATTTGAAATTGATGATCAAATCGGTTAAAACGTGATAAGTAAAATTTTAACGAAAGATCAAAAATGAGCAGGATAAAACATATCGATTGGCCAGCATGGATCGGCACACTCCTTTTGATTATTGTGTTTCGTGAGTCCTCTGTGTGGATCATGACCCAATTGAATCACCCAGAATTAGGCAATTTAGTCGGTTTGCTCAGTCTGCTAGCAGTATTATTTACATGGCGCAAACTCAGTAAAATTCCCGCTCGTCTGGTCGATACCAATAACAAGATCATGAAAGAAAGTGCCTTTGCCTTTTTACCCATTAGCGCAGGCTCATTAATTATGCTCACGCACATGGGCAAACAAATTCCAATCTTCTTGATTGTATTGTGCATCAGTACGCTAATACCGCTTTGGCTGTATGCCAAAATGGCAAAACGCTGGCTTTAGGAGATTAAAAATGCTGTCAATTCTATATGGTTTTTTAATCACCTTCGTTGCGTATTTATTGGCAAAACCTTGCAACCAAAAATTCCCGCAAATCCCCGTCATTGTCTTTGGCATGTGTTTTGTGTTGCTGCTGTTGTACTTTTTCGGGATTCCATACGAAACTTACGTTACACAAACTAATCCCTTGTTTAATCAATTGTTGGGTTATGTGACAGTTGCACTTGCTATTCCTTTAGCAGCAATGCGTTATGATGATTTACCCCTCAAAGCAATTTTAGGTATTTTGCTCTTTGCCAGCTTTAGTGCTGTGGCACTGCCGATGGGACTTGCTTATGCGCTACACATGTCGAACGCCGATATTATGGCTTTTGCTACCCGTGCAGTGACCACGCCGATTGCGATTAATATCGCAACCTTATTAGAAGCACCGATTCAATTGGCAGTATTAATTGTAATTTTATCGGGTGTCGTGGGTGCTGCTTTGTCACCGCTTATTTTAAAACATATCAATGATGAACGTGCATCGGGCTTAGCACTTGGCTTAGCTGCACATGCCATCGGTACTGCCCAAGCGTGGCAACGAGGTAGTGTTGCAGGACGTTATGCTGCCTTTGGAATGGCAGTCAATGCGGTGTTTACCGCAGTTTGGCTGCCAACATTTATACTATATTTGCAAAAAATGTGACTGATAAATCACTTTTTCACATTGTGACAATTTCACTTTCTATTTATTATGAAATATCCAGTTTGTGAAATGAAGGAACATTGAACATGGTCAAGATGAAACTCACCGTTGCTTTAATCTGCTCAGCGTTAGGCAGTTTTGCGCTGGCCCAAGATATTACAGGAACTTGGAAAAACATTGACGATAAAACGGGTTCATCTAAAGCAATTTTAGAAATTCGTCAGGAAAGCAATGGTAGCTACACCGCTAAAATCGTCAAAGTAACGCCACGTCCGGGTTACACAGCAAAAGAAACCTGTGTCAACTGCCCTGCGCCTTATACCAACCAACCTATTTTAGGGATGGATGTACTCAAAGGCTTAAAACATACAGGTGGCTTAAACTACTCTGGTGGAAAAATCATTGACCCACTAAGCGGCCATATTTACAGCACCAAAGCTAAATTAAGCAGCAACGGTAAGCGTTTGACCATGCGTGGTTATGTCGGTGTATCGGCCTTAGGACGCAGCCAAACTTGGATTAAAAGCGAATAATTAATCACTTCTGTTTTCACATAAAATGCCACACGTTCGTGGCATTTTTATTGGTTTTCCTGCATCTTAGTTGCAACTTTAAGATTAATGACCTCTCAAATCGCTTGACTCCTTCCACAACTCGCTTTATACCTTGAATTAACCTCAGTGATAACTTTCGACAATCAAAGGAACTGATATGAAGAAAAATGTATTGATGGGCGTATTTGCAAGCTTCATCTTCAGTGGCTCAGCATTTGCATCAGACCTAACGGGTATCTGGCAAAGTATTGATGATAAAACAGGCTCACCTAAAGCACTTATTGAAATTACCAAAGCTGAAAATGGCAGCTTTACAGGTAAAATTATTAAAGTCACACCAAGACCAGGCTATACCCCAAAAACCATGTGTGTGAATTGTCCTGCACCATATACCAACAAACCTTTGGTGGGTTTGGAAGTTATTCATGGCTTAAAGCATGTGGAAAATAACAACTATGCCGATGGACGTATTTTAGATCCACTTACAGGCAAAATGTATAGCCTGAAAGGCCGTTTAGCGTCTAATAATAAACGTCTAACTTTACGTGGTTACGTCGGAATTTCAGCCATTGGTCGGACACAAACGTGGATTCGCCAACAATAAGCGAGTAATTGTGTCGCATCGGTCATTTTTTCTAGATACTCGGGACTTTGTGTCAGTCAATTCACAGATTAGACTAGAGCAAAGACCGAGTAAGGGAAATAAAATGATTCAGAAATTGGCTTTAGGAATAGCCGTCATCTTCGGCAGTCTAAGCACTTTGGCGATGGCACAAGATTTAGTAGGGACTTGGCAACAAATTGATGATAAAACAGGTTCACCTAAAGCTGTCATCGAAATTCGTAAAGAAGCCAATCAAACCTATACGGGTAAAATTATTAAAGTAACTCCACGTCCAGGTTATACCCCACGTGAACTTTGTAATAAATGCCCTGCACCTTATACTGATCAACCTATTTTAGGAATGGATATTTTAAAAGGCTTAAAACAAGTCAAAGATAGCAACAATTACGAAAAAGGACGCGTGATTGATCCATTGGCAGGTCGTATTTACGATGCAAAAATCCGCCTCAACTCGACAGGTAAGCGTTTGACTTTACGTGCTTACATGGGTGTATCTACACTAGGTCGCAGCCAAACTTGGATTCGAATTCAATAAAATTCAAGATAAAAAAACAGCCACTTTAATAGGTGGCTGTTTTCATTTCAACATCTCATTTTTAAATTATAAAGATGAAATATTGTTACCATTCTTCCAGCGGATTATCCACTGCAAACAATTGCTGATCTTCCAAACGATACGCCATGAGCTGATTACCCCACACACAACCGCCATCCACATTTTGAATATTGTCGGCTACCGTTTGTCCCTGCAATGCTGCCCAATGACCAAATACGATTTGATGTGTTTGCGCAGCTAAAGATGGATATTCAAACCACGGTTTAAAACCTTCTGGCATCGGATCGTCTAAGGCATCTTTAAAGCTGAATTCCAAACCACCCTGTGCATTGGCTAAACGCATACGGGTCAAATAGTTGGTAATACAACGTAAACGCGCATGCCCCTCTAAATCATCCGACCAAACTGCAGGTTCTGCCCCATACATTTCCTTTAAGAATGCATCCACTACCTCAAAGTCCTCATGCCCAATCACCGCCTCAACTTCTTTTGCCAAAGCTGCGGTTTGTTCCGCATTCCAAATATGTGGAATACCTGCATGAGTCAAAATGGTGTTTTCATTGGGAAAAAGACACAAAGGTTGTTTACGTAACCAGTCAATCAAATCATCACTGTCAATTGCATCAATCACATCACGAGTATTGTCTTGCGCTTTGATTTTCTTTAAGCCACGTGCGCCTGCCAACAAGGTTAAATCGTGATTGCCTAACACTGTTGCTGCAACGCCACGATCCACAAGTTTTTTAATAAAGCGCACTGCACCAATTGAGTTTTCACCACGCGCAACCAAGTCGCCAGCAAACCAGATAAAATCTTGATCGGGATCGAACTGTATTTCTTTTAATAAAAGCTTTAAGGCTTCAAAGCAGCCCTGCACATCACCAATGACATAGTTGTATCGAATTGCTGTCATTAATTCACCATCTGATCTGCCAATGCGACAAATGCGGCCAAACTTAAAGTTTCAGGACGTGCCATTGGGTCTACCCCTGCTCGCTCAAATGCATCTTCAGCTAACATACCTTTTAAACTATTGCGTAATGTTTTACGACGTTGGGTAAATACATGCGACACCAAACGTGCCAATGCTTTTTCATCTTTGGCAATAATCGGTTTGGTCACATAAGGTTCTAAACGGAATACCGCAGAAGTGACTTTAGGCGGTGGATTAAATGCTCCTGGTGGCACTTCAAATAAGAAAGTTGGCTTACAGTAATACTGCATCATGACCGATAAACGCCCATATTCTTTGGTATTCGGTTCAGCCGTGATGCGATCTACCACTTCTTTTTGTAGCATAAAGTGCATGTCTTTGACTTTGTCGCCAAACTCCAAGAGATGAAACAAAAGCGGTGTCGAAATGTTATACGGCAAGTTTCCAACTACACGTAGCGGACGCCCTTCCTGAAATAACTCGGTAAAGTCATATTTCAGCGCATCACTTTCTACAATGGTTAAACGCTCAGGATGTGGCACACGTCCTGGTAAACCTGCAGCCAAATCACGGTCTAATTCCACCACCGTCAAAGCATCACACTCACCAATTAAAGGCGATGTCAATGCCGCTAAACCAGGTCCAATCTCGACAATATTATCACCTGGACGCGGGTTCACTGAGCGAACAATTTTGGCAATCACACCTTGATCATGTAAAAAGTTTTGACCAAAGCGTTTACGAGCCTGATGCCCTTCTTCTTTTGGGTTTAGGGCATTAATTTGATACATAAATATTTCCAAGCTGAAATTATGGACGTGCTAAATCCAGCGCTAAATCGACAGCAACATGCAAGCTAGAACTTTTCGCAAGTCCCGTACCTGCGAGGGAGAGCGCTGTGCCGTGATCGACTGAAGTACGAATAAACGGTAAGCCTAAAGTAATGTTAATTGCTTCACCAAAGCCCTGTGATTTTAACACAGGTAAACCTTGATCGTGATACATCGCTAAAACTGCATCGGCATCTTTTAAATTTTCTGGGGTAAATAAAGTATCTGCAGGCAAACTTAAACTAATATTTTCACCACGATTACGGTAATTTTGCAGCACAGGATTAATTACCTCAATTTCTTCCATGCCTAAATAACCATCTTCGCCCGCATGTGGGTTCAAACCACAGACCAACACTTTAGGATGTTCAATTTTAAACTTGCTTTTGAGATCATGCAGCAAAATATCAATCACTTGTTCTAAACGTGTTTTGGTAATGGCATCTGCTACGGCACGTAAAGGGAGATGCGTGGTCGCTAAGGCAACGCGTAAGGATTTAGTGGCTAACATCATCACCACACGCTCAACACCTGCGAACTCCTGATAGTATTCAGTGTGCCCACTAAAAGAAATACCTGCTTCATTAATAATAGATTTTTGCACGGGTGCAGTTGCCACCCCCACACTCTTGCCAGTCATTGCATAAGAAGCCGAACGACGTAATTGCTCCAACACATAAGCTGCATTTTGTGCATTTAAATGCCCTAATTCAACATCTACAGCCAAAGGTACATGCTCAACATATAACTGTCCAAGCGCTGCAGGCTGTTGCTGACCAGAATATTTAATCAATTCAACTTTTTGTTTTAGAGTTTCAGCACGTTGTTCTAATAATTGATGATCAGCCAATACCACAATTGGACGTTCATCTTCTCGATCTGCCAGACTTAGGCAAATATCAGGTCCAATACCTGCAGGTTCACCACTGGTGACATATAAAGGTCGCATAAAAGCTCAATCAAGATTTATCAAAGGATGATGAAAGTATATCGTCAACTTTGATGATTGTTTTATTTTCAGTCTAAGATAAATCGAGTACGCACCCCCTTGCACATGTGCCCATTCAAAAATAGCGGTCACAGCAACAGCGAATAGCAACCCCATCATCGCATTTGTGTGATTTTAAGAAATATCCGCGATTGTGTATCTGCTCAGCACAGCAATATGACTCCGCTTATGCCATACCAAAAATGAGAAGAATGTAAAATGGATAAAATTGAATACAGAAATTACATGCTAAACACATCCACACCATATACAGCACCTAATAGTACTAAACCCAACGTCTAGACACTGAGCAATGTAATAAAACATCCTGCAATAAATCTGATGCATTTAGATACACATAAATCAAATCACTTAAGTATTTCTGATTGCGAATCTGCTGACATCCTTTGCTCATTTTTATTTTAATATTGAATGCTAGAAACCTCAGTTTAAAGCCTGAACAAGGTGATTTAAAATGGCATAAATCTAGGCTTCTTAATCTTGAAGGTATGAAATTTATTCAACTTTTCTTTTATAACCAAGATTGGTAAAATATAGCGCTTAAAATGTGACTTTTCCATTGTAGTTCTACCCATTCTCAGGTAGAATTCGGACTCCTTTTTGTTTGGACAGCTTCTATAGTCCAAACCAACTATAATAGGTAGTGGTTTAATGAAAACTCTCAGCGCTAAGCCAGCTGAAGTTCAACACGACTGGTACGTTGTTGATGCTTCTGGCAAAACTCTAGGTCGCCTTGCGACAGAAATCGCACGTCGTTTACGCGGTAAGCACAAGACTTCTTATACTCCTCACGTTGACACTGGCGACTACATCGTTGTCATCAATGCTGAGCAAGTTCAAGTGACTGGTAACAAATCACTTGACAAGAAATACTATCGCCACACTGGTTTCCCTGGTGGTATCCGTGAAACTAATTTCGAGAAATTAGTTGCTCACAAACCAGAAGAAATCTTCCAACGCGCTGTAAAAGGCATGTTGCCAAAAGGTCCTCTTGGTTATGCTATGATCAAGAAAATGAAAGTGTACGCTGGTGCTGAGCATCCTCACACAGCTCAACAGCCACAAGTTTTGGACATCTAAGGGATACAGCACATGGCTACTAATTATGGTACAGGTCGCCGTAAGACCGCAACTGCACGTGTTTTCTTATCAGCTGGTACAGGTAAACTCGTAATTAACAACCGTACGCTTGAGCAATATTTCGGTCGTGAAACTGCTCGTATGATCGTACGTCAACCCTTAGAGCTTCTTGAAGCTACTGAAAAATATGACCTTTACATCACTGTTGCTGGTGGTGGTATTGGTGGTCAAGCTGGTGCAATCCGTCACGGTATTACTCGTGCATTGATCGCATCTGACGACACTTTAAAACCTGCTCTTCGTCAAGCTGGTTTCGTTACTCGTGACGCTCGTGAAGTTGAACGTAAGAAACTTGGTTTACGTAAAGCTCGTAAACGTCCACAATTCTCTAAACGTTAATTCGTTTACCGAATCGGACACAAAAAGCCTTGGATTTTCCAAGGCTTTTTTTATACAGATCAACCAGCTGAGCATTCTAAACCACATAGACAATTCAAATTCACACATAACAAAATCAAAATTTAATACAGCACAATACTTAAAAATTCGATCAACAAATATCTCATACACTTTTATCAGCTTTGCTGGGTGATTTTAATGGCTAAGTTTAGTATCCTATTCTATTCATTTGGTTTTACTTCGGATTATGTCAGTCGAGAACGCACCCTTACAAGGCATTACTCTCTATAGTCATGCGGACGACTTTCGCTCACATTGGATTCGTTACGTTCTTGCCGAAAAACAAATCAAATATCAACTGATTTTGGTCGATTATGAAGATGAAGACCTCGCAAGTTTAAATCCGTATAATCAACTTCCAATGCTGCTAGAAAACGATTTAAAACTCTTTAATACTGCAATTATTTCCGAATATCTAGATGATCGTTATCGACAAAACAAACTCTATGCCGATGCACCTATGCCACGTGCAGAACAACGTCAATATATTTGGCGCTGTGAGCAAGACTGGTTCAAACTTGCCGATCAGATGCTACGTCATCCTGACAGCTTAGATCACGCAGCACAGCGCACTGCACAACAAAAATTACGTGATACGCTCATTTCACTGACACCATTATTTCAGCATTATCCTTATTTCATGTCGGAAAATTTCAGCATTTTAGACTGCATGCTGGCACCATTATTTATACGACTAAAAGCCATGGGCATAGAATTACCCAAACAACACTGTCGTCCGATTTTCCTGTATTGTCAGCGGGTTTTTTCACGCCCTGCCTTCACTCAAGCAATGACTTTACAAGAAAAAAATCACTATCAAGAATTTTTAATTCATACCTAAAGAGCATATTATGTCTGAATCTGAAATCAATTTAACTCCAACCCGTCCTTATTTAGCCCGCGCAATTTATGAATGGATTTGTGATAACCAACTCACACCACATTTATTGGTCGATGCCACACAGCCAAATACGCTTGTTCCTGAACAATTTATTCAAGATGGTCAAATTGTCCTAAATATTGTTCCACATGCAGTACATGCCTTACACATGAGCAATGAAGCAATTACCTTCTCTGCACGCTTTGATGGCGTGTCACGCGACTTATATGTACCTATGAATGCCGTCTTAGGTATCTATGCAAGAGAGAATGGACAAGGCTTATTCTTTGATCCAAGTGAGTATGCACATATCCAAAATGAGCAAGATGCTTTAGAATCAAAGACTGAAGAAAAAACCGAACAAAGTAAGAAAAAACCAAGCCTTAGATTATTAGATTAAAACAATGGAGTAGTGGATGGCTTTTGATTTAGTACAATATTTTGCAGCGCAGATTAAACTTCAAAAGCCGTCGCTTTTGAAACAATATAATGCTGTTGATCGCGACCAATATATTCAAGAAATCAATGCACTGAGCTTAGGAAAACTGGTCAGTTTGTGGCGAGAAGACAACCAAAAACTGTATCAAGAAATTGATCATCAAGATGAATTATATATTCAGGAAATTGCACGTCGACTTACCACATCTCCACACAATCAGTCGACCCTCTCCAAAACTGAGCTTGAACAGAATATTAGTGAAGTTTTAGCCTTACAGCTTACTGAACTCAATCAATTAGATCAAACCGGTAATTTCGGTAATAAAGGTCTAGGGGAATTATTACTGGGTCAAATTGAACACTTATCTGGTCAGGCTGATGATTGGGTTTGGTCAACAAACGATCTAATAGAGTTAAAAGGTTCTAAACCAATTCCTCAAGAAGAGCTATCATTAGACGCATCAATGAAGGAGTTTAATCAAATGGTTCAACAACATACCCACGATGATCATCAAAATATTGAGCCTGTAGAAACAATTGTACCAACCTGGTCCAAAGTGCTAGAACCTATCATTGCGATTTCGATTTTGGCAATTTTATGGTGCTCCGTTACACAATTATTCGCTTAAATAAATCCCCTAACTAAGCCTCAATAAAACCATCCACAGATGGTTTTATTTTGCCTTCTTTTTGTAAGCATCCGGCTAACACAGCCTTACCAAGCGATCCTATAAGCCTTAATTTAGTTCCCACCTAAAAACAAGTGGGGACTTAATCCATGAACATGGATATATATTCAGCAACACCTCCTGTTGCTAAAAAACGCAGAACATACAGCAAAGAATTCAAACTCAGTATTGTCAATGCCTGTAAAAATCCTAATACCTCGATCGCTTCGGTCGCACTGCAACATAGTATTAATGCCAACCTTGTCAGTCGTTGGATCAGGATCTTCAGGCATCATGAGGGTGCCGTGCAGGATCCTACTCATGTGAATCCAGCATTTATTGCTTTGCCTTACACTGCTGCAATCAGCCAACCTATTGATGAGAGGATCACGTTGTGTATCACCGTGCCTCATACGAATAATGATATTCAGCTAAAATGGCAGACATCAGAAATACCTGTCTTGGCAGAATTACTCAAGGCACTTGCAACATGATCCGCATTGATGAAATCTGGTTGTCTACTCAGCCCATGGACATGCGTGCAGGTATGGATACGACCATGGCTCAGGTGGTGAGAGCCTTTGGCTACATCAAACCGCATTGCGCCTACCTGTTCTGTAATAAACGTGGCCATCGTATGAAAGTGCTGGTACATGATGGACTGGGCATCTGGCTGTGTGCCAGGCGGCTGGAACAGGGAAAATTCCACTGGGCTCAAGTTCACCAAGGTGAAACCGTGGTCCTCAACCCGGAACAGTTACAGGCATTAATCCAGGGTTTGCCCTGGCAGCGCATTGGACGACAGCAAGTGGTAACAATGCTCTAAACCAAGCTCGGCTATTCTGCTATTCTCCAAACGTTCTATTTCATTCTCTTCATGACCTCAGGCATACTGCGGTCATGAATACGCTGCCTGACTTAAGCCAACTGACCCATGAACAACTGCTGGAATTTACCCGGCAGTTGGCGATGCAGCATCAGTCTCTAGCACAATCAAACCAGCAATTAGATGCCAGAGTTCAACATCTTGAAGTCACCAATCAGCAATTAGATTCTAAAGTTCAACATCTTTCTATTCTCAATCAAAAATACGAGCATGAACTGGCGCTGTTTAAAAAGCACAAATTCGCCCAAAAGAATGAACACTTAACGGCAAAACAAATCCATCTGTGGGATGAAGCGGTTGAAGAAGATATTGCCGCGGTTGATCTAGAACTGGAACGGCTAAATGCAGATAAAACCAATGCAGCGACACACAAAGCCAAAACCAATAAACCTAAACGTCGACCACTGCCAGATCATCTACACACCATCCGTATTGAGCATGAACCTGCATCAACCCAATGTGCTTGTGGATGCCAACTCCGGCGTATCGGCGAAGATGTCAGTGAAAAACTGCATTTCAGACCGGCACAGTTCTATAAGGAACAGCATGTGCGTGGTAAATGGGTCTGTGATCAGTGTGACACCCTGACTCAGCAAGCGATGCCCGCCTATGTGATTGATAAAGGCATTGCTTCACCTGAACTGCTCAGCCATGTTTTGGTATCGAAATATGCCGATCATTTGCCGCTGTACCGTCAACGTCTGATCTATCAGCGGGCGGGAATCGAACTTTCTAGATCAACTTTATCTGACTGGATAGGTCGCTGCGGTGTAGAACTGGAACCTCTGGCCAATGCCTTAAAAGAGGTGGTACTACAACAGCAGGTGCTGCATGCAGATGAAACACCGGTCACCATCATGCGGATGGGTGAGAATGATAAAAAACCGAAGAAAGGTTATGTCTGGGCCTATGCCACTACACAGTACAATCCAGTTCAGGCGGTGATCTATGACTTTCAGGATAGTCGTTCAGGCCAGCATGCTGCAGAGTTCTTGAAAGGCTGGCAGGGTTATCTAGTCTGTGATGATTACAGTGGTTATAAAGCACGCTTTAAATCAGGCCAGGTCATAGAGGTGGGCTGCATGGCCCATGCACGTCGTAAATTCCATGAACTGCATGTAACTGGGAAAAGTCAGGTCGCTGAACAGGCATTAGTGCTGATTCAGAAACTGTATGCCATAGAAGCAGAGCTCAGGAAAAAGACCGATGGTACAGCGGAAGACCGCCGCGAATACCGACAACAGCATAGTCAACCAGTGATGCAACAACTATATGAATGGCTCAACCAACATCATCTGACAGTGCCATCGAGTTCTCCCACCGCCAAGGCCATCAATTACACTCTGAAGCGTTGGCCAGCTTTAAGCCGCTATTTGGATGATGGCAATCTACCGATTTGCAATAATTGGGTAGAGAATCAAATGCGACCTTGGGCGTTGGGACGTAAGAACTGGCTGTTTGCTGGCTCGCTGCGCAGTGGTCAGCGAGCGGCAAACATCATGACGTTAATCCAGTCAGCAAAGCTGAATGGCTTGGATCCGTATGCCTATTTAAGTGATGTGCTGAAAAGGTTACCGACACACAAAGTGACCCAAATTGAAGAATTGCTACCACACCGCTGGAAACCTAAATCGAATTAAAAAATAGGTATGGGATTCAGCGGACGCTTACTTCTTTTTTTATATTTCCCTTTCTTTTTCTACTTTTCTTTCCCACATAAAAAAACACCCTCAACGCTAGTTGAGGGTGTTTGAATAATGAGCTGGCGATGACTTACTCTCACATGGGTAACCCCACACTACCATCAGCGCGAAGAGGTTTCACTTCTGAGTTCGGGAAGGGATCAGGTGGTTCACTCTTGCTATTGTCGCCAGCACAACTGTTATGGACTTGTTCGGGTCTTAGTTACATTGCTTTTGCTTGATGCTTTTGCATGTAATGCCTTACTTGGTTCCAAATGAGTTATTAACAGGTTGGCTATTGGGTCTGAATTTTATTGTTTAGCCTTAACTAAATCAAGTTTTTGTTTGATCGTTAGATCAATATGAAATCGATTGATCCTCACTTCTTTCGAAGTTCGTACAACAACTGCTTGGGTGTTGTATAGTCAAGCCTCACGAGCAATTAGTATTGGTCAGCTTCACATATCGCTATGCTTCCACATCCAACCTATCAACGTCGTAGTCTTCAACGGCTCTTTAGGAGGCATAAAGCCTCGGGGAAATCTTATCTTGAGGTAGGCTTCCCGCTTAGATGCTTTCAGCGGTTATCCCTTCCGAACATAGCTACCCGGCGATGCGACTGGCGTCACAACCGGTACACCAGAGGTTCGTCCACTCTGGTCCTCTCGTACTAGGAGCAGATCCTCTCAAATTTCCAGCGCCCACGGTAGATAGGGACCGAACTGTCTCACGACGTTCTAAACCCAGCTCGCGTACCTCTTTAAATGGCGAACAGCCATACCCTTGGGACCTGCTTCAGCCCCAGGATGAGATGAGCCGACATCGAGGTGCCAAACACCGCCGTCGATATGAACTCTTGGGCGGTATCAGCCTGTTATCCCCAGAGTACCTTTTATCCGTTGAGCGATGGCCCTTCCATACAGAACCACCGGATCACTAAGACCTACTTTCGTACCTGCTCGACTTGTGGGTCTCGCAGTTAAGCGCGCTTTTGCCTTTATACTCTACGCGTGATTTCCGACCACGCTGAGCGCACCTTCGTACTCCTCCGTTACTCTTTAGGAGGAGACCGCCCCAGTCAAACTACCCACCAGACATGGTCCTCGTCCCGGATAACGGGACAGAGTTAGAACCTCAACATTACCAGGGTGGTATTTCAAGGACGGCTCCACTCGGACTAGCGTCCAAGTTTCAAAGCCTCCCACCTATCCTACACAAGTAAGGTCAAAGTTCAATGTCAAGCTGCAGTAAAGGTTCACGGGGTCTTTCCGTCTAGCCGCGGGTACACCGCATCTTCACGGCGAATTCGATTTCACTGAGCCTCTGCTGGAGACAGCGCCGCCATCATTATGCCATTCGTGCAGGTCGGAACTTACCCGACAAGGAATTTCGCTACCTTAGGACCGTTATAGTTACGGCCGCCGTTTACTGGGGCTTCGATCAAGAGCTTCGCTTACGCTAACCCCATCAATTAACCTTCCAGCACCGGGCAGGCATCACACCCTATACGTCCACTTTCGTGTTTGCAGAGTGCTATGTTTTTAATAAACAGTTGCAGCGGCCTGGTTTCTGAGGCTGTCAACCGCTCAGGGAGCAAGTCCCATCACCGTCAACAGCGTACCTTCTCCCGAAGTTACGGTACCATTTTGCCTAGTTCCTTCAGCAGAGTTCTCTCAAGCGCTTTGGTCTACTCGACCTGACCACCTGTGTCGGTT
The DNA here is from genome assembly GCF_020982655.1 of Acinetobacter sp. PW68. Classification (NCBI taxonomy): domain Bacteria; kingdom Pseudomonadati; phylum Pseudomonadota; class Gammaproteobacteria; order Moraxellales; family Moraxellaceae; genus Acinetobacter; species Acinetobacter sp. PW68. Next base: position 501,542 of record NZ_JAHZSX010000001.1, on the reverse strand, counting down.
TCGGGTACGATTCCAGTGTAACTGAAGCTTAGAGACTTTTCCTGGAAGCAGGGTATCAGCCACTTCACTGTACAAGTACAGCTTGCTATCAGATCTCAGCATAGAGCACCCCGGATTTGCCTAAGATGCATGCCTACTTCCTTTCACCTGGACTACCAACGCCAGGCTGACTTAACCTTCTCCGTCCTCTCATCGCATTACACTGAAGTATTGGAATATTAACCAATTTCCCATCGACTACGCCTCTCGGCCTCGCCTTAGGGGTCGACTCACCCAGCCCCGATTAACGTTGGACTGGAACCCTTGGTCTTTCAGCGAACGGGTTTTTCACCCGTTTTGTCGTTACTCACGTCAGCATTCGCACTTCTGATACCTCCAGCATACTTCTCAATACACCTTCTTCGGCTTACAGAACGCTCCCCTACCACGCATAATAAATTATGCATCCGCAGCTTCGGCACATAGTTTTAGCCCCGTTACATCTTCCGCGCAGGCCGACTCGACTAGTGAGCTATTACGCTTTCTTTAAAGGGTGGCTGCTTCTAAGCCAACCTCCTAGCTGTCTATGCCTTCCCACATCGTTTCCCACTTAACTATGATTTTGGGGCCTTAGCTGGCGGTCTGGATTGTTTTCCTCTTGACTACGGACGTTAGCACCCGCAGTCTGTCTCCCGGATAGTACTCATTGGTATTCGGAGTTTGCATCGGTTTGGTAAGTCGGGATGACCCCCTAGCCGAAACAGTGCTCTACCCCCAATGGTATTCGTCCGAGGCGCTACCTAAATAGCTTTCGGGGAGAACCAGCTATCACCGAGTTTGATTAGCCTTTCACCCCTATCCACAAGTCATCCCCTGGCTTTTCAACGACAGTGGGTTCGGTCCTCCAGTTAGTGTTACCCAACCTTCAACCTGCTCATGGATAGATCACCCGGTTTCGGGTCTATACCCAGCAACTATACGCCCTATTAAGACTCGATTTCTCTACGGCTCCCCTATTCGGTTAACCTCGCTACTGAATATAAGTCGCTGACCCATTATACAAAAGGTACGCAGTCACCGAACAAGTCGGCTCCCACTGCTTGTATGCATGCGGTTTCAGGATCTATTTCACTCCCCTCACAGGGGTTCTTTTCGCCTTTCCCTCACGGTACTGGTTCACTATCGGTCAGTCAGGAGTATTTAGCCTTGGAGGATGGTCCCCCCATATTCAGACAAGGTTTCACGTGCCTCGCCCTACTCGTCATCATTATGTGTGCCCTTTCGTGTACAGGACTATCACCCACTATGGTTGCACTTCCCAGAGCATTCCACTAAAACACACATAACTTAATGGGCTTTTCCCCTTTCGCTCGCCGCTACTGAGGGAATCTCAATTGATTTCTTTTCCTAAGGGTACTGAGATGTTTCACTTCCCCTCGTTCGCCTTGCAACACTATGTATTCATGTTGCAATACCTACCTTAAGGTAGGTGGGTTCCCCCATTCAGACATCTCCGGATCAAAGGATATTTGCCGCCTCCCCGGAGCTTTTCGCAGGCTATCACGTCTTTCTTCGCCTCTGACTGCCAAGGCATCCACCACATGCACTTAATTACTTGACTATACAACCCCAAACAGTCGACGTTACCTACAAGTTAGTAACTTCAACATTTCAGTTTAGAGCACTGTGCACTTAAGCACCATACAGCTTCAATCTAAATTCATATACCAAAACGCTTGATTCAGTTAATTTGCTAGTTCTCATTTCAATTCGTAATTAAACCGTAACACCGAAGTATTACTGTCAATCCTATATGAAATGAGTTGAACAATTTATTTCAGACTCAATTTTTGCCAATCTGTTAATGATTCACTGCATCCTCGTCGGACTGCAGTCAACTGTGATAAATCACAGAACTTAATAAGCTTATACTTACTAAATTCTGTAATCTTTAGCTTAAAGCTTCAGTATATGTGTGCCTGCGCACAGCATAGCTGTTTGCTTAAATTTCAAGGAAAAGCCTTAAAGCAGTGCTTTAAGTTTTCTGATCTTGAAATTTGGTGGAGACTAGGAGAGTCGAACTCCTGACCTCCTGCGTGCAAAGCAGGCGCTCTACCAACTAAGCTAAGTCCCCAGCTTATCATCTGTGATTCGATGTATCTTCAATTCCTGTAACTTGATTGATTCAATCTAGGTCAAAGTCATGGTGGGTCTGACAAGACTTGAACTTGTGACCCCACGCTTATCAAGCGTGTGCTCTAACCAACTGAGCTACAGACCCTGAGAAAAATCAAAGCATCGCTTTGTATTTTTCGCAAGACAAACGCAGTGCGTAGTATCTGCTACTCAATCCAATTCGAAAACCTCGAATTATCTTTTAAGACACATCGTCATGAAGAACAACTTGTTGTGGATTCTTACCAATCGTCAATCTTTCGTTAAGGAGGTGATCCAGCCGCAGGTTCCCCTACGGCTACCTTGTTACGACTTCACCCCAGTCATCGGCCACACCGTGGTAAGCGTCCTCCTTGCGGTTAGACTACCTACTTCTGGTGCAACAAACTCCCATGGTGTGACGGGCGGTGTGTACAAGGCCCGGGAACGTATTCACCGCGGCATTCTGATCCGCGATTACTAGCGATTCCGACTTCACGCAGTCGAGTTGCAGACTGCGATCCGGACTACGATCGGCTTTTTGAGATTAGCATCACATCGCTGTGTAGCAACCCTTTGTACCGACCATTGTAGCACGTGTGTAGCCCTGGCCGTAAGGGCCATGATGACTTGACGTCGTCCCCGCCTTCCTCCAGTTTGTCACTGGCAGTATCCTTAAAGTTCCCATCCGAAATGCTGGCAAGTAAGGAAAAGGGTTGCGCTCGTTGCGGGACTTAACCCAACATCTCACGACACGAGCTGACGACAGCCATGCAGCACCTGTATGTAGATTCCCGAAGGCACCAATCCATCTCTGGAAAGTCTCTACTATGTCAAGGCCAGGTAAGGTTCTTCGCGTTGCATCGAATTAAACCACATGCTCCACCGCTTGTGCGGGCCCCCGTCAATTCATTTGAGTTTTAGTCTTGCGACCGTACTCCCCAGGCGGTCTACTTATCGCGTTAGCTGCGCCACTAAAGGATCAAATCCCCCAACGGCTAGTAGACATCGTTTACGGCATGGACTACCAGGGTATCTAATCCTGTTTGCTCCCCATGCTTTCGCACCTCAGTGTCAGTATTAGGCCAGATGGCTGCCTTCGCCATCGGTATTCCTCCAGATCTCTACGCATTTCACCGCTACACCTGGAATTCTACCATCCTCTCCCATACTCTAGCTAACCAGTATCGAATGCAATTCCCAAGTTAAGCTCGGGGATTTCACATTTGACTTAATTAACCACCTACGCGCGCTTTACGCCCAGTAAATCCGATTAACGCTCGCACCCTCTGTATTACCGCGGCTGCTGGCACAGAGTTAGCCGGTGCTTATTCTGCGAGTAACGTCCACTTATCCCAGGTATTAACCAGGTAAGCCTCCTCCTCGCTTAAAGTGCTTTACAACCAAAAGGCCTTCTTCACACACGCGGCATGGCTGGATCAGGGTTCCCCCCATTGTCCAATATTCCCCACTGCTGCCTCCCGTAGGAGTCTGGGCCGTGTCTCAGTCCCAGTGTGGCGGATCATCCTCTCAGACCCGCTACAGATCGTCGCCTTGGTAGGCCTTTACCCCACCAACTAGCTAATCCGACTTAGGCTCATCTATTAGCGCAAGGTCACAAGTGATCCCCTGCTTTCTCCCGTAGGACGTATGCGGTATTAGCATCCCTTTCGGAATGTTGTCCCCCACTAATAGGCAGATTCCTAAGCTTTACTCACCCGTCCGCCGCTAGCTCAGTTACCGAAGCAACCTCGCCCGCTCGACTTGCATGTGTTAAGCCTGCCGCCAGCGTTCAATCTGAGCCATGATCAAACTCTTCAGTTAAAATCATTTCGAGTTTTATAAGTAAAACTCTTAAACTTGGCTCATCAATTTTCTGACTTAAATTTCGCTCAAATAAACTTCGAGTAATTTAAACCAATCAATTAATGATAATATTTCGATTAATCAATCAGTAAAAATCCACACAAGTTGTTCTTCATAATCTCTTAATGATCTTCTTGATGCTTCGTCAGCATCAAGCTAGGTCGGCTATATTACTCTCTATTTTTAGAAAGTCAACATGCAATGTTGATTTTATTTTCAAGCCCATCTACTCAAAACAAACTCAATCAATCTCAAACAAACCAATCAAGCCATTGTTTTTCAACAAGTTTTTATCAACATCACCGCCGATGGATGTGCATTATAGATGAATTACCATCGCTTGCAAGCCCTGTTTTTGGTTTTTAGCAAAAATATTGTTTGAGTGGTTGTTTATTCATCAAAATTATGTAATTTTCCAGAAAAGTCTTGATTATTTCTTTTTTTGATCATAAAAGGTTCGGGATTCAGGACTACATCTGGCATTTTTTCTGGTTGATCATATTCTTGCCACTTCAGTGCGCGGCAGTCGATATATTCACAATAGCCGCCTTCACCTTGTTGTTGATCACCATTTATAGCCAACTGATATTGAAAACTTCCGACATAACCTGCCGCAGCCCCAAATTTAAAATCACCACGACTCTGCGCTTGTAGATGAACTGAGGTGCCATCTTCATCTTGATAGTGCCATTCAAACTCGCGTGGTAAATACATGCACTGACCTGTTGGCGTTTTTATTTTTGGATAAACCCGTTGAATATTAAATTGTACTTGCCCATCAAATACCCGAGTTTGCTCGGTGTTCGCATCTCGCAGATAGATTCGAGATTGCAAAATTCGATTCAGCACATCACGGCTTTGTAGCAATATCATTTGTTGCTGATGATTCAGATTAATCACCTGATAGCAAAAAAATGCCACAGCGAAATAAGGAAACTGGATGGAGCGGGCAAACTCAAAACTGCCTAATTGCTCAATCTGAAAATGCTGATCTTTATAGCGCACACTTCCCTGACACTGACACAACAATGACCAATGTTCTGCCAAATTCATTCGCAATTTGGTGAAATATGAAATTGTAGAGCTTGTGGTGATCTTTAAATCGAAGCTAAGTTCGCTATCTTCACGTTGCATATAAAATTGCGGAAAATGTCCTGTAATGCGTTCTTTATTGGCAAACTGAAAATACTGTGCGGTAAATACGCAATCGTGTTGTATTGAATAATGATTGGACTGTCCCACCATGTGGGGACTACTACTACAAAGAATACTGGCCGTATCTAAAGCTGAAGTTGTAATCACATTTTCAGGGCGCAGCATTGCAGTATTTAGACTGCCCAATAAGCCGATAAAGTTGAGATAATGTAAAGGTGCAGGCAAGTTAGGAAGAATTAAGCCCTGATAGATAAACTTATAATGATGTTTCGGGGCGTGATAAGGCAGTTTGGCGGTTGCCGCAGGAGTTTGATTGAGTTGTTTGGAACGATCGAGAAAATCTTGAAACAGCTGCATATCAAACTCCTTGTGAGTTGATGCTTTTATGAAAGCTTAATTAACTCACTGCATTTTTTCTTGCCATAAAAGTGGTCACGAAACCTGAAAGCGCATAAATAATTGAAATCACTAAAATTCCTACAGGGATATTGTACGTCATGGCTGCAAGGATAAATACTGCGATTGGCAATACAAAAAACGGCACACGCTTACGGTCAAAGGTTTTAAATGAATAATATTTAATATTGGAAATCATCAACAATCCTACTGCAATAATAATCACAGCATTGAGGATTTGTAGTCCAGTTTCACGAATATCATACAGTTCAGGAAAGTCCCGACCTACCCAAACCAAAGACACGATAATCAGTGCTGCCAAAGGACTTGCCACACCAATAAAGTAGCGTTTATCGACCACACCAATTTGCACATTAAAACGCGCCAAACGGAATGCGGCACAAGCCGTATACACAAAGCAGGCTGCCAAGCCGATACGACCTAAATCGTGCAAACTCCAGCTATACATCAAAATCGCAGGTGCAACGCCAAAAGCAAGCATATCGGATAATGAATCAAACTGTTCGCCAAATGGACTTTGAGCACCAATGGCACGTGCCACACGACCATCTAAGCCATCAAACAATGCTGCTAGAAATATGGCATAGATGGCTTGGCTAAATTCGCCATTCATACTCGCAATAATGGAGTAAAAACCCGACAACAAGGCTGCCGTGGTAATCAGGTTTGGCCACAGATAGATACCACGACGTTTCACCTTTTGCCCTTCACGGGTATGTTCTTCTTCCACCACTTCAAATGTAATTCCGTCATGCTCAAGATCACGGGAACTATATTCTCCTTCGGGCTTTGATGTGTTTGTCATTATTTTGTGTCCTAACTGTAACCTGAACGTCTATTTAAATTTTTATTCGCCAACTAACCAACGCACTGCAGCATGTCCACCGTGTTCTTGCATACGCAAGTGTGGGAACAACCATTGCAAGGCTTCATCTGCATCTTCAGAGAATTTCCATGGTGGATTAATTACCAATAAACCACAACCGTTTAAACCCACAGGAGTATCATCAGGCCATACACAAATTTCACAAATAAGTTGACGGCGAATCCCTGTTTTAAACATTTTCTTTTCAAAACGTTCAATCATGGCGCGGTCTTTAATTGGATACCACACAGCAAATACGCCTGTTGGCCATTTTTTATGTGCAGCAGCCAATAATTCTACCAACTGTGGGAAATCTTTACGTTCTAATTCATACGGTGGATCAATCATCACCAAGCCGCGTTTTTCTTTCGGTGGAATGACGCCCAATAAACCTTCGTAAGCATCACGCTCATGTAGACCTGCGCGCTTGTCACGAATGTTATGACGTAATTGCTGGAATACATCGCGCTGCATTTCAAAAATAGTCGCTTTATCGATGTCACGCATGCCTTGTAAAGCAAACCACGGCGAACCCGGATAAGCACCTTGCCCATCCACTTCACGCATTGCTTCAACCAGTTTTAAATACTGCTGTACACCTTGTGGTGCCTGACGTTTGATTGAATCATCTAGTTTCACTAAACGATGAATACCATTTAAAAATTCACCCGATTTTTGTGCAGGTGCTAAAGATAAGTCATATTTACCCGCACCGCCATGTGTATCGACATAGCGATAAGGTTTATCTTTGGCATTTAAACGTGTCAAAATTTGCAGCAATAAAACATGCTTCATGACATCGGCAAAGTTGCCCGCATGGAAATGGTGACGATAATTCATGTTTGGTTCATTCCTAAAATCAACCGACATTTTAGCATGAAAAAAAGTTTCATTCAGGAGCTTGTATTCCTCTAAAATAACCAACTCTCAATTTCATCTTTTTCTGAGTATTTTATATGGACGCTACACTTCTCCCAAAGTCCTGGAATGTTGATCGAATTCTTGAAGATTTGGATCAACATGGTTTTGCAATAATTGATGATGCTTATTCACCCGAATATCAACAACAATTGCTGCTAGAGTGTAGTCAAAATTTAGATCAATTTCGTGAAGCAGCCATTCAAAATGGTGTGGTCAGCAAAATTCGCAGTGATCATATTTTATGGATTCACGAAGATTTAAGCATTGCACAACAACATACCCAAACCCTTTTGGCTTTGGCCGAACAATTCAATCAAGCATTTTATTTAGGGATTCGTGAGGTCGAAGCACATTTTGCCAGCTATCAAGCAGGTTCTTTTTATGCTTTGCACCGAGATAATCCACAACAAAAAAATGATCGGGTGATTTCTGCTGTCTATTATTTACATCCTGAGTGGCAGACAGATTGGGGAGGACAACTACGCTTACAAGACAAACATGGAGCATGGCAGATTATAGAACCACGCCCAAATCGGATTGCGATTTTCCAAAGTGATTTATTACATGAGGTTTTGCCTGCGACACAGCAACGTCTTTCCATTACCGCATGGCTACGCAGCCGCAACCAACTTTGGTAAAGATAGACCGCATTTTTCAGACTATTGGCTTTAAAACTGTAAGTTTGCCCCGATGTAGAACAAATATTGCTATCAGGAACTCACCCATGCGCAACTCGACTCAACATCTTATTCAACGTATTGGGGAAACCGACCAACTTTTTTTACAAGGCAATACGCCTGAATTGACATTAGAACGTGCCGATTTACGCTTACAATTGGTGAGTTTGAGCGAGTTACGCCAAGAACAAATTTATTTTTTACAAGAAGCCATTGTACTGTTAGAACAAGGTCGGGTTGAATTTGAAGAAATGCCGGTGACGTTATATATCAATTTGTCTTTGCATTTAGCCAAAGCCTATATGATGTATTTTGAACTGACCCGTGATGCGAAATACGCCTTAATTACTCAACAAATTTTAAAAGCCATGACCCATTATGCACATGGGGATATTTTCTTTTTCTTAGCTTATGCGAGCGCCAGTAAAAATGAAAGCGCACTGTGTCGCCACTGGTTAGGTAAATACAGTAAAACTGCCGAATTTGATTTGGAACTTTTACAAATTCACCCTGCATTTAATGCCTATCAAACTGAAGTCTGGTTTAAACAAATTCTTAAAAGCAGAATGCATTAAAAAAACGCCTCGTTCTGAGGCGTTTTTAATGAAAACATATTAAAGATGATAATGACTTGAACCTAAACAGCTTGTAAACGATAAGCATCTAAATGCAATTGTTGATTGAGTTCATCAATCCAAATGGCCCAATCATCGTCTTGTACCAAATGACTGATTAAAAATTCACGTTGTGATTTATTCCAAAACGGCGCTTCATGTAAATTAATATGTGCAGGTAATTGATGCGTACGTACATACAGTTCAATGGCTGCAGGGCTGCTGGCTAAACCGAGTTGGCTGAATAACATGGCTAATGATGGAGTATTTTGCATGAGCACCTTGCCCCCTTTTATTAGTTTCATTGTAATTCCTTATTCAACCAACTTATAACACTTTGTATAAAAAACCCAGCCTTTCGACTGGGTTTGTTGTATCTTTTTGTGAGCACGCAGTTTACTGGCGCTTTTTTGATGAAATTTTTTGATTTCACTTAAGTACTTTTTTTAACTTACATACAGATTAAACACTCGGATGTTGATCGCTATGTAATTGCTCATTTAAAGTTTCAATCACAATGGCCCAATCATCATCTTGTTTCCAGTGACTTAGCAAAAATTGGCGTTGCCCTTCCGTCCAAAACTCAGCACAATGTAATTTCGTTTCTGCAGGTAATTGATGGTCACGAATAAATTGATCAATTGCTGCTTGGTCTGCATCTAGACCCAATTGTTCAAATAACAGTTCTAAAGTCGGTTGTTGGTCAAACATGCCATCCTCCTTTGGTTCGCCTTGTGTTTTACATGACCTTAACCTGCTATGAGGCACAATTCAGCAGTAGCCGAGTTGCAGCATGTTATTTTTTGTACAACTATACACTCAAATCTAAATACGTACTTTCTTTAACTTCCTCCATCACTACATAGCTATGTGAGGATGCCGAGGCAGGTAGTTTTTTTAAAATATTGCCTAGCAACTTACGATAGGTACTCATTTCCTTTAAACGCGCTTTGACTAGATAATCAAAGTCCCCAGAAATCAAATGACATTCTAAAACTTCAGGAATATCTGCCAAATCTCGTGCAACTTGCTCAAACACATCGCCTGATTTTGCAGAAAGCTTAATTTCTAAAAACACCAATAAGCGTTTATCTAGTAATTCTGGGCTTAAACGGGCGTGGTAACCCATAATAATCCCATCACGTTCCAAGCGTTTTACCCGCTCTGAGCAAGGCGTGGTCGACAAATTGACCATCGCTGCCAACTCACTAATTGCGATTCTGCCCTGCTTTTGCAATATATCTAAAATCATCCGATCTATACGGTCTAATTTACGCATCTAAAATCCCTGTTATTTTATAGTTTCTGCGAATTATCCTACGAATTCACTAGAATTTTACCCTAAAAATAGCAAATTTCACTATTGAACCAAAAATATACTAGTTAAATAAACTAGGGATAGCGTTAGGACAAGCACATGCGTGTAATTGTTTTAGGTAGTGGCGTCATTGGAGTGACCAGTGCTTATTATTTAGCAAAACAAGGGGCTGAGGTCACAGTATTAGACCGTCAGGCCGGCCCTGCAGAAGAAACCAGTTTTGGTAATGCAGGACAAATTTCACCAGGTTACTCTACACCGTGGGCTGCACCGGGTATTCCATTTAAAGCTGTGAAATGGATGTTTCAGCATCATGCGCCTTTGGCGGTTCAGCTTGATGGCAGCATGTGGCAATTGCAGTGGATGTTACAAATGCTGAAAAATTGTAGCGCCAATCAATACGCAATTAATAAAGAGCGCATGCTTCGTGTTGCAGAATATAGCCGTGATTGTTTACGCAGCTTGCGTCAAGAAACAGGTATCCACTACGAAAACCGTGCCAAAGGTACCCTGCAAATTTTCCGTAAAGAAGTACAACTTGAAGCTGTGCAACGTGATATTCAAGTCCTACAAGAAACTGGCGTAGACTTTAAATTGCTCGATGCTGCAGGTTTGACACAGGTTGAACCCGCCTTAGCCAATGCTCAAGACAAATTAGTCGGCGGCTTACATTTACCCAATGATGAAACGGGTGATTGTTATTTATTTAGCAAAGCTTTAGCTCAACATGCCAAGAACTTAGGGGTTAATTTTCAATTTAATCAAAAAGTTGAACGACTCATTGTAGAAGGCAATGCTATTAAAGGTGTGTTGGTCAATGGTCAGGTACTGACAGCAGACCGCTATGTACTGGCATTTGGCAGTTATTCACGTGATTTTTTAAAGCCTTTGCATCTCGATTTACCCGTTTATCCAGTAAAAGGATATTCACTCACTATTCCAATTATTCAGCCAGACTTAGCACCTCAATCTACCGTTTTGGATGAAACCTATAAAATTGCGATCACACGTTTTGATCAACGTATTCGCGTGGGCGGCATGGCTGAATTGAGTGGCTTTAATTTGGGCTTAAATTTAGACCGACGAGCAACTTTGGAAATGGTGACGCATGATTTATTTCCAGGTGGAGATCTGCAACAAGCTTCTTTCTGGACAGGATTACGCCCAATGACACCAGACAGCACACCAATTATTGGTGCAACACAGTATCCAAATTTATTTATTAACACAGGACACGGCACTTTAGGTTGGACTATGGCGTGTGGTTCAGGAAAGTTGATCAGTGATTTGGTGATGGGACGCAGTACAGAAATTAGCACTGAAGGTTTATCTCTGCAGCGTTATCACACCACCTTAGCAGCTTAGTTTATAAACATACAGCGAACGGATTAAACGCAAAGTCAATTTGTTCAAGGAAGAACTTTATGTCACGACCAATACGGGCATGGATTCATTTAGATGCCTTAAGTCATAACTTAGCGATTGCTCGATGTCATGCAAAAAAATCAAAAGTGTATGCCGTGGTTAAAGCCAATGCTTATGGACACGGTATTGAACGGGTCTACCCTGCTTTACAACAAGCAGATGGTTTTGCCTTGCTTGATCTCGCTGAAGGAAAACGCTTACGAACTTTGGGTTGGCAAGGCGATATTTTATTATTGGAAGGCATTTTTTCTGTACAAGACTTACAGGATTGTCACGACTTTAATTTTAGTTTTACCGTACACAACACCCTACAAATTGAATGGTTACAGCAATTTCAGTCTAGCCATCCCACAGCGCGATTTCATATTTTTGTCAAAATGAATGCAGGCATGAATCGGTTGGGTTTTGCACCTGAAGACTATGCTCAGGCTTGGAAGCGCTTGCTTGAATTAGAGATTGTAGCGAGTCTGACACACATGATGCATTTTTCAGATGCAGATGGTGAACGTTTTGGTATCTCGGGAATTCAGCAACAATATTCGCAATTCCAACACATCATTCAAGCATTTCCTGCAGCGGTGACCGTCAGTAACAGTGCAGCAATTTTACGTCACAGCCATGAGCTCCACTCTGACATTGTCCGTGGCGGCATCATGCTTTATGGCAGCTCTCCTGACTATCCAAAGCATTGTAGTCAAAGCTGGCAATTACAACCTGCCATGAGTTTGCGTACAGAAATTATCTCCATACAGACTTTGGTGGCAGGTCAAAGTGTCGGCTATGGTTCCAACTTTGTAGCGGAACACCCTATGCGCATCGGTATTGCTGCTTGCGGATATGCCGATGGCTATCAGCGCACTTCTCCAACAGGCACACCTGTGTTGGTCAATGATTGTAAAACACGTCTGATTGGTCGGGTGAGCATGGATATGTTGGCCGTCGATCTCACCCATGTGACCGATGCCGATATTGGTGCCGAAGTGGTGTTATGGGGCAAATCTGCTGCAGGTACTTTGCTAAGTATTGATGAAGTTGCGCATGCCTCAGGCACAGTCGGTTATGAGTTAATGTGTGCCGTCACACCGCGCGTGCCTTTTTCTATTGCAGCCACATAAGAAATGTTTTCCATATTTTAATTATACGTTTGACCCAGTTGCATTTATGCACTCCCTCTCCACAAGGAAATAGTGATGCCCAATTCTATCCAACATTTACACAGCAATGATTTTATGAGTGCTGTGACTGTATTTAATCATGTGGTTTATCTTTCAGGACAAGTTCCAAGCAATCCTGAAGCCGACATAGACGCTCAGACACGAAACGTGTTCAATACCATTGAACAACTTTTAGCTCAGGCCAATAGTGATAAATCACACTTGCTTTCTGCACAGCTCTTTTTAAAAGATCTTGCCGATTTTCCAGTGGTCAATGCCTTATGGGCAGAGTGGTTGATAGACTGTCCTAAACCTGCACGTGCAACCATTCAAGCAGAATTGGTCAATCCAAACTGGCGTATTGAAATTGCAGTTACCGCAACACAGTTATAAACCGTAGCATTTAAAATCTTCCTCATATTTAAAGGAATTGCGCTAAATAGGATTTTCAGCTCGCTTAAGCGAACTCAGTACGCCAATGGCTACCGTTAAAAAACTCAATAAGGACATTGAAATGACACAAACTTCGCAAAATTCTTTGCAGTCTCCTCCGGATCAACTGCAGCGCAAATTGTCCAACCGACACTTACAGTTAATTGCCATTGGTGGCGCGATTGGTACAGGGCTGTTTATGGGCTCAGGCAAAACCATCTCACTGGCAGGACCTTCTATTCTGTTTATTTACATGATTATTGGTCTAATGTTTTTCTTCTTAATGCGCGCTTTGGGTGAAATTTTATTATCCAATCTGCATTACAAATCTTTTATTGATATGGCACATGACTTAATTGGCCCAGGAGCTGCCTATTATATTGGCTGGTCATATTGGCTTGGTTGGGTTTTGGTGGGTATTGCAGACTTAGCAGCTATCATTAATTATCTCAACTTTTGGCTACCCGCCGGGGTTAGCTTTACCCCCACAGGACAAGCCTTAATTAGTGTGGGATGTGTTTTATTTGTACTCGGACTTAACTTACTCACAGTTAAACTCTTTGGTGAAATTGAGTTTTGGTTTGCCCTGATTAAAATTTTAGCCATTTTGGGTTTAATTTTTATTGGTGGTTTTATGGTGCTCAACCACTTTCAATCCCCTGATGGTACGGCGTCAAGCTTCAGTAATATTTGGACACATGGCGGCATGTTTCCACAAGGCGGCAATGGCTTTTTAGCAGGTTTCCAAATTGCCTTATTTGCTTTTGTCGGGGTTGAGCTTTTAGGCACAATGGCTGCAGAAACCAAAGACCCTGAAAAAAATCTACCTAAAGCAGTAAATGCGATTCCAACTCGCATTATTCTTTTTTACGTCCTGTCTTTATTGGTGGTTATGTCTGTAACGCCTTGGAACCAAATTCCTGCCGATCAAAGTCCTTTTGTTTCCTTATTTCTACATGCAGGAATTCCAACCTCTGCGATTATCATGAATTTAGTAGTACTGTCTTCAGTGATGTCATCGATGAACAGTGGTGTGTTTTCTACCAGTCGCATGTTATTTGGTCTAGCCAGAACCAAGCAGGCGCCACAGGCTTTGGCACGCTTATCCAAACGCGCTGTTCCTGCACAAGGACTGATTTTTTCATGCTTCTTTATTATGGCGGGTGCAGGTTTACAATATTTTGTACCCAATACCATTGAAGCATTCACTTTGGCCAGCTCTCTGTGTGTGATTTTATTTATTAGTATTTGGGGACTAATTATGGTGTGCTATTTGCGCTATCGTAAATTACAACCAGAATTGCATGAACGCTCAACCTTTAAAATGCCAGGTGGTGTGTGGATGAGCTATGTTGTACTTGTCTTCTTGTTTTTCGCCTTAATTATTTTAAGCTTAGAACCAGATACTCTTAAAGCACTTATCGTCAGCCCATTGTGGGTGATCCTTCTTACCATCACCTACCGATTATTGTATTTACCAAGAGTCAGAAAAAGTGCAGCTTTAGAACGAGCTTAAACCGCTACTTGCTAAAAACTGAAAAACCCATCCAATTCAGGATGGGTTTTCTATGTGGTGAAAGTCATTCAAATTAATCCTTCAAATCAATATCGAATATCTACAGCATTAAATTTCCAAAACCTTGTTTAGGCTAAAAAAAACCCTCAATGCACACAGACTGGTTTTTTTCTACGCAAATTTAAAGTTAGCAACTGGTCAATTTTGCGGGCTGTAGCGTTTAACGTGAAAATAAGAATGGATGCAATTTCACACCGACGTTATTTAATAAACACGCCTGCTAGAAGTAAAACCAAAAGAAGTGTGATCCAACATCATCCCTAAACCACCCATCAAAACTTACAATGCTTGATTTAGATCCAAAATTTGAAATGCGCCAATGGTACCGACAACAATGAAGATAAAAGCCCCAAAACGAAACATCCGATCTTTGGGCACTTGCAACAATAACGGATATAACAGAGAGAAGATTTGAAAAAGGAAACGCGCGTATTCCACCTAATTTAGATTATCATGTAGGTCAATCAGCCTATTTTATATCCCGCCATCAGTTTTTAAATCTGATAAACCATACAAACTAAAATGATGATAAGCATTTAATTTCAAAAAAAATCAAGTGTAAAAAAATGCCAGTCAACGTTTAGTTTGACTGGCATCACTTCCAAAGAAGTTTTAACTTAATCTAGCAGATTAAATTATTTAATCATGTCAGCAATTGCTGCACGTTCTTCTTCAAGTTCGTTTAACGTGAAGTTGATACGCTCGCGGCTAAACTCGTCAATTTCAAGACCTTGAACGATTTTGTATTCGCCATTTTCGCAAGTTACAGGGAAACCGAACATTACGCCTTCAGGGATACCGTAAGAACCATCAGAAGGAATACCCATCGTTACCCATTCGCCGTTTGTTCCAAGCGCCCAGTCACGCATGTGGTCAATTGCAGCGTTTGCAGCAGATGCGGCAGAAGATAAACCACGTGCTTCGATGATCGCAGCGCCACGCTTACCAACTGTAGGAAGGAATACGTCTTTATTCCATTCAGCATCGTTGATTTTGTCTTTTAAGCTTTCGCCATTTGCAGTTGCAAAACGGTAGTCAGCATACATTGTTGGAGAGTGGTTACCCCAAACTGTCATTGTTTTGATGTCAGAAACAGCAACGCCAGCTTTTTGAGCAAGTTGAGTTAACGCACGGTTGTGGTCAAGACGTAACATTGCTGTGAAGTTTTTCGCTGGAAGATCTGGAGCAGATTTCATTGCGATATAAGCATTCGTGTTCGCTGGGTTACCAACAACTAGAACTTTAACGTCACGGCTAGCAACTTCGTTAAGTGCTTGACCTTGACCAATAAAGATTTCGCCGTTTACTTTAAGAAGGTCAGCACGTTCCATACCAGGACCACGTGGACGAGAACCAACCAATAACGCGTAGTCAGCATCTTTAAATGCAACCTTAGGATCATCAGTACCGATCATGCCAGCCAATAATGGGAAAGCACAGTCGTCAAGTTCCATCATTACGCCTTTAAGCGCAGCTTGAGCTTTCTCAAAAGGAACTTCTAATAATTGAAGGATAACTGGTTGGTCTTTACCCAACATTTCACCGCTAGCGATACGGAATAATAGGCTGTAACCAATTTGACCAGCAGCGCCAGTAACGGCAACGCGAACAGGTTGCTTCATGTAATTATCTCCAATTGAGAGGATAGTCAATGCGATTAAATAGCTGTTCTATCTAATCTTAATAATCATAAACGCGAAAGATTGTACTCCAATCATTCATCAGATGCATGCAAAAGCACATCAAATTCCACAAAAGTCTGATAGAAAATATGAATAAAATTTCTCAAAAATCTTAAAAGTCAAAAAATACAGGCACCTAATATGCTAGTAAGAACCTTTAATAACAAACTGATTCGGGCAATTGGATTCAACCGCCGCACTACACTGCTTGTAGCGCCCTGCAGTGTTATAACAAATTTTGATTTCAGTTAAATAACTTTTGCCTTGATGGTTAGAGCACTGAAAATGCACGCTTTTAAATGACATACCTGAATTGGACTTGAGAAACAAACTTCGCAGTTGTGACAATTGCACGCTCTGCGTGTCTTGCCCTGTCAATACCGAAGGCACGTTAATCCGATCAGCATTGTTAATGATCATCCGGAAATATTGGCTGGCATTCATGGGCACACAGCCACCAATGGCTTGCCACAATTGTACCCGTGCAGCTTCATCAGGCATGACCCGCGCCACCACTTTGGCTTGCAAAGGCGGCAACTTCGCCGATGACTGAGTACTGCACTCACGCGCAGCAACTTCAGGATATAAGCCTTCAATATTCAGTGAATAGCCTTCTAAACATTTACGCTTTTTGCTTTTACTCGAATCGATTAAACACACGGCGGGCGTCATTTGCACAGACATCACATAGCCTTGCACGGGGGCAGAAAATGCATTTTGCGTACACAAAACCAAAGCTGCACCACACAAACCGAGCAGTGTCACTTGAATTGGCTGTAAAACTGTACTCATCCACACTTTCAATGCTTCAGCCCCCTTACGATTTTATGCGTCCAATATTCTACACATCTAACGACCGACACGATCATCAAGCTGTATCACTTATAAATTTTCTCTAATCTAAGGTGTATTTCGCGGTGGAATATGTTGCATACGACTACTTATCGATTGTCCACCTTGCCCCAACAACACACCATAATGTGTGGCATTGGTCATGACATGCTTGACATAGTCACGTGTTTCTAACAATGGAATACTCTCGGTATATTGGTCTGCAGCAATCGCTTGAAACTCGGGCTGCCAACGGCGCGCGCGGTTCGGCCCTGCGTTATATCCCGCTGTGGCGAGTACTGGACTATTGCTTAACTGTCTCTGAATGGTCGACAAATAAAATGTGCCATAACGAATATTGGTATTCATATCACTTAGCGCGGCAGGATTATAAGTTTCACCCATTTGTCGTGCAACTAAACGTGCCGTATCGGGCATGATTTGCATCAGTCCACCTGCGCCGACATGCGAACGCGCAGTGGTATTAAAACGGCTTTCCTGACGCATCAGTCCATAAGCCCAAGCGGGGTCGATACCTGCATTTTGACTGTGGCTCACCACATAATTACGGTGCGGCATGGCATATCGATAACTATAGTTGTGCTTATTTACAGTACGATCTGCTGCATAAATGGCACGATCATACCAACCCATATCGGTCGCACGCTTAGCCGCTGCTAAAATCAAACCATCATCCTGTCTTAAATACGCCTGACGTACCGCCCAGTTCCATTCACGGTTGACATAATTGGCAGGTGCATTAATTTCACGCAAAGCAAAGGCACGGTTAAAGTGAATATCCTGATTCAAACGTTGTAAGTCATTGGTACTTGGTTGCGTATTCGCAGGAATCGTATTGTAGGTTTGCCCAAGACGATCCTTCGCCAACAAGTTGTGATAATCATCACCCTGCGCCAGTTTTTTATAAATATTTTGTGCACTACGTTTCGACGCTGCATCATTGCGTTGTTCTGAAGCACGTGCCAACCAATATTGCCAACGATCTTCCTGTTTTTGAGTCACACTCATGCTGTCTACAGCACGAATCACACTTTCCCATGCGCCAAAACGAATCGCCTGACGGGCATAAATTTCTGCTTCTTCGGGACTAAAAGGTAAGCCATAACTGGCGTCTAAGGCATTTAACACTTCACGCTTAAAATTGTTTTTCATGACTGTAGTGCCGCCAATATATCCCACAGCACGATACAAGGCTTTTTGTACCGATTCTGGCGTACCTTCTACACTACGTTTTAGTGAAGAAAGTGCCGAGTCTAAATCGCTATCGGCTAAACGTCCGATCGCATAAATAAGATAGGCATGGTCTTCGTTGCTTGCTTTAGGCGCAGACCACAAATAATTCAGTGGATTGGCTTGAATGCTGTTCAATTGTGCCAAACTGATATTCATACCTAAACTTTGCCCAGTCGCTAAAGCGAGTCCTGACTGCCCTGCACGCAATTGTGCCCATAAGCGTTGCTGCTTATCTTGCTGAGTCATTAACGGACTCGACAGCATCATCCGCCCCAAACCTGTACAAGATTCAGGTTGCGTATTGGTATTCAGCCACACATCTTTAAATTCTGCGACCACCAAAGGATCACCCGAACGGGTACGGACTTGTGCTATGGCACAGCTTTCGGCCTGATCGGCATTACTCACATAGGCAAGCACAGGTTGGGCACTGCTAAAATCGGCCTGCTTCACTTTTTCTTCGATGTAATCGGCTGCGAGTTTTTCTGCCATCGCCGATTGTGGATGACGCTGTGCAAACTGCACAATGGCACTGGCAGGTTGCATACCCAAATTGGTGTTCAGTGCCCAGTATTCAGGATAGTAGCCCAAGACATCATTTTGCATGGCATGCTGATACTGCTGCAATAAATCGACATCGCCTGAATTGGCTGCGCGCAGTGCATCATTAAACTGTTCATTTGCGGCATGCGTACCTGTCATTACGGCAAGCGAGACCAGACTTAATACAAGCTTTTTCGTTAATTTATTATTTTGATTCATCATTTGCAGCATTCGCTTGCCTTCAGTCATTTACTTTTGCCTCGAGGTTCGCATCCAATCATTTAACTTAGTTTAATTACTCTAGAACCCAAGTTGTGTTCTGTTATGTAACCTTCTGATTAGACGATATTAATCTTGAAATCAAACTGCCAACAATTTTACTTCACATTTCAAGTATGTGATGCATGGATTAAAGTCTGTCAGTTTATCTTGAATTCCTGCTAAAATACGCCCCTTTGTTTTATCTATTCCGTTTATTTTTTTAAACGAACACGTGAATTATCTCTTAGGAGCCTACATGACGGTTCAAACCTTCATCCCCAATGGTGCCCAAGCTGCCTCAGAAAACACTGTTACCCAGCCACAGCACACCCCAGCCGACGGTTCAGTTAAAAAACTGTATATCGAAACGCAAGGGTGTCAGATGAATGAGTATGACAGTCACCGTATGGCAGACCTTTTGGGCGACTCGCACGGCTATGTGCTGACCAGCAACCCTGCCGATGCCGATATTTTGCTCATGAATACCTGTTCAATTCGTGAAAAAGCCCAAGAAAAAGTATTTTCTGAATTAGGACGTTGGCGCAAGCTTAAAGAAAAAAATCCTGATTTGGTGATTGGCGTAGGCGGTTGCGTCGCTTCTCAGGAAGGCGACAATATTCAAAAGCGTGCCCCGTATGTGGATATGATTTTTGGTCCACAAACCTTACACCGTTTACCGCAAATGCTTGATCAACACCACGATCAGGTCGAAAAACCAAAGAAAGAAAAAATCAAACTGGTGGATATTTCTTTCCCAGACATCGAAAAGTTCGACTTCCTACCTGAGCCGCGAGTTGAAGGCTTTAAGGCCTTTGTATCGATTATGGAAGGCTGTTCAAAATACTGCTCATTCTGTGTCGTGCCATATACCCGTGGTGAAGAAGTTTCACGTCCTTTAGATGATGTCTTAGCTGAAATTGCGACTTTGGCCGAAAAAGGTGTACGTGAAATTAGCTTGCTCGGTCAAAACGTGAATGGTTACCGTGGTGAGACTTTTGACGGCAAAATTTGTACTTTCGCAGATTTACTGCGTTTAGTTGCCGAAGTGCCTGGCATTGGTCGTATTCGCTACACCACATCACACCCTCTAGAATTTAATGATGATTTGATTCAATGCTACCGTGATTTACCGCAAATGGTGTCGCATTTACACTTGCCTGTGCAAAGTGGTTCGAATGATGTGTTACAAGCCATGAAACGTAACCACACTATTGATGTGTATATCGATAAGATTGCCAAATTACGTAAAGTACGCCCAGACATGCACTTATCTAGCGACTTTATTATTGGCTTCCCAGGTGAAACTGATCAAAACTTTGAAGAAACTTATCAGTTTATTCAAGATATGGATTTTGACCATTCTTATAGTTTTATCTACTCAAAACGTCCGGGAACACCTGCATCGGAACTTGAAGACACCACACCTGAAGATGTTAAAAAAGAGCGTTTAGCCAAAGTTCAGCAATGGATCAAACAATCAAGTATTGATAAGACCGATGCCATGCTCGGAACAGTACAACGTGTCCTGATTGAAAATGTTTCAGACAAAGACCCGAACATTTTAGTGGGCACAGCCGACAATACACGTTTAGTAACATTTATTGGTGACCCTGCTTGGGTCGGACGCTTTGCGGAGATTGAGATCACCGAGATTAAAACTTTGAATTTAGTTTACGGTGAACTCTTGAATCTTGAACCTGACGTGGCGTAATGTAGGAGCTAAAGTCCAATAACAGATTAAGGAATTCTCTTGACTGCAGCGATTCGACGTACAGTAACTTTTCCTGGCATTTCAATGGAACGTCTAAAAAGCATGCTCGGTGCTTATAACGGACATTTGAAACAAATCGAACAACGTCTAGACGTGCAAATTTCCCATCGTGGTGACGCCTTTTTTATAGATGGGGACATTGATGCAGTTGAGCGAGCCGAAACGCTCTTGCAACGCCTACATGAAGAAGCGGAAAGCTCTGCACAAATTAGTGCAGACACGCTCCACATGATGATTCAGGGCAGTCAAACTGACCGTGAATTACAATCGGATGATGGGCAAGAGCATACTGGACTAGATGCTGTTTGGTTGCAAACCCGCAAAGGGCGTATTAACCCACGCGGTGCCAACCAAAAGCGTTATGTGCAGCGTATTTTGCAAAGCGATATTTCCTTTGGTATTGGCCCTGCAGGTACGGGTAAAACCTATTTAGCCGTTGCTGCTGCCGTAGATATGCTGGAACGCAATGAAATCCAACGGATTCTATTGGTGCGTCCTGCGGTTGAAGCGGGTGAAAAACTGGGCTTTTTACCAGGTGATTTAACTCAGAAAATTGACCCTTATCTGCGCCCACTATACGATGCCTTGTATGAAATGTTGGGTTTTGAAAAAGTCGCCAAACTCATTGAACGTCAAGTGATTGAAGTTGCACCACTGGCATATATGCGTGGTCGCACCCTCAACCACTCTTTTGTGATTTTGGATGAAGCGCAAAACACCACCCCTGAACAAATGAAAATGTTCCTGACACGTTTGGGCTTCGGTTCACGTGCAGTCATTACAGGTGACGTGACTCAGGTCGATTTACCACGTGGTCAGCAATCTGGCTTATCACATGCTTTGCGGGTACTGGAAAATGTGCATGAAATTCACATTACCCGTTTCCACTCTCGCGATGTGGTACGTCACCAGTTGGTGCAAAAAATTGTTGAAGCCTATGAAGGCTGGGACAGTGAGCAACAGCGATTAAGTGCCGAAGCACGTGCAGAACGTAAAGCGCGTCAAGAAGCATTAATTGCGGAAAATGACGCCGCAGCAGATGCACAGCATTAATTGCTATGTGTTCTGCAACGAAACTGAAGAATTAAGGATTCATTTTGAAATTAAGTTTGAGCCTGCAACAGGACATTCAAGCGCCTGAGCTAGTGTTAAAACGTGCCTATTTGAAAAAAGTAGTCGAAACCACTTTAAGACATTTAGACACCCAAAGTGATTGTGAAATTGGAATTGCTTGTGTCGATCATGCCGAAAGTCACAAGCTCAATTTGGAATATCGCAAAAAAGACAAATCTACCAACGTCTTGTCTTTTCCAAGTGATTTACCCGATGAAATGGCACAAGTTTTACCGAGTTTCCCTATTGGTGATTTGGTGATTTGTATTCCTGTGGTTTTGCAGGAAGCTGCAGAACAAGCTAAAACACCATTGGCGCATTTCACTCACATGTTGGTACATGGCACGTTGCACCTTATGGGCTATGATCATGAAACCTCAGATGCAGATGCCGAAGAAATGGAAGCTTTGGAAATAGAGATTCTTGCCAAGTTGGGTTTGGATAATCCATACGTGGAAAGAGATTGAATTTGAAGTTCTAGAAAACTATAAAAATAGCGGGCTAAGGCTCGCTTTTTTGTTTAAAACCGCGCTCTCTCTGACTCTATCCCAAAGAGAAGGAGAACATTTATTGGAATCTTATGATTGTTGAAACTAGAAGGATATGGCTGCGTACAAGAAAAGATCTTGTTTTTCTTACTTTATCAAGTCATTCCTGAAATTCTCAGTAGAAAAAAACATAAGCAAGAATCTATGATGGTTAGACACTACACGAAATCCTCTCTCCTTTTGGGAAAGAGTTAGAGAGAAAGAAAACTAGCGCACTTCAAATTCAGCTTCGGCAGGGTCAAAACGCCACGTTCGCACAATCCGCAATTCCGAAATATCTTTCATTTTCGCATCAAATGCACCAAAAGGTGCAGCTTTGCGTACCGAAGCTTTGGCTGCTTCATCTAACATGGCATGACCTGAACTTTCAATTAAACGAATGGCACGAATCCCACCATTGCTGTTTAAAACTACCATTAAACGCACCTCACCCGCTAAATTCTGTGCTTTGGCCTGTTCGGGGTAATAGCGGTTGCCATAAAACTCGACTTTTTGACGGAATTTTTCCATATAGCCCGCAGTGTTATCTTGCTTGGCCTGAATTCCATCAATGGTTTTAATTTTTTGCTGACGGCTAAAGTTTTGTTGGCGTTGTAAATATTGCGCTTCAATACTGGCAACCATGGCCGCCTTAGCTTGAAATTGACTATTCAACTCCTGCATGGCTTTTTTGCGCTGATTTTCTGCCGCCTGTTTCTGCCAACTGAGCGTGGTCATCAACACTTTTTCTTTAAAGTTTAATTCACGCTGTTGCTGCATACGCTCTAAACTTTCTAATTGCTGCTCCCCTGCACTTTGTTCGGTCATGGGCGCAGGCATGTCACTCGAGATGCGATGTTGTTCACGGAATGTACCTGAACCTTGCTGGTCGGCTTGAGCTAAGAAATCTGCATCTTCAACTTTTGCATCGCTCATGCGTACCGATACCGCAATTTCCTTGACCGCAGCATCGCTTTGTTGTGGTGCAGCAAACTGCACTGCCAAAATTAATGCGTGCAGTACAGCAGCCACCAGCAACGCTGCAGCAAAAATAGGATCTTTCCACCAATTTTGCGCAGAAGGCATCAATTGAATTTTTTTTAGCATCACATTAATCCGACAAAAAGTCTGATTCCCCAAGCCGCCAAATGCGGTATAAACTAAAGAGCATTATAACTTTGCTCAGTTTTTGCTTTATTGCAAAACTGCAAAGTTCATCAAAAACTGACTACTGAGCCTTAAATCTTAAAAATGGTGCAACTTATTTTGTTAAACTGCAAGCTTCTATTCCTGTATTTTTAATACAATTCGACAAAATATTTGTATCTGTAAAGAATAAATGACCGACTTGGACAGCCGTATGCAAACCCTGATCACCAATATCTCTCAACGTATCCGTCAAGTGTACCAAAAAGCTGAAGGATTTATTGAGGATGAACGTGAATTTCCATTATCTCAGGTCTTTTTAAATGCGACTTTTCAGCGCTTTGTGACCGATAATGTGAAAATGTTGCAAGATCTGCATGCAGACTTACACGACGATTGGTTACGTCTTTACGCAACCCTAGATTATAACGGTTTGAATATTACTCTATCTGTCGATTTAAAATTGGTGCTGATGGAATTGAATAAAGATACTCAGCTCATCGTGTTTGAACAAATTAGTGACACGCAGGTCATTGAGGCGAGTTATCCAAGCTTTTTACATAAAATCGCGGTTAAGTGTGCTTTATTTTACTATCAAAAAATACGCAATGATGACCCTTTGGGCATGATTTTGGAAAAACTCAAAGTTATTAAAGTCAAAGATGATTTACTGCATTTAGACTTAAATCGCTGGTTAGGTAAAAACCGCTCTATCATTGATACACTCAGTAAAGTTCATGTGAATCATGCGGTATTACGCGAAGCGGAATTGGTCCTGACTGGCAACGTCAATTTGACCGCATTGTTCCGCAAAATGTCTGAAGAAAAACTAGATAATGTGGAAGACTCTCTTGCAGATACCCAAGTCACACCGCTGAAACAAAAATAAAGCGAGACTAAAACTTTGCAAGAGAATTCGTACAGAAAAACGACACTTACCGCATATTTCCTAATCTTCTCTTCATATTCAACACCTATAATGGCAGTAAGCAAGTAAATTGCATCTCCCTATTTACAGAGGAAATATCTCAGCAATGGCAAATCATGTATTGAAAAAAATGGGTATGGCAGCCAGTGTGTCTACAGCACTGTTCATGGCTGGTTTCTCTAGCCAAACATTTGCCATGAGTCCTTTCCAAGCCAGTTATCAATTTAACTACAATGGTAAGAACTTAGGTTCTGCAACACGAACTTTAAGCAAAACAGGTAACCAATGGAGTTATGTGTTTGCTGCTAAAGCTGGCGTAATCGCTTCTGCCACAGAAACTAGTCGTTTTAGTTTTAATGATGGCAAAATTGGCTCATCTAGCTTCAGCCGCAGCAGTAAGATTTTAGTTCATAACAATACCATGAGTATTAATTTCAATCCTTCGGCAAAAACTATTAACACCAAAAAGGACGGCGATACCCGTTCTTTTGCGTGGAAAGCGGGCGTGTTGGATGAGTTGAATGCAGAGCTGCAAATCCGTGAAGATTTAAAAAGTGGCGGTTTAAAATCGAGCTACTATATTGCCGACCATAGCGAGGTTGAATCACGTCGCTTTATTAAACAAGGTGCCGAAAAGATCAAAACCAATTACGGTACTTTTGACACGATTAAAGTGGTGCTAAAACACAACAAACCGAACCGTGATACGATTTTCTGGTTGGCACCTAAACTTGACTACTTGCCTGTAAAAGTCACCCACCAAGACAAAGACAAGTCTTATGGCTTATTGCTCACAGGCTATAAAGGTCCAACCAGCTAATTTAGAATATAGTGGCTGAGCACAGCATGGCAGCTATTCACCCTTTGGTAAATTCTTCTTGCATTTTTTCAGGTGCTTTTTAAAATACGCTTTTGCTTTAAAAAGCACCTGCCCTTGAGGATTCTCCCGTGCATGCACTAGAACAGAAAATTTTAGCCGAAGGTATCGTTCTATCCGAAGCGGTTCTAAAAGTCGATTCTTTCTTAAACCATCAAATTGACCCAGTGATGATGCAGCAAATTGGTCAAGAATTTGCGCGTTTGTTTAAAGATGCAGGCATCACCAAAATTATTACTATCGAAGCTTCTGGCATTGCGCCTGCAGTAATGGCAGGTTTAGAACTTGGCGTACCTGTCATTTTTGCACGTAAATATCAATCGTTAACCTTAAAAGATGATTTATACCGCTCTAAAGTATTTTCATTTACCAAGCAAACTGAGAGTACGATTGCCATTTCAAACAAACATATTAGCGCTAGCGACAAAGTCTTGGTAATTGATGACTTTTTGGCAAATGGTCAAGCTGCACTCGGTTTAGCAGATTTAATCCATCAAGCCAATGCACAAGTCGTGGGTATTGGGATTGTGATTGAAAAGTCATTCCAGCCGGGTCGTGAATTATTGCTTGAAAAAGGCTATCGCGTTGAATCATTGGCACGAGTAAAGTCTTTGGCAAACGGTACAGTTGAATTTGTACGCGATTAAGGTCGATGAAAACTGATGTTGGTTCATCATTTAAACCCGATGATCAAAGAGTGCTTAGGCGCTCTTTTTTTTATGCTTTTTTTAAACTTAAACAACTCATTTACATATATTTTATTTACAAAACTTTGGTGCTACGCCATGCTGCACTTGAAATAACAGTGATTCAGCAGTCTAGTTTTTCTGATTGCTGCTCTAGACAGCACTTTTTAGATCGTCTGCGTGCATTGATGCATGCGGCATGAGCATAAGGCAATTTACAGTCATGACACAAGACAATCCGTTGATGCAACACAGTATCACCTGTCCGAAATGTGGTTCAACTCAAGTTGAAAAACGCAACCATGAACAAAACTTACAAAAAATTGGTGGCGTATTATTAGGCTCTGCAGGTACGGCAGCAGGTACAGTAGGCGGCGCAGCTTCAGGAGCTTCTATTGGTGCGGCAATCGGTACTGCCGCAGGACCATTGGGCGTAATTATGGGCGGCACGATTGGCACGTTTGTCGGGGCAATTAGTGTGGGAATCACAGGCGGTTTTCTTGGGCATCGCTTTGGTAAAAAAGCAGGTGTAATTGTCGATCAGAATATTTTTCTGGATTTTCAATGCCTCAAGTGCAAACACCGCTTTAAAGAAAAAATTCAAACAGCCAAGCCACTCTAAGCAACCCAAATCAATTTCAAAAAAAGTGCTGCACATGGCAGCACTTTTTTGATTACATCTTTTTTTATTTTGCAGTACTGCTTGCAGAAGTCATCACAGGCTTTTCTGCCGCTAAATACTGTGCTTCCGCAGCTTGTTTTTCAATACGTTGTTCTTCTGGAAAGCTCAGAGTATGCACAATTTCAGTCGCTACAACACTCGACCATGAATATCCTAAACTCAATAGACTTAACCCAATCAGCACCCACTTATTCATTTTCACTTTTCCTCAATCTCTCATTTTTACAGCAGTCCGTTGTGCTCAATACATCTGTCTGCACAAAAAATGCTGCGTGAACCGTGACAGAAAACTCTGCTTTTAAAGCGGTGATTAGACCTGAAAAGAGAAAAACTCAATATCACTGCAAATGGTGATTTTAGGTGAAACGTGAACTTATTTTTAGCAGGCTCAATGCTACATAAGCCAATCAAATTCAAGTACAAAAGATAAAAGCGTAAAATGACATCCACATTTTACGCTTCATCTTGATTGAAGCAAAAGTCTCAGATCCCCTGTAATTTTTTTACCATTTCGCCTAAACGTTGTCCTTGGGCTTCACACAGTATTTTTTCATCCTGACTCAAAGCCTGATCGTGGCGTGGGCCGCTCACATGCGTAGCACCATACGGAGTGCCGCCCGTTTTCGTATTCGATAAAGCAGGATGTGCATTATGCAGTCCCATAATCATCATCCCGTGGTGAAACAATGGCGGTAACATGGTCAATAAGGTACTTTCCTGTCCCCCATGCATCGAACCCGATGAGGTGAAAACACAGGCAGGTTTATTGTGCAAGGCGCCATTCAGCCAAAGACTGGTGGTTTGATCCCAGAAATATTTCATTTCTGATGCCATATTGCCAAAGCGTGTAGGCGAACCCAAAGCCAAACCTGCACAATTTGCTAGGTCTTCTAAAGTGCAATAAATATCACCTTCGGCAGGAATACTTGGCTCGGCTTGTTGCACCACTGTAGAGATATTGGGCACAGTTCTAATTTTAACGGGCATGCCACTGGCTTCTACCCCGTTGGCAATTAAATGTGCCATTTCTTTGGTAGAACCATATTTACTAAAGTACAAAACTAGAATATATGCTTGCATCATGCTAAGAAATCAGACTAAAAATGAAAACTATACGGTATTTTGCTGCTTTTTTGGTTAAGCTTAACCATGAAAACAGATAAAGATGATTAAAAAAGTTGAGACAGCCACTGTATGATCGTTGAATATTTAAAGAAACTGCCTTTTTATGACAAACAATGGTTTCAATTTGTCTTATTTGTGCTGCGTCGCTTTGAAGCAGATCGCTGCCGTGAACAAGCAGGCTCTTTAACCTACACCACCCTGTTTGCCGTTGTACCCATGCTCACTGTGTTTTTGGTGATCATCTCATCCATTAAGGCACTCGAACCCGCACGGCAACAATTACAACAATTGATTTACAGCAATTTTTTACCTAAAACCACCATCGCCTTTGATAAAGCCCTAAATGCCTTTACCGACAAATCCAGTAATTTAACTATCATCGGGATTTTGTTTTTATTTGTGACCACGGTGATGATGCTGACTAGTATTGAAACTGTGTTTAACCGAATATGGCGGGTGAAGGAAACCCGTGGCGGCATTGTAGGTTTTATGCGTTATTGGACCATCATTTCATTAGGCCCTATTTTACTGGGCAGTGCTTTTGTCATTTCCTCAACTTTGGCTTCTATGAATGTGCTGAGTAATAACTTTGCAGGTTATGAGCTCAATGGCGCATTTATTTTATGGCTGATTTCATTTGCACTGACCATTTTGGGTTTTTTTATTCTGTACTGGACCATTCCCAATCGCAGCGTACCTATTAAAGCCGCATTAATTGCAGGAATATTCAGTGCTGTTGTATTTGAATGTTTGAAAAACCTGTTTGGTTTTATTATGTCCAACTTCACCAGTTATGAAATTATTTATGGTGCATTTGCTGCCGTACCTATTTTCTTACTGTGGATTTTTCTGTCTTGGAATATTGTGCTTTTGGGTGTTGAAATTAGTTTTGCCCTGACGGCTTTTGAAGCCAGACGCGAGAAAAAATGCCATCCGTTGCTCATGTTAATGGACTTGCTGGAATTGTTTTATAAAAAGCAAATGCGCGGAGAAAGTGTCTCTGAAGCTGAAGCACTGCATGTATTGGGACATAACGAAATTGGCCGCTGGCCGTCTTATGTGCGAATGCTAGAACAACAAAACTTGATTAAACGTACAGAAAATGATGAATTTGTGTTGGTGCGTAATCTATCTCAGGTAGATTTTTGGAGCTTTTATTCACAGTTACCGTATTCGTTGCCACGTCGTCAGGACTTGACCAATGTTTATACTCATGATGAATGGATGCAAAAACTCGGCCCCATACTCAATGAAACCGATGACTATTTAGCTGCCAAGTTGTCGATTCCGCTTTCTAAGATTTTTGAAACGAAGTAATTGCTCATCTAGAACATTTCAATTTTTGGCACAAACCCTCTTCAAGTTTAGGTGTGCAATCCCCTCAGTCGCTTGAAGATGGTTTGTGTTTAATTGCAGATAAAGTCGATAAACTACAACCCAAGCAAACTCAAGCGGAAGCCACAAAGCTTATTGCTTTGCTTTATCTGCGTTTTGTTTTAACCCAACCTTGAGCATTCACCATCAACATACCAAGCATGACCAAAACAGCCCCAATCATAAAGCTTTGGCTCAAGCTTTCATTCAACAACCACACACCAAACAATACGCCAAATAATGGCGTTAAAAATGAAAACACACCTAAACTGGATGCCAAATATTGTTTCAGCAGCCAAAACCAGGCGAGATAGCTCATAAACGAAATCAATACTGCATAAAAATCAAACTGCCTATGGTTAAGGCTGTCCAGTCAATTTCGGCCTGCCCCATCCACCAAGCCATCGGCAGTAAAATCAAAAAACCACCCATTAATTGGTAAAACAAGGTTTGTGTTGCAGGTGCTTCTGATAAACGACTTAGACGTACCGCCACCATTGTAGCTGCCCAAAGTATGCCTGCACTCAGCGCAAGTAAATCGCCAAAAAGCATGTGGCTAAAGTTTTGGTGGCTCTCTTGTTGCGCAGTATCACGCCATAAAAAAGTCACTGCTATGCCAGCAAAAGACAACAGAATCCCGCCCCATTGCAAGCAAGATAAACGCTCTGCAGGGAGTTTCCAGTGCAGTGCTAAAGCCACAAAAATAGGCGCGGTATACAGTAAAACCACCACATGCGACGCAGATGTATATTGAATCGCCTGCCCTAACATAAAAAATTCTGCAGCAAATAAAATACCCACCAATACGCCTACAGGCAGATATTCAGTCGAAGCCCATTGTGTATTTCTTGCAAGTAACAACAAAGG
Organism: Acinetobacter sp. PW68; assembly: GCF_020982655.1. Taxonomy (NCBI): domain Bacteria; kingdom Pseudomonadati; phylum Pseudomonadota; class Gammaproteobacteria; order Moraxellales; family Moraxellaceae; genus Acinetobacter; species Acinetobacter sp. PW68. Next base: position 471,322 of record NZ_JAHZSX010000001.1, on the reverse strand, counting down.
CAACACCATCACAGCTGATAGACCTGAACGTAGTGCCAATTGCATCAAGGGTGCAATATCTGCTGCAGCAACTTTTAGCACCACTTGTTGCAGCCCCAAAACACACACAAAATCAGCATCATACTGCTGGCTTTTGCATCAAGTGCTTGGCGTGAACTCATGGCTGAACCTGATCTGAGATAAAAATAGAGTTGAAAGTAAGCCGCGGACTCAATCTAAATCTTTTAGATGGTCAAGATTGCTGTACTTGAGGCGTGTTGGCATTATGCGCGACTTTGCATAAAAAAAGCGACCTAAAAAGATCGCTGATTTTAAATATTAAGTTAATCTTCTGTTGCGAAAGCAATATCACTGAGTCCAGCTTCACTCGCACGTGACATCACTTGCGCTACAGTATCATAACGCGATTCTTTATCGGCTCTTAATACCACTGTTGGTTGCTGTGCTTGCTGACTAGCGTTGTTAAAGCGGGTTTGCAATTCATCTAAGCTAATAATTTGATCATCCCACGCCACGTCACCATTGGCATTAATACTGACCTGAATTTGCTCAGGGGGTAAATCGACAATCTCTGCAGTCGTTTGCGGCAAGGTTAATGGTATAGATGGGTTGGCAACGGTCGCTGTCACCAAAAAGATGATCATCAATACCAACATAATGTCGATCAGGGGAATTAGGTTCATCTCATTCATGCCTGAGTCGTTGTCTTCACCCAATTGAAAAGCCATTAAACCTGACCTCCGACTAAGCTTTGCTGTGTCGCATTCACTTCAGTTTTTTGCACAGAAGAATCTTGTTGCAACATGGTGTCAATCAGCAAACTATGTGCATGATCTTGCAAGTTTGTTGATAAGGTACGGTTTACACGCGAGCAAATGTTATAAGCAATCACGGCAGGAATCGCCACCGCCAAACCGAAGCCTGTCATAATTAACGCTTCACCAACAGGTGTTGCCACTTGTGCCAATCCCGCCTGACCGCTTTTTCCAACTGCAACGAGCGCGTGGAAAATACCCCAAACTGTACCAAACAAACCCACAAACGGTGCTAATGAGGCAATTGTACCCAGTACCGCTACACCTTTTTCTGCCGATGCTTTTTCTACCGAAATTTGACGCAATAAGGCTTGTTCAGCAACCGCTTTACGCTGCTCGAAATTTAAGTGTGCCAATTTTGCTTTCAGTTTATTTAAAGCTTGTGACAGTTGAGCATAAGCTTGTTGCTTCAATTGACGCGTGCCCATCAAACGCAATGCGAAGATGGTCCATGTCGCAATCGACATCGCCAATAACACGAAATACAGCGTTTTGCTGACTGCATCTGCATGTTGCCAATAGACGGAAAAGTTCATACTCGAACTCCTGTTGAAGGTTAGCCGTTAGGGTTCAATGTCAATTCAAAAGGCTGCTCAGCACGAATTGGATAAGCCACGCCATTTTCTTTGTACGGTTTGAATTTTGCACTACGCACTGCGCGTAAAATCTTTTGATCTAAAGCAGGTAAACCACTAGAACGCGTAATTTGTGCATCGGTAATCACGCCTTTTTCATTGGCTTCAATCCGAACCACCACGTTACGGGTTTCTCCCTGTAAATCACGGTTACTATACGTTGGTTTTGGTGAACGACTCCATTGCACCCCTGAACCGCCAATCGACACTGTTTTAGGAGCAGAAGGTGCGACAGGAGCAGGTGCTGGCGCAACAGGTACAACTGTCGGTTTCGGTGCAGGCTGTACCACTTTAGTTTCAATCACCGTTGCTACAGGTGTAGGTTGCACCACTCGCTCGACAGGTTTTTCAATGGGTTTTGCCACAGGCTTAGGCACTTCAGCTTTTTTCACCTGCTGTACTTTTTCTACTTTTTTAGGTGGCGGTGGTAACGGTTTTTCTACCACAGGCACTTCTTTTACAGGCTGTGGCTTATTTTTTTCAGGTTGTGGTTCAGCTTTTGGTTGTGGTGGTAACGGTTTAGGCTGTTCTTGAATTTTTACAAAGCGGACTTTTAAAGGTTCTTTTTCTATTGGCTTTAAGTTTGGGGTTTGCATCTGTCCCAATGCCCACAATGCGCCCAGGTGCCCCAATGCAACCACGACTAAAGCTGTTACAACTTTCTTTTTCTTAGTGTGGGATATAAGCATCATAGCGTTGGGAGATTGGTTCATTAAAGTCAGCGACCTTGGAAAGCTATTGCCAAACCATCACAGCTTATACGATCAAACTGATCGGTTAGCACAATTAAAGTAACGCAATAATAAATGAGAAGTGTTTTCATTTGCAACTACTTTTTAATAACAACCGTGAATTATCCATTAAATTTACGATTAAGAAACAGCTGAATCAAACGTTATAGCATTACAATTATGGCATAAAAAAACATGCCATGACGGCATGTTTTAATTGTTTCAAATGACCTTTACCTTATTGAAATACAACAGTTTTGTTGCCATCTACAATAATACGGTCTTCCAAATGCCATTTAACTGCACGTGCCAGTACATTACGTTCCACATCCTGCCCTAATTCACGCAGTTGATCTACCGTAAAGTCGTGGTTTACACGTTCAACATCTTGTTCAATAATCGGACCTTGATCTAGGTCTGCCGTTACATAGTGCGCAGTTGCACCAATCAGTTTTACGCCTTTTTCATAAGCTTGTTTATATGGGTTTGCACCGACAAAAGCAGGCAGGAATGAATGGTGAATATTGATCACTTTCATTTCCCATTTAGATACAAACTCTTCATCTAGAATTTGCATATAACGCGCCAATACCAATAAATCATTGCCTTGCATCAATTCATCAATTTTAGCGTAAGCTTCACGCTTATTTTCTTTATTCACAGGTACAACTTCAAACGGAATACCAAAATTTTCTACCGCTTCACGCAAGGTGTCATGATTGGACACCACTTTGGTAATTTCACAGGGTAAACCACCACGTGCATGACGCCATAACAGCTCCAGTAAAGCATGATCTACTTTAGACACCAAAATGCCGACTTTTTTCACATCGCTGACCAAAGCCAAACGCCATTGCATTTCATAACGCTCTGCTACATTGGAAGCAAAGGTTTGCAATAAGCTTTCTTTACGACTTTGCAAGTGATCCAATTCAAACTCAACCCGCATGAAATAACGCCCGCCCTGAGCTTCTGTTGCGTATTGATCAAGCGCGGTAATGTTGGCTCCTTGATGATACAAAAAGCTCGATACAGCCTGCACAATACCAGGCTTATCTTCACAAGTAATCAGTAAACGTGCAGTATTCGCAGTCGTCATATTCATGTTGTTTTTAGTCACTACTTGGTTAAATTGAAAAACAAGCCGAGTATTCTAGCGCGTTTCTCAGACATTCTAAATAGGTATTCGCAGTCACTTAGCCGGCTTAAGTATTTTTACTGGATGATAAACTCTCAAACAGTTCAGATGTACCTAGCGTTTCAAGTAAACGCTCATAAGTTGCACGACTTTCACCACGTAAATACGCCCCTTCAAGGAACAGCATTTGACGTAAAGCCTGCCAAATCCATTTTTCTTCCAAGTGGTTTGAATCGGTAATATGTCCCGACATATATAAGAAGTTAGTCCAGTTGGTCAGCACAATCCAAATATTGATAATCAAAGCTTCAATTTCGGACTCGGTCATTTGCATCAGACCCGCATCCACAAAAGCCTGATAAATTTTCTGTCCCTGCTGCATAACCTGTCCTGCAAAACGAGGATACATCTTGCGGAAATCTTCATTAGTTTCGACCAAATGATAGACATCACGATGCAAAAAACGATAGGCCCATAACTGACTGCTGAGCACCTGAAAATAACGAATTTTATCGTTAGCATCCAAAGCGCGGCTCTCAGGCAGGGCTAGCATTTCCAAGGTTTCCTGCTGATATTGCTCCATTAACTCTTTAATGATTTCGTTCTTATTGCGAAAATGGTAGTACAAATTTCCTGGGCTCATGCCCAACTCAGCCGCAATATGATTGGTTGTAACTGAACGCTCTCCACGCTCATTAAACAATTGCAAACTCAATTGCAAAATACGCTCTTTGGTTTTCAACGTTTTGGTTTGAGACATCCTAAAAACAACCATTCTTTAAATTTGAGGGGCATGAAAACATAAAGTCACTTGACTGATTAGAGTAAATACTCTAAAAACTAACTTATATTGCTTTTATTGAATGGTAACATGCCATGAACAGTCAGACAAAAACAACTTCAATGACCCCACATTCACCCGATTTACAACGTCTGGATGATATTTTGGCATTGCAGAAATATGCCTATCAGCGCAATCCAGTACCTAGTGCCAAAGAACGCATTGAACGTTTAGCCCGTTTAAAACGTGTGATTGTGAAATATCAGGATCAATTTGCTGAAGCTATTAACCGTGACTATGGCAACCGTGCCATTGCCGAAACCCAAATTGGCGAAGTACTTACCTGCTTGGAACATATCAAATATTACAGCAAAAACCTGGCCAACTGGATGAAACCCTCTAAACGTCAGGTCGGAATCATTCACCAACCTGCAAAAGCATGGGTACAGTATCAGCCTTTAGGGGTGATTGGCATTATTACGCCATGGAACTACCCTCTACTGTTGTCTTTAGGTCCTCTGATCTGTGCTTTGGCTGCGGGCAACCATGCCATGATCAAAATTTCAAGTGCTTCTGCGCATTTTGGTAAGGTATTGGAAAATGCAATGAGTGAAGCATTTCCGCAAGAATTGGTAGCGGTAATCAATGGTGGCGGCATTATTTCAGATGCGTTCTGTCATTTGCCTTTTGACAAAATTATTTTTACAGGCTCTACCGAAGTCGGCAAAACTGTGATGGCCGCTGCGTCACAAAACCTCGTGCCTGTCATTTTAGAATTAGGTGGAAAATCCCCTGTTTTGGTGCATCCATCTAGCGATATGGTCGATGTAGCACAGCGTATTGCTGTAGGTAAACTCTGGAATGCAGGACAAACCTGTGTTGCACCCGACTATATGTTCTTGCCTAAAGGCAAAACTGCCGAGTTTATGGAGCATTTCGAGCAGTTTGTGACCGAAATGTATCCTCATATTCGTGATAACCAGGATTACACATCTATTATTAATGACAAACAATATCGTCGCTTACAGGGCTATTTAGAAGATGCACGTGAGCGAGGTGCCAATATTATTGAAATTAATCCACAAAGTGAAAATGTGGCTGCAACCCGCAAAATGGCACCAACGATACTCACTAATGTCAGTCCCGACATGCAAATTATGCAAAATGAGATCTTTGGACCAGTCCTGCCAATCTTAGAATATGAACAAATTGATGATGTAATCGAGTTTATTAATAGCCGACCGCGTCCTCTTGCTTTATACTATTTCGACTTTGATCAGGCGCGTGCCGACTATGTCGCACAGCGAACCCATTCAGGGCATTTCGGACTCAATACTGTATTGACCCACGTTGCTCAAGATGACTTACCGTTTGGGGGTGTTGGTGCATCGGGTATGGGAAAATATCACGGTCCAGAAGGTTTTTTCAGCTTGTCTCATGAACGTTCGGTAATGTCTAATCCTAAGCTATACAGCTTAAAGTTCATTCTCCCCCCATTTGATAAGCCGATTCATCGATTGATTTCGAAGACGCTTCTTCGTTAACTGATCAAGGCATGAGCTATCAAACAGGCTCATGCTGTTTTTGAAGAAAATCGCTTGTCTTTTAAGCGTATTTTTGATATAAAACGCCCCTTGAATGAATTCATCCGTTTTTTTTGACTGGCCATACAGATTTGCTGTTGGCTAAATCAATGGAGTTACACCATGTCTAAGGTTTGCCAAGTTACCGGCAAGCGTCCAGTCGTTGGTAACAACGTCTCACACGCCAACAACAAAACTAAGCGCCGGTTCGAGCCGAACCTGCACCACCACCGCTTCTGGTTAGAAAGCGAAAAACGTTTCGTACGTCTTCGTTTAACTACTAAAGGTATGCGTATTATCGACAAATTGGGCATTGAAAAGGTTGTTGCTGACCTACGTGCTCAAGGTCAAAAGATCTAAGTAAGGAGTCAGGACAATGCGTGATAAGATTCGCTTAGTTTCTACAGCTGGTACAGGTTATTTCTATACCACGACTAAAAACAAACGTACTATGCCGGAAAAAATGGAAATCAAAAAATTTGATCCAAAAATCCGTCAACACGTAGTTTTCAAAGAAGCTAAAATCAAATAATTTTAGCTTTTTTAAAAAACGACCTTATTCAGGTCGTTTTTTTTTGCACTTTTTTTGCCTGACTTGTTAAAATTTCCTCGCTTTCTTTGGCACTGTTTGTGCTTGTCTTACTTCAATCTTATGACCACCCCTTCACCATGGCTTAGGAGTTTCTCGTGCCTCATGATGTAGAACTCATTATCTTACTTGCCGTTGGTTTTAGCTTAGCACTGGTATTTGGCTATATTGCTGCGCGCTTACGTCTTCCACCACTTATGGGCTATTTGATTGCAGGTGTCATCATTAGTCCCAACACACCGGGCATTGTGGCAGATATTCATCTTGCCAACCAATTAGCAGAACTTGGGGTCATGTTCCTCATGTTCGGAGTCGGCATGCATTTCTCGTTAAATGATTTAATGCAGGTACGACGCATTGCTTTGCCTGGTGCAGTTTTGCAAATTGCCGTGGCCACCTTGCTAGGTGTAGGCGTGTCGATGATGTGGGGCTGGAGTTTTGGTTCTGCTTTAATTTTTGGCTTGAGTTTGTCTTGTGCCAGTACCGTTGTGCTGTTAAAAGCGTTGGGGGATCGTGGTCTGCTCGACTCCGTGAACGGTAAAATTGCCGTAGGTTGGTTACTGGTTGAAGACTTGGTGATGGTCTTGGCATTGGTGCTTTTGCCTGCTACTGCCGTGTTACTGGGTGGACAAGCTATCGACAATGCCAGTGATGAAAATATTTGGCTAACACTCGGACTGACTTTACTGAAGGTTTCAGGCTTTATTGCCTTTATGCTCATTGTGGGCAAGCGCCTTGTGCCCTTCATTATGCAAATTGTCGCACGCTTAGGCTCGCGGGAACTGTTTACTCTAACAGTAGTCGCTGCTGCGGTATCAATTGCCTTCGGTGCTTATAAAATCTTTGGTGTGTCGATGGCACTCGGAGCCTTCTTTGCTGGGATGGTGGTCAAAGAATCCGACTTCAGTCATCGCGCCGAAGAAGAAACTCTGCCCTTACGTGAAATTTTCTCCATCCTGTTTTTCGTTGCTGTGGGCATGCTATTTGACCCGCGTATTCTGATTGAAGAACCACTGCACGTTTTGGCGGTCGTCGGCATCATCATGGTGGGTAAGACCATTGCAGCCATGGCATTAGTCTTATTTTTCCGTTATCCACTCAACACAGCTTTGACCGTAGGCGCGAGCTTGGCACAAATTGGTGAGTTTTCCTTTATTTTGGCAACGCTAGGCGTATCTTTACAACTGCTGTCACTAGAAGGACAAAACCTGATTTTAGCAGGTGCACTCATTTCAATTACCCTAAACTCCTTTGTTTTTTCTGCGATTGAGCCTGTGCAAAACTGGATCAGGGAACGCTCTTATTTGGCGCGTTTGCTCGAACGCAGCAATGATCCTTTAGCGATGCTGCCTGATGAGGTTTCTCAAGATTATTTACGTGATCAGGTGGTGATTGTTGGACATGGTGAAGTCGGACGCCGCATTACCAAAAATCTCATGGCTGAAAATATTAGAGTCGTGATTGCAGAAGAGAACCGTGAAATTGTCGAAGACTTACGTGAAAAAGGTATTGCTGCGGTCAGCGGGGTTGCCACAGAAGCAGGTGTACTGATTCAGGCACATATTCAACATGCTCGACTGCTCGTTCTTTCGCCTATGGATATTCTGGATATTCATAAAATTGTGGATATTGCCAAAACCCTAAACCCTGAAATTCAGGTTTTGGTGTGCGCAGAAAGCAAAGCTGAAGCAGAAGTGATTCGTAAGGACAACATTGGTGAAGTGTATTTTGCCAAAGAAGAAATGGCGAAAAATATGAGCAATTATATTTTAAATCAAATTGAAATTGCCCATCATCAACCACCAACGCATTAAGCATCAATCATCTAAAACCCATAGACAAAATCAAAAGAAGCGCACTATTTGAGCTGCGCTTTTTTGTTGATGTATAGTTTGGCTTTCACTATATTCATGAGAAACCACCTATATTGCATGTGATTTTAATCACAGCAGATAGACAATCTGTTCATCAAAGAGCGCCCATCACCAAAAGACTATTTCGGATTAACTCATAAATTTTGGCTGTTCATCTACAATTTCGGCATGCCATTCATTGACTTGTTTTTCCAATAAGCCAAATAATGCCGCTTGAATCATGTGCTGTGCAACAACCGCCGTCTGATCGCCCAATATGGCTTTGACGTCGTCATTGAACTCGATTTTGACCAATGGCTCTTTCTCTGAGCCTGCATTACGCAATGCCAACACACCACCTTCAAGCTGAACCAACTCTAAAATTGCTTCCTGATTACCAAATAATTCTTTCAATTGCTCTATAGACATATATCCTCCATGCTGGACATGGTGGCAAAGGCGCTTGCTCTTTGCATCGTTCAGAATATTTATATCGGGCTGATCAGATTTTTTTCAAGGGCGTTTGGTCGGCTTAAAATTCCACCATTTCATTGCGAAAACCATCAATCAACTGGGTTAAATCACGATGCCATTCGCGCAAAATTTTCGTATCTGGTAGCCATGCTTGCGGAGATTGTGTGACTTTAATAATTAAATTAGATGACGTTTCCTGTTCAGGCTCTGGTGCACTCGGCTCAGGTGTGTACTGACATAAACGATACGCGCGTTTTAACTCTGCAATAAAGCCCGATTTGCTCAGTTGCTGCAAAATCGCCACTTCAGGGGAAATCTGTCCTTTGGCTGCCATCAGTTCTTCAATTGATTTAAGAGTTGGATTGCTGTCATTTAAACGATAATACCGTACCAATTCCTGCAAAAAAGCCAACACGGCACCATTTAAATGAAACACCGCAGCTTCACGATGTGCCTGCGCTTGCTGAACATGCTCGGTTTGCTCTGCCTGCTGACATGAAAGACGGGCGAAATATAATTTCTGATTGGTACGATCTGCATGAAAGCGAGCAACACGGGACATGAGCCTTTCCTCAATTTAGCGTTCTAAGAAGCTTAGATTAAACCGATTTTGCTACAACGCCCAATAAAAAATACACTATTTTTACTGCGATAAAATCGCGCACCGATGCAGTGCCAATCTCGTGTTTTTTCTAAAATTTACGCATAAAAAAGGAGCATTTTTGCTCCCTTTGAACTATTTTGATGCAGGCTTATCTTCTGCTGCTTTGACACGTATTCCATGTCCATGTAGACGCAAAGTATTCAACGCTTTAATGGCTTTAACTGCTTCACGTGCATGTGGCATTTCCACAAATGCAAAACCTTTAGATTTTCCTGTTGCAGCATCCAACACCAAATTACAAGATTCTACAGTGCCATATTCCTGAAAAAGTTTTAACAATTCTTCTTCAGTAACAGTACGCTCTAAACTACGAACTAAAATTTTCATCTTACAACCTTAAAATAGGCAAAAAACATCAAAAAGCACTCGCCTACTCTACTTTTTGCATGAAACCATGTGACGTAGTTTAATCGAGATCTATACCAAAATCTAAATTAATCACTTGGCGTTCCACCAAAGCACTTTTCACAGTTTGCTGCCGGGTATGCTGGTGGGTTTCCATCGTACACAACTGCCGTGTCAGATCATTCAAAAAATAACTGTCCAGTTTGCGACCTTGCTCATCTACCGTATCACGCGCCCATAAATTAAAATTTTGCTTGGTTAAAATCAGTTCATTTTGGGCACGGGTTAAAGCCACGTACAACACTCGACGTTCTTCTTCAATATCATCAAAACTGCCCTGCGCCCGTGCATGTGGATACTGACCTGCAGTCACATTCGCCACATAACAGACTTTTTGCTCGGTGCCTTTGGCAGAATGGATGGTGATTAAAGTGACCACATCGGTATCGGACTGGCGTTCAATTTCAGAAATAGACACAGGATCGAGTACGTATTCTTCTAAAAACTCACTTAACTGCGCATGCTTGCCTGCCAATTGTTGCACCAACTGAAAATCACCCTGACGACGGTTCCAATCTTTTTTGTAGTTCTCTGCCAATTGTTCCTGAATCGCTTCTATGCCTAATCCGACACAAGCCGCAACTTCATGTCGCAATACATCCATTTGCTTCATGATCAATAAAGTTTTTTCTGGCAAGCGTCCAAATTTTTCCAGCTTTTCAATCACCTTATCTATTGTAGGTTCGAGTAACAATTGCTGTGCCAATTTACTCGCACCGACATCACCCACGCCATTCCATAAAGTGAGAAAACGCATCCATGCAATATCATCTAAAGGATTGGCAATAACCCGCAATAAACTGAGCAAGTCTTTCACATGCGCGGTTTCCAAGAGCTTCATGCCACCAATAAAACGATACGGCACACTTGCCGCAATACACGCGGCTTCAATATGTCGTGCTGCAAAACTCGAACGCACCAAAACCATGTGATCTGACCACGGCGCGCCTTGTAAGAAATGTCGCTCTTTAATATCAATCGCAATCCATTTGGCTTCATCAAATTCATTCGGGAAAATATGCATTTTGGGCTTGATGCCATCGCCACGATGCGCCTGCAAATGCTTGTTATAGCGAATTTCACTTTGATCTAATAGCCAGTTAGATAAGTCTAAAATTTCCTGTGTAGAACGGTAATTTTGCTCTAATTTAAAAATTTGGGCGTTGGGTACACGCTCTGTAAAATGATGAATATTTTCAAAATCTGCACCACGGAAACCATAAATCGACTGTGCATCATCGCCCACACAAAACAGACTAACCCGATCTTTTAAGGGTTCAAGCAAAGCCCATTGCAAAGGATTGGTGTCCTGCATTTCATCGACCAAAAGATGCTGACAAATTGACGCGACATAATCGACCAGACCTTCAGACTGTGCCAATGCCGATGCCACCACAGCCAAAATATCGTCATAATCGAGAAAGCCTCGTGCGCGTTTACGGCTTTCATATTCCTGCATAATTTCAGCAATTTGGTCTTTCATTGCCAAATATTCAGGCTGTTGTTTTTCTAATGCCACACTCAATTTTTGGCGGGTATTTCGCGCAAAAGAATATAAGTCACATAATTCTTGAGGCTTGGGTAACTGACTTGGGTTTTTCTTATCATCTTTGCCACGAATTAAACGGAACATCATTAACTGATCATCACGATCAATAATTGAAAACTGCTCTAAGCCAAATGCTTTAGGGATACGGCGCAGCAAATACATACAAAAAGTATGAAAGGTCGAAGCACGTAAGCCTTTGGCTTGCTCACCCAATGCCAACTCCACCCGAGCGACAATTTCACTCGCCGCACGACGAGTAAAAGTCAAAATTTGAATTTGATTGGCTGGAATACCTTGATCAATTAAATACGCTGCACGTGCCACAATGGTTTTGGTTTTGCCACAGCCTGCCCCTGCCAAAACCAGACTATGTTGATGTGCTGTGGTGGCTGCTTGTTTTTGTTGGGGGTTCAATTCATCAATTAGGCTGGCTAAACTCATAGTGACTCATCGTGCTGGGTGGATGAATAGTTTAACAGATCGGTTTAGGAATAAACCCATGAATATAAATGGCTCAATTCATACTCAAGTCATGCTCAAGCACATACTTTTACACAAGTTATATTGTGGAGATGTGGATAAGTGCATGCTTATCCACATTATTTCCAACCCAACTCTATGGCAGTGATTTCGTTAATACGTGTTTGTTGTAGCGATTCTGGCATTTTACTTTTGCTTTGCGAAAGTGGCACATAACCCGCCATTAGTTCAGCCTGTCGTTGTGGATATAACGGTTGCTGATTTGGGTCTGCATAACCAATCGGATAAATCGGCTGACCTGTGCTCAAATCATATTTATCTGTGGCACCAAAAGTATGCAGTAATTCATGCACCATCACCATGGTATTGCGCTCACTGTGCGCAGCAGAAGCAAATAAATTCACCGAGCCAATTTTGCCTTTTTGCAAAGCGGTGGAATGTTTCAAAATTTGAGTTTGACTCGGATCATAATAATTCAGGTACAGTGTCACTGTTGCAGCACCATCACTGCTTTGTCGTTGCTGCCAAGCGTAAAAGCGGAACTTTAAACTCCAAAGTACGGTGCTCAGTAGGGATGCCTGCTCAGGCACTTTTGGTGGCAACTGCTTTAATTCTCGACCCTGTTTGAAATAGAGCGCAATGGGTTGCCCACGGTACTGCAAAGAAGCTTGTTTCAGATAGTCCTGAGCAGAATTTAAATTATTGATATTTAATGTATTGATATAGTTTTGGGTATTTGATCGTCCATCGGCATTGATTGGATGTAACAATACGATGATGGGCTTATTCCAGTCTTGGTTCTGATCACGACAAGCATTGACTGCAACGACCAGTAAAACCAGCAATAAGCATAAAATTCGGATTTTTTTCCACATACTTTAAATATCTTTAGGCAATCACTTTACCGAGTTTAATCTTATTATCTTTAAACTCGCCCCCCCACATCGGATTAAGATTCACAAAACCTCTCTGTTTTTTATTTTTTCACATTTCAAATTATATGATTTAAAAAAATGCTGACCGAAGCCAGCATTTTGTAATTTGGATAATTAAGCCTCAACCCATTTACCATCTTTGTAAACCAATGACCATTTGGTTTGTTTGCCTTCAGGCGTTTCCGAACCAATATATTGCGCTTGATTCTTACGGCTGAATTTCACCAATGTTGGATTACCCTCTGGGTCTGTATCGGGTGCTTGCAAAATAAACTGATATTTCGGATCAAGCTGTTCTGCAACTGTACGCAATTCCGCGACTTTCGGCGCACGGGTTTCACGGACTTTCGGAAACTTGCTGGCTGCCAAGAACAAACCTGCTGCACCATCACGCAACACAAAGAAATCATCGTGTTTGGTTGAGCGTAAATGTTCCATTTTAATTGGATCAACACGCGGTGGCGCAGGCTGACCATTCTTGAGTACTTTACGTGTATTTTCACAACTGGTGCAGGCAAAATAAGGGCCAAAGCGACCTGTTTTCAACTGCATTTCACCATCACACTTGTCGCACGGAATGGTTGGGCCATCATAGCCTTTAATTTTGAACTCGCCTTCCTCTAGCTCAAAACCTGCACAGTCTGGGTTATTCCCGCAAATATGCAGTTTACGACCACCATCAATCACGTAACTATCCATAGCCGTTTCGCAAATTGGGCAGCGTTTTTTAGACATCAAATCTGCAGTTTCAGCGGCATCATCATCCGACAATGCGGCAAGCGACTCGACAGGAGTCAGGTTCAAAGTTCCCTTGCAACGTTCTTTTGGTGGCAAATTATAGCCTGAACATCCCAAGAATACCCCTGTTGTACCTGTACGAATCTGCATTGGACGTGAACATTCTTTACAATGCACTGCATCAACTTCTACAGGGAGATTACGGCGCATGCCTTGTTCGCCCTGTGCATTGGTCAAACGCTGTTTGAAGTCACCATAAAAACTGTTGAGTAAGTCTTTCCAGTCACGTTCACCATCTGCAACCCTATCTAGCTGACCTTCCAAGTCTGCTGTAAAGTCGTAGTTCATCAGATTATTAAAACTTTCATCCAGGCGGTCTGTAACAATCTCGCCCATTTTTTCGGCATAAAGACGACGGTTTTCTAGTTTGACATAACCACGGTCTTGAATGGTCGAAATAATCGCAGCATAGGTCGAAGGACGCCCAATGCCTTTTTTCTCAAGCTCTTTAACCAAGGAAGCTTCAGTAAAACGCGCAGGTGGTTTGGTAAAGTGTTGCGATGGATCAAGCTTTACTAATTTAAGAATTTCACCGACTTTAACTGCTGGCAGTAATACATCATCATCCGATTTGTTTTGCCCACGCACTTTGGTGAAACCATCAAAAACCAGCGTACGACCTTTGGCTTTTAACTCAACACCATTGGCATCCACTAAAATGGTCGATGACAAATATTCGGCTGGTGTCATTTGACAGGCCACGAATTGACGCCAAATCAGATCATATAAACGCTGTGCATCGCGCTCTACACCCACTAAATTGTCGCCTTTAAGTGCAACATTAGATGGACGAATCGCTTCGTGCGCTTCTTGTGCACCTGCTTTATTGCCATATCGATTTGGTTTAGCAGGTAGGTATTTTTGACCAAACTCCGCTTCAATATGTGTACGCACCATATTGACCGCGTCATCACTCAGAAAGGTCGAGTCAGTACGCATATAGGTGATAAAACCTGCTTCATACAAACGCTGTGCCAGCATCATGGTTTTCTTGACTGAAAAACCAAGACGGGTACTCGCTGCCTGTTGCAGTGTTGACGTGATATACGGGGCGCTTGGGTTGACTTTGGTCGGCTTATCTTCACGTGCAGATACGGTGTATTGCGCATCTTTAATCAAGTTCAGTAAAGCATCAGTTTCAGCTTTATTACGTAACTTGAGGGTTTTACCCGCTTGTTTAACTGCTTCTAGGCGAATGTCATCTTTTGCTGATTTAGTATCTGCAAAGACTTGCCAGTATTCTTCAGGTACAAAGGCACGAATTTCACGTTCACGTTCCACTACTAGCTTAACTGCAACTGACTGCACACGTCCTGCCGATAAACCACGGGCAATTTTTTCCCAAAGCAGTGGCGAAATCATAAAACCCACCACGCGGTCTAAGAATCGGCGCGCCTGTTGGGCATTGACTTTGTTGGTATCTAAACGCGCAGGATGCTTAAAGGCTTCTTGAATCGCATTTTTGGTAATTTCGTTAAACACCACACGTTGATAACGTGAGTCATCTCCACCAATGACTTCTTTTAAGTGCCACGCAATCGCTTCCCCTTCACGGTCCAAGTCCGTTGCGAGATAGACTTCATCGACCTGCGATGCCAGTTTTTTTAATTCCGCGACAACATTTTCCTTGCCTGGCAGCACTTCATAATGTGCTTTCCAGTCATGTTCAGGATCAACCCCCATACGGTTGACTAATGCTTGTTGAGCTTTTTCAGCTTTCTGAGCCTCGGTCAGTTTGGTTCGGGTGGCGGTTTTCTTTTCTGTGGTTTTTGCGCTACCACTGGTTGGTAAATCACGAACGTGACCAACCGAAGACTTCACAATGTAGTCCGAACCAAGATATTTATTGATTGTTTTCGCTTTTGCAGGCGACTCCACAATCACTAAGGCACGTTTGTGACCAGCTTCAGATTTGGCTGCAGTGCTTTTGGATGTGGACCGAGGAGCGTTCGCCATAAGTAACCGTATTTCCTATTTAATGGTTTAAAATTAACGTTCAGCCAAGCTATGTAAAAAAGCTTTCATCTCATCTAATTGAGTTGCGCGAAGATCTGCTTCTTCATTCCAATAGATTCCTACACAGTTTGCCTGCATATCAATAGCATAAATACCCTTTAATGCAATGGGTAAATCTTGGAATTTATCATCACCATGTAGCAGCTCTAGCTTTTGATCTTTCACCAAAGCACGCATTAATGGTAAACGTGCATCGGCAATGAGTACGCTGTAATACGCCACCATACTGGCACGTGATTCCGTAGCTTTGGGGATTTTCGTCCAATCAGGTGCAACCACCAAACGTGGATGTAGTCCCATTTTTCGGGCTTTTTCACGCATCAATCCCAAAGCTTTTTCTCTTGGGCTAACGCGCAAACCAAAAATAGAGCCCATCACAAAGATGATGATGGCAACGGCAACCCAAATTCCAGTATTTTCCATAGTACAACCTTTCTATTCTTATATTAGAGTTGCATAAGCACAATATAAAACGCAAGATTAAAATAAGCTGTGATTTATTTATTTCAACTGTTTTAGTCTATCTGCCTACAAACAGCTTAAAATTGTCTTACGTGAAAAGGCATCATTTTCAAAACGTTAAATAGTTGATAAATGATGAATTAAATCAGTCGCATCGATAAAAAACTATCTTGCAGATGGGTTTTAAATCGACTCATGCCATTAATCGAAAAATTCTAAAACTTAGCTTAAAAACATTTCATGACTATATAGAACTTCATGTCCATTCCAATAAATATAGCCTTTTTCAATCAGTTCTTTGAGCAATAAACGAATATCAGATTTTGGAAATAACTGTTCCAGTAAATCACGCAATTCATAAATATCTTTCGGCTTTTCACCTTTTAGCTCACGTAATTTTTTGGCGACTTCCCATTGCACAGGATCAATTTGGCTAAAGTTTTTATATAAACTGTGCTGAGGATGTACCTCTGCAGCTTCAGTTTGCGCCGCGATTGTAGAAGTGACTGTCGCCTCTTGTGCAAATTCTTCCACAGCATCCAAGTCAAGTTGAACCCACTGTTTCAGCACTTTTTTACGAAAGCAAATTTGTTCATCCACCCGCTTTACAATTTTCAGGCTCATCAACATGCCAACCACATGCTGCACTTTGTCTGCCTCAAGTTGCAAAATATTGGCAATCGAGTTTTTTAAAGCTTCTAAGTTGGTTGGCTTGCCTGACATTTTTGCCAACGCATCACAATACTTTTTTACCAACAGCAATTCAGGTTTGCTACGGATTGCCGTTGGACTGGGTAAACGATTTTTGCTTTTTCCAGATTGCGTTTCAGGCTGAATATGAATCAGGTGACAAGCAATTTCAGATGCTTGCAACATTTCCATTAAAATTTGAATACTGTCAGCCGCAGAAATCACTTCAACGTGTGTTTCTGGCTCTAACAGTGCCATCAGTTGCCCCACCACCACCGCATATTCAAACTCTTTAAACTCTGCGCGCGGACTTTCTAAAATCATAAGCTGCCCCGTACTGATCCAACCAGCGAACTCGGTTAGATCCTGCAAGTTATATTCAAATTTTCCTGCACAATTAAACAAATACACACTCGGATGATGTTCAATAATTTCTCGCAACAAAGTCGCGGTAGGCAGATTATTTTCAAGGTCAAGTAATACAACTTTAGAGGACATAAACTTTAGCGAACACAATAGGGTTTAAAGGATTCAGGCACAGCAGCCGAGCATTACAGCGGGAAGTACAGCAAAGGTCAAATTAAATTCAGTACTGAAACCAATATCTTTGATTAAGTACGGTTGATTAATAGTGTGGCGGGCGATTGGTCATTGGGTCAAATGTTGCAATCCCATCCGACAAATCTGCCGACTCCACCCGCTGATATAACAACTGCATTTGTTTCTTTAAATCAGCAATTTCCAAACTTTGATGAACCACTTGTTCATTCAATTGCTCAACTAAATCGTCCAAAAATGCAATTCGCACTTGCAAATCTTCAATGGGTGCGGAAAATGACGCCTGATCATCTATACTTTGTTTAGTCATTTCAAATCCTCATTTGAGATTTTTTAGGAAACACTATGGCCTATATTACTTTAAGGGATGTCCAACTTGCATTTGGTGGACCTGCCTTGCTCGACGGCGCGAATTTTAACCTAGAACGTGGCGAACGAGTGTGTTTGATTGGCCGTAACGGAGAAGGTAAGTCTACTCTACTTAAACTGATTGAAGGAAGTTTACTGCCCGATGCAGGTGAAGTGTCCATTCAAAATGGCATCACGATTGCCATGTTGGCGCAAGATGTACCCATGGATTCAGGCAAAGTCGCCGATATTGTGGCCGATGGTGCAGGTGAAGCTGCTGCAGTATTAAAAGCCTATCACGAAGCCAGCGATGCCTGTGTATTGGGCGATATGGATGCCTGTGACCGTATGGGGAACCTGCAACACAAGCTAGATCAGCTAGATGGCTGGGCACTGGAAAATAAGGTCAATGCCATTTTAAGCAAAATGGGACTTGATCCAAATGCCGACTTAGCCGATTTATCCGGGGGACGTAAACGTCGTGTATTGTTGGCACGTGCCCTGCTCACCCAACCTGACGTGTTGTTGCTGGATGAGCCGACCAACCACTTAGATGTGGAAAGTATTGAATGGCTAGAAAAATTCTTACTCGATCAAAATAATTTAACGCTGCTGTTTATTTCGCATGACCGTGCTTTTGTCGATAGTATCGCCACCCGCATTGTCGAGTTAGATCGTGGTGTATTACGCAGCTACGAAGGTAACTATTCACGTTATTTAGATTTAAAAGCGCAGCAATTAGAAGCTGAAGAAAAACAAAATGCGCTGTTTGATAAAAAACTAGCCGAAGAAGAAGCATGGATTCGTCAAGGCATTAAAGCACGTCGTACCCGCAACGAAGGACGTGTGCGTGCTTTAAAAGCCTTACGCGAAGAATCCAAAGCGCGTCGCTTCCAACAAGGCAAAGTCAATATGGCAACGCAAGAAGCCAATCGCTCAGGTAAACTGGTCTTTGATATTGAACATTTACAAGTGGCCTTTGGCAATCAAGCTCCAATTATTAAAGACTTTTCTACACTGGTATTACGTGGCGACCGTATTGGTTTAGTTGGCGATAACGGTGTCGGTAAAACCACTCTGATTAAAGCCATTTTAGGTGAAATTGAACATGGTGGCTCTGTCAAAACAGGCACACAACTGGAAATTGCCTATTTTGACCAATTACGTAACGTCTTAGATTTGGAAAAGTCAGTCAAAGATAACGTATCTGAAGGTTCAGACTTTGTTGATGTGAACGGACAACGTCGTCATATCTATAGTTATTTGCAAGACTTTTTATTCTCACCAGAACGTGCGCGCACGCCAGTTAAAGCCTTGTCTGGCGGAGAACGCAACCGTATTTTACTGGCCAAATTATTACTCAAACCATCTAACCTGATTGTGATGGATGAGCCGACCAACGACTTAGATATGGTCACTTTAGAATTGCTTGAGGAAATGCTCAGCGACTATAAAGGCACCTTATTGCTGATTTCACACGACCGTGCCTTTATGGACAATGTGGTGACTTCGACTTGGGTATTTGATGGTAAAGGCAATATTGATGAATATATTGGTGGCTATCAGGACTATTTACAGCAGCGTCCAGACCAAACTGTAGTTGATCAAAAAAGTGATGTCAAAAAAGCCGTTGCCAAAGCCGAGGCTGCAGCTGCCGCGCCACAAGCGAAAAAAGTCAAATTGAGCTACAAAGATCAACGTGCTTTAGAACAGCTGCCTGGTGAAATTGAAGCACTGGAACAGGAACAAACCGAATTGGCTGAAAAACTGGCGGATGGCTCTTGGTTTGTAACAGATGCCGATGCAGCCACCAAAGCTTCACAGCGTTTAGCAGAAATTGATGAAGAGTTGCTGGAAAAACTGGAGCGTTGGGACGAACTGGAAAACTTGGCGAATGGTAACTAAGCATATTGGCTTAAGTGATTGTTCCTAACTTTTTAAGCACAGGGCATATTCCTTACACCAAAGCTTTGCAAAAATCGTTTTAAGCATCTTTCCCATTGGACGGATGCTTTTAAATTTTAAAATCGGTTCGTGCTAAACTGCAACGATACAACACTTTACACGGTCATTATGAGTCAACACACTGAATATCAACCAGGCGAATTTCAATGGTCTTTCCTGTTGCCAAAATATTGGGGCAGTTGGATTGGTATTGTCTGCCTAATGATTTTAGCCATTTTACCGTGGGCAATTCAGTATCGTCTGGCACAGTTTTTAGGCAATCTTGCCTTTAACAGCATGAAATCTCGTCGTGTAACAACATTACGCAATTTGGAAGTATGTTTTCCAGAGTGGAGTGAGGCTGAAATTCAAGAGAATGCTCGACAAGTCTTTGTCGATCAGATGCTCGGCGTATTTGAAACCTTAAATGCGTGGTACTGTCCACAGTGGTTTAAAGGACGTACTCAGGTTGAAGGTTTAGAACATATTCAGCAAGCCCAAGCAGCTGGACGTGGAGTTTTATTGTTAGGCACACATTCTACTCTGCTAGATGCAGGCGGCTATGTCTGTGCACAATATTTTGACCCCGATGTGGTCTATCGTCCACAAAATAATCCTTTACTGGACATGCTGATTTACCGTTGTCGCGCCACCATTTACGGTCATCAAATTGACCACGATGACATGCGTGGTTTAATCCGTCACTTAAAAAATGGTCGTGCCATTTGGTATAGTCCAGATCAGGACTTTGGTTTAAAACAAGGTGTTATGGCACAGTTTTTTGGCGTCCCTGCAGCGACAGTTACGGCGCATCGTCGTTTACTTAAAATGACCAAGGCCGCAGCAATTCCGTTATATTTCTACCGTACAGGTGAGCTTTCCAACCCGCAATATAAAGTCTTGATTGAACCTGAACTGCTAGATTTTCCAAGCGCAGATGAAGTCGCAGATGCAACGCGTACCAATTTCATTATTGAGCAGCAATTACGGATCGCCCCTACCCAATATATGTGGTTTCATCGTCGGTTTAAGAGCCGCCCCGAAGGTTATGATAATATTTACTAATCTGCACGGTAGAAGGAAAGACTCATGAAAGTCATGCAGTTATTACCCGAATTAAACAGTGGTGGTGTAGAACGCGGTACGCTCGAAATCGCCCGAGCTTTAGTCGCTCAAGGGCATACGTCATTGGTGGTGTCGAATGGCGGACGGATGGTCAACCAACTTGAGGCTGAAGGTTCCACCCATTTAAAGTTAGCCATCCACAAAAAATCATTATCAAGCTTGTGGCAAATCCGTCCTTTACGCCAACTGATTATGCAACATCAACCTGATATTGTGCATGTACGTTCCCGCGTACCTGCATGGCTGACTCATTTTGCCCTAAAAGGGATGCCAGCCGAAAAGCGCCCACACTTAATTTCAACGGTACATGGTTTTTATTCAGTTAACCGTTACAGTCAAATTATGACTCAAGCGGAAAAAGTGATTGCAGTTTCTGACAGTGTGGTCAAATACATTCGTGATCATTATCAAAACTGCCCACCAGAAGATATTGTCCGCATTTATCGTGGGATTGACCCTGCTGCATTTCCGCATGGGTATCAACCTTCGGCACAATGGATTCAACATACCTATCAAGATTTCCCAGAACTTGAACATAAGTTTTTAATTTGTTTGCCGGGACGTATCACCCGCTTAAAAGGTCATGAAACATTGATTGATCTGATTGCGAAATTAAAAACCCAGCATCCCCAGGTTCATGCTGTAGTAGTAGGTGGTGCAGATGTTAAAAAAGCAGCTTATTTACAGGAACTGGAACGTAATATTCAGGATAAACATTTGACCGAAGCGATAACCTTTGTTGGACACCGTTCTGACATTCGTGAGTGGCTTGCGTTTAGCGATATTGTACTTTCACTTTCCAATCAGGCAGAAACCTTTGGACGCACTGCGCTTGAGGCTTTATCGGTAGGAACACCTGTGATTGGCTGGAACCGTGGTGGTGTGGCTGAAATTCTGTCACAACTGTATCCGCAAGGACTCATCGCGGTAGATGACCAAGTCGCTTTATTCAATGCAGCACAATTGCATCTGGAAACACCGCAAAGTGTCGCCCCTGTTGAATTGTTCAGCTTGGCAGATATGTGTCATCAAACCTTAGATTTATATCAGCAAGTTTTGCAGTCAAAACACACCTAAAGCCTTAAAACTGAATCGAGCTGATTGAAATTTAATATGTATAAAAAAAATGAGAGTGAAAAAAAAGCCCTAAAAAAATCATCGCCCGAGTTCTACATCCTGTAAAACTCGGGCTCATGAGGTTGTGCTTTCAAAACTTATTGTTATTTTGTTGTGTGGCGTTCCTTACCTACATCATATCCTTGATGTTTATCCATCAGCATCGTCTTCCTTAATGGGATATTCCGTTCCCGAGTCCTTGTGCTGATGAATTAATCTTAACCAGATCAGTCAGAATAAAACATGCGTCATGCGCCTAAATCCGTGTAAGCCATTTCGTACACTTTTCGTTTAATTTCTATACTGATTTATTCTGCGCTTTATATGGTTGTGCAATTTCATCTGTCACCAGTTTTTCTTCTCGCTCTGCTTTTTCAATCCCCTCCTGAATCGCCTGTTGAGCTTCTTGCTCATCGACATCGGTTTGCGGTAATTCATCTTGAATTCGATCAAACACCCGTCCAGTTTGCAATACAACATATATAGGAAAATGATCTGAACCGATATGCGCTAAACGCTGCATATCCACCAATGCAAAATCGGTACTATGAAAAACATGGTCTAATGACCAACGCAATAGAGGATAATCGGCATGAAAGGTATTGATATAGTGCCGCCCAACGCGCGGGTCGAGCAAACCACTGATCCGCTGAAACAAGCGTGTCGTCCGCGACCATGCTACATCGTTTAAATCTCCCATCACGATACAGCTTTCATCTAAATCTTTGATTTGATCGCCTACAATTAACAATTCGGCATCTCTTAAAACTGAATCTTTGGCTTCAGTCGGACTCGGAGGTTTGGGATGCAAACAATACAATTGTACAGGTTGCCCAGAACGCAAAATCACACTGGTATGAATAGATGGAATTTCATCACTCAGAATAAATTTGATCTCACTGTTTTGTAACGGCAAACGGCTATATAAATGCATGCCATATAAATTATCTAAAGGCACAGCGACCCGATAAGGATAGTCGGCTTCAATCACAGACAAGGCTTGTTGCCATGCCAAATCAGTTTCTAAAGTCAATACCAAGTCTGGTTTTAAGGCTTGAATATGTTCAATCAACAGATGATATTTCTGATTTGGTGTCAGGACATTGGACACGATTAATGAAATCTGTTTTTCAGGATTTAACTGTTCAGGGCGGACTTGTTTAACCTGTTTTTTCCACAGCAAGGTATAGGGCAAGACCATTTTGAGCTGATAAGCCAAAGCCGCAATCAGTCCAATCAAAATCACTTGGCTAGACATATCCCACTCCTGCTCCCAAATCAGGAGCAAAACAAAGGCAATGATGCCTAAAACCAAGATCTGTAAACGTGGAAAATCTGCGCCCCGAATCCACCATTCATCGCGTGGAATCAGTGACCAAAAACTTAACCAAATGACTAATATTGCAAGCCCTTTTACCCAAATCATCTTGCTTTACTCTTTTGTATTTTTTTTGGTTTTTACATGAAAACCAAAGTTATCAATTTTGTATGTAACACAAACACGAGATTTCACTCAATAATACTCATGTTTTGTTCATGTAATGCTTGCAGTTGTGTCCCCTTTTGATAGACTTACATTCCTTTATTATTTTTTAACGCACCGAGGCAAAGTGACATGAAAGTAGGTCTGGTCGGTTGGCGCGGGATGGTGGGTTCCGTCCTTATGCAACGTATGGTTGAAGAAAATGATTTTGCTCATTTTGAGCCATTCTATTTCTCTACCAGTAATGCTGGCGGTGAAGCACCAGCGTTTGGTGGTAAGACTGCCCCAGCACTTATGGATGCAACAGATATTGAAAGTCTGAAGCAAATGGATGTCATTATTACCTGTCAAGGTGGTGATTACACTTCTGCCGTTTTCCCAAAGCTTAAAGCAGAAGGTTGGAATGGTTACTGGATTGATGCTGCATCTACCCTACGCATGGATGATGAAGCGATTATCGTACTTGATCCAGTCAACATGAATGTCATTAAAGATGGCTTGGTAAATGGCACCAAAACATTTGTGGGTGGCAACTGTACTGTTTCACTCATGTTGATGGGCTTGGGTTCATTATTCCAAAACAATTTGGTGGAATGGGCAACGTCAATGACCTATCAAGCAGCTTCTGGTGCAGGTGCGCAAAACATGCGTGAGCTGATCACAGGCATGGGCTACTTGTACAACAACACCAAAGACTTGTTAGATGATCCTCGTTCACCCATTTTAGACATCGACTCCAAAATTGCCGAATTACAGCGTGGCGAAGGTTTCCCATCGGCAAACTTTGGTGTGCCTTTAGCGGGTTCTCTCATTCCATATATCGACAAACAGCTTGAAAGCGGTCAGTCAAAAGAAGAGTGGAAAGGTCAGGTTGAAACCAACAAGATTTTAGGCAATCAGCAGATCGTTCCAATTGATGGTCATTGTGTGCGTATTGGTGCAATGCGTTGTCACTCTCAAGCAATCACATTGAAGCTGAAAAAAGACGTTCCATTGAACGAAATTGAAGATATGATTCGTCAATCGAGCCAATGGGCAAAAGTGGTACCAAATACACGCGAAGCATCAATGACCGATCTTACCCCAGTTGCCGTTACAGGGACTTTAACAGTACCTGTTGGTCGTTTACGCAAAATGAACATGGGTAAAGAATACCTCGGTGCATTCACTGTAGGTGACCAATTACTTTGGGGTGCAGCAGAGCCATTACGTCGTATGTTACGAATCTTAATTGATTACAAAAATGCTTAAGCCTCGTCTACAACACTGAATCATTTTCGATTCCGTGATCGATCTTAACAAGCCAGTCAAATTAGACTGGCTTTTTTATGTAATCAACATGTTAAAATTTTTCAATCGCCCTACAACTCGCTACTCTATCCTTTTCGCCTTGCGATAAATGACCGAGCTAACAATTAAGATGACTGTATATAACAAATTAAAGATCGCTATTTTATCTATTCTGGCTTCACAGCAAATGTATGCAATGAATGTTGACCCGATTCAAATTCAGTCAACCACTGGGGAATTGCTCTATGCCGAAATCAACTTTCGTCAATCGAATGTTAATGAAGTGATTGATGTCAGTTTAGCTACGGCTGACGATCTGATGTCAATTGGTGCGAGTCACCGCCCACCAGGTCATCTTAACTTTTTTACACGTCGTAACAGTAACGGCACAGGGGTCATCACCATTACTTCATCCCGACCGTTAACTGAGTCTGAGTTGAATATTGTAGTTAAAATTAAAGAAGGCAATGCAACCCGCCTGCAACATATTCGCACACCTTTAAAACGCAGTTCACCTGCTCCATTGGCAGCTATGCAACGCAGCAATGAACAAGCTTTAACGCCTATCATGATTGTCAATGAGCAAGATATTGCTTTAAATTTACCTGTAAGTGCGACCTATCAGGTTGAAACACCCAAAGCAATTGAACAACAAGCCTTCGAAGCACCCTTAACCATTCAACGCAATAGACCACCTGCATTAAACCATCAAGTAGTAACAGTAATCCAAACTGCGCCAAGCCGTAGCGCAGCAAATGAAAATACGATTGTTGCTGCTCCAAAAGCAGCACCAGGACAAAGAAATAACAACCCAACACCAACTGCATCTACAGCTACTACTTCAGTCACCGCACAACAATCGGCTGATCCATTGGTACAAAAATTTGCTGAACAGCAACGCACGAAGCAATTAGCACAAACTCAGCCTGTTGCCGCCGCGGAAAAGCCTGCACAAACAGCGGCTACACAGGCTAAACCAAGCCCTGCCACAGCCAAGCCTGCAGTCAATACCCAACATGTAGTACAATCGAATGAATCATTATGGGCCATTGCCTCACGCATTGCGGGTGAAAACAACCGCCCTGTTGCTGAAGTGATGCAGCAAATTAAAGCCAATAATGAACATGCTTTTATTCAAGGTGATGCCAATCGTTTACGTCGTGGTGCGACCTTAAATTTACATGCACAAGCTAACTCTAAACCAGAGAAAAAAGTCGCGATTCCACAACCAGAAAGAGCCAGCGCACCACAATCAGGCAAAGCCAAATATCGTTTAAATCAAGCAGAAATGAGTCTTGTGGCAGAAAATCAACAGGACTCGACCCATGGTTCTGCCAAGAAGAACACTCAATCCACACAAACTTCGGGCGACTTGTCATTAAAAGTTATGACATCTCGTGAGAAAACCGTTAAATTACAGAGAAACGTAACAGAATTAGAATTGGCATTACGTCAGAAGGATCACAGAATTCAATTACTCAACGCGCGCCTTGCTGAACTGCAACAACAATTGCAAAAACAACAAGCCGCAAATAAGCCAAAACACTAAATGTTACACACAATGATTTTTTTGGGATAAGGTCAAACAAGTACCACATCCTCAAGGGGTATAAACATGCTGATTTATGTGATTCCGTTTATTTTGCTACTGGTGATCGCAATTTTCTTGAAAAAGCGTGAAGCAAGTAAAGAAGCCGAACCAAGCAACAAGAAAACAGCAGCGCCAGCCAAAACTAGTGCCAAGAAAACTGGGACAAGTAAAAAAGTTGCACAGAAATCGGTGGTGGCTGAAGAGGTTGTTCCAACACTACAACACTCTACCCCTGTCCCTGTAAAAATCCAAACCAACATTGAAAACCTGATCAAAGAACGTAATTTCTTTGCTGCAGAAGCGCAAATTAACCAAGCATTAAAACGTGATAACTCATTGCATGGTTTGTATTTGTTATTGCTTGATATTCATTTGCAACAAAAAGATGAATTTGCAATTGAGCAATTGCTGAATCATTTACGTTCTTTAGAGCTTGATGATATTCTGTCACAAGCTGAAGCAAAAAAAGCCATTCATTCACATGAAGATATTGTTGAAAAATCAGCAAATGAAGTGCCGACCACGGCTCCAAGTAGCTTAGATCTTACTACACCTGTAAGCACACCAAATCAAACGGCTTCTTTTGACCAGTTACAGCACGAACTGACTTTAAATAAAACTGCAGAACCTGATGCAGCTTTAGAATTTAATACCTCATCGTTAAATTTGAGTCCTGCAGCTGCGCCTATGGTTGAAAAAGCGGCAGAACCTGCTGCACTGGATTTTAATTTCTCACTAGACTCTGCACCAGCAGAAGCAAAGACTGAAGCACCTGCAATTACAGCTCAACCAAGTGCAAGCCCTGCTGAGGAAGTTAAACCACTCGATTTCACGTTTGATTTAGCATCAAGCCCAACTGAAACCACAGCAGAAACAGCAGCCCCAGAATCAAAAGTCAGTGAAGCCGCTGCAGTCGAAGCCCCAAGTTTGGACTTCAATTTTTCGACACCAGAAAGCGCACCTGTGGTTGAAGCAAAAGCTGAATCTGCACCACCTGATTTTAATTTCACATTTGACAATACGCCTGCTGCAGAAACCAAGCTTCAGCCTGCAATTGAACCTGAAGAAGTCATTGCTGCACCAAGTATTGCGCATGAAGCTGCTGCAACCTTCATCGGTACAGATATTGATCTGAATGATCCTTTGGTGAAATCATTTCCAGACTTATCCCAAGTGGATGAAGTTCAGTTGAACTTAGACTTAGCAAGCCAATATGTTGAATTGGGCGCGTATGATGCAGCGAAAGCTTTGCTTGGTGAACAAGACGCTCATTACTCTGCTGAACAACGCCAACGTGCAGATCAGTTACTGAATCAAATCGCTTCTTAATTCAAATCAGATTAAGATTAAGCAGTCATTCTTGGCTGCTTTTTTTTATGATGAAAAAAATTGCGTTAATCTACATGGGCGGCACTTTTGGCTGTGTCGGTGAACCACTAAGCCCAATGCCTGCCGAGCAATTCCTGCCACGTGTGACACAGGTTTTGCCACTAAATTTAGAGATTGAGTGCTTTGTTGCCCCTGTCATTAAAGACAGTAGCGCATGTACAGCAGCAGACTGGTTACAGCTCATTCAATATATTCAAAAATTACAACAAGATAATTTTCAACATTTCGTCATTATACATGGCACAGACACGCTCAGCTATGCCAGTGCAGTCTTAGCACGTTTTTTAGTCCAAAGTACTCATGTCATTCTCACGGGTAGCCAATATCCCTTACTCAATGCACAAGGTACAGATACCCGTGAATTTAGTGATGCCTTAGACAACCTAAATTTTGCTCTACAACAGATTCATCAAGTGACTCCGGGCGTATATCTTGCTTTCCATCATCAACTGATTCATGCCGCAACGGCACTAAAACAACATACCACAGAGTTAAATGCATTTACAGGACAGTCCGCTTTGGCTTGCACGGAGAGCAAATCGCAGAATGAACCAGCATTCAAGATTAGAACTCAGCATATTGAAAAAGCCCAGCACTTTAACTGCCTGAATTGGATGTTGCAGCCAATTGCCATTTCTGCTTTGGTCGATAATTTAAAAGCCTTACAGCAACAGCCACCACACTGCCTGATTTTACAGAGTTATGGCACTGGCAATATGGCTGTCAATGCCGAAGTGATTGCGTTAATTCAGGCTTTGCAAGCTCAACAATGTGCCGTGATTCTCACCACACAAGTCCCTTTTGGTGGCATGCAGCAACGCTATGCGATCAGCCAGTGGTTACAGGACAGTAAAATTTTAATCAGTGATTGCCAAAGTCACGCAGATCTTTATGCCAAAGCCTTAAAAATGTATTTACAATACGACAGCCTTGCACAGTGGTATGCGCATTGGCAGTCTTCAGTGTGATTTGAGGTGATTATGCAGCGTTTTGCAATCGGAATAGAGTTTTGTGGCATTCGGTATCGGGGTTGGCAAACCCAGCAAGCAGGCGTACCCAGTGTGCAGGAAACCATTGAAAAAGTTCTGAGTAAAATTGCCGATGAGCCCATTATTTTACATGGTGCAGGACGTACCGATGCAGGCGTGCATGCAACAAATATGGTGGCACATTTTGATACGCATGCCATTCGCCCTGAACGCGGTTGGTTAATGGGTGCCAACAGCCAACTCCCCAAAGACATTGCAATTCAATGGATTAAAACGATGGATATGGACTTCCATGCTCGTTTTAAGGCTCAGGCACGGCGTTATCGCTATGTCGTGTATAACAATCCACAACGCCCAGCCTTGCTGCACAAACAAGTCACCCACGCTTATTATCCCTTAGATGTCGATAAAATGATTGCAGCTGCGCAGAAATTTGAAGGGACACATAATTTTGAAAGCTTTCGTGCTGCAGCCTGTCAGTCCAATCAGCCTGTCCGTCATGTCAGCCATTGCCGCTTAATTCGTCACGGCAATTATTTGGTATTAGATATTCAAGCCGATGGATTTTTGCATCACATGGTACGCAATATCATGGGTTGCCTTTTGGAGATTGGGCAAGGTTTGTATGACATTGAGCATATTGACCAAATTTTTGCAGCTCAAGACCGTAAAGCTGCGGGGATTACCGCCCCGCCAGATGGTTTGTATTTTATTCAGGCACATTATCCTGAACAGTTTGATTTACCGAAAGTTCCTTTAGGTCCACATTGGTTAAACATGCCAGAATAATCTCTTTTTAAAATTTTCCTCCCCCTAATCCCGCCTTATAGAAGACAAACCACAGATCTACAAAATTAAAGGAATGAAAAAATCCCTCCTTTTAGGAGGGACTTAAGAGGTAATTTAACGCTGTTTACGTTTTCTATATTCCACTGGGGTTTCATTGGTCCAGCGTTTAAAGGCACGATAAAAAGTACTAGGCTCTGAAAAACCCGTTAAATATACAATCCGCTCCACACTTTCATTGGTATTCGATAATAATCGTTTAGCCAAACGACAACGGTAATCTGACAGAATTTGCTGAAAACTGGTATTGGCTTCGCTCAATTGTGTACGCAAACGGCGTGGTGTGATATTCAATTGCGCCGCTACTGTTTCCAAGGTGGTTTCACCACTTTCTAAGGTTGAACCAATAGCACGGCGCACTTCACCAACCAAGTCATAACGCGCCAGTTCCTGTAGCTTTTCCAATGCCAACTGTTCATTTAATTGCAACAACTCTGGCTCTGCCTGCCACAGCGGATAATCCAAAATACTCGGATCAAAATACAAACGCGTTTCTTTCTGCCCCAAACTCACAGGACATTCAAAGACACGGAAATATTCATCATCAGTAGCGCCTTGACTAAAGTTAAAGTCGATATAAATGGGCTGAAAACGACCTTCAGTAATAAATTTAAAGAATCGTAAAACACCCGACATGGCGCATTCAGAAAAATGACGATTAACGATATTTTCTGCCCCTGGCTGCACACCATTGGTTAAATAGCAGCGACCATCTTCCACTACCAATTTAGCATCAAAAGCATCACTAATTAGGCGTTGATAAGCCAAAGCGCGTTTTAGACCTTCACCAAAGTTTTCTGAAGAAATAAACAAATGTTCAATCACTTGCCCACGGTAAAGTGGCAAATGTTCCCCCAGATGTAAACCAATATCAGGGTCTTTACTGACTTCCTCAGCCGCAACCCAAAACGCATATTGTGCATTTAAAGGCGTTCGCTCATTGGCTTCGACCTGATTTAAGGCCACACCAGCTTTTGTTAAAATTTCTTCGGTTGGCAACCCCGCACGACGAATCGCTTGGTAGCCTAATCGCAATACAACCGATGCATCTGTTAGCTGACCCACGCAAAAACCTTCCTTGTATGTACTTCATTTATACTTAAAAAGATTGAAATTAGATTAACTGCGATTGACCGAACTGACAACCTAAACAGGCCCATTTTTACAGAAAAAGTATAAACCGATGATTCGCTTATTTTACTAACAGATGATCGGCGTATAGGATTAAGCATCTTGATTTTTGCAGATAAATTGCCTATAATTTGCGCCTTTCCAATTTGATACTCAGGTAGGCTATGGCCAATAAAGAGGAACTCATTGAGTTCGAAGGCGTTGTCACCGAAACGCTTCCTAACACTATGTTTCGTGTACGTTTAGAAAACGGTCATGAAGTGATTGCTCACATTTCTGGTAAAATGCGTAAACACTATATTCGTATTTTAACGGGTGACAGTGTGAAAGTTGAAATGACCCCTTACGACTTAACAAAGGGTCGCATCACTTACCGCGCACGCTAAGTTTTAGTGTAAGCAAAGCCACTTTCGGAGTGGCTTTTTTACGTTCACCTCAAAAATTTCTGCCTAGCCTTTCATTCTTGCTTTCCACCACTTATCGAATCACCACATTCTTTTCTTGCATTGCCTTCTACAATAAAGTTTTGAGCAAGGGAGAAAAAGCATGTTATTTCGATCCTGCGTTGCTTGTATAACAGTTCTTTTTGCGCTCAGTTTAGTGGCGTGTAGTAGTAATCCACCGCATTCCACTTTAAACCGCGATGCGTATTTACAGCAATTTATTGGTCAATCTAGCCAATATATCCTGACCCATTTGCAATTAAGCCAAATTGGCTATCAACAGCTTGGTACAGCTCAAGCTACCCCTCAATTGCTACATTACCGTATCATTCGTCCTGTACGTGTTCCGATCCCTATGGCGCAGCATCCCACTACAGGTATTGGTGCTGTTCCGTTAAATATCGGTATCCCGAGTCATGAAAGTTACGATGTTGCACTGACTTGTGATTTGTATTGTAAGCGTCCGCTGAATCCCATACCAATTTTAATTCGATTTAGGTTTCCAGCAGTGTGGCAGCAATTCTTCAATTTGGGTCGCTTTATGCGTCGGCAGCCTTTTCAGCACATCACTTAAATAGGCATACGGATCCAAGCCATTCAGCTTTGCTGACTGGATTAAAGTCATGATGTTTGCCGCTCGCTGACCACTGCGCAGCGAACCTGCAAACAGCCAGTTCTTGCGTCCCAACGCCCAGGGACGCATCTGATTCTCTACCCAATTATTGCATATCGGTAGATTGCCATCATCCAGATAGCGGCTTAAAGCTGGCCAACGCTTCAGAGTGTAATTGATGGCCTTGGCGGTGGGAGAACTCGATGGCACTGTCAGATGATGTTGGTTGAGCCATTCATATAGTTGTTGCATCACTGGTTGACTATGCTGTTGTCGGTATTCGCGGCGGTCTTCCGCTGTACCATCGGTCTTTTTCCTGAGTTCTGCTTCTATCGCATACAGTTTCTGAATCAGCACTAAGGCCTGTTCAGCAACCTGACTTTTCCCAGTTACATGCAGTTCATGGAATTTACGACGTGCATGGGCCATGCACCCTACCTCAATCACCTGGCCTGATTTAAAACGTGCTTTATAACCACTGTAATCATCACAGACTAGATAGCCCTGCCAGCCTTTCAAGAACTCTTCAGCATGCTGGCCTGAACGACTATCCTGAAAGTCATAGATCACCGCCTGAACTGGATTATACTGTGTGGTGGCATAGGCCCAGACATAACCTTTCTTCGGTTTTTTCTCATCATCACCCATCCGCATGATGGTGACCGGCGTTTCATCGGCATGGATCACCCGCTGTTGCAGCACCACCTGTTTTAAGGCATTGGCCAGAGGTTCCAGTTCCACACCGCAGCGACCAATCCAGTCAGATAACGTGGATCTGGACAGATCAATGCCAGCCCGCTGATAGATCAGGCGCTGACGGTACAGCGGCAAATGATCGGCATACTTCGATACCAGCACATGGCTGAGCAGTTCAGGACTGGCAATACCTTTATCAATCACATAGGCGGGCATCGCTTGCTGAGTCAGGGTGTCGCACTGATCACAGACCCATTTGCCACGTACATGCTGTTCCTTATAGAACTGTGCCGGTCTGAAATGCAGTTTTTCACTGATATCTTCGCCGATACGACGTAACTGGCAGCCACAACTGCATTGGGTTGATGCAGGTTCATGCTCAATACGGATGGTGTGTAGATGATCTGGCAGCAGTCGACGTTTAGGTTTGTTGACTGTGGCTTTCTGTGTCGCTGCATGGGTTTTATCTGCATTTAATCGTTCTAATTCCAGATCAACGGCTGCGATATCTTCTTCGACCGCCTCATCCCACAGATGGATTTGTTTTGCGGTGAGATGTTCGTTTTTACTGCCGAATTTATGCTGTTTAAACAGCGCCAGTTCATGCTCGTATTTTTGATTGAGAATAGAAAGATGCTGAACTTTAGAATCTAATTGCTGATTGGTGACTTCAAGATGTTGAACTTTGGTACCTAATTGTTGATTTGATACTTCCAGATGTTGAACTTGAGCATCTAATTGTTGTTTATCTTCTGCGAGTTGTTGATGCTGCATCGCCAACTGCCGGGTGAATTCCAGCAGTTGTTCATGGGTCAGTTGGCTTAAATCTGGCAGCGTATTCATGACCGCAGTATGCCTGAGGTCATGAGAAGAATGAAATAGAACGTTTGGAGGATAGCAGAATAGCCGAGCTTGGTTTAGAGCATCGTGACCACCTGCTGTCGTCCAATGCGCTGCCAAGGCAAACCCTGGATTAATGCCTGTAACTGTTCCGGGTTGAGAGCTACGCTTTCACCCTGGTGAACTTTAGCCCAGTGGAATTTTCCCTGTTCCAGCCGCCGGGCACACAGCCAGATGCCCAGTCCATCATGTACCAGCACTTTCATGCGATGGCCACGTTTATTACAGAACAGGTAAGCACAATGCGGTTTAATGTAGCCAAAGGCTCTCACCACCTGAGCCATGACAGTATCCATCCCTGCTCGCATATCCAGAGGTTGGGTAGAAAGCCAGATTTCATCGATACGGATCATGTTGCCAGCACCTTGAGTAATTCTGCCAAGGCAGGTATTTCTGATACTTGCCATTTCAAGCCAATTTCTGCTTTTGAGTGGGGTAAAGTAATTTGAACTTTTAACATGTCAGTAGGAGTAGGATCTAATGGTGCAGAGCAAGATAAGGCAATAAATGCAGGTTTATTCGGTAGTGGTGAGCGATCACTCCCTGGCTTAGCATCAATTAAGCGAATCCATTTGGATACAAGATTTGTATTCAATCCATGTTGCAAAGCGACTGAAGCAATTGAAACGTCCGGTGCTTTACAAGCCTGAACGATCTGCTGTTTAAATTCAGCACTGTATGTTCTTCGTTTTTTCGCAAGAGATGCGATGGATGTCTGATGATTTGTAGTCATAAATTTAAGTCCCCACTTGTTTCTAAGTGGGGACTAAATTAAGGCTTATAGGATCGCTTGGTAAGGCTGTGTTAGCCGGATGCTTACTTTGTATTTTCGCCTACAGCAGGGTATTGCTACCGCAGTGTATGTTTCGGGACAACGCTGTTAAGTCTCCTAGCTAAAACACTCTGAAAGTACAAAACCAATAAAAAAACGCAGCCCGAAGACTGCGTTTAATGATTTTGAGCTGTAAGCGATAGGTTAAATCGCTTAAATTTTTAGTTGAGTGCCGTAACGACTGCTTGACCCATTTCAACAGTACCAACTTTATTCATGCCTTCAGACATAATATCGGCAGTACGTAAACCTTGATCTAATACATTGCCTACTGCATCTTCAATGGCTTTTGCTGCCGCTTCTTCGCGGAAGGTGTAACGTAACATCATTGCCACAGAAAGAATGGTTGCCAATGGGTTTGCCAAGTTTTGACCTGCGATATCTGGCGCTGAACCATGGCAAGGCTCATACATACCTTTGCCATTTTCGTCTAAAGACGCAGATGGCAACATACCAATAGAACCTGTCAACATCGCCGCTTCATCAGACAAGATGTCACCAAACAAGTTACCTGTCACCAATACGTCAAATTGTTTTGGCGCGCGTACCAATTGCATCGCTGCGTTATCGACATACATGTGCGACAAGTTGATTTCTGGGTACTGTTCTGCATGTAACTGAGTCACAGTTTGCTTCCACAATTCAGTCACTTCTAGTACATTGGCTTTATCCACCGAACATACTTTACCACCACGCAATTTCGCCATTTCAAACGCCACTTTTGCAATGCGTTTGATTTCTGACTCAGCATATACGTCGGTGTTAAAACCTTGTTTTTCACCGTTTTCTAATTCACGAATACCGCGTGGCTGACCGAAATAGATACCACCTGTCAATTCACGCACGATTAAGATATCTAAGCCCGATACGATTTCAGGCTTTAAGCTTGAAGCATCTGCCAATTGTGGATACAAAATTGCAGGACGTAAGTTAGCAAACAAATTGAGTTCTGAACGCAATTTTAACAAGCCACGCTCTGGACGGATTGAGCGTTCAATGTTGTCCCATTTTGGACCACCGACTGCACCCAATAAAATTGCGTCGGCTTTTTTTGCTTGCTCAGATGTCACTTCTGGGTATGGTTCGCCATGTACATCAATTGCAGAGCCACCCAATAAACCTTGTTCCCAAGTCAAACCCAAATTGAATTTTTCATTGACACGTGTCAGCACTTGTTCAGCAGCTTTCACAATTTCTGGACCAATGCCGTCACCAGCTAAAATCAAAATATGTTTTGACATGAGATTTTCCATTGTTCTTGACAGTCAAAGACTGTGGGATTAAATTTTTTGTTCTACAAACTCACCCAAGCCATTTAAGACATTGTAGGGTTTGCAAAAACGTCGAATAGTTGTGCTGTTTTGCACCAAATCTACACATAAAGGATCTGGCGCAGACACATTTAACAAGCTGCCTTTACTACGACTGCGGTCACGATACATTCTAAAAGTATATTTTTGCTTGGCATTAAACTTATGAATCACATGCAATTTTTCTGCACGATCTTTAGAAATGGGATAAAAGCGAATCACCAATTCATGTTGTTTAGGCGGTACAGATAAATACAAGGCATTGGATTTATTTAAGGATGATTCCTGTAAACGCACCAAACCCTCTTGAATGGCAGCACGTGTAACACGATGTTTTTCTGCATCGACAATGGTGACCGTATTTAAACGCTCAAACTCACAATTATCTGTACCCGCACAGTAAATCAGCGCATTGGATTTGCTTTGTTCAGTTTCTTTCACCTGTTTAATGCGTGCTGTATTCCACGTTTGGCATGCGCTTAGCGTAGTGATACATAATCCAATGACAGCAAGCCGACCGAAAATTTTAGTCATTATTCGCCCCTAACCTCACCTGTTAGATACAAAATATAAAAATTATTATGTGCCGATGTTAGCAAGAGTTAGGCAGCGATGCTATGACAAATTTCAGCGAATTTATGCCTGAATTTCGGCAAAAACCCACGGACGCGACTGCTTGGTTTTCTCTTCATAAGCACGAATGTCATCGGCTGCTTGTAATGTTAAGCCAATATCATCCAAACCATTCAATAAACAGTGTTTACGGAATGGATCTACTTCAAACTTAAATGCCGTACCGCTTGGTGTGCGTACTTCTTGCGCTTCCAAGTCGATGGTTAATTGATAACCTTCTGTTGCCGCACATTCTTGAAACAATTGCTCGACCTGCTCTTCAGACAAGATCACAGGCAACATGCCGTTTTTAAAGCAGTTATTGAAGAAAATGTCGGCAAAACTTGGTGCAATAACGGTACGGAAACCATATTCATTCAATGCCCAAGGTGCATGCTCACGGCTTGAACCACAACCAAAGTTGGCACGTGAAATTAAGATTGAAGCACCTTGATAACGTGGCTGATTCAACACAAACTCAGTATTAATCGGACGTTTTGAATTGTCCTGACCCGGATAACCTTCATCTAAATAACGCAATTCATCAAATAAGTTATCGCCAAAACCAGTGCGTTTGATCGATTTCAAAAACTGTTTTGGAATGATTAAGTCTGTATCGACATTGGCACGGTCTAATGGTGCAACGATACCTTGTTCAACGGTATATTTTTTCATGTTTAATTCTCACTGAATCCGTAACCTCTCCCTTGCCCTCTGCTATAGCGAGAGGGAACGCCATCTCTCTGAGAGAAGGCTGGGATGAGGGCATAACTTAGAATGAACGTACGTCTACAAAATGACCTGCGATTGCTGCCGCAGCTGCCATTGCTGGACTCACCAAATGGGTACGACCACCGTTACCTTGACGACCTTCAAAGTTACGGTTTGAAGTCGATGCACAGTGTTCACCCGGTTGCAATTTGTCTGCGTTCATTGCCAAGCACATTGAACAACCTGGTTCACGCCATTCAAAGCCTGCTTCTACAAACACTTTGTCTAAGCCTTCTTGTTCCGCTTGTTGCTTAACTAAACCAGAACCCGGAACCACCATCGCCTGTTTAATGCTTGCTGCAACTTTACGACCTTTAATCACTTCAGCGGCTGCACGAATATCTTCAATACGCGAGTTGGTGCATGAGCCAATAAATACGCGGTCTAATTGAATATCTGCCAAAGACTGACCTGCAGTTAAGCCCATATATTGATAAGCACGCGTCCAGTCATTGCGCTGTACGTCATCTTTCGCCTGTTCTAAAGTTGGTACGGCTTGTGACACTGGAATCACCATTTCAGGTGAAGTTCCCCAAGACACTTGCGGCTCAATTTCTTCACCTTGTAATACCACTACGGTGTCAAAGTGTGCACCTTCGTCTGAATGTAAAGTATTCCAGTAAGCAACTGCAGCATCCCATTGCTCGCCTTTTGGTGCATAGTTACGACCTTTCACGTATTCAATGGTTTTGTCATCCACAGCCACCATACCCACGCGCGCGCCTGCTTCAATCGCCATGTTACATACTGTCATACGGCCTTCAATCGACATATCGCGGAACACTTGACCACCGAACTCAATCGCGTGACCTGTACCGCCTGCAGTACCAATTTTACCAATGATCGCCAAAACGACATCTTTAGGTGTAACACCCTGACCTAATTTGCCATCTACACGCACTAGCATGTTTTTCATTTTCTTTTGAACCAAGCATTGGGTTGCTAATACGTGTTCAACTTCAGACGTCCCAATACCATGCGCCAAACACCCAAATGCACCGTGAGTCGCAGTATGTGAGTCACCACAAACCACGGTCATACCTGGCAAAGTTAAGCCCTGCTCAGGCCCAACCACATGCGCAATCCCCTGACGGATGTCGTTGATGTCAAACTGCACCACATTAAAGGTTTTACAGTTGTCATCTAAAGTTTGTACCTGAATACGTGAAGTATCATCTTCAATACCCGCAATACCGTCCGCACGTTCTTTCTTTGACGTTGGTACGTTATGGTCAGGCGTTGCCACGTTGGCACTTAAACGCCACGGTTTACGTCCTGCAAGTTGCAAACCTTCAAAGGCTTGTGGAGAAGTCACTTCATGCAATAAATGACGGTCGATATACAATAAAGCCGAGCCATCATCACGTTGAGTGACCAAGTGATCATCCCACAATTTGTCATACAAAGTTTTTGCAGTTGGATTTTGTGCTTGTTGGTTTTCGCCTGCCATGTCAGATCTACTCCACTGGACTGGGTAATTTTTTCATTAATTTGATTATAACCGCGAATTTGTATAAATCTAATTTATCATTTTTATTAATTTAAAAACTTTTAGGAATTTTTAGGGTCTATTGACACTTCGTCTATGTTTGCGACAATGCATATTTTTTAGCTGATATAAGGCATGAGGCAGGAAATTTAGTCATTCTAAATGACTGACTCATAACGCAATAGCAGCAAAAAATATGCTTGTCCCCTTGCGCAGCAAACAAAGCAATGCTTTGTTTTTGCTCATGTGGCTAAAACTTTCTCAGATTGCGTTATGAAACTTGGCAATAGTCTCGCTATTCCCTGCATTTCATGCCTGATCTACTCAGTTTTAGCCTACAGCGCAAGCCATTTATGAAATGTCAGCAGACCCTTTATTCTTTCAAGCAAAATAATTTTTATTGATTGATTACAACATGCCTATAAGCAAAACTGAATAGATGCTTAAAATCTTGACCTTGTAATCTTACTATTAAAATCTAATTTTCCAATTAAAATTACAAAATTATTCGCTTTTACAAATTAAATAAGAATGATTATCCTTTAGCTATCCACACAGAAAACGATCAAAGCAGCATAAGGAGTATTCACATGAGTCATATTCAAAAATTTGTCACCAACAATCAACGGATGTTCAAAAAAACTTTAAGCTACTACATCATGCACATCACCGTGGCGATGGTGGTCGGTTATATAGTCACAGGCAATATTTGGATGGCCATTACCTTAAGTTTGGTCGAACCAACAGTACAAGCTGTAGCGTATTTCATTCACGAGCGCATTTGGGAAAAGAAAGCACAAAAACAAGATTCTAAAATTATCGCTTAACGGCTTTAAAGATTCTGTTTGTGAATATTCCATTTCAATTTGAGATCATCATGGTTACGGTCCACGATGATCTTTTTTATCTTTACTGTATATCGATTAGATCATCCCGACAGCATAGTTTCAAAATAAGTAGAATTTGTTTTGATTAATTCTAATTTTTTCTAAATAATAAACACAGTAATAAAAAATCTTTATGGATGGTTCAAATGAATCTTGCAGCCTTTGAAGCCTTTGTAAAAGTCATGGAAACAGGTTCTATTTCTTTGGCAGCAGATCAGTTATTTATTACCCAACCTGCGGTGACCAAACGCATTCACAGCTTAGAAGGCTATTTTGGCGTGAAGCTGTTTGAGTCGGCAGGTCGTGGGGTGCAAGCCACGCATGCAGCACATTCATTATTGCCTAAAGTCAAAAACTGGCTGAATGAACTCGGCGATATTCACCACACCCTCAGTCATGAGCAAGGACAGGTTCAAGGCAAACTGAAAATTGGCACCAGTCACCATATTGGTTTGCATCATTTACCCGATCATTTGCGTGAATATGTACAGGAATTTCCCAACGTCACGCTAGATGTGCATTTTGTCGATTCTGAACAGGCACATGAACAAGTTTTGGCGGGTGATTTAGAACTGGCTTTTCTGACCTTACCACCAAAATTAGATGAACGTCTGTCTTATGTCACCATTTGGAATGATCCATTAGTGTTTGTGGTCGCACCTTTTCATCCGCTTGCACATCAGAAAAACCTGCAATTGACCGATTTACTCGCCTACCCAAGTTTGTTGCCTGCCGCGCAAACTTATACCAGTCAAATCACTTTGGCAGAATTTGAAAAGCAAGGCGTCAAACCCAAAGTTACCATGAGCAACAATCCGTTAGAATCAATTCGGATGTTAGTGTCAATTGGTTTGGGATGGTCTGTTTTACCTAAAACGTTGGTCAATCAGGAGTTACAACAGTTAGATATTGACTTGGAAATGAACCGTCAATTGGGCATGGTATGGCATCCTGGCCGGACGCAATCACGCGCTGTTTTAGAATTGATTGAGATGATGAAACACTAAAAGATTAATCGTTTTTTGGAATGAAAACACCCTCAGATACGATTGTACTGAGGGTGTTTTTTATTGGCTTAATTTAGGGCAAGTGTAATCTTAACGATTCACCGAATCTTCATGCAAAGATTCATTCAATTGATCTACCACTATTGCCCATGAACCATCCGATTTGATTTTTTCGACGATGAACTGACGCTGTGCTTCCGTCCAAAATTCTGCCTCGGCAATTGTTGTTTCTGCATTCAGTTGATGCGTTTCAATAAATTGCTGAATTGCAGCTTCACTGGCATCCAAACCCAGTTGTTCAAATAAATGTGTCATTCTTGGGCGTACACCACTCATTTTTTCACTCCTGATCGTATTTAATTCTTGCCTTACCTTAGCATGCCTATTCTAAAAATGAATGACATAATCCAACATTGCAATAAACAAAAAAACAAATCAATAAGCTAGTAAAAGTCAAAGTAGCAATGCCTCAAAAAATTCAGACTTAAATTGACCAATCCTGCACATCCCACCCTTGCTCTTCCGCCAAAGCCTGTAAACGTGCATCAGGATTTACAGCAATCGCGTGATCTGCATATTCCAACAAGAAACGATCATTAATCGAGTCTGAATATGCCCAAGATTCTGTCACTTCACGCCCTGCAAGCCATTGCTCCAAACGTACCAATTTGCCTTGTTGGTAACATGCGGTATTAATTACCTTGCCTGTATATTTACCATCGACCACTTCCGCATTGGTGGCAATAATTTCAGTAATGCCAAATTCACGAAAAATAGGTGCCGTAATAAAGTCAGAAGTTGCGGTGATGCCCACCAATTCATGTCCTAAAGCCTGATGACGCTGAATCGCTTTAAACCCTTCAGGGCGCATTTGTGGACGAATCACCTTTTGCATAAATAATTCATGCAAATCTGTGAGGTACTGATTGTCGTGCTGGGTTAAAAACTCAAATACAAATTCGTTATATGCAATTGGGTCGAGTTGCCCTGCTTTGTAGTCTTCATAAAACTTGTCGTTCATGGCGCGATGGCGAACAGGATCGACCAAGCCTTCACTTACCAAAAACTCACCCCAAGAATGATCTGAATCAGTATTTAACAAGGTGTGATCGAGATCAAATAGCGCCAATTTCATGAAAATACTCGTAAAAACTGAAATTTAAGAAAAAAATTGTAAATCTATCTCCGCTAGTCGATAGAAATTCGTTAAGATCATAGCAATTTTAACATTATTTACACTTTGCGTTTTCGAGTTGGAGAAAAGAAATCATCATCCCCGAGTGCAAAGTCATAAATTAAACAATATTTAGGTAGCCAAATGATCGACTCAGAAGGTTTCCGACCCAATGTCGGGATCATTTTGGCAAACGAGTTTGGACAAGTTTTATGGGCAAAACGCATTGGTCACAATGCATGGCAATTTCCGCAAGGAGGTATCCAATATGGAGAAACCCCTGAACAGGCACTTTATCGTGAGCTGAGAGAAGAAGTTGGCTTACTGCCCGAACACGTCCAAGTTATCGCGCAAACTAAAGGTTGGCTGCGTTATCGTTTGCCACATCGGTATATACGCACGGATTCGGATCCCGTATGTATTGGTCAAAAACAGAAGTGGTTTTTATTGCAACTGACAGCGTCAGCGCATCATATTCGGCTGAATTTGTCCGACCCACCCGAATTTGATCAATGGCAATGGGTCAGTTACTGGTATCCGCTTGGTCAGGTCGTCAATTTTAAACGTGACGTCTACCGTAAAGCGATGGTGGAATTGTGCAATCAATTGCCCCTGAAAAAACCTTAAAATTTGCATGAAGATGTAGATTTTTTAGCTTATTGTTATAGGGTCATCTGTGGTGTAAAACTGACCTCAAATCATTGATTAGAATATGGAGTAGCGCGTATGTCGAACATGCAACTGGATACCCTTAGACGCATTGTACAAGAAATCAATGCGTCCACCAGTTTGCATGAATCACTCGATATTATGGTAAATCAGGTCGCAGAAGCCATGCATGTGGATGTCTGCTCTATTTACCTATTAGATGAACGCAATCAACGTTACTTGCTCATGGCGTCAAAGGGTTTAAATCCTGAGTCCGTGGGGCATGTGTCATTACATACCAGTGAAGGTTTGGTCGGTTTAGTCGGACAACGTGAAGAAATTGTCAACCTAAACGATGCGCCCAAACACGAACGCTTCATGTATTTACCCGAAACAGGCGAAGAAATTTATAATTCCTTCCTTGGCGTGCCTGTCATGTATCGTCGTAAAGTGATGGGCGTTCTTGTGGTGCAAAACAAGGATAAACAAGACTTTTCTGAAGCGGCAGAGTCTTTTTTAGTGACGCTCTGCGCCCAGCTTTCTGGTGTCATTGCACATGCGCATGCTGTGGGCAATATTGATGTATTCCGCAAACCCAACAATCTACCTGCCTATAAAACCTTTCAGGGCGTATCGGGCTCAGGCGGAATTGCAATCGGCCGCGCGGTAATTCTGTATCCTCCTGCAGATTTAGCCGCTGTACCTGACCGTGAAGCCGATGACATTAGTGAAGAACTGACTTTACTGGACAATGCACTAGATGCAGTACGTCAAGAAATTCAGGCGCTAGATGATAAAATGCAGGATGCTTTAATGGCAGAAGAACGCGCTTTATTCAGTGTGTTCCTGCGTATGCTAGATGAAAATGCCCTGCCTGCAGAAATTAAAGAACTGATTCGTGAAGGTAACTGGGCACAAGGTGCAGTGCGTATTGTGATTGAAAATCACATTGCCCTATTTTCGCAAATGGAAGATGACTATTTACGCGAACGTGTTTCTGACCTGAAAGATTTAGGGCGTCGTATTCTCGCCTCTTTACAAGAAGCCGATGCCAGTCACCGCGAACTGACCGATGAAAGTATTTTAATTGGTGAAGAAATCTCCACCGCAGCTTTGGTAGAACTGCCTGTCGATAAAATTGCTGCAATTGTCACCACCGAAGGCGCGATGAACTCACACATGGTGATTGTGGCACGCGCTTTGGGTATTCCAACTGTAGTTGGCGTGACTGAGTTGCCCATCAACAGCCTAGACGATGTGGAAATGATTGTAGATGCGCATCAAGGGCGGGTGTTTATCAACCCGCCACGTCGCATGCGGACGCGCTATAAAGAAATTCAAAAAGAAGAAGAACAGATTGCCAAAGACCTCAAACAATATGAAACCAAAGATGCCATTACCCCTGACGGCGTAGCGGTAAAATTGTATGTCAATACGGGCTTAATGATTGACGTGGTGCGTGGCGTACAACGCGGTGCCAAAGGCGTTGGTTTATATCGTTCTGAAATTCCATTTATGCTACGTGATCGTTTTCCGGGTGAAGAAGAACAGCGTGCCATTTACCGCCAACAACTCAGTCACTTTGCCAACAAACCTGTGGTAATGCGTACACTAGATATTGGCGCAGACAAGGACTTGCCGTACTTTTCGATTGAAGAAGAAAACTCGGCTTTGGGTTGGCGCGGGATTCGCTTCACGCTAGATCATCCTGAAATTTTTTCTTCGCAAATTCGTGCCATGCTCAAAGCCAGTATTGGTTTGAATAATCTGCATATTTTGCTGCCAATGATCACCAGTGTCAGCGAGGTTGAAGAAGCCTTGTATTTGCTAGATCGTGACTTGCAAGCAGTGCAGGAAGAAGAACAGGTCAAAATCACCAAACCGAAAATTGGTATTATGGTGGAAGTGCCGAGTGTGCTGCTGCAAATTGATGAATTTGCCCCGTTGGTGGATTTTTTCTCGGTGGGGTCAAACGATTTAACCCAGTATTTATTGGCAGTAGATCGTAACAATCCGCGCGTGGCCAATGTCTATTCACACTTTCATCCTGCAGTACTGCGCGCCTTAACCCGCTTGGTGAAAGAATGTCATAAATATGACAAGCCTGTGAGCGTTTGTGGCGAAATGGCGGGAGATCCACTGTCTGCGATAATTCTGATGGCTATGGGCTTTAACACCCTGTCGATGAGCTCAAGTAATATCTTGCGGGTGCGTAAAGCAATTTGTCATGTACCGATGACTGATGCACAGCATTTGTTAGATCAGGCCTTAAAAATGAATAATCCGCTGATGGTAAAAAGTCTGATGGAATATTATTTTAAAACCCATGGCTTGGGCGATATGGTGAAACTGGCGACACGTATCGTATCTCCATAAAACTTAGTTTAAGCCTCAAGCAACACACCATTCACTCCAAAAACAACAAGGGCGATAATCATCGGAATATCGCCCTTGTTTGTGTTTGCTATAGCCTCGTTTGGCATTTTTCTTACGGTCTACAAAAACCTGACTTTTGTTCACCTCGTGCATGTGCTTGGCTACAAAATTATGCTGAATAAGCTCAGGCTGTTTTTTCTTTGCCATTGCGCTGTTCCTTTCGGTTGATCATTGAAATGAGTAG
Organism: Acinetobacter sp. PW68; assembly: GCF_020982655.1. NCBI lineage: Bacteria > Pseudomonadati > Pseudomonadota > Gammaproteobacteria > Moraxellales > Moraxellaceae > Acinetobacter > Acinetobacter sp. PW68. Next base: position 426,912 of record NZ_JAHZSX010000001.1, on the reverse strand, counting down.
TGTCACTACTCTTTATAAATGGAGATGTTAAGAGAAAATTCAAGCTAATTGATTCTGTAGCACGTCACAACTCTCTCCCCAATGTTGCATATTAAATTGGGAAGCCGATCATAAGCTTTTTTGCACATTTTACAAGCGATTTCTGCTCAATAGGGTTAAGATGAATGGAAGATAAATAAATTATTGGCGCGTTTTTTTATTAATACCTAGCTTTGTTGCATACCCCTATTTCCAAGTTTTTTTCAAAATATAATTTTTCAAATGAATAAGCCTACACCTAAACTTTATCCTACAACCATTGGTTTTGATATAACCGAGCTCTCATTCATCGCGGAAATATCAACACTTGGTTCGATGATGTATGCACGTGTAGCAGTCCTCAACAGATTTGCGTAATTAGATTGATCACTTAACCAAGTTACACCTTAAGTTTGGCTCAGTTCGGGGCGCCTCCCTTTCCAATGTTTGTGCAACTAGGCCTCTGCGTTTCAGACATTTCATGCTGCAAAAAATGATTATTTAATTCACAAAATACAATCGAATATACCAATCATAAGCAACATATTTATCTATTTGTGAAATCAATAAAATCGTTTTACATTAAAATGGTGAGATTTGAAAAGCTTTCATCTACAAAGCCCAATCTGCATGATATTGTGGTGTTGTAGTTGATTTTTTAAACCAACAAAACGGTTCATGGCCGCTTGCTTTATGAAGATAAGTTTCTAATGCAGCCCCCTACATGAGGATCACAATAATGGAGAACAATGATGAGCCAAGAGATAAAAAAATGCCCTGTGACGCATTTAACCACCGATGCAGGCGCACCTGTTGTAGATAACCAAAATAGTATGACCGCAGGTGCACGTGGTCCACTGCTTGCACAAGATTTATGGCTGAATGAAAAACTTGCCAACTTTGTGCGTGAAGTGATTCCTGAGCGACGTATGCATGCCAAAGGTTCAGGTGCATTTGGTACCTTTACGGTCACTCACGATATTAGCCAATATACCCGTGCTAAAATTTTCTCTGAAGTGGGTAAAAAAACTGAAATGTTTGCGCGCTTCTCTACCGTTGCTGGTGAGCGTGGCGCTGCCGATGCAGAGCGCGATATTCGTGGTTTTGCCTTAAAATTCTATACCGAAGAAGGTAACTGGGATTTGGTCGGCAACAACACACCCGTGTTCTTTTTCCGTGACCCGCGTCAGTTCCCTGACCTAAATAAAGCAGTTAAACGTGACCCACGTACCAATCTGCGTGACGCCACCAATAACTGGGATTTCTGGACGTTACTGCCAGAAGCACTCCACCAAGTGACCATTGTCATGTCGGATCGCGGTATTCCAGTCGGTTATCGTCACATGCATGGTTTTGGTAGTCATACCTATAGCTTTATTAATGCCAACAATGAGCGTTTCTGGGTAAAATTCCACTTCCGCACTCAACAAGGCATTCAAAACCTAACCGATGCTGAAGCAGCAGAATTGATTGGTCGTGACCGTGAAAGCAGCCAGACCGACCTTTACAACGCCATTGAACGTGGTGATTTCCCGAAATGGACGCTGTTCGTGCAAATCATGCCTGAACTGGATGCAGAAAAAGTCCCTTATCACCCATTTGACCTTACCAAAGTTTGGCCAAAAGGTGACTATCCACTCATTGAAGTAGGTGAGTTTGAACTCAACCGCAACCCTGAAAACTATTTCCAAGATGTTGAACAGGCTGCCTTTGCACCAAGCAACCTTGTACCGGGGATTAGCTACTCGCCAGACCGCATGTTACAAGCGCGTTTGGTCAACTATGCTGATGCTGCGCGTTACCGTGTTGGTGTGAACCATTCACAAATTCCAGTGAATGCTGCACGCTGCCCTGTGCACTCAAACCGTCGTGATGGTCAGGGTCGTATGGATGGCAACTATGGTAGCTTGCCGCACTATGAGCCAAACAGCTTCCACCAATGGCAAGAGCAACCGCAATACCGCGAACCGCCACTCAAAATTCGTGGCGATGCAGATTTCTGGGATTATCGTGAAGACGATAGCAACTACTTCAGCCAGCCGCGTGCATTGTTAAATTTAATGAATCCTGAGCAAAAACAGGCACTATTTGATAACACGGCACGTGCGATGGGGGATGCATTAGACTTTATTAAGTATCGTCATATTCGCAACTGTTACGCATGTGATCCTGCTTATGGGGAAGGCGTTGCTGCAGCTCTAGGCATGACCGTTGCCGATGCACAAGCAGCTCGTGCCAGCGACCCTGCACTTGGTCAGCCAGGCGTACTGTAATCTTTGTTCTCAAAGATCAATTCAACCTAAACACAAGTATTTCAAATATCAAAACAAAGTCCCTATCTCGATAGGGGCTTTGTGTTCTATATCTGTCGTTGCTACTTTTCAGAACGTGAAAAGTTGCGTGTCATTTTTATTTAAGAGCTAGTTTTTAAAAGACTAAACAATTAATTTTTTGCCTTCACGAATACAATAAAACGGATTCATTAATTTAGATGAACGCTTCATGGCTTGATGCAAATCTGCCTCAGGCTGATCACGTCCTTCATCGGTCAACTCAAAGGTTCGATAGTGAATTGCCAATGAGCATTTGGAATGTAAGTCTTTATGCGCCTGAAAAGCATCTTCAGGATTCATATGCATGTAACGCATTAAATTGCGCGGTTCATAAGCACCAATCGGCAAAAGTGCCACGCGCGGTGCACCAATGCGGGTTTGAATTTCTTTAAAGTGTGGTGAATAACCCGTATCGCCCGCAAAAAAACAATGGTCTTGCCCATGCAAAATAGAAAAACCGCCCCATAACGCCATGTTCTGATCACGTGCACCACGCCCCGAACCATGTTGAGCAGGAGTGTAGATTATTTTCATTTCTTTAAACAAAGCCGATTGCCACCAGTCCATTTCAATCACATGCAAGTCAGGCGGCAAATAACAACCATTACCCAAACCTGTGTAAATAGGCATGGCAAATTGATGATTCAGCCATTTTAAGGTGGCTAAATCCATATGGTCATAATGGTTATGGCTTAACAATACAGCATGAATGGTCGGTAAATCTTCCAGTGCAATCCCTGCAGGACAAGCACGTTTAGGTCCTCGCCCCTGCTTTGGGCTAGCATGCTCTGCCCAGACTGGATCGGTCAAAAAGTTATACGGGCCAATTTGAATGAGTACAGTTGCATGTCCTACAAACCAAACTTGCCAATCGTCTAAACTGGCCTGCGGACGCAATTGAGGTAAAGCACGTGGCGCTGTAAAGAATTGCTGCGCTTCTTGTTGCGGATTAACATTCCAAGTGTTCGATTTGCGTTTGAGCAACCATTTTAATAAATCAATTTGGCTGCACCCCTCGGGACATTCAATCGGATTAAAAAACTGCGCTCCATCATAATGATTTGAAGGCAAAAACTGCAACTTGGGTTTACGCCAAGTATGCGACCAACAGGCTTCCGTTGGCAATTGAAAATGCTTTTGTTCCACGTTGTTCATGTAAGCCCAATCATATATAGCGCATCTGCCATGATGCTTTTTATTCTGAACTGTTCAGAAAAAAACACAGCTTTAGTTCATGTGTTGACTCTATCACGCATAGTAGCGAAATCAAGCAGACAATTTCCTTTATGTTTTTGTTATTTTGAGAAAAATGTCGTATCGATAGCAGGCTAAAGATCGGAAATTTATCTCTCATACCAACGAGGCTTTAGAAAACCTAAACGCAGGTAAATCAATGCGGACATAAGAATTATCAAAATATGGTTCGCGCCATTTTTTCCAGAAATACATTACAACCCTAAACATGACCACGGCAATACCAATTAACGCATTCATGCGATGTATTGATTATTTAAGGTCGCACCTAAAATCAGCGCCATTAAACCTGAGCTTAGACAATTGGCGGCCAAGTAAATAAATAGCTGTGCGCCATAGATGGCGTGATATGTCCATTTTTTGCATCGACTAAAACATCGATTTCGCGCACATCAATTTTCCACTCATGAAAAGCTCTCCTGTGACCAACAATAGTACAAAGTAAATAGACTCAACTTTTGATGGATAATGGTTTTTAGAGATGCTTAGGGAATATCTTTTCCTTCAATTCATAGTTTTTATAGATTAATTCAATGTTGTATTTTGCATTTCAATCGTTGCATCATGATGAAAATTTATTTAATTCGTGAATGACCCACTAATTTTCAGCGCATAGTTGTTTATGGATTATGCTTTTATTAATCTATAGTTAGACATATTTTGAATTAATATTTGGAATGACGCCATGGAATTACGTCACCTTCGCTACTTCATTACGGTAGCTGAAGAGCTCAACTTCAGTAGAGCGGCGCTTAAGCTTTATACCGCTCAACCTTCGCTGAGTCAGCAAATTAAAGATTTAGAAGAAGATATAGGTGTTAAGCTACTCAACCGTACCAAACGTAAAGTCGAGCTCACCGAAGAAGGTGCTGTATTTTTAGAACAGGCGCGTCTAACGTTAGCGCAGGCGGACAAAGCCGTTGCTATGGCACGTCAGGTATCGCAAGCCAAACAGCAAATGCTGCGTATTGGCTTTGTTCCTGTCGCAGAGATGAAAATCTTCCCGTATACCTTGCCACATCTGCGCGTGCAAAACCCGGATTTAAAAATTGAATTGCTGAGTTTAAACAACACTGAGCTAATGAAAAGGATTAAAAAAGGTGAACTCGACATCACCTTTAGTCACCACTATATCAATAGTGATGAAATTGAAAGCCAGTTTGTGCTGCGTGAACCGCTGATTTTTATTTTGCCCAAAGATCATCCATTGGCAAAATACGAACGCATTCCTGTCAAAGCTTTGAATGGTATTGATTTTATTATTCCCTCTGTAGAACAGTCACAGACCCTGCATCATACAATTCTGGATTTTGCCAAAGCCAACGGGATTGAATTTAATATTGTCCAAAAGGCGGACAACATTTTATTTCATATAGACTCGATTGGAATGGGCTTGGGCTGCACTATTTTACCAGACTATATTGCCCCTCTGATCATGAATAATACCGTGGTCCGCCCACTTGATGTAGAACTTCCACACTTAGATTTATACATCAGCTACGGCAAAAACAGCCATTCCGCTGCAGTACATCAATTTATGGTACTGCTTATGCGTGTGTTCTATTCGGACATCAAACGCGAACAATAATTCTAAAACCAATCCCATTGATTCAATCTTTCAAAAGTGTTTACTGCTTGATGTAGCAAGCACTTTGTGTACATTCTAGATGCGATCAGCTATCCGGCTCAGAGGCATGTAAACTGATTAAGAAGCGAAAAAATAACGAGTTTGTGCCAATACTTATTTTCTTTTTCAATCGCTATTCATCTATTTTTGTATTAAACACGCAAAGTTGTTTGTAGGCCAGGTTCATTATTTTCCGAGTCATAGACTCGGTAATTTGCAGCAATCCTAAAATGTCTTAATCCTATCTTTAGACTAAAAGTATTACCTTTTTATGATGTTTCAAAAGCACATAAAAAAGAGTAATCCGGAATTTTTCAAATTACTCTAATTTAAAATTTTTCTTAATTGTTTTTAGTTGATTTAACCCGCCAAATGTAAATGATATTTCTGCACTAAAAATTCATGCAAACTCGGCACATCATGCGCAATGGTTAAAGGCTGATAACGTTGCAATACTTCTACACTGTGCACACCATAACTCACGCCCACACGCGGCATGGCAATGTTTTGTGCCATTTCTAAGTCGTAAGAAGTGTCGCCGACCATAATCGCTTGCCCGACTGGCACATCGGTACTGTTCAAAATTTCCTGCAACATTAAAGGATCAGGTTTAGATTTGGTTTCACTCGCAGCACGTGTCGCTACAAACAAATCCTGACTTTGGGTTTGTGCCAACACTCGATCTAAACCTTTACGGCTTTTGCCTGTTGCTACCGCCAGTTTCAGCCCCAAACCCGACAACTCATCTAGCATATCTGCCACACCCTCAAACCAAGCATCGCTTTTTGAATGTTCGACATAGTGTTCTGAATAGCACTGCAAAATCGCTTGATGCAGCTCTGGCACTTCAGGAAATAAACGCTGTGCCACTTCAGGCAGTCCTAGACCAATAATATCTTTGGCCGCAGCATCGGTCAGTGGTTGCTGAAATTGTTGTGCTGCGAACTGCAAACTCGCCACAATTTGACCGACGGAATTAAATAAGGTGCCATCCCAATCAAAAATGATGAGTTCTACAGGTTTATTCATATTAAGTTCCTAGATTTGATTCAGCTTTTAAATTCCCTCGTTTTACCTACACCCAAAAGAAAAACGACCAAGAATCAGCACATATATCACAACAAATATTCGATACGCGAAGGGCGATAGGGATGTTGCCTTTTCTGTGTGGCACAAGGATGTTCGATCAGCAAAACAAAAGATTTTTGTCTTACGAAGCAGCGCCTCTCATCATCTTTGAAAAGTAAGGCATAGCCTATACAACCAAAATTTTAATTAAAAATTTTTAACTATGGCTGTCAATTACCCCTGAAAACCTAATCTCCTTTTTGCGAAACAATGTTCCTCATCTTTAAAAAGAAGGGAACTGCTATCACACAATAGAGAATTACAGAAATTAAAGCTCAGGTGCTGCTGTCGGCTTATCCGCTTTTTGCGCTCGAAGCTGCGCCACCAAACTCTGCATATCTTCAGGTAAAGGCGCTTCAATCACAGGATAGCCTGGAATTTCCAAACGCATGGCATGTAAGCACAAACGACGTGGTGCTGGACCCCGATATTCAGTTTGATGGCCGTATTTATCATCGCCTACCAACGGATGCCCAATGCTTAAACCATGCACACGAATTTGATGGGTACGTCCAGACAACGGCGAAGCATACACCAAGCTCGCATGCATAAAACGCTCGACCACATTCCACTGGGTTTTAGACGCTTTGCCTTCTTTAGATACACGTACACGACGTTCACCATTCGCCAATTCATAACGATGTAACGGCGCATCAATTAATTGTTTATCCAAACTCACCTGCCCTTTGACAATCGCAGCATAAGTTTTTTGGATTTTATGTTCGCGCAATAAATCTTGCAGGTTTTTTAAAGTACTGCGTTTTTTAGAAATCATCACCAAGCCTGAAGTATCTCGGTCAATACGGTGAATTAATTCCAAATATTTTTTACCTGTGGCAGCACGCAGACCTTCAATCAACCCGTACGCAACGCCACTACCACCATGCACCGCAATGCCCGAAGGTTTATTCACCACCATCAAGCCTTCATCTTCATAAATCACACGTGCCAGCAGGCCTTGCGCGACCTTGTCAGATACTGGTGCAGCAGATTCATCTTTTTGCTCATAACGAATAGGCGCCACACGAATTTGATCACCAATATTCAGTTTGGTTTCTGCTTTAATGCGCTTTTTATTGACCCGCACCTGCCCTTCACGAATCAAACGATAGATGCGACTTTTAGGCACCCCTTTTAAACGACTAAACAAAAAATTATCGATGCGTTGACCCGCTTGATGCTCATCCACTTCAAACCAAGTGACACTTTGCCATTGTTGGGTAGAATTCATACAGTTAAGAGACCTAATAAAATACTAAAATTGATTAAAAACTGATCATTTAGGCTATGCTTTACACAAGAAACATAAGCTTAGCCCATAGGCAGATGATGCAAGGTTTGATATAGTCAGCGCACGGAAACCATCGTCAGTGGGTTCACGTTGAATTTTTTCAGGCTTTTCTGAAATAAAGTAATCAACGAACATCCCACGACACACGAGCAGGTCCCAAAAGAATTATGCCGACGCCGAAGGCTTATTATATCGGCAAAAAAGCAAACTGTTGCGTTTAATTGTACCTCAGGTACATAAATCAGTTTGCCTGAAAAAATATGTCGCCAACTCTAGTTGGTTTTTAAACGTAAACTGATACACATCAGATTAGTCGCACCCTGAAAACCACTTCAGGCTAAAGCGTTTGATGTATTGGATCTGCACAATTTGTAAAGATACGATGATAATTCCGTATCAAGACACTCTATCTATAAAAGAAGGGATGATCTTCGAGCAATGTGACAGTGAAAGTTACACACATCCAATACACCGCTCGTCCGCCAGTGAAGCGATCAGGTGACTTTATCCGTTTAAAGGTTAAAGCCGTATTGCCATCATCAATACGTGAATCATACACCGCAGCCCCACACAAAAAGGCCGGTAAAAAAAGCTCAGACCACAATTGTTTTTTTGAGATCTGAGCAGTTGATCCGTGATGCTTGATGTTCGCTACGTGTCTAGCGATTTTTTGCTGTGTATCACTATTAGGTGTTACACCCATGAAACGTATGTTGATTAATGCAACACATGCCGAAGAAATTCGCGTTGCACTTGTCACTGGTCAGCGTCTTTACGATTTTGATTTAGAAAATCGTACCCGTGAACAAAAAAAATCGAATATCTACAAAGGTCATGTGACTCGTGTAGAACCATCTTTAGAAGCTGTATTTGTTGAATACGGTGCAGGTCGCCAAGGCTTCCTGTCTATGCGTGAAATCGCAAACTCTTATTACAAAGCAGACCCTCGCCAAACTTCCAATATTCGTGAACTGATTACTGAAGGTACTGAGCTTTTAGTACAGGTAGAAAAAGAAGAACGTGGCAACAAAGGTGCTGCACTCTCTACCTTCATTTCATTGGCAGGTCGTTATTTGGTGCTTATGCCAAATAACCCGAAAGGTGGTGGTATCAGCCGTCAAATTTCAGGTTCTGTTCGTGAAGAACTCAAAGAAATGCTGGCTTCTTTAAACGTGCCACGCGGCATGAGCGTGATTGTACGTACTGCGGGCATTGGTCGCTCACAAGAAGAATTACAGCTTGATTTACAACACTTGCTTGACCTTTGGGCGCAAATTCAAAACACCGCAAGCTCTGGCCCATCGCCAATGTTGGTACACCAAGAAGCAGGTGTAGTCACCCGTGCAATTCGTGACTACTTACGTGATGATGTAGCCGAAATTTTAATTGACTCAGAACAAGCTTATAACGAAGCCTATAACTTCGTCAAAGCCGTGATGCCACGTCAGTTAGACAAGCTAAAAACCTATACTTTAAATGAGCCGCTATTCGCGCATTTTGGTATCGAAAGCCAAATTCAAACGGCTTATGAGCGTGAAGTGAAATTGCCTTCTGGCGGTTCAATCGTGATTGACCAAACAGAAGCTTTAGTATCTATTGATATTAACTCTGCAAAATCTACCCGTGGACATGATGTTGAAGATACTGCGCTCAATACCAACCTTGAAGCAGCCGAAGAAATTGCGCGTCAATTACGTTTACGCGACATCGGTGGTTTGGTGGTCATCGACTTCATCGATATGACTAAAGACCGTAACCAACGTATGGTTGAAGCGAAACTGCGTGAAGCAACGCAAAGCGACCGCGCACGTATTCAATTTGGTCAATTATCCCGTTTTGGTTTAATGGAAATGAGCCGTCAGCGCTTACGTCCATCACTTGAAGAAGCGACTGGCTACGTTTGCCCACGCTGTCATGGCACAGGCATGGTGCGTGACCTACGCTCTCTTTCACTTTCTATTATGCGTAAAGTAGAAGAGATTGCCTTACGTGAACGTCATGGTGAAGTTCAAGTCGAAGTACCTGTTGAAATTGCAGCATTCTTACTGAATGAAAAACGTCACAGTTTGGTTTACCTTGAGCAAACTTCAAATGTGCGTGTAACTGTATTACCACACCCACACTTGGAAACACCTCACTACGAAATTTCGTATAACCCTGAAGGTTTCGCACCAACGAGCTATGAACGTACTGAAGCAACTCGTTCAAGCGAAAAAGAGTTGGGTTATGAATCTTCTGAATGGCATTTAGAAGAAGCCGATCAATCGCACAGTCACGCTGCTGCACCTGCGGCAGAAAAAACTTCTGCAAGAAAACCACAAGCAGCTCAGCAAAATAAAGCATCTGCACAACAGCAGCCTGCACCTGCGGCAGCAACAACTGCTGCAAGCCCATGTGCATGGTTAGAAAATCTGTTTGTTCAAAAGCAAGCCAGCACTATTGATCAAGCACGTAGTGCCAACAATGCGGCAGCAGCCATTGAGCAAATGGTAAATAGCGGTGCTGTGAGCCGTGGTCAGTTTGGTCAAATTGCAACTGTATCTGCTGCCCCTGCTGCAAGCAGTCAAAATGTGTACCTTGCACCATCGACAGTGGCACAAAAAACTGAACGTGACTCTGCAGATAAATCTGCTGAACGTGAAGACAAACCAGCTCCACGTCACAACAACAAAAAGCCGCGTCACAGCAACAACAATAACAAGCACAAAGAGCAACGTGAGCCACAAACTCAGCATGACAATCAACAACATCAAGTGCATGAAGAAGTGGTTCAAATGTCGCGTCAGGAGCAACGTCAGGAAGCGCGTGAAAACAAACGCAACTCTCGTCGTCAGCACAACAATGACCAAGCACCGCAGCAGCAAGAAGCTCAAAATAACAATGAGCAGCAGCAAAATGACGTGCCACGTCGTGACCGTCGTAACCAACCTCGCCCAGAACGCCCAAATCGTCACCGCGACCCAAGCGTATTGAATGAGCAAGCAACGACTACGGCAGTGGCTTCTAATCAGCCAAAAGTGGAGTTAATTGACGCACCGCGTCAAGAGTTCAATACGACGGCTTTGGTGATGAATATCGATCAAGCTCAAACTGAAATTGTGGCATTGAATGCTGCACCAGTAGCGGCTGAACCAGTGACAGCAGTAGAAGCAACTGTGCTTGAAACGGTTGCTGAACCAACTCAAGCTGTTACTGTGGTAGAGGCTGCTCCTGTTGTTGCAGAAAAAACAGCTGCACCTGAGGAAGTACAAGCACAGCCGACTGAACCTGCAAGACGTGCCAGCAATGACCCGCGTCAGCGTCGTCGTCAGCAACGTGAAGCTCAAGCACAGCAAGCAGCTGCACCAAAGTTAACACCTTCACAGGTGCCAACTTTAGCGCAATACAGCATTGGTAGCCTGATTCGCCACGTTTATGGTGAAGATTGTTCAGTTTTGATTGAACAGTTTGGTTTAATTCCAACGTTCAATCGCGCTTTGCAAAAGTTCACCGATGAATATGCGGCAACGCTTGCAACAGCTACGCCTGTGGCAGAGAAAAAACCTGTCACACGTGATGTGGAAGTTGCGAAAGCCGCACCAGAAGCAGAACCTGCGCCTGTTTTAGATCTGACACCACCAAAACCTGTGTCAGATAAGCGTGTTGCAAATGATCCCCGTGAACGTCGTCGTTTAGCCAAACAAGCTGCTGAGCAAGCCTTGGAACAAGCCAAGCAAGCACAGGCAGTAGAAAAGGCTGAAGCGGAAAGCACAGTTGCAGCAAAGCCAACGACTGAGGTTGTGGCAACTAACGACGCATCTGTAGAAGCAAACTCTACTGTAGAAACGTCTGTAGCGCTAAGCACAGAAGTCGAAACAACTACAGAAGTAAACCCTGAAGCAGAGGCTACAACTGAAGCTACTCAGCCAGAGTTGAACGCGCACGACGACCTTGTACAAACTGTCACTGAAACTGCAGCAGCGCAAGAAGAAACTGCCGTTGAAGTGGTCGCGCCTGTACAAGTGGAATTGGAAGCTGATGACCCACACGAAACTGCCGAGTCTGAACAGGACAAAGCAGAAAAAGAGAAAACTGCGCGTCCGCGCCGTCCACGTGGCCGTCCACCTAAAAAAGTAACTCCGCCAACTGAGTCGTAATTCGCACTTTTACAGCGGAATAAAAAAATCCAGTCATTTTAATGGCTGGATTTTTTTTGCTACTTTAGAACCAATGCGGTGCTGACTTAAATTTAAGCGAGCTAATTTGGTGTTATGTGTTTTTGATTTTTAACATCTTTTCTAAAAACATCTGACAAAGCTAAAAATTAGGTTGATTGCACTAGGACTAAGGGATTACAAAACAATAAGACGCGATGCTGTGCAGATGCAACGGATGATGACAAAAACAGGATTCTTATGAACCAGATGACAAAAAGCGATTTAATTGGATTAACGGATGTTGCGGCAAAAATTCCGCAGTTTATGACTAAAGTACCCCACCTGATCACAGGGTTAAAGCAAGCCTATTTACGCACACCCAATACGCCTGCAGGCTTAGGTCTCGCGTTTGAAAAAGCCGTGCATCGTAACCCGAATGGTTGTGCCTTGATGTTTGAAGATCAGCAGTACAGCTATTTGCAGCTCAACGCATGGGCTAACCAAATTGCACATTATTATTTAAGCATTGGCGCACGCAAAGGTGATGTCATTGCGGTAATGTTGGAAAATCGCCCTGAACTAATTGCCAGTGTCATTGGCTTGGCAAAAATTGGCGTTATCGCGGCTTTGGTCAATACCGCACAAGTCGCCAAAGTTTTGGCGCACAGCATTAATTTAGTTAAACCAATTGCCGTCATTGTAGGGGAAGAGTGTCGCCAAGCCGTTGCCGATATTCGCCAAGAACTTGAGCTTGCAGAAAACCGCCTGCACTGGTTTGCAGATCAAAATACCCGTATAGATGCTGGCATAGCTCCCCGAGGTTTTCAAAATTTAGCTCAATGTATAGCATCATTCCCAAGCTTTAACCCTGCCACCACACAGTCAGTACAGGGCAAAGATGGGTTGTTTTATATCTATACCTCAGGTACCACAGGCTTGCCTAAAGCAGTGATTTTCACCAATAGCCGCTGGACGCTGGCTTATGGCACCTATGGTCATGTCTTAGGTTTAAAGCAGGATGATGTGATGTACTGTACCCTGCCGCTGTACCATGCCACTGGTATTGTAGTGTGCTGGTGCGGCGTAATTGCAGGCAGTGCCACCTTTGCCATCCGCAGAAAATATTCCACTTCATGCTTTTGGCAAGATGTACACAAATTTAATGCCTCAGCGATTGGCTATGTAGGCGAATTGTGCCGATATTTAATAGATGCACCTGCTTCTGATTTAGAGCAGGGACATCGCGTAACTAAAATGATTGGCAATGGCATGCGCCCTAATATTTGGAGCAAATTCAAAACACGCTTTGGCATTCAAGAAATTCTAGAGCTGTATGCGTCTAGCGAAGGCAATGTAGGCTTTAGCAATGTGTTTAACTTTGACAACACAGTTGGTTTTTCACCGACACCCTATGCCATCATTCAATTTGATAAAGAAAAAAATGAACCTGTACGAGACGCTAAAGGCAACTGCATTAAAGTCAAAAAAGGCGAAGTCGGCTTATTGATTGGAAAAATCACCCGTCGCTCTCCATTTGATGGCTACACTGACTCCGAAAAAAACAAAGCGGTGATGATGCAAAATGTGTTTAAATCAGGTGATGCATATTATAACACTGGTGATTTAGTTCGCGACATTGGCTTTCGTCACGCCCAGTTTGTAGATCGTTTAGGTGATACCTTCCGCTGGAAAGGTGAAAACGTATCTACAACAGAAGTAGAAAATATTGTCAGCGACTATGAAAAAATTGCTGAAGCTGTCGTGTATGGCGTTGAAATTCCACATACCAATGGTCGTGCAGGTATGGCCGCGATAAAATTAAACGATGGCTGCCAGTTAGACGAATACGACTTGCGTCAAATGCTCGTGCAGTTTAAAAAAGCCATGCCTGCTTATGCAGTACCCGTTTTTTTACGCATTCAAAAGCAAATGCAAACCACAGGCACATTTAAATACCAAAAGAACACCCTGAAAACTCAAGGTTTTGATTTAAAACAATGTAATGAAAAAATTCTAGTGTTATTGCCAAACCAATCTGCTTATTGCGAACTGACCCAAGAAATTTACGACAATATTCAACAGTATCAATATCGCTTCTAAGCCACCACGTTGCCTATTTTTTGATTAGATACGATAAATTTGTTGCATTTATAATCAAACATAGGCAACTTTTTTATTTTTTACTTGCGCTCGCTTCATATCTTGCTACAATACGCTCCATCAAACGAAGTGGTGCTTTAAACCCTCAGGTTTTTCTTGCACTTTACAATCAAGCTTGCTTGGTTGCTGGTTCAGGGTCGTTAGCTCAGTCGGTAGAGCAGCGGACTTTTAATCCGTTGGTCCCGCGTTCGAATCGCGGACGACCCACCATTTCCTTGATCAACCTTAGATGGGTCGTTAGCTCAGTCGGTAGAGCAGCGGACTTTTAATCCGTTGGTCCCGCGTTCGAATCGCGGACGACCCACCATCTTCCGAAAGGATCACGTAAAAGTACACTACACTCTTGCGTCATAAAAATGGTCATCATCATTTTTACTCATTTGGGTCGTTAGCTCAGTCGGTAGAGCAGCGGACTTTTAATCCGTTGGTCCCGCGTTCGAATCGCGGACGACCCACCATTCCTTCTAAGACATCTTTAAATTACCAGTCATCACAGCACTGTTCTGTGGATCGTGCAGTTTCGTAATTTACTATAAAATTCCCGTATTCTGCCCTGTTTGACTAACACTTTTTATCCACTACACCTTGCTCAATTCAGTTGTAGAAGATGTGCCATCATTGATAAATCATGCTTTACACATCCCACATAAAAACTTGATGCAAAAACAAAAGCCCAAAAGTTTTCACTCATGGGCTAAGAATTGAATGAGCAAATAATTAACTTGCTCTGATTAAATGATAGTTTTGCGAAGGTAAGGGATTGCTTTTAAAGTATTCACGATTATTTTCTGTTGCAATCGCAATTTTGTTTTTATCCATAATTAAATTATGGTCTTGATCAACATTATAGTAAAAGTTCACCCCAGAGGCGCGTGCCACCACAATTTGATGCGCGTCTTCATCATAGAACCATAAATCTTTGCCGTATTGTTTTTTATTGTCGTAACTGATTTGCCCCGCATTGACAAAAATACGATGCGCTGTCCCATCAGGCAATAAGGTCAGAATATAATCGACTGTTCCGCGTTCACACATAACAAACTTATCTTCACAGCTGATCTGAGTGGTATAGCGTCCCACATAAGACAGATGATTCTCGGGAATATGATGTTCTGGTGCAACCGTTTGCATGGGTGCAGTGGCCTGCCCTGCCACTTCCGTTAGTCTTTTAGTTTCTGCCTGTTCTGTATATTTTTGCCCTGCAGCTTGCTCAAGTTGTGATCCATCACATCCTAGTAATAGCATACCGCTCAGCACAGAGACTACACAAATATATGATTTAGCCAATGACACACTTTCCCTTAAAAATTGAAGCTTTTAGTCGTACTCAAATCAGCTACAGGTAACGTTGAATCTATGTTCAACTCATTCCTTGATGTTGAAATATCATCTAAAACCACCACCGACTTCTAGTGAATATTTTAGGTGGATGCTGGTTTAAGCAACACCAAAAGTTACATAACTTTACTAATTGCTTTGCCACCGCCCTTTAAAAAATCCAAGTGCATCACCATTTTTATTCTATATACAGATGATGTGCTGTGAAGCTAAACATCAGCGTGTATTTGTTTTGAATTTTAGATCTCTCAAGGAGAATTAGATGGCCAATGTTGGTTTATATCGCTCAAACCGCTCAAATATGATTGCTGGGGTTATGGGTGGTATTGCTGAACGTTTTGGTTGGAACGCAAATTTACTGCGCTTAATTTTTGTGATTGTTTCCGTGATGAGTGCTGCCTTTCCAGGCATTTTGGTGTATTTGGTATTGTGGTTGGTAATCCCTAAACAAAACCAGTCGAATACAGCAAACTATACTCAGGGCTACACAAGACCTGTACGCACGGTCAATGCTGATCAAGACCGATAAACGGTATTGAAATTTTAAAGACTGACCACATCTAAGATTTATAGGTTTTAATCGTTCGCTGATTCACTCTTAGATACCCCTTATTTACACAGTTTTTTCTTTTTCGCTACGATTGCTCCCCCAAGCATCGTAGCTTTTTTTTGCCTTTCAACCTGCAATGTATTTTAAAATGTCACAGCAGTTTGGTAGCTTCAGAATTGACACTTTTTGGATACGCATCGACAATACAAATCAATCAATTCGTCTTTACAGCAAGCTGTTGATTTAAGATGGCAATCATATCGGCGCGGCTAATAATCCCGACCAGCTGTTGTTGTTCCACCACCGGAATATAGTTAAACGAGCGTTCCACAAAATACGGGACCAGATCGGCAATACTCTGATGTGGTTTTACCGTCACCACCTTGCGGTTCATAATGTGTTTGACCTGATGCTGCCATGACATCCGCACATCGGTGGCATGTTTAAACCATTCCACCACTTCATATAGCGCCAATGTGCCGACCAGTTGCTGCTCGGCATTTACCACCGGCAAGCTCATTAAATTGACCTGCTTGAACTTGTCCAGCGCGAGCTGGATATCATCATCCTGCTGCAAGGTAATCACATCTTTACTCATAATATCAGCACAAGTCAGTGCTTGAGTTTGTCGTTCACTGGCTTTGTGCTGTGCTTCTAAGATGATTTTTTGTAAGTCGTATTCACTAATATCTAGCAACTGGGTTTGTGCATCTAAAACATCTTGAATATCTTGCGGCTGAATAGTGGCTTTTTGAGTAGGCGTTGGGTCTTGGGTACGTTGATTCAACTGTGGCGTTTGAGGATAAGGCTTGCCAATCATGCGGTTAAATACGATTGCAATCACCAGCAGCAAAACTGAATTGAGCAGCACAGGATAAAAGATAAAGTGATAACCCAGTTCACGTACGGCATCTCCGCCAAGCACTGCGGTAATGGCCACTGCCCCACTCGGTGGATGCAGCGAATCGGTGGTCATCATCAAGAAAATAGATAAAGCCACTGCCACACTAAAGGCTTCTGTTAAATT
Source organism: Acinetobacter sp. PW68 (assembly GCF_020982655.1). NCBI lineage: Bacteria > Pseudomonadati > Pseudomonadota > Gammaproteobacteria > Moraxellales > Moraxellaceae > Acinetobacter > Acinetobacter sp. PW68. The sequence continues at coordinate 410,050 of NZ_JAHZSX010000001.1, read as the reverse complement.
TGGAATATATAAAGCACAGCTCACGCCCATAATTGCTGCAATGCTGTTCCCAACTACAATATTCCACGGCTGCGCTAAAGGACTGGCAGGCACAGCAAACAACAACACTGAAGATGCACCCATTGGCGCGATATACCATGCGTTAATATCGCCCAATACCCACCAACTGATCAAGGAAGACAATGCCAAACCCAATAATGCGCCCAAACCACAAAGTAGGCGTTCTTTTAACGGCAATACTTTAAAATTGGGTTTCAGCGTATTCAGCCAATCAAGTTGTGAATGAAACACGGGCAGGCAATCCAGTGGTGACAATTGGACAAGATTATAAGGCAATCATTTAGTAAGATGTATTTGTTTTATATCTTTCATTTATCAGTGAATTTGTAAAACCCCAAACCACCAGCCGCTAGTTGTGCTTTAACCTTTGCCAGCACACCTCAAAATCCTTATAATTGAGCACAATTTTTCTCTAATTTTAAGTGGATGACCATGAGTCGCGCCATATCGCATATTGATACCTTTCAAGGCTTAATTCTTGCCTTACAAAACTACTGGGCGGAGCAAGGCTGCGTCGTTTTACAACCTTACGATATGGAAATGGGTGCAGGGACATTCCACACCGCAACCTTCCTACGTGCTTTAGGTCCAGAAACATGGAATGCGGCGTATGTACAACCATCTCGTCGTCCTAAAGATGGTCGTTATGGCGAAAATCCGAACCGCTTACAACACTACTATCAATTTCAGGTAGTGCTGAAACCAAACCCAGACAACATCCAACAGTTGTATTTAGATTCTTTAAAAGCGATTGGAATTGACCCATTGGTGCATGACATTCGCTTTGTAGAAGACAACTGGGAATCTCCAACACTCGGCGCTTGGGGCTTAGGTTGGGAAGTATGGTTAAATGGTATGGAAGTGACTCAGTTCACTTACTTCCAACAAGTCGGTGGTGTTGAATGCTACCCTGTAACAGGCGAAATCACTTACGGTCTTGAGCGTCTTGCAATGTACTTGCAAGGTGTAGACTCAGTTTACGACTTGGTTTGGACTAAAGGACAGTTTGGTATAGTCACTTATGGTGATGTGTTCCATCAAAATGAAGTTGAACAATCGACCTATAACTTTGAATATGCGCCTGTTGATAAAATGTTTGAACTGTTTGACTTCTATGAAGTAGAAGCAAGCCGTTTAATTGCAGCAGAATTACCATTACCTGCGTATGAACAAGTGATTAAAGCATCTCACTGCTTTAACTTGCTCGATGCGCGTGGTGCAATTTCTGTGACTGAGCGTCAGCGTTATATTTTACGTGTACGTACCTTAGCACGTTCTATTGCTCAAAGTTATGTGGCTGCACGTGCAAAATTAGGCTTCCCAATGGCAGAACCGCATTTACGTGATGAAGTCTTGGCGCAGTTAAAAGCACAGGTTGAAGCGGAAGCCAAAGCGCAAAATACTGAGGAAAGCAAATAATGTCTAAACATACAGTTTTATTTGAACTCGGTTGCGAAGAACTCCCACCGAAAAGCTTAAAAACCTTACGCGATGCCTTACTTGCAGAAACTGAAAAAGGTTTAAAAGATGCAGGCTTAGCTTTTGATGCAATTGAAGCCTATGCAGCGCCACGTCGCTTGGCACTTAAAATTGTCAATGTAGATGGTGCGCAAGCAGACACCCAAAAACGTTTTGATGGTCCTGCTGTTCAAGCCGCCTATGATGCCGAAGGCAAACCGACCAAAGCGCTTGAAGGCTTTATGCGCGGTCAAGGTATTACGGTTGATCAGGTTTCTACTTTCCAAGCAGGTAAAGTTGAAAAAGTCTGCTACCTAAAAGATGTGAAAGGTCAAAGCCTTGATGCATTGTTGCCACAAATTCTACAAACTGCGTTGGACAACCTGCCAATTGCAAAACGTATGCGTTCTGCCGCAAGCCGTACTGAATTTGTGCGTCCTGTTAAATGGGTGGTGTTGCTCAAAGACAACACCGTGGTTGAAGCCACGATTCAAGATCATCAGGCAGCTAATGTGACTTATGGTCACCGCTTCCATGCCCCTGAAGCAATCACACTACAACACGCCAATGACTATTTAGATGCGTTACGTGCGGCTAAAGTCATTGCTTCTTTTGAAGAACGTCAAGGAATTATCGACCAACAAGTAAAAGCGTTGGCAGATGAAGTTAATGCAATTGCGATTGTGCCTAGCGACCTACGTGATGAAGTGACTGCATTGGTAGAATGGCCTGTTGCGCTTCGTGCGAGCTTTGAAGAACGCTTCCTTGCTGTGCCTCAAGAAGCATTGATCACCACCATGCAAGACAATCAGAAGTATTTCTGTTTGGTGAATGCTGACAATAAACTTCAACCTTACTTCATTACTGTTTCCAATATTGAGTCTAAAGACCCGACTCAAATTATTGAAGGTAATGAAAAAGTGGTTCGTCCACGTTTGTCTGATGCTGAATTCTTCTTCTTGCAAGACCAAAAACAACCGCTTGCATCACGCAAAGAAAAATTGGCAAACATGGTTTTCCAAGCGCAATTGGGTACGCTGTGGAACAAATCTGAACGTATTGCCAAACTGGCTGTTGCTTTGGCGCCAATTACGGGTGCAAATCCACAAGATGCTGAAAAAGCTGCTTTACTTGCAAAATGCGACTTAACCTCTGAATTAGTGGGTGAATTCCCAGAACTTCAAGGGATTGCGGGAACTTACTACGCTCGTCTTGAAGGTGAAAATGACGAAGTTGCGGAAGCTTTAGGCGAGCAGTATCTTCCGAAATTTGCTGGTGATGTACTTCCTAAAACCAAAACAGGCACGACCATTGCCCTTGCAGACCGTTTAGACACCCTCACAGGTATTTTTGGTATTGGTCAAGCGCCGACAGGTTCTAAAGACCCATTTGCATTGCGTCGTTCTGCGATTGGTATTTTGCGTTTAGTGACTGAAAATAATCTTGATGTTTCAATTGAAGAACTGATCAAGCTTGCTTTGGCAGCTTATGGCGATGTATTGAAAGACCACGACAAGACGTTAGCGGATGCTGTTGCATTCCTTGAAGGTCGTTACCGTGCGAAATATGAAGACCAAGGCGTTGCTGTTGATGTGATTCAAGCAGTTCAAGCACTTTCTCCAAAATCGCCACTTGATTTTGATAAGCGTGTGACTGCGGTGAATCATTTCCGTAGTTTGCCTGAAGCTGCTGCTTTGGCTGCTGCCAACAAACGTGTTGCCAACATTTTAGCCAAAGAAACTGCGCCTGAAGGAAGCGTCATTGAAGCAAACTTGGTGGAAGATGCAGAAAAAGCATTATTCGCTGAACTTGCAAAAATCACACCTGTGGTTGAGCCATTATTGGCAGCGAAAGACTACACCACTGCACTCTCTCAATTGGCTGCATTACGTGCGCCTATTGATGCCTTCTTTGACAGTGTGATGGTGATGGCTGATGATGCTGAGTTGAAAGCCAACCGCTTACGTTTACTCGCGCAGTTACGTGATTTATTTACACGTGTTGCAGATGTAAGTGTGTTGCAGCACTAAAGTCTTAATTGCTTGTAAGTTAAAAGAAACCCCGCTATAAATGAGTGGGGTTTTTTATTTTTCTCAAAAGTATGAAATTATCACAAGCACAAAAAGCATTAGAATTTTTAAAATCTAATCCTAATCAAAAATTTACAGCTAGATTTATTGCTGATAAATTAATTGCTACATATCCTCAAGATTATATCGAGAAAAGAAATAATATTAAATTTGAAAACAATGAGGGTGCTTTTAAACAACAAGTTATTCGAGAGTTATATAGTATTTTCCCAGACTTAATTGAAAATAATCCTTGTGTAAAATATCAAGAAAGACCACGTCCACGCCAATATTGGTATGAACCTCCTTCAAATCTTTCACCAATAACAGGAATTGACTTCGATAATTCATTAATTATTGATGCAGAAGACAATAATCCACCACCAATTCAAGAAAAAATATTTTCAGAGTACGACTTATATCCTATTCTCATCGAATATTTGTCTAAAGAGCTAAACCTCTATAGCCTGAGAATTGATGAAAAAAAGTCTTCAAATAATCGAGGACAAAATGGTAATCAATGGTTACACCCTGATATTGTTGCTATACAGCCAATTGATAAAAAGTGGCATGAACTAGTGAAGACCTGCGTTAAACATGGTTCAGGTCAGAATGTTCGCCTTTGGTCATTCGAGGTAAAAAAAGAACTAAATAACTCAAATATTAGAAGTAGTTTTTTCCAAGCTGTTAGTAATTCAAGTTGGGCAAATGAAGGATATTTAGTTGCGACCTCAATTTCTACCAATGAAGTTGAAGAAGAACTACGTATGCTTTCAGCTTTACATGGTATAGGTGTAATTTTACTCAACCCAGAAAATCCCACTGAAAGTGAAATCTTACTTCCTGCTCGCCGAAGACCCGAAGTGGATTGGCAATCAATAAATCGAATTTTAAATGAAAATTCAGACTTTAAAAATTTTATCGAATTGGTCTCAATTTATTACCAAACTGGCCGTATTCGCACACAAGATTGGAATCGTTAATCACTGAGCTATAGTCATTTTCTAACCAATTCCCTATACTCAACCTAACAACACTCAACAAGAAAACGAGCTTATGAAACTTAAAACACTCATTTTATCGGGTTTAACTTGCCTTTCTCTTAGTGCGTGTACTTCTGCACCTGTTATTCCGCAGCTTACTGCAGGTGTTTTACAAGAAGTGAAAAACATCGAAGTTTACCCAAACACTGTCAATAACAGCGCCAAACTCACAAAATTTATTGATAAATGCGTGATCCAATTTACAGGCACGCTGCAAGCAGGTCGTTCTATTGAACAATGGGCATTTAAAGGCAATAGCTTAATTTCTGCAGGTTCTGCAACATTTGCACAAGATGGAACCAGCACTGCAGAGAATTTTGACTTACACGATGCTACCGTGCAAAAAAACTTCATTAGCTTGCGCAGTCACTTCCATAAAGATGCACTTGCACAATGCAACTAAACTATAATCAGCCTAGAATGTATCATGATGTAGCAAGATTGTTGGACTTTCAATATATATGCAGCATCTCTTGATAATTCAAACTAAGATGACAAAAGCAGTGTAGCCAATATTACCCTGCTTTAAAAACTCTCCAGAGAAACAAGACCCACAATTTTATGTGGGTCTTTTTTTTAAGCCCGCAATGCTGCTATGATTTTAAACACTTTAAATTTCACCTAAAAACACATCATACTTATGAAAAATAAACACTGCAGTTCATCTAGGCTTTATACAATGCAGTACATTCTATTCAAAACCTTTCATCGAACAGAATTCGACATCCAAAGAGGCACAGCACTATGAAAAAGATCAATATCAGCATTTGTATTGGACTATTACTCAGCAGTGCTTCGGTGGGGGCACAAAGCAGTAATGCGCAAACTCAAAGCAATAAACCTATTCAGCCTTATGCAGACAATCCAAACCTTTTGCATGTTTGGGCATACAAAACTCAGGAAGGTGTGATTCATGCTGCACAAAAAGTTGGCGAAGTCACCGAAAAAGGCATTGAAAAAATTCGCCCATCCGCACATCAAGCTTTAGACAATGCCAAACAATTGGGCAGTCAGGGTGCGGCTCAAGCCAAACATACTGGGCAGCAATTAGCTAACAATGTAAATACTAAAATTCAGGAAACCAAAGAAGTGATTACAGGACAAAGTGATCATACCGTGCCTATCTATCAAGTACCATTAAGCGCACCTTCGCAGAATATCGCCCCAACAGCCACTACCACCGCACCTACTCAGGAAGCACAGACGCAGGCTGCCCCAAATGCAGAAACTGAAGAAGAAATTAAAGTGATCAAGCTATAATTTTTTTGATTTATTGATTACTTAAAAAGCACACAAAAACTCAGCACAAATAGAAAAGCCTGCATTTAATCTGCAGGCTTATTCATGTGATAGCGTATCGTTTTTTGAATTTGTCGGAATACATAAGTGCCTAATCCCAACAAAACCAACAAACCTAAAGCAAAAAATAGATAAGCCTTCGGCTCAGGCGCATCTGCAAATAAAGTCGCAGATAAAATTAAACTAGACAGCAAAACAAGCACAGCAGGCATTAACAACTTGGTCATACATACTACCCTTGGAATGATCAACAAAAGCATGTTTTAAGATCATCTTAGCCCAATGGCAAAACAATACAAGTGTCTAAAATTTAAACCATCTAAATAATGGATCAAACTTTGCAGCTTACTGTTCCAGTTCTAGGGTAAATTTGGCAGTATCTGGCAAATCTTCTACAAAATCATTGCCACCGAACTCATCACTGCTCAAGTTCAAATTTTTATAGCTCAACACAAAATAGTCGCTATATTTTTTTAATATCAAGGGGTGCATGCCTGCAGCCAGTGCATCTTGTTCCTTGCATAGTTTCATCACATGACGATCATTCATACTAATTAAGTAGCGTTCATCGTTCAGATAAATTTGCACCAAACCACTGCCCTTTGCATAAATCGGAATCAGGAATTTATGATTTAAGGCAATTGCATGTGCGGCATAGCTCTCAATTTTTTGGCTGATGATGTTAAACACCAAACCATGACCAAAATGGTCGAGCAAGACATTACGATTTTCATACGGCAACTGAATTTGTAAGCCGAGTTTGTTTAAATCGTGCTGATCGACCTGTTTATTACTCAGTAAGGAGCGAATCAGGTTTTGTTTCAACTTGGCATCAAAGAAGTTACTGTCAAGCTGTAAGTTATTGTATTTTAAAATACGACCTAAAGACCAACGATGATTCGGCAAGACATTTTCAATCACTTTACGATAGTAAAACTTGCTGTTCTTTTTCACCTTGCGAATTTTTTGATAAAAGAACGGCGCATCAAAAGGATGGGTTAAAAAGTCATTCAGTAATTCAGAATTGGCTAAAATCGCAATCGCATCATGCCCTGTAAATGGTAAATGCAAAGTATGTAAATGCGGAATTAAAGGCTGAATTTTTAAATAATGCCCACGATCTTCAGGATAATACTGGTCATAAACCACAATATATTCACGCTGTGCCGATACATCTTGCGCTTGAATGCGCATATTGGCATTTAAGTCTGCCTGATAAAACATGTTATAACGTGGGTCGTGAATATCTTCAGGGTCAATTGAATACTGCGGTACTAGAGCCACAATGCGGTTTAAATCCAGCAAATTGGAGTATTTAATTGCCGCATAGCCGCCCATTGAGCCGCCATAGCCCACGCGAATTTTAAACGGGGCAATCAGGTCTTGAATGGCGACCAACATGGCGCGCATAGATGCTTCAGGAAACCATGATTTTTCCTTAGGCATGACCCCAATCACATTGAAATGAAACTTTTCCAGTGATTTTTCGGCATTAATAGACGTGCCTTTGGCTCGTGTAATTAAATCGCCAAAAGAAAAAATCAGCTCCTGTGATGAGCCTTTCATGAAAATAGCGCGGATATGTCCGTCTTCAAAAATTATGTGTTTATCCATTCCCACACCGACGCCAAGGCGCTGAATTAAACCGTTACTTTAAACCTGATTACACTGTACACAAGTTCAAAAGTGAATATGTTATTTTATAGATGCACAGCAGATTAAAAATCGCAAAATATGACACAATCTCTACATCCTGCCGCACAACAAGGTTTTGCTTTAGGGGCAAACCTATATCAACAAGTTCGTCCCAGTTACCCGCAAGAAGTCGATGTTTTCCTGCAAGATCAGCTCCAAGTTCCACTGAATAGCAATATGGTAGACCTAGGTTCTGGTACAGGAAAATTCCTGCCACATTTGCTCAAACTGACAACTCAGCTTATAGCGGTAGATCCGATTGCCAGCATGTTAGCCAAATTAAAGCAACTTTACCCGCGAGTTGCGACAATTCAGGCACGAAGTGAGCAATTACCGCTCCCCGACCAGTGTGCAGATTTGGTGAGCTGTGCGCAATCTTTTCATTGGTTTGCTAATCTACAAAGTTTAAAGGAAATACACCGAATCTTAAAACCTCAAGGTTATTTGCTGTTAATTTGGAATCAACGTGATATTTCGGTTAATTGGGTTAATGCACTGGCACAGATGATTTTGCCTTTTGAGGGCGATACCCCGCGTTTTCACAACCAAGACTGGCGTCAGGTATTTGCCGATACAGATTTATTCCAACTCACCCACGAGCAGCAATTTCATCACACGCATGTCGGTACAGTCGAACAAGTAGTATCCAAGCGTTTGCTTTCGACCAGTTTCATTGCTGCGATGCCAACCGAACAGCAACAACAACTCAAAACACAATTTGAGCAATTAGTATTAGAATATACGAATAAGTATGCGCAAGATGAAATTGAATTTCCCTATTGCACGCATTTGTATGTCTATCAAAAAAGTTGAATATGACTGGAGCGAATAAATGCAAATAACCTTTAAACACATGATTGCTCCCTTAACAATTTGTTTGGCTTTCGCCCTCAGCGCCTGTGAGCGCAGCAAGATAGAAAATGCAGACAAACTCAGTCCTGAAGATCAAATCATGCAAACTCAGGTCGAGCAAGCCGCGCTTCAGCCCTTTGAGATGACTGCGGATGACCCACATGACATTCAATTGCTGATGGATTATGAACAACGCCATGACCAAATGAGCAATGATTTGGAAGATGAGTTAGCACGCTTGCATGAAAACAAACAACTCGATGCTGCATTTGCTAAAAATCGCCTACAGGACAACATTCAATCTGCCTTAAGCATGCTCAAAGCATTGGATTTAAAAACGCCACAAGGGCGCTATATTCAAGGCTTAATGAGTCAATATTGGGAACAGCAAGCGCAATATCTGGCAACTCAAGACACAACTTCTGCAGCTTATCCTGTCAGTAAAGCACAACGTCAACAAGGTTTAGCAGACTTATTACAGGCGCAGCAACAACTGGAACATTGGCGTGGGCAGTATCCTCAACTTGATGAATAGCGTGATCTTACGGACGCTGCTGTAAATACTGATGCACGCCTTCAGCAGCAGCGCGTCCCGTAGCAAAACAGGCTGTCAGCAAATAACCGCCCGTTGGTGCATCCCAATCCAGCATCTCACCGCAGAGAAAAACGTGAGGATTAGAATTTAATTGCAATTGTGCAGATAAAACCTCACGCTTGACCCCACCCGCACAGCTAATTGCTTCTTCAATAGGACGAAATCCCTTTAAAGGCACCATTAAGTTTTTAATCTGCTGCGCCAATTGCATAGGTTGCTGCCAAAGGGCTTTATCTACCAACTCACGCACGACTGCAGACTTCACAGCATCTAAACCCGCCTTACGCCAAATATTGCTTAAAGACTGTTTTCTGGAAGATTGTAACTTTTGAGAAAGCTGCTCAATACTTAAATCGGGCAATAAATCCAGGTGTAACTGCAGCGGTTGATGTTCCTGCTGCAACTGTCGCAATGCTCGCCCTTGCTTATAAATTAAGCCACTTTCTAAACCATAATGGCTAATCACAATATCGCCCATGCTTGGTACAGCACCTTTCACCCATGCTTTCACACGTTTTAACGGTTGCCCAAATACTGGCTGCATATAATTAGACCAATCACACTCCACACCTGCATTACTGGCTTGAAAAGGCTGAATTTCATTGGTAGATAACCAATGCTGCCATGCACCATCACTACCTAATTTCGACCACGACACTGCCCCACATGCCATCACAATGGCGACAAACGACTGTTGCTCAATGTGCCCTGTACCTAGATTTTGGATTCTAAGTTGATTGTTATTTAAATCACAGACCTGATGCCGATAATGAAACTGTACGCCTGCATCAACTAAGCGTTTTAACCATGCGCGCAGCAAAGGTGCGGCTTTCATTTCTTGTGGAAAAATCCGCCCCGATGAACCTACATAAGACTGAATACCTAAACCCTGCATCCAGTTTTGAATCCAAGCGGCATCCCATTGTTGAATCCACGGCGCCAACCATTCCGCCTGATCATAACGCTGAATAAATTGTGCAATCGGTTCTGCATGTGAAATATTCAGACCCGTTTTACCTGCCATCAAAAACTTACGTGCCGCTGAAGGTTTCTGCTCATAAACATGCACATCATAGTCAAACTGACTCAGCACTTCGGCAGCCATTAGCCCTGCTGGTCCTGCTCCTATAATTGCAATGCGCTGTTTCATGCCTGTTTACTCAGTTGTTACACTTGAGTCTGCGGACGCTTTCGCCTCAACTGAAGTCGGTGTTAAAGTTGGCTGCTGTCCTTGCAAAGGCTGAAAATCATCAAAACGGGTTGTATAAGCGGCAGGTTTGCTGATCTGCAGTTCCTGACAACGCTCGCCACGTGCTAAATATTTGATTTCAAAGTGAGTGCGTGCTGAATCTACTGGAACATCCTGCTGAATAAATGGCAATTTCCACACTTCGATCAGCTGCTGCCGTGCTTCTGCAATATATTCAGGAATATTACTCACCAAAGTAATGCTGCCACCTGCTTTTAAGCGTGACAACAAAAAGTCAAAAAACGGCATATTCAACCAACGCTGGGTGGCATTATGCGGTTCAGGGTTTGGATATAAAATAAAGAATTGCTCTACTTGAGCAGGAAATAAAGCATGCACAATCCATGGAATTGCATCGGCATGTACTATTTGTAAGTTGCGCTGACCTTCAAGTTGATGCTGTTTTTGCATCGCCACAAATTTTTCGCGGGTACGCTCAATCGCAATTAATTTTTTATCAGGATGTTGTCCACTAAATAATAAAGCATGCTTGCCTTTACCCGCACCAATTTCAACACAAACCGATTCATTGGCAACGGCTTGAAAATCACGAGGGGCATGCATACGCTGGGCTTGAAATTGACGAATTGGCATAATCAGATCAAACTTACAAAATTCGGCACAAGTCTACCAAGTCAGGTGCTATTTGCCTAATCCAATCCTGTATTTTTCATAGGAGTTCAGCATGCCTCGTACTTTTCCTTGCCCACGTTGTGGCGAATCTACACAATGGGAAGACAATCCTTTTCGTCCATTTTGTTCCGAGCGTTGCAAGCTCATTGATTTAGGCGCATGGGCAAGTGATGAATATCGTTTACTCACCCAAGATGCTCCACAAGCAGAAAACTCTGAGGAATAGAATTAAACAATCACTCAGCTTAAAGGGTAAAAAGTACACCTAAATTTCAGCTCAAAATCCCGTTGAGAAGTATAAAACTTGCAGGGAACCTTGCCCATTTATTCATAAATTGTTCAAAATTTGTTGCTTAATCATGGCTTAATAAAGACGAATCGCACTCTTTAATCGTGCCGCGTGTTAAACACATACCATTGAATAAAAAAAGCAACAACAAGAATTTTAGGAACACAACCCCATGGAAGCTTGTCTTAAAGGAAGTTTAATGCTGAGGATTTTACTCACATTCTTTGCCGTGCTATTTGCTCTCGAAAGCAGACAGTCTTAGAAAATCGATTGTGCAAATAAAAAAGTCAGTACACAATGACTTTTTCTTAAAGCATAAATACACAATGCTTTTAACCTGCTTGACCTGCTACAAACGGGTTATGCTGTTTTTCAAATCCAATAGTACTGATGGGACCATGCCCAGAAATAAACTGAGTGTCATCTGGCAAACTAAAACATTCGCGCTGAATTGAATCTAGCAATTGTTGATGATTGCCACGTGGAAAATCGGTGCGCCCAATTGAGCCTTTAAATAGCACATCACCTGTCCACAAGATGCCATATTTTGCATTATAAAACATCACATGCCCTGGGGTATGCCCAGGCGCATAACGCACTTCAAAGCTTTCTTGACCCAATTGCAGCACTTCACCACCTTCTAACCACTGTGTAACCGTAACTTGTTCAGGGATAGGAAAACCATAACGTGCAGACACTTCTTGCAGTTGATCTAACCAAAAAGCATCTTCTTTCTGTGGACCAATCACAGGAACATTCCAGTAATGTTGCAATGCGCCAACAGCACCCGCATGGTCTAAATGTCCATGCGTTAGCCATAAGGCTTTTACCGTTAAACCCAAAGCTTCTACCTCGGCTTTTAATTTTTCAGGTTCACCACCCGCATCAATCAAAATCGCTTCTTTGCTTTCTGCATCCCATACAATCGAGCAGTTTTGCTGAAAAGCAGTGACGGGAATAATTTTGACTTGCAACATGGTGGCGAACCTCAAAAATTAATGGCTTAGGTTAAGCTTTACAGCATCAAGATTAGCTTGAAGTAAATGCTTGAGCAAATCCAAATGATCGGCACGGGTATTCAATGCAGGAATGTAGGCATATTCCTTGCCACCCGCTTGCAAAAATAATTCTGCATTTTGAATCGCCAATTCTTCTAGGGTTTCTAGACAATCTGCAGAAAAAGCAGGGCTCATAATTTGCACCGACTTCACGCCCTGCTGTCCCCATTCTTCAAGTAACACATCGGTATAGGGTTTGACCCATTCCTGTTTGCCAAAACGTGACTGGAAGCTAATCGCCCATTGTTCATCATTTAAATTTAAAGCATCGGCAAGCAATTTTGCTGTAATCCGACAACGCTCTGCATACGGATCACCCTTATCCGCATAAGGCTGTGGAATGCCATGAAACGACATCAACAGTTTTTCTGCCACACCATGCTCGGCTTGAAACTCACGCACACTCTGCGCTAAAGCCTGAATGTATAAAGGATGTTGATAATAATCACGAATGATGGATAAGCCCGGCAAATTACGCTGCTGTGGCACCCATTTGGCAACGGCATCATATAAAGGCGCAGTCGATGTTGCTGAATATTGTGGAAATAAAGGGAACAAAATCACATGATCTTGAGGATTTTGACTCAAAGCTGCCAAAGCCTGTTGAATACCCGGATTGCCATAGGTCATTACTGGCACAATATTCAATTCAAACTCAGGATATAGCGGCAATAACTGCTGTTTTAAAGCATCGACCTGTTGTAACAAAATTTCACGCATCGGTGAATCTTGTTGCCAGACCATGGCATAAGCATGCGCAACACGCTTAGGACGAAATGGCAAAATGAATAAATTTAAAATGATTTGCCAAATCGGTTTGGGAATTTCAATCACCCGTTGATCAGATAAAAACTGCTTTAAAAAACGGCGAACTCCCGCTGCAGTCGGTTCATCAGGCGTACCTAAATTGGCTAAAAGAACGGTTATTTTGGGTTTTACTGTAGACAACATCCAGCCCTCGTGTCTGATGATTGAACCCGACTACTTTAACAGTTTTTTTACTCTGTATTGGAGTCAATACGGTGTTTTAAATGAATTCACCCGATCGGTATCGAGCAAATTACTCTCTAAAAGTTTTTGCGCTTTTGCTGTAGTTTGCCACAGCATCCGCTGACGATCATCACGCCCCGCTTGCACAATCCAGTCATTTTGACGCATTTGCATTTTAATCTCATGCAACGCTCGAATATTAATTTGAGCACGTGCAACCGCATGCGCACGCGGCATGATCTGACGTGCATCATCCAAACCTGTTTCATTCAAATATTCATTCATACGTTTAGAAAAATATTCTTCAGGGGTCGGATGAATAAAAGTATTACCTAAAATTGCTAACAACTGCGCCCAACTTAAACTTCGTTCAACTTTGAGCTCTCTAAAGTTACCATCCTGATACGCATGCATACGATAGTCAAAACGATATGATTCATTCATCGACACTTTAGACAGGCTTAGAAACGGGTCTGCTTCACGCTGTCCCACATCAGTTTCTAGCTGACTTAACTTACTTTTTAAACGCTCAATTTCATCATGCAAGGCTTGCGTATTTTGCGGACGTACCCAACCAGGCGTCGGATAACGCTCCAACATTTGCGACATATTAAAGCGGACAGCAAGCTCTAAATCACGTAGAGTGCGGTAGCAAAATACCTGATCGACTTCTTGTTGCAATAATGTACGAAACTCTTTGAATTTTTCACGCAATTCAGGTTTTTCATCATGTAAAGCTGGATCTCGTGAAGCAGGGTCTTCGTGCATAAATACAATGATTGGCTTTTGCTTGGTGAATGCATAAATATACTCTAAATGCATATAACCCACGCCCGACACCGATTGCTCACCGTACTGGCTGCCCAATAGAATCACCACATAGTCACAATCATCGATTTGACGGCGTGCAAGTGCAGTGCTAAGTGGGGTGCGTTTTTCTAACCCCCACGAAAAAAAACCCATTCCTACCAATGTTTGTGCCAAGACCACTCTTTCTGGCTGCATATCTGCCCCAGAAGTCGAGATAAAGACCTGATAACGCTTATCCAGCATTGGTTTCCCCTCTCCTATTGCCATTACAAGTCAGTCACCGTCTACTTGCAATGCCTTTCCCCAATTGTAAAAAATTATCTTAAACTCAGTCCACAGTACTCACATTTGCGATACTCCAAGAAATATTGCCTGGAATAAGATGCTGCAACACGGGTTTTAATTGTTCTGCATTGTTCCCGCTGACATAACACGCGATTTGTAATGTATCTGCCACACTTTGGTCAAATAATAACTCATTTTTAATTAAAATGCGGGAAGTTTGACGTGCAACGGCAATTCCTGAGTCAATTAATGTCAGTTTGTGACCAAAAATGGACTCAATCGCAGGTTTTAAGAAAGGATAATGGGTGCAACCGAGTACCAAATAGTCCGCTCCCTGATCGACCACAGGTTGCAAACTATGCTGTAAGGAACTTAAACACGCCTCGCTCATTTGCGCACCTTGCTCAACAAAAGGCACTAAATCTAGATTGGTGACATTCAAGACACGGACTTGAGCAGGAATCGCAAAACGCTGCATCACATCTTTAATGAGTTGCCCACGAAAAGTGGCAGGTGTCGCAAGTACAGCCACTGTTTTGGTTTGGCTATTTAATACAGCAGGCTTTAAAGCAGGCACTAAACCAATAATAGGAAAATCTTCGCCGTAATGGTCGCGCAGATAATCTAGACTAAAAGCTGAAGCTGTATTACACGCCACGACTGCAACTTTACACCCTTGTCGATATAACCATTCGATTGCAGCTGCAGTGAGTTCCCGAATATTTTGATCATCGCGTGGGCCGTACGGCACGTGTGCTGTATCGGCATAATACACAATGCTTTCATTAGGCAAATATTCTGCAATTTCAATAGCAACCGACAAGCCTCCTATGCCCGAATCAAAAATACCAATTGGCGCACTGGCTTGTGCTTTTGGCATAGCTTGATTTAAGGGAGAAACAGGATGAATGGCTGTCATAGCAAGAGATTCAGCAATACAAAATAGAATGAATAAAGCTTAAACCTCAGCTGCTTAAATGCAAGTGCAAATCACCACTTTTCAACGATAAAATCGTTTCGCCCTGCGCATTTTCACTCAGCTCACCCAATTCCACCAAATGTAAAAAAGCCGCACGCTGAATCAGGGCATTAATACCAAAACGCACATGCACATAAGGACGCAGCTCACCGGCATATTCACGCATAAAAATAGGATGTTCCTCATCAACAATCACAATATCCTGATGCGTAGTGGTGAGTTGAATATAATTTTGCTGTCCGATTTCGACCATGTCGACCTGATTGATGAACAACGGCTCATCTTCCACCTGAATTTCAATTTGTTCCACGGGGGTTTTTAAATAAAACTTGTCCTGCTCTTTCCATAACACACTAGAAAACAGATCAACCAATGCCTGACGTTTGATCAGTTGACCTTCGTGCCACCATTCTCCATTGGCTTTGACCAGCAGATCCATTGTTCCACAATGCTTTGGATGCCATTGCTCCAAAGGAGGGATTGATCTTTTGTGACCTGACTGTCCAGTTTTTATATATTGTGCAATGTGCATTAAGTTTTTATTATCAGCCGTAGCTACATTTTCTGTCGGTTTGATTGAATTGTCATCATGCTTCATGCTGCAGTACCTTACTGACGGAAAAATAATACGATTCAGCCAATTGGCTAAGACTCGGTTTAAAACTATACTAGCTCACAATACTTACCCATACTGTAAAAGACACGATTAAATTTGTGTCTGGCAACTAAAAATACTCATGGCAGCACCGTTGCTTGATGCGGTTGCCACCTTCAATTATATGAGGAGTCCTACATGGAACACATCGAACGTGAATCGATGGAGTTTGACGTAGTCATCGTAGGCGCAGGCCCTGCGGGTCTTTCTGCTGCGATCAAAATTCGTCAACTTGCAATTGAAAACAATTTAAATGATCTGTCCGTTTGTGTGGTCGAAAAAGGCTCTGAAGTTGGTGCGCATATCCTTTCTGGTGCTGTGCTCGAACCGCGTGCGATCAATGAGTTATTCCCTAACTGGAAAGAAGAAGGTGCGCCTTTAAATGTGCCTGTGACTGAAGATAAAACTTTCTTCTTGATGTCACCTGAAAAAGCCCAGCAAGCACCGCATTGGATGGTACCTAAAACCATGCATAACGATGGTAACTACGTGATCTCGCTAGGCAACGTGGTGCGTTGGTTAGGTCAAAAAGCCGAAGAATTAGAAGTTTCTATTTTCCCTGGCTTTGCGGCATCTGAAATTCTGTACCATGCCGATGGTACGGTTAAAGGTATCCAAACCGGTGACATGGGCATTGGTAAAGATGGCGAGCCAACACATAACTTCACACCAGGTTATGAGTTACATGCCAAATACACCATTTTTGCAGAGGGCTGCCGTGGTCATTTAGGTAAGCGTTTAATCCAACAATTCAATTTGGATAAAGATGCCGATCCACAACACTACGGAATTGGTATTAAAGAACTTTGGGAAATTGACCCTGCAAAACACAAACCAGGTTTGGTGATGCATGGTGCAGGCTGGCCATTAAGTGAAACAGGTTCTTCAGGCGGTTGGTGGTTATACCACGCTGAAAACAACCAAGTTACTTTAGGTATGATTGTGGACTTGTCTTATACCAACCCACACATGTATCCATTTATGGAAATGCAGCGTTGGAAAACCCACCCTCTAATTAAACAGTATCTAGAAGGCGGCAAACGTATTTCTTATGGTGCTCGTGCTGTGACCAAAGGTGGCTTTAATTCATTACCAAAACTCACTTTCCCAGGTGGCTCTTTAATTGGTGATGATGCAGGCTTCTTAAACTTTGCCAAAATCAAAGGCTCACATACAGCTATGAAGTCGGGCATGCTTTGCGGTGAAGCGGTATTTGAAGCGAT
This sequence comes from Acinetobacter sp. PW68, assembly GCF_020982655.1. Lineage (NCBI taxonomy): Bacteria > Pseudomonadati > Pseudomonadota > Gammaproteobacteria > Moraxellales > Moraxellaceae > Acinetobacter > Acinetobacter sp. PW68. The sequence continues at coordinate 392,808 of NZ_JAHZSX010000001.1, read as the reverse complement.
TGCTGCAGGTGTCGCAAAAGGCGGTGACTTGGCGATTGCTCGTGTAACTGAAGGCGAAGATTTCTTTGTGAAAGAGCTAACAGCATACACTGAAAAATTCAACAACAGCTGGCTTAAAGAAGAACTTTATAGCGCACGTAACTTTGGCCCTGCAATGCATAAGTTTGGTCAATGGATGGGCGGTGCGTTTAACTTTATCGACCAGAACGTGTTTAAAGTACCATTTACTTTGCATGATTTGGTACCTGATTTCAGCGCACTCAAAACTGTAGATGCAACCAGCTTTAAACCGAACTATCCAAAACCAGATGGCAAGCTGACTTTTGACCGTTTATCTTCAGTGTTTGTATCGAATACCGTACATGAAGAAAATCAGCCAGCGCATTTAAAGCTAACTGATGCCTCTATCCCAGTGAACGTAAACTTACCGAAATGGGATGAGCCTGCACAGCGCTACTGCCCTGCGGGTGTTTACGAAATCATGGAAAATGATGATGGTTCAAAACGCTTCCAGATTAATGCAGCCAACTGTGTTCACTGTAAGACCTGTGATATCAAAGACCCATCACAAAACATCACTTGGGTAACACCTGAAGGTGGCGGTGGTCCGAATTACCCTAACATGTAATGTTGGGTAATCTTGCGACGCAATGCGTCTCATATCTAAATATGTAATTTCGAATTGTATTTGAAAACAAAAAGCAGTGCCGAGGCACTGCTTTTTTCCCAATAGAATCTATGTATTGTTATATAAATAGGGTCTGTTGATCACCTAAAAAGGCAAACAAAGACGAAATAAAACCTACAACAACGCAGCTCTACAATGTTGCTTAAGGATTTAATACTTCTTAGGTCTGTCTTTACCCATGGTCACAAGATTTGTACAAAGCCTGTTAAACTTTGCGGATTAAATTGGACAGTGCTAGATTACATCATGCTTTGTTAGATCGACTACTTACCTATGTTACGTCTTAAATTTGGCTCAAATCGGGGTGCTTTGCCTTTCAAATCTTTATGCAACTAAGCCATAGTGCTCAAAAAATGCTGAAGCTGATTTTTACCTATTAGCCTTTTTTCACCAAATAATGAAATTCTTTATTGCCCTGCTCATCTAAGCGTTCTTCTTGCAATAACAACTCATGCCCCAAATGCATGCAAAATTTTGGAATATCCCAAGACGTGGAATTGTCAGTTGCAAATACTTCAACCACATCGCCAGACTTAGATTTGCGAATGGCTTGGTGCAACATCATCACTGGTTCAGGACAACGCAAACCGCGGGTATTTAGCTGAATGCTAGGTATGACAGGAAGTTCAGACATGCACAGACTCGGTATTAAAACATCGAGCTAGTTTAGCATAAAGCGCAGCCTTGTTTGATGTATTCCCCATACGCAAAGCAGCACATCTTCGTGACGAAATTGCCAACAAGTTCTACCAAGATTAGCAATAGACAACTTTATTTTCTAAGGTATGATTAAGCTAAGTTTTTTTGATATAAAGAGTCTTTAGGAAAGATCATGCACGAGGAATCAGGCCCATCGTGGGGTATGCGTGGCCTAAGAAAATGGTTAGGCACAGCACCAGAAACCCGCGATGAATTGCTAAAATTAGTACAAGATTCACGTCGTTTTTTAGAACCCGATACGGTGGCAATGCTCGAAGGTGTTCTGGATTTACCTGCCACCAAAATCCGTGAAGTCATGACCCCACGTACCACGATGATTAGCTTACAGGAAGATGATGAGCTACTCGATATTTTGCATGTACTGGTCGAATCGGCACATTCACGTTTTCCTGTGTTCTCATCTGATCAACCCGACAACGTGGTGGGGATTTTATTAGCCAAAGACTTATTGCCTTTACTGACCGAACAAAGCACTAAAGTTGATATACGTGCCTTAATGCGTCAGCCGTTATTTGTGCCTGAAAGTGCTCGTTCAGACCAAGTATTGCGTATGCTCAAAAATACCCAAACCCATATTGCGGTAGTAATTGATGAGTATGGCACCACTTCGGGCTTGGTTACTTTAGAAGATATTTTGGAAGAAATTGTCGGTGAAATTGAAGATGAACACGACAATATTGACGAAGAAGCAGAATACATTATCCCCGATAACGACCCAAAAACTGCAAATACTTGGTTAGTACAAGCACTTACACCAATCGAACATTTTAATAATGTTTTAGATGCAGATTTTTCTGACGATGAAGTAGAAACTGTGGGTGGTTTATTGCTTCAGAAAATTGGTTTGGTGAGTGATTTGCAAGGGCAAGTGATTGTGATTGGCAATTGGGAATTCACCATTCTTGAAGCAGATGCCCGCACTATTCATCTGATTCGAGCCGTACGTCAATGAGGACTTTTTTTTCCAAGCTGTCTAATCCTGCAGAACATCAACAACTACCCTTAATTTATCCATTAATCATTGCTCTATTGGCGGGTTCAGTGTTTAGTTTTGCACTTGCTCCCTATCATTATTGGTGGATTGCCTTACTTTCTCCCGCTTTACTGTATGCGACCTTAAGCAAACGCACCCCGAAACAGGCCTTTTTGATTGGTTGGTCTTATGGGATTGGACTGTGGTTTGTCGGGGTTTTTTGGCTCTACACCTCTATTCATGTCTATGGCGACACCAATGCCTTTCTAAGCGTACTGATGATTGTCATTATGGCGCTGTTAATGGGGTTATTTACTGCCATACAAACTTGGTTGTATCGTCGATTTTTCCCTGAAACACCCCTGACTTTTGCACCGCTCTGGGTGTTGTTTGAATGGGCAAAAACTTGGGTCTTTACAGGTTTTCCGTGGCTGTTTGCAGGTTATGCTTTCACTGAACGCTTTTTGGATAGCTATGCACCACTGTTTGGTATTTTCGGCGTGTCTTTTGCGGTCATTCTACTGGCCTGTGCGTTGGTTGAAGTCCTTAAAAAGCGTATCTTCTGGCTGATTCCATCGGCAATTTTACTCTTGGGTGCATGGGGGGCAGCGCAGATCAGTTTTGTAACTGCAAAATCTGAAAAGCCGCTCTCGGTTTCTCTGATTCAAGGTAACATCCCTCAAGACTTAAAATGGCTCACCGAATACCAAATCAAGACCTTGGAAATTTATACCCGCTTAACCCGAACTGAATGGGGACGCGATATTATTGTCTGGCCTGAATCGTCCATTCCAATGTTCCAGACCGATATTGAACCGTTTTTGGATGCCATGAAAACACAGGCTGAAAAAACAGGCAGTTCGTGGGTGACGGGTATTCCGTATTGGGACTTGCCTGAATCACAAGTGCAGCAACATCCCATGTATTACAACAGCATTATGGCAACGGGAGATGCGGCAGAAGGATTATATAAAAAGCAACGTCTGGTGCCTTTTGGCGAATATATTCCGCTTTCAGGTTTACTCAGCTGGGTATTGCCTGCGATGCAAAATGACCCATCCATGAGTGGCTTCTCACGTGGCGCATCTGAGCAAAAACCACTCGCAATTAAGCAGCATCATTTGGGGGCAGCCATTTGTTATGAAGTGGCTTATCCAAACCTAACCCGTCGCAATGCAAGCAAAAGTGACTTTTTGGTAACAGTCTCCAATGATGCTTGGTTTACGGGTACTGCAGGGCCATTGCAACATTTACAAATGGTACAAATGCGTGCCAAAGAAAATGGACGTTGGTTTATTCGTGCCACCAATACAGGGGTGACCGCATTTATTGACCATCATGGACATATTGTCAAACAAGCGCCAATGGATCAGGAGTTTGTGCTGCGTGGTGATCTGCCTGCCATGCAAGGTCAAACGCTGTATACTCAACTCAGCGATTGGCCTGTGTTGATTTTTTCATTGCTGTTGTTAATTCTAGGGTGGATTTATCGACCACGTCAGGTAGATGTATCGTTTAAATCACGTCGTTAATAGTACTGTTCAATAGTGCTTAGAAATGACCATTCTTAAAAAAACCGAGCGCTTAATGCTCGGTTTTTTTATGGAAACTCACTAAATCAGGATATACAGATTCAGCCCATCTTCCATTTCCATTAAGGCTGATAATAAATATCGGCATCGGTGCCTTCACCACCTTGCTGACCATCTGCACCAAAAGAATACAAGTCAAACGGACGACCTTCTGAACCTGGAATCACATATTGAATGTCATTGTCCCAGCTGTCTTTCGGATAGCCTCCTTTCACATAACCGCCTGGCAACCAGTTTTTAGCCGAAGCAGGCTGATTCACCAAGGCATCTAAACCACCATCTTGCATAGAGGGATATTTTTGATTATCAAGTTTGTATTGATCGAGTGCGCCAGCCACACCTTTTAAGGTAATTACCGTGGTATCGACTTTGGCTTTTTCACCACGTCCCATTACATTCGGTACGATTAAAGCCGCCAACACACCTAAAATTACAATCACCACCATGACTTCAATCAGGGTAAAACCTGACTGTTTGCTCGATTGCTTCTGTTTCATTCCATCTCTCTCATTTATTGATATCAATTCGACATTTATTTTAGATTCTGTTTGAAGAACGATGCTTCAAAACGATTTAAATCATATTGTTCATATTCACAATTGGCAGCATGACCGCAATCACAATCACCAATACAATACTCGCCATCAGTATCAACATCAACGGTTCCAAGAGTGCCAAAAGAGTGGAAATAAGCGTAGTCACTTCACGGTCTTGCATGTCTGAAGCACGTGACAGCATACGGTCTAACTCGCCCGAAGCTTCACCACTTTTGATCATTTGTACCATCATCGGTGGGAAATAACCACTACGCTCCAATTGCGTCGCCAAGTTACCACCTTCGGTGACTTTTTCTGCCGCCAAATTGACCGCATCTCGAATGACCCAGTTGTTACTGACCGCAGCACCAATTTTTAGCGCATCCACCAAAGGCACACCCGACTGAGTCAAAATAGACAAGGTACTGGCAAAACGCGCAGCATTAATCCCACGTGATAATTTTGCAAATAACGGCAACTTTAAGGTTAAACGGTCAAAGGCATAATGCCCTGCGGTGGTGCGTAAAAAACGCGCCAACAACAATACTCCGACCACAGAAACCACCAGTAAAAACGGCCATGCAACACGGATAAAGTCACTGGCTTTCATTAATGCCACGGTGATCCACGGCAAGGCGTCTTTACTTTGATCAAAGGTTTTAACAATATCGGGTACGACATAGGTCATTAAACCCATCACAATCGCAAAAGACATCAGCATTAAAATAATGGGATAAATCATCGCCCCTTGAATTTTTTTCTGCATGGCAAAGCGGTTTTCGGTGTAATCTGCCAATTGTTCCAAAATTAAATCCAAATGCCCCGAACGCTCGCCTGCGGCAATAGTGGCAATATATAATTCTGGAAAACGCCCCGATTGTTGTAAAGCATTGGCCAATGAATAACCTTCCAATACTTTGGAACGCACCGACATTAGTAAATTTTGCACATGGGCTTTTTCACTTTGTTTACCCACAGCACGAACGGCTTCTTCTAAAGGAATCGCAGCAGCCACCAAAACCGATAACTGACGGGTTAGTAAAGCCAAATCATAGGCTGTGATTTTTTTCTTAAACCACTGTTTACCACTGTGTTTATCTTTTTGTTCAACGGCATCAACACTGACAGGAATCCATTCTTTGTCGCGTAATTGCTGACGGATTTGTCGTGCAGAATCACCCTCTAAAACACCTTTTTGCTGCTTCCCTGAAGCGTCAATGGCCGTAAATTGATATGCTGGCATTGTAATGCTCTAATTTTCCAAAATTTCTTGCAACGCGGTTGCGTCTGACCACTAAAATCATTCATATTCTTAGATATAAATTCTGTGCTCACTCTAACACATGCCAAAGTCGAGCACGAAGCCATTTTCACAGGACGATACGACTTTTTCTATGCCAGATTCAACTTTAGACCGACAGCCTGTTTATCGTATTCGAGTGGCTGTGCCCGTGTATCTTTACGACTGCTTCGATTATATGCTCAGTGCAGCTCAATATCAGCAAGCAGAAGTAGGCGCGCGGGTCTTGGTTTCTTTTGGTCGGCAAAACTTGGTCGGGATTATTGTCGAAAAACTAGCACTCGATACTCCAATTGATCCACGTTTTAAACTCAAAGCCATTAGCGAACTGTTAGATGAGCAAGCGATTTTAGACCCTAAAGTTTTAACTTTGTTGACATGGTCGGCACAATATTATCAATTCCCGATTGGTGAGGTGATGCAAAGCGCCTTGCCAAGTTTATTGCGCCAAGCCAAACCCTATAATTTATTGGCACGCACTTGGAAATTATTGGATGCACATGCCGAAGTCAAAATTACACGTTCGGAAAAACAACAACAAGCCTATAAAATTTTAAAGCTGCATCCTTCAGGCACTTCTGAAAATATTTTAAATTTGGCAGGTATTGAAACTGCAACTCTAAAAGCCTTGGCAAATAAAGAAATTTGCGCATGTGTTTTGGAAGCCCAAGATTTTAGCCCGATGCCCGTGACTTTGGCGCAAATGCCTTTAACCCCTAATCCAGATCAGAAAAAAGCAATTGACACTGTACTTAAAGTACGACAGCAATATAAGGCATTTTTGCTAGATGGTTTAACGGGCAGCGGCAAAACTGAAGTGTATTTGCACATCATGTATGAGGTGCTGAAACAGGGCAAACAGGTGTTGGTGTTAGTGCCTGAAATTGGTCTAACGCCACAAACCATTAGCCGTTTCCAGTCACGTTTTCATTGCCACATTGCCCTCTTACATTCAGGTTTAAATGATTCCAAGCGTTTGCAGGCATGGCAAGCCGCTCAAACGGGTAAAGCCTCAATTATTTTAGGTACACGCTCAGCCATTTATACCCCATTGCCAAATTTAGGCTTGATTATTTTGGATGAAGAACACGACCTGTCTTTTAAACAGCAGGAAGGTTTTCGCTACCATGCTCGTGATGTTGCGCTCTATCGTGCCCATCTGGAAAATTGCCCCGTTATTTTAGGTTCGGCGACTCCAAGCGTTGACAGCTATGCCTTAGTCGATCAAGGTAAAATGCAATGTCTGGAGTTAAATCAACGTGCTGGCACGGCACTCATGCCCAAAATCCACTTGATTGATTTAAAAATTGCCAAAAAACAGCACGGTATTAGCCAACAATTGATTGATGAAATCAAAAAACGTCTGGCCAAAAAAGAACAAGTCTTGGTGTTTTTAAACCGACGCGGCTATGCACCTGTGCTGATTTGTGAAAGCTGCGCATGGCAAGCCAAATGCCCGAATTGTGATGCCAACTTTACCTTGCATCATCAACCTTATACGCATTTACATTGCCACCACTGCGGTACAATTCATCGTAAACCTGAGCAATGCCCTGCCTGCAACCATACAGAACTCAAACCAATTGGCATGGGCACTGCAAAAGTCGAAGACAGTTTAAATGAGCTGTTTCCAACTGTAGACGTCATTCGGGTAGATCGGGACTCGACCAGCCGAGTAGGAAGTTGGCAAAAAATTTATGACCGCATCCAACGCAGTGAACCGCTAATTTTATTGGGCACGCAAATGCTGGCCAAAGGGCATCATTTTCCGTATGTGACCTTGGTGGCAATTTTAGATATTGATTCAGGCTTACTTAGTGTGGATATTCGCGCACCTGAACGCACAGCTCAACTGATTGTGCAAGTGGCGGGACGTGCAGGGCGTGGTGAGCATAAAGGTGATGTTTATTTGCAAAGTGTGCGTCCCGATCATCCACTTCTCACGACATTAGTCGAGGGAGATTACCGCAAGTTTGCCAAACAAAGTTTAAAAGAACGCAAAGCTGCACAATTACCGCCTTATCGTTACAGTGCTTTGATTCGTTGTGAATCTAAAAGTCAGGAATTAAACCAGCAATTTTTACAACAACATGCACAATGGCTTAGAGAACATTCAGAACAATTAATTGAAATTTGGGGACCGATTCCTGCGCCAATGGAGCGTAAAGCAGGACGTTTCCATGCACATATGGTGTTGTTGTCTAAAGATCGGGCACGCTTACATTTTTATATCAGGAACTGGTGGCAAAATATGTTGCATGAAAAGCCATCCAGCATGAAACTAAGTTTAGATATAGATCCGCAAGAATTTAGCTAATACTGTAAATTGAAACTTAGCTGTATCAGCACTTATTTCAATAATCCACCGCTTTTAACTTTGGATGACCACATGTCCTTATTGTTACAAATAACCATTTTTCTAGGCGCTTCATTGGTTTTGGTTCCCTTACTAAAACGCTTTGGTATTGCGACCGTATTGGGCTATTTGTTTACAGGCATTTTGCTAGGGCCTAGCGTCTTCAATATTGCCAGCGACCCCGATGATATTCAGGAACTGGCAGAATATGGTGTGGTGTTCCTGATGTTTATTATTGGCTTAGAACTGCGTCCACAACGGCTGTGGGAAATGCGCAAGCCCATTTTTGTTTTGGGTAGTTTACAGGTCGGCATCACGGGTATTCTACTTGCAATCTTGGCTTTTTTTGCCTTACAGCAAGGCATTGCCTCAAGTGTGGTGATCGGTTTTGCACTGGCACTTTCGTCTACGGCCTTTGTGCTACAGATGTTGCAAGAAAAGCAGGAACTCAGCAGTAGTTATGGACAACAATCCTTTTCCATTCTGCTATTTCAAGATATTGCTGCCATTCCATTAATTGCCATTATTCCCATGTTGGCAGGTGCAGAATCGACCCATCATGGCATTGCCTATTTTGCTGCGATCATCGCGACCTTTAGTGGTCTATTCTTATTTAGTCGTTATCTCATGCGTCCATTTTTTCGCTTTGTGGCCAAAAGTGGCGCACATGAACTGATCACGGCTGTCGGGTTGTTCATTGTGCTTGGCGTGGTCAGCATTATGGATGTACTGGGCATTAGCACCACCTTAGGCGCATTTTTAACAGGCGTCTTGTTGGCAGATTCCGAGTTTAGACATGAGTTAGAAGCCAGTATTGCCCCATTCAAAGGCCTATTACTGGGCTTATTTTTTATGACAGTCGGGATGAGTACGGAACTAGCAATCTTAATGAATACCCCTTGGCTGATTGTGGGCGGTGCATTGCTGCTCATGCTCATCAAACTGATTAGCCTCACGGCCATTGCCCGCTATTTCCAATATTCTTGGCGCAATAGTTTATTGTTGGCGACTTGCTTGGCACAAGGCGGTGAGTTTGCCTTTGTGGTCCTCAGTGTCGCACAAAGTGAAAGTGTGCTCAGCCAAGCCATGCTGCAACCCCTGACCTTAATTGTGACTTTATCGATGGTGCTGACCCCAATTTTATATTGGTTGATGAGCAGTCAAATTATCCCCCGCCTAGAACGTGAAAAAACGCCTGAATATGACGAAATTCCCGATACACATCACCCTATGATTATTGCGGGTTTTGGTCGTTTTGGACAAATTATTGCCCGTGTGGCGTACTTGCAGCATCTGCACTTTACTGCCATCGACAGCAATATGGATAAAATTGATTTCGTGCGAAATTACGGCGGTAAAGTCTATTATGGCGACGCGACTCAACCTGAAATTTTACGTGCCGCAGGCATCGAGCATGCCAAAATCTTTATTCTCGCGATTGATGATATTGAAGATTCAATGAATGTGGCACGACATATTCGCCTGAATTATCCAGCTCTAAAATTATTGGTACGCGCCCGTGATCGGCATCATGTGCATTTATTGCGGGATTTGGGCGTCAACTATATTTGGCGTGAAACGTATTTATCCTCTTTAGGCATGGCTTATCAGGCTTTACGTGATTTGGGTATTAATGAAGAAGATGCATATAAAAGTATTGAGCTGTTCCGTGATTATGATGAACAACTCTTGGCACAACAGCAGCACATATATACCGATGAACAAAAAGTGTATGAAACCCATCGTAACGCTTTGGCCGAACTAGAACACCTGTTTGAAAGTGATGCACAAAACCGTGAAATGCCCTTGGGTGTCGATTTAAAACGTGGATTGCATAACGGTCATATAGATGTAACACGTGATGCAGCAAACTGACTTGTGTTTTACAATATTGCCACCATTAAAACAGGGTTATGGAGAATTTTATGTCTGATTTACGCCAACGCTTTTTTATTGAAGATAGCCCTGTTCGTGGTGAAGTAGTTCATCTCGAAGAAACTTTGCAAACCATTTTGAAACAACGTGATTATGTGCCTGCGGTACAAGTGTTGTTGGGAGAAATGCTTTGTGCCACTGCCCTGCTAGCCAGTACCCTAAAAATTAAAGGGCGTATTAGCTTACAAATTCAGGCATCTGGGACATTTAAATGGGCCATGGCGGAATGTAACCACTTGGGTGAAGTTCGTGCGTTGGCAGAGTATGAAGAAGACCCACGCTTTTTACATGCTGAAGACAGCAGCACCGTCCTGAAAAGTTTGGTCAGTCCTGTGTTGTTTATTAATATCGAACCTGAATTTGGTGAGCGTTATCAAGGTATCGTGCCTTTAGACAAAGCCAATTTAGCTGAATGTTTAATGCAGTATTACGATTTATCTGCACAAATTCCAACCCGTATTGTGTTGGCAAGCAATGCCGAACGTGCGGGCGGTTTGCTCATTCAATTGTTACCGCGTAACAGTGAAGAAGAACAACAACGGGTCGATGAAGATTTATGGCCACGCGTGACCATGCTGACAGAAACCTTAAAAGCAGAAGAATTAACTGATTTAGATGTCAATGAAATTTTGTACCGTTTATACAATGAAGAACAAGTCCGTTTGCCTGAGGTGGAAGCCTTGCGTTTTGGTTGCACTTGCTCCAAAGAACGCTGTGCCAATGCATTAATTCAAATTGGTGTTTCTGCGGTAAGGGAAACTTTGGAATACCAGAATCCAATTACTATGGATTGCCAATTCTGCAGCACACAATATAGCTTTAGTGCCGAAGAAGCCTTGGGTTTATTTGGAGAACATCTCAGCTAAATTGCATGATCGAATGCCATGATTAATATGTGATGCAATCCAAAAAACTCAATAAAAATGAGCAGTCCATTTTGCTCATTTTTATTTGCCTGATGGCCATCTTCAAAACCTATTATTTTTTATTTTTCATGTAATTAATTTCATAAAACTTTCATACAATTAAAAAAAATACCGCATCAATAGGGTATCAGTAATCCTATATTTTTTATGCCATTAGGCTGCTTCTTCTGTGGGATATTGACTTTATGAACACCCAATTCTTCTCTCGTTTAGCATTCATCAGCGCGATTTACTGTTCAAGTTTAGCTTATGCCGCCAATGCAGACCCACTTTTAGGCAAGTGGAAAACATTAGACTACCGCACGGATTTTTCATTGTCTGACGTGATCATGAGTCAGGATAAACAAGGCGCGTATGCCGCTACAATTATAGAACTCAGTGCAGTTCCTTGCGCGCCGCGTTTGGAAAATTGCACACTCTGCACGTGTAAAAATAAAGATAAGCCGCTGTTAGGTTTTGTTCCATTAACTCACTCAAAAGCTACGCCAAGAAATACAATTGAATTTTATGAAGGTGATTATTTAGACCCACGTACTGGTAAGCAATATAAAACTCGCGCTCGCTTAAGCAACAGCGGCAAACATTTGACCCTCTCCAATGTAGACCTTGCCACCCATGCCAGACATAAAATGACGTGGGTGAAATATTAAAAGCTCACCTAATCACAAAAATTCAGTCGCGTCACGCATCACCAATACCGTTGGCTAAAAGCACAGATGAAGCAAAAATTTAAGCCAATAGGACTCTTCCTTCCAGAATCACCATCTCAGCTCTGCGTCATTTAGAATATTTTGTAAATGCAAACGCTTGTATTTTAAATTTTCACTAAAACTCTAATTGCATGCTTATTGCACCTTTTTAATGATCAATTTGCGTATTCGGATTTTTCTTGTTATAAAGCACAAAATAGAATTTTTACTCTATTCTTTTTTAATACTTAACATGTCTGGGGAACATTAATGAAAAAAAATTATAAAGGGATTTTAGCAGGGCTAATGTTAGCCGCGCTTTCTGGTCTGAGTTTTGCTGAAAGTGACCCTCTTATTGGTAAATGGAAAACCATTGATGATCGCACAGGTTATTCACGTGCCGATGTCGAAATTCAGAAAAAGCCAGATGGTACTTATGAAGGCATTATCGTGGAAACCCGTAATATTCCAGGTGCTGAAAAAATGGTGATTTGCAGCAATTGCCCAGGTAAGTTAAAGAACACACCTTTTATTGGCTTGCCGTTTATTTGGGGTTTTAAACAAGATCCCAAAAACCCACGTGAATTTATCCAAGGCCATGTTTTAGACCCAATTGGCGGTAAAGTTTATAAAGGTAAAGCACGTTTAAACGCTAACGGTAAGCGTCTAACCTTACGTGGCTATGTAGGTGTTTCGGTGATTGGCCGCAGTGTGACATGGGTAAAATACTAATTCCTTAAACTAAGATTTTGATTTATAGGGTTCTTATTCAAGAACCCTTTTTATTGCTAAATTTTGAAACAATCATTTTTAACACCACATCACCGTTCAATCCAAATAATTGAAATAAAGGATGGCATTGAACAAAAAATAGACTAATATCTATAGAACATCTATACGCATAAGCCAAATCAGCGCATCAATATAACAGACCTGAGCACAGCAAAGGATTGGCTGAATTTCACCAAAGCAATACAAATAACTGATTCTATTACAGCGCATACAGGCTAAATTAAAGAGAAGCGCTTATTGGATATCTACCAATTATTGATGTAAAGCAATCCCTCATTTCATGCGAGCCAACTCGTTTGAATTCGATCAGAAGGAGTATGCCATGACCACTATTTTATATCGTGAAATCACTTCAGACGGACAACACACAGAAATTATTGAAGAATTTAGTCAGTTAGATTTAAAAAAATTTGCCGAAGCTTGCGGGCAAAGCCCTGAATGGGTCTTACAACTTTTAGAATATGACATCCTGCCTTCCCGCCCTGCCGAACGTATCCACCAATTTTTTGGTGAAGATGTCAGTCGTGCACGCCAAGCTTATCGGCTGCAACGTGATTTCGACGCTAGTTTTTCAGCCGTTGCTATGATGCTTGACCTGATTGATGAAGTGCAAAAATTACGCAAACAAGTTAAACATTTAAGTTTTCAACATAGTTAATCCTCACGCTCTAGCTCTGTGCTTCATCACCTTGCTAGAGCGTTTTTCTTTTTATTCCCGTAAATTTATTTGATGAGAATGATCGACACAATGAAAACCAAAGACTGCAACAAGAAGATTAAAAATATGTTTCCTGAGTTTCGTGATTTAATTCAGGGATTACGCGACAGCAATCCACATTTTTCAAAAATTTTTGAAGATCACGAACAGCTAGACCGTGAAATCAGCCAGTTAGAACTTGATCCTGTGCATCAAATTAATGATGACATTGAAGCACTGAAACGCAAAAAATTAAGACTGAAAGATGAAATGTATCATTTGCTGCGTAATGCACAAATTGATCAGTTGGCTTAACACACATACAGATCTGAACTGCAAATCCTCATACAATCAAATACAGGACACAGCAAGAAAAAGCAAAACAAGATGGCGTATTTAAACCCGAAACCCGTGTTCAAAGACCATTCAAAAATCTGCCATCTTGAGCTTAATATCCGCAATCTCGTTCAATCTGTGGATAAGCTTATCAGCCCTATGGATAACTCTTGAGCTCTGTGGACAACTTTTGCGATGAATGACCTTGTGATATCTCTATCGGATACAAAACTTTATCTATTACCATATCTGCAAGTTGAGCTTCTGAATTATTTAAGTTTAGTCAGTTTTTCGACTTCCTTTAAAGTGCCTTTCACGGTTTGCTTAATGGGTTCATAGTCTAAAAACCAAAATAAGCTCATGTGTTGATCGCTATGTTGTTGCGCCAACATATCAATCACACTTTTTTCACCCCGCCCCACCATGTGACGTCGATAGAAATAATACAGCAACAGTAAAGTGGTCATGATCATTACACCCAGCATAATCCAAAAGGCCTGTGCATGTTTTAAACCTGGCATAAACTCAAAGTTCATACCATAAATACCTGTGAACAAAGTCAAAGGTGCAAAAACTGCGGTAATGATGGCTAAAATCCGCATATTTTCATTGGTTTGGTTGGCAATGGCAGAAAAATGCAGATCAATTGCTGTTTGCACTGCAGAACGTAAGCGAATGGTATGCTTTTGAACTCGTTCAATATGACTGGTCAAATCATCCAAACGTACCAAAATAATATCCTGTCGTTCATTACGTTTTTTTCCACGTAAATGTGGGTAGTTATCGACAATTTCATCACGCAGCTCCTGCAAGGCTTCAATTTGCTCTTCACATAAATTTTCAACTTGCTGAAACGCCATATTTTCTTGCAGCAATTGATGCCAACGGGTAAAACGACGATGCCCCTGCAACAACTCTTGTTGCCAATATTCCACACGGCGGGTCAGTGGCATACGAATATCCAAATAATCATCCGCCACCAAATTCAGTAAACGCAAGGTTAAGTCTAACGGTGATGCTGCCAATTTACGTGCTTTATTCTGTTCTTCAATCGGACGTTGTACCGCAGCTTCCACACGTGACAAATAGCTTTCTATGACTTTATTGCCCTGTTCCCGCACCGTAATCAAAATCTGCGGTGTCATAATAAAGCTCATCGGCGTAGTAGCCAGTCCAAAAACCCGTTCATGTTTTTCCCCGACTTGCTGCTCTGTTGCAATACGGTCTTCAGGTGTGATCAGTTTTCGAAAAATCAATAAGTCATAATCATCTAAAGTATCAAACGCACAAGGATGCTCTATATTTAAAATATCGCGTACATGATATTCATTGAGCGATAATTGACTGTGCTGCAAAATCTCTTGTTGCCACTGTTCTGCTCGGTTAAGCACATCATCACGAGTGCAATCAATCCAGATAAATTCAGGTTCAAGCCGTTCGATTGGCTGTTTTTGCACATAAATATTGGTTTTATGATTGGTATGCAGATAAAAATAATAACTTTGCATAGAACAGGCACTCTATTTTCAGTTTTCTTGTACGATTTTTTGAGATTTTAAGATGTACTCATCTTAAGCCTGCATCAGGCTTCTTTTCAAATACATGCTGTAATTTATACCGCTTTCATGTGACCAAGATGGTTTTTGTACGGTGCAACAAAATTTTTAGCATAAAAAACCCGCATTCAGATTGAATACGGGTTTTTGACCATTTCAGATCATCAACACAGCATTACGCTTGTTCGATGTCTTTCATGGTTAATTTGATACGACCACGGTTGTCTACATCGGCAACCTGTACTTTCACTTCCTGACCTTCTTTCAACACGTCTGCAACGTTGGCAATACGCTCATTTGAAATTTGAGAAATGTGAAGTAAACCGTCAGTACCTGGAAGGATATTGACGAACGCACCGAATTCCACAATACGGATCACTTTACCTGTGTAAATTGTACCTGGTTCGATTTCAGCAGTTAAAGCCTGAATTTTTGCAACAGCAGCTTGTGCAGCAGCTTTGGTTTCACCAAATACACGCACTGTACCGTTGTCTTCAATATCAATTGCAGCTTTCGTTTCTTCAGTAATTTGGCGGATAGTTGCACCACCTTTACCAATCACATCACGAATTTTGTCAGGGTTGATGTTGATCACTTGGAAAGTTGGTGCATGCATAGAAATTTCTGGACGCGCACGTGAAATCACTTGGTTCATTGCATTTAAGATATGCATACGACCTGCATAAGCTTGGTTTAATGCAACTTCCATGATTTCTTCAGTGATGCCTTCAATCTTGATGTCCATTTGCAGTGCAGTAATACCGTTGGCAGAACCTGCAACTTTAAAGTCCATGTCGCCAAGGTGGTCTTCATCACCCAAAATGTCAGAAAGTACAGCGAAACGCTCGCCTTCTTTCACTAAGCCCATTGCGATACCCGCAACTGGTGCTTTCAATGGAACACCTGCATCCATCAGTGATAACGATGCACCACAAACAGACGCCATAGAAGATGAACCGTTTGATTCAGTGATGTCCGATACAATACGAATCACATACGGGAAACGATCTGCCGGAGGAAGAACTGCTTGCACACCACGACGTGCCAAACGACCATGACCAATTTCACGACGTTTAGGGCCAGATTCACGACCTGTTTCACCTACAGAGTATGCAGGGAAGTTATAGTGCAACATGAAGTTGTCGGTTTTAGTACCCGATAAAGTGTCGACCATTAAGGCATCACGTGTGTTACCTAAAGTCGTGGTAACTAAAGCTTGAGTTTCACCACGAGTAAACAATGCAGAACCGTGTGCACGCTCTAGAACGCCAACCTGTACATCTAGGGCACGAACGGTTTTGGTGTCACGACCATCAATACGTGGTTTACCAGATAAGATGTTGTCACGTACGGTACGGTATTTAAGATCTTCAAAGAGTTCGTTCAAGTCATCTGCAATGCCCGTTTCGTCATTTTCAGGAACGAATTGCGCAACTGCTTCTGCTTGAAGTGCATCTAATGCCGCATAACGGTCTTGTTTGATGGCAATGGTGTAGGCTTCAGAAATTTTTGCTTCAAACGCTTCTTTTAATTTTGCACGAAGGTCTTCATTTTTCTCTGGAGCAGTCCAAGTCGACTCAGTTGCGCCTGCCGCTGCTGCAAATTCTTTGATCGCTTGAATTGCAATTTGCATTTCGTCATGACCGTAAAGCACTGCGCCTAACATTTGGTCTTCTGAAAGTTCTTTCGCTTCAGACTCAACCATCAATACAGCAGATTCTGTACCCGCAACCACAAGGTCAAGGTCAGATTGCGCCATTTGCTCAAAGTTCGGGTTAAGCACGTATTCGCCGTTGATTAAACCCACACGTGCCGCACCAATTGGGCCACGGAACGGTGTACCTGCAATTGCAAGAGCAGCAGAGGTACCTAACATTGCAGCAATATCAGCTTCCATGGTTTTGTCAGAAGATACAACTGTCGCAGTGACTTGAATTTCGTTGTAGTAACCTTCTGGGAACAATGGACGAATTGGACGGTCAATTAAACGTGAAATTAAAGTTTCTGCTTCAGAAGCACGGCCTTCACGCTTACCATAACCACCAGGGATACGACCTGCAGCATATTGTTTTTCTTGATAGTTAACAGTCAGTGGGAAGAAATCTTGACCCGCTTTTGCTGTTGGTTGAGCAACCACTGCAACCAATACAGTCACGCCACCCATAGTAATCATTACCGTGTTGGCTTGACGCGCTACACGACCAGTTTCCAGTACAACTTGGTGCTGACCAAATTGGAATTCTTTACGAATAATATTAAACATCGACATGTTTTATTTTTCCTAGTTCTTGTGAACAATTATTCTCGTGGAGACCCCTAAGGTTTGGCATTCACAATACAATTTTTAGGTAAATGACAAAGCTTAGAAGCCGACCTCACTCGAATGAAACACGAATTTTAAACACAAAGAAGGAGCGAATCATTCGCCCCTTCCACTGATCTAGCCACGGCTAGATATACTTTAGTTTTCAGTAATACAGCATTCAACATGCAATAGTCCGAAAATAAAAGCTTAAATCGAATTAACGACGTAAACCTAAAGCAGCAATCAATGCGCTGTAACGAGTCACATCTTTGCCTTTAAGGTAGTCAAGTAACTTACGACGTTGGTTAACCATACGGATTAAACCGCGACGGCTATGGTGGTCGTGTTTGTGCTCTTTGAAGTGACCTTGTAAGTCATTGATTTGAGCAGTTAAAAGCGCTACTTGAACTTCTGGTGAACCAGTGTCGTTTTCAGCACGAGCAAATTTAGCAATGATCTCTGCGCGATCTGCGTTTGTTAAAGCCATTCGATTTCTCCGAGATGCTTAATAAAAGATTTGATACCGATCAATTGATTGCTCAATTGACTGCCGTGCATCACTACAGCAAGGGCATCATTTTAAGGCAAAAACGTTCCGATTGCAAAACAGAACGACAAACACGCGCTTTAAATTTTTTAGATGTCTCAAAAAAATATGATTTATGCTAAGGGAATACTCATCATGTTAGATATAAAGTATCCAAGGAAAATAAATATACAATTGTATATCATTGATAATGCGTCACATTTTGCCAACTACTTTTCATCCACTGGAATATTTTGCCCTTAAAATAAAACAGCCCGAGCAGAGCTCGGGCTGTTTTTGCGCTGTAGTTTCTTGTCTTGTTATTCTTATTGTTTTGTTTATTGTAGTTATTTGCGCGTTTTCGCGTCTTTTTCTCTGAACATTCCTGTTCTGGGTTTCACTTCCTTGTGTGGTAGATTTTGCCATAATACAAAAGTCAAAGAAGTCGTATTTCTCGTATCTACTTGTAAGCTTTTTCTTACACCAGCTAAACTTTGTCTGTATTGTACAAGTCAACAAAATCTACAGACATAAAAAAGCCCTGTAGTCTCTCCCAAAACTACAAGGCTTAGCGGCTGTAAGTTTCCTCTTTTCACTCACGTCCTGTAAGTTCGCTGTCGATCGACAATTATCATTATTATTCTGCGATTGTGCTCAAAATCCTTATTGAGCTTTTTGTGTGAAGTCATCTTCTCAAAAAGTTACTGAAATCTCTATGCGCAAATTTCTCGAATCAATGTAAGCTATTTCGTACAAAGCCACCCATTGCTTATTTTTCTTAACAATTTAAAACGTCATCAATTCTGGCTAACAAACCACTGCTACGACGGGTGCGAATAGTCAAAGCTTGCTGCAAAGCTTGTACATCGACCAACAAACTCACCACTTTTTTAGCACGGGTAATGGCAGTGTAGATCAGCTCCTTACTCAGCAAGTTTTTTGCCGAAGCGTCTAACACCACAGCGGTATGAGTAAATTCAGAACCTTGCGATTTATGAATGGTAAGCACAAATGCAGTTTCAATATTCTTAGGCAGGCGAGTTGCAGGCACCCATTTGTTTAAGCTTGGAAAATACACTTCAAACTGGCGCTGATCATGCTGCGCTCGCATAAAACAGATGCCAATATCACCATTCGACAACCCCAGTTGATAATCGTTATAGGTCATCATGACGGGGCGTCCTACATACCAGTCACCATGTTTTGTTTGTTTTAACTGTTGCAACAAGCGTTTTTCAATTTGCACATTCAGTTGTTTCAGACCTAAATGTCCATGACGAATTGCGGTTAAAATACGGTAATCATCAAATACATTCACGACATCTGTAACATACGCTTGAAATGTTGTACTGGATTGTTCTAAGCCCAAGGTATGTGCTTTTAATACCGCCACATAAGCCTCATAACCATACATCAGCTGATCATAATAACCATCCAAATCTGTTGCAGACATTGGACTGCCTTGACTAGGTAGATATTGAAGCTGAACTTCATCGACCTGTATTTGTGCTAAATTGATTTTGCGCAACTCGGTTGCAGCAACTACCTGTTGTTCAAACTCAGCCAAAACCTGTGCAAGGGAATGCTCTTGCTGAATGAATTTGGCCATTGCGCCAATTTTAGCCCCTTCGGTAAAACGGCGTGTAGTGACTAAATTGACACGGTTATTTGCGAGTTCAGGCACTTGCTGTAAATCGGCCAATACCTTACCAACATCGACTGAAGCCAGTTGATTAGCATCACCCAACAGAATTAAACGCGCCTGCGCAGGAATAGCGGCCAATAACATCTGTGACAGGCTTAAATCCAACATCGAAGCTTCATCAACCACAATCACATCATAAGGTAAAGGCTGTTTGGCGTGAAAGCGTGGCTTGCCTGTATTGCCCAAGCCCAATAAACGATGCAAGGTCACAGGTTGTAATTGACGCAAGGCATCGACATTAAACGCTTGTAAAGCTTGACTATTTAAAGCATTTTGCAAGGCTTCCTGCATCCGCTGTGCCGCCTTGCCTGTAGGAGCCGCCATCGCAATTCGAATATTGGGTAAAGCTTGATTGAGCACCGCAATAATATGCGCCAAAGTATAGGTTTTTCCTGTACCTGGCCCGCCTGTAATAATGCTCAAACTTTGAGTTGCCGCAGTTTGTAACGCTTTTTGCTGCTGTGGATCTTGCAATAAATTAAGCTGATCGGTTTGTAATTCAAATGACAAAGGTGCCTGCGCCTGAATCCGTAAAATATCGTTGGCGACCTGATGTTCCAGTTTCCAGTAGCGATACAAATACAAACGCTGCCCGTCAAATACAAATGGCGCAATTTGTGGATCAGGATTTAAAGCGCCGCGCTGCAAGTTCATGTGCAAATGCTGCAATGCCGCCACTTGTTCTGCAGTTGCAGGAATACAGCTATCGCCTTGCTCAATGGCATCGAGTACCTGTTGCATCAAAATTTGTGCTGAAGCATCAAAAGCGACATTGCTAAACGGCTGCTGACACAGGTAATTCATCCACGCCTGCATTGGGGTTTGCTCTGAATTTAAGTGAATATGCTTGTTTTCCACACAGTTATCCTCAAAGTTATCCACAGGATAAGCAATTGTTTTATTAAGTCGATAAGCTAACTTAGCGTTATTTTTTAAGTTCAAAGTAACCCAATATTTGATCTAGTTGCAGAATAAATTCCGCATCTGGCCGCCAATGACAAACCCCTTGCCCTGCTTGCCCCTGCATACCACGCAAATACAAATAACTGGCTCCACCCAAATGTTGCCGAATATCATAATCTTGCAAACGACTGCCCAAATAACGGTGCAACGCCACCAAATACAAGGCCGCTTGTAACCAATAACTCGATTGGGTCATGTTGTGTTCAAGGTTGGTTTTTTCATAATCGCGCTGATCGGCACCCAAATAATTACTCTTATAGTCGGCAATGTGATAACACTGCCCATCAAAATAAACCAAGTCAATTGAGCCTGTCAGATAACGTGCAGTAGCGGCTTCATTTAAATCTTGAATAGGATGACCCACATCTTCAAACAATTGCTGAATCGCTTGAATAAATAAACGCTGATCTGCCAACGCCAAATAGAATGGAAACTCTGATAAATAATGTGCTGTAGATAAAGCCGAGAGCTGGAAAGTATCGTGCAAAGGCGTATTCAACACATCCTTCAGCCACTCGGTCATGTGCGCAAAAATATCTGCTTCCTGCACAGTCGCGCTGCCTTTGGCAGTGTCGAGTTTTGCAATCAAATCTACCAATAACACATCTGAATTAAACTCTTTGTCGTTATGAAAACGGCGTTTGACTTCTTCAAAAATGTCATCATGACTGGCTTGAAAGTCGATATATTCAAAGAGTTTATGTAAAAAACTCCCCGCTTGAGTACCACGCTGAAAATTAGCTTTGATCCATGCAATCGGTTGAGCCACCTGTACGATTTCCTGTTCCGTTTCGACAGGTTCCTGATTGATTTCGTCGGCAGCAGCAGCCTGCTCCTCGCTTGCCAATGCCAAAGTATCGCTACGCATGGCGGCAGGTAAATGTTGTGCCAAGCCACTAAAACTGGTTTTGGTTCGTGGATAAAAGCGACGCTGCGGAAAATCTGCAGCTTCAATCTTAATTTCTTGCACTTGTTCAAGTTGTAATGCTGCCGCTAATTGTGTCAGAGGTGCTTCATCACAGCTCCATGCTGCTGCAATTTCTGCTGAACTTGGCGCTTGTAAACGCCAGACATTTAAACCAGCAGATTTTGGTGCAGCCTCTTTTTTACCTTCTTTTGCAGGCGTAGGCTGTTTTAGCATCGCATAGACCCGGTAACTGGCACGGGTGAGTGCCACATACCAAAGCCGATTCAACTCTGCCAAACGGCGCTCACTGTGCTGCTGCATTGCTGTGGCATCTATGTCTTTATGTTTAATGGCAATGATACGTTGCTCAATACCTTGCTCTTCCTGCGTTGCAAACACCAAAGCAGACTTGTCAGATTTGGGCGGCTGATCTGCCGACATCAAAAAGACCACTTTAAACTCCAAGCCTTTGGACTGGTGAATGGTCATCAATTTCACGCCTGCCGCATTAGAAAGTTTTCGTTCAATTTCCCAATCGCGTTTGGCAGGTGATTCAACTTGCTGTAAATACCAGTAATACAGCATGTAAGCCCCTTGATGGCGTTCACTTTGACGACTCAGCAATTCGGTTAAATGGCGTAAATTCACCACATGCCGTTCATTGTCAAAACTGCGTTTTGCCACCAAATTTTCCCAAATTTTAAATAAGTTCAGGCAGTAATTCCATGCGGTTAAAAAGCCTTTATTGACCCACATTTCACGAATGCAATCGAAGTCATAAATAAACTGACCCAAACCTTGTTGCTCAAGCTCAATCAACTGTTGCAGGTTATAGCCCAACAAACGTGTCAGCAAGGCACGCTTGACCTTGGCTTCATCATAAGGATGTAAAATTGCGGTTAAAATTGCCGCCACATCTTTGGCTAAAAAGCCTGTAAAAACACTGCGCTGACTACTTCTATTAACCTGAATTCCAATCCGTTCAAGCTCGTATTGGGCTTGGTCAAGCTTTTTATGACTGGTCGATAAAATGGCAATATCATCGGCTTGCAAAGCAACTTTGCCTTCAGAATGATCAAAATATAAATCGCCTGCGATACCTTGATTTAATAACTCACGAATTTTTCGTGCAATTTGAATGGACTCATCCTGTTCATGTTCCACTGTTACCCAACGCAGCGGTGCGGGATTGGCCTGTTGCCGATCCATTAAGGCAGGATGAGGACGTGAACCAGCAATAACAGGATCATAAATCACTTTTTCACCAAAAGCGGGTTGGCGTTGAAATAACTCATCCACCACACTGACCAGCTCTTTCACTGAACGATGATTTTGTCTGAGCGAGTAAATGCGACCTTGTTTTTTCAGCACATCATCGCGGGCATTGTTATAGGTCAGCATATCACCACCGCGGAAACCATAAATCGCCTGCTTAGGATCGCCCACCATAATCATACAACCACGCGCATACCACTTCGGATTACGCCAAATTTGTGCCAGCATGTCATCTTGATCTTGGTTGGTATCCTGAAATTCATCCACCAAAATCAGTGGATAACGCGTATGCACAAACTGTGCAAAACGCTGCCCACGTTCTCCCTGCAAAGCTTCAGCTA
This sequence comes from Acinetobacter sp. PW68, assembly GCF_020982655.1. NCBI lineage: Bacteria > Pseudomonadati > Pseudomonadota > Gammaproteobacteria > Moraxellales > Moraxellaceae > Acinetobacter > Acinetobacter sp. PW68. The sequence continues at coordinate 369,690 of NZ_JAHZSX010000001.1, read as the reverse complement.
AACTGCGAATTTGTTGGGCAAAAGTGGTTTCCCCTTTTTGCTGTAAAAGTTGCGGTAAACGCTGTTTGACGTGTTGTACCAAATAGAATTTTAAATTGGTATCCACCAATTCAATTTGACGCTCAAAATTAAGTTTGGCATCCACCACTGCTTTAATTTTACGGATCACAGGATGATCAAAAAAAGCATCTTGCACCTCTTGCGTACATGGTGCTTTCGGATTGTTAAAAATTGATTTCCTGAGCTTACCGTCTTTAGTGAAATAAAGTGCAAAGACCGCATTAAACAACGCAGCAAGATGTGAATTAAAAAAATGTTCTAAAGGATTGTGCTTAATTTTTTCAATCAGTTTTGGCAAAGCATCCGTAAAAATTTGATGTATTACAGCCCCTTGTTCACCTGCCACAACCTTAGAAAAACCAAAAGTATATTCACCATCATAATATTCTTTTAATTCTTCAATTTGTGGGATGGTGATACTGGTTAAATTCTGCAACGCCTCTGCTAAATCTTGTACCTCCAATTGTGCCTGATCTATGCCCTGAATCTCTGCCGATGCAAAATTCAAACTGGTATTGACCAGCCCCTCATAGTCTGCTGCCGATTTCAACCGCCCACATAACAACATATAGTCCACAACATGCTGAGGCTGTGCCTGAATCCATTCACGCAGCACATCATGCAGCAATTGTTCGGTATAAACCGATGCTTGGTCGGTAATATTGGCACGCTCAATTTTGCCACTTTCAAAGGAAAATTCACGCAATAATTTTTGGCTAAAGCTATCCAATGTTCCGACAAATAATTCATCGAGTTGTGCAATCACCAACCTCAAACGTGAACTGGCATAGTCCAGTTTTAAACGATATTCCTGCAAAATATGTTTGAGTAAAGGATCTTGTAGTTGTGCAATTTTCTCTGCAAGGGCGCGTTGATCTAAAGACTGGTTTAAACACTGGTCGATATATTGTTGGGTTTCAAGCAAGCGTGCACGAATACGACTTTTTAGCTCGGCTGCGGCGGCACGGGTAAATGTGGTCGCAATCACTTGATTAGGCAAATAATCTTTCAGGAAAATCCGCACCATTAAACTCGATAAAGTATAGGTTTTGCCTGTACCTGCCGATGCTTCAATCCAATGCAAACCTTTAAATTGCATCTGTTGAATTGGGTCATAACAAATTGGGAATGGGCTCGATGAGTTCACGCAGATTCCCCTTGTTTTTGAAGATTTTTCGCAGACTCATAATTTTCAATGATGGGCTGATACAGTCGATGGCTATATTGCTTAAACGCCTCAATCAACAACGGTTCAGTTTCACTGTCTTGAAAAATAAATGCCCAGTCTGGGTGGTTTTTCTCACTTTCATCAATAAAACCTCCCCAAGCACCGTCATGCCAATGTTTTACGAAGCTTTCCATATTCAAAACCTGATCGGACTGAGCTTCATCCCATTGGATTTCAAATTCTTTTTTATCTTTCATTTTTAAAACTAAAGCCGCAGGCAATAACACAGGATATTGCTGTGCGTGTTTCCAGAACTCAAACCACTGGGCTAAATACTCGTGTGCTTGCTGTGCATTGATATTGGCAAAATGAATCACCGCATCTTTACACACCACAATCCGCTCTAAATCTTGTTGTTCTGTATTCTGATAGACCACCCAGAACAGATATTCCAACCACACTTCGGCATATTTTCTTGGTCTGGCACTCGCTGCCACCACGCTACACCAAAGCTTTGTCGGCTGTTCAGGCACTTGAATACGGATATGCAAATGTGGATTCATTTTCCATAGCTGTTGCGTTGTTGCGGTTGCTTCATCTGCAAATTGCTGCAGTGTGTCACGTAAATATTGCTGTTCTTGCAGTCCCGTTTGAAACGTGGCATTTAAGGTTTTGCCCACAGGCAAGGTATCTTGCAACAAGCTTTCTGCATCTTGCTCGCCATGTTGCAGTAAAAAATCACGCACACTATATTTTTCCAAGCCATTTAAAATCAGCGGCTCGTGGTTCATTGCAGCAGTGTCGGATTGTAAATTTTCGACCCCAATCGCTTTTAAATAGGCACGCGCAGGGAAACACACATCTCGAATCCATTGCATACTGTCTAAGACCACCACATCTTGCGGCAATAATGGATATTCTCCAAACCATGCTTCACGTGGTGTGGTTTCTTGCTGCATTTGTTTAGCCACCCGATACCATTGATCTTTAAAGCGAACTTCACGGCTTTCAGCAAAACGCAGCTGATCGAAAGGTTGCAAACTATGTAAATAATAAAGAGATTTCAATTGCGCAGGAATTTCGACACCATTCAAGTTTAAGCGTGAATCGCTAGCGCCATCAGGATGTTTCACAATCAATGCCAAATGCTGCACAAATTCCTGCACCACCACGGATGGATCACGTACCTCACCATCGCTGACATCAAAACCGTTATAAAATAGCCAAACACTGTCTTGCGCCAACAATAAACTGTCTAAAAATGCCCCCTGATCATCCTCAATCCGTGAACGATCTCCCAGTTGTGGTTTTAATAATTGCATCAAATCAAAAGCCAATTGCTGATCACGACTTGGGAACACGCCATTATCCAAATTCAACATCACAATCAGCTTATATGGCAGTGGACGAATTGCACCAATTTGGCTAAAGGTAATGGCGCCCGATGGGCTGGCTTGTTCGAGTTGGGTTTCGAGCTGGGCTGAAATTTCTTGCAGAATATAATCGAGCGGTAAGCTTAATTGACGCAAATCTTGACCCGATTGTGCATCAAAATAACTGGCTAAGGTCAACATACGATCATGTTTTTGCACCAAACTAAACACCGATGCCAACACATCTACCCCAGCATCCTGAAATTCACTCAAATCTTGCATCAGTTGCTTGAGCCAATATTCCACCGTTTTGGCTTGCCCCAATTCATGCTGAATCAGCCAATCACGGCGCTGTGCAAAATCCTGATAAATTTGAATCAGTTTAAAGATCAACTCAAAATCGCTGCTTTGCACATCAGCATAACTTAAAGTGTGTTGAACCACGCAATGCTCTGGCACTGCAACGCCCAAAGCCAAACGATCTAAAGCAAACTTTAAGCTAAACCGATAATCTTGATCATCTGCACTCAGACTACGTTTTAAATGCTCGGCATCCAAACCACGTTTAAAACCCGCATTGGCCAACAACTCATTCATGCGCTCAATATTATTTAAATTCAAGGCGTAACGCTGTTGTGTCGCAGCCAAACTCAACCAGTCGCCAAACTCTTCAAAGCTAAAACGTCCTTGTACCAACGTGATACGCCCAACCACTGCTCGCCATGCATTATGAATATCTAAAGAGCTGATGCCTGCAATTTGAATAGGCAAATACACACTGTCTTGAGTCAGTTGATGCCCTAAAGTGGCTTGATTTTGCTGTGCTTTTTGTTGTCCTTTCTGATAAAGATCACGCTCACTTGGCGGTGCAGCAAATACGCTGCGAATTAAAGACTCTTGTTCTTTGAGTTTCGGACTCAATACCAAAATATCACTGGCTTGGCGGCTGTCATCTTGTCCAAGCCACGCAATTAAATGATCTTTGAGAACCTCAAGCTGACGTAAACTTGAATGGCACACATGAATCTGCAGTGACTCATCGGCAGGGTCTAAGTCATACGCCTGCGCGGCTGGCTCAACCAAATTCAACACATCCGATTGAATTTTACCCAGTAAATGTTGCGGCTCTTCTTCAGGGAAAAGATCGTACCACTCGCCTTCGTCACCACTCGATAACGCCGCCAACAAAGAAAAGTGATCCCGCGCCTGTTTGCCAAAACGTGTTAGCAAGGGATGATGTGACTCACGCATATCAGCATTAAATTCACCATTATATTTTTTGATATACGCAGCAATATCATCATCACTTACCGCTTTATTTTGACTTTCCATCTCACGAATAAAACGACTTTTGATTCGCGCATCCATGTTTAATTTCCATTTAGGATCGACCATGTCTGCCCAATATTCTTGCGATGGGTTGTAATGCAGAATAAAAATATCCATATACTGTGCCAAACGGCGAATAAACCACAATTGACTTGGCGGCAAGTCTAATAAGGTAAAAATCACCAACTGTTTGGGTAATTTGTTCATACACGGATTTGGATTTTCAGGATCGCCCAAGGCTTGCCAAAATTGCTGGTCAATCTCCTGCATTTTTTCGAAATCCGCATGAAAAATATGCGACCATAACCAACTTTGCCATTGCTCTAATTCTTCGGCTTGCGCTTGAGTAAATGCAGCTATTTCCAATGCCGCTTGTTTTTCTTCTTCACTCGCAAAGTTTTTAGGGGTATAAATTTGCTGCTTTAAATTCAGACGTTTCTGCTGCCCCCAAACCGCCAACCAATTGCTTTGGCATTGGCAGACTCCCTCGCAGCCTTTTTGACAAAAACCACGATAAACCATGTAATTGCTAAATAACCGCGAAACTTTATCTGCCACCCAATACAGCATATTTTGCTTTTTAAGCTGCTTTTCTAAATCTTGTGGCAACTGCTCTGCACTGTCATAAATTCGTTGGATCAAAGAATGTAAAGCATGCTCGGCAGGCAATGGATTTTGTTCATGTTGTATCCACGGTTGCAAGTTATAAAACACACGCCATTGCATCACAATACGTGGAATATTTGCCTGACGAACCCGATCTTTATCATCTAAAACTGCCTGATAAGCCGCCCATTGAAAGGCACGAATACGATGATGAAATTCAGTATTGGCACTAATGCCTTTTTGTTCAGCAATTTTTTCCGTTAGCCATTTCTCTACAGCTAGCGAAGGTACAATAAAATGCTGAGTTTGTAGGACCTGAAGCGGATTTGATGTCGGTTGACGTATGGTTTTCAACATTTCATTGACTAAAACTTCTATACGTTGACTTTGTATGACATGAATCGCCATCAGCTGCCCTTAAATTTATTTTAAAATGAAAGTACGAGAAGGCAGTTGATCTGTCACTCGCCCAAGTACAACAAAAGAATAAAGATTATTGGCTATACACTTACAATGGTATATGCCACTTTACAAGCATACTTTTATTGCCTACTTTTTTCAAAATTGCTTTGAGCAAAGTAGTTTATTTAGCTTTAGCATACAGCATACAATTACTCGCCAATTTAAGGTTGTACCTATGATAAAAAGAGAGACAATTCCAGACAGCATTGATCCAAGCCTAGACTTAGAAAAGATTCGTGCAGAATGCTTAGAACTGGTCAAAAAACGTGCCTATTTTTCAGCAGGCGCAGCAGTCATTCCTGTGCCATTTTTGGACGTCATGATTGATGTGGGCATCTTGTCGCAACTGGTTCCAGAAATTAATGCACGTTTTGGCTTATCTCCTGAGCAAATCAGTGTGTACGATCCTGAAACCCGAAAAGTCCACTGGAGCGAATTACGTAAACGCGGTGTAGAATTTTCAGGTTTAGTCGTAGCGCGCACTGCAGTAAAAAAATCTCTGAATAATGTCGCAGCCAAATACATCACCAAACAAGTCACCAAGTTTATTCCATTGGGTGGTCAAATGGTGGCTGCAGGGTTAGGTTATTTTATTATGAAAAAAATTGCCGAAACGCATGTTGAAGAAAGCTACAAACTGGCAAAAAGCATTCAGCTTAAACAAGCCAAAGTTGTGAATGCTTAATTCTTAAATCAAGCTCACTCAACACACAGACTTTACAGCCTCAAGGCAGATTATTCTGCCTTGAGTTGTTTCAAGATTGTTCTTAAAATTTCCAAACGTGCTGCATTTTTGTCATTACTTGGAATGATATGCCACGGTGCATATTCAGTACTGGTACGTTGCAGCATATCTGCCGCAGCCACCAAATAATCATCCCAGCGGCTACGGTTACGCCAATCTTCATCTGTAATTTTAAAACGCTTATGTAGGGTTTCCTGACGTGCTTTAAAACGCAGCTCTTGCTCATCTTTACTAATGGCTAACCAAAATTTAATCACGACAGTTTGATGGTCATTTAAATCTTGTTCAAAGCGGTTGATTTCGTCATAGGCACGCTGCCATTCCAGTGGACTAATCAAACTTTCTACACGTTCCACCAATACCCGCCCATACCAAGAACGGTCAAAAATATTGATTTTTTCTTCAGGCAGAATTTTCGTCCAAAAACGCCACAAATAAGGACGGCTGATTTCAAAGGCTTCAGGGGCGCTAATGGTATAAATTTCGTATTCACGCGGATCCAGTTTTTTTACAATCCGCTTAATCGCGCCGCCTTTGCCTGCAGCGTCCATCCCTTCAAAAACAAGGCTGACATTACGGTTATCAAAACGCAGTGCATCTGCCACTTTTTTAGTGAGTTTCTTTAACTCTGCTTTATAGTCATCATCACTGACCGATTCAGATACAGGGTTAAGTAAAACTTCAGGAATTTCTGCAGCTTGCCAAGTAATCCCCGAACTGGTTGGATGCACAGGACAATGCTGTAATGCACGTAAAATATGCTGTGCAAATTGCTGATCGCGGATGGTTTCATCTTCGCAATCAATCATAATCCAATCATCGGTAAAGCGTTGGCGCAGCTTCTGTATATTGTCATATTGTTTTTTATTGCGCCAATCCAAACCGTGCAATTTATGCCAATGCACTTCGCTCGGCTCCATATCATCCAGTCGTTTTTGTAATGATTTCCACGATAAATCGAACCAGATTTTGATGACATCCACATGATTATTTTTTAAGTCTTCTTCATAGGCACGCATTTTTTCAACATAATTATCAAACATCGTGTCATCAATTTGTTTGGACACATGCATGGCTGTGCTTAATAAGTCACTATACCAGTTGCCAAACATCAACATGATTTGACCTTCGGCAGGAATAAAACGTGCATAAGGCTGCCAAAATGCCTGTTTGGGATTAAACGGATTGGGAGCATCGGCTTTTACCCTTAAATAACGCGGATCGACCCATTCTCTTAATTGTTTAACCGCCTCACCCTTACCTGCCAACTCAATACCACTTACTAAAATCAGCAAGCTTTTGGCATTTTTTTCACCTTTGGTATTTTTTAAAGCATATTGAGCTTCAATGAGCTTGACTGAAAGTTGTTCTTCTTCCATGAGTTTAAATTCAGTATTTGCTTTTGACATCATCTGCTCTGTTCTTGTGTTATTGCATCAGTATACAAATTTCGACCCATTTTTTTTAAACTTTTGGCATTTTTTTGTAGATTCATCTCACACACTGACCTCTGCCATTAGGAATTCTGTGCAATTTGTCATAGCGAGAAGCCCAAACTCACATTAAGATTTGCCCATTCAACTCAATCATGAGACACCCTATGTCTAAACTTGCTGCTTTAGATAAGCTATTAGAACTGTATTATCAATTTAAATATCATAAAAATCCTGTTTTATTTCAACGCCTACAAGATGTACAAGCATGGCAAAAGCAGCGTATGCAACGCACCCATGCCACACAGTTTACCGAAAAGCACAATGTCTTAATGGCTGAATATTTTTTAAATCGCTTATATGGTGGCCCTGATTTTGACGCTTTGGCAGGTCAAATTGCCCGCCTATTGAAATATGCACATAAAGCTGAAAAATACATTCCTGAAAATGCAATCAAAACAGGGACATCAGGAGTGAGTCTGGCGATTTTAGCGGTGCAGTTAGATGAACAAGTCGCGATACAATTGCTGCAGGACTATCCTGAAAATATGCCTTTAAATGATGAGATGATGCGTCTGACTTATTTAAAGCTTGATCAGGGCGAAGCGCGCTTACAGCAACTTAATATGTTAGATGAATTGGGTAAAAACCTAGATAAATATATGCGCTCTTTTGTGGTCTATACCGCTTTCAAAATGTGTAAAGGCGCAGCGCAAAAATACAGTTTTCAAATTATGTATGAGTTTATGCAAGATGGTTTTTTAGCCATGAAACCATTAAAGTCTGCAGAGAAATTTGTGAAACAATTTACTACTACAGAACGTGAAATTATTGCCAAAGTGCATGCGGGTGATTTGCATCCATTTTAATAATCCAAATGTGTGAAATAACCAACACTTATGCCGCACACTTACGCAATCTTTGGTTTTTTCTGTATATTATTCATAACAATTGCATGATGATTACTGTACAAGTGCTTAGAATCTGTCATCATGCATACACTGCAGCCTTAAGCCTTTTTATCCTGAGGAGTGACTCCAATGTCGAATGAAAATCAAACGCCTACCGCTACTCCCGAGTCGGCACAACCAACAGACAAAGTGAGTCCATTCTTAACCGAAGCTCTACCACAAGGCGCTCCACAAGGTCAGCAACAATCTTTAGAACAAAAATTAACGGACACACCTGTCACAGGTTCAGTGCCAAAATATAATTTGCCGCGCGGCGCCAATACAGGTAATGTCGGTGCAACCACACACTTCGGCTATCAAACCGTTAGCAGTGAAGATAAAGCCCACAAAGTCGCTGAAGTCTTCCATTCGGTTGCAAGCAAATACGACATTATGAATGACTTAATGTCATTTGGTATTCACCGTTTATGGAAGCGTTTTGCAATTAATATGTCAGGCGTACGCCGTGGTCAGCGTGTACTGGATATTGCGGGTGGCACAGGTGACTTAGCTAAAGTGTTTAGCCGTGAAGTTGGCCCTACAGGTCATGTGGTACTGTCAGATATTAACGAATCTATGCTGAATGTTGGGCGTGACCGTCTCATTGATGCAGGCTGTACCAATGTAGATTTCGTACTGGCCAATGCCGAAACTTTAGAACCTTTTGAAGACAACAGCTTTGACTTGCTGACCATTTCATTTGGCTTGCGCAACGTGACCGATAAAGATGCAGCCTTAGCCGCAATGTATCGTGTACTTAAGCCAGGTGGTCGTTTATTGATTTTAGAATTTTCAAAACCTGTCTTTGAGCCATTCTCTAAGCTATACGACCTATATTCATTCACGGCATTACCACTCATGGGTAAAATTGTCGCAAATGACTCAGAAAGCTATAAATACTTGGCTGAATCTATTCGTATGCATCCTGACCAGCGTACCCTCAAAGGCATGATGGAACACGCAGGCTTCCAAAACTGTGATTACCACAATCTTACGGGTGGTATTGTGGCGGTTCACCGCGGCTTTAAACTTTAAGGTTTTATGCTATGTGGTCGATTCTGGCACTCGGTGCAGTTGAACGATTAATTCATCATATGATTGATCTGGATGCCATTACTCGCATTCAGCTCAATGAGTTGAAAGGCAAAATGTTGCGTGTGGTGATTGACTCGCCACAGCTCTCTGTCGATGTGTTTTTTGACGATGGCAAGGTTCGCCTGGAGCCGACGCCAACAGGACACACTGAAAGTGTATCCATCTTTGAACAACGCACATTCGAGCAGCAGTCAAGCATGAATGAAGCAACGGCGACCTTGCATGTAAAAAATGTGGTTGAGCTGATCAAACTGCTATTGGCTGAAGATGTCGGTAATATCCCATTGCAAGGTGATTATCATCTTTTGCAAGATATTCAGCGTATTATGCAGCAGGCTGAACCAGACTTGGCCGCACACTTAAGCCCGTGGATTGGCCCTGCTTTGGCGCATGAAATTGGCAAAATCCAGCTGGCACCGAAACATTTAAAACGTTCTTTAGAAAGTTATTTATTCTTTGCTGAAGATGCGTTAAAAGAAGATACTGGCTTATTTGCTCCACGCTGGCAAATGCATGATTTGCAGCAAGATACCCGAATTTTCAATCAAAATTTAGATCGTGCCGAAGCCAAAATTCGACAGCTACAAGCGCAGCTTGATGCACAGCCAGATACCGCTTCTGACACCTTAAATTCAACTCAATCCTAGGGAATAAGTCTTTATGATTCCGCATGTTTCACGTTTACTCGAACTTTGGCGCATTGCCGCGCACTATAGACTCGATACGTTGTTTCCTGCGGAAGAACTACCAGAAAAAGCACGTCATGCGCTCAGTTTTATTCGCATGCACCCTGCCGCTTGGTCAAGTAAAGAACGTAAAAACCCGCTGAAGCTCAAAGAGGCTTTAGAGGAAATGGGACCATTGGCGATTAAGCTCGGGCAATTGCTGTCTACGCGTCGCGACCTGATTCCACCTGAGGTTTTACAGCAATTGGTGTTGCTACAAGACCGTGTCAAACCATTCGGGTCTGACGTGGCACAAATGCGAATTCAGCAATCGCTCAAGGCAGACATCAACACCCTGTTTGCGCGTTTTGATGAGCAACCCTTAGCAGCAGCCTCTATTGCGCAAGTCCATACCGCTGCCTTGCATGATGGTCGTGAAGTCGTAGTTAAAGTCACCCGACCCGATATTCGCCAGCAAATTCTGCAAGATTTCGAAATTCTGGAATGGCTTGGCGCAGCACTTGAAAAACGTCTAGAAGCAGCACGCGCTCTACATTTATCTGAAATTATTCAGGACTATCGTCAAATTATTCTTAACGAACTCGATTTAACCTTAGAAGCCAACAACACCCGCCGCATGCGTCACTACTTTACGGGCTCAAGCATGATGTACGTGCCTGAAGTCTATTTGGACAGTAAAGATGTGATGGTGGCAGAACGCATTACAGGTGTGCCGATTTCCGACACGGCAACCTTTGATCGTTTGGGAATGGATCGAGCCGATTTGGCAGAAAAAGGTCTCACCATTTTCTTTACCCAAGTGTTCCGTGACAACTTTTTCCATGCCGATATGCACCCTGGCAACGTCTTTGTGGAAACCATCAATCCGAATAATCCACGTTTTATTGCGCTAGATTGTGCGATTATGGGCGAGCTATCTAAGCATGACCAAATGACCGTAGCACGTATGTTGCTGGCGGTGATGAACAGCAACTTTATGCAGCTGATTCAAGTGGTGCACCAAGCAGGTTGGATTCCACCTGGCACGGATCAAGATGCCCTCGCCCGCGAAATGCGTCGCACTGTTGGGCCAATGGTGTCTAAACCGATGCACGAATTGGACTTTGCAGGCATTCTGATTCAGGTCATGGATATTGCACGTCGCTTCCATTTGGAAATTCCACCGCAATTGATGCTGCTCCTGAAAACGTTGGTGCATGTTGAAGGCTTGGGCACAGACTTATATCCTGAACTGGATATCTGGAAACTGGCAAAACCAATTTTAACGGATTGGATTAAAGCCAATATGAATCCAGTCAAAAATGTCAAAGAAATTGGACAGCAAATTCCAGACCTATTATTGGGTGCGCAAGACTTACCAAGTTTAATGATTGACAGTTTAAATGGTTTAAAAAACCAATCGGCTTGGCATTCCAAACAATTGCATGAATTACAAAGCATGCGTCTGCAAATGGAACATCAGCAAAAACGCAGTTGGATTTTTGGCAGCATTATGGCGATTTTCCTATCGATTGCGATTATTGCACCGTGGTATATCTCTATTGTTTTAATCGCGTTGGCAAGTTTTTTGGCGATTTGGCGTATGGCTAAATAAAGCCAAACGTGTTGATAACGTATTAATAAAACAATATAAAATACTAAAATCCTGTTTAAAACAGGATTTTTTTAATCGTGCTGATTCGCCCTGACTCACCAAAAAAACCATAGCATGACTCATCAGTCACCAAGTGATGCCTCTCGCCATTGTTGTAAATATCACCACACCTAAAATTAATGCACATTTGTAGCGTTATAGATTAAGCATGACTCAGATTTTGCATAAACGTGCCCCTGCACTCAGTATTCGCGCAGGATATTTGGCACGCCAACTGATTGAACAAGAAGGCTTACACGCCCAACATGTCGATATTATTCCAGGCGCAGCAGGCGGTCCCAAAGGCATTGGCATTCAGGGCTTAGACCAAGCTATTTTTGGCGAGTTTTTTGCCCAAGCCCCAAAGCGTCGTACCGTGGTCGGTTCTTCCATTGGCAGTTGGCGCTTTGCCAGTATTTTAGCTTGGGGCGCAAAACAAGGTACCGAGCGTCTGTCCGATTTATACACCAACTTGTATTTTCATAAAAAAATGTCGCGTCAAGAAGTCGCCGAGATTTGTCAAAATATGCTGTTTGAACTGATTCAGGGACAGCAACAACAACTGATCAACCACCCTGACTATCACCTGACGGTCATTTCAGTCAAAGCTCAGCATATTTTCCAAAGTGACCAAGCCTTAGCTTTGCTCGCTTCTGTGGCAGGAATTATTGGCAGCAATGCCATTGCACGCAAACATAACCGCTTGTTTATGCAGCGTGTCATCAGCCAACCTGCGCAAGGGCAACAGTTTATGGTTGAGGATGATTTTGTCACCCATTATCAAGCCCTAAATGAACACAATGTCGCACCGTGGCTACTCGCCTCAGCGTCTATTCCAGGGGTAATGTCTGCTATTCGTGACATCCCTGATGCACCAGTGGGTAGTTATCGGGATGGTGGCTTGATTGACTACCACTTAGATTTGCCATACCAGAGTCAGGGCATCGTGCTGTATCCACACTTTACTGACAGCATCACTCCAGGCTGGTTCGATAAAATGTTGAAAAACCGCAAGGCCAATCCTGAAAATCAGGCACGTACACTTTTGCTATCACCTTCGGCAGAATATTTGAGCAGCCTGCCTTTAGGCCGTTTGCCAGATCGTAAAGACTTCACTTTAAAAGGTCTAGATCAAGCGCAGCGAATTCGCTTATGGAAACAGTCCGTAGCGGAAAGCCAACGTTTGGGTGATGAATTCTTGGAAATGGTGGAAAAACAAAACTTCCCGCAGTTTATGCAAACGCTTTGACAGCATAAATCTAGCAAGATAATTTAGGTAAATTGTCCTGAATCACGTACACTATAGGGACGATGCAAAATCGTGCGCTCAGAAATAGCATCCATACAATTTAAATTAATTTTGGTGAACAACTCATGAATAACTTGCAATGGCTCGATGAAGTAAAATTTAACGAACAAGGATTAGTGCCTGCCATTGCACAACATCATCAAACAGGACGTGTGTTGATGGTGGCGTGGATGAACCGTGAAGCATTGGCACTGACTGCCGAAAAAAATCAGGCAGTGTATTTTTCACGTTCGCGAAATAAGTTGTGGCACAAAGGCGAAGAATCTGGACACTTTCAAACCGTGCATGAGATTCGTCTAGACTGCGATGCCGATGTGATTATCCTACAAATTGAACAGCATGGCGGCATTGCCTGCCACACAGGTCGTGAATCTTGTTTCTATCGCAAACTCACAGCCAACGGCTGGGAAATTGTAGATGCACAACTGAAAGACCCAAATCAAATTTACGGTAAACAAGCTGCCAATGCCCACACGCAGGCCATGAGTCAGTCTAAGGCACAAGCTGAACAGGTTGAAGTTTTGGCCTATTTAGGGCAAATGATGAGCGAGCGTAAAACCGCCAATCCTGACTCTTCTTATGTAGCAAAGCTGTACCACAAAGGCTTGAACAAAATTTTGGAAAAAGTCGGTGAAGAAACCGTAGAAGCCATTATCGCAGCCAAAGACTTCAACACCGAAGCCAATGCCAACAATAAAAATGACCTAATTTATGAAGTGGCCGATTTATGGTTCCACAGCATTGTGATGTTGGGTTATTTCGACATTGAGCCGCAAGTGGTACTGAATGAATTGGCACGTCGTCAAGGCTTATCTGGCTTAGTTGAAAAAGCCAACCGCAGCCACTAACGCTTAATTAAAACCAACGCTGATCTGTGTCTGTCATTATCAAGCCCAGCCCGACCTATGAGCAAACCACTGCCATAGACAACGCACGTCTGGGTAAATCCTTTAAAGTGATTGCCTATGCAGGCACAGGTAAAACCACGACCTTACAAATGATCAGTGATGCCATGCCTGAGCGGCGTGGCATGTATTTGGCTTTTAACAAAGCCATTGCCTCTGAAGCACAGAGTAAATTTCACCGTCAGGTCGATTGTCGCACTTTCCACTCGCTTGCTTACCGCAGCGTTCCACGTGGAGTCACCGACAAATTACGTCTGCCACGCTTAAGCCCTAGCTTTATTGCCAAAGAGTACCGTTTAGAGCCAATTACCCTTAGACGGATGATGGGCGGACGTTATGAAAAATATGTGCTGATGCCAAGTCGATTAGCAAGCTTGGTCGCAAATGCAGTCAGTTATTTCTGCTCGACCAGTTCACAATACCCTGCCCCACGGCATTTACAAGCACCTAGTTGGTTGCACCCAGACGACATCGACACTTTACAAAAACATCTTTACCCTGCGGTAGAGCGGCGTTGGCTGGAGTCGATTGACCCCAATCATCAGGCTGGTATTGGGCACGATATTTACCTCAAACTTTGGGCTTTGTCTGAACCGAACATTCCTGCCGATTATGTCCTGTTTGATGAAGCGCAAGATGCTGACCCGCTCATGTTGGGTATTTTACTCAAGCAACGCAATACGCAGGTAATTTATGTGGGCGATGCACACCAGCAAATTTACGCATGGCGTGGTGCAGTCAATGCCATGCAACAACTGCCCTTGCCTGAATCACGCCTGACCACATCTTTCCGTTTTGGTGAAGAAATTGCGCTGACGGCCAATGCCATTTTAGGCGGACTGAATGAAACCGTGCCACTCTTGGGCAATCCAGAATTACATTCCAAAGTGGTCAACAAACCGCATACCAAAATGCGTGATGCGATTTTATGCCGTACCAACGCCCGTGCCATGGAACTGCTACTGGCAGGTTTGGTGCATGGCGATAAAGTCAGTCTGCAAGCCGACCATGTGCGCTTAAACCGTTTTGTGGATGCTGCCGCAATGCTCAAACAAGGCAAACGTGTGACCGATGTTCCTGAATTGGCATGGTTTAACTCTTGGCATGATGTACATGAATATTGTGAAACCCACGATGGCAGCGATATTAAGCCTTTAGTCAAACTGGTGGATGATCATGGTACTGATCCACTCAAACGAGCGTTGGCAAAAATCACCCCAATTGACCAAGCCGACTATATTATTTCGACAGCGCATAAAGCCAAAGGTTTAGAATGGAATCGGGTACAGATTGAAGACGATTATCAATTTAAACTGAACGACAAGGACCATAAAATTAGTGATGAAGAATTAAGACTGCTGTACGTGGCATGCACACGTGCTAAAGTCAGCTTAAATATTCATCATATTTACGATTTGGTACAACAACTGAAAATAAGAATGCCGACATCGTTACGCAAAGCGGTGGGGTAATAGCAGCAGGTGCGCTATGAAAATTGCATCGGTTCATTTCAGACACATCACCTATTTTACAGCCCCAAAACTTTAACTCAATGCTCACGACTTGCCCATTACGCTTATTTTAGCCGATCAAAGCGCTGACAAAACTCGTTGTTAAAGTCTAGTTATCAAGCCACACGCAAATTGAAAGTACCCATCATGTTATATCCGTGTCGCGAGGGAAATGGCATTTTGGTGATTGACTAAATGGATCATCAACTCGATCAGTAGCAAGCAGCACAAATACTGACCCGTCTATATCAAGCTTTTCCTCCGCTTAAAAATTGCGACCACAGGCAACCACAGCGAACTTTTGGAGAATCGGAACGCTTTCTATGTTAAAACTGGGACATCAACCGTTACATCCCATCGCATGGCAAAGTTTACAACCGCAATTTGCAGAAATTTGTGCCGATGTGTTGGAAACCACTCACAGGGCAGAAGAAGTCAGCCTACAAGAACAAAATCAAACGCAATTAGGCACGGCTGAAATTTGGCAACAGATTCAACACCATTTAACTGCCGAACAAAAACAGGAATTGCTACAACGCTTTCAACAATTGGATAGTGTGCCAGCGCCTGATCAATTGCCTGAATCTTAATTGCCGAAGTCTTTCAACGCATACTTGGACAAAAAGCAAGGAAATACTTTATCCCGCCTATATCGGACGGTATATAATGACTTTGCTGAATGAAAAAAAATTGATGTTGTTTTATTCATGTAATAAAATCAGATTAATTTTGAACTTTTATAGTAAAATCCGATTTTGCTGTAGTGTCTAAAGTTGCGCAATACAACTTTTTATATCTTGAATAGTGTCTAATGACCTTTCAAACGCGGTGAGAGCTGTAAAAAAAATGCGGTCGATGTAGATCAACTTCATCCATAGTTCAACTAGGTTGTAAATTGACACATCTCCATATTTTTAACACAGCTTTAACCAAACCCAGCACAACCTAATTCGCTGCATCGTCAGCGAAAGATCAGCATATTTTTGCTGCTTGAGCCGCCTAGCCATGTAAAATTATTTTTGCATGATCTTGTTTTGAGTTTAAGTTGCGACAATACGCTCATCAAAACAATAGACCACGTGTTTACTAACACAACTGATTGGCTTTCAAGATTGAATCTTTTGGATGGTGTGTTGCTGTCCTGTAATCCTTGGAAGATAAGATTCATCCTTTAGGTTTTCGACCTATTCACGACAATGGATATGAGTGTGCTACCGATTATTATATTGTTACCGTTAGTACTGGGCACAACCCTTGTCTCGTGGCTGAAACAATTTTCACGCGGGGTAACGGCTTTAGGGGCGATTGGCGTCAGTCTGAGTAGTCTTATTCTGCTCCTGACTCAAGCAAAAGCAGTCTTTAATGGCAAAACGATCATTCAAACATGGTCTTGGCTGCCACAATTGGGGATTGATTTAAGCTTTCGTCTAGATGCGCTTGGTTTATTATTCTCCTTGCTGATCACAGGAATCGGCACACTCATTTTTATTTATGCCTATTATTATTTAAGTCCGCAAAGCTCGCTCAGTAAACTCTATTTTCTCCTCATGCTGTTTATGGCTGCCATGTTGGGAATCTCGCTCTCCAATAACCTGATTTTGTTGCTGACGTTTTGGGAACTGACCAGTATTTCCTCTTTCTTATTGGTGGGTTATTGGAGCAATTACGAAGCGGCACAACGCGGCTCACGTATGGCACTGACCATTACAGGCATGGGGGGACTCGCCATGCTGGGTGGTTTTGTGTTATTGGCGCAAATTACAGGCACCTATCAAATTGACCAAATTTTAATGATGACTGAACAAATTCAAAGCCATCATTTATTTGTGCCAACCTTATTGCTGATTTTACTGGGTGCATTTACCAAAAGTGCGCAATTTCCATTTCACTTCTGGCTACCCAATGCCATGGCTGCACCCACGCCTGTTTCTGCCTATCTGCATTCCGCAACAATGGTCAAAGCAGGAATTTTCTTGCTAGCACGCTTATTGCCAATTTTTGCAGGCGCCGCGTTATATCACAACATAGTCACCTTTATTGGTTTGTTTACCCTGTGTATGGCGGCATTCTTTGCCATTTTCAAAGAAGATTTAAAAGGCTTATTGGCGTATTCCACCATAAGTCATTTAGGTCTGATCATGTGCTTACTGGGCATTGGTTCACCGTTGGCAGTGGCTGCAGCAATTTTCCACATCATCAACCACGCCACATTTAAAGCGGCACTGTTTATGATTGCGGGAATTATCGACCACGAATCAGGCACACGTGATTTACGTAAACTTAGTGGCTTATGGCAACTGCTACCCTTTACCGCCACCCTCACCATGATTACCGCGGCCTCTATGGCAGGCGTACCCTTAACCAATGGCTTCCTATCCAAAGAAATGTTCTTTAACGAACTGATAGCAAACTTATCTGGCCCTGTACTGTTGGTTTCTGCAATTGTTGCCACACTGGCGGGTATTTTTGCAGTGGTCTATTCAATACGTTTGGTACACGGCGTTTTCTTTGACGGCCCAATTGGTAAAGATGTTCCAAACAAAGAAGCTCACGAACCCCCGTTTGGCATGCGTGCACCCGCAACTTTATTGGCGGTTTTATGTATTTTAGTCGGCTTGATGCCTGCCTTATTGGTCGAGCATATTGTCAATAGCACAACTCGTGCCAGTACCCAACTGTTACAGTTTGAAGGCACACATTTAGCAATTTGGCATGGCTTTAACCTTCCCTTGCTAATGAGTGCAATTGCTTTGCTTGGCGGGATCATCTTCTATTTCTCGCTCGCCAAAGGTGGAAAAATCCGTGAAATTGACCTCGATCCACATTTAGGTCAATTCCAAGGCAAACTGCTGTTTGAATTATTCTTAAAACATTTACTACAAGTTTCTCGCAAAATTAAACGCAAAACCGAAAACGGTTCACTTCAAAGCTATTTGGTGTGGATCATTGTTTTTACAGTTTTCATGGTCGCGCTACCATTATTCAATCAGGGCTTAACAACTGGTACACGTGAACTCACACATGCCCCTATGATTGCCATTGTTTTATGGTTGTTGCTGTTCTCTGCCTGTTGGATGATGCTGTGGTTCCACCATGAGCGCATCAAAGCCGTCTTAATCAGTGGTGCAGTTGGCTTGGTCGTCACCATGGTTTTTGTGGGACTGTCTGCTCCCGACTTGGCGCAAACTCAAATCACGGTTGATGTTGTCACCACTGTTTTATTGCTCATGAGTCTATCCTTGCTCCCACAATTGACCCCGTATGAGTCAAGCCGTTCACGTCGCTGGCGAGATGCCTTCATTGCGATTGGTGGCGGTATCGGTATCGGCTGGATTGCATGGCTGGTGATGACCCGCGACCATAATTCAATTTCATGGTTCTTTAATCAGCAATCCATTCCACTCGGTGGCGGAACCAACGTGGTCAACGTCATTTTGGTGGATTTCCGTGGTTTCGATACCTTTGGTGAAATTACCGTCTTGGGCATTGCCGCGATTGGTACGCTGTGCTTAATGGATGGTATGCGTGCGCACGGCACCATCATGACACAGGGTTTAACCTATCGCTTTAATCCTTCGCCGTTAATGCTACGTATTACGGCCTCATGGATTTTACCGATCGCCCTTGTGGTCAGTCTGTATATTTTCTTGCGTGGTCACAACTTACCGGGTGGTGGCTTTATTGCTGGCTTAATTACCTCAATGGCACTAATCATCCAATACATTGCGCTTGGTCAAGACCAGACCGAGCAAATGCTCAAAGCCAAATCTGGACGTTTATACGAAATCTGGATTGGAGTGGGTTTAAGCATTGCAGGTCTGACAGGACTTGCTGCATGGTTCTGGGGACGTCCTTTCCTCACTAGCGCACATATTTATGTCAATCCTCCAATCATTGGTGAAATGCACCTCGCTTCAGCTGCCTTATTTGATGTGGGCGTGTATGTCACGGTGGTTGGCGCGGTCATGTTGATGATTTCGGTCCTGGGCGACTCCCGTCACTCAGGCATGTCTGGCCCACTTCCAAAGGAGTAATGCAATGATTAGTATTGAGTTTTTAATTGCGTCTGCCATTGGAATATTAGTCGCGACAGGAATCTATTTAATTTTACGTGCCCGTACCTTTCCGGTTGTTTTGGGCTTGGCCATGATTGGTTATGCAGTCAATATTTTCTTATTCAGCATGGGGCGTATTCAACTCAATGCGCCTGCAATTTTGACTGAAGCCACGAAAGTCACTGACCCATTACCACAAGCCTTAGTGTTAACTGCAATTGTGATTGGCTTTGCCACCACTGCATTTATTGTGCAATTGGCGCTGCGTAGCCGTTATGAAACAGGGACAGACCACGTCGATGCCAAAGAAGAACATCCACTGCTTGACCCACGTGAGGATGAGCCATAATGAATGATTTCCTCCAATTTTGGCTACAGCATTCACCGATCTTTAGCATCCTGATTCCAACCTTTACCGCATTTATTTTGGTGCTATTAGGCAATCCGGGCTTTGGTTCACTCTCACATGACTGGCGTCAGCCATGGCGTCGTGGAATTAGTCAGCTCTCTGCTACGCTCGGTTTAGTCACTGCGATCAGCTATTTAATTCAAGTCAGCAGCGGACAAATTATTATATATAATTTGAGCGAATGGGCGGCACCATTTGGCATTATTTTAGTGCTAGATCAACTGTCTGCCCTCATGTTGGTACTGACTTATTCACTTGCTCTGCCATTGCTTTGGTTTTCCAGCAAGAAATGGGATGAGCGTGGTCGCTATTTTCACACCATGGTGCATTTCCTGCTCATGGGACTTTGCGGTGCATTCCTCACAGGTGACTTGTTTAACCTGTTCGTTTTCTTTGAGGTATTACTCCTTGCTTCTTATGTGTTGTTATTGCACGGTCAAGGCAAAGCACGTTTTCAACTCGGGATTCATTACGTCACCATCAACCTATTAGCCTCTGCCCTCTTCCTAATTGGCTTAGGGATGATTTACGGTAGTGTCGGCAGTTTAAACATGACCGATGTGGCGCGTCTAATTCCCCTACTCGATGCTGATGCACATAAAATTGCGGTGGCAGGTGGCTTACTGCTATTTGTGGTGTTTGGTATTAAAGCTGCCATGCTTCCTGTCGGTTTTTGGTTACCTAAAACCTATGCCGTGGCAACAACTCCTGTAGCAGCCTTGTTCACCATCATGACCAAAGTCGGTGTGTATGCTATTTTGCGAGTCAATGGAACCGTATTTGATGATGAGCTGAGCCATAAAATCTTACAAGACTGCTTACTGACGATTGGTTTGATTACTTCCCTGTATGGAGTCATTGGCGCGATTGGTGCTGAGCGCTTACGTCGCTTTGTCGGTTTTATGATGCTGTCTTCAATTGGTACCATCCTCATTGCTATTTCAATGCTGAACACACAGGCATGGTCAGCTGCACTGTATTACTTGATACACAGTACCTTAATTGCAGCGGCTTTCTATTTGCTGTGCGGTTGGATTACTTCTCAACGTGGTGCATTTAAAGATCACTTCAACATTGCCCCACAAATGAAGCAACATAAAGTACTGGCTATCACGTACTTCATGATTGCATTAATGATGGCGGGCTTACCACCATTTAGTGGATTTTTGGGCAAGGTCTTTATTTTGCAAGCCTCTGCCAATATGGCACATCAAGGCTGGATTATTGGCATCATTCTCTTGGTCAGCTTGCTTAGTATTATTGCTTTCACCCGCGTCGGCTTTATTTTATTTTGGCGCGCGACCAAACCTGAAGATGATATACGCACTGAAGCCTATGATGAATATCAGAGATTGCCTGCAATTGCTCCGCCCCGAAATGACCGTGTCATTTATTTACTTTTGACGGGTTTGGTATTGTACGTAGTATTTGCTAATCCAATTCAGCAATATATGCTGAACACTGCACAGCAAATTCAACATAATGCGGCCTATGAAGCTCTGATTCTGAAAAAAGACCGTGCTACAAATGTGATTAGCGTACAACCTTATGATCCATTGTACTTACCAGAAACCAAGTACGGTGGCGAAGCAATCGATGCCAACGCACATTTAATTCCATACGTGATTCATCCAAATACCTTGGAAGGCGAGCATATTTCTGACTATAAACAACGTCAGATTCAACAGCAAAATCGTGAGGAAGCGCAGCAACCTAGCGATACTCAACTCAAACCTGCGGAGCCCTAAACATGCAAAAAACGAGACCGAAAACTTCGTTTTGGGACAACCTGCTGCCACACCCGTTTGTATCTGTATTGGTGGCACTGAGTTGGCTGATGTTGGCGCATAGTGTTTCTGCAGGAAATCTGTTGATGGCACTGGTTTTGGCACTATTAATTCCCAAATTGATCCAGCCCTTTATCACACGTACACCAGACATCAACTGGACTGCAGCCATTCGCTTATTCTTTGTGGTGGTCTGGGATATTATGATTAGTAATATTCGTGTCGCAAAACTGGTGCTTGGCCCAACAGATCGCATGCAGCCAAAATGGTTCCGTGTCCCTCTCGAAACACAGCACGAACAGGTCAACAGTATTCTGGCGATGATCATTACCACCACACCTGGTACTGTCACGGCTGGTATCGACCAAGATCGTGGTGATATTTTGGTACATGCCTTAAACACTACAGATGAAAGTGTAGATATTCAAGACATCAAAAATCGTTATGAAAAACCACTGATTGAAATTTTTGATGCGCAGTCAGGAGAAAAGCAATGATGATTCTGCCTTATGCACTTGGAATCTGCATGGTTGCGATTACACTTTCCATGTTGTTGTGCCTATACCGTCTTATTATTGGCCCTTCAATTGTGGACCGCCTGTTAGCCTTGGATACCTTATTTTTAAATGCAACCTGCTTGGTGGTAGTTTTGGGTATCTTTTGGAGTACCACCTCCTTTTTTGAAGGTGCATTATTGGTGGCGATGCTAGGATTTGTATCTACTGCTGCACTGGCGCGTTATTTCACAAGCGGTCATGTGATTGATTAAGGAGAATGAACATGCAATTATTCATGGAAATTTTAGTGTCATTCTTTTTAATCATTGGCGCCTTTTTCATGTTGGTGGGCGGCATCGGCATGGTTCGCCTGCCCGACTTATTTATGCGACTACATGCCCCTACAAAATCCAGCACTTTAGGACTAGGCAGTTTCTTAATTGCAGCCATTATTTATGCGGCATTTGAAGGACGATTTGGCTTTCCAGAAGTCTTAATCACCCTATTTGCATTTATTACCGCACCTGTTTCTGCCAATTTAATGGCGCAGGCCGCACTTCATTTACGTTTACGTTCGATGAGTGGTAATGTGCCTGAAACCTTAGATCGTCCATTACCGTGGCAACGCCAACGTCGTAATTTACGTCGCTACGAAAAAAAATCTAATGATGATTTGGTGTAGAGCAAAAAAAAGCATCGTATCCCATATGATCTTGCTTACATTGCAAAAGCTCAAACATGATAGATAAACATTCATTGATTCTGATAGACAAAAAAATGCCACCCGAAGGTGGCATTTTTTATTACTGAGTTATTCTTCATCTTGCTTAGGTGCTGCAGGAGGTAAATCTTTTACCGCTTCTGCAATCAAACCAAACATATAGTTACCGTAGGCATTGGTTTTATCGTAGTGAAAACGCAAACGTGGGGTAATACGTGTCTTAATACGACGGCTTAACTCATGGCGCAAGAAGCCCGATGCTTTATTCAACACATCCAAGGTTTCTTTATTTGCCGCTTCGCTTTGCTCATCGCCTAATTCACGTCCCATGACGGTCACGTACACTTCGGCATATCCTAAGTCTGGGCTCACCTTCACCGCAGAGATGGTCACCAGACCACCTAGGCGTGGATCTTTCAGCTCTTGGCGAATCAGTTCTGACAGCTCGCGCTGTACTGTATCCGCCATACGCTTCAGACGTTGACTACCCGCCATTAAAGACTCCGTTTAATCAATTGAACATCGTACACTTCAATCTTATCAAGTGGTTTGATGTCTTTATAGCCTTTCACTGCAAGACCACATTCCATACCTGCGCGAACTTCTTCGACCACTTCTTTATAACGACGAAGTGACTCAAGCTCACCTTGGAATACCACCACATCATCACGCAATACGCGAATTGGTTTGTTACGGTGAAGTACACCTTCAAGTACCATACAACCTGCGGCTGCCCCAAACTTACTCGAGTGGAACACTTCACGCACTTCTGCAACACCCAAAATAGTTTCACGATGTTCAGGTGCAAGCTTACCGCTCATTGCATCTTTCACATCATCAATTAATTGATAGATGATACTGTAGTAACGAATGTCAATGCCATCCGCATCGGCTTTTTGACGCGCAGTATTGTCAGCACGTACGTTAAAGCCCAGTAATACAGCTTCTGAAGATTCTGCAAGCGTAACGTCAGACTCGGTGATTGCACCTACGCCTGAACCAATCACACGTACACGTACTTCATCGGTGGACAACTCGCCCAAGGCAACAATCAAGGCTTCCAAAGTACCACGTACATCTGTCTTCAAGACCACATTGACAAATGGAACATCTTTTTTGCCCATAGATGCCATGATGTTTTCAAGACGCATCGCGCTTTGACGCTCAAGACGTTTTTGACGCTCACGATCCATACGCGCATCGGCAACTTCACGTGCTTTCTTCTCGTCATTTACAACAAGAACTTCATCACCCGCCATTGGCGCTTCAGGTAAACCTAAAATTTCAACTGGAATTGAAGGGCCTGCAGATTTAATACGCTTACCGTTTTCATCAGTCATGGCACGAACGCGGCCATAAGATGAGCCTGCAAGTACCAAGTCACCTACATTCAAAGTACCATTTTGTACCAGAATTGAAGTCACTGCACCACGACCTTTATCTACACGCGCTTCAATCACCACACCTTGCGCTGCACCTTCTTCAGATGCTTTCAATTCCATCATTTCTGCTTGAATTGAAATTAAGTCAAGAAGTTCATCAATACCTTGACCTGAATGCGCTGAAACCATTGCGACAGGTACGTCACCGCCCCATTGTTCAGGTACGATTTGTTTAGTGGTCAATTCATTCAATACGCGGTCTGGATCAGCTGACTCTTTGTCCATTTTGTTAATGGCAACAATGATTGGCGTACCCGCTGCACGCGCATGGTCAATGGCTTCTGCAGTTTGTGGCATCACACCATCATCTGCAGCAACTACCAATACCACGATATCTGTTGCTTTCGCACCACGTGAACGCATTGCGGTAAACGCTGCGTGTCCCGGTGTATCCAAGAAAGTGATAATACCTTTCTCGGTTTGCACGTGGTATGCACCAATGTGCTGGGTAATACCACCCGCTTCGCCTGCAGCCACTTTGGCACGACGAATACGGTCAAGTAACGACGTCTTACCATGGTCAACGTGACCCATGATGGTCACCACTGGTGGACGTGTTGTTTGAACACCACGTGCCTCTTCAGCTGCTTCAAGTAAGTTATCTTCAGCTTGCGTATCCGATACTAAAACTGGGTTATGACCCATTTCTTCAACCACAAGTGCCGCAACTTCTTGCTCAATCGCTTGATTTTGTGTAACTAACTCACCCATTTTCATGAGTGATTTAATCACCTCACGGACTTTAACTGCCATTTTTGCAGCCAAGTCAGCAACCACAATCGTTGCACCAATTTCAACATCATACACTTGTTTTTTAACTGGTTTTTCAAAGCCGTGCTTGTTGGCTTGGCTCGTTTTCAAACCGCGTTTATGTGGATTTTGGCTGAAAGATTGCTCTTCCTGACCACGACGACCACCTTTTTTCGGTGAACGTGTATTAGTGGTACTGGTACCACGCTTAATTTCGCGGTCTTCTTTAGCAAATGAATCTTCATATGCCTGACCCACAAGACCAGCCGCCAATGGAGAATCATCTACAACACGAATAGTCGCGGTGGCATCTTCATTTGAGTATTTAGATGCCATCTGACGCATTTGCTCAAGCGTACGTTGCTGTGCTTCTTCAGCCGCTTTACGACGTGCCGCTTCTTCAGTCGCTTTCAACTGAGCTGCTTGCGCTTCACGCGCTTTCTTTTGCTCAGGTGTTTCAGTGACTTTTACTGCTTGCTTCACAATTGGCTTGTTGGTTGACTTACGTTTCACCACAACCGCAGCTTTCGCAACTTCTTGCTTAGCTGTTTCTTGCTTCGCTGCTGCACGCATTGCATCTAAAGCTTGTTTCGCTTTTACAGCACCTGCTTGAGGCGCATCTGCTTTTGCATTGCTCTTTTCTGTCACGGCACGAGCTTGCTGTTCTGCTTGCGCTTTTTCAGCTGCTTCTGCCTGTGCTTTTGCCAGTGCTTCCGCTTTAATCTGTTCAGGATCAGGCTTTGTAAATGTATGCTTTTTGCGAACTTGTACATTAATCGTTTTCGCTTTGCCCGAAGTACTTGCCACTTTAGCGGTACTGGTGGTTTTACGTTTCAACGTGATTTGTCCTGCTTTACCCTCTTGACCGTGAACCTTTTTTAAATGGTTCACTAGGGTACTTTGTTGTTCCGTGGAAATAATATCGTCAGCATTACGCTGTGGTAAACCTGCGTCACGAACCTGTTCCAGGAGTTTCTCAACTGGACGACCTACACTGAGCGCTAACTCTTTAATCGACTTGTCCGTCATATATTACCTCCTAGTTAAACCATGATTCGCGCGCTTTCATAATCAATTGACCCGCTTTTTCTGTACCTAAACCTTCAATATCTTCGATATCGTCAGTCGCTTGGTCAGCTAAATCATCAACTGTAATGACACCACGAGCGGCAAGCGCATAAGCGATCTCTTGTGTCATGCCTTCCATTGCTAGAAGTTCTTCACTCGGATCTTGGATATTTTCTTGCTGTTGCAATGCATCTGCCAAAGCCACTTCTTTGGCACGACTTTGTAACATTTCAACAAGTTCTTCATCTAAATCAATTTCGTCAAATGTTTCCGCAGGAACATACGCAATTTCTTCTAATGAAGTGAAGCCCATTTCTACCAATGCCATCGCCAAATCTTCAGCAATGTCTAGACGTGAAACAAACAAGTCCAAGTATTGTTGCGCTTCATTTTGCTGACGTGCGTGATACTCTTCTTCAAGCATCATGTTCAGCTTGTAACCTGTGAGTTCAGAGGCTAAACGTACGTTTTGACCTTGTGAACCAATGGCACGCGCTAACTGATCGCTAGTGGCGAAAATAATATCAGCAGTACGTTCTTCTTCATCGATCACAATACCCGATACATCGGCTGGCTCTAAAGCACTGGCGATATATTGTGCAGGATCATCAGACCACACCACAACATCAATACGCTCACCATTTAACTCTTGCTGTACCGCTTGGATACGTGTACCACGCATACCAATACATGCACCTACAGGGTCAATACGGTGGTCGTTGGTTTTTACTGCAATTTTTGCACGCACACCAGGCTGACGCGCTGCCGCTTTAATCTCGATGATTTCTTCAGAAATTTCTGGAATTTCTTTTTTCATCAAAGCAATCAGCATTTCAGGCTTAGCACGTGACAACAACAATTGAGCACCACGACCTTCACGGTTCACACTGTACAAAATTGCATTCACACGCTGCTTAGGACGCAAAATTTCTTTGGCAATCATTTCTTCACGCGCCAAATATGCTTCTGCATTGTCGCCTAAATCAATAATAAAGCCATCTTTGGTTTGCTTTTTCACTTCACCGTAAATCAGCTCGCCTACTTTAGCTTCATAAGCATCTGCAACCAACGCGCGTTCTGCTTCACGAATTTTTTGCACAATCACTTGCTTGGCAATTTGCGCAGCAATACGACCGAAGTCAATTGACTCAACTTCAAGTTCGCGAATATCACCAATTGACCATTGTGCAGGGTCTACATCAGAAATTGCATCTTGGCATGCAGGCATTTCATGATCTTCATCTGCCACCACTTCCCACTGACGGAAAGTTCTGTAGTCACCTGTTTTACGATCAATTTCCACACGTAAGCGTGCTTCTTCTGAGTTTGTGCCTTCATAGAATTTCTTTTTCGTCGCAGCAACAAGAGCCTGTTCAAGCGCCTCAAAAATTGCCTCACGACTTACACCTTTTTCGTTACTAACCGTTTCAACGACGGTAAGAATTTCACGTGCCATAAGTCACCTATTCGTTCAGATTCTTATTAATTTGGTTAATCCTGGTAAATCAGGTTTGCTTTATCAATATTGTGACTGTCAATCTCCAATACCTGCTGTTTTTCCACTTCGACCTGAATGGTTTCATTTTCCAGATCTACAGCAACCAATTTCGCTTGAAATTTACGACGGTTTTCTACAGCACTGATTAAACGTAACGCAATAGTATGCCCAATATACGCAGGCAATTGCTCTAATTGGAAAAATGGACGATCCCAACCAGGTGATGACACTTCAAGTGCATATTCACCTGAAATTGGATCATGCACATCAAGCATTGCACCAACTTGCTGGGTTACACGTACACAATCTTGCACACCAATACCACGACCTTGCTCTAATTCGCCATCTTCATTTAAGACAGGTTCTGCATTTTCATCGACAGCTTTGTCGATATAAATACGTAACAAAGAACGCTTACCTTGTGGAATAAACTCGATTCCCCAAAGATCCACATCACATGCTTGCACTGCTGGCGCAATTAAGTCCTGAAGTGCTTGAGTTTTATTTGATAGCTTCATTTACTCTCGTCATTCTGCTGCGGTTCAATGGTCTTATTTGACCACTACACATTCATACAAACTATAGTAGTAGTGAAACATGACACTTTGACTTTAGGCCGCGCACGGCTTGTATCGACACTACACGATAGCCAATAAAAAAGGGCGTAATCGCCCCTATTCTTGCACAGTAAAACCTATATCCACTGTGCAAAAAGGCCCACCTAGTTGTGAGCCTCTTTAGAAACTTGGCTGTGGGGATTAGACTAAATCTAACCATCTTTGCTAGTTTATTGTGCTGAATTCAATCAACTAAAACTAACGTACCACAGCATTAGAAACTTGGTAGCGGGAGCTGGATTTGAACCAACGACCTTCGGGTTATGAGCCCGACGAGCTACCAGACTGCTCCATCCCGCATCAACGTGCAAAAAATTATATACAAAAATGAATAAGTTTTCAATCAAACTTCTCATATTTGCCTGACTTAAGTTGCACCTTAGTCAGATTTTGGTAGCGGGAGCTGGATTTGAACCAACGACCTTCGGGTTATGAGCCCGACGAGCTACCAGACTGCTCCATCCCGCAACAAAATGTAAATACTTATCTCAACCCAAAAAAATTTAAGTCGCCCACGCTTAATTTACCAAAAGCTTAGGATTGATTGGTAGCGGGAGCTGGATTTGAACCAACGACCTTCGGGTTATGAGCCCGACGAGCTACCAGACTGCTCCATCCCGCATCAACAGATTTGCTGCTTAACACCAACTTATGTTTTCTGGATTATAAGTTGGTGCGGAAGGGGGGACTTGAACCCCCACGCCCGAAAGCACTACCACCTCAAGGTAGCGTGTCTACCAATTCCACCACCACCGCAGCTGTGACGCATTCTAGTCGCATCATGCGAAAAAAGAAAGTGCTAAATAAAATTATTCAGCGCTTTTAGGCGCAGTTGGTGAAGTTTCAGGCGATACTGGCTGTGCAGGGGCAGTCGTTTGCACAGTCTGCAAACTATATGCACCTGTGGTTTGTTTCTTGGCAAACACCGCTAAAGTTAAACTCGTTGCAAAAAACAACGCTGTCAAAATTGCAGTTAAACGCGTTAAAAAGTTGCCTGAGCCTGACGCACCAAATACGGTTGCCGCACCACCGCCACCAAAAGAAGCGCCTGCATCTGCACCTTTACCATGCTGAACCAAAATTAGTCCAATCATTAAAATGGCTAAGATAATATGTACTACCAGCACAAATGTTTGCATGCTGAACTCCTCATTATTTTGTATTTGCAAAGGCTTGCGCAATTTGATGGAACGATGCTGCATTTAAAGATGCACCACCGACCAAAGCACCATTAATGTCTGGGCAGGCTGCTAACTCTACGGCATTTTCTGGTTTTACACTACCACCATATAAAATCGGTAGAGTCACAGCATAAGCGGTGATTTGACTTAAACCTTCACGAATTTTTGCATGCATGGTTTGCGCATCTTCAGGTGATGCTGTCTTGCCTGTGCCAATTGCCCAAATAGGTTCATAGGCAATTACAATCTGTTGCCATTGCTCAGCGTCAACCACGGCAGCAATATCACAAATTTGTTGCAAAACAACTTGCTCTGCCTGACCACTTTCACGTTGTTGCAGACTTTCCCCCACACAATAAATAACAGTCAAACCAGCCTGCAAGGCATTTTTAACTTTTTCATTCAAAATGCTTGGTGTGTCTGCAAATAGTTCACGACGTTCTGAATGCCCAACCAATACATAATCAATTTGACTGTCTTTTAGCAATTCTGCACTGACTTCGCCCGTATATGCACCCAAACCCGCAATACGAGACAGGTCTTGTGCAACGGTATAGACAGGACGTACTGCTTCACTCAAAGCAGCTTGAGTTTGTGTCAAAGCCAAAGTGACAGGTGCAATCCCCAAATGACACTTTTCAGCCTCTACAGGGCTGTCTTGTAATAATTTTTTAAATTCAGAAATAAGTTGCTGAGCATCGGCACGCATCGGATTCATCTTCCAATTGCCAACCACCCAAGGCTTAATCGTCGTAGCCGACATAGAATAACCTGCAAAAACAATTCATTTAATCGCGCACATTCTACACGCAAATCACATTTCTGCTGAGTTTTTTGTGCAAGCTTTGCATCAAACTGCTGCATGAAGTATCTTTTCATGGCAGGACTTACAATTTTTTTAGCAGATTAATGTAACTGGTTCATGCTTTTAGGCGATACTTAGGTGGTGACAGCACTTTCAGATATGGTATTTTTGTGCAACAAAAGTATAATTTTAAAGATACCAATTATAAACAATCTTGATTTTGAGGACGTTGGGGAATGTCAGTACAACAAGCTACACCTAAATTCACAGGTTTTATTCGACGTTTGGTCGAAGACGGGCTCGTTTCTGCTGAGACTATGCAAACCGCCATTATGGCTGCTCACAAAGAAAAAGTAGATATTGTTCCCTATCTAATTCAGAACTTAAATATTTCACCTCTGCTGATTGCTGAAAAAATTTCCAATGAGTTTGGTGAACCTATTTTTGACTTGAGTGTCTATGATTCCGCTTTGATTGTGCGTGAAGGCATCGATGAAAAACTGTTCAGCAAATATTGTCTACTGCCTATTTTTAAGCGTAATCACCTGCTTTACGTTGCGACCAGTAACCCCACCAATATCGAAGCAATGGATGCAATTCGTTTCAACAGTAAAATGAATGTTGAAGCCATTGTAGTTGAACATGACAAATTGGTAAAACTGATTGAACAGAACTTTGCCAACGAATCTAGCTTTGAATTTGAAGATGATGACTTCGATCTCAACTTTGAAGATGGCAATAGCGAACCAGAACAAGCTGCAGAAGATGAACCGCAGGGTGATGAATCCCCAATTGTTAAATACATCAACAAATTACTGATTGATGCAATTCGCATGGGCGCTTCGGACTTACATTTTGAACCGTATGAAAAAACCTATCGAGTGCGTTATCGTGTCGATGGTGTATTACGTCAAATTGCCACACCACCCTTACAGTTAGCCAACCGCTTGGCATCACGTTTAAAAGTGATGTCCCAAATGGATATTTCTGAAAAACGTGTACCGCAAGATGGTCGTATTAAATTAAAACTATCTAAAAACAAGTCCATCGACTTCCGTGTGAACTCGTTGCCAACCTTGTTCGGTGAAAAAATTGTACTGCGTATTCTTGACCCATCTAGTGCGATGCTTGGGATTGACGCTTTGGGTTATGAACCAGAACAAAAAGAATTGTTCATGGAAGCTTTAGAGAAACCGCAAGGCATGTTACTGATTACAGGTCCAACGGGTTCGGGTAAAACGGTATCGCTATATACAGGCTTAAATATCTTAAACAGAGAAGATACCAACATTTCCACCGCCGAAGACCCAGTGGAAATTAACTTAGAAGGTATCAATCAGGTTAACGTTAACAATAAAGTGGGCCTAACCTTCGCAGCCGCTCTGAAATCTTTCTTACGTCAAGACCCTGATATTGTCATGGTGGGTGAGATTCGTGACCTTGAAACTGCAGAAATTGCAATTAAAGCAGCCCAAACAGGTCACATGGTTTTATCTACCCTACACACCAACAGTGCACCAGAAACTTTAACGCGTTTACGCAATATGGGCGTTCCCTCCTTTAACATTGCAACTTCGGTGAACCTCGTCATTGCGCAGCGTTTGGCACGACGCCTATGCCCGCATTGCAAAGCACCTTCTGACATTCCAAGACAAAGTTTATTGGAAATGGGCTTCACTGAAGCCGATTTGAGCAATCCAGAATTTCAGGTCTATCAACCTGTAGGCTGTTCTGAATGCCGTGAAGGTTATAAAGGACGTGTTGGTGTTTATGAAGTGATGAAAGTCACACCAGAAATTTCCAGAATTATTATGGAGGATGGTAATGCCATCCAAATTGCTGATGCGTCAGCAAAATCGGGGTTTAACAATCTGCGTCGTTCGGGGTTACTTAAGGTCATGCAGGGGGTGACTTCATTGCAAGAAGTCAATCGTGTGACCAGTGAATAGTTGTAAAATTTAAAATAAGGATAAATACGCATGGCTGTCAAAAAAGCACAGATGATGCCCACCTTCGTTTATGAAGGGATTGACCGCAAAGGGGCTAAGTTAAAAGGGGAAATTCCAGCGCGTAATATGGCTTTAGCAAAGGTCACATTACGTAAACAAGGGATTACCATCAAGACGATTCGCCAAAAGAAAAAGAATATTCTTGAAGGCTTAATGAAAAAACGGGTGTCGACCTTAGACATCACCATTTTCACGCGTCAGCTTGCCACCATGATGAAAGCAGGTGTGCCTTTGGTGCAAAGCTTTGAGATTGTTGCCGAAGGTCTTGAAAACCCCGCCATGCGTGAAGTGGTTTTAGGCATTAAAGGTGAAGTGGAAGGCGGGAATACCTTTGCTGGCGCATTGCGTAAATATCCTCAATATTTTGACAACCTATTCTGCTCTTTGGTTGAATCTGGTGAACAATCGGGTGCCCTTGAAACCATGCTAGATCGTGTCGCGATCTATAAAGAAAAGAGTGAGTTACTCAAACAAAAAATTAAAAAAGCCATGAAATACCCTGCAACGGTCATTGTGGTAGCCGTGATTGTGACCATTATTTTGATGGTGAAAGTCGTACCCGTATTTGAAGAGTTGTTTAGCTCTTTTGGTGCAGACTTGCCTGCCTTCACTAAAATGGTGGTGAACATGTCACAATGGATGCAGAAATACTGGTTTATTCTGATTATTGTGATTGGGGTCATCATCGCAGGTTTCTTGGAAGCTAAAAAACGCAGTAAAAAATTCCGTGACTTCTTAGACAAAGCGGCACTGAAAGCGCCTATTTTTGGTGACTTGGTTTATAAAGCCATTATTGCACGTTATAGCCGTACTTTAGCCACTACTTTTGCTGCAGGTGTACCCTTAATTGATGCTTTAGAATCCACAGCAGGGGCAACCAATAACGTGGTCTATGAAGAAGCGGTGATGAAAATCCGTGAGGATGTCGCAACAGGTCAGCAGCTACAATTTGCCATGCGTGTCACCAATAAATTTCCCTCTATGGCGGTACAAATGGTGGCCATTGGTGAAGAATCAGGTGCGCTAGATGCCATGCTAGATAAAGTCGCAACCCACTATGAAAACGAAGTCGACAACGCAGTAGATGGTTTAACCTCAATGATGGAGCCGTTGATTATGTCTGTCTTGGGTATTTTAGTGGGTGGTTTAGTTGTCGCCATGTACCTTCCAATCTTCCAAATGGGTTCTGTGGTTTAATGCAAGAATTAATCGCGTACTTTATTCAAAATCCAACTGCGCTCTATATCGCAGTTGGACTTTTTAGTTTATGTATTGGCAGTTTTTTGAATGTGGTAATTTATCGCACCCCAAAAATGATGGAGCAGGAATGGCGTAATGACTGTCAAATGTTGTTACATCCTGAACAAGCCATTATTGATGAAAGTAAAATCACCCTGAGTAAACCTGCATCGACCTGCCCCAAATGTCATCACCCAATTCATTGGTATCAAAATATTCCTGTGCTGAGTTGGTTGGTATTACGCGGTAAATGTGGCAACTGCCAAAACCCGATCAGCATACGTTATCCACTGGTTGAAGTATTAACCGCTGTTTGCGCCTTAGTTGTACTTGCAGTATTTGGCCCAACCGTACAAATGCTGTTTGGTTTGCTGCTCACTTACACTTTGATTGCACTCACCTTCATTGATTTCGATACACAACTCTTGCCAGACCGTTATACCTTGCCTTTGGCTGCACTGGGTTTGGCGGTCAACAGCTATGCCATTTATACTTCGCCGACGTCGGCAATTTGGGGCTATGTAATTGGCTTCCTGTGTCTTTGGGTGGTGTATTACCTGTTTAAAATCGTCACAGGTAAAGAAGGCATGGGCTATGGTGACTTCAAGCTCCTTGCCGCTTTAGGCGCATGGATGGGGCCAATGATGTTGCCGTTGATTGTGCTGCTATCGTCCTTAGTCGGGGCGATTATTGGCATTATTCTGTTAAAAGTGCGTAAAGAAAACCAACCCTTTGCGTTTGGTCCGTATATCGCCATTGCGGGCTGGATTGCCTTTTTATGGGGCGAACAAATCATGAAAGTATATTTGGGACAATAAGGACAGCACATGCGTTTTGTTTTGGGTCTAACAGGAGGAATTGGCAGTGGCAAGTCTGCAGCTAGTGCATGGTTCGAGACCCAAGGCATTGTTGTAGTCGATGCAGATGTTGTTGCACGCGAAGTGGTCGAAAAAGGACAATCTACCTTAAAGCAAATTCAACAACACTTTGGCGATTGGGTTTTACTTGAAAATGGTGAACTAGATCGTCGCGCCCTACGTGAATATATTTTCAAAGAACCAAGTGCACGACAAGCACTTGAAAAAATCACCCACCCTGCAATTCGTGAATCGATTATCCAACAATTAAATGCTGCCAACAGCCCCTACGTGGTTTTGGTTTCACCACTCTTGTTTGAAACCAATCAACATCAATTGACCCAACATACATTATTGATTGATGCCACTGAAGCACTACAAATTCACCGCGCCTCACAACGTGATGGTCAAACAGTTGAACAAATTCATAAAATTATTCAAGCACAAATGCCACGTGCTGAAAAACAACGCCTGGCCAATGATATTGTGCTGAACGATGGGCATTTAGATCATTTGTATAGCAAACTTGAAGTATTGCATCAGCAGTATTTAAAGCGAGCGATGCAGTAAGCAAATTAATCTGACTGTTGTTTTTGCTGTTCAAGTTGAGCTTTTAAGCTGTCAGGTCGGGCCCACCAACGCCAAGGTTGCAAAGCGCCAAACCCCATACCCATCAAACCGCATACAATTGCTAGACTCAACGGCTCACCTAATAATGGAACAGCAAAAATCGCAGCGATAAACGGCGCCAAGGTCACAATACTGCCAGTTTTGAATGCTCCCAAACGCTTAATTGCCTCGACATAGCTAAGGGTTGCGATGATCACCACAAATACCCCATGAAAAATAGTTTGCAGCAATAAATGAATCGGTTCGGGTGTGCTGAGTTGTTTTGGGAAAAACAGTAAATAAATCGGGACATAGACTATCGCCGACCAAATGGCGACACCTGCCATAGCATGCCAAGCAGAGAGCTTCCATTGTCTTAATAAAACCGTAAACACGCCCCACCAAATGGCACTCATGAAAAACAACCCATCCCCAAGCCCAAAAGCAACGCCTGTTTCTTGATACATCAGCGCACTCATACCCCCAATGGCGGTCAGCATAATCACAATACTGATCCAGGTATGGCGATCAAAAGGTATTCGAAATAATACCCAAGCCGCAATGGCGGTACAAACAGGAATACAACCATTTAGAAAAATGGCAGCATGAGCAGCTGGCACATAATGAAAAGCACTATACGCAGTCAGGCAATAGCCTACTCCACCAATCATTGCCAAAATAAAAGGCTCTTTTTTCCATAAAAATTCGGTATCTTTTTTCCAGATAAGAATCGGCATTAAAATACAAAAAGCCAAAGCAAAACGTAAGGCGGTAATATCCCAAGCGCTGATCTGCCATTGTGCATTCAGCCGAGCAGTTAGGGTAAAACCACCCCAAATGCACATGGTAACAAATACCAAAGCATAACCTTGCTTTTGGGGAGACAGACGAATCACAGTGTTGAAGACATCAATAGAATAGCAAATACAAAAATCAGCAATTAAGCCTGACGCTGACGGCAAGCTTCATACAATGTCATGCCTGCTGCAACACTAACATTCAGACTTTGCAGATTTCCTGCCATTGGAATAAATACGGTTTGATCACATTGTGACTGGGTAATTGGGCGTAAACCTGTATCTTCTGCGCCCATCACCACGCATACTGCTGTGCCTGTAAAATCAAATTGCTGAATTGGTAAAGCTTTTTCATCCAGCATTGTCCCTACCACGCGCACATTAAATTCTTGTTTCAAATGTGCCAAAGTACGTGCCAAATTAGTGACTTGGATAAATTTAACTTTTTCAGCGCCACCTGCAGCCACTTTGCGTGCAGTTGGAGTTAAACTTGCTGAACGATCACGCGGCACAATCACGGCAGCAACACCCATGGCTGCAGCAGTACGAATACACGCGCCTAAATTATGTGGGTCAGTGACTTGGTCTAGCGCCAAAAGTAAAGGCTTACTATCGGCCTGCAACAAGGTGTCCAAGTCTTTTTCATTCAGGGTTGGATGGGGGCGCACTGCAGCCACCACCCCTTGATGAAACGGCAAACCTGCCAGTTTTTCCAAGCTGTCACGACTGGCTTTTTGCACACTAATGCCAAATGGTTCGGCAAGTTCTAAAATTTTTTGTAAACGCTGATCATCACGTCCTTTTAAAGTAAAAAGAGTTAAAACTCGCTCTGGCTCAAGCTCCAATAATGACTCCACCGAGTGAACGCCATAATAATATTCAGGTTTTGCCATGAACGACCTCTAATTAATTACACCTATAAACCAGCGAAAACGAAAAATCCTGCAAAGCTGACTTCACAGGATTTCAATCAGATCTAGTTTAACCGATTCAGGTGAAAATTTGTTAATTCAATTCCGACCTTTTGAGTGTTCAAGCAGGAAAAATTGATAACTCAGTTAATACCCTATTGATCGCTTGATTAACCTTCTAAGTGACACACGTAATCAAGCACTTCGTCGGTTTCAATGCTGAAACGGCTATTGCCAGGCACATAGAATGACTGACCAGCGCGGAATAATTCACTTTCTTCGCTATCGGCAATTTTGACACGACATTCACCTGAAATAATTTCCATACGTTCAGGCACATGCGTTTCGAAAATCAAGGCTTGTTCGGTCGGTAAAATTACCCCTAAGGTTTTTTTGGTACCGTCTTCAAATTGCACCGTATGACTGATGCATTGCCCACCAAAATAGACATTCGACTTTTTTACAACAGATACATGATCAAACTGAGCTGACATGTGTATTCTCCAGGTAACGCGTTTTTATATTTTTGACTGATGTAGTTTAATTCTGTCCTCAGAACTAATCAATCTGTGTTTACAGTGGGCTTTGCGTAAACTGAATCATGTTTCGAATACGCAGTATGCAACACGCTAACGGCATAGTCTAAGCCAATGCCAAAGGCATTCAAAGTACTCTGCAGATTCATCCCCACTAAAGTGCTAAATCTGAATGTGAAACAGATCACAAATAGTATGTGTATCATTTAAGTTTCACCCGATCAGGCAGCATCTAAAAACTTCCTAAGCGAATATACTGCAATTTGATGACTATCAAATGAAATGGTCAACGAATCTTGCGTTTTATATAGGATGCTTATCGGGTACATTTTTTGTTGTTTGTGCTGCAATTTAAGCTAGAATTAAACAGACGAAAATAACAGCCTTGTTATGGCATTTCCAAAACTTAACTCTCTTTCACTGACACTTTTCGCAGCTTGGATGCGTTTATGCTGACTCATTTAACACTGATTAACTTTGCCCTTGCCGACCACTTAGCACTGGATATTGAAACAGGTTTTAACGTTCTCACAGGGGAAACAGGTGCTGGTAAATCCTTACTATTAGATGCTCTCTCTGCCTGTTTAGGTGAACGTACCGATACCAATTATGTGCGTTTTGGCTCAGATAAAGCCGATGTGACTGCGAGTTTCAGTTATCAGGACAATAGCCCTGAAGCACAATGGCTAAAAGAACATGAATTAGATGATGAGTCTGGTGAAATCCATTTACGTCGGGTAATTTTTGCCACAGGACGCAGCAAGGCATGGATTAATGGACGCCCAAGCAGTTTGTCAGAGCTGAAAGAAATTGGACGCTTGCTAGTACAGCTATATAGCCAGCACAGCCAACAACAATTGTTGGAACCGCCTTATCCAAAGCACTGGCTTGATCGTTATTATAATTTTTATACCCCTGCCCAAGCAGTACGTGATGCTTATAGTACCTGGCAAAAAAATATCCGACAGCATCAGGCGGCGCTGGATGCACAGGCAACTCGCAAGCAGCGCATCGAAACTTTAAACTTACAGCTCGAAGAACTCGAAGAACTGGTACAAATCGATTATAAGGAGATTGAACAAGAGTTTGATCGCCTAAGCCATCATGAACATATCATGCAGGACTGCAGTTATAGCTTAAATGCCTTAGACGAAGCCGAGCAAAACATCACTCAGGAAATTGCTTCGATTATTCGCCGCTTGGAATCGCATGCGGGACGAAGTGAACAATTATCAGAAATTTATAACTCATTGTTAAATGCGCAAAGTGAATTAGATGATGCGACAGCCAATTTACGTCAGTTTATTGATCGTCAAAGCTTTGACCCTGAACGCATGGAAGAACTGAATCAAAAATTAGAAGTCTTTCATCGTTTAGCGCGTAAATACCGCACACAACCTGAATTATTAAAACAAGAATTTGATACTTGGCAAACTGAGCTCACTGCTTTACATGAACTTGAAGACCCTGAAACTTTGGCAGAACAAGTCGAAGTGGCACATCAGGACTTTTTAGCCAAAGCACAACATTTAGATGACATCCGTCGTGAAGCAGCCGCACCACTTGCCAAACAACTGACCGAGCAAGTCAAACAGTTGGCACTGCCTGAGGCACATTTTGAATTTAAGTTTGAACCTTTAGAGCAGGTTTCTGCGGAGGGGTTAAGTTTTATTCAACTACTGTTTACTGCCAACAAAGGTATTCCTGCTCAGCCATTAGCACGTGTGGCTTCTGGTGGCGAATTATCGCGGATTGCCTTGGTCATGCAAGTCATGAATGCCGAAAAAACTGAAGCTGAAGTTTTGGTTTTTGATGAAATTGATGTCGGGATTAGTGGTGGTACTGCTGAAATTGTGGGGCGTTTGCTCGCAGGTTTGGCGCAACACGTTCAAATTTTATGTATTACCCACCAAGCGCAAGTAGCTGCACAGTCTGATCAGCACCTTTTGGTGAAAAAGCGTCAGACCGACCCTGCTAGCAGTACCATTGTTGAATTAGAAGAAGATGCGCGTATTTTAGAATTAGCGCGTATGACTGGCGGTGTTGAAATTAATGACACCACCCTGCAACACGCAAAACAATTACGCCAATTGAAGTTTCAACAGGCTTAAAAAAATAAATCCCCTGATTTTCAGGGGATTTATTTAGGTTTAAAACAAGCTTTATCATTATTTACCATTTCACAGGTTGGTCACTTGAACCGGGCGTCATTTCATAACCTGGAGAGGTGTCATAAAATTGACTGCTAGAAGATTGCACAGGTTGTAGTTTAAGACCCTGTAAAATTTCAGGATTTAAACTTTGGGCAATCTTATCTGCAGTACTATCATTTAAACTATTATTTAAAAGATTCTGTGTCATCAAGTTCGATAAGGTACGATTAAAAGTCCCTGCCGCAACCACCTTACTGGTATTCGCCTCAATCACTCGCCACGTTAAACGCACCTGCTCTGCACCAGCATTTAATCCATACATTTGTTGACCGCTAGCAACTGACAAATCGTTAATACGCCCCACGAGTAAATAATCAGCACCTACTTTTTGACCAATACGCGCTAACTCATGCGGTGCACCATCCCAATACAGGAAGTCATTTTCAAATTGCATTTCATCTATGTAATGACGATCAACAACACTTAACTGCCCTGACTGTGCTAAATAAGTACCTAAAGTATCTGATAATTCTTGACTAAACTCAGAAGCAGAAGCACCGCTGGCTAAGCGGTTATTTTTTTCTGCCATTTGAAATGGCAAGACCGCAATACGGCGCATGTGTTGATCTTGTACAGTAGATTCAAACTTCACAACATGAGCGCGAACTTTAGCGCGATAATTATTTTTAGCACCAGAAACACTCAAGACCTGAAACTTGGTGACAGAACCCGAACCTTCATTGGCTACACTAAATACAGGTGAAACTTTACCCGTATATGTCCAGCCCTGATTACTTACAGATAAAGAAACTGTTTCTTCATAATTCATTTGTGACGATACCGAAGCACCATTCACCGATTGAACTGCAATCAATAATGCTTCAGAAATAGCTTGGTGTTGTGTTGGACCACTACCCGTTGCCTCTTTAATCACTTCTTTAATCGCAGCAAAAGCAGGACTGCACAATAATCCAGATAATAAGCCTGCAAATAATATTTTTTTCATGTTCTATTCTTCAACAGCAACTGCGCTTATCACAGCGCAGTTGCTTTCAGATTAAATTAAAGACCAAAAGTTGAGCGCTTTGCTGCCTTACGGATTTCTTTTTCGCCTGTCCACTCTACAATGCCAGTTTGTAAGTTCTGCAATTTAAATGTGAACTTGTAATACACATCGCTCTTACCACCTGCATTTTTTACAATACTAGATAGATTGCCATTGAGCATATATTCAGCACCGATATGTCCACCAGTACGCACTGCAGTCGCTTGATTGACCATGCCGCTTTGTTTTTGATAGGCAAGTTGCTGCGCCATCGCATTGACAGATTTCATATCTACAAAACGGAACTTCCCTGAATTAATTAATTTGTTCTGAATCGTATCTGTAATAGATTCTGTATCGATATGTTCTTGTGTCTTGTTATGAATACGATCAAGTACAATGACTGGACGACGAGTTTGCGTCATTTGCACCACAGGTGGGAAGGTCAGCATATCATCCACCATCTTTGCAGCAATCATTTGTAGATCTGTCGATCCAAAATCTTTCGTTAAAGTTTCTACAGCCTGAGCATCACCATAACTCACTGCACTACCCGTTGTTGCACAACCTGTTGCCAAAACAGAAGTTGCTACCACAGCCATGATTAACTTTGCATTCATTGCTCTATCTCACTTATTTCTTTAAATACACAACAACATCTACAGCCGATGGATTTGGTGCTAAAGATTGCACGCCCTTCACCTCTCGACCCGTTAACTGAATTGGTTTCCAAATCGCACCTTCAGGGTTCACTTCTGCCCCATGCGCATCGACCCATACGATTTTGTAGCTAAAATCTTTGTTATTGAAACGGCGGTTTTTAATGGCAATTGATGCCTTTTTTAAGTCGCCTGCCATGGACATTCCCACACGCTCAACAAATACCTCAGTGGTTAAGACTGGGTTATTGGTAATGGTGCGAATACTTACTTCGTTATTTGCATCTGTCTGTGTAGACAAAGCATTAGGGGCTGTACATCCAACCATCGCCGCAGCACTAAGAGCGAGTAATGCGAGTTTTAACTGATTTTTCATAAAGTTCTCTTCAATATTATTGGCGTGGAATACTACTTACACTTGCTGTAATTTTGTCATTCACATGATGTGCATAAACAAATACTGTCTCATTGGCTTTTACATCCAACTTCACAGAGGAGCTTGACAAATTACCTGACGATAACTGTAAGTTGTGTGTCCCTGGTGTTAAGTTCAGACGTGCAATTTGCGTATTACTTGGCAAAGTTGTCCAAGCTCGTAAATCTGCTCGCTCGGTTGCCATATTGAGCACGTTACCTGCCAATTGCCCTAAAACACCAAATTGGTTACCAAGCTCTTTTTGAGCAGCATATTTGGCTGTGGCACGAATCACTTGGGTTGTTAAAGTTCCAACGACTTTTTCTTTTAAGTCTTTGACAGCCAATGCACCAATATCACTAATCACATAACTGTCTTGCAAAACTCGATTATTCAGCTTCACTTTCAGGCTTTTAGGTGCAACATAAGTGCTAGGTTCATAAGTTGCAAAAGCAATGTTGATAATGCCGCCCGGAGTCGGAATATCTAACTTATTTTCAACTTTCTGTGGAACGATACCTTGTTCAATAAATACAATAACAGGCACACTACTATTACTTTGTTTTGCAACCAATTGATCTAAACGCTTTACATCCTTAGCAATCTGCTCATCAGGCTGTAACTCATAAGCTTTTTTGTAATCCACCAAAGCATCGTTATATTCGCCTAAGGTTTCCCACAAGTTAGCAGCCATGTAAAAAGCATAAGCATTTTGATAAGTATTCTTAATCTTGCCCGCAATTGGATCTAAGCCAACAAATGCCTCATCTAAAACATGCAATGCGGCATTTGAAGATGCATTTGCTTTTGTATTTTTCTCTTTTTTCTTTTCAAACTCAGCCTGATGCGCCAGTTCAATTTCACGCTGAATACCCTGTGCAACACGCATTTCTACAGCAGCAGCCTCAAGGTTTTTTAGAAAAATATAATTTTTGGCTTGAGAAATATGTGCCAATACCTGTTCATGAGGTGGCACCAAATAAGGCACCACCGAATCATTACTCACCATAGAAAGTGCTTTAAATCCGACCCGACTCAGACTAATTTTTGCACGACTTTTTTGTTTATCTAGCAATTCAAAAGCCTGCTTATAATGATTCAAACTTTCTTCATAAGCTGTCATTAAAAAGTAAACATGTATTCTTTTCCGAATTGGTTTGATACTCTCTCCACCCATTGCTCTATTTTATCAGCTGTCATGACTTGAAAATCTCGCCAATAATATTTCATCTGCTTCCATACCATCTCGATTCGATTTAACTCAGGGCTATAAGCTGGAATAAAATACAAATTCGTCGAAAAGTTACTTTTAAGTAGCTCTCTGTAATCAGCCATCTTTTTACTTCTATGAATCGAGGCATTATCAACAATAAGAACCAATGGAAGGTTATAAGTCTGTTTTACTTGTTGAGCTATTCCAGTTAAATAGGCATAAAACCAAGTGCTTGTAACTGACTCTTGTAAACAACTTGTCACCAGTTTCCCCGTTGAAAGCAAACACCCCATGACATTAACTCGTTTTAATCTTATTGCATCAACCGCATGAACATCACCTATCTTTGTCCACGCATAGCGGTTATCAGGTGTAGATGAAAACCCTGTTTCATCAACATAACCTAATATAATTTCACCACGTGCCGCTTGCTCTCGTAATTTTTCAATCTGCTGTGTTGCTTGTTCAAATGCAATCGGATCTCTTTTTTCAAGCTATGACGGGTACGCTTGAAGACCATACCTGAATCTCGTAAAAACTTACGAATGGTTTCAACAGACACGGACACTTCGTATTCTTCATGTAGTTTGACTCGGATTTGTTCTGCATTGAGTGGACTTGTATTGACCCAATCTAGGATTTTCGCCTGATAGTCTGAGATCAATGTATTGTACCGACCTGAGCGATGACCTTCTTTAATCGATTCAAACTCATACAATTCCCAACGTCGGCGTTGTAGCCTTATGGTTTCTGGGATGCGTTCTTGTAGAGTGGCAACTTCCGCAACACTTTTACCTTCAGAAAGCCAGAGAATAGTTTGGGCACGTTGTCTTTCACGCCAATGTTTTGCATGCTTTACCAGAAAAATGAGTCGTTCTCGCTGTTCTAAACTAAGTGGTACAGAAACAATTCGAGGCATGTGTGAACATCTGTTAACTAAAAAAACTTTTTCGCATGATTAGTTATTTTTGTCAACTTACTGATGATTGACTTGTAATAAACGTGCCTGCTCCAGTAAATATAGTACGCCGTCTTTTGAATCTACTTTATCTTTAAATTTAGCAGCTAAATCTTCAGATAAATGATTATTCAAATGACTGCGAAACAAATTACCTTCTTCATTATAAGTTCCAAAAATTGCTGCTTGAGAAAAAACTGAAGCTGAAAAAACAGCAGCAAACAAACTTCCCTTTATTAAATAATTCATATTAAACCATCAAAAAAAGCTATAAAAGATGAAAATTTCACCATCTTACAAACAATTATTTTTTGTTTTAATATGTATTTTATGTATATTTATTGAAACATATCAAGCTGTAAAAAACACAAATTTTACATAAAAGCACAAAACTTACAAAAGCAACAAACAAATTTATAGATTTTTTATATAAAAAAATCACTATTAATTAGACAAACTTAATATTTAATAAAAGAGAATATAAATGCAATAAAACCGCCTATTTTGCAATTAAAAAACAGAAAACACATTCGTTAAAATTAAAAGTAGATTAAAAAATATACACAACAAATTTAAACAAACCCTTATCACAAAGATAATAAAGCAATCAATTATTATGTTTCTATATCTTCAACTTTGTAACTAAATAGATAAATTTAATGACATCATTTTTTCTAAATTTTAAATTTATTCTTTTATTTATACTTTGTCTCACTTTTACCAAAGCAAAGTTGTCATCACAGTGGTTTTATGGGATAAGTACAGCTAAGAAATGTATATTTGTATGATTTGGCTGTAACTCGTTTACGTTTCCAAGTAGGTTTACAGTTCTGTTTGCCACCACCTCAGATTAAGGAGAATTGCTTAGGTGACTAAACAATATCTGACGCATCGCTGTCTCATAGCCCCGCCCGATATGAATGATGAGTTTTTTGCAAACACCGTCATCTATTTGGCACGTCATGATGAAGACGGTGCGCAAGGCATTATTCTCAACCGTCCATCGGGTATCCAAATCAAAGAATTGCTCAATGATTTAGATATTGATGCAGATAATGTGCATCCTCACGAAGTTCTACAAGGTGGTCCATTACGACCTGAGGCAGGTTTTGTTTTACACACAGGGCAGCCAACTTGGCATTCATCTATCGCAGTGGGTGAAAATGTCTGTATCACCACCTCTAAAGATATTTTAGATGCGATTGCCCACAATGAAGGCGTTGGACGCTACCAAATTGCCTTGGGCTATGCCAGTTGGGGCAAACAGCAACTGGAACAAGAAATTGCCCGTGGCGATTGGCT
This sequence comes from Acinetobacter sp. PW68, assembly GCF_020982655.1. Lineage (NCBI taxonomy): Bacteria > Pseudomonadati > Pseudomonadota > Gammaproteobacteria > Moraxellales > Moraxellaceae > Acinetobacter > Acinetobacter sp. PW68. The sequence continues at coordinate 324,892 of NZ_JAHZSX010000001.1, read as the reverse complement.
CATTTGTGAATCGGACATGGATTTGATTTTCAATTTACCTTATGACGACCGTTGGGATGCCGCATATCGCAAAATGGGCGTAGATCCAACTTGGTTATCTTCAGAGATTGGTCATGCCTGAAACGACTCAAGCCCAAAACATTATGGCATTTGACTTTGGCACCAAAAAAATGGGCATGGCTGTGGGGCAGGCACTGATTGAAAGTGCAACCCCACTCGCCCTTTTCCCCATGAAAGATGGCATTCCGCAATGGGAAAACTTGCTAAAAATTATCAAGCAACATCAGCCGCAATTATTTCTAGTGGGCTTGCCTTTAAATATGGATGATAGTGAGTCGGAACTATCTACCCGTGCGCGTAAGTTTGCTAAACGCTTACGCCATCAAAGCAATATCCATACCCTAATGGTCGATGAACGCCTAACTACACGTGAAGCACGTGATGAGCTTGATCATTATCAAGCTCAAGGCCGTGGCAAAAAGCTCGCTGCCGACAGTCTTGCCGCAGCACTATTGATTGAAAGCTGGTATCGTGACCCTCACGGCGTTCAACCTTAAATCCTGTTTCAAATTGATAACATCGACAAACCTAAAAGAATGGGGAGATTGATCCCTAGTACACTTAATTCCCTCTGTAAAAAGTCGATTGGTCTGGCTATTTTTTGATATAAAGTGACATCATCCTTTTGGGTTGAATGGGTAAATCCGCATAGCACTGTCTAGCTTTGGCAAGATTCTCACAGTCTTAGACTTATATTCAACCGCACGTGCTGTCACTAATGTAGATACGATGAGTGAGTAACTCGGTTTATCTAAACCTACGAGTTACCGCTATTTAAAAGAGTTGGTTTCGGCAGAGTTGTTGCAACACATGAGTGGCACCTCGTGAGATTACACTCTTGGGCCCCCAATTGCGGTATTGGATTTTATCTCTCGTACGACCAATCCATTGGTCACCATCAGCATTCCGTTTATGAAAAAATTGCGGAACATGCTGAATTTTGCTGTTTATTGACCCAGCTTAATCAAGATTCTTGCATTGATGTACATCACGAAATCTTTAAAGATACGCCTTTACTGTCTTATGGTCGCGGCTACCCACGTCCTGTTTATGTCGGCTCATCGCCAAGAATGATTATGGCACACTTGCCTAAAGCTAAAATTTTAGACTATTACCAGCGTTTTTCTGCCGAATTGGGGCAAGTTAATTTTGCAAAAGATGCGGATGATTATTTGAAGCTGATGCACATAATCAAAAAACAAGGCTATTATTTTCTAATAGCGATCTTGATTCAGATATTGCAGGCTTATCTGTACCGATTCATTTTTCATCTAAAGATGCGCCTTATGTCTTGATGCTGTTGGCATCTAAAAACCGTTTTGAATTTATCAATTTGCAAAAGCTGATTGAAATTTTGCAGGATAATGCCCAACAAATTTAAAAACAGGTTGAAATACTATATACCGATTTAAGCCTAGACGTGAACTCAACCTAACGTGGCAAAATTTAAAACTGAGGACGATCTTATTCAGAAAGTGCTATGAAAATAGCGAAAGGTAAGATTAATTCTGGGTTGTATAATTTTATTGGACTTCATTAATGCATGTTTCCAATACTGCTGTGTTTGTCCTCGCATCACAAGCAACTGACCACTCTGCAATAAAAGATCCACTTTATATGCCGTATGTTTATGCTTAAAACTGAATTTACGGGTTGCTCCAAAACTCAATGAAGCAATGACAACGTTTTTTCCTAAATTCGGCTCATCGTCACTATGCCAGCCCAAGCCCTGCGTACCATCTTGATATAAATTGGCCAAACATGAATTAAAGGGATGCCCGACCCATTGTTCAACTTGCTGTTTCAGCCGCCACAAAGCAGGTAGCCAAACATGAGCCTGCTTTAAAGCACCCGAATACCGATATTGATACTGCTCATCGCCATACCATGCGACTTGGCGCTTGGTCCGATAATACTGACCAAAGAGCCGACCTTCATCAGGCTGCCATGCCAAATGTTGCAGAAAATACTGTAAATAACGCGCACTATGCTCCACATTCAGCACCAGACCATAGTCCTGTACAATGCCGTCATAAGGCAGTATGTTGTCACGAGGCTCAGGGCTAAACAACTCTAGATTCATGATGAACCCACTCTACTGTGTAATCTAAAAATTAGGATAAAACTGCTCACAAAATGACTCAGCTTCCGAGTGTGTGAGACCTAACGTTCATCCTTAGACTTAAAATCATTGTGCTGATAATAATAGCTTATGAATTTATGGCATTTGTTTCAAAAATTGCGTCCCTTTGTTCGTCCCTACCGAATGTTGGTGATCGCAACCCTGATTTTAACCTTAATTGGCTCATTTACCGCCCAAGTCAATGCACTCACTTTACAATATGCAGTCGATAGCATTAATGCCTTAATTGAAGCGGGACAAGGACTTGCGGCAGGCTGGCATATTTTAATCACGATTTCAGTCATTTTACTGGGCAAAGAAATCATCAATGCCTTTGTGCAATTTGGACAGAAGTTTTACGGTGAAAAACTACGCATTTTTGTCTCACAAGATTTAGCTCAAGGCATTATTGAAAAGTTTTTACGTTACCGTTTGGCTTTTTTTAATCAAGACAACAACCAAGCAGGCAAATTACAAACACGTATAGACCGAGGGATTGGTTCACTCACCCGTTTAGTGCAAATTTTCTTTATTGATATTTTACCGCTATTTACCAGTGCGATTGTGGCTTTAGGCTTAATGTACTATGCCAATGTATATGTGGGCTTGCTCGCCACGGTTATTGTTCCCATTTATTTTTGGCTGACCTATCTGCAAGCGCAAAAGTTAGGCAGTTGGCGACGTAATTTACGTGATGGACGTGAGAAAAAAAGCCAAGGGATTCTTAGCATTATCAACTCAATCACCGTGATTAAATCATTTAACAGAGAAAGCATCGAAGCAGAAAAACAACTCACCCTGCAGAAAAAACTGACCCACAATCAAATGCAGACCCGCCAAACCAGTTTTTTATTTGATGGTTTAAAAAGCTTTATTGAACAAATTGGAGTGGTGCTGATTATTATTTTAACGGCTTATTTTGTATTAGATGGACAAATGAGCATCGGCATGATCATGTATCACGTGTTACTGTTTGGCAATGTTTCTGCCCCCATTCGCTCATTGCATCGTATTTATGATGAAGTCAATGATGCAATGATCTATTCAGAAAGCTTCTTTCAAATTTTGGAAGCCGAGCATGAAATTGAACCAAGTGGTACGCTTAAACCCATCATTCGAGGGCAGTTTGACCTGCAACAGGTAAACTTTTTTTATCCGAATGGACATCATGCACTCAAAGACATTCAGATGCAGATCCAGCCCAATAAAATTACTGCATTAGTGGGATTATCGGGGGCGGGAAAATCCACGCTGATCAGTTTATTAGATAAATTCTATGAACCGCAAAATGGTACGATTCAACTCGATGGAATAGACATACAACAGATCGATACTCAGTATTTACGTGATCATATCGGCTTAGTTTTGCAAAAAAACCATATTTTCCAAGGCTCTATTTTTGAAAATATTCGTTATGGCAAAACTGATGCTAGCTTAGAAGATGTGATTCGGGCCGCAAAAAAAGCCTCCATTCACGAACAAATTTTGCATTTGCCTGAGGCTTATGACTCAGATGCCCTGATGCTTTCAGGCGGCCAACAACAACGCATTGCCCTTGCACGTATGTTCCTGAAAAATCCACCTATTATTTTTTTAGATGAACCTACCGCTAGTCTAGACGCTATTGCAACCGAACAAATTAAGCAAAGTCTGGATGAAATTAAACAAGGCCGTACCGTGATCATCATTTCACATAGCTTATCGCAAATTATTGATGCCGATTACACCTATGTCATGAAGGAGGGCAGAATTGCAGAACATGGTGAACATGACACGCTTTATCATCAAAATGGGGTTTATAAAGAAATTTTTGATGCGATGGCAAAGAGCTTAAATATTGAAAAAATTGCCAAAACCTTTGAAGATGATACCGAAGAAGAAACTCACAGTTAATAAAAAAGTGCTTCATGATAGAAGCACTTAGGGATGAATCTGTTTTTAACAGTCTACTTTAAGGCTGTTTCAAATACGGCCAAGCGGCTTTTAAGTAAATAAACATCGACCACAAAGTTAAAATTACAGCGGTATAAAGCAGCAAATACGCCAACATTTCTAAAGGCTGCCAGTTCAATAAGAACACTGAAATTGCAATCATTTGGAATGCCGTTTTATATTTCCCCACGGTAGACACGGCCACACTGGTACGTGCGCCCAACTCAGCCATCCATTCACGCAATGCAGATACAGTAATTTCACGGGAAATAATTACAATCGCTGCAAAAGCCATTGAAATAGTAGGTTGCCACTGCACCAACACAATCAATGCCGCAGCCACCATCAGTTTATCTGCTACAGGGTCGAGGAAACGCCCAAATGCAGAAGTCTGATTTAAAGAGCGTGCCAAATAGCCATCAAACCAGTCGGTCACGGCAGCGATCACAAAAATAGAAGTCAGCAAAATATGACGTGTCATACCGCCATCGTAACCATTTACGCCCGTTGCAGGAGGCCAATACGCCACTAACAAAAAAACAGGAATCAAGGCGATTCGAGCCAAAGTTAATATATTTGGAATGTTCAGGATACGACCTGTTGTCATAGACACCGCCAATGTTTCCTCTCTTTACGCTGCATATTCACAAGTTTTTTGAGGATTTGTCATCGTGAATAGGCTTCACTTTATACGAAATGCTAGTAGGTGTCACTAGGCAAACACGGTGATGGTCTGTCGAGCAATCGCAATCAGACGATCTTGCTCATCCCAAAGGTGTGCGTATTCGGTAGCATAACCATCGCTGGCATGATCAGTAAATACTTTATATTTCATCCAGCCATGTAATTGATTTTGCAAAGGATTGATATAGGTCACATGCCATGTCAGAGAACTAGCAGGTGCGAGCTGACTGAACATCGGCAATACCCCAGGTGGCCACATATCAAAAGCTACCATTAAATCGGGAATAGTCATCGCACGATTCGCATGCTTTTTTGGGTTAAAACGCATCCAGCCTGCAAAATCAGGTTTATGGCTGGCACTGAATGGATACTGCCCTTCTACCCAGACCAAATCCATTTGCTGAAAACACTCAGGTGCTAAAGGGTGATGCTGCGTAACTGGTAATTCACTGACAGGGGCAAAATTTGGTGCGGTACGTTCCTGTTGCACCACAATACTAGATTCACGTGCTACGCCAAAACTGGCAATCAAAATGCTTTGTACCGCATCATCCTGCCACAAACGCACCTCAATGCTAGTGACTGATTTACCCTGCCGAAGAATTTCAGCCGTAAGCCGTGCCCGACCTTGTTGTACAGGTCCAACAAAAGTCACGCTGCTACTGAGCAAGCGCTTTTGTGGATCGGCAATACAATGCTGAGCTTTTTGCATCATCAAGCCTGCCACCAAGCCACCATAAATGGTGCGTCCTTGTAACCAACCCTGTGGAATATCGATCCATTCTTGTTCGGCAATGGCCTGATAGGTCTGTAGCAACGACATGGTTTTTCCTTAAACAATGTTGTGGTTGATATTACAGGGTTTTGATCTGATGTGAATGTTCAATGACGGCAGAGTCAATGCACTTTTTTGCTATTTACCTTTGTATAAATTACTGCTTTTTTAGAGTAAACCATCATTCATGCAGCACTTTATAAATCGTACGCGCCATCACTTCACCCAGTCCAGGCACTAAAGTCAGCTCTTTTTCTGAAGCTTTCAGTACACCTTGTATGCCTCCAAAATGGGTGAGTAAATCACGACGCCGTTTTGGCCCCAAGCCTGGAATCACCTCAAGTATCGATGAACCACGTTTTTTATCACGTTTAGCACGGTGCTTGGTAATTGCAAAACGGTGTGCTTCATCACGTACCTGCTGAATCAGATGCAGCGCCTTATGATCTTCAGGCAACTGAATTTTGCTACCATCAGTAAAGTGCAAGGTTTCTAAACCAGGTTTGCGTCCTTCGCCTTTGGACACCCCTATCATAAAGGCATCTAGTCCTAATTCCTGCATCACCTCCATCGCCATATTCAACTGCCCTTTGCCGCCATCAATGAGCAATAAATCGGGCAACATGGCTTTTTTATAGCGACGAGTCAGCGCTTGACGCATGGCGGCATAATCATCTCCTGCCTGAATATTCTGAATGGAAAATTGTCGATAATCACGTTTGCGAATACCACCACTGTCAAATACCACGCAAGACGCCACAGTGTCTTCGCCCATGGTGTGCGAAATATCAAAACATTCAATTCGATCAATGGGGCGTCCAACTACTTGTTCTAACTGATGAAAACGTTCATTTAATTCAAAGTGATTAGCGAGTTTACCTTTAATAGCATGCTGCACATTCATTTGCGCCAATTCTTGCCACTCGGCACGAGTTTCACGCACTTTATGTTTGATGTGAATTCTTTTACCGAAGTGTTGCTGTAAAGCTTGCTCCAATTCTTTGCAATCTGCCACTTCCACATTGACAATCAGTTCCGCTGGAATTTCATCGGCCACCTGAAAGTAAAAGTTGGCAATAAAATCGGACAATAGTTGTCCCAAATCATCGCCCAACATATCTGGAAAATAACTCTTACCGCCCAGCATTTTGCCATTGCGCACGTGCATAATTTGCACACAGGTCACACCTGCCTGATAAGCAATTGCGATAATATCGGCTTCACCTTTGACTTTATAAATGGCTTGCTGTGCCTGTACATCACGCAGCAATGCCATACGGTCACGATAAAAGACTGCTTTTTCAAATTCCAACGCTTCGGCTGCAGCTTCCATTTTGGCAATCAATTGCTGATTCAGTTCTTTGCTATCGCCCTGAAGAAAGCGGATCGAATTATGAACATCTTCTTTATATTCTTCGGGCGAAATCAATCCAACACACGGAGCCGAACAGCGTTTGATCTGATATTGCAAACACGGACGCTGGCGCTGGGCAAAATAACTGTTTTCACACTGCCGCACATTAAACAGCTTTTGTAATACCACCAAAGTATCGCGGGCATTATACGCACTAGGATATGGCCCAAAAAACTTACCAACCTGATGCTTGCCTTTGCCGCGCCCACTGGCAATGCGCGGATAAGGCTGATCTGCCGAAACAAAAATATAAACATAAGACTTATCATCGCGCAGCATAATATTGTACGGTGGGCGATGCAGTTTAATCAGGTTTTGTTCAAGCAATAATGCTTCGGTTTCGGAACGCACCACCAAAGTTTCAATATCATATATACGCGCCACTAAAGCTTGCGTTTTAGGATGCTCGATGGTTTTGACAAAATAACTCGACACACGGTTTTTTAAATTTTTGGCTTTGCCGACATATAATAATTCCCCGTCTTTACCCAACATACGGTAAACCCCTGGCAATTGGGTCATATTTGCCAAAATTTTCTCGATATGCTCACTTGCGTTTGGGTTCACGAGTCATCCTATTGTTGCTGCATTCTTTACATGATGTGCTGTTTTGTCTGATTTTTTCAAGCTTTATCCTGTGGCATATCGCATGATCTATCCACGAAAACGATGAGCTCAGTGAAAAAACAATCCGTCTGCAACACAAGATTTGCTATGCTCAGGCATCTTGTCAGCAGCAGTAAAGTGCAGGATAACGACCGCACTACACGGCATACAGATCATTCAAGCCACAACGTCCCAGCCGATCAGTACACATCAGTATGTATCCGCCAAAGACCGTTTGATTGGCAAGCCGCGCTTTCATTTTGAACCTACACAAGTCATGCAATTGTTACGTCAACGGATTATTGGACAAGATGCAGCGCTGAATGAAATCGAAAAAATGCGGGATGTGGTCAAGGCCGATTTTTCCAGCACAGAGCGACCACTTCGAGTGACTTGAATGCTTGGCCCGACAGGTGTTGGCAAGACCGAAACTATAGACTTTCGCAATAGCATGATTTTTATGAGCTAGATCTAGGCGCTCAGGCCGCACAACAATACTTGAATAAACTCAATCTATTGCCTCAAAAAATACAACAATTGTGTTTAAAACGTATGCCAATCCAACCAATCATTGAAAATTCATGCATTGTAAATTTGATCCTGAATTTATAAATCGGATTGACCGTAGTTTGCATTATTAAGCGGTATCTGCTGATGCCCTGCCGCAATTGGTCGAAATTGAATTGGAAAAGCTAAACCATCGCCTGAAGCATCAACAGCGCAAGTTCAATTCACTGCAGCAGCTAAAGTCTATTTTTATCAGTGACATGATTCATTACGGCGTGCGGCATTTGGGGCACAAAATCCGCACTGAACTTGAGCCCATTTTAGCCTTGTATTTTTTAAGTCATCCTGAAAAATCAGAAATGTTTTTTTATTGCAGTGCAGATTAATTACACCGAAAAATAGAATAAGCCCGCAACTTATGCTGTGTGAATCTCAAGGATGCTGCCCTGCTCATCTTCAAGATTGTGTTCTTTCACTTTAAAAGCCTAGGGATTAGTCGGTAATTTCCATTCCCAAGGCCTGACTAAATTTGGTCTGATCTTTAGGTGAAACCAATACAAATTTTGGCTGTCCCGCTTGAAGATAATCAATTTTCAAACGCTTCAGTGACAAAGCAGGTGACGCGACCGAATTATTGGTTTTAGATATTTTTTGAATACTGTCGCGTGGAATATCCCATTTTAAAAACATACAACGAATCTGCAAGCGTTCTGCATCGACCTGATAGCGCGTATTGAACACAGGCCACCACAACACAAAAATGGTGATGAAATACACTCCTGTGTGCACAGGAAATTCTGGCATCGTGCCTTTGGCGTACATCGTCAGCAATAACTGAATCAATAGACCAGACATACAAATCGCAAAAGCCAAAACCCACCAATCTTTTTTAGAACGAAACGTTTGCATAAAAATTCCCCTATTTGCTTCATTCTATACAAAAAAGTAGCCGGGAATTAAAGCGCGATGCTGAAATTGCTCAAAATATCATAAAAAAACGCCCCGAAAGGCGTTGTGATGCTTTAAAACACATAAGGGCGAATAAAAATTAAGAAGAAAATCCCGAGCATTAAAAACCATTTTAAGAAATAGTACACACGACTATTTTTAGCTTTTAAAGCCTTGGCTTTTAAACGCACTTGATAGACATAGCCAAAGACTTTATTTAAGCCACCCGTCTGATCGCCTGCTTCATTCGGAGAGCTTGCTGCGGTCATCACATTTTTGCCAAACCAGTGATTAAACTTTTGCATCCAGAGTGATTTTAACGGACGCTCGACATCGGCAAAGAAAATAATACGGTTTTGAGAAGTGCCATTTTCAGCATAGTGAATATAGGTTTCATCAAACACCACACTTTCACCATCACGCCATGAATAACGCTCCCCATCGACATCAATAAAACAACGGTCATCATTTGGTGTCATCAATCCCAAGTGGTAACGCAATGAACCTGCATACGGGTCACGATGACGCACTAAACGACTGTCGGGCGCTAGTTCAGTAAACATCGCCGCCTTAATGCTAGGCAAAGTTTTTAATAATGCTGTGGTTTTTGGACATAATTCTGCTGCTGATGGATGCGCGGAGTCATACCATTTTAAGTAAAAACGCTTCCAGCCTGTTTTAAAGAATGAGTTAAAACCCAAATCATCGTAGCTACTTGAAGCTTTAATACCGCCCTGTTCATATAAAGCTTTGGCTTCATCACGAATCATTTCCCAATTGTCATCCAAAACCTTTAAATCTTGAAAGTGCTGGGTGTCGATATAAGGTTGATTCGGCACTTTAGAAAATAAGTACATTAAATAGTTAATCGGTGCAAGAATGGTCGAATGGTCAAAAAACTGACGATAAAAACTATGACGCACCTTGCCGCGCTGTTGAATATACAACGCTGAAGCGATAAAAATCGCCAAAATAATCCACTTCAACATAGAACAAACCAACTACTGAAAACAGCAGAAATTTAAAAAGTCGCATATTCTACTCAATTTCAGCGCATGAGGTCATCGCAGAAAATAGAACACAGCATTGCAAGTCGCTCTCTATACCCACCCTGCTTCACGCTTTAAAACGCCACCAGCCAAACAAAGGATTGACTTTTCTGCCAAAAATAACCCACTGAAGGCTCTACTTTTCAAGCTCTTCCACGTCGTAAAAGTATTACAACACGACTAAAAATAAAATCGAAAACAATCACTTTCATCTTGTTTTAAAAAAAGAATTTTAAAATCGGGTCAAAAAGCAATTCCACGCTGTGAGAAAAATCATGACCCTTGCGTCACGGCTTGATACAACTTGCTATATTTTTTTTAGATATAGTTATCGTAAGATTAGCGAGGCATATATGTGTGCAGAACTATCGCACACGCTTCATAACATCAACTTAGAAGTCCTCCAAAATAAAGGAGATCAGGCATGATCCACGCTGGCAATGCCATTACCGTCCAAATGCTTTCGGACGGAATTGCAGAATTCCGCTTTGACTTACAAGGTGAGTCGGTCAACAAATTTAACCGTGCAACGATTGAAGACTTTAAAGCTGCGATTGAGGCTGTTAAAGCAAACAATGAAGTGAAAGGTTTAATCGTCACTTCTGCGAAATCAACCTTTATCGTGGGTGCAGACATCACCGAATTTGGCGCAAACTTCGCTCAAGGCGAACAAGCCATTGTGGATTGGGCGTTGCCTGTTCACGACATCTTCAATGCTTTTGAAGATTTAGACATTCCTAAAGTTGCTGCAATCAATGGTATGGCATTGGGCGGCGGCTTTGAAATGTGTTTGGTATGTGATTACCGTGTGATGTCAGACCAAGCACAGGTGGGCTTACCAGAAATCAAACTCGGTATTTTCCCAGGCTTTGGTGGCACGGTTCGTTTAAGCCGCGTTATTGGTATCGACAATGCGGTTGAATGGATGGCAATGGCCAACCCTAAACGCCCTGATGCTGCACTCAAAGACGGCGCTGTAGATGCTGTGGTTGCTGCAGATCAATTACAAGCGGCTGCGTTGGACTTGGTTAAGCAAGCCATTGCAGGTCGTTTGGACTGGAAAGCAAAACGCCAAGAAAAATTAGACCCTGTAAAATTGAACCCACTTGAACAAATGATGGCGTTCAACACGGCGAAAGGTGCGGTATTAGCCAAAGCGAATCCTGCACAGTACCCAGCACCAAAACTCATGCTGGATTCTTTACAAGCAGGTGCAAGCTTGCCACGTAATGACGCGCTCAAAGCTGAAGCTGAAGGCTTTGCTAAAGCTGCTGTAACGCCTCAAGCAGGTGCGTTGATTGGTTTGTTTATCAACGACCAAGTGGTGAAAAAGACCTCGAAAAAATATGAAAAAGGTGCACATCCTGTGAACCAAGCGGCTGTACTCGGCGCGGGTATCATGGGCGGTGGTATTGCTTACCAAGCGGCAAGCAAAGGCACACCAATTATCATGAAAGACATCGGCAATCCACAATTAGCATTGGGGATGTCTGAAGCAAACAAATTGCTGACCAAGCAAGTTGAACGTAAAAAAATGACACCTGCCAAAATGGGTGAAACTTTGGCACGTATCCGCCCAACTTTAAGCTATGACGAGTTTAAAGAAGTAGATATCGTGATTGAAGCCGTGACTGAAAATCCAAAAGTCAAAGGCATTGTGTTGGCTGAAACTGAGAAAAATGTTCGTGACAACACGATCATTGCTTCAAATACTTCAACCATTTCAATCACACGTTTGGCTGAAAACCTACAACGTCCAGAAAACTTTGTCGGCATGCACTTCTTTAACCCAGTGCACATGATGCCATTGGTAGAAGTGATTCGTGGTGAAAAAACTTCACCTGAAGCAATTGCGACCACTGTGGTTCTTGCTCAGAAAATGGGTAAAACACCAATCGTAGTGAATGACTGCCCAGGCTTCTTGGTGAACCGCGTATTGTTCCCTTACTTTGGTGCATTCGACTTGTTACTGAAAGATGGTGCAGACTTCCAGCAAGTCGACAAAGTCATGGAAAAATTCGGCTGGCCAATGGGTCCTGCATACTTAATTGACGTTGTCGGTATCGACACGGGCGTTCATGGTGCAGAAGTTATGGCAGAAGGTTTCCCTGACCGCATGAAGCCAGACTTTAAAGGCTCAATCCAAGTCATGTACGAAAACAAACGTCTTGGTCAAAAAAATGACGTAGGTTTCTACAAATATGAATTGGATCGCAAAGGCAAAAAAGCCAAAGTGGTTGATCCAACTGCATACGAGCTTGTAGCATCTGTGGCAACATCTGAAAAACGCGAATTTGATGCACAAGAAATCATTGACCGTATGATGTTGGCGTTCTGTAACGAAACTGTTCGTTGCTTAGAAGACAACATTGTGGCAACACCATCTGAAGCAGATATGGCGATGATTATGGGTGTCGGATTCCCTCCATTCCGTGGTGGTCCATGCCGTTACATCGACCAAACAGGTGTTGCTGAATACGTTGCACTTTGCGACAAATACGCACACTTAGGTAAGGCTTATGAAGCGCCACAAATGTTGCGTGACATGGCTGCTAACAACAAAAAATTCTACGGTTAAGGAGCAACGTGAATGGCTACTTTAAATCCACGTGACGTTGTCATCGTTGATGGCGTACGTTCTGCAATGGGTAAAACCAAAAACGGTATGTTCCGCAATGTACGTGCTGACAGTCTATCGGCTGAATTGGTTCGTGCTTTAGTTGCTCGTAACCAGTTTGATGTCAACGAAGTTGAAGATGTAATCTGGGGCTGTGTGAACCAAACCCTAGAACAAGGCATGAACATTGGTCGTAATATTGCATTACTGGCTGATCTTCCAAAAACAGTAGCGGGTCAAACCGTAAACCGTCTGTGTGGTTCTTCAATGCAAGCAATCCACACGGCTGCAGCACAAATTGCAACCAATCAGGGTGATATTTTCATCATTGGTGGTGTAGAGCACATGGGCCATGTGGGCATGATGCACGGTATCGACATCAACCCTGCTGCATCGAAGCACTATGCCAAAGCATCAAACATGATGGGCTTAACTGCTGAAATGTTGGGTCGCATGAACGGTATTTCGCGTGAAGAGCAAGATGCTTTTGGTGTGGAATCACACCGTCGTGCATGGGCTGCAACACAAGAAGGTCGTTTTAAAAACGAAATCATTGGCATTGAAGGTCATGACGCAAACGGCTTTAAACAGCTATGCGACATCGACGAAGTGATCCGTCCAGATGCCAACCTTGAGGCGTTCCAAGCTTTACGTCCTGTATTTGACCCGAAAGGCGGTACGGTCACTGCGGCAACATCTTCAGCATTGTCTGATGGTGCATCTGCGATGCTGCTTATGTCTGCTGAACGTGCACAAGCATTAGGTTTAAAACCACGTGCGGTGATTCGCTCTATGGCAGTTGCAGGCTGCGATGCAGCAATCATGGGTTATGGCCCAGTACCTGCAACTCAAAAAGCGCTTAAACGTGCTGGCTTGTCAATTGCAGACATTCAAACCTTTGAATTGAACGAAGCGTTTGCTGCACAAGGTTTGTCTGTTCTTAAAGGCTTAGGCATTTATGATCAGCAAGATCGTGTGAACTTGAACGGTGGTGCAATTGCACTTGGTCACCCATTGGGTTGTTCTGGTGCGCGTATCACCACCACATTGCTGAACGTGATGGAACAACAAGACACGCAAATCGGTCTAGCAACCATGTGTATCGGTCTTGGTCAAGGTATCGCGACAATTATTGAGCGTGTGTAAAAAGTCTTCGTAAGAAAAAAATCCTCGCATCATGCGGGGATTTTTTATTTTGTTGTTTTGAACTGTTCTGATTTTTAAATTTTATTCTTTTGCATTTTTATCTTGATATGTAAATGACTGATCAGTTGTGATTTACCTGTATAACTTAAACTAACAACTCTCCCATCAACCATGTCATATAGCGTTCTTTGTCCATAAAGTCTGGGGCGCTGCCTGTATCCAAGCAGTAATATTGCTGATTAAATTCAATCACAATTTGTTCAGTCTGATGCCAATCTTCAACCAAACGAAAGTGCTGATTAAAGAAGTAACGGTTCTTGCCCCAATTATTTAAATTTTCGAGTTTCGGGTAGTTCTTATTTTCCAGAAATTGCAAATACAGTTGTTGAATATCATCAAAGACTTGAATGTTGTTCATATCGGACCTGCCTAGCTGAGCCATTAAATCAACAGCTACAGTTTAGGCAAGAGATTTGAACAACAGATGACATTCTTTTGACAATTTGATGTATGGATTTGCTAGACCTTATAACTTGCTTTCAAGGGCCCGCTGATGCTGCTGACTGATCTCTTGCATTTGCGTATTGAGTTGCACCATCTCTTGATATACGGTATTAAATTCTTTCAAGGCTGCATCTTCATAAAACATAAAGGTATTGTTTTTGAGCTCCCATTTGTTGTTTTTTAAAATTGCAAACAACACATACGCTTTACCCAAATTTTTCTTTTCTAATTCAAATAATGTGTAACCTTGGTCATTATGGCGGCTTTCCAATAAAGATTCTGCTAAATGACGGCGCAAATTATGATTGATTTCAAGATTCTCAATTTGCTCTAGAGCCATCGCTTCATGCTGTTCTAAATGCTCCTGATACAAATCTACCATGGCACGCACTTGCACTAACATGGCTTCGGTATCGGCATAGTCTTGTTTTTTGTCTGCAGCAAGTCGTTGAGGATTTAAAAACTGATCCCAATTCAAGGCTTTTAATTCACGCAAATAACTATTACGCGCTTCGGCACTTTGTACCATGTGACTCAACACAAAACTTGCCATGACCTGATAATCACCCGCTAAGCGTGAGTCGTGCACATTAATCTGAATCGGTTTAGACCAATCCTGTGCCTGTACAAAAATCTGTTCAGCTTTTTCATGAATCACATTTTGATAGGCGTGCAATTGCGCAACTTGTTTTTGCTGACTGTTATATTGATAAAACATCCACCCAAAAATAATACCCGTTACACACCCAATGATTAGCACTATCCGTCGCATGAGTGCCCTCTTATTTTTAATATTTGTTTTATCTTACCGTGAAGCCCATCACATTTGTATAGATTTCATACTTATTTTATTACTAAACTATTGGAATATACCACCTTGTATTTGACCAGATGCTCAAAAATAAGTTTAGCATCGCTGTATGCTTTAAATTTTATGTAACATCCCCATCTTAGTAAAAAACAGAATTTGAGATTATTCATGCGCGTTGATATTTGGTCAGATATTGTTTGTCCGTTTTGCTATATCGGCAAAAAACGTTTGGAAGCTGCTGCTGAAGAGGCAGGTGTGGAATTAGAAGTGCATTGGCACAGCTTTGAACTTGACCCAGATGCACCACCGCGTCAGGAAGTATCTAATTCAGAGCGTTTAGCACAAAAATATGGGCGCAGCCTTGCCGAAGTAGAAGAAATGCAGCGTAATATTGCCGAAATGGCAAAAGCTGAAGGTATTGACTTTCAATGGGAAAATGCCAACTCAGGCAACACCTTTAATGCGCATCGCTTGGTGCATTTGGCACAAAGCAAAGGCTTGGGCAACGAAGCCAAAGAAGCTTTTTTCTATAGCTATATGACTCAAGGTTTAGCAATTGGCGAACGTGAAACACTCGAAGATGTTGCATCACGAATCGGGCTGAATCCTGTAGAAGTGGATGATGTTCTAGATTCTGACGAATATGCCGACTTTGTAAAATTTGACCAAGAAGTCGCACGTGAACAATTAAACGTTACTGGCGTACCGTTCTTTGTGTTTGATCAGCGTATTGCTTTAGCTGGTGCGCAGCCACGTGAAGTCTTTGTGCAAGTACTGCAAAAAGCCCTTGAAACAGCAAAGTGAGCTAGATTTTGAAGATGCAGCAAACTGCGATGCAGAACAATGCGATCTGCCTGAACCCAAAGCATAAGCTTAAAATATAGGTAAGTTGAATAGCGTTCTTACAACTAGAATAGACGCCAAAAAAAATCCCGAAACGGGATTTTTTTTGGACTTTCAAGTGCACAGAGTTTATTCGTAAGCGTCCGCTGAACACACCTTATGAATTCATCCTATAAGCCTTAATTTAGTCCCCACTTAAAAACAAGTGGGGACTAAAATTTATGACTACAAATCACCAGACATCCATCGCATCTCTTGCGAAAAAACGAAGAACATACAGTGCTGAATTTAAACAGCAGATCGTTCAGGCTTGTAAAGCACCGGACGTTTCAATTGCTTCAGTCGCTTTGCAACATGGATTGAATACAAATCTTGTATCCAAATGGATTCGCTTAATTGATGCTAAGCCAGGGAATGATCGCTCACCACTACCGAATAAACCTGCATTTATTGCCTTATCTTGCTCTGCACCATTAGATCCTACTCCTACTGACATGTTAACGGTTCAAATTACTTTACCCCACTCAAAAGCAGAAATTGGCTTGAAATGGCAAGTATCAGAAATATCTGCTTTAGCAGAATTACTCAAGGCACTTGCAACATGATCCGCATTGATGAAATCTGGCTTTCTACCCAACCTCTGGATATGCGAGCAGGGATGGATACGGTCATGGCGCAGATTATGAAAGCCTTTGGCTACATTAAACCGCATTGCGCCTACCTGTTCTGTAATAAACGTGGCCATCGCATGAAAGTGCTGGTACATGATGGACTGGGCATCTGGCTGTGTGCCCGGCGGTTGGAACAGGGCAAATTTCACTGGGCTAAAGTTCACCAGGGTGAAAGCGTAGCCCTCAGCCCGGAACAGTTACAGGCACTGATCCAGGGTTTGCCTTGGCAGCGCATTGGACGACAGCAAGTGGTCACAATGCTCTAAACTAGCTTGGTCCATTCTGCTATTCTCCAAATGTTGTATTTCATTCTTCTCATGACCTCAGGCATACTGCGGTCATGAATACGCTGCCTGATTTAAGCCAACTGACCCATGAACAACTGCTGGAATTTACCAGACAGTTGGCAATGCAGCATCAGTCTCTGGCACAATCAAATCAAGAATTAGAAAAATCAAACCAACAATTAGATACCAAAGTTCAGCATCTTGAAGTATCCAATCAGCAATTAGATGCTCAAGTTCAACATCTTTCCATTCTCAATCAAAAATACGAGCATGAACTTGCGCTGTTTAAAAAGCACAAATTCGGCAGTAAAAACGAACATCTCACTGCAAAACAAATCCACCTGTGGGATGAAGCGGTTGAAGAAGATATTGCCGCGGTTGATCTAGAACTGGAACGGCTGAATGCAGATAAAACCGATGCAGTGACACACAAAGCCAAAACCAATAAACCTAAACGTCGACCACTGCCAGATCATCTACACACCATCCGTATTGAGCATGAACCTGCATCAACCCAATGTGCTTGTGGCTGCCAACTTCGTCGTATCGGCGAAGATGTCAGTGAAAAACTGCATTTCAGACCGGCACAGTTCTATAAGGAACAGCATGTGCGTGGTAAATGGGTCTGTGATCAGTGTGACACCCTGACTCAGCAAGCGATGCCCGCCTATGTGATTGATAAAGGCATTGCTTCACCTGAACTGCTCAGCCATGTTTTGGTATCGAAATATGCCGATCATTTGCCGCTGTACCGTCAACGTCTGATCTATCAGCGGGCGGGAATCGAACTTTCTAGATCAACTTTATCTGACTGGATAGGTCGCTGCGGTGTAGAACTGGAACCTCTGGCCAATGCCTTAAAAGAGGTGGTACTACAACAGCAGGTGCTGCATGCAGATGAAACACCGGTCACCATCATGCGGATGGGTGAGAATGATAAAAAACCGAAGAAAGGTTATGTCTGGGCCTATGCCACTACACAGTACAATCCAGTTCAGGCGGTGATCTATGACTTTCAGGATAGTCGTTCAGGCCAGCATGCTGCAGAGTTCTTGAAAGGCTGGCAGGGCCATCTGGTCTGTGATGATTACAGTGGTTATAAAGCACGCTTTAAATCAGGCCAGGTCATAGAGGTGGGCTGCATGGCCCATGCACGTCGTAAATTCCATGAACTGCATGTGACCGGGAAAAGTCAGGTCGCTGAACAGGCCTTAGTGCTGATTCAGAAACTGTATGCGATAGAAGCAGAACTCAGGAAAAAGACCGATGGTACAGCGGAAGACCGCCGCGAATACCGACAACAGCATAGTCAACCGGTGATGCAACAACTGTATGAATGGCTTAACCAACATCAACTGACTGTGCCATCGAGTTCTCCAACCGCCAAGGCCATCAATTACACTCTGAAGCGTTGGCCAGCTTTAAGCCGCTATCTGGATGATGGCAATCTACCTATAGATAATAATTGGGTGGAAAACCAGATGCGACCTTGGGCGTTGGGACGTAAGAATTGGCTATTTGCAGGTTCGCTGCGCAGCGGTCAGCGAGCAGCCAATATCATGACATTAATCCAGTCAGCAAAGCTGAATGGGCTGGATCCGTATGCCTATTTAAGTGATGTTCTGAAAAGGTTGCCGACACATAAAGTGACCCAAATAGAAGAATTACTGCCACACCGCTGGAAATCCGACCAAAATTAAAAAATAGGTATGGGATTCAGCGGACGCTTACGTTTATTCAACCAAGAAGCTAATTTTTAAATTGACCCGATACTCCGTGATTTGATTGTCTCTAATCACTACTTTTTGTTCGTTAATCCACGCGCCTTGGACATTTTTAACCGTTTCTGTCACTTTCGCGATTCCAGTTTGAATCGCGTCTTCAAAACTTTTTGAACTACTTGAATTAACTTCAACTACTTTTGCAATTGCCATGATTTTCTCACTGTCCTTTATCGTTATTGAAATTCCATCATAGATTAAAAAAACCGCACTTTTAGGTTGTTTAACCAATCGCAGCTAAAACATTACACGATTTCACACTGTCGAAAAATGTCATTAATCTTTCGCATTAAATCTTGTCAAAATTTAAATATTGCAGGCATCTCAACCATATAAGCCTTTTAAAAAAACTAGAGCTAAAGCTCTAATCTATTGTTTTATATTGTTATTTTAAGGATAATTGCCGAAATAATCATTTTGTAAATTTTAAACTTTGTTATGATTCATGTGAATTTTTAATTTCGTTCGATCTCTCTCTACAATGTCTAGTCTTGTGTCTAGACATAAATACTTTGGATGGACATTCCCATGAATATGTTTAAATCTGTTTTGATGGTTTCACTTCTAGCAATTGCTGCAAATGTATCTGCTCAAATTGTACATGTACCTGATTTTCCAACGCAAAAAGTGAATACAGAATCGGCTGCATCTGAAGCTGTTGTGAATGAGCCAACTTCGCAAAAAGCCGCCTAAGTTTCTCGTTGTATCCACTTATTTTGACTATATTCACCTCTCCCATTTCTCTCCCCAAACAGCAGTCTAAATCGGTCTGCTGTTTGTTTTTCTAGTGCTAAGTTTACTTTAAATCCCCCTACTGCTTCTAAAAGCTGCGTCCTCGCCCACTGTCAGTACTTTTGGGCACTGTGATTTAAATTTTTTTGATTATTTTTCATATAAAAAGCGCATTTATTGTCAATAATGTCTAAAAAAGCACAAAAGCTGACAATTTTGAGCATGTATTTTTTTATTAAATCCTTATAATTAAAGTGATTTGTTTTCATTGCTATAGCAGATGCCTATGCAACAACTTCAAGCACTTATACAAAGAAAAATTCCACCTCAAGCGATTGAGGTCAACCATTTAATCGAATTAGCCAAACGCTATCCTCAACCACAATCGGCAGAATATAAATTGATTGAATTGGCGCTGAATATTGTCTTGGCCGATTATTTAGAAAAAGCACAACAACATATTTAAGTATGCATGAATGAATACACTAGAAAAATCACTGTTGATTAAAGAATTACACGACTTAACTGATGCCTTAAAGCTTAAAAGACTCAGTCTTTACGAAACTGCTAAAGCCCAAGCGCGCATTAAAGAAATTTTTATGCTGTGCGATGAACCGATTTTTCAAAAACAGTTGCTCACATTTAAAGCCTTACAAAATCCAATTCAAACTGCTGCAACTTTTGCAGAACAAAGTTTATATGCCCAATCTTTTCGTGGCGTATTTACAGAACCAGAAACACTTGAAGCAGCACTTTATCAACAGCCTGAAACAGGTTGGGCGATTTTGTATCAACCTAGAGCAGGTTGGCAAATTTGGCTCTGTACACGACAAAAATAGATAACTCATTGAAATAATGTCACAATAATTGTTTTCTAACGACGAATACTATGACACATCTCAATGAGTTATATCTTATCTTAAACAAATCTCTAAAATGGAACAAGTCACATTTAAAGTGCTTTGCGCTCATCATGCTTGTGATTATTTTAAAGCAAACATGTAATCTTTCTTCTGCATCTAAAGCCTTGCCCATCAAGTGCTTACCACAATCATTTTATCGACGTATGCAGCGCTTCTTTGCAGGTCAGTATTTTGATTATCGTCAAATTTCTCAGTTGATTTTCAATATGTTTTCATTCGACCAAGTGCAACTGACTTTAGATAGAACCAATTGGAAATGGGGAAAACGAAATATTAATATCCTGATGCTCGCAATCGTTTATCGTGGAATAGCGATACCTATCCTTTGGACATTGCTTAATAAACGTGGAAATTCAGATACGAAAGAGCGTATTGCTTTGATTCAACGCTTTATAGCCATTTTTGGTAAAGACCGTATTGTGAATGTGTTCGCAGACAGAGAGTTTATCGGTGAGCAGTGGTTTACATGGTTAATTGAACAAGACATCAACTTCTGCATTCGTGTTAAAAAAACTTCATTGTCACCAATCATTTAGGAAAGAATCATAAAATTAGTGATTTATTTCGCCATCTTAAAGTTGGTCAAATTGAATGTCGTAAACGACGGATTTTGGTTGGTCGGGTGAAACTATATATAAGTGCACTACAGTTAGAAAATGGAGAGCTTTTACTCGTCGTTTCTCCTCAGTTTAATGCCAATGCTATTCAGGATTATGCATTACGCTGGGAAATTGAAACCTTATTCAGTTGTCTCAAAGGACGCGGGTTTAATCTTGAAAATACGCGCTTGACAGACCCTAGACGAGTGAAAAAATTGATTGCGGTGTTAGCTATAAGCTTCTGTTGGTGTTACTTAACGGGTGAATGGCAACATGATCAAAAAAAAGCGATAAAAATAAAGAAGCATGGACGACTCTCAATGAGTTTATTTCGCTATGGTTTAGACTATGTTCAAATGGCGATTCAGCGTTTAATTGGTTTTGGGAAAAAAGAAGAGTTTAAGGAAATTTTGGCAATTTTAAGAAAGCAGAATCCTGATAGGATAAGGGTTCTGTGAAATTTGTCGTGTACAGAGCAAATTTGGTTAATTCCTGCTACTGAACGCACTGCTCTACTCAGCGAATTCCAAGATTTAGAGCAGGTCTATCGCTGGATGATGCAACAGCAGCAACAATACCACTGCCTTCAAACCGATGCTGAACTGAAGCAAGCTGCTGTTCTAGAAGCAGCACAAACGGCAACGATCGAAGCTGCGAAAACTCAGCAAATTTTTACCACTGCAGAACCGGAAGAAAATAAAGCTGTATCTCCACCAATTCAATTTGAACTTATTACACAGCACATCACTACAGAAGAAGCGACCTCGTCTGATACTCAAGTTTTAGACGTGACTGAATATGAACTCACTATTGAACCGATCACAAATCAAACGATCATTTCCAATCCAACGCTGAACACAACTCAGCCAGACGTGTCAACAATAGATACGGCCCAACCACTACCAGCCATCACACCAAAAACAAGCACCACCCTAGCTTATAATCTATTGTTAAACCAATATAGCTGCCCAATTTCTGCGCTCAATCTTAGCCAAAACGAGTCAGTGCAGTTATACCGAGTCTTTTTGCCTGAAGCACCAGAAGTCACCCAATATGCCGATGTGTTGGTGCATTTGTCTGATCCTGAAGAAGACCAGCAACAGCTGTTGGCGCGTGCGGTATATATAGCAGAACAAACCAATACGCAAGGACACTTTATTAAATATCTGGTGTTGCTTGGCACATTAGATCAAATACAAGCGATTCGTTTGACTCAAAACCTTTGCCAACAGTTTGAACATAAGATTGCAGCAATACGTGAAATTTCTTGGGAAAAATTACAAGAAAATTTATTTGATTTTAATCAGCTTTTTCAATGCTATAGTGTTGCTCAAATCGTGTGGCAGCAAGAGCAATATTTTTCTTTTATTCCAAAACAACATATTCAAACCACCAAATTTATTCAGTTCGAAGAAAATGAAGCGCAGAGTCATACTCCTTTGATTTTACTGAAAGAACGACAAAAAATTCGTGTGATTCATGGTCAAAAGCGTTTACAACTGTCCCGTACAGAACAAGCTGTACCACATATTTTATTAGATCGGCAACAAGGTATGAGTTGGCAAATGATTCAAAAAGTCATTTCTCAATTACAACAACCAATTGATGCTATACAATTGTGGCAAGCACTTCAAATGTATAAAGAAAAAGAGATTTCTGCCTAAAAACTGCCGTTTATATTATGATTTTGTAGCCAAGTCTTGCTTTTATCTTATAGATTTTCAACACTAGCAAAAATGGCTTAAAGATCAGTAAATAATGTCAAGAATAAAGCACACATCGCCTTTTATATTAAGCTGTCTCTTAAGTGGGGTCGCAGGCACCGCTTTTGCACAAGAATCATCTCAAGAAGTGGATCAAGCTTATACTCCACTGCCACCTTATGAATTGCCTGTCGCTCCGCCAAGTGCATCAGATAAAAACAGTTTTTATTACACCATTCCACGTTGGATTGATTCCACACCGACGGTGTTACCCGAACAATCCAATGAACCCATTGTACCTCCCACCGCAGAAACAGAACATTTAACCTGGTTCGATCAACGACAAAAAAATATTCGTAATTGGGCCGATAAAACGGCACTTAAGTTAGACAACTGGTTTGGTGAACCAAGCCCTGAACAGCCTGCCTCAGCTACTTTACGGGTTTTGGTCGATAGCAGTTGGGACAAGCATAATGAATATGAAGTCAAACCTCGTATTCGCGGAAAAATCAAACTGCCTACGCTTGAAAATAAACTCAGTGTCGTTTTTGGTGATGACTCACTGGATAACGAATTGCAAAATAACATCGCTATTACTAACGAAAACCCAGGCAATGCTGCAGACAAAACCTTAGACAGTAAACGTAGCCGTGAAGACAACAGTTCTTTGGCATTACGCTGGTCTAACTTTGCCGATCGTCTGCCTTTTGAAACAGATGTCGATTTAGGGGTGCGTTCTGGCGATGATATATATTTGCGTTTAAAAGCCAGTAAAGACTGGGCTTTAGAAAATGATTTCTCTTTTCATGCCGAACAAATTTACCGTTATGGCATCGACAGTGAAAATTATCTCAGAACCAACTTGGAGCTAACACACGCCCGTCCCAATCAAGCGTTCTTGTCCAATCAATTTAGCTTGACCTATGCCGATGAACAAGAGGATGATTTGGTTTGGGACAACTACACCTTTAGACAACATCAATTCTTTGCAGGTAACCGTTTTAACTACGGCATTTATACAGGCGGTTATTATCACGATGATGACTTACGTTTAAATCGATGGGGGCCATTTGTCTCTTGGCGTCAACCATTTTTACGTGAATGGTTCTTTATTCAGGGCGATGTCAATTATTTAAATGATGATCGCGCGGATCGGAGTCACTATCTCGGTGCTTTAGTGCGTTTAGAAGCGATTTTCTAAAACCGTAGTATCTACAATCAATCCAAATTAAAAAACCAAGTCTTGCGAGCAGGACTTGGTTTTTTGCAAGATGATTTTGCAAAATGACGATGCATTATTTGGACAACGCATCATCAATCACGTTCATGTGAAAACAGACTTACTTTAACAGCAAGCTATTAATACGTTTCACATATTCCGCAGGGTCTTCAGGCAAACCACCTTCAGCAATTACAGCCTGATCAAAAATCACATGCGCTAAATCATCAAATTGATTTGAGTCCTGTAATTTTTTCACCAATGGATGCTCTGGATTAATTTCCAAAATTGGCTTCATATCAGGTACAGCTTGCCCTGCGTCCTTCAACATACGAATCAATTGTGGTGATAGTTCACCTTCACCTGTTACCAAACAAGCAGGGGAATCAACCAAACGTGTCGTTACACGTACTTCTTTGGTTTTACCACTTAAAGATGCTGACAATTGCTCGATCACAGGTTTAAATTGTTCTGCAGCCGCATCTAAAGCTTTTTTCTCTTCGGCATCTTGTAGATCGCCTAAATCAACTGCACCTTTAGACACGTTTTGCATTGGCGTGCCATCAAACTCATGCACAAAGTTCATAGCCCACTCGTCTACGCGTTCTGCCATCAACAACACTTCAATGCCTTTTTTCTTAAATAGCTCCAACTGTGGAGAATGCTTTGCTGCGTTCAGGTTATCTGCAGTAACGTAGTAAATCGCTTTCTGACCTTCTTTCATTCGCGCTTTATAGTCCGCCAATGAGGTACTGATGTCATCATTGCTTGAAGTGGCATAGCGTAATAATTTCAGGATACGCTCACGGTTACCAAAGTCTTCGCCTAAGCCTTCTTTTAAGACTGAACCAAATTCTTGATAGAATTGCTTAAATTTTTCTTGGTCTTTTTCATCTTCAGACTTGGCCAAATTGTCCAACATGGTCAACACACGACGTGTATTGCCTTCGCGGATGGTTTTCACATCACGGCTTTCTTGCAATAACTCACGGCTCACGTTCAACGGCAAATCGGCGCTATCCACCACACCTTGCACAAAGCGCAGATAATTAGGAATCAGGTTGTCTGCCTCATCCATAATAAATACGCGTTTCACATACAATTTAATTCCCGCTTTCGCTTCACGGGTAAAAATGTTATGCGGTGCTTTACTTGGTACATACAACAACTGGGTGTATTCAGTGCTGCCTTCAACGCGGTTATGCGCCCATGCCAATGGTGCGTCAAAATCGTGACTGAGGTTTTTATAAAACTCGATGTACTGTTCTTCGCTAATTTCGTTTTTATTGCGCGTCCACAACGCACTGGCCGAATTAATCGTTTCCCATTCATCAGTTTCCACATACTGACCTGCTTTCGGTGTTTCACCTTCAGCGGCTTCTTCTTGCTGCCATACTTCTTTCTGCATTTGAATTGGCAAACTGATATGATCAGAGTATTTATTGATAATCTGCTTAACTTTGTAGCTTTCTAAATAATCCAGTGCATCTTCACGCAAATGCAAAATAATATCGGTACCTCGTTCTGCTTTGTGAATTTGCTCGACATCAAACTCGCCCGTACCCGCACTGCTCCAACGCACGGCTTCATCTGCAGCCAATCCCGCACGGCGTGATTCCACAGTAATTTTATCGGCCACGATAAAACCTGAATAAAAACCAACACCAAATTGACCAATCAATTGTGCATCAGCTTTTTGATCGCCGGTTAATTTAGACATAAAGTCTTTGGTGCCCGATTTGGCAATCGTACCTAAATGATCAATCGCTTCCTGTTGGCTTAGACCAATGCCGTTATCTGAAATAGTTAAAGTTTTATTTTCTTTATCTAGACGAATACGTACACGTAAATCAGGATCATTTTCATAATATTCAGGATGGTTGATACCCTCAAAACGTAATTTGTCGCAGGCATCTGATGCGTTAGAAATCAGTTCACGCAAGAAGATTTCAGGGTTGGAATAAAGAGAATGGGTCACCAAATGTAATAACTGCGCCACTTCGGCTTGGAAACTGTGTTTTTGGCTTTGCTCGCTCATTCATCACTCCTTAAAATTCATAAACATGGTTATTGTTGGATGTGTTAATGAATTGGAGTGATGTGCTGATTTTTCAAGCCTAAATCTAGAAAAATTTAAAAAGGTGCGCGTTGATAAACCTGATTTAAATGATAATCTAATTTCTGCTGACGCAAATTATACATTTGGGTTAAACAATCGACTGAAGCGCCACAACGATCACGCAATTCTAACCAGCGCAATTGTTCATCACGAATTTGTGAACGCATCCCCATGGCGACCAAACGGCTGACGATACGATAGGTGGTGGCCATTTTCACATCGGCATCATTGACCGCACGATGTTCACAAATGGCATGTTCCGTTTGTGTTTTGGCTTTCTCACAAGAAAAACTTGCCGCATGCCCCGCAACACTTAGCATTAAACCAAGACACACTAACCAACCATATTTGATCGACATGAATGAATTCCTTATTTATTGTTCTTTACTTTATCTTTCAGACTGTAAATGAACATGGCATATGCTCTCAATTTTTTCATTCGCTACATTTGTTATTTTTTGCAATAAAAAAACCCCACCCTAAAGATGGGGTTGCGCTGATTTTTATTATTATAAAGAGCTACGTTTTATGATTAGAATTTGTAGCTATAACCGATGGTGTACACCATTGGGTCGATGTCTAGATCAAATGGATCTAAACCTTCGATTTCAACTTTTGGACTTAGTTGTGCATAACGTGCATCAAAGAATACGCCCCAGTTTTTTGCATCCGCTGGCTGGAAGTTAAAACCGATTTGACCTGCAAAACCAAAGTCTTCTTTTACCTTAACTTTACCTAAATCAGATTTTTCATCCCATGCAACAAATGCAGTACCACCTACACCAATGTATGGTGTAAAACGAGTTGAATTTTTAAAATTATATTTCGCTGTTAACGTTGGTGGTAATTGTTTGATTTTAAGAGCAGAATCACCATTCACTAGCACATCGTGGCTGATTGGCGTAGCCAACAATAATTCTGCAGAGATATTGTCATTAAAGAAATATTCTACAGAGGGTGTAAATGCATATTCATGATCAGCTTCTACATTCACTCCGCCATTTAGAATATCTGTATCTTGTGTTGGAGAAATTACAGAACCACCAACTTTAACTTGCCATTGACCTGCCATAGCAGAAGCAGACATCCCCATTAATGCAATTAGAGCAACTTGCTTTAACATTTCAAAACCACCCTTTAGAATAAAAATCTTAATGCTTAATTAATATTAAACGCGACAACTATTAATATGCAACACGTATTAAACCTAATATTTTAATTATTTTATAAATCATTAATTATTATATAAATTTATTTTAAATAGACCAAATTACTTGGTTTTAAAACCCGAGTTAATTAATAAAGTTTATATTATTATTTCCCGACTATATTACTCAATTTTATTTAAAAAATAAATTAAAAGATTTATTTAGAATACATCTTATATTTATTTAAAAATTAAACAAATTTATTTTAAATTGATTAATTCACTTAGAATTTCTATTTTTAAATCTTATAAAATCAATAAAAATTATTAAAATTAAATAAAGAGAATTAAAATCACCTTCATTCTAATATATGAAGCTGATGACAATGAAAACAGACTATTTTGTTTAGAGATTTAAAATCGTGTATTGAGATGCAATCGGCAGATGTGAGGATGAACTTGAAGTATATTTTTTTGTTGTTTTAACACTGTGCTGCAACGTGCCCAGCCTATTCTGAACACGTGCGCTTACACATTTTGGTGATGATTTACAGCATCATCGCTGCAATCCAACCAAAAATGATCAATGGGATATTAAAGTGAATAAAAGTTGGTACCACACTGTCCTTCATGTGGTCGTGCTGCCCATCCATATTTAAGCCCGAAGTTGGCCCTAAGGTTGAATCCGATGCTGGAGAACCCGCATCTCCTAAGGCTGCTGCTGTGCCAATAATTGCAATGGTCGCTGCGGGACTAAAACCGAACTGCAAACATAAAGGCACATAAATAATTGCTAAAATAGGCACGGTAGAGAAAGACGAGCCAATCCCCAAGGTGATTAACAAACCAATCAGCAACATTAAAAATGCTGCTAAGCCTTTGCTATCACCTATCCACTGTACGGAAGCTTCCACCAATGCAGGTACTTGATTGGTGGCTTCAATCACTGCCGCGAAACCTTGTGCAGCAATCATAATAAAGCCGATGAGTGCCATCATCCGCATACCGGTAATAATCACATCATCCGCTTCTTTCCATTTGAAAATTCCTGCACAGCTTAAAATGGCAACACCCACCAAACCTGCCAGAATCATCGAATCTGAATACAATTGCACTGCTAAGGTTGCAATAATCGCAAACACTGCCATCCACAGCGTAAATTTAGCAATTTGTGGTGCTTGTAAGCTTGACCCTGCTGTATCTGCATTGAGTTCACTCGAAATGCTTTGAGTACGTGCTACCTGCACATCTTGATAGTGTCGTGGCTTGCGATAGCTCACAAACAACGCGATCAATAGACCAATGAACATCCCAAACACAGGAATAAACATGGCAGCAGGAATATCTTCATTTTGAATGGCAAAACCATACGGAGCACCAAAGGTGTTGATATTGTGTGCCAAAATATCATTCAGAAAGATTGCACCAAAACCCACAGGAACAAACATATAGGTGGCAACCAAACCAAAAGTCAGCAAACAAGCCACTGCACGACGGTCTAGGTTTAAATGATTGAAAACACTTAATAAAGGTGGAATCAATACAGGAATAAATGCAATATGTACTGGAATCAAATTTTGTGAGAAGACCGCTGCCAAAGCCACGGTAAAATAAATCAGATATTTAACACGGTTTTGTACCTTAGTATTACTGCTACCTGTTAAGGTGCGAATCAGTTTATACGCCAATAAGTCTGGTAAACCTGAGCGTGCCAAAGCCAAAGCAAATGCACCTAAAATACCGTAAGCCAAGGCAATTTTAGCGCCACCACCTAAGCCATTATTAAACGCATCTAAAGTGCCTTGTAAGCCTAAACCAGCCAGTAAACCACCTGAAACTGCACCAATCACCAAGGCAAAAACTACAGGCACACGAGCCAACGACAATCCGAACATGATTGAAATGGCAGCAAGAATTGCGAACATAAGAGATGAAATTCAAAAAAGAAGCTATTTTATCAGAGATTATGGATGATGGAGTTGACCAAACCTTCAACTCCGACAAATGAATCTAAGTGTGATCAAGCAAAAATCACTGATTTTCATGCTTATAAGCAAAGTCACGGATAGCTGTAGCAACAGCTTGTGGCTGACTAAGAATTGCCCAATGATTGGCAGCCAACTCCACACGTTGAAAATCATCTACCCAGCGTGGCATTTCATCAATCAATTCAGCACCCACAAATTGATCATATTTCAAGACAATGGCTTGCACAGGGCAAATTGCGTAACGCTGCCGCGGCTTCAATAAACGTGGCATGAAATTAGCGCGATATAAATTGACGCCATATCGCCCATCTTTACGGATATTAGGATTGACCGGAATATCTTGATCACGTTCTAAACGCATCACTACCTGACGCCATTGTTCAGGATGAAAGAACTGCCAAACTGTAGGCGCAAGTGCAGGAAGTTGGAAAGCAGCAATATACCAAGATTTACGCATTTGTTTGAAAAATTTAATTTTATTTTCAGAAAACTGCTTACGCATCGAAAACGCTGCATGATCCAAACATGGGCCTGAAATACTACTGTAAGATAAAATTCGTCCTTTTAAATCTGGATCAGTTACAGCTTCCCAAGACTGAATTGAACCCCAGTCATGAGCTGCCAAGTGAAATGCACGCTGCCCCAAAACGGCATGAGCAACAGCCATTAAATCTGCAGCCAATTGAGCCAAGCTATAGGCACGAATGGATTTGGGAATGGAAGATTGTCCCGCACCACGTACATCGTAACTCACCACATAAAAATCTTGTACCAACACGGCAATCACTCGTTCCCAGACTTCTTGGTTATCTGGATAGCCATGCAGCAAAATCAATGCAGGTGCCGTTTTTTCACCCCAAGTTTTGACATAAAGCTGTTGACAATCTGAGGTTTCAACCCATTGCGTTTGTGCTTGCATAAACATCCTGTTATTTTTTGTTGACATGATTGCTATTGAGAATAATAAAATATGCCATTGGCTTGCTCAAATTTCATACTAATATAAGAAAAATCTACTTAAGGCTTTATAAAATTTCCCATGAATCTCATCAAAAAATTGCAGCAACTTCCTATCGTTTCTAAATACTTTTTAAATCGGTACCCACCCTATCGGGGTGCAGGTATTGAAATTGATCAAATCGATTTAGCCAACTACCATGTCCGTGTCAAAATGCCACTTACCCGCAAAAATCAAAATATTGTCGGCGTACATTTTGGCGGCAGCCTCTATTCCATGGTCGATCCATTTTATATGTTAATTCTGATGCATCACTTGGGTTCAACATATATTGTTTGGGATAAAGCGGCAACAATTCATTTCCTCGCCCCAGGACGCAGTACGGTGTATGCAGATATTCGCCTGAGTGCCGCTGAAGTCGAGGAAATCAAACAGATCGCAGAAGACTATGCGCCTCTGACACGTCAATATACGCTCAATATTGTCGACGAATCAGGTGTACGAATTGCAGAAGTGCATAAAACGTTATATATCCGACGTAAAAAGCCCAAAGCCGTAGCAACGTAATTTTTAGCTCACATAAAAACGCAGAATCTAATGATTCTGCGTTGTTGTTAATATTATTTTAATCAAAAGACAAAAAGATCAATGTCACCGACAAACTTCTCTACTCTTTTTGAGCAGGTATGAATCAATTAACGTATTACTGTTGATACATCAGTGGATCATAAAAATTATAAACATTGATAGTATTTAAAATTAAAGGATTATTAAAATGAAAAAAAATCTTGTGCCAATCTTTTCCCTACTTTGTTTCTATTCATCGACATCCCTCCATGCTCTGGAGCCGAATACATTTACCAAAGTGCAGACTTTGAAAAATGTGGCTTTTGGATCTCATCCTCAACAAGTGATGGATGTCTATTTCCCTGCCAAAGTACTCACAGATCAAACACCAGCCCCGCTCATGATGATGGTCCATGGCGGTGCTTGGAAAATAGGTGATAAAAATCATGCTGCTGTGGTCAAAAATAAGCTGAGTTACTGGACCAAGCAAAACTGGATTTTTGTGTCTATCAACTATAGATTAGTTCCGGATGTAACCGTACAGCAGCAAACTCAGGATATCGCCCAAGCGCTTATTTATATTCAAAATCAGGCACCGCATTGGCATGCTGACTCAAAACGCTTGGTGCTGATGGGACATTCTGCGGGCGCACACCTGGTCAGTCTATTAACCGTTCGCCCCCATTGGCTGGCACCCCATCCACAGCCTTGGCGTGCTACAGTTGCTCTAGATAGCGCGGCTTATGATATAGAAAAGATAATGCAAACACGTCATGCACGTTTTTATGATCAAGCCTTTGGTGATCAACCTTCCAACTGGAAAGCCCTTTCTCCGATAGCTCAGCTACATCAAGCTTTACCTGCATTTCTCGCGGTGTGTTCAACCATCCGTGCAGATCAACCCTGTACTCAAGCTCGACAATTTATTCAACAAGCACAGAAATTCGGAACTCAAACCCAGTTATTGCCTGTCCGACTTTCACATGCTGAAATCAACAAGTCATTGGGACAAAATAATGCTTATACTCAAGCAGTCAATCAATTTATCCAAACGCATTAATTTTTCAGCTTGCGCATAAAAAAAGCAGAATCATAAGATTCTGCGTTGGATGTACTGAAATATAAGTACTTCAGTAGGATGGCGTGGCTGTTCGTATTAAGATTAACGCTTTTGCTCGATGGCTGCACCAGCACCACCACCAACAGCACCACCGATTGCAGCGCCTGCATTACCACCTATCACTTCTTTACCTAAAATTGAACCAATCGCACCGCCAATTCCACTATAGGTTGCGTTACGGTTAGAACCATCTTGGGTTTTACTTCCAACTGCCGCACCTGCACCTGCGCCGGCTGCTGCACCAACACTACCACCTACGCTGTTACCCGCTGCGCCACCAACGGCACCGCCTAATGCTGCAGCACCAATACGTTGGTCATTAGAACTCATGCTTTCACAACCCGCCATAAGCATGGTCGATACTGTGGCAATTGCCATTACACTCAATACTTTTTTCATGGTGATCACTCCCCCTCGGTCTATTCGCACTCAGCTTAGTGCATATTGCGGTAACAACTTTGAAAAAACTGTTACCAAGCACAGCAAGATGAAGGTATTTCTGTAAAAGACTTAAGGCTGAATAGATGATTCAGCACCATCTTCTTCCAAAAGCACGACATCTCTTGTGGTTTGTCCATCTTCAGTAAAAACTGCATGAGAAATCGTTTCTTTGGTTTCAGGTGTTTTCACCTGATCTAATTTCAAAGTACGGCGAATAGGTGCTTGTCCTGGCTTATATTCCATGCCTTCCGGATCAATACTTTTAACTTCTGAGAGAATCTGTCCATCTTGTTTTAGGGTTTTATTCAGCTCAATTTTTGAAGTAGGAACAATCACACCGCCCTTTTGAATCACTGGCAAGCTCAACTGTTTCTCTGAAAACTGGCTTTGATCATCATCAAATACCACTTCTTTGGCTACAATATCTTTCCCCTGATTACTGACTTCAAAAATTGTCGATTCCACATGACGCGCAGGTGGCTCACCTGCAACTTTACGAGTCACTTCAGTTTTCAATACAGGCACAACAGCTTTATCTTTGACCACAATACTATTCGGTATTGGTGCCGCAAGAATTGGCAAGATGATCAACATTGCCGACAGACCCAATGCAATACCTGTAAATTTCATGTGTTATCCCCTAGTTTTTCATTATATTTTTAAATTGTTCTGATTCCGCTGTAAGAAATATTCTAGTTTTATCAAAGCAAAATCTGAATTTAAAGTGACACATAAAAAAGACGCCCCGAGAGGCGTCTTTTAGATTCATGTATTCAGTTTGAGTTTGAATTACAAATCGTTAAATTCATCGCTAAATGCTTGGCTTAATGCTTGATCAACATCAGAAAAATCATTTACCAATGCCAATTCAGCAGCTTCAGCCTCTTGACGACGACGCTCTAAGTGGTAAGCAAGACCCGTACCCGCAGGAATCAAACGACCTACAACCACGTTCTCTTTCAAGCCACGTAAATCATCTTCTTTACCTGTTACAGCCGCTTCAGTTAACACTCGAGTTGTTTCTTGGAACGATGCAGCAGAAATGAACGAGTCTGTTGAAAGCGATGCTTTGGTAATACCCATCAATTGACGTTCAAACTTCGCTGGGAACTTGCTTTGTGCAAGTACAGCTTGGTTTTCTTGTACCACTCGGATGTAATCCACTTGCTCGCCTTTGATGAAGCTCGTATCACCACCATCAGTGATCTCAACTTTACGCAACATTTGACGTACGATCACTTCAATGTGCTTGTCGTTGATTTTTACACCTTGCAAACGGTAAACGTCCTGAACTTCGTTCACGATGTAGTTGGTCAGCGCCACTTCGCCTTTCAAGCGTAAGATGTCATGTGGATTCTGTGGACCGTCAGAAACAGTCTCACCACGGTTCACATGTTCGCCTTCGAACACGTTCATGGTACGCCATTTTGGAATCAGTTCTTCATAAATCTCAGAGCCATCATCCGGTGTAATCACTAAACGGTTCTTCCCTTTGGTTTCTTTACCAAAGCTCACGATACCTGAAACTTCTGCAAGAATCGCATGCTCTTTAGGTTTACGTGCTTCAAACAAGTCAGCAACACGTGGTAAACCACCAGTAATATCACGAGTACGTGAAGATTCTTGTGGTACACGACCAATAACGTCACCCACACCAATACTTTCGCCATCACGGACAGAGAGAATCGTGTTTTGCGGCAAGAAGTAGAATTGTTCACCACCATCCACAGTGTCTAATACGACTGCAGGACGTAAGTCTTTACCTGACGCAGGACGCGAAGTCACTGGCAAGATTTCAACTGTAGTCATACCTGTTGCATCATCTGTTTTCGAGGTTGCAGTTACGCCATCAGCAATCTGGCTGAAACGGATTTTACCTGCAACTTCGGTCACAAGTGGATGCGTGTGTGGATCCCAAGTCGCGACAATACCGCCAGCTTCTACCGCTTCACCATCTTTCAGCAAGATTGATGCACCGTATGGTAGTTTATAACGTTCACGCTCACGACCCAGCTCATCGGCAATACCAATTTCACCTGAACGTGAAACAGAAACCAAGTGACCTTTAGCGTGTTGTACAGTTTTTACGTTATGGAAACGTACGGTACCTTTATTACGCACTTGTACGCTG
Source organism: Acinetobacter sp. PW68 (assembly GCF_020982655.1). Classification (NCBI taxonomy): domain Bacteria; kingdom Pseudomonadati; phylum Pseudomonadota; class Gammaproteobacteria; order Moraxellales; family Moraxellaceae; genus Acinetobacter; species Acinetobacter sp. PW68. The sequence goes on along the minus strand of NZ_JAHZSX010000001.1, from coordinate 290,488 downwards.
TTCGCTGCTGAAGTTCGGCTTGCTGCACCACCCACGTGGAATGTACGCATGGTTAACTGAGTACCTGGCTCACCAATCGATTGCGCAGCCATAACACCTACAGATTCACCTGGGTTCACCAAGTGACCACGTGCAAGGTCACGACCATAACATTTCGCACACACACCGAAGCTCGATTCACATGACACGACTGAACGTACTTTCACTTCATCAACGCCTTGCTCTTCCAAGAAGTTCGCAAGTTTTTCATCAATCAGTGTATTACGTGGCAGGATTACTTCGTCTGAACCTGCTTTCTTCACATCTTCAGCAGTTACACGACCTAATACACGGCTACCAAGGTTTTCAATGACATCACCACCTTGAATGAATGGTGTCATCACTAAACCACCATACGTACCGCAATCTGGCTCTGTAATCACTAAGTCTTGTGCAACGTCAACCAAACGACGTGTCAAGTAACCTGAGTTCGCTGTTTTCAATGCAGTATCGGCCAAACCTTTACGCGCACCGTGAGTTGAAATGAAGTACTGAAGTACTGTCAAACCTTCACGGAAGTTCGCTTTAATTGGCGTTTCAATGATCGAACCATCTGGTTTCGCCATCAAACCACGCATACCCGCCAACTGACGAATCTGTGCCGCACTACCACGCGCACCAGAATCCGACATCATGTAGATCGAGTTGAATGATTTTTGCTTCTCGTCTTCACCCTGTTTGTTTTTCACAGTGGTAAATGACAAGTTGTCCATCATCGCTTTAGCAACTTGGTCGTTGGTACGTGCCCAAATATCGACCACTTTGTTATAACGCTCACCCGCAGTTACGAAACCTTGCTCGAACTGTTGTTCAATTTCACGAACTTCAGTTTCTGCTTTTTCGATAATTGCTTGTTTTTGTGGTGGAATAACCATGTCTTCCATACCCACAGAAACACCTGAACGTGTCGCTTGACGGAAGCCCAAGTACATCAATTGGTCGGCAAAGATAACTGTATCTTTTAGACCCAATTTACGGTAGCAAGAGTTGATTAACTTAGAGATGTTCTTTTTGTTCATCTCCAGGTTAATTTGCTCAAAGCTTAAACCTTCAGGCACGACTTCCCAAAGCAAGCAACGACCCGGTGTCGTGTCTACAACAATCGTTTGTTGCTCACGCTCACCATTTTCATTGATTACAGTTTGGTATACACGTGCTTTTACGCGAGCGTGCAAATCTACCTGACCTGTTGCAAGTGCACGGTTTACTTCGTGAGTATCCGCAAACACCATGCCTTCACCTTTGGCATTTACCGCATCACGTGTGATGTAATACAAGCCCAAGACCACGTCCTGAGAAGGTACGATGATTGGCTCACCGTTCGCAGGAGACAAGATATTGTTGGTCGACATCATTAACGCACGTGCTTCTAATTGTGCTTCAAGCGTTAATGGAACGTGTACCGCCATTTGGTCACCGTCGAAGTCGGCGTTGAACGCAGCACAAACGAGTGGGTGTAGACGGATGGCTTTACCTTCAATCAGGATCGGTTCAAATGCTTGCAGACCTAAACGGTGAAGCGTTGGCGCACGGTTCAACATCACTGGGTGTTGACGAATGACAGAGGCTAGTACGTCCCAAACTTCTGGAGTTTCGCGCTCAACCATTTTCTTCGCAGCTTTAATAGTGGTTGCTTGACCTGAAGCTTGTAGTTTCGCAAAGATGAATGGCTTGAATAACTCAAGTGCCATTTTCTTCGGAAGACCACATTGGTGCAGACGTAGGTTTGGACCAACGGTAATCACCGAACGACCTGAATAGTCAACACGCTTACCAAGTAAGTTTTGACGGAAACGACCTTGCTTACCTTTGATCATATCTGCCAAAGATTTAAGCGGACGTTTGTTTGAACCTGTGATTGCACGACCACGACGACCGTTATCTAACAAGGCATCAACAGACTCTTGTAACATACGTTTTTCATTACGTACGATAATGTCTGGCGCTGCAAGGTCAAGAAGACGCTTCAAACGGTTGTTACGGTTAATCACACGACGGTAAAGATCGTTCAAGTCAGAAGTCGCAAAACGACCACCTTCAAGTGGAACCAACGGTCGAAGGTCTGGTGGAAGTACAGGCAGTACATTCATCACCATCCATTCTGGCTTGTTGTTCGACTCTTTGAACGCTTCCATCAACTTCAAACGCTTGGACGCTTTTTTCAGCTTAGTTTCTGAAGTTGTTTGCGGAATTTCTTCACGTAAACGAGCAATTTCAGCTTCAAGATCGATATCTTTTAACAAGTCTTGAACTGCTTCAGCACCCATTTTCGCAGTGAATTCATCACCATGCTCTTCTAGCGCATTGAAGTATTCTTCGTCATTGAGAAGTTGATATTTCTCAAATGGCGTCATACCTGGGTCAGTCACCACATAAGATTCGAAATACAATACGCGCTCGATATCACGTAAAGTCATATCAAGTAATAAACCAATACGGCTTGGTAATGATTTCAAGAACCAAATGTGTGCAACTGGAGAAGCAAGTTCGATGTGACCCATCCGCTCACGACGAACTTTTGCAGTCGTTACTTCAACGCCACATTTTTCACAAATGACGCCTTTGTATTTCATACGCTTGTATTTACCACACAAGCATTCGTAATCTTTTACTGGACCAAAAATTTTGGCACAGAATAAACCATCACGTTCAGGCTTAAACGTACGATAGTTAATGGTTTCTGGCTTTTTAACTTCACCGTGAGACCATGACTTAATCATTTCTGGTGACGCAAGACCAATACGGATGCGGTCAAACTCTACTGGAGCATGACCGTCAGAATCCGTCTTTTTGCGCATGATATCGAGCAAGTCTTTCAATTTTTTTCTCCGTGTGCTGGGAGGCTGTTTTCACATCCCAACTGGGTCACAAATATTGTTTTTTAACTGAGTTTTAATCCCCCTTAATCCCCCTTTTTCAAAGGGGGAAAAGTCCCTCTTTTATAAAGAGGGATTTAGGGAGATTTAATGGAGATGCTTAGTCACCATTTTTCAGTTCAATGTTGATACCTAAAGAACGGATCTCTTTGGTCAATACGTTAAACGATTCAGGCATACCTGGGTCCATATAATGGTTACCATCTACAATGTTCTTATAGATACGGGTACGACCTTCAACGTCATCCGACTTCACAGTGAGCATTTCTTGAAGCGTATATGCAGCACCGTATGCTTCAAGTGCCCAGACTTCCATCTCACCGAAACGCTGACCACCGAATTGTGCCTTACCACCCAACGGCTGTTGCGTTACAAGTGAGTAAGAACCTGTAGAACGTGCGTGCATCTTGTCATCCACCAAGTGATTGAGTTTGAGCATGTACATATAACCCACAGTCACTGGGCGGTCGAATTTCTCGCCTGTACGACCATCGTACAACACGGTTTGACCAGAACGTGGTAATTCAGCCAGTTCAAGTAATTCTTTAATTTGACCTTCTTCTGCACCATCAAATACAGGAGTTGCCAATGGAACACCTGCACGTAAGTTACCAGCCAATACCAAGATTTCATCATCAGTTAAGCTGTCAAGATCTTCTTGCTCGCCACCAACTTTGTTATAAATCTTGTCTAGGAACTCACGTAATTCAGCAATTTCACGTTGTTGTTTGAGCATTTTATCAATTTGCTCACCCAAACCTTTGGCTGCCATACCCAAGTGTGTTTCAAGAATCTGACCCACGTTCATACGCGATGGTACGCCTAGTGGGTTCAATACGATATCCACTGGTACACCATTAGCATCGTGCGGCATGTCTTCTACAGGTAAGATGTTTGATACTACACCTTTGTTACCATGACGACCCGCCATCTTGTCACCCGGTTGGATGCGACGTTTAACAGCAAGATAAACTTTAACAACTTTCAAGACGCCCGTAGTGAGTTCATCGCCTGTAGAAAGCTTACGTTTCTTCTCTGCGAATTTCTCATCAATTTCAGAGCTCTTCTCTTTCAAGAAAGTTTGAATTTGAGTTAAACGCTCAGCAATTGCTTCATCACTTGGTTGGATTTCAAGTAAATCAACTAACTCTAAACCAGACAACACATCTTCAGAAAGTTTGTCGCCACGCTTAGTTGTACCGCCACCGTTAGATTCTTGACCTTTCAATAAGCGGATAATACGTTCACGCGCTGCTTCTTCAAAGATTTTGTATTCTTCTTTCAAGTCTTTGCGATATGCATCGAGCTGTGCTTTTTCAATCGCTTGCGCACGTTCGTCTTTTTCTAAACCATCACGGGTAAAGACTTGAACGTCAATCACAGTACCTTTAGTGCCTGATGGAACACGCAATGATGAATCTTTCACATCTGCTGCTTTTTCACCGAAAATTGCGCGAAGCAATTTTTCTTCAGGGGTTAACTGCGTTTCACCCTTCGGCGTAACTTTACCTACCAGGATGTCACCTGCAGTCACTTCAGCACCGATATAAACGATACCAGACTCGTCGAGTTTAGACAGCGCAGCTTCGCCCACGTTTGGAATATCCGCCGTGATTTCTTCCGCACCCAATTTGGTATCACGTGCAACACATGACAACTCTTGAATGTGAATCGAAGTTAAACGGTCTTCTTGAAGTACACGCTCAGAAAGTAAGATCGAGTCTTCGTAGTTATAACCATTCCAAGTCATGAACGCGACGCGCATGTTCTGGCCGAGTGCAAGCTCACCGCCATCTGTAGATGGACCATCAGCCAATACGTCACCACGACCCACCTTATCACCCATCTTCACCAAAACTTTTTGGTTAATACAAGTGTTTTGGTTTGAACGTGTGTATTTGATCAGGTTGTAGATATCTACACCTGCTTCACCCGCAATCATTTCTTCTTCGTTCACACGAATGACCACACGCGAAGCATCGACATATTCAATACGACCACCACGATTTGCGATCACACATACACCTGAGTCATGTGCCACATTCGCTTCCATTCCTGTACCCACAAGTGGTTTATCAGCGATAAGCGTCGGAACAGCCTGACGTTGCATGTTCGAACCCATCAATGCACGGTTGGCGTCATCGTGTTCAAGGAACGGAATCAGTGATGCTGCTACAGATACAACCTGTTGTGCAGATACGTCCATATGCGTCACTTTTTCAGGAGGCATACGAACGAATTCACCTTGGTGACGTACAGAAACGAACTCTTCAGAGAGGTTGCCGTCTTTATCTACTGCAGAGTCGGCCTGTGCAATCACAGTACCTACTTCTTCAATTGCAGATAAATACTCAACGTCATCAGTTACACGACCATCAACCACTTTACGGTATGGCGTTTCCAAGAAGCCAAAATTGTTACATTTAGCATAAACAGACAGCGAGTTGATCAAACCAATGTTTGGACCCTCAGGCGTCTCAATTGGACACACACGACCATAATGAGTTTGATGTACGTCACGTACTTCAAAGCCCGCACGCTCACGAGTCAAACCACCTGGACCAAGCGCAGAGACACGACGCTTGTGGGTAATTTCAGACAACGGGTTGTTTTGGTCCATGAACTGAGACAACTGACTTGAACCAAAAAATTCTTTGATTGCAGCAGCCACTGGTTTCGCATTGATTAAATCTTGCGGAGACAGGTTATCAGTTTCAGCCTGAGACAAACGCTCTTTTACAGCACGTTCAACACGTACCAAACCAACACGGAATTGGTTTTCAGTCATCTCGCCCACTGAACGTACGCGACGGTTACCCAAGTGGTCGATATCGTCGACTTCACCTTTACCGTTACGAATTTCGATCAATGTTTTAAGTACATCGGTAATGTCTTCGTTGGACAAAATACCTTCGACTTCACGTGACTTCTGGTCTGTACCCACTTCGTAAGGACGACCCAAACGACGGTTAAACTTCATACGACCAACTGGCGATAAATCATAACGCTCAGAAGAGAAGAACAGGTTATTAAACAGATTTTCAGCTGCTTCTTTCGTTGGTGGCTCACCTGGACGCATTACTTTATAGATTTCGACCAAGGCATCTTCACGACCAACAGTCGTATCTGCACGCAAGGTGTCAGCAACGAATGAACCACGATCAATGTCGTTTGTGAACAGAATGTTGAACTGCTTTACACCACCTTCTGCAAGTTTCACCATGATTTCATGGCTTAACAAGGTGTTTGCAGCAATCACATCGCCATCACGTAAAGTAATGTCTTCAGCAGTGATACGTTCATATAAGTACTCATCTGGTACAGAAAGCTTCGTTAAGCCTGCTGCTTCCATTTGACGTACATGACGCGCATTAATACGTTTACCTTGCTCAACAATCACTTTGCCATCAGCATCAGTAATGTCAAATTGCGCCATTTCGCCACGCAAGCGTTCTGGTACAAGGTCAATTTGGTAGCTACCCATGTCTAAATAGACAGGTACTTTCTCAAAGAACAAGTCTAGGATTTGTTCATTGCTATAGCCCAATGCACGCAATACTACAGTCGCAAGCAATTTACGACGACGGTCAATACGCACATAAACAAGATCTTTGGCATCGAATTCAAAGTCTAACCATGAACCACGGTAAGGAATAATGCGTGCTGAATACAACACTTTACCGCTCGAGTGGGTTTTACCTTTATCGTGGTCAAAGAACACGCCTGGTGAACGGTGCAATTGAGAAACAATTACACGCTCAGTACCGTTAATCACAAAGGTACCGTTATCCGTCATCAATGGCATTTCGCCCATGTAGACTTCTTGCTCACGCACATCTTTGATTGATTTCGTTTCACGATCTTTGATGATCAAACGAATTTTTACGCGCATTGGTGCCGCATAAGTTGAGCCGCGAAGAATACACTCACGTACATCAAACTCAGGCTTACCAAGACTATACTCAACAAATTCTAAAGCAGCATTGCCAGAATAACTTTCTATAGGAAAAACTGAACGAAATGCGGCTTGGAGACCGATATCTTCGCGGCTTTTTGGAGTTTTGCCATCTTGTAGAAATGTACGGTACGAGTCGACTTGAATCGAAAGCAAGTACGGTGCATCCATCACTTGGGGCAATTTACCAAAATTCTTACGGATCCGTTTCTTTTCGGTATATGAGTATGCCATCTGGAGTCCTCGGAAAGTAAACTAAACCCGCCTGCAGAACGAGTTTAGAAGGAATTACGCAGGCCGATATGGCCACCACTCTTTACAAATGCTGCAATTTTTAGTGGTATTAAAACGCTTAACAATATTTTTAAATGTGGAAAAATATTGGTAAGCGTTTGATTTTTTTGATTTATATTGTTTTTGATGGTTTTTCCATCATTCAAACAAAAATCGAGCCGATAATTGTAACGCAAAAAGGCTGATGACCCAAGAGCCATCAGCCAATTTTTGGAGCCGATTATAAAAAATCGACTCCCTTAAGAAATTACTTAAGAGTAACTGTAGCACCAGCTTCTTCAAGTTTCTTCTTAAGCTCTTCACCTTCTTCTTTAGAAACAGCTTCTTTGATCACTGAAGGAGCGCCTTCAACGATGTCTTTAGCTTCTTTAAGACCAAGGCCAGTAGCTTCACGAACTGCTTTAATTACAGCAACTTTGTTCGCACCGAAAGAAGTCAACTCAACGTTGAATTCAGATTGCTCTTCTGCAGCAGCAGCGCCAGCGCCTGGAGCAGCAGCAACAGCAACAGCAGCAGCTGATACATTGAATTTCTCTTCAAAAGCAGAGATAAGTTCAACAAGTTCAAGAACAGTTTTTTCAGCAACTGCGTTTAAGATTTCTTCGTTAGTTAAAGCCATGAGAATAACTCCAAATGGAAATTGAATGGTGTGGAAATAAATTTAAGCTTATGCAGCTTCTGACTCGTTTTTCTCTTTGAGCGCAGTAATAAGGCGACCCAATTTCGAAATAGGAGCTTGAAGAACGTTTGCAAGCATAGTAAGCGCTTTTTCTTGGTTCGGAAGATTCGCAATTACGCTAACTTCAGCACCTTGATAAAGTTTGCCGTCAAATGCAGCAGCTTTAAGCTCAAATGCTTTGTTTGTTTTAGCGAATTCTTCGAACAAGCGTGCAGCTGCACCCATGTCGTCTTCAGAAGTTGAGAAAGCTAAAATTGTTGGGCCAACAAGGTTGTCGTTCAAGATCGTGAATTGCGTATCTTGAAGAGCACGTTTTGCCAAAGTATTACGTACAACACGTGTAGTAACACCTAATTTACGCGCTTCAACACGTAGAGCCGTTAATTGCTCAACGCTTAAACCCTGATAGTCAGCAACAACAGCTGAGAACGCTTTAGAAGCAACTTCGTTTACTTCTGCTACGATCTGTTTTTTGTCTTCGATAAGAAGAGCCATTGTAAAACCTCCTAACGGTGATTTATGTACTTACACGAAGTACACTCCCAATTCGTAAATTCAAAACTGAATTTACACGCGGAGGATGAATAAATCACACCACCGCGTCTACCCAGGCTGGGATATTAAGAAAGCAGCATAAAACCACTTTCGCCTGAGGTCTTTGACGCTGATAAATTCTCATTTACCAATTCAAAGTCCGCCTGAGAACCCCTTCCCCCTATGGGAGAAGGTTGGGATGAAGATATTTCACCTCTCCCTAGTCCTCTCCTAATAAAAGAGGGTGATTTTCAGGACTTTAAAATTCTTTCTAAGTCAGACTTAGTTAGAAACGTTTTGTACATCAATAACAAGACCAGGACCCATAGTAGAGCTCAAAGTGATCTTTTTGATGTATACACCTTTAGAAGTTGCAGGTTTTAACTTTTTCAAGTCAGCAACTAAGGTTTCAACGTTTGAACGAACTGCTTCAGCAGTAAAGCCAACTTGACCAATCGCAGCGTGGATAATACCCGCTTTGTCTACACGGTAACGCGCTTGACCTGCTTTTGCATTTTTAACTGCAGTCGCAACGTCAGGAGTTACAGTACCCACTTTAGGGTTTGGCATTAAGCCACGTGGACCAAGAATCGTACCCAACTTACCTACAACGCGCATTGCATCCGGAGCTGCAATCACAACGTCAAAGTCAAGGTTACCCGCTTGAATGCTTTCAGCTAAGTCGTCGAAACCAACTACGTCTGCGCCTTCAGCTTTAGCAGCTTCTGCAGCAGCACCTTGAGCGAAAACAGCTACACGTACAGTTTTACCGGTACCTGCAGGAAGTGTAGTCGCACCACGAACAACCTGATCAGATTTACGTGGGTCAACACCCAGGTTTACCGCAACATCCAAAGATTCTTTGAATTTAGCAGCAGGAAGGTTGTTTAGAACTTCAACTGCTTCTTCCAAAGAGTAAACTTTGTTTGCTTCTACAGCAGCAGCAATGGCTTTTTGACGTTTAGTTAACTTTGCCATGTCTTATAGCTCCACATCCAAGCCCATAGAACGTGCAGAACCAGCAATGGTACGCACACGTGCTTCTAAATCAGCACCAGTTAAATCTGGTTCTTTAGTAGTCGCAATCTCTTCTAATTGAGCACGAGTCAACTTACCAACTTTGTTTTTGTTAGGCACAGCTGAACCCTTTTGAATGCCTGCAGCTTTCTTAAGAAGAATTGCAGCAGGAGGAGTTTTCATGATGAATGTGAACGACTTGTCGTTGTACACAGTGATCACTACAGGAATTGGCAAACCTGGTTCAACTTTTTGTGTTGCAGCATTGAATTCTTTACAGAATGCCATGATGTTAACACCACGTTGACCTAATGCAGGACCAATCGGTGGAGATGGATTCGCTTTACCAGCTGGAACTTGCAGCTTGATATAGCCGTCAATCTTCTTAGCCATTTCAAATTACCTCTGGGTACAAACGCCGCTAGGCTCCCCAATATTTTAAGTAACGATACCGTTACAACAACAATGCCCGATTCATCATAAATCGGGCGTTTTCCAACCACTCAAACTTAAACTGATTTTTCGACTTGACGAAATTCCAGCTCAACCTGAGTAGGTCGATTAAATACATTAATTGTCAACGTTAAACGTGACTTCTCGTATTGAACTTCTTCCACCACGCCTTTAAAGTCGGTGAATGGACCATCAATCACAAGTAATTCTTCGCCTGGCTCAAACATCGTCTTCGGACGAGGTGCTTCACCAGTATTGCGTACACGTGCAAGAATCGCATCAGCTTCTTTTTGCGTAATTGGGGCAGGCTTTTCTGCTGTACCACCAATAAAACCTAAAACTTTTGGACATTCTTTAACAATGTGCCAAGTTTCATCGTTCATTTCCATTTCAACCAATACATAGCCTGGAAAGAACTTACGCTCTGACTTACGTTTCTTACCATCCTTCATCTCTACCACTTCTTCGGTAGGAACAAGGACTTCACCAAAGCTATCGGCAACAGCGCTACGCTGGATTCGATCATTAAGCGAACGCATCACTTGTTTTTCATAACCTGAGTAGGCATGAATAATGTACCAACGTTTCATAGCTCTTTTACCCGATAATTAACTTGATTGCCCAGCCTAACAAATAGTCAAAACACCACAATACAATTGAAGTGACTACAACAACAATCAATACATGCCATGACGTTGTTACAGTTTCCTGTTTAGTAGGCCAAGTGACTCGACGCAATTCAATACGTGAATCTTTAAGCAAACGAACAAAGCCTTTGCCTTGATGGGTGGCGTATAATAAACCTAAAGCCACAACGATACAAGCCAAAATTACCCCAACACGCACCCAAATATCATTGGCTGGTGTCCAATATGCAGGAAGATGCTGATTCACCATCATCGAAGCGATGAATAAAATCAAAGCGATACCCCATAACACATAGTCTAATGGAGAACTCGATTGAACAACTTCAGCAGAATTATTTCTTTGAGGGATTGGCGCGTCGCTTAATGCGTCACGCGATTTATCATTCGACATTTTTGTACTCGTCGTAGAATTCGCGACTTATTATATGACTAGATTAGCCGACATCAAGCTTTTTTAAAAAAAGTGGCAGGCCAGGAGGGACTCGAACCCCCAACATTCGGTTTTGGAGACCGACGCTCTACCAATTGAACTACTGACCTACAAAACAGAACGAGAGCCAAAGCTCTCGACCTGTTCAACACATTCTATAATTATGCTGTTACTTTAGCAACAACACCTGCACCTACAGTACGACCACCTTCACGGATCGCGAAGCGTAAACCAGCGTCCATTGCGATTGGGTGGATTAATTCTACTGACATTTCAACGTTGTCACCTGGCATTACCATTTCAACGCCTTCTTTCAACTGGATTGCACCAGTTACGTCAGTTGTACGGAAATAGAATTGTGGACGGTAACCGTTAAGGAATGGAGTGTGACGACCACCTTCTTCTTTAGAAAGTACGTATACTTCCGCATCGAATTTAGTGTGTGGCTTGATTGTACCTGGTTTAGCAAGTACTTGACCACGTTGTACGTCTTCACGCTTAGTACCACGTAAAAGAACACCACAGTTCTCGCCCGCACGACCTTCGTCTAGAAGTTTACGGAACATTTCTACGCCAGTTACAGTTGTTTTAACTGTGTCTTTGATACCTACGATTTCAACTTCTTCGCCTACTTTCACGATACCAGTTTCTACACGGCCAGTTACTACTGTACCACGACCAGAAATAGAGAATACGTCTTCGATTGGCATTAAGAATGCTTGGTCAATTGCACGTACTGGCTCTGGGATGTAAGTGTCAAGCGCTTCAACAAGAGCTTCAACTGCAGCTTCACCATATTGACCAGCGTCACCGTTAAGCGCAAGAAGAGCTGAACCACGGATAACTGGAGTGTCATCACCTGGGAAGTCGTAAGTAGAAAGAAGTTCACGAACTTCCATTTCAACTAGTTCAAGAAGTTCTTCGTCGTCTACAAGGTCGCATTTGTTTAAGAATACGATGATGTAAGGTACACCTACCTGACGAGAAAGAAGGATGTGTTCACGAGTTTGTGGCATTGGACCGTCAGTCGCAGCACATACAAGGATCGCGCCGTCCATCTGAGCAGCACCAGTAATCATGTTTTTAACATAATCGGCGTGGCCCGGGCAGTCTACGTGCGCGTAGTGACGAGTTGGAGAGTCGTATTCTACGTGAGAAGTATTAATTGTAATACCACGTGCTTTTTCTTCTGGTGCAGAGTCAATTGCAGCGTAGTCTTTCGCTTCACCACCGAATTTTTTTGCACATACAGTTGCAATCGCAGCTGTTAAAGTTGTTTTACCATGGTCAACGTGACCGATTGTGCCCACGTTAACGTGTGGCTTATTACGTTCAAACTTAGCCTTAGCCATGTTCATCTTCCTCGTTTACGTCGAACACAATGCTGAGTAAAACTCTGCCCCGACATATCGCCTAAAAAACTAGACACCTAATACTTGAAAAGCAGACTAATAAGCCTGCTTTTTGGAAAAATTTGTGCGAATAATCGCTAAACTGTATCTGGAGCTCTTATCGAGATTTGAACTCGAGACCTCTCCCTTACCAAGGGAGTGCTCTACCACTGAGCTATAAGAGCGATAAATCCTTCGATGGAGCGGGAGACGAGGATCGAACTCGCGACATGCAGCTTGGAAGGCTGCCGCTCTACCAACTGAGCTACTCCCGCATCTATGTTGGTAATTACCACTTCTATCGAAGTTAATGGTGGTGGGAGAAGGATTCGAACCTTCGAAGCTTACGCGGCAGAGTTACAGTCTGCTCCCTTTGACCGCTCGGGAATCCCACCATTTTCACACTTACTCAGTGTTCGTTCTTTACTCAACAACACAAACTCTCTAAGATGGTGCCGGCACACGGATTCGAACTGTGGACCTACTGATTACAAGTCAGTTGCTCTACCAACTGAGCTATGCCGGCGTTTCTTAGTGTTTCGTACGTTTCGCATCGGAACGGTGTGCAGTTTAGCAAAACTTGAAATCCGTGCAAGTGTTTTTTTTAAAAAAAACGCTAAAAACTCATAAAATCAACCCATTTGATGATAATTCAACCGCTTTGATCACTGCGCGAGCTTTTATTAGGGTTTCATTCCATTCAGACTCAGGGTTTGAGTCCGCAACTAGACCTGCACCTGCCTGAACATAGACCTTATTGTGACGTATAACACAGGTACGAATCGCAATCGACATATCCATTTCACCATGCCAACCTAAATAGCCGACAGCGCCACCAAAAACACCACGTTTTACAGGCTCAACTTCATCAATAATTTCCATGGCACGAATTTTTGGTGCACCCGAAAGCGTCCCCGCAGGAAAGGTTGCCTGAAAAACATCCAAAGCGTCAACATCGTCACGCACCTCACCTTGCACGTTTGAAACAATATGCATGACATGCGAATAACGCTCGATCACCATTTGATCAGTTACTTGTACTTTACCAATCTTGGCGATACGTCCGACATCATTACGCCCTAAGTCAATCAGCATTAAGTGTTCAGCAATTTCTTTCTCATCCGATAATAAATCTTGCTCAAGTGTCAAATCTTCTTCTTTAGTTTTACCGCGCGGGCGTGTACCCGCTAAAGGACGCACAGTGGCAATACCGTTTTCCAAACGCGATAAAATTTCAGGTGATGAACCAACAATATGAAACGGTTGGTCATCACCCAAAGTTTTGCCTTGCACCAAGAATAAGTACGGCGATGGGTTGAGATGACGTAAAGCACGATAAACCTGCAACGGCTCACCATCGAAATCTGACACCATACGATGTCCAGGCACCACTTGCATGACATCGCCCGCACGAATGTATTCCTTGACGACATCAATGGTCGCCAAGAACTTTTCTTTGCCTGTGAGCGAGTCAAAATGTGGTGGCGTATGTTTTTCTGCTTTTAGACTAATCGGGGTTGCTAAAATTTCTTCTAGTACATCGAGTTGCTGCTGCGCCTGAGCATAAGCATCTGCCTGCATTGCATCGGCATGTACAATTAAGAACAAAGTATCTTTTAAGTTATCAAACACGATAACCGTTTTAGACAACATCATCCAAATATCAGGCAAGCCGACGGGGTCTGCTGTTGGCACATTTTTCAAACGTGGCTCAATATAACGTACTGCATCGTAACCCAAATAGCCCACCAAACCGCCTGTAAAACTTGGCAATTCAGGCAAGTCGGCTTGCGTAGGCACTTTAAACTGGGTCTGAAAATCGCGGATATACTGAAACGGCTGCGCACAAGTTTGTTTTTCGATTGAACCATCGGCATGTTGGATGGTGAGCTCACCCGCATTGCAAGAGAAAACTGTAGATTCACCCAAACCAATAATTGAATAACGCGCCCAGTTTTCACCCCCTTGTACAGACTCAAACAAATAAGCTTGTTGATGCTGCTTCAAACGCGCAAATACCGACAATGGAGTTTCGGTATCAGCCAAACGCTGGCGATATACAGGAATGAGGTTGTAGCCTGCTGCTTTAAGTTGTTCAAATTGAGTCTGAGTGGTCATGTGGAGCTCTCTATATTTCGATGTAGCAATGTTTTCGATAAGACGAAGTGAAGGACGGTTGTAGATTGACTAGCGTCGCCATCGAAATACGGGCATTACAGCCTGACTCATATTGATATCCTTTATAGCAATTAGCATGAAGTTTTAAGCACTTAAATATTTAACAATTCAGTTAAATTATCTACAATTTGTTGCGGCTGACAATTGGCAATCGGTTCACCATGATTATAGCCGTAGCTGACTACAATACAATCAACCCCCGCTCGACGCGCAGCTTCAACATCATTAGAAGAATCACCAATCATCAAGACTTGAGACTTTTCCACTTGATAATGTTCCACACAATGTAGCAATTGACGTGGATGTGGTTTACGCTCCTCAAAGCGATCTCCACCAATCACATCAGCAAAATAGTGTTGCATCTCTAATGCTTCCACAATGGCACGAGCTGGTTGTTCAGGCTTATTGGTCACACAAACTAAGGTTTTTTGTTGTGCTTTTGCCCAATCCAAAAATTCAATAATGCCCGGGAAGGGTTGTGTGTCGATACACGGATCGGCATTATAAATTTCTAAGAAGGTGTTTAGTAGCTGTTGTTGCTGTTCAGGATGAACTTCGCCCATTAAGTGCGATAAAACACTATTACAAAATACCGCAGTTCCCTTACCCACCCACGTTCGGACTTGTTCCAGTGTTACCAAAGGCAGTTGCAGCGCATTTAAACTCATATTCATGGCGCGGTATAAATCTGTCGCAGAATCGACCAAGGTGCCATCTAAATCAAATAAAATGACTTGACGCGTATCTAGCTGAGCAATAGACATTCTTCCCCCCTAAATGAACAAAGGCATGCGATCGCATGCCTTGATTGTAAAGCAAAGGCTACTTATTTAAACAATAGCCAAGCCAAAACTGCCAAAATCACCAAGACAACTAGTGAAATCAAGCCAACAGAGGCATTTTTCTGCTGTTCTTTCTCTAGTTCCACACGAGAAACAGGCTGCTCGACAGGCACAGGTGTTGGCTCTGCTTGAGCTGCATGAATATCTACACCTTCTGGAATAGGCGCTGGTTTCGGCACTGCCACACCTTGCGGCATACCATCTCGGTTTAATTGCATAGAACTGTCACGTTGATTCAACTCAGGCATTCCCTGCTCATTCATTTGCTGTGCAGGTGTTTTTTCTGTTTGCGCTGTGACTTTATCTGCAGTTTCAGCAACATCAGCTGCATGCTCCAATTCAACCGCAGGCGCAAGTACTGAAAATTTTAAGCTAGCAAATTGAACGATATCACCTTCTTTAAGTAAAGTTTCATCGGCAATACGCAAATCATTAACAAAAGAGCCGTTCGAAGAATTTAAATCTTGCACATACAGCGCTTGTTCTTTAAGTAAAAAAGCTGCATGTTTACGTGAAATTTCTGCCGATTGCAGCACCAAATCTGCACTTTGATGGCGCCCCACCAACATATCACGGTCGATACTAATTTCTTGGCCAGTAAATTCACCGCTAATTGCTTGTATTTTCCAAGTCATAAATAACTTCTCTCGTGTGATTTGGCGACATCATAACATGCCCTTAACCACAATCTGCGCAGGATCCGATTAAGGTGTAGCGCGAATTGTGGTCGTGGTGACTGTATTTTTGGTTTTGCTGACTTCCTGCTGTGGCAAAACTACGTTTTGGCGCTGCACCGCAGGCTCAATCGCAACAGGAGTGCTCACCACCGTTTCTGTACGGTTTGCAGGCACTGCTGACGGCAGGGTTTGATAAGTTCCTGCTTGCGGTGCAACTCGAGAGACAGGCAAACGCTGCTGATAGACATCACTAACATTTTCAGGCAGTTTAGCAAAGCTACCATCGGTATCCATCGCCAATTGAAGGCTATACAATTGACTATAACGCTGCTGCGAAATACGGCGAATGTCCTGACTATCTCCCACAATCGTTGGGTGAATAAAAATTAATAAATTACGTTTTTGATTAGATTGACCATCGGAACGGAATAAACGCCCTAAGCCTGGAATAGCCCCCAAACCTGGCACAGCTTGACGACTATAAATCGAGTTATCAGAAATCAAGCCACCCAAGACAATGGTTTGCCCATGTTTAGCCAAAATCGAAGTTTTAATGGCGCGTTTGCTGGTGACTAAATCCTGCGCCTGACCTTTATTGGCTTTGACATCCGACACTTCTTGTTCAACTTCCAAGCGTAGTGTTCCACCCTCACCAATATGTGGCACCACTTTTAAAGTCACCCCGACATCTTTACGTTCAATGGTGGTATAAGGATTTGCCACACCACCATTGGTGGATAATGACCCTGTCACAAAAGGAACGTTCTCACCCACCACAATATAGGCTTCTTCATTATCCATAGTCACGATAGAAGGGGTAGACAATAAATTGGATTTGGTTTTTTCTTTCAAAGCCTGAATCATCGCACCATAGAGTTTACGGGAACCATCGCTTCCTTCACGATAATCCCCCAAAACCAAAGATGTACCTGCACCAATCGCACTGCCTGCACCCGCTGCACCACCAGTCAAATAGCCTGCTGCAACATTTTTTAAACTTGCACCAATATTGTCAAAGTTAATCAGGCCAATGCCGCTGCTTAAATCACCCAATGCCCACTGAACACCCAATTGGTCGGCATCGGTGCCCTCTACTTCTATAATTGCAGCTTCAATCAACACCTGTTGACGACGGGTGTCTAGCTGCTGAATCGCCGATTCAATTTCACGCATTAACTGCGGATCGGCTTTGACCACCAAAGCATTTTGCGAACCATCGGCAATAATACTGACACCATTGCTATTAAAACTCGTGATGTTGTTCTGATTATTACTATTCGAGCTGCCCCCTAAATTAATACTTGGGGTAGAAATGGTCGATGAATTACCTGTGGTGTTATTGTTGCTGCTTAAATTACTAGAACTGCTGTTGCTACTGTTGCTATTAGCATTAGCGCTGCTGCTCACCGCCTGCCCTGAAACCAGACCTTGCAATATTTCTGCTAAATTCTGTGCACTGGCATACTTCAAGCGAAAAACCTTTAAACCACCCAAACGATCTGCAGCAGGCACATCCATCATTTCAATCATTTGGCGAATACGTTTACGTGTTGCGGTATCGCCTTTGATGATAATACGATTGGTACGATTGTCTGCCACAATGCGTACACGCGAACCTTTAATATCTTTCGCAGCCCCTGTCGAACTCATCGACTCGAGCAAGCCAATCACTTCTTCGGCTTGACTGGATTGCAGACTAATCGCCTCAATATCATTTTGCCCCGTACCATCTAGGTTACGGATAATGCTTTCTAACTGATAAATGTTACTGGCACGATCTGACACGATTAAGGCATTGGTGCCCCCTACCGCTGATAAGTGTGCAAATTGTGGCATGAGCGGACGTAAAGCAGGAATCAGGTCATTGGCATTGGTATTTTCCAGCCATATCACCCGCGTTACAACTTGATCACCACGCGCATTTTGACGACTGTCATAAGGAATGCCTGAGCTTTTAACATTGCTGTCAGGTACAAGGCGAATGGTATTTCCTGATGGAATAGCCACCACACCATTCACATTCAACACCCCTAGAAATAAGTCATAGACTTCATTTTTATTCAGGGCTTTGTTGGAAATCACCGTGACATTGCCACGCACACGCGGATCGACTGCAAAGTTCTTGCCGGTAATATCGGCCACTTCATTAATAAATGCAGTTAAGTCCGCATCACGTAAATTAATTTTCCAGGTTTGCGCATGACTTGCAGTACTCACCATTGCAACAAGCGGTGCAGCAGCCAGTAATGCCCAAAATGGACGCTCATGATTCAATAAAGCCATAATCTACTGTGTTTCCTAACCCTAAATATGCCTCTGCATTATTCAACATGCCGATTCATTTAAAAATTTTGTTGTATGGTCATCACCTGATCACCACGTTTTATTTCTAATTTCACCTGACCTTCACGACGCGCTTGTTCTAATAACTGCGCATCGTTTTGCCCTTGCCCGACGTTTTGTCCATTTAAAGACAAAATACGGTCACCTGGCTGTAAACCCAGTTTATTTCTTAAAGCGGCTGGCGTACGTGTGGTCACTTCATAACCATTGCCCGTATTTGCCTCAACACCCATCTCTTTTAAATATTGTTCGCGATCTTCCTGTATACGCTGCACTGCCTGTCCAATGGCGTTATTCGGTTGTACGGACTGGGGGGGTGCCATTGCAGGCTCTTGGTTACCATTTGAAATTAAAGGTGCGATAGGTTGATTTAAACCATTTTCAATACCCTTAAACAATACTTCACGCGTCGCGCCACTGCTATGACGTAAAACCACCCGATCCCAATAAACTTCTGCCAATTGGTACTGACTCGAATCAATCACATCTCCAACACGGTATCGCTCTGCCACGTCATTCACTTTAATAACCGCAGAAGAAAACTGACTCGGTTGCCCAACCACCACACCTTGCAAGGTCATATTTAATTGATCATCGGCAGTGTTGCTACGCCCAAGTTCTTGAAACAATGCAAAGGATGAAGTATTCGGGATTTGTGGTTGCTGTGAACCTAACTCCACCCGATCAATTTGCATGACTTGGGGCGGCGCAACAACCCACCAAAATAAACTCGCCAGCTTCCAACACAGGTACAAAATCAAAAAAGTTAAAAGTACAGGCGCAGCACGATCAAACTGCTTCCAGTGCAAATTTTCCAATCGTTCAGAGAGTGTACGCATTAGAAACCTCCTTTAAATAGAGGTTGGCGAGTACTGATTACATAGGTATCTAAGCCCGCTTTACCCTCATAAGAGGCGATATTCATTAATAAGCGTTGCGTAAGTTGTACATCTAACATCAAGCTTTGATCAAGCGCAATATTCAGCATTTTTTGTTCACGCTGATCGCGAATATCAAATAACAGTTTGCCATTTTCATCAGACAAGCTGCCTTTTAACGCAGGAATATTCATACGGTCTTGGCGCTGAGCAAAACGATACAGCAATTCGCCACCCGCCCACTGCAACTGTCCTTTGCTTTTGGTAAAACCTTGTTGTTTTTTAAAATTCAAATGAATATCTTTGAGTTGAATCGCATTACTTGGCCACTGCCAGTCCACAATACTTTTTAAGGTTTCTGGCGCAACTTGCCCATCTAAAGATTGCACCAAGACGCTACCAAAACGATAGCCAATAATGCCTTCGAGTTTAGTATTGCCACTGTGCACTTCAACATCGGCAGCGACACGTAATAAAACTAAATCTAAAGGACGTGTATTCCAACTTAAAGAGCCACGTAACTGTCCTTTATGCCAATCAGCTTGTCCTTTCCAAATATTACCACTCACATTGTGTAAGGTCTGATTATTTTTATAAAATTTTGAAATCAACCACGCTGCGGGAATTTGTAACAACACAAAAAACAAAAATGCAATGAGGGCGAAAATCCACCACGTGATGTATTTGGGTTTCTTTATCATGCCACCACGACCAACCTTACTAATTTTTCTATGAATGACTTTTTATAACACTCACACATTATGCACACTTTTTCGGCGTCGCCAATTCATACCGATAAAAAAACCAAGCTGTATTGCTTGGTTTTTGAACTCTAAGTCAAGTCAATGACAAATTGATGAAGCTTAGATTAGAAAATCTTCAAGTTTTGCGCCTTTTTCTATTTCAGCGACTAACCAGCGTGGTTTTTTTCCACGACCCGTCCAAGTATCTGTAGGATTGGTTTTGCTACGATAACGTGGCGCTACAGTTTTACGTGGGCTTTTCTTACGCTTGCTTTCGCCAACTTCCAAAATCTGCTCAATGCTTAAACCCAAATTGTCTGCAATCGCTAAAATTTGATCATAGGCATCTTCAATCGCTTGATCTTTTTTTGTTGCAATTAATGCTTCCGCTTCCGCTTGTAAATGCTTTAACTGTTCTACAGACAAATTGCTAATATCAGGCATCATACTTACTCCAAAAACTATGCTTTTTATATTCAGTTATTAAATTAAGCAGATTCATTCTATTTTTATCAAACCCAAGCGTCAATAAAAAACCCACTACTCTACATATAAATAACAGTCGGACATATTATGAACTGATTATTAAGATTTAATCAAGAATATGCTATGCAGTTTTTTCTATTTTATGGATCGCCGCGCGTACATTTTCAGGGATTAAGGTTTTTTGCATATTGACGCAATCCACACATACAATCACTGCCTCTGCCTCTGCCACCACCATTTGCTGTGCTTCACTATAAATTAAATAATGCATACGCATGGCACTATTACGCAACTCTTCTACCCGAACACCAATTTTTAAAATATCAGGATAAACCACGGGACGTATATATTTGCACTGATTTGAGGCAATTACAGTCAAAACATCTTGCTGTAAAATTTTTAAATGGTTCAAATAATACAAACGCGCATTTTCAATATAACGGTAATAAATCACATTATTGACATGCCCAAAAGCATCCATATCTCCCCATGCGACACGCTGCTCAAAAACAATTGGATAATCTGCTAATGTTAACACTACTCACCTTTAAATTTTAATTTCGACAAAATTAGAATTATTTTCAAAGATTAAATTTAACTGTTTTAATAATTCAGGCTGATCTTTTAAGTTAGATTTAACTCTTAAATAACTCATTAATACGTGTTCAGGATATAAATCCAGTAATTGTTCGGCTTCTGAATAACGTGCTGTTGCCGTAAAAATATGCCATTTAGCAAAACTAAATACAGGTAATACAGGATATTTCTGTTCCCACAAATTTATTTGCTGTTCAATTTTTGCATAATCAGGTTGCTGTTTTAACAACTGATGTTGGAACCATAAATAAAACACTTCCTGATTAAACTGTTCACTCAACATATGTACCGCAAGACGTTCATGTTGTGCAGCTAAATCAGGCAGACGCGATAACAACTTCAACCACAACACCTGAGTGGCATAAGGCTGACTGAAAATCTGCTCCCCTAAGTCGCAATAACGCTGTTGCAAGGCCTGTAAATTTTCTGCATCGGTCTGCTCAAATTGTGTTAATAACTGGGTTAGCCACTTTTGTTTGGTGTCTGCATCTAAATGCCCGTATTTGGTCGAACGCAAATAATGCCAAGGATATTGCGTGGCAAACTCACCCCACAAAGCAACTAAACGCTTTTGATAAGCTGTTTTGACTTTAAATAACCACGGCGATAATTCATGCTGATTCAGAAACTCTAAATGTGTCAAAGCTTGTTCAGGTTGCTGCTGCGCTAAATAAATTTCAATACGCTGTATTTCTGCCAATTCAAACGCCATGGCACTACTTTGATTTAATGCAGTCAACGCTTGCGGATATTGCTGTTGAATGGAATACATACGTGCTTCTATCACCCCTTTGAGGAAGCCTGACTGGGCAAATACCTGTCGAATAAATGTATGTTGATCTTCAGCAGCATCTAACAACCAAATGACCCCCAATTGCTCATAAGGATGCAGATTTTTAAAGTTAAATACGGTTTCAACCTTACGCTGCTCACGGCTAAAATAGCGTTTTAACAACAACCATAAAATTTGTAGCGAAACACTGATCGACAAGAAAAAAAACAACAACAACCAAATATTGGTTTGCAATTGCCATTCACGCCAATACACATAAACATAGCCTGAACCATACCCATAACTCAGTACACTCAGCAAAGCTATCAGTAGAATACTGACCACTACATAGGCGAGTAAAATCTGTTTCATTTATACCGCTCCCAATAAAGCACGCGTTTTTAAACTTGGCGTTGGAACGATATTTAAGTTTTTAATTTTTTCTAATTGCTGAACCAATTGCTGTACTTTCTGATCAGGTAATTGTTGTAATAACTGAATAATGTCATTCACTTCTTGTTGATATTGCACATATTGACCTTGCATAAATACTTGTCGAGCCAGCAATAGACGCAATTGTGCCTCTTTTAAAATAATCTGGCGCTGCATCAACTGTGTTGCCGGTTGCTTGGCTGATTCAATACTCAGCCATTTTTGCCAAATATAACGATCATCGACATCTGCAGGGTTCAGCTCAGGTTGTTGAACTTGCTGTTTTATGTGTTGATCTAACTGTTGTAACAACTGACTCACTTGTTGATATTTCGCATCGCGTGTTGTTATAAATTGTTGAATTTGTCTCTGATCTTGCTGAATAACTTGGTGCAAACTTTGTTTCAAAGCTGGCGCTAAAGCATATTCGTTTAACTCACGGTCTAAATTTGCCAGCATTTCGGTTGCATAGTGAAATTGCTGCTGCTGTAAAGAAAATTCCACCAAGTCTAATTGCTGCGCCACCATCTCCATTGGTTGAATAGCATCTACTTGCGGCACAGCGCTGGATACTGCGGGCTGTTCTGCTGCACCTTGTGTATAATTACGTCGCTGTAAAGCCACCAGTTGATCATTTAAATTGGCAATATTTTTTTCTACTAAATGCAAACTTTGACTGAGTTGCTGTTGTTGCGTCGAAACTTGCATCACATCAAAACTTAATTTAACGATCCAAATCAACGCAATCAACATCACGATCACAACCAGTTTTTTCATAGCTTTCCTTGCATGCGCATCATGTGCTGCAATATTAATTCTGTTTTTAAATGGGTCAACTTCAATACTTTATATTTTGTATGATGCTGCATTTGATAATCGAGTAAAATTTTCTCTAAACGATCACCCAATACCCAATAATATCCTCTGTTCAGTAAATCAAATTCCTGCCGAATCAAGCTCAGCCAGTTTAACCAACTGGCTTCACTGCTAATCATCATGATAAATTCTGAAGATTGTATTAAACGTGCGCGTACTGCCTGCATTTTTTCAATAGAACTGGCAGGACACTCCCGTCTATACAACACAAAATTATGGATCTGCATCCCCTGATCAAGCAGCGTTTGCATCATAAATTGCCGACCGCCCTCACCACGCCAAAAAGCAATTTGTGTGCCCACTTTTAAATTTTGCAAACACGGCAAACTCAGCATCCCTTCGGAGGTTTCAACCTGCGGGACTTCGCTATGAACACCATATCCGCGTAAAACTTCTGCAGTTTTCTCACCCACAGCCACCCAACGTATATGTTGCAAATCCTGCAAGGATATTTGGCTTTGGGTTAAATATTTCATCCCAATATCGACTGCAGTAGGACTGACCACCACAATAATATGTGTATGTGGCAACTGAGTGTATAAATTAGCCAGTTGCTCTGACCACGGCTGTGCAGTAAGCTGCAACAAGGGCAAGTCAATGACCTCAATATGCTGTTGTTGCAAAGCCTGAGTTAAGACCTCTGCACGATCTTTAGGTCGGGTATTAATGAATAGCATGGGCTTCTGGCGCAATATGGACTATTGATACAAGGCTTTCAGTAATTCACCCGCACCTTGTGCCAATAAAGCTTTTGCCAATTCTTCACCTAGCATTTCAGCCTGTTCAGGTGCACCATGTTGCACAGCTTTAAGAATGGTTCGCCCATCGACACTACCAACACGACCTTCAATCTGCAATTGACCATTCTGCAAAGTTGCATAGCCTGCAATTGGTACCTGACAACCGCCTTCTAAGTAAGCATTAAAAGCACGTTCGGCACGTACACACACATTGGTTTCAGCATGCATTAACGGCAAAATCAAATCCAGAACCGCCTGATCTTGGCTACGACATTCCAGACCCAAAGCCCCTTGCCCCACTGCAGGTAGGCTCACATCCGGCTGAATAGTATGGCGAATGCGCTCTGCCAAGCCCAAACGCCTTAATCCTGCACTGGCTAAAATAATTGCGTCATACTGACCATCATCTAGCTTAGACAGGCGCGTGCCCACATTGCCACGTAAATCAATAATCTCTAAATCTGGACGTGCTTTTAAAATTTGACATTTGCGGCGCAAGCTTGAGGTTCCGACTTTAGCGCCCTGTGGTAAATCTGCAAAACTGGCATAATGGTTCGATACAAAGGCATCGAACGGGTCTTCACGCTCACAAATGACCGCCAAGCTTAACCCTTCAGGCAATGCCATGGGTACATCTTTCATGGAATGTACGGCTAAATCGGCACGACCATCCATTAAAGCAGCTTCTAATTCTTTGACAAATAAGCCTTTCCCCCCAATTTTTGCCAGTGGGGTATCTAAAATTTTATCGCCCTGTGTGACAAAAGTCACCAACTCAACAGTTAAATCGGCATGCATCGCCTCTAAGCGGGCACGAATGTGTTCAGCCTGCCATAACGCAAGCGGGCTTTGTCGAGTGGCAATTTTCAGGGTTTTCATCATAACAGCTAAGCAAGATAAATAAGTTCATCTAAACTTAACCTGATCCCCTAAAAATGCAAGCCTATTTCTTTACTGATTTATCAATCTGTTGCGTATTCATCTGCGATGAGAATGATCAATTAGAGTTTTTGGATGCGTTCTCGCAATAAAGGTAAATGTCGTCGACTAACAGCCAAACGCTCATCTAGCTCGCGGCAACGCACCTGATACTGTCCTGAATTGACCACTTCTAGCCCCTCCAAAAACTGAATCGAGACCAAAGCATTTCGGTGAATGCGAATAAATTGATCACCAAATTCGCTTTCTAAATCTTTCAGCGTTTCATCAATCAAGACACTGCCATTTTTATGACGCACCGTGACATATTTCTGATCGGCTAAAAAATAATAGATATTTTCTAGAGGCACCAACTCTACACCACGATAGGTTTTCGCAGCAATTTGGTGACGTTTTATTTTTAATTCGTCCATATTTTCTTTTTGTTTTAAATGACTCATCTGCGCTTGCGTGAGTTTTTTTAAATGATCTAAAACCTGTTGCAATTCCTGTTGCATAATAGGTTTTAACAAATAGCCTTCCGCATGGGACTTAAATGCCTCAAGTGCATGTTGATCGTAGGCGGTACAAAACACAATGGCTGGCGTTGGGTCAAGCTCACGCAAATGTTGAGCGCAACTTAAACCATCCATTCCCGGCATTTGAATATCTAATAATATGACATCCGGCTGATGTTCATCTGCCAGTTCAATCGCCTGTTGCCCATGAGCTGCCGTTGCTACTACATGATGCCCCAATTGAGTGACCAAACGTGATAATCGCTCTCTTGCTAGAGGCTCATCATCACAAATTAGGATGTCCATTTCCCCTCCTTATGATTTGAATACTTTATTTTTATCAAGTTAAGAAAAATTTGAACAATCACAATTTTTATTTATAGCGATATTGCAATACCGTTGTGTACATACCTTTCCCTGCATAACTTTGAAAAGTGACACTTCGTCCATAATAAGCCTGTAAACGCTGTTTCACGTTTTGTAGCGCAATACCGTGTCCTTGTCTTAAATTTATTTTATCGCTGACATACGGATTTGTAATGACAATATTGACTTGGTTTTGCAATATTTCGATCAATATACTTATCGTACTCTTTGCTAAAACTTTTTCAACTCCATGAAAAATACTATTTTCTAACAAGGGTTGTAAAGTTAATAAGGGAATTTGTACCTGACTGAGCAGTTGCGGTTGTTCAATTTTCCATTCTACGGTCAGTCGTTCACCTAAACGAATTTGTTCTATATCTAAATATCGCTGACAAAGTTCAATTTCATCTTTCAGGCTTACCAGTTTTAATTCTTGCAAACTGGCACGAAATAAACGTGATAAATTGAGCAGCATTTGCTCGGCTTTATCGGGATCTATGGCAATGAGACTAATCACATTATTTAAACTATTGAATAAAAAATGTGGATGAATACGCGCCTGCATGGCATGTACCCGCGCTTGTAATTCACTGTGCTGTTGCTGAATTGCCTGTTCACGTACATAAATATACCGAAAGCAAAATGCGCCCAATAATACACCATAACTCAAATGCAGTCCGACACCATGTAACAGATCATCTATACCAAATTGTTGTAGATGAAATTTTTGCCCAAAATGCAACAATGTATTTAAACTGAGTGTGGTCAGCAACACGATGCCTTGCAGCAGCAAAAAGCTGACCAAAAAAGATAAACTCAAGCCCATGCGTAAAAAACGTGCTTGAAAAAATTCCACCAAGGCCGCAAAACATAACACCACCCAATTGATGTAAAGCACGTATTGCAGCACCCGAGCAAAACTTAAGCCGTGCCAACCTTGAGCTTCAGCCAATGCCAAGACCATCGCCAAGGCATTACTGCCAATAAATAATTCAATTAGATATTGCCAACGTCCTATTTTCGTAAAAAAATACAGCTCATGTTGTTCTGCCTGCGTATCAGCATAAGTTTGATTGGCTTGTTCTTCGGCAAGTGAATCTGAATTTGTTATACTCTTGTCCAAATCACCGCTTTTTACTTTATTGAGCCGATATGACCACATCTTCTAATTCCTCAAATCCGTCACAAGCCCAAACTTCGGGTATGTGGGGCGGTCGTTTCTCTGAAGCGACTGATGCTTTTGTTGCTGAATTTACAGCATCTGTTCAATTTGACCAACGCTTTTATAAACAAGATATTGCTGGCTCAATTGCGCATGCAACGATGCTTGCCAAAGTAGGCGTACTTACAACTGAAGAGCGTGACGATATTATTCAAGGTTTAAATACCATTCAGGCTGAAATTGAAGCAGGTCAATTTGAATGGCGTATTGATCTTGAAGATGTCCACATGAACATCGAATCACGTCTTACTCAGCGTATTGGCATTACAGGTAAAAAATTACATACAGGTCGTAGCCGTAACGACCAAGTAGCAACCGATATTCGTTTGTATGTCCGTGACGAAATTGATGCCATTTTAGAATTATTAAAAAAATTACAACACGGCATTTTGAGCTTGGCAGCCAAAAACACCCATACCATTATGCCTGGTTTCACCCATTTACAAACCGCACAGCCTGTGACTTTTGGTCATCACCTTATGGCGTGGTTTGAAATGCTGGTACGTGACTCTGAGCGTTTAATTGACTGCCGTAAGCGTGTTAATCGCATGCCTTTAGGCTCTGCTGCTTTAGCAGGGACTACTTACCCAATTGACCGCGCTTTTACCGCAGAATTATTGGGCTTTGAAGCTGTATCTGAAAACTCGTTAGATGCCGTATCTGACCGTGATTTCGGAATTGAGTTTAACGCCGCTGCATCTTTAATTATGATGCACTTGTCGCGCATGTCTGAAGAATTGATTTTGTGGACATCGGCACAGTTTAAATTTGTGAATATTCCCGACCGTTTCTGCACTGGCTCATCTATTATGCCGCAGAAGAAAAACCCAGACGTGCCTGAATTGGTGCGTGGTAAAACAGGTCGTGTTTATGGTGATTTAATGAGTCTATTGACCCTGATGAAAGGTCAACCGCTTGCCTACAACAAAGACAACCAAGAAGACAAAGAACCATTGTTTGATGCAATTGATACTGTACGCGGCTCGCTCATGGCATTTGCCGACATGATTCCTGCCTTAGTACCGAATATTGCAGAAATGCGTGAAGCAGCATTGCGTGGTTTCTCTACCGCAACCGACCTTGCAGATTACTTGGTGAAAAATGGCGTAGCCTTCCGTGATGCGCATGAAATTGTAGGTAAAGCCGTAGCCTTGGGTGTTCAAGAAGGTAAAGACCTGTCTGAACTGAGCTTAGCGCAATTACAACAATTCTCTGACTTGATTCAAGCCGATGTATTTGAAAAAGCCTTAACCCTTGAAGCTTCTGTAAATGCACGTGATCATATTGGTGGTACTGCACCTGCACAAGTCGCTGCAGCAATTGAACGTGCTCAAGCACGTCTTGCCCAACTTTATGCCTAACCGGGAAGTCGCTATGTCTAAACAAGTGTTTTGTCGTAAATATCAAAAGGAAATGGATGCGATGGATTTTGCACCATTTCCAGGTGCAAAAGGTCAAGAACTGTTTGAAACCGTGTCTAAGCAGGCATGGCAAGAATGGCTCAAACACCAAACTACACTCATTAACGAAAAGCGTTTAAATGTGTTTGAGGCCGATGCGAAAAAGTTTCTTGAAGAACAGCGTGAAAAATTCCTGAACAATGATGCTAGCTTAGAAGTCGCTGAAGGTTTAAAACCTCAAAACTAATTCCAAACCAGTATTTGCACTTGCATCATGCGATACTGAGATCACGCACTAATACCAAAGAAGAGTCTTCACGAAGGCTCTTTTTTATGCCTTTTTTTGCATGACCTACTGCCATGCAGCAAAACAACTGAAAGAAGATTCAAAAAATGAAAGCTGTTGCTGATTTTTTAAAGATGAACATTTACATTTTTAAGCCCTAAAAATAGTGGCTTAGGCGATGATTTCAAATAAAATCATAAAAAATAAATCACACGAATAACAATGTAATTCCAAAATACATTTGTACATAAAACGCTACATTCCACTACAATATACCACATGATTCTTGCGTGTGATTTTTCTATACTTATTTTGAGAAGATAAGCAAGGATCTCTCGCTATAATAAATATTCTCGATTTCAATCTCAGATTTCCCCCAAAGTCTGAGATTTTTTTATCCAAAATTCAGGCAGTTTCAAATCTTAAAGATCACCCAAAATCTAGAAGAATAATTTAAGCAAAAAAAAGCCCCATCGTCCGATGAGGCTGAATATTCAAAAAAACTGTACTTAGCGTTCCTGTACTTTTTCTTCAATTTCTTTAACGCTGGTATGACGTACGTCCAAACCTTTCACCATATAAATCACTTGCTCTGAAATATTTCGTGCGTGGTCACCAATACGCTCTAATGAACGTAAAACCCACATCACATTAATCACACGTGAAATATGTCGTGGATCTTCAATCATATAGGTCATCAGGGTACGTGTTGCAGATTGATATTCACGATCAATATCAGCATCGGCAAGTAAAACACGTAGTGCTTGATCGACATCTAAACGCGCAAAAGCATCTAGTGCATCATGAATCATGACACGCACCTGGTTACCAATATGACGTGTTTCCATATAGCCACGTGGTGAACCGCCTTCTTCACATAAGTTTTGAGCAATACGGGCAATTTTTGCAGCTTCATCACCAATACGCTCTAAGTCAGTATTGGCTTTAGACATGGCAATCACCATACGCAAATCAATTGCGGCAGGATGACGGCGCGCCAAAATTAATGTTAAGGCTTCATCAATTTCGGTTTCCATGCGGTTGACAGCATTATCTTGGAACTGAACTTCTACCGCCAAAGCTGCATCGGTATCCAAGAGTGCATGAATCGAGTTGGCAACCTGCTGCTCTACCAAACCACCCATGGTCATAAATTTGGTATTTACATCCTGCAAATCTTCATTGAACTGAGAAGAAATATGGTGACTTAACACAGGATTATTCGTACTCAAGGAATACACTCCACAACAAAAGGATAGACTGACGCAATAATTGAATATTAAAGCATAGCAATGATGACGCTTTTATGACATTTTCTCACCAAACTCTCAAGTCTGATCGTTTCCGTCTTTATACAACATACCTGATACAGATGACAAAATGATTTTATATGGCTTTCTGAATCAACCAAGCATTCATTTCCTGTATATCTTGTTCGGTCAACTGCCCAACTGCTGCTTTTAGCTGTAGCACATGCTTTAAATAATCATATTGCGCATTGAGATAATCCTGTTTGGCAGAAAAGGCGTTACGTTGTGCCAACAGTACATCTACCATGGTCTTTAAACCTTCCTGATATTGCGCTTTGGATGCTCGTGCCACCAAATCTGCAGAATTCATTGCAGCTTGCCGCGCCTGCAATTTGGCTTGATCGGTTTCGACTTGTAAATACGCCTGTTTCACATCGGTATTGGCTTTACGAATCGCAGCATCTAATTCAGCTTCAGACTTTTGTACCAAAACTGCTGCCTTTTGCACATTTTTATTGACCCGCCCACCGCTAAACACATTCCAGTTCATTTCAATCCCGACCTGATCGAACTGACCATCGGGCGACATGATACTTTCAGGGCTTTGCTTGGCATAACCATAACTGCCCACAGCTTCTACCTGCGGATAACGTGCTGCTTGCTCAACTCGACGTGCATCTTCGGCATATTGTCGCTGTAAACGTGCCTGCTGAATGGCCAAATTTTGAGTTTGTGCCAATTGTGACCATGCCTCTAAACTTTCAGGCACAGGTTTTTGAAATTGAAAGTCATCACGCAAAACCGCCAAACTTTCGTGGTACGGTCCAATCAATTGTGCCAACTGCTCTTGTGCCAAAACCAACTGCACATGTGTGGCAATCCGGTTTGCCC
Source organism: Acinetobacter sp. PW68 (assembly GCF_020982655.1). NCBI lineage: Bacteria > Pseudomonadati > Pseudomonadota > Gammaproteobacteria > Moraxellales > Moraxellaceae > Acinetobacter > Acinetobacter sp. PW68. The sequence goes on along the minus strand of NZ_JAHZSX010000001.1, from coordinate 259,758 downwards.
GTGCATTTTGATACTGTGCATTGGCTTCACTAACTTCACTTTTCGCAACCAAACCCTCGCGCAGTTTGGCATTCATCATATTGAGCTGTTCGAGTAAGGCATGTTCTTCTTGTAAATATGCTGCAGTTAAAGACTGTTGTCGCAGTACGTTAAAATACGCTTCTGATACACTCAAAATATGTTGCTGTTGTTGTAAACGTAACGTGACTTCACTCAGGCTTAACGAGGTTTTGACTTGTTTTAGAGCTTGCCAAGCATCCCAACGGAATAAAGGCTGACGTGCTGTTAACGCGACTTGACGTGAAGTTGAAGATGAACTGCTTAAAAGCTCTGGCGAGGAACTGGCAATATTGACTCGACTCATTTCCTGACTTTTACGGGTGATATTGCCCGACAGAGTCACAGTTGGCAGTAAATTGCCTTGCGCAAGCCCTAAATTTAATTGATCGGCCTGATATTGTAATTGCTGTGCGCGCCAAGTCGGATCGCTATTTTGAGCACGCTGATAGGCTTGCATTAAATCCAAAGCAAAAGCGCTTGAACTCATCCAACATAAGCATGTCACTAACATCATTTTTTTCATTATTATTCGATCGACCCACTGTGTAAATTCATCAATCCTACTGCAATGTATTTTTACACCGCCCATACTAAAGCGAATTTGCATTTTTTTCGTATGATTTTCATTAATTTGAAAATTTTTCATATTATTTCAATTCATTGCAATACCTAAGCAAAGCCATACACATACTAACAATCGCTGCATAAAGTGGTACTTACTCACAGGCATGTAACCAAACTCTAGCAGAATACTACAATTTACTCCGTGGCTTTGACTTTACAATACAAGCTCTCCCTTCGTCCTTCGATCCAAGTTTCTAAAACTGTGTGCTTCGCAGAGAATATTTGAAATTTAGAATTTTGGTATGAATGACTCATTTTGAATTTTTGGAATCCATTGTGCCTGAAATGAAGGTACTAGATGATGAATGAATACTCATGTTGAATTGCTGTAATGGTTAAATTTCTTCACGCCAGTAAACTTGCCCTGCTGCTTGGGAGTTGTCTGTGTTTGCTCGCTTGCCAAAATTCAGATACACCTCCCGTACCTGAACCACCAAAGGTAGAGACCAGTGCTAGCGAACCTGTAGATTTGACCCAAATGTGTGAAAACATTCAGCACAATATGCAGCAAATTGACAATACTCGCACCACGTTTGCGCTAGAACAAATCAATCAGGATTTAAAAGTCTGCCTACCCTTGCTGCCTTTAAATGAGCAATTAAATTTGCTTAATCTTTCGACCCAAATGTATCAGCGTTTTTTGCATGTGGAACGCAGCGCTGCAGAACAAGCAGCTTTTGATCAACATGCTTTTGATATGGCACAGCATCCGACCATTCAGCAAAGTCATTTTGAAAACTTTGCTTTGCGCGATCAATATTTATTGAAACACAAAGGACAAGCCTATTTAGAGCTATACGATGCTGGTGAAGCACAACAGGTTTATCGCCGTAGCCCGCAATATTTAGCCATTATTTTTGCCCCGTACATGCCCGATGCCGAGCAGATTTTTATTGAAAGAATGGCTAAAGACAATATGCAGCATAGTTTGCGTGATGGTGGGCTCACCCTTGATGCTACCGATTTGGCTGAACGCGCCTTATTTTGGGAAGATTACGTGCAGCGTTATCCTAAAAGTCACTTTATACGCGATGCACGTTACCTAGCCAAAGTGTATGCCATGCTGCTGTTTAAAGGCACAATCAATAATCCTGTTTCACAGGACTATGTCGATGAATCCAGTATCCAACCCGCCGTATTATTTGAAGTTAAAAAACTGGTAAAGTTGCAAAAATCACCCTTAGCAGAACAAGCGCGTAAATTTCTTGCTTTTATACACATGAGCAGTGAACAACGACTCACTGAAATTGCAGTACAGCCCACTGCACGTGAACAGCGTGATTACGGTGATTATGCCTTGGTCCATGCACAGTTGAATCAATATTTAAATTTAAAAAATATCTCAATCGATGCTAAACGTGATTGCTTTAGCGACGCCATTTGCATTACTCGTTAATTGTCCAAAGTCACTCAAGCCTCAAAGCCTTGTCAGGAAGTGCTAGAGAATAAAAGCCACGTGAAGTCTGCTTTTATACCGACAACGTGCTACTATTTATACAGCTTGACGGAGCGCGAGTAATTCCTCGCTGAGATTGTGTCCATTCTTTGTTGCTTGCTCAGTGGCCTGCAACACAGATTTAAACTCAAGTACCGTTGAACCTGATCAGGTTAAAACCTGCGTAGGAATCAAGCCACCTAAAAACCTCGCCAAACGGTTAATGTTGAGCTGTAAAAGTTTCAACCACTCAATTGCAATGTTTTTGGTCGTGCTTGATTCGTTGATTTCATTCTTCAGGATCATTGCAATGAACCAATTAACGAATCTATCCCCTGCTGACATTTCTGCTCAACACGAGCAAGATGCCAAAGATTTAACCCGTATTTTGCCTGCATCAAAAAAAGTCTATATTCAAGGCTCACGCCCAGACATTCAGGTACCAATGCGTGAAATTGAACTGACCGACACCCCAACAGGTTTAGGCGGTGAGCACAATCCACCACTTATGGTGTATGACACTTCAGGTGTATACACCGATCCTAATGTTGAAATTGATCTAAACAAAGGTTTGCCAAACGTTCGCGAAAGATGGATTGAAGAGCGTGAAGACACCGAAAAACTAGAAACCCTCAGCTCTGTATTTGGGCAAGAGCGTTTACGCGATATCCGAACTGCAGAGATTCGTTTTGCCCATATTCAAAAGCCGCGCCGTGCCAAAGCGGGTAAAAACGTCACCCAAATGCACTATGCCAAACAAGGCATCATCACTCCAGAAATGGAATATATCGCGATTCGTGAAAACCAACGCCAACGCGAAGGTGTCGATATGCGTCAGCACCCAGGGCAAAACTTTGGGGCTAAAAACCTCACTGAAATCACGCCTGAATTTGTACGTCAGGAAGTGGCAGAAGGTCGTGCAATTATTCCTGCCAACATTAACCATCCAGAATGTGAACCCATGATTATTGGTCGCAATTTCTTGGTAAAAATCAATGCCAATATTGGTAACTCGGCACTGGGTTCAAGTATTGATGAAGAAGTCGCAAAAATGACTTGGGCGACCCGTTGGGGCGCAGATACCATCATGGACTTATCGACAGGTAAGAACATCCATGAAACCCGTGAATGGATTATCCGTAATTCACCTGTACCAATTGGTACTGTTCCTATTTATCAGGCCTTAGAAAAAGTAAACGGTGTTGCTGAAGACCTGACTTGGGAAATCTTTAAAGACACCCTGATTGAACAAGCTGAACAAGGTGTAGATTACTTCACCATTCACGCAGGTGTGTTATTGCGTTATGTACCACTCACAGCCAATCGCTTAACAGGTATTGTATCGCGTGGCGGTTCAATCATGGCGCAGTGGTGTTTGGCGCATCATGAAGAAAACTTCCTCTACACGCACTTTGATGAAATATGCGAAATCATGAAAGCTTACGATGTATCGTTCAGCTTGGGTGATGGTTTACGTCCGGGGTGTATTCAAGATGCCAACGACGAAGCACAATTCAGCGAACTGCGGACTTTGGGTGAATTGACTCACCGCGCTTGGGAACATGATGTGCAAGTGATGATTGAAGGTCCGGGTCACGTGCCAATGCACATGGTCAAAGAAAATATGGACTTGCAACTTGAAGTCTGTAAAGAAGCACCATTCTATACACTCGGCCCATTAACCACTGATATTGCACCGGGTTATGACCATATTACTTCTGCAATTGGTGCAGCGATGATTGGTTGGTACGGCACAGCAATGCTGTGCTATGTGACACCGAAAGAACATTTGGGCTTACCAAACAAAAAAGACGTCAAAGACGGCATCATCACCTATAAGATTGCAGCCCACGCGGCTGACCTTGCCAAAGGTCATCCAGGTGCACAAGCCCGTGACAATGCCCTATCTAAAGCACGTTTTGAATTCCGCTGGGAAGATCAGTTTAACCTGAGCCTTGACCCAGATACTGCACGCAGCATGCATGATGAAACTATGCCGAAAGAAGCGCATAAATCTGCACACTTCTGTTCGATGTGTGGACCGAAGTTCTGTTCGATGAAAATCACGCAAAACGTGAGAGATTATGCACAAAATCAAAATGCTGCGAACAAAACGGAGCAAGTGGATGCAGAGGTCGAATCAGGTCTCAAAGCCATGAAAACCGCTTATCAGGAACATGGTCAAAAATTGTACCATAAGCTCTAATTTGTTTAAAAAGCGTTTGTATTCAATAAAATCTCAGTTAGGATGAAATTATGCTTTGCTCATCCTGATGAGAATTTATGAAGATTATTCAACAAGCAACTTATGGACAACACGATGCACAGATTCACCAGCGTGAATACCTGTATCGTGGTTTTATTCAGGTTGAAAAAGTCAGCCTGAGTCATCGCTTGTTTAATCAAACCACATATACCCCAGTCCTTCAGCGTGAACTCATTCAACGTCCTGAAGCGGCTGGGGTACTCATTTATGATGCAGCACAACAAAAATTTGCCCTAATTGAACAATTCCGCATTGGTGCAATTGATGATCACGACTCACCTTGGCAACTTGAAGTGATTGCAGGGGTGCTAGATGGTGATGAATCACCTGAAAGCTGTATTCGTCGTGAAGCTTTAGAAGAATCGGGCTGCGAGTTAAAAGAATTACAACATTTATTCAGTTTTTATCCATCTGCAGGGGCATGCGCAGAATTGTTCCACTTATATAGTGCGAACACCACCTTACCACAGGAAGGTGGCGTGTTTGGTATGCCTGATGAAGGAGAAAACATTCAATTACACATTATTGATTATCGGGAAATTCCAAACTTGCTAACCAATGGTCGGCTAAAAAATGCACCTGTCATCATGGCATTGCAATGGTTACAACAACAAATTAAAACCGTAAAGGATGTCTAAGGGGTCAGGCATGACTTTAATCTCAAACAATCAGCAGCAACGCTGGACCATTGTACAAATTTCCGATACGCACCTCATGAATCAGGAAGATTTAGAGTTTGTGCATATGAATCCTGAACGTAGCTTTCATGCGGTGATGCATGATATTCAACAGCAATACCCGCGGCTTGATGCTATTTTCCATACGGGCGATTTAGCACAAATACCCGTTACTGAAACCTATCAGCGTTATTTGCAGTTTATGCAGACTTTAAATACACCGCATTTCCAGATTCCGGGTAATCATGATGATATAGCAATTTTTCCATTTCATTTACAGTCCAATGAAGTTCATGCAATTGAGTTGGGTAATTGGAGTGTCATTTTACTCAATACTGCGGTCAAAGGTCGGATCGATGGTTGGATGGATGCAGCACAATTGCAACAATTAGATCAGCTTTTACAGCAACATGCCCATCAGCAGGTAATTATTGCCTGTCATCACCACCCTTTTGATATGCAGTCCCACTGGATTGATCAGCATAAACTTAAAAATACCGAATCCTTAATTGATGTCTTGGCACGACACAACAACGTCAAATTGTTACTGTGCGGGCATGTTCATCAAGACTCACTCAATGAATGGCAAGGGATTCAGTTTTACTCTACGCCTTCAACCTGTGTGCAATTTAAACCGCATAGCCAGCACTTTGCGCTTGGACCTGAAGCACCAGGTTACCGTGTGTTACATTTGAATGCAGATGGCAGTTATAGCACCCAAGTGCATCGGGTTGAACATTTCGAACAACAAATAAATTTTGAAATTTCAGGTTATTAACTTTCCATTTTATTTTTTTTGCTTTACTTTATGCCTTCAACAAAAAATGCGATAACACATCCAAACATCAAAGACTATCCATAATCAAAAAAAGTCTATATGATGACGTCCCCCGAAGAAAGAATTCTTTCTGAGGGAGTGGATAAAAACACTTGCATATCACCATATTTTTCGCGTATGAATCTTACGCATATGATGAGGAATGTCCTACATGGCGAATGACAACCTAAATCAAGTCTTGGACGAACAAACAGATCTTGTAGAAGAAAAAGCTACAAAACGCGTGCGTAAGGCGAAGCCAAAGGCTTTAGAGGGTGGTTCTACAGCTAGCTTATTTGGTATTGCACCTTATCAGCCGAAAAAGAATGAAGAATACATGTCTGAAGGACAACTCGAACATTTCCGTCAAATTCTCATGGCGTGGAAAGAAGAGTTAATGTCAGAAGTAGATCGTACACTCAACACCATGCAAGACGAAAATACAGCTTTGCCTGATGTGAATGACCGCGCGACACAAGAAGAAGAATTTGCGATTGAATTACGTACTCGTGACCGTGAACGTAAATTGATTCGTAAAATTGAACAATCTATTGAAGCGATTAAAAACGATGATTATGGTTTCTGTGAAACTTGCGGTATCGAAATCGGTTTGCGTCGCTTAGAAGCACGTCCAACGGCAACACTATGTATTGACTGTAAAACTTTTGCAGAGATCAAAGAGAAGCAAAATAACGGTTAATTGTGACTGTTGAAAATTCCTTAGCGGAGCATACGCGTCAGCGAGATCATATTTCGCTGACACGCTACTCAGGTCGGTTCGCACCATCGCCAACTGGCCCTTTGCATTTTGGCTCTCTTATCACTGCCGTTGCCAGTTATTGCGATGCCAAAGCTCAGCACGGCACTTGGTTGGTACGTATTGAAGATACGGACATTCCACGCATCTACCCAGGCAGTGAAAGCCATATCTTGCGCTGTATAGATGCCTTTCAATTTGAACCCGATGCCGAAATTATTTTCCAGAAAGATCGACTTGATCTCTATGCAGCCGTATTACAACAATTGCAGCAACGCGGCTTGGTCTATGCCTGTCAATGCACCCGTAAAATGCTTGGCTCCAATCATATTTATGCAGGGACTTGCCGCAATTTAGGCTTAGATTTTACCAATCAAGCGATTCGGGTCAAAGTCACAGACCAAGAAATTTGCTTTCAAGACCGCTTGCAAGGAAAACAATGTTCCAACCTTGCACAAGACTTGAGCGATTTTGTCCTGAAACGGCGTGATGGCATTATCAATTATCAATTGGCAGTAGTGGTGGATGATTATTTGCAAGGCATTACCCATGTGGTTCGTGGTGCAGATTTACTCGACAACACCGCACGTCAAATCTATTTGGGACAACTGTTAGGCTACCCTCAACTCACATACACGCACCTGCCTTTAGCCATGAATGCGCAAGGGCAAAAACTGTCTAAACAGAACTTGGCACAAGCTTTAGATTTAGCCCAAGCGCCAAAGTTACTACAGGCCGCCTTAAGCGCATTAAATCAGGTTGCTGTCGAATTAGACACGCCTGCACGGATGCTCGCACAAGCCATTCAACAATGGGATCTTTCACGTATTCCTACAGGTACAACTTTACACGGCTATTATTTATAAAACTTAAAATTCAGTTATGCTCAAAGTGAATTGATCAGTTGAGGTTGTGTCATGTTTTTTATTTTTGGTGTGGGACCTAAAACCAAAGTAGTCGAAAAAAAGCAATTTAAATGCCCCGTTTGCCGCACCTGCAGTAACTATGAACTCAGACAGCAACGACAATATTTTTCCTTATTTTTTATTGCCTTGTTCCCTGTGTCTAGACGGCAAAACACCATGGTCAAGTGTTTACATTGTGGCACAGTGATGCCAAGCATGGTTTTGCACCATACTCAGCAAGAAGCGAAATAGAAGAATAAATTCTAGAAATTCGATTCCTCACGGCTTGGGTTAATCTCGTGCGTGCTGGCTTCAATTTTCAGAATCAAACTCACCATCACTGCACACATAATTAACGATGAACCACCATAACTAATAAAAGGCAGGGTCAAACCTTTGGTCGGCAACATGCCCATGTTCATGCCTGCGTTCACCATAATCTGCAATAAGAAAATAATGCTGATGCCATAAGCCAAATACCCTGCACGTAAGTACTGGTTTTTTAGGGCACGATGACCAATTTTAATGCAGGCAATCAGCATCGCAAAAGAGAAGCACAGCACCACCAAAATGCCTAAGAAACCAAATTCTTCACCCAAGACAGCCAACATAAAGTCTGTATGTGCTTCAGGCAAATAGGACATTTTCTGGATACTATGCCCCAAACCTACCCCTACCCATTCACCGCGTCCAAATGCCATTAAAGCATTAGACAACTGATAGCCGACACCCAAAGGATCATTCCATGGGTTTGAGAACGACATTAAACGCTCAAAACGATAAGGTTCGAATACCACTAAAAACACAAAGGCGGCAATAATCGCCCCAAAAGCAATACCAAACTGAATTAATGGTGCACCCGCTAAAAAGAACACCCCCAACATGGTCAAGGCAATCACCACTGTCGCCCCCAAGTCAGGCTCTGCAATCACCAAACCTACCGTGACTGCCATAATCACAGCAAGACGAATCAACCCTTTAATGTTATTACGCACTTCTTCGGCACGGCGTACCACATAGTCAGCGGTAAAAATAGCCATCATCACTTTAGCGACTTCGGACGCTTGCAAGGTAAAGCCTGCGACCCGAATCCAGCGTTTAGAACCATTGACCTCAGTACCCACCAACAAGACTGCAGCTAACAAAGCAATGGTCACAATCCACAGAAAAAAGGTGTTGTTAAACCAGGTATTCAGCGGCACTCGATAGGCAACCACGGCAGCTCCCAATGCCACCACAATTGAAATGCCGTGACGCAATACATAGTGAAAGGCATTTTCATGCATACGCTCGGCATAAGGCATCGAAGCCGACGCCACCATGATTGAGCCAATACACAACAACGCTAGTACGCTAAAAATCAGTACATTGCGTACATTCACTTCCGCTGGCAGTTTGGGTAACCAGCGATCATAGACCTGATTGAGTTTATTGATTGTTGTCTGAGCAAAGCCAGCCATATCTCACACCTTATTGTTGTTATACCAGTGCGTTGACATAAGCAACGAACTTGTGACCACGTTCTGGATAGCCCGAGAACATATCAAAACTTGCACATGCAGGTGACAATAGCACCACATCATGCGCCTGTGTATGTTGTTGGCAGATTTCAACGGCTTGTTGCAAGGTATCTGCAGTTAAGAGTTGGGTTGTTCCTGCAACTGCTGTTTCAATTTTCGTGGCATCCTCACCAATCAACACCGCCAATTTGGCATATTGTTGCAATGATTGACGTAGCGCAGTAAAGTCCTGCCCTTTGCCTTGCCCACCTAAAATAATCGCAACCTTGCCACCTTGTGCCTGAATTGCTGCGCCCAAGCCATCTAAGGCCGCCAAAGTTGCACCAATATTGGTTCCTTTGGAGTCATTATAATAACGCACCCCATGTAATTCTTTGACGAATTCACAACGATGCTCCAAACCTTTAAAGGTTTTCAGCGTTTCCAGCATACTGTGCATAGCTAAACCAATGGCTTCACCCAATGCCAAGCATGCTAATGCATTCGCAATATTGTGTGTACCTTGAATATACATCTCGGTACTTTTTAATAAACGCTCACGCCCACGTGCCAACCACATGCTGCCATCATCATCTTTTAACAAACCATATTGATTTAAGTCAGGCGCATTTAAGCCAAAACTTTGCATAGGAGTTTGATCTGGCACTAACGGACGACTTAAAGCATCATCACGGTTAAACACCACTTTTTTCACACCCTGAAAAATACGATGTTTGGCGGTGTGATAACCCAGCATATCGCCATGACGGTCTAAATGGTCTTCACTCATGTTCAGCACCACCGCCACTTCTGCATTTAAATTCGAGGTGGTTTCTAGCTGAAAACTGGAAAGTTCTAAAATATACAGCTCAGGATCATCTTTAATCAAATCCAACGCAGGACGGCCTAAATTACCACCCACAGCTACCTTTTTACCCGCCTGCTCTGCCATTAAACCAATTAACGTGGTCACGGTACTTTTCGCATTTGAACCAGTAATAGCCACAATAGGTTTGTCGGTTGCACGACGTAATATTTGAATTTCACTCACCACAGGAATACCCTGCGCCATGGCAGCCTGAATTTCAGGTAATTTTGGGTCTAGCCCAGGGCTAATCACAATTTCTTCTGCAGACAGCAATAAATCCTGATCAAACTCCCCAAAACGAGTTTCAACCTCGGCTGGAATTTGATCATGTCCTGGAGGTGTGGGGCGAGAGTCTGTCACAGCAACGCGGTAACCCTGATGATGTAAGAAATTAACGGCTGCAACACCCGAAATACCAAGCCCTGCAACGACTTTTAATCCACCACGTTGTATTAACATTTTTGCCCCATTTTGTGCGGTAATTTTGAAACTGACAAAATGGTAGCACTTTGCTGTTTTGAATGCTTTTTCTGTTTGCAGTTTCTGCAAATTTTTTGTGTCAGTGCGTAAAAAAACCGTCATAATGCTGACGGTTTTTTAAAAAAGAATATCCCTACAGTGAATCAACTCTATTTCCACTTCACCGCTTGAACTTCAACTTTCTTTTCTGCGGGTTGATCTGAATGATCACAACCACAACTACCACCACAGCCTGTCGCTGCTGCAGGTTTTAGCCACTTGGCCAAGCCATGCCAGCCTTTTTCAGCACAGAAATTGGACAGTTTTAGAAAAACTGCGCTAGAGGTTTGAGGAAAGACTTTTTTAAAGACGACCACAGCACTCCACAGCACCAATGCAGCAACAATCAGAATTTCAATCATGTTTGTATTCTCCTGTGAAGCCTAAAATAGCCTTAGCCCAAAAAATAAGATGCTGTTTGATAAGTCAAAAATGACATGAAATAAGCCAAACCAAATAAATACACCGTCATAAAACTTACTGTACGCCATGAACCTGTTTCACGCTTTACGGTGGCCAAAGTCGCCAAACAATGCGGTGCATAAATAAACCACACCAATAACGACAAACCCGTTGCCAATGACCAACCCAGTTCGCCACCGCCACTGATTAATGCAGCCAAGCCTTGAGACATAGCATCTTCATTCACTGCAGATAAGGCATAGACTGTGCCTAAGGCAGCCACGACCACTTCACGCGCTGCCATCGCAGGAATCAAGGCAATCACAATTTGCCAGTTAAACCCAACTGGAGCAAAAATTGGCTGTAACACATGCCCCAGCATCCCTGCAAAACTGTAGTCAATTGCAGGCAGGGTCGCACCTTCAGGCGGTTGCGGGAAGGTACACAAGAACCACAATAAAATCGACAGCGCAAAAATAATGCCACCGACACGCTTCAAGAAAATTTTGGCGCGATCCAGCAAACCAATCCACACACTTTTTAGGTCTGGAAAACGGTAGCTTGGTAGTTCCATCAACAAGACATGCTCAGATTTATCTTTTTGCAAAAATTTAAGCACAAAAGATACGCCTAAGGCACTCAAAATGCCCGCCATATAAAGACTGAATAGCACTAGGCCTTGTAAATTAAACATACCCCAGACGGTTTGATTGGGAATGAATGCAGCGATGAGCAAGGCATATACAGGTAAGCGAGCAGAACAAGTCATTAACGGCGCGACCATAATCGTAGTTAGACGATCACGTGGGTCAGCAATACTACGTGTTGCCATAATACCCGGCACTGCACAGGCAAAACTAGACAGCAATGGAATAAAGGCACGACCACTCAAACCTGCGCTAAACATCAGTTTATCGAGCAAGAATGCGGCACGTGGCAAATAGCCTGATTCCTCCAGAATTAAAATAAACAGGAACAGAATTAAAATTTGCGGCAAGAACACCACTACACCGCCTGCACCTGCAATAATGCCATCCACAATCAAGCTGTTCAGTAAGGGATGGCTAATGTTTTCGCCAATCACTTCACCTAGCCAGCCAAATAAACTTTCGATGCCATCCATAAACGGTGCAGCCCAAGCAAATACGGCCTGGAAGACAATAAACATCATCACCGCAAGGCTGACTAAACCAAATACAGGATGTAAAAAGATTTTATCGAGGAAATCAGAGCGTTTGTCTTCTTCATCTACAAACTGCACCACATCATGCAAAATGGTTTGAATACGCTGATGCTGGCTGCCTGTTAGGCCTGTCAATTCTGTCTGCGGAACAGCAAATTTGCCCTGATCTAAGGCGTGCATTAAATTTTGAATACCTGAATCACGCACCGCAACAGTTTCCACCACAGTCACACCCAAACGCTCAGACAATTTTTGCGTATTAATTTGCATCCCGCGGCGGCGTGCTTCATCCATCATGTTGAGCACCAATAAAATTGGACGTCCCAACTCAATCATTTCAAGCACTAAACCCAAATGCAGTTTTAGGTTGGTCGCATCGACCACACACAAAAATGCATCTTGCTGACCTTCTTCAGCAATTTTGCCCTGAACCACATCTCGGGTAATGGCTTCGTCGGGACTGGTGGCTTCTAAGCTGTAAGTGCCAGGTAAATCTAAAACCCGCACCGCCTGCCCTGAAGGCAAGCTGAACTGCCCAAGCTTGCGCTCTACGGTAACACCCGCATAGTTTGCAACTTTCTGACGCTTCCCTGTCAAATGGTTAAATAAAGAAGTTTTACCGCAGTTTGGATTCCCTACAAGTGCGATACGTAAGGCATCGCTCATGCAGATGCTCCTTGCTCAATTTCTATGCGTTGAGCTTCTACTTTGCGCAAGGCAAAACGGGTAAATCCCACTTGAATTAAGATCGGATCTCCACCAAAAATACCTTTAGTGATCACCTGCACAGGCGTCCCAGGCACAAAGCCTAACGTTTCTAAGCGATTCGCAACCAAATCATTTAGGGATGTTGCACCATCGGCAGTCCGAAGTACCTGACGGATGATGGCTGTTTGTTTTGCTTTGAGTTCTGACAAACGCACCGTGAAATTCCTATACTATTTTGCCCATTATATACGCAAATGAGAACAATTAACAAATAAGGTCAACTTACATTTGAATGTTTTATATCACATCGACAGCCCTGCTGAATTGGATTAGAGTAGAAAATAACGCTGCTTATTATCAAATTTCTCAATTAATTTTGTGATTTTCTCTGTGATGCCTATGCTGAACAAAAAACCTCGTATTCCTGCTGCAATATTAATTCCTGAAACTTTGAGTTTTTTGGAAGGCTATCGCAACGATTTAATTGCACAAAGTGTTAGCCCGCATACTCGCAATGCCTATTTGTCCGATTTAATTCAGTGCAGCAATTATGTCAGCAAAGCTATGCCTGAATGGGATCATGACGATATTTCGGATGTACTCATCGAACTCACCAAACAACAAAAAAGCCCCCGCTCTATTGCGCGCTGCCTATCTGCGCTACGTTCTTTTTATAAATTTTTAAGAGAACACAAACTACGTTCTGACAACCCTGTTGCTGCGCATAAAACTCCAAAATTAGGTCGTGCCTTACCCAAAGATTTATCTGAAGCCGATGTGGAAGCTTTAATTCACGCCCCAGATATCAACACTGCACTAGGATTACGAGATCGTGCCATGCTAGAAGTCTTATATGCTTGCGGTTTACGGGTGACGGAGTTACTGAATTTACGTTTAGAATTGATCAACCTAAAACAAGGCTATTTACGAATTGTAGGTAAAGGTAATAAAGAGCGTTTGGTGCCTATGGGACAAGTTGCTTGTGAGTGGATAGAAAAATATTTAACCGAGTCACGTCCACAACTGTATAAAAGTGCCACCGATTATCTATTTTTAACGGTGCATGGCGGCATCATGAGCCGTCAAAATTTCTGGTATGCCATTAAACGCTATGCCCTGCAAGCAGGGATTCAGGCCGAGTTATCGCCACACACATTAAGACATGCCTTTGCCACACATTTACTCAATCATGGGGCAGATTTACGCGTGGTACAAATGCTACTTGGACACAGCGATTTATCCACCACACAAATTTATACCCACGTCGCACAAATCCGTATGCAGCAATTGCATGCCCAACATCATCCACGGGCTTAAAATAAAAACCACGTAGAAGCATAGACTCTGTTGCCATTTTATAAATAGCAACAGAGTCTAACGATCATGAATATTTTTTGTTATGCTAGCGCTCTATTTTTTGCCAACAAGAAAGGGTTGTTTATGACATTTACCCGCTCGACACTTTTGATTGCCTGCTCACTGGCAAGTGCTTTTGCAATCACCGCATGTTCAAATGCAAACAACGACGATAAAAAACAAACCACGCTCACCGCTAGTGCCCCTGCTACGGGTGAAGCATCAACCCTAATTGAACGCAATGCACAACAGCGATTAAGCACGACCTTGCAACAACATTTTAAAACCGCAGGCATCAACGCCAAAATTACCGACATTAAAGCCACGGAAGTTCCAAATTTATTTTGGGTGAGTCTTGAAGGCATGTCATCGGTCTATGCCACCAGTGACGGCAAATACATTATTCAGGGTGATGTGATCCGTTTAGGTGACAAAGAACTGCATAACGTCAGTGAAAACCTACAAGCAGGTGTGAACAAAAAAATCTTTGCTGAATTAAAGCAAGAAGATTTACTGGTCTTTCCTGCCAAAGGCAAAACCAAACACGTCATTTATGTATTTACAGATGTCAGCTGCCCATATTGCCATCGTCTGCATGAACAAATGGATGAAATGAACGGCAAAGGCATTGAAGTCCGTTATATTGCTTGGCCACGTGGCGAACAGCACATGCCGAACATGGAAGCGATCTGGTGTAGCGAAGACCGTCATGCAGCCTTTAATGCGGTTATGAATGGTGCATCAATTGCGCCTGCCAACTGTAAAAACCCTGTTCGTGCTCAATATCAATTGGGCTTAAATATGGGCGTAAATGGCACACCTGCAATTTATAATGCCGAAGGCATATATTTAGGCGGCTATATGTCTACCGCTGAATTGATCAAGCGTTTAGACAACTAAAAATAGAGTTTCTGTGGATGCTGCATCATTGCAATACACCAAGATGCAGCATCTATAGAGCCATTATAAATAACGATTTCTTATGCGTTATTTTACTTTTTTTTATACGGTAAAGATAAGTGCGATCTGCCCTAGAGTCAGCGCGTTTTTTTAGCTATGATCTAGACTTGCTTAAAGTTATTAAAATATGGAGTGTGACGTGAAACCAGTTCGTCTGGCAATCCTCGGTCTTGGTACTGTGGGTGGTGGTGCCCTTAAACTATTAAAAGAAAATGCTGCTGAGATTAGACGTCGCACCGGTCGTGAAATTGAAATCACTTATGTAGGAACACGCCGTCCGCGTCCTGACCTAAACTTGCCTGAATCGGTCAAGCAAAGCTCAGACCTGATGGACATTGTCCGTCAACCCGATGTAGACGTAGTTGTTGAAGTGATGGGCGGTATTCACCCTGCTTATGACGTGATCATGGAAGCCATGAAACACGGCAAACAGGTCGTGACAGCCAACAAAGCCCTACTTGCAGAACATGGTAATGAGCTGTTTAAAGCGGCTGAAGATAATGCCGTACAAATTGCCTATGAAGCTGCGGTTGCGGGTGGCATTCCAATCATTAAAGTCATCCGTGAAGGTTTGGCTGCCAACAAAATTGAATGGTTGGCAGGCATCATCAACGGTACAGGTAACTTCATTTTAAGCGAAATGCGCGAAAAAGGTCGTGCCTTTGAAGATGTACTGAAAGAAGCACAAGAATTAGGCTATGCCGAAGCCGATCCGACTTTTGACGTCGAAGGTATTGATGCTGCACACAAACTGACCATTTTGGCTTCATGCGCATTTGGTATTCCGCTACAGTTTGACAAGGTCTTTACCGAAGGTATTGGCAAAGTGACCGCACAAGATGTGAAATATGCCGAAGAACTCGGTTTCCGCATCAAACACTTAGGGATTGCCCGTCGTACCGAAAAAGGCATTGAACTGCGTGTTCACCCAACCTTAATTCCTGAAGAAGAATTAATTGCCAATGTTAACGGCGTAAAAAATGCGGTCTTGGTACAAGCCAATGCAGTGGGTCCAACGCTCTATTATGGCGCAGGTGCAGGTGCAGGCCCAACAGCCTCTGCGGTGGTTGCCGATGTCATTGATATTGTCCGTGACATTTCTTATACCGAAGATGGCGCTGGTACAATTCCACAATTGGCATTTGAAGCCTTAACCGACTTGCCAATTTTAAGCCGTGAAGAAATGACTACGGGTTACTACATTCGCATTAATGCCGAAGACCAAACTGGCGTACTAGCCGATGTGACCACGATTTTAAGCCGTGCGGGAATCAGTATTGATGCCATCATGCAGCAATCACGCTTAAAAGACCTTATTCCTATCGTAATTCTGACTGACCCAGTCCTAGAATCGAAAATGGATGAAGCGTTACAACAAATTCAAGCATTGCCAACCATTCATGGCGAAATTGTACGAATTCGTTTAGAATCGCTTGATAATTAATCGGGTGAAGGGGAGTATTTCCCCTTGCCAAGCTCTACACACAATTGGAACATCATCATGTCGAATGCCAATCGTTATACTGGTTTAGTTGACCGTTATCGTGACCGTTTACCAGTGTCTACAACCACACGTGCAATCTCTCTAGGCGAAGGAAACACACCGCTGATTAAGCTTGAGAATATTCCACGCATTATTGGTAAAGATGTTGAAATTTATGTGAAGTATGAAGGCTTAAACCCGACAGGTTCATTTAAAGACCGTGGTATGACCATGGCAGTCACTAAAGCAGTTGAAGAAGGTTCAAAAGCCATTATCTGTGCATCAACAGGTAACACTTCTGCTGCAGCTGCTGCCTATGCTGCCCGTGCAGGTATCAAAGCATTCGTTTTAATTCCTGAAGGCAAAATTGCCATGGGTAAAATGGCACAAGCGATGATGTACGGTGCTATCACCATGCAAATCCGCGGTAACTTTGACGATGGTATGCGTCTAGTCAAAGAAATTGCTGACCATGCACCTGTTACCATTGTGAACTCAATCAACCCTTACCGCTTACAAGGTCAAAAGACCATTGCGTATGAAATTGTAGATGAGTTAGGTCGTGCACCAGATTACCACTGCTTGCCTGTAGGTAACGCAGGAAACATTACTGCACACTGGATGGGTTATACCGAAGCAGTTGCCAACCAACCTGCCGATCAATTCGAGCAAGTGATCTATGACGCAGCAACGGATAAATTCACAGGTCCAAACCCTGAAGGTCGCCCAGTCATGGTGGGTTATCAAGCTTCTGGTGCTGCGCCATTCTTACGAGGTGCGCCTGTAGAACACCCTGAAACTGTTGCAACTGCAATTCGTATTGGTAATCCACAAAGCTGGAACCATGCTAAAGCCGTTGTACGCGATTCAGAAGGTTGGTTTGATGAGCTCACTGATGCTGAAATCTTAGAAGCTCAACGCATGCTTTCAATGTATGAAGGTGTATTTGTTGAGCCTGCATCTGCTGCATCAATTGGTGGTGCAATGCGTGACATCAAAGCAGGTAAAATTAAAGAAGGTTCTGTGATTGTATGTACCGTAACAGGTAACGGTCTGAAAGATCCTGACACTGCCATGAAACAATGTGCAGATGCGGTGATGCTCTCTATTGATGCTACGATGCAACAAGTAAAAGACTCGATTCTTTCAAATATGTAAGTTTTGAATCGTGATCAAAAAAACCTGCATTAGCAGGTTTTTTTGTATTTGGAATCATGCAACTTTAACGGAAGTTGAGTCATACGATTGATAACTCAACGCTCCAAGCTGAATGTGCTCTTAAATACGTTTAGGTAACTGGCTTGCCCAACTCATTAAGCGGGTGGCGTCATTGGTACGTGCTTGTGAAGTAGCTGCACCCAAAAGCACCACCACTGCAGGACGGTTATTTAGAGTGGTATGCATCACCACACAACGCCCTGCTTCATTGATATAGCCTGTTTTAGACAGATTAATATTCCAACCACCATTACGTACCAGTGCATTGGTATTGTTAGATTTTAAAACACGATAACCCAAGTTAAAGTCATAGGTTGGCGTGGTTGAGAATTGGCGGATCAAACCATATTGCGAAGCGGTGCTGACCAAAATACCCAAATCACGCGCAGAAGATACATTACGCGGGTCTAAGCCTGTTGCTTCGGTAAAGCGAGTAGAATGCATACCCAATTCACGCGCTTTAGCATTCATTGCCGCTACAAAGGCATTTTTCCCACCTGGATAAGTACGTGCCAACGCGGCAGCAGCAGGGTTTTCAGATTTCATCAATGCAAACAGTAACGCTTCAGCACGATTTAACTTGTCGCCCACACGCAAGGTTGAACTTGAGTTTTTACCTGCCGCACCTGCAAAATCGATCGATTGCAAAGTGATTTGTTCAGACATATTCAAACGCGCATCAGAGGTCACCACTGCAGTCATTACCTTCGTCACAGAAGCAATCGGTAATGCCACATTGGTATTTTTGCTATACAGCACTTCACCTGTTTGTGCATCCATCACCAAAGCTGCACGTGCATTGACTGACGGTTGGCTACTATAAGCAGACGTATCTAAAATACGGACTGTTTTAGGTGCAGCCGAAGTAGGTGCAACACCATTGCTACTACGTACTGTCGTGGTAATTTTCGTTGAACCTGGCGGTGTAGGTTCAACAAAGCTCTCTAGGCTCGTCTGGGTGCTTGCACTTGTACTTTCTAGATCTCCATTTAAGAGTTGATCGGCTTGCTCTGAAGACCAACTTAAGGTCGCCTGACCGTCGCTCCCAGAGGAAGGATTGATGACAAGTTCAGCAAAACTGACAGAACTTAGGCTGAACATCATAGATGCGACCAGCACATGCATTAACGACTTCTTAGAATTTTTCACGACTGCTTACTCAACTCAGGGAGGTAAGATACATTTGCGTATTACCTCAAATATGCCTTACATTTAAAAATACAATAATGAATCGTTTTTAACACCATAGTGTGCAGAACTTTTCATTCTAGATTAAGAATAGCATTGCTAATTTTGTCGTTTCATTGCAAGCTAATTTTGCTTTATGTAACAAAAAAGATGATTTTTTCAAAGGGAGAGTGTAGGTGATCACAGTTTTAGTAGTCGACGATCATGAATTGGTACGTACTGGGATTTGCCGTATGCTCGAAGACCATGCCGATGTGCAAGTGATTGGACAAGCTGAATCCGGAGAAGAAGCGATTACCTTAGTGCGTCAGCATCACCCCAATGTAGTGTTGTTGGATGTGAACATGCCAGGAATTGGGGGTGTGGAAACCACACGTCGTCTGCTACAAACTGCTCCAGACACCAAAGTTTTGGCGGTGAGCGGTTTGGCAGAAGAACCTTACCCTTCTTTATTGCTGAAAGCAGGTGCAAAAGGCTATATCACCAAAGGCGCACCTGTCAGTGAAATGGTACGTGCCATTAAAAAAGTCATGCAGGGCGGTAAATACTTTAGTGCCGATATTGCCGAACAACTGGCAAGTTCATACTTATCTGACACACAACAATCGCCTTTTGATAGTCTTTCAGAACGTGAAATGCAAGTGGCAATGATGGTGGTGAACTGTATTAGCGCACAAGAAATTGCCGATAAGTTGTTTGTCAGTGTAAAAACCGTAAATACCTATCGTTACCGTATTTTCGAAAAATTAAATATTGATAGTGATGTCAAACTGACCCACCTTGCCATTCGTTATGGACTGATTAAACCCTAAATGTTCAAGAGTTTTCAACGCTGTTGATGCAAAAATAAGACCTTTATAATATGCCAGAATTAAAACAATATTCTGAGTTAAATCAGTATCATCTTGGCATGTGGTATGGTACTTACCGAATGCTGATTGCCTTTTGTTTGCTGCTGATTACCCTACTCACCTTTCAGCAGCTTGGCACACAATATCAGTACCCAGGTTTATATCTGTACACCTTGGTTTGTTATTTTATTTTTAACTGCTTGCAACTGATCAGCTATAAATCCATCCCCTTTAAAATCACGCAACAACTGACCCTATTTTTTGCTGTTGATATTATCGCGCTGAGTAGCCTGACTTTTGCCAGTGATGGACCCAATTTATATTTAAGCCTACTGTTTGTGATCACGATTTTTGCGGCTTCACTCTTGCTGCAAAAGCGTAAAGCCTTAGCAATCACTCTAATCGCGATGATTATGGTGATTTATCAACACTTTGTTGGGAGTTTGCTGGACTTTTCATCACTCAATAATATTAGTCAAAGTGCGCTTTTGGCATTTTTATTTGGGGTGGTTTATGGCAGTGGACGTATTGCTGTACGACGTTTCCAACTTTTGGAGAATCTAAACTTTTCACAGTCTTTGGAATTAAACCGCCTACAAAATATCAACCGTTATATTTTAGAACAAACCGAAATGGGCTATTTGGTTTTAGACGAAAATTGCCATGTCGTCCTTAGCAACCCTGCCGCCTGTCATCTGCTCGGAATTCATCACAAATATGCACACGCGACTTATCCATTGTATAAAATTCAGCCCGATTTATTTGATCTGTTCAAATTTGATCAGTTGCAAGATGGAGAAAAGTTTCAATTCGAATCGCAACTGAGTCATTTTCATGTGCACATTCAGGTCCAAAAACTCAAAGTGCCACATCAAACGCTGACTTTATTGGTGCTGCAGGATGGACGTAAAATTAATCAACAAGTACAGCAACTCAAACTAGCCGCCTTAGGGCAACTCTCTGCCAGTATTGCGCATGAAATTCGCAATCCTTTGGCAGCCATTGTACAAGCCAACAATTTATTTACAGGCAGTGATGCTGCACAGCAACAATTGCTGTCCGACATGATCAGCAAACAAGCGACACGAATTGATAAAATTATTCATGACACGCTGAGCATGGTTAAAAACAAACAAACTACGCCTGTCGCGATTCAGCTCAATCAGTTTTTGCCGCAATTCATTCAGGAAGATTTACCTGATGCAGCGAGTCAAATTCAACTTACACTGACCGAACAACTGAGCATTCTGTTTGATGAATCACAATTACGCCAAGTGCTGATTAACCTGATTCGTAATGCTATTCGACACAATGCTGCACAGCAGCCCATTGAGATTACGGTCTATCCGGAAGCAACTTATATTTATATAGATGTGCGGGATTTTGGTGCAGGTGTCGCCAGTCAAGATCTCCTCTATCTATTCCAGCCATTTTTCAGTACCGAAATCAATGGAACTGGTTTAGGATTGTATCTATCGCATAGTTTTTGCGAGGCCAATCAAGCCAAGCTGAGCTATGTAGAACAAGAACAAGGCGCATGTTTCAGGATGAAATGTCTACGCGCCATTGGCCATTGAATAAACACGATTGATATTGGGTCAATCATGTTGCTATGGATTTGATTTAATTTTGTGTGGTTTTGGGGAAAATATGCACGCTGTTCAACCTTTGGTTTTATTGGTAGATGACGAAGAAGACCTTTGTACCCTCATGCAAATGACTTTGGCACGTATGGGTATTCAAACCCATGTCGCGTATCGTTTAGCAAAAGCCAAGCAGTTATTGGCAGAACATCAGTACGATGCTTGCTTAACCGACTTAAACCTGCCCGATGGCAATGGCTTACAACTGGTTGAATGGATTACCGAACAATATCCAAATGTGCCTGTTGCTGTATTGACCGCTTACGGCAATATGGATATTGCGATTGCTGCGTTAAAAGCGGGTGCATTTGACTTTGTCAGTAAGCCTGTCAATCAAATACATTTACAGCAACTCCTTGAAAAAGCACTGAACAAACCGTTCGACACCACCGATCATCACAGCCAAGATCAGCTCGAATATAAAATGTTGATTGGGCAGTCTTTGCCTATCCAGCAATTACGCAGTACCATCAAAAAAATTGCGCGCTCGCAAGCGCCTGTGTTTATTACAGGCGAATCGGGTACGGGAAAGGAAGTTGTAGCCAATTTGGTTCACCGCTTAAGCAACCGCAACGAAGGACCATTTATTGCAATTAACTGCGGCGCGATTCCCACCGAACTCATGGAAAGCGAGTTATTTGGACACAAAAAAGGCAGCTTTACAGGCGCGACTCAAGACAAACAAGGTCTGATTCAATCTGCACATGGCGGCAGCTTATTTTTAGACGAAATTGCCGAACTGCCACTGAGCATGCAAGTCAAACTGCTGCGTGCCGTTCAGGAAAAGCGCATCCGTCCTGTGGGTTCAGACAGCGAAATTGATGTTGATTTTCGGGTGATCAGTGCCAGTCATCAGGACTTAGAAAGTTTAGTTCAGCAAGGACGTTTCCGTCAGGATTTATTCTTCCGAATTCACGTGATGGATTTGGTCTTGCCTGCCCTGCGTGAACGTGGACAAGATATTCTATTATTGGCAGACCACTTCATTCAAAAAGTTGCGCAAGAATGGGGTATTCCTGCCAAACAACTGACGCCACGCGCCCAGCAATTTTTATTAGAGCAATACTATCCGGGCAATGTGCGTGAATTACGCAATATAATTGAACGTGCCATTACCCTGAGTGATGAGGATGTTATTGATCTCAAACACTTACAAACTGCACCCTTACGCCAATTCAGCATAAGCAATACAGCAACAACTGAACCACAGCCTGTAGCAGAAATCTCGCAGCAGATCGTGACAGATGTTTTGTTGACAGGGCGTAAACTGCCTGAAGAAGGCTTAGAGGCCTATTTGGAAAAAGTGGAAAAAGACATTTTACTGAACGCACTGCACCTGACCCACTGGAATCGTACCTTGGCGGCAAAAAAATTGGGCATGTCTTTCCGTTCTTTGCGTTATCGTCTGAAAAAATTTGGATTAGATACTGAAGATGAGTAAACGCTAAACAATGAAGACTGTCTAAAAATGCGTTTTTACTCCGACTGGGCTTAACGACGGCTCAACAGTAAATCTGCCACATGCTCAAGATAAGCCTCTTCTTTCATTTCAGGACTTTGAATATATTGCTGATTCGGATGAATCCCGACCCCTTCAATCATCTGTTCACGTGGTGTGTAATAATGCGAAACTGTCATTTGTAAGGCAGCACCATCGCTGAGTGGAAACAGCTTTTGCACCACCCCTTTGCCATAACTTTTTTCGCCCATTACCCACGCTCGTGAATGGTCTTTTAAAGCAGCCGTAAAGACTTCAGCAGCAGATGCAGAGCGATGATTAATCAACACACCGACTTTTAAATTTTGAAATTCAAAACTTGGTAATGCCTGAAATTGTTGATCGCCTTCAGAACGACTTTTGGTCGATACAATCACACCCTGATTTAAAAATAAATCGGCAGATTCCACCGCAGCAGACAGTAAGCCGCCTGGGTTATTGCGCAGGTCAATCAAGACAGCTTTTAAGCGTGGCGTGCTATGTTCTTCAATTAAGCGTTTGATTTCATTGGCGGTATCTTGCTGAAACACACGTACTTTTAACAGCAAGACCTGATTAGAAAGCATCTGTGCCTGAAGATCAGTTTCTACTTTTTTGTTGCGAACCAGCATAATTTCAGGCTGATTAACCGCACGTTGTACACTTACAGTCGATCCCACCGAACCTGTGAGTAGGTTATTGACCTGATCTGGACTCAGCTTTTTCAGTTCTTGGTTATCAATTTTAAAGAGGCTGTCGCCATTTTTCAGCCCTTGTTTAGCCGAGTCGGCATTGGTACTTAAATTTTGAATCACCCAGTGTTGCTGGGCAACATCATAGCGCAAACTAAAATCAACCGAGGCCAAATCGCCTTCGGTATATTGTAAAAGCTGTTTATATTCTTCGGCAGTTAAATAGCGTGAATAACGATCTAAACCGCTCACCAAGCCACGAATGGCTTGCTGAAACAAGGCATCATCACTTTTTTCAGTCACATAGTTGTCTTTGACAATGCCATAGATTTGCACAAATTCCTGTATTGACTCTACAGGCACATCGACATAGTCCTGTTGTAGTGTAGGGCCATCCAACTCCAAATCTGGCGCAGCCCAAACACTCAAATGACTGGCACACAACACGCTTGCCAACACAACCGCATAAATTTTGTGAGCCGTCATTCCATCACCTACCTGTATCGAGGGTTATGCCTGTAGGCAAATTAAGTTACGACCTTGCATATCTGCAGGCACTGGCAATTGCATCAAATTTAATAAAGTTGGTGCAACATCTGCCAACACACCACCTTCTGCAATACTCGCCTGTGTTGGGCCGACATAAATGAATGGTACCAATTCAGTAGTGTGCTGAGTATGTACCTGACCACTGTCATAGTCTTGCATTTGCTCGACGTTACCATGGTCCGCGGTAATAATCATGTGACCTTGTTTTGCCATCACCGCTTCATAGACACGACCCAAGCAAGTATCTACTGCTTCAACCGCTTTGACGGCTGCATCAAAGACACCAGTATGACCCACCATATCGCCATTGGCATAGTTCACCACCAACAAGTCATATTCACCTGAGTTAATGGCTGCAACCAGTTCATCGGTTACTTCATAAGCGCTCATTTCAGGTTTTAAGTCATAGGTTGCCACGTTTGGCGATGGGATCAGGATACGTTTTTCACCTGGAAATTCATCTTCACGGCCGCCACTAAAGAAGAATGTCACGTGTGCATATTTTTCAGTTTCGGCAATACGCAATTGCGTTTTGCCCAAGTCTGATAAATATTCACCAATCGAGTTTTTCAAGTCTTCTGGCATATATGCCACTGGCGCAGCAATGCTGGCTTGATAACGGGTCAGCATCACAAATTTAGACAATTGCGGCACAACTTTACGTTCAAAACCAGCAAAGTCTTGTTCCACAAAAGCTTTGGTCAGTTCACGCGCACGGTCAGCACGGAAGTTCATAAACACCACGCTGTCGCCATCTTGTATTTTGGCAATTTCACCAATACGAGTGGCTTTAACGAACTCATCGCTTTCATCTGCTGCATAAGCCGCTGCCAAACCTTCAACTGCAGTTGCCGCAGTACGTACGGCCTCACCTTCGGTAAGTAAACGATACGCTTGTTCTACACGATCCCAACGGTTGTCACGATCCATCGCATAGTAACGACCAATCAGACTGGCAATGCGTCCCTGATTTGGATATTGTGCAAATAATGCGTCCAGTTTTTCCAAAGAAGGCTGCGCGCTTTTGGGTGGCGTATCACGGCCATCTAAAAAGGCATGTAGATAAACTTTTGCACCTCGTTTTAATGCCAATTCTGCCATCGCCACGATATGATCTTCATGCGAATGCACACCGCCTTCAGACAATAAACCTAGCAGATGCACTGCACCGTTAGCTGCTTTGGCTTTTTCTACCGCATCGATCAACACTTCATGTTCAAAGAAAGCGCCAGTACGAATGTCTTTGGTAATACGGGTAAAGTCTTGGTACAGAACACGTCCTGCACCCAAGTTCATGTGACCGACTTCAGAGTTACCCATTTGACCATCTGGCAAGCCCACATCTTCACCTGAACCAGAGATCAAACCATGCGGATGCTTTTCCTGCATAGCAGTCAAATTTGGTCGTTTCGCTGCTAAAAACGCGTTGTCTTCGACCGCTTCGCGATGACCCACACCATCCATAATCACCAATACGTGAGGGATTTTGCCAGCAGTTGCATCCGCCATAATCAATACTCTTTTTCGTCTACAAATTAATCATGCTATCTTAACGAATTTTGCGTCAAGACTCTATGTTCAGAAGATGGTTTCCGTCACTGATTCAGATAGGTTTACCCAATCTAACAGAAAAGCAGCAGCATCGGTGCGCACTTAACGCGCACGATGCAGTAAATAACCGCCGATGACAAACATTAGAATAATAGGGATAAACACGAACCACGCAGGTGATGGTGCATAGACCAAGCTCGCATAGCCCAAGAAATCTTGCAAATAAAAGAAGGTTAAGCCCACAAATAAGGCAATTACCAGCCGAAAACCCATGGATTGCTGGCGCAACGGCCCAAAAATAAAGGAGCAAGCAATCACCACCAAAGCAATGAGAGCAAAGGGCGCACCAAGTTTTTGCCAGAACGCGAGTTGGTAGGTTTTTGGCACTTGACTGTATTCATGCATATAACTCATGAAACTCACCAATTGACTTGGGGATAAATCTTCAGGATCAATAGTGACCATGTGCACATACTTAGGTTGCAATGCTAAAGCTAGTGCTTGCTGGCTATTTTTGGCTAAAGTAGCGTTACCCGCCTGCAAAATATCCATTTGTTCAGTTTGATTGAGCAACCAACTGCCATCTTTAACAAACTGTCCCTGATCTGCAGACAATGTGCCACGCAAGCGATAATGATCATCAAAATCGACCACTTGCACGTTTTTAAGCTGACCTTGGGCATTGGCATAGTCAATATAAATAAAACGATTACCTTCACGTGACCAATAGCCACGGACTTCGCCCAATTCCGCTACGCTGCGGTGACTTTTAACACTCTTGGCCTGTTCGTTGGTATACGGTATCACCCACTCACTGAGTACAAACGACAGAACGACCAGCACCAAAGCGGAACGAATGACCCATCCCACAATACGCCACAGACTGATTCCTGCAGAACGCATCACGATCAATTCACTGTTAGAGGCTAACGTACCCAAACCCAATACGGCACCAATCAGGGCTGAAATAGGCAAAATTTCATAGAGATAATTAGGCGCACCCCACAATACATACAGCAATGCCTGCCATGCACTATAGTTTTCATTGAGCGAGCCCAGTTCGCCCAAATAGCTAAATAACACCTGCAAACCCGATAAAATTGCGGTAGCACCAAACATCGCCAGTGCAGTGGTCTTGGTAACGTGTTTTGCAACTATACGACGTGCCAACATCTTAAGACCTCACTCGCTGAATTTGCTGCTTAATTTTAGGTGCCAATTTTTGTTTACGTGAGAACAAGGCTGCGGCAATGGTATAAGCCAACAACACCAACGGATAAGCAAGCATACCCATTTCTTGTTTGCTAACACGAGTTTTAACCGCCATGAGCGCCACAATCAAACTGGCAAAAATTAACAACGCAGGAAACAGTTTTAAATAACGTCCCTGACGCGGGCTAACTTCTGACAATGCCACGGCTAAAAATAACGCCACCACAATCGCAAAAGGCACAAAAATACGCCATCCCAGTTCACTTGCAACCACAGGGTCTGCACGGTTTTTCCACAGTTGCGAGGTGGTTAAGGCTTCTACTTCAGCACTTTCAAATTTGGCTTCTTTGTCATTTTCTAAACGTAAACGATAACTTTGGAATTCTGCCTGTGAATACTTGGCTGTGCCTGGAAAGATTTCATAACGACGCCCTCCAACCAAATCCACCACATTGGCAGGATCATTTTCCAATTCTACCCGTGTCGCTTCTTTTGCCAAAATCATCACATCGGGACGACCTGCTTTTTCTGCACGTTGATAAAAGAAAATATCTTTCAGGTTTTTACGGTCTTCGGATAGATCACCTGCGTAAATGGTATATGGCCCTGAAGAAATAAATTCTTTGGGTCGCACCAAGTCAAAACCTGTGCGTACCGCTTGACTGGTGGTCAGTGCTTCAAACTGACGCAGTCCCCACGGTGATGCCCACAGCATTAAAAAACCTTGGACGATCAAAAATCCTAGCGTCATTGGCACCAATAAACGTGCCAGTTGATGCCGACTCACGCCACTGCTGTTGAGCACTGCCATTTCATGATCGACATATAAACGACCAAATACCAGCATCAAACCAATAAAGAAACCCAAAGGTAAGATCAGCGTTAAAAATTCAGGCAAGCGATAGCCAATGATGCTGAATAAAATACTCGCATCCAAACGCCCTTGTGCCGCTACGCCAAAATACTTGATCAAGCGACCACCCATCATGATCAAAGTCAGTAAGGCAATCACAACCAAGGATGTCGACACAACTTGCTTGACCAAATAACGCCGAATAATCAAATTATTTCTTCCAAAATGTGAGGGAATCCAATTCGCGTTAGTTTACCTGAATGTTGAAAATATAAAACCTATCGCCTTGTTATACATTGAAACTCGACGCATAAAAATGTTTCAATGGTTGTATAGTTTGCACATCTAGATAGGCATAAAATCCAGTGATTAAATTTAGCTTAAGTCCATCATTCCAAGAACACAACGCGAGTGAATCTTTGTCAATTTTAGTGGCTGCAGAACATGTGCTACAAGCAACTGCCGCTTATCAAATCAAAGATTTAGACAGCATTATTCACGCAACACAATTTAAAGCAGGCTTCAATGAAAGTTTAAGTTTGCTGGCTAGCGTTGCCGAATGTGCCAATAGCAACTTGATCGGTTTGGGCAAAACTGAAGAATTACCAGCCGCAAAGCTGGCAAAAATTGCACAAAGCATTATCAAATCTTCACAAAAAAAATTTAAACAGATCAGCATTGACTTGTCTGCTCTGCCTAGCGAGTTACATTATGTATTTGCACTCAGCTTGACCCAAGCAGCCTATGCTTTTGATGAATATAAAAGCAAAAAGAATGAATTTCAGCTTGAACAGATCCACTTAATTGCCAAGGAAAGCTCACTGACTGCCGATCAGTTGCAGTTAATTGAAGCCATGCAATCGGGTCAAAACATGGCACGCGACTTGGGCAACCGTCCGGGCAATATTTGTTTCCCTGAATATTTGGCAGAACAAGCTCAAGCACTTGCGGCAGAATACCCAGATCTGCTCAAAGTCACCATTTTAGATGAAGCAGAAATGGCCGAATTGGGCATGGGTGCATTCCTTGCAGTCAGTCAGGGTTCAGACCGTCCTGGGCGCATCATTAGCCTTGAATACCAAGCGCAGCGTGATGAAGCCCCTGTGGTCTTAGTCGGTAAAGGGATTACTTTTGATACAGGCGGTATTTCACTCAAACCTGGCTTAGGCATGGATGAAATGAAATTTGATATGTGTGGTTCTGCCTCAGTCTTAGGCACCATGCGCGCACTGTGCGAAGCACGTTTGCCAATTCATGTGGTCGGCACCATTGCTGCGGCTGAAAATATGCCTTCTGGCAAAGCAACACGTCCGGGCGATATTGTGACCAGTATGAGCGGTCAAACCATCGAAATTTTAAATACCGATGCCGAAGGTCGTTTGGTACTGTGCGACACCCTTACCTATGTGAAACGCTTCAACCCTGCTTTGGTAATTGATATTGCGACGTTAACAGGCGCTTGCGTAGTTGCACTCGGTTCGGTACTCACAGGCATGTTTACCCCAGATGACCAACTTGCTGCGGAATTGGAGACTGCGGGACACACCGCATTTGACCGTGTATGGCGTATGCCCGTGATTGACGATTATCAAGAACAACTGGATTCACCATTTGCCGATATTGGCAATATTGGTGGGCCTAAAGCAGGCTCAGTGACTGCAGCATGCTTCTTGCAACGCTTTACCCGTGACTATCGCTGGGCACACTTAGATATTGCAGGCACTGCATGGAATTCAGGTACCAATAAAGGTGCAACAGGTCGTCCTGTACCATTATTGATGCAGTTCCTCGCACAACGTGCAGGCAATAATGGCTAAAGTAAGCTTTTATTTGTTTGAAAAAAGTCCAGAGCGGCAGGTGGAAAGCACTTGCCGCTTATGCCGCAAAATTTTGCGGCAACAGACCGCCCGCATTTGGCTGCATTGCCCTGACCCAGAGTTACAGCAAATATTGGATGAACATCTGTGGAGTTTTGATGCCAGTAGTTTTATTCCACATGGTATTAACCAAAAACAGGCTAGCGTATGTATTTCTGCCGATTTACCACAGCAATCGGACTGGATTGTATTTAATTTTAACAGTCAGGCACTTGAAGCCTATGCAAAATTTAGTCACATTATTGAGATTATTGAAAATCATGAAGAAGCAAAAGTGCTTGGACGTGAAAAATTCAAACAATATCGACGTTTGGGCATAGAACCACAGACGTTTAAGCTTTAATTTTAAAAATTTTAAAAAAAATATAGCTCGGAATAAGGAGAGATGCAGTGACTTTAAATGTCGGCTCAGATTTTAAACAGCGCTGGTTAACTGCGCCTCAGGCTGTGCGCCAGACATTTATGGATGATCTGCATCGAATTTGTGAGGTCTTGCAACCTGAAACACAATTACACCAGTGGATTGCAGAAGATCAGCGTGCTCAGCAACAATCACAGGAAAAAATTGAACAAGCCTATGCTGACCTAAAAGCACGTTTGATTGAAGAAGCACGCCAACGTCGCCAATTGGCACTTGAACTCAAATTAGAACAGCGTCGTGCAGAACAAGCCGCTTATGCTGCACAGTTACAACAAGATGAAGTACAACGCTTCGCAGAACAAACTCAAGTACTTGAGCTGATGCGTCAAAGTCTGGATCAGGAAATTTCAAACTATACGGCGCGTTATGAGCAAAATCCTGAATTACCTACAGTGACTTTTAACCAAGCCGCAACTGCAGTAAATGATGATAAAATTACCTCTGAACTTGAAAGTGTACGTTTGCGCTTAGAGCTAGAAGCCGAAACTCAAATTGAGCAGGCGGTCACGGTCTTTCGTGCGCGACTGCATGCCGCAGCTCAAGAAGAAATTGACTATATCTTAAAAAATTCAAGTTTTTCTAAAGAATAAATTTACTTTTACCCCCTATTCGCCCATAGCCTTAAATCAAGTGTCATCAAAATGAAATAATTTTGTCTCATGATTGTCATCCAGAAAAAGTTGAATTTTCAGCTTTTATCTTCTTTAATAACTTTGACAATCTCGGGTTTCAAATGGATATCTTGACGAAAATTTCAGGCAAAATCGACCATCTTAATACGGGCGAACAGTGCAGTATTCGTGCTCAGGATTTATGGATCAGTCGTGCAGATTTCCAATCATTAAGCATTTATTTGTCTAAAGAAGCGGAAAAGGGTAAGTTTTCAATTCAAACAAACGATACTTTTAGCTCGCGCTTAGGTGGTACAGAATTAATTGTCACCAAACACTAAAACTGAACCAGACCAAAAGTCCACACGGTGGGCTTTTTTGTGGTCGTCAATCAGTTTTTTTGAGTTATCGCTGTTGATTTAGAATAAGAAAATAGGAAACATTAGGAATTAAATCCAATCACCCAACCAAGACAAAATATTGCCCAAACCATAACCTATTGCCATTAAAGAAAAAACCCACACGGCAGCACCCACCACATTATAAAAACTAAAAGTCGCCAAAGGCATGTGCCCAGACCCTGCCGCAAATGGTGCAAATGAACGTACAAACGGTATAAAACGCGCCATTAAAATAGTTTTGCCACCATGTTTCATAAAATAATGGTTGGTTTTTACAATATATTCAGGTTTGAAATAACGTGAATGTTGATGGAAATACTTCACACCTAGAATTCGTCCAGTGTAATAGTTGACGCTATACCCCAAGACCGCAGCGACAAAAAGCAAAACCCCCATATAGTGCAAATGCACCACATCGGTGGTGGAACACAAGGCACCAATGGCGATCAGCAAACTATCGCCTGGTAAAAAAAACATAAACACGGAACCTGTTTCTGCAAAAATAATCAGAAACAAAATGGCATAAATCCACAGACCATAATTATCGAGTAATAATGGCAGCCAGTGTTCCAAATTCATTAAAAAATCAATCATCTACATTAAGCCAAAGGGGTGTTTATGATGAAAAAACTATCTATATCTCTTTAATTATCCCTAAAAACAAAAAAACAGTCTAATTTTTCAATCAGACTGTTTAAATTTCATTCGGCTCAGTGCTTATTTTAAAAAGCCATTTTCTGACAAGAATTCCATGCTAATTTTGGACTGCTGCGTTGTTTCTGCCGCTTTATCGCCCAAGAGCAAACGCTCAATATAACGTGCCAAGACATCCACTTCTAAATTGACCTTGCTACCAACTTTCCATGTGCCAATATTGGTACGCTCTGCCGTGTGCGGAATTAAATTCAGACTAATGACATTACCGCGTAAATGGTTAATGGTCAGGCTAATCCCATCAACTGTCACCGAACCCTTTTCTGCCAAGTATTTGGCAATTTCTGCAGGTGCAGTCACTTCATAGTAAATCGAACGTGCATCTTCACGTACCAGCGTAATTTCACCGACTGCATCAACATGCCCACTTACGATATGTCCACCAAAACGTGTGGTCGGTAACATGGCCTTTTCAACATTGACAGGCTGACCCACTTTCCATATGCCTAAAGTGGTACGGTTTAAACTTTCACGGGACACATCTGCGGCATACCAATTGTCGCCCCATTCAATCACAGTCAGGCAAATACCATTGGTGGCAATTGAATCCCCCAAATGCACATCCGACATATCCAAATCGGTCTGAATACGCAAACGTACATCACCGCCCACACTTTGCAGGCTTTCTACTTTACCTAAACTTTCAATAATGCCTGTAAACATAATCTTTTCTCTCATTCACTGAGGATTTGTGGATTTACCACAACGCCAATTGGGTACTCACACCTGAGGTATCTACACCACCCAATTCTGCAAAATGGTAGAGTTGCCCTAACAACTGGCGAATAGGTGGGCCTGACTTAGCATGCGTATCGGTAATCACAATAAATTCCAGTACGCGCGCACGCTCAGACTGACGCTGTTTACTCACGCGATAACGCGGAACATCTTGCGTCAATAACGTCACTCGACCGCGTTTTAAATTGGCTTGCAACAAGTCTGTGGCACTAATATTACCATCGGTAGAATAACTGGTCAGAATAAAACGTGCATTAATGGTGTCCAATAAGGTTTCATACGCCTCTTTGGCGTACTTAGATGAGTTGTATGGACTTGGGCGTTCTTTGCGCCATGCGCGGTCAATACCGCTTTTAAAGCCTTTGGTGTCTGGAGTTGGTAAATCAATCTGATCCCACAAAGTTAAGGCATTTAACACATGATAGTTACTGCTATAAGCATGTTGATTATACGGTGGGTCTAAATAAGCCACATCCACCTCAAAACCACTCATTTGATTGGCAAGATGCTGTGCATCGACACACCACATTTCTGCAGCAGGTTTATTCGGTTCGCCAATGTCACAAAAACGACTTGGAGTGAGCCACAATAATGATTCAATTCGTTCGAGTGCAGTTTGGGTTTTGCCGCCCCAGCCGTGGTGGAAGCTTTTAAACACCCCGCTGGTATTGCTGACAAAACTGGCAGAATAGAGTAAAGGTGCCAACAAGGCCGACATCTCAACATCATCAATTGCACCCTGCGCTTGCCACGTGGCAATTTGCTGACGAATCGCATCAATACGCATACCGTTACGACGTTTAAAAAATAAACGGTCACGGCTCGGGTCATAAATTTCGTCGTTACGTGGGCATAAGTTATGCGTTACCCAGCCTTTGACTTCAGGCAAGCGGTTCAAATAATCAATGGCTTTTTGATAGCCACCTAATTCTTTAAACGCAGGTGCTTCAGTGCAGGCCAAAATCGCATGGTTTAAGGCATGGCTGTACGGTTCCCAATCATTGGCAATCACTCGATAACCATTTTGGCGCGCCAAACGTGATACCACTCCTGAACCTGCAAAAAAATCGGCAAAAATTGGGGCACGACCATTTTTAGGATGCAGCGTTCCTGTCTGTTCAAGCGCTTCTAGAATCAGATGCAGCAAACGGCGTTTATTGCCCAAATAAGGCACTAACTGATGAAATAAATACTCATCAGTGGTGCGTGCCGCATGACGGCGTTTATGATAAACCGTTGACTCTGAACTCATAGTGTCTCTTGAGAAGGAATTAACCTAAGGCGCACGTCATCACCCAATTGAGTGACATCGTAAAGTTTAAATCGAAGTTGCTCTGACATCTGCTCAAATTCTGCATTAAACATGGTACGAGCCGAGCTCCCTAACAATGTAGGTGCCACATAGCTGATCACTTCATCTACCCAACCTTCCTGCAAGAAAGCAGTCGATAAGGTTGCTCCCGCTTCAATCAATACATCATAAATTTGATGTTGTTGTACCAATTGGGCAAGTAAGGTTGCTAAAGGCTGTACCGCCAATTGTATCACGCCTAAGGCTGCCAACTCTGCACGATATGGTCCCATCACCATCACCGTTTCAGGCTGCTGCAAAATTTGTGCGCTCAAAGGCAAACGGCCTTGGCGATCTAAAATAATCCGTTTGGGTTGTACCACGCTGTGAGTGTCATCTACACTCGCTAAGTGGCGTACATTAAGCAGACAGTCATCGGCCAGCACTGTGTCGATACCCGTTAATACTGCAGCAGAGATTGCCCGCCAATGCTGCACATCAGCACGGGCAGCTGTGCCAGTAATCCATTTAGATTCACCCGAAGCCATTGCCGTGCGACCATCCAAACTTGAAGCTACTTTTAAACGCACATAGGGCATGCCCGTAGCCATGGCTTTTAAAAAGCCTAAATTTAACTGACGCGCTTCAGCTTCTGCCACACCGACATCAACCTGAATACCCGCATCTTTTAAAATTTGAACGCCCTTACCTGCTACCAATGGATTTGGGTCTGGACAAGCGACTACCACTTTGACCACGCCTGCATCGACCAACGCTTTGGCACAAGGTGGAGTGCGTCCATAGTGCGCACACGGCTCCAAAGTTACATAGGCTGTTGCACCACGTGCCTGTTCACCCGCTTGACGCAAAGCAAACACTTCAGCATGCGGTTGTCCTGCACGCGGATGATGCCCTTCGCCCAACAATTGTGCATCTTTAACGATCACACAGCCGACATTTGGATTAGGTTTGGTGCTGTATTGCCCCAAACGTGCCAACTCAATCGCACGACGCATCCAAAAAAGATCATTGGGAGGTAAATTAGAAGTGAATTCAGTCATATTCAGATGTTGTCTGCTTTTTGCTGACATGAGGATTTATTGCTCACGTAACTGCATTTGTTCAATTTGACGACGAAACGCTTCGACATCCTGAAAGTCCTGATACACCGAAGCAAAACGCACATACGCCACGTGATCCAATGCAAATAAAGCCTGCATCACAATTTCACCAATGGTACGCGATTTCACATCACGCTCTCCCAAACGGCGAATTTGCAGTTGGATGTCACTAAGTACCGTTTCAATTTGCTCTTGGGTCACAGGACGTTTTTGCAAAGCGTGCATTAACGAACGACGCAACTTGGCTTCATCGAAAGGCTCACTTTTACCATCGGATTTAATTACCCGAGGCATGACCACTTCATAACTTTCAAAGGTGGTAAAGCGTTCACCACAGCCAATACACTCACGACGTCGGCGAATTTGGCAGCCTTCTGCCGCCAAACGTGAGTCAATCACTTTACTGTCTGCAGTGTTGCAAAATGGACAATGCATAGCGGTTTAATTGCACAAATTTAAATGAAAATGCAGTGTAGCAAAATTTCCAAACTTTGTAGAGTTTTACGCAACATATAGAAAAAAAACAGCCCCGAAGGGCTGTTTTACACAATATATTGATTATGTGCTGTCTGAATTATTCTACACGTTCACCATGTTGGCTTAAGTCGAGTCCCATACGCTCATCTTCTGCAGCCACACGAATACCAATTGTTAGATCAATTACTTTTAAGATGATGAAAGTCAGTATAGCTGAGTAAGCAATGGTCGCTAACACACCTTCAACTTGCACCCAAAGTTGGCTCATCAAGTTGCTTGGTGCAGCATCGCCCATAATAAACTCGCTGGCAAAGAAGGCGGTTAAAATTGCACCGACAATACCACCTACACCATGTAGTCCAAAGGCATCTAAAGAGTCATCGGCTTTCAGGGCGCGTTTTAAGGCAGTAATACCCCAGAAACATACGATACCACCAATTAAACCCATCGCTAATGCACCACCAACAGTCACAAAACCTGCTGCTGGAGTAATCACCACCAAACCTGCAACAGCACCCGATGCAGCACCTAATACCGAACCTTTACCACGTACCAGTTTTTCAACAACAAGCCATGCGATTGCTGCGGCTGCGGCTGCCACTTGAGTCACAACTAAGGCATAACCCGCTGCACCATTCGCGCCTAAAGCAGAACCACCATTGAAACCGAACCAGCCCACCCAAAGTAAACTCGCACCCAGTACAGTCAAAGTCAGGTTGTGCGGAGCCATAGATTCACGGCCCAAGCCCATACGTTTACCCAACATGTATGCAGCCACCAAACCTGCCACGCCTGAGTTGATGTGAACGACTGTACCGCCAGCAAAGTCGAGTGCGCCATCATTGCCTAACCAACCACCACCCCATACCCAGTGGGTAATTGGTGCATAGACCACGACCACCCAGATCGCGATAAAG
The DNA here is from genome assembly GCF_020982655.1 of Acinetobacter sp. PW68. NCBI lineage: Bacteria > Pseudomonadati > Pseudomonadota > Gammaproteobacteria > Moraxellales > Moraxellaceae > Acinetobacter > Acinetobacter sp. PW68. Next base: position 223,437 of record NZ_JAHZSX010000001.1, on the reverse strand, counting down.
GCAACAAAGGCACCAAACTTCATTCGTTCTGCAATTGAACCACTGATAATTGCCACAGTAATAATGGCAAAGGTCATTTGGAATATCACAAATAGAATTTCAGGAATACTGCCACTGAGCGCATCGGTACCAATGCCCGCCAGCATGACTTTGTCTAGACCACCAATAAAGGCATTACCTTCACCAAAAGCCAAACTATAGCCCACTGCCACCCAGGCAATACTGACCACGGCTGCTGCTACAAAGCTATAAGCCATAGTATTGAGTACATTTTTCTTACGTACCATACCACCATAAAACAGTGCCAAACCAGGAATGGTCATGAGTAAAACTAAAGCAGTCGAAACTAAAATCCAAGCGGTATCGCCTGTGTCTAATACAGCTTCTGGTTCAGCAGTTTCAGGCGTGCTGACTTCTGCTACAGCTGCAACTTCTGTTGCATTTGTTGTTTCGATAGGAGATGTTTCGACAGTGGTTACTGCCACATCTGAAGATGGAGTGGTGGCTATTGCGGCTTCTTCAGCCCAAGCAACAGAACCACCAAGAAGTGCGCCCGATAGACTCAGCGCGAGTAGCATTTTTTTCATTTGTGTCCCCCGACCTTTGTTTTTGTGAGTTATTAGGTACTCAGCAAACTTCATGCCATCTTTTAAACAGCGTCTGCACCCGTTTCACCTGTACGAATACGGATGACTTGTTCGAGGTTAGTCACAAAGATTTTGCCATCACCAATCTTGCCTGTACTAGCAACACGAGTGATTGACTCAATCACCGAATCGACCATTTCATCGCTAATTGCGATTTCGATTTTAACTTTAGGCAAGAAGTCAACGACGTATTCAGCACCACGATATAGTTCGGTATGACCTTTTTGGCGACCGAAGCCTTTGACTTCTGTTACGGTGATCCCTTGAACACCAATTTCAGATAATGCTTCACGCACATCATCTAACTTAAAGGGTTTTACAATTGCAGTTACGAGCTTCATGTGTGTTTTCCTTCGGCTTAATTCACCAGTAAGGTTTTATGTTCAAATTCCATGCCAAAGTTCTAAGGTCGGGGGAAATTAGAAACCCTGACATGAGTTTTCTTTATACCTTATTTTATACATTTATATGGTTTTGATCTTCAAAAAATAGACATATTTACTAGAAGATTTACGATTTTACTCATCGAATAAATCCATATTTCGTCTGAAATGCTATAGTCTATTCAAGACCAGTGCTACACTGCCTCCATTTTCTCCATCTTTGTGGAAACAACAATGATTGAAACTTTATTACAAGCCATTTTGGAACAAATTGAACAACCTAAAAAAGATTTAGAACATAATTTACGTGCTTTGCTCAATGAAGCGGTCACCAAAATGGATTTGGTCTCGCAAGATGAGCTAGACCGCCAACGGACTGCGCTCAATAATGCCAACTTACGTTTAAATGAATTGTTAAAACAGGTTGAAGTACTAGAACAGAAAATCCAACTCAAAAAATAAGCACCAATTGAGTGCTTAAGTACAAAAACCAAACATTATAAAAATAACGCACCAAAACGGATCATAATAAAAATGTCTTTTGCCAAAGTGTATACACGGGGGCTGCTCGGCTTGCACGCCCCTGCAATTGAAGTTGAAGTCCATCTAAGTCAAGGTTTACCTTCTTTAACCATTGTCGGTCTAGCCGAAGCTGCCGTACGTGAAAGTAAAGATCGGGTACGCTCTGCCATTATTAATAGTGGTTTTCAATTTCCGACTAAACGTCTGACCATTAATTTAGCGCCTGCCGACTTGCCCAAAGATGGGTCGCGTTTAGACTTAGCCATCGCCTTAGGTATTTTAATTGCATCGGGACAATTGCCCGAACAGAGCACTGACGGTTTAGAATTTATTGGAGAATTGGCTTTAGATGGTCAATTACGCCCCACCACAGGCACACTCAGTATTGCGATTGCCTGCCAACAGGCACAGCATCGTTTGGTTTTACCTGAACAAAACGCACAAGAAGCTGCACAACTGCCAGACTTTGAAGTCTTTGCCGCCACACATTTAAAACAAGTTTGCGAACATTTGGCACAAAGCCAGCTTTTAGATAAAGTCATCGCGACTGCACAGCCACAGTTATCACACTCCGCATTTGATTTGGTCGATGTGAAAGGCCAATTACGCCCACGACGTGCTTTGGAAATTGCAGCAGCAGGTGGACATTCATTGCTATTCAAAGGCCCACCCGGTACAGGTAAAACCTTATTGGCATCTCGGCTTTCCAGTATTTTACCGCCCTTAAATATGCAGGAAAATTTAGAAGTTGCCAGCATCTATTCTGTGGCGAATAGCCCGCATACGTTTGGACAGCGTCCCTTTCGTGCGCCGCACCATACCGCTTCTGCTGTGGCATTGGTCGGTGGAGGCTGTCATTTATAAAAATAAAAGCTAGTTTATAGAAATAGAAGCTAGTCAAATCCCAAAATATAGATTATTAATAACTCGTATCTACTTAAATTTTATTAAGGCTCATCTTTTGACATGATATCAATTGACTCATTTCCTAATGATTCTATAGAGCGAGTTGTCTACTTGTATAGTTGTTTAAAGTTAAATACAAGTTCTGAATCTGACAATATATTAGTAGAAATCCTCCTTGTTGAACTTGATCCCTCAAATTCAAACCGTTTAAAAATATCTAAAAATTCATACAACAAGTATGATGTTACTTTTCGAGATTTGGATACAGTACAAATTGGCTCAATATGGAAAGGACAAACACTGATAGAAAGTAGAAAATTTAATTTTAACAATTGCTTGAGAACAGTTGACTTTGAGTTTGACTTCTCAAGGAGTAAACCTAAAATTATTAGATTTGACGATAAAATTCCTAATTCAGAGGAATACTATTTATACAATAAAAAAATATTCATCCCTACAAATGAATATAATACCAATGTACCTCTTAGATATTATCCACTTTTAATGAGTAAATACTGTGTTTTAGATTCAAAAAATAATATCGAAGTGATTATAAATTGTATTCATGTATTACATGCATTTTACATTCCTGCAAGAAAGGACATTAGAGGTTATTTAATTAATGAAAATTATAGTATTTCACGCATTGTAAACTTATTCTTAGATCAATATGAAATTCAGCATGATGAAGATGGTTTTAAATTATTAGTTACAATGAAAAAAAATGTAGTTAAAACAATTGGAAAAGAAGCAATTACTCTATTAGCAAATTTAGCACTGAATAAAGAAACTCAAGAAAAGGTGCTGAATATTCGTAATTCATTAAATGATATAAGTTTAGATAAAAAAGGGAAACCCTATCCAACTAGATTCCCTAGTGTAATCCCTCCGCACTCAACTAAAATGAGTATTACCGCAGAGGGTATCTGGCTTGAAGATGAAAAGCGATTTTTAATTACACATATATCTAGAATTACTCCTATTGCTGACTATCCTGTAGTAGCCTATGCCCCTGTGACTGCAACTAATGAAGAATCTAAAATTATCGATGATGATGAAAAAACTCATCGGAAAAGTAGAAACAGAAAGAGTCCCAACAACACACGAATCAATACGCAGGAAGACCCATCACACAGCCGAGGTGAAAATAAAAAACAGACCGATATTTTTGTAGATTTTAGTGGATTTGATATCCAAATTATCGAAGAAGTAAGCGAAACTGAAACAACAGTACAACAACACATCGAAGCTCAAGATAATAATAGAAATAATAATGATGAATCATCAGGAAATCGTCATGGGAACAAAAAAAACAAACCTAGAAAATCTGAAAATACAGAAAAAAAACCTAAAAAATTAGAAGTAGATGAGCTTTCTCTTATATTTAATAGCTTAAAAAAAATGGAGAATCAAGACACCAATAAATTAACTAAAGTGTCTTGTATCGATCAGATAGGAAAAACTTCAGATAATTTTTCAATTTTACAAATAAAACCGATTGTAGAATTTCCCATCCATAATACTTGGATCAATAATAAAGTTGGAAGGTCATTAATGCTTCTAAAGCTAGAATTAATGGATTATCACGATCATCTCTATCTTCTGGATATTAAAAAAAATAATAAAAATGAAAATTATTGTTTTTTCTTATTTACAACCAAAGAACCCCTTAATGAAAAAAATATAAAAATAATTAGTGAAGCAATTGAGAAAAAAAAAGGAACAAAAAAATGGTTTAATGTTTGCGATGTCAAATTCAAAAAAATAAGAGCATTGAAGCACATGCATACAGTTCAATCTGATTGGATTAATAGTTTTAACAAAGTCTTGAATCAATTGGTGAAAAATAAAAAATTACCAAATTTGACAGCAAAGACAAAAGTTGATGCCAACTGATATACACAAAAAAGAAAATCAAAATATTTCAGTAACACTATCCCATATAGATCATGCTCCACGTTGAAGACAAATGGGGTATTCTCTGCTCTAACATACCCCCTTGAGCAACAAAAAAGCTTGTTCATGTGTGAGTTGCATAGTCTTACACATAGATAAAGTACGAGCTTTTACTGATAATAAAAAATATTGGTTAGATTATTTTTCACATAACCAACCACCACCAACTCAGTTTAGAAAAAATAAAAAACTTATAAAATCAAAAATTTAATATATTGAAATATGCTTAATCACCTAATATGATGATTAAAAATTTTTTCCAATAGACTGTGTCATTTATCTTTTTTTGGAGTCAAACTCTGAATGGAAAGAATACGCTACTGGTTTAATTAAGACAGAAATTGCCCGCAAAAATCTCACTTTGGTTAATGTGGCGCAGAAGCTTCAAGTAATGGGAATATCCGAAACACCACAGAACATTAGCAATAAGATTAATCGAGGTACATTTGGGGCTATTTTTATGCTTCAAATACTCAAAGTACTTGATTGTAAAGAGCTTCGACTTTAATACTTAATAAAATTTAAATAGGAATTTATTTATGTCTGACAACTCACTCAAAAAAGGTCGATACACACGATATAGTAATAAAATTGGTCTTTATTCAACAAGCGGAGACAGAACGGGTTTCTTAAACAACAATGATGATGTAATACTCCATTTCCCATTTAAGGATGCTGTTCTTGAAGCAGGGATGAATAAAGAAGATTCAGGGCGAGAGGAACGCTTTTTACATCAAGAAATTGATGGTAAGGATATTGATACTTTATTTGAGCCAAAAGTATTAACAAACTTTGAATACATTTCAAAACACAGTACCTCAAAAGAACAAATTGATTTTTTTGATGAACAAGGCAACTTGCAAGAAAACTTGTTGATAAAGGGTAATAATTTACTAGCTTTGCATTCTATAAGTGAGCGTTTAGCAGGAAGCATTAAGCTAATTTACATAGACCCGCCCTACAACACGGAAAGTGATAGCTTTAAGTATAACGATAGCTTCAACCATTCCTCATGGCTGGTATTCATGAGAAATCGACTGGAAGAAGCAAAAAGATTACTTAAAGATGACGGATTTATTTGCTGTCAGATTAATGACGATGAGCAAGCTTATTTGAAAGTTCTAATGGATGAGATTTTTGGTCGAGAAAACTATCTAACCACTCTGTATATTCGCGTGCGTTATGCCGAAAAAACACTAAAATCAGACATGGATTTTCATAAAGAAATTGAACAAATTCATATTTATAGAAAATCACCGTTAGCAAAACCAATCTTAGATGGTAAAGAATCAGGTTTGGATAAATATTGCTACTACTTCAAAGAATTAAGTGCAGGAAAAGTGATTGAGCTTGGTGGCAAGAAAGTTGAAGTTTTTAATAAAGATCAATATGTAATTGAACAACGTGAAGCATCTGAATTTGGACTCAAGGAAATTTGGGCATCAGGCACAATTTTAGACGGCAACTCATCGGGTCGTTTTTTCAGAGATTATCTCACAGGTCGCAGTCAAATTGATGGGCTTGGGGCAATGTATAAAGTTTATGGTATTGGTGATGATCGTTTTGATCACCGATACTTTACGGGTGCTAAAAGAGAGAATGCAACCAAAGGGAAATACTATCAAGGAGTCCCTCTAGACCAATTGAACAATCCTCAAACCACCAAAACCACACCTATGCCAAGTTTTTATGATTTAGCAGGAAGCTTTGGCAATTGTCGCCTAGAAGGGGATGCTGACTTTAGAAGCGGTAAAAAACCCGAAGCTTTATTAAACATTATTCTCAAACACTTCTCTGAAGAAAACGACATCGTTCTTGATTACCACTTAGGTTCAGGCACAACGTGTGCTGTAGCTCATAAAATGGGCCGAAGATGGATTGGTGTTGAGCAGATGGATTACATTGAAGATATTTCCAAGGTTCGCTTAAAGAAAGTTGTTGAAGGTGATCAGAGTGGAATCTCTAAAGCTATTAATTGGCAAGGAGGGGGTTCGTTTGTTTATTTCGAGCTTAAAAAATACAACCAATATTTTGTAGACAAAATTATGGCAGCCAAAAGCAAAGGTGAGCTAGATGACGTTTACACCGAAATGGCAAAAAATGCTTTCTTGAAGTTTTGGTTTGATAAAGATGAATTTGAAAAAGACGAAAACTTCCGTTCACTAGATTTAGATCAACGTAAAGAATTATTGATTGGCATTTTGGATGAAAACCAACTTTATCTGAATCACGCAGATATGCGTGATAGCCGTTACCAAGTCACAAATGAAGAAATGGCTTTAACCGATTTATTCTATGGGGCGAATAATGACTAAGAATGCAAAAACCAAAGTCAAAGATACGCTAGACAGATTCTTATTCAATGAAATTGCATCGGATGAAGAATACCAAAAATGGGCTGAAGATTATCAACTACCATCTTATATCACCGATAATCTTTCAAAAAAATTGCGTGATTATCAGGAAGAAGCTGTAAAGCACTTCATTTGGCTTTTTGAGCGAGATCCAAGTAAAGCTAAACATCTGCTTTTTAATCATGCAACAGGGACAGGTAAGACGCTAACTATGGCTGCCGTTGTCTTGTACCTCTACGAAAAAGGCCATAGAAATTTTGTTTTTTTAGTGCATCAATTGCAAATTAAAAATCAGGCGGTAAAAAACTTCACTGATTATAAGTTTGCTAAATACTTGTTTAATCCTAAAGGGGTTAAATTAAACGGTAAAACCATTAATATTCGTGCGATTGATCGTTTTCAGGATGCTCAGGAAGACGCTATTAACTTTATGTTTTTCAGTACCGCACTTTTATACAATCGCTTGACTGAGGATAAGGAAAACAGCCTAACCGCTCAGGATTTTATAGAGAATAAAGTGGTTGTTATTGCCGATGAAGCTCATCGCTTAAACGTGGATACACGTAAAAAATTAAAGAAAACAGACGAAGAAGATATTCGTAATTGGGAAACGGCTGTTCAGTCAGCAATTGGTGCGCGAAAAGATAATCTTTTGTTGGAATTTACAGCAACGGTTGATCTAGAGAATCCACTCATTCACAGTAAATACCGTGACAAGTTGGTTCATCGCTATGAATTCCTGCAATTCAATAAAGATGGATACAGTAAGGAAGTCGGTTTTCTCTATAACGATGAAACACAGATTGAAGATCAAAAACGGTTATTGGTCATTAATGCTGTAGTAATGAGCGAGTATCGTAGATTACTGGCTGAACGAGAAATGAATGTTCAGATTAATCCGATTATTTTGGTTAAATCAACAAAGATTGCTAAAAGTGAGGAAGATCGTGAATTTTTCCATAAGGTCGTTAACTCCTTAAAAGTGGAAGATCTAGATCATTTAAGAAACTTAATTTCAAACACGCAACAATCTCCCGAGGAAGAAGATCGAAACCGATTTATCTCGCAGATGTTTAGTTGGATTGGTTCTAATAAATCAGGATTGGCTACCGCCAAAGAACCTAATGGCTTAAATAGGTTCATTGCTTACATCAAAGAGAATTTCCGCGAAGATAACAGCATGACGTATAACAGCCAGAAAAAAGAGAAGGCTGACTTACTTCCTCTGCTTGATAGCCCAAGAAACGTGATTCGAGCAATTTTCTCTGTCAATGCGCTTAATGAAGGGTGGGACGTACTCAGCCTATATGACATCATTCATTTTGATATTTCTGAAAGCAAAAAAGTATCCTTACAAGATATTCAACTTATTGGTCGTGGTGCAAGATTGTGTCCATATAAGCTACCAAAAGCTTATAAGATTCCTCAAAGTGGAGGGTTGTTTGATGAGGAACATAGCTATGAATTTGATCCATTTAAACGTAAATTCGATAATGCACCGTATGTGTATGGGCGAATTTTAGAAACCTTCTTCTATCATTTTGTTAAAACAGGTACGTTCTTAGATAACCTTCAATACGCCTTACTTGATGAAGGGATCGTCAATAAAAGTATGGAAAAACGGACAATCAAGCTCAAGTCTGAATTTCTTAATAGTGAAACCTACAAAAAAGGTTTTGTGCTGGTTAACAAACAACTATACCGATCAAAAACAACTGACACCGAAATTGATGCAACTTTTAAAAAAGAAATCAAAGCTAGTGTCTACCGACTTTATACAAGAGGCCTAACTGATGCTGAACAAAACAAAGTTCAGGCAGGCATCCGATACAAAACTATTCATCTAACCGAAGATTATTTCTCACCGCTGATTATACGCAAGGCGTTAATGTCAGCAGAAAATAACTTCTTCCGTTTCAATAATCTGAAAAATCATATCGTTGGGATACAGAGCATTGATGAATTAATAGAAAAATACCTCCCTTTGTATGAGATTAAATATGCATATTCAGAAGGGAAAGATATTGATCAACTTGAAGCCCATGAAAAACTGCAATTATTGATTGGTGTAATTCTGCCCGAAGTGCGTAAAGCCATAGATCGGCACATGCCACAAATTACAGGAAGTCATATATTTAGACCAAAATCACTATCATCCATCTTTCAGCAAGAAAAGAATATCTACCTAGTTTCATTCCCTGTCCAAGATTTAAATGGTGAAACAAGTGATTATGCACCTGATGAACGAGCCAAACCACAATCAGACCATGACGATCCTGATCTACGATTTGATATTCATACTGCAGACTGGTATGCCTATAGTGAAAACTACGGAACAAGTGAAGAAAAACGCTTTGTTAAGTTTATTGCGACCCAAATTAATGAATTGAAATCACGTTACAAAGGAGCGGAGATTTACTTGATTCGCAACGAACTCGATTATTGGCTATTTAGTCCTAAAGATGGTCGCAGATTCAGCCCTGACTACATGCTGATCATTAATGATGCTGAAAATGGTGAAATGTACTATCAATGCTTAATTGAGCCTAAAGGCGGTCATTTGCTTGAAAAAGATGCTTGGAAAGAGGAAGTTTTGATTAGTCTAGCCGATGAGTGTGAAATTACTTTTGACACAGATCACGATGACACTCAAAACTATGTGGATTTCGTAAATGAAGTCAAAGAGCATGATTATAAAGAGGTAAAATGTTTAGGCTTTAAATTCTACAATAGCGAATCTAGTCATGAATCAGATTTTGCTATTGATTTTAAGACAAGAATGCCGAGTTAACCTCGGCTTTTCTTATAACTGACTGACTATAATTCTTTTATTCGGTTTCTACATAATATCATAAATATTATTAAAATATTGAATCCTGTATCAATAACACACATTTCAATAAGTTTTTAATAAAATACTTAGACCTTAAAAACATTATTAAAAAAATAAAAATTTAATTTTATAAAAACTATAAAATAGGAATATTCAAAATGGCATTGCGCGTTAAATATTTTGCACATTTACCTTGAGCATGTAATTCTCTCCATTTCTTTCCAATATCACTAGAAATACTGTTCCAAATTAACTGATTATCTTGAGATTTTGTTTTCAGTCTAAAGATTGATTCTGTAAATATATTACCACCTTCTTTCACTAATGACTCTCTAGCCAAAGAACGTCGCCCCACTCTTGAAATTAAAATATCATTCGACTCCGCATAACTGTATAAATTATCAGTTTTAAATTCGTTATCTAGATATAAAAATTGATCCACCAAATCTGTTGTATGAATAAATTTTTTGCCAAGATCATCAAAGTATTTTCTTGTTTGACTTCCACGTACTAAGCTAACATCAAAATCTTTTAAAATCTTACACCCCTTACCTACTGTAAGCCTAATATCTTGAATTTCCTTATGATATAAGTAACTCAAACTATTTTTAGCTAGAGATTCATCTATTGAAATTTCATCAATAATGTCTCCTTTAAGATTCATTTTTTTTAATAAAATCTTCTTACTTAAACTGCCTGAAAAAGGATGAGCTATTAACACATAAGATTGAACTTCTGCAGAAGTAAAAGTACGAATATCTAAACTAATTATCTCAAGAGACTGAAACTCTTTTACGAATTTATCTCGTTCCATGGCATATTTTTCTGACTCCACAAAAGGAGCAGACACTATAAAAACGATTGAAGAGGTAGATGTTTTTGATGCTAGAGTTTTATCTAAAAAAGCAATATCTAACTGATGAAAAAAACTTCCATTATTTAGAGAATAAAAATATTTAAATTCATACCCTGTATTTTTTCTATTAAAAGGAGGGTTACTCAAGAATAAGACAGAACTTTCTCCAACCATTTCTTTTAAAAATAAATCTTCTGACAAAACATCTTTGTTAATTACACTGATATTTCTATTTTTAGATGATTTTAAATAACTATATCTATCTTCATCTAGTTCCACCATGATCCCTTTTTCACCATGAAACAAGCTCGAAAGGTTCCCCAATCCAGCTCCTAAATCCACAAAAAAATCATAGTTATAAGAAATATTAGACATCACAGAAGTGGCAATTTGAACAGGAGTATCAAATTGTCCTAGTTCATTTTTTTTAATGATAAAGCTCATATTTTTTGACTTCTCATTTCATTTTAGCTTATTATATATGTAAATTTGCATATTATCAAGTTTATTTCATGTCAGAAAAAATGCCTATAGAGTTAACACAACTAAAGACTGATATTAAAAACAATATCATAACAGTTGATTTTATTAGCAAAAAAACAGGTATTGATCAATCCCAAATTAGTAGAATTTTAAGCGGAAAATACAAAACCAAATCGGAAAATTACAACAAATTATGCAAATTTGCATTATTAAACTGTAGTTTTACGAACACATCGCTTAAAGATGCAATCAACGAGAAAATTCAATCCGTTTTTAACAACAATGATCCTATCGTACTTAATAGTATCTATAGAATTTTAAAAAATTTAGAGTAAAATACTAAAAACTAAGTATTTTTATAAGGGTAGGATATGAATTCTGAGGATGAACAAGAATTAGAGAACTTTGCAAACGAAAAAGAAAATGAACTAGTAGATAAGTATAAATTTTTGATTACTCAAAATCTTTTTTACATTCGAGATGGGTTGGTTCAAATACGCAATTGGTTAAGTAATTTTATAGATGTACGTGAAAAAATAGTTGCTCTTTTTGTTCTAGAAAATCTAGTCTTTAGAAACTTTGAAATGCTTGAAAAAGCGATGATGAGAGTTTTAATCAAAGATATTAAGAATATATATGAAAAAATCCATAATAAAAATTATGATATTTTCACATGGCTACATCATTTGAAATATTCAAAAAATTATTTAAATATCAAATTTATTGCTGTCGACAAAAGTGCTATCACTCAATCCAGTGCCGTAGTAGCTCGACGATTTGGAAATCTAGTTAATGCATGCTATATGGCCCAGAATGATGAACATATCGAATCTGCATTAAAGAATAATAGCCTAATAATTTATATTGATGACTTCCTGGGATCAGGAAAACAGTTCGGAGATTTTTTAGGGAATAAAATTTATAACCTATCCAATTTCACCAACTCAAACAGCCACCATATTTACACTCCAATTCTCGCAATGACAAAAGGAATTGATTTTATTAATAAAAACCATCAAATGATTAACATCATTCCATCCGAAACCATAAAATTAGACCAATCTCTTTTTAATCAAGATGCATTAGATAGCTTCTTTGACAAAATCTCAATTCCTAGAGAAGAAATGCATATTACCTTAATGAACATTTGTTCAAGATATGGACTTAATAAAAGTAGCTGGTTGGGATGGGAGAATGCAATGCTTTCTGTTATTTTTGAATGGGGATGTCCTAATCAAACTATTAAATTAATACATCATGAACAGAACTCAACAGCTCTTCTAACTAACAAAAAAGCTTTGACCTATTATCCTTTAGCATCACGGAGAGCTTAAAGTGATTTCCATTCAAAATTTACTCAAAAATGTCTCTGTAGCTCGAGCAGAATTCAAAGCACAAAATGAAAGTGTATTTTCTTCATTTGTTAAACCGCCTTTTTATGAACAAATAAACATACTCAATGCCCAACATTCAATTGCATTAGTTGGTGGACGTGGTTCTGGAAAAACTATGTATCTCAAATATTTTTCCCACTGGTCTCAATTGGATATTACTGCAACTCCCACAACCGACAGCTTAAAAAATGTAATTCTTTACTGGAAACCAAATACTATTTTTTTAAGATCACTTGAGCGAGGATGGATTGAAGAGAAATATGCAAACCAAGCCTTTCAATCTTTTGTCTCCATTGAAATCACAAAAGAAGTTATCTCTTTTTTGAGCAATGCTTTACATCACTTTCCAGATGACATTTTATTAGTCTTAGAACAATCAAATTTTATAAAAAAAATTAATCAAATATTTGAATTATCAATTGATAGCCTTCAAGAGGCAAATATACATCTTGACCTTTTAATGGGTGAAATTAGCTCCAAAGCACTAAACGAAGATAATTTTAAGATCTTATCTCCAGAAAATATTATTAAAATCCTAGTAACTTCATTAACTCAAACAAAATTATTCAAGAGTTTATCAATAAAAATCTTCATTGACGAGTTTGAAAATCTTAGTATTAATCAGCAAAGCTACATTAATGGCTTAAGAAAGCATTCTAATAGCATGATTAGCTGGAATGTTGCTTACAAAGCTTTTGCTACTGTATCAAACTATGTATATACAAACTCCCCTGATAGTGAACAGCTACAAAAGCAGAATGATTATCGTGTAATAGATATTGATAATATTATTAAAAATTATCATGATAAAAAAAACATTAGAGCAATTGATGGCTTTTTTTCAAAAATACTTTTAGTTTCAATTAATAAAGAACAGTTTTTAACTTATGAGTTTAGTGAAAGCCTCGCCCTTGTATCACATATACTTAAACAAAATAGTTTAAAAGAATTGGTTGTAAAATACAGTGATTCTAATAAAAATTTTATACCTAGAGTTCTTAAACAGTTAAGTGATTTAAAAGAGCCTATTGGAGAGGAGCTATTTAACAAGATTGGTGAAAATCCATATTTAGCAATTTCACTAACAGTGATAAAAAAACATAATAATTTTAGCATTGAAACATTAAAATCATATCTGGATAAAACTATTGATGATGTTTCTAAGAGAAAGTTTGAGGAAAAACAAAATCATTATATTCCAGCAGCTATTTATAAACTCAATATTGCTTCATCTTACAATAACATTCCTATATATAGCGGATTTGATAAGTTTATGACACTCTGCTCAGGAAACGTAAGACACTTTCTAGAGTTATGCTATCAATCCTTTCAACTGTATTTTGCTGAACAAACTAATAATGAGGATGACACAATAGAAATCACAAGCATGAAAAGTATTTCTAGCCAATTAATGCATAAAGGCGCGACTCAAACTAGTGAAGAACTCGTAAAAGAAGTAATTTCCTTTGCCCCAATGGGACAAAAGCTAGACATGCTGGTTTCAAGATTAGGTGAACTATTTCGAATTAGTCACCAAGCCGATGTAATCACTGAACCAGAACAAAATCATTTCAGCTTAACCACAGGGACAGTTGATGAAAAGACACAAAAAATCATATCACAAGCTCTATGCTGGAACGTACTTATTGAACATCGCATTACAAAAGAGAGAGATATAGATCGCTCCTTAAAAGATTATCAATTAAATCCTATTTACGCACCAGCCTTTGGTATAAGTTACAGAAAAATGCATAAAGTAAGTTTTTCTGTGGCTAATTTCCAAATTATCTGTGGTACTGACAACCATAAATGGGAAAATTATAGAAATATATTTGAAGGAAATAATGCTAAAATAGAACCAGTACAGGGTGGATTGCTTTAATGAGATGCCTAAATTGGTTTAATTACGAAGACACCACAAAGTTCGATCCACTGGTTAAAGATTTTGATACGCTCATCATTGGAACTACTTTAGGCATAGATGATCGCTCAAGATATACTCAAGAACTCTTTTCGAGCAATAATAAAAGTATCCGAAACTTTCAAGTCACTTATGATGAAGATGATAATCAAAACTTAAAAATTACACTTGATCATGTAAACATATCAATCAGAAACACATCAGTGTTAAAAGAAAGTTTTTTAAATCAAAAAATTTTAATTGATATGACCTGCTTTGATATCCAAGATTTAACATATGAACCGTACCGGGTTTGTCGGAGACCACTTTTCTTGAGAGAATGTCCCGATGAAAAAAGTAAAATACACCCCTGAAATCAGAGATAGAGCGGTTCAATTATTGATTGAATCCGAAAAAGATTATCCATCGAATTGGGCTGCGATCACAGCAATTGCGCCTAAGATTGGTTGTACTCCTGAAACACTTCGTGTTTGGTATCAAAAATATTTAGATAAACAAAATCCAGTTAAAGTACAGCAGCTTTCAGACCAAGAACGTATCAAACAACTCGAACGCGAAAATAAAGAACTGCAACGCGCCAATGAGATTCTACGTAAAGCAGCCGCTTTTTTCGCCCAGGCGGAGCTCGACCGCCCACACAAATAATGGTGGATTTTATCCATAACAATAAAGATCGATATGGTGTTGATGCGATTTGTAGGATTTTACCGATCGCAGCTTCAACCTATTACCGAACTTTAGATCTCGCTGACAATCCAGAACATCGAGCGAAACGAGATCTACATGATGAGCATCATGCTGAACAAATTCAACGAATTTGGAAAGAAAGTTCAGGTCGATATGGTGTGCGTAAGGTCTGGCAACAATTGAAACGTGAAGGTTATGTTATCGCACGTTGTACAGTTGCTCGATTGATGCAGAAGCTAGCTATACAAGGTGTTTGGCGTGGTAAGAATAAACAAACCACCCGTAGCCGAGATGATCAAAAAAGAGCAGATGATTTAGTGAAACGTAATTTTAATGCTGATCATCCTGACCAACTGTGGGTGAGTGACTTTACGTATATTCAAACTCATTCAGGCTGGGTCTATACCGCCTTTATTATTGATGTGTTCTCACGAGCAATTGTTGGATGGAAAGTATCTACACGGATGAATACAGATATGGTGCTCGATGCACTTGAGCAAGCATTGCACGATCGAGGCATGCCAAAGAATGTGATTCATCATTCCGATAGAGGTGTTCAATATCTTTCTATTCGCTATACCAATCGTTTAGAAGCTGCAAATTTACGAGCATCAGTCGGTACGACTGGTGATTCATACGATAATGCTTTGGCTGAAACGGTGAATGGCTTATACAAAACAGAGGTGATTGAATATTTAAAAGCAGATTGGCAAGGTTTAGCAGATGTACAACTTGCGACACTAAACTGGGTAGATTGGTTCAATAAAAAGCGTGTACACAGTGCACTGGGTTATGTATCGCCTTTTGAGTTTGAAGCAATGTACTATGATAAGATTAACCCGTTAGGTCAGGTGGCCTAACTTAAATAAAAAAGTCTCCGACAAACCCGGTACGGTTCAATATTTACTATTTTTTTTATGTAAAGAAAAAATTTCATTTTCAATATGTTATGTCGAACCTAAAGTATACAAGAAAAAAGATAAAATAAATGGCTTTTCCTCAGCAACCAGTGGAGAGCACTCCTTGTCTGACGAGGGAAATGGCATCAACTACTTACCTCCATTCTTACCATCTCCAACAAACAAATTATCAGCATACATCTTAAGCTTAGGCTTTGAATCATATAGATTAGCTGGCTTCCTAAAATCAGATGAAATAGATCTTGAGGGAGAGAAGTCAGTCTTATTAGGTATCCCAGCATTTGATATTGGCTGGGAACGTAAAGCAATCAATGCCAATTACAAGCATATTAAAAGTAGTAACGCAGACATCCACATTGTTCCTGCTGATGATCCAATTCAAACATACCTTAAAATAGATCAAATATATCGAAACCTATCTGCTAGAAAATATCAACTCAATCTATTACCTATAGGAACAAAGCCTCAATCATTAGGAATGATTTGGTTTGTAATTGAAAAAAACCTTGCAACCCCTAAAGAGCACATTGGATTAATGTATGATTTTGTTAAAAAAATACCAAACAGAACACATGAAATTAGAAATATTCATCTATGGAACTTTGATAGTTCCATTTAAAGATACGAAGTTCATGAAATAACAATTTATTTAAATCTTGAGCTATGCTTTGGCAACCAATATGATTGGTTACAGTAAAGCACAGTATATCCATCTTGTTCCTCAGTAATCATTTCAGCCTTCACGCCGATTACTTTTTGATTACTCATATTATGAAAGTACTGCAAGCTCTTTCTGACCCATGCAATTACGTCAACAGCATGATCAGTACCCATGATTTTCAACAAATCTTGCTCTAGCTTTTTCTTACTCGCATCATTTATAAAACTAGATTTTTTTAACGAAATATAGTCTATGTTGGTATCATAATGATCGTTTAGAAAATTAATGAAGCCTGTCAATGCAGCAGCCTGACCTGTATATTGAGCTAAATATGCTTTTATCGATCTTAGATCGGGGAGCAAATTATGTTTATGATCAATAGTTAACATAAGTGCAACAGCAGGTTTTATAGCAAGCCTTACCGATCTAGCTGTAGTCCTTCCTTGAGCCATCTTAGCATCAAGCTTTTTTTTATAAGCAGAGACTATATCAAAAGCCAAAGAAGGGTTAGGCAACTGCTTAATCAATCTCTTTGCTTGGTCTATCTCAGAACATTCCTTTTTATTTACAGGTAAAATCTTTACCCCATGTATTTGATCAAGCCACTGCACTACTAATTCAAACTTCCTAAGCCCGCTTGCCCGCAAAATTTGCAATAGTTGATCTGCATCGGGAATAGTATCAGTCCACAACACTTCTGTTTTAATAAAAAAATGAGTATGTTTATTTAAATAAAGAGCAGCTTGATGCTCTCCGACTGAAGTAGCTAACCAATGCACATAATTTTCATATTGTTTTTTTAAAAAAGAGGACTCAAACAAATGAATATTTTGATTAAACTTAATCCACAAATTTTTACGCCAATAACAATGATCACATAAATCAGCACATCCCGCTGAAATCAGAATTTTACATTCAAGGCAGGGTTTATTGGGTAAAACTCTACATTTTTTACAAAGCTTCTTTCCATTTTCATCCGATTCCAACAAACGATACTTATGACATGATGAGCATGTTTCATAATCCCTTGTAGAACATTTAGGGCAGACTCTCAAATCATCATTGAAACGTGAGACTTTCGTTAATTTTTGCGATTGAACATTACATCGCTCACATCGCTCAATCTCTCTAAAATATACAGAGCAACTATTACAAACGAATCCATACTCCGTAAGCTTTCCTATTGGTTTATTCAGCAGATTACATCGAATACAAGGCTGCTTTTTTATACATTGATTACATATTGCTTGATTATCATGTTTAGGTAATCGAGCAGACAACCCACATTTTGGACAAAGACTTTTTTTAAAAAGTCGAGCATAACAAGTTGAACAATATTTTAGCCCCTTATACCTTTTCTTTATCTGGGTGACTGATTTTTCACACCCATTGCAAACCTGCTCAATCTTCACCTCAGTCAAGCTAATTACTCCGTGTTTTTCTTGACTTCCTTAACAAATTAAGCCACTTTCGTTGCACAGTTTTTTTTGATTTTGGTTGTCCATTACTAAGATTTACACGTTGTAAAGCATACATTTTTACAGGTTGGATCATGGCAGACTTCATGAGTTGAAGTTGTATAGGTAATTTTTTACGTTTATCCCAAAAATTTGCACTACTAACCCCATATTCATGCGACCGACTAATAATCAACTCACAAGGAATTTTCATTATTTGATCCAGAATAGAAAGTAAGATTATACGCTCATTTGTATTTAAATACTCAAACGCCACTGGAGTCAAAGGAAATTCCAGATTTAGACTAACCCCGAAACTTTCAAACATCTCAACAAGTTGAACATTGTTAGTGTTGACTAGATATCTGATTTCACTTATCCATGCACGTACGATCTCAAACCATTCTGCAGCCGAAATGCTTTGGTTATTATATAATCCCAAACCTTTTGTTAACACATTATCAGCATTTTTTTGAAAATCTAAAATTTTAATATTCTTTATTTGGGACTGATACTTAATAAAATTATAACCACACGAAGAACATACAGCTAATGACCCATGTTGTAAATCTATTTTAAAAGGCTGAATTACAACACCACAATCAGGACAATGATCAATTAAATTTATTTGATGTTTTTCACAATATGTATGCCATCCCATTCGCCACATTAAACGTAAATAAGCTGACTTCCCATCACTTTCAAAACATTGAGTACATACCTGCCGACCTGAAAAGTTTGTTCTACTACGTTGCCCTAAATTTAAAATCCATGTATTAGTTGAATTCTTTATTAGATAGGGAGCTACATTACTTAACATTGTTTGCAGAATTTTTTGTCTATCTTCAAAAGAGTGTTCAAATAATAATTCAAGCCTGTTCTCTGTCACCCCTCGATCAAGATCAATTGTTAATGCTCTCCATTTACCCCACAAGGCTTCTGTAAGAGCCAAAGGTGAGCACCCTATATCTAAGGCTGAACGAATTAACCAAGAAGATAACACCTCACCATCTTCAATTGGTGTATGAATAAACCAATTTTGAGCATAACTTGGCATATATACCTCGAACCATGCTAAATAGAGTTAAGCTGAATATGGCGAATATTACGAGCACCTTCTGTTGGTTTAAGCCACTTAAATTTTTTAACAATTTCGAGCGTAATTTCTTCTTTACCTGTTAAAATTGCTTCTTTTGCACACTCGACCAATAAACGATTTAAATCACCAAGATTCCCACCTGAAATGTAAGCGTCCGCTGAATCCCATACCTATTTTTTAATTCGATTTAGGTTTCCAGCAGTGCGGCAGCAATTCTTCAATCTGGGTCACTTTATGTGTCGGCAGCCTTTTCAGCACATCACTTAAATAGGCATACGGATCCAAGCCATTCAGCTTTGCTGACTGGATTAACGTCATGATGTTTGCCGCTCGCTGACCACTGCGCAGCGAACCTGCAAACAGCCAGTTCTTGCGCCCCAACGCCCAGGGACGCATCTGATTCTCGACCCAATTATTGCAAATCGGTAGATTGCCATCATCCAGATAGCGGCTTAAAGCTGGCCAACGCTTCAGAGTGTAATTGATGGCCTTGGCGGTGGGAGAACTCGATGGCACTGTCAGATGATGTTGGTTGAGCCATTCATATAGTTGTTGCATCACTGGTTGACTATGCTGTTGTCGGTATTCGCGGCGGTCTTCCGCTGTACCATCGGTCTTTTTCCTGAGCTCTGCTTCTATCGCATACAGTTTCTGAATCAGCACTAATGCCTGTTCAGCGACCTGACTTTTCCCAGTTACATGCAGTTCATGGAATTTACGACGTGCATGCGCCATGCAGCCCACCTCAATGACATCGCCTGATTTAAAGCGTGCTTTATAACCACTGTAATCATCACAGACTAGATAGCCCTGCCAGCCTTTCAAGAACTCTTCAGCATGCTGGCCTGAACGACTATCCTGAAAGTCATAGATCACCGCCTGAACTGGATTGTACTGTGTAGTGGCATAGGCCCAGACATAACCTTTCTTCGGTTTTTTATCATTCTCACCCATCCGCATGATGGTGACCGGTGTTTCATCTGCATGCAGCACCTGCTGTTGTAGTACCACCTCTTTTAAGGCATTGGCCAGAGGTTCCAGTTCTACACCGCAGCGACCTATCCAGTCAGATAAAGTTGATCTAGAAAGTTCGATTCCCGCCCGCTGATAGATCAGACGTTGACGGTACAGCGGCAAATGATCGGCATACTTCGATACCAGCACATGGCTGAGCAATTCAGGTGAAGCAATGCCTTTATCAATCACATAGGCGGGCATCGCTTGCTGAGTCAGAGTGTCACACTGATCACAGACCCATTTACCACGCACATGCTGTTCCTTATAGAACTGTGCCGGTCTGAAATGCAGTTTTTCACTGACATCTTCGCCGATACGACGGAGTTGGCAGCCACAAGCACATTGGGTTGATGCAGGTTCATGCTCAATACGGATGGTGTGTAGATGATCTGGCAGTGGTCGACGTTTAGGTTTGTTGACTGTTGCTTTGTGTGTCGCTGCATTGGTTTTATCTGCATTTAGCCGTTCCAGTTCTAGATCAACCGCGGCAATATCTTCTTCAACCGCTTCATCCCACAGATGGATTTGTTTTGCCGTTAAGTGTTCATTCTTTTGGGCGAATTCGTGCTTTTTAAACAGCGCCAGTTCATGCTCGTATTTTTGATTGAGAATAGAAAGATGCTGAACTTTGGCATCCAATTGCTGGTTTGATTTTTCTAATTCTTGATTTGATTGTGCCAGAGACTGATGCTGCATTGCCAACTGTCTGGTAAATTCCAGCAGTTGTTCATGGGTCAGTTGGTTTAAGTCAGGCAGTGTATTCATGACCGCAGTATGCCTGAGGTCATGAAGAGAATGAAATAGAACGTTTGGAGAATAGCAGAATGCACCAACCTGGTTTAGAGCATCGTCACTACCTGCTGTCGTCCAATGCGCTGCCAGGGCAAACCCTGGATCAGTGCCTGTAACTGTTCCGGGCTGAGGGCCACGGTTTCACCTTGGTGAACTTGAGCCCAGTGAAATTTACCCTGTTCCAAACGCCGGGCACACAGCCAGATGCCCAGTCCATCATGTACCAACACTTTCATACGATGGCCACGTTTATTACAGAACAGGTAAGCACAATGCGGTTTGATGTAGCCAAAGGCTCTCACCACCTGGGCCATGGTCGTATCCATACCTGCACGCATGTCCATGGGCTGAGTAGACAACCAGATTTCATCAATGCGGATCATGTTGCAAGTGCCTTGAGTAATTCTGCCAAGGCAGGTATTTCTGATGTCTGCCATTTTAGCTGAATATCATTATTCGTATGAGGCACGGTGATACACAACGTGATCCTCTCATCAATAGGTTGGCTGATTGCAGCAGTGTAAGGCAAAGCAATAAATGCTGGATTCACATGAGTAGGATCCTGCACGGCACCCTCATGATGCCTGAAGATCCTGATCCAACGACTGACAAGGTTGGCATTAATACTATGTTGCAGTGCGACCGAAGCGATCGAGGTATTAGGATTTTTACAGGCATTGACAATACTGAGTTTGAATTCTTTGCTGTATGTTCTGCGTTTTTTAGCAACAGGAGGTGTTGCTGAATATATATCCATGTTCATGGATTAAGTCCCCACTTGTTTTTAGGTGGGAACTAAATTAAGGCTTATAGGATCGCTTGGTAAGGCTGTGTTAGCCGGATGCTTACCCTGAAATTTCATAAATTAAGGTAGCTATTTCTTGTGATGCTAAATTTGATCGTTTTTTAAGAGGAAGTAATCGAACATAACTTAAAAGCAGTCTTAAAAAATCTTCATCCAGCTTCCATAAGGGTAAATCTAAAACCTCAAAGCGGCTTGCGTACTGAGCGTCTGTATGAAGAATCAATGATGCATCACGAGTTCCCACACCAATGATATTAAGACTAAGTTCATTACTTAACATTTTAAGTGTATTCATCACTTCTTGGAGTTGTCTTGCACTTCCACTCAAACAATTATGCAACTCATCAATAATCAACATTTTTGTTTCATATTTACGCATCAAGTGCACGGCTTGATTTCTCAATTTACTCTCAGGATCAGTTACACGAAATGGAACAAAAAAATGCTCTAGAATATTAATATATAACTCTTTTACATTTGCCTTAGAAGGGGCTTGAATGGGTATAATGCGCTTGGTTAATGACATAGGTTGCATATCCATATCATAAACTCTATTCGTATAGTGTTCCTTTGCAAACTCATGAATAATCGTAGTTTTCCCCATATTTGAATCACCTACAATTAAAAGACACTCAGGTCTCAATTTTCTAGGTCTATTCAAAATATCAGTCAGTATATTCAAAACAGTAGTAAGCGTCCGCTGAATCCCATACCTATTTTTTAATTCGATTTAGGTTTCCAGCGGTGTGGTAGCAATTCTTCAATTTGGGTCACTTTGTGTGTCGGTAACCTTTTCAGCACATCACTTAAATAGGCATACGGATCCAAGCCATTCAGCTTTGCTGACTGGATTAACGTCATGATGTTTGCCGCTCGCTGACCACTGCGCAGCGAGCCAGCAAACAGCCAGTTCTTACGTCCCAACGCCCAAGGTCGCATTTGATTCTCTACCCAATTATTGCAAATCGGTAGATTGCCATCATCCAAATAGCGGCTTAAAGCTGGCCAACGCTTCAGAGTGTAATTGATGGCCTTGGCGGTGGGAGAACTCGATGGCACTGTCAGATGATGTTGGTTGAGCCATTCATATAGTTGTTGCATCACTGGTTGACTATGCTGTTGTCGGTATTCGCGGCGGTCTTCCGCTGTACCATCGGTCTTTTTCCTGAGCTCTGCTTCTATGGCATACAGTTTCTGAATCAGCACTAATGCCTGTTCAGCGACCTGACTTTTCCCAGTTACATGCAGTTCATGGAATTTACGACGTGCATGGGCCATGCAGCCCACCTCTATGACCTGGCCTGATTTAAAGCGTGCTTTATAACCACTGTAATCATCACAGACTAGATAACCCTGCCAGCCTTTCAAGAACTCTGCAGCATGCTGGCCTGAACGACTATCCTGAAAGTCATAGATCACCGCCTGAACTGGATTGTACTGTGTAGTGGCATAGGCCCAGACATAACCTTTCTTCGGTTTTTTATCATTCTCACCCATCCGCATGATGGTGACCGGTGTTTCATCTGCATGCAGCACCTGCTGTTGTAGTACCACCTCTTTTAAGGCATTGGCCAGAGGTTCCAGTTCTACACCGCAGCGACCTATCCAGTCAGATAAAGTTGATCTAGAAAGTTCGATTCCCGCCCGCTGATAGATCAGACGTTGACGGTACAGCGGCAAATGATCGGCATATTTCGATACCAAAACATGGCTGAGCAGTTCAGGTGAAGCAATGCCTTTATCAATCACATAGGCGGGCATCGCTTGCTGAGTCAGGGTGTCACACTGATCACAGACCCATTTACCACGCACATGCTGTTCCTTATAGAACTGTGCCGGTCTGAAATGCAGTTTTTCACTGACATCTTCGCCGATACGCCGGAGTTGGCATCCACAAGCACATTGGGTTGATGCAGGTTCATGCTCAATACGGATGGTGTGTAGATGATCTGGCAGTGGTCGACGTTTAGGTTTATTGGTTTTGGCTTTGTGTGTCGCTGCATTGGTTTTATCTGCATTTAGCCGTTCCAGTTCTAGATCAACCGCGGCAATATCTTCTTCAACCGCTTCATCCCACAGATGGATTTGTTTTGCCGTTAAGTGTTCATTCTTTTGGGCGAATTTGTGCTTTTTAAACAGCGCCAGTTCATGCTCGTATTTTTGATTGAGAATAGAAAGATGTTGAACTTTAGAATCTAATTGCTGATTGGTGACTTCAAGATGTTGAACTCTGGCATCTAATTGCTGGTTTGATTGTGCTAGAGACTGATGCTGCATCGCCAACTGCCGGGTAAATTCCAGCAGTTGTTCATGGGTCAGTTGGCTTAAGTCAGGCAGCGTATTCATGACCGCAGTATGCCTGAGGTCATGAAGAGAATGAAATAGAACGTTTGGAGAATAGCAGAATAGCCGAGCTTGGTTTAGAGCATTGTTACCACTTGCTGTCGTCCAATGCGCTGCCAGGGCAAACCCTGGATTAATGCCTGTAACTGTTCCGGGTTGAGGACCACGGTTTCACCTTGGTGAACTTGAGCCCAGTGGAATTTTCCCTGTTCCAGCCGCCTGGCACACAGCCAGATGCCCAGTCCATCATGTACCAGCACTTTCATACGATGGCCACGTTTATTACAGAACAGGTAGGCGCAATGCGGTTTGATGTAGCCAAAGGCTCTCACCACCTGAGCCATGGTCGTATCCATACCTGCACGCATGTCCATGGGCTGAGTAGACAACCAGATTTCATCAATGCGGATCATGTTGCAAGTGCCTTGAGTAATTCTGCCAAGACAGGTATTTCTGATGTCTGCCATTTTAGCTGAATATCATTATTCGTATGAGGCACGGTGATACACAACGTGATCCTCTCATCAATAGGTTGGCTGATTGCAGCAGTGTAAGGCAAAGCAATAAATGCTGGATTCACATGAGTAGGATCCTGCACGGCACCCTCATGATGCCTGAAGATCCTGATCCAACGACTGACAAGGTTGGCATTAATACTATGTTGCAGTGCGACCGAAGCGATCGAGGTATTAGGATTTTTACAGGCATTGACAATACTGAGTTTGAATTCTTTGCTGTATGTTCTGCGTTTTTTAGCAACAGGAGGTGTTGCTGAATATATATCCATGTTCATGGATTAAGTCCCCACTTGTTTTTAGGTGGGAACTAAATTAAGGCTTATAGGATCGCTTGGTAAGGCTGTGTTAGCCGGATGCTTACAAACAGTAATAGCTTTCTGATAACCAATCCACCGATCTTCATAGAGTATATTAATTCTTTCAGCATCATTAAGAGCCATAGTTTCAAGGACATGCTCTGCGAGGTAATCATATTGTTTCATTGTCTTACCTCAAATCGTCAAAAGCCGTTAAATTTTTATCCCATAAACTATTTTGAGACTTAAGTTCATCTTTACTTGTATTGGAATCAATATTTTTTTTGTTTTCATGATACAGCTCAGTAGTTACTTTTGCATTCTCTTTTCTTCTTTGATTCATTCGACGCTGCTTTTTAGTTAAAGTTACTGATTCATCTACTTTTTCACGAAGATAAATAATTGCTCTGTAAATAGCATCTTGATCGACTGTATCTAATCGCTCACTTTTAAGATAGGTTTGGACTTGCTTATATTCATGCAAACTAATTGGTGGTATCTCACGTTTAACAGTAGGAACTTTAAAATATGTATTAGTATTAGGCTCATAGAACCAAATCATAGATATATCACGGGGATCTCTTTTAAAAAGAAACTTCCTTTTTCGCCTTTTATCATCATCCATCGGGTCAATCGCATTGATCCATGGTCTTAAACAGTCAGCAAAATAAAAAAGCTTATCCTTTTGTACGCCTGTTCTTTGAATAGTTGATTCAAATTCAGGAGCAAAATCCAAAAACAGTGTTGCTTCATCTGCAACTCGTTCTTTTAAGCCTGTACCAACTCTAAATTTTGTTCCCCAAACACCTTCTTCCCACATTTGCTGTGGAGGGATTTCGAGAGTTGAATGCTTACTTTTATGATATACATTTACAATCCAATATACGATGTAATGTTCCAACTCACGGAATGTTAAACATGCATTCTCGGCTGAATCATAAGTTCCTTTTTCAAAAATGTTAGATTTAGTCGTCCCTTCTAAAACATGCATTTCAAGATTTACGATACCAAGTAGACGTTCAATATGCCCGCCATACTTAGCACCTCCAATAGGTCTATATTCCCAATTAATATCATACTTTAAACATGCTTTTCTTAGATGATTTGTTCTAAAATCAGCACCATTATCGGAATGGACTGAATCCATAATTCCTTCAATATCCCAATCCCCATCTACACCCAGTTCAAGGAGTTTTCTTTTCTTTGATAAAATTGCAGATGAAATACACATAGCAACAGAGGTTGTACTAGGGGCTTCTAAAGAAAGGTGATAACCCGCAATCATTCTACTAAAAACATCAATAGCTAATGTCAGATATGCCCTACCTATTGTTTGTCTATACTGTTCATCAACTATCTCTATATCTAATGGGGTATGATCAATCTGTACATACGCTAATGGATAGTCTGCATTTGGGAATGTTCCCGCAGAAGCTTCATACTTATCTCTAGCTGCCTTTTTTCCAAGTCTTGCTTTGGTGACTTCATAAGCATTAAGTGCATCTATTCTATATCGAATTGTATTATCATGAGGTGGTTCAATTTTTCTCTTAAAACATTCAAGCTTAACTTCCAAAATTGTTTTTGCAATACTTGGCTTTAAGCTTGTTAAATATTTAGTATGAATAGCTTGTCGAATGATATTATCTAATTCTGGTGATAACCTAGTTTTTTCAGTTGTCCACCCCCGTTTCTTAGGAACTAAAGCTAAAATAGACTTATTTTCTCGATAAGCTTTAAGCCATTTCCAAACAGTATTGACATGAAGATTATGTTCATTTGCGATCTTCTTGACTGCTTCAACTGTAGAGTGGTCGATTAGTTCCTTTATAATTTCATAGCGATCTAAAGCGATTTGCCATGATTCAGAAGATATATCTTCACCTTTATTAAGTATAGAATTTAAATTCTCATCTTCCCCCAAACGCGATAACTCACTTATGCTTACTTGAAGACTTCGTGCGGACTCTAAATTAGCAATAACAACATCACTTGCACTTAATATATTGATAATTTTATATTTTTCACCTTTATAACCAACAATGGCATTTGGCTTAATAACTATGCGGCTTCTATCAATCTTCACAGAATCATTTTGTAGCATTTAAATAACTCCTTGTACTACAGACTTATCATTTACCCAAATAACAGTTTCAGCAGTAAATGGACGATATAAATCACAAACCAGTATATTTTTTGAAACTAAAGCCCAAATTTGATGAATAGCCTTTAATATATTTTTCTGATCTTTAAAAATATAAGCAGGCAATTGATTAATTGTTGAGTGACCTAGTTTTGATAGTGTTTCAACTAACACTCTCTGATCCACCTCATCAACATGAGAACGCCTGAATCTTTTTAAAAAATTAATATTTTCCCAATATTGATCATACAAACGAGACTCATCAATAATTTTGAATTTCCAACCTTTCTCAGACGCTAAAGTATAAGCAGCCTTAAATTTTGGTCTAAGCTTTCCCCAATCTTCCTTTAACTTTTGTCTTGGTTTAATTTCGATTAATAATGGTGCAGGAAATGAATCTAGATCATCATAAATTGCACTTGAAAATTGCACTAAATAATCAGGGGTATATATCGACTCATTACCTAATTCAGTCACATAGGGAATAGAAATAGGCTGTTCAACCACATCAATAACATTACTGTTATATTCTTGCTTGAATAGAAAATCTCGTTCTAAGGTTGATTCAAACCAAATCGTTTTTTCTCCCCTAAAAGAGTAATTACCCGAAATACTTCCATAAACGGTTTGAACTTTTCTAACAGGACTATATTCCTCACTGATTCTTTTCACATCTAACCTCTATTATCATCCACTAGCCCTTATTTTTGTATAATTGCAATCTACTAGCTTCTATTGCTGTAAAAACTAGCTTTTATTTCTATACAAAACAACATTAACCTGTTGAATTTATATCATGCCACTAGCTTGTATTGGTGTAAATGACAGAGGCTCATATCCCAAACCAGGTGAAATTACCTTGGCACATTTAGGTGTTTTATTTTTAGATGAACTGCCTGAATTTGATAAAAAAGTGTTAGAAGTACTGCGCCAACCTTTAGAGTCCAAAGAAATTGTGATTTCCCGCGCCTCTCGGCAAATTACCTTCCCAGCCAACTTTCAACTGATTGCTGCCATGAATCCTTGTCCTTGTGGTTATGCTTTTAATCAGGATGTGCGCTGCCAATGTTCAGCAGAAAGTATTAAACGCTATCAAAACCGTATTTCAGGGCCGTTGTTGGATCGTATCGACTTACACATTGATGTACCACCTCTGCAAGCACATGAATTGCAGGACACTCGACCTGTAGAAAATTCTGAAACCGTGCGAAGCCGTGTCATTCAAGCATATACACGACAATTGCAACGTCAAGAGTGTCTCAACATGGCACTCAGTCCCAAACAATTAGAGCAATTTGCAAGCTTAGATAATACTGCCCAAAATATTTTAGCCATTGCACAACAGCGTTTGAATTTATCGGCACGTGCGTATCATAGGGTGTTACGAGTGGCGCGTACCATTGCAGATTTAGCCCAAAGTGAACAGATTCAAAGTCCACATTTAAGTGAGGCGCTGTCTTATCGTGCCCATGAAACATGATTGAAAGTCTAAGAAATGAAAAATAGCCCATTGCCATGCCTGTACAATGGGCGAGTTGTTTTTATTGTTTTTAAGTTTCACTCCTTACTGGAGCTTTTATTTATCGTCGTAGCCCTATCTTTAGAAGGCTTTAGTTAACGTGAATACGGCTCCTGTTTCAACGCCACGCGCTGCAGCATGCGAAAAACCATCGGTATCAATATCAGTTCCTACAGCAGCCAACTCCGCAGATAAGCCTTCAATTGAAGTAAAGTTATAGCTTACGCCGACTTTCCAATCTACGTAGCTGTCATTGTTATTCCCAAAATCAAAGTCATCTGCTTGGGTGTAACCTAATCCAGCCACACCAGAAAAGCCGGTACTTCCAATGGGTGCGGTATAAGTGGCATTGAAATACCAAGCATCGGTGTCACCACCTAAGAAATCATTGGAATAGTTGATTGCGGTCAATAAGCTGGCATCTTTAAACAACACATCGCTAAAACCTAATTTTGCATAGACTTCAAGCCAATTTAAATCGCTCTCACTTGGGTAGGCGTAATACCACAAACCCACATCCAAAACAGGTTTGCTGGCAAAATAATCTAGGCTTGTGGTATAGCCAATATAAGGGTCAAGCTCTAAATGTGCCGTACCACCAAAATCCACATTGGAACCCCACACGCCTGCATACACCCCAGAATCATGGTTCAGTAAGAAACCTGCTTGCACTGCGGGATCATTGAATGTTTGGGTTAAACCACGATAACGATAATCACTGGTCAAGGCTGCTGTCCCGCTAAAGGACACGCCTGCCGTATTTTCTGCAGCAAAGCTGAAGCTAGATGTAGCTGCGACCATCGCCAAAGAAAGTGTTTGAAGTACGAATTTCATTTTAGATTCCCCCTGCATCGGATAAGATGCGTTGTCTATTTTTTGCTTGACTCATTGAGGGAATTGCAAGCCCTATGCCAATGTTAGAGTTTCGAAAAGTAATTAAGCATTAAAACTCAAAAAATTAAGATTAAGCCATTGTTATATATTGATTATTTATTATATTTTTTTATTTTAATTACAGTGACTTTTGATGTACATCAACTGTCCTCTTATATAAGGACTACACTTTAAACATTGATTTGCACAGCGGTATGATTATTTTTTGCATCCTTGCATAGCAATAAAGCTAAATCACATGCCTAAAAAAGTGCAGTCAAGAGTCAAAAGCCTATTCTGATCAAACAATCGAAAGTCATGCCTATCCTCTGTTCATCCTTACGCCATCAACTATCAAAACTCAGTGAACAGACGGAAATCCTGTCCTAAACTGCACTATATTTTTGCACCAAAATTTGACATCAATATACGACGCGACACTTTAATCTTCACAGCAAAAATAATTCTATTACCAAAACGATAGATCAATTTTAATTTTCGCAAGCCAACGACCTTATAAGAGTTATGTATAAAATATCTTCTTAAACAGTTCTGTTTTCATCGTAACGCCCAAAACTAAACACAGATGTTTCACATGAAATCCGTAATAGCCAAAAGCTATTACTGAAAGCTTAGATAAAATTTAATTTTTATACTCTTAATTCAAATAAAGATTTATAAATTTATTTCTCCACTTATCTCTTGCCCAAAATTCGACTTAAAAGATAACCACATCACTGGAAAAACTTCACCCTATTTTAAAATTTATGCTGTGTCTTATGCGCTTTGATCACTCACCAAGCTGTTGAAAAATTAAACAAACTGTATTTTTAATGTACAAATTGCAGATGCGCTGTATTTGGCTATGTTTCACTGACTCAGTAAGTTTTAAATATGTTTATGTTTTTACTAAAAAATAAAATATTTATTCAACTTTTGAAAAGTCGATATTTTTAATGACCCCACAGTTTATCGAAAAAATGCTTAACTTTAGTGTCATAAGTGCTTTAAAAGTGATATTTTCGCGCATAAATAGCGATACAATTCGCCTACGTTTCAACTACACATTTACTGCATGAGGCCATCTCCCAATGCTGCAATCTAAAAAATTAACACTTGCGTTGCTGATCAACGCAGCGCTTGTTTCAACTGCATTTGCGAGCGAACAAAGTGAATCTAAAGGCTTTGTAGAAGACGCAAACGGTTCGGTTTTATTCCGTACAGGTTATTTGAATCGTGATAAAAAAGATGGACTAACAAACGACACAAGCTCTGCAGCTCAAACAGCAATTATCAATCTAGATTCTGGCTTTACTAAAGGTATTGTTGGTTTTGGTGCAGGTATCATTGGTGATGCTTCATTCAAACTAGGTGAAAACAAAAATACTGGCAACCAAATGATCCCAACGCATAGTGAAGATAATGCCGATGGAACTAAAGATGCCTATGATCATTGGGCACGTGGCGGCGCTTATGTAAAAGCACGTGTATCGAATACCACAGCTAAATATGGTACACAAGTATCTGAAATTCCAGTAATTGCAAGTAATACAGCGCGTTTAACACCTGAATACTACACTGGTCTTTATATTGAAAGTAACGAAATTAAAGACTTGACGTTAATCGGTGGTAAATTCACTAAAAACCAGTGGTCAAATGACATCAGCTCAGACCAACAAGGTTTGGATAGTGCTATTTTCTGGGGCGCAAAATACAAATTTAACGACCAAGTAAATACTTCTTATTACGGTGTTGATGTTAAAGATAAGTTAGATCGTCACTATGGGAATGTGAATTATAGCTTCCCTACAGCAAATGGTGCGAGCGTAACTTTAGATGCAATGGGTTACAATACCAAATGGAAAGTTGGAGCAGCAACCACTGATCCACGCAGTGCAACTGAAGAATTGACTAACTCGATTTGGGGTGTATCTGCAAGCTATAACAGGGAGGCACACAATTTGATGCTTGCATACCAAGATAATGCGGGCAACATAGGTTACGACTATGCTTACAACCAAGATGGTCTACAAAGCATTTATGTACCAAACTCATACTTATCCGACTTTAATGGTAACGATGAAAAATCTGTTGGCTTACAGTACAACTATAATTTTAAAAACCATGGTCTCCCAGGTCTAAACTGGACAACAGCATTCGTTTATGGTTGGGATATTGATGTAGCCGAAAAAAATAATCCAGCACAAATTATCGACCAAGCTGAAGAACATGAATTCTTTAACCAAGTGAAATATACGGTTCAATCGGGTGCGTTGAAAGATGCAAGCTTACGCTTACGTCACTCTTACTTACGTGCAAGCGATACGTATAACAATGCGAAAGGAAATTACGTCAGTAATGCTATTGGCTCAACCAACGAATGGCGTATCTGGTTAGATATTCCTGTGAAATTATTCTAATTTCTCGGAATAGCAAAACCAATAAAAAACCTGCACAGAATATGTGCAGGTTTTTTTACATTTCAGCTTTCATTTGAATGCTGAACAGGCTACGCAAATTATGGATTTGCAGCTTTGTAGCCTTCAATTGAGTTCAATACTTCTTGTTTCGCAACATCAGCACCTTCCCAACCACTTAACTTCACCCATTTGCCTGGCTCTAAGTCTTTATAGTGTTGGAAGAAGTGTTCAATTTGGCTGATCAATAATGGCGGAAGATCCGTATATTCTTGAACATCTTTATAAATTGGGGTTAATTTTTCGTGCGGAACAGCAACCAGTTTCGCATCAATACCACCGTCATCTTCCATGTTCAATTTACCCACTGGGCGGCAACGAATCACAGAACCTGGCTCTACTGGATGTGGTGTTACGACCAATACATCTAATGGGTCACCATCCAATGAAAGTGTATTTGGTACATAACCGTAGTTCGCTGGGTAGAACATTGCTGTACCCATAAAACGGTCTACAAATAACGCATCAGAATCTTTATCAATTTCGTATTTGATTGGCGCTGCATTGGCAGGAATTTCAATAATTACATAGATGTCATTTGGTGCATCTTTACCCGCAGGGATATTGCTGTAGCTCATAGCATCACTCTTTAACAAGTTAAATCTTTTTAAAACCGCGTCAATTATAACGGTTTTCTGTCCTGAATTACTGCGCGATTATACATCTGCAAGGCAAAAATACATATTTTCACACCTGACTTGATCAGGTTAGTTTAATCACCATCAATAAAATACAAATTGGGCAAAGTAAAGACAACATCCAAACAATTGAACGCAGTGTCGCCCAATTGGCTAAATAACAAATTCCATAAATAATGCGCAGCACAATATAAGCAATACCAAACATCATCACCACCACTTGTGGGATGACCATATATTCCGCCATGAGCACTGCAGCAATAAACAAAGGTAGGCTTTCAAAGCTGTTTTGTTGTACGGCGTTGGCACGTGCAGCCAAACCTGTAGTTTTAGCTAAAAATTCACGTGGATTTTGGTTATCTTCACGTTTAAAACCGCCTGCAATTTTGGCCACTACGGTAAAAACATAGGGCAATAGGCATGCAATAATAATCAGATAAACAATTCCACTTATGCTTTGCATCAATTTTTTCTCATAAACTGTATTGAGAACTTATCATAACATGGCATTTCTGGAATAAATTTTGTTAAATAGCATGTTTTAAGCAATTGTATAAAGGATCCATTATGGTCAGCCCAGATCAAAAGGAAATGCTAGATGTACTTGAAAAGCAACGCCAACATCAACTGCGAGTGGATCGTGTTTTAAAAATTGTGTTGCCGATTGTGGCATTTTTATTGACGGTAATTTGTGCCAACATGAACGTATGGTCGACCATTTTTAGCTTTGTTGTGCTTTGGGTGGCGTTTTATGCGGTGGGGATTAAGCGTTTACCGTTATGGCACTGGATTATCGTGATTGTGGTGTACTGCTTAATTGATAATATTTTAAGTTATGGCAGTTTTAATCAATCAGGTTTTAGTCGCCAATTTGGTGCGATGTTTATTTTCTTGGGTATTGTGGGTGTTGGGCGTCGCTACTTTGACCGTTGGTTGATGAAAGAATAAGGTCTGGTGATACTTCGTCTGTATTGAACAAGAAGCTATCTATTTTTATAAGCATATAAAAAACGCCCCTGAGTTTTCAGAGGCGTTTTTGTTTCAAAGCAACATGAATTACGCTGTTTTACGCAAATCTTTACGCAGGATTTTACCTACGTTCGATTTTGGTAATTCATCCATAAATTCAACATAACGTGGACGTTTATAGCCAGTTAAGTTCTCTTTAGCGAATGCCAAAACTTCTTCAGTCGTTAAAGATGGATCTTTTTTCACAACGAATAATTTAGGTACTTCACCTGATTTTTCATCTGGTACACCAATAGCAGCCACTTCCAATACTTTCGGATGCTTCGCAATCACTTCTTCAATTTCAGATGGATAAACGTTAAAGCCTGATACCAGAATCATGTCTTTTTTACGGT
This sequence comes from Acinetobacter sp. PW68, assembly GCF_020982655.1. Taxonomy (NCBI): domain Bacteria; kingdom Pseudomonadati; phylum Pseudomonadota; class Gammaproteobacteria; order Moraxellales; family Moraxellaceae; genus Acinetobacter; species Acinetobacter sp. PW68. The sequence goes on along the minus strand of NZ_JAHZSX010000001.1, from coordinate 189,573 downwards.
CTACAATTTTCACATAGCCGCGTGAATCCATAACACCAATGTCACCTGTACGGAAGAAACCATTAATCATCACTTTATCGGTTTCATCTGGACGGTTCCAATAGCCTTTCATGACTTGTGGACCACGGATTGAAATTTCACCTTGCTCACCCAGTGCAACTTCATTGCCATCATCATCCAAAATAGCCACTTCAGTTAATGGTAATGGAATACCAATGGTGCCACTAAATTCTTCAGATGCAGGTGGGTTTGCCGTTGCAACTGGTGAAGTTTCAGACAAGCCATAACCTTCAATAATGTTAGTGCCTGTGACTTTTTTCCATGCTTCAGCAGTTGAAGGCAATACGGCCATACCACCACCCATCGCCATTTTCAATCGGCTGTGATCAAGCTGTTTAAACTCTTCATTGTTCACAAGTGCATTGAATAAGGTATTCACCGCAGGGAAGAAAGTCGGTTGATATTTACGTAATTCTTTCATTACCGCAGGTAAATCACGCGGGTTTGGAATCAATACGTTTGCCTGACCCTTATACATGCCGTAAAGCGCGCACACCATAAATGCAAAAATGTGATAAAGCGGCAATGCACAGAAAATACGATCATCTGGCTGACCATCTTTCGCACCAAATTTACTTTGGAAAATACCATCACATTGCAGCATGTTTGCCACAAGGTTGCGATGCGTTAATTCTGCACCTTTAGATACACCTGTTGTACCACCTGTGTATTGCAACACAGCAGTATCACTTAAAGTTAAGTTAGGACGTTTGTAGTTGCTTGGGCTCACTTTAGATATTGCCGCATTAAATTTAATGTGACCCGGAATGTTCCATGCTGGAATCTGCTTACGCACTGAACGTAAAACAAAATTCACCAAGGTACCTTTTAATGCACCTAACATATCGCCCACAGAAGCAACAACCACATGCTTCACAGGAGTTTTACCAATAATTGCCTGATAAACGGATGCAAAGTTTTCAATAATGACTAAAACTTCAGAACCAGAATCATTTAATTGATGCTCTAACTCACGTGAAGTATAAAGTGGGTTCACGTTCACCAATACTAAACCTGCGCGGAACACCCCCAGTGCAACCACAGGATATTGAAGTACGTTCGGCATCATCACCGCAACACGCGAGCCCGGTGCCAAACCTAAACTTTGTAAATAAGTTGCAAATTTACGGCTAGCTTCTTCTAGTTCACTGAAGCTTAAAACCTTATCCATAAAGATAAAGGCATCACGTGAACCAAATTTTTGGAAATTACGTTCAAAAATGTCTACGAGTGACGTATTTTCTGCAGGCAGTTCTACAGTTTCTGGAATTCCTGTCTTTCGGTATTCAGCAAACCAAATCTTTTCCATAATGCCAATTTCTCCAATCAGTAATCCTTAGTTTTAAACTATTTTTTCCAATACAGGACGTCGTTGTTTGCTTGTTTATGTCCTGTATTGCATCCATTTTCACGAATACAAACCATATATAACGTATTTTGCTTAAAATACGCTAGTATTATCTTTGAATTAACAGTTTATTTGCTTTTTGGTAACCGCGTGGTAAGAGCTGACCTTTCGTGCCGCGCTTCGCCACATACTTCAGTAAATCGTCTCCTTTGAGTTTGAGTTGTTGTTGTCCTGCAAATATTTGAATTGCTTCATCTAAACTTAAAGGTAACATAGACACCAACTGATCTTTTTCCTCAAGTTGTATCAATTTATTACCTTTACCTTTATTCAAAACTGGCAATTCTGACAACTCAATCACCAGTAAACGCCCTGCTGAACTGAGTAGTGCAACATGACTGGCGTGTTCAATGATTTGCAAGTTCATCACTGTCGATTGTTCAGGTAAAGATAGGAATGCTTTACCTGCTTTGGCACTGGTATCTAACTGTTTGGCTTGCGTTTTGAAGCCGTAACCTTTACTGCTGGCTGCTAAAATTTCAGCTTCATCATCGGCAATCAGTAATTGTTTAAACCCAACCCCACTGGCAGGAGCAAGTTTTGAGCTTAATGGCTCACCCAAACCACGTGCCGAAGGCAGGCTATTAATTGGCAACGCATAACTGCGCCCCGTATCATCTAAAATATAAACGCGCTGATTGGATTTGCCTTGCGCATGACTGAGATATTGATCACCCGCACGGAAGTTCAGATTTTCCGCATCAACTTCATGCCCTTTGGCACAACGAATCCAGCCTGCTTCAGACAACACCACCGTTACAGGGTCGGCAGGCAGCATATCTTGTTCATTAATCGCAGTCGCTTCAGCACGCAATACAATCGGTGAACGACGATCATCACCAAACTTTTTCGCGTCTTCTTTTAACTCACTGATAATTAAATTTTTCAATGATTCAGGATTCGCCAATTGTTCACGAATAATGGCAGCACGTGCCTCTAATTCTTCTTGTTCACGGCGAATTTCCATTTCTTCAAGCTTAGCCAAATGACGTAGCTTTAATTCCAAAATGGCTTCGGCCTGAATTTCATCAATACCAAAATGTGCCATCAACTCGGCTTTGGGATGATCTTCTTCTCGAATAATCCGAATCACGGTATCAATATCTAAATAGGCAATCAGCAAACCTGCCAAAATGTGCAGTCGCTTTTCAATTTTATTGAGATGATATTGCAAACGACGTGTGACGGTATTTTTACGAATCTCAATCCATTCCAGCAAAATACGACGAATTGATTTCACCTGTGGACGACCATCTGCGCCAATCATGTTCATATTGACACGATAGCTCGATTCCAAGTCAGTCGTGGCAAATAAGTGACTCATCACTGCTTCGGCATCAATACGGTTGGAACGCAGTACAATCACCAAACGGGTTGGGTTTTGATGGTCGGATTCATCACGCACATCGCTCACCAACGGCAGTTTTTTCGCCTGCATCTGATCAGCAATTTGGGTAATGATTTTTGAACCCGAAACCTGATACGGCAATTCGGTAATTACGATTTCATTTTTTTCGATGCTGTACACCGCACGCATACGGTAACTACCACGACCTGTACTTTGCATTTTCAGCAATTCTTCAGGCGGGGTAATAATTTCAGCTTTGGTCGGTAAATCTGGTGCAGGAATATATTCTGCAACTTTTTCGTCGGTTAAATTTGGGTTACGAATCAGGGCAATTGTGCCTTTCACCACTTCACGCAAGTTATGCGGTGGAATATCGGTCGCCATTCCCACGGCAATACCTGTGGTGCCGTTAAGCAAAATATTCGGTACACGCGCAGGCAAATTGACAGGTTCTTTTAATGAGCCATCAAAGTTATCTTGCCAATCACAAGTACCTTGCCCCAATTCCGCCAAAAGTACTTCACTATATTGCGATAGTTTGGCTTCGGTATAACGCATGGCGGCAAAGGATTTAGGATCATCGGGTGACCCCCAGTTGCCCTGCCCTTCAATAAATGGGTAACGATAACTGAACGGCTGCGCCATCAACACCATAGCTTCATAACAAGCATAATCACCATGCGGATGGTATTTACCCAATACATCCCCCACGGTACGTGCCGATTTTTTCGGTTTGCCACTGTGTTTGAGTCCAAGCTCACTCATGGCGTACACAATACGGCGCTGTACAGGTTTTAAACCATCACTGATATGGGGTAATGCACGATCCATAATCACGTACATGGCATAGTTAAGGTATGCACGTTCGGTAAATTCTGCTACAGAACGGTTTTCTGTTGCATGATGCGCAAGGCTGGTCATAAAACCTGTCGTCCTAAATCATTTGTTTTTGTATCAATCGGCTTATGCTATGCCGCAGCAGCATCCTGCACAAGAGTTAGTAGGGATGCTCTGCGACAATTTGTGTCTTATGCCGTAAAAATATTCATTTTATAAAAGCATTGCAAAATATACGATGGCTTGCAGTCATTTTACAAACCTATCGACTCTAAAGTTCTGCCTTTGGTTTCTTCACCCAACACCACAATCACCAAAGCAACGGCCAATAAAACCGCGGTAAACATCATAAAGACATAACTAAAGCCATTTTGCATGACCATCATGTGCGTGACCACCATTGGGGCGACAATACCGCCCATGCGTCCAATGGCCGAGGCCCAACCTGAGCCAAAAGCACGAATATTGGTTGGGTATTGTTCTGGGGTATAGGTGTATAGCACCCCCCACGCGCCCAAGTTGAAGAACGACATCAAACAGCCCCAGAACATGATCATCGCCACGCTATCCGCCTGACCAAAGAAGTACGCCGATAAGGCACACATGCCAATAAAACCTGCCAGTGTGGCTTTGCGTCCTAATTTTTCGACCAGCCAGGCGGCTGCAATATAACCAGGTAATTGTGCCAAAATCATGCCTAGCACATATTCAAATGACTGTACGATGCTGTAGCCTTGCTGCACCAACAGACTAGGCAACCAAGTGAAAATGCCATAATAGGAATAAACAATACCAAACCAAATCAGCCACAGCATTAAACTACGACGCGCAAATGGCCCCGACCACAATTGGGTAAAAGAAATATGCTGTTTGGCGGAAACAGGCTGAACTTCAATGTGTTCAATGACCTCAACTCCACATTGACGCTCAAACTTTTGTACCAGTGCATGTGCTTCGGCAATTCGACCACGATTGATCAGATAAGGGATAGATTCAGGGACTTTTTTCCAAATGACTAAGGCATATAAAGCAGGTAAACCACCGATTAAAAATGCTGTGTGCCAATCAAATTTTGGAATCACAAAATAAGAAACTAATGCTGCACACAACCACCCCAAGCCCCAAAAACTTTCCAGCAATACAATAAAACGCCCACGCACATGCGCAGGAATGTACTCGCTGACCAAAGTGACCGCTACTGGAAGTTGCCCGCCCAAACCTAAACCAACAATAAAGCGAAAGACCAGTAACCAAGTTAAATTCGGTGCAAAGGCACAGGCCGCAGTAGCTAGACTGTAAATCACCAGCGTGGTAGCAAATACGGTTTTACGTCCAATTTTATCGGCCAGACCGCCCGAAAAGACTGCGCCAATGGCCATTCCGACAAAGCCAATTGACACCACCATGCCTTTTTCTGAAGGAGTCATGCTCCAGTCTTCTGCCATCTTTGCCAAAATAAAAGAGATGAGTCCTGTATCCATGGCATCAAACATCCAGCCCAGACCAATCACCACCAGTAGGCTATAGTGGAATTTTCCAATGGGTAGACGTTGCACACGCGAAACTAAATCCATAACACACTCTTTAAGTTGGCTAAAAGGATATGGGCGATGCCAAACACAGCTGCTGTTATATTTTTATACTATGAATTGACAGGATGTGGATAGCATTAAAAAAACCGATCTGGTGATCGGTTCACTTATGTTCAATACTGTTCTTAAAACCTATTAGGTTTCATCTTTAGAAGATGCCGAGTGCTCATCATCGTCCTGATAAATAAATTTAGGCATTTCTAAGCCAAAATAAATCGCAATCAAACGCAAGGTAAAACCAAAAATCAGCGTAGCAATCACGGTTAATTCGAGTGATAAACCGATTTTGATACACAACCAATAGCAAATCACGGACACAAAAGAAATACTGGCATATAGCTCACGGCGGAACACCAAAGGCACATCGTTACATAAAATATCTCGTAGAATCCCGCCTGACACACCTGTTAAGACGCCTGCAACGGCAGACACCACAAAGCCATGCCCCATTTCCAAAGCAATTTGACAACCAATGATGGTGAAGCCAATTAAGCCTAAAGCATCGAGCACCAAGAAAATGGAACGTAAATGACGCATCCATTTTGCAATTAAAATGGTGATAAAAGCCGCAATACAGGTCAGCACCAAATATTCAGGATGTTTGACCCAAGTCAGTGGATAATGCCCCAACAATACATCTCGCACCGAACCACCGCCCAATGCGGTGACACAGGCAATTAAGGTGACACCAAACCAGTCCATGCTGCGACGCCCTGCAGACAATGCGCCTGTCATCGCTTCTGCGGTAATCGCGATTAAGTAAATGACCAACAACAACATGGACTTGCCCTTCTTTCACTAGGTCAAAAGATGTGCGTTATCATAAGCGAAAAACCAAGATAAAGTTATAAAAATTGCGCACAACATTGCTTAAATTTTTTACCCGAACCGCAAATACACGGCTGTTTCATAGTCGGCTGTTGCCCTGTAGTCGGATCTAGAAAATACCAACGGGCCTGATGTTGTACAAAATGGGAAATTTCATGGTGAATTTGCGTCTGCTTGCCATCATGGTAATGGGCTTTAAACTCAACTTGGGCGTGGTTTTTATCTAACTTTTCATTGCTATTCAGCACTTCGAGCTTTAACCATTGATTCGACTTGCTCCAATCTGCAATTGCACCAACATCCAGACTTGCCTGTTGTCCTAGCGCAGTGGTTTGCACAATATAATCAATTTGTTGCAAGGCAAAAGCACTATAGCGCGAACGCATGAGTTGGCTCGCAGTTTCTGCATGTGCCTGCCCCACATGTAAAGGTTGGCAGCAGTGTTGATAATTGCCCTGCCCACATGGGCATGCCAAGTGATTCATAGAAAATTCCATAAATTCAAATTGATAATAAAAAAACAGCCTGACAATGCAGGCTATTTTAGCGGAAGCACGAGACTGAAATACAGTCTAGCATTCAGTTTATGATGCGCTTGAAGATTCCTGTTGAATCAAATGCACTTTTTCAATTTTATGTCCATCCATGGTCACAATTTCAAAAATATACCCATCCGAAAGTAGCTTCTCACCGTTTTCAGGCAAACGTCCCAAATGGAATAAAATATAGCCAGATAAAGTTGAATATTGCTCGCTTTCATCCACCAAATCACGACCCAATAATAAAGATACGTGGCGAATGTCGATAGAGCCATCTAGCAATAATGTGCCATCTTCCAAACTTTCAGCACTGGCTTCGAGTGCATCTTCATCTGGAAATTCGCCCGCAATTGCTTCCAAAATATCAATAGGTGTGGCAACGCCTTCAATCGAGCCGTATTCGTTCAGCACAATTGCCATTTGCAGCGGTGCTTGACGCAATTGCTCCATCACCATCAAAACTTGGGCATTTTCATGCACAATCACAGGTTCACGCAAATGTGTTTCAAAATCCAGCACCCCTGTTTCAATGTATTGATTCATAACTTTATGGGTCAGGACAATACCCGAAATATTATCCAGTTCACCGCGCGCCACAATCACCCGTGAATGGGTCATGCTTAATAACTGGCTACGAATTGAGGCTTCATCTTCGTCTAAATCAATCCATTCGAGTTCAGGGCGTGGCGTCATGACCGACTTTACAGGACGTTCAGATAAACCCAATACCCCTTGCACCATCACACTGTGATAGACCCCATTTTCTTCGTCAAAGACTTCATCGGCAAAGGCGCGGGTAGCCAAAACATCTTCATTCACATGGCTGCTTTCAGTGGTGTTTTGGCTTTTGCCACCTAACATCCGCATCACAGCCGAGGCAGTACGGTAGCGTAAATCGGTGGTGGTCACGGTTTTTTCCTGATTTCTGCGGATAGTTTGGTTCAAGAATTCAATCATCACTGAGAAACCGATGGCGGCATATAAATAGCCTTTTGGAATGTGATAGCCAAAGCCTTCCACCACCAATGAGAAACCAATCATCATCAGGAAGCACAGGCATAAAATCACCACGGTAGGATGTTTATTGACAAAGTCCATGAGCGCTTTGGAAGCCCACAGCATAATGCCAATTGCGATGATCACCGCAATCATCATGACCGATAAATGCTGCACCATGCCCACAGCGGTAATCACGCTATCGAGTGAGAACACTGCATCTAGCACCACAATCTGCACAATCACCATCCAGAAAGTCGCATGTACAGGATTTTCTTCTTTTAGTGCAGGTTTGCCTTCAATGCGTTCGCGCAGTTCCATCGTGCCTTTAAACAATAGGAATACACCACCAAACAGTAAAATCAGGTCGCGTCCAGAGAAAGGATGTTCAAAAATATGGAACAGTGGTTGGGTCAGGGTGACCACCCATGCGATAGATGCGAGTAATATCAGGCGCATGCCTAAGGCAAGAATCAAGCCCACGACCCGTGCAGTATTGCGTTGTTCTGGCGGTAGTTTTTCTGCCAAAATGGCAATAAACACCAAGTTATCAATACCCAGTACAATTTCAAGCACAATCAGGGTCAATAACCCAACCCACGCAGCGGGGTCAGACATCCATTCAAAGATCATCTGTTCTTCTCCTGAATATCTGAAGCGGAATACGCCAAAAACATATCCTGTATTAAAACCAACTTGGCTGGCCCTTGGAGGCTTAACATTACATTAAAAAATATTCGTTCGGTGCGACAACTGCCACTGTCCATGACGATTCTATAGTTGTAAGACAAGCCTTGAGTATAGGAAAGTTTGCGCTCAGATTCATCCCCTTTTTTAGACATCGTCCACACCCATGCAGCACTTTCACAAATCTTTGCAAATTGAACACTGCATATTGACGGGTTTGTCATATTTGGGCACTAAGCTAGAGCCGACAAAAAGAACATGCTATGGTGAAGAAAATAAATGAATAGCGTATCAAGAATGATTCAATCAACTTCTATTAATCATCCCTCTCCCCTTACCACCCAACCTTTGGTTGCTCTGTATTGTGGTTCGCGTGCTGGCAATAACCCAATTTATCAGGAAAAAGCAGTACAACTGGCAAGAAAACTGGCCGAACAAGGCTTTGGCATGGTTTACGGTGGTGCGAGTATTGGTTTAATGGGTTTGGTTGCCGATACCATGGTGCAACACGGTGGGCAAGCTGTAGGAGTGATACCTGAATTTATGCTCGATTATGAAATTGCCCACAGTAATTTAACTGAATTACACGTAGTCAAAAGTATGCATGAACGTAAAGCGATGATGGCAGAACGTGCTAGCGCCTTTGTCGCTTTACCAGGTGGTTTGGGCACGTTTGAAGAGATTTTGGAGATAGCCACTTGGGGTCAATTAAATCAGCACCAAAAACCCATGATTTTATATAATGTAAATGGCTTTTATGATGCGCTGATTCAGCAGTTAGACCATGCAGTGCACGAAGGTTTTTTACCACCGCAACACCGCGCTAAACTAATTGTGTGTAACCACTCCCATAAAATTATTAATGCTTTAAAGAATTTGGATGCTCCACCTCATTTTGTGGGTTAAACTTTTTTTTGATGCATCAAATAGCAGAGAAAGCGAGTCGGTGACTCGCTTTTTTTATTTACTGTTCATTGGTTTTACAGCATAAAAAGAGAGCACCGAAGTGCTCTCTTTAATGGGTCATACGTTTTTAACTTTCATACATTTCCAGTACTTGAAATACTGTTAGTTAAGCTTGATTTGGTACACAGCAGTAGTTCCGCTGACTTCATTACCCACAACCAAAAGTGGCTTGCCGTTAGGCGAGTCTTTGGCTGCAATAAAGATTAAACCTTCAGGGCCGAGATTTGAATTTTCAACAGTCACTACATTACCTTTTGCATCGAACGATGTACGGGTTTCACCAAACTTACGATCATTAAAATACTCAACAAATGATGCTTGTGTCGGCTGGGTAATGTCATACACCATAATGCCACCCATACGCTCCAACCCAATAAAGGCATAGGTTTTTTGACCAATTTTACCTAAAGCGATGCCTTCCGGCTCAGGACCTTTATTGTCACTACGATCATCTGCACTTAATTTTTCATGATTGGTATTAAAGTATTCTGGAAATAATTCAGCAGCTTTACGTTCAAAGTCATTTTTTGAGTCCCAAACAATTTTCTTGGTTTTAGGATCTACAATACTGAACGAGCGACCACCATAAGCATATAATTTGTCATAAGTCATTAAACCATTGCTGTCTAGCACAGGCTCACCATTTGCATCTTTCTTGTAACCTTGTGTCCAAGTAATCGTCAAACGACCCAATTGTGAATCTTTAATTAAATTATCTGCGCAGACTTCATTGGGATCTGTAGTGGTACATGCTTTAAATATGCTTGAATCAAGTTTTGCACCTTTAACCCCTGACTTTAATAGACGTAAATGCGCAGCATAATCGCCATTGCTACGGAAGCCTTTATTATTAAATAAGTGTTTAACACGAATTTCTTCTGCATAACCTTGAGTTAAATCATCTGTACCAAAATATAAGTCTTCATCAACCAACCATTCACGCGCATCGCCTTCATTGGCAGTGACCAAATAGCTTTGTCCATTGGCTTGATATTGCGCAATTGCATCTGGCATATACATGCCGTATAAACCAGGCCAAGCTTGAATATTAATCAATCCCTCATCTTTAGCGCAGGCTGTAATCGTTTTACCGTTATAATCTTGTTTACCCACAACACAATCACGATCACCAGCATCTAAAGCATTTGCAGCTAAGCCAAAGTCTTTATAACCCAACGGGAAAATATCGACCACTTGGTCTTGGGTCAAATCAATCACAGCAATGGCATTGTTTTCTTGTAGACTTGCCCAAGCAGTTTTACCATCGTCACTCACCGCAATATATTCAGGCTCCAAATCTTGTGCGACAGTCGCATTTGGCCCAAAAATACGCACGCCCGCATCAAGCAATTCCTGCTTACGTATATTCCATGCCTGAAAATCTGCAGTTTTTACAGTAGGCTTGTTAATATCAGTCAGATTAATAATACTGATCGAACCTTCTGGATCAATCGCATAGCCTTCATTTGGCTCACCTTCATTGGCAACCAAAACTTTTTTACCATCTGGGGTAAAAGTCAACATATCAGGCAATGCACCGACTTCAACTTTGCTGATAAAGCTCAGGTCTTTGGCTTTAAAAAATGCCACGATGCCTTTATCAGTTTTAGGTGTTGCCTGAACAGCTAAAGCGACAATACCTTGATGTACCGCAACACTATTGACTTCAGAATTCGCTAAATGAGTCTTGGCATCCAAGCTGTTCAGCTTAACAGGTGCACTTGGGTTGCTTAAATCCAGTACATCGACCACGCCATTTTTCGCATTGACTACAAATAAACGTTTGCTTTCAGCATCATAAGCAGGAATTTCCGCAGCACTCGCACCAAAAACTTGTGCATCGTATTCCCCTAAACGCTCCAAACTAATTGTAGTTGGTGTTGCTTCTACCACTTCTTCTTTTACAGGAATAGGATCATTATCATCATTACATCCCACCATCCCCACAGACAATAAAGCCAACATTAATGCAGAAATTTGCGTTTTCATAAATTACTCATCATTTTTCTAAATGCACCCAACTTACAAACTCAAAGTGAATAATCGGTGACAAATAAATGACAATTTCATGGCATTTTCTTGAATTTTAGAACACTTTTCATGTTTTTTCAGATGCAGTCCGTTAGATTGCAAAATGGTTTAAACTAGACCAAATGTCCATTTTGCCGAGTTATGAACCAAACACCGACCCATCAAGCCCTGCATCCTGAATACCGCCTTTTGGTATTTCTGGTTTCAATTGGCTTTTTTATGCAGGCGCTCGACACCACCATTGTGAATACAGCAATCCCTGCAATGGCACATAGCCTGCAGGAAGACCCGCTGCGGATGCACAGTGTGGTAGTGGCGTATGTGCTCTCGGTGGCAGCGTGTATTCCATTAAGTGGATGGCTGGCAGATCGTTTTGGAGTTCGCAACATCTATTTTGCAGCGATTATTATTTTTACCCTTGCCTCTTTGGGTTGTGCCGCTGCAGCGAGTCTGAATGAATTACTATTTTATCGGGTGATTCAAGGCATCGGTGGTGCATTGCTCTTGCCTGTCGGGCGCTTGGCGATGCTCAAAATTATTCCACGCACCCAGTTTTTATCTGCCATGAGCCTGATGAGTCTGGCAGGGTTGATTGGCCCCTTAATTGGCCCAACGCTGGGCGGTTGGTTGGTCGAAGTCGCCACGTGGCACTGGATTTTCCTCATCAATATTCCGATGGGCATCTTGGGCTGTTGGATTTGTATCAAAGCCATGCCGAATGTGACTGAAACTGAGGTTAAAAACTTTGATTTTCTCGGGTTTATCCTATTAGTTGTGGCGATGGCGGGCTTATCTTTAGGCATCGAAAATTTTGCCAATCCACACCATAATCTGCTTTGGAGTTTAGCGTTAATCCTGGCTGGCGGTATTGCAGCAGCATGCTATGCTCGCCATGCTCACACCCATCAAAATGCCTTATTCCGCAGCGATTTATTTAAAAATCGCTTATATGCCATTGGTATTTTAGGTAACTTTTTTGCCCGTTTCGGGGGCAATGCCATGCCTTTTATCATGCCGATCATGCTGCAAGTGGCTTTTGGTTTTGAACCGTTTATCACGGGCTTGATGATGATCCCGACTGTGCTTGGTTCTTTGGTATCTAAACCGATCATTCGACCTTTAATTCAACGTTTTGGCTATCGGCAGTTTTTGCTGACCAATACTTTATTGGTCGGTGCCTGTATTGCCAGTTTTGCGCTCACCACTGCCGAAACCGCAGTTTGGTTACGTACCTTACATTTCTTTATATTTGGGGTACTCAATTCATTGCAATTTGTAGCTATGAATACCTTTACGCTCAAAGATTTACCTCAACAAGAAGCCAGCAGCGGCAATAGTTTTTTATCCATGATTATGATGCTGTCGATGAGTATTGGCGTGGCATTAGCAGGTACTTTGGTGAATATGTTTAGTGCCTATTACGGTGCAGAACAGTTAGTGAGTGCCTTTCATGCCACTTTAATTTGTTTGGGTGTATTAAATATTTTGGCATTTTTAGTATTTTGGAATATTCCTAAACACACGGCTGTTTAAAACGCCATTACCGAAAGCGCATAGTGCTACACCGCACTGCGCGTTATGATATGACATTGCCCCGCGAAGCTTTTCCAACATGCGCAAACCACCAAATCGAGCTATAAACTCAGCTTTTACACCGCACTATCGTATGATGATTGCGGTACTCGGCAGTACTATTTTGGCGGTTTTATTGTATTTGGGTGTGTTGCGCCAACAACCTGCGGCAGCCGAAGAATATCCGATTCAAGGCTTTGATGTGTCACATCATCAAGGCAATATTCAGTGGCAAAAAATTTCCCCACAAAAATATCCCTTTGTCTATTTAAAAGCCACCGAAGGAGGCGATTTTAAAGACCGTAAATTTCAGGATAACTGGCTCAAAGCCCGTGAACATGGTTTTTTGGTCGGCGCCTATCATTTTTATCGCTTATGCCGTGATGGCACAATCCAAGCAGAAAACTTTATTGCAACTGTTCCCAAAAAAACCGACAGTTTGCCCCCCGTGATTGACTTGGAGTATGACAGCAACTGCATTAATACCTATAGCAAAGAACAGTTACTGCGCGAAATTCAAATCATGCATGATGCGCTATATCAACATTATGAAAAACAACCGATTTTTTATGTATCTAAAGCCTTTTACAATATGGTATTGACTGAAAGTTTCAAGCAAACACCACTTTGGGTCAGAGAATATCAGGGTAAACCACAATTGGCAGGTCAGCCAAAATGGCTGTTTTGGCAACATACCAATAGGGGTCAAATACACGGTATTCACACCCCAGTCGACCTGAATGTTTTTTATGGAAACGCCAAACAATGGCAGCGTTTTTTAACAGACAACGCGATTCAACCCGCTAGACTTGAACCGAACCAAAAAAATAACAAGCTAGCCGTATCACAATAAAAAAATACCGTCATGAAATTGCTTAAAGGACTGCTCTCGCGCTCTGCATTTTTCAGGATTCACGCTGCTTTACCTATTACAACCTGCGGGTAAACTGGAGCAATTTTCAGCATGGGAATATCCAACAAAAACTATAAGTTCTAATTTAAAGGTACATTATTTTGACGTATCCACCCTATTATTTGATGATGCGAAACTAGAATCTAATTGATGGATTTTTAGTCGCCTCTCTATTTAGACGAAACTGCAGGGACGTTGCGTCCTCATGTTATGACTCCAATCCATTGGGATAAATTTTTCAGCCTTTAGCGCGCCCTAAAGAGTTTTTGCCTCGCATTGCCGACCATAGACCACACAGTTTAGTGCAATTGATCGACTGTGCAGAACAACAATCAACACAAGCGATTCTAGTGAATAGCAACACGCCTTAACCGTTTGCTCCGATGCTACAACCCGCTTCCTAAACGTGCGATACTGTTGAAATCTAAACGCTTCATCTAGTTTGTGCCATGCGAAAAATCATTCATATTGATATGGATGCCTTTTATGCCTCTGTTGAGCTGCGCAGTCGTCCTGAATTACAACATTTACCTGTGGTGATTGCTTCGCATCATCCTCGGGCTGTGATTGCCGCGGCATCTTATCCTGCGCGTGAGTTTGGTTTACGTTCTGCCATGTCGATGGCACAGGCCCACAAACGCTGCCCGCAGGTGATAGTACTCGAACCTAATTTTGCGCTCTATCGTGAAGTTTCTTCACAAATTCATCAGATTTTTCAGCGTTATACACCATTGATTGAGCCCTTGTCTTTAGATGAAGCCTATTTAGATGTCACCGAAAATTTACAAGGTATTTCAAGCGCAACAGAAGTCGCTATGCGAATTCGAGAAGAGATTTTTCAAAGTACAGGTTTAACAGCTTCGGCAGGTGTCGCACCGAATAAGTTTTTAGCCAAAATTGCTTCGGACTGGCATAAACCCAATGGCATTTGCGTAATTAAACCCAGTCAAGTGCAGCAATTTATTCAAGACTTAGCCTTACAAAAAATTCCAGGCGTAGGCAAAGTCACACAGGAAAAATTAAAAAGTCTGAACTTAAATACCTTGGGCGATTTGCAACACATCGAAGAAAACTTGTTGATTCATCATTTTGGTAAATATGGCAAACGCCTGTTTTTATTTGCCCAAGGCATTGATGAACGTCCTGTGCAGGCAGAGCGTGAACGACAGCAAATTTCTAAAGAAATCACCTTCGATGATGATTTAAACTTAGTTGAATGTGCAAATTACTGGGCTAGCTTGATTGATCAGGTTTGGCACAGCTTACTGAAAAAACAATATGTTGCACGTGGCGTGTCAGCCAAATTAAAACTCAAAAATTTTCAGGTCTTACAACATAGCAAAAGTTTTAAACAGCCCCTTGAAAGTAAAAATGATCTTGAAAACGTCCTGCAGCATTTGCTCCACGAAATGCATATTCCCGCACAGGATCAATTTCGTTTAATTGGGGTTGGTCTGTATCAACTCAGCCCTGCCGATGAGCAAGTGCAACTATCTTTACTTTAAATATCAAGGATATTAAAGCAGTAAACTTGCTGCCCTACATAAAACATCCCAAGCCTATGCTTAACAATCGGTAATAAAGCTAATTTTTTGTATAAATTTCAGCCAAAAGAATAAAAGTTAGACTATTTATCCTTCACAGTTGTGCTTTTTAGAGTAATCTATACGCGCGATATATTTATCCGTATATACGCTGAGATGTCAAAAATCACCATTACTTTTGGCATACTTGTCCTGTGATTGGCGTGACGATCAAATCCGAAGATTACAGGACAACTCTGCGCTTGGCACTTCGCTGCTTTGACACCGCATCTCTCTTTTCCTCGTATTTTCCATTCGATTACTTTTTATTTTTTAGCAGACTACTGCCTGCATATTTTCCACGTGCTTGCCTGCCTCTATAATACCTCACGCTTTTTATACCTAATCGCTTGGCGCGAGGATTACACCCAATGGCTGTTCAACGTCTACATATTCAAAAACGTTATTCTGAAATTGCAATTTCGGGAAATTTAGTCCATTTGGCAGGGCAACTGGCAGAAGACACACAACAAGATATTGTGGGGCAAACCCAACAAACACTTGCCCTGATTGATCGTTTACTGGCAGATGCGGGTACAGATAAAAGTCACATCATGTCGGTGATGATTTTTCTAAAAAACATTGAGCGCGATTATGCCGCAATGAATCAAGTTTGGGATGCTTGGGTAGCAGATATACAAGCTTTACCGCGTACCTGCGTAGAAGCCAAGTTATATCATCCTGATGTTTTGGTTGAAATGACTGTGGTTGCAGTCAAACCTGAATACCAACCCAACGTAAAACAGATGTAATTGGATCAGAAACATAGCCAAAAAAATCAGCATGTGATGGCAACATGCTGATTGATATTGTCTATCTTGCGATTTTAGCGGCAAGCGTTTAGCCCAATACCTTCACTTTATGGCGTACAGAATGCGCTATAAAATCATACTTTTTTAACGCAGTATCCAAATCATCTAAATCTGTAAACGATGACTGCCCAAATGCTTCGCGCAATTCGTGATATTCAGGCACCTCTTCATAACGCAGGACTTTATAGCCCGCTAAACGCAACAATTCATCTTGGTATTGTGCATTGCGGCTACGTTTCAACATCAACAGATCATCTAAGGTCACAATTGCAACGACCTGATGATTGGCATCCAACACCACAAAATCGGCAATCATATTGCGGTATTTGTGGCGAGTGCGTGAAAATTTCGTGGTCAGCAAGGCATCAAAAGACACATGCGCCAAGATGGTATGTTGAGGTAAAATTTCCTGCAAACGTGTAAACGTCAGCTGTTCATTTAAGCTAAAAATTGCACGTTGCTTTAGCGCACTGTCTTGAGGTTTTTCTCTATTTTCCAAGCCCTTAACCGCCATCAAGAGAAAGGAAATCAGTATCAAAACCCCAATCAAAATATAAATTGTCATTATTCAATCCTTAAAATCATTTTTATAGTTGTTTCGGCTTCATGCCAATTTTTTCATCAAATCAGTATATAACACGCTTTTTTATTTAAGCATTCAATTTATGAAACTACATGCAACACTCACAAAACCATCATAGAAACAGACGTTTTGTTTCACAAGCTAGCCTTTTGTCTAAGCGCTGTAGCATATAGCAGCGTGCTTTTTATCTTTGTATGTCTGTACTGTATAACATGCTTAAAAAACTATGCAATGCTTAAGCATTTCGATTGTCGAACAATTCCGATGAAATGAAAATACCTATAAAAAAGGACGCAGCAGCGCCCTTTGGTCAGTTCCGAATTAACTTAAGCTCTAGATTTTAGCTTAGATTTTTTCTGTGAAAATGGACGTTTTTCGCCTGTTTCACGAGGTGGCAAACCCGTGTGCTGAGTCAAAATCTGCCCTTTTTTCGGACGATTGCTGTTCTGACCACGGTTGCCAGTTTGACCTGTACGTTTTTGCGAATCACCCGCTACTGTTGAGTTTTTCTTACGTGCAGATTGATATTGCCCTTCTGTGCCTTGCGGTTGATAGGTCGGAATCAAATGCTGTTTAGAATTACCAATCAGATCGGCACGCCCCATTTCTTTTAAAGCTTCGCGTAGCAACGGCCAGTTATTCGGATCATGGTAACGCAAGAAAGCCTTATGCAAACGACGACGCTTTTCGCCTTTTACAATATCTACGTTTTCTGTATAACGCGCCACTTTAGCCAGTGGGTTTTTACCGGTGTAGTACATGGTTGAAGCCGTCGCCATTGGTGATGGATAGAAAGTTTGCACCTGATCGGCACGGAAACCATTCTTTTTCAGCCATAAGGCCAAATTCATCATGTCGTAGTCGGTGGTACCCGGATGCGCAGCAATAAAGTACGGAATCAAATATTGCTCTTTACCTGCTTCCTTACTGAAACGATCAAACATCTGTTTAAAGCGATCATAAGTTCCGATGCCCGGTTTCATCATCTTAGATAATGGACCTTTTTCGGTATGTTCAGGCGCAATTTTCAAATAACCGCCCACGTGATGCGTCACCAACTCACGAACATATTCAGGGTTCAACACCGCCAAGTCATAACGCAAGCCTGAACCAATCAGAATTTTCTTAATGCCTTTCAACTCACGCGCTTTGCGATACAACTGAGTTAATGGCGCATGGTCGGTATGTAAATTTTGGCATACGCCTGGGAATACACAGGATGGTTTACGGCAATTCTTTTCAATTTCTGGGTCTTTACAGTGCAAACGATACATATTGGCCGTTGGACCGCCCAAGTCTGAAATAATGCCTGTGAACCCAGGGGCAGTATCACGAATTTTTTCGACTTCACGCAAAATCGATTCTTCAGAACGGTTTTGAATAATCCGTCCCTCATGTTCGGTAATTGAACAGAATGTACAACCACCAAAACAACCACGCATGATATTGACCGAAAACTTGATCATGTCAAAGGCTGGGAAACGTGCATTACCATAAGCTGGATGCGGCAAACGTGCATACGGTAAATCGAACACATAGTCCATTTCTTCAGTGGTCAATGGAATAGGTGGTGCATTCAACCACACATCACGTTCACCATGCTTTTGTACCAACGCTCGGGCATTACCTGGGTTGGTTTCTAAATGCAGAATACGGTTAGCATGCGCATACAGCACAGGATCATTCACCACCTCCTCAAAAGATGGTAAACGAATCACTGCCAATTCACGTGGTGGCAATTTGTGTTTAATTGCTTTAGAAGCAGGCTGTAATTGAACAATCTGTGTATCTGCATCTAGCTGATCGCCTTCACGAACAATTGGATTGCTGACCAGATCTTTCTGGAAATTTTGATATTGCGCAAGATTGTTACCCTTATCTTTTTCAATCTCACAACCGTCTAAATCTTCGGTCATCACATAAGGGTTAATGATTGGATCGACGCGGCCTACGCTGTCTACATCATTAGATGCAATTTCAACAAATTGAGCTTTAGACGCACGGTTATGTTTATTGATAATAAATGCTGTACCACGTACATCTGTAATTTCGTGGATTTTTTCACCTTTAGCCAAACGGTGCATCACTTCAATAATCGAACGCTCACCATTGCCGTACATCAATAAGTCGGCTTTAGAATCCATTAAAATTGAGCGACGAACTTTATCCGACCAATAGTCATAATGTGCAATACGACGCAACGAGCCTTCAATCCCGCCCAGTAAAACAGGCACATCTGGAAAGGCTTCACGACAACGCTGACAGTACACCGTAGCCGCACGGTCAGGACGTTTATTCGGCTGATTGTCTGGTGAATAAGCATCATCAGAACGGATTTTACGGTCTGCGGTATAGCGGTTGATCATCGAGTCCATATTGCCTGCGGTGACACCCCAAGCAATGGTCGGCTTCCCTAAAACCCGAAAAGATTCCACATTGGTCCAGTCTGGTTGGGCAATAATCCCAACACGAAAGCCCTGCGCCTCAAGCACACGACCAATCACGCCCGATACAAAAGAGGGATGATCAATATAAGCATCACCACAAACTAAAATAAAATCACAGGCATCCCAACCCAGCTGATCCATTTCTTCGCGTGACATCGGCAAAAATGGCGCAGGCTCAAAACATGACGCCCAATATTTGTCATAATCAAACAACGCTTTGGGTGCGGTCTGAGCAGTATAAGCAGTAGACATGGCTGGCAATTCTCGGCTGGGAAATGGAAGATCAGAAGTCGATCAAAGATGAAAGCCGACTATTTTAGCATGAATTCCATTCATCTTGCTTGATTAAAAAACACACAAAATCAGCAAACTATTTTTATATCCTAAGTTTGTATCTAAATAAGAAAAGCATAAACGGCTACGCCGAAAGCAATAATCCTGAATGCTTATCGCAGCGCTGTTGGTTTAAGCTTTAAACGCCACGCACCATAAAGCGCCACACCCAAGACTGCAGTCATCACCCATGTCAGACCAGACCATCCCCATTGTTCCCAAATCAATCCGCTACCACTGCCGAGCAAACTCGAACCCATGTAGTAGCTAAATAAATATAATGATGATCCCACTGCACGATACTGCAGGGCTTGAATCGACACCCAACTACTGGCAGTAGAATGTGCAGCAAAAAAGGCAAAGGTAAATAACACTAAGGCAGCCAATACAACAGCTAAATGTGCAATCGACATCAACCACAATGCAATCAACATGAGGACAATCACCATAGGCAACACACGTTCACGCCCCATACGATTGCCCCAGCTTGCTGCACGCGGCGAACTATAAATACCCGCCAAATAGGCAATTGAAATCACCCCAATCCAAACTTGGGAAAGCTCAAATGGTTTAGCTAGTAAATAATAGCTGATGTAATTGAAAATACTAACGAAACAACCCATCAGCAAAAAGCCCTGTAAAAAAAGGATTCTTAATTTACGGTCTGCTAAATTGGCAACAAAAGCGTCTCTAAACCGCGAGAAGCGAATCGGATACGCTGTAAAGTTTTTCGATGAGGGCAGTAACATATAAAAGGTGATTGCAATCAGTAAATTCAAACCACCAATAATTAAGGTTGCCGCTTGCCAAGAAATAAAATCGACCAAGACCCCAGCAATTAGACGTCCACCCATGCCGCCAATGGCCGTACCCGAAATATACAACCCCATGGCAAAACCAATGTCTTGCTGTCGAATTTCTTCACCAATATAAGTCATAGCTACTGCAGCAACACCGCTCACAGCAATGCCAATAAAAATTCGTGTGGTTAAAAAGAATGACCAGATTGGAAGTAAAGCACTCAGAATTACTAAAATGGCAGCTAAAAATAAAGCCAAAACCATAATGGGTTTACGCCCAAAACGATCTGAAATAAAACCTGTGAAAAGCAAACCGATTGCCAAAGCTACAGTAGAAAATGACAATGGAAAACTACTTTGGGTCGGCGTAACCATAAAAAAATCGGCCAAAATTGGCATCATCGGTTGCACACAGTACAAAGTCGAAAAAGAAGCGAAACCCGCTAGAAACAACGAAAAAAGAATGGCTTTAAATGGCTTGGTACCATACTGAACATGAGATGCTACAGCTAAATCAGACATATTTACTCCAATCACGCGATCAGTATACGCCTGTTTATGCACAAAAATAAGCTCGGTATTTTATCGTTTGCTCAAAATCAGCGTCAGTATCATTCATCACTTTGTCAGTTTTTGCTTACATGCACTGAAGCAAAATGAGGCTAGGCAGTATTTTGAGCTTACGGTATTCTTTAAAGCATAAGGAGACAGGATGTTTCCCAAACTAAAAACAACAATAATAAGTTTGAGCACCAGGATCTTGAGGTACGACAGGAGTTATACCTAAACACGAAATACAAAGAACCCCTGTCAGGATGACGGGGGTTCTTTTTATCTGTATCTTGAATATATAACTTTATCTATCATCGCTTTCTATTTACACACCCCATAATCAAAAAGTCCCCAAACAAGGTTGAGGACTTTTGAACTTAGCACATTACAAGTTTAAGCTTTGGCAGCAACTGCTTTGCCTGCTTTAATTTGCTCAGCTTCATCTTCACTCATAATCAAGGCAACCGCAATTGCAGTGATCAACACTGGCAAACCTACTGCCATAAAGTTGAAGTGTGCAGGTAAATTCATACCCAATAAGCCGCCAATTAAAATTGGACCCACAATCGCACCCATACGACCAATGGCAGATGACCAGCCAATACCTGTTGAGCGTACCGCAAGTGGGTAATATTGTGCCACATAGCTATACAACAACATTTGTGAACCAATAGATGCTGCACCCGCCAAGAATACTAAGATGTAAAGTAAGAATTGATTAGATTGGAAGCCCATGAGGCTCATCACCAATGCACCCATGATTCCCAAGAACATCAATACAGGTTTTAAGTGGAAACGGTCTGCTAAAATACCACCACCCACGATACCAACGACTGCACCTACGTTCATCACCATCATGAACATTAAGCTGTTGTCCATAGAATAGCCTGCCGCCATCATCAGTTTTGGCAACCAGCTGCTGAGTGCATACATGGTTAATAGACAAGTAAAGAACGCTAACCAGAACAATAAAGTATTCACTGCACGACCGCGTTTGAACAAGCTCACCACGTTAGCAGCTTCAGGCACACCAACCTGATACAATTCAAAAGTGGTGTCTTGGGTAATTTTTAAATCTGGTGCTAAACGCGCTACGATTGGACGGGCTTGATCTTGCTTATTTTCTTTGACAATAAAGGTTAAAGATTCTGGCAAGAATTTCCAAATCACAGGCAATAAAAACAATGGGATACCTGCAATAAAGAACATGATTTCCCAGCCAAAACTTGGGGTAAACCATGAGCCAAGTAAGGCTGCCATTACACCACCTACAGCATAACCACTAAACATAGTAGTCACTAAGGTGCTACGCATGGTTTTAGGTGCATATTCAGAAGTTAAGGCCACAAGGTTTGGCATTACACCACCAATGCCTAAACCCGCCAAGAAACGTAAAATCGCAAACTCAGTTGGATTAGAGGCGAAGCCACCTGCAAAGGTTAAACCACTAAACAGAACGATACAGATCATGATGACTTTCTTACGACCAATTTTATCGGCTAAAGAACCAAAAATCATCGCGCCAAACATCATACCTGCCAATGCAGTACTCGCGAGCATCCCCGCCTGAACAGCACTCAAGCCCCACTCATCCATCAATAAGGGTAAAACGACCCCATTAATTGCCAAGTCATAGCCATCAAATAAAATGATCAATAGACACCATGCCACGACATTGAAATGAAATGGTTTGAATTTTGCGTGATCAATGACATCATTCACGTTAATTGCTTGATGTGTCATTCCTCACCTCCTGTGAGTTTGTGTTTCAGTAAGCTTAAATAGCAATTTTTACAGTGAAGACTTTCATTTTTATCAGTCATCCATGCCCACTTTTGCTATTTAAGTAGATTGTGTAACTTTCACACAAAACAAGAAAAATAAAAATTCAACATTAGTCTAAAACCTTTTATTAATTATGGATTTATTATTATTTTAAAAACAATAAAATGTGATTATTCCTCTTAATATTTTCTTTCCCACATAAAAAAACACCCTCAACGTTAGTTGAGGGTGTTTGAATAATGAGCTGGCGATGACTTACTCTCACATGGGTAACCCCACACTACCATCAGCGCGAAGAGGTTTCACTTCTGAGTTCGGGAAGGGATCAGGTGGTTCACTCTTGCTATTGTCGCCAGCACAACTGTTATGGACTTGTTCGGGTCTTAGTTACATTGCTTTTGCTTGATGCTTTTGCATGTAATGCCTTACTTGGTTCCAAATGAGTTATTAACAGGTTGGCTATTGGGTCTGAAGTTTATTGTTTAGCGTTTACTAAATCAAGTTTTTGTTTGATCGTTAGATCAATATGAAATCAATTGATGCTTTATATACAACTGTTTGGGTGTTGTATAGTCAAGCCTCACGAGCAATTAGTATTGGTCAGCTTCACATATCGCTATGCTTCCACATCCAACCTATCAACGTCGTAGTCTTCAACGGCTCTTTAGGAGGCATAAAGCCTCGGGGAAATCTTATCTTGAGGTAGGCTTCCCGCTTAGATGCTTTCAGCGGTTATCCCTTCCGAACATAGCTACCCGGCGATGCGACTGGCGTCACAACCGGTACACCAGAGGTTCGTCCACTCTGGTCCTCTCGTACTAGGAGCAGGTCCTCTCAAATTTCCAGCGCCCACGGTAGATAGGGACCGAACTGTCTCACGACGTTCTAAACCCAGCTCGCGTACCTCTTTAAATGGCGAACAGCCATACCCTTGGGACCTGCTTCAGCCCCAGGATGAGATGAGCCGACATCGAGGTGCCAAACACCGCCGTCGATATGAACTCTTGGGCGGTATCAGCCTGTTATCCCCAGAGTACCTTTTATCCGTTGAGCGATGGTACCTTCCATACAGAACCACCGGATCACTAAGACCTACTTTCGTACCTGCTCGACTTGTGGGTCTCGCAGTTAAGCGCGCTTTTGCCTTTATACTCTACGCGTGATTTCCGACCACGCTGAGCGCACCTTCGTACTCCTCCGTTACTCTTTAGGAGGAGACCGCCCCAGTCAAACTACCCACCAGACATGGTCCTCGTCCCGGATAACGGGACAGAGTTAGAACCTCAACATTACCAGGGTGGTATTTCAAGGACGGCTCCACTCGGACTAGCGTCCAAGTTTCAAAGCCTCCCACCTATCCTACACAAGTAAGGTCAAAGTTCAATGTCAAGCTGCAGTAAAGGTTCACGGGGTCTTTCCGTCTAGCCGCGGGTACACCGCATCTTCACGGCGAATTCGATTTCACTGAGCCTCTGCTGGAGACAGCGCCGCCATCATTATGCCATTCGTGCAGGTCGGAACTTACCCGACAAGGAATTTCGCTACCTTAGGACCGTTATAGTTACGGCCGCCGTTTACTGGGGCTTCGATCAAGAGCTTCGCTTACGCTAACCCCATCAATTAACCTTCCAGCACCGGGCAGGCATCACACCCTATACGTCCACTTTCGTGTTTGCAGAGTGCTATGTTTTTAATAAACAGTTGCAGCGGTACTGGTTTCTGAGGCTGTCAACCGCTCAGGGAGCAAGTCCCATCACCGTCAACAGCGTACCTTCTCCCGAAGTTACGGTACCATTTTGCCTAGTTCCTTCAGCAGAGTTCTCTCAAGCGCTTTGGTCTACTCGACCTGACCACCTGTGTCGGTTTCGGGTACGATTCCAGTGTAACTGAAGCTTAGAGACTTTTCCTGGAAGCAGGGTATCAGCCACTTCACTGTACAAGTACAGCTTGCTATCAGATCTCAGCATAGAGCACCCCGGATTTGCCTAAGATGCATGCCTACTTCCTTTCACCTGGACTACCAACGCCAGGCTGACTTAACCTTCTCCGTCCTCTCATCGCATTACACTGAAGTATTGGAATATTAACCAATTTCCCATCGACTACGCCTCTCTACTCGCCTTAGGGGTCGACTCACCCAGCCCCGATTAACGTTGGACTGGAACCCTTGGTCTTTCAGCGAACGGGTTTTTCACCCGTTTTGTCGTTACTCACGTCAGCATTCGCACTTCTGATACCTCCAGCATACTTCTCAATACACCTTCTTCGGCTTACAGAACGCTCCCCTACCACGCATAATAAATTATGCATCCGCAGCTTCGGCACATAGTTTTAGCCCCGTTACATCTTCCGCGCATACCGACTCGACTAGTGAGCTATTACGCTTTCTTTAAAGGGTGGCTGCTTCTAAGCCAACCTCCTAGCTGTCTATGCCTTCCCACATCGTTTCCCACTTAACTATGATTTTGGGTACTTTAGCTGGCGGTCTGGATTGTTTTCCTCTTGACTACGGACGTTAGCACCCGCAGTCTGTCTCCCGGATAGTACTCATTGGTATTCGGAGTTTGCATCGGTTTGGTAAGTCGGGATGACCCCTAGCCGAAACAGTGCTCTACCCCCAATGGTATTCGTCCGAGGCGCTACCTAAATAGCTTTCGGGGAGAACCAGCTATCACCGAGTTTGATTAGCCTTTCACCCCTATCCACAAGTCATCCCCTGGCTTTTCAACGACAGTGGGTTCGGTCCTCCAGTTAGTGTTACCCAACCTTCAACCTGCTCATGGATAGATCACCCGGTTTCGGGTCTATACCCAGCAACTATACGCCCTATTAAGACTCGATTTCTCTACGGCTCCCCTATTCGGTTAACCTCGCTACTGAATATAAGTCGCTGACCCATTATACAAAAGGTACGCAGTCACCGAACAAGTCGGCTCCCACTGCTTGTATGCATGCGGTTTCAGGATCTATTTCACTCCCCTCACAGGGGTTCTTTTCGCCTTTCCCTCACGGTACTGGTTCACTATCGGTCAGTCAGGAGTATTTAGCCTTGGAGGATGGTCCCCCCATATTCAGACAAGGTTTCACGTGCCTCGCCCTACTCGTCATCATTATGTGTGCCCTTTCGTGTACAGGACTATCACCCACTATGGTTGCACTTCCCAGAGCATTCCACTAAAACACACATAACTTAATGGGCTTTTCCCCTTTCGCTCGCCGCTACTGAGGGAATCTCAATTGATTTCTTTTCCTAAGGGTACTGAGATGTTTCACTTCCCCTCGTTCGCCTTGCAACACTATGTATTCATGTTGCAATACCTACCTTAAGGTAGGTGGGTTCCCCCATTCAGATATCTCCGGATCAAAGGATATTTGCCGCCTCCCCGGAGCTTTTCGCAGGCTATCACGTCTTTCTTCGCCTCTGACTGCCAAGGCATCCACCACATGCACTTAATTACTTGACTATACAACCCCAAACAGTCGTTAATCCCTACAAGTAGGATTAAGACAATTAAATAAATAATCTATGATCTATTTAATCTACAGTTCAAAGTCTCGTGCACTTAAGCACCGTACAGCTTCAATCTAAATTCATATACCAAAACGCTTGATTCAGTTAATTTGCTAGTGCTCATTTCAATTCGTAATTAAACCGTAACAACAAAGCATTACTGTCAATCTTAAATGAAATGAGTTGAACAATTTATTTCAGACTCAATTTTTGCCAATCTGTTAATGATTCACTGCATCCTCGTCGGACTGCAGTCAACTGTGATAAATCACAGAACTTAATAAACCACCAAATTTATTCATTCGATCTTTTATTAAGTTCTGCAATCTTTAGCTTATTCCCGCACTTAATAAGTACGTGGTGGAGACTAGGAGAGTCGAACTCCTGACCTCCTGCGTGCAAAGCAGGCGCTCTACCAACTAAGCTAAGTCCCCAGCTTATCATCTGTGATTCGATGTATCAGATTATAGCCTGCGCACTCACTCACGTTCGTTTGCCTTGCGCTTCGCCTTAAAGCAGTGCTTTAAGTCTTGCTCATGGTGGGTCTGACAAGACTTGAACTTGTGACCCCACGCTTATCAAGCGTGTGCTCTAACCAACTGAGCTACAGACCCTCAGATACATCAATGAAGAACAACTTGTTGTGGATTCTTACCAATCATCAATCTTTCGTTAAGGAGGTGATCCAGCCGCAGGTTCCCCTACGGCTACCTTGTTACGACTTCACCCCAGTCATCTACCACACCGTGGTAAGCGTCCTCCTTGCGGTTAGACTACCTACTTCTGGTGCAACAAACTCCCATGGTGTGACGGGCGGTGTGTACAAAGGCCGGGAACGTATTCACCGCGGCATTCTGATCCGCGATTACTAGCGATTCCGACTTCACGCAGTCGAGTTGCAGACTGCGATCCGGACTACGATCGGCTTTTTGAGATTAGCATCACATCGCTGTGTAGCAACCCTTTGTACCGACCATTGTAGCACGTGTGTAGCCCCTACCGTAAGAGTATGATGACTTGACGTCGTCCCCGCCTTCCTCCAGTTTGTCACTGGCAGTATCCTTAAAGTTCCCATCCGAAATGCTGGCAAGTAAGGAAAAGGGTTGCGCTCGTTGCGGGACTTAACCCAACATCTCACGACACGAGCTGACGACAGCCATGCAGCACCTGTATGTAGATTCCCGAAGGCACCAATCCATCTCTGGAAAGTCTCTACTATGTCAAAGCCAGGTAAGGTTCTTCGCGTTGCATCGAATTAAACCACATGCTCCACCGCTTGTGCGGTACCCCGTCAATTCATTTGAGTTTTAGTCTTGCGACCGTACTCCCCAGGCGGTCTACTTATCGCGTTAGCTGCGCCACTAAAGGATCAAATCCCCCAACGGCTAGTAGACATCGTTTACGGCATGGACTACCAGGGTATCTAATCCTGTTTGCTCCCCATGCTTTCGCACCTCAGTGTCAGTATTGGTACCAGATGGCTGCCTTCGCCATCGGTATTCCTCCAGATCTCTACGCATTTCACCGCTACACCTGGAATTCTACCATCCTCTCCCATACTCTAGCTAACCAGTATCGAATGCAATTCCCAAGTTAAGCTCGGGGATTTCACATTTGACTTAATTAACCACCTACGCGCGCTTTACGCCCAGTAAATCCGATTAACGCTCGCACCCTCTGTATTACCGCGGCTGCTGGCACAGAGTTAGCCGGTGCTTATTCTGCGAGTAACGTCCACTTATCCCAGGTATTAACCAGGTAAGCCTCCTCCTCGCTTAAAGTGCTTTACAACCAAAAAGGCCTTCTTCACACACGCGGCATGGCTGGATCAGGGTTCCCCCCATTGTCCAATATTCCCCACTGCTGCCTCCCGTAGGAGTCTACCGTGTCTCAGTCCCAGTGTGGCGGATCATCCTCTCAGACCCGCTACAGATCGTCGCCTTGGGTAGGCCTTTACCCCACCAACTAGCTAATCCGACTTAGGCTCATCTATTAGCGCAAGGTCACAAGTGATCCCCTGCTTTCTCCCGTAGGACGTATGCGGTATTAGCATCCCTTTCGGAATGTTGTCCCCCACTAATAGGCAGATTCCTAAGCTTTACTCACCCGTCCGCCGCTAGCTCAGTTACCGAAGTAACCTCGCCCGCTCGACTTGCATGTGTTAAGCCTGCCGCCAGCGTTCAATCTGAGCCATGATCAAACTCTTCAGTTAAAATCATTTTGAAGTTTTAATCTAAACTTCCAAATCTGGCTCATCAATTTTCTGACTTAAATTTCGCTCAAATAAACTTCGAGTAATTTAAACCAATCAATCAATGAAATAATTTCGATCAATCAATCAGTAAAAATCCACACAAGTTGTTCTTCATAATCTCTTAATGATCTTCTCAACGCTTCGTCAGCATCAAGCTAGGTCGGCTATATTACGCTTTATTTCTAAAGTGTCAACTGGTAATTTAAATTATTTTAAACTTACTTTCTAAAACCCAACCCAATCAATTTCAATCAAGTCATTGTTTTATCAGAAGTTTTAATCTGCATCACCGCCGATCGATGTGCATTATAGGACAATTATTTTAACGTGCAACACTTTTTTCAAAAGAAATATATCGGGTGTTTATTTTATAAACCCAAAAACATATAAGCTACTGTTTTATCTTATAAATTTATTTTAAGAAAAATCTACTTAATTTTTTAAAACACAAACCTCAAATATAACTCAATGTTTTATATATAATTATTCTTATAAAAAGCAAAAAGCAGAGCCGAAGCCCTGCTTTTGGTTTAAATAAAGTCCAAATTAGAACTTCATACTGATACGCGCCCAGTAGTTACGACCAATATTGTTAAATTGCTCATTCGCAGCAAAACCCAAACCTGCATTACCCATTTTGTTTAAATGCTCGCTATAAGTTTTATCTAGTACGTTATCAACACCCACAGACACATCAACACCTTTACTTAGGTTATAGCTGCCGTTTAAAGATAATATACCAAAACCACTACTCTCTTTCACATCATAGCCCACGATATTACCTTCACGTTCACTGATACGACTTTGACCATCCACCACACGTAATAATGCGCCTAAAGTATATTTATCCTGAACATAGCGCAGGTTTAAACGCCCTTCCAAAGGTGAAATTTGTGGTAACGGCGTATTGTTTGTGGTGTTTTCACCCCACGCATACATAGCACTCACATCTGCCTGTAAGGCATCAGTAAATTGATAACCTATACCAACTTCTGTACCTGCAATGGTGGCATCTACATTTCGCGTTTCAGCTTTATTGTTTTCATTGTACTTGGTCAAGATAAAATCTTGAACCAAACCTGCATAAGCCGATGCCCAAGAACTGAATGCGCCATGTTCATGTTGATAACCCAAATCAAGCTGAAGTGTTTTTTCAGTATCAATACTCTTAAAGGTATTGTCACTACCATTACCTTTAACAGGGCTAAACAATTCCCAATAATCCGGCATACGCTCTACATAACCCAAACCGACATACGTTTTGGCATCATGGTGCGGATGTTGATTTTCCAAACGAATAAAACCGCTTGGTAAGGTTTCTTTACGTTGTTGAGCCGTTTGTACTGCGTCTACTTCGACCTGATCAACACGCACACCTGTAACCAACTTATTATTATCGTTGAGTTGATAGCTCAACTCACCAAAACCACCATAAGACTGAAACTCCATATCTGTTTTAACAGGTGAGTTCATACCTGGCATGGTTGCAGAATACATCCCTTTGCCATGTTTATTATTCTGGCTATCCACACCGGTAATAAACTGCAACTTGTCCCATTCATGAGTGACGGCCATTCGGGCATTTAAAGTACGGCGAGTCACATTCATGGCAGATTTAGCTTCTACCAGCTCTTTAGTCATGTGGTGTTCTGCCATTCCCACTTTACGCAGACTATAATTGTCCATCACGTGATCATTAAAGCTATAGTTCACCTGTGCTTCAATTTTCTTAATCACATCGGTGATGTTTTTCTTTTCTACACGTAAACCCAAACTTTCGCGATCAAATTCAGAACCATCCATCATGCGGCCTGCATAAACCACTTCGGCATCACCACGACCACCTGTCAGCTCAAGCCAAGTATTTTCATCGGGTGTCCAACCTAAAGCGACATCGGCATTCCAACGCTCCCAATCCGAAGGAACAGTTGTACCATTGCCATCTTTATAGCTATCAGCCACAGAACGGTTAGCATTTAAACGAATATATTTCTGCGCATCGCCCGCGGCTGCTTCAATATTATGATCCAAACGACCAAATGAACCCATCAAAACACTGGCTTGCCCACGATAGTTTTGACCTTTACCAAATTGTTCAGGCTTACGCTCAAACAATACCGTTGCTGCCGAACCCGTGTTGGCATATTGCACAGTTTGCGGACCTTTAATCACGGTAATTTCATCAAAACTTTCTGGTGAAATATAAGAGGTTGGCGAATCCATACGGCTAGGACATGCGCCCAAGTTTTCAGAACCATCGGTTAAAATTTTAATACGTGAACCAAACATGCCACGGAAGGTCACATCACCATTGGTACCTGCACCACTGTTCACTGCACTAAAACCGACAATACTTTGTAAATAATCTGCACCATCTGTGGCTGGAATAGGCTGAATAGGTTGTTTTGGATTGGCACGTACCACCAGACCGTTGGCATCATTACCCTGCTGTGCAGTCGCAACAATTGGGGCAAGACTGTGCGCATTGGCAGTCAAAACGGTTTGATCGGCAAACGTACTTGCTGAATAGCAGGCAACACAAACTGCAGCCGCAACAGGCTGTAATAAAAATTTAGGCTGAGCCATTTTATTTCTCACTTAAAGCATAAATACAGTTAGGGTCAAAATAGACCCAAAAAAATCTTGAATTTATGCAAAGTGAGGCGGGGCACGTCCTTGCGGAAGTAAAAAGAGTTGCTGAAGTGCAAACCAAACGTGTTGAAAACGTTTTTGGAATGCCAAAAGGCGCACTTGAATACGATCAAGCACTTCTTTCAGCTCTAATTCAGGTGGTAGGACTAAATTGCCATATACCGTACAGTACTGACATTGATGTGAAGCATCGTGATGATGATGTTCGTTTTGTATCGTATCTTGTTGATCTGTTTGTAGATGTGAGCTATGCACATCATGATCCACAGCAGCCATTGTTTTGTGTGGCAATAAAAGTGCACGCGTGATGGTTTCACAGACTGGGGCAATTTGGTATTGCTCAGGCAGCAAAGGCTGTAAAAATACAGCAATCTGTAAAAAAACTGCAATAAATGAAAGCAGTAAACCACTACGCAACAACGAACGATCTATCCTGAATTTGTATGGCACAAGTATAACAAAGCCTAATCGAAATTGGGCCGATTTTTGGGCTTTGGTCTAAACTTGTGCCTCAAGCCTTCTTGATTGGTCTACGTTTTAACGCTTAACCGCGACTTTTTCTTTCTGGCGCTGACGCACTATTTTTTCAACTTTTTCGCGGGCGCGCTGACGTTTGAGCGGCGATAAATAATCGACAAATAATTTGCCATTTAAGTGATCCATTTCATGTTGAATACAAACAGCGAGAAGTTCATCCGCTTCTAGCGTAAAGGATTGACCCTCAAGGTTAATCGCTTCAATTTTTACGCGTGACGGACGCTCAACTTTGTCGTATATTTGAGGCACTGACAAACACCCTTCTTCATACGGTTGGGTCTCTTCAGTCAATGGGGTAACTTTGGGGTTAATGAAGACCATGGGTTGATCTTTATTTTCAGATAAATCCATGACTATCAGCTGAATATGATGATCGACCTGCGTTGCAGCCAGACCAATTCCGGGTGCGGCATACATCGTTTCAAACATATCTGCTGCAAGCTGACGAATCTCGTCGGTGACTTCTTCGACTGGTTTTGCAATGGTACGCAGACGGGGATCCGGGAAACTTAAAATAGGTAATAAGGCCATGGGACATCCTCACTTATGCCATTGATCAAA
Source organism: Acinetobacter sp. PW68 (assembly GCF_020982655.1). Lineage (NCBI taxonomy): Bacteria > Pseudomonadati > Pseudomonadota > Gammaproteobacteria > Moraxellales > Moraxellaceae > Acinetobacter > Acinetobacter sp. PW68. The sequence continues at coordinate 157,386 of NZ_JAHZSX010000001.1, read as the reverse complement.
AAACCGAATGAAGGAATGCTTCATCAAAAAAATGTGTGTAAGATCGTTATTATAACGCAACTACATACATAATTTTAGGAATTATGATAATGAAAAAGGTTTTGACAGACACATCCTCTTTTCGTGTCTTGGGGTTTAAAAAGCAAGTTTTAGCACTCGCAGTATGTCTCACAGTGGGACTTAGTGCGATCAGTGTGGCTGAAGCAGCACCTGCACGAAACATCAATCCGCCTGCCTTAAAAGCCAGCGCACCAAATGTGTATGTGGTAAAAAAAGGCGATACCTTATGGGATATTTCCAAAAAATTCCTGAACAATCCATTACGTTGGCCTGAAATTTGGGCAAGTAACCGTCACGTAAAAAATCCTCACTGGATTTTCCCGGGTGACCGTTTATTGATGTGTACCTATGAAGGTCGTCCAATTATTGGTAAAGATGAAGGCGATGGTTGTGAAGGTATTATCCGTCGTTATGCAGGCAAGAGCACCAATTTACAACCACAAATTCGAGTGGAATCTTTAAATAATACCATTCCTGTGATTCCACTTGACTATATCAAACACTGGTTAGAGCGCAGCAGCATTATTGCCGCAAATGCGTTACAAGGTACACCGTATATTTTAGGTACTTCTGATCAGCGTGTTTTAGCCGCTAAAGGTCAAAGTGTGTATGCACGTGGTGCAGGTCTGGAAGTAGGTCAACGCTACGGGGTATATCGTGAAGGTGAGCCGTACATGCTAATCGATGCCAATGGTCAAAAATTCAATGCAGGCATTGAGCTCACCCAAGTTGCTGCAGGGATTGCAGTACGTGGCGAAAATGACATCACCACACTTGAATTGACCGATACCTACAATGCCGAAGTGCGTCGTGGTGATCGTGTCTTACCAATTTATGACCCAATGTTGCCAACCCTGTTCTATCCAACGCATGCTGAAAATGTCAGCGCAGGTGGGCAAGTGCTACGCGTGATGGGCTCGATTGGTACCGCAGCAAAACACAGTGTTGTGGCGATTGATCGCGGTACATTACATGGCGTGCAATCTGGTTATGTCTTTAGCGTAACGCAAAAAGGCGAAGTGGTCACCGACCCGAAAACCAAAGAGCGTGTTCAGCTTCCAGGCGAACGCATTGGCAATATCATGGTCTTCAAGAGCTTTGACCACATTAGCTATGCATATGTCTTAGACAGCGAATTGCCTATTAAAGTCGGTGCTAGCCTACAAGCACCGCGTATGGATGACTAAAACGGTTTGAGATGGTGATGTTGAATTCATTCAGCCCACAGCAAATCAACTCCATTTTATTGTGGTATTTGGTTCAACATTCATTGTCCAGTTTTTCCAAACTCGTACAACATTATGGTTCCGTGGCTGCCGCAGTGCAGCCCGAACACCTCCTCACGTGGTCAGATGTGCGCATTCATGCCAACCATCTACAACGTGCCAAAGAATATCTTAGCCCTACAGGGCAGCTTGCCTTTGAACAATGTCTGAATCAACTGCAACAGCAGTGCGATTTTGTTTTAACTCTGGATGATGCTGACTATCCGAATCAGTTACGCCCCTATACCAACAGGCCACCCATTTTATTTGGACAAGGCAATGCACAGGCTTTGTTGCAAGCGCAAATTGCAATTGTCGGCAGTCGTAAAGCCAGCCCGCATGGTCGACAAGTGGCTTATGATTTTGCTTACTATTTAAGTGAACAAGGGTTCTTTATCAATAGCGGTTTGGCACAAGGTATTGATGAGGCCGCGCATCAAGGCGCTTTGCAACATCAACGTACTATTGCAGTCATGGGCACAGGTTTGGACAGCACTTATCCAAGTGCACATCACAGCCTGCGCCAACAGATTGTGGAATGTGGTGGTGCCGTAATTACGGAGTTCTTACCGCACACCAAACCCTTACAGCAACATTTCCCACGACGCAACCGTATTGTCAGTGGACTCAGTTTAGGTGTGATAGTTGCTGAAGCCAGCTTAAATAGTGGCTCACTGATTACCGCAAAATTGGCAGCAGAGCAAGGCAAATTGATATTTGCCATTCCTGGACATATTTATAGTGAATTTCATCAAGGTTGCCATCAATTAATTCGTGAAGGTGCAATTTTGGTCGACCATCCTGAACAAGTGATTGAGGATTTAGCCCTGCCAACCCAATGGCAATATCAACAAAACCAAATTGTGACAAACCCCAATCAGGTCACAGCAGTATCGACAGAAACAGAATCTCCTAGACCACCAACTGAAACAGCGCTTCTAAGCACCACTACAAAAACAACCGATACAACTACGCCGCACATTCCCGAGCATTTATTGACGCTGTATCAACAACTGGATTGGGTCGGACAAAGCATCGACTACTTGGCACAGCAACTAAATTTAGATATTGCCACACTCACCAGCGCATTAATGGAACTGGAACTCATGGGCTTCTGTTTACAACAATCAGGTTTATATCTGCGTTGTCGTCCCCACAAATAAGGTTCACAATAAGCGCCTATTTTCACGTTTCTGTTTAGGTAAAACTCCCATGATTACAACCTCTGTCACCGAAGCCGCTGCATGTCTACTACAAGGACAGGTACTGGCCTATCCTACAGAGGCCGTTTGGGGATTGGGATGTGATCCATATAATCAACAGGCATTTTTGGAAATTCTACGCCTGAAACAGCGCCCGATTGAAAAAGGTGTGATTTTGCTGGCAGGACATCTATCACAAGTGGAGCATTTGCTGCAGGATTTAACCCCAGAAATGCGAGATCGCGTGATTGCATCATGGACGAATACTCATCCTACAGATCGAGCGACCACTTGGTTATTACCCAGCACAGCCGCAATTCCAGAGTGGATTACAGGTCAACACCCCAAAGTGGCAGTGCGCGTAACCAATCATCCTTTATGTATGGCGCTATGCCATGCCTTTGATGGCTTTATTGTATCGACCAGTGCCAATCCTGCGGGACTGGACCCTGCACGCTCTTTGCAAGAAGCAACACAATATTTCCAACAACAATTGCACTACTTAAATGGTGATTTAGGTTTAAGCCAGCAACCCAGCCGTATTTTAGATGCAGAGACTGGGACAGTGATTCGCGCCTAGCTTTAGACAAATTTTAGATAAAAAAAAGCTCAACCATATAGGGATGGTTGAGCATAAAAAGGATGTGTATAAAAACACATCCAGAGGGTTTGAAAATCTTGCTGTTAATGATAACTCACTGATTATGAAAAACAGTAGGTCATTTCCAGTACGTGAATTATGGAGTATTTTAGTCGACTATACAAATAGATTTTTCCTATTAATCCAAGACAAATATTCGATGAAAGATTCATCTTTTTTTCTTAACAATTTAAATTATCTTACTATTTTTACAATTATTTTAGAAAAATTAAAAAAACTGTCATAATTCATAACGCTCAATACTGAATAAATTTTGAATAAAAGGTATTTTAAATATACCTTTAACTGACCAGTAAATAATCCATTAGCTCAACTTTTTGCTTGAATTTGTACACGTGTCTTCATTTGCGCCAACACAATCCCCATTAAAATAATCAATCCACCGATACTGTGATAACTCCCCCACACTTCTGCCAACCAAAAATATGCAATAATGGCCGTAAAAACAGGCATCAAATTCATAAAAATACTGGTGCGATTGGGTCCTAAATATTGAACAGCTAACATCCATACCAAAGGCGCAATAATTGAAGGAAATATACCTGCATACAGCACACTTAAACCATTTTGACTATTTAAGTGATCTAAGCCGAACCATATAATAAATGGAAGATGATAAAGTAAGGCGAATATAATTTGCACATAAAGACTTAGCATGAGCGGCAATTTTAAATTCCATTTTTTTAAAAACACCCCATAAAAGGCGTAAAAAAATACCGCCAAAACCATGAGCATATCACCCGCATGCCCTGTCAGTTGACTGAGTTGACGTAAATCTCCTTGTGCAATTACATACAACAAGCCCAAAAATGAAATCATGCAGCCTAAAACAGCAAATCGTGTGGGAATCTCTTTTAAGATCAGCAACGAAACCAAGACCGTAAACATGGGAATAAATGCATTAATAATGCCCATATTAGTTGCAGTGGTGTAATTTGCTGCGGTATAGCTGAGACCTTGATACAGCACCAAACCAAATGCACTGAGCACTGCCAACTGTTTCAAATGGGGGCGAATCAACTCACGCTGCTGCCAAACTTTTGGCAATATCCATGGTGTCAAAATCAGAAAAGCAATCAACCAACGATAAAAACTGATACTGACGGGTGAAATATACGCTGCAACATAGCGCGTCACCGCAATATTTAACGACCAAATCAATACCGCAATCAATGGCAATAAAATTGCCCAAAATACGCCTTTATCTGACCGTATCATGTATTCATCATCCTTGTTGTACCAAGCAGCATAGCTGCTTTGAGACCTTTTTCTATAACTGATTTGTGATACAAAGTGTTAAAAAAGCCTAGCGTATATTTATGACACTTTTCTCTCAATTTATCCATCAATAAAACAAAATGCAGATACGAATGACATTTTTCTGCGCAATTTCAAGGCTACACAGGTCTTGGTCAATGCCGTAAATTTCTTTGCTTTAAAACTTGCTGTATCCAAAAATTACAGTTACAACAGTAGCGGTAAATACAAATTCTAGGAAGCAACTATGCGCACTTCAGTTTATGACATTGCAGTGAAGACCAATCAGGGTACGGAAACCACATTAAACCAGTATGCTGGAAAAGTGTTGTTGATCGTGAACGTGGCATCAAAATGTGGCTTGACTCCGCAATACGAGGGCTTACAGCAACTCTACGCAGCAAAACAAGCACAAGGCTTAGAAATTTTGGCCTTTCCATCGAATGACTTCTTGGCACAAGAACCTGGCAGCGATGCAGAAATTCAGGAATTTTGCTCACTGAATTATCAGGTGAATTTTCCATTGTTTGCCAAAATTCCAGTCGTGGGTGCAGAAAAGCATCCACTCTATACGGCTTTAACGCAAGCAATTCCTGAACGCATTGGTGAAGGCCCATGGTGGAAAGATTTGGTTGATTACGGCTTAACCCCAAATGAACCGCCTGAAGTGTTATGGAACTTTGAAAAGTTTTTGGTGAATAAACAAGGTGAAGTTGTAGCGCGTTTTGCCCCAGATTTAACTGCAGATGACCCACGCATTTTAGAAGCAATTGAGGCTGAACTGGCTAAATGATTTTTTTATTCAGTATGTGAATACAGTTCATATAGTCTTTAAGTCCATAATAATTCAGCCCCCCTTATCCTCTTGCGGAATATATTCCTCATCCTGAGCCATATATGGCGCAAGAGAAGGGACTAGCAATATCAATTCGACTTATTACTTATGATCATTTTTTCATTTATGAAAGGTGTTTAATACATAGGAGTTTCTTTAAAATTCCTATTTTTTGATTTAGACAAAAATTAAGATTTGTTATCGCTTTGCAACAATCTGTTTTTTATTCATATTTTAGTTTTATATTCATCTTCATTAACCACGCAAAATCTCATGAATATGAAAAATGTATCTTTGATGGCACGACTTCCTTTTGCATTATTGAGTTCTGCCTTTCTACTCAGCGCCTGTGATCAAATGAATACGCCACCACCCCATACAACAAACCAAGATGATTCAAACGTATCATCTAATATCACTGCAAATACAACTAGTCCCCCATTAAGCAGTGGCAATATGTTCTACATTGTGCGCGATGTGGCTGATCTACAGCTCAAAGCAGGTCAATATGTCGAACAACTGAATCAAACCAAGTCTGAGTTGCAAACCGCTGTAGATGCGCAAGATCCACAACAATTACAGATTGCAGCGACTCAATTACAGCAGCAATTACAAGGCTTTAATCAAACACTAAGCAGCCTAGACTTAAAAACACAAGAAATTGATACCATCCGTCAAAACCTATTGACGGCTAATCAGCAAGTTTTGGCTTCGCCATTTTTAAATGGACAAGTCGATTTAAGCAAGGTGGACTTTAAAAAACTGGAACAGCAAATTGGGAATATTCAAGCTGAAATTCTAAAACTGGCGGGGATGATTTTACAAGCTGAGTCGAATCAGCCAACTGAAACCAGCAATACAGCATCTTAAGCAAATATAAGACTTCAATTCCAAACAACATAAAAAAAGCCACTCTTTCGAGTGGCTTCTTTCAATCTTAAACCGACAATTAAAGTGCGCGGTTTTTGATTTTTCGGATGGTTTCCAACTGTGCAGCTGTTTCTGCCAAAGCAGCCAAAGCAGCAGCAGAGTCCAAGTCGCTCTTTTGATTTGCCAACAATTGTTCAGCGTGTTTACGCGCTTCAATAATTGCCGCTTCATCTAAGTTTTCTGCACGAACTGCAGTATCTGCAAGAATCGTAACAACATGCGGTTGAACTTCTAGAACGCCACCAGATACATAGATTAATTCTTCTGTACCATTTTCCAGCAGAACGCGGATTGCACCCGGCTGAAGCAAAGTTACCAGTGGTGCGTGACCCGGCATAATACCGAGTTCACCGCCAGCACCTTTTGCAATTAGCATAGTCACAGTGCCCGAGTACAAAGACTCTTTTACACTTACAACATCACATTGCATAGTCGCCATGAGAATCTCCTAAATTAGAGCTGCTAATTAAAGTTTCTCGGCTTTAGCAATCACTTCGTCAATACCACCAACCATATAGAACGCTTGTTCTGGGATATGATCGTATTCACCTGCTAGAAGACCTTTAAAGCCACGAATTGTGTCTTTAAGCGGTACAAGTTTACCAGGCGCGCCAGTAAATACTTCAGCTACGTGGAACGGTTGAGAGAAGAAACGTTGGATCTTACGTGCACGGTATACAGTAAGTTTGTCTTCTTCTGACAATTCGTCCATACCAAGAATTGCGATAATGTCTTTCAATTCTTTATAACGTTGAAGAACGTTTTGAACTGAACGAGCAATTTCGTAATGCTCAGTACCAACAACTAATGGATCTAACTGACGTGAAGTTGAGTCTAGTGGATCGATCGCAGGGTAAATACCTTGAGATGCAATGTCACGGCTCAATACTACAGTTGCGTCTAAGTGCGCGAACGTTGTAGCTGGTGATGGGTCAGTCAAGTCATCGGCAGGTACGTATACAGCTTGAATAGATGTAATCGAACCAGACTTAGTTGAAGTAATACGTTCTTGAAGAACACCCATCTCTTCTGCAAGTGTAGGCTGATAACCTACTGCAGATGGCATACGACCTAGAAGTGCTGATACTTCAGTACCTGCTAGTGTATAACGGTAGATGTTGTCTACGAACAATAATACGTCACGACCTTTACCGTTCTCATCTTTTTGATCACGGAAGTACTCAGCCATAGTCAAACCCGTTAACGCTACGCGTAAACGGTTACCAGGTGGCTCGTTCATCTGACCGTAGACCATTGCTACTTTGTCTAGAACGTTAGAGTCTTTCATTTCGTGATAGAAGTCGTTACCTTCACGAGTACGCTCACCAACACCAGCGAATACAGATAAACCTGAGTGCGCTTTAGCGATGTTGTTGATCAACTCCATCATGTTTACGGTTTTACCAACACCCGCACCACCGAACAGACCAACTTTACCACCTTTTGCGAACGGGCAAAGTAAGTCAATGACTTTAATACCAGTTTCTAAAAGGTCAGTAGAAGCCGCTTGTTCTGCATAAGATGGCGCTTGACGGTGAATTGGTAAACGCTCTTCAGTTGCAACTGGACCAGCTTCGTCGATAGGGCGACCAAGAACGTCCATAATACGACCAAGAGTCGCTGTACCTACAGGTACAGAGATTGGCGCGTTAGTGTTTGTTACGTTCAAACCACGCTTAAGGCCTTCAGTAGAACCCATTGCAATAGTACGAACTACGCCATCACCAAGTTGTTGCTGAACTTCTAATGTAGTTTCAGTACCGTCAACTTGGAGAGCGTCATAGATCTTAGGAACGCTGTTGCGTTCAAACTCGACGTCGATAACCGCGCCGATGATCTGAATGATACGACCGCCACTCATTGCTGTCTCCTCAATTCAAACTAATAATGTTAAACGGCAGCGGCACCACCAACGATTTCAGAAATTTCCTGAGTAATCGCGGCTTGACGCAGCTTGTTATAAATAAGTTGTAGGCTCTTGATCAGTTCACCTGCGTTATCTGTTGCAGCTTTCATTGCAACCATACGCGCAGACTGTTCACATGCGATGTTTTCAATCACACCTTGATAAACCATAGACTCGATGTAACGAACCAATAAACCATTTAACAGCTCTTCAGCTTCTGGTTCATAGATATAGTCCCAACCGTATTGACGGTTAAGGGTCTTGTTTTCTTCAGCAGCAGCTAAAGGAACAAGTTGTTCGATTTTTTGATTTTGAGTCATGGCATTGACAAAGCCGTTTGACACTAGATAAATACGATCTAACTCGCCTTTATCATAAGCATCCAACATCACTTGTACAGAACCAGCTAACTGTTCAAGACTCGGCGCATCACCAACCTGAGTTGTTGCACCAAGCACTTTACCGCCGTAGTTTTTAAAAAACGAAACCGCTTTTTGACCAATTAAAGCAAATTGAACTTCAATTGACTGCTCTTGTTGCTGCTGAACGTGTTTTACCACTTTCTTGAACAAGTTAATGTTCAAACCACCAGCAAGGCCACGATCTGAAGACACGATGATATAGCCAACGCGCTTAACTGGGCGTTCAACCATATAACGGTGTTTGTATTCAGGGTTCGCTTGTACCAAATGAGCAATTACACGGTGCATATTTTCGGCATACGGACGGCCTTGAGCCATGCGCTCTTGCGCACGACGCATCTTAGAAGCTGCTACCATCTGCATCGCTCGAGTAATCTTCTGCGTGCTTTTGATACTAGCTACTTTGGCGCGAATTTCTTTTAAATTTGCCATACGCTTAACCTAGTATTCGAAAGCCCTTTCAGGCTTCCGAAGGTTGATTCCGTGAACCAAACCCCTAACTAGCCAATGCTAAATTAGTAAGTTTGAGTCGCTTTAAAGCTTTCAATACCTGCTTTGATTGCAGCTTCGATGTCTTTGTTGAAATCACCAGTTTCATCGATTTGTTGCATTAACGCAGCGTGTTCTGAACGGAAGTAAGAGATTAACGCAGCATCAAAGTCTACGATTTTCTTCACTTCTACGTCAGCCATATAGCCTTCGTTAGATGCATAAACTGAAACAGCTTGGTCAGCAATTGAGTATGGCGCATATTGTTTCTGCTTCATTAACTCAGTTACACGTTGACCATGTTCAAGTTGCTTACGAGTTGCTTCGTCAAGGTCAGAAGCGAACTGAGCAAACGCTGCCAATTCACGGTATTGCGCCAAAGCGGTACGGATACCACCAGACAATTTTTTGATGATCTTAGTTTGAGCAGAACCACCAACACGCGATACAGAAATACCCGCGTTCACCGCAGGACGGATACCCGCGTTGAATAATGATGTTTCTAAGAAGATCTGACCATCTGTAATCGAAATTACGTTGGTTGGTACGAATGCAGATACGTCACCTGCTTGAGTTTCAATAATCGGCAATGCAGTTAAAGAACCAGTTTGACCTTTAACTTCACCGTTAGTGAATTTCTCAACGTAGTCAGCAGATACGCGAGAAGCACGCTCAAGTAGACGCGAGTGTAGATAGAACACGTCACCTGGATACGCTTCACGACCTGGTGGACGACGTAAAAGCAATGAAATTTGACGATACGCAACAGCTTGCTTAGACAAGTCATCATAAATGATAAGCGCGTCTTCACCACGGTCACGGAAGTATTCACCCATTGTACAGCCAGAGTACGGAGCAAGATACAACATTGCTGCTGGATCTGCCGCTGCTGCTGCAACAACAGTTGTATACGCCATAGCACCAGTTTCTTCTAGCTTGCGTACTACGTTAGCAATAGTCGATTGTTTTTGACCAATAGCTACGTATACACACTTAATGCCAGAGTTTTTCTGAGCGATGATCGCATCGATCGCCATTGCTGTTTTACCAGTTTGACGGTCACCAATGATCAACTCACGTTGACCACGGCCTACAGGGATCATGGTATCAACTGATTTATAACCAGTTTGTACAGGTTGATCCACTGATTGACGCCAAATTACGCCTGGTGCTACTTTTTCTACAGCATCAGTTAATTTTGCATCAATAGGGCCTTTACCATCAATTGGGTTACCCAAAGCATCTACTACACGGCCTAAAAGTTCTGGACCAACCGGAACTTCTAATACACGACCTGTGCAACGTGCTTTTTGACCTTCTTGAAGGCTTAAGTAGTTACCTAAAACAACGACGCCCACTGAATCCTGTTCTAGGTTCAGTGCCATACCAAATAAGCCGCCGTCGAATTCGATCATTTCACCGTACATTGCATCAGCAAGGCCGTGAATGCGCACAATACCGTCGGATACCATAACAATGGTACCTTCGTTTTTAGCGGTCGCGCTGGTGTCCAGATCGCCGATACGCTGTTTAATGAGCGCACTGATCTCGGATGGATTCAGTTGTTGCATTGCGCTATACCTCAATCTTTTATTAGTTCAGTCTTCGCAATTAAGCTAAAAGACGTGTCCGCATTTTTTCAAGCTTGTTAAGCGCAGAATCATCTATCACTTGGTCGCCTGCACGAATAACTACACCCGCAATTAACGCTGGGTTCACTTCTACAGAAACATTTACTGCTGCAGCGAAACGTTTTTCTAACGCTTGAGCAAGAATTTGTTCTTGGACAGAAGTCAATGGGAATGCTGATTCAATCACAACATCCACAGTATTGTTATTCTGTGATTTGAGCTGTTCGTATTCTGCTTGAATTTCAGGAAGTAAAGCCAAACGGTTATTTTCAGCAAGCAATGTCAAAAAGTTTGACACTGCTGCAGTTTGGTCTTCACCTAAAACTTTGGCAAAAATACTCACCTGCTCAGCAGGCGTAAGCTCAGGGCGATTTAAGTAAGCTGAAAATGCTTCGTCTTGCACCGCAGCACTGAGCAAGTTAAGTGCTGTTGACCAAGTGTCAGTTGCACCTTGCTCAGAAGCGTAAGCAAATGCTGCTTTAGCGTATGGGCGTGCCAACGTCAAGAGTTCAGCCATAATCTGCCTCTCTTAAAGTTTAGCAGCCAGCTGAGTCAGCATGGCATTGTGAGCTTCTGCGTCAACTTGCTGGCTAAGAATTTTCTCTGCACCAGTTACTGCAAGCGCAGCTACTTGTTGACGTAATTCTTCGCGAGCAGAATTGATTTCTGTATCAACAGCTTCTTTCGCTTGTTGACGAATACGCTCACCTTCAGCAGATGCTTGAGTACGCGCTTCTTCTACCAATTGTGCTGCACGACGATTCGCTTGTTCGATCAATTGAGCCGCTTGTGCTTTAGCTGCATCTAATTCAGCTTTCACTTGAGCTTGCGCATCGGCAAGATCAGCTTTGGCTTTTTCAGCTGCATTTAAGCCGTCAGCAATACGACGCTGACGCTCACTAATCGCATTGATTAGTGGTGGCCATACAAACTTCATGCAGAATGCGACGAAAATCGCAAATGCAATCGCTTGGCCAAACAATGTGAGGTTGATATTCATTGCAAATTCCTCAAATAGTGAATTTCGGAATTAAGCTGATTAACCTACAAATGGATTAGCGAAGATGAAGAACAAGCCAATACCAACACCGATCATAGGCACAGCATCAAGAAGACCCGCGATTAAGAACATACGAGTTTGAAGTTGTGGAGCCAATTCTGGTTGACGAGCAACAGCTTCAAGGAAGCGACCGCCTAAAAGACCAAAACCAATCGCAGTACCTAAAGCACCGAAAGCGATCAAGATAGCAGATGCAATTGCAACTAGACCTAAAGTGAGTTCCATGATAATTCCTCAGAGGTTAGGTTTTATACCAAATTAAGTTAAAAAATTGTGTGCCCAACCATCGGTTGACAGTTAGGCAGTACCATTAATGCTTTTCGCTTGCCATACTCATGTACACGATTGTCAACATCATGAAAATGAATGCTTGTAGCGTAATAATCAAAATGTGGAAAATCGCCCAAGGCACAGACAATGCCCACTGGATCCAGAACGGTAATAACGCGATAAGAATGAAGATTAACTCACCCGCATACATGTTACCGAATAGTCGTAGAGCCAATGAAACTGGTCGCGCCAAGAAAGTAGTCAATTCCAACAATAAGTTGAATGGAATTAAAAGCACTTTAGCAACTGGATTACTTGGGTTAAATGGGTTAAGTGCTAACTCACCAACGAAGCCGCCAATTCCTTTTTCACGAATACTATAGAAAATAATTAAGAAGAATACAGAAATAGACATACCTAAGGTAATGTTTGGATCTGTAGTCGGAACAATTTTAAAGTAAACCTGATGAGGATCTACACCCAGCATAGAAGCAATCGCCTGTTGAGCTACATAAGGAATAAAGTCAACAGGGATTAAGTCCATCAAGTTCATGAGGAAAATCCACACGAAAATGGTTAATGCTAGGGGTGCAATTAATCGAGACTTCCCGTGGAAGGTATCACGTACACTAGAATCCACAAACTCGATAATCACTTCAATTGCTGACTGGAATTTGCTAGGCACGCCCGCATTTGCAGCTTTCGCCACGATCCAGAACAAGAAACAGAAGATCAGACCAAGTCCAATAGACCAACCCATTGAATCCAAGTGAATAGCAGTGAACCCCATCTGTTGAGCTTCTTCAGCAGACTCAGCCAACTTCCATGAACCGTCTGGCATTTTGCCATAGGTCATATTGGTCAAGTGATGCTTGATATACTCGGTCGAAGTAAGGGCATGTTCTTCAGCAGCCATAAATCACACCTGGTCAATGTAAAAAAACTAATAGAATAAACGAACATCGCGTGCTGCTTGATATCTCGCCTATTCCTGAAAAACTTTTCAATTTTTGCTGCGTTTAGACTCGTTTTTGAATCGTGACACCCAAAATGGCGCAACCCACGACATGCTTTGAACGAGCATAAAACCACAAAACAATGCCACCGGGGATAACGGCTGTACATTGCTTAAAATTAAAATGAATCCTACGATCACGATTGCAAACTTACCGAGCATTCCTCTATACATGTTCGAAAGAACCTGTCTGGACGCTCGTGCACCTGCTGCTCGAAACGACTGCCATGAAAAATAACAACTTGCCAACCAACAAACACTCGCACCAAGTGCAGCGCTTAAGGCAGCCGTTGAGTCTTTCAAGACCCACGCTATCAGGGCTGAAACTGGAATCATAAATGCTTGTAAGAAGACCAAAGCTTTAGCTAATCGTCGGTCAATCAAGCGACTAGTTCGGCTCATTTTTTTATCCACTCACAGCATTAATGCTTGACAAGTTCAACTGATGATCGTTTTTTATCGCAGGCATTATAGAGTTAGCCCCCTGAACATGCAATCGTTTCCCGACCTTAGTCGTGATTTTTTGCATGTTAGTCTCGGAATTGTCATATTTCAATTTTGTTTAAAAAACGCATCATTTTCGTGCATTTAATACACAAGCCTTGGTTTGCTTGGCCAATTGCTGCCACGCTTGCACAAAATCATCTGCGCCGCGCATGCTTTCATCGACCTTTTGAAACACAATTGGATTCAATTTCATATACTGATTTTTACTGGCATGTCCTTCAGCAAGCAGGCACATTTTTGGATTTGGACGGTGATCGTTCAAATATTTGATTTGAGCAACTGTAGGGGCAATATGCGGATCATTGGTCAATGAACCTGCAAATTCTAAATTTAAGGTACGTTCTAAATATTGATAGGCATCGTGATAAGCCCAATATGGCTGTGCTGCGGTTTGAGTCTGAAATTGACTTGCACTTTTGAATAAGCTCTGCGCGAAGGCACGTGCGTTGTTCCAGTATGCATCGCGATGTTCAGGCATTTGCTGAGAACGCAACTCAGCAATAAAGAAGCCGATACGCACTGCATTGTTTGGATCGAGCCAGACATGACTGTCTACCGTATTTTTTAAGGCTGCGCCACGTTCTGAACGCTGCGGCAAAGTTTTCATAATCCCAGATTCTAATAAGGCAATCGCTTTAGGATTTTGATGTAATACACGTTCTAGCGGTGCTTCATGCGCTTTACCCAACCAAATAATTAAACCCGCATCTTGGATGATTTTTCGATGTGCAGGCGTGAGTGATACATCATGCCCTGTTTGATCTGCCAGTAATAACGTGGGTGTTTCGATATTTTTTGTGACTTTTTGGGCAATCAGATAGATAGGATGTGTAGACACCACCAAAGCCTGCGCCATGCTGACAGTACTGCACAACACCAATAAACAGAAACTAAATAAACGAAACATTGCGACATATCACGAAAAATCGATAAATGTTATAGTATAACAAATTTATAAAAATACCTATGTATAATCGAAACTGATTACGCTTCATGCTAAGATTTACTGTCGTTTTTCTTTTAAAGTTCAACTGGGGTGGCTATGAGCTTATGTTCGCACGAGCATCACAATGCATTACATGGCGTTCACGACCATCACAATGTTCATCAACGTCTTGTCGAAGCTGAGAGTTTATGCGCGGCAGCAGGTGCTCGCTTAACACCGCTACGTAAAGAAGTACTGGAACTCATTCTCAAGGCATCTGCACCAATGGGTGCTTATGATTTATTGGCGAAAATTAAAAGTGAGTCTGATCGTCCTGCAGCACCGCCAACGGTGTACCGTACTTTGGATTTTTTACTGGAAAAAGGACTAATTCACCGTTTGACTTCAATCAATGCCTATATTCCTTGCTGTCATCCACGTGAAGGACACCAAGCGGCTTTTTTGATCTGTACTGAATGTAAAGTCGTTAAAGAAGCTTCAGCGCAAGGTTTATTAGAGCAATTAGATCAGTTGGCAGCCTCTGACCGCTTTAGCCCGCATCACAGCATTATTGAGATTTCTGGAAAATGTCAGCAGTGCAACAGCAAATAACCACTGCACCGCTCATCGCCTTGCACAATATTCAGGTGCGAATAGATGAGCGCGATATTTTAAAAAATGTCGATTTTGAATTACATGCACGTGAAATTGTCACGCTAATTGGCCCCAATGGCGCAGGAAAATCGACTCTAATTAAAGTCTTGCTTGGCATTGTCAAACCAAATGCAGGCAAGCTCGTAAATGCTCGCAAATTGACCTTTTCTTATGTGCCGCAAAAGTTTAATCCTTCACACAGCTTGCCTTTAAGAGTGAAAGATTTACTGGCTTTAGAAAAATGCCCAGACGCAATTAAAGCAGAAATTATCCGCGATACTGGCATTGCCAAACTGCAAGATTCAAAAGTACAACAACTGTCTGGTGGTGAGCGGCAACGGGTGCTATTGGCACGCGCCTTATTACGTCAACCTGATGTTTTGGTACTGGATGAGCCGATGCAAGGACTAGATATTCAGTCCGAAGCTGAACTGTATGACTATGTGCGCAACTTACCGAGCAAATATGGCTGTGCGCTGTTGATGGTGTCGCATGATTTGCAATGGGTCATGCAAGGTACGCATCGTGTGGTATGTTTAAATAAACACATTTGCTGTAGCGGTTTGCCCGAAAATGTACAGCAACATCCTGAATACCAAGCTATTTTTGGAACCAATCGGGTGTTTTATCAACATCACCATGAACACTGCGCCCATGGCGATCATGCCGAGCCTTGTCAGCATGATTCACGTCCTCATATTCACCCTGAACCGGAAGCTTAACCCATGATGGATTGGCTACAATTGCTGTTACCTGCATGGATCATGGGCAGTTTATTGGTATTTTTGACCGCCCCACTTGGCTGTTTAATGCTGTGGCGACGCATGTCCTTTTTTGCCGATACGATGGCGCATGGCACTTTATTGGGTGTGGCAATTGCAGGCGCGTTAAGTTTACCTCTGTGGATGGGCGTGACATTCTTGGCATTATTATTGGTGGGTGTTTTGTGGATTTTACATGATCCACGGTTGCCGAATGATGCATTATTGGCGCTCTGCTCTGCGACCTTGCTCTGTTCAGGTTTGCTCTTTATTCAACATATTCCGAGTTTGCGTCCTGAGTTGCTGAGCTATTTATTTGGCGATTTACTCACCATTTCATGGGCAGATTTACCCGTATTTGCTTTGGTCATTATTGCAGCCTTAGCGGTACTCTATAAGTTTTGGCAGGCTCAAATTCAAATTGCAATTGACCCTGACATTGCAGTCAGTGAAGGTGTGAATGCACAATGGCAACGTCTGATTTTTATGTTGTTATTGGCATTATTTACAGTATTGGCTTTACGTGCAGTCGGCTCTTTATTGATGGGTGCATTGTTGGTGATTCCTGCCTTAACCGCACGTTTATTGGCTCACTCGCCTAAACAAATGGTGATTTGGGCGTTTATTGTGGCGCAAATTGCAGTCAGCGTAGGTTTATGGTCAAGTGCAGGCTTAAACATTTCAACAGGTTTAAGCATTGTGATGACTATGGCGATCATTTTTGCAGTAATTTTTAGCGTGCAAAAAGTCAGAAAGATAGCTTAGTTTTTCGTTAATGAATATCTATATTTTTGTATTGCAGCAATGAGCATTACGACCAAAAATGGCAGTATATACGCTATCCACAGTGCTATATCACTATGAATCACTTGCTGTAAAAGACTCAATTGCTGCTGACTTTCTGAAACAGCATTCCAATCTATCTTTTGTAGATAAAACATTGCATGAATGGCAATCAACAACACAGCCGTAATATTAATCAACACCACACTTTGCCACACCGTATGTTTAAAATAAGTTTGCAAGGCGGCAAATACAAAAGAAAAAATCAAATTGATACTCAAATGTGCCATCAAAGCAATTGGCCAAAACACGCTATCTACTGAAAACTGAATTGCTAATCCAATTGCAATTAAAGTTGAAAAACTTAAAAGCAACATGCTGATCCACCAATGTTGCCAATAAAGTGCTCGCGGAATACATTTTATTTTCAACGTATGTCTCAATCTATTTTTATAATTACAGCGTACACTTTTGTGTAATTGAAGACATTACTGATGCACCAAACTCAACAAAAACGCAGCACCTGCAAACAATGCAGCAAAAGTACGATTCATAAATTTTTGCTGCTTCGGTGATCTTAACAAACGCAAAACTTTTGCAGCCAAGCCCGTATAGCCCGCCATCACAATCAAATCAATACTAATCATGGTCAGTGCCATAATTGCATATTGCGTCCATTGCGGTTTAGATAAATCTAAAAATTGCGGTAAAACTGCCAATAAAAACACAATTGCTTTGGGATTGCTCATATTAACCAGAAAGCCGTACATCACCAATTTTCCAGCAGATTTGCGCGTCAACTCATGCTGAATTTCAATCGACTGTGCAGGCGCTGCCCATTGCAAATACGCCAGATACAACAAATACGCCACACCAAACCATTTCACAATCAGAAATGCCCAAGGCGTAGTGGCAAACAAAACCCCTGCCCCCGCAGCGACAATTGCAATTTGCAGCAATAATGCCAACTGCAAACCAATGGCATTCCAGTAGCCATGTCGAAAACCATAGTTCAAACCACTCGACATCGATGCTATTGCACCTGCGCCAGGTGAAACACTAATCACCCAACAGGCTAACATAAACGCTATCCAAACTTGATAAGACATATATCGCCGCTTTTCACAAGACAGCACATTATATGATATTTCACTTAATCTCATGACTAAAAACGTGGAATAAAAGTCGGGTTGAGGCTATTAAGCCTGCATACAATCAGGCACAATAAAGTCAACTTTATAGAAAACAACAAATTTTCAGGAGCTATACATGACTGCCCAATCAGTAATTTTGCCACTACCTTCAGATCATGCTCGCTTTCTTGTACTACGTTTAAAAGACTTAAGCATTGCTGAGTTAAAAGAAAAATTGGCTGACTTGTTTAGCACACGGGATCGTTTAATTACCCAACATCCACATGCCCAAATTAAAACTGGCGTCGCTTTTGGTCCTGAACTGTGGGCACAACTCTATGAGCAATCTCCAGATGGTTTTAAACAATTACAACCGATTCAAGGGGCGTACCCAATGCCTGTCGTGCCTGCCGATGTGATTATTCATCTCGCTAGTGCCCGTTCAGATATTTGCTTTGCGCTCAGTCAGGCCTTTTTTGAAGGGATTCAAGACAAAATTGAAGTCTTGGATGAACGGGTCTGTTTCCGTTATTTTGATGGACGCGACATGACGGGATTTATTGATGGTACCGAAAACCCACAATTTCCAGATGATCGTGCCGAAGTTGCACTTTTAGGGGAAGATGCAGGCGTGTTTGCCGATGGTTCTTTTATTTTTGCACAGCGCTATTGTCACGATTTAGAAAAATGGAAAAAGCTCAAAGTCGATGCCCAAGAACACGTGATTGGACGCACCAAACTGGAATCGATTGAATTAGACGAAGATGTACAACCTGAAAATTCGCACGTTTCACGTACAGTCGTTGAAGATGATGCAGGCGATGAAATGGAAATTTTGCGCCACTCTTTACCTTATGGTGATGGCAAGGGCGATCAGGGTTTATTCTTTATTGCTTATACCAAAGATTTGAGCATTATTGATGCCATGTTAGAACGTATGTTTGGTACTTCAGGTGATGGCATCCATGACCGTTTATTGCACTTTGTGACTGCTATGGATGGCGCATATTACTTTGCCCCAAGTGAGGAGCTACTAGAAGAAGTCTTAGAAGACTGATCTGTCATCAGTATGGAGTCGCATAATATCAGCGACTTCATACTATTTGCCTGTGTTTCACAAGCCTATCTATAAAAGCTGTTTCAGCAATATAATTTTTCAAATAAATAAGCCTCTACCTAAAATTTATCTTACATCCTCTTGGTCTTCATATAACTGAGCACTGATTCATCGGGGAAGTATTAACATTTGGTTCGATCCCGCTACGCATAAATATGCGCCATCAAAAGGCAAATAAGGATGAAATCAAACCTTCACTAACGCACTCTCCAATGCTGCTTAATGTTTTAATCCTTATTGGGCCTGTCTTTACCTGTGCTTACTGGATTTGTAAAAAGTCTGATTAAATTTTTGCGGCTTAAATAGGACAGCGCCAGATTAATGCATGCTTTGTAGAAGACAAAAGCATATTGATATTGCGATCAGCTACCAAAAAAGTAGAGATGGGCTGCATATATGCAAGGACTCTACAAGCTTTAAGTTCCTAGGTGAGGTGGGTATTACCCACCTAAGCCAGTACAGCAAAGAGTGAACTTTGCATGGTTATGCTCGTTGCTATTTTTATCGTGGCGCTATCTAACTTGGCAATTATCTAGAGCGTAAAATGAATAAAGCAATAAATGGAATTTGCATTTATCAGCTTGTTAAGCAGTGATTTTGATGATCCTCTCTCTAACTATTGATGATAAATCAACAAACATGACACATTACGTTACTCTGCAATAAAGACAATCTTTAACCACTATGCTACAACTGAGTTGTAACGTCAAAAAAGGGGATGTGAAGAAATTTATTGTTTTTTATCAAACTTTTTTTATTTTACTTGGTCATCTCAGCTTTCTACATAAAAGGGTCATCATTAAGTTTTAGCATAATAAAAGCATGCAAATGCCTTACATATATAACTGCTATTCGGGAGCGAACATGAATAACAGCCAAAATTATGTCAAACAAATTAAAAATGCTAAACGTGGAGGATACACGCCTACCATCGCCAAAGACATCAACAAACATAAGATTCAAAAAGCCATTCGCCTAATTGAACAATGGAGAACGCTCGCAAATGAACTTAAACCACAAATGCAACTGGATATGGCCTTTACCTTAGAGGAATGTGCACAAGATTTAGACCGCATCTTAAGAAGTAAATAATCGCTTTTTCACACTTTACTTCAAGTTATTATCTTCCTTGAGCCCACTCGCTGGGCTCATTTCCTAAACCTTCTGTGTAATTTCCTCATTTGTAATATGCAAAACACTGCATACAAACTCCACAAAAATGCTATAGCTTGCATTGAACGGTTACTTTTTAGCTTGCGCACAGGTAAAAATTCTGTAAAATTCTTTACACAACGCCGGCATAGCTCAGTTGGTAGAGCAACTGACTTGTAATCAGTAGGTCCACAGTTCGAATCCGTGTGCCGGCACCATATTCAACCTCATAAGTTTCTAATTTATGAGGTTTTTTGTTTATATACGTATATTTTATCTCACTCATTCTGCCCGAATAGCCAAAATTATTCAGGACTTGGTAGGTGAGATTTAAAGCCAATTATGAAAATCCAAACACTGAAAACCTTCATCATCTATCAGCCGATTACGATTGATTAAGCTTTTTCCGCACTCACCTGCACATATTTAACCCAACCATCTGCATAGAGCTTGGCGCATAAACGTGCAGTCATGGCAATTTTAAACCAATCTACATCTCGCGTTTGCACTCGATGCCTGAGATGCTGATTCACATAATCAGCAAAACCTGCTAGAACCTGGGCCGATAAATCTTCCACTTGAATCTGTTTAAATTCAAACTGTGCTAAGACTGCCCGAAGCTGACTTTCAGACATTAGATCTTTAAAATTGACATCGGCAGATTTTAATAAGGCACGATATTGCAACTGTTTGAACACATGCGTTGGCGCTTGCTCTGCCCAAATTAAATAATGAAAGCCCATACGTCCGTTTGAATTCAAAACTGCACTAACCTGACTTAAAAAGGAATTCAAATGACTGTGATATGCGGCATCGATACAAAACACCACATCAAAACGGGGTTGTGGAAAAAGTGCTTGTAAATTTAAAAATGAAGCAGCATGAATTTTAATATTTGAATTTAAATGTTGTCGAATCGACTGCACATGATGATCTTGTAGCTCAATAGCCTCAAGCTGTTGTACTTGATAGTGTTCTAACCAGTATTTAAGACTAGCACCTTGCCCACAGCCTAAATCCAACACAGCATCTTTTGAGTTTAAACAGACTGCTGCTGCCAAATGCGCGGCTAAATTTTGACATGCAGCAGGATAATCATATCCCACTGCATCTGACCAATAACCTAGATTGCTCCACGGCAATGCGGAAGTATCTCCCAAATATGCCGCATGAATGGCATATTTATGTTTTGGAAAATGCGGTCTTATTGCCTGTTGCCATTTCATACTGACTCAGTCTAATTCAGTAAAGATGAATAGACTTAATAACCTAATTGTGGCGCAACCTCAACTTGTGGTTTTAAATCAATAAACGGTAATGGCGCACCAAAAATTTCTGCAATATGCATGGCTGAGGTCACTGCAGATTCTAAAATAGGCAAACCATCACACGACCATGAACCACAGAAGAACACTTTACGATTGTCTTGATGATGCCGTTGCTGCAAC
Organism: Acinetobacter sp. PW68; assembly: GCF_020982655.1. Taxonomy (NCBI): domain Bacteria; kingdom Pseudomonadati; phylum Pseudomonadota; class Gammaproteobacteria; order Moraxellales; family Moraxellaceae; genus Acinetobacter; species Acinetobacter sp. PW68. The sequence goes on along the minus strand of NZ_JAHZSX010000001.1, from coordinate 135,903 downwards.
TCTTTGTTTAATGCCACCGTCTTTGAATCCACTACAGCGCGGGTTAAAGTCACCGTTGAAATGATCTTTTTCGGATCAATTGGTGTGACTGGACGCCATGTTTGGAACACTGGAGATTTGCCGACCAACGTTGGTTCAATCGAGTTAAGCCATACCGTAAATTGCTGACGGGTAAATTTACGATCCATCATATAACTTAAAACTGACCAGTCTTTACGTTTTGGCGGCATCACCGTTTGATCGGTGTGAATCACCAAATCACCCTGCTCGAATTTGAATTGTTTAAGCAATTCAATATCTTCAGAAAATTGTTGATTATCTAAGAAGTCTTGAACTTTAGTGGTTGGCGTTGCAATTACCACACGGTCAAATGTTTGCGACTGACCTGCAGAATTTTCAACAACCACACCATCTTCTTTTTGATGAACGCGAGTGATCGCTGCACCACTTTCAATATTAATGCCTTCAATCAACTTATCAACTAATGCGGGCGTGCCACCTTGTAAACGCAATAACGCATCACCATCAGTTAATTGGCGTAAAAACACCAATAATGGTTTTGCTGGCCATTCGCCAATGGTCTTAGGATCACAAGTACAAATGGTATAAAGCACTGGCATCACTGCACCATGCCAAAACACTTCTTCAATCTCGTTGCGGTTGATAAATTCCGCAAGGGTGATGTCTTGGTTCTTGGATTTAAAAAATTTAGCAATAGCTGTTTTTAACTGCAACATGCCTTTCACTAAACGCCAGCCGTATTGCTGAATTCCTTTACGGTTGTTAATGATGGGAAAATTACCAATACGAGTACGACTTGTGGTCAACCAAGTTTCGGTTCGGTCTTCAAATAACCAGCTGCACGCCATATAAGTACGCACAGGATAAGTTTTAATGCCTAAATGTGTGGCCAAGCTGAGGGTGTTTTTCCACAAATGTGGATTCATGACCCGTAACGGCGCATCAATTAAACCATCTTCAAATTCGATGCTATGACTGTCCATTCCACGACCAGGCAGCGCCTCAAAAATTGTAATGTTATGCCCTGCATCTTTAAGAATTCTTGCGGTAGCCAGTCCAGCCATACCACTACCGATCACTGCGATATCCAAACCGATCATCCATCTTTTTACATACTTTATGAAATTATGAACCATGCCTAAGAAAAATGAGCTATTAAAAACTACCAGATTGTGTACTTTTCACAGAGAAACAACACAAAGAACATTGGCTATATGATTACATTTTTTAACAATCAGTAGCTGCTTAAATAAGCCTTAGAATTTATTCATATTATTTCCTTAATTCCATAAATAGTGTTCTAAACCATATAGATAAATTAACCATTTATATAATTTTCGTTTTACAAATAAATCTCTAAACGCTATGATAGTAGGCACAAAATTAATAACTAAATCACAAATAATTATCATAAAGAATATGATCAATCCGCTAAAACTAGAAATTTGACAGCGCCAGAATAACAAAAGCCTCAGTCGGGACATCGACATGAGGCTTTTTTCTTGGCTAAGATTTTTTAAAGCTTAACCCGCTTGATGTTGAACGGGAATTTCACCGAACTTATCTTGATTAAAATCTTCAAAAGCTTGAATGATTTCCTGCTTGGTATTCATGACAAATGGACCATAGCCTTGAATAGGTTCATTTAGTGGCTTGCCTGTCAGCACTAAAAATTGCGTATCTTGCAGTGCTTCAAGCTGAATTAACGCTTCGCCATCTTGAGCAAACAAGACCACTGAATGATCTTGCACAAGTTGGCTGCCATTGACTTGCACTTCACCCGCCAACACCACCAATAAAGTATTGTGATCTACAGGTACAAGCAGCGCTTGGGTCTGTGTAGCTTTCAATTGCCCATCCCAAACATTGACAGGGCTAAAGGTGCTGGCAGGTCCAGATTGCTCGATGTACTGACCTGCAATAATGCGTAAATGCCCCGCCTGATTTTCAAACTCAATTTTTGGAATATGTTGAGATTCAATGGCTTGATAGCGTGGAGTCGTCATTTTATCCGCGGCAGGCAAATTGACCCAAAGCTGTACCATTTCAAACAATCCACCTTGTGCTGCATAGTCTTTGGAATGAAACTCCTCATGCACCACACCAGCACCTGCTGTCATCCACTGCACATCACCTGTTTTGATGGTGCCACCACCGCCTGCCGAATCTTTATGCGTCACTTCGCCTTGATAGGCAATCGTTACCGTTTCAAAACCACGGTGTGGATGTGAACCCACACCATGCTGTGCCGTAGTTGCATCAAAATGATACGGCGCTGCATAATCCAAGAGTAAAAATGGACTGATCGCCTGACCTAAACGGTCATAAGAAAATAGATTCTTAACGGGAAAGCCATCGCCCACCCAATGCATGTTTTGGTTGCGATATAAACCGATTATTTTTTTCATGTGTTACACCTATTGCTAGGGGAGTAGATGCATTGATCTTAATCGTTCATCACACCCCAACCTAGTGCAAATTCGGCATACAGCATTGCAAGAATAGAATACTCGTTCCGAAACTGAGGCTACACATGCTCAAACACATCATGGACATAAAAAATCCAGAAACGAAGTTCTGGATTTTTAAAATTGAGTGTAATGATTCGATTAGATTTTACCGACCAAATCAATAGATGGTGCTAGGGTTGCATCGCCTTCTTTCCACTTGGCAGGGCAAACTTCGCCAGGGTGTGCATGCACATATTGCGCTGCTTTCACTTTACGCAACAATTCTTGCGCATCACGACCAATACCGCCTGCATTAATTTCTACAATTTGGATTTTACCTTCAGGGTCAATCACGAATGTACCACGATCTGCCAAACCTTCTGCTTCAATCAGCACGTCAAAGTTTTTAGCCAAGGTCCAAGTTGGGTCGCCAATCATTGGGTATTGAATTTTTTTGATTTCTTCTGAAGTGTCGTGCCATGCTTTATGGGTAAAATGCGTGTCTGTAGAAACTGAGTAAATTTCCACACCGATTTTTTGGAATTCAGCATATTGATCGGCCAAATCTGCAAGTTCAGTTGGGCACACAAAAGTGAAATCTGCAGGATAGAAAAACACCACTGACCATTTGCCAATAAAGTCTTGCTCAGATACTTCAATAAATTGACCATTGTGGTAAGCAGTTGCGTTAAATGCTTTGACTTGGGTATTGATTAAGCTCATGGATAATTCCTCATTTCATTTCAGGGATTGCTTATCTTGTGTAGCTAGAATACGAAAAACCAATTAATCGGTAAAACAGTGTTTTTTTATAAAAATAATCGGATTTATGAATCAATAATCCTATCATAGTATGAAATTTAATCGAGAAAATAGATATTTGCTGTATATCCGCATAAAAAAACCCTTTGTCGAAACAAAAGGTTTGGAGGATGATTTTCCATTTTAATCAAATGATTAGACTAAAATGGCAAATCATCATCTAAATCTGCTGGTGCAGTTGCGGGCGCAGCTTGTGGCTTCGGTGCAAAACCACTCGGGTTATTATTGGCATAGCCGCCACCCTGATTTTGGTTAAAACCGCCTTGATTTTGATTCGCATAACCTGTGGCTGGAGCTTGGTTATTGTTAAAACGTGGTTGAGCAAACCCACCATCTTGCTGGTCAGATTGTCCACGGTTCGAAGAATCGAGCATTTGCATTTGATCACCACGAATTTCAGTGGTGTAACGCTCTTGACCGTTTTGATCGGTCCACTGACGTGTACGCAATGAACCTTCAATATATACTTTAGAACCTTTGCGTAAATATTGCTGTGCAATCTCGCCTAAACGGTTATGTAAAACAATGCGATGCCACTCTGTTTGCTCTTTACGCTCACCTGTGTTTTTGTCTGTCCAGACATCACTGGTTGCGATAGAAAATTGAGTGAGAGAACCCCCATTTGGGAAAGTTTTTGTTTCAGGATCACGACCTAAAGTACCCACCAATATGACTTTATTTACACCACGCATTAGATGTTTTCTTCCTATTTGTTTCTATTATTTACTTTATAAGAGTTATGCTTAAATGGCTACCTCTTTCCCAAACAAGTGCGTTAATTGTTGTCGCGCAGCATCATCAATATGCTGTTTATCAACCTTTACATACGCCACTTGTTGGTCAGACATCACCACGACCTCTTCAATACCACGAATTGCCAATAACTGAGAAGTCCATTCATCTGTTTCTCGATTCTCAGGCAAGCGCAACACCAAAGACGAAAGATAGCGCGGCTGCGCCAATCCAAAACTAACAAGCAGCCAAATTATAGCAATCGCAGTCAAAATACTCCAACCCATTGCGGTGTGGTTGAGCATCAATAATTGCCCACCAATCATCCCACCAAAGAATGCTCCCAAAAACTGACTGCTCGCATTCACACCCATCGCGGTGGCTTTAGATTGAATTGGCGCAACCTTTGACAACCACGAAGGTAGTAACGCTTCCATAACGTTAAAAGCAATAAAGAATAAGCCCAAACCCAATAAAAGGATGTACTTCGATTCAAACCCAAAAATCAGCACCAACAGACCTAAAATAATACCTGCAATGGCGGTCAGGAAAATGCCACGCATTTTGCGATATTTTTCTGCCAAAACAATGCTTGGAAATGCCACGAACAGACTGACCAACAACAATGGCAAATACACCCAACCATGATGCTGCAAAGGAATATCGGCAAATTGGATTAATTGCGAAGGTACATAAATAAACATGGCAGTCAGCAATAAATGTAGGGTAAATACCGACACATGCAGGCGGTTTAAATCTCCCATTTTCAGGACTTGCTTTAACTGCGTGATGTAGCCTTGCTGAAAATTACGATGATGACGGGTGACTTTAGGCACCAATAACAGCATGAGAATTGCTGCTAGTCCCATTACTGTAGTCACCCAAAACAGCCCTGAAATACCAACCAGACCTGTCAGCCACGGCCCTAAACTAAAGGCCACCACAAAGGACATGCCAATACTCATACCCATCACCGCCATGGCTTTCATGCGGTTCTCTTCACGGGTCACATCGGCCAATAATGCCATCACCACAGCAGATACAGCGCCACCACCTGCAATGGCACGGCCAATAATCACGCCATAAATGGTGTCGGACATGGCAGCAATTGCACCACCTAAAGCAAACAGTAATAAGCCCAAAACCACCAATGGCTTACGGCTATAACGGTCTGCAATCAAGCTAAATGGAATTTGCAAAATGGCTTGAGTAAGTCCATAAACACCAACAGCAAGACCAATGAGTGCAGGAGTTGCGTATTGATATGACTGCCCTGCCACTGAAAATACAGGAATAATCATGAACAAACCCAACATGCGCAATGCAAAAATACTGCTTAAAGCAAAGGTCGAGCGGCGTTCTAAGGCATTCATCATATCAACCGACTAAAACTAAATAATTTTGAATTTGCAGATATCCTACAACATTCAGCTTAAGGATGCTGATTTTTCCAGATGTTTATTCCCCAAGCTTTCGATTTCAATAAAAAAGGGCACAACGTTGTGCACCCCAATTTGCATTTTATACGGTCTTAGTCACGGTATTCCTCTATGATTTCGCAACAATATAGTAACGGACATCTGCATAGACTTAACCCGCTTTTGCCTGACGCTTTTTAAATTGAATGGATGCAATCACTGCCCAAACAATAAAGGCAACACCAATTAGACCTGTCACCACTTCTGGCACATGCAAGCCTGTACCGCTGGCAATCATAATAAAGGCTAAAGCACCAATCGCGTAGTGCGCACCGTGTTCAAGGTAAATATAGGCATCCAAGGTGCCTTTATCGACCAAATAAATCGTCATCGAACGCACGAAAATTGCACCAATCGCCAAACCTAACATGATGATCACCACGTCAGAGGTGATTGCAAATGCACCAATGACGCCGTCAAAACTGAACGAGGCATCGAGTACTTCTAGATATAAAAATCCGCCAATACCTGCTTTCACCACGCCTGTTGGTACGCCATTTTCATCATGACGTACGGCATTGCCTTGTTCATCGACCTCTGGTTCACCGCCTAGCATGTGACTCAGCACTTGTACGCCAATATAAATCACGATGCCCCAAATACCCGCCATCGTGACCACAAGACGTTTATCTTCCACCACGTTTGCCGCCATGATTAACAACGTCACCAAGGCCAAAAATACCGACATGGCAGGTACGCTTGCCAGATTGCTCAAACGACGTTCCAACCATCTAAACCAGTGCGTGTCTTTTTCATCATCCAAGAAAAAGTTGAGGAAAACCATCAACAAGAATGCGCCACCAAATGCCGCAATTTCAGGGTGATGTGCCATCAGTTTAGCTGAATATTGCTTCGGATCATTCAATGCCAGTTGCACCACTTCCATCATGCCCATATCGGCGGTGACCGCCACAATGACCACAGGGAAAATTAAACGCATGCCAAAAACAGCAATGATAATCCCCACGGTTAAAAACAGCATTTTCCAGAAATGATCCCAACCGCGCAGCACCGACGCATTCACCACCGCATTATCAAACGACAACGACACTTCCATAATCGCCAAAATTGCGGTAATGGTTAGTGCGGTGAGCATGGTTTGCACACCTGCTTCTGGGCCATGGGTATAGCCCCAATATGCAGATAGCGCAAGACACACAATCGAAAATACGATTGAGAAACCAAAATGTTTCATCATGAGAAACGACCTATCACTATATTTTGATCTGAATTCTTCATCTGCCGAATTTGTACCAGCAACACAAAGTACAGTTTTATTAAGCTTTAACAGATGCAAAAATTCTGAAAGTTGAATTGCCCGAGTTTTAAATCGGATAAAAACTGAGAATGTAAAATTTTATGTTGCAATTATGACGCTTTTTTCTCAACTTCGGCAAAATTCTTCGTATGATTTTTGGTTTCCCGATCAGATACAGCGACAACCGTACTTTCCGTTCCCAAACTGCTATAGTGAAATGCAACGACATATAGGAATTTAGGATGCGCTTTTCTCAAGATGCTTGGCAACGTAACCTTGCCCTTTATCACAAGACGCTCGCGTTACCGTTTAATCAGGAATTGGCTCAAGGCACCTTGAGTAAAGCTGCCTTTGCGCATTATGTGATTCAAGATTCACATTACTTAATTGCTTACGGGCGCGCGCTGGCCGTCTGTGCAGCCAAAGCTTTTGATGCAGATGATATTATTCAGTTCGCAGATGCAGCCAAAATTGCAATTGTGGTGGAACGTACCTTACATGACAGCTTTATGCAGGAGTTTGATATTTCCAAACAGGAATTTGAAAACACTCCGCTGACTCTTGCCTGCCATCATTACACCTCTTATTTAGTCGCAACCGCATGGTCGGAAAGCTATCCTGTGGTATTGGCATCACTACTGCCATGTTTCTGGATTTATGCCGAAGTTGGTAAAGATATCGTCAATAACTCTGCACCGAATAATCCGTATCAGGCATGGGTCGATACCTATTCAGGCGAGGAGTTCCACACTGCAGTCAATAATGTGATTCAAACCATTGACCGTGTTGCTGCGCGCTGTGATGCCGATACACTTGAAAAAATGCACCACGCTTACACCAAAGCCGCAGAACTGGAATGGTTATTTTGGGACAGTGCCTATCATCAACGTCAGTGGCCAGGTTTAGATCAAGTTTAACTGCCGCCCTCACACACTGTATGGCGATCACTCCATACAGTGCGACAAGCCATGACCGATAAAGCATGAAAAATAACACTTGAACAATTTTCATGCGCTATCATATATAGGTTTTTCATTTGCAAAATATCGAGATTTTTTATGAGCCAAAGTCATATCCGTATTCGAGGTGCACGTACCCATAACCTAAAAAACGTGAACCTTGATATTCCACGCGATAAATTTGTGGTCATTACGGGTTTATCTGGTTCAGGAAAATCTTCACTGGCATTTGATACCCTCTATGCAGAAGGGCAACGTCGTTATGTCGAATCACTTTCTGCCTACGCACGCCAGTTTTTATCGCAAATGGAAAAACCTGAAGTCGATTCGATTGAAGGTCTAAGCCCTGCAATTGCTATTGAACAAAAATCGACCAGTCATAACCCGCGTTCAACCGTGGGGACCATTACCGAAATTTACGACTATTTGCGTTTACTGTATGCACGTGTTGGTACACCGTACTGCCCTGAACATGATTTACCGATGGTCGCGCAAACCGTTTCAGAAATGGTCGATGCTGTAAAAGCACTAGAAGAAGGCACTGCCTTAATGCTCCTCGCGCCAGTAATTCGTGAGCGTAAAGGCGAATACGTGCATCTGTTTGAGCAACTACAAAGTCAGGGTTTCGTACGCGCCCGAGTGGATGGCGAAGTCATGGATATTGACCCACCGCCAGAACTCGACAAAAAGAAAAAACATACCATTGAAGTGGTGGTAGACCGTTTTAAAGTCCGAGATGATTTGGGCAACCGTATTGCCGAAAGCTTTGAAACTGCGCTGCGTTTAGGTGGCGATTTAGCCATTTTATCGTGGATGAATGCGGAACAACCTGATCGTATTTTTTCAGCCAAGCACTCTTGCCCACAGTGTGACCGTGCCGTAGCAGAACTTGAACCACGCCTGTTCTCATTTAACAATCCTTTTGGCGCTTGTCCAACGTGTGATGGTTTGGGGACACGTAGCCATTTCAGTGCGGAAAAACTCATTCCAAACCCTGAACTGTCGATTAGTCAGGGCGCTATTCGCGGCTGGGACAGACAGCGTCCGTATTATTACAGCATGCTAGAAAAAGTCGCGGCACATTATGAACTGTCACTCGACACGGCATGGAGTCAGCTCGACAGCGCGACCCAAAAGAAATTTCTGTACGGTACTGGCAAAGACAAAATAGACCTGAGTTATACCGATGAACGTGGGCGCCACCATAAACGTGTGATTGCGTTTGAAGGTGTGTTGCCACATTTAGAACGTCGCTACCGTGAAACCGAAAGTAATTATGTGCGTGATGATTTGGCGCAGTATTTATCTAATGCGGCCTGTGATGCCTGCGGTGGTTCACGTTTAAATGAAATTTCCCGTAACGTTCGCGTGAAAGACAAAACCATTGCCCAAATCACTCAAATGTCAATTGGCGATGCCGAAGACTACTATCAAGGCTTAAATCTTGAAGGCGCCAAAGGTGAAGTCGCGGATAAAATCTTTAAAGAAATTCGTGAACGTCTGCACTTTTTAGTGTCGGTGGGTTTGAATTATTTGAGTCTGTCACGCTCTGCCGAAACTCTTTCGGGCGGTGAAGCACAGCGTATCCGCTTGGCATCTCAAATTGGTGCAGGGCTTATGGGCGTAATGTATGTGCTAGATGAACCTTCAATTGGCTTGCACCAACGTGACAATGACCGATTGCTAGAAACCCTAATTCGCTTACGTGACTTGGGCAACACGGTGTTGGTGGTAGAACATGATGAAGATGCGATTCGTGCCGCCGACCATATTATTGATATTGGTCCAGGCGCAGGTGTGCATGGTGGACATATTATTGCCGAAGGTACTTATGCAGAACTGGCCGAACATGCAGACTCACTCACAGGGCAGTATTTATCGGGTAAATTAAAAATTGAAGTGCCGAAAACACGTACTCAACCGCCACATCCTGAACAACAAATTAAACTCATGGGCGCAGCAGGACACAATCTAAAAAAAGTGGATCTCACTTTGTCTTTAGGCGTGATGACTTGTGTCACAGGCGTGTCAGGTTCAGGAAAATCCACCTTAATTAACCGCACTTTGTTGCCTTTGGCTGCAACTCAATTAAATGGTGCCACCACCTTAAACGCAGAAAAATTCGACTCGATTGATGGTTTGCAATATTTAGATAAAGTGGTGGATATTGACCAAAGCCCGATTGGGCGAACGCCACGCTCGAACCCAGCGACCTATACAGGTTTGTTCACTCCAATTCGTGAACTGTTTGCACAAACGCCCGAAGCCAAAGCACGTGGGTATGCAGCAGGACGCTTCTCCTTTAACGTCAAAGGGGGACGCTGCGAGGCCTGTGAGGGTGATGGCATGATTAAAGTTGCCATGCACTTCTTGCCAGATATGTACGTGCCTTGCGATGCCTGTCATGGTAAACGCTATAACCGCGAAACTTTGGAAGTCAGTTATAAAGGTCGCAATATTTCTGATGTTTTGGAAATGACCGTTGAAGATGCCATGCATTTCTTTGATGCCATTCCTGTGATTCATCGTCGTTTAGAAACCTTAAATCAGGTGGGCTTGGGTTATATTCGCCTTGGACAATCTGCCACGACGTTATCTGGTGGAGAAGCACAGCGCGTGAAACTTGCGCGTGAACTGGCCAAGCGAGATACAGGCAAAACCCTGTATGTACTGGATGAGCCGACCACTGGTTTGCATTTCCATGACATTGCCAAATTGCTCGATATCTTGCATGAGCTACGCAATAAGGGTAATACCATTGTGGTGATTGAACACAATCTAGATGTGATTAAAACTGCAGACTGGATTGTCGATTTAGGTCCTGAAGGCGGTGCAGGCGGTGGACAAATCATTGCCGAAGGTACACCTGAAGCTGTCGCAAAATCTAAAGTTTCGCACACGGCAAAATTCTTAAAACCAATGCTGAAAGGCTAAAACAGATGATTGCAGTTTTTGGCTCATTCAAATTTAAACCCAGATTCAGCGTAAGGTTGCGCTGAATCTTTCAAGCTAAGCTTTTTTCATTTCGGAAATACCAGAAAGCCTGTGATTGTGACTTAGTCACTAGCAACAGCATTGCGCCCAAGTGCTTTGGCTCTAAATAAATGTTTATCGGCCTTTTTGAACAAGCTACTCCATGATGCAGCACCCACCGCCACGCCCGCACTGACTGATATTTGAATATAATCATTTAGTTCTGGAATAAAAAATTCCTGATTCACAATATGACAGCGCAATTTATCTGCCAAATGTAGCGCCTCAGTGAATTCTATTTGCTCAATCAAAACCAAAAACTCATCGCCACCATAACGCACCACCAAGTCTGAAGCACGGACATGCGCCTTGAGCGTATCGGCAATACATTTTATAGCTTGGTCACCCACCACATGCCCGTAGGTATCGTTAATATGCTTGAATTTATCCACATCCAAAATAATCAGACCAGTTTTGGTCAATTTTTCAGGTCGATGTTCCAAATATTTGATGTATTCTTCAAGTGCCAAACGGTTGGAAACACCCGTTAAAACATCGGTATTGGCAATATTACGCAGCTGAAATTCTAAAATATCACGTTGCTCTAGGCGTTGTTTTAGTTTTTGAATGGCCTCCAAAAGTGTTACTTTGTCTGGATTTTGCGTACCATGAGCTTCATCATCATAAGCTGCCAAGCGCAAAATTTGGTTGCGTGCCTGAATTAAAGGAATAAATACCTTCGAACGCGCATAGACCATGGTAAAAATAGCAGCCATCAAAGAAATTAATGCGACCACCAAAGTTAAAACAAGTTTTTGCTGCGCTTTGATATAATCTTTTTTAGCTAAGTTCAAACTATAATCTAACAAGTAATTTTGTAAGTCGACCACGGTGCTAAATTTATTCACCATAACTTCGGTCAATTGTGTGCCTGTCAAAGAATAAGCTTCATCCTGTAAGCTCTGCTCCATCAGCTGCTTTACGATTGGAATCCCTTGATCTAAAAACTCAGTCTTTAAGCGATGATGTAAAGCTGTATATTCAGGCACTTTATGTGCTTCAGGCAAAATCGTATGCACCAAGTCCCATAAATGATAAGCTTGACGCTGGTTTTGTAAGGAGTTAGCTAAGTTTTCCGCGGGAATTTTTTCACCAAAAGTGATGGCAGCCATAATATTCGATGCGACTCGCCCAGCTTGATCACGCAATTCCGATAAAATAAAAATCACACTATAATAAGTTGATGCACGCGAATCTTTGCCCACAGAATCTAGCATCACATGCTTCAATACATACTGAGAACTATCCCAAGCAGCAAACATTTTCTGAATCGCATGATCCAATTGAGCTGAACTGCGAGAAGACTGAGGAGTTGCAGCATAAGCATCTACCGCATCACGTCCCTCTTTTAACGAAGATTTTAATTGAAGTGACAAATGCTGCGCATGCGGAATAAAACCCTTGCTTTTGAGTAGTTGAGTAGTTTCTTCGATTTGCTGATCAACATTAGCCCGATAGCGTTTTAATTCTTCAATATATTCTGCTCTTTTCTCGGGCGTACTCGACATGACTTGATTGGCTGGCGCACGCTCACGTGAAATATTATTGGTCAGCTCAGCTACATTACGCAAAACAGAAACTTCGATTAAAGCTCGCTCAGCTCTTTTATAACTTTGATAACTATTCACAATTGAAGGAACAGAAATAAAAAGTAATGACACGATAATAATGATCATCGAAATGCACAATCGCTGACTGATATGTTCTGAGCGCAACTTCATCATCATGCTAAGTTTCACCTACGTCATTATTACTGTGCAAAATCGTGAACTTGATCACCAAATCGGCGCCTATATTACATGAATACCCCTTAAAATACTTACCAAAAAGATAATTAATTCAGTTAGATTTTAGTTTAAACGGCAAATATGGCAGCTAAATTGGGCTAATATTTCAGACCTGTCTGACTCGATCAGCTCACTCAAGAAAACTTCCAAGCGCATACCCATGAGCCATTTGCTTAAAACGACAAATACAAAATAATGGTTCAACATGCAAAAAATATTTTACAGATGCAACATTTAGGTGCATAATGCACCTCATTAGGGCGAATTTAGTTTTTACTCAGCAGAAAACTAAATTTACCCGCATATTTGGCGCAAAATCCCAGTTTTTGAAAGAAAACTGGGATTTTTTTATGGGGTTTAATTTTTTACACAGATATATTGCACTGTATTGGTGCGGTAATAAAATGACACTGCTTTTTTAGTTGCAAAAAAAACCCAACCTTGGGGAAAGTTGGGCAGATAAAACGAAACATTTATGGAGAATTAGATCATACTACGAGATCAAGCAAGCTCAAGATTTGAAAGATAAATTACGAGATAAGTTACATAATTTTCAAACCTGACTTGAGTAGTAGGTCTTCATGCTGCAATTATGAAATAAATCACAGTTATTGTAAAGCTTAGCTAACTAGTCTGATTTATTTTTATACAAATATTAAAATTTAATGTGACTAAACTCACATTAATTCAAATATTCCACTCAAATTCAGTCTAAACAAGCCTTCTTTATTGCTTGTTTTTTACCCAAATATCATGATTTCACCCTAAAACAGGTGAATTTTTCCGTTATTCTTCACATTCCAAGAATTATTATTAAAGATAATTTCAATAAAACTGATCGATTAATCCAATTAATGCTTTGCTTATTATTTCTACTTTTGTTGCAAAAACGAACATATCGACTTGTTATCCATACAGTTTTTAGGTTGACAGCAAAAATTTTATTTGAATATTTTTTAAACAACAAAGTCAATTGGACTTAATTCTTAAATAAAGTCCTTTTAGTTCATTGACTTAATAATTTGTTACACTAAAATGATCAATGTTTCATCCATTTTTAACAAAACTGGTAACTATCATGAAAAAACTCGGTTTAGCCACTGCATTATTATTAGCCATGACCGGTGCTCAAGCGTACCAATTCGAAGTTCAAGGTCAATCTGAATACATCGACAATACAGTAAATGATAAGAATTTCACTGGCGCTGTTCAAGGTACTTACTACTTCAAAAATGTTGATGCGACTAAAGGTCCATTGGCTGAAGCTGCGTTCTTAAACCAAGCTTCTAACTTCTCTTTAGCATACAACTATGGTGAATACGATGTAGATGCTGTAGATGAAGATTTCGTATCTCATGTTTATGGTGCTAAAGCTGAAGCGTATGTACCAACACAATTGGTTCCTGTTTATGCTAGTGCAGCATATAGCCACACCATCACAGATGGTAAAGGCGGTCAAGACAATGACAATGGCGACCGTTATGCTTTAGAACTTGGTGCAGTTGTAGCGCCTAACTTCTTGGTTGCGGTAGGTTATACAAGCGTTGCAGATCAAGATTCTTATGACGCTTTCAATATCCTTAGTAATGGTGTTGCTAAAGCAGCGCTTGAGTCAGGCACAATCGATCAAGACCAAGATGCAATCACTGCACGTACAAAATATGTAGGCGCAATTGACGGCACCAATATGGCTGTTGGTTTTGAAGCAGGTCTTGTATATGGTGAAGATACTATGTACAACTTAAAAACTGATCTTTACTTAACACCAGCACTTAGCGTGGGTGCTTCTTATGCAGAAACAAGTGCTAATACTGATGTCGATTCTGCTTGGGGCGCGAACGTAAACTACTTCATCACTCCTGCAGTTGCTGTAGGTGCTAGCTATGTAAATGCGAATGCTGTTGGTGTAGCTCGTGACACTCAAACTGTTGGTGTAAACGCTAAATTCCGTTTCTAATTTCACATTAGATACTGAAGTTAAAAAAGACGCTCATCTGAGCGTCTTTTTTTATGCCTGAAATATTTCATGAAAAAATTGAACTGCTATTTCACTCAGATGAATCATCATGGTGATGATGCGGTAAATGGCGAATGTATTGCAATGCGATTAAACGTGACACGATCAATGCCAAATACATCACGCCACAGAACATTTGCAACATGGCAATCACCCGTGCTTCTGGGCTGATTGGTATAAGATCAGATAAGCCTGTCGCAGACTGCAAACTAAAACTTAAAAACAGTAAATCCAACCAGCTTTGTAAACCTGCAGCATTTGGGTTCTGAAAACTTTGCGGAATCAGAATCTGGCAAATGCTATATAAAAAGGCAAATCCCCAAGCGATTAAGGTAAACACCGCTGCCGCAGCAAACAACTCATCTTTGGTTAAGTAACGGTCATGGAACATATAGCGCAATAAACCATAAGCGGCACTAAAATATGCTGCCGCTTCACAGGCATGACTCATCACCAAAACAAGAGGATGACGCACACCCAATAAAATAAAGAACGAAAAGAACAAAGCTGCATAAACAAAACTGAGGCCTAAAACACTCAACATTGGCGTTTGTCGAATCACTTTGGCAATGAGCAGCAACACCAATACCCCCACCATCCAAGTGATGACTTTGTAGGGCATGTTGTGATGGGAAAAGAGTGAAAGTAGCAAAATCACAAACTGCAAAAACAACAGCCATGCTGAAGGCAAGACCTGAAACCTTTTCCAGACATTGTCTAATATGTACATATATCTGCTGCCTATTCTTTTTATATTGCATCCAACATAGCAGCTTATTTAGTCATGTAATGCAATCACTCTGTATCAAAATTGCATATCTCAATAACCGTATCCATAAATACTCAAAATATTTATCGGTATGCTTACCCTAGCCAACAGACAGACATAAAAAAAGTCCCATGACTGGGACTTTTTTATAGTGTTTCAGACCTTAGTGGTCAGATGCACCTGAGATACCAATACCAGTTTGTGAGCGTACGAACTGTGCATCGAATGCTTTACGTTCAGCTTGTGCTTGCGCAGAGTTGTCAGTGATAGAGAACAACCAGCAGCAGAAGAATGAAAGTGGCATTGCAAAGATCGCAGGACCATTGAATGGGTTGATTGGTGTGTCAGAAATTTGCAGCGTATCTACCCAAACTGCTTTAGACAATACAATCAAGGTTACTGCTGAAACTAAGCCTGCTACCCCACCAATCACTGCACCGCGAGTCGTTAAGCCTTTCCAGAACATAGACAATACAAGTACTGGGAAGTTGGCACATGCTGCTACAGAGAATGCTAAACCGACCATGAACGCAACGTTTTGTTTCTCGAAAAGAATACCCAAGATCATTGCGAAGATTGCTAAGCCTAAAGTTGCAATTTTAGACATGCGAAGTTCAGATTCAGGTGTCGTTTGACCTTTCTTGAATACGTTAGCATACAAGTCGTGAGAGATTGCTGAAGCACCAGACAATGTCAAACCAGCAACTACCGCAAGAATTGTTGCGAATGCTACTGCAGAAATGAAGCCCATGAACAAGTCACCGCCAACCGCATCAGACAAGTGCACCGCAGCCATGTTGTTACCACCAACAAGTTCTAACTTGCCAGTTACTGCCATTTTCGCAACATCAAGGAATTGTGGGTTGTTTGATACATAAAGGATCGCACCAAAACCAATGATGAAGGTTAATAGGTAGAAGTAACCAATGAAACCTGTTGCTACAACTACTGATTTACGTGCTTCTTTCGCGTCTTTTACTGTGAAGAAACGCATCAAGATGTGTGGTAAACCTGCTGTACCGAACATTAACGCCAGACCAAGTGAAATCGCATCAATTGGATTAGACGCTAATTTACCAGGACCCATAATGTTTGCAGCATCTGCCAAGCTCAAGTCATGTACTTTAGAGAAGACTTGGATCGATTGCTCGAACATGTTCGTGAAGCTGAAGCCCACACCTTTCATTACCATGAAGGCCATGAAAGTTGCACCTGAAAGTAACATCACCGCTTTGATGATCTGTACCCAAGTTGTTGCCAACATACCACCGAACATTACGTAAGCCATCATGAGTAGACCCACGATTACTACTGCCAGGTTGTAGTTCAAACCAAAGAGAAGTTTGATTAACTGACCCGCACCTACCATTTGTGCAATCAGATAGAACGCAACCACAACAAGCGAACTGAATGCTGCAAGGGTACGTACTGGCTTTTCAGATAAACGGAACGAGACCACGTCAGAAAGGTTATATTTCCCTAAGTTACGTAAACGTTCAGCAATCAAGAACAATACGATTGGCCAGCCCACCATGAAGCCCAGTGAGTATAGCAAGCCATCAAAGCCTGACATAAACACCATTGCAGAAATACCGAGGAACGATGCTGCTGACATATAGTCACCTGCAATCGCTAGACCATTTTGGAAACCAGAAATACCACCGCCTGCGGTATAGAAGTCCTTCGTGTTCGTGGTTTGCTTCGCTGCCCATTTAGTAATGAACAAAGTTGCGCCAACGAAAATCAAGAACATAATAATTGCTGGCCAGTTGGTTGGCTGCTGTTCTGCTGCACCTAAATCTGGTCCTGCAAATGCCATACCTGACATAAATACAGTAGACACAGCCAGTGCTTTCAATGAATTCCATTTCATCTTAGTGCGGTCCTTTCTCATGTGTAATTGCTTCAACTTCACGCATCGCTTCTTCATTCAATTGGTCAAGTTTGCTATTTGCAATTGATGCGTAAACCGCACATAAAATGAAAGATAAAACGATAATGCCCAGACCCAGTGGAATACCCCAAGTCGTCACACCGCCAGAAATTGAACTCAATAAAAATTCTTTGTTATAGCCCACTAAAAGCATAAAACCTACGTACACAAACAACATGATTGCTGTTAATGTCCAGCTTAGGTTACTTTTTCTGCGAACCATTTCTTTGAATTTTGGGTTTTGTAGAATACGTTCTACTTGTACCTCATCCATAACCTGCTCCTTAAAGCGCCCTGCCTTAGGCGCAAATTTTTAATTCGAATTATTTCGAACTTAAAATTAACAATGTTGAGCCTCATTTGCAATTTAGACTTTGGTCGCTAAAAAATGATCAACCTCAGCGCAAAGGCTATGGAATAGGCTATCATAGCCCTATTGTCGATACTTTTAAGGCATCATGAACAGCTGGCTCATTATGGGGGTTTTAGCCCTCTATATCGCATTACTTTTTATTTGTGCTTTCTATGGGGAAAAACATGCCAGTCGTTTAAGCTCACGTGGGCGCATGCTCATGTTCAGCTTAACTTTAGGGGTGTACTGTTCATCATGGACTTTTTATGGCGCAACGGGCGCAGCCGTTCGTGAAGGGATCATTTTTTTACCGATTTATTTAGGACCATTACTGTTTGTCGCTGTTGGTTATGATATTTGGCGACGTTTAGGTCGCGTACGACAACACCATGCCATTTCATCTATTGCTGACTTTGTTGCCGCACGTTATGGGAAAAGTGGACCTCTGGCATCACTGGTCACAATTTTGGCAGTGATTGCAATTATTCCTTATTTGGCTCTGCAATTACGTGCAATTGCGCTTAGTGCCGCAGTGATTTTGGATCAAAGCAATAATGTCGAAAGTACCACCAATGCGGTGTTATTCCTCACAGGTTTATTGGCTATTTTAGCGATGCTATTTGGTACCCGACAAATTGCCAATACCGAACAACACGGCGGTTTAATGCTCGCGGTTGCCTTTGAATCCTTTGTCAAATTATTTGCCCTTCTTGCTGTGGCTTTCTTCTTTATATTTGAAGCGCCCGACAATATTCACCAAATTGCCAATGATGTCTCTACTACCTTTCATGAAGTGCAGCTGTTTGGGGTGCCTGAAACCTTCTGGGTGCAAACCTTATTGGCGGCCTTAGCGATAATTTGTTTGCCGCGTCAGTTTCACGTTGCTGTGGTCGAACTGCGCGATGAAAAACATATTCGAGGTGCGCGTCGTTGGTTTGCCGTTTATCTGATTTTAACCACCATTGCGATTGTTCCCATTGCCAGTTGGGCTTTGCATGCAGCTCCGCAATATTTAGCCATCCCCGATGTGGCGGTATTGTCTTTACCACTTAGCTATAACCAGGACTGGCTGACGCTGTTAGCGTTCTTGGGGGGATTCTCCGCCTCGACAGGCATGCTGTTGGTATCTTCGGTAGCCCTGTCAATCATGCTAAGTAATGACCTGATCATGCCTGCCTTGTGGCGCATGGGCATTTTTTCACGCCATGACAAGCGTTTGCCTTTGGTGTTGAAAGTCACCCGACGCATTTGTATTTTAGCGGTGATGCTGCTTGGCTTCCTGTTCTTCAATTTCTTTAACGATATTGATCAGCTTTCTGTGTTTGGTTTGCTGGCCTTTAGTGCAGTGGCGCAATTCTCCCCTGCCCTGATTGGGGGGTTATATTGGCGTGGTGGCAGTAAACAGGGCGTTTATGCAGGCTTAATTGTTGGTTTTGCGATGTGGGCCTATACCCTGCTACTTCCGACTATTTTACGCAGCCTGCCAAGTCAGTTCAGCGAGTTTACCCGTGAATTTTTATTGCTGGGGCCTTTGGGCATCAACTGGTTACGCCCTGAAGCCTTGCTTGGCTTTGAATCTTTTGCACCGCTCACACACGGGGTCGTTTGGGCGCTCGGTTTAAATATATTGTTATACATTTGGGTGTCACGTATTTTTCGCCCAAGTGTGGCAGAACAAATTCAGGCCGAAAGTTTTTTTTATTATGAGACCAAACCTTTACCAACTCAGAACATGAGTAATGAGGTCAGCTATTCACATCAGGATGTCGCACGATTAAAAGTAGGCGATTTAATCACACTTGCAAAACGCATTACAGGCGAATCTCCAGCCAGACAAGCCTTTGAGCAGTTTAGTCAGCAAAATAATGTGGTGCTGAATGAAAACGCAAACGCCAATGGCATGTGGTGGCGTTTCACCGAACAATATTTGGCAGGCACCATTGGTGCGGCATCTGCGCGTACCTTACTCACCACCGCCATGGTCAATAATGGACTCGCTTTAGGGCAAGTTGCGAACATTCTTGACCAAGCCTCGCAATGGCAGCGCTTTAACCAAAACCTAATCATGACCATGATTGACCACATGACCCAAGGCGTGAGTGTGGTCGATGAAAATATGTGTTTGGTGGCATGGAATAATCAATACCTTAAATTATTTGATTATCCTAAAGATATTGTCTATGTCGGTTGCCCAATTGCCGACTTGATTCGCTATAACGCAGAACGGGGTGAATGTGGCCCGGGCTCGATTGAAGAACACGTGCGTAAGCGTATTCACTGGATGAAACTGGGCAGCGCACATGAATTTGAACGCATTCGTAAAGATGGTCGTGTGATTCAAATGCGTGGTAATCCAATTGAAGGTGGTGGTTTCGTGACCACCTTTGCCGATATTACCTCCTTCCGTGAAAACGAAGCGATACTTGAAGCACGGGTACAAGATCGCACGCAACAATTGGCCGATGCTTTGGCCGAGCAGCAATTGGCACGCGAACAAGCCGACAAAGCCAATATGTCCAAAAGCCGCTTTATTGCCGCTGCCAGTCATGACTTATTACAGCCGATGCATGCGGCACGCTTGTTCAGCACGGCTTTAGAACAAAGCATTCAATCCGATGAAGACCGTAAAACCTTACAGCAACTGGATCGTGCCTTGCATGGTGCAGAAAGTATGATTTCGGCCTTGCTGGATATTGCCCGTTTGGAAGGCGGTACGATTCAGCCGAAACGTCAGGCTTATCCATTACATGACTTACTGAGTGATTTAAGCTTGCAATTTAAATCTATTGCGGCACAACGTGGCATTGAATTTCGTGTGCATGATGTACAGTTCTGGATTGACACTGACCCGCAATGGATTCGTCGTATTATTCAAAACTTTGTCAGCAATGCGCTGCGCTATACCGCCAAAGGGCGTGTGGTGGTTGGGGTATTACGTTCTGCAGAACAACTACAACATATTCGGATTGGGGTGTGGGATACAGGTCCAGGTATTGCCGAAGAACAACGTATTAAACTGTTTCAGGAATTTGAGCGTTGTGGACATACTTCACCTTGGGGTGAGCAAGGTCTAGGTCTTGGATTGGCGATTGTGCATCGTATGACCCGTTTATTGAACTACCCTGTGCATGTCTATTCAGAATTGGGCAAAGGCTCATGCTTTATGATTGAAGTGCCGATTGTCGAAGCACCAAAAGTGGTGGCGGCACCTGTGCAAGTGGTGCCATTGAAATCCAAAGCCTACAAGATTTTATGTTTAGACAATGATGAAACCATTTTGGAAGGTATGGCGACTCTACTAAGTAAATGGGGCTATCATGTATTTAAAGCCACCGAACCTGAACAAGCAATTGAGTTGATTCAACGTGAGCATATTCAAGTTTGGTTAATCGATCAGCACTTAAATGACGATAAAATCGGTTTAGATTTCATTTTGGAACATCGTCAGGCTGATGTTCCTGTGGCGTTAATTACAGCAGACTCTGATCCAGAATTGCCACAGCGTTTAAAAGACCTCAATATCATCCTGCTGAAAAAACCGTTAAAACCAGCATCACTGCGCTCTTGGTTATCGGGTCTGAAAATTTCAGCCACTTGATTCAGCTATCTGGCTTTGGTTTAATTTTGGCGTTCATCTCTCAGAGATAAAACTGCGATGAGCGCACTAAACTAGTTACATTTTCTGGTTTGGTTACATTTAGCAGTCTGATGACAAGACTTCACTTTACATAGTGAAATATAGGTACAGTGAAAATCCAACACATGTGCTGTGAATATTGACAGTAATTGACCTGATCCGGCACATCAATTGACCAAAGCTTTCAAAAACACTCGGTTCTAATTCGATACAATTCACATTAAATATCATGATCAGATTCACTATGGCAAAGCCTTACGAAGTTGTAAGCAAATACACCCAAACTTGCTTACAATTTTTTTAATTGGCGATTTTATAAAGGCTTTTCCAAGCGGACTCGCTCTTATTAGACTTTAGTCTTATACACTCGTTGATGATCTACGCGCATAACTAAGTACAAGAAATGATCAGCGCGTTCATCTCTAAACCACATCCAAATAAAATGCTCGCCCCATCAGCGTTGATCGACCTATTTTCACGTTTTAGGAAGAATCTCATGAATACCGTGAACTCTGAACAGCAGCTTGCAGAACAAACACAGCAACTCCATCGTCAATATGGCGTGAATGCGATTTTGCCCGAAATTCATTGGGATCGTCTGTTTCAAAACAGCAAGCTCCAAGCTCCCCACCTACAAGCACTAAATACCCTGTATCAAACCGCAGTGCCCTTAGCCCTGCAAGTTTTTGAGGAACTCAATTTTGATGTGTTTCGTCCTGCCGCATATCAACCACAAGGTTTAGGTCTGTTTGACAAGCTTGCAGCACAAGAGCAGCAATTACTGGATGTTTTGGAACAAGAAGCAGAAGGCTTAGATCAAAGCACACGCCAACATATTTGGAGTATGTTATTACGTGGTGGTGCTGTATTGGTCTTTAAAGCATGGTTAGGCAAAGTCAAAACAGATGAAGCACAACTCGATACAGCTCAATTTGATGAATTGTCCGATTTACTGTTCATTAAAACCGCACCTTTTGAACTGGCCGAACGCTTAAAGGTCGATGCGCATGCACCCACTGAACATATTTTTCTACTGTATGGCAATGACGTATATTTAGACCGTTTTAATAGTCTTGAAACTGCAGCCTTATTTGTCGATTTAGGCGTGTACGATGCTGCGTTTTTAAGCCTGAGAGATGACCGCGTTGCGAAATACCTGATTAGACAAGGCTATGTCAGTGAGCAACAAATTGATGAGTTGCAATGTGCCTTAAATCCTTTGAATTGTGCCGATTTAAATCCAAAGCAGAACTATATTGCTTAAGGTCAGTTGAAGACTTAGATTCCAAATGATCACATCACACATCCATTACCGTTCCTAATAAAACAAGGCGTGCAATTGGCACGCCTTGTTTTTATTTGATTAACAATACGAATTGATTTTTGCTTAAAACGTCACACGCTTATAATCACGATATTCAGGCTTCCAGAAATTCGCTTCAATTGCCTGTTGTAAAGCTTCGTCATCTAACACAGGTGCAACGCCTGCATCCATTGCTGCTTTTGCCACCTTAAAAGCAATAAACTTAGAAACTTGCTGAATTTCATTTAAATCTGGCAACAAATCTGCATTCGGGTCTTTTAGCAATGGTGAACAATCTGCCAAAGCATTACTTGATGCAATGAGCATGCTATCAGTCACCCGCGTTGCACCTGCAGCAATCACGCCTAAACCAATGCCCGGGAAAATATAAGAGTTATTGCACTGCGAAATATTATAAATTTTGCCCTGATAATTCACTGGCTCAAATGGACTGCCTGTGGCAATCAGTGCCTTACCTTCCGTCCATTCCAAAATATCGGCAGGAAACGCTTCGACTTGTGAGGTTGGATTCGAAAGTGGCAATACAATTGGACGCTCGCAGTTGGCGGCCAAAGCTTGAATGATCTCTTGAGTAAATAAACCCGGTTGCCCAGACACGCCAATCAACACGGTTGGTTTAGCATGCTGAATCACATCCAATAATGAAATAATGCCTTCTGCATTGCCCCAACCTGTGACACGTTCCGTGCTTTGTGCCAGTTTGCTTTGGAAGTCGAGTAAGTTCGGCTGATTATCGGTAAACAAGCCATAACGGTCTACCATAAATATGCGAGCGCGCGCTTCAGCATCGCTTAGACCTTCGACCACCATTTGCGCCACAATTTGCTCGGCAATACCACAACCTGCCGAACCTGCGCCCAAAAAGGCAATGGTTTGATCTTTCAATTGTTTGCCTGCAGCCCGTGATGCTGCAATTAAACTGCCCACAGAAACTGCTGCCGTACCCTGAATATCATCATTAAAACAGCAAATTTGATCACGATATTTGTTTAATAACGGCATGGCATTTTTCTGAGCAAAATCTTCAAATTGAATTAAAGCCTTTGGCCAGCGACGTTTCACCGCATCAAGCACTTGATCAACAAATTGATAATATTCCTCACCATTGATACGCGGCTGATTCCAGCCCATATAAATTGGGTCATTCAGCAATTGTGGGTTATTGGTACCAACATCGAGGGTAATGGGCAAGGTATAGGCAGGGCTAATACCACCGCAAGCGGTATATAAAGACAGTTTCCCAATTGGAATGCCCATGCCACCAATGCCCTGATCACCCAGACCTAAAATACGCTCTCCATCTGTAATCACAATCACTTTGACATTCTTTTTATTGATGTTTTGCACAATATCGTCAATGTGGGCGCGGTCAGGGTACGAAATAAAAATACCACGATGACGGCGATAAATATCGGAAAAACGCTGACATGCCTCACCCACCGTTGGGGTATAAATAATCGGCATCATCTCACTCAAATGCTGCTCGATTAAGTGATAAAACAGGGTTTCATTGGTGTCTTGAATATTGCGTAAATAAATATGTTTGTTGATGGCATCACTAAAAGAACAATATTGCTGATAAGAACGCTGGGTTTGCTCTTCAATATTTTCAATTACATGCGGAATTAAACCATGCAGGTTAAAACGAGTACGTTCTTCTTCAGAAAATGCAGAACCTTTGTTTAATAAAGGCAGTTCTAAAAGGCTGTTGCCAGCATAGGGAATATATAAAGGACGTTTTTGCTGCAGATTTGCGGTGGTCATTGTTCATCTCATTTTAATCAGTTGCGAATGGCGCATGGATTGAGATACACCATCAGACATCTGACTAGCTTAGCTCCTTTTGCAGTAGAGGAGGCATTTAGAAGTTTGATAACCAAATCTGAATGATTTTTATTTCTGATAACCGTATGTTTTTGAGTACTACGTTCTTTGAATCAACCTAAACAGAGAACAGATCACGATTATTTCGGTGGCTGTAAAGGTGACATATCGACAATCAGGCTAGCGAATTTACGTACCATTGGCAAAACAAACAGCACCACTGGAAAAGCAAATGCCCAAGAAATCATCCAGTTATTGAACCAGAGTGCAAAAAAACCATCCATCCAGCCTAAATTACGAATCATATTGATAAAGGAAATGATGCCACTCATCAAACACGATAAAAAGAAAGGAATCACCACAGTGGTCCATTTCATAGGTAACTTGGGTACATTGCCAAAAATCATTGCACGTTGTTTCATGCCATCGCCTTTTGCCTGACGTTATTGGCGGATACTATGCCATGAATTGCTTAGAGAAAGGATGATTTTTCAGGCAATCTATTTCTTTAGATCCACCCACCGCAAAATTCGATAAAGCATACAATTGCATTCCCCTAAAGCCCCTGAAATTTGCTATATTTAGCGTTTTTCTGCACATCTATTTTTCGACTCAATATGAATACGGCAATACAAGCAGCGCTCGAGCATGCAGTGCAATCCCTTCAAGCTGAAGGTGTACTCCCATCTGACTGGAACAATACGAGTAATTTAACCCGTACCAAAGACCGCAGCCACGGCGATTTCGCATCGAATATTGCCATGATTGCCTCTAAAGCTGCGGGTATGAAGCCGCGCGATTTAGCCGAAAAAATTCTTGCTGCTCTGCCTGAAGTGGCGGATATCAGCAAAGCAGAAATTGCAGGCCCAGGTTTTATTAACTTCTTTTTAAATGCCGATCAACGTTTTAGCGTTTTAGATCAAATTCAAGCACAACAACAAAATTTTGGTCGCAGCCAAATCAATGCGCAAAAACGTATTCAGGTCGAATTCGTTTCTGCCAACCCAACTTCAAGCCTGCACGTAGGACATGGTCGTGGTGCGGCTTATGGCATGACCGTTGCTAACTTACTTGAAGCGACAGGTGCCAAAGTTGAGCGTGAATACTATGTCAACGACGCAGGCCGTCAAATGGATATTTTGGCGACTTCGACTTATTTACGTTATTTGGAACTGGCTGGACAAACTCTAGTTTTCCCGAAAAATGCTTACCAAGGTGACTATGTCAAAGACATTGCACAAAGCATTTTAAAACAAGATGGTGAACGCCACGTTCGCCCTGTTGCAGATGTATATCACAATGTACCTGAAGATGTGCAATATGCGGCAGAACCCGATGCCGATGGCAACAAAGTAGTGCTATCGGGCGATAAAGAAAAACACATTGATGGTTTGATCTTCAATTCACAAAACCTTTTGGGCAATGACTATCGCGTGTTCCACCAAGCGGCCTTGAACGCCATTTTGGCCGACATTAAAGATGACTTGGGCGAGTTTGGCGTGACCTTTAACCAATGGTTTAGCGAAGCATCATTGACTGAAAAAATTGATGAAGCCCTGCAAACCCTGGACCAACGTGGTTATCTGTACGAACAAGACGGCAATATCTGGTTTAAATCAACTGAATTTGGCGATGAAAAAGACCGTGTAGTGAAACGCCGTAATGGTCAAACCACTTACTTTGCTTCAGACATTGCTTATCACCTAAATAAATTACAACGTGGCTATACGGACCTAATTGATATCTGGGGTTCAGATCACCACGGTTATATTTCACGTGTAAAAGCGGCGATTGACGCGCTCGGCTATGACTCGAAAAAACTCACCGTGCTGTTGGTGCAGTTCGTGAGCCTATGGCGTGGCGGTGAGATGGTGCAAATGTCATCTCGCTCGGGTCAATACGTGACCTTACGTGACTTGCGTAAAGAAGTTGGTAACGATGCTGCGCGTTTCTATTATGTGATGCGTAAATCTGAACAACATATTGACTTTGACCTAGACTTAGCCGTTTCGCAAAGTAAAGACAATGCAGTGTACTACATTCAATATGCACATGCGCGTATTTGTCGTATGCTCGAAAAAGCGGCGGCATTACAGCTCAATTTTGATGCTGCCGAGGCACGTCAATTTGCTGCAAAACTTGAGCTAGATGCTGAAACTGAAATTTTAGCCAAATTGGCAGCCTACCCTGAAATTTTAGTGCGTGCTGCCAACAGCCACGAACCGCATCAGGTAGGTAACTACTTGAAAGAATTAGCTGCCTTGTTCCATGGTTGGTACAACGAGCATAAAGTGCTGAATGATGATACAGCCTTGACTCAGGCGCGTTTATTGCTTTCAGTTAACGTGCAACAAGTCTTGCGCAATGGCTTAGAGTTATTGGGCGTTTCTGCACCTGAAACGATGTAATTCACTGAGCAACACGTTGAGGGTCGTAAGACTGAAAATTGATGCTTGAGATCGTGATCTCAACACTGATGTGTTTCTCGCTTTGCAATGCTTGAACTTTGCAAAGCGATTCTTTATCTTGATCGTATGTTGCTTAAATTTATTCAGGCAACATACAAAATAAAGTGACCCAAAATAAGTTTCTGGTATTGATGACAATAAAGAGGTTTCCTCGTGTTTGGAAAAACGCAACGCGGTGTATCTGAGCGCCCCAATAAGCCCAAAAAACCACTGATTCCTGCGTGGTTAGGCACGCTCGTGGTCGTTTTAGTACTGTTGTGTTTTGCTGTGGGTTTAATGCTTTGGAGACCGTGGGCACCTGTGCAACCTAAGGGTCAAATCAGTTCAGAGCATTATCAAGAAGATACCAACAAAGACTATCGTTTTTACGATTTGCTACCTCAGCAACAGGTCACGCCTATTCCTGAGCAAGCGGTTCCTGAAACACAGCAACAAAAGAGCGTAGTTATTGTTGAAGCACCTGCTGCGATAGAAGCAACAGCTGCCAGTGAAGCCGATGTTGGTTTAACCGAAATGCCTGCTCCTGTGGTCAAAGCCAGCTATATTTTGCAAGTTCGCAGCTACACCGACCCAGATGCTGCCGATGCACGTCGTGCTGAAATTATTTTGAATGGTTTATCTGCTGATGTAGTGAAAAGTACCGACGGCGGCGAAACATGGTATCGTGTGATTTCAGGGCCTTATGACTCAGCAGAAGCAGCAGTGATTGCCCAGCAGACTCTGCAGCATAGTGGCATTGATTCGATTGTAGTGAAACGCTAAGCCTGGTGCGGTTATCAATAGATTAAAATCACTTAAAAAAGATACCACGGCATCTTTTTTAAAGGATACAAAATCTTATACGCATAAGAAACATCGCGAGTGTTGTTACAATAATTGCTGCTCACGTTCGCGTGCAGATTGAAATGCAGGACGCTTTTCTACACGTGCCAAATATGCTGCAATCTGTGGATAACGGTGCCCTGTACGACTTTGCAGTGCCTGAAGTGGGAAACTCATTTGAATATCAGCAAAAGAAAAATCGCCTGCAAAATAATCATGTTCGGACAGATAAGCTTCCAAATAGGCAATATGATCTTTTAAACGAGGTTGAATAAATCCTGCTTTAATACCTGCACTAATTTTGTTTGCTACTGGTCGAACTAACCATGGCACTTGCTGTGGCACTTTGGTCAATACCAACTGCATTACTAACAATGGCATTAATGAACCTTCGGCATAATGCATCCAGTATTGATAGGCTTGCTGTGCAGAAGTCTGCTGCGGTTGAAACTGCGCTTGCAAATCATAATGCTGCTGCAAGTATTCCAAAATTACTGCAGATTCTGCAATGGTCTGCTCTGCATCAGTTAAAATTGGCGCTTTACCCAATGGGTGAATCAGCTTCAATTCATTGGGCGCACTAAAATTGGGCTGACGGTGATAAAACTTGATATCATAGTCTAAGCCCAGCTCTTCAAGGGCCCATAAAATGCGGAAAGAGCGGGATTGATCAAGGTGGTGTAAAGTAATCATAAAACGTCCTATTTTGTTTTATTGCCTATGTTTTTGAGTGATTGTACGCTTATATTTGAATCAACATTATAAAAAAAGATCTGTCCTAGAGGGCTATTTGTAAGAGATGGATTCAACCTATGTTTAACCAAACTCAGTACGAGTCTCCATACTGCGTAAATGAGCCTCAACTTGAAATTTGCTAACATCTAATCTCTTATGCTGTGATTACATACGCAAGGTAATCATAGTGCAGGTGAGTAGAGCTCTACAAAGCAAATCATAGCAGCGGGACCTATATCAGGATCACCCAAAGACTCAGGCCCATCCACAATAAATTGATGCTGTCCGCTTTACAGTAGTTGACTTTGCTAGGCTGTCTCTAAACTGTGTAGCTGTACTTTTCCAATCTTTGTCAGCTGCTTTCCCTCTTTCAAACTACTTTACTAAAATTTATCCACTGGAGCGTAAAACCTCGTGGTTCAGCACGAGGATATAAGCGACTGGAGTAAACCATATTAACGACACGAAATGTCTTTTTAAATACTTGTACTATAGTCACTATTAAGAAAAATATTGTTAAAATAATTGGATGAAGACACTCAAATTACGCATAAAAGACAAACATTGCAAGGTGCTAAATCAGTTAGCATCCGAAGTAAATTTTGTCTGGAATTATGTCCTCTGTACACGACAAAAATAGATAACTCATTGAAATAATGTCACAATAATTGTTTTCTAACGACGAATACTATGACACATCTCAATGAGTTATATCTTATCTTAAACAAATCTCTAAAATGGAACAAGTCACATTTAAAGTGCTTTGCGCTCATCATGCTTGTGATTATTTTAAAGCAAACATGTAATCTTTCTTCTGCATCTAAAGCCTTGCCCATCAAGTGCTTACCACAATCATTTTATCGACGTATGCAGCGCTTCTTTGCAGGTCAGTATTTTGATTATCGTCAAATTTCTCAGTTGATTTTCAATATGTTTTCATTCGACCAAGTGCAACTGACTTTAGATAGAACCAATTGGAAATGGGGAAAACGAAATATTAATATCCTGATGCTCGCAATCGTTTATCGTGGAATAGCGATACCTATCCTTTGGACATTGCTTAATAAACGTGGAAATTCAGATACGAAAGAGCGTATTGCTTTGATTCAACGCTTTATAGCCATTTTTGGTAAAGACCGTATTGTGAATGTGTTCGCAGACAGAGAGTTTATCGGTGAGCAGTGGTTTACATGGTTAATTGAACAAGACATCAACTTCTGCATTCGTGTTAAAAAAACTTCATTGTCACCAATCATTTAGGAAAGAATCATAAAATTAGTGATTTATTTCGCCATCTTAAAGTTGGTCAAATTGAATGTCGTAAACGACGGATTTTGGTTGGTCGGGTGAAACTATATATAAGTGCACTACAGTTAGAAAATGGAGAGCTTTTACTCGTCGTTTCTCCTCAGTTTAATGCCAATGCTATTCAGGATTATGCATTACGCTGGGAAATTGAAACCTTATTCAGTTGTCTCAAAGGACGCGGGTTTAATCTTGAAAATACGCGCTTGACAGACCCTAGACGAGTGAAAAAATTGATTGCGGTGTTAGCTATAAGCTTCTGTTGGTGTTACTTAACGGGTGAATGGCAACATGATCAAAAAAAAGCGATAAAAATAAAGAAGCATGGACGACTCTCAATGAGTTTATTTCGCTATGGTTTAGACTATGTTCAAATGGCGATTCAGCGTTTAATTGGTTTTGGGAAAAAAGAAGAGTTTAAGGAAATTTTGGCAATTTTAAGAAAGCAGAATCCTGATAGGATAAGGGTTCTGTGAAATTTGTCGTGTACAGAGAATTATGTCAATGATTTGTGTTTTAAACATCTTCAAAGAAAACAACAATTCTTTTCAGCATACGATATTGCAAAATACACCAAAGGCACATCGAAAGAATGCAACTTGCACAGTCAAACTATTCAGGCAGTGACAGAAGAATTGGTCACAAGACGCAAGCAATTCAAAAAAGCAAAACTAAAATGGCGTGTCAGTAATAAAAAATCAGCTAGACGTTCATTAGGTTGGATACCGTTTAAAAAGGTTGCAATCAAATATGCTGATGGCTATGTTCAATATGGTAAACATCAATTTAAACTATGGGATAGTTACGGATTAAGTAAATACAATATCAAAACAGGCTCATTCGTAGAAGATAGTCGTGGACGTTGGTATGTTTGTCTTGTTATAGATTCACCAAAGCAAGCTAAGCCAACGTCAAGCAAAGCCATAGGTATTGATCTAGGTTTAAAAGATATTGCTACCTGTTCTGATGGTACAGTCATTTCAAATCCTAAGTTCTATCGCAAGTACGAACAGAAATTAGCTGCTGCTCAACGAGCAAAAAATAAAAAGCGTGTACGTGCATTACACGCTAAGATTGCAAACTGTCGTAAAGATCATTTGCATAAGGCAAGCACTATGCTTGTCAAAGACAATGCACTAATTGTTGTAGGTGACTTGAGTGCAAAAAAACTTGTAAAAACCAAGATGGCAAAGTCTGTTTTGGATACAGGGTTTTCTGCGCTAAAAACCATGCTCAAGTATAAATGCGAGAACGCAGGGGTATGGTATGAAGAGGTCAATGAAGCCTATACCACCCAGACTTGCTCGTGCTGTGGCTCACGCTATAGTAGTCCGAAAGGTAGAGCAGGACTTGGAATAAGAGAATGGCAGTGTGTGGAGTGCGGTACGCTCCATGATCGGGATGTAAATTCCGCACTGAATATTCTTGCGCTCGGACATGAGCGTCTAGCAGTAGGAATCTCCGTCCTTTAGGTCGGGGAGTATGTCAACTCGATGCCCGAATTCTTGCGGGAAAAGTCGGTGCTTCTAAACGTGGTCCGTCATAATCTGGAATTGAACCAAAACGCGGATCTTGATTGACCCATTGCTCCCGAGCAAGTTCTAATTCTTCATGGGTTCTTCCGACCAAATTCCACCATAACAAAATGTGCGACTCAAACGGCAAACCACCTAAAAGTAATAGCCGTGCACCTGCATGGACATGCAATTCAATTTCAGTCAACCCAGGTTCAAGCAGTAACATATTTTCATCGGTCAGTTCATGCCCATGCAATGTTGCTGTTCCGGCTAACATCATCAAACCATATTCAAATTTAGGATTGAGTGCTAAACAGGTTTTACTCGATATGCTTGCGCTAATATCCACCCCGAGCAAGTCACTATGCACGCGTACAGGTGATGTCGTCTTTAAAAATTCACCCACCAAAATGGTAAATTCCAAACCATCTTGGTGTACCACAGGCAAGTCAGGGTAATGGTCAAAGCGCGGTGCCATATTGCGCTGATCATCAGGTAATGCAATCCACAACTGAGCGGTATGCATACGGGTTTCAGTTTCAGGCGCAACTTCAGTATGCGAAATGCCATAACCTGCGGTCATTAAATTGACCTGTTTCGGACGAATCAGCTGCTTGGTGCCCAAACTATCGGTGTGCATGATTGTCCCTTCAATCATCCAAGTAAAGGTTTGCAGACCAATATGTGGATGTGGGCCAACATCTAAACCTTCACCTTGCGGAAAACTCACAGGGCCTGCATGATCTAGAAAACACCATGCGCCAATCATGCG
The DNA here is from genome assembly GCF_020982655.1 of Acinetobacter sp. PW68. Classification (NCBI taxonomy): domain Bacteria; kingdom Pseudomonadati; phylum Pseudomonadota; class Gammaproteobacteria; order Moraxellales; family Moraxellaceae; genus Acinetobacter; species Acinetobacter sp. PW68. The sequence continues at coordinate 103,888 of NZ_JAHZSX010000001.1, read as the reverse complement.
TTTATGTCGACTCGGTAGGGCACGTTTGATTAAAGTCCCCTGTCCAATTTCAGCATTACGCAGCGGAAATTCCTGTATAAATTGCTTGACGTACTTGTCGCAATCGTCTGAATTGGAGAGCTCGGTATAGTTGCTATTGCTCATCCTGTGCTCCTTAAAGCTAAAGCTTTTGATTCTTTTACTATTAAATACGCTAAATTGATACTCAAGGGCAAGACCCTATTTGTTGCACAAGTACGTGTTAATCAAATAGATGACTGAATTGTCAGTTTTGACCGAAAATTTAAAAAAATGCAGAAAATACCCAAATTTAGGGAGGTCAATTTTTCAACATTTTGGGCATAATTTGGGTGTGAGTTGTTATTTTGGGTAAATCTCGTAATGTCTGTGAAAGCTCGAATGGGACAACAGTTTCATTCGAAAGTTTTAAGCGACCAAGAAGCTTCAGCCAAATTATTAAAAGTGACCGAATGCGATCTGGAAAACCGACAGGCAATTGAAACAGCATTGCAGCACCCGACTGCGCCTCTCCCACCAAAATTTGAACCCCACTTTGACCAATACCAATATTTACATCAACGTCGTTATTTACGTCAGGTCAATTACATTGGGCAAATGGTTTTCTTACTGTATTTCTTTGTCGATTATTTTGTGATTCCAGACGTCAGTCTGCTTTCAGGCATTATTCGTGTGTTTGCCGTAACTCTTGCATTGGTAGGTAATTATTTTTGCTTTAAATATGTCAAAGACATTCAGCTTTTAGATTTAATCTTACCCATCAGCGCCACACTGTGTTGCGGTGTCTGGTTTTATATTTTGTCGCAATCACACAGTCCATGGGTCGGCTACTATCTTTATGCTGCGGTTATTTTTGTGGTGATGGCCAATCTGTGTATTCAGGTACGTTTCCGACCTGCACTGTATAACTCATTGCTCATGAGTGTGCTGATTTTTCTAAGTGCCGTCTCCTTAACAACCCTACAAGATGCACTCATTTTTATGGTGGTCTATATCCCCATGTGGCTACTCAGTTTGTATATTAGCTGGAGCAATACCCTCAATGCGCGCCACCACTTTTTACGCAGTTTGCTGGATGACTGGAATTTCCATACCCTGCAAGCCTTAGCCCATACCGATGAACTGACACAACTGAATAACCGTCGGCAATTTGTGCACATGGCGGAACATAAAGTTCACAAATGGCCTAAATCGAATTCGAGCTGTTTATTGATGTTTGATGTAGATTTCTTTAAACACATTAATGATACCTATGGGCATGATGTTGGAGATCGGGTGCTGCAAAATATTGCTGAAATTGCACGTAAAGAAATGCGTCGTAAAGATATTTTGGCACGCTTTGGTGGCGAAGAGTTTATTGCTCTGCTCAGCGAAACCAGTTTAGATGAAGCAATGATGATTTCTGAGCGTTTAAGACAAAAAATTGCACAGCATCAAATGTGTATAGGCAATAAGTGCTTTAATTTCACCGTGTCGATTGGTGTATCGAGTTTAAAACCACAACAAACTGACTTACAACTGTTGATTAAGGAAGCCGACCTCGCACTTTACCAAGCCAAACAAAGCGGACGTAATTGCGTGATCAGTTATGATGTAGGAATGTCTGAGCCACCCGAACCGATTTTAAAAAAAGAAGTTAAATCCTGAATGATCTAATTGATATAAAAAATGAGCACATTACGTGCTCATTTTTTGGGTTTCTGGCTAGAGTGCGTTTAAAAGCGGTGCTTAACCCTGTTATCACATGGATCTTGCGCCTATTTTAAAAGCAGTGCTTCGTGAAGTCCCAACTGTCGCGGGCATCTTGCACCCATTTAAAAAGCCGTGCTTTAAAATGGGTTCATGGCGTAATTCAGGCACGAAGCAGTGCTTCGTGCCTGAATTACTCCCATTCAATTGTTGCAGGTGGTTTAGACGATACGTCGTAAGTCACACGTGAAACGTCTGCAATTTCATTCATGATACGGGTAGAGATTTTGTCGACTAAATCGTACGGTAAGTGTGCGAAACGTGCTGTCATAAAGTCCACTGTTTCTACGGCACGAAGTGCAATCACCCATGCATAACGACGACCATCACCCACGACACCCACAGATTTCACAGGCTGGAATACTGCAAATGCTTGTGCCGTTTTGTCATACCAACCACTTGCACGCAATTCCTGCATGAAAATGTCATCGGCTAAACGTAAAATGTCTGCATATTCTTTTTTCACCTCACCCAAAATACGCACGCCCAAACCTGGACCTGGGAATGGATGACGGTAAATCATGCTGTGTGGCAAGCCTAGAGTCGTGCCGAGTTTACGCACTTCATCTTTAAATAAATCACGTAAAGGTTCAACCAATTCAAAAGCTAAATCTTCTGGTAAACCGCCCACGTTGTGGTGTGATTTAATCACGTGTGCCTTGCCTTGTTTGCTGGCTGCAGATTCAATCACGTCTGGGTAAATCGTACCTTGTGCCAAGAATTTCACGCCATCGAGTTTACGTGCTTCTTCGGCGAAAACTTCAATAAATTCACGACCAATGATTTTACGTTTTTTCTCAGGATCAACTTCACCTGCCAACGCGCTCAAGAAGCGTTGTTCTGCATCGGCACGAATCACGCGAATACCCATGTTTTCTGCAAACATTTGCATCACTTGATCGCCTTCGTTCAAGCGTAATAAGCCGTTGTCTACAAACACACACGTTAATTGATCGCCAATGGCTTTATGCAACAATGCAGCAACCACAGAAGAGTCTACGCCACCAGACAAACCTAGCAATACTTTTTCATCGCCAATTTGCTGACGTAATTGTTCTACGCGCAGGTCGATGATGTGTTCTGGTGTCCATAAACCGCGACATCCACAAATTTGATGTACAAAGTTAGACAATAATTCTGCACCTTTAGCAGTGTGTGTCACTTCTGGGTGGAACTGAATGCCATAGAAACGTCGGGTTTCATCAGAAATCATTGCCACTGGGCAGCTTGGCGTGCTTGCAGTAATTTGGAAGCCTTCTGGAATGCGTGCCACTTTATCGCCATGGCTCATCCAAACATGCAATTGGTTTTCACGGTCTTGCAAGTTACCAATCAGTTTGTCACGTACCAAAATATCCACTTCGGCATAACCGAATTCATGCACTGTACCTGCTTCAACTTTACCGCCCAATTGTTCTGACATGGTCTGTAAACCATAGCAGATCCCCAATACAGGTACGCCTAAGTTAAATACAATTTCAGGTGCACGTGGACTACCCGCTTGGTGAACACTTTCAGGTCCACCCGATAAGATAATACCATTTGGATTAAATGCACGAATGTCTGCTTCCGACATATCGTAGGCATACATTTCAGAATATACGCCCGCTTCACGCACACGACGCGCGATAAGCTGACTATATTGCGAACCGAAATCCAGAATCAGGATACGATCTTCAGTAATTTGAGTATTGGTAGTCATGACAAACAACTATGAAAGGCAAACGAATTAAGCGCGCTATTCTAGCATTTTTCCACGCCTTGCGCACACTATTCAGACAATGCTGAATCTGGATATTTTTTTCTATAGATGATCCGCCCAAGTGAGATTGATCCTAGCCAAAATAATGGACAGCACGTCCCTCTAAAGATAACGTAACTTTAATCTTTGGAGATTCAAGAAATGGCTAAACGTTTTAGTCCTGAATTTAAACAGCAAGCGATTGATTATGCACTTTCAAACTCCCATGAACCTATAGCTGCAATCGCCCAGAAATTAGGTGTGGGTTATTCAACTTTAGACAAATGGATTCGTGAAGCCAATCCAGTAGGTTCAAGCAAACGTCAACTTTCACCAGAACAACAGCGGATCTTAGAATTAGAGAAAGAAGTCAAACAGCTCAGGGAAGCCAATGACATCTTAAAAAAAGCGCATGTGTACTTTCTGACAGATCATGCCAAGAAAAGTACACGGTAATTCAAGATCTGGATGTGAATGAAGTCACTGTATCTTCTGCCTGTCAATGCCTGGGTGTCAGCACTTCAGGCTATTATGCCTGGCGAAAACGCCAGGCCAATCCAGCGCAGAAATATAATGATTTAAAAGCCGTATATTGGCAGCATCATGCACGATTGGGTGCACCTTCATTGGTACATGACATGCATGATTTAGGTTACAGCATGAGCGAACGAACCGTTGGAAGAATGCTTAAAAAGCTTGGTTTATGTAGCAGGATTGCACGTAAATACAAGTATACGACTGATTCAAACCATCGTTTGCCTACAGCGCCTAACTTGTTGGATCGTCAATTTACGGTCAATGAACCCAATAAGATCTGGACAACGGATATTACCTATATCCGTACTAAGCAAGGTTGGCTGTATTTGTGTGTGATGCTGGATCTATTCAGCCGTCGTATTGTCGGTTGGCAAACCAGCCATCGAATAGACCGTCAATTGGTGTGTGATGCGTTTCATTATGCAATGGCTCGTCAGGGGTATCCAATGGGTGTCATGGTGCATTCGGACCAAGGCTCACAGTACTGTAGTCGTGATTTTAGGGCGCTATTATTGACGAATAACTGCGTTCAAAGTATGTCACGCAGGGGAAACTGTTGGGATAATGCAGTGACCGAAAGCTTCTTTCATACATTGAAAGGTCATGTGGTCCATGGCAGTGTGTTTGCCACTCGAAAAGAAGCGAATACAGTCTTGTTTGACTATATTGAGATTTATTACAATCGGGTCAGAAGGCATTCCGCAAACGGCTGGTTAAGCCCAGAAGCCTTTGAACAGAAATATTTTAAGAATTTAGAGGGATTTGTTGTCCACGATACTGTCTAGGATCAGATAAACTGTTGCATTTTTAGAACACAGCCAAGAATGTAATTAATTACTCCTAAATTCCTCTAATAATTATTTACTTTTTATACTGACTTTCAACGTCTAGACTGCTAGGATTTGAGCACACTTTCGCTTGTTTTTTCCCATGGAACTGATTGATTTTATCTTGCACGTCGATGAGCATTTGCTCGAATTCATCACCCAATATGGGGTATGGATTTACGCTATTTTATTCCTGATTATTTTTGTAGAAACAGGCTTGGTGGTTATGCCGTTTTTACCTGGCGATAGTTTATTGTTTGCGGCAGGCGCACTGGCTGCATCGACAGGAGTGATGGATCCTTGGATTTTGGGTATTTTACTGTTTACTGCTGCGGTACTGGGTGACACACTGAATTATCATATTGGTAAATATATCGGACCACGGGTTTTTGAACTGGAATCACGTTTTATCAATAAAAAACATTTGATCGAAACCCAAAAGTTTTTTGAGCGACACGGAGGAAAAACCATTATTTTTGCGCGTTTTGTGCCTTTTGCGCGTACCTTTGCACCCTTTGTAGCAGGTGCGGGCAGCATGAATTATAAATACTTCCTGACCTATAACGTGGTTGGCGCTTTTTGCTGGATCGCGTCGTTTATTACACTCGGTTATTTGTTTGGCAATATGCCAATTGTGAAAGACAATTTCACCTATTTAATTTTCGGCATTATTATTTTAAGTGTTTTGCCTGGGGTGATTGGTTTTATTCGCCAAAAACTCAAGAAAAAACCTGCTTAAGTTGTATAACTCTGTGGGCAAGCCTGTTGAACAGCGCTGCCCTCATCTATTCAAAACAAGTGAGATGATTGTTCAGCTCAGCAAATTGAGCTCTAAATCTTTAGAAAAAACGTGCTACGACAGGCAGCATGCATACCACCAACAGCAAAGCCGAGCCTTTATATAATAAATCTGCCGTTACTTTATTGGTTTCTAGCGCCAAAACAGCCCGCCCAAAAGACATCCAAAATAACGCTGTCGGCAATAAAACCAGACCGAATAAGAGATAGACCATGGCAAAATTGGTCGGGTTATCCCAAGTTTCTGTAGGAAAAATACCTGCAGCAAATAACAAGGCCTTCGGGTTTTTAAAAGTCGAAAAAAATAATTGTGCGGGGCGAATGGTAGAGTGTTTTTGACAATGTTGCTCTAAATGCGACTGCTTCCATAAATGAAAAGCCATCCAAAATACATAGCCTGCACTTAAAACATGCAGAATATCAATCAAGTAAGGCCAAGTTGGCGCACTCAAATGAATGAATAATGCCCACAAACTAATAGCATACATATAACCAAAAAGCTCTGCGGGAATCAGCAGACTGGTTTTGGCAATGCCCTGTTGATGCGCTGAACTCGCCAATAATGCATTGGTCGGTCCAGGAATCATCAAGACCGCGATCATTGCTAGGACAAAGAGCCAACTTTCAATCATAAACACCAGAGCATGCAAATCAAAAATAGGAGCACACCTTATATGAAAGCCATTGAAAATGACAAGTTTTTCTATCTGGCAGGACTGACCCAAGGGTGTAAATAGAACAGAAAATAAAATTAAGTTTTTGTTTTTAAAATATTAGATTGAGATCAACCTTGAATTATCTTGCTACATTTTTTAAGCAATGGTGCTGCACAAATGGCAGCACCACGGACGAAATATTCGCAAATCCTAAAATTTAAGATGTTACAGGTTTGGGCTTAACAATAATCGGGCAAGCTTTAAATTTTGCTGCTTGTACAATGGCTTCTTGTTCACCTAAAAGACGTGCCAGTTCTGTTCTTTTAGTATTGGATGACTGTCCCATATTGACTGAAACACTCGGTGCAACGCCCCAACCGCCACGGCTTCCCCAACCACCGCCTAAACCGATACCTACACCAACACCTGTACGTTTCGGCGCTTCGACACCGCTTTCAATATATTGCTGAATACGGTTATATTCGCTTTGTAATTGTTGGCAATTCAAAGCCTGATAATGTGTAGGCGACACATAGCTAGGTTTCACTGTGGTCGCACAAGCCCCCAGCAATAAACTACTTGCCGCGACAAGACCAATTGCAAATGTTTTCATGTCTACCTCTGTATCACGCTTGCTCAATTTCATTGAACAACGATTGATAGGCCTGCGTCAATTTATGATCTGTTGCCAAATGAATTAATGGCAAATTTTTATGATGTGATTCTTTCATCAACACCGAAGGCGGCAACATGCTATTCAAAACAGGTAAACCTTCATCTTTAAGTTGCTGCACCACTTCACGCGGTAACTTGGCCTGTGCTTGATATTGATTCACCACAATGCCTTCAATTTGCAAGTTTGCATTGTGGTCATCCTGAGTTTCCAAAACATTTTCAATCAAGCTTTGTAAGGCACGTTTAGAAAAGACATCACAGTCAAAAGGAATGAGCACCCGATCTGCCGCAATTAAGGCAGAGAGCGTAAAAAAGTTAAATGCAGGTGGGGTATCAATAAATACACGGTCATATTGATCGGACAATTGTTGCAAGGCATCGCGCAGTTTGTAAATTTTATGTTTCGATTCAAGTGCGTGTGCCAAACCGCCCAATTGCGGACTCGCAGGGATTACATCCAAATTTTTAAATGGCGATTGATGCACATAGGCTTCTAAACCTTTGCTGCGGTTTTTTAAAATTGAGCCTAAAGCATTGCCTAATAAGCCTTTGGATTGATTTGCACCCAACACTTCTTCAAAGTAATTTTCGATGTTGGGTTCAAGCGCAGGCTTGTCGGCAGAATAAGTGGCATCATCACCCAATAAATATTGGCTGGAGTTGGCTTGCGGGTCGAGGTCAATCACCAATGTTTTTAAACCCTGATGCGCACTGATTGCAGCCAAATTGACGGTAATACTGGATTTTCCAACACCACCTTTCTGATTAAACACCACACGTGTGCGCATTGTCGCCCCTCGTTGAATGACTTCAGTTCTTGTTATATGTTCAGTTTAACCGACCCGCTATGATTGTTGGCACATAGTGTCTAACAATCCTTAAACTTGCCCTAGCCAAAACTTGGTTTAAGCATAACCAAACCTAAAATGGCAATGAAAGCAATCAGGGCCAGTCCCCAGCCAACACGGCGCTGCACCAGCAAAATACGCTCATCTTTTTTATACGCTTTAATCAAAGAAGAAAGCATCACAAAAAATAAAATAATTTTGGCATAAAACCAAGCTTCGACCTGAAAATCCTTCAGAAATAAGGCAATGACTCCTGTCACCACAATCAGCGTGAGTGCCGAATGCTGCAAAGCTACAAAGACTTTCCATGCTTTAGGGTTTGGAGAGTGGTTCAATGTACCTTTAAATAAAGTCATGGCACGCACCACAATCACCAACAGCAACAAAGCCACTGCAGCAACGTGAATATTGTTCAGCATTGATAAATTTTCCATCTATAGCCTTCCCTTACGCATCTTTTGGTGCATGTGCACATTCAGGGCTTGACGTATCTTGGCCTTGCCACTCAGAGGCAACAAAGGCATGAATCGCAAGCGCATGAATTTTATTTGGCGCGAGTAGATCACCCACAGCGGCATAAATTTTTTGATGACGTTGTACCGAACGTAAGCCCTGAAAAACATCACTGACCATCACCACTTTAAAATGGGATTCTTTTCCTGGGAAATAACCGCCATGCCCTGCAGATTCATTCACAACTTCTAAATGACTTGGATTTAAAGCAGCTAAGCGTTGCAACAATTGTTGTTCTAAACTCATGATTGTATTTCCCAAAATGGTTTAAAGGCTGCCTAGCAGTATAACTGCGTTCTATACAATTCTCAGCACTTTGGCAGAATCATTCGTGCTTGGTGCTGTTACAGCGTGTTTTTCTACTTAAATTTGGCGATCTCATCGCCAGTTGTTCTAAAAAATGTCGTTTATTTATGCAATTAAGCTAATTTTTTGCATAAATGGATTGACCCTATTTTTGCATCATGTATTATACACCGCATGCGGGAATAGCTCAGTTGGTAGAGCACAACCTTGCCAAGGTTGGGGTCGCGAGTTCGAGTCTCGTTTCCCGCTCCAGATTCTAAAAGCCTCAGTTGAATGACTGGGGCTTTTTTATTGTTGTTTTATTCAATATTTTACTTCATAAGAAATTTTTATACTTAAAAAAGTAAGTTTACAAAAGTGCTCTTTCAAAACTGTGAACAAAAAACCGTGTAGATGATGCTCCAAAGTATCAATCATACAAGATAAAAAAAACTCCAAAACAAAAGATAGTATTAGCTACTACTAAGTGGCTTATGTTAAACAAGATCAGCTTGCCTAGATCCTAAATATTGATGCCGCGGAGCCTGTTAATAATTTCTGTCATTGCTTCTTAATAAAAAAGCAACTAATATGCTTCTTATACCACCAAAAAGCAATAAATATGTCTACACTAAATAAGTCTTTACTACAGCAAGTCAAAAAAAGACGAACCCTATTGGGTTTAAAGCAAGTTGATATGCAATCACGTACAGGCATTTCAAGACAGCAGTACCAAAAACTGGAAAGTCAAGGCAATCCTCGATTAGATACCTTAGAAATTATTGCGGCAGGACTAAATGCTCAACTGATGCTCATCCCAGATGATAAGGTTCATTTGATTAGACAATTATTGAATGATGAAATTAAAGTCACTATTGAAGATCAAGATGACTTAATGTCTAACCCATGGAAAGGTCTTCTCGGAGGAGAGTAATTAACTATAACTAAAAATATAGACAAATATTTGCATAAGTTCTCATTTTGTCTATGTCGATTCAGTAGTGGCAAGGTGGGTATTTATTAGAGATTTAAATGATTATCTTTTGTATTTTAGGTGAGTGTCTTGGTATATTAGCATCCATATCTATTGATTATCCAATCCCTTAACCTAGGCATGACTTTGTGAAATTAACACGCATTCATCACTGTAAAAACTTGAATGTGCAAAAGTACAAACAGCTTGAGAAACAAGCTGTTTTACTTGGTCGTATTCGTAGCGAGGTGTGGGCTAAATATGGTGCTATTTCAGGTTTGAATATCAGTGACAGAGCTATTCGTGATGCGTGGATGAAAGAAAGTCGTGACTTTGGTGTTTCTGCAAATGCGTGGAAAGAAACGCTACGTGATTGCATAGGTGATATTAAAGCCTATCGAGAAGCATCAAAAGACAAAGTAAAGCAGGCGATCCGAAAACGCACCTCCTGTAATAATGAACAAAAAAGACTATACACCTTGCTTAAAAAAGATGAATGGATGACTGATAATTTCCTCCATCGTCAAATGCGTAATCACTTTAAGCATGGTGTTAATCACACACATAATCAAATTATTGTTCGTGCGGATATGTGTAAAACTTTTGAGTTAAATGGTCAATGTTGGCTTAAAGTGCCGAGTCTAGTCCCTCGACAAACCATTAAAATTCCACTAAACACCACTGTTGATTTTGCGCCACAAGGCACACTTAGAATCATTCTAAAAAACGGTAATGTTGAAGTTCACTCAACTTATGATGCAGTTGAAACACAGGATTGTGGTCAGGAAACCGTAGGTGTTGATAAAGGTTATTCAGAAGCCTTTGTGGATTCTGATGGTGAAGTATATGGCAATGGTTTAGGTAAATTGATCTCAAGTGAATCAGACTACCTAAATCAAAAGTACAAACGTAGAAATAAGCTCAGAGCGATTTCTAAAGCCAAACCGCATAAGAAACAGAAAATTGAGTTAAATAATCTAGGTCGAAAAAAACTAGATAAGCGACAAGATACTCAAAAAGCAAAGCTCAAAACATTAATATTTACAGCAACTCACAAGTTGGTTGATAAAGCCAAAGTGATTGTTGCGGAAGATTTAACATCCCCAATTCAAAGTAAACGCAACTATGGCAAAAACACCAATAGACGCTTAAATACATGGGCTAAAGGTTTGTTAGCTAATGCCCTAACTTCTATATCTCACCGTAGAGGTTCTACGGTGCATCTAGTCAATTCTGCATATACTTCGCAAAGTGATTCTTTCTTGCATGGCCTTTTAATAGGTACACGTAAGGGAGATCGTTTTCACCGTTTCAATGGGGAAGTTGTGCAAGCTGATTGGAATGCTGCGAGAAACGTGCTTGCAAGATTAAACGACAATGAGATAAGTCGTTATACGCCTTACAAAACTGTAAAGCGTATATTGCAAGAACGGACTGACCGCTACAAGTCGGAACTGACCGACTCAGGCTCTAGTTACACGCTTGGCAACAAGACATTAACAGAGTGCGAATTAGTCCTTGACTATGTTTGAATACATTTTAAGGAACAGGAACCATGAATACTGTTGCAGTCCTGAAATTAACATTACATCACGTTGTCGTTGGATACTTGGCAGGATTTCAGAGCGGAAAAAATATTCTGGTTTTCACAGATTCTTTTCACTTGGATCAGCAACGTCCGACCTTGAGCTTGCTTACTTCCCCTTTATATCCTCAAGCGGATAAGATTTTAGAAAAGACCTATGTTACACATCAGCGCTTACACCCCTTGCTATCAAATCTGCTACCAGAAGGTGCATTACGCGAACTCATAGCACAAAGCCTCAAAATACATATAGACAATGAATTTCAGTTATTGGCAGCTTTAGGTCATGACTTACCTGGGGCACTGATTGCAACCCCAGTAGATCCAGAAGAAATCCCAGATGGAATAAAATTTAAGCTTCAGATCTCGAATCCAGATCAGATATTAAAACAAGAGATTCGGACAAATAATAAGTTTTCCTTGGCTGGCGTCCAAATGAAGTTTTCCATGAAAGCCAAAGATGGGCGTTTTACATTAGCACAGGCAACGGAATCCAGCCTACTCGGTGATTGGATTGTCAAAACTCCTTCTACCAGACATGCTTTTGTTCCGCTGAATGAATACTCTATGATGATCCTTGCCAAAATGGTCGGAATAGATATCCCAGAGATTCGTTTGGTAGATATGGCACTCTTACAAGACCTTCCACCATTAAATCTACCCCAAGAGCAATATGCTTTTGCAATTAAGAGATTCGATAGGCAGAGTACTGCTAATACTACAGAGCTTATTCATATTGAAGATTTTGCTCAGATCTTTGGTTCATATCCACACCAGAAATACAGCACCACAAATTATGAGCAGATCGGTAAGATCATTTATCACTATTCAGATAACAAAATTTTTGATATTCAGCAATTTGCCAGCCGTTTACTCGTCAATATTTTACTCGCCAATGGAGATGCACACTTAAAGAACTGGAGTATGATTTATCACGATAAAACAACGCCAAGATTATCCCCTGCATACGATATATTGATGACAAGTGTATATATTGAAAATGAGCGTCATTTCGCCTTAAATCTTGCCAAAAATAAAGATTGGTATTTAGCTGAGATGAAACACTTTGAACAATGGGCTGAAAAAGTCGGTGTTCCATGGCGTGTTATTGAAAAACAACGTAAGCGTCCGCTGAACACACCTTATGAATTCATCCTATAAGCCTTAATTTAGTCCCCACTTAAAAACAAGTGGGGACTAAAATTTATGACTACAAATCACCAGACATCCATCGCATCTCTTGCGAAAAAACGAAGAACATACAGTGCTGAATTTAAACAGCAGATCGTTCAGGCTTGTAAAGCACCGGACGTTTCAATTGCTTCAGTCGCTTTGCAACATGGATTGAATACAAATCTTGTATCCAAATGGATTCGCTTAATTGATGCTAAGCCAGGGAATGATCGCTCACCACTACCGAATAAACCTGCATTTATTGCCTTATCTTGCTCTGCACCATTAGATCCTACTCCTACTGACATGTTAACGGTTCAAATTACTTTACCCCACTCAAAAGCAGAAATTGGCTTGAAATGGCAAGTATCAGAAATATCTGCTTTAGCAGAATTACTCAAGGCACTTGCAACATGATCCGCATTGATGAAATCTGGCTTTCTACCCAACCTCTGGATATGCGAGCAGGGATGGATACGGTCATGGCGCAGATTATGAAAGCCTTTGGCTACATTAAACCGCATTGCGCCTACCTGTTCTGTAATAAACGTGGCCATCGCATGAAAGTGCTGGTACATGATGGACTGGGCATCTGGCTGTGTGCCCGGCGGTTGGAACAGGGCAAATTTCACTGGGCTAAAGTTCACCAGGGTGAAAGCGTAGCCCTCAGCCCGGAACAGTTACAGGCACTGATCCAGGGTTTGCCTTGGCAGCGCATTGGACGACAGCAAGTGGTCACAATGCTCTAAACTAGCTTGGTCCATTCTGCTATTCTCCAAATGTTGTATTTCATTCTTCTCATGACCTCAGGCATACTGCGGTCATGAATACGCTGCCTGATTTAAGCCAACTGACCCATGAACAACTGCTGGAATTTACCAGACAGTTGGCAATGCAGCATCAGTCTCTGGCACAATCAAATCAAGAATTAGAAAAATCAAACCAACAATTAGATACCAAAGTTCAGCATCTTGAAGTATCCAATCAGCAATTAGATGCTCAAGTTCAACATCTTTCCATTCTCAATCAAAAATACGAGCATGAACTTGCGCTGTTTAAAAAGCACAAATTCGGCAGTAAAAACGAACATCTCACTGCAAAACAAATCCACCTGTGGGATGAAGCGGTTGAAGAAGATATTGCCGCGGTTGATCTAGAACTGGAACGGCTGAATGCAGATAAAACCGATGCAGTGACACACAAAGCCAAAACCAATAAACCTAAACGTCGACCACTGCCAGATCATCTACACACCATCCGTATTGAGCATGAACCTGCATCAACCCAATGTGCTTGTGGCTGCCAACTTCGTCGTATCGGCGAAGATGTCAGTGAAAAACTGCATTTCAGACCGGCACAGTTCTATAAGGAACAGCATGTGCGTGGTAAATGGGTCTGTGATCAGTGTGACACCCTGACTCAGCAAGCGATGCCCGCCTATGTGATTGATAAAGGCATTGCTTCACCTGAACTGCTCAGCCATGTTTTGGTATCGAAATATGCCGATCATTTGCCGCTGTACCGTCAACGTCTGATCTATCAGCGGGCGGGAATCGAACTTTCTAGATCAACTTTATCTGACTGGATAGGTCGCTGCGGTGTAGAACTGGAACCTCTGGCCAATGCCTTAAAAGAGGTGGTACTACAACAGCAGGTGCTGCATGCAGATGAAACACCGGTCACCATCATGCGGATGGGTGAGAATGATAAAAAACCGAAGAAAGGTTATGTCTGGGCCTATGCCACTACACAGTACAATCCAGTTCAGGCGGTGATCTATGACTTTCAGGATAGTCGTTCAGGCCAGCATGCTGCAGAGTTCTTGAAAGGCTGGCAGGGCCATCTGGTCTGTGATGATTACAGTGGTTATAAAGCACGCTTTAAATCAGGCCAGGTCATAGAGGTGGGCTGCATGGCCCATGCACGTCGTAAATTCCATGAACTGCATGTGACCGGGAAAAGTCAGGTCGCTGAACAGGCCTTAGTGCTGATTCAGAAACTGTATGCGATAGAAGCAGAACTCAGGAAAAAGACCGATGGTACAGCGGAAGACCGCCGCGAATACCGACAACAGCATAGTCAACCGGTGATGCAACAACTGTATGAATGGCTTAACCAACATCAACTGACTGTGCCATCGAGTTCTCCAACCGCCAAGGCCATCAATTACACTCTGAAGCGTTGGCCAGCTTTAAGCCGCTATCTGGATGATGGCAATCTACCTATAGATAATAATTGGGTGGAAAACCAGATGCGACCTTGGGCGTTGGGACGTAAGAATTGGCTATTTGCAGGTTCGCTGCGCAGCGGTCAGCGAGCAGCCAATATCATGACATTAATCCAGTCAGCAAAGCTGAATGGGCTGGATCCGTATGCCTATTTAAGTGATGTTCTGAAAAGGTTGCCGACACATAAAGTGACCCAAATAGAAGAATTACTGCCACACCGCTGGAAATCCGACCAAAATTAAAAAATAGGTATGGGATTCAGCGGACGCTTACAAAACAACTTCACGCGATCATGGACAAAGCACGGTCGGTATGGCCAGTGCTATTACTAGACTTACCTATGATTTCTGTTCATAAAGAAAAATTAAGAGAACATTGGAAAAAATTGCATCCGGACTTTCAGATACTTACAGATGATTAGGGTAATCTGAAACCAAACTAAAATTTCTCAAACAAGTTCATCACGTCATTTTCCGTCAGTTTCGCTTCGCCTTCATGATCTGTACTTAGAATAGAGTGTGCCAGTTCTGCTTTATTTTGCTGTAAGGCAAGAATTTTTTCTTCTATGCTTTTATTAGTAATCAGCTTATAGACAAATACCGGCTTGTCCTGTCCAATCCGCCATGCACGATCTGAAGCTTGATCTTCAGCAGCAGGGTTCCACCATGGATCATAGTGAATGACCGTATCTGCGGCAGTTAGATTCAAACCGACCCCTCCTGCTTTCAGACTGATTAAAAATACCGGCACTTGTCCAGACTGAAACGCTGTAATGACTTCATCTCGCTTTTTGGTCTTTCCAGTCAGCTTCACATAGCCAATTTCTGCGTGATGGAACTGTTGTTCAATCAGTTCCAACATTGAGGTAAACTGAGAGAAGATAAGAATTTTTCGCCCCTCTTCCACCATTGGAACGACCATATCCATCAACTGTTCAAGTTTGGCAGAATGCGCCTGCCCAATTTTCACTGAATCCAGCTTTAGTAAGCTAGGATGGCAGCACACCTGACGTAGCTTCAGTAAGGCATCTAAAATTTGAATTTGACTACGTTTAAAGCCTTTTTCTGCCACAATTTTCTGAATGCTTGCCTGCATCGTGGCACGAACAGCCTCATATAACTTGGATTGCTGGTCATTCATATCAATATTGACTTCAATCGTGGTTTTTTCTGGCAACTCTTTGGCTACGTCAGTTTTCAAGCGACGTAAAATGAAGGGCTTAATCCGGTTGACCAACTTTTGTCTTAACTGCTCATCACCGCGCTTTTCAATCGGATGACGGTACTTTTTATTAAAAATTTCTTGTGAATATAAAAATCCTGGCATCAGGAAATAAAATAGTGCCCACAGCTCACCCAAATGATTTTCCATAGGTGTACCGGTTAGACATAGACGATGTCGCGCTGTTAATTGCCGTACTACCTGTGCAGCTTTGGCGCGCGGATTTTTGATATTCTGCGCCTCATCCAAAATGAGTTGATGATATTCATATTGCTTTAGTTGCTCTTCATCTCTCGCCAGAAGCGGATAGGTGGTTAACACAATATCATAGTGCGGAATCTGCTCAAAATACTGATGGCGATCGGGCCCCTGTAGCAGCAATACCTTGAGCTCTGGGGTAAATTTCTCCGCTTCTTTGAACCAGTTATGCATCAGCGATGTGGGTGCAACAATTAAGGCGGGACTATCCTGCAAATATCCAGCCTGCTTTTCCATGAGTAAATGGGCTAAAGTTTGTGCTGTTTTCCCCAAGCCCATATCATCTGCCAGAATCCCGCCATGCTGGGTTTCCCTTAAAAACTGTAACCAGCCTAAGCCCTGCTGCTGGTATAGACGCAACTCCCCCTGAAAACCTTGTGGTGTCGGCAGTTGTTGCTGATAGCCTTGTTTGAATTTATGTACAAATTTCTGCAGGCGATCACTGACCTGCCATGTCATCCCAAGATTATGCTGCAATTCTAATAATTGACTCGCATCATAGCGATCAATACTGCGCTCTTCTTGCTGTAAAATGCTCTGCAGATGCAATAATACCGGCTTAATATCCCTAGCGGATAGCGCCAAATCAGGTTGATCAACTGCAGTTTTCACGGTGAAAATTTGACTGTCATGCAGATGAATAAAAGTCCGCGGATCAAGTAAATCAGGATTTACTCGCACCAAAGCTACGAGCGCATCAAGTAAATTATAAGAATTGCCTGCACTGTCTTGAACCGTCGCCCCGATATTGAACCAGTCCTGCTGGCCTTCAGATTCAGTGATAGAAATATTTAAATTTTCAACATATTGCAGGTTAAAGGGGCTGTTTTCCAGATGCTCTATCTGCCAGCCCATCAACTCAATTTGATTGATGGGCATCAGCTGTTTGATCCAGTCTCCATAGAAAGCAAAAACCATAGAATCGAGACGTTGTTTATCCAGTTTTAATTGCTGGTCATAACTAAGATCTTTCACCCACTTCAGTGATTCGACCAATAGCTGTAAACGCTGGATTGACTGTTGTTCCTGAACTAAGTCCCGAAGCTGTCGCACCATTTTGTCATGCTGCTCACCAATGAAACTGTCACCTGATGTACCTGCTTTAATTCGCCCGCCTGCATAGGAGAATTCAATTTCAGCACAAACAGATTCTTCCCATTTCCAATCAAATTTATCTAAAACACCGAAGCGTAAAATTGGCTGGGGACTACCCTCAAGGACATCAATATGCTGAATAGACTCGGGCTGAGGCAGATTTTTCACGTCTGAATATTGATGAGTCAGTTTCTCAAACTCTGGCAAGAGCATAGATGGAAGATCAGGCATCTGTAAAAAATGGTACAGAAGATTTGCCGTATATTCACCATATAACTGGCCCACCGTGTTCTGTTGAATATCCACATAACACGGTGGCTGGCTAGCGAGAATTTGGATATGTGGATTTGATTTTAAATCGAGTCGAATATCACCATTGACCAATTCAATATTTAAATGCTCTGTCTGTTTGTTTACACCTTGTTGCCAGATCAGTTCGATGTGATAGCCTTGTTCTGACCATTGAAGTGCAGTATGGCTCTTTTTTTGCCAGTACACATCGCCACTTTGAATAAAAGATTTGAAATGCTCCAATAAAATTCCAGAGATATCAAGATTGCTTTGATAAAAACGTTCGTCACTGTTTATTTTGGCATAATAATAAATCTGGTTAAATAATTGTCGTTTTTGTTCAGGTAAAGTCAGATGCTTTCTGGTGATATTTTCA
Organism: Acinetobacter sp. PW68; assembly: GCF_020982655.1. Lineage (NCBI taxonomy): Bacteria > Pseudomonadati > Pseudomonadota > Gammaproteobacteria > Moraxellales > Moraxellaceae > Acinetobacter > Acinetobacter sp. PW68. Next base: position 86,041 of record NZ_JAHZSX010000001.1, on the reverse strand, counting down.
TATTGGGTATAATAACTTTCCCCCGCAATTGAGCCGTTTTTATTGCGTCTGGCCTTCTGAACATCAACTGTCAATTTCTTTAAGCTGACAGACTGATCTAACAGGTAAATTAAATAATTGTTTGTTTTGACAGATTGCTCTGGTTCAGTCTGTTGTAAATACCGTTTAAAATCATTCAACCAGCGCTGTGCCTGATCATCCCCCCGTAGGCGTTTTGTGATTCCCTGCGGGGATTGAGAGTCAGCATAACGCTGCTGAAATTCCTGGCGATATTCCTGAAAGAATAACCGCGCTAAAGCAGCAGCATGTTTACAGTTATATCCAACTGGACAAGTGCAGTCGTCATCGATTAAACGGTCTTTTTGGGGATTATAGGTAATTGCAGTATCGTAATAATCTGTCCCTTCAATTTGGGCATACATCGTAACCCCGTCTTTTTCCTCAAAGAACTCAATCGTTTCCCTATCAATGCGTTTAGCATAGCTCAGACTGCGCTGAAGAGTTGCTGTACTAAAGCGAGATAGAAAATTGATCAATGAGGACATAATTACCAGACACTAAAAATGTTTATACAATTATAACGGACAAAGGTATCATTTCAGAATAGTAGCCGAACGGCCCAACCTGAGCATAACTTGGATTCACTCAAAAGGAATATTGTAAATAAAGACTACTTTTTGCATAAACATTCAAAGCCAAACCTCAATATGTCTACATCATCACAGCATGCATTTCCCACACATATTGACTGCGCATCAATTGCTTTAATTGTTTAAGGTCTTGATATTTTTCCAGTATCTCTTGCGCTCGAGCTAATTTTTGTTGAACATGTCGATAGTCTTGCTCATATTTTCGATACAAATCCTGCACTTTAATTTTACGGTTAGAATATAAAAACTGACTCCAATTAAAAGAGTAAATAATGTCATCCACTTGCATTTGCAAAGTTTCTAACTGTTCTTCTAAAAGCAGGTTATACGCTTTTAATTGTTGATTGGCGAAAGACAAATTATGCTGCTGACCCAACTGAATTTGCAAATTTAACAATGTCAATAAATCATTGGCTTCATAAGCCTGATTGGCTTGCTGCATCAATACGGTTTTTTCTTGTTTTTTCTGCTCATCTTGCTCACGATCTGGGTGAATCCACGCTGTAATTTTTAAGTAAATCGCTTTAATGGACTGATTTGCTAGTTTCTTGGCTTCTTCACGCTGTTGCTGTTTTTTTGCTGCTTTGGCTTTTTCACGGGCAATTTGCTGTTCGGCAAAAGCTTTTTGCGCACTACTCAACTGACTTAAAAAATCCAGCTCCTCTTGTTCTTGCATTTTTTGTTCAAATTTTTTTATAAAGTCATCTAAATCTAATGGATCATGCTGAAAATCAAAAAAATCTAAATCTAGGTCATATTCTTCACAAAGAAAATGCTTCAAACTTTCTAGCTTGAGCTGTGCCAAGCGCTCTTGTTCAGACTCATCATGTTCAAAACTATTTTGTTCACATTGTTCAACATTTTCGTCTTCTGACTCTGTTGCTGTTTTAGCTTCAGATCTTAAATCCACATCATCTGTGTCTAGCAATTCAATATGATGCCCATAACTGTTCAGCAATTCTGTTAAAAACTGAACTTGTTCGGTAGACATCTGCTGCGAATCCAAAAGTTGTAAACTGAGTTGCTCAATTTTTTGATCCAGCTTAGTTTGCTGGGCTGCCGTCACTTTTTGTTGTTTTTGCTGAAGCAATTGTTGAATTTGCTGAAATATAACTTCACGCAATTGCGCATAAGTCGGTAAAATTTCACGGCTGGCACGTGCCTGAATATCGGCTTGTGCGGTCTGCCATTCATTCAAACGTAGCTGTTCCTGCTCAATTTTTTGGCATAATTTCTGAAATTTTTTCTGTGGCGCAGAAAGTTTCTGCACTGGCTCTAAAGTACTTTTCTGTAATTCCATCTTCAATCATATCGAACACATAAGTCTGAGCCGTATTTTAACCAACTTCTTACTCATTAAAAACATCTTTGCCCATCACCACATCTTTTCTCATCCATAGTCTTTGACCTGAAACATCTTCAAGCAATTGATCTTCCATTCTATACAGCACATTACACACAGTTCGATTATCATAGGCAGCAATACGATTTTTCCAAATATTTAGGACAATACATGAGCACATTAACCTGTTTTAAAGCCTATGACATTCGCGGAAAATTGGGCACAGAACTCAATGAAGACATCGCCTATAAAATTGGTCGTGCTTACGGACAAATTTACCAACCTAAAACCGTTGTAATTGGCTGCGATATTCGCCTTAGCAGCGAAGGCTTAAAGCAGGCCACCATTCGTGGTTTAAATGATGCAGGGGTCAATGTGCTCGACTTGGGAATGACAGGCACAGAAGAAGTCTATTTCGCAGCCTTTCATTTAGACGTGCAAGGTGGCATTGAAGTAACTGCCAGCCATAACCCCATGGACTACAACGGCATGAAACTGGTACGTGAAAATGCACGTCCGATTAGTGCCGATACCGGCCTAAAAGACATTCAGGCTTTGGCAGAATCGGGCGAATTTACCCCAGTTGAGCACAAAGGTAGCACTCAAAGCTACAATATTTTGCCTCAATTTATTGAACATTTAATGACGTATATCGAGCCTACCAAAATTCGCCCAATGAAACTGGTCATGAATGCAGGCAATGGCGCTGCAGGACATGTGGTCGATGCAATTGAGCAAAAATTCAAAGCTCTGAATATCCCTGTTGAGTTTGTCAAAATTCACAATGATGCCGATGGCACCTTCCCCAATGGTATCCCGAATCCAATTTTAGTGGAAAACCGTGACAGTACCCGCAATGCCGTATTAGAGTATCAAGCCGACATGGGCATTGCGTGGGATGGTGACTTTGATCGCTGTTTCTTGTTCGATGAAAAAGGCCAGTTTATTGAAGGCTATTATATTGTCGGCTTATTGGCACAGGCATTTTTACTCAAACAAGCAGGCGAGAAAATCGTACATGACCCACGTTTAGTCTGGAATACCTTTGATGTGGTCGCTCAATATCAGGGTGAAGCGATTCAATCTAAATCTGGGCATGCCTTTATTAAAGATGTAATGCGTGAACACAATGCTGTTTACGGCGGTGAAATGAGTGCACACCACTATTTTCGTGATTTTGCCTATTGTGACAGCGGCATGATTCCTTGGTTATTGGTGCTTTCTGTGTTGTCTGAAACAGGAGAATCGCTATCGAGTCTGGTCGAAGAAATGATTGCCAAATTCCCATGTTCGGGGGAAATTAACTTTAAAGTGGCCGATACTCAAGCCACCATCCAAAAAATCTTTGAGCATTATGCTAGCCAAAACCCAGCAATTGACCAAACCGATGGCGTGAGTCTTGACTTTGGTACATGGCGTTTTAATGTGCGTGCGTCAAATACCGAACCTTTATTGCGCTTAAATATTGAAAGCCGTCGTGATCAAAACCCACGCCCCATGCAGGACTATGTGGATGAGTTGACGCAACTCATTCAAGCTTAATCTGAAAAATCAAAGCAATATAAAAATGGGAGTAATTAACTATAACTAAAAATATAGACAAATATTTGCATAAGTTCTTATTTTGTCTATGTCGATTCAGTAGTGGCAAGGTGGGTATTTATTAGAGATTTAAATGATTATCTTTTGTATTTTAGGTGAGTGTCTTGGTATATTAGCATCCATATCTATTGATTATCCAATCCCTTAACCTAGGCATGACTTTGTGAAATTAACACGCATTCATCACTGTAAAAACTTGAATGTGCAAAAGTACAAACAGCTTGAGAAACAAGCTGTTTTACTTGGTCGTATTCGTAGCGAGGTGTGGGCTAAATATGGTGCTATTTCAGGTTTGAATATCAGTGACAGAGCTATTCGTGATGCGTGGATGAAAGAAAGTCGTGACTTTGGTGTTTCTGCAAATGCGTGGAAAGAAACGCTACGTGATTGCATAGGTGATATTAAAGCCTATCGAGAAGCATCAAAAGACAAAGTAAAGCAGGCGATCCGAAAACGCACCTCCTGTAATAATGAACAAAAAAGACTATACACCTTGCTTAAAAAAGATGAATGGATGACTGATAATTTCCTCCATCGTCAAATGCGTAATCACTTTAAGCATGGTGTTAATCACACACATAATCAAATTATTGTTCGTGCGGATATGTGTAAAACCTTTGAGTTAAATGGTCAATGTTGGCTTAAAGTACCAAGCCTAATCCCTCGACAAACCATTAAAATCCCATTAAATACGACTGTTGATTTTGCACCGCAAGGCACATTAAGAATTATTCTAAAAAATGGCAATATTGAAGTTCATTCAACCTATGATGCAGTTGAAACACAAGATTGTGGTCAGGAAACAGTAGGTGTTGATAAAGGGTACTCAGAAGCTTTTGTGGACTCTGATGGCGATGTATATGGGAGTGGTCTAGGCAAGCTGATCTCAAGTGAATCAGATTATTTAAATCAAAAGTACAAGCACAGAAACAAGCTCAGAGCGATTGCTAAAGCTAAACCACACAAGAAACAGAAAATTGAGTTAAATAATCTAGGTCGAAAAAAACTAGATAAGCGACAAGATACTCAAAAAGCAAAGCTCAAAACATTAATATTTACAGCAACTCACAAGTTGGTTGATAAAGCCAAAGTGATTGTTGCGGAAGATTTAACATCCCCAATTCAAAGTAAACGCAACTATGGCAAAAACACCAATAGACGCTTAAATACATGGGCTAAAGGTTTGTTAGCTAATGCCCTAACTTCTATATCTCACCGTAGAGGTTCTACGGTGCATCTAGTCAATTCTGCATATACTTCGCAAAGTGATTCTTTCTTGCATGGCCTTTTAATAGGTACACGTAAGGGAGATCGTTTTCACCGTTTCAATGGGGAAGTTGTGCAAGCTGATTGGAATGCTGCGAGAAACGTGCTTGCAAGATTAAACGACAATGAGATAAGTCGTTATACGCCTTACAAAACTGTAAAGCGTATATTGCAAGAACGGACTGACCGCTACAAGTCGGAACTGACCGACTCAGGCTCTAGTTACACGCTTGGCAACAAGACATTAACAGAGTGCGAATTAGTCCTTGAGTATGTTTGAATACATTTTAAGGAACAGTCAAAACTGACTCCCATTTTTATGCTCTAAACCTTGTGGCTGAGTGTATAGCTAGAATCATTCATCTTGACGATAACCATTCGGATTCTGCTTTTGCCAGTTCCAACTATCGGCCAACATATCTTCTAAGCCATATTGTGGAGTCCAGCCCAATTCTTGCACGGCGCGGCTATTATCTGCAAAAGAGGTTGCCACATCGCCTTCACGACGTGGTGCAAACTCAAATTGAATCTGCACACCATTGACCTGTTCAAAAGTATTCTTCACTTGCAGCACCGAAATTCCATTGCCCGTACCAATATTCCAAGCACGGCAACCCTGAGCAGTCAAACGGTTATTCAGGGCACATAAATGCGCATTGGCCAAATCGACCACATGAATATAATCGCGCACACCAGTACCATCGGGCGTGGCATAATCCTGCCCAAAAATCGACAGTTTTTCACGACGCCCTACCGCCACTTGTGTCACATAAGGCATCAAATTATTTGGAATACCTTGTGGGTCTTCGCCAATGCAACCACTTTTATGTGCCCCCACAGGGTTAAAATAACGCAATAGCGCAATCGACCAACGTGCATCGGCAAGGGCTGCTTTTTGTAAAAGCTGTTCCACAATCAGTTTGGTATAGCCATAGTTATTGCTTGGCATGCCCGTTGGCATCTCTTCATGTAACGGCGAAATATTGGCTTCGTCATATACTGTAGCCGATGAACTAAACACTAGTTTAAACACATGCGCGCGTTGCATCGCCTGCATCAAGCTAATTGAACCCGCAATATTGTTATCAAAATAGCTCAGTGGAATTTGTTGGCTTTCTCCCACTGCTTTGAGTCCTGCAAAATGAATCACTGCATCAATTTGATGTGCAGCAAACACAGCATCCAAAGCAGCAGCATCACGAATATCACCCTGAATAAACTGCAAGGTTTTGCCCGTCAGTTGCTGCACCCGCGCCAATGATTCTGCCGAGCTATTGGATAAATTATCCAGCACCACCACGCTGTGCCCTGCATTCAGCAACTCGACACAGGTATGTGAACCAATATAGCCGGCACCGCCTGTTACTAAAATATTAGCCATCTATTTTTCCTAATAAAATTTTTAATAAACCTTGAGTCGATGCATCGAGTGCCGATAAGTCCTGTTGCTGCCCATTTAAAATAGGCAAGAGCTGATTGGCAATTTCTTTGCCTTTTTCTACACCCCATTGGTCAAAAGGATTAATATTCCACAGCACCGATTGCACAAAGACTTTATGTTCATATAGAGCAATCAACATGCCCAAGCTATACGGATTGAGTTCTTGCAATAAAATACTGCTACTTGGCTGATTACCACTGTACTGCTTATATGCCGCTAAGCCATCTAATTCCTGCTGATCTAAAGCCTGATTGCCAAAGGCCAAAAGCCGCGACTGTGCCAAGCAGTTGGACAAGGCCAAATGGTGCTGCTCCACCAAAGCCTCAGCATTTTCCGCATAGGTAAATTGATTGGCATTATAACGCTGCACAGGGGCAATAAAATCACAACTGACCGCATGCGTCCCTTGATGCAACAATTGATAGAACGCATGCTGTGCATTCGGCCCGACCTCACCCCAAACAATCGGGCAAGTATCGACGCTCACCGCCTCGCCATTACGTTGAATCGACTTGCCATTCGATTCCATTTCTAATTGCTGTAAATACGAAGCAAAGTATTTTAAACGTCCATCATAAGGCAAGACCGCATGAGTCTGAATATTCAGGAAATTATTATTCCACACCCCCAGCAAGCCCATCAGCACTGGGATGTTCTGATCAAATGCAGCCGTTTGAAAATGCTGATCAACCGCATGTGCACCTGCCAAAAACCGCTGAAAACCCGCAACGCCAATGGTCAGGGCAATCGGTAAGCCAATACACGACCATAACGAATAACGACCACCCACCCAATCCCAAAGCAAGAGCTGATTTTCAGGACAAATGCCCCACGCGGTCATTTTATCTGCTTTGGTGGATACCCCAATAAAGTGATGTTTCAGAATTTGCGCGTGTGTGCCCAAAGCCTTTTCTAGCCATTGTTTCACAGTCTGCGCATTGGATAAGGTATCAATGGTGCCAAAAGACTTGGACGAAATAATAAATAAAGTGGTTTCAGGACGCAGACGATGCAGCAATTCAGATAGCTGGCTGCCATCCATGGTGGACACAAAATGTACATTCAGTGGTTTTTCAGTTGCCACTTTAAAATCAGATAAGGCTTGAGTCACCATCAACGGGCCTAAATCTGAGCCACCCACACCAATATTGACCACATCCTGAATCACTTCACCCGTGGCACCACGGTATTGGCCTGCATGGATTTTTTCAACCAAGGCATACATACGCTCAAGCTGGGTATGCACTTGCTCAGTCAATGCAGCGTAAGCATCGGTCTGATCGGAAGCACTTGCTGCTGGGCTGATCGCAGGCAAACGCAAGGCCCAATGCATCGCATCGCGCTGTTCGGTATAGTTGATTTTCTCTGAGCCAGTTGCTGTTGAAAATAAACGTTGAATCCACTCAGCAAGCTGACTCTGCTGTGCAAACTGAACCAGGGTCTGCAACACCTTGGCATCAATCCGATGCTTGCTATAGTCAAACAGCACACTGTCCAAAGCCACCGAGAAACGCTGAAAACGCTGCGGATCTTGAGCAAACAGCTGATTTAAATGCAGCTGCTGAAACTGTTGTTGTAATTGTTGTAACTGCGACAAAGCATTATCATTTGGGGAGATCGAGCTTTGCGTCTGTGGCATTGTGCTACGAATCATTAGCGACCAACTCCCATATAAGCAAAACCTTGTGCCTTCACAAATTCAGGATCATAAATATTGCGACCATCCAAAATCAGCGGATGCTGCATCTGCTGCAACAAAGTTGGATAATCCAAACTCCAATATTGTTTCCACGCGGTCAGCACACATAATGCCGATGCACCTTCGACGGCTTGATATTGGTCTGTACATAAAATTAGATCATCGCGCTGACCATACTGTGCCACAATTTCAGGCAAGGCTTGTGGGTCATGCAATTTGACCGTCACACCCTGCGCCCACAACGCAGGCAACATCACATGAATGGGGGAATGTTGCACCCGTGCGGTATTTTCTTTAAAGGCTGCGCCCCAAATGGCCACAGTTTTGCCGTTTAAATCGCCCTGATAATAATTCCATAGCTTTCTAAACAAGAGTTCTTTTTGTTGTTCGTTAATGTCCCAGACCTGCGCCAACAGCTGACTTTTCACCCCTGTGGTGGAGACGGTACTGGCCAAAGTCTGAATATCATGACTAAAGTTTTCACCACCAAACCCCGCACCAGGATACATATACGATGCACCAATACGGCTATCTGCCGCCATGCCTTGACGTACATGTTCAATATCAATCCCGAGTTTTTCTGCCACCACTGCCAAGTCATTGATATAACTGATACGGGTTGCCAACATGCCGGAAATACTCAGTTTGGTAAATTCGGCATCCAACACGGGCATAAACAGATATTGCTGCGCACGTGGAAATAAGGGGCGGAGTAATTCTTTGAGTTTGACTTGCGCACGTTCATTTTCACAACCCACCGTGAGTTGCTGTGCGCGGGTCATACTTTGAATGGCATTGCCCTCTTGAATCATGTCGGGCAAATACATCCAGTCATCTTGTGGCAAGATTTTTTGCAGGCGCTGTGTGCCATTTAAGCCCAAAGTCGAGGCATTGATCATCAGTTTAGGATGAATAATCGGACGTTGTTGCAACTGCCCCAAAACGGTTAAGGCGTGAGCTTCTTCAGTCGGGTTCAAACTGAGTAGATACACATCCACATCTAAAGGCAATGCAGCAAAATCACAATAGTGTAAAAAGCCCTTGCTGCATTGTTGTTCTAATAACAGACTCAAGGCTTGATCTTGAAAGCTCAGATGTTGCTGTTCCAATGGATGGGCAGCATCCTGAAAGATATCGCACCAATAGACTTGATGCCCACATTCTGCCAAGAGTGCAGACATCACGCCTGCATAGAGGGTTTTACCAAAGACTGCGACTTTCAAAATGTGTTCCTGTGTATTGGCTGATGCTGTTTATTTCACGTGGGTTCCTCCCTGAGCAAGAGTTTAAGCACTGCTTTAAATTCTTGCGTAAGAAGGGAGGCTAGGAGAGATTTTCTAATCTTCCCCCCCTTAATCACCTTTATGACTCAATCTTTAACTCTTGAATCAAGGCTTTAAAATCATCGCCTAATTTTGGATGATCGAGTCCATAATGCAACACTGCTTTTAAGTAACCCAACTTGCTGCCACAGTCAAAAGTCTGACCTTGCATACGGTAAGCTTCCACCACGCTGTTTTGTTGCAACATGGCAATCGCATCGGTCAATTGAATTTCATTACCTGCCCCTTTAGGGGTGTTTTCGAGCAAAGTCATAATTTCTGCAGGTAAGACATAACGCCCCACCACCGATAAATTAGAAGGTGCCGTGCCTACTGCGGGTTTTTCGACAATGCCCTGCATCACGGTACTTTCGCCTTCAGCAGGTGCTGCAGCTACATCGACAATACCATATTGATCGACCAAATGAACTGGCACTGCCTCGACCATAATCTGTGCAGCGTTGCTTTGCTCAAAACGCTGAATCATACGCGACAAGTCATTTTGTGCAGCATCATCCTTTACCAAAACATCGGGTAACAGTACCGCAAAAGCGTCATTGCCTACTACAGATTTGGCACATAGCACCGCATGCCCTAAGCCTAAAGGTTGTGGCTGACGTACACTCACGACACTGACATGGGCAGGTAAAATTTCGGTAATTTCTTGGAGCAAATCCAGTTTTTGTTTTAGTTCCAAAGTGGTTTCTAACTCAAAGTTACGGTCAAAGTAATTTTCAATGGAGGCTTTAGAGGAATGGGTCACCAAAATAATTTGCTCAATCCCTGCTGCAACTGCCTCGCGCACTACATATTCAATCGCAGGACGATCGACCACAGTCACCATTTCTTTTGGAATAGATTTACTGGCAGGTAAAAAGCGGGTGCCTAAACCTGCAACGGGTAAAATGGCTTTTTTAATCATTTCAGATACCTAATTTCACACAAATTTTTTAGTTAAATTTTACTCATCAGCAAGTTGAACTGACTTACTTCAACTTAGTTTTTGAAATTTAGTTCACCTTAATTTCTGTCCCACGGACATAACCATCCACATAGTGTTCAAGCTGTGCTAAAGCCCAGTCAATATCACTTTGAATTGCAGTTAAGTCATGCATACGCTCGAACACCATCAGCAATTCATCCAACGGATACATTTTTTCATAAGAACGTAAAATACGACTGTGCTGGGTCACTTCGGTATTATCGGCATCAATCAACAATTCTTCATAAAGTTTTTCGCCTGGGCGTAAGCCTGAATATTGAATTTCAATATCACCTTCCTGACTGCCTGTTTCCCGCACTTTTAAACCACTCAGTGCAATCATTTGACGGGCCAAGTCCTGAATGCGTACAGGTTCACCCATATCCAGCAGAAATACATCGCCCCCCTGACCTAAAGCACCCGCCTGAATCACCAATTGCGAGGCTTCTGGAATGGTCATAAAGTAACGGGTGACTTCAGGATGAGTCACGGTAATGGGCCCACCTTTGGCAATTTGCTGTTTAAACAACGGCACCACCGAACCCGATGATCCCAAAACATTCCCAAAACGGACAATGCTAATTTGGGTCTGATCTTGCGCTTCTGCCATCGCCTGACAATACAATTCTGCCATACGTTTAGACGCCCCCATGACATTGGTTGGACGCACGGCTTTATCAGTAGAAATGAGTACAAAGGTTTCTACCCCTGTTTTGACCGCTGCATTTAAGCTAAATGCCGTACCAATCGCGTTGTTTTTCAAACCTGCCAAAGGGTTACATTCTACCAAGGGTACGTGTTTGTAAGCAGCCGCATGGTACACAGTTTGAACCCTATACTGTTCCATCACTCGCTCTAGTTTGGCCTGATCGAGCACTGAACCTAAAATCGGGATAATCGTGACATCGCTATTTAAGCGTAATTCTTTGTCAATGCTGTACAACGCAAATTCGGTCAGTTCATAAATCACCAAGGCTTTGGGTTTATTTTTGACAATTTGGCGACACAGTTCAGAACCAATGGAACCACCCGCGCCTGTGACCAAGACCATTTTGTCTTGAATATTTTTAGCCAACAGTTCGGGTACTGGCGGCACAGGGTCACGCCCGAGCAAGTCAATAATATCAACTTCCTGAATATCCGATACGCGAATTTCACCATCGACCAGTTTGGTCAGTCCTGGAATTTCGGTAATTTTAATATGTGCAGGTTCTAAAAATGTGACGATCTCGCTTTTACGCATGCGTCCGACAGAAGGCAACGCAATCAAAATTTCATCAATATGCTTTTTCGGCATGACTTTTAATGCTGTTTCTGCATCATAGACTTTTAAACGGCCCAACTGTTGCCCAGTGAGTGACGGATTATCATCAATAAACAACACGGGTAAGTGTTCATCTGAACGATATAAAGCCGCTGCAATTTGCTGCCCTGCATTGCCCGCGCCATAAATCGCGATGCGTTTTTTTTGTATATCGGCCTGTAAATAAGAACGCACGATAAATCGAATAAAGCCACGGCTAAACCAAACCCATGCGAACATGAGAAATCCGAACATGAGCGGAATAGAGGTAGGGATAAAGGCATCGGTAAAGTAAGCCAGCGCATACAACCCTGCCACAGTCAATGAAGTGCCCAACCCTAATTTGACCATAAACAGTTCGCTGTAGGTACGCACAATAAAGCGATATACTCCAAAAATAAACAGCGATACAACGGCAATTACACTTGCCCATACCGAACCAAAAGCCAAGTTGGGCACCACTTCTGCGCCTAGGTCAAACTGGCGAATGGCATAACATAGCCACAGCAAGACAGGAAATACACAAAAGTCCAGCACCATTAAAAATGCAAGTTTGACTAAGCGGGGGGATTCAACAGCAGGTTCGATAATGGATTTCACGGAATAAAGCTTCTCAATTTTTTACTGAGGATCGATTGGATAAGACATCTTAAAACAAGCCTCAGTTCACACTATTTTTATAAAAGTAAGATATATGACTTTGCAATATTTTACTCTATTTTCGATTTAAAGATTAGATGAGTCTATCGCGCTGCAATAGCCGAATGATGTAAAGCTACAACAACCAACCTAACTTAGCCCTTTGCGCCCTATCGCAATATGAAGATCACCACATGAGGGCTGCATCACAAGTATGGCTTAGCTTGCCATCTGTTGTATCACCTGCTGAATGGCTGCAGTGGTTTTTTCTATGCTGTCATTGCTTAAATTTGGATGAACCAAGAACATTAAACTGGTTTCGCCCAATTGCTGTGCATTGACCAAACGCTGTACAGGTCGCCATGCTGTGCCATCAAAGGCGTGTTCCAAATATACTTCTGAGCATGAACCACTAAAACAAGGTATATTCAGGGCATTCATTTCCTGCATGATACGATCACGTGACCAACCTGCAGGTAACTGTTCGCTATTGACCTGCACATAGCACTTGTAGTTGGCATGTACATAGTCGCTGTCTGGGTAATGCACAGTAAAATATGGACTGTCTTGAAAGGCTGCCAAAATGCGCTGTGCATGCTCGGTACGTTTTTGTGTCCATTCAGGCATGCGCTGTAATTGTATACGTCCAATCACCGCTTGCATTTCCATCATGCGCCAGTTAGTACCAAATGAGTCATGTAACCAGCGAAAACCTGGTGGATGTTGTTTGTGATAAATGCTGTCGTAATTTTTACCATGGTCTTTATACGACCACATTTTTTTCCATAGGTTTTCATCGTTGGTGGTGACCATTCCACCTTCGCCACCTGTGGTCATAATTTTGTCCTGACAGAACGACCACGCACCAATATGTCCTATTGAACCTGCAGCTTTGCCTTTGTACATCGCACCATGTGCCTGTGCACAGTCTTCAATCACATACAGACCCTTTTCTTTTGCCATTTGCATAATCGGGTCCATATCACACATCCACCCTGCCAAATGCACACAAATAATGGCTTTGGTATTTGGAGTCAGTACCGCTTCAATGGTACGGGCAGAAATGTTTTGTGAATCGAGTTCTACATCTGCAAAAATGGGGTTGGCACCTGCTGTCACAATGGAGCTTGCCGAAGCTAAAAAGGTGCGTGAAGTGACAATCACGTCATCACCCGTGCCAATGTTCAAGGCTTTGAGTGCAACATCTAAAGCGACAGTACCGTTAGCAAGTGCCACGGCATATTGGGTTTGCGCAAATTGGGCAAATTCTTTTTCAAATTCGCGGCACTCTTGCCCTGTCCAATAGTTGACTTTATTCGACAGTAAAACTTGAGATACGGCATCTGCCTCTTGTTGAGTAAAGCTTGGCCATGGTTCAAATGCAGTGTTAAGCATACTTTATCCTAGAATATTAATCGTATTCGTCTTGAAATTAGTTCTTTTTCAACAGTCGCGCAGGGTTACCAACAACGGTCACACCTGCGGGTACACTTTTAGTCACTACTGCGCCCATACCAACCACCGCACCCCGACCAATAATTAAAGGTTGGTCTGGTGTACCTTGTTTTATCACCGCACCCGCACCAATGTAGGCATGGTCATGAATGTGAATATTGCCATTACACTGAACACCTGGGGCAAAAGTTACAAAGTCACCAATCACGCAATCATGTTCTACATAGCTATACAAATTGGCATGAAAGCATTTACCAATTTTTATATTTGAGGTAACGCTCACAAAAGGACTGAGTGCTGCACCTGCAGCAATTTCAACCTCATCCATCAGCACTGCATTATCTGCCTGAACACTCCAGAGCTCAATTGCATCTTGTTCAAGTTGTATTGAAATTTTTTCACGTACTTGACTATTGGCAATCGCAATTAATACATGTTTTTGAGTCGCAGGGTGTGCTTTAAATGCCGCATAATTCATGGCTCGATGCGAATTGATTATGGTTTCTGCAACTAAGCTATCATCTATAAATACGATTTCAGCAGGATTTCCCAAACGCTTTAATTGGGCTCTTGCCACTGGCATCAAGCTACGCCCACAGCCTGAAGCACCATAAATTGCATATAGTTCAGTCATGCTCTTGATCCGATTTTGTACCTGTAAATTTAGTCATAGTCGCTTCACCTTCTGCACTAATATCATCCTTCGCAATCACTTTCTGTACAGTTTTCAACATTATTTTAAAGTCCAATACAGTTGACTGGTTTTCGACATACCATGTGTCTAATTTGAATTTTTCTTCCCAGCTAATGGCATTACGTCCATTCACTTGTGCATGACCCGTCATACCTGGACGCACATTATGGCGCTTTGCTTGTTCTTCATTATATAAAGGCAAATATTCCATAAGTAATGGACGTGGGCCAACCACGCTCATATCACCTTTTATGACATTCCAGAGCTCTGGCATTTCATCTAGACTGGTTGAACGCAACATTTTACCGAATGGTGTTAGGCGCTCACTGTCTGGTAATGGATTGCCTTTTGCATCCACAGCATCTTTCATGGTGCGAAATTTAATCATTTCAAAAGGTTTGCCGTGCAACCCAGGACGAACTTGGCGGAATAAGACTGGTGAACCTAAGTTTTTCTTCACTTTATAAGCTACAAAAGCATATAAAGGAGAAAGCAGAATGAGGGCGATAGAGGCGATCATAATATCGAGCAGACGTTTCAATTTAATCACCAAAAATTGCTTTAAATAACTTTTTAGATATTTGAGTATAACTTAAATAATTCACTGCAAATTCATGACCATTTCTACCCATCTCTAACCTTGTTTCATCACTTAGATGATAAAGTTTTAAGATTGCTTCACAAAGTAGTTGTGAATCGCCTGATGGAATTGAAAAACCACTCATAGATTTCTCAATCAAGCATCCTGCACCGGAATATGCATGTACAATTGGTTTTCCCGAATATAAGTATTCAGGCACTTTATTAGGAGCGACTCCAAATCTATACAGAGATATGTTTTGAGAACCAATAAAACAGACATCAAATAATTCAATTATTGACTGAACCTGTTTTTTAGGAATTGGTTCAATAAAAGTAACATTCATCAAACCATTATTTTTAACTAAATCTTCTAATTGCTTTTTGTCCTTACCTCCACCTACCAATAAAAAATGAATTTCTGGATAGTCTTTAAGTAGATTTGCAGCTTCTATTAAATTATCAATTGCATTTGCTGTACCAATTGTACCTGTATAGCCAATAATGAACTTATCTGTAGGAATCTGACTTATCACGTCTTCAGATAACGGTTCTTTATTTTCAACTTCCGGTATCGAAATTCCATTTGGTATCCAATGGAATTTATTTTTATCCATTCCTCTAGATACCATATGTTCTACAGCATTAAATAGATTAGAAAAGACAATATCTGATTTTTGATATGCTCTATCTTCTATCCATTGCATAAGTTTAATAAAGGGATGTTTCTTTGAAATCCCTCCAAGCTCTGTTAGTGTTAAAGGCCAAATATCCCTAACCTCAAAAACGAAAGGAACTTCAAATTTATTTGCTAAATTTTTGGCGCCCATATAGCCTATTAAAGAAGGTGAAGAATAGATAATTACATCTGGCTTCTCTATTTTCAAAGATGCTAATTTTCTTAATTTCCATGAAAATTCAAACCAGTTCAATACTCTTCTACGACTATGCGCACCATCATAGGCTGGTAGCTTTACCCAAATGAAATTAAAATTGTCCTCAATTTTTTCAATAAGAAAATTCTCTGACAGGTTCTTTGATACTCTTAATAGGTGGTGTGAGTTAGAAGCTATCACATACACTAAATGCCCTTGTCTAGCTAACTCCTGAGCCAAGTAATAATGACGACCACCCAGCCCATATTCTGGCGTGGAAGAATATTCATTGATAAACCAAAAAACCTTTCTCATTTTTAACGTTTCACTAATTTTTTTGCAGGATTTCCAGCAACAATTGAATCGAATTCAACATTTTTTGTGACAACAGCACCTAACCCTACAAGTGCATTATCCCCAATTTTTAGTTTTTGATTAATAGATGCATTGGGCGCAATCCAAGCATTCTTTCCGATTTCAACGCTACCGCTTACCTCAGCGCAAGCTATAACAAATGCACCATCATGAATTATTACATTGTGTGCAATATGAACTAGATTATCTATCTTAACTTGATCATGAATGACTGTATCAGAAAGTGTCCCTCTTGCGATCGCAACACACGAACCCACTTCAACATTCTGGCCAATTCGTACCCTACCTAAATGAGGAAAACGTACGATATCATTGCCAATACGCTCAAATCCAAAACCATCACTACCAATTGAAGCACACGATCTAATTCGGGAGTTATCACCAATTATTGTACCTTTATGAATCACAACATTTGGTTCAATAACTACATTTTTTCCTATATAGCAACCTGACTCAATAACAACATTTGCCCCAATGACTGCTGTTGGATCAATGATTGATTCTTCATTGTACAAATCAAATCCAATATTTTCATTCAACCAAGCTAAAACTTGAACAAAATGGGTTCTAGGATTTTCAGAAAAAATAACTTGAGCATTATCTAAAACTTGATTTGAAATCAGAATAGAATTATTTGGCACTTCTATATTTTTATTACAAAAAGCTAAGCTGCCTTCTAAATAATTATTTAAAGGTGAAATAGACTCTATTAAGTAATCTTTTTCAGATTTCCATGCTATATCTAATTTTTCAAAAACTGCTTTTATTGAAACCTTTGACTTTAATTTATAACCCATCTTATCACCTCAAAACATTCAGCATATTTATGATTAACTTGTAGCCCACGTGTATAAGCCAATGAACGGACGAACTCTTCTGACATATAAGGACGATGTGCTTGAGAAGCATATTTTTGTAGCGCATTAACTTTCGCCATGACATGAGCTTCATCTAGTTTTACATACAAGTGATTTTTAAAATCAAAACTATTCCAAATAAGCTCATAACCTAATATGGTGGTATTCTTAAAAGCCCTAATACCTTCTTGCATTATAACCTGATGATCTTGATGTACATCAGATGTAGATGGTATTAAGACTAAATCAAAGTTATTTTCTTTACGGATTTTGATTAAATCATCCAATATTTCTTGTCTATGTAAATCAAAGTTACGAACTGGGTAATTTTTAACCACCAAATCAGAAATACCTAACTCTCCAGTTGCCAAATGTACTTCTTTAACTAAAGTATCTCTAGGAAAACCATCAGGTAATGATTCAGGTGCAGAAGAGAAAGCTACATACTTTATATTCGCACCTTGTACAGATAATTTTGCAATAAAACTGCCCGCCCCTAACTCTCCATCATCAGTATGAGGAGCTAAAACTAAAATACTTTTAAAATTCATCAATTAATAATTCCTAGAATGTTTGAGTTCAATGGTTGCATTAAATGCATTTACCATTTTTTTTATACTAACAGGCCATAAATAATTTTCTAAAACATACTTTTGTCCGTTAGCTCCTAGTCTTTGAATAAGTTCAGGATTTAAAACTAGCTTACTTAATGCCTCAGAAGCCTCATTAATATTTTCGCTTTCAACAATTAAACCTGTATCTTCATGAACCACTACTTCGGCTAAACCACTTACATTAGAAACAACAACAGGGCATTGATTCAATCCCGCTTCAAGGATCGCCACACCAAAACTTTCGCTTCTACTTAAAGCAACATAAATATCAAGTTTTGCTAACTCTTCTGGAACTTGCTCATGATTAACTTGTCCAATAAATTCAACCAAATTATATATATTTAAACTTGCAGCTAATGCTTGTAATACCTCTAATTCTTGCCCGCCACCAACAATTCTTAACCTAAGAATTTCAGCCAATTGAGGATGAGAAGCTTTCAATTTATTATAAAGAATAGCAAACGATTTAATTAGCAAATCTATGCCGTAAACAGGTTTTAGGGATTTTACGGTACCAATAACAATCTTATCTTCTGACAAATAGCCTGATGCTGAGTAATTTCGTTCTTTATAAAAAATATCTTTATCTATACCAAATGGGGTAATAAAAATGGGTTTTTTTAAGGCAACCAGTTTATTAGTTTCTAAAGCCATACAATGACTTGTTGATGCAATTGCATCCGCTGCTAATAAATTTTTATTCACTAGCCAGTGATGAATAAATGATTTTTTAGGAAATAAATAAATATCGCTTCCCCATACAGACAAAACATAAGGATGATAGTTAACTAAACGTGCAGTTGTCCCATAACCACTTGCATAATGAGCATTTACAATATCAGGCTTGATAGCTAACAATAATTTTTTTACTTGCGCTACAATTAAAAAATATCCCAAAACCCCACGATTAGGCAGTTCATAATATTGAATACCTTCGTTAAGTTTATGCATTAGAGGATGTTGACTAATAAGATAAACTTCAAGTCCAGCTTCCTGCAATCCATTTGCCCAACGGATTGTATGTATACTATTAGCTCCAGAGAGGATTACTATTTTCAAAATAAATTTCTCAGCGTTGAATATTCTTTTCTCTTAAAGAGAAAATCAAATAAATAGTAAATATAAATAATAGTCTTGGATCCAAAGTGAATGAACTAGGCCATGCTATAATTAGTCCAGCAAAAACTGTCAGACATAACAAAAAATCAGGAAAATTTTTATTTTTATTAAAAACAGAGGTAAGAAAATACAAATAAAATACAAATAAAAGCATCAGAGAAAAAGCACCATAAACTCCTAAATAAAATGCATACTCATTATCCAAGGCAGTTGCATTAGGTACTAAATCTTTGCCATAACCGAAAAAAAACATTATAGGATTAGAAAATGACAAATCCAATACTGCATCCATTTTCTCCACTCTAACCTTATAAGAATTACGAGTTAACCCTTCCTCGAATAAGGAGATAAGATATCCAAATTTATTTAAAAATTTATAAAATATGACTCCCATCCCTAAAATAACATTAAAAAAAACAAAAAAAACATAAAAATTTAATACTTTTCTTTTATCTATAATAAACAATATAACCAAAGAAAACAGAGTCACTAAACTTATTGCAACCAAACTAGTTTGGGACTGCGCAAAAACAACACTAACAGCACATAGCAACATAAATATAATATTTATTGATTTTCTTTCCTTAAAGAACAAAAAATTTGATAAAAAATAAACATATAAAATAGTAAACATTGCACCATTATTTCCAGGACCAGTACTCAACCCAATTGCTCGACTGGAAATAATTAATGAGTTTTCTACTTGTAATTCTGAACCATATATTCTAGATAAATTCAAAACTGACTCAAAACCTAAATACTGAAGGCAGCAAATTATTGTTACTACACTAGTATAAGAGCAAAATAAAAAATAAATATTTTGTCTATTAATATTAATTGCTCTATAACATAATAAAAAAAGCAGTGTTGGTAAAAATCTAAATATTTCCGTAGCATTCCTAAAAAAATCAGAACCCAAGTATATTGAGCTTACAAATACATTAAAAACAATCAAAACAATCAATATTAAAAAATATCTAGCATAAAAACTTATATTTAGCTTTACTCCATTAATCAATATTAGCAAGCTTGCACCCCCTAATAAAACAAAATGATAAATATTGTAATATTTTGTCGGGAAAAAAAGTGCAAAAAAAATAAGAATTAAAAATATTATTTTATTTATCATTTTCTGCTACCAACTCAAAATAAATAAAAATAAAATTAAGTATATAATCAAAAAACAAATAAGATTAAGATAAACCATTTTAAGACATACCCAAGTTTTTTAAAGCAGTCTTTAAATAATAACCTTTTTTAATCTTATCATTTTCTTTATTAATTGAATTT
Source organism: Acinetobacter sp. PW68 (assembly GCF_020982655.1). NCBI lineage: Bacteria > Pseudomonadati > Pseudomonadota > Gammaproteobacteria > Moraxellales > Moraxellaceae > Acinetobacter > Acinetobacter sp. PW68. The sequence continues at coordinate 65,937 of NZ_JAHZSX010000001.1, read as the reverse complement.
TCATTCCAATTTTTATCTAAAGAATTTAATTCATATAGGCTATTAATACCCTTTCCTAAAAATTCCTTTTCAATTTTAGCAAATATATAACATTCATTCCAAACAATAAGTGGTATTTTATTGCTCAAATAAAATGAAGTTTTATGAGGTAAATTTATATGTAAATATTTTCCATAATTTCCTGAACACGTTTCAATTGATTCTCCATCCCATATAAGGCCAAACAAAATACCTCCAAAGTAATTTATCCGTGTATCTGCATCAAAAGATCCAATATAATTTACATTATCTTTTAATTCTATATTGTTATCAAAGTTATCGCCCATTAGAAAAAATCTCACATCACTAACTTCGCTAAGTTTTTTTAAGTATCCCGCTTTATTTTTATCTAAATTTCCAGCAATTAATATATTACATTTAAAATTTTTAGCTTTCTCTGATAAATCAATTTTCACTACTTTTGATGGCTTATTAGCTACATAATAATCCCATAACTCTAAACAGGCAATTTTCTTATTTTTAATACCCAATTTATTTTCAATATAATCTTTCATAGCATCATTTAAAGATATAATATAATCAGCATATTTAAGATCCTGTGCTTCAATACTTGCATCGTTTTTAAGACGTATACTTTCAAGATCGTGAATTAAAAATATTGTTTTTACCCTCTTAATTTTTTTATAAAATTTCAAGATATTTCTCTGCCCTATATTGTGTGGGTACTGCACAAAAAGAATACTTTCCTTTTTGATTAAAAAGGAAATAAAATAAAGTTTACAATTACTAGTAAAAATTTTAAAAAATATTTTTAGAATTATAATACTTTAAAGACTTATAGCCTTCTTCTTTCAAAAAATAACTAACATCTAATCTAGCTTTTCCTCCACCTGTCTTCTCCCTCAAAGTCGAATGATTATCCCATGAGTAATAATTCATTTTTTTCCTCGCTTTAAAACTATTAACATTAGTATGAGAATATATGCTTCAACTAAGACCGCTAAAACAGCAGCTCCAACAACACCATACCCATTAATAATTGGATAAATAATTAACAATGTAATTAAACATGCACTAAACCAAATCTTATTCAATGCTTTTGAATAACCTTTAGGGATTAAGGCTTGTATAGAAATCACACTAGAGAGTCCAACTAGCACGGGCATTATAGTAAATATATATATAACTGAATATATATTTGGTAAATTTTCAGCATTCAAAAATTGAATAATATCATCTATAAAAGTGAATAAGATAAGACTAGCGATTGCAGTTATTATAAATGTAAAAGCAATTGAAATTTTAAGCAATCTGTCACTCTTCTCAATATCATTTTTCTGTAAGAAAGAAATTCTTGGAAAAATAGCCCTACTTATTGGATTCAATATAAATCTTATTGCCTTTTGAATTCTATCTGCAACTGAATAAGTTGCAACAACAGTACTATTAGTTACTAGGCCCAATATTATTGGAATAGAATTAGTATACAAACTAATCCAAACTTGGGACGTAAATAAAGTAAAACCATCTTTCAGGGATATTACTATATCTGAAATACTTATTTTTGTTAATTTATATCCTTTTTTATATAAAAAACAAAAACAAAGGCTACCTGAAATTAAATTATTAATTGACTGAAAAAACAAAGCAACATCTAAATCATCACTACTATTTACAAATAAAAATATACAACTAAAACAAAATATTTGACTAACTAATTGTGTTAATGCAACAAACTTTAATTCCTCAAGTGCTTGCATCAACCAAATTGGAAAAATAACCGTACCAGCTACGGCTATAAAACCTATATAAAGAAGGTCAAATTCACTTTTAAGGTCATCAAAAATTAATACGCCAGCACTTAATATTAATAAACACACCATTAATAACAAAAGCTGTGAAAAAAAATAACCACTGAATAATTTATTTACCAGAATTACTTGCTTTCTTATAGGTGAAATTTTATTTACTGCAGACCATTGAAAGCCATATGTTACAACTACAACAAAGTATTGTAAAACTAGCTGGACAAATACTATTTTACCCCACCCTGAAGCACCTAAAGTTTTTAACAAGTAAGGTATTAATAATAAGGGTAAGATATAATTTAAAACCTGCACAAAGCTTAATGCAAAAATATTTTGCATTAAGCTTGAATTGATTAATTTTTTTAAAAATAGCAATTTTTTTACCTTAGATTTATTTTACCTGTTCCCTTAGTCCGTTTACAATTAGACTTTGATCATGTTTTTCTAAATATGGATGCATCGGTAAACTCATTACACGTTCAGCAATTGCATCACCAACAAGTAAAATAGCATTTTCATTAGCAACAGCTGGTTGTTTATTCAATGGAATTGGATAATGTACAGCAGTTGGAATACCTTGTACTTTTAGCTTTTCCTGAACCTCACTGCGGTAGTCTACTTGAATCGTATATTGCGCCCAAGCACTCGTATTATACGATTCAATAAATGGTGTGCTTAAAATGCCCACTTCATTTAATAATTGAGTATATGTTTCCGCTACACGCTGACGTGCTTGTATTTCATCATCCAAAATTTCTAATTTGGGTAACAAAATTGCCGCTTGCAAAGTATCTAAACGACTATTTACCCCAATACGAATGTGATGATAACGACGATCTTGTCCATGACGGGCAATTTGACGGATCACTTTTGCCAGTTCTTCATCATTGGTAAAGATCGCTCCACCATCTCCATAGCAGCCCAAAGGCTTACTTGGGAAAAAGCTGGTACAAGCTACTGTACTCAAGTTACAGCTTTTACGGCCTTTATAAGTCGCACCAAAACTTTGTGCAGCATCCTCGATCACAGGAAGATTATATTTAGCAGCAATGGCGTTAATAGCATCAAAGTCAGCACATTGACCATATAAACTGACAGGAATAATCGCTTTAGTGCGGGGTGTAATCGCAGCTTCGAGCTTTTCAACATCCAGATTATATGTTTTAGGGTTTACATCCACATATACAGGCGTTGCACCCAATACAGCCACTGTTTCAGCTGTTGCAATATAGGTAAATCCTGGGGTGATCACTTCATCACCCGGGCCAATCCCAAATGCCATTTGTACAATTTGCAAAGCATCCGTACCATTCGCACAGGTAATACAGTATTTTGCACCCACATATGCTGCCAGTTTTTCTTCAAGTTCTTTAACTTCAGGACCAAGAATATATTGGCCATGTGTTAAGACATTCTGAATCCCTGCTTCAATCTTATCCTTAAGACGTGCTTGTTGTGCTTTTAAATCAATAAATTCAATCATGCTGCCGCCTGCTCTTTGGTCACAATCTTACCATTTAAGCGATAAATTGCCCCTGTGTGTTCACACGCAACTTGGGCTTCACCTTCTAAAGGTAAATCTAACTGCTCGCCAAATTCACTCATCCAGCCAATTTGTTTTGCAGGAACACCGACCATCAATGCATAGGCAGGTACATCTTTATTGACAACTGCACCAGCACCGACAAATGAATATTCACCAATGGTAATACCACAAACAATGGTACAGTTTGCACCCAAAGTCGCACCTTTTTTTACAAGTGTATTACGGTATTCGTCTTTACGTTCAATCAGTGAGCGTGGATTATATACATTGGTAAACACCATGCTCGGCCCACAAAACACCCCTTCTTCAAGAGTAACATTGTCATACACCGAAACATTATTTTGTACTTTGCAATGATCGCCTATCACAACCTTATTGCCTACGAAAACGTTTTGGCCTAAAGATACCCCTTGTCCAATTTTGGCACCGCCACAAACATGCACAAAATGCCAAACACGAGAGTTCTCACCAATTTGAGCACCCTCATCGACAATTGCACTTTCATGTTGATAAAAACTCATCGTGTTCTGCCTTATTATTTTACTTTTACTAATAGAGGGTGTGGGTTGCTCGGATTTTCAACAATTGGCGCAACACGGATCACTTCAACCGTTTCAATTGCAGCACGGTTTTCTTCTACGCCATAGCCCTTACCAGACAAAATACGTTGGTAACTTTGGGTGTGTAAGTCTGTAAAACCACCTGAAAACTCAAGCTCTTCATTTTCAATGGTAATACTACGGTAGGTTAATTTCTCACCTTGCACCGCATTTTCAGGTAAATTTTTGGCATCAATAGACAAGAACCAGCGTACACGGGCACGTTCATACTCTAAATAACCCGATGCGGTTTTTTCATCACGATAATGCACTTCATTTTTCACAATTTTGCCAAAAATAAAATGCAGCATGTCATAAAAATGCACACCAATATTAGTTGCTACGCCACCCGACTTATTATCTACTCCCTTCCACGATTTTAAATACCACTTACCACGTGAGGTTAAATAAGTTAAATCTACATCAAAAATTTTACCTGCAGGTGCAGCCTGAACTTTATCACGCAACGCGATAATAGAAGGGTGCAAACGTAGCTGTAAAATCGAGTTTACTTTTGCACCATACTGTTTTTCATATTCAGATAAAAGGTTTAAATCTTCTGAATTCAATACCAATGGCTTTTCACAAATCACATCTATGCCATTTTTTAAGGCATATTTCATGTGTGGCGCATGTAAATAGTTTGGTGAGCAAATCGCAACATAATCTAGCTTTTCACCTTTGAGCTTTTGATCCTCTACATAGGCTTCAAATTCTTCAAATTCGGTAAAAAACTCAGCGTCAGGAAAGTGGCTGTCCATAATACCAACAGAGTCGTTAACATCCATTGCGACTGCCAAAGTGTTGCCTGTTTCTTTAATGGCTTTTAAATGACGTGGTGCGATATAACCTGCAGCACCAATCAGGGCAAATTTTTTCATATTTTTACTACAATCTATTTTGGGTGAATCTTATAAACGGAATACGGTAAAACCTTGTGCTGTCATTTCATCACGGTTAAACAAGCTTTTTACATCGGTCAATACAGGTTGTTCGGCTTTCACATAGGCACGTAACTGTTCAGGACTCAAAGCACGAAACTCATTATGTCCCACAGCAACCACTAAACTGTCCACAGGGTGTTCAGCATCCACCTGAACCAAGTCAATTCCATATTCATGTTTAACTTCTTCGGCATCGGCCCAAGGGTCACACACTGCAACCTTAATGCCCCATTGATCGAACTCTTTAATTACATCTACAATTTTACTGTTACGAATATCTGGGCAGTTTTCTTTAAAAGTGATGCCCAAAATACCAACAGTGGCTTTGGTTACATCAATATTATTTTTCACCATTCTTTTAATGGTAGCACGTGCAACATAACGTGCCATATTGTCATTAATGCGACGACCCGCCAAAATCACTTGCGGATGATAACCAACTTCCTCTGCTTTATGGGTTAAATAGTACGGATCGACCCCAATACAATGCCCCCCCACCAATCCTGGACGGAACGGTAAAAAGTTCCACTTACTGCCTGCGGCTTCCAACACATCTAAAGTATCAATACCAATACGTGAGAAAATCACCGAAAGCTCATTCACCAAAGCAATATTTAAATCACGCTGAGTATTTTCAATGACCTTAGCTGCTTCCGCTACTTTAATACTCGATGCTTTATGTGTACCCGCAGTAATAATGCTGGCATAGACTTGATCTACAAGGGTGGCAATTTCTGGGGTACTACCACTGGTAATTTTTTTAATTTTAGTCAGGGTATTGACTTTATCGCCTGGGTTAATACGCTCTGGACTATAACCTGCAAAAAAGTCCTGATTAAACTTTAAACCAGACACTTGTTCCAATACTGGAATACACACTTCCTCTGTAGCCCCTGGGTATACCGTAGACTCATACACCACGACATCACCACGATTTAACACTTTACCCAATGTTTCACTGGCTTTTATTAAAGGAGTTAAATCAGGGCGGTTCACTTCATCTACAGGCGTTGGCACAGTTACAATGAAAAAATTACAGCTACTTAAGTCTTCTAAGTTAGCTGAATAAGTCAGTTGCGTTGCTTGTTTGAGCTCTTCTGGAGACACTTCTAAAGTGTGATCTTGCCCACTTTGTAATTCTTGTATGCGTTTTTGATGGATATCAAAACCAACCACTGGCAATTTTTTTCCGAATTCAACTGCCAAAGGTAAACCGACATAGCCTAAACCAATAACGGCAATTTTTAGCTCAGAGAGTTGTAGCATTTTAGCGCCTTTAAATTTATATCTGTATTTTATGAAGAAAGAATCTTTCGGCAGGAATACTAACAGAAATTTATGAAATTTCTATTATGATTTGTGCTCAAATTAGTTGAAAGATGCATCAGTGTGTAGTTTTTGTGAATATTCCACTTTTTAAATTTTGAGTAAATTCACAATTTGCGATTTTTATCACTTTGCGCAAAGAATTTGACAGAATCTGCAAAATGATTACAAATTGCTATGTACCTATTTGACAAGTTCGGTAAAATGGCGGCAATTGATTTAAAAGATTTTAAAAAATTAATAATGGAATCTCGCGTGCGAAACTTTCAACTTGCTGTTTTATTGACATGTGGCATTGCCACTACGGGGTGCGCTGTCACCTCTGGTTTACAAACCTATGACTTACCAAATGAAGGGGTCTATACCACCGACTTGGGCACAGCGGTCAATGTGATTAAACTCACCCAAGACTCAATGCTTGCGGTGCAGCCTGCAGTTCACAATATTCAACAAGACTATGCGCATTTATTTCATACACCACAGCGTCAATACACCTTAAGTTCAGGTGATATTCTCTCTATTTATTTATGGGCATATCCTGAAATTACACCACCAACCAATACCATTAGTAACGAAAAAGCCGTTGAGTCAAATGGTTATCAAATTGACTCACAGGGTTATATTCAGTTTCCGATTATCGGGCGTTACAAAGCTGCAGGTAAATCTTTAGCGCAAGTGAATCGTGAGTTGCGCGGTCAATTGGCACGTTATTTAAAAACCCCAGACGTGATTGTACGAGTCTTGTCTTACCAAGGGCAGCGATACTCTGTACAAGGCAATGTCATGAAAGGTGGGCAATTCTATTTAAACGATCAACCTGTCAGTGTCTATACCGCACTGGGTATGGCAGGCGGGGTCAATGCCCAACAAGGTGACAATACTTCTATGACTTTAGTGCGTCAGGGGCGTAGCTATCAACTCAATACCGTAGAGCTGGAAAAAGCAGGCTTGTCATTGCACAACTTACTCATCCAGCCGAATGACACCTTGTATGTCAACAACCGTGAAAACCAAAAAATTTATGTGATGGGTGAGTCGGGTAAAAATCAATCGCTCCCTATGCGTGATCAAGGCATGAGCTTAAGCGATGTATTGGGTGAAAGCTTGGGCTTAAACCCACTGTCTGCCAGCCGCAGTAAAATTTATGTGGTCCGTAGCCAGCCGAATGCAGCACATACCGAAGTCTATCATATGGATTTAACCAGCATTGCCGACTTTGGCTTAGCCAATCAGTTTAAAATGCGCAGCAATGATATTGTCTATGTCGATGCTTCAGGCCTGGCCCGCTGGCAACGTGTCGTGAATCAGATGATTCCGTTCTCTAGTGTGCTTTATCAACTAGATAATTTGGGGAACTAATGAAAATTAATCACATTTTGGTGGTATGTATCGGCAATATTTGCCGTAGCCCCATGGCAGAATACTTTTTAAAACAGCAGTACCCACACTTACAGATTGAATCTGCAGGTATTTCAGGCTTGGTGGGCCATGCAGCCGATGACAAAGCCCGTTTATGTATGCAACGTCACGGCATTGACATGAGTCCACACGTGGCAAAAAAACTCAATGCAGACTTAATTAAAAAAGCCGATTTAATTTTAGTCATGAGCCAAAATCAGCAAAAGCATGTAGAACAAACCTGGCCCTTTGCCAAAGGCAAAACTTTTAGATTGGGGCACTGGCAAAGTAAAAATGTGGCCGACCCTTATCAGCACGATCAGGCCGTATTTGATGAGACCTGTGCGTTAATTCAAGCCTGCATTGCCGACTGGAAAAAATATATCTAGTTTATTGATATTCTAGTTGTTTTTAAAATTCTACTTTTTTGATATTTAAACTATGAGCCAAACCGCCAACACCGAAGATACCATTGATTTAAAGGAATTATTTTTTTCCTTAATCGCACAATGGAAAATGATTACCCTTTGCGTTCTACTCAGTATCGTCTGCGCTTTACTATATTTAAGAACCACACCAGACACCTATGCAGTAGATGCTTTGGTACAGGTCGAAGATAGTAAAGGGGCCTCTGCAGCGTTATTGGGTGATCTGTCCAATATGATTGAGCAGAAATCACCTGCACAAGCTGAAATTGAAATTTTAAAATCACGTTTGGTGTTGGGTAACGTGATTGATCATCTAAATTTAAATATTCGCGTTTCGGGTACAGAAGACAGTTTCTGGAATCGTTTAATTGCCAAGCATGAATATGACAGTGAATATTCATCTCAGTCAGTGCTATTTAAAGACAATCAAAAAAGTTTTGATATTCGCCAGTTCGATATCCCGCAATATTTTCAAGATAAAAACTTAATTTTAAAATTTGCACAAGGCAAGTACAGTCTAACCGATGAAGAAACCGAACAGGTGGTTTTTTCTGCACCTTTAAACCAAGTCAGTCAATTACAGTCTGAATTTGGGGTGTGGAAAGTCGCTATTTTTAGTCAAGACAGCTTTAACGCTGCCTATAACATCCAAAAACAAAGCTTACCTGCTGCCATGAAAAGCTTAACCGCAGACTATTCTGTGGCAGAAAGAGGTAAATTGACAGGTGTATTGGGACTAAATTACCAAGGGTCAGACAAACAACACATTACCCAAGTACTAAATGCCATATTAGCGGCGTATAGCCAACAAAATATTGAGCGTCGTACTGCAGAAACGGCACAGACCTTAAAGTTTTTGGAAGACCAACTCCCAGAACTGAAACAACAATTAGATGTGGCAGAACGTGAATTTAACCGTTTCCGCCAGCAATTTAATACAGTCGATGTGACCAAAGAATCTGAGTTATATTTAACCCAGAGTATTACTTTGGAAACCCAAAAAGCGCAGTTAGAGCAACAAGTGGCTGAAGCTGCGGCCAAGTACACCAACGAACACCCTGTCATGCAGCAAATGAATGCGCAACTGGGGGCAATTAACAAACGCATTGCAGAGTTAGACGGCACGCTCAAACGCTTGCCAGAATTACAACGCCAATATTTACAACTGTTCCGTGAAGTAGAAGTCAAACAACAGCTGTATACAGGCTTGCTTAACTCTTACCAACAACTACGTATTGCTAAAGCAGGTGAAATTGGTAATGTGCGTATTGTCGATACTGCGGTAGAGCCGATTGAGCCAATTAAACCAAAGAAATTACAAATTTTAATTTTGTCCGTTTTCTTGGGTGGCTTCTTGGGTACTTTGCTGGCATTACTGCGTAACATGTTGCGTTCAGGTATTAAAGACTCGAATCAGATTGAAAATGAACTGGATTTACCTGTTTATGCCACTGTGCCACGTTCGCCTGTACAAGAAAGTCGTATTAAGATTCTAAAAAAGAAAAAGAATATTCCTATTCTTGCAGTTAAAAACAGTGATGATATTGCCATTGAAAGCCTGCGTAGCATGCGTACTGCTATTCACTTTGCTTTAAGCAGTGCCAAAAACAATATCATTATGATTTCTGGCCCTGCACCAGAGTTGGGTAAATCATTTATTTCAACCAACTTAGCTACCATTTTGGCGCAAAGTGATAAGCGCGTATTATTGATTGATGCCGATTTACGTCGTGGTTATATGCACAAATACTTTAATTACGACCCTAAGCCTGGCTTAACCGAATACCTGAATGGTCAACAAGAGTTAGGCAGTGTTGTGCGCAATACTGAAGTTGAAAATTTAAGCTTCATCAGCCGTGGTAAAAGTCCTGCCAATCCGTCAGAGTTGTTAAGTACGCAAAAATTTGCAGACATGCTCACGCACTTGTCGAGCCAGTTTGACCATATTCTGATTGATACCCCGCCAGTTCTTGCCGTCACCGATGGGATTATTATTTCACAATATGCGGGTGTGAATTTGGTAGTGGCACGTTATGCCAAGACGCAAATGAAAGAGCTGGAACTGACTGTCAACCGCTTTGAACAGGCTGGTGTCAAAGTGAATGGCTTTATTTTGAATGATATTCAACGTGAAGCAGGCGGTTATGGCTATGGTTATAACTATGCTTATGCCTATAAAGCCAATAAGAATGAGGATTGATTTATTCAATCTACCCTTTTTGCTAGGCTTCCCTCTTTGTCAAAGGTGAGCTATATGCTCGTGCTAGCCTCCCCCTTTGAAAAAGGGGGATAGAGGGGGATTAAAAAAATCTAAAAAGATGAGCTATGTATGTCACAAGAAAGCTAATTAAAAATAAACCACTTTTAAAAACAAAGAATAAAAACCATGCAACCCTATAACAAAAATTTAAAATATAACGCACGACAGTTAAGAAACAATATGACTGAAGCAGAACAAAAACTCTGGTTACGACTGCGTCAAAAACAAATCTTGGGCTTACAGTTTTATCGGCAAAAGCCTATTCTGAATTTTATTGTAGATTTTTACTGTCCTGCGGCAAGTTTAATTATTGAATGCGATGGCAGCCAACATTTGAACGAAAAAGGCTTACAGTATGATTTAGTACGTGATCAGGCTTTAACACAGTTAAATTTAACGGTGTTAAGATTTAACAATTTACAAATTTTGCATGAACTCGATGCAGTCATCCAAACCATTGAAAATGTGATTTTAAGTCAACACGCTGATAATCCCTCCTAACCTCCCTTTAAAAAGGGAGGAACATTCATTACAAAGTTCCACTTGTGCATCTCCCCCCCTTTTACAGAAGAATTTTCTGTTGAAATTTACAACAATACTCAACAATTCACATTGCAAAAATCCACTCAAAAACCTATCTTGTTTACAGTTTATAAACGCTGAGAATATATAAGCATGTTTGCACCCAAAGCGCTGCTGGCGACACTGGCATTAAGCTCATCCTTAACCTTTGCCCAAGGCATTGTCTTAAATGACCAAAACTTACGTACCGATTTAAATTGGCTAAATCAGCAAGGCGTCATTCAAATTAGTACGTCAACTTGGCCTATGAGTGGTGATGAAATTCAACGTGCACTTTCTCAAGCCAAAGTCAGCAACAACAATCAACAAAAAGTCATCGATGCAGTGGTGGCACATTTAAATGCCAATAACCAACTGTTCAAAGCCTCGCTTTTTGCAGAAACAGATCAAAAAAATATTCCACAAGCCTTTGGCGACCAACAAAAAACGCAATATCAAGCAGGCTTGGAACTCAATGCAGGCAGTCAACACTGGGATGCTAAAATTCGGGTCAATACAGAAAAAGACCCACAAATTGATAACGATCAAGATGTCAATGTTGAAGGTTCCTATATTGCAGCCAAGCTTTGGAATCAATGGCTCATTGCAGGGCAAATTCCAACCTACTGGGGGCCTGCACATGACGGCAGTTTAATTCGTGGCGATGCTAGCCGCCCTGTTTATGGCGTGACCATGCAACGTGCCGAACAACAGGCGTTTAACAATAAATGGCTGTCTTGGATTGGCCCATGGCAATACCAAGCTTTTGCAGGTCAATTGCATGATTATGATGCTGTACCCGATGCCAAATTGATAGGTTTACGTGTTACAGCACAACCACTACCTTATTTAGAACTTGGGGCATCACGCGCATTTCAATGGGGTGGTGAAAATCGTCCAGAAAGTTTGAACTCACTTTGGGATGCTTTTGTCGGTAATAAAGACAACGGCGGCACAGGCGAACCCGACCCATCTAACCAAATTGCAGGCTTTGATGCGCGTTTGAACCTACAAACCTTAGTACAAGTTCCAATGGATGTCTATGCACAATACGCAGGTGAAGACGAAGCAGGTGGCTTACCTGCTAAAAAAATGTATCTGGCTGGCTTAGACTATTCATCAAGCTACAAAAATATGCCGTTCCAATTCTATACCGAATGGGCAGATACCCGTACTAACGGTAAAGCACAAGGTATTACTTACAACCACGCCAATTATACTGATGGTTTCTATCAACATGGCTATCCTTTAGCACATGCTATTGGCGGTGATGGACAAATGATTTCAATCGGTGGTGATATCCGTTTTGATCGTATGAACCGCGTGAATGCACGTATGCTGTTTGCCAAATTGAATGAATCAAACCGCGCAACCAACCAAGCTTTCCCAGAAAAAGATCAGTTAAAAGCTTTGGATTTGACTTGGACACACTATTTACGCCCAGATATTCCACTTAAACTGAATGGCTGGATTAGCGATTCAGATGTCCATGGCAATGATGCTGGTGCATCGATTGGCATTGAATTTCCTTTAGAAAAAGGGCTGTTTTCGTATTAAGTCTACCCGCTAGACCGAAATACTTCGTGGATGAGGTCGACACCGATTTCATCCATTTTTTGAGATTAAAAATTCAGCGCAACTCAATCATTTAACGCAAAATTTCAGGCAACGCCTTATAACTACCGCTTTTGCTTAATTCAATTTTCATTTTTTGCAGCATTTGATACGGTTGCTGTTGCACAAACATATTCACAAAACTTAAAGGAATCGAGCCTTCAGGGTTAGCATAGCCATAGGTACTCACTTTGACTTTTTGATTGCCCAGTTTTTGAAAGGTCCAGTCGCCTTCGTAATCTTGAATACGCACATAATCAGGGTTCAAGGGATAGCCCCCCTCAATGGCTTTATTTTGAATACTAATCATACCTTGCGCATCTTTACTCATTTTACCTTTGACCACCAAATCACGATCTTTTAGTGGAAAAGGAAAATCCAGCACCATATACAGCAAGAACTCACCTTTTTGGTCATCGCGTGACAAGACTTTGACACTGCCCACATAAGGCACCCATTTCACAGCATGATCAACATCTAAAATTAAGGCGGCGGCTTTTTCTAAAGGTACATTAAAGGTGGTTTCTGCCTTGTATAAAAATACAGGACTAGACTGCTGTTGAAAGGTCCAGACTTTAATATTGTTTTTATGTATGCTCAGTTTGGCATGTTCAATATTTTGTGCAGAGGTCGCACAAATACAGGTGCTTAATCCAAACATCAGCAGAGATTTTTTCATTTTATTTTGCATCTTATTTGGGTCTGTTGACAATTCGTCTATGTTTGCGACAACGCATATTTTTTAGCTGATATAAGGCATGAGGCAGGAAATTTAGTTATTCTAAATGACTGACTCATAACGCAATAGCAGTAAAAAATATGCTTGTCCTGAAAGGCTGTGGCTAAAACTTTCTCAGTTTGCGTTATGAAACTTGGCAATAGTCTCGCTATTCCCTGCGTTTCATGCCTGATCTGCTCAGTTTTAGCCTACAGCGCAAGCCATTTATGAAATGTCAACAGACCCTAGTTTTAGATCGGGTCTGATGCGTCATCATCCATGACATCAGACCCTAGTTTTAGCGGCAGATTGAAAATTGTTCAAGTCATTTTTATCTATTTCGGATTCCTGCGCAGTTTTTAAGCCTGAATATCGTTAAATCCAAGAACATCTTTCATATCGTATTTACGCGCTTCGCGTCCCACCACCCACGCTGCAGCACGCACGGCACCTGCAGCAAAGTTCATACGGTTGGTGGCTTTGTGTGTAATTTCCACACGCTCGCCATCGGCAATAAACATCGCAGTATGTTCACCCACAATGTCACCACCACGAATGGTTTGGAAACCAATACTTTTACGTTCACGTGGCCCTGTGTGTCCTTCGCGGCAGTAAACAGCATCGTGTTTTAAATCACGACCTAAGGTTACTGCAATGGCCTCGCCCATCATCAATGCCGTGCCTGATGGTGCATCGACTTTATGACGATGATGCGCTTCAATCACTTCAATATCTACGCTATCACCAAAGACTTTGGCTGCCAATTCCAGCAGTTTAATTGAAACGTTTACCCCAACTGAATAGTTGGCAGCATACACTACTGGGGTCTGTTGAGCCGATTCTTCTAAGAGTGCTTTTTGTTCATCGTTCATGCCTGTGGTGCCAATCACAATCGCCACGCCTGCTTCACGACAAAGCTTTAAGTGCTGTGCTGTGGCGGCTGGTGCGGTAAAGTCGATTACGACATCACAGTCAGCTAATACTTGTTCTAGGCTGCCCACGACTTTCACACCGAGTGTACCCACACCTGCCAGCTCTCCTGCATCTGCCCCCAAGAGACTGCTTTCTGGGCGTTCGACTGCGGCTGCCAATTGGTAGCCTGCTTCTTGAACGGCTTGAATTAAGATGCGCCCCATACGGCCGCCTGCGCCTAATACACCAATGCGTGGAGTTGCTGACATAGCATATTCCTAAAATAGATTCTAAATTGTGCTTACTATAGCAAAACTCGCTGCCTAGACTAAGTTTGTCTGCCAAGTTTCTGGGTTTATTTTTATCCGAAAGTAACCCTTGCTGTACTGCTGATGGTCACTTTACACCCCTCAGGTAAACTTTTAACGAAGCGATGCTAAAAATTTATCTGAAAATGCTCATTTTTTATTTTTATTTCACAAATTTGCAAACTTGTATGCGCAGACTAGCCTGCACGAATGATAACAACTGCACAAATTAAAGGGGATTTACATGCATTCGAAGAACATGGTATTGGCATTATTGTTAGGCATGAGCACAGCATCCGTATTTGCAGAGCCTGTACTTCAAGAAGGGGATACGCTAGAAAGCCTGTCCAAAGTCCGTATTAGCGTGACACTACAAGAACCGCTTGCTGTTGAAGTTGATACACCTGAACTAGAAGAAGCTGCAACAGAACATGGGGTTGTTACAAGCGCTCAACCACAAACTGTCGTTAAAACAGCAACGGCTGAAATGGTGGATGTTTTAGAGATTGATGTGCCTGAAATCGAATAAGCGTGCAGCAGATACAACAAAGGCGATCCATAAGATCGCCTTTATTTTTTGAGTTTAGATCAGGTTGTGCTTCGACATACCTAATCTAAGTTTCCTTAATCAAACAAACGATCAAAGAAAGACTTCTTCTTTGGTGATGACTGACTGCCCTCACCTTCCATCGTCGTCTGTAACTCTTTTAACAGTTCACGCTGACGTGCCGTTAAATTCACAGGTGTTTCCACCACAATACGGCAGAGCAAATCGCCCTGCATACTGCTACGCACAGGTTTTACCCCTTTACCACGCAAACGGAATAATTTACCAGTCTGTGTTCCCTCAGGCACTTTCAGGCTCACGCGGCCATCTAGAGTCGGAATTTCAATTTCCTTACCTAAAGCAGCATCGGCAATGCTGACAGGTACATCCATATATAGGTCGGCACCATCACGCTGGAAGATTTCATGCTCGCGCACCACTACTTCTACGTATAAATCTCCTGATTGACCATCACGAATTGCTTCACCTTTACCCGTTAAACGAACGCGGTCGCCATTGTCCACCCCTGCAGGAATGGTCACTTCAAGAGTTTGTTGACGGTCTGACACCCCCGAACCATGACATTTTTTACATGGATTCTTGATGATTTTGCCCTGACCACGACAGGTACTACAGGTTTGCTGTACCGAGAAGAACCCTTGTTGCATGCGTAATTGACCCGCACCATGACAGGTTGGACAAGTTTCAACATCATTGGGATTTTCTGAGCCTTTACCGTCACAAGCATCACAAGGCGCAGGTGCTGTAAAGGTGATGGTTTTCTTGACGCCTTTTACAGCTTCTTCAAGCGTGAGTTCCATCACATAGCGTAAGTCTGAACCACGACGCGCACGTTGCTGACCACGCCCACCGCCACCGAATGCACCACCGAAAATATCACCGAACTGACTAAAGATGTCTTCGGCACTAAAACCACCGAAGCCACCGCCGCCGCCCATACCACCTTCAAAGGCATTGTGCCCCATACGATCATACATGCTGCGTTTTTCGGCATCCGATAAAACTTCATAAGCTTCCGCAGCTTCTTTAAATTTCTCTTCGGCTTCGGTGTTGTCTGGGTTGCGGTCAGGATGATATTTCATCGCCAACTTACGGTAGGCTTTTTTTATTTCATCATCACTAGCGGTTTTAGCGACACCCAAAACCTCATAATAATCACGTTTAGCCATGTCTGGCGATGCTCCTCACGGAATTCTAATTAAAACTGAACTGATGTGTGAAATTGGGGTAAAACTGAGTTTTACAAGGGGAGACTGCTAAAAATTTTAGCTGCCTGCTGAATACAGGCGAAAAGTCCTTAGAATACGGCTTTATTTTTCAAAAATTTGGATAGTCCTTTAATCCAAGCATTGATTAAAAACAAGAAGGCAATCACGGCAAAGACGACACCTGCCACGGTGCAAGCTTTGACCCATAAAAAGGCATCCCAGGGAAAGAAAGCCAATGGAATAAACCACAATGCAGCAAACATTGCCAATACTGTATAAATCACCACATTACGCATGACCCATAAAGCCTGCGCCTGTAACCAGACTTCAGTGCTATCGACCAGAATCACTTTACGGGCATACCAATATGCCAACGCGCCACTCACCACAGTAAATAAAGCAAAAAACATAAACACGTAAGAGATCGCAACCGAACGGCGAAACTTTAACAAGTTATCTTGCTTCATAATGTGATTAAACCCCATCTGTGCCATGCTTTATTTTTTAATCTGGCGCATGCTGTAACGTATGCAAAGGCTGAAAAATATAAGGTGCTACTATATTGAAATTTTCCAAGTTTCGCACCCGTTATTATGTCACTTTTACAGATTATGTGGATTTTTTTTCACTTTAAACCACTGGGCGTATAACGCAGGTAAAAAGAACAAAGTTAATAAGGTTGCGACAATTAATCCACCCATAATCGCCACAGCCATCGGGCCAAAGAAAATACTGCGAGAAAGTGGAATCATAGCCAAAACAGCCGCTAATGCTGTGAGGACAATTGGACGACAACGGCGTACCGTGGCGTTAATAATCGCATCCCACTGCGATTCTCCTGCCCGAATATCCTGCTCAATCTGATCAATTAAAATCAGGGAATTGCGCATGATCATGCCCGATAAGGCAATCGTGCCAAGCATCGCCACAAAACCAAAGGGTTTGTTAAACAGCAACAGGAACAATACCACACCAATAATGCCAAGCGGCGCAGTCAAAAATACAATGAACGCACGAGACATGCTACGCAACTGAATCATCAACAAAGTCATCACCACTGCAAGGAAAAATGGCATGCCTGCATTGACTGACTTTTGCCCACGTGCCGACTCTTCAACTGTACCGCCAACTTCAATTAAATAGCCATTTGGCAATTTTTCACGCAAGGCTGCCATCGGTTCAGATAATTCGGCCACCACCGTTGCAGGTTGCAGATTGCTTCGAATATCGCCACGTACGGTAATGGTCGGCAAGCGGTTACGATGCCAAATTAAACCTTCTTCAAAACGGTATTCAATTTGTGCGATTTGCGCCAACGGCACCGATGTTCCACGTGAAGTCGGTATGGCCAAGCTGCTTAAAGATGCGACATCTAGTCGCTCAGTTTGATCGCCACGTAAACGAATTTCAATCAGTTCACGTTTTTCACGATACTGGTTGATTGCGGCGCCACTGATAGAGCTATTGAGGAAGTTAGCCAAATCTAGACTCGACACTCCCATTTGACGGGCACGGTCTTGATCAATCTGCAATTGAATGACTTTGCTCGGCTCACCCCAATCTAAATGCACATTGGTGGTATTCGGGTTGGCACTGACTGTGGCAGCCACTTGCTGCGCCCACTGTCGTACTTGAGCAAGGTCTTCTCCTGAAACACGGAATTGCAATGGATAACCTACAGGTGGGCCATTTTCCAGCAAAGAAACGCGGGTACGCACTTCAGGCAACAATAAACGGATCTGCTCCGATAAATTACGGCGAATTTCATCTCGATCATCTAAAGATGAAGCCAGCACCACAAATTGGGCAAAACTGGCTTGCGGCAATTGCTGATCTAAGGGCAAATAGAAACGCGGTGAACCTGTGCCGACATAGGCCACATAATTGTCGATACCTTGTTGTTGTGCTAAAAACTTTTCAACTTTTTTAACGGCTGCTTCTGTGGCTGTTAAGGATGCACCCTCTTCAAGTTTTAAATCGACTAAAATTTCTGCCCGATTGGAAGGCGGAAAGAATTGCTGCGGTACCAATTTAAACATGGCAATGGATAGGACAAAAATGGCTACGGTCGCTGCAATGACGGTTTTACGATAGCGCACACAGGTATTGACCCAACCTCGAAACACTTGATAAAAGCGGGTTTGATACGGGTCATGCGCCTCACCAGCCTGATGTGCCACAGGCTGTGGCTCAGGTTGTTTACGCAAACGTGCCCAAAGACGTTGATACCACGGTGCGCGCTGCACATGTCGCTGAAAATCTGGCAATAATTTATCGCCCAAATACGGCACAAACAGCACTGCGGCAAACCATGACACCACCAAGGCAATGGTCACTACCTGAAAAATTGAACGGGTATATTCCCCTGTACTTGATGCTGCTGTGGCAATCGGTAAAAAGCCTGCTGCGGTAATCAATGTCCCAGTCAACATTGGGAAAGCAGTGGTTCGCCACGCATGCCCTGCGGCTTGCAAACGGCTGAAACCCTGTTCCATTTTAATTGCCATCATTTCAATGGCGATGATTGCATCATCCACCAATAAACCTAGGGCTAGAATTAAGGCACCCAGTGAAATTTTGTGCAGCCCGACATCAAACAAGTGCATGCCAGCAAAGGTCATGGCCAAGACCAGTGGAATAGAAAATGCCACCACCAAGCCTGTACGAAAACCCAGTGAAAAGAAGCTGACCAGCAATACAATAATCACTGCTTCGGCCAAGACTTTCATAAACTCATTCACACTGTGTTTGACCGCAACAGGTTGATCAGACACTTTTTGCAGCTGCATGCCTAAAGGCAAAGTTTTTTGCAAACGAGCAAATTCTGTTTCCAGATTTTTCCCCAAAGCCAAAATATCTCCGCCTTTACGCATCGACACCGCAATGCCAATGCCGTTTTCGCCCATAAAGCGCATACGTGGTTGGGCAGGTTCGCTAAACCCACGATAGACCTCGGCAACATCGCCCAGTTGAATGGTGGTGCCATTTACCAACAGTGGCATTTGTTTCAGCTCATCAACACTGTTCAATGCACCGCTGACACGTACCTGAATACGGTCTGAATTGGTTTCAAAAAAACCTGCGCTTGCCATGCTGTTTTGTTGTTGTAAGGCTTGCTGAATGGCGGTAACAGGAATGCCGAGTTGTGCGGCTTTGGTATTAGACAACTCAATCCAGATTTTTTGGTCTTGCAAACCGACCAAATTGACTTTGGCCACATCTTTGACCCGCTGCAATTGTAGTTGCAAACGGTCGGCATATTCTTTGAGGGTGGCGTAATCATAGTCTGCGCCTGTCAGCACATAAATATTACCAAAAGTGTCGCCAAATTCATCATTAAAAAATGGGCCTTGTACCCCTTGTGGCAATTCATGGCGAATGTCATTGACCTTTTTACGCACCTTATACCAGACATCTGGAATTTGGCTGGAACGCATGGAATCTTTGGCAATAAAAGTCACCATGGACTCGCCCGGACGCGAATAGGCCATGATGCGTTCATAATCGCCCGTGCTCATCAATTCTTTTTCAATACGGTCAGTGACTTGTAAGGATACCTCTTTGGCACTCGCTCCTGGCCAATAGGTTTGAATCACCATCACTTTAAAGGTAAATGGCGGATCTTCACTTTGTGCCAATTTGGAATAGGAAAAAATCCCGACAATACCCAACAGCAACATCAAGTAGACCACTAGACCTTTATTTTTCAGCGCCCATTCGGATAAGTTAAAATTCATATTTTAACGCTCCGTCTGTGTAGCAGCAGGAGCTGCCTGAGCGGTTGGATTGACTGCCTGTACAGCTTGATTGTCACGGTTAATCGGGCGGATTTTTTGTCGATCACGCAGTAAATGTACCCCACCCATCACCACATAATCTTGCGGCTGCAAGCCACTGAGTACAGGCACGCTGTCCCGTCCATAAGCGCCCAAGGTAACAGGAACTTGGCGCACGGTTGAATCCGTCTGCAAAACCAAAACAAAAGCTTGTTGCCCCGTTGCCGATACGCTTGATAAAGGTACATATAAACCCTGATTGGCTTGGCGAGTCAGAAATACCCGCGCACTTTGCCCCAATTGAATCTGTGCATTGCCTTCGCGTAAAGCCACTTTGACTTTAAAAGTACGCGACTGATCTGCCGCAGGGGAAATTTCACGAACCTTACCTGTAAAACGGCTATCAGGTTGTGACCATAAACTGACCGTTGCCTCTTGCCCGACCCGAATATCAGCAACTGCTTGTTCAGGCACGCCAATCACGACTTCACGTTCTCCATCAATCGCTAGTTGATAAGCGACCTGCCCTGCCGCTAAAACCTGCCCAACTTCAATATTGCGTTCAGTAATCACGCCATTTTTTGTGGCACGTAACTGGTTATAGTCGGTTTGATTACTGCTGACTGCATAATTGGACTGCGCCTGTTTCAACTGCGCCATGGCATATTGATACTGGTTTTTGACTGCATCATATTGCGAGCGGCTGACTGCATTCATGGGTAACAATTGCTGAAAACGCTGCAATTCATCACTGGCAACTTTTGCAGCAGATTGCGCACTTTCGAGTTGCGCACGTGCGGCATTGAGCTGTAATGCTGCATCTTGCACATCTAAGGTTGCTAAGACTTGCCCAACCTTAACCCGATCTCCCACATCGGCAAAACGCTGTGTAACTTGCCCTGCAACCCGAAATGCTAAAGCAGTTTGCTGACGTGCTTCTACCTTGCCTGCATAACTTTTTTGCTCAAGATGTAAACTGCTGGGCTGAGTCACCATCACCAAAGGGACTTCCTGTTCAACCTCGGTTTTTTGCTTGCTGCATCCCATTAGGGTGATACAGCACAGCAGCATCAGGCTACCAATGAGATTCTGAGTCGTTTTCATCTAGCGTGCTCTTATTTAAACGTTTTTATTAGGGCAGAATACGCAGTATATTAAATTGATTATTTTTTAATTAATATACCACTAGGTACATTAATTAAAACTGAAGCGTCATTTTCTAGTTGTACTGATGCAAATTAGGAGGAGCGTGTGCAGATTCATGTCGGAAGACCCAAAGATTTAGAAAAACGCCAACGTATTTTAATGTCGGCAAAACACTTGTTTTTAAAGTTGGGCTTTCATGGTTCGAGTATGAATCAGATTGCACGTGAAGCAGGCGTGACCAAATTAACGGTGTATAATCACTTTCAAGACAAAGCCACCTTATTTTCCTGTGCCATTGAAGAAACCTGTGAAAGTCTGCTTAAGGCACAACCTTTGGACTTGACTGCACATCGCAATTTTAAGCAGGCTTTATACCAAGCCTGTGAACTGTCCTTGAACTTGGCCAACATGCCTGAAGCGATTAAATTAGAACACTTGCTGATGGAGCTGGCCTCGGAGCAAAATCCGTTGGCATTGCAGTTTTACAATGCCTCACATGCCAAACTTCGCGCGATGTGGGAAAGCTTCTTTCGCAAAGCAGCAGAACTAAAATTTATTCAGGCAGATGAACCTAAAACACAAACTGAATTGATCGTTTCCTTACTACATGGTTTACGTCACCATGAAGTTTTACTCGGTGTACGTGCCGTGCCTGATGCTGCACAATCTCAAAAGATTATTGAAGATGCGATGGGTATTTTTATGCTACGTTATGGCTGAACAGGCCAATAAAGGTTGATCTAAATCGGAATTTTTTTACCAAATCGCATGCCACACTGCCCTGTATTTCTCTGCGAAATACTGCCGCTTGGCACTATAACTTCAGATGCGCAAAATCCATGCAACTTTTGTAGATAGCCCGCTTGGATTGTATCTAAATCGGGGTATAGTCTTAACAGAGTAAAAAACACAGAACATGGAGAACAACGAATGATTCAACAAATTGATGCTCCTCTACGCGATGACGTACGCTTACTTGGCAACTTATTGGGTGAGACCCTCAAGTTACACGCAGGACAAGATTTGTTTAATCAGGTCGAACAAATTCGTGCTTTATCTAAAGGCGCGCGCGATGGACAAGCCGAAGCTGAAAAACAACTCGAACAACTGTTTTTAAGTCTAGAAGATGACGAAATCTTACCGCTCACCCGTGCCTTTACCCACTTTTTGAACTTTGCCAACATCGCAGAGCAATACCATGTGGTGCGGAGTCGTCGCCAAAGCGAATTTGATGAACATGCTGTTTCTCCAAACCCTCTTGATCGCTTATTCCTCAAGTTCAAAGACAACCAGATTTCTGCAGAAACCCTCTATCAACAAGTCTGCGAACTGAAAATTGAATTGGTTTTAACTGCGCATCCGACTGAAGTCAGCCGTCGTACCCTGATTCAAAAATATGACGATATTAATGACTGCCTGTCTAAAATGGATCAGCAAAAACTGACCCCACGTGAACGTCAGGCTGTTTTGGCAGATTTAAAACAGCTCATCAGCTCAGCTTGGCAAACCGATGAAATTCGTCAGCATCGCCCAACTCCCGTCGATGAAGCCAAATGGGGCTTTACCACCATCGAACAAACCCTGTGGAATGCAGTGCCTAAATTCATACGTGAATTAGACAGCATTGTGCAGGAACACTGTGGGCAAAGCCTGCCGCTGAACGTTGCGCCTGTGCGTTTCGCCTCTTGGATGGGCGGTGACCGCGATGGCAACCCCAATGTCACCCATAAAGTGACTCAAGAAGTATTGTGGTTGTCGCGCTGGAAAGCAGCAGAACTGTATTTACGTGATATTGAAAACCTGCGTTGGGAACTTTCCATTCAGCAATGTAGCCCAGAATTGCTAGATGCTTTAGGACATTCCCATGCAGAGCCGTACCGTGAATATTTACGCGACACCCGTGAACGCCTAAAAGCCACCCGCGACTGGTTAGCAGCAAAATTACAAGGCAAAGATGCTGATGACAGTTTGGTGATTAAAAACAAAGACGAGTTGTTACAGCCTTTATTACTGTGTTATCGCTCGCTGACGGCTTGTCAATTGTCAGACATTGCGAACGGCAAATTGCTAGATTTAATACACCGTGTGAATTGTTTTGGTATTGAATTACTAAAACTGGATATTCGCCAAGAGTCAGGACGTCATCGCCAAGCCATTTCTGCTATTACCGAATATTTAGGTTTGGGCAATTTTGAAACTTGGACTGAACAAGCGCGTCAGAACTTCTTACTTCAAGAACTGCAAAGCAAACGTCCGTTATTGCCAAAATTCATGCAGGAACCTGCACAAAGCCTGATTCAACATCCCGATGTGCAAGAAGTGTTTGCTACCATGCGCACGTTGGCTGAGCAGCCGCAGGAAAGCTTGGGCGCTTATATTATTTCCATGGCGGAATATCCAAGTGATGTGTTGGCGGTGTTATTGCTGCAAAAAGAAGCAGGCATTCAGCATCCTTTACGTGTGGTGCCGCTGTTTGAAACCCTGAAAGACTTGGATGGGGCTGCGCAAACCATGAATACCCTGTTTGGGATGCATTGGTATAAACAGCATATTCAGGGTAAACATGAGGTCATGATTGGTTACTCAGACTCCGCCAAAGATGCAGGGTTCATGTCGGCCAACTGGGCACAGTACCGCGCTCAGGAAGAACTGACTGCGGTAGCGCAGCAACACGCTGTGCAGCTAACCTTATTCCATGGTCGTGGTGGTTCCATTAGCCGTGGTGGCGCACCGACTCAACAAGCGCTGTTCTCACAGCCACCAGGGTCTATTTCAGGTGCAATTCGCGTGACCGAACAAGGCGAAATGATTCGTTTTAAATTTGGACTTGAAGGGGTTGCATTGCAAAATCTGGAAGTCTATACCGCTGCTACCTTAGAAGCGACGCTGATGCCACCACCTGTGCCGAAGGCAGAATGGCGCGAGCTCATGCATAACATGACCGAACTTTCGGTACAGGTCTACCGTCAAACTGTGCGTGAAAATCCCCATTTTGTGAAATATTTACGCACCGTTACGCCAGAGCTAGAATTGCAGATGTTGCCGCTCGGCTCACGTCCTGCAAAACGTAAAGTCAGCGGCGGAATTGAATCCTTACGTGCCATTCCGTGGGTGTTTGCATGGACGCAAATCCGTCTGATGCTACCTGCTTGGTTAGGGACAGGCGCGGCAATTAACCAAACAATCGATCAGGGACAAAAAGCCACTTTAGATGAAATGCTCAGCGATTGGCCTTATTTCCAGACTTTAATTGATATGTTGGAAATGGTGTTGTCTAAAGCCGACAGCAATATTGCATTGTATTATGAGTCACACCTGACCGATGACGAAGACCTGAAAGAACTCGGTGAGCAACTGCGTCAACGCCTGCGGGATGCCGTAACAACGTTACTGACTCTCAAAGGGGAATCACAATTGCTCAGCAGCAATGATGTGCTAGATCAATCGATGCGGGTGCGTAAACCGTATTTATTGCCACTGCATTTGCTACAGGCAGAGTTGATGAAACGTCGTCGTTTATATTTGGCAGAACAGAATGCCGAACATACCCCTGTCGATCATGCCCTCATGGTAAGCATTGCAGGGATTGCAGCAGGCTTACGCAATACAGGTTAAGCCTCTACGAATAGTACAACAAGCAGAGTCATGTACTCTGCTTGTGGTTTATTCACTCACTTGGAAATGGCTTGGGCAGATTGCTGTTAAAAGGGTCACTAAAAAAATCATATAAACCATGAAAACTGGCATTTTTTATAATTTCTGTATTACCTTGTTTGAATTATGCTTATGATTAAATATCAGATAAAAAAAGATGAACATTGACTATTTTCTGGGTCAAATGACGGTACTCACAGATGTGTTTATCATTGGCTCCATGTTTTACAGGCTTATTGCTGTTTAAACGCATTATATCTTTGAGGGCAC
This sequence comes from Acinetobacter sp. PW68, assembly GCF_020982655.1. Lineage (NCBI taxonomy): Bacteria > Pseudomonadati > Pseudomonadota > Gammaproteobacteria > Moraxellales > Moraxellaceae > Acinetobacter > Acinetobacter sp. PW68. The sequence goes on along the minus strand of NZ_JAHZSX010000001.1, from coordinate 40,893 downwards.
CCTTCCCTGCTGAGTGGTCTTTTACGGTGTTCTTTGCTGACCTTGCTCATTAATCATCCACTGTGCGCCCATTTTTTAGCTCTATACGTTGCGTGGCGAAAAACTAGCCTAAATTATGTGCAATTAAATTTATTCTTCGTCTACTTTCATCCCATTGATGCCGCAATACATTCTTTAAATTTATAAATAAAATTACTTATTTATATTAAATGTAATTTTTAACAAATAGTAAAATTTAATTCTAAAAATAAGCAGCTGGTCAGTTTCTTCGCAAAATTTTTAAAAAATTTATGCAATACAAGGGTATGATGTGCTCAATTTAGCTTTTGAGTGCTCACTTTATGTCCAATTGGTTTCCCAAATGGCGCCCTTATGAAGGCAGCATTGATGCGCGTCCTGTAGGGACCAATGAGTATCTACCGCCTGCACAAACCGTTGTATTGGGGATACAACACGCGTTTGCCATGTTTGGTGCTACGGTACTTGCACCTTTCTTAATGGGCTTTGACCCGAACCTTGCCATTTTAATGTCAGGGATTTGTACCATCCTATTCTTTTTCATGACAGGTGGGCGCGTTCCAAGTTATTTAGGTTCGAGCTTTGCCTTTATTGGGGTAGTGATTGCTGCCACAGGCTATGCAGGTGCAGCAGGTGGTTTAAATGCCAATATTGGGGTCGCGGCAGGCGGGATTATTGCCTGCGGTATTTTATATGCCCTGATTGGCTTTTTGGTGATGGCCACAGGCACCCGCTGGATTGAAAAATTGATGCCACCTGTGGTGACAGGTGCAGTGGTGATGATCATTGGTTTAAACCTTGCCCCAGTCACGGTCAAAGCCGTTGCTGGCAATCCATTTAATATGTGGATGGCATTGGTAACTGTGCTGTGTATGGGCATGATTGCTGTATTTACCAAAGGTTTATTGCAACGTCTTTTACTGCTAATTGGCTTACTCATGTCGTATCTGATCTATTTTATGGTCACCAATGTCATGGGTTGGGGTACGCCAATTAACTTCACACCAATTCAGCAAGCCGCGTGGTTTGGTGTTCCAGACTTTCACGCGCCTGTATTTGATGTGAATGCCATGCTAATTATCGCCCCAATTGCCTTCATTTTGGTGGCAGAGAACTTGGGACACATTAAAGCAGTCGGAGCAATGACAGGTGAAAACCTCGATCCACACATTGGTAAAGCCTTTGTCGCAGATGGTGTTGCCACAACACTCGCAGGTGGTGTCGGTGCACCAGGTATGACCACTTATGGTGAAAATATTGGAGTGATGGCTGTTACCCGCGTGTATTCCACGATTATTTTTGTGGTGGCGGGGGTCTTTGCAATTTTCCTTGGGCTTTCACCCAAATTTGGCGCGATTATTCACACCATTCCTACCGCTATTTTAACAGGTGCTTCAATTGTGGTTTTTGGTTTGATTACCATTGCTGGCGCGAAAATCTGGATTGAAAACAAGGTCGATTTTTCTAAAAATAAAAATCTGATGGTGGCTGCCGTGACCATTATTTTAGGAACGGGTGACTTTGCGCTGCAATTGGGCAGCTTTAATTTGGGTGGGATTGGTACAGCAACCTTTGCGGCCTTGTTCCTAAACTGGTTCTTTAGTTTGCGCGATCCATCCTAATCAGAACCTGCTGTCATCTGCTGAAACCTAAGCAGCTGCCGAAGCAATACAAAAAGACCGAACAACAATAATTGTTCGGTCTTTTTTTTACCTCAAACGGTCTGTCTAGAATAAACCGTTTTTAAGAGATCATGCTTTTGCTGTGGCTTATTTCTGTTTTTTAAGCTCTTGCTTAAGTTGCTTCAATTTGCCTTTATGTTTTGAAATCTTTTTCAAACGTGCTTTGATTTTTTGCTTCAAAGATTTAACTTGCTTAGCCATGGTATTACTCCTTAGTAAGGCTATTCGTTACCATTGTGTTGTTTCACAAAACTACGAATAAATTTTCTTAATTCACGAGCAGCACTAGTATCAAGTTCTTCACATAAACGAATAAATTCATCACGTTCAGTACTATTAATACGAATTAAAAGTTGTCCATCTTTCTTGCCTGTCTTTATTTTTTTGATTTGCTCGTTCATTGCTGATCTCTCCAAAATAAAGACTGCTTTGCAAAAGATGTATATACAATATATATACTTTTTAAAATAAAGCAAACTTACATCGTTAAAAAATGTAATAAATTCATATTCTTTTTTTTACCAAAACTTTATAAAAAGCTGTCAAAGTCAAGACAGGCAAGGCTTTTCGCTTAAAGCTGCCAGCAGAAAAAATAAGCAAATTATTTTTAAAAATTATGCTTTGAATACCAAGATGGCATACTGATACGCAGTTTTTCCGCAAAAACGCAAAGTTTGGGCTGCATTTGAAGCATCATCCAAACTTAGGGACAGACTAATTTAGAGATAGGCTAATTAAGGACGGAATTCTTTTAATTCACGTTGAATAAAATGCTGAATCATATCGTGATACAAACGCTCGACCATGTCAGGATCGACTGCATGTTGCACAGCTAATGCACGGACTTTTTCAATCACTTCTTTCACGCGCTGCGGCGATTGCACATCTTCCACAGTCTGTTTATGGCGCATGACCTGATCGACATAAAACTGACGCGATGCAATCAGTTCAATTAAAGCCACATCAATTTGGTCTATTTTGTCACGTGCTTGTTGTAATGATTTTACTTTTTCATTGTTCATGGGCTTGGGCTACACTTTCAGTTTCGGTTTCACTCTTATACTTTTCTTCTAACACATTACTGAAAATACTTTCAATCATCCACACCCGATATAAGCTATTAAACACGTAGCTTTGCCCATCTATACGCAATTCCAACACAGGAAAATCGGGCTGAGATTTCATTTCACACAGCATATCATTTTCTTTGAGCAACTCAGTCACATCCGCTGTGGTCAGTTGATCTAACTCGAGTTCACGCTGCATACGCTCAAAATGCGCTTTAAAGGATAAATCCTGTCCCCTCGTCCACACTGCCTGCAAAATGCGATACATGGCATCGACACGCTGTTCTTCAGGCACACTGTAATACAGTTGTGCCATTTGATAAGTCGCCTGTTCGGTCGGTCGGCAAAACGGCGTAAACGCAACATCGGTACGTTTAGATAAACGTGTTGCCAAACTCCAGTCAAAATAGTCACGCCCATGATAGGATAAGGGATACACATTCAAATGAATATTGTAATAGGCGGCCAATTCTTCTTTGATATACGCCAATAACAACCAAGAAATCGGGTCTTCCAGTGCGATGTATAAGTCCAATTCAGGGTCAAGCGCCTGAATTTCATTGAGTTCTTCGGCATCACTAATTAAATGTTCACACCATTCAATATGATTGATCAAGAAAATAGGATTATCGGTCAGTAATTTTTGTTGTTTTAAACGGCGGGTCAGACGCAATAAATCATCGACTGCATGATATTTACGTCCACCAAACTCAAAATAACTGGCCAATACAGGTGCATCATTAAAAACCCGTTCAGGAAAATCCTGAATTTGATGATGACGGCTGGCCATGGCATATAAGGTGCGTAATTTACCCGACTGCTTTTGCCATAGCATGTGGAACACATCTTCGAGTAAATACAAGAAATCCTGACCACGTAACGGCGTATGCCGCAAAATGGTTTCTGCCTGCATTAAAGCTTCTGCAGTCGGTGGTTCAGGGGTATCATGAAAACTAAAACGGTGTTGTTTGGCAAGAATTTTTGCATCTTGAATACAGTAATTTTGCCATTCTGCAGCCGACATTTGGTTCGGTGCATCGCCACTTTGCCGCGAAATCACTACGGTTAAAGGTTTTAACTCATCGGCCAGAATATCTTCTAATTGCGGTAACTGCTGTACCGCCAAATAGCTATATACATCATCTAGACGTAAATACACACTCAGTCCGTGTTCCGTGGACAACACCGATTGCCGAGATGGTTTTTGATAAAACCAACTCGATCGGATCGGATCGAACCAACGGCGTAACAGTGACATGAGATCAGCCTCTAAAAGAAAATCCTTGTGGTTTAGGGACAAGCCACATGCAAATCATGTGCGCTCGTCTTTCAATAGTACACAAGGATTTATATCAATTCATATAAAAATGAGCAATTAGACCTCTAAATTCAGATCAGTCACTGCACCTTTTTCTGCACCCGATGCCAATTTAGCAAATTTCGCCAATGCACCGTGGGTATAGTTTGGCTTTGGTTTGACCCATGCCGCTTTACGTGCTGCCATTTCCTCTTCTGACACATGCCAAGTCATTTCGCGGGTTTCAGCATTAATCGAAATTTTATCACCATTTTTCACCAGACCAATTGGCCCGCCTTCATATGCTTCTGGGGTCACATGCCCAATGACAAAACCATGACTACCGCCCGAAAAACGTCCATCGGTAATTAACGCTACTGAGTTACCCAAGCCCTTGCCAATAATTGCAGAAGTTGGTTTCAGCATTTCTGGCATACCTGGGCCACCTTTAGGGCCTTCACCGCGAATCACCACCACTTCACCTTCTTGCACTTCGCCATCTAAAATGCCACGCATCGCACCAATTTCACCTTCAAAGACGCGTGCAGGCCCTTCAAAATACAAGCCTTCTTTGCCTGTAATTTTTGCCACTGCACCCGTAGGCGATAAATTGCCTTTTAACACCACCAAGTGTGAATCTTTTTTGATTGGCGCATCAAACGGTAAAATAATTTGCTGACCTTCAGGATAATCGGCAACATCGGCCAAGTTTTCTGCCAAAGTTTTACCTGTAACCGTTAAACAAGAACCATCGAGCATGCCTGCATCTAACATACGTTTCATCAATGGTTGAATTCCGCCAATGGCAATCAGCTCCGACATTAAATACTTGCCCGATGGACGTACATCGGCCACCACTGGGGTTTCCTGACCAATACGCACGAAATCATCCAGTGTGAGTTCAACCCCTGCAGAATGTGCCATGGCAATCAAATGCAACACACCATTGGTCGACCCACCCAAAGCAATCAATACTTTAATGGCATTTTCAAAGGCAGATTTGGTCATAATGTCACGTGGTTTAATATCCAGACGTAACAAATTCATCACTGCTTCGCCTGCACGTTGGCAATCATCCAATTTTTCTTGAGAAACAGCTTCTTGTGCCGAAGATCCCGGCAAACTCATGCCCAATGCTTCAATGGCCGATGCCATAGAGTTCGCGGTGTACATGCCGCCACACGAGCCTGCACCCGGCAAAGCCACTTCTTCAATCTGCTTGACCTGAATTTCGTTAATTTCACCTTTGGCATGCTGACCCACGGCTTCAAACACCGAAATAATATCGGTATGTCCTGCACCCGGTTTAATCGTGCCGCCATAAACAAACAAGCCTGGTCGGTTTAAACGCGCCAGTCCCATAATGCAACCTGGCATGTTTTTATCACAGCCACCAATGGCAATCACACCATCATAGGCCTGACAGCCCACCACAGCTTCAATTGAATCGGCAATGATTTCACGTGAAACCAACGAATATTTCATGCCTTCGGTGCCGTTCGAAATACCGTCTGAAATGGTGATGGTATTAAAAATAATGCCTTTACCACCCGCCTGATTCACGCCTGTTTCTGCTTCACGCGCCAAGCCATCAATATGCATATTACATGGGGTGACATTGGCCCAAGTCGATGCAATGCCAATAAATGGACGAGTAAAATCTTCATCCTTAAAACCCACCGCACGCATCATGGAGCGTGCAGGTGCATTTTCAATGCCTTCATAGACTTCGGCTGAATGTTCGCGGATATTCTGTTTACTCATGGCTGATTCCTTAGCAAGATGGGTGAAATGACGTGCTCATCATGACGATTTATTTTATTTTTCATTGTATCGAAAGCGGGCAGGATGTAAACGAAAATGCCTGTCTAATTTCATTGCTCAAATTTGCTGCGATACTGACATTGCTCATTGGCAGGCTCATAAAAAAGCACCCCAATTTTGGAGTGCTTTTTTGTGGCAGCTTAAATTGCTAAGTACTGCTTAGATTTCACGTACCGCACCTTTTGCCGCACTGGTGGTGTGCATAGCATAGGCTTTCAACGCTTTAGAAATTTTACGTGGACGTTCTTCTGCAGGATGCCAGCCTTTAGCTTCTTGCGCTTCACGACGTGCCGCCATGGTTGCGTCATCTACCGCCAAGTGAATGCTGCGGTTTGGAATATCAATTTCGATACGGTCACCATCTTCAACCAAACCAATCGCACCACCTTCAGCCGCTTCTGGAGAAACGTGACCAATTGAAAGACCTGAAGAGCCGCCCGAGAAACGACCATCGGTCAGTAAGGCACATTCTTTACCTAAACCTTTCGATTTCAAATAGCTGGTTGGGTAGAGCATTTCTTGCATACCTGGGCCACCACGTGGGCCTTCGTAGCGAATCACCACCACATCACCCGCTGTAATTTTACCACCCAAAATCGCGTCTACTGCAGCATCCTGACTTTCAAAAACACGTGCTGTGCCGTTGAATTTCAAAATAGAATCATCTACCCCTGCAGTTTTGACAATACAACCATCCAAAGCGATGTTGCCGTAAAGTACCGCCAAACCACCATCTTTAGAGAAGGCGTGTTCTGCATTACGAATCACACCATTGTCACGGTCACCATCTAAACGTGAATAGTAACGGTCTTGTGAGAATGCAGTTTGGGTAGGTACGCCGCCTGGTGCAGAACGGAAGAACTGGTAAACGTCTTCATTTTCGGTACGAATAATGTCCCATTTATCTAAAGCATCTTTTAAGGTTGCTTCGTGAACCGTACCTACAGAAGTGTCCAATAAACCTGCACGATCCAGCTCACCTAAAATAGACATAATGCCGCCCGCGCGGTGTACATCTTCCATGTGAACGTCTTGTTTTGCAGGTGCAACTTTACACAAAACAGGTACTTTACGTGATAAACGGTCAATATCATCCATGGTGAAATCCACACCTGCTTCATTGGCAGCCGCCAACAAGTGCAATACGGTGTTGGTTGAACCACCCATGGCAATATCCAATGTCATGGCATTTTCATAAGATGCTTTGGTTGCAATTGAACGTGGCAATACGCTGTAATCGTCTTGTTCATAATGGCGTTTGGCCAATTCCACAATCAACTGACCTGCTTTATCAAACAGTTTTTTACGGTTGGCGTGAGTTGCTAGAATTGAGCCGTTGCCAGGTAGAGATAAACCTAAGGCTTCTGTTAAGCAGTTCATTGAGTTGGCAGTGAACATCCCTGAGCATGAACCACAAGTTGGACATGCTGAGCGCTCATATTCAGCGACTTCTTCATCGGTATAGTTGTCATCTGCCGCCACAATCATCGCATCAATCAAGTCAATCGCGTGTTCCTTGCCACGAATTTTGACTTTACCTGCTTCCATTGGGCCGCCAGATACAAACACCACTGGAATGTTTAGGCGCATGGCAGCCATCAGCATCCCTGGGGTAATTTTGTCACAGTTGGAGATACAGACCATAGCATCGGCACAGTGCGCGTTGACCATGTATTCTACCGAGTCGGCAATCAAGTCACGTGATGGCAATGAATACAACATGCCGTCATGGCCCATGGCAATCCCGTCATCTACGGCAATGGTGTTAAATTCTTTGGCAACACCACCTGCCGCCTGAATTTGTTCTGCCACCATTTGACCGAGGTCTTTTAAATGCACATGGCCAGGTACAAATTGGGTAAATGAGTTGACCACCGCAATAATCGGCTTACCGAAATCTTCATCTTTCATACCCGTTGCACGCCATAAGCCGCGTGCACCCGCCATATTTCTTCCGTGTGTCGATGTTTTTGAACGATAGTCAGGCATTATAAAGTTCCAACTTGGTTGTGCTGAAATGAATCTGAAATTCATTCTGGCGAAATAATACTGTTTGCAAGATCTGTATCACTGCAAAACATTTTAAGAATCTTTGTATTTTACTACAGCTTGAGGTAGTAAGGCTGCTGCTTTACCGACTTTATGATGGATAAAAAGTGACGAAAACCCACAGCGCCTTGTTGATCATACTGAAATGAACTACTCAGTGCTAAAGCAACCGAGTTTCCGTGATGCAGCCTAAGCTGCACACTTCTCTTTTGACGCTTCATCGGTACAGCGAGAAAAAGCTTTAACACTCTTTTTCGTCTTACGAACACCTCCACGCCCACTAGATGACAAGTGATTGTCATCCAACAGTGTTCCACTGTCTAAGATTAATTTTACTGCCCTCTGTTTAATCACCATTGCTGCATTATGATCTGCATTGTCAATGTGTCCACAATTCACGCATTTGAACCTGTCTTGGCTCTTGCGATTGTCGGGGTGAGTGTGACCGCATGAAGCGCACTCTTGACTGGTGTAAGCAGCAGGGATACTAAAAACTGCTTTTCCTAATCGTTCCGCTTTGTATTTCAGGAACGATGCGATCTGGTACCAACCTACATTGAGGATCGCCTTGTTTAAGCCAGCTTTCGCTTTGGCTTTATTTGGAATGAAACGACCTAACTCATCTTTTTTCGGTGCAGGCTTCTTAGTCATCTGCTTGGTATTTAATTTCTCAAATACAAAAACTTTACCAAATCCATTAACCAATGCATGGCTAGTTTTGTGGGCAAAATCCTTGCGGATATTAGCTTTCTTTGCATGATGCACCGCAATACGATGTTTGGTTCTTGCTCTGCGGTTAGAGTCTTTTTGTTGTTGTGATAGTTTCCGTTGCAGGCGTTTGATATAGCGATCCGCTTTAGATAGGTGATTCTTCTGCTCTTTGGAGAAATCAAATTCTCTATGCTCTGCATGAACAGGGATAACCACGCCACGATCAATACCAACCACAATGTCTTGTAGCTGTTCTGCTGTCATACCACGTAGATATTCTAGATGTTCTTCGGGCTTGATTACTTGAATATCCTGATCATCTTCATAGCAAAATGACACAAAGTATTGACCACGTTCTTTACGGATGTAGAGGGATTTAGGCTCGTTAAAATCAGCATGAATCCCAAACTTTAAAATTCCGATGTTATTGGTTTTCGTACCAATAAATAGATGCAGTTTGCCAAACTGGTCAGGCTCGAATCTGAACAATTCACGGGTGAAGTAAATTGAGCCTTTATCTGTTTTCTTTTTACGCTTCGGACGACCACAAATGCCACTTTTAAACCTATCAAGAGTTTCTTTCCAATTGCTTGCTGAATTTCTCAGGATTTGGCTAGGGCATTGTTTTAGCCATGCGCTGAGTTCTTCTGATTTAAAGTGTGAGTATTTTTGATCTTGCGTTTCATAATATTGATTGTAAGGAGTGAACTTACGTGCAAAGCCACGGAAGTATTTATCTTCATCGCACTTAGCATTCCAAATAAAACGAGCGCAACCCATCCACTGACTAAGGATCAGCTTTTGATGATTGGTTGGATACGCTCTTAATTGGATGCCTGTTAGCAATGAAAATGCTCCTAAAAATACAATTTAATTATAACATAAAAAAGTGAATCTATAATACAAACTAATGATATTTAACGACAATTTTAACTTACTATAGTCATATTAAGAAAAGAGCTGGCTCACCCTTAAAAGGGCGAGAATGCACTCTAGAATTTATTGTTCAATACAAAACTTTCATGAATAATTTTTAAATTTTGCATTATTATGGTCTGTTGACATTTCATAAATGGCTTGCGCTGTAGGCTAAAACTGAGCAGATTAGGCATGAAACGCAGGGAATAGCGAGACTATTGCCAAGTTTCGTAACGCAATCTGAGAAAGTTTTAGCCACATGAGCAAGAACAAAGCGCTGCTTTGTTTGTTGCGCAAGGGGACAAGGTGGATTTGTTACAACCCGTTCCGACCTTTGAGCCGCAATTTGTTATAATTGCCGCGTCATCTAAAACTATGGGTTGATTTCCATTGAAAATCGTTTTTGCAGGTACGCCTGAATTTGCTGCAAGCGCTTTGGCAGCACTCCTGAACACCGAACATGAGATTGTCGCGGTTTACACTCAGCCTGATCGTAAAGCAGGACGCGGACAAAAACTCACAGCATCTGCGGTGAAGCAATTGGCACTACAACACGATCTTCCTGTCTATCAACCTTTGCATTTTAAATCATCTACTGAAGAAGGTCTGGCGGCCCAACAAGAATTGGCTGCATTGAATGCCGATGTGATGGTGGTTGCAGCCTATGGTTTAATCTTGCCACAAGTGGTTTTAGATACGCCTAAATATGGCTGCTTAAATATTCACGGTTCTTTATTACCACGTTGGCGCGGTGCAGCGCCGATTCAGCGTGCCATTGCCACAGGTGATACCGAAACAGGCATCACCATTATGAAAATGGCAGCAGGTTTAGATACGGGCGATATGTTGTATAAAACCTTGTGCCCAATTACTGCAGCAGACACTTCTGCCACTTTACATGACAAACTGGCGCAGCAAGGTGCCGAAGCGATTGTTGAAGTATTGGCTTCCGAACAGAAATTACAAGACTATTTGGCTAGGCGTGAAGTGCAAGATGAAGCCTTAACGGTGTATGCACACAAACTGACCAAAGCCGAAGCGCAAATTAACTGGTCACAAACTGCAGCCGAAATTGACCGTAATATCCGTGCCTTTAACCCGTGGCCTGTGGCATTTATTCCTTTAGATGACACTCAAAACTTACGCGTATGGGGTTCAGCATTATCAGATGAATCTGCACAGGGCAAAGCTGCAGGCACAATTTTAAAATTGGACAAACAAGGCGTACACGTCGCTTGTGGCGATCAACAAGCAGTATGCTTAAACTCGTTGCAATGGCCAGGCGCTAAACCGCTGAATCCTGTGCAAATCATTCAAACTCAAAAACTTCAAACAGGACAAGTTCTCGCATGAGCCATACTGAATCAGGCAACTCACATTTGAACTTGCGTGCCCAAGTTATCCGTACGCTATTGGCTGTACAACAAGGGCAATCATTGGCGAGCATTTTACCTGCACATTTAAGCAAAGTCGCAGAACGTGACCGTGCCTTGTTTCATGAGCTGGTTTTGGGCACCTTGCGTCAATGGTATGCCCTAAAAAGCATTACCTTACCGTTGTTGGTGAAACCACTCAACAACGAAACTGTTGAAACCTGTTTATATGTTGGCTTATATCAAGTGCTTTGTACCCGTGTACCCAGCCATGCCGCAATTTCCGAAACCGTAACTGCAGCCAAACAATTGGGCTATGAAGCACTCAGCGGTGTGGTGAATGCGATTCTGCGTCGTGTTTCACGTGAAACATCCGAATTTCAAACGGCTTTGGCGCAAGCGCATGGTTTACCAAGTTGGTTGTATAAACGCCTGAAAAAAGATTGGCCTGAGCAATTAGAACAACTGACGAACACTTTAAAGCAAACTGCCCCCCTGACCTTAAGAGTCAATACACGCCAAATCAGCCGTGATGACTATTTAGAAATTTTGCAGGAACAAGAGATTGCTGCAGAAGCTTGCACCGTATCTGCAGTTGGTATTGTGATGCTGCAAAATGTGCACATTCCAGACTTGCCTGGTTTTGATGAAGGCGTATTTTCCATACAGGACGAACATGCCCAACTGTGTGCAACGCTCTTGCCAAATTTAGATGGCAAAGTCGTGGTCGATGCCTGCGCAGCCCCTGGTGGTAAAACAGCACATCTGCTCGAAAAATTTCAGCCTAAAAAATTGATTGCCTTAGATCAGGATGCCAAACGTCTGTTACGTGTCAGCGAAAACCTAGAACGCCTGCAACTGAATCAAGAAGCGCAAGTCGAAATTTTGGCTGCTGATGCAACCACATGGAATGCCAGTGAAGCGGTGGACTGTATTGTATTGGATGCGCCATGCTCTGCCATTGGGGTCTTGCGTCGTCATCCAGATATTCGTTTGCTGCGCCAATCTAGTGATATTCAGCAAACGGTGGCATTACAGCAACAGATTTTACAGCAGATGTGGCAGCAACTCAAAGTTGGCGGCACCTTGCTTTACATTACCTGCTCGGTTTTAAAAGCCGAAAATGAACAGCAAATGCAGCAATTCTTTGCCGAGCATCAAAATGCCAAAGAAGTCAAACTAGATGCAGATTGGGGTATTCCACAATTATATGGACGCCAATTATTGCCGCAAGAAGGACGCGGTGATGGTTTTTATTATTGTCGTATTGAAAAAACCGCCTAAGCTGTTTTTGTTTTAACGATTCTTCTCATTGAATAGCCTTTCCAATAAAATAACCCTTGAATCAATCAAGGGTTATTTTATTTAGTCGGTGCAATGCTTTACAGCATCGTACCCATTCAGCAAAATGCTTAGTCTTCAAGTTCATCTGGGTTTTTGATCAAGTGAATCATCGCCAAAACCAAACCACCCCAAAGTACCACTGTTGAAATAATCAACATCACCAAAGCAGATGTATTCATCTTATTTCTCCGCTGCGTCTTGATCTTTTAAACGACTAAACAATACCGCACCAATAATAAAGAGCGCCACGGTACCACCACCCACGGTAAGTAAAATGTGTAATGGATAACCCCCATAGCCTTCTGCAAAAATAGATTTAAGGGTTAAAGCTAAAGCGACTAGCAATGAAAGTGGAGTCACGATGGTTAATAGGAAATTCCAGCCCCAACCCAATTTAATACTTGAGTATTGGTTAACGTGTTGCTGCAATTCTTTGAGCAATGGACGACGGAACCAAGTCACCAAAATAATCGACAATAAACCACCACCAACAATACCAATGTTGTTGGCAAAGTAGTCAATGATGTCGACAAAAGTAATCGCACTATGGGTAGAGAATAAAATGGTTGAAACAATAGCTGAACCACCCGCAATGATGGTTACTGCACGCTTACGCGACCAACCCAGTTTGTCTTGGAACGCAGCAATCGGCACTTGCAGAATACTCACCATTGAGGTCACCCCTGCAACCGTCAATGAAGCGAAGAATAAGATGCCAAATAAATCGCCACCTGCACCCAAGCTAGAAATGATTTTTGGGAATGCAATAAAGGCTAAACCAATACCACCCGAAACCACATCATCTACCGATGAACCTGCGCTGTACGCCATAAAACCAAGCGCAGCAAAAATACCAATACCCGCTAAAATTTCAAAAGATGAGTTTGCGAGTGCAACCACCAAGCCTGAACCAGTCAAGTTAGTTTTACGTTTTAGGTATGATGAGTAGGTCAACATAATCCCGAACCCGACTGAAAGTGAGAAGAAGATATGACCAAAGGCAGCTAACCATACTTTATAGTTCGTCATCGCTTCCCAGTTAGGCGTAAAGAAGGCATTTAAGCCATCAACTGCACCCGGCAAACGTAAAGCTTGAACCACGAGAATAGAGAATAAAATCAGCAAAAGTGGTATAAAAATTTTATTTGACAGCTCAACCCCTTTTTTCACACCACCATATAAAATGAACATCACTACCGCCCACACGATGACTAAGCCAATAAATAAGGTGGGTACAAAACCAAAGGCTAAACCTTCACCATTTTGTAAGTAGCTTGTGAAAAAGAATTTTTCAGTGTCTGTTCCCCATTGCTGACCAATGGAATAGAACATATAACTGCCTGCCCAAGACAATACGCTGGCATAGTAAATACCAATCAGCAAAGTCACCATCACCTGCCACCAGCCCAATGCTTCACTGTTCATGAGCTTTTTATAAGCGGTTGGTGGTGCTTTACGGTATTTATGCCCAACTGCATAGTCCAAAAACAGCAATGGCAAACCTGCGGCAAAGATCGCAATTAAATAAGGGATTAAAAATGCACCGCCGCCATTTTCATAGGCAACATAAGGGAAACGCCAAATATTACCCAACCCGACCGCAGAACCAATAGCTGCGATAATAAAGCCTGATCGTGCGGACCAACTCTCACGAGAATCTGTCATAGAACACCTAAACTTCAGGTTATTTTTTGTTGCTTGTTTTTTAATTCTTACCTTTTATATAAATAATTTGCTTTTTCATTAGCTTAAATTTACTTTATATAACGGTACTTTAGCGCACACAAAAAATATCCTGCAAAAAATGAAAATCTGGGTGTTTGCTTTAGAGTCACACCTTTTGAGCATCAAATTCTAAAGGTCAAACAGCGAAATATTCGGAAAATCTTGCTTAAAGTCTTTGCCCAATATTGCGCTTTTGTATGGCTTAACAATACTCATTTTTGAACAATTTTTCTGTAAATTCTGCTTAGAAAGATACTTTTCGTATGCATTTTTTAATCAAGCGTTCAAATTCCACTCCATTTTGACTTGATTTTTTAGTTATATATCATATAACTATTTGGAATGAAATTGTGATGCTATTTGAGTTATTTTACTTTTCATCTATTTTAGCAGCGCTGTAGCTTATTAAACCACAGCACTGTAATCAATCATCTCAAAATTCAGAGTTAACTCATCCTTTCTCTTTATTTCTCTGTACACGACAAATTTCACAGAACCCTTATCCTATCAGGATTCTGCTTTCTTAAAATTGCCAAAATTTCCTTAAACTCTTCTTTTTTCCCAAAACCAATTAAACGCTGAATCGCCATTTGAACATAGTCTAAACCATAGCGAAATAAACTCATTGAGAGTCGTCCATGCTTCTTTATTTTTATCGCTTTTTTTTGATCATGTTGCCATTCACCCGTTAAGTAACACCAACAGAAGCTTATAGCTAACACCGCAATCAATTTTTTCACTCGTCTAGGGTCTGTCAAGCGCGTATTTTCAAGATTAAACCCGCGTCCTTTGAGACAACTGAATAAGGTTTCAATTTCCCAGCGTAATGCATAATCCTGAATAGCATTGGCATTAAACTGAGGAGAAACGACGAGTAAAAGCTCTCCATTTTCTAACTGTAGTGCACTTATATATAGTTTCACCCGACCAACCAAAATCCGTCGTTTACGACATTCAATTTGACCAACTTTAAGATGGCGAAATAAATCACTAATTTTATGATTCTTTCCTAAATGATTGGTGACAATGAAGTTTTTTTAACACGAATGCAGAAGTTGATGTCTTGTTCAATTAACCATGTAAACCACTGCTCACCGATAAACTCTCTGTCTGCGAAAAACTCTCTGTCTGCGAACACATTCACAATACGGTCTTTACCAAAAATGGCTATAAAGCGTTGAATCAAAGCAATACGCTCTTTCGTATCTGAATTTCCACGTTTATTAAGCAATGTCCAAAGGATAGGTATCGCTATTCCACGATAAACGATTGCGAGCATCAGGATATTAATATTTCGTTTTCCCCATTTCCAATTGGTTCTATCTAAAGTCAGTTGCACTTGGTCGAATGAAAACATATTGAAAATCAACTGAGAAATTTGACGATAATCAAAATACTGACCTGCAAAGAAGCGCTGCATACGTCGATAAAATGATTGTGGTAAGCACTTGATGGGCAAGGCTTTAGATGCAGAAGAAAGATTACATGTTTGCTTTAAAATAATCACAAGCATGATGAGCGCAAAGCACTTTAAATGTGACTTGTTCCATTTTAGAGATTTGTTTAAGATAAGATATAACTCATTGAGATGTGTCATAGTATTCGTCGTTAGAAAACAATTATTGTGACATTATTTCAATGAGTTATCTATTTTTGTCGTGTACAGAGTCTTTATTTATAACGATGCATCATTAGATCAGATACTTAACGCTTAATTACCAATAAACGCTCTTCCTGCATATCCCGAATAGCTGATTGAATTCCCTCACGCCCTAAACCCGAATCTTTGACGCCACCATAAGGCATATTGTCCACACGGAACGATGGAATATCATTAATAATCACCCCACCGACCTGTAACTGATCCCATGCGTAAAGCATTTTTTCCAAGCTTTGTGTATAAATACCGGCCTGTAAACCAAAACGACTTTGGTTGATACGTGCAATTCCTTGCTCAAAAGATGAATATTTTTCCAAAATGGCAACAGGGCCAAAAACTTCATCTTTATAAACTTCCAAGTTTGGATCGACCTGTTCCAATAAAGTCGGCTCAAACATCACACCTTTCAGCTCGCCACCGACCAATATTTTTGCGCCTTTTTTCACCGCTTTATCAATCCACTTTTTCAAGCGCTGTGCTTCAGCTTCCTTAATCATTGGCCCGACCAAAGTGCTGTCCAAATTAGGATCTGCTGCTTTAATTTTCTTGAGCTGACTCACAAGTTTCTTTTTCAGTTCAGCATACACGTCGGCATGCACAAAAATACGTTGCACACTAATACACACCTGCCCTGCATGATTATACGCCCCACCAATTAAGCGATGAATCAATGCATCATTCAGTTCAGTATCGGGTTCAATCATCACCGCTGCATTGCCGCCCAACTCTAGCGTTACTTTTTTACGTCCTGCACGGGCTTTCATATCCCATCCCACCACATCTGAACCGGTAAAACTGAGCAGTTTAAAGCGGTCATCGGTCACTAAAACATCGGCTTGCTCACGCTCACAAGGCAATACCGAAAACGCACCTTGAGGTAAATCTGTTTCAGCCAACACTTCTGCTATTTTCAATGCTGAAATAGGCGTGGCGCTAGCAGGTTTTAATACAAAAGGACAACCTGCAGCAATCGCGGGCGCAATTTTATGTGCGGTTAAATTCAATGGGAAATTAAAAGGACTAATTAAAGACACGGCACCAATGGGTACATGCTTAACCATCCCTTGATAATTCGCAGCAGCAGCCGTCACCGCCAACGGTAAAATACGTCCTTCATCTAGTTGCGACACCGCATCTGCCGCAATTTGAAAGGTATTGATCAAACGCTCGACTTCTGCCATCGCGGCCAGACGAGGCTTTCCACCTTCAGCAATTAAAATTTCGACCAATTCTTCACGCATATTTTGAAAACGCTGTACACAATGCAGCAGAATTTTTTGTTTCTGAAATGGCTGTAATTTTGCCATTTCGGCTTCTGCTTTGACGGCTGCACGAATAGCTTTTTCAATACTTTTTTCATCGGCAAGTGCGACACGTGCATATAATTTTTGAGAATACTTATGCTGAACGGCTAACCATTGTCCTGTTTCTACTGCTTTATTGGCAAGATAGAGCGGGTAATCGACAGGTGGATGGACATTTTGCATACTGAAATCCTCTTTTTTTGGCGCGAATTAGGCTATATTTTTACAAGAATTTTGATTCTAGAAAATGTATGATGCGCTAAGTTAGACAATATTTCACATGATTTTTTGTCACGAGAACATCACAACACCATTCATCCAAAATGATGATGACAAAATATTAGGGTTTATATGCTTACATTACAACGTTTTGCTTTAGCATGCAGTTTAATTGGTTGTTCAGCGGTGCATGCCGATATTATTGGGGTAAAAGCCAGTGTAGATTATTGGAAATATAGTGCAGACTGGAATCAGGCTCAGTTATCTCCTAACTTGGATGATGATTTTGCCTTACCTTTCAGTCTGGCAGTAGAACATCCTATGCCTTTTTTACCCAATGCCAAAATTAAGCATGTCAATTTGCAGGCCGAAAGCGAGCAAAGCGCTGCTGGTGTAAAAATCAATCAGCTAGATTTAGATTATTCAGACTTCATTTTGTATTATGAAATTTTAGATAACATTGTTGCAGCAGATGTTGGATTTGGCGCAAAAGTACTCGAAGGCGACTTAAGATCGAATTTGTTTTCAACACAAGACATCAGTGAAACGTTACCTATGCTTTATGCAGAAGCAGCAGTCAAATTACCATTTACGGGTTTAAGTGCCAAAGCCGAAGCCAACTATGCTAAAAATAGCGACAATGAAGTTCGTGATGCTCAGGCAGAAATTAAATATAACTTTATTGATGCGATTCTGGTGGATGTCGGGTTAAAAGCGGGTTATCGCATCTTAGACATTAAACTGAATCAAGATTCCAACCAAGAAACTCTATTAGAGTTTAAAGGTCCATATTTAGGCTTAGAAGCACATTTCTAAGTATTTGATATTTATATAACTTTAAAACCCTTAAATTATTTTTAAGGGTTTTTTCTTCTTCTTAATATATTCTTTTTACATAAAAAAACACCCCCAACGTTAGTTGGGGGTGTTTGAATAATGAGCTGGCGATGACTTACTCTCACATGGGTAATCCCACACTACCATCAGCGCGAAGAGGTTTCACTTCTGAGTTCGGGAAGGGATCAGGTGGTTCACTCTTGCTATAGTCGCCAGCACAACTGTTATGGACTTGTTCGGGTCTTAGTTACATTGCTTTTGCTTGATGCTTTTGCATGTAATGCCTTACTTGGTTCCAAATGAGTTATTAACAGGTTGGCTATTGGGTCTGAAGTTTATTGTTTAGCGTTCACTAAATCAAGTTTTTGTTTGATCGTTAGATCAATATGAAATCGATTGATCCTCACTTCTTTCGAAGTTCGTACAACAACTGCTTGGGTGTTGTATAGTCAAGCCTCACGAGCAATTAGTATTGGTCAGCTTCACATATCGCTATGCTTCCACATCCAACCTATCAACGTCGTAGTCTTCAACGGCTCTTTAGGAGGCATAAAGCCTCGGGGAAATCTTATCTTGAGGTAGGCTTCCCGCTTAGATGCTTTCAGCGGTTATCCCTTCCGAACATAGCTACCCGGCGATGCGACTGGCGTCACAACCGGTACACCAGAGGTTCGTCCACTCTGGTCCTCTCGTACTAGGAGCAGATCCTCTCAAATTTCCAGCGCCCACGGTAGATAGGGACCGAACTGTCTCACGACGTTCTAAACCCAGCTCGCGTACCTCTTTAAATGGCGAACAGCCATACCCTTGGGACCTGCTTCAGCCCCAGGATGAGATGAGCCGACATCGAGGTGCCAAACACCGCCGTCGATATGAACTCTTGGGCGGTATCAGCCTGTTATCCCCAGAGTACCTTTTATCCGTTGAGCGATGGCCCTTCCATACAGAACCACCGGATCACTAAGACCTACTTTCGTACCTGCTCGACTTGTGGGTCTCGCAGTTAAGCGCGCTTTTGCCTTTATACTCTACGCGTGATTTCCGACCACGCTGAGCGCACCTTCGTACTCCTCCGTTACTCTTTAGGAGGAGACCGCCCCAGTCAAACTACCCACCAGACATGGTCCTCGTCCCGGATAACGGGACAGAGTTAGAACCTCAACATTACCAGGGTGGTATTTCAAGGACGGCTCCACTCGGACTAGCGTCCAAGTTTCAAAGCCTCCCACCTATCCTACACAAGTAAGGTCAAAGTTCAATGTCAAGCTGCAGTAAAGGTTCACGGGGTCTTTCCGTCTAGCCGCGGGTACACCGCATCTTCACGGCGAATTCGATTTCACTGAGCCTCTGCTGGAGACAGCGCCGCCATCATTATGCCATTCGTGCAGGTCGGAACTTACCCGACAAGGAATTTCGCTACCTTAGGACCGTTATAGTTACGGCCGCCGTTTACTGGGGCTTCGATCAAGAGCTTCGCTTACGCTAACCCCATCAATTAACCTTCCAGCACCGGGCAGGCATCACACCCTATACGTCCACTTTCGTGTTTGCAGAGTGCTATGTTTTTAATAAACAGTTGCAGCGGCCTGGTTTCTGAGGCTGTCAACCGCTCAGGGAGCAAGTCCCATCACCGTCAACAGCGTACCTTCTCCCGAAGTTACGGTACCATTTTGCCTAGTTCCTTCAGCAGAGTTCTCTCAAGCGCTTTGGTCTACTCGACCTGACCACCTGTGTCGGTTTCGGGTACGATTCCAGTGTAACTGAAGCTTAGAGACTTTTCCTGGAAGCAGGGTATCAGCCACTTCACTGTACAAGTACAGCTTGCTATCAGATCTCAGCATAGAGCACCCCGGATTTGCCTAAGATGCATGCCTACTTCCTTTCACCTGGACTACCAACGCCAGGCTGACTTAACCTTCTCCGTCCTCTCATCGCATTACACTGAAGTATTGGAATATTAACCAATTTCCCATCGACTACGCCTCTCGGCCTCGCCTTAGGGGTCGACTCACCCAGCCCCGATTAACGTTGGACTGGAACCCTTGGTCTTTCAGCGAACGGGTTTTTCACCCGTTTTGTCGTTACTCACGTCAGCATTCGCACTTCTGATACCTCCAGCATACTTCTCAATACACCTTCTTCGGCTTACAGAACGCTCCCCTACCACGCATAATAAATTATGCATCCGCAGCTTCGGCACATAGTTTTAGCCCCGTTACATCTTCCGCGCAGGCCGACTCGACTAGTGAGCTATTACGCTTTCTTTAAAGGGTGGCTGCTTCTAAGCCAACCTCCTAGCTGTCTATGCCTTCCCACATCGTTTCCCACTTAACTATGATTTTGGGGCCTTAGCTGGCGGTCTGGATTGTTTTCCTCTTGACTACGGACGTTAGCACCCGCAGTCTGTCTCCCGGATAGTACTCATTGGTATTCGGAGTTTGCATCGGTTTGGTAAGTCGGGATGACCCCCTAGCCGAAACAGTGCTCTACCCCCAATGGTATTCGTCCGAGGCGCTACCTAAATAGCTTTCGGGGAGAACCAGCTATCACCGAGTTTGATTAGCCTTTCACCCCTATCCACAAGTCATCCCCTGGCTTTTCAACGACAGTGGGTTCGGTCCTCCAGTTAGTGTTACCCAACCTTCAACCTGCTCATGGAT
Source organism: Acinetobacter sp. PW68 (assembly GCF_020982655.1). Lineage (NCBI taxonomy): Bacteria > Pseudomonadati > Pseudomonadota > Gammaproteobacteria > Moraxellales > Moraxellaceae > Acinetobacter > Acinetobacter sp. PW68. The sequence goes on along the minus strand of NZ_JAHZSX010000001.1, from coordinate 20,205 downwards.
AGATCACCCGGTTTCGGGTCTATACCCAGCAACTATACGCCCTATTAAGACTCGATTTCTCTACGGCTCCCCTATTCGGTTAACCTCGCTACTGAATATAAGTCGCTGACCCATTATACAAAAGGTACGCAGTCACCGAACAAGTCGGCTCCCACTGCTTGTATGCATGCGGTTTCAGGATCTATTTCACTCCCCTCACAGGGGTTCTTTTCGCCTTTCCCTCACGGTACTGGTTCACTATCGGTCAGTCAGGAGTATTTAGCCTTGGAGGATGGTCCCCCCATATTCAGACAAGGTTTCACGTGCCTCGCCCTACTCGTCATCATTATGTGTGCCCTTTCGTGTACAGGACTATCACCCACTATGGTTGCACTTCCCAGAGCATTCCACTAAAACACACATAACTTAATGGGCTTTTCCCCTTTCGCTCGCCGCTACTGAGGGAATCTCAATTGATTTCTTTTCCTAAGGGTACTGAGATGTTTCACTTCCCCTCGTTCGCCTTGCAACACTATGTATTCATGTTGCAATACCTACCTTAAGGTAGGTGGGTTCCCCCATTCAGATATCTCCGGATCAAAGGATATTTGCCGCCTCCCCGGAGCTTTTCGCAGGCTATCACGTCTTTCTTCGCCTCTGACTGCCAAGGCATCCACCACATGCACTTAATTACTTGACTATACAACCCCAAACAGTCGACGTTACCTACAAGTTAGTAACTTCAACATTTCAGTTTAGAGCACTGTGCACTTAAGCACCGTACAGCTTCAATCTAAATTCATATACCAAAACGCTTGATTCAGTTAATTTGCTAGTGCTCATTTCAATTCGTAATTAAACCGTAACACCGAAGCATTACTGTCAATCTTGAATTAAATGAGTTGAACAATTTATTTCAGACTCAATTTTGCCAATCTGTTAATGATTTCCTACCGCCTCGTCAGCGAGTAGTTCACTGTGATAAATCACAGAATTTAATAAATCATTAAATCTTTACGATTTAACCTATTTACTAAATTCTGTAATCTTTAGCTTAAAGCTCCAGTATATGTGTGCCTGCGCACAGCATAGCTGTTTGCTTAAATTTCAAGGAAAAGCCTTAAAGCAGTGCTTTAAGTTTTCTGATCTTGAAATTTGGTGGAGACTAGGAGAGTCGAACTCCTGACCTCCTGCGTGCAAAGCAGGCGCTCTACCAACTAAGCTAAGTCCCCAGCTTATCATCTGTGATTCGATGTATCTTCAATTCCTGTAACTTGATTGATTCAATCTAGGTCAAAGTCATGGTGGGTCTGACAAGACTTGAACTTGTGACCCCACGCTTATCAAGCGTGTGCTCTAACCAACTGAGCTACAGACCCTCAGATACATCAATGAAGAACAACTTGTTGTGGATTCTTACCAATCGTCAATCTTTCGTTAAGGAGGTGATCCAGCCGCAGGTTCCCCTACGGCTACCTTGTTACGACTTCACCCCAGTCATCGGCCACACCGTGGTAAGCGTCCTCCTTGCGGTTAGACTACCTACTTCTGGTGCAACAAACTCCCATGGTGTGACGGGCGGTGTGTACAAGGCCCGGGAACGTATTCACCGCGGCATTCTGATCCGCGATTACTAGCGATTCCGACTTCACGCAGTCGAGTTGCAGACTGCGATCCGGACTACGATCGGCTTTTTGAGATTAGCATCACATCGCTGTGTAGCAACCCTTTGTACCGACCATTGTAGCACGTGTGTAGCCCTGGCCGTAAGGGCCATGATGACTTGACGTCGTCCCCGCCTTCCTCCAGTTTGTCACTGGCAGTATCCTTAAAGTTCCCATCCGAAATGCTGGCAAGTAAGGAAAAGGGTTGCGCTCGTTGCGGGACTTAACCCAACATCTCACGACACGAGCTGACGACAGCCATGCAGCACCTGTATGTAGATTCCCGAAGGCACCAATCCATCTCTGGAAAGTCTCTACTATGTCAAGGCCAGGTAAGGTTCTTCGCGTTGCATCGAATTAAACCACATGCTCCACCGCTTGTGCGGGCCCCCGTCAATTCATTTGAGTTTTAGTCTTGCGACCGTACTCCCCAGGCGGTCTACTTATCGCGTTAGCTGCGCCACTAAAGGATCAAATCCCCCAACGGCTAGTAGACATCGTTTACGGCATGGACTACCAGGGTATCTAATCCTGTTTGCTCCCCATGCTTTCGCACCTCAGTGTCAGTATTAGGCCAGATGGCTGCCTTCGCCATCGGTATTCCTCCAGATCTCTACGCATTTCACCGCTACACCTGGAATTCTACCATCCTCTCCCATACTCTAGCTAACCAGTATCGAATGCAATTCCCAAGTTAAGCTCGGGGATTTCACATTTGACTTAATTAACCACCTACGCGCGCTTTACGCCCAGTAAATCCGATTAACGCTCGCACCCTCTGTATTACCGCGGCTGCTGGCACAGAGTTAGCCGGTGCTTATTCTGCGAGTAACGTCCACTTATCCCAGGTATTAACCAGGTAAGCCTCCTCCTCGCTTAAAGTGCTTTACAACCAAAAGGCCTTCTTCACACACGCGGCATGGCTGGATCAGGGTTCCCCCCATTGTCCAATATTCCCCACTGCTGCCTCCCGTAGGAGTCTGGGCCGTGTCTCAGTCCCAGTGTGGCGGATCATCCTCTCAGACCCGCTACAGATCGTCGCCTTGGTAGGCCTTTACCCCACCAACTAGCTAATCCGACTTAGGCTCATCTATTAGCGCAAGGTCACAAGTGATCCCCTGCTTTCTCCCGTAGGACGTATGCGGTATTAGCATCCCTTTCGGAATGTTGTCCCCCACTAATAGGCAGATTCCTAAGCTTTACTCACCCGTCCGCCGCTAGCTCAGTTACCGAAGCAACCTCGCCCGCTCGACTTGCATGTGTTAAGCCTGCCGCCAGCGTTCAATCTGAGCCATGATCAAACTCTTCAGTTAAAATCATTTTGTCACTTTATTCGAAGTGACCAAATCTGGCTCATCAATTTTCTGACTTAAATTTCGCTCAAATAAACTTCGAGTAATTTAAACCAATCAATCAATGAAAATAATTTCGATCAATCAACCAGTAAAAATCCACACAAGTTGTTCTTCATAATCTCTTAATGATCTCAATTTCTACCTCGTCAGTAGAAATTTTAACGCAAAACTCTTCTAATAACCTAACCCTGTAAGCTAAGTTCGTAGGCTGTTTCGCGTCGGGATGAGTGCATTCTAGGGGATTTCAAAATCTTTGCAAGCCCTAAATTAGAATATTTTTCACGTATGTATTTTTTTTCTACAAAATTGCTTGGTTTTTTAATTTTTTAGCTATTTTTTCATCAAATTTTAATAAAAACTCACATCTACAAAATACAAAGAATGTTTTTATCCATATTTTTGTGGACTCAAATCAGTCAAATTTTTCATGCTGTAATCAACGATTGCCAATGTATACGATTCTTTTCGTCTTTCGACATCTAAAAAATTTTACATTTCAGTTAAAAATTCTTTTGCATGGTCCCAAATCACATTCGTACATACGGCGTATATTTATCATTGATTTTATACCCGTGTGGTGGTTTTACCGCTAATTAAAAGTTGGTGTTCAGCAAATGTGGATCGACCCATCTATATGCACCGCTTACAAGAGGTTTTACTTATAAATGTAGCCTTAAAATTCAAATCAGGTTTTAAAACTTCAATAGACTTCTTGTGTTAGTCAAGTTTTAAATAGCTGAAAGCTATATTTTATCAGGTTTTAGCCAATTCAAAAATTAGATAAACTATACTTTCGCAAGAGGCCTAATAATATTTTATAAAACAAAGAGAAGGAGCTTTACATTTTACCTTTAGATATAAACCACAACAAAACCAAAGGCAAAAAAAAGAAAGAGATCTCTCCCAAAATCTCTCCCTCGGAGTTGAATCTATATGCGATCCATATATCGTTATTATAGTTATACAAAAAAAAGAGTCCCTTGGGGAAGGGACTTGTAAATTGTGGAGCTATCGTTATAAGTACCCTCTAGATCTGTTTTGTACACTGTGTCTAGATGGGTGAATCTTATACATAACTGAGCAAAATTGCAAGATGTTTGGCAAAATTTAAGTGTTGTTTTTATAGGTTTTTTTTGAATTTACTTATTCATATAATAAATATACCAAACAGAAAATAAAAGCAGACCGAAGCCTGCTTGTATTTCAATCACTTAGAATAGTTCTAGTCTGTGAACGTAACTTTGGCAATTGCTTTTTTACCTGCCTGAATAATATGCGTTGCATTTTCTTTGATCGAAAAACTTGCATCGACTACATTCCAATCTACTTTCACTGCGCCACGCGCCACAGCATCTTTGGCTTGTGCAGCATTTTTAGTTAAACCCGCAGCACGTACAATAGAAGCAATAAATAATTCACCGCCAAATTCAGCACGCGAAATCGTGACTTCTGGCGTACCTTCAGGTAATTCACCTTCGGTAATGATATTACCCGCACCTTTATGGGCATTGGCTGCGGCTTCGCTACCATGGAAACGCTCCACCAATTCGAGTGCCAAAATCTTTTTGATTTCTTGAGGATTCCGACCTTCTGCCATTTCTTTGAGCAACACTTCAATTTCCTCCATCGACTTGAAGCTGAGTAATTCAAAATAGCGCTCAATCAGACTATCTGGCATCGACAAGACTTTTTGATACATCGCACCCGGTGCATCAAACACGCCAATATAGTTGCCTAAAGATTTAGACATTTTATTCACGCCATCTAAACCTTCAAGAATTGGCACAGTAATACAAACCTGAGCTTCCTGATCATAACGACCTTGCAAGGTACGTCCCATCAACAAGTTAAAAGTCTGGTCTGTACCGCCCAACTCTACATCGGCGCGTAATGCCACCGAGTCATAACCTTGTACCAGCGGATACAAAAATTCGTGAATCGCAATCGGTTGCTGATTGTTATAACGCTTGGTGAAGTCATCACGTTCTAACATACGCGCTACGGTTTGCTGCGATGCCAACTGAATTAAATCTGCTGCAGTTTTCGTTGCAAACCATTCTGAGTTAAACACCACTTTGGTTTTATTTGGATCAAGAATTTTAAAAACTTGTTCCTGATAAGTTTTGGCATTTTCTAAGACTTTTTCACGTGACAACGGCGGACGTGTTGCACTTTTACCCGTTGGGTCACCAATCATGGCGGTGTAATCGCCAATCAAGAAAAAGACTTCGTGACCTAAGTCTTGGAATACTTTTAATTTATTGATTAATACCGTATGCCCCAAGTGTAAATCAGGTGCAGTCGGGTCAAACCCCGCCTTAATTTTTAAAGGACGATTCTCTTTTAATTTCTTTAGAAGATCTTCTTCAGAAATAATTTCATGCGTGCCTCGTTGAATGAGAGCAAGTTGTTCTTCAGCCGGCAGGAAATTTGACATCACGAAATCCAAACACATCAGTTATTCAATTTGTGCGATATACTAACACTTTTTCAGCATATTGCAGGCTATAGAATAACCATGACAGCGATCTATATTGGGGTAATGACGGGCACAAGCATGGATGGTGTCGATCTTGTTGCTGCTTCTTTTGATCCACTGCAACTCCACGCTACCCTGACTTTGCCTTTTGATCCCGATTTACGCGACGAACTTATGGCACTGACTTTGCCCGGTGACAATGAAATTGACCGCATGGGCAAGGCAGATGTGGCTTTAGCCACCATGATTGGACATGGTATTAACAACCTGATTGAAAAAAATAAACTGGATAGATCTCAAATTAAAGCGATTGGTTCGCATGGTCAAACCATTCGTCATCGTCCTGAACATGCTTTTACTTTACAAATTGGCGATCCGAACATTATCACTGAAATTACTCAAATTCCTGTAATTTCAGATTTTCGTCGTCGTGACATGGCTGCAGGTGGACAAGGTGCGCCTTTGGTGCCCGCGTTCCATCAAAATTTATTCCAACATCCCAGTATCCATCGGGTAATTTTAAATTTAGGTGGTATTGCCAATGTCAGTTTGTTGCCCGCAGGACAGCCCGAAGCAGTGTCAGGTTTTGACACTGGACCTGCCAATATTTTAATGGATGCTTGGTGTGAGCGTTACACAGGACAACCTTATGATGAAAATGGCAATTGGGCGGCGTATGGCCATCCGATTCGCAGCTTGTTAGACCGTTTGCAAGCGCATGCTTTTTTCTCTAAAGAACCGCCTAAAAGTACAGGGCGCGAAGACTTTAACTTGGAATGGTTAGATGAACAGGTTGCCGATTGGCGTAATGATGTGGAATATAACGAGCTGGAAGATAATCCTGAAAATATTCAGGCGACTTTATTAAAGCTCACCACCCGCGCGATTAAAAAAGCCATTTATCGTTCGGGCATGGATACGGGCGAAGTCTATGTTTGTGGTGGTGGTGCCTATAATTCTTATTTGCTCGAACAATTGCGTTGGCGTTTGCGTAAACATCAATGGACAGTACAAAGCACAGCCGATTTAGGATTAAACCCGACATGGGTCGAAGCCACCGCCTTTGCTTGGTTAGCGATGCGTTTTTGTCAGCAATTAAGTGGCAATTTACCTGCGGTCACAGGGGCAAAAGGTGATCGTATTTTAGGTACCATGACTTTAGTTTAAGGATGCACTTTTAAACCAGATCAGTAGCAAAAAAAAAGCCTTTCCTATTCTATAATATAGGAAAGGCTTTGATCATTTTGAGCGCATCAATCTACTTTTTCAGATGCTGATACTCAAAAATATTTAAATTTCACTTAGATTGAGAATGAAGAACCACAACCGCAAGTCGTAGTTGCATTCGGGTTTTGTACCACAAAACGCGAACCTTCCAAGCCTTCAATATAGTCCACGACCGAGCCAACTAAATATTGATAGCTGAGCGAATCGACCAGCATTTTTACATCGCCATTCACAAATTCTGCATCATCTTCATTTTGGCTTTCTGCAAAGTTAAAGCCATAAGAAAAGCCTGAACAACCGCCACCCGTCACATATACACGTAGCATTAAGTCTTGATTACCTTCACTGTCACGCAATTGGCGAACTTTTTTAGCAGCGTTGTCGGTGAGCTCAAGTGCTTGGGCATTCATGATGGATTTTCCTCAGGTACAATTCAGATGTCTTTTCTACAAAAAGACCACTTATCAAGTATAGCATACTCAATATTGGGACAGTGATGCAGAATTAAAGTGAATTCTGAGTGTTTACCTCAAGATTCTCCAATTATTTGTAATTTTCGTCCTGCAAACCACATTCAAAATTGGTTGGCGCTTGTTTACAACGGAATTGCCATAATAATTTCATCATGCGTTTGTCATAAACACCACGTTTGGTTAAGTCAATCCGCGATTCACGCATCATTTTCTGATAACCCGGTTGATCTGCTGCAGGCACTTGCATCCAATATTTTGCAGGAATATCAGCTTTCATTTTACCCAGAATATCAAAGGCACGTGGTAACTGCCCTTTCACCCAATCACGTGATTTTTGACCAAATCCTGCAGGGAATTTATCAGGACGGATAATAATATTGCCCGTGACTTGTAAAATTGGATAATTCACAATCGCACCTTTAGTACCTAAACCTTTGTGGAGTTCCAAAGGGCGGAATACCGCAGCGGGCGCACCAATAATATCAACCTGACCATTGTTAAATTTACTGCCAAAATTGGTGACATCGGCACTTACTGCTTGCGCACCAATTTGCTGTACCATAATTTTTTGCGCTTGGTCATAATCTAAAACCGCAATTTTTTTTCCTGCAGCTTTCGCGACACTATTAATACTGCGGTCATTCACCATCAAAAAGGCATCACCCACGGGAATGACGCCTGCGACTTCATACTGGCCATTGCGCATATATTTGGCGAAAGCAGGACTTGCCAAACCTTGCATGACTTTGACTGCCAGTTTTAAATCTGGAATCGCGCCAATTGCATCCAATGAGCCTGTAAAATGGTTAAATTGACGACCACGCATGCCCGTCACACTAATACCATCACATTTTCCTGCTTTAAAATCTTCTGCAATCACGCCTTCGTTTTGACCTACGCGTAACTCAATCTCTGCACCCCAGTTTTTGGCCGCCAATTGATAGTCTTGCATTAAGTTATAGACATCACCATTTTTACCGACCAAGTCGAATACACAAACCACTTGTTTGGCCTGCACTGTACTGGCGGCTAAAGACAAGCCTGCACCAAATAATAAAGCATTCGTCCATTGTTTCATTTCCTAATTCCTTCTATTTTTTGTTTTTCTGCGCACAGTTGATCTAAACTTCAATTTTGCATCACTGTTCTTCTCATCACGCTTAGATTAACGAATTTTAATCTCTGGCTGATATGGCTCAATTGACAAATCTTTCAATATAAAAAAACCTAGAATTTTCTAGGTTTTTTATTAAAAATCAATCTATTCACCACCCAGTGAACATTCAAAATTGGTTTTTTCGACAGAACAACGAGCACGTTTTAACACACTCATCATAGCAGGGTCATAAATGCCGCGTTTGGTCATATCCATACGTCCATCACGCAGCATTTTTTGATATTTGGTTTTATCTTCTGCGCTCAGGTTCATTTTATATTTGGCTGGAATTTCACCTTCTAAACGATTAATCATACTCATCGCTTTAGGTAGGTTTTTTACAAACCAATCTCGTGATTTTTGTCCAAAGCCTGCAGGGAATTGTTCAGGACGAATTACAAAGTCTGCGGTCACTTGTAATACAGGGAAATTAAACATTGCCCCGTTATTAGCTAAACCTTTGTAGATTTCTAAAGGTTTGTACGCATAGGCAGGCGCGCCGACCATATCGACCTGACCATTGTTAAACTTTGCCACAAAGTTAGACACATCAGAAATGACGGCTTGCGCACCTACACGCTGCACCATAATTTTTTGTGCATCATCATAGCCCAATACCGCAAATTTTTTCCCTGCTGCTTTTTCAATCGAACTGATATTCTTGTCGCGCACAAAAATGAATGCCGAACCTAAAGGTGAAATACCCGCAACTTCATATTTCTTTCCACCTAAATTGGTGACCATTTTCGCAGCATTGCGTTTGTCTAAAGCAAAACTGATGGCACGTTGTGCAATCGCATTATTTGGTGCACCACCTAAAGCATCAATTGACCCTGCAAACTTATTGTATTGACGGGCACGCATGGCAGTCATAAATACCCCATCACATTTGCCTGCTTTAAAGTCATTGTCTGCAACAGCTTCATCTTGACGCGCAATTAAATTGACTTCTGCACCCCAGCCTTTTGCGGCTAGCGCCCATTCTTGTGCCATTTGAAAAGATTCACCTGACTTACCCAGTAAGTCAAAGACACATACATCTACTTTTGCTGCTTGCGCCTGAGCACTAAAACCGATCGCTGCGAATGCAGTCAATGTTGTGCTGACCCATATTTTTTTCATTGTTTCGATCCTTCTACAGATTTTTTTTTTTTTTGAGTGTCCGTACACGAAACAAATATTAAGCAAGTTCAAATTAAAAAAATAGAGCATTTACTCAAATTTCGTCTGTCAATTCTGCCAAAACTTATACTGCCTTATTTAAGCTATCACTTTGATTCCATAATTCACATATATTTTATAGATTTAGATTAAAATCAAATCGTTTACAACATGCACGTCTTTTGCGCTTGTTTACAAAGTTATAAAAAATTTTGTTGCTGCAACGTAGTTTTTAAGCATCACAAAAGAGATTTTTCGCAAATCACAAATAAAACTAGGCTTATTTTTGTTTTCTAGCGGGCTTACATTAGAATATGCCCAACTTTTGTTGTGACCAGTAAGCACCATGATTCAACTTGACCAAGTTTCTTTACGCCGCGGTGGACGTGTTTTATTTCAAAAAGCGTCTATGCAAATCCATCCAGGCTGGAAAGTCGGTCTTACAGGCGTCAATGGTGCAGGAAAATCCAGTTTATTTGCTGCGCTTTTGGGCAGCTTAACTCCAGATGAAGGTATGCTAAGCCGTCCACAAGGCTGGACTGTGGCGCACATGGCACAGGAAGTTAAAGCATTGGATTTGCCTGCGATTGATTTTGTGCTATCGGGTGATGAAGAATACTGGAACATTCAACAACAACTACAACATCCCGAACAATTAAATAATGACCAACTTGCGCATTTGCATGGTCGTTTTGATGAAATTCATGGTTATACCGCACCTGCCAAAGCCGCACAACTCATGGCAGGTTTAGGTTTTATGGAACATCAAAACAGCTTGGCGGTCAGTAGTTTTTCAGGTGGATGGCGGATGCGTTTAAATTTAGCACGCACCTTAATGAGTCGCTCAGAACTATTGTTACTGGACGAACCAACCAACCACTTAGACTTAGATGCAATTTTATGGTTAGAAGACTGGCTCAAAGCCTATACGGGAACTTTGGTGCTGATTTCCCATGACCGTGATTTTCTAGATGCCATTACCGATCATATTTTACATATTGAAAATAGCGAACTGACTTTATATACAGGCAATTATTCAACCTTTGAAACCACTCGCAGTGAACGCTTGGCACAACATCAACAAGCGTATGAAAAACAATTAGAAACCCGTGCACATTTACAAAAATATATTGATCGCTTTAAAGCCAAAGCCACCAAAGCACGGCAGGCACAAAGCCGTATCAAGCAATTGGAACGCATGCAATTGCTTGCCCCCGCACATGTAGATACCCCATTTACCTTCAGTTTCCGTGAACCGACCAAAATGAGTTCGCCGTTACTGACCTTGGAACACGTCAGCATTGGTTATGCAGACAAAGTGATTGCCAGCAAAATTAACCTACAAATTACTCCGACCAGCCGTATTGGTTTATTGGGGATGAACGGCGCAGGTAAGTCGACTTTAATTAAATCCTTAGTGGGTGAATTGGCATTATTGTCAGGTACTCGTAAAGCCTCAGAGTTACTCAATATTGGCTATTTTGCGCAGCATCAAATGGATGCTTTGGATGATACTGCCAGCCCGATGCTACAACTATCACGCATTGCCGATAAAAAAATCAGCGAAGCCACTTTACGCGCCTTTTTAGGCAGTTTTGGCTTTAGTGGTGAACGTATGGACACGCCTTGTGAAAGTTTTTCAGGAGGTGAGCGTGCGCGTTTGGCTTTGGCTTTAATTGTCTGGCAACGCCCTAACGTACTGATTCTGGACGAACCGACCAACCATTTAGACTTAGATATGCGACATGCCCTCACCATGGCTTTACAGGATTATGAAGGTGCAGTGGTATTGGTGTCACACGAACGTCAATTGATTGCCAGTGTCTGTGATGACTTACTCTTGGTTCACGCAGGACAATGCACAGAGTTTGAAGGCGATTTACAGGATTATGCCCAATGGTTACGCCAAGCCCGTTCAGACATGCTTAAACAAAGCTCATCTAACACAGCCCCATCCAATCCAAGTCCAGTGGTTGAAAGCAAAACCAACCTCGCCAAAGTAGATAAAGAAGCGCAACGTAAATTGGCAGCACACCGCCGTGAACAAACTCGCCCTATTCGTAAAAATATTGAAAAATACGAAGCGCAAATTGAAAAAATTCAACCGCGTCTGACTGAAATTGAAACCGGACTGGCAGATCCTGCCCTTTACGATGCCAACCGTAAAGATGATTTGCTCAAACTCATGAATGAACAAAATGATCTGAAAACCAAATTGGCACAGGCAGAAGAACACATGCTTGAATTGATGATGGAATTAGAAGAACTCGAAAGCAGTTTTGAATAAGCATATCGATGAGATTTAACCCTATGCGAAATAGGGTTAAATCTTATGATATTGGATAGAAGATACATTCTGTATGTGGCATACTCATAAACCACATTTCTAATAGTTTTTAATATTTAGTTTATCTTCACAATCACCATACCATAAAAACCCGAGTCATTAATTTCACATGCTGAAATCTTTACTCCCCCTGTACTTGTCAAAAGGCTTCAATAACTCGCTAAATTAGAGCTTATTGTAGATGCACAAGTTGCAGCAGCCGTAGCCATAGAGACTTGTTGCGCGGCACGACTGGAGTATCTGATCCCTCAATTAAACGAGTTTCAGTAGAATTTATTTCCGAAAAATTTAATGATTTTGCTATCTGATTCGCTGTATTAGTATTAGCACCTTTATTTACTTCGGCTAACTTAATCTTGAGGTTATTACTTCCCTTGATATAAGGGTATATATCAAGCATTGGAAATTTCTTACCTACGTTATGCTCAGCAATAGTGAATAGTTGAGGTTGAGCCAAGAATTTAGATGGAAAAGTAATCGTACTTTTACTATTCAAATTAATTGACTGATTAAACTTTGGATCAATTAGATAATATTTTAGTTCAGGGTTAAAAGGTAACGAAGTACTAGCTACTGGAAAATAGCGGAATACACCATTTCCTTTATTAGTTTTATCTAAAACAATATATAAATTTTGTCCTTGATATTCTGGATCAATTTTCACTGCTTCTTTAAACTTTAAATCACCTTCAATTGACTGTTTACCTGTAGTCGGTTCAAAGAAAACTTCTCTAATTTTTTCATTCTTTGGAATGAATACATCTGCTACTAGGTGCCCTCTAGTGGTACTACTATTTACAACAGGTACATCTTTATTAACCTCAGCTTTCCAACAAGCAGTTGCTGAACATAAAGTGAAATTAGAAATACTAATCTCTCCAGCATCATTATTACTAGAAACTGTGAGATTAACTCTCAAGCGAGACATACTATCTCTTTGAACACCTTTAAATCCTTCTAGGTTTTGGGGTGTAAACGGAGGTAAAGCTGCAAAGACTGATGTCGATGATACTAGTAAACTCAATGCGAATAGTTTTTTCATTTTTTATCACTTATTTAATTTTAGTCATTAAATATTAAAGTTTTTTTAATATTTCCTTTAATAAATGTAATTTACATTGTTATCTGCCAAATCTCATTCCATAACTCTTTTTAGGCTCATTTATTTCTTTAACTTGGATACTTGCATCCCTAATGCTTGTAGTTGCTTGTTGGTCAAGGTTGCGTTTTGTGTCTTGAAGTCCTGTAACTGATCGCTCAAGTTGTTTACATGCCGTCTTGCGTTTGTTTATTTTCATTTATCAATCCCGCAATACACTACAGTTGTATGACACTACCTATTCATAATAAAAATATGCCGACTTAGTCACCAAGCAAGAAAGTTTGAATTTAAAACTCAGCACAACTTTTAAATTCAAAAACTGAAATTTAAATTTAAAAGCTAAAAATCAGTTATCCACACCTTAAATCAACCATTATTTTAAATTCAAAACCCCAATTAAGGCCAAATCAGCACATTCCTTGATGATTGCTTTGGGTCATTGAATCTTAGTGATTCACAAAAATTCGCGGCTATTCAGCAGCCACTTTTACTTTACTGATACATAATTCTTGTATTTTCCAGCCCTGAATATAGCGCCAGATTTCTTGAATATACCCTTGATCATCCGCCAAACCAATTTGAATCCGACAATTAACCTGCTCACGATCGAACTCATATTCTTCTGATTCAACATTCGGTTTGATCGGTTTCCAGACACCATTATTTACTGCATGCTGAATATTGGCATAACGTGTTTCACGATTTTCCACACATGATTCTGCCGTATAAACAACTTTAAAATCCTCATCTTCATAGTGTGCTAACAGCTCCACATTGCCAGTAAAAAAGGCATTCACCCATGCATCACGTGCTTGTTCTAATTGATTATCCATCTTAATGATTCTCTTCTATTTTTGGCTTAATGTGGCTCAGCATGACAGAACAATAAGTCAGTTTTATAAAAGTTATTTGGATGAATCATGACAACAACAAAAGCCAAACACAAAAAAGCACTCCGTAGAGTGCTTTGGGTTATGCGGATGATTTGGACGAATTAAGCGTCAATATCTGCATTTAAGGCATTTTCTTCAATAAAGGCACGACGTGGTTCTACATCATCGCCCATTAAGCAAGAGAACATGCGGTCTGCTTCAATGGCATCATCAATGGTGACTTGCAACATATTGCGGTTTTCTGGGTCCATGGTGGTTTCCCAAAGCTGTTCCGCGTTCATCTCACCTAGACCTTTATAGCGCTGAATCATCATGCCGCGACGCGAGTCTTGTAAAATGTGTTGCCACACTTGATGGAAATTGTTGACAGTAATTTTACGTTCACCTTTTTCCAAGTATGCACCTTCTTCAAGCAGCGTAAACCAGCTTTTTGAATTCTTCAGCAAACGTGCATATTCAGCTGAACCTAGCAAACCTGTGTCTAGCAAATAAGTATGTGGCAAGTTGTGCACATATACCGTGATTCGTGGCCAATACGTTGCAGATTTTTGACCATCCGCATCTTCTTTTTCAAACTGTTCGATGCTTAATTCAGGACGCAAACTTGGCTGTAATCGTTCAATGCTTTGACGTAATTGCTCGCCCCATTGTTGCACATAGGCCTGATCTGCTGCTTGATCAATTTTAAAGGCATCTAGCTCCAATAAACCATCCAACAGACTTGCAGGATAACGCAGCGTTAAACGACTCAAACTCTTTTGTGATGTTTGATAATCAGCAATCACTTTGGCTAAAGCCTCGCCACGAATTGCAGGTGCATCAGCACTCACATGCAACTCCAGTTCATCAATCGCATTAGAAATTAAATAGGTTTCTAAAGCATCGTTATCTTTGATGTACTGTTCCTGCTTGCCTTTTTTCAGCTTATACAATGGTGGCTGTGCGATATAAATATGACCGCGCTCGACCAATTCTGGCATTTGACGGAAGAAGAAGGTCAAGAGCAAGGTACGAATATGTGAACCATCTACGTCAGCATCGGTCATGATGATGATTTTGTGATAACGCAGTTTGTCTGGGTTATATTCTTCACGACCAATACCACAGCCCAAAGCAGTAATTAAAGTACCTACTTCTGCCGATGAAATCATCTTGTCAAAACGGGCACGTTCCACGTTGAGGATTTTACCTTTCAGTGGCAAAATCGCCTGCATTTTACGGTTACGACCTTGTTTAGCCGAACCACCTGCCGAGTCACCCTCGACTAAATATAATTCAGATAATGCTGGGTCTTTTTCCTGACAGTCGGCCAATTTACCTGGCAAACCTGCAATATCTAGAGCACTCTTACGACGCGTCATTTCGCGGGCTTTACGCGCTGCATCACGGGCACGTGCTGCATCAATAATTTTACCCGCGATAGATTTTGCAGCTTGTGGATTTTCCAACAAATATTCGGAGAAAGATTTATTCATGGCCTGCTCAACAGCAGGTTTCACTTCACTCGACACCAATTTTTCTTTGGTTTGTGATGAGAATTTTGGATCTGGCACTTTGACCGACACAATCGCGGTTAAACCTTCACGTGCATCATCGCCTGACACCACAACTTTTTCTTTTTTCAGGATATTTTCGCTTTCCATGTAGTTGTTTAACCCACGGGTTAGCGCAGCACGGAAGCCTGCCAAGTGCGTTCCACCATCTTTTTGTGGAATGTTATTGGTAAAGCAACGTACGTTTTCCTGATAGGAATCATTCCACTGTAAAGCAACTTCTACGGTAATTCCGTTTTCAGCCTGTGTCGTGAAATGAAAAATCTCATTCAGATGGGTTTTGCCTGCATTGATATATTTCACAAATTCAGACAAACCGCCTTCATAGTCAAAAATGTGTTCTAAATTGACACGTTCATCACGCAGTACAATACGCACGCCCGCGTTTAAGAAAGACAATTCACGCAAGCGACGCGCCAAAATATCCACATTAAAAATGGTTTGGCTAAAAGTTTCAGCACTTGGCCAAAAACGCACAGTCGTGCCTGATTGATCAGTTTCGCCGACCACTGTCAGAGGATATTGCGGATCACCATGACGATATTCCTGTTGGTGAATTTGACCCGCGCGTTTAATCGTTAATTCAAGTTTACTCGATAAAGCGTTGACCACTGACACACCCACACCGTGCAAACCGCCCGACACTTTATAGCTGTTGTCATCGAACTTACCACCTGCGTGCAGAATCGTCAGAATAACCTGTGCCGCAGAAACACCTTCTTCTGGGTGAATATCAGTTGGAATACCACGACCATTGTCAGATACACTAACAGATTCATCTTCATGGATAGTCACCAAGATTTCATCACAATGACCCGCCAAAGCTTCATCAATAGCGTTATCGACTACTTCGAACACCATGTGATGCAAACCTGTACCATCATCTGTATCACCGATATACATGCCTGGGCGTTTACGAACAGCATCTAGGCCACGCAATACTTTGATACTAGAGGAATCATAAGCCTTTTCAATGGTTTGTTCTGTAGTAGAGGCAGATTGATCTTCTGAACTCATGGTTTCTCCCTAGTGAAAAATAGGTCTATCCAAAGATAAAAAAAATTATTGCTCAACAGCCTGCACCGTTCCGTGATCGACCTGAAATAAGCGATAAGGAATCGACAACGCTTGTAAGTGTTGTTGCACGGATTGATGATCTAAAGTGGTAATAAAAACTTGACTACCCAATTGGCTTAATCGTTCAATTAAACGTTGTTGTGCGCTTAAATCTAATTCTGCTGTCAGATCATCTAATAATACCACAGTTTCCTTATTAGACGCATGCAGCATTGCAATCTGTGACAGTTTTAATGCCATAATCAATAGCTTTTTCTGCCCACGTGACAGCACCACATCAGCATCGCCTATTGGGGTTTTTAAGCGTAAATCGGCACGGTGTGGCCCATATTCGGTATAGCGACGTTCCACATCTTTTTGATGATAATTGCACAAATCATTCAGCAAACCTGTTTCGGTATGAAAGCCCGCGCTGTATTCCAAACTAATGTGTAAATCAGGCAGTAAATACTGTAAATCTTGCGCAAAAAATTGCTGCCATTGTTCCACCGCTCCTAAGCGCTGCTGATGCAAAATCTCACCATAATCACTGAGCATTTTATTCCACGGTTCTAAGTCTGACAGACTTAAATGTCGCTGTGATTTAAGCAGACTATTACGCTGTTTTAAGGCACGTGAATAATATTGCCAAGCGTGATAAAACTCTGGTTCCACGTGGAACATCAACCAGTCCAGTAGTTGTCGTCGTGGTTTTGCACCATGATCAATAATATCGGTACTGAGTGGATCAATATGCTGTAAAGGCAAAATTTTAGCCAATTGCCCTTGGGTTGCAACAGGGTCACCATTGACCTTAATCAACTGCTCACCCGATGCCATTTTTTGCATACCAATTTTTTCAGTCAAAGACTGGGCAAATACAATCGCATCTTGGCTGCTGTTCTGAATGTAATTTTTAGGAATATGGGTGCGAAAAGAACGCCCTGTCGCCAATAAATGAATCGCTTCTAAAATCGAGGTTTTACCTGAACCATTTGGCCCATAAAAGACGTTAAACGGCTGCAACTCATGAAGTGCAACCGCTTTTAAGTTCCGAACACGCTCGATATGTAAACGCGTAATATGCATGATTCAGCTAGATTTAATCTTGAAATAAACTGCTCACTTAAACACGCATTGGCATCACAACATAGGTTTGATCTTGATGTGCTGGATCTTGTACCAATACCGATTGGTTGGCTTCGGTCATGGTCATCAATACATCATCGCCATCCAATGCCCCTAAGACGTCCAATAAATACTGTGCATTAAATGACATTTCCAACGGTGAATCGGCATATTGAATCGCTAAATCTTCAATTGCTTCATCTTGTTCCGGGTTATTGGCACGTAATTGTAAGGTGTCCGCACTAAAATTCAGGAATACGCCACGCAATTTTTCATTACTTAAAATCGCCACACGCTGTAAAGATTGTTTAAATACATCATGCGCGATCAGCACGTTTTTATCACCACCACGTGGAATCACACGGCGATAATCTGGGAACTTACCATCAATTAATTTAGTGGTAAAACGTACGGTAATTTCTGCTTGTTCTTTGTCACGGCTTGGGGTGCGAATGGTCACATTCAACAATTCACGCCCAATTAAAAGTGCCAGTTGTTCATCTTCAATGCTCAGCAAACGCTGTAATTCAGCCACAGCTTTACGCGGCACAATGGCTTGAATTAATTGTGTGGCGGTCGAAGAAGCCGCTGTTTCACACAAGGCCAAACGGTGACCGTCTGTGGTCACAGCGCGCAATTGATTTTCATCAATTTCTAGCAAAGTACCAGTTAAATAAAAGCGTACATCCTGCACTGCCATAGCAAACGCGGTTTTTTCAAACAAACGCTTCAACTCACGCTCAGTGACGGTCACTTGCGTGCCTTGAGCATTTTCTGTGGCCAATAATGGATAATCTTCTGCAGGCAAAGTGCCTAACACAAAGCGGCTATTGCCTGATTTTAAAATACAACGTTGATCTTCAGTGATTTGCAAATCAATCAAAGCTGCGCTTGGCAAAGATTTACAAATATCCATCAGTTTACGTGCAGGCACTGTGGTTTCCCCTGCCTGTAAACATGCCCCTTCAGTCAGATTCGTACTCGCAACCAACTCCACTTCCAAGTCAGAACCAGTAATGGTTAAGGCTTGCTCAGTCACCTGAACTTTGACATTGGATAAAATATTTAAGGTATGGCGACGTTCAACCGCTCCTACGACATGTGACAGAACATTCAGTAAGCTTTCTTTCGCGATTTTTAAACGCACGGTGCATTCCTCTAACAACTGAAGATTGGAGTATAAAATAGGTTTTTTAGCAGTGTACTATGCGGCAAAAGCCGCTGCATGGCAAGAACAGAATTTGAGCAAATTCGGTCAACTTTGCAACAATCGTTGTAGGTTTTTATAGTCTTCGTTAAAGATCGGATCTTCTTCACGCAGGCTTTGTACTTTTTCACAGGCATGCATCACGGTACTGTGATCACGCCCACCGAACGCCATACCAATTTCAGGGAAACTGTCACCTGTCAGCTCACGTGCCAAGCCCATTGCCAACTGACGTGGACGCGCATAAATACGGGTACGTTTTGGCCCCACCAATTCTTTGAGTGGAATGCGGAAATATTCACTCACTACCCGCTGAATATTTTCGGTACTGATGGTACGCGCGCGAATTGCCAAGACATCTTTTAGAGATTCACGCACCACATCTAGATCAATTGGGGTGCCTTTAAAACGGGAAATTGCCACCACTTTATTGAGTGCGCCTTCAAGTTCACGCACATTAGCCACCACTTGCTGGGCAATAAATAAAGCACAGTTACGTGGTAAATCCACGGCGCTGCTTTCGGCTTTTTTTAATAAAATTTCAATTCGGGTTTCAATATCTGGCGGTTCCACCCCGACTGATAAACCCCAAGAAAAACGTGACACCAAACGTGCATCCAATTCGGTTAATTCCTTAGGATAACGGTCTGAAGTCAATATGATTTGTTTAGATTCGTCCAATAAAGCGTTAAAGGTGTAGAAAAACTCGACCAAACTGGCTTCTTTACCCGCCAATAAGTGAATGTCATCCACCAATAACAAATCTAAAGAGCGGCAGTTTTTCTTAAATTCTTCGACTTTCCCCTGTTGCAAAGAGCTAACAAAATCCTGCACAAAACTTTCTGCTGTCATATACATGACCCGTGCATTCGGTTTGGCTTGCAACAACGCATTGCCCACTGCTTGCATCAAGTGAGTTTTACCCAAACCTGTTGGGCCATACAAAAATAAAGGGTTGTGCTGTGAAGCCCCCAATTGGGTCAATACCTTGCGACAGGTTTCCGCAGCCATTTGGTTAGAACGACCTTCCACAAATAAGGAAAAGGTAAATAACGGATTGAGTAGGCGTTTACGGCTTTTTGCAGAACTTTCTTCTTTTTCACGTTTAGGCTTGGCCAAAGGCGCAGGGCTAGATTCCAGCGCAGCAGTGGTGGTCGCAGGTTGTTCACTGGCCGATAAAATCGCACCTGGGCGCGAATCGACTAAAATTTCGACCTTACGCACGCGCCCCTCAGACAACTGCTCTGCCAAAATGGTAATCAATTCCAGATGATGTTCTTGAATGTAACGCGTCCAATAAGGATTAGGCGCATAAAGTTTTAGTGTATCTTCAACTTCTTCTGCCACCAATGGGCGAATCCACATTGTAAAGACATTTCCAGAGAGCTCTTGTCGCAAGCGATTTAAGCAGTCCGTCCAAAGCAT